>NZ_SMLL01000003.1 GCF_004681965.1 Ramlibacter rhizophilus | reverse complement strand
CTTTTCTTTGCCTACTTTCTTTTGGCGAAGCAAAAGAAAGTAGGTCGCCCGCCGGGGCGAGACCCGGCAAGCCACGAACGAAGCATCAGCTCGTCAAAGAGAGCACGCAGACCTACTCGATCAACCCCGGCAACCACAGCGCCACCCCCGGCACCGCACAGACAATCACCAGCCTCACGATATCCGCCGCGATGAACGGAAACGTCCCCCGGTAAATGCCGCCCAGGGTGATGTCCCGCGCTATCGAGTTGATGACGAACACGTTGATGCCGATGGGCGGGCAGATCATGCCGAAGGTCACGGCCATGACGATGATCACGCCGAACCAGATCGGATCGAAGCCCAGCTGCATCATGGCCGGGAACACGATGGGCACCGTGAGCAGGATCATGGCCAGTTCGTCCATGATCGCGCCGAGGATGAAGTAGCCCACCAGGATCAGCGCCAGCACGCCATAGGGGCCGATCGGCAGGCCGACCAGGAAGTCCACCGATTTCTGCGTGAACTGGGTGATGGTGAGGAAGTAGCCGAAGAGAAAGGCGCCGACCACGATGATCATGATGGCCGAGGACACGCGCAGCGTGTCGATCATGGCGGCCTTGATCTCGCGATAGCCCAGGCGCCGGCGCACGAGGCCGATCACGAGCGTTCCGGTGGCACCGACCCCTGCGCCTTCGGAGACGGTGAAGAGGCCGCCGTAGATGCCGCCCAGCACGAAGAGGAACAGCAGCACCACGGCCCACAGGTCCTTGAGGGAGGACAGGCGCTCGGACCAGGTGTGCGCTTCGCCGCGCGGGAGCAGGTCCGGCCGCAGGCGGCTGATGATCTGCACCACGGCAAAGTAGAAGGCCACGGCCATGAGGCCCGGGATCACGCCGGCGGCGAAGAGCTTCTTGATGTCGGTCTCGGTCATGATCCCGTAGAGCACGAAGATCACCGAGGGCGGGATCATGATGCCCAGCGTGCCGCCCGCGGCCACGAGGCCCGCCGAGAGGCCCGGGTGGTAGCCGGCACGGCGCATCTCCGGAAGCGCCACCTGCGCCATGGTGGCGGCGGTGGCGACCGAGGAGCCGTTGATGGCCGCGAAGCCCCCGCAGGCGGCGACCGAGGCCATGGCCAGGCCGCCGCGCAGGTGCCCGAGCCAGGCGCGGCCGGCCTTGAACAACTCGCCGCTCATGCCGCCGCGCGAAGCGAAGGCGCCCATGAGGATGAACATGGGGATGACGGTGAGGTTGTAGTCGGTCAGTACCGACAGGGGCACGTTGGCCAGCAGGTTCATGCCCGGGCCCCAGCTGGTCAGGGCCGCGAAGCCGCAGACGCCCGCGATGGCCATGGCGATGCCGATGGGCACGCGCAGGGCCATGAGGGCGAACATGCCCAAAAAGCCCAGGAGGGCGACAAGATCACGATCCATCAGACGTTGGCACGCGGTTCGTTGGGGGCGTCCTGGCCGTCCACCAGGTTCGGGATGAGCCGCTCGTCGCGACCGGTGGCGAGGTACACGAGCCGCACCAGGGCCAGCACGGCTGCCACCACGGCGCCGACCGCGGCCACGCCATAGAACCAGACCAGCGGCAGGCGCAGGTCCATGGTGCCTTGCGTGCCGGTGCTGCCGACCTTGATCCAGATCATCCAGGCCATGGGCGCGAGGAAGGCGAGCACGATGGCGGTGGCCAGCAGGTCGATGACGCGGCGTCCGCGCGCGCCCAGGTGTTCCCAGAGCAGATCGACGCAGATGTGGCTGCCGTAGTAGGTGGTCAGGGCCACGCCCCAGAACAGCGCGATGCCCTGCAGCATGCGGGCGCCATCGAACCAGTCCGGGATCTGGATGGCGAAGAGGTCACGCAGCAGCACGTTGCCCGCGGTGAGCAGCGCGATGGCGAGCAGGAAGAAGGCCGCCACCAGCTCGGTGGCGGCAAGGAAGCGATTCATCAAACCGTGGACCGCCCCGTGCTCAGTTGGCCTTGCGCGCGTCGATCTCGCGGCGCAGGTCGGCCAGGGCCTGCTGCCCGTTCACGCCGGTCTTGTCCACGGCCTGGGCCCACTGCACGTACAGGGGCTCGGCGGCCTTGCGCCATTGGTCCACCTGGGCAGGCGTGAGCTTGACGATGGTGTGGCCTGCGGTTTTTTCCAGCTTGGCCTGGCCGCCGTCCTCCAGGTCGCCCCAGCCGGCGCCGACCTTGGCCGCCCACTCGTTGTTGCAGTGGTCGTCGATCACCTTCTTCTGGCTGGCCGAGAGCTTGTCGTAGAAGCCCTTGTTCATGGCCCAGACGAAGTTGGAGGCGTACAGGCGCATGTCGCTGTGGTACTTCACCGCCTTGTCGATGCCGAAGCTGATCACCGATTCCCAGGGGAAGGACAGCGCGTCGGCCACGCCCTTTTCCAGCGCGTCGCGCGCCTCGGGCGCGGACACCTGCACGTTGGTGCCGCCCAGCAGCGACACGAAGGCGGCGTTGGTGCCGTTGGACGAGCGGATCTTCATGCCCTTGATCTGCGAGGGCTCGGTGATCGGCTTCTTGCTGTGGATGGTGCCCACGTGCAGGTGCGCCAGGCAGACCTTCACGTCCTTCATCTCGGTGGGCGCGTACTTGCGGTACCAGGCGTCCAGCGCGGCGGAGGCGGGGCCGGGCTTGCTCACCAGGAAGGGCAGTTCACCCGCGGCGATGATGGGGAAGCGACCCGCCTGGTAGCCGGGGTTGACGAAGGTCATGTCGGCGATGCCGTCACGCGCCATGTCGTAGTGGTCGGCGGCCTTGCCCAGTTGCTGCGCCGGGAAGATCCGGACCTTGATGGTGCCGTTGGAGGCCGCCTCGACCGACTTGGACCAGGGCTCCCACGCCGTCTTGAACATGGCGTGGTTGGGCGGCACCCAGTGCGCCAGCTTCAGTTCCACGGGCTTGTCCTGGGCGTGCGCGGCCAGGGCGGCGAGGCCGAGGGCCGTGGCGACGACGGTGGAACGCAGCGGGCCGGTGCGCTTGGATGCGGTGTTCACGGGGAGGCTCCTTCGTTATGACTTGAAACGATTCAAAGCCGCGTATGGTGCCCTGCCCCGCACCGCCGCGGGCCTAGTGTTTTCCCGCTGGCCCGGCCCCGGCAGGACCAGGTCCACGGCATGGGCCTCGGCCTTGTCGAGCGCATCGACGCCGGGCGCATGGACGCGGAGTCGTCCACCGCGAGAATGGATTGCATGCTTGTCCAGTGAAGCCGGAATCCGGCGTGCGTAGGAATACGCGCCGATTCTGGAAGTGGACGGCCCGGCTCGAAGCGGTGGCAAGGGGCGGGCTTGGGCCTCTTTTCGCGGCGCCGGCCCGAGGTGCGGTGCGCGCCCGCGAGGAATCAGCCCGCCGCCTCGACCTGCAGCAACACCTCTCGCGTGGTGTCGCTTCGCGCCAGGAGCTGCGCGTGCAGGCCGGGCACCCGGCGCGCGGCGCCCGCCTGCATGGCGTCGTCCAGCTCGCGGGCCGCCGCGGACAGCGGCTGGTCCTGCATCATGCCGGCCGCGCCCGCCAGCTTGTGCAGCGCGCCGCGCAGGACCTCGGCGCCGGCGCGCCCGGCCAGGCCGTCGGCGACGAGCTGGAGCTGCTGGTCCAGCGATTCACGGTACATGGCGACCATGCTGCTGCGCGTGGCCGCCGGCAGCAGGGCCAGGAGATCGCGCATGGCCTGCAGGCCGGCGGTGTTCGGAGGCATGACGGGAGGCTAGCACCCTGCCGCCGTTCAGGCGTGGAACTTGTCCTTGGCCCGCCGCGCGAAGTCATTGGTGTAGGCCCGACTGGCGTCGATGCGGTCGATGCGCACGGCGGCGTCGAAGCGCGCGACGGTGCGGATGGCGGTGCGGACGGCTTCGTCGGCCATCACGCCGTCGGGGGAGATGGCCTCGCGCACCTTGTTGAACGCCGCCAGGTACAGGGCCCGGTCGGCCATGAAGTAGGCCTCCGGCACCGTGCGGATGATGTCGCTCGGCCCGGCGGTCTGCAGCCACTTGAGGGCATGCACCACGCCGTTGGCCAGGGCCTGGCAGGTCAGCGGGTTCTTCTGGATGAACTCCTGCGGCGCGTAGAGGCAGCCCGCGGGCATGGGGCCGCCGAAGATCTCCTGCGTGCCCTTGAGCGTGCGGGTGTCGCCGATGATGCGCAGCTCGCCGCGCTGCTCCAGGTGGGTGATGACCGGGTCGGTGTGGGCGATGGCCTCCAGCTGCCCGGCGCGGAAGCTGGAGACCGCCTCCCACTGGGCCCCCAGGCCGACGTAGCTCACGTCCGCCGGGTCGAGCCCGCCGCGGGCGAGCACCAGGCGCGCCACCATGCCGGACATGAGCCCCGGCGCGGCGACGCCCACGCGGTGCCCGCGAAGCTGCGCCACGCCGCGAAAGCCGGGCATGGCGCGCGTGGACACGCCCACCGCCACCTGCGGTGCGCGCCCCTGCAGCACGAAGGACTGGAAGAACTGGCCGCGGCCCTGCAGCTGGACGACCTGCTCGAAGGGCCCGCAGACCACGTCCCCGGGCCCGGCGCCGCCGTCCTGCAGCGAACGGGCCGCCGGCGCCTGCTCGACGAACTCCACCTCCACGCCCTCGGCGCGGAAGTAGCCGAGCTGCTCGGCGATGGTCAGCGGCAGCGCGGGGATGGACGATCGGCTGCCGTGCACGATGGTCACGCGCGAGCGCTCCGGCCGCGCGCCCTGGGCACGCACCAGCGGCACGCCCACGGCCGCCGCGAAGACGGCTGCCGTGGTGAAGGTGCGGCGGCTGATGCGGCGGCTGGACATGGCTCCTCTCCTGGTGGGAACCCAGCTTAGCCAAGGGTCCCCGGCGCAGGCATCGGGACCATCCCCCTTGGGGTTTCCACCGTGGATTCGCCGCACGAAATCACACCGCCTCGGGGCGGCCCGCGGGGGCTCAGCGCCGGTCCACCAGCGCGTGGGCGATGGTGCCCAGGTCCACGTATTCGAGCTCGCTGCCGGCCGGAACGCCCCGCGCCAGGCGCGTGACCTTCAGGCCCCGGGCCTTGAGCGCCTCGCCGATGACGTGGGCCGTGGCCTCGCCCTCGGCGGTGAAGTTGGTGGCCAGGATGACCTCCTGCACCTCGCCGGCCGTGGCGCGCTCGAAGAGCGTGGACAGGCCGATGTCCTTGGGGCCGATGCCGTCCAGCGGGCTGAGCTTGCCCATGAGCACGAAATACAGGCCCCGGAACGCGCCCGTGCGCTCCACGGCAGCCTGGTCGGCCGGGGTTTCCACCACGCAGAGCTTGCTGCGGTCCCGCTGCGGATTGCGGCAGGTCTCGCAGACCTCGTCCTCGGTGAAGGTGTGGCACAGCGCGCAGTGGCGCATGCGGCTGGCCGCCTGCTGCAGGGCCTGGGCCAGCAGCTGCGCGCCCTCGCGGTCGTGCTGCAGCAGGTGGTAGGCCATGCGCGAGGCCGTCTTCTGCCCCACCCCGGGGAGGCGGCGCAGGGCCTCGATCAGCGCGGGGAGGGTGGGGGATGGCAAGGGGCTGGGGCCTGGAGGTGGTCGGGAGCGGGGCTCCCTGTGCGGGTCTAGAAGGGGAATTTCATGCCGCCGGGCAGGCCCGGCATGCCGGCGGTGATCTTGCCCATCTTCTCCTGGGAGGTCTCCTCGGCCTTGCGCACGGCGGCGTTGAAGGCGGCGGCGACCAGGTCTTCCAGCATGTCCTTGTCGTCGGCCAGGAGGCTGGGGTCGATCTCGACCCGCTTCACGTCGTGCTTGCAGGTCATGGTGACCTTGACCAGCCCGGCGCCGGACTCGCCGGTGACCTCGATGGTGGCGAGTTCGTCCTGCGCCTTCTTGAGGTTGTCCTGCATGGTTTGGGCCTGCTTCATGAGGCCGGCAAGCTGTCCCTTGTTGAACATGGTGGGTTTCCTTTAGCTGTGGGTGCCGTTCACCGGCTTGATGCTTCCGGGCACGATTCTCGCGCCGAAGTCCCGCATCATCTGTTGCACGAAGGGGTCCGCGTGGATGGCTTCCTCGGCCGCGCGCTGCCGCTCGGCGGCCGCGTGCGCATTGCGCCGCGCCGGGCTGTCGCTCACCGGGCCGATCTCCACCCCCAGCGTCACCGCGAAGCCCGCGCCCTGCAGCGCCGCCTGCAGGCGCTCGCGCGTGCTGGACTGGTTGAGCGATTCGCGCTCGATGCGCAGCAGCCAGTGGTCGGTGTCGCGCGCGACGAGCTGCGACTGCAGGGCCAGCTCGCGCACCAGCGCCGTCACGGCCTCGGCCGCCACGAGGGCCTGCACGGTGGCGTGCCAGAAGTCGCCCTCCTCGCTCGGCGTGAACGACGTGGCGCTGCGCTGCGCATAGGACGACTCGCGGGCGGGCTCGGGCGCCTGGCGCACCGGCACGCCGACGACCGGTGTGGCGGGGCGGCCGTCGGGTACGGCGCCGGGGCGACGGACCGGGGCGGCTGCGGAATCGACCACGGGGACGACCTGGCCGGGCGGGGCGGGGGCGACGGCGCGCGGGTCCTCCGGCTCGGCCCCTTCCCCCCCTGGGGGAAGGCTGGGATGGGGGCCACCCCCACCGGCTGCTTCGTCGGCGCGCGGGCCCTCGGCCTCCGCTCCTTCCCCCCCTGGGGGAAGGCTGGGATGGGGGCCACCCCTACCCACTGCACCGTCGGCGCGCGGGCCCCCACCCCTAGCCTCCCCCAGAGGGGGAGGGAGTGGCACAGCCGCAGGCGCCCTCACGGGCTCAGGCAGAGTTTTTTTTTCCGCCGTGGCCGCCTCGGCCGCGGGCTTGAAGGCCAGCAGGCGCAGCAGCACCATGGTGAGCGCCGCGTATTCGTCGGGCGCGAGGCCCAGCTCGGCGCGGCCATGCAGGCACAGGCTGTAGAGAAGCTGCGTCTCGTCGGCCGGCATGAGCCCGGCGAGGCGCGCGATCTCTGCCGCCTCCGGGTCCGTGTCATCGGCCGCCGAGGGCACCGCCTGCAGCACCGCCATGCGCTGCAGCACGGCGGTCATCTCCTCGAGCGTGGAGCCGGCCGAGAGCCCGTGCAGGCGCAGCTGCTCGCAGGTGTCCACCACCTCGCGGCCGTCGGCGCGGGCGAGCGCATCGAGCAGGCGGAACACATGGCTGCGGTCCGCGCTCCCCAGCATCTGGCGCACGGCGGCTTCCTCGATGCGGCCGCTGCCGAAGGCGATGGCCTGGTCCGACAGCGACAGCGCATCGCGCATGGACCCGCGCGCCGCGCGCCCGAGCAGGCGCAGCGCCGCGGCGTCGGCCGGCACGCTCTCGCGCTCCAGCACGCGGGCCAGGTGCTCCTGCACCGTCTCGGGGGCCATGGGGCGCAGGTTGAACTGCAGGCAGCGGGACAGCACCGTCACCGGCACCTTCTGCGGGTCCGTCGTGGCGAGCACGAACTTGAGGTACTCGGGCGGCTCCTCCAGCGTCTTGAGCATGGCGTTGAAGGCATGCCCGGTGAGCATGTGCACCTCGTCGATCATGAAGACCTTGAAGCGCCCCTGCACCGGCTTGTACACCGCCTGTTCCAGCAGGGACTGAACCTCGTCCACGCCGCGGTTGGAGGCCGCGTCCAGCTCGGTGTAGTCCACGAAGCGCCCGGAGTCGATGTCCATGCAGGCCTGGCACACGCCGCAGGGCTGCGCGGTGATGCCGCCCTGCCCGTCCGGCCCCTGGCAATTGAGCGACTTGGCCAGGATGCGCGACACCGTGGTCTTGCCCACGCCGCGCGTGCCGGTGAAGAGGTAGGCGTGGTGCAGCCGCTGCTGCGTCAGCGCATTGGACAGTGCCTGCACCACATGCTCCTGCCCCACCATCTCGCTGAACGTCTTCGGACGGTATTTGCGGGCCAGCACGAGGTAGGACATGGGCGGCGATTCTACGGGCCGGGGTGGGGTGTAAACCTTCGTGGTCCCAGGCAGAGCCGCCCCCCGCCTCGCCTACAATCGCCCCTGACGGGCCTCCCCGCATGGTGAAGCGGCCAAACGGGTCAGGTGGGGAACCAAGCAGCCCTAACTGTGTAGCCAGTGCCGGGGGTAAGGCTCGTCAACTTCTTCCACGCGTCTTCGTGCCGAGGCCCCCGATGCCGCGAAGCGCGCGTCCGCGCCAGCCGGGCGACTTCTCACCGGCTCGATCCCAGCCCTCCTCCGGGGTGAAGGTTGGAAGCCAACTCATGTTTGCTTTGATGGGCTTGCGCTGGCGGTGAATCGCTTCATGCGTGGCTTGCCGGGTCTCGGCCCGGCGGCCGACCTACTTTCTTTGCTTTGCCAAAGAAAGTAGGCAAAGAAAGGCGACCCGGGTGGCTGCGACCCCGCGGCTTCGCCGCGGGGCAACCTGCGCCGGAGCGCTTCGGCCGGGGTCCGCGTGAAACTCGCCCTGCGGGCTCAGACAGCACGCGGCCCTTGTTCCGGCCGAAGCCCTCCGGCGCAGGCGCATCCACACGGGCGGCAGAGAGGGACCGACACGGCCTGCGGCCGTGTCCTCGGGTTCTAGTCGGGGCCGAGCGCAGCGATGGCCCGCCCCCCTCCCCTGTGGACGTGCCGAGGAGCGCAGGGCGGCGGGGAAAAAGAAGCGGGCCGTGTCTGAGCCCGCAGGGCGAGTTTGGCCCGCTTCCCCCGCCGTCCGAGCACCGCAGGTGTCCCTCTTCACCGCGCAGCGGTGAAGAGGGACACGGCCACCGGGGTCGCCTTTTCTTTGCCTACTTTCTTTTGGCGAAGCAAAAGAAAGTAGGTCGCCCGCCGGGGCGAGACCCGGCTAGCCACGAACGAGTTAACGCCACCTAAGGAGCCAACTCACTCCCCAAGACATGCGCCGGCTCAACTACTCCGCCCGAATCCCAAACTCCTGAATCAGCTTCGAGTACCGCTTGTGATCCTCCGCATTCGCCCGCCCCAGCACCGCCGGCTCCCCCCCCACCGGCACCAGCGCCATGGTGGTCATGCGCGGAATGACATCCGGCATCTTGATGATGTCGTTCATCGCGGTGTTGAGCGTGCGGACCACGTTCTGCGGCAGCCCCTTCGGCCCCATGAGCCCCTGCCACGCACCGACCAGCACGTCGGGATAGCCCGCCTCGGCCAGCGTGGGCACGTTGGGCATCAGCGGCGAGCGCTTGGCGTCCGCCACGCCGATGGCGGCGAGCTTGCCGGAGGCGATGTGCTGGGCCACCGGGCCGAGGGTGGTGTACATGAAGGGGATGTGGCCGCCCACCAGGTCCACGATGGCCGGGGCGCTGCCGCGATACGGCACCTGCGCGATCTGCACGCCGGCGGCCTTGTTGAAGGTCTCGCCCAGGATGTGCATGGGTGAACCGCTGCCCGGGCTGGCGTAGCTGCGAATCTTGCCGGCCTTGGCGGCCTCGACGAGTTCCTTCACGCTGGTGACGCCGGTGGCCGTGTTCACCACCAGGAACAGCGACTGGCTGCCGGCCTGGATGATGGGCGTGAAATCGTTGACCGCGTCATAGGCCGGGCCGCTCGGGCCGGCCTTGATCACCAGCGTGGCGATGGAGATGGTGTTGGGCGTGAAGAGCAGCGTGTAGCCGTCCGGCGCGGCCTTGGCCACGTAGGCGTTGCCGATGGTGCCGCTGGCGCCAGGGCGGTTCTCCACGACCACGGGCTGGTTGAAGCGGGCGGCGAGTTTCTCGGCGTAGAGGCGCGCGAGGGCGTCGGTGTCGCCGCCGGCGGGGTAGGAGACCACCAGGTTGATCTGCTTGCTGGGATACGCCGCGCCCTGGGCCAGCGCGGGGCCGAAGGCAGCGAGGGCGCCGAGCCCGGCGAGGTTGGCAAGGGCGCGGCGGCGGGGAATGGGCATGAAGGCTCCTGGTGGGTACGACGGGACTGTCCGCGCCGGACTGTAGGGAGGCTGGGCGCCTGCGGCACGGGGGTTTGCACTGAGGGGCAAGCCGCGCGGAAGGCTTTCAGGCGCTTCGAGAGAACCTCAGGGCGAACGGATGGAGAGGGAAGGTTTGCGCAGACCCTTCGACAAGCTCAGGGCAAACGGATGGGAAGGGGATGTCTGCGGCCGCGGCCCATCGACGTTCTCAGGGCAAACGGATGGGACGCAAGTGGCCCCAGGCGAATTTGCGCTTCAATACTCGCCCAGCGAGCACTCCTGCAACTGCCACTCTCCGTGGGCATCCGTGGTGGCGATGAAGTCGCGCTTGACCTTGGGAACCGGGGCCCGGAACAGGAACGCGAGCACGCGGACCCAGAGCCGCTGGTCAGGGACCGTGAGGGTGACAAATCTGCTGTGTGCCGCAACTTGCATGGGGCTCATCCTCTGACTGGCTGAGCCATTGCGGTGTGGGACGAACGAGATGGCCGCTGTCAGCGTCGGCGTACAAGGCCCGCTTGCGGGGGCTCATGCCCCCTCGCCCTCGCCCTCCACCTGCCCGCGCCGCTGCAGCCAGCGCGTGACCAGCCAGACGAACAGGGCCCAGGCCGCGCCTACCGTCCAGCCGGCGAGGACGTCGGTGGGCCAGTGCACGCCCAGGTAGACGCGGCTGGTGCCCACAGCCAGCGTGACCAGCACCGCCACCGTGAGGACGTAGGACTTGACCGCCATGCGCTCCTGCACACGCGCCAGCAGCACGGCGAGGGTGAGGTAGGTGACGGCGGCCATCATGGAATGGCCGCTGGGAAAGCTCGCCGTGTAGACGATGGAGCCGTGCGGGACCAGCTCGGGGCGCGGGCGGTCGAAGCCCATCTTCAGCAGCGTGCTCAGGACCAGGCCGCCGCCCACGGCGACCAGCATCAGCCACATGGCGCGGTGCAGGCGCTGGATCCGGAAGTAGCCGGCGACCGCCAGCGTGATGCAGGCCAGCACGCCGACGCCGCCCAGGGCCGTGAAGTCGCGCCCCAGCTCCTCGACCCAGCCCGGGCCCAGCGGGTCGTCCAGCTGTCCCGGCGTGCGCAGCGCGAGCAGGATGGCCTGGTCGATGGCGTGGGTGTCGCCTTCCAGCACCTCGCCGGCCAGGGCCACGAAGGCCCAGAGCGCAGCGGCGACCAGGAGGATGAGGGCCACCGTCCAGAGCTCGACCCGCTCGCCGTAGCGGGCGTAGAGCGCGCGCGGGTCGAAGCGGTGCTGCGCCCTACTCCTCATCGCGCACCTTGTACTTGCCCACCAGCTCCTGCTGCACGGTGCCGGGCACCGGGTCGTAGTGCGACAGCGCCAGGGTGAAGCGCCCCTGCCCACTGGTCATCGCGTTCAGCCGCGACTGGTAGGTCATGAGCTCCGAGAGCGGCGCCTGCCCGCGCACCACGATCTGCCCGGCCGCCGCATGCGCGGTGCCGTTGACCTGCCCGCGCCGCGAGGAAAGATCGCCGGTGATGTCGCCCATGGCGGTTTCCGGCGCGGTGATCTCCACGTCCACCACGGGCTCCAGCACCACGGGCCGGGCCTCGCGCACCGCCGCCATGAGGGCCTTGCGGCCGGCGGTGACGAAGGCGATTTCCTTGCTGTCCACGGTGTGGTGCTTGCCGTCGTAGACCACGACGCGCAGGTCGGTGACTGGGTAGCCGGCGATCACGCCTTCGGCCAGGGCCTGGCGCACGCCCTTCTCCACCGCGGGCATGAACTGCGAGGGGATGACGCCGCCCTTGACCTGGTCCACGAAGTCGAAGCCCTCGCCGCGCCCGAGCGGCTCCACGCGCAGGAACACCTCGCCGAACTGCCCCGCCCCGCCGGTCTGCTTCTTGTGCCGATGGTGGCCCTCGGCCGGTGCGGTGATGCTCTCGCGGTAGGCGATGCGCGGTGGATGCGTCTCCACCTCCAGCTTGTAGACCTCGCGCAGCCGATCCAGCAGCACGCGCAGGTGCAGCTCGCCCAGGCCGTAGACGATGGTCTCGTGCGTGTTGGCGTCGCGCTCCAGCTTGAGGCACGGGTCCTCGTCCACCAGCTTGCCCAGCACGTCCCAGAGGCGCTGCTCGTCCCCGCGCCGCCGGGGCGCGATGGCCAGGCCGTGCACCGGCACCGGAAAGGCCAGCGGCTTGAGGTGGATGTGCTCGTCTTCCGCCGCGTCGTGCAGCACGGCGTCGTGGTGCAGGTCCTCCACCTTGGCAACGGCGCAGATGTCACCCGGCACGCCGTGCGTCACTTCCACGTGGTCCTTGCCCTGGAGCATGAAGAGGTGGCCGACCTTGAAGGGCTTGCGGGCGTGGCCGATGTACAGCTCGCTGCCGGGCGTGACGGTGCCCTGGTGGATGCGGAAGATGCCGAGCTTGCCCACGTAGGGGTCCACCGTGACCTTGAAGACATGGGCGAGCACGTGCAGGTCCGGCTCGGGCCTCGCGGTCACGGGCTCGGCCTCCTCTCCCTCGCCGCGCAGGAACAGCGGCGGGTTGCCTTCGCCGGGATGCGGCAGCAGCTTGTCGATCACCTCCAGCAGCTGCGGGACGCCCGCGCCGGTGCGCGCAGAGACGAAGCACACGGGGATGAGATGGCCTTCGCGCAGGGCCTGCTCCAGCGGCGCGTGCAGCTCGGTGGCGTCCACGTCGCCGTCGTTGAGGTAGCGCTCGACGAAGCCGGCGTCCACCTCCACCACCTGTTCGACCAGGGCGCGGTGCGCCGCATCGACGCTGGAGAAGTCGGCCTCGCCCTCGCGGCTGAAGAAGCAGTCCACCACCCGGCTGGCGTCGCCGGCCGGCAGGTTGACGGGCAGGCATTCGCGCCCGAAGGTCGATTGCAGCTCGGCCAGCAGGGCCTGCAGGTCGCTGCCGCCGTCGATCTTGTTGACGATGATCAAGCGATCGAGCTGCCGCTGCGCCGCATAGTCCATCATGCGCACGGCCATGGGCTCGATGCCGGTGGCGGCATTGACGACGACCGCCACGGTGTCCACCGCCTCCAGCGCGGGCAGCGCCTGCCCCAGCAGGTCCGGCGCGCCGGGGGTGTCGATGAGGTGGATTCGGGTGTCGCCGTGGTCCAGGTGCAGGACGGAGGCGACGAGCGAGTGTTGCATGCGCCGCTCGAGGACGTCGTGGTCGCTCACGGTGCTGCCCCGCTCGATGCTGCCGGCCGCGCCGATGGCGCCGGTGGCGGCCAGGAGGGCCTCGGCCAGCGTGGTCTTGCCGCCGGCGGCGGCGCCGGTGAGGGCCAGGGTACGGATCGCGGCGGTGCCGCGCGATGGGGTTGGCATGGCTTGTCTCCTCATCGGGCGGCAGGCGGGCCAACGTGGCTGGAAGCCCCCCGGGGCACCAGCGTAGGCCATGGCGGCAACGCGGGCAAGCCAGCCGCGCCGCCGGCTTGGCACGATGGCTGAAAAGTACGAACCAAGGAGTGATCCCATGACCCAAGCCACCGCAACCGTTTTCGCGCGGCGCCGCCTCCTCGGCGGGCTGCTGGCCCTGGCCGGAGCGCTGGCCCCGCTCTCGCCCATGCCGGCTGGCGCCCAGGTGCGCGGCGAGGCAGGCGATGGCGCGGCCGCCGTGCACATCGACCGCAACGTCTATACCGCCGGCGGGCAGGTGCGCCTGTCGGCCCCGGTGCCGGGCGACTTCTCCGCGGCGGGCGGCCGCGTGCTGCTGGACCAGCCGGTGGCGGGCGACGCCTCGCTGGCAGGCGGTTCGGTGGAGGTGCTGCAGCCCGTGGGCGAGGACCTGCGCGCGGGCGGCGGTGACGTGCACATCGACACCGCCATCGGCGGCGAGCTGCGGGTCATCGGCGGCAACGTGCGCCTGGGCCCGGCCACGCGCGTGGAAGGGCAGACACGGCTCTACGGTGGCGAGGTGTCCGTGGCGGGCCGGCTCGGGCAGGACCTGGATGCGCGCGCGCGCCGCATCGTGATCGACGGCGAGATCGCCGGCGACGCACGCCTTTCGGCCCAGACCATCGAGCTGGGTCCGCAGGCACGCATCCAGGGCGCGCTGCGCTACACCAGCGACAGCGAACTGCGGCGCGCCGAAGGCGCGGTGGTGACCGGTCCGGTCACGCGCGAGGACGCGCAGGCGGCCCCGCGCACCGAGCCGCGCGAGCCACGCATGCCGGCGCCCGTGCCGCGCGAGGCATCCCAGGCGTCGGCCTGGGCGGCCGGCATCGGCGCCGTGCTGTTCTTCCTGGGGCTGCTGGCCTTCGCGGCGGTGCTGCTGCTGGTGGCACCGGGCCTGGCGTTCCGCTCGGCCGAACGCATCCGAAGCCACCCGGGTGCGAGCCTCGGCCTGGGCCTGCTCGCCACGTTCGCGGTGCCGGTGATCGCGGGGCTTCTGTTCATCACCATCATCGGCATTCCGCTCGGGGTGATGGTGCTGTCGCTCCTGCCCTTGCTGCTCCTGCTGGGGCTGCTCCTGGGCGCCGTGTTCATCGCGCGGCTGCTTCGCCGCGCGATGCGCCGCCAGCCCCTGGGCGAGGGGCCGGGTCGCTTCGGCCTCGAACTGCTCTTCGTGGCCCTGGCCCTGCTGCTCGTCCTGCTGCTGGCCAACGTGCCGGTGGCCGGCGTGATCGCCATCGCGGCGGTCACGCTGGCCGGGCTGGGCGGCGGCATCCTGGAGGTGCAGCGCTGGCGCACCACCCGCGCGGCCTGACGCTTCAGGCGCGCGTGATCACGGCGCAGGCCAGGCGCGGGCCCGAGTCGCCCGCGGGCTGGCTGCGATAGTCGTCGGGGCCGGCATGCACGACAAGGCCGCGCCCGGTGACGGCATTGGCGCCACTGGCCACGCTCAGTGCCGGCAGCGTGACGTCGAAGCGGGCCACGCCCGCGGCGTCGGCTTTGAGGTTGGGCATGTCGCCGGCATGGTGCGCACCGTGCCCGGGCATGCCGTGCGGATGCCCACCGGGGTTGAAATGCCCGCCGGCGCTGGTGGCGTCGCGGCTGGAGCAGTCGCCCTTCTCGTGCACGTGGAAGCCGTGCTCCGAGTTGGGTTTCAGGCCCCGCACTTCGCCGGCCACGTGGACCCCGCCCTGGCGCTGCGTGAAGGTGGCGGTGCCGGTGACCTGGTTGCCGGCGGTGGGCTGCAGGCGGGCGACCGCCTGGGGCGCGGCTGAACCGCCCCCCATGCCGCCCATGCCGCCCATGCCGGTGCCGCAACCGGCCAGCAGCGCGGCGCAGGCCGCGAAGGTGAAGAGGTGCTTGTTGTTCATGATGTCTCCTTGCTTGGCTGGGTGGGTGGAGCACTTGCACGGTGGCCGTGCCGGCCCGCCGCATCTTAGGTCGTGGCGGCCGGCTCGTGGATAAGACGCCGACTACACGCGGCCGAGCCACGATCCCACTCGAGCCCGACGGCGGGCGATCTACTCTGCTTGCAAACAGAGAGACAGACAGGGAGGTTCGCCATGGCACTCGTCGCACCGTGCGCGGGTCGGCCCGGGTCCCAGGCCCGGGTGAAATGGAAGCGTTTGGCCGCCTGCACCGCGCTGCTGGCCGGGCCCGCGATCGCTGCGCCACCGGAGCCGCCGCCGGGTTCTGCCGCGCTGCCGCATATCGACCTGCTCCTGCTGGCCCAGCCGGCATCGGGCCCTCCCACCCAGATCGCCAGCCTGGCACCCGAGCGCGCCTCGGCGGTCCAGCCGGCGGTCCTGAACCTCGGCCTGCGCTGGCGCCCCGCCCCGGTCGCGGGACGGCAGTTCGACGCCCAGGTCTGGCACCGCGTCACGCCCACGCCCCGCTTGGACGGCGCGCTGGATGACGAGCCGCTCTACGGCGCCCGCGTGGAAATGCAGCTGTCCGCGCCGCGGCGGGTGTCGCTGCGCGATCTCCTGGGCATGCAGTTGGACAACGGCGCCCGCGTGTCACTGCGACCGCGCAAGGGCAAGGTCAGCCTGTACTACCGGATGCAGTTCTGAGGGACAGCCAGTCCCGCACCCCGCCCGCCGCGCGCCGCCCCGTGGCGAAGCTCGCGGTGAGCAGGTACCCGCCGGTGGGCGCCTCCCAGTCCAGCATCTCGCCGGCGCAGAAGACGCCGGGGCAGGCCCGCAGCATCAGGCCGTCATCGAGCGCGTCGAAGCGCACGCCGCCGGCGGTGCTGATTGCCTCCTCGAGCGGCCTCGGCCGGGCCAGGCGCAGCGGCAATGACTTGATGGCCGCGGCCAGGCGCCCGGGCGCCTGCATGTCCTCGCGCGGCAGGCACTCGTACAGCAGCGACAGCTTGATGCCGTCCAGGCCCAGCCGGCTCTTGAGGTGGCTGGACAGCGAGCGCGAACCGCGCGGATGCGCCACTTCGGCCAGGACCTGCGCGGGCGTGCGCGCAGGCAGCAGGTCGATGTGCAGCAGAGCCTCCCCCTCACGGGCGATGCGCTCGCGCAGGGCCGCCGAAGCCGCATAGACGAGGCTGCCCTCGATCCCCGTGGCGGTGGCGACGAACTCGCCGCGCCGCATGCGGCCGTCCACCTCGATGGCCACCGTCTTCAGGGGCTGGCCCGCATGGCGGCTCGCGAAGTGCTCGCTCCAGCCGCCCGCCACGTCGAAGCCGCAGTTGGACGGCGCGAGCGGCGCGACCGCCACGCCCTGCGCTTCGAGCAGCGGCACCCAGGCGCCGTCCGAGCCGAGGCGCGGCCAGCTCGCGCCGCCCAGGGCGAGCACCACGGCGCGGGCCTCGTGCGTCTGCTCGCCCGCAGGGGTGAGGAAGCGAAGCACCGGCGGCGCGGCCTCCGAGGTGCGGGCCTCGAAGCCGCACCAGCGATGCCGCATGTGGAACACCACGCCCGCCGCGCGCAGCCGGTGCATCCACGCGCGCAGCAGGGGCGCGGCCTTCATCTCGCGCGGAAAGACCCGGCCCGAGCTGCCCACGAAGGTCTCGATGCCCAGGCCCGCGGCCCAGCCGCGCAGGGCCTCGGGGCCGAAGTCGCGCACGGCCTGCGCCAGCAGCGGCTCGGCCGGCCGGAAGCGGCGCAGGACATCGTCCAGCGGCTCCGAATGCGTGAGGTTCAGGCCGCCCCGGCCGGCCAGCAGGAACTTGCGCCCGGCCGAGGGCATGGCGTCGAAGACGTGCACCGCCAGGCCCGCCTGCGCGAGGCACTCGGCGGCGGCCAGGCCCGCCGGGCCGGCGCCGATCACGGCGACGGTCATACCAGCGCCACGCTGCGGTGGGCGGATGCGTGCGTCGCTATCGCATCCATAGCATTCCAGGCCGAGCGGGGGCGCGCTGCGGGAAAGAGGTTTCTGTCACAATGCCCGCACTGTATCCGCCGGCGGCAGGGCCGCCGCAACCAGGAAGCGCATCATGGCCAGCGATCTCATCAAGCACATCTCCGACAAGTCCTTCGAGTCCGACGTCCTGCAGTCCGACAAGCCCGTGCTGGTCGACTACTGGGCCGAGTGGTGCGGCCCCTGCAAGATGATCGCCCCCATCCTGGACGAGGTGTCCACCGCCTACCAGGACAAGCTGGTGGTCGCGAAGATGAACGTCGACGAGAACCGCGACATCCCGGCCAAGTTCGGCATCCGCGGCATCCCCACGCTGATGCTGTTCAAGGGCGGCCAGCTCGCCGCCACCAAGGTCGGCGCCATGAGCAAGGCTCAGCTCACCGCCTTCATCGACCAGCAACTCGCGTGAACCCCAGCCACGGTCGGCAAAGCCAAGGGCCCCTCGGGGCCCTTTTTTCATCCCTATAATGCCCGTCATTCACTGGCGCCGGCCTTGGCGGCCAGTTCGAGTTCCGGTTCGTGAGGCAACCCTCGGCCTCGCTTTCGAACCTTCCCCGTTCATCCCCAACAAGAACTCCGCAAGGGGTGTCATCGCGAGTCCCACGCCATGCACTTAAACGAACTCAAGGCCCTGCACGTCTCCGAAGTCCTCAAGCAAGCCGAAGAGCTCGAGATCGAGAACACCGGGCGCATGCGCAAGCAGGAGCTGATGTTTGCCATCATCAAGAAGCGCGCTCGCGCGGGTGAACAGGTCTTCGCCGACGGCGTGCTGGAGATCCTGCCCGACGGCTTCGGCTTCCTGCGCAGCCCCGACACCAGCTACACCGCCAGCACCGACGACATCTACATCTCGCCCAGCCAGGTGCGGCGCTTCAACCTGCACACCGGCGACATGATCGAGGGCGAGGTGCGCACGCCCAAGGACGGCGAGCGCTACTTCGCCCTCACCAAGCTTGACAAGGTCAACGGCCGCGCGCCGGAGGACAACAAGCACAAGATCATGTTCGAGAACCTCACGCCGCTGTTCCCGCGCGAGCAGATGAAGCTCGAGCGCGACGGCATCAAGGGCGAGGAGAACATCACCGGGCGCGTGATCGACATCATCGCCCCCATCGGCAAGGGCCAGCGCGCGCTGATCGTCGCGCCGCCCAAGAGCGGCAAGACGGTGATGATGCAGCACATCGCCCATGCCATCTCGGCCAACTACCCGGACAGCTACATGATGGTGCTGCTGGTGGACGAGCGGCCCGAGGAAGTGACCGACATGCAGCGCTCGGTGAAGGCCGAGGTCATCGCCTCCACCTTCGACGAGCCCGCCGCCCGCCACGTGCACGTGGCCGAAATGGTGATCGAGCGCGCCAAGCGCCTGGTGGAGCTGAAGAAGGACGTGGTGATCCTGCTGGACTCCATCACCCGGCTGGCCCGCGCCTACAACAACGTGGTGCCCTCCTCGGGCAAGGTGCTCACCGGCGGCGTGGACTCCAACGCGCTGCAGCGCCCCAAGCGCTTCCTCGGCGCGGCGCGCAACGTGGAGGAAGGCGGCTCGCTCACCATCATCGCCACGGCGCTGATCGACACCGGCAGCCGCATGGACGAAGTGATCTTCGAGGAGTTCAAGGGCACCGGCAACTGCGAGCTGCACCTGGACCGGCGCCTGTACGAAAAGCGCGTGTTCCCCTCCATCCAGCTCAATCGCTCCGGCACCCGCCGCGAGGAACTGCTCCTGGCGCCCGAGATCCTGCAGAAGACCCGGATCCTGCGGCAGTTCATGTACAACATGGACGAGATCGAAGCCATGGAGATGGTGCTCAAGTCCATGAAGGCCACGAAGACCAACGTGGAGTTCTTCGACATGATGCGCCGGGGTGGCTGAACCCCGGCCGCCGCTATAATCGCCGGTTTCCCGCGGAAAGTAGCCCGGATCGGCCGGACCGGCTCCCGCACCTGCAACCAGGACCTCTTTCATGCAAGAAGGCAAGCACCCCAACTACCGCGAAGTCCTCTTCGTGGACCTCTCCAACGGTTTCAAGTTCGTCACGCGCTCGTGCTGCAACACCCGCGAGACCGACACCTTCGAGGGCAAGGAATACCCCCTCTACAAGCTGGACACCTCCAGCGAGTCGCACCCCTTCTACACCGGCACGCAGAAGTCGGTGGACACCATGGGCGGCCGCGTCGAGAAGTTCCGCAATCGCTTCGGCAAGACCGCCGCCAAGTAAGCCGGCGCGCGTTCCGAACCAGGGCAGCCCGGGTGACCGTGCTGCCCTTTTTCTTGCGCCTTTTCCAAGCAGCCTCCACGCCGACCGAGTGAACCACCCCACGCCTGCCATCGTGGCCCAGCACGCCGTGCGGCCCCTGCCGCGCGGGGCGCTGCTGCTGCTGTGCGTGGCCTACGTGCTGCCCGGCTTCGTCGGGCGGGAGCCCTGGAAGGCGCAGGACATGACGGCCTTCGGCTACATGCTGGCGCTGGCGCAGGGAGAGGCGGCGTGGATGGCACCCACCCTGCTCGGGCAGCCGCCGCAGTTCGAGTCGCTCCTGGCCTACTGGCTGGGCGCCTGGGCCATCATGGCGGCGCCCCCGGGCGTCCCGGCCGACGTCGCCGCCCGCGTGCCCTTCGTGGCCCTGCTGGTGCTCACGCTGGCCTGCACCTGGTGGGGCCTGTACCACCTGGCCCGCCGACCCGGCGCGCAGCCGGTGGCCTTCGCCTTCGGCGGCGAGGCGCGGCCCACCGACTACGCCCGCGCCCTGGCCGACGCCGGACTGCTGGCCCTGATCGCCAGCCTGGGGCTCGCCCAGCTCTCGCACGAAACCACCCCCGCCCTCGCCCAGCTGGGCTGCACGGCCCTCGTCTTCTACGGCCTGGCGGCGCTGCCGCGGGCGGCACCCTGGCCCTGGATCGGCCTGCTCCTGGGCCTGCTCGGCCTCGCGCTCGCGGGCGCTCCCACGCTGGCCGTCCTGTTCGCGACCCTTGGCGCCGCGCTGCTGTGGCTGGAAGGTCGCGAACGGGGTGCCGCGCTGCCTTTCGAGACCGCCCGCGCCCGGCGGGCGACGGTGCTGGGCGTGCTGGCGGCCGGTGCCGGCGTGGCGGCCGTGGTGGGCGTGCTGGACCTGTGGCGCTGGCGCCTGGACGGCTGGGACCGCGACTGGCCCAGCTTCGCCCGCCTGCTGCTGTGGTTCACCTGGCCGGCCTGGCCGCTGGCGGCCTGGACCGTGTGGCGCTGGCGGCACCGCTTGCAGAGCCGCCACGTGGCGCTGCCCCTGGGCTTCGGGGTCATCACCCTCGGATTCGCGCTCGCCAGCGTACCGAGTGACCGCGCCCTGCTGCTGGGCCTGCCGGCGCTCGCCGCACTCGCGGCTTTTGCCTTGCCCACGCTGAGCCGGACGGTTTCCGCGCTGGTGGACTGGTTCACGCTCCTCTTCTTCACGGGCTGCGTGCTGGTGATCTGGGTCGTGTGGATTTCGCTGCAGACGGGCGTGCCGGCCAAGCCGGCTGCCAACGTGCTGCGGCTGCTGCCGGGCTTCGAGCCCCGCTTCACGGTGGTCGCCTTCGCGGCCGCCCTCGCCGGGACTCTCGCCTGGGGCTGGCTGGTGCGCTGGCGCGTGGGACGCCACCGTTCGGCGCTGTGGAAGTCGCTGGTGCTGCCGGCCGGCGGCGCGGCGCTGTGCTGGCTGCTGGTGATGTCGCTGTGGCTGCCGGTGCTGGACTACGCGCGCAGCTACGTGCCTTCGGTCAGCGGCATCGTGGCGGCCCTGGACCGCCCGGGCTGCGTCGAGGTGGCCGGCCTCACGCGCGCGCAGGTGGCGGCCCTGCGCCACCACGGCGAGCTGCGGCTGCGCGAGGCCGGGGCCAGCCCGCAGTGCCCCTGGCGCGTGCTGGCCGCGGCCGTGACGCCGGACGAGGAGGCGGCCCTGGCCATGGACCGCTGGCAATGGGTGACCACGGTGCGCCGTCCGCGCGACGCCGACGACACCCTGCGCCTGTACCGCCGCGCATCGCCGTGACGACGGGCACGCGCGCAGGAGAAGTCCGCACCATCGCCCGGCACGCCGGCACGGTGTTCGCCGGGCAGGTGGCGGTGATGGCCTTCGGCGTCACCGACACGCTGGTCGCAGCCCGCTACGCACCGCAGGCGCTCGCTGCGCTGTCGGTGGCCTCGGCCGTGTTCATCAGCGTGTTCGTGGGCCTCATGGGCGTGCTGCAGGCCCAGCTGCCGGTCTGGGCGCACCTGCGCGGCGCGGCACGGCACGAGGAACTCGGCCGCTCGGTGCGGCAGTCGCTGTACCTGTCGGCGCTCACGGCCGCCGTGGGGATGCTGGCGCTGCTCTTTCCCGGGCCGCTGCTGCGCGCCACGCAGGTGCCACCCGAGCTGCAGGGACCGGTGCGCGACTACCTGGCCATCCTGGCCTTCGCGCTGCCGCCGGCCCTGCTCTTTCGCCTCTACAGCACGCTGAACCAGAGCCTGGGCAAGCCGGTCCTGGTCACCTGGATCCAGGTCGCTTCGCTGGCGGTGAAGGTGCCGCTGTCGATCTGGTTCGTCTTCGGCGGGCTCGGCCTGCCCGCCCAGGGTCTTGCGGGCGCGGCCTGGGCCACGCTCACCGTCAACAGCCTCATGGTGGGGGTGGCGGTACTGCTGCTGCGCGGCGCGGCCCTGTACCGGCCCTACGACATCTGGCGTCGCCTGGAGCCTCCCCACGTGCCGACACTGCGCGGCTTCCTGCGCCTGGGCGTGCCCACGGGGCTGGCGATCATGGTGGAGGTGACCTCCTTCACGCTCATGGCGCTCTTCATCGCTCGCCTGGGCACCGTGGCCGCGGCCAGCCACCAGGTGGCGGCCAGCCTCACGGGCCTGCTGTACATGATGCCGCTGTCCCTGGGCATTGCGGCCAGCGCGCGCGTGAGCTACTGGCTGGGTGCGAACGAGCCCGCACGGGCACGGCAGGCGCTGCGCCTGGGGCTGCAACTGGCGCTGTCGCTCTCGCTGACCAGCGCACTGGCGCTGGTGCTGCTGCAGCAGCCGCTCGCGCGCCTGTTCGCCGGGCCCAACCCGCCGGTGGTCGCCCTCGCCGCGGCGCTGCTGCCCTGGGTGGCGGCCTACCACGTGTTCGACTCGCTGCAGGCGGTGTGCGTGTTCGTCCTGCGCAGCTTCGGCATCGCGACGGCCTCGCTGGTGGTGTATTGCCTGCTGCTCTGGGGCGTGGGGCTGGGGGGCGGCTACCTGCTGGCCTACCAGGGCCTGCCCGGGATCGCGCCGCTGCAGTCGCCGCGGGCCTTCTGGGGCGCCGGTGCCCTCGCCCTGGTGCTCACGGCGCTGTCGTTCATGGCGCTGCTCTGGCGAGCGTCGCGCGCGACGCGGTGACGGCCGGCCGCACGCGCGCGGGCGGCAGCTGGAAGCCGAAGGTCGATCCCGCACCCGGTGTGCTGGCCATGCGCAGTTCGCCGCCATGGCGCTGCACCACGTGCTTGACGATGGCCAGGCCCAGGCCGGTGCCGCCGGTTTCGCGCGAGCGGCTTCGGTCCACGCGGTAGAAGCGCTCGGTCAGGCGCGGCAGGTGCTCGGCCTCGATGCCCGGGCCGGTATCGCGCACGCTGAAGGCCAGGCCGGCTTCGGCGCTGCCGCTCCAGGTGACCTCGATGCGGCCGCCGGCCGGCGTGTAGCGGATGGCATTGCCCACGAGATTGCTCACCGCACTCAGGAGTTCGGTCGCCATGCCGGCGACCTCCAGGGCGGGTGCCGGGCCGAACACCAGCGTGTGACCCTTGCCCAGGGACTCCGTGAGCGCGCGGGCATCGGCCTCGCACTGCGCGGCCAGCGAGCCCACGCCCACCCACTCGCCCAGGCCGGGTATGGGGCTGCCTTCCAGGCGCGAGAGGGTGAGCAGGTCGTTGACCAGGCCTTGCATGCGCTCGGCCTGCCGGGCCATGAGGCCCAGGTAGCGCGAGCGCTCCTCGGCGGACAGGGGCAGGCTTTGCAGCGTCTCCACGAAGCCGGTGAGCACCGTGAGCGGCGTGCGGATCTCGTGCGAGACGTTGGCGACGAAGTCGCGCCGCATGGTCTCGGCCTGCTCCAGGGCCGTGACGTCGCGCGAGAGCAGGAGCTTGCGGCCCTCGCCGTAGGGATGCAGCTGCACGGAGATGCGGCTCGGGCGCGAGGCCGGGCCACCGCGCCCCGGGATCACGATGTCGTGGCCGTAGTCGCCGCTGGCGTAATAGGCGGCGAAGCCCGGGTCGCGCAGCAGGTTGCCGATGAGTTGCATCAGATCGCGCTGCGCGTCGAAACCCAGGTGCAGGGCGGCGGTCTGGTTGCACCACTCGATGTGGCCCGCAGCGTCGAGCAGCACCACGCCATTGGGCGAGGCCTGGATGGCGGCCAGGAATTCCTGCAGGCGCAGCTGGGCCTGGGCGGTGTCCTTCTCGCGGGCACGCAGCGCGCGGCGGGCATGGTCAGCCACGTCGCCCCACAAACCCCAGAGCCGGGGCGGCGGGCCGGCCTCGGGGCGGCGCAGCCAGCGCAGCACGCGCAGGCCGCGCCACAGGTCCATCAGCACCCACAGCGTGGCCGCCAACGCGAGGCCCAGGGCGGCCCCCCAGCCGCGCATCCAGTAGGCGCCCAGCGACCCACCGACCGCGAGCAGCAGCAGGAAGCTTGCGAGGCGCCAGGCCATCAGGCGCTGCGGGTGTCCGTGGTCACGGGCCTGGCCAGGCGGTAGCCGGCTCCGCGCACGGTCTCGACCATGCTGCCCGCCTCGCCCAGCGCTTCGCGCAGGCGCTTGACGTGGACGTCCACGGTGCGCTCCTCGATATAGACGTGGTCGCCCCAGATCTTGTCGAGCAGCTGCGCGCGGCTGTGCACGCGCTCGGGATGCTTCATCAGGTAGTTGAGCAGCCGGAATTCCGTGGGCCCGAGCTTGAGCGGCTGGCCGCGCCAGCTCACGCGGTGCGTGGCGGCGTCGAGCGTGAGCTCGCCGAGCGTGACGGCGTCGTTGACCTGCTCCGGCGCGCGGCGGCGCAGCACGGCGCGGATTCGCGCCAGCAGCTCCTGCGTGGAAAAGGGCTTGGTGATGTAGTCGTCCGCGCCGGCATCCAGGCCCGCGACCTTGTCGGGCTCGTCGCCGCGGGCGGTGAGCATGAGGATGGGGATGCCCTTGGTGCGGGCGTCGGCGCGCCACTTGCGGGCCAGCGCGATGCCGCTCTGGCCCGGGAGCATCCAGTCCAGGAGGATGACGTCGGGCAGCGCCGCATCGAGCTCGCGCTGGGCGGCGCTGCCGTCCTCGCTCCAGGTGGGCGCGAAGCCGTTGTGCCGCAGGTTGACCGCGATCAGCTCGGCGATGTGCGGCTCGTCCTCGACGATGAGGACCCGGGGGTGCAGTTTCATGCCTTCGTTCAGCGCACGGCCGACTCGATCTGCTCCATCGAGAAGTGCCGCACGTCCGCTCCCTTGACCACGTAGATGATGAGTTCGCCGATGTTCTTGGCGTGGTCGCCGATGCGCTCGATGGCCTTGGCCAGGAACAGCAGGTCCAGGCTGGCCGAGATGGTGCGCGGGTCTTCCATCATGTAGGTGATGAGCTTGCGGTGGAAGCCGTCGAACTCCTCGTCGATCAGGTTGTCTTCCTTCAGGATGGTCACCGCGGCGCTCGTGTCCAGGCGGGCGAAGGCATCCAGCGCCTTGCGCAGCAGGCCTGCGGCCAAGTCCGCGGAGGTGCGCAGGTCGCTGGTGGGCAGGGCCCGCGCCGAGCCGCTCTCGATGATGGACTTGACCATGCGCGCGATCTTGGTCGCCTCGTCGCCCACGCGCTCCAGGTTGGCCGTGGTCTTGGAGATGGCCAGCAGCAGGCGCAGGTCGCGCGCGGTGGGCTGGCGCCGGCCGATGATGGAGGCCAGGTCGCGGTCGATCTCCACTTCCATGCCGTTGACGCGGGTCTCGATCTCCATCACCTGGCTGGCCGCCTCGGTGCTGAAGTGCGAGAGCGCGTAAACCGCCTGGTGGATCTGCGACTCGACCAGCCCGCCGAGCTCCATCACGCGGGAGGAGACGCCGTTGAGCTCGCTGTCGAACTGGGCGGAGATGTGCTTGTCGGGCATGGTGGGTCTTCTTCTGTTGAGTGCGGTCAGCCGAAGCGGCCGGTGATGTAGTCCTCGGTTTCCTTGCGCTTGGGCTTGAAGAAGATCTGTTCGGTCTCGCCCACCTCGATCAGGTCACCCAGGTACATGTAGGCGGTGTAGTCGCTGCACCGCGCCGCCTGCTGCATGTTGTGCGTGACGATGACCACTGTGTATTCGTCCTTCAGCTCGGCGATGAGTTCCTCGATCTTGGCGGTGGAGATCGGGTCCAGCGCCGAGCAGGGCTCGTCCAGCAGCAGCACCTCGGGCTTGATGGCGATGCCGCGCGCGATGCACAGGCGCTGCTGCTGTCCGCCGGACAGGCCCGCGCCGCTCTGGTCCAGCTTGTCCTTGACCTCGTTCCACAGGGCCGCCTTGCGCAGCGCCCATTCGACGCGCTCGTCCATGTCGCTGCTGCCCAGGTTCTCGAACAGGCGCACGCCGAAGGCGATGTTGTCGTAGATGGACATCGGAAAGGGCGTGGGCTTCTGGAAGACCATGCCGATCTTGGCGCGGATCAGCGCGACGTCCTTGCGCGAAGTGAGCAGGTTCTCGCCGTCCAGGACGATCTCGCCCTCGGCCCGCTGCTCGGGATAGAGCTCGAACATGCGGTTGAAGGTGCGCAGCAGCGTGGACTTGCCGCAGCCGGACGGGCCGATGAAGGCGGTGACCTTCTTCTCGGGAATGTCCAGGTTGATGGACTTGAGCGCGTGGAAGCTGCCGTAATAGAAGTTCAGGTTGCGCACCGCGAGCTTGGGCTGGGTCGCCGCAACGGGAGTGGCTTGGTTCATGGTGAGTGCCTCAGATCTTTGCGCGAGTGAGCACGCGGGCCAGGATGTTCAGGCCCAGCACGGCGATGGTGATCAGCGCCACGCCGGCCCAGGCGAGCTGCTGCCAGTTTTCGTAGGGGCTCATCGCGAACTTGAAGATGGTCACCGGCAGGCTGGCCATGGGCTCGGACAGGTCGGCGGTGAAGAACTGGTTGTTCAGGGCGGTAAAGAGCAGCGGCGCCGTCTCGCCCGAGATGCGGGCCACGGCCAGCAGCACGCCCGTCACCACGCCCGCGCGCGCCGCGCGCAGCGTGATGCTGATGATCACCTTCCACTTCGGGGCGCCGAGTGCGTACGCCGCCTCGCGCAGCGCCGAGGGCACCAGGGCCAGCATGTTGTCGGTGGTGCGGATCACGACCGGGATGACGATCAGCGCCAGCGCCGCCACGCCCGCCCAGCCCGAGAACTGCTTGAAGCGCGCCACCACGACGGCATAGACGAACAGGCCGATGACGATGGAAGGCGCCGACAGCAGGATGTCGTTGACGAAGCGCGTGACGTTCCCGAGCCAGCCCCGCGTGCCGTACTCCACCAGGTACACGCCCGCCATGATGCCGATGGGCGTGGCGATGAAGGTGGCCGCCAGCACCATCATGAGCGAGCCCAGCATGGCATTGGCGAGGCCGCCGGGCTCGTTGGGCGCGGGCGTCATCTCCGTGAGCGCCGCCCAGGTGATGCCGCCCAGGCCCAGGCGCGCGGTCTCGAAGAGGATCCACAGCAGCCACACCAGGCCGAAGGCCATGGCCGCCAGCGACAGCGTGAGCGCCACGTAATTGACGCGCTTGCGACCCCGGAACTTGGCCGCGCGCGCACGCTCGATGTCGGCGGCGGAAGCCGCGCCGCGGTTGGAGGAGGAGATGGCGCTCATGTCTTGCGGCCTTCGTTGCGGCGCAGGCGCGACAGCAGCAGCTTGGACAGCGCCAGCACCACGAACGTGATGAAGAAGAGGACCAGGCCCAGGTAGATCAGCGCCGCCTGGTGCAGGCCCGCCGTGGCTTCGGCGAACTCGTTGGCCAGGGCCGAGGTGATGCTGTTGGCCGGCGCGAACAGGCTCAGGCTGTCGAGCTGGTTGAAGTTGCCGATGATGAAGGTCACGGCCATGGTCTCGCCCAGTGCGCGGCCCAGGCCCAGCATGATGCCGCCGATGACGCCGCTCTTGGTGTAGGGCAGCACCACCTTGAACATCACCTCCCAGGTGGTGGAGCCCAGCGCGTAGGCCGACTCCTTGAGCATGTGGGGCGTGACCTCGAAGACGTCGCGCATCACCGCCGCGATGAACGGGATGATCATGATCGCCAGGATGATGCCGGCCGCCAGCACGCCGATGCCCACGGGCGGTCCGGAAAACAGCGCGCCCAGGTAGGGCACGTCGCCGAAGGCGGCCTGCAGGGGCTGCTGCACGTACTGCGCCAGCAGCGGACCGAAGACCAGCAGGCCCCACATGCCGTAGACGATGGAGGGCACCGCCGCCAGCAGCTCGATGGCGGTGCCCAGCGGGCGCTTGAGCCACTTGGGCGACAGCTCGGTGAGGAACAGCGCGATGCCGAAGCTGACCGGCACGGCGATGATGAGCGCGATGGCCGAAGTGGCCAGCGTGCCGTAGATCATCACCAGCCCACCGAACTCCTCGGCCACCGGGTCCCACACGCTGCTGGTGAGGAAGCCCAGGCCGTACTTCTCGATGGCCGGCCAGGCGCCCACCACCAGGGACAGCAGGATGGCGACCAGGACGCTCAGGGTGAAGAAGGCGGCCGCCGCCGCGGTCCAGCCGAAAAGGCGGTCCGCGAAGGCGCTGCCCCGGCCCGGCCGTCCGACCGGGGGAATGCTCGTACGCTCGTTTTGCACGGGCGCACTCAGATCGAAAGAAGCCTCATGGGCCGGGAGTCTAGTGGACATGAGGCTCTTGGTCGGTTCGGTTCACACGCGCAAAGGCGCCGCACGAGGGCGGCGCCATTCGCTGAAGGTCAAGGCATCAGAGCTGCGCGACGGACTTGCCGGAGGCGTCCTTGATCTCGGTGGACCAGAGCTTGCGCACCTGCTGCTTGACGTTGTCGGGCATGGGCACGTAGTCCAGGTCGGCGGCGGTCTTGTCGCCCTGCTTGTAGGCCCAGTCGAAGAACTTCAGCGCGGCGGCGGCCTGCTCCGGCTTGTCCTGCTGCTTGTGCATCAGGATGAAGGTGGCGCCGGTCAGGGGCCAGGACTGCGCGCCCGGCTGGTTGGTGAGGATCTGGTGGAAGCTCTTGCTCCAGTCGGCGCCGGCGGCGGCGGCCTTGAAGGCCGTGTCGTCGGGGGAGACGAACTGGCCCGCGGCGTTCTGCATCTGGGCGTAGTTCATCTTGTTCTGCTTGACGTAGGCGTACTCCACGTAGCCGATCGAGTTGGGCAGGCGACCCACGAAGGCGGCGACGCCCTCGTTGCCCTTGCCACCGGCACCCGTCGGCCAATTCACGGCCGTGCCCTCGCCCACCTTGGACTTCCAGTCGGGGCTGACCTTGGAGAGATAGTTGGTGAAGATGAAGGTGGTGCCGGAGCCGTCGGCGCGGCGCACCGGGGCGATGGCGGCGTCGGGCAGGTTCAGGCTGGGGTTGAGCGCCTTGACGGCCGGGTCGTTCCACTTGGTGATCTTGCCGAGGAAGATGTCGGCGAGCACCTGGCCGTTGAGCTTGAGCTGGCCGGGTTCGATGCCCTTGATATTGATCACCGGCACCACGCCGCCGATCACGGTCGGGAACTGGACCTGCCCCTTCTTCTCGAGTTCCTCGTCCTTCAGCGGCATGTCGGAGGCGCCGAAAGCGACGGTCTTGGCGTCGATCTGGCGGATGCCGGCGCCGGAGCCCACCGACTGGTAGTTCACCTTGTTGCCGGTGGCCTTGTTGTACTCGGCCGCCCACTTGGAGTAGAGCGGCGCCGGGAAGCTGGCGCCGGCGCCGGTGATGTCCTGGGCGCTGGCGTTCTGGGCGCTGGCGATGCCGGCGAAGGACACGGAGGCCAGGCCGAGCATGGCCGTCTTGAAGATGGTTTTCATGAGTCGCTCCACTTTGGAAGAGGTGGTTGGGTTGACGCAGCGGACTGTAGGCAGGCTTGGTGACAGGCTTGTGACACTGCCGCGCAGGCGGGGTTCTGCCGGGACTGTCACGCCATGTTCACGAAGTCGTCACGCAGCCCGGCCGCCCGCGGCACCGCGTGTCACCGCGCTTTGCTATGCTGGCCCGGGCATGAACAACGGAACGCTCCTGGCCGCGGTCGACCTCGGCTCCAACAGCTATCGCCTCGAGATCGGCCGCTACGAGCAGGGCCTGATCGAGCGGGTGGAATACCGCAAGGAGACGATCCGCCAGGGCAGCGGCCTCGACGATGCACGCCGCCTCACGCCCGAGGCCATGCAGCGCGGCTGGGACTGCCTGGCGCGCTTCGCCGAGCGGCTGGCGGGCTTCCCGCGCACGCAGGTGCGGGCCGTGGCCACGCAGACCCTGCGCGAGGCCCGCAACCGGGACGAGTTCCTGGTTCGTGCCCACCAGGTGCTGGGATTCCCGATCGACGTGATCGCCGGACGGGAGGAAGCACGCCTCATCTATCTCGGCGTCGCGCACCTGCTGCCGCAGTCCGACGAGAAGCGCCTGGTGGTGGACATCGGCGGGCGCTCGACCGAGCTGATCCTGGGCCGCGGCTTCGAAGCCGAGGTGACCGAGAGCTACCGCGTGGGCTGCGTGTCCTGGTCGCAGAAGTACTTTCCCGACGGCGAGTTCACGCCCGCCGGCTTCGAACGCGCGGAGGTGGCGGCCAAGGCCGTGCTCGACGAGGCGGTGGACCGCTACGCGCGCAGCGACTGGGAGCACGCCTATGGGGCCTCGGGCACCATCGGCGCCGTGGTCGATGTGCTGGCCGCCGCCGGCTGGCCGCCCGGGCAGATCCCGCGCGACGGCCTGCTGTGGCTGCGCGAGACGCTGCTGCAGGCCGGCCATGCCGACCGCGTCAAGCTGGCCGGCTTGAAGGAAGACCGCCGGCCCGTGATCGGCGGCGGCCTGGCCGTGCTGCTGGCGATTTTCGAGCTGCTGGAAATCGACGTGATGCACGAGGCGCTGGGCGCGCTGCGCCAGGGCGTGCTCTACGACCTGCTCGATCGCGAGCACGGCGACACCGACCTGCGGGGGGCCACCGTGCGCCGCCTCGCCTCCAGCTTCCAGGTGGATGCAGCGCAGGCCCAGCGGGTCGATGCGGTGGCCGTGCAGCTGCTCGATGCGCTGGTCGGCAGCGGCCGCTCGGCCGAAGCCGACCGGCGCCGCCGCAAGCTCTCCTGGGCCGCACAGCTGCACGAGATCGGCACGCGCATCTCGCACACCGACTACCACCGCCACGGCGCCTATGTCCTGGAGAACGCCGACGCGCCGGGCTTTGCGCAATGGGAGCTGCACCGCCTGGGGCTGCTGGTGCTGGGCCACCGCGGCAAGCTGCGCAAGCTGGAGGCGGACTTCGAGGACGACGTCTTCGTTCACCAGCTGCTGGCCCTGCGGCTTGCCGTGATCCTGTGCCACGCGCGGCGCGACCCGGATCTTTCGGGGATCTCCCTGTCCACGCGCGGCCGGCAGATCACGCTCTCGATGGCGCCGGAATGGGCGCGGCGCTACCCGCAGTCGGCCCACCTGCTGCGCGAGGAGGCCGTCGCCTGGCAGAAGACGGGACGCAGCTTGAGCGTGGAGGGCTGAGAGGCGCAGACCCGTGCGCGCGCCCTTCGACAGGTTCAGAAGGTGTGAATGAATCTACGGCGCGTCCCGATCTGGCGCCTGCGCTTCTCGCCGTACGCTTGTACGGCTGCGATGCTCCGCACCACCTCGGGCCGCTCGCTACGATTCCTTCACACCTTCTCCGGGCCAACGGAGTTTTTCCGCTCGACGATTGACCCTCCCCGTTCGGGGGGGTTTGCTTGCCCGAAGCCCCCAAACCGTTCGGGCTGAGCTTGTCGAAGCCCATCGCGCGAGACTCACCACGCTAGCCCTTCGACAGGCTCAGGGCGAACGGATCTGCGTTGCTTGGGCATGACCCTGTCGAAGCCCCTTGGCGCAACTCGTCAGTAACGGTATAAACCGTATATACCGTTCACCAGAGGAAGCCCATGCCCACTTCGCGCGCCGCCGCCCCGTCCCGCAACCCCTCCGCCGCCGCAGGCAGCAGCAAGCCTTCGAAGAAGGCCGTGGCGCCCTCGCCGGCCAAGCCCAAGGCCCGGCCGCCCGCCCCCACCGCGCCGGAGCAAAGCAGCAAGCCGCCGGCGAGCGCCAATGCCAAGGCCAAGCCCACGTCGAAGGCCTTGGCAAAGACCGCCGGCGAGGAGAAGCCTCGCAAGCCCAAGCTGGTGCGTGACAGCTTCACCATTCCCAAGACCGAGTACGCGGTGATCGACGCGCTCAAGGAACGCGCTGCGCGCGGCGGCAGCCCGGCCAAGAAAAGCGAGCTGCTGCGCGCCGGCATCAAGCTGCTGGCCTCCCTGGACGATGCGGCGTTCGCCAACGCGATGAAACAGGTGCCCACCATCAAGACCGGGCGGCCGGCCAAAGGCTGATCAGGCCAGCTCGGGCGTCATCACCGCCACGACGACGGTCTGCGGCTCGCCGTCGCGGTCCCGCCGTCGCAGCCACCAGAGGCCGCCTTTTCGCACCGGGCACTCGCCGCCGGGCAGCTCCAACAGCTTCGCCACCGTGCGCCCGAGGGTCGGCTGGTGCCCCACCAGGACGACGTGCTGGCGAGCATCGGGCCACTGCGCCAGTGCCAGCAGGGGGTCCACCTCGCCGTCCGGCGCGAGCGCCTCGCTGAGCTTGTACTTGCGTCCCAGCGCCAGCACCGTCTGCTCGCAGCGGCGTGCCGGGCTGCACAGGACCTTGGTCCCCTCGGGCAGGCGGCGGTCCAGCCAGGCGCCCATGCGGGCAGCCTCCTTCTCGCCGCGCCCGGTGAGCACGCGGTCCAGGTCCTCGCCTTCGGCATCGGCGTCCTCGGCATGCGCGTGCCGCCACAGGATCAGGTCCATCGCACCTCCTTCTCCGCCAGCGCCGTGCGCGCGGCATAGCGCTCCATCAGGGCCTGCTGCGCCCCGGGGCTGGCGGGGTCCAGCGCGGTCTCGACGCGGTGGTAGAGGCCGTCGGCCATCAGGTCCCAGGCGTCGCGTGCGTCGTGCAGGTAGGCGACCAGGCATTCGTCGACGATGCGCCGGCGCAGCACCGGGTCCAGCACCGGCCAGGCCAGCTCCACGCGCCGCAGCATGTTGCGGTTCATCCAATCCGCGCTGGACAGGTAGAGGCTCTCCTGCTCGCCGTGGCGGAAGTAGAAGACGCGCGAGTGCTCCAGGAAGCGGCCGATCACCGAGCGCACGCGGATGTTGTCGGTCATCCCCGCCACGCGCGCGGGCAGCATGCAGCCGCCGCGCACCAGCAGGTCGATGCGCGCGCCCTGCTTGCCGGCGCGCACCAGCGCGTTGATGAGGGGCACGTCGGTCAGTGCGTTCATCTTGAGGATGACGCGGGCATCCTCGCCCCGCGCGGCCGACGCGCCCACTTCCTGCACGCGCTCGATCAGCCGGCGTTGCAGGTGGAAGGGCGCGACCCAGGCCAGGTGCAGCTTGGGCAGGCGCACCTGGCTGGCGATGTGCACGAAGACGTTCTCCACGTCGGCCGTGAGCTGCGGATGCGCCGTGAGCACGCTCAGGTCGGTGTACAGGCGCGCGGTGCGCGGGTTGTAGTTGCCGGTGGACAGGTGCGCGTAGCGCACCAGGTGCTTGCCCTCCCGGCGCGTGACCAGCAGCATCTTGGCGTGGGTCTTGAGCCCGACCACGCCGTAGACCACCTGCGCGCCGATGGCTTCGAGCTGCTCGGCCCAGTTGATGTTGGCCTCTTCGTCGAAGCGGGCCTTGAGCTCCACGACGGCGGTGACCTCCTTGCCGCGCTGCACGGCTTCGCGCAGCAGGTCCATCATCACGGAGTCGGAGCCGGTGCGGTAGATGGTCTGCTTGATCGCCAGCACCTGCGGATCACGCACCGCCTGGCGCAGGAAGTCGATCACGCCGTCGAAGCTCTCGAAGGGCTGGTGGATCAGCACGTCGCCCTGGCGCAGGCGCTCGAAGATCGGCTGGCCCTCCACCAGCTGGCGCGGGTAGCTGGCCTTGTAGGGCGGGAACATGAGCTTGGGCGCATCGACCAGCTCGATGAGCTGCTGCAGCCGCACCAGGTTCACCGGCCCGGGCACGCGGTACAGGGCCGCGGCCGCGAGGCCGAACTGATTGAGCAGGAACTCCGCCAGCCGCTCCGAGCAACCGGCCGACACCTCCAGCCGCACGGCCTGGCCGTAGTGCCGCTGCTGCAGGCCCAGGCGCAGGGCGGTGCGCAGGTTGCGCACTTCCTCCTCGTCCACGGCCAGGTCCGAGTGCCGCGTGACGCGGAACTGAGAGAACTGACCGACCTCGCGGCCAGGAAAGAGGTCCTGCAGGTGGGCGCGGATCACGCTGGACAGCAGCACGCACAGGGTCTTGCCGTCGGCCACCTTGGACGGCATGCGGATCAGGCGCGGCAGCACGCGAGGGACCTTGACGATGGCGATGTCGTTCTGCCGGCCGAAGGCGTCCTTGCCCCCCAGCTGCACGATGAAGTTGAGCGACTTGTTGGCCACCAGCGGAAAGGGGTGCGCCGGATCCAGCCCCACCGGAATCAGCAGCGGCCGCACCTCGCGCTCGAAGTACTCCTGCACCCAGCGCCGCTGCGCCGCCGTGCGCTCCCCGTGCGAGACGATGGCGATGCCGTGCTCGGCCAGCGCCGGCATGAGCTGCTCGTTGTAGAGCGCGTACTGCTCACCGACCAGCCGGTGCACGATCTCCGAGAAAGCGGCGATGGCCTCCAGGCTGTAGCTGTCCTTGACCTGCCCGGGCTTCTGCGCCACCACGTAGGGGGCCGAGCGCACCTCGAAGAACTCGTCGAGGTTGGACGAGACGATGCACAGGTAGCGCAGGCGCTCCAGCAGCGGCACGTCGGTGCGGCGCGCCCAGTCCAGCACCCGGTCGTTGAAGGCCAGGATGCTGTGGTCGCGGTCGAGAAGAGGGATGTCGGCGGCCTCGGGGCCGAGCGCCGGCTGGGTGAACGGATCAGACGACAGGAGCGCGTTCATCGGTTCTCACTGGCCGGTGGGCACCCCGCCGGGCACGGCGGTGGGGACGGCACGGCCGCTGCGTGCGGGCACGAGGAAGCTGGCGAACAGGCGGGTGGCTTCGCGCCAGCTGAAGTCTTCGGCGCGCCGGCGCGCCTGGTGGCGCGGCACGCCGAGGGCGTCGCGGCAGGCCTGCAGCAGATCCTCGCTCATGGCGCCGCCCAGTGTACGCCCCTGTTCGTCGCGGCGGCCCAGCACTTCCAGGGGCCCGTCCACCGGAAAGGCGGCCACCGGCGTGCCGCAGGCCATGGCCTCCAGCATCACCAGGCCGAAGGTGTCGGCATGGCTGGGAAAGACGAAGACGTCCGCCGCACCGTACACCCGCGCGAGTTCGTCGCGCGGCAGAAGGCCGATCCAGCGCACATGGGGGTAGCGCTCCTTGAGCTGCGCCTCCACCGGGCCCACGCCGCAGACCACCTTGGTGCCGGGCAGGTCCAGCCGCAGGAAGGCGTCGATGTTCTTCTCGTAGGACACGCGGCCCACGAAGAGCGCCACCGGGCGCGCCACCGACCCCAGGACTTCGTGGCATTCAGGCGCGGACCGGAACCTGAACAGCGCGCAGTCCACGCCGTGCGTCCAGGCCCGCAGGTTCGCGAAGCCGCGCGCCTGCAGCATGCGCAGCACGCTGGCCGTGGGCACCATCACGCCCGAGGAGGGCCGGTGGAAGTGCCGCATGAAGGCATAGCCCCAGGACAGCGGCACGCGCGCGGCGGCGTGCAGGACCTCCGGGAACTTGGTATGGAAGGCCGTGGTGAAGGCCCAGCCCCGGCGCAGGCAGTGGCGCCGCCCGGCCCAGCCCAGCGGGCCCTCGGTGGCCAGGTGCACCGCGTCCGGCGCGAACGCATCCAGCCCGCGCGCGAGCGCGCGGCCGGGGAACAGGGCCAGCTCGATGCCGGGGTAGCCGGGGCACGGACGGGTGCGGAACTGCCCGGGCTCGAACACGCGCACCTCGTGGCCCAGCGCGGCCAGTTCCGCGCACAGCTCGATGAGCGTGGTGACCACGCCATTGACCTGGGGCGTCCAGGCATCGGTGACCAGGGCGATCTTCATGCGGTGGCCTCCTCGGCCGGGGAGTGGATGTCGTGGCGCGCAGCCGGTGTGCGCGCGTGGCCGATCGGCGTCCAGTGCAGCACCTCCAGGCGGCCGTCATGGTGTTCGACCAGCGCGGTGCGGCTTTCGACCCAGTCGCCGTCGTTGCAGTACAGCACGCCCTCGATCTCGCGCATCTCGGCGCGATGGATGTGGCCGCAGACCACGCCCTGGTGGCCGCGCCGCCGCGCCTCGCGCGCGACGGCGGCCTCGAAGTCGTTGACATAGTTGAGCGCCTTCTTCACGCGGCCCTTCAGGTAGGCCGAGAGCGACCAGTACGGCAGGCCCAGGCGCGCGCGCAGGGAGTTCAGGTGCCGGTTCAGGCGCAGGGTGAATTCGTAGAGGTTGTCGCCCAGGTAGGCGAGCCAGCGCGCGCACTGGATGACACCGTCGAAGTGGTCGCCGTGGATGACCCAGAGGCGCCGCCCGTCGGCCGTGACGTGCACCGCCTCCTGCAGCACCTCGATGCCGCCGAAGAGATGCCCGGCGAACTGCCGCGCGAATTCGTCGTGGTTGCCCGGCACGTACACCACGCGGCAGCCCTTGCGCGCGCGGCGCAGGATCTTCTGCACCACGTCGTTGTGCGCCTGCGGCCAGAACCAGCGCCGGCGCAGCTGCCAGCCGTCGACGATGTCGCCCACCAGGTACAGCACCTGGCTGGGGTGCTGCTTCAGGAAGTCGAGCAGCGCCTCGGCCTGGCAGCCGGGCGTGCCCAAATGCAGGTCGGAGATGAAGACGGCGCGCAGCGGCGGGGTCTCGCCGCCCTCGTCCGGCGCGTCGGCAGCCGACGCGAAGAAGGTCTCGGCACCCAGCGCGTCGAAGGCGGCCCGCATGGCTGCTCAGGCCCCGAGGAAGTGCTTGCGGTAGCGCGGCGGCAGGTCGCCGATGCGCATCAGCATGGGCAGGTCGGCGGTGTTGAAGTCCGGGTCCCAGGCCGGGGCGCCCAGCACCTTGGCGCCCAGGCGCAGGTAGCCGCGGATGAGCGCCGGGGGCTCCACCAACAGGGTCCCATCGAGCTGCTCCACCGGCAGCGGCAGCCGTGGGCGAACCTGGTACTCCACCGGGGCGAGGTGCGTGCGGCGCAGCTGCTCCCACACGCTCGCGGCCACGTCGCCGCTGACCACGCCCTCGTGCAGCATGGGGATGCTGGCGCAGCCGATCATGGTGTCGAGCCGGTTGCGCACCATGAAGCCGGCAAGCGCCCCCCAGAGCGCCAGGATCACGCCGCCGGGGCGGTGGTCCGGGTGCACGCAGCTGCGGCCCAGCTCCACCATGCGCTCGCGCAGCGGGCGCAGGCGCACCAGGTCGAACTCGGTGTCGCTGTAGAAGCTGCCGACGCGCCGGGCCTGGGCCGGCGTGAGCACGCGGTAGGTGCCGATCACCGCGCCGCTGGCCTGCTCGCGCACCAGCAGGTGCTCGCAGAAGTCGTCGAAGAGGTCGATGTCGTGGCCCGCGAGCGGCGTGCTCAGGCGCGCGCCCATCTCGGTGGCGAAGACGTCGAACCTCAGGCGCTGCGCCTCGCGGACTTCGTCCTCGTGTTGAGCCCAGGCCACCGAAATCGGGGCCGGTGACGGATCAGGTGCGCGATCCGCCCGGTGAAGTGACCCCCTGGGCAGGGTGGCGGGCGACAGCGGCAGCGTCGGGGTGGGAAGCTCTTTCACGGTGACTCTCCTCGCTACGGGTTGGCGGCAGTGTGCGAAGAAAGAGTGACTCGACGGTGGCAGTTGCGTGGCAGTTGGATGACAGCGTCACGGGGGCGGAGCGGGCGGCGAAGCGATGCAGCTTCTCGCGCGGCCCCCATCCCTGCCTTCCCCCAGGGGGGGAAGGTGACACCCCCCCTCCCCCTCTGGGGGAGGGCCGGGGTGGGGGCCACGCGCGGCAGCCCAGCCCCGCAGTTCGCCGATGAGCCACGCGGGATCGTCCAGAGGCAGGTCATGTCCGGCCCAGGGGTGCTCCCGAAGGGGAAGGTCCCAATGGCGCGCCAGATCGTGCGAACAGCGCGGCGACACCAGCCGGTCGCCTGCCGAGCACAGCACCAGCAAGGGGACCGGCGGCCGGGCGGGCGCGCGATAGCGGGCGGCCGCCACGAGCTGCCGCAGCACGTTGGCGCTGGTGACCGGATGCTGCTGCGCGAGGGCCGTCCAGCGCGCGAGCGCCTGGCCGTGCCGCTCGGGAGCCGCGCTGGTCATGCCCAGGATGGCGCGCTCGCGCCTCGGCGCGCCCACGCCCGGGAGCAGCAGGCCGAGGATGCGCGGCCAGTGCACCGGCCGCAGCCGCGCCCAGGGCGGGCTGAAGCGGGCCAGGCTGGTGTTGACCAGGGCGCAGGCCCGGGCTTCGTGCGGCGCCACTCGCGCCCACTCCAGCGCCACCATCGCGCCCAGGGACAGGGCCACGACCTGCATGGGGCCGTCCGCCCGCTCGCGCGCGAGCGACTCGCGCAGCGCGGCGACCATGGCGCGCACGCTGGCCGGGCTCGGCTCTGCGTGCCGGGCGCCCAGGCCCGGCAGGTCGGGCGTGAGGACGCGGTGGCCGGGCCCCAGGGCGCCCGCCAGGCGCTGCGCGAAGTCGCCCCAATGGCCACTCTCGCGTGCCAGTCCACGCAGCAGCACCCACGTGCCTGGCGCCCTCATGCCGGCTTGCCGCCCCACCAGCGCTGCAGCCCCGCCTGCCGGTGCGCCTCGCGAGCTTCGCCCTGGGGCAGCCAGCGATGGCTTGACGCACACGCGCGCACCAGGAAGTCGAGCAAGGGGAAATGGCGCCGCAGCACGCGATGCTCGCGGTGCGCCACCAGCGGGTTGAAGATGCCCGCGCGCGAGAACAGCTGGCGCGGGTTCTTGCGCACCCACAGCCAGGAGCCCATCTCAAGCGTCAGCGGCAGGAAGGTCCCCTGCCCCGCCGCGCAGGCGCGCAGGTACAGGTGGTCCCAGAGGTCACCGTGGGTGAGGTACTGCGCGCTCTGCGGCTCCACGAGGTAGGGGTGGTGGCCGTGGCTGTTCTCGAAGATGCGGTGCAGCGCATGCAGCGCGTCCAGGTGCGGGATGGGCCCGCGCCGGTGCGCGTAGGGAAACCACAGCCGGTCGCGCATGCCGAAGCCGGAGTGGCAGTCCAGCGCGAGGGCGAAGGGCCGCCCGAGCAGCTCGCGCTCGACCAGTTCGCACAGGGCGGCGCTTTCCGGCTCCATGGCGGCATCCGCGCGGCCGCGGTACCAGGGCAGGCCCGACCACAGGCGCTGCCCGCCGACCAGCGGCGCCACGCGCTCGCGCGCCTGCAGCGGCGCGTTGCGCATCAGGTCCACGCCGGCAGGGTTGGCGCGGGTGCCGCGCAGCATGCCGCCCGGGTTGACCACGGGCATGAAGACGATGCGCACCTGCTCCAGCAAGCGGTGCAGGCTGTCGTCCCAGGACAGGCGCATGACCAGGCTGCGCAGGTACTCGATCACCACGCGCGCGCCGATGCGTTCCAGGCCGTGGACGCCGCCGAAGAAGCCCACGGCCGGCACCTCGGGCGCGCCGTTTCCCAGTGCGATCTCGTACAGCGAAAGCGGCGCACCGCCTTCGTGCGGCACCGCGTGCTCGCGCACATGGAGCCACTCGCCGCCCTGGGCGAGCACGGTGTGCAGCGTGTCCAGCTCGGGGAGCGTCGCGGCAGGCATGCGCGGCTCCTCGCGGGGGCCTCAGGAGGCCTGCAGCGCCTGCGCCAGGCGTTCGGCGCTGCGCCGGGCCAGCCCCTCGTCCGCCGCTTCGACCATGAGCCGCAGCACCGGCTCGGTGCCACTGGCGCGGATCAGCACCCGGCCGCTACCCGCCAGTTCGGATTCGACCGCCTGCCGCGCCTGCGCGAGCCGGGGGCTGGCCTGCCAGTCCTGCCCCGGCGCGAGCCGCACGTTGAGGAGCGTCTGCGGGAACAGGCGCACCGGCTCCAGCAGCTGCGCCAGCGTCCTGCCGCTGCGGGCGCAGGCCTTGAGCACCTGCAGGGCGCTGACCAGCCCGTCGCCCGTGGTGTGGTGGTCCAGGGCCAGCAGGTGGCCCGAGCCTTCGCCGCCCAGCAGCCAGCCGCGCCGCTCCAGTTCTTCCAGCACGTAGCGGTCGCCGACCTTGGCGCGCACGAACTCCAGGCCGCGGGCCTTGAAGGCCAGTTCCACCGCCATGTTGGTCATGAGGGTGCCGACCGCGCCCGCGACCGCTTCGCCGCGTGCGAGCCGGTCGTCCACCATGACATAGAGCAGTTCGTCGCCGTTGTAGAGGCGGCCCTGCGCATCCACCAGTTGCAGGCGGTCGGCGTCGCCGTCCAGTGCGACGCCCAGGTCGGCGCCCTGCTCCCGCACGGTGTGCGCCAGCGCCTCGGGATGGGTGGCGCCCACCTCGCGGTTGATGTTCAGCCCGTCGGGCGCGCAGCCGATGCAGTGCACGTCGGCCCCGAGCTCGTGGAACACCATGGGCGCGATCTGGTAGGCCGCGCCGTGGGCGGCATCGACCACGATCTTCATGCCGCGCAGGCTCAGCCGGGGATCGAAAGTGCTCTTGCAGAACTCGACGTAGCGGCCGGCCGCGTCGTCCAGCCGGCGCGCCTTGCCCAGGGAGGCGGAATCGGCCCAGACGGGCGGCTCGGCCAGCGCGGCCTCCACCTCGCGTTCCCATTCGTCGGAGAGCTTGGTGCCCTGGCCGCTGAAGAACTTGATGCCGTTGTCGGCGAAGGGGTTGTGGCTGGCGCTGATCACCACGCCCAGGCTGGCGCGTTGGGCCCGCGTGAGGTAGGCCACGCCGGGCGTGGGCAAGGGGCCCAGCAGCACCACGTCGACCCCCGCGGAGTTGAAGCCGGATTCGAGCGCGCTTTCCAGCATGTAGCCGGAGATGCGCGTGTCCTTGCCGATCAGGACCGTGGGGCGCGCCTCGCGCCGCTTGAGGACGCGGCCCACGGCGTGGGCCAGGCGAAGCACGAAGTCCGGGGTGATGGGGGGCTGGCCGACGGTGCCGCGAATGCCGTCCGTGCCGAAGTATTGTCGGGTCATGGGGCGATTGTCGTGGCTGGGGCGCCCGCCTGGGCTAGGACGGCGTCGCGTACGCGCAGGGCCGCGACCGTCTCGCGGACATCGTGCACGCGCACGAGGTGCGCGCCCCGCTCCACCGCCAGCAGGGCTGCCGCCACGCTGGGCACGAGCCGCTCGCCGGGCGCGCAGCCCGTGACGGTGCCCAGCGAGGACTTGCGCGACCAGCCGACCAGCAGCGGATGCGGACCGGCGTCCAGCGCGGTCTGGCGCGCGAGCAGCGCGAAGTTCTGCCCGGGCGTCTTGCCGAAGCCGATGCCCGGGTCCCAGGCGATGCGATCGGCCGCCACGCCGCGCGCCTGCAGGGCCGCGGTGCTGGCCGCCAGCACCGCCCGCACGGCGGGCAGCGGGTCCCCTTCCATGGGCGCGAGCTGCATGGTGCGCGGCTCGCCGTGCATGTGCATCAGGCACACGCCGCAGGCGCCGTGCGCGGCCACCGCATCCAGCGCACCCGGCTGGCGCAGGGCCCAGATGTCGTTGACGATGTCCGCGCCCAGGTCCAGGGCCTCGCGCATGATCTGCGGCTTGTAGGTGTCCACCGAGATCGCCACGCCCAGGCGCAGCGCCTCGCGCAGCACGGGCAGCAGGCGGCGGCGCTCTTCCTCCAGGGGCACGGGCGCCGCGGCGGGGCGGCTGGATTCGGCACCGAGGTCGAGGATGTCGGCACCCTCCTCGAGCAGCCGCTCGCAGTGCGCCAGCGCGTCGGCCGGGCCGGCGAGGTGGCCGCCGTCGGAGAAGGAATCGGGTGTGAGGTTGACGATGCCCATCACCCGGGGGCGACCCAGGTCGATGCGAAAGCGCGTGGTCTGCCAGTGCATGCGCGGATTGTGCGCGGCGCCGGCGCCCGTCAAGGCTTCAGGTCAGCGAGGGCAGCAGGGTGAAGCTGGCGGCCAGGCGCTCATCCGGCGCCACGCGCGAGCCGCCCACCGGGCCGCGGCCGTAACGGGGCAGGAGGTTGAGCCAGTCGGTGCACTGGCTCACGGGCTCGGCGCAGAAGTAGTCGGCGTGCGCGGGGCTGTAGACCACGAAGTACGCGAGCAGCGGGTCCGAGCGCATCAGCAGGCTGCGCACCGGGCCGTTGTCGTCGGCCGGCCAGTCGATGCGCGCGGCGTGGTCCCAGCCGACGAAGTTGTTGTCCAGGACCAGTTCGCCGAGCACGGCCCCCGTGCGCAGCCGGTCCACCACCTCGCCCGTCTCCAGCACGGTGGGCAGCAGCTCCTCGTCGCTGCGCCACATGGCCGCGAGGTTGGCGGACAGGCGCGTGCCGGGCGGGTGCGGGAAGTAGGGATGGTGGCCGATGCCGGCGGGCATGGCCGCATCGTCCTGGTTGGTCACGCTCACCGTGACCTTCAGCGCGCGCTCGTCCAGCTCGTAGCGCTGCTGCGCGAGAAAGCGCCAGGGCCAGGCCGGGCTCGCCTCCACCTGCAGGCTCAGGTCGATCGCGTGCCGGCTGGCATGGTCCACCGTCCAGGGGCGCTGCCAGCCGATGCCGTGGAGTGGATGCGGGGAGTTGTTGCCCGGGTGGTTCGAGGGAAAGCGGATCTCGCGCCCCTCGAACCGCGCGAGTCCGTTGCGCAGGCGGTTGCAGAACGGCACCAGCGGAAAGCTGGACATGCCCAGGGGATGGCGCAGCTCGATGCACTGCCGGTCGGCCGGCCGCACCCAGTGCGTGCGGCGATGCCCGCCGCCCTCGGTCCAGAAGCCGGCCAGCGAACCACCCACCTCCGGGACGATTTCGGCCCGCAGTTCGCCGGCCACCAGTCGCAGAAGATCCATGCGCCCAGTGTGATGAAAATCGGCCCCGGCATGTGTGACATGCCGGGTCCGTTGGGCAGCAGTTTGTTAGAGCGCGAGGGGCGGTCTGCTGCGCCCTTCCCGCCTTCCGGGCACGCCTCAGGCGGCGTGCGGCGCGGGGTCGGCGACGGGGGCGCCGCCGGAGTCACCGCCGCCGGAGGACGGCGTGCGGGGCGTGAAGTCGCGCGGCGGGCGCGGCGGCTTGCCGGCCATGATGTCGTCGATCTGCTCGCTGTCGATGGTTTCCCACTCCAGCAGCGCCTTGGCCATGGCGTGCATCTTTTCCTTGTTGTCCTCGATCAGCCTGCGCGCCAGGGCGTACTGCTCGTCGATGATGCGGCGCACCTCGCCATCGACCTTCTGCATGGTCTGCTCGCTCATGTTGGTGGTCTTGGTGACCGAGCGGCCGAGGAAGACCTCACCCTCGTTCTCGGCATAGACCATGGGACCGAGGGCGTCCGTCATGCCGTACTTCATGACCATGTCGCGGGCCAGGTTGGTCGCGCGCTCGAAGTCGTTGCTGGCGCCGGTGGTCATCTGGTTCATGAACACCTCTTCCGCGATGCGGCCACCGAAGAGCATGCTGATCTGGTTGAGCATGTACTCGCGGTCGTAGCTGTAGCGGTCCTGCGCCGGCAGGCTCATGGTCACGCCCAGGGCGCGGCCGCGCGGGATGATGGTGACCTTGTGCACCGGGTCGCACTTGGGCAGCAGCTTGCCGATGATGGCGTGGCCGGACTCGTGGTAGGCGGTGTTGCGCCGCTCTTCCTCCGGCATGACCATGCTCTTGCGCTCGGGACCCATGAAGATCTTGTCCTTGGCCTTCTCGAAGTCCTGCATCTCGACCACGCGGGCGTTGCGGCGGGCGGCCATGAGGGCGGCTTCGTTGCAGAGGTTGGCCAGGTCGGCCCCGGACATGCCCGGCGTGCCGCGGGCGATGATGCTCGCGTTGACGTCCGTGCCGATGGGGATCTTGCGCATGTGCACGTTCAGGATCTGCTCGCGACCACGGATGTCGGGCAGCTGCACGTACACCTGGCGGTCGAAGCGGCCCGGGCGCAGCAGGGCGGCGTCCAGGATGTCCGGGCGGTTGGTGGCGGCCACCACGATCACGCCCAGGTTGGTCTCGAAGCCGTCCATCTCGACCAGCATCTGGTTGAGGGTCTGCTCGCGCTCGTCGTTGCCGCCGCCCAGGCCCGCGCCACGCTGGCGACCCACGGCGTCGATCTCGTCGATGAAGATGATGCAGGGCGCGTTCTTCTTGGCGTTCTCGAACATGTCGCGCACGCGGGCCGCGCCCACGCCGACGAACATCTCGACGAAGTCCGAACCGGAGATGCTGAAGAACGGCACCTTGGCTTCGCCCGCGATGCCCTTGGCCAGCAGCGTCTTGCCGGTGCCGGGGGGGCCGACCAGCAGCAGGCCGCGCGGAATGCGACCGCCCAGCTTCTGGAACTTCTGCGGATCCTTGAGGAAGTCCACGACCTCCTTTACCTCTTCTTTCGCTTCGTCACAGCCTGCAACGTCAGCGAAGGTGATCTGGTTGTTGTTCTCGTCCAGCATGCGCGCCTTGCTCTTGCCGAAGCTGAACGCACCGCCCTTGCCGCCCCCCTGCATCTGGCGCATGAAGTACACCCACACGCCGATCAGCAGCAGCATGGGGCCCCAGCTCACCAGCAGGGTCATGAGAAGCGAGCCCTCCTCGCGCGGCTTGACGTCGAACTTGACGTCGTTGGCGATCAGGTCGCCGACCAGTCCGCGGTCGAGGTAGGTGGCGGTGGTGCGGATGCGGCGGTCGTCATTGGTGACGGCCACGATCTCGGTGCCACTGGGGCTTTCCTGAATGACGGCGTTCTTGATGCGCCGGTTCTTGACCTCCTCCAGGAAGTCGGAATAGCCCATCACACTCGCCCCGGCGGCGCCGCGCGTGTCGAACTGCTTGAAGACGGTGAACAGCACGAGGGCGATCACCAGCCACACGGCCACCTTAGAAAACCACTGATTGTTCAACGCGATCTCCGGGAAGAGAGTACTTCGGCCATAACGGCCATATTGCGGCTCATTCTAGGTGTTTCAAGCAGGGCAGCCATTCCAAAAGGCTACAGCGCCCATAGCCACTGCCCGGGTTCAGCGCGGCGGCTTCGGCCCGATGCCGACCAAGAAGGTCTCGGAAGACTTGTCCCGCGACGCCTTGGGTTTCAGAGGCTTCACGATGCGGAAAGTTTCCTTGAACAGTTTCACCAGCTGGCTGTAGCCGCTGCCGTGGAAGACCTTGGTGACCAGTGCGCCCTCGGGCTTCAGGTGGGCCGTGGAGAACTCGATGGCCAGCTCGACCAGGTGCGCGATGCGCGCCGCGTCGGAGGATTCGACGCCCGAGAGGTTGGGCGCCATGTCCGAGACCACCACGTCGGCCTTGCGGCCGGCCATCGCGGCCTCCAGGCGGGCCAGCACCTCGGGCTCGCGGAAATCGCCCAGCAGGAAGGCGACGCCCTCGACCGGCTCCATGGGCAGGATGTCCAACGCGATGATGGTGCCGTCCAGCGCGCCCACCGCCGCGCCGCCCGGCGAGAGCTTGCGACGCAGGTACTGGCTCCAGGCGCCCGGCGCCGAACCGAGGTCCACCACCAGCTGCCCGGGGCGGATGAGGCCCAGCGCCTCGTCGATCTCCTTGAGCTTGTACGCGGCGCGGGCCCTGTAGCCCTCCTTCTGCGCGAGCTTGACGTAGGGGTCGTTGACGTGGTCATTGAGCCAGGCCTTGTTGACCTTCCTGCTTTTGGTTTTGACTTTCATGGCGCTTCCTGCGTCAGAAGATAATAGGCGGCTTATGTCCGCCCTCGAACTTTCCATTGCCGAGCGCAAAGCGCATCGGGCCGAAGCCCACCACCTCGACCCCGTGGTCATGATCGGCAACGACGGGCTCACGCCGGCGGTCAAGAAAGAGACCGATGCGGCGCTCAACGCGCACGGCCTCATCAAGATCCGCGTGCTGGGCGACGACCGCGTCCAGCGCGAGGCGATCTACCGCGAGCTCGCCGATGAGCTGAACGCCGCGCCCATCCAGCACATCGGCAAGCTGCTGGTCCTCTGGCGGCCCAAGCCCGAGAAGGTCCGCGCCGAAGACGAGGACCGCAAACCCGGCCCGCGCGATTTCAAGGTCCTCAAGTACAGCAAGCGCGGCGGCCAGCGGCCGGAGGTCACGACGGTGCGCGTGCTGGGCAACCAGCGCCTCACGCCGGGCGGGCAGGTCAAGCGGGCCAAGCCCAAGCAGAAGTCGGTGAAGAAGGGCCGCCTGGGCTGACCTCGCGGCCCCCTCCCCCTCTGGGGGAGGGCTGGGGTGGGGGCCACGGGCGCAGACCCCACTTCTTCTCGCCTCCGCAGGCCCCCCTCCCAACCTCCCCCCACAGGGGGAGGGGCTTTATTCCTTCGCGCCGGCCAGTCTCCACAGCGCGAGGCCCGCGCACACCCACTGCAGCAAGTACATCGCACTCCCAACCGAGTGCCACACCCGCAGGTTCTCGCGCGCCACGATCCGCGGCGCCACCCCGAACTCCACCAGCAGTGCGAGCAGCAGGCCGGCGATCACCAAGCCTTGGAGGGGCCTCGCCATCGAAGCAGAAGCGTCGCGGGTGGCCAGCAGCAGCACGAGCGCGCAGCCGACGGCCACCCAGGTCTGCGCACTGAAAAGCCGGGCCGCCGTGCCGCCGGCCAGGGCCGGGCTGGGCAGGTGGGCGAACAGCAGCGGCACGACCCAGAACCCGACGGCGCTCAGGCTGCCCCACCACAGGGCAGCCGTGAACAGGGCCAGTCGCTCGCGGGCGGCCATGATTCAGAAGGCGTGAAGGAACCGCAGCGAGCGGCCCGAGGTGGCGCGGAGCATCGCAGCCGTACGAGCGTACGGCGAGAAGCGCAGGCGCCAGATCGGGACGCGCAGCAGGTTCATTCACACCTTCAGGCGTAGCGGACGGCGATGATCTCGTAGTGCTTGAGCCCGCCGGGCGCCTGCACTTCGGCGGTGTCGCCCTCTTCCTTGCCGATGAGCGCGCGGGCAATGGGGCTGGACACGTTGATCAGGCCCTCCTTCAGGTCGGCCTCGTCCTCGCCCACGATCTGGTAGGTGACCTGCTCGCCGCTGGCTTCCTCTTCCAGGTCCACCGTGGCGCCGAACACCACCTTGCCCCCCGCGTCCAGGTCGGACGGGTCGATGACCCGCGCGGCCGCGAGCTTGCCCTCGATCTCCTGGATGCGCCCTTCGATGAAGCCCTGGCGGTCCTTGGCGGCGTCGTACTCGGCGTTCTCCGACAGGTCGCCCTGGGCGCGCGCTTCGGAAATGGCGGCGATCACCGCCGGGCGGTCCACGGTCTTCAGCCGATGCAGCTCGGCCTTGAGCTTCTCGGCGCCGCGCTTGGTGAGGGGGATGGTGGTGGCCATGTCTCTTGCAGTTATCAGGTTCAAAAGCGAAACCGCCGGTCGTTGCCAACCGGCGGTGCGTTCGCACGATTATGCCCAAGGCGGATGGGCCGCCCCGGGGTGGGGTGGGCTCAGGCCGCCAGCTGCGCGTGCAGCTCCTGGACCGAGTACACGTCCAGGTTCTCCATGTACTTCATGCCCTCGACGGCCGCCTCGGCGCCGGCGATGGTGGTGAAGGTGGTCACGCGAGCCAGCAGCGCCGAGGTGCGGATGGCGCGGGAGTCGGCGATGGCGTTGCGGCGCTCCTCCACCGTGTTGACGACCATGATGATCTCGTTGTTCTTGATCATGTCCACCACGTGCGGGCGGCCCTCGGTCACCTTGTTCACGGTCTGGCAGGCGATGCCGGCCGCCGCGATGGCCGCTGCCGTGCCCTTGGTGGCCACGAGCTCGAAGCCCATGTCCACCAGCTGGCGCGCGACCTCGACGGCACGCGGCTTGTCGCTGTTCTTGACCGTGAGGAAGACCTTGCCGGTGGACTTGCCGTCCGCATCGCGCGGCAGCGGCAGGCGCGTGCCGGCGCCCAGCTGGCTCTTGACGAAGGCCTCGCCGAAGCTCTTGCCCACGCCCATCACCTCGCCGGTGGACTTCATCTCGGGGCCGAGGATGGTGTCCACGCCCGGGAACTTGACGAAGGGAAACACCGCTTCCTTGACGCTGAAGTATGGCGGCGTGACCTCTTCGCCGATGCCTTGCGAATCGAGCGACTGGCCCACCATGCAGCGGGCGGCCACCTTGGCCAGCTGGATGCCGGTGGCCTTGCTCACGTAGGGCACCGTGCGCGAGGCGCGCGGGTTCACCTCCAGCACGTAGATCACGTCCTGGCCGTCGATCTCCTGGATGGCGAACTGCACGTTCATGAGGCCCACCACGTTCAGCGCCTTGGCCATCGCGGCGGTCTGGCGCTTGAGTTCGTCCACCGTCGCCTTGGACAGTGAGTACGGCGGCAGGGAGCAGGCCGAGTCGCCAGAGTGCACGCCGGCCTGCTCGATGTGCTCCATGACGCCGCCGATGAAGGTGCGCTCACCGTCCGAGAGGCAGTCCACGTCGCACTCGATGGCGTCGTTCAGGAAGCGGTCCAGCAGCACCGGCGAGTCGTTAGAGACCTTGACGGCCTCGCGCATGTAGCGCTCCAGGTCGCGCTGCTCGTGGACGATTTCCATGGCGCGGCCGCCCAGCACGTAGCTGGGGCGCACGACCAGCGGGTAGCCCAGCGAAGAGGCTTTCTCCAAAGCCTCGGCTTCCGTGCGGGCGGTGGCGTTGGGCGGCTGCTTCAGGCCCAGCTCGCGCAGCAGCGCGGAGAAGCGCTCGCGGTCCTCGGCCGCGTCGATCATGTCGGGGCTGGTGCCGATGATGGGCACGCCTTCGGCTTCCAGGCCCAGCGCGAGTTTGAGCGGGGTCTGGCCGCCGTACTGCACGATGACGCCGGTGGGCTTTTCCTTGTCCACGATCTCCAGCACGTCCTCCAGCGTGAGCGGCTCGAAGTAGAGGCGGTCGGAGGTGTCGTAGTCGGTGGAGACCGTCTCGGGGTTGCAGTTGACCATGATGGTCTCGTAGCCGTCCTCGCGCAGGGCGAGGGCGGCATGGACGCAGCAGTAGTCGAACTCGATGCCCTGGCCGATGCGGTTGGGGCCGCCGCCGAGCACCATGATCTTCTTCTTGTCGGTGGGCTGCGCCTCGCACTCGTCTTCATACGTCGAGTACATGTAGGCCGTGTTGGTGGCGAACTCGGCCGCGCAGGTGTCCACGCGCTTGTACACCGGCCGCACCTTCAGCGCCCGGCGCTGCTCGCGCACGGCCTTGTCGGTGGTCTTGAGCAGCTTGGCCAGGCGCCGGTCGGAAAAACCCTTGCGCTTGAGCATGCGCAGCTGCTTCGCATCCAGCGAGGACAGAGCGCCCTGGCCCTTGGCCTCGGCGATGCGGTCGAGTTCGAGTTCGATCTTGATGATCTCCTCGATCTGCACCAGGAACCACTTGTCGATCTTGGTGAGGTCGTGCACCTCGTCCACGCTCCAGCCGGCGGCGAAGGCGTCGCCCACGTACCAGATGCGCTCGGGGCCCGGCTCGCCCAGCTCCTTTTCCAGCACCTCGCGGTCCTGGGTCTTCTCGTTCATGCCGTCCACGCCGACTTCCAGGCCGCGCAGCGCCTTCTGGAAGCTTTCCTGAAAGGTGCGGCCCATGGCCATGACCTCGCCCACGGACTTCATCTGCGTGGTCAGGCGACTGTCGGCCTGGGGGAACTTCTCGAAGGCAAAGCGCGGGATCTTGGTGACCACGTAGTCGATGCTCGGCTCGAAGCTCGCGGGCGTGGCGCCGCCGGTGATCTCATTGCGCAGCTCGTCGAGCGTGTAGCCCACGGCCAGCTTGGCCGCCACCTTGGCGATGGGAAAGCCCGTGGCCTTGGAGGCCAGCGCCGAGGAGCGCGAGACGCGCGGGTTCATCTCGATGACGATCATCCGTCCGTCCTGCGGATTGATCGAGAACTGCACGTTGGAGCCGCCGGTGTCCACGCCGATCTCGCGCAGCACCGCCAGCGAGGCGTTGCGCATGATCTGGTATTCCTTGTCGGTGAGCGTCTGCGCGGGAGCGACCGTGATGGAGTCGCCCGTGTGCACGCCCATGGGGTCGAGGTTCTCGATGGAGCACACGATGATGCAGTTGTCCGCCTTGTCGCGGACCACTTCCATCTCGTACTCCTTCCAGCCGAGGAGCGACTCCTCGATCAGCAGCTCGTTCGTGGGCGAAGCCTCGATGCCGCGCTTGCAGATGGTCTCGAATTCCTCGGGGTTGTAGGCGATGCCGCCACCCGTGCCGCCCAGGGTGAAGCTGGGGCGGATGACGGCCGGGAAACCCACGGTCTTCTGCACGGCCCATGCTTCGTCCAGCGTGTGCGCGATGCCCGAGCGCGCCGAGCCCAGGCCGATGCGCGTCATCGCTTCCTTGAACTTCTGGCGGTCCTCGGCCTTGTCGATGGCCTCGGGCGTGGCGCCGATCAGCTCCACCTTGTACTTGTGCAGCACGCCATGGCGCCACAGGTCCAAGGCGCAATTCAGCGCGGTCTGGCCGCCCATGGTGGGCAGGATGGCGTCGGGCCGTTCCTTGGCGATGATCTTCTCGACCGTCTGCCAGGTGATGGGCTCGATGTAGGTGACGTCGGCCGTGGCCGGGTCGGTCATGATCGTGGCGGGATTGCTGTTGATCAGGATGACCTTGTAGCCCTCCTCGCGCAGCGCCTTGCAGGCCTGCACGCCGGAGTAGTCGAACTCGCAGGCCTGGCCAATGATGATGGGGCCCGCCCCGATGATGAGAATGCTCTTGATGTCTTGACGCTTGGGCATGGGCTTTATTTCTTGGCTTGGTCCATCAGGCCCGTGAACTTGTCGAACAGGTAGCCGATGTCATGGGGGCCCGGCGAGGCTTCGGGGTGGCCCTGGAAGCAGAAGGCGGGCTTGTCGGTGCGGGCCAGCCCCTGCAGGGTGCCGTCGAAGAGGCTCACGTGCGTGGGGCGGACATTGGCGGGCAGCGTCTTCTCGTCCACCGCGAAGCCGTGGTTCTGGCTGGTGATGGAAACGCGGCCGTTGTCCAGGTCCTTGACCGGGTGGTTGGCCCCGTGGTGGCCGAACTTCATCTTGAAGGTCCTGGCGCCCGAGGCGAGCGCCATGAGCTGGTGGCCCAGGCAGATGCCGAAGGTGGGGTAGCCGTCCTCGATCAGCTCGCGCGTGGCTTCGATGGCGTAGTCGCAGGGTTCCGGGTCACCGGGACCGTTGGAGAGGAAGACACCGTCCGGGCTGAGCTTGCGCACCTCCGCGGCGGACGTCTGCGCGGGCACCACGGTCACCTTGCAGCCGCGCTCGGCCAGCATGCGCAGGATGTTCTTCTTGACGCCGTAGTCGAAGGCGACCACGTGGTAGCGGGGGTTCTCCAGCTTGCCGTAGCCGCTTCCGAGCTGCCACTCGGTCTCGGTCCACTCGTAGGGCCGGGTGGCGGAGACGACCTTGGCGAGGTCCTGGCCGTTCATGGCCGGCGCCTGCCGGGCCTGGGCGACGGCCTCCTCGAGGTGCGCGGGAGTGACCTCCTGGCCGGCCGGAAGCGCCAGGATGCAGCCGTTCTGCGCCCCCTTTTCGCGCAGGATGCGCGTGAGCTTGCGGGTGTCGATGTCGCTGATGCCCACGGTGCCTTCGCGCTGCAGGTACGCAGACAGCGTGAGCGTCTCGCGGAAGTTGGAGGCGATGAGCGGCAGGTCGCGGATGATGAGGCCCGCGGCATGGACCTTGGCGGCTTCGACGTCCTCCTCGTTGACTCCGTAGTTGCCGATGTGCGGGTACGTGAGCGTCACGATCTGCCGCGCGTAGCTGGGGTCGGTGAGGATTTCCTGGTAACCGGTGAGCGAGGTGTTGAAGACGACTTCGCCGGTGGTGGAGCCGGTGGCTCCGATCGAATTGCCAACAAAGACCGTGCCGTCCGCGAGCGCCAGGATGGCGGAAGGCTGCGAGGCCTGTTGAGACAAAAGCACTGGGTTCTCCGAATGATTGACGGGTACGCCCAAACGCGCGTCGAGCCGCTCGAAAGAGCGTGGGCTCGAAGCCGCTTTTGTTCAGGGATTGGCGGGGGCTGCGCTAGGCGTACGGATTTGCGGGAAAGCCGCCGATTATAGCCTTGGGCCTCATCGGCGCTGCCGCCGGAAAGCTCGTCACGCCACGCTGGAGGCGCGGCGCAAGGCGGAGGCGGCGCGCTCGCATTCCGTACGGAACGGCGCGCTGATCCGGGTGTCCTGCGCGGCGGCTTCCCAGAAATCCAGGGCGACCCGGCAGGCCTCGTGCCAGGCCGTGCGCTCGCCCGGCAGGGGCAGCGGCGGATCGAATTCCCGCGTGGGCGCCTCGCCACCGGGCAGCGGCGCCTGCAGCATGGGCAGCATGTCGTAGGCGGGTGCCAGTTCGAGCCGACCCGCGTGGGGGCGGAAGCTCAGGTTGCCGGCGTGCATGTCGGTGTTGGCGATCAGGCGGCCGAACCACCAGAGGCGCTGCAGGCGCAGCACGTCCTCGCCCGCGATCAGGTGCTCGGCCGCCAGGTGTCGCGCGACGGCGCTCCAGTCGCTCACGTGCATGCCGATCAGGGCCGCGTTGAGGCTGTCCAGCGTCGCGAGCGGGCTGCGACCGAACTCGCCGTGGCGATCGAAACGCTCGACCTCCAGGAAGGTGCGGCCGGCGTGCGCGAGGATGCGGCTGCGCGCCGCCAGCACGCCCGGCAGCGCGCGCATGTGCGCCAGGGCCAGGTGCTCGCAGACCAGGAGGTCGGACCATCTCCGCACGGCGGGCGAGTCGTCGGCGCCCGAGAACTTCACCAGCACGTGGGGCGTGTCGCTGTCCCTGCCTTCAGGTGCGAGGCGGCGCGCGGCGAACTTCGGGAACTCGCCCGCCGCGCTCGATCCGGGCACGCCGACGGTGACCGCCTGCTCGGCCAGGCGGGCATAGGCCTGCGCCGTCTGGCCAGCTTCCAGCGGCGGCGCGGCGTCCCGCCGGCTGCGCTGCCAGGCGCGAAAGGCCACATCGCCGATGACGAGGTTGCCGCTGGCGTCGCTGCCCCGCTGCAGCAGGACGTGAAGCACGTCGTCATCCGTCCATGCGCGCGGGTCGGGCGCGACGCCGAGCTGCTCATGCTCGGCGCGCGCGAACAGCCGACCCATGTAGCCCTGCGGGCGCATGTCCAGGACCGGATACGGCAGGCCGGGCCACCAGCCGCCGCGTGCCTCGTCGGGCACGGGCCAGCCACTGGGTTTCAGGTCGAGCCAGCTGCGGTCCGGTCGGAGCAGGACCAGCCGCCCGGCCTCGTGCGCCTGCCCTGCGGCGTCGATGGCATACACGGGCCATTCGCCCTGCCCGCCCCGGAGCGCACGCTTCAAGCCGTAGCGCGTGCGGCGCGCCTTGCCCGCCGTGTGCAGCTCGCCGGCTGGCAAGGCCTGCAGCATGCGGTGGACGGTGGGAACGCTGACCTGCAGGGCCTGCGCCAGGGCGCCGGCGGACGCGGGCACCCACCGCGCCAAGGCGAGGCGCAGCTTGCTCAGGTCCGCATGTGCTTCCACGACAGCCTCCTTGAGAAGATTGTCGAGAAGATTCTATGGCACAAAGTCGATAACAATCAACGACTTGGGGAAAACCACCCTGATCGTCCCGAGAAGATTCAGCCGGCGATCGCGCGCCCGGCGGCGCTCGCGTGCAGGCAGATCGCGGCGGCCGTCGCCACGTTGAGCGACTCCTCTCCACCGGGCTGCACGATGCGCACGGCCGCCGCCGCGCGCACCTCCAGCGCGGCCGAGACGCCCTGCCCTTCGTGGCCGAACACCCAGGCGCAGGGCCAGGGCAGCCGGGCCTGGGCTTCGTGCAGGAACTGGCCGCGGTGCGAGCTGGTCACGAGCAGCGGAACGCCCAAAGCGTCCAGGGCCTGCGGGTCCGCCGCATCCACCAGGCTCAGCCCGAAGTGCGCGCCCATGCCCGCGCGCAGCACCTTGGGCGACCAGAGGGCAGCGGTGCCCTTGAGCGCGATCACCTGGCCGAAGCCGAAGGCCGACGCGCAGCGCAGGATGGCGCCGACGTTGCCGGCGTCCTGCAGGCGGTCCAGCACCACCGAGGGCGCCTGCGGATCGATGGCCGGATGGGGCGCCAGTGGCAGCACGAAGCCGATGGACGCGGGCGATTCCAGCCCGCTGATGCCGGCGAAGAGCGGATCGGGCAGGACCACGATGCGGGCGGCCCCGAGCGCCCACTGGCCCGCCTCGCGCGCCCATGCGCTCTCCGCGAAGACGGCGGTCTCGGGCTGGACGCCACGCGCCAGGGCGGCCCGGCACAGGTGCTCGCCCTCCAGCCAGACCTGCCCCGCGCGCCGGTAGGCATTCGCGTCCTGCGCGATGCGCCGCAGCTGCTTGAGCCAGGCGTTGTCGCGTGACTGGATGAGGTCGATGCGCGCCGGGTTCACGCAGCCAGCCGGTCCGGGTCGCTGCGCTCGAAGCGATCGATGGCGTGCAGCTCGCCGGCCAGGGCCGCGGCCACCGGCGCGAAGAAGCGCCGGTGATGCCGGCAGGCGCCGTGCTCGCGCAGGGCCTGCAGGTGCTCGCGCGTGCTGTAGCCCTTGTGCGAGGCGAAGCCGTAGTGCGGGAACTCCTCGTGCAGCTGGGCGCAGAGCCGGTCGCGGTGGACCTTGGCGATGATGGACGCCGCCGAGATGGACTTGACCAGCGCGTCGCCATCGACGATGGCCTCGGCCAGCACGTCGATCTGCGGCAGGCGGTTGCCGTCCACCAGCACCTTGGCGGGTTTCAGGCGCAGGCCTTCGACGGCCCGCTTCATGGCGAGCATCGTGGCGTGCAGGATGTTGAGCGTGTCGATCTCCGCCACGCTGGCTTCGGCCACCGAGCAGCACAGCGCTTTCTCGCGGATCTGGTCGTACAGGCGCTCGCGTTGCAAGGGCGTGAGCACCTTGGAGTCCGCCAGGCCGCGGATGCGCTTGCTGTCGTCGAGGATGACCGCGGCTGCCACGACGGGGCCGGCGAGCGGGCCGCGTCCGGCTTCGTCGACGCCGCAGACCAGGCCGATGGGGTCCCAGTCCAGGCGCGCCTGCACACGGCTGCGGGCGGGCCTCCGCGCGGCGCGCGCGGGGGGCTCAGGCCTGGAGGACTTGCTGGATGGCATCGGCGGCGAGTTGGGGTGTGTCACGCCGCAGCGCGTGGTGCAGGGCGTCGAATTTCGTCTGGACGGCCGCCATTCTGTCAGGCGCGTCGAGCCAGTCCAAGAGGGCGCGCGCGAGTCGCTCGGGCGAGGCTTCGTGCTGCAGCAGCTCGGGCACGGCCATCTCGCGAAGCAGGATGTTGGGCAGGCCCACCCAGGGCTGCAGCGCCTGCCGTCGCATGATCTGCCAGCTGATCGCGTTCATGCGGTAGGCGATCACCATGGGCCGCTTGAAAAGGGCCGCCTCCAGCGTGGCGGTGCCGCTGGCGATGAGGGTCAGGTCGCAGGCGGCCAGCACCTCGTGCGAGCGCCCCTCGACGATCTTCAGGCCCTCGGCCAGGCCGGCGCGGCGAGCGGCCGCCTCGATCTCGGCACGCAGGCGCGGCACCGCCGGCACCACCACGCCAAGGCCGGGTCGTGCGCGCGCGACGCGCGCCGCCGCCGCGAAGAACACCTCGGCCAGGTAGCGGATCTCGGAGCTGCGGCTTCCGGGCAGCACGGCCAGCACCTCGGCGTCTTCCGCGAGGCCGAGGCGGCGGCGAGCGGCGGCGCGATCGGGCTGCTGCGGGATGACGCCCGCCAGGGGGTGCCCGACGAACGTCCCCGCGATGCCCTCGGCCTGCAGCAGCGCCGGCTCGAAGGGAAAGAGGCACAGCATGTGGTCGACGCTGCGGCGGATCTTGGCCATGCGGCCGGCGCGCCAGGCCCAGACCGAGGGACAGACGAAGTGGACCGTCTTCACGCCCTGCGCGCGCAGGTCGGCTTCCAGGTCGAGGTTGAAGTCGGGCGCATCGACGCCGATGAAGAGGTCGGGCCGCTGCGCCAGCAGGCGCGCCTTGAGCGCACGGCGGATGCCGACGATCTCGCGGTAGTGCCGCAGCACTTCCACGTAGCCGCGCACGGCGAGCTTCTCGTAGGGCCAGTCGGCCCGGAACCCCTGCGCCGCCATGTGCGGACCGCCGATCCCCCAGCTTCGCAGTTCGGGCCAGCGCTGCTTCATGCCGCCCAGCAGCAGGCCGGCCAGCAGGTCGCCGGAGACCTCACCGGCGACCAGGGCCGCGCACAGGCTCATCGCACGATGCCGCGCTGCGCCGACACGCCGGCCAGGAAGCCGAGCATGAGGTCCACGTCGGGCGAGGCCTCGGGCGTGGTGGTGGCGATGCCGCGGATGCGCGCCTGTGCCTGCTCCAGGGTCAGGCCGTCGCGGTACAAGGCCTTGTGCATGGCCTTGACGGCCGAGACGCGCACCGGACCGAAGCCGCGGCGGCGCAGCCCCTCGAAGTTCATGGAGCGGGCCTGCGCCGGCTGCCCCTGGCTCATGACGAAGGGCGGCTGGTCGGCAAAGAGCAGCGAGCACATGGCCGTCATGGCGTGCGCACCGATGCGCACGAACTGGTGCACCACCGTGAAACCACCCAGGATCACCCAGTCGCCCACCTCGACATGCCCGGCCAGCTGCGAGTTGTTGGCGAAGATGGTGTGGTCGCCCACGATGCAGTCGTGCGCCAGGTGCACGTAGGCCATGAGCCAGTTGTCGTTGCCCACGCGCGTGATGCCGCCGCCCGCGGGCGAGCCGATGTTGAAGGTGCAGAACTCGCGGATGGTGTTGCGGTCGCCGATCACCAGCTCGCAGGGCTCGCCTGCGTACTTCTTGTCCTGCGGAATCGCGCCGAGGGAGGCGAACTGGAAGATGCGGTTGTCGCGGCCGATGGTGGTGTGGCCCTCGATCACGCAGTGCGGCCCCACGGTGGTTCCGGCGCCGATGCTCACGTGTGGGCCGATGACGGTGTACGGCCCGATGCTGGCCGTGGGGTCGATGCGGGCGCCCTCGGCGACGATGGCGCTCGGATGGATCTGCGGGCCTTCCATGGACCGGCCCTCAGGAATCGATGCGCCGCATGGTGCACATGAGCTCGGCCTCGCAGGCGACCTCCTCGCCCACGCGCGTGATGCCCTTGAACTTGAAGATGCCGGCCTTGGCGCGCTCCAGCGTCACGTCCATCACGAGCTGGTCGCCCGGCTCCACCGGCCGCTTGAAGCGCGCCGCGTCGATGCCGGCGAAGTAGTAGATGGTCTTGTCGTCCGGCGTGACGCCCTGGGTCGCGAAGGACAGCAGCGCGGCGGCCTGGGCCATGGCTTCGAGCATGAGCACGCCGGGCATGACCGGCCGGTGCGGGAAGTGCCCCGTGAAGAACGGTTCATTGATGGAGACGTTCTTGATCGCGCGGATGCGCTGGCCCTTTTCCAGCTCGACCACCCGGTCCACCAGCAGGATGGGGTAGCGGTGCGGCAGGAGCTTGAGGATCTGGTGGATGTCCATCATGAGGATTTTTTCTCGAGGGCCTTGACGCGTTCGCGCAGTCCGTGGAGCTGACGCAGCGTGGCCGCGTTCTTCTCCCAGGCGGCGTTCTCGTCGAGCGGGAAGATGCCGGTGTAGTGGCCCGGCTTGTGAATGGAGCGCGTGACCAGCGAGGTGGCCGAGATGTGCACGTGGTCGGCGATGCTGAGGTGGCCCAGGATGCCCGCGCGGCCACCGATGGTGCAGTGCTCGCCGATGGTGGCGCTGCCCGCGACCGCGGCGCAGCCGGCCATGGCGGTGTGGCGGCCGATGCGCACGTTGTGGCCGATCTGGATCAGGTTGTCGAGCTTGACGCCGTCTTCGATGACGGTGTCGGCCAGCGCGCCCCGGTCGATGCAGGTGTTGGCGCCGATCTCCACGTCGTTGCCGATGCGCACGGCGCCGAGCTGCTCGATCTTCTCCCAGGCACCCTGGTGCGGCGCGATGCCGAAGCCGTCGGCGCCGATCACCACGCCCGGGTGCAGGATGCATCGCTCGCCGATGGTGCAGCCCTCGCTCACCGTGACGCGGGACTTCAGCTCCGTGAAGGCGCCAATGCGCGCGCCCCGCTCGACCACGCACAAGGGGCCGATGCGCGCGCTCGGATCGACGAAGGCCTCTGGATCGACGACGGCGCTGGGGTGGATGCCGGGCACGAAGCCCCGCTGCAGCACGCGCCGCTTCCACAGCTGCGTGACGCGCGCGAAATAGAGGTAGGGGTCATCCGCGACGATCGCGGCGCCACGCGCCAGCGCGGCCTCACGCAGGGCCGGCGCAACGATGACGCAGCCCGCCTGCGAAACGGCCAGCTGCGGCTGGTAGCGCGGATTGCTCAGGAAGCTCAGCTGGCCCGACTGGGCGGACTCCAGCGGAGCCAGGCCCTCGATGAGGCGAGCGGGGTCGCCATGCAGTTCGCCGCCGAGCTCTGCGACGAGCTCGCCCAGAGCGAGGCCCACGTCACTTGCTCGCGTTGAGCGCCTTGATCACCTTCTCGGTGATGTCGTGCTTGGGATTGATGTACACGGCTTCCTGCAGGATGAGGTCGTACTTTTCCTGTTCGGCGACCTGGCGCACCACGCGGTTGGCCCGGTCCAGGACCTGCTGCAGTTCCTCGTTCTTGCGCGCGTTGAGGTCTTCCTGGAATTCACGGCGCTTGCGCTGGAAGTCGCGGTCCTGTTCCACGAGTTGCCGCTGGCGGGACATGCGCTGCGTTTCGGGCAGCGTCGGCGCTTCGCGTTCGAAACGCTCCGAGGCGGTCTTGAGCGCATTGCCGAGTTCGGCCAGCTCCTTTTCGCGCCGCGAGAATTCCTGCTCCAGCTTGGTTTGCGCGGCCTTGGCGGTGTTCGCCTCGCGGAAGATGCGGTCCGTGTTGACGAAGCCGACGCGGAATTCCTGCGCGGCGACCGGCGCGGACAGCACGGCCAGCCCGAGCAGGCAGGCGTACCACTGGCGAGTCAGATATGACATTAGAAGGAGGTCCCGATCTGGAATTGGATTTTCTGGATTCTATCGCCGGCCTCTTTCTTGAACGGCACGGCATAGGCCAGGCGCAGCGGGCCCAGCGGTGAGAGCCAGGCCAGGCCGACGCCCGCGGAGGCCCGCAGGTCGCCGAAGGCGGGACGCTCGTCCTCGCCAAAGACGTTGCCCACGTCGGTGAAGCCGTAGAGGCGCAAGGTGCGGTCGTTGCCGGCACCGGGGAAGGGCGTGAGCAGTTCGGCGTTGAAGACCACTTTCTTCGGGCCGCCGATGGACGATCCGGTCACGTCGCGCGGACCCAGCGTGCCCTGGTCGAAGCCGCGCACCGAACCCAGGCCGCCCGCGTAGAAGTTCTTGAACACGGGGAAGGGGCGATCGCCCAGTCCCTGACCCCAGCCGAGTTCGCCGTTGAAGGCCAGGGTGTACTGCTTGCCCAGCGCGAAGTACTGCTGCACCTGGTAGTTGCCGCGCCAGTAACGCGCGTCAGCCGCCGCGGCGAGTTCACCGGTGAGCCGCTGCAGCCGGCCGCTGGTGGGCACCAGCGCGCTGTCGCGGTCGTCGCGCGTCCAGGACAGCGTCAGGGGCAGCGCGGTGCTGCGGTAACCGAAGCGCTCCGCATAGGCCAGGTAGGCGGCGGGGATGTTCGTGCCCGGACGGATTTCGGTGCTCTCGACGCCGGCGCCGAAGAACACGGTATCCAGTTCGCTGAAGGGCACGCCGAAGCGGATGGCGCCGCCCATGGTGGCCAGCGAGTAGTTGCCGCCCTGGTCCTCGTAGGGGCGCGAGCGCCGGTAGTAGGCCTCCAGCGTGCGCGAGATGCCGTCCTGGGTGAAGTACGGATCGATGGTGGTCAGGGCCAGCGTGCGGTTGTACTTGCTGGTGTTCAGGTCCAGGCTCAGGTAGTTGCCCGAGCCGAACGCGTTCTCCTGGCGCACGGTGAAACCCAGGCCGAGCTTCTCCGCGCTGGAGAAGCCGGCCGAGAGCTGCAGGCTGCCGGTGGGCTTCTCGACCACGCCGACGTTCAGGTCCACCTGGTCCGGCGCGCCGGGGACTTCCACGGTCTCGATGTTCACGTCGCGGAAGAACCCGAGGCGGTCCACGCGGTCGCGCGAGCGGCGGATGCGGTCGGCGTCGTACCAGCTCGATTCGAGCTGGCGGAACTCGCGGCGGATCACCTCGTCACGCGTGCGCACGTTGCCCGAGATGTTGATGCGCCGCACGTAGGCGCGGCGCGAGGGCTCGGCCACCAGCGACAGCTGCACGCGGTTGCTGGCCCGGTCGATCTCCGGACGGGCCTCGACCTGCGCGAAGGCGTAGCCGAAGTTGCCGAAGTAGTCGGTCATGGCCTTGATGGTGGCCGCGACCTGGTCCGCGTTGTAGGGCTCGCCCGGGCGGATGGTCACCAGCGACTTGAACTCGTCTTCCTTGCCGAGGTAGTTGCCCTCCAGCGTCACGCCGCTGACCACGAAGCGGTCGCCCTCGGTGACGTTGACCGTGATGGTGATGTCCTGCTTGTCCGGCGACATCGCGACCTGCGTGCTGTCGATGCGGAACTCCAGGAAGCCGCGCTGCAGGTAGTAGGAGCGAAGCGCCTCCAGCGACGCATTGAGCTTGACGCGCGAGTAGCGGTCGGACTTGGTGTACCAGCTGAGGAAGCCGCCGGTGTCGATCTCGAACAGGCCGAGCAGCGTGGCGTCGCTGAAGGCGTCGTTGCCGACGATGCGGATGTCCTTGATGCGCGCCGTCTCGCCTTCGGTGACGGTGAAGGTGAGGTTGACCCGGTTGCGCTCGATGGGCGTGACGGTGGTCACCACCTCCGCGCCATAGAGGCTGCGGCTGATGTACTGGCGCTTGAGTTCCTGCTCGGCCCGGTCGGCCAAAGCCTGGTCATAGGGGCGGCCTTCGGCCAGGCCGATCTCGCGCAGCGCCTTGGTGAGGGCTTCCTTGTCGAATTCGCGCGCGCCGACGAAATCGACGTTGGCCACGGTGGGCCGCTCCTCCACGGCCACGACCAGCACATTGCCGGCCACCTCGAGCCGCACGTCCTTGAACAGGCCGAGTGCGAACAGCGCCCGGATGGCGGCGGTGCCCTTCTCGTCCGTGTACTCCTCGCCGACCCGGAACGGCAGCGATGCGAAGACCGTGCCGGGCTCGACCCGCTGCAGGCCTTCGACGCGGATGTCCCCGAGGGTGAAGGGCTCGACCGCCCAGGTGGAGGCCGCGAATGCCAGCGCCATCACGCTCGCCAACGTACGCGCGCGAAAGCGCCTGAAATGTTGCTTCATGGATTCTGAAGGGCCGCGCCAGCGTGGAGGCGCTTCGCGGCGGGTCCGGCCAGGTGTGTTGTTATCCGAAGAGGCGCGTCACATCGTTGAACAACGCAATCGACATCATGACCAGCAGGACCGCCACACCCCCGCGCTGCAAGCGCTCCATCCAGGCGTCCGACACACCCCTGCCCGTCACGACCTCCCAAAGATAATACATCAGGTGTCCGCCATCCAAGACCGGTAGCGGCAGCAGGTTCAGCACGCCCAGGCTCACGCTGATGAGGGCCAGGAACACGAGGTACTGCGACAGTCCCAGGCTTGCGGACTTGCCCGCGTAGTCGGCGATGGTCAGCGGCCCGCTCAGGTTCTTGAGCGAGGCCTCGCCGATCACCATGCGACCCATCATCTTGAGCGTGAGCGCCGACACCTCCCAGGTGCGCACCACGCCACCCCACAGGCCTTCGACCGGACCGCGCCGCACGGTGACCATCTCGGGCGCGGCTCCCACGTAGGCGCCGATGCGGGCAATCGGGCCCTCGGGCCCGGCCACGCGCTCGGGCGTGACCTGCACCGTCACCTCGCGGCCCTCGCGCACGATGCGCCAGTCGCTCGCGACCGGCTCGCCGCCGCGCAGCTGACCGCGGATCCATTCACGCAGCTGCTGCCCGTCGACGATGGCCTGCCCGCCGGCGGAGAGCACCACGTCGCCGGGCTTCAAGCCGGCGCGGGCGGCCGCGCCCTCCGGCACCAGCTCGCCGAGCACGGGGCGGGTCCAGGGTCCGAGGATGCCGATGCGGCGAAAGAGCGTCGGGTCCGCATCGGCCGCACCGAGCGTGGACAAGGGCAGCGTCAACTCGCGTGCGGAGGCGCCCTCGCCTTGGCGCACCGCCAGACGCAGGTCACGGCCGTCCAGCGCGCCACGCGTGAGCAGCCAGCGCAGGCTTTCGAAGGACTCCACCGGTTCCAGCTCGCCCTCGCCGAAGCCCGCTGCCACGACGCGCTCGCCGCCTTCCAGGCCCGCGCGCTCGGCCAGCGAGCCGGCGACCGGGCTGGCGACCACCGGCGTGGGCTCCTCGGTGCCCCACCAGGCCACCAGCGAATACAGCAGCACGGCCAGCAGCAGGTTGGCCAGCGGCCCCGCGGCCACGATGGCGGCGCGGGACTTGAGCGGCTGGGTGTTGAAGGCCAGGTGGCGCTCGGCCGGATCGACGGGCGCCTCGCGCTCGTCCAGCATCTTCACGAAGCCGCCCAGCGGAATGGCCCCGACCACGAACTCGGTGTCCTGGCCCGGCCGCTGCCGCCGCGGCTTCCAGCGCAGGATCGGGTGGCCGAAGCCGACCGAGAATTTCAGCACCTTGACCCCGCAGGCGACGGCGACGCGGTAGTGGCCCCACTCGTGCACCGCGATCAGCAATCCCAGGGCGACGATGAAGGCGATGACGGTCAGCATGGTGGCGGTGTCTTTCTCAGGTCAGGCAGGCGATCGATTCCTCAGCCTGGGCGCGCGCCCGCGCGTCGAGGGCAAGCAGGTCGGTCAGGTCCTGCGGCTTGGAGACCTGAACCGCCGACAAAGTTGCCAGATTCACCGAATGGATCTGGTCGAAGCGGATCCGCTCGTCCAGGAAGGCGGCGACCGCGACCTCGTTGGCCGCGTTGAGGACCGCCGTGCTGCCAGGCTGCGCGCGCAGGCACTCCCAGGCCAGCTGCAGCCCGGGAAAGCGCTCGCGGTGGCCGCGGCTGTCCAGGGCCTCGAAGCTCATGTCGGCCAGGCGCGAGAAGTCCAGCGCCTGCGCACCGGAGGCGATGCGCTGCGGCCAGGCCAGGCCATAGGCGATGGGCACGCGCATGTCGGGCGTGCCCAGCTGCGCCACCACGGAGGTGTCGCGGTACTGCACCATCGAGTGGATGACGCTCTGCGGGTGGATCACCACGTCCAGGCGCTCGGGCGGCAGGCCGAAGAGGTAGTGCGCCTCGATCACCTCCAGGGCCTTGTTCATCATGGTGGCGGAGTCCACCGAGATCTTGCGGCCCATGACCCAGTTGGGATGGGCGCAGGCCTGCTGCGGCGTGACCTCGCGCAGGCGCGCCGGCTCCCAGGTGCGGAAGGGCCCGCCCGAGGCGGTGAGGATGATCTTGTCCACCTGCTCGTCCCAGCTCGCCGGGTCCTCGGGCAGCGACTGGAAGATGGCCGAGTGCTCGCTGTCGATGGGCAGCAGGCGGGCGCCGCCGGCGCGAACGGCGTCGAGGAAGAAGTCGCCACCGACCACCAGCGCCTCCTTGTTGGCCAGCAGCAGGCGCTTGCCAGCGCGCGCCGCGGCCAGGCAGGGAGCGAGCCCGGCCGCGCCCACGATGGCCGCCATCACCACATCAACCTGCTCGTGCGCGGCGATGCGCTCCAGGGCGTCGGGCCCCTCCAGAACCCGCGTGGGCAGGCGCTCGGCTTCGAGGCGCTCCGCCAGCCTGCGCGCAGCGCCCGCATCGGCCATGACGGCGAAGGCGGGCCGCAAGCGCGCGCACTGTTCCAGCAGCAGATCGACCTGGCGCGCCGCGCTCAACGCGAAGACCTCGAAGCGCCCGGGATGCCGGGCGATGACGTCGAGCGTGCTGGTGCCGATCGAGCCGGTCGAGCCCAGCACGGTGATGCGTTGAGGTTTCATCAGTACGACAGCGTTGCCAGCATCATGGCCAGCGGCAGGGTGGGCAGCAAGGCGTCGATGCGGTCGAGCACGCCACCGTGCCCGGGCAGCAGGCCGCTGGAATCCTTGGCGCCGGCGCTGCGCTTGACCAGCGATTCGACCAGGTCGCCCACCACGCTCATGGCGGCGAGAAAGAGGCTGCCCAGCACCAGCAACACCCAGGAGCGATCCGCGAGCACGCTGTAGAGGCTGGACGTGGCGCCGCGGCCGGATGCATCGATCAGCACCCATGCCAGCGCCAGCAGCAGCACCCCCAGCATGCCGCCCCACACGCCTTCCCAGCTCTTGCCGGGGCTGATGGCGGGCGCGAGCCGGCTGCGGGTGAACTTCAGGCCGAAGGTCTTGCCCGCCGCATAGGCGGCGATGTCGGCGACCCAGACCAGAACCAGCACCGAGAGCAGGAAATTGATGCCGAGCTCGCGCGCCTGCGCGGCGGCAAGCCAGGCCAGGCTGAGCGCGACCAGACCGCCGGCCACGCGCAATGCCCTGGGAAGCCGCGGCCAGCCCGCAACGCCGCGCTGCAGGAGGAAGGCGCCTCCAAGCACCCAGACCAGGCCGGCGCCGAGCCAGAGCCCGGGGGGCACGCCCTGCGGCCATCCGGCCCACCAGGCCAGGCTGCACAGCAGCAGGCAGGCCAGCCCGAGGCCGATCGATGCCGGCTGCGACAAGCCGTTGAGCCGCCCCCATTCCCAGGCGCCGGCGGCCACGAGGACGAGCAGGACGAGCTGCAGCGGACCAGGCGCGGGCCAGAACAGCGCCGGCAGCAGGATCGCGAGCAGGACGACGGCGGTGATGACGCGCTGTTTGAGCATGGACGGCGGCTGCTGCGTCACGCCGCCTTGCGCGTCGCCTTGGGTTCGATCTGCTCGGAGGTCTTGCCGAAGCGGCGTTCGCGGCCGTTGTAGTCCGCGATGGCGGCGTCGAGCTCGGCCGGGCCGAACTCCGGCCACAGCTTCTTGCTGAAGTAGAACTCCGAGTAGGCCGACTGCCAGAGCAGGAAGTTGCTGATGCGCTGCTCGCCCCCGGTGCGGATCACGAGGTCCGGGTCCGGCACGTGGGCCAGGGCCATGGCGCCCGACAGGGCCTCTTCCGTGACGGCTCGCCCTTCGGCGGCCAGCCGCGCCGCGGCCTGCACGATGTCCCAGCGGCCGCCGTAGTTGAAGCAGATGTTGAAGATGAGGCGTGTGTTGGCCGCCGTGGCCGCCTCGGCCTGAGCCAGCCCGGCCCGCACCTTGGGCGCGAGGCTGTTGCGGTCACCCACGAAGTGGATGCGAACGCCCTCGGCGCGCAGCTGCGGCACCTCGCGCGAAAGCGCCAGGGCCAGCAGCTCCATCAGGCCCGACACCTCTTCGGGCGGGCGGCTCCAGTTCTCGGACGAGAAGGCGAAGACCGTGAGCACCTTGACGCCGATGTCGCCGCAGTGCCGCACGCAGGCGCGCAGGGCATCGACGCCGACCTTGTGGCCGGCCACGCGCGGCAGGAAACGCCGCGTGGCCCAGCGGCCGTTGCCATCCATGACGATGGCCACATGGTGCGGAACGGTGCTGCTGGAGCCCGAGGGCGGCTTGGCCGCCACCGCGGCACGGCGCGTGGCTGCCATCAGACCGCCATGATCTCTTGTTCCTTCGAGGCGACCATCGCGTCGATCTCGGCGATGTGCTTGTCGGTCACCTTCTGGACGTCGGCCTCGGAACGCTTCTGGTCGTCCTCGGAGGCGAGCTTGTCCTTGACCAGCTTCTTGACGTGCTCGTTGGCGTCGCGGCGCAGGTTGCGGATGGCGATCTTGGCGTTCTCGCCTTCATGGCGGACCAGCTTGGTCATCTCCTTGCGGCGCTCCTCGCTCATGGGCGGCATGGGCACGCGGATCAGATCGCCCATGGAGGCCGGGTTCAGGCCCAGGTCGCTGTCGCGGATGGCCTTCTCGATCTTGGGGCCCATGCCCTTCTCCCAGGGCTGCACGCTGATGGTGCGCGCGTCGAGCAGCGCCACGTTGGCCACCTGGCTGATCGGCATGAGGCTGCCGTAGTAGTCCACCTGCACCGTGTCCAGCAGAGCCGGATTCGCGCGCCCGGTTCGGATCTTGGTGAGGTTGTTCTTGAAGGCCGCGATGGACTGGTCCATCTTGGTCTCGGTGGTCTTCCTGATCTCGGCGATGGTGGTCATGGTGGGATTCCTCTTCTCGGGACTCGGGGAGGGTCGTTCAGGCGTAAACCAGGGTGCCTTCGTCGTCACCCTGCACGACGCGCTTGAGCGCGCCGTTCTTGAAGATGGAGAACACCCGGATGGGCAGCTTCTGGTCGCGACACAGCGCGAAGGCCGTGGCGTCCATGATGCCCAGGTTCTGGCTGATGGCCTCGTCGAAGCTGATGCGGCTGTAGCGCGTGGCCGAGGGGTCCTTCTTGGGGTCGGCCGTGTACACGCCGTCCACCTTGGTGGCCTTGAGCACCAGCTCGGCGCCGATCTCGGCCCCGCGCAGCGCCGCGGCGGTGTCGGTGGTGAAGAAGGGGTTGCCCGTGCCGGCGGCGAAAACCACCACCTTGCCTTCTTCCAGGTACTGCAGCGCCTTGGGGCGCACGTAGGGCTCGACGATCTGCTCGATGGCGATGGCGGACATCACGCGCGCGATCAGCCCCTGCTTGTTCATGGCGTCGGCCAGCGCCAGCGCGTTCATCACCGTGGCCAGCATGCCCATGTAGTCGGCCGTGGCCCGGTCCATGCCGACCGAGCCGCCCGCCACGCCGCGGAAGATGTTGCCGCCGCCGATGACCACCGCCACCTGCACGCCCATGTGCACGACCTCGGCGACTTCCTCGACCATGCGCACGATGGTGGCGCGGTTGATGCCGAAGGGATCGTCTCCCATCAGCGCCTCGCCGGAGAGCTTCAGCAGGATGCGCTTGTGGGCCGGGGCTTCGGGCATGAAGATGTATTCCTAGGTTCTAACTCTTGAAGCAATCAACCGGTCGGCGCCGGGCGACGCCGCATTCTGTCATCGAAGCGGCTGCCCGGCGTTGCGCCGGGCAGCGGAACGCCGGTCGCTCAGGCGGCCGACTTGGCGGCGGCCACCTGCGCGGCCACCTCGGCGGCGAAGTCGTCCACCTTCTTCTCGATGCCCTCGCCCACCACGTAGAGCGTGAAGCCCTTGACCTGGGTGTTGGCCGACTTGAGCATCTGCTCGACGCTCTGCTTGTCGTTCTTGACGAAGGGCTGGTTGAACAGCGACACCTCCTTGAGGTACTTCTGCACCGAGCCTTCGATCATCTTGGCGGCGATGTCGGCCGGCTTGCCCGACTCCTGCGCCTTGGCCGTGGCCACCGAACGCTCCTTCTCGATCAGCTCGGCCGGCACATCGGCGCTGGTGAGCGCCACCGGCTTCATGGCTGCCACGTGCATCGCCACGTCCTTGGCCGCCGTGTCGTCGCCTTCGTACTCGACCACCACGCCGATGCGCGTGCCGTGCAGGTAGGCGGCCAGTTGCTTGGCGCCGTCGAAACGCTTGAAGCGGCGAAAGCTCATGTTCTCGCCGATCTTGCCGATCAGGCCCTTGCGCACTTCCTCCAGCGTGGGGCCGAAGCCGTCCTGGCTGTAGGGCAGCGCGCCCAGCGCGGCGATGTCGGACGGGTTGTTGCGCGCGATCAGCTCGGCGGCGGCGCGGGCCATGGCGAGGAAGCTGTCGTTCTTGGTGACGAAGTCGGTCTCGCAGTTGGTCTCGAGCAGCGCGCCGGTCTTGCCGTCGATGAAGGCGGTGACCACGCCTTCGGCGGTCACGCGGGCAGCGGCCTTGCCGGCCTTGTTGCCGAGCTTGACGCGCAGGATCTCCTCGGCCTTTTCCATGTTGCCGTCGGCCTCGGTCAGCGCCTTCTTGCACTCCATCATGGGCGCGTCGGTCTTGGCGCGCAGCTCGGCGACCATGCTTGCGGTGATTGCTGCCATTTCGTTTTCCTCTGTAGCGTTCAGTTCAGACTCGATGGAAAAAAAGGGGCTCGCGAGCCCCTTGGGAAGCGGGTGCCCGGGGCCGATCAGGCGCCGGAGCCTTCTTCCACTTCGACGAACTCGTCGTCGCTGCCTTCGGAGGCGGCACGGGCCACGTCGTTCACCGCGCTGGAGCGGCCTTCCAGGACCGCATCGGCGATGCCGCGGGCGTACAGCGCCACTGCCTTGGCGGAGTCGTCGTTGCCGGGGATGACGTAGTCGATGCCCTGGGGCGAATGGTTGGAGTCCACCACGCCCACCAGCGGGATGCCCAGCTTCTGGGCTTCGGCCACGGCGATCTTGTGGAAGCCGACGTCGATCACGAAGATGGCGTCCGGCAGGGTGTTCATGTCCTGGATGCCGCCGATGTCCTTTTCCAGCTTCTCGATCTCGCGCTGGAACATCAGCTGTTCCTTCTTGGACATGGCGTCCAGGCCGGCTTCCTGCTGGGCCTTCATGTCCTTCAGGCGCTTGATGGAGGTCTTGACCGTCTTGAAGTTGGTCAGCATGCCACCCAGCCAGCGCTGGTCCACGAAGGGCACGCCGGCGCGGCGGGCCTCGGTGGCGACGATGTCGCGGGCCTGGCGCTTGGTGCCCACCATGAGGATGGTGCCGCGGTTGGCGCTGAGCTGCTTCACGAACTTCATCGCGTCCTGGAACATCGGCAGCGATTTTTCCAGGTTGATGATGTGGATCTTGTTGCGATGGCCGAAGATGAACGGGGCCATCTTGGGGTTCCAGAAGCGCGTCTGGTGCCCGAAGTGGACACCGGCTTCCAGCATTTCGCGCATGGTTGCGGACATGTCTGAGTTTCCTGAAGGTTGGGTCTAAAATCCGCCCCGAAATCGGCGCCTCTCAAGAGGACTCCGACACCTAGGTGGGAGGGATTCGCGGGTGTTTGCTTCGCAGCGACTGCCAGGCCGCCAGATCCTGCCGGTAAGGCAAGCCGCAAAGCCCAAAGAGTCTAACACAGCCCTCCCCCGCACAGCCGGATGACCACCGACCTCATCGACACGCTCGAGGCCATCCGTGCCGGGCGCCTCACCTCGCCGCAAGCCCTCTCGGCCGCCCTCGACGCGGCCCGTTCGCCCGCCTGCCACGACGCTTTCCTCCAGCGCTTCGAGGGCAGTGCCGTTCAGCCGCCCGAGGGGGCCGCGGACCTGCCCCTGGGCGGCCTGCCGGTCTCGGTCAAGGACCTGTTCGACATCGCCGGCCAGCCCACGCCGGCCGGCTCGCAGGTGCTGCGCGACGCGCCGCCCGCCGCGCAGGACGCCCCGGCCGTCGCGCGCCTGAAGGCCGCCGGCGGCGTCGTGGTCGGCCGAACGCACATGACCGAGTTCGCCTTCTCGGGCGTGGGCACGAACCCGCACTTCCGCGTGCCGGCCAACCCCGCCGCCACCGATGTACCGCGCATCCCCGGCGGCTCGTCCTCGGGCGCGGCGGTGAGCGTCGCCTGCGGCGCGGCCTTCGTCGGGCTGGGCTCGGACACCGGCGGCTCGATCCGCATTCCTGCTGCGCTGTGCGGGCTGGTCGGCTTCAAGAACACCGCGCGCCTCACGCCCACCGAAGGCGCCCTGCCCCTGTCCACCACGCTGGACACGGTGTGCGCCATCACCCGCTCGGTGCGCGACGCGGTGCTCGCGCACGAAGTGCTGAGCGGTCGCACGGTGAGCCGCGAGGCGCGTCCGCTGCCGTCGCTGCGACTCGGGGTGCCGTCCACGCAGTTGCTCGACGACCTGGACGAGACGGTGGCAAGGGCTTTCGAGCGCTGCCTGCGCCTGCTGCGGGAGGGCGGCGCCCGCGTCGAGGAAGTTCCGCTGGAGGCCCTGCAAGGCCTGTCCGGGCTGCAGGCCAGCGGCGGCTTCGCCGCGGCCGAGAGCTACGCCTGGCACCGTGAACTGCTGGCCACGCAGGGCGAGCGATACGACCCGCGCGTGCGGCTTCGCATCGAGCGCGGCGCCGGCATGAAGGCCTGGGAGTACCTCGATCTGGTCAAGGCGCGGCGGGCCTGGATCGCGGACATGGAGCGCGCCACCGGCGGCTTCGACGCCCTGCTCTCGCCCACCGTGCCCATGGTCGCGCCGCCCATCGCCTCACTGGCGCCGGCCGACGGGCGCGACCCGGCCGCCGACGCGCAGCGGGACCAGGCCTTCTTCCGTACCAACGCGCTGCTGCTGCGCAACCCGAGCGTGGTCAACATGCTCGACGGCTGCGCCATCAGTCTGCCCTGCCACGTGCCGGGCGAGCTGCCCGCGGGCATCATGGTCTGGCACGGCGCGCTGCGCGACGACACCGTGCTGCAGATCGCCTCGCAGCTCGAAGCGCTGCTTGCTCCCCTGCGCGGCCACTGAATGAACATCGCCATCGTGGGCGCCGGCGTGGTCGGCGTCACAACGGCCTACGAGCTTGCCTTGCGCGGCCACGCCGTGAGCGTCTTCGAGCGCCGCGGCGGCGTGGCCGAGGCATCGAGCTTCGCCGGCGGCGGCCTGATCGCGCCGGGTTGCCTCGCGCCCGGCGCGCCGATGGGTGCTTCCGCCCGGACCCTGCGCAGCTTCCTGGAGCCGCACCCGGCCCCGCTGCTGCGGTGGCCATTCGGCTGGCGCGAGCTGGCGTGGCGCCGCGACTGGCGCCGCGCGAACGCAGGCACCGGATGGCACGAGCGGCGGCAGGCCATGCAGCAGCTCGCCGAGGTCAGCCGCGTCCGCCTGCACGAACTCACCCTGGCCCTCGAGCTCGACTACGACCGCAGCCCCGGGCTGCTCGTCCTGCTGAGGTCTGCGCGCGAACGCCGGCAGTTCGCAGCGGTGCGAGCCCAATGGGACGCCATGGGTGTTCGCCACGAGGAGGTCTCACCCGAGGAGGCGCGCACGATCGAACCGGCACTGGATGCCCGGGCGCGTTTCGTATCGGCCCTGCACCTGCCCGACGAGGGCGTGGCCAATAGCCGCGAGGTGGCGCAGCTGCTGCGCCGGCAGGCGCAGCAGCTCGGCGTGCAGTTCAACTTCGACTGCGCGGTGCTGCCGCTGGAGCGCGGCGAGCCGCGCCGGCTGCAGCTCCAACGCGGCGATGGCGGGGCGGGCTCGCACCGCTTCGACGCCGTGGTTCTGTGCACAGGCGTCCAGGGCGCAGAGCTGCTGCGCCCGCTCGGCCTGCGCCTGCCCATTGCGCCGCTTTGGGGTTACAGCGTCACCGCGCGCATCGGCGAGCCACTGAACGCGCCCGCAAGCGCGGTGTTCGACGAACGTCACAAGGTCCTCATCACGCGCCTGGGCGATCGGGTCCGCGTGAGCGGCGGGGCCGAGCTCGGCGGGCGGCCCGACGAGCGCGATCCCCGGGTGATCGAATCCCTGTACCGCGTGCTGCAGGAATGGTTTCCTGCTGCCGCGCGCCTGGCCGGCAAGTGTGTGACCGTGCAGGAGTGGAAAGGCGCGCGTCCCATGCTGCCCGATGGGGCACCGGTTCTCGGTCCCAGCGGCCTGCCGGGCCTGTGGCTGAACCTCGGCCACGGCGCCTGTGGCTGGGCGCTGGCCTTCGGCTGCGCAGGCCGGCTGGCGCAGGCCATCGACGGCCAGGGCGACGACGATTTCGGGCCGCTGGGCGCCACGAGGTGGTGGGGTCGATAAGACTCCGGGCGGCACAATCGTCCGATGCAACGCGTGACCGCCGGCCCTCCCTGGGCCTTGCACGACATCGCGGCGATCCGCCGCATCGAATCCGCCGCCGCGCTCGGCCTGCCCCCTCACGCCCTCATGCAGCGTGCGGGCCTCGCGGTCGCGCGCCTGGCGCTTGCGCTCGCCCCGCACGAGCCGGGGGTGTGGCTGGCCTGCGGCCCGGGCAACAACGGCGGCGACGGGCTCGAAGCGGCCTGGCACCTGAAGGCCTGGGGGCGCTCGCCGGTCGTGACCTGGCTGGGGGACGAGCAAAGCGTTCCGGCCGATGCGCGCGCCTCGCTGGAACGCGCACGGCATGCGGGCGTGGTGTTCACGGACACACCGCCGCCGCGCTGCGGCCTGGCCATCGACGCCCTCTTCGGCCTCGGGGCGCGGCGGCCGCTGGCGGGACGCGCGGCGCAGTGCCGCGACGCGCTCGCCACGCTGGCGGCGGCCGGAACGCCCGTGCTCGCGGTGGACCTGCCCTCGGGCCTGGATGCGGACACCGGCACCGGCGAGCAGCCCGTGCGCGCGGACCACACGCTCAGCCTGCTGGCCCTCAAGCCCGGGCTGTTCACGGCGCAGGGCCGCGATGCGGCGGGGCAGGTGTGGTTCGACGACCTGGGCGTCACCGCGAGCGAGCCGGCTTCGGCGATGCTGAGCGCACGGCCCGAGCCGGTCCTGCGTCCCCATGCATCGCACAAGGGCAGCTGGGGCGACGTGGCCGTCGTGGGCGGTGCGGCGGGCCTGCGCGGCGCGGCGCTGCTGGCGGCGCGCGCTGCGCTGCACGCAGGTGCGGGCCGCGTCTTCGTGGCGCCGCTGCAGGCAAGCGGCGAGCCCACGCTCGACCCCTTCCAACCCGACCTGATGTTCCGCGATCCCGAAGCCCTGGACCTGCCCCGGCTTCACATCGTGTGTGGATGCGGCGGGGGCGACGCAGTGCGGGCCGTGCTGCCGCGGATCATCAGCAGCGCGCGCTCGCTGGTGCTGGATGCCGACGCCCTCAACGCCATCGCGGCCGACGCGTCATTGGGCAAGCTCCTGCGCGCGCGCTCCGGGCGGGCGGACCGCCCCAGCGTGATCACGCCGCACCCCCTCGAGGCCGCGCGCCTGCTGCAGCTCACGGCCGGCGAAGTGCAGCAGGACCGGCTGAGCGCGGCGCGCAAGCTGGTCGAGGCCTTCGGCTGCGTCGTCGTCCTCAAGGGCTCCGGCAGCGTGATCGCCGCACCGGGCGAGGTGCCGCGCATCAACCCGACCGGCAATGCCCGCCTGGCGATCGCCGGAACGGGCGACGTGCTGGCCGGGATGGTCGCGACGCGGATGGCGCGGGGACAGGCGCCGTTCGCGGCAGCGTGTGACGCGGTGCATGCGCATGGCGAGCTCGCGGACCACTGGCCCGCGGGCGAGACGCTCACGGCTGCGGCGCTGGCCCGCTCGATCGCGCCCGACTGAGGCTCAGCCCCTTCCTACAAAGGGCATCTTGGTCGCCATCACCGTGTGGAACAGCACATTGGCTTCCAGCGGCAGGCTGGCCATGTAGCGCACCGACTCGCCCACCAGCTTCACGTCCATCAGCGGCTCGGCCGCGATCTCGCCGTTGGCCTGCGGCACGCCCTGCGTCATGCGCATGGCCAGCTCGGTGCCGGCATTGCCCACGTCGATCTGCCCCACCGCGATGTCCCACTTGCGGCCGTCCAGCGAGGCCGCCTTGGTCAGGCCCGCCACGGCATGCTTGGTGGCGGTGTAGGCGATGGAATTGGGCCGGGGCGCATGGGCGGAGATGGAGCCGTTGTTGATGATCCGCCCGCCGCGCGGCGACTGCGTCTTCATCACGCGGAAGGCCTGCTGGATGCCGTAGAACATGCCGCTCAGGTTGGTGTCCACCACGCGCTTCCAGTCGTCGAGGGACAGGTCCTCCAGCGGCACGCCCGGCGCGCCGATCCCGGCATTGTTGAACAGGAGGTCCACCCGGCCCCAGGTGCGCACGGTGGTCTCGAAGAGCGCCTTCACGGAGGCCGGGTCGGTGACGTCGGTGGGCACGATGAGCGTGCGGTCGGCCGCGCACTCGGCCAGGGTCTGCTCAAGCACCTCGCGGCGGCGGCCGGCCAGCGCGACGTGCCAGCCGTCCGCGAGCAGCGCGAGCGCCGCCGCCTTGCCGATGCCGGTGCCGCCGCCCGTGACGATCGCGATCCTGGGTTGGCCTGCCATGGAAAATCTCCTCTTGTTTGTTCGTGTCGTGGATGCGTCATCGGCGAGACTTGCGCGACTTGCCGCTGCTCTTGCCCGCGGCCTTCTTGACCGCGGCCTTCAAAGCCTGGATCGGGGAGCGCGCCTGCTCACCGGGCTCGGCTGCGGACTTCGCGGCGCGTTTTCCGGCGGCCTTGTCGCGGGACTTGCCGCCGGACGACGTGACGCCCTTGTCGCGCATGGCACGGCTGGCGAGGTCCTCGTTGTCGTGCACCAGGCGGAAGTCGATCTTGCGCCCGTCCAGGTCCACGCGGCTGACCTGCACGCGCACCCGCGTGCCGATGGCGTAGCGGATGCCGGTACGCTCGCCGCGCAGCTCCTGGCGCGCCTCGTCGAACTTGAAGTACTCGCCGCCGAGTTCGGTGATGTGCACCAGTCCTTCGACGTACATGGCGTCCAGCGTGACGAAGATGCCGAAGCTGGTGGCCGCGGTGACCACGCCGGAATACTCCTCGCCGAGGTGCTCGCGCATGTACTTGCACTTGAGCCAGGCCTCCACGTCGCGGCTGGCCTCGTCCGCGCGGCGTTCGTTCGCACTGCAGTGCAGGCCGGCGGCCTCCCAGGCCTGGACCTCGCGGCTGGGCGGCGCGGCCGCCTTGCGCGGCTTCTGCCCGGGCGCAGCCACGCGCGCCGCCAGCCGGCGGGCCAGCTTCTCCTGCGCCTCGCCCGGCGTGGGCAGCGCGGGCAGCGCGTAGCGCTCGCGGCTCAGGATGGCCTTGATCACGCGGTGCACCAGCAGGTCCGGATAGCGGCGGATGGGGCTGGTGAAGTGGGTGTAGGCCTCGTAGGCCAGGCCGAAGTGCCCGCTGTTGATGGGGGTGTAGATGGCCTGCTGCATGGACCGCAGCAGCATGGTGTGGATCTGCTGCGCGTCGGGCCGGTCCTTGGTCGCGGCGGCGATGCGCTGGAACTCGGCCGGATGCGGCTCGTCGGAGATGGACAGGCCGACCGCCAGTGCCTTGAGGTAGTTGCGCAGGATCTCCTTCTTCTCCGGCGTCGGCCCCTCGTGCACGCGGTACAGGCCCGGGTGCTTGCCCAGCTGGATGAAGTCGGCGCTGCAGACGTTGGCCGCCAGCATGGCCTCCTCGATGAGGCGGTGCGCATCGTTGCGCACGCGCGGAACGATCCGCTCGATGCGGCCGCTCTCGTCGCACACGATCTGCGTCTCGGTGGTCTCGAAATCCACCGCGCCGCGCGTCTGGCGCGCCTTGAGCAGGGCGCCATAGACGTCGTGCAGGTGCATGAGGTCCTGCACCCGATCGCGGCGCCGCTGCGCCTCCGGCCCGCGCGTGTTGGCCAGGATGGCGGCCACTTCCGTGTAGGTGAAGCGGGCGTGGCTGTGCATCACCGCCGGATAGAACTGGTAGGCCTGGATCTCGCCGGTGGACGTGACCAGCATGTCGCAGACCATGCACAGGCGGTCCACGTCGGGATTGAGCGAGCACAGGCCGTTGGAGAGCTTCTCCGGCAGCATGGGGATGACGCGGCGCGGGAAGTACACGCTGGTGGCGCGCTCGTAGGCGTCGATGTCGATGGCGCTGCCGGTCTCCACGTAGTGGCTCACGTCGGCGATGGCCACCAGCAGGCGCCAGCCCTTGCCGCGGCCCACCTTGGCGGGCTCGCAGTAGACGGCATCGTCGAAGTCGCGCGCGTCCTCGCCGTCGATGGTGACCAGCGGCACGTCGGTCAGGTCCACGCGCCGCTTCTTGTCCTGCGGGCGCACCTTGTCCGGCAGGCTGCGCGCCTGGGCGATGCAGGCGTCGGAGAAGACATGCGGCACGCCGTACTTGCGCACGGCGATCTCGATCTCCATGCCGGGGTCGTCGATCTCGCCCAGCACTTCCTTGACCCGCCCCACCGGCTGCCCGTAGAGGCTGGGCGGTTCCGTGAGTTCGACCACCACCACCTGCCCGGGCTTGGCCGTGCCGGTGAGCCCCTTGGGGATCAGCACGTCCTGGCCGTAACGCTTGTCCTCGGGCGCGACCAGCCAGACGCCGCTTTCGTGCAGCAGGCGGCCGATGATGGGACTGGGGGGGCGTTCGACGATCTCCACCACGCGCCCCTCGGGGCGGCCGCGGCGGTCGTGGCGCACCACGCGGGCCTTGACGCGGTCCTTGTGCAGGACGGCGCGCATCTCGTTGGGAGGCAGGTAGATGTCGGCTTCGCCGTCATCGCGCACGACGAAGCCATGACCGTCGCGATGCCCCTGGATCACGCCCTCGATTTCTTCGAGCAGGTTCTTGTCGGGAGCGGCTGTGTTCTTGATATACAATCTTGTTTTTCCTGAAATGCCCAGGTGGCGGAATTGGTAGACGCACTAGTTTCAGGTACTAGCGAGTAACATCGTGGAGGTTCGAGTCCTCTCCTGGGCACCAATGATAAAGACATCAAAGCCGGCTTCGCCGGCTTTGTTTGTTTCCGGGCTCGTCATTCCCGGGCCCTTGATTCCCGGACTCGTGATTCCCGGGCTTGTGAATTCCAAGCCTGCAAAGGCCCAGGTCCGAAGCCGGCGCGAGCCGGCTTGTTCTTTCCGCGCGAGACGCCGCGTCAGACCGGCACCGCCACCAGGTCGTGGCCCTGCGTGTCGACGATGCGCGCCTGCGTGAACTCGCCCACCTTCAGCTGCTTGCTGATCTTCTGCGGCGCAAGAAGCCGCACCACGCCGTCGATCTCGGGCGCATCCGCATAGCTGCGCCCCACCCCACCCTTGCGGCCGAGCGCCGGGGCCGAGTCCACCAGCACCTGCATGGTCGCCCCCACGCGCTCGCGCAGCTTGGCGGCCGAGACTTCCTCGGCCACGGCCATGAAGCGCGCGCGCCGCTCCTCGCGCACTTCCAGCGGCAGCATGCCGGGCAGCTCGTTGGCGACCGCGCCCGCCACGTCGCTGTAGGCGAAGCAGCCGGCCCGGTCGATCCGCGCCTCGCGCATGAAGTCCAGCAGGTGCTCGAACTCGGCTTCGGTCTCGCCCGGAAAACCGGCGATGAAGGTGCTGCGCACGACCAGCTCCGGGCAGGCCTCGCGCCAGCGCTGCAGGCGCTCCAGGTTGCGCTCGCCGCTGGCGGGCCGCTTCATCCGGCGCAACACGTCGGGGTGGCTGTGCTGGAAGGGCACGTCCAGGTAGGGCAGCACGCGACCGCTGGCCATGAGCGGGATGACTTCATCGACCGAGGGATAGGGGTACACGTAGTGCAGCCGCACCCAGGCACCGTGCGGCTCGGCCAGCTCGCCCAGCGCCTGCGCGAGCTCGAGCATGCGCGTGCGCACGGGCCGGCCGTCGAAGAAGCCGGTGCGGTACTTGGTGTCCACCCCGTAGGCGGAGGTGTCCTGGCTGATCACCAGCAACTCCTTCACCCCGCCTTCGAACAGTGCGCGCGCCTCCTTGAGCACGTCGCCGATGGGGCGGCTGACCAGGTCGCCGCGCATGGACGGGATGATGCAGAAGGTGCAGCGGTGGTTGCAGCCTTCGCTGATCTTGAGGTAGGCGTAGTGGCGCGGCGTGAGCTTGACCCCGGCTTCGCCGAAAGCGCCGGGCACCAGGTCGATGAAGGGGTCGTGCGGCTTGGGCAGGTGCTCGTGGACCGCGTCCATCACCTCCTGGGTGGCGTGGGGACCGGTCACCGCCAGCACCGAGGGGTGCATCTGCCGGACCAGGTTGTCGCCGGAGGCGCCCGCCCGCGCGCCCAGGCAGCCGGTGACGATGACCTTGCCGTTGGCGGCCAGGGCCTCTCCGATGGTGTCCAGGCTTTCCTTGACGGCGTCGTCGATGAAGCCGCAGGTGTTCACGATGACCAGGTCCGCGCCCTCGAAGGTCTTGGACGTCTGGTAGCCCTCGGCCGAGAGCTGGGTGAGGATCAGTTCGGAATCGGTCAGGGCCTTGGGGCAGCCCAGGCTCACGAAGCCGACCTTGGGCGCGGGAGTGGTGTTCGGCAGGACAGCGGTTTCGCTCATAGGGGCCGCATTGTCCCAGCTTGTCGAAGGGACCCTACCGCTTGATGCCGAATGCCCCGAACATCTGCTCCGTCTGCTTCTGCATCTGCTCCTGCATCTGCTCGAAGAGGGTCTTGGACTGCTCCAGGTAGCTGCCCATCACGCCCTGCATCAGCGGGTTCTGCATGTTCCCGAACTGGGCCCACATCTCCGGCGTGAAGTTCTTGGACTGCTCGGCCAGCTTGGCCTGCAGGTCGGTGAAGGCCTGCACGTTGCGCTCCAGGGAGGTGCCCATGAAGCCCTGCATGGCATGGCCATAGAACCGGATGATGTTGGCCAGCGCCGCCTCGCTGAACATCGGCGCGCCGCCGGCCTCCTCCTCCAGGATGATCTGCAGCAGGATGCTGCGCGTGATGTCGTCGTTGCTCTTCGCATCGCGCACGACGAAGGGCTCGCTGTCCAGCACGAGCTGCTTGACCTGTGCGAGCGTGATGTAGGCGGACGTGTTGGTGTCGTAGAGGCGCCGGTTGGGGTACTTCTTGATCACGCGCTGCGCCGGCTTGACGGCGCTGGCCTGGGCTTTCTTGCCTTGCAATTCGACACTCCTGGCCCGCCCACCTGGGGCGCGACTGTGGTTGGCTGTGGCCGGCATTGTAGGAAGCGCGCTGGCGCGCCCCGTCCGGAGGTTACCCTAGCGCTCGGCCTCCAGGCCCCAGGCGCGCAGGATGTCGTCGCGGCGGCCGGGGTCCACCGGCCCGGCGTTCCCCGGCGTGCGGCTCAGGCGGGGGGCCGCTGCCGGTTGCGTCACGCCGTCGATCTCCACGAAGGTGCCGCGGGCGCGATTGTGCGGGTGGCGCGGGGCCTCGTCCCAATCCAGCACCGGGGCGACGCAGGCGTCGGTGCCCTCCAGCAGCGCGCACCACTCGTCGCGCGTGCGGGTCTTGAAGAGGGCCGCCAGCCGGCCGGCGAACTCGGGCCAGCGGGCGCGCTCGTTCTGCAGCTCGCGCAGCTCTGCATCGTCGATGCCGCAGCGCTCCATCAGCAGCGCATAGAACTGCGGCTCCAGCGCCCCGACCGCGATGAAGCGACCATCGGCGCAGGCGTAGTTGCGATAGAAGTGCGCGCCGCCGTCGAGCCAGTTGTCCTCGCGCTGCGAGGTCCAGCGGCCGCTGGCGCGGAAGCCCCACATCATGGCCGACAGCAGCGCAGTGCCGTCCGTCATGGCGGCATCGACCACCTGCCCGCGGCCCGACTGCCGTGCCTCCAGCACCGCCGCCAGCACACCGAAGGCCAGCAGCATCGCGCCGCCGCCGAAATCGCCGACGAGGTTCAGGGGAACCGTGGGCGGCCCTTCCTTCGGCCCGATGGCATTCAGCGCGCCGCTCAGGGCGATGTAGTTGATGTCATGCCCCGCCGCTTGCGACAGCGGCCCGTCCTGGCCCCAGCCGGTCATGCGGCCGTAGACCAGTGCCGGCCGGCGCGCCAGGCAGGTGTCGGGTCCGGCGCCCAGCCGTTCCATGACCCCGGGTCGGAAGCCCTCAATCAGCACGTCGGCGCGGTCCACCAGCGCCAGCAGGGTCTGCAGGCCCTCCGGCGAGCGCAGGTCCAGCTCCAGTGCCGGCCGCCCCCGGGCCGTCACCTCGTAACGGTCCAGGCGCGCCGCGCCGCCCGGCCGTTCGATGCGCAGCACCTGGGCACCCATGTCCGCCAACAGCATGGCGCAGAACGGCGCGGGGCCGAGCCCGGCCAGCTCGATGACCTTCAATCCCTGCAGCGGTCCCGGCATGGGGCCTCCTTCACCAATTCGACCCGGCCATTGTCGGCCCCGCGTGCGGATCAGCCGCGGCGCAGCAGGAAGAAGAACGGTCGGTCCAGGCCCTTCATGTCCATCAGCCCGAGCACGCGCGCCTCGTCGATGCGGCGGAACACGTCGATGATGGGGACCGTGTCGTACACCATGGCGGCAGTGGCCACGCCGCGGAATTCGAGCATGCGCAGGCGCGCCTGCGAGCGCTGCGTGGACAAGAGCGGCAGCAGCGGCCTGGCCCAGCGCGCCGCGGCGGGGGTCTTCAACGCGGGCCAGGCCTGGAGTGCCTGCACGGCCCAGGTCGCGCCCAAGGGGCGGAGCCGGTAGCTGCATGCATCGCCTGCCGTGAACAGCAGCGGATCGACGTGCTCGGCGGTCCTGAAGTGCTTGCCCTGCCAGCCGTAGGCGCTCAGCACGCCGTCCAGCGGATGGCCGGTCGGAAACTCGGCCCCGAGCCAGCGGCCCAGCATGGCATCGAGCTCGACGGCATCCAGGCTGTCGAAGAGCGACAGCGCGTCTTCGAAGCGCACGCTGCCGCGACTGACGGTCCGGTAGAAGGCGTTCACCTCGGACCTCCATCGCACAGGGTCATGTCGGCTCCTGTTGAGGCCGGCCAAGCGGTCGTCTCCTACTCGCCCGGCGCGGCCATCGGCATAGATTGGCCTGCACTGTGAAGGAGTATGAACATGCCAGGCGAGAAGAAATCCGGTGACACCCACAAGCCCGAGATCGAACGCGACCTGCCCGTGCAGGGCGGCAGCGAAGACGGCGCCCAGGCACGCCACCTGGAGCAGGACCGCGAGCAGGGGGTGCGCAAGGCGGGCATCGTGACGAAAGACGAGGAAGCCTCGCAGCCCGACAAGCCCGAAGGCGAGCGCTGAGCCGGCGGAGCGGCGCGAACGCCCCATGGCACCCCCGCCGAATCCCAAGCTGCCACCCCGACCTGGCGGCACGCCCCTGGGCGGCATGCCGCCGCGCCGCTCCTGGGCGGTCTTCCTGGTCATCCTGCTGATCAACTATTGGGTCTTCAGCCAGCTGCTGCCCGGTGCCGACGAACCGGTCACGGTGCCCTACACCACCTTCCGCGAGCAGGTGGCCCAGGACAACGTCAGCGCGATCTACAGCCAGGGCACCAGCATCGAGGGCCGCTTCAAGTCGCCGGTCACCTGGCCGCCGGCGAATGCCGCGGGCGCCGGATCGGCGGCGCCGGCGCCCGGGGTCGGCCCGATCGCATCGCGGGCACCATCGCGCACCTCGGCCACCTTCACCACCGAGCTGCCCACCTTCTTCGACCGCGGCCTGGAAGACTTCCTCATTCGCCACGGCGTGGAGATCAGCGCGACGCCCATCCGGCAGGGAAGCGGCTGGGCCACGCTGCTGTTCGGCTTTGGTCCGGCCCTGCTGATCATCGCCTTCTATGTCTGGCTCTGGCGCCGCGCTTCGGCGCAGGGCGGCATGGGCGGCGGCGGCCTCTTCGGCATCGGGCGCAGCAAGGCCAAGCGCTACGACATCGACAAGGACACTCGCGTCACCTTCGACGACGTGGCAGGCATCGACGAGGCCGAGGCCGAGCTGGTGGAGATCGTGGACTTCCTCAAGTCGCCGCAGAAGTACACCCGCCTGGGCGGCACCGCGCCCAAGGGCGTGCTGCTGGTGGGCTCGCCCGGCACCGGCAAGACCCTGCTGGCCAAGGCCGTGGCCGGGGAGGCCGGCGTTCCCTTCTTCTCCATGAGCGCGGCCGAGTTCGTGGAGATGATCGTGGGCGTGGGCGCAGCACGCGTGCGCGATCTCTTCAAGCAGGCGCGAGAAAGCGCACCGGCCATCATCTTCATCGACGAGGTCGACGCCATCGGCCGCGCGCGGGGCCAGGCGGTGCTGGGCGGGGCGAGCGAGCAGGAGCACACGCTGCAGCAGATCCTCACGGAGATGGACGGCTTCACCGGGCGCGAGGGCATCATCGTCCTGGCCGCCACCAACCAGCCCGACGTGCTCGACCGCGCGCTGCTGCGCCCGGGCCGCTTCGACCGGCGCGTGGTGGTGAACCTGCCCGACAAGGCCGGCCGCCGGGCCATCCTGGACGTGCACGTGCGCAAGGTGCCGCTGGCCGCCGACGCCAACCTGGAGGAACTCGCCCAGGCCACACCCGGCTTCTCGGGCGCCGACCTCAAGAACCTGGTCAACGAGGCCGCCCTGCTCGCGGCGCGCCGGGGTGAGGCGGCGGTCCAGCAGAAGGACTTCCTGGACTCGCTGGAGAAGATCGTGCTCGGCCCGGAACGGCCGCTCCTGCTCAGCGCCGAGGACCGCGAGCGCATTGCCTACCATGAGAGTGGCCACGCCATCCTCGGCCTGCTGGTGCCCGGGGCCGACCCGGTGCATCGGGTCAGCATCGTGCCGCGCGGCCAGGCCCTGGGCGTGACCTACCAGCGACCCTCGGCGGACCGCTACAACTACCCGGAGGACTACCTGCGCGCCCGCATCATCGGCATGCTCGGCGGCCGCGCGGCCGAGGAAGTGGTGTACGGCACGCGCACCACCGGCGCAGAGAACGACATCGAGCAGGCCACCCAGCTCGCGCGCAACATGGTCACGCGCTGGGGCATGAGCGACGCGGTGGGCATGGTGCAGCTCGCGCCGCGCCAGAACGCCTTCCTGGGCGGCCCGGCAGGCTTTGGCGGCGACAGGCCCTTCAGCGAGCAGACCGCCAGCCTGATCGATGCCGAAGTGCAGCGCATCATCAACGAGTGCCACGTGCAGGCCAAGCGCCTGCTGCACCAGCACCGCAAGGCCCTCGACGCGCTCGTGGCCTCGCTGCTGCGACAGGAAACGCTCTCGGAGCATGAGATCCTCCAGGCCACGGGGCTGCAGCCGGCGCCGCAGCTCCACGGCCGCCCCATGGTCCCGAATGCGGCGAGCCAGGCTTGACGTCCTGTCCCTCCCCGCAGAAAGGACCCTGGAGATGACCGATAACCGCGCCCTCGCGGACACCGTCAAGGTGCTGGCCTTCGATGTCTTCGGCACCGTGGTGGACTGGCACGGCAGCATCGTGCGCGAAATGCGCGAACGCTACCCGCAGGTGGACGGCGACGCCTTCGCCCGCGCCTGGCGCGCCGGCTACGCACCGGCCATGGCGCGCGTCATGTCGGGCGAGCAGGGCTGGACGCTGCTGGATACGCTGCACCGGCAGATCCTCGAGGAGATCCTCGGCCGCTTCGGCCTGGCGCACCTGGACGAAGCCCAGCGTCGCCACCTGAACCGGGTCTGGCACCGCCTCGACGGCTGGCCCGACAGCGCGCCCGCGCTCACGCGCCTGAAGCGCCGCTTCACGATCTGCACCCTCTCCAACGGCAACATCGGCCTGCTCACCGACATGGCCCGGCATGCCGGCCTGCCCTGGGACTGCGTGCTTTCGGCCGAGGTGTTCCGCGCGTACAAGCCCGATGCGGCCACCTACACGGGCGTGGCGCGCGTCTTCGACATCGAGCCGGCCGAGGTGATGATGGTTGCCGCGCACGCCAACGACCTCGCCGCCGCCCGGCAGCACGGCCTGCGCACGGCGTTCATCGAGCGGCCGCTGGAGTTCGGCGCGGGGCATCCGAAGGACGTGTCGCCCCAGGCGGGCAACGATCTGCATTGCCGGGACCTGCTGGACCTGGCCGGGCAGTTGGGCGCCTGAGGCGTTCCGGCCGGATCTGCGCCACCCTCAGTGCACCTTCGGCTCGAAGGCGCGGGTGAGCGAATCCAGGTCCACGATGCGGATGTGCCGCTTGTCCACCTCCAGCATGCCGCGTTGCTGGAAGGAGGAGAAGGTACGGCTCACCGTCTCCAGCTTCATGCCCAGGTAGCTGCCGATCTCCGCCCGCGACATGCGCAGGTGGAACTCGCTGGGCGAGTAGCCGCGCGCCTTCATGCGCTGCGACAGGTTGACCAGGAAGGCCGCCAGCCGCTCCTCGGCGCTCATGCTGCCCAGGAGCATCATGAGGCTGTGCTCGCGCACGATCTCGCGACTCATGAGGCGGGCCATGACCATCTGCATCTCGGCGCTCCCGCTGGCGAGTTCCGACAGGTGCCCATAGGGGATGGCGCAGACCTCGGCGTCTTCCAGGGCCGTGGCGGCGCTGGCGTGGCGGCCGTTGGCCACGCCGTCCAGCCCCATCAGCTCGCCAGCCATGTGGAAGCCCGAAACCTGCTCGCGGCCGTCGGCCAGCATCAGGCTGGACTTGAAGGTGCCGGTGCGCACGGCGTAGATGAAGGCGAAGCGGTCGCCGCCGCGGTACAGCTCCTCGCCCGCCTTGACCTTGCGGCGGCCGAAATGCAGGCCGTCCAGGCGCGCGAGGTCCGGGTGCGCCATGCCGCAGGGCAGGCAGATGTCGCGCAGGTGGCAGTTGGAGCACAGGGTGCGCAGTGCCGGCGTCGGCGTCGGCGTCGGCGTGGGCGCTGCCGCGGCGGTCCTGGACGGCTCGTGGCGGGGGACGAGCCGGATCGGGGCAATCGTTGCTTCGAGGTTCATTCGTACTACTCCAGGAAATCGGGTCAATGCGGCAACAGCGGGCCGGCATCGGTGACGGCAGCAGGCAGTTGTTCGAATTCGCGGCTCTTGTCGAGGAAGACGGCGGCGCCTTCCTCCAGGTAGCGCTTGCGGTAGGCGGGGCCGGCGTTGTTGCTGAAGACGACGAAGGCGATCTCGGGCGCGGCGTGGCGCACGGCCCTGAGCACCTGCAGGCCCGTGCCGCCTTCCAGCTGCACGTCCAGCACGACCACCTGCGGATGGGCGGCCAGGATGCCGTCGATGCAGGCCTGCGGGGTGCCGGCCTGCCCCACCACCTCCATGTCGTGCGAGCGCAGCAGTGCCGCGACGCGCGAGCGGATCATTCCGGAGTCGTCGGCGAGGAACACACGGGTCGAAGGGGTCGAGGCCATGACCGTGACTGTGCCGGCGCAGCCCCGGGCGGCCCATCGGCGTGCGCTGAATGCGGGGCTCGGATTCGTCCGGAACGCGGGCGGGCACGAATCCGAGTGCGGATCGGACGATTCCGAGCCTTCCACGCGCTTACCACAGGAATTAGGCCGAAATAGCTCCTGCGTTACCGCTCGTCACGATGCCTCAGCCGTTTGTCAGATTTGGTAAGCGCTGTCACAGGCTCAGCGATAAGGTGGCCTCCGTCATCTTGTCAGCAGTCCGCAAGCCAAGGAAGGGAATCCATGTTCAAGCAACGCCGGGCGCAGCGCGGCTTCACCCTGATCGAACTGATGATCGCCGTGGCGGTGGTCGCGATCCTGGCCGCGGTGGCGTATCCCTCGTTCATGGATCAGATCCGCAAGTCGCGGCGCGCCGAGGCGCAGCAGTTCCTGATGGAAGTGGCGAGCCGGCAGCAGCAGTGGATGCTTGACCGCCGCTTCTATTCGCCTGCGGCGGGCACCTCGAACGCCTGCGCCGCACTGTCAAGCGAGTTGAACGTCAACCCGCCGTCCAGCCTGAACGGCCACTACACGTTTTGCGCGCAGGTCAGCATCAGCACGGCGTCGCCTCCGACGTTCTCGGTTCAGGCGATCCCGCAGGGCGGCCAGCTCAAGGACAGCTGCGGAACCCTCGCCGTTTCCCAGATCGGTGCGAAGTCACCTGTGAACTGCTGGTGAGTCCAATGCTCCGCCCCCCCTCCGCCCTCGGGCGACGCTGCAACAGTGGCTTCACCCTTCTGGAGATGATGGTGGCCGTGGCCTTGCTGGCCCTGGTCGCTTCGCTCGCCGCACCCGGCATGCAACGCCTGATCGCGGCCCAGCGGCTGCGGTCCGTCGGGTACGACCTGGTGGCCGACCTCACCCTCGCCCGCAGCGAGGCGATCAAGCGCGCGGCGCAGGTCAGCATCGTTCCCACTTCGGGCAGCTGGGCCAACGGCTGGACAGTGCAGACGGTCGTCGGCAGCACCGCCCTCGGGCAGCGCGGCGCTATCCACGGCTTGAGCGTCAACTCCACCACGCCGCCCGCCGGCATCGTCTTCGAGGCCAACGGGCGAGCCACGGTGGCGGGGGGCGGAACTGCACGGTTCGGCTTCTCCAACAGTTACGGCAACCATCGCTGCATCACGGTCGACCCCTCGGGCCGGCCGCGCTCCGTCACGTCCGCATGCACCACCTCCACCACATGAACTCGCGCAAGGCACTCCGGCGGCAGCGTGGCGCCGCCATGATGGAATCCCTGATCGCCATGCTGATCGTGGCCTTCGGGGTGCTCGGTTTCGTCGGGCTGCAGGCCCGCACCGCGGTGACCAACCTGGAGGGTTACCAGCGCGCCCAGGCCATGATCCTGCTGAACGATATGGTGCAGCGGATCAACACCAATCGCAGCGCCGCCGGCTCCTATGTGCTCACCACGGAGTACCTGGGCAACACGTTACCCCCGACCAACTGCCCGACCACCAGCGTCGCCGACCGCGACAAGTGCGAATGGACCAAGCTGCTGCTCGGCGCGGCCGAAGTGCAGGCCGGCCAGAGCGTGGGAGCGATCAGGACCGCACGTGGCTGCGTGCAGCAGGTCGCCGGCACCACCAACGAATTCGTGGTCGCAGTGTTCTGGGAGGGCGTGCAGTCCACCGCGTCGACGACCGTGGCCTGCGGCTATGGCGGCACCACCGCCCCCACCTACGGCGACGCCACGCTGCGCCGCGCCGTCAGCACGGTCGTGCGCATCGGAGTGCTCTCATGACATCGGTGGTCAAGAACGCGCGTTCGCTTCCTCGGCTTCGCGCCATGCGCGGCGTGAGCCTGGTCGAGGTAATGGTCGGCCTGACCATCGGCATGCTGCTGGTGGCGGGCCTCGCCCTGATGTTCGGCAATGCGAGCCGTGCCAATAGCGAGCTGGACAAGAGCGTGCGGCACATCGAGAACGGCCGCTACGCGCTGGACCTGCTGACGCAGGAAATCTCGCTGGCGGGCTACTACGGCACGGTGCCAGCGACGGCGGGCGGAACGCTCACCAATTCTCCCTGCCAGGACAGCACCACGCTGGCCACGGCGCTGGTCACCATGCAGAACACGGTGCCGGTGACCGTGCCTGCACCGGTGCAGGGCTTTACGCCCGCCGCCGCCGCATCGCTCACCTGCATACCCAACTACAAGAGCGGCACGCCGGTGCTGGCGATCCGGCGCCTGGACACCGCCACCACGGCCATCGGTTCGCTGACCAACGGCGTGCTGTACGTGCAGACCTCGCACAACCAGTTCGACAACTACGCCAGCTACAAGGCCGCGGTCGGCAGCGGGAGTAACGCCACCAACTTCAACCTCAAGGCCCTGCCGCCCGCCGGCGGCGGCGCGGCGTCCGCCAATCCGGCGCGCCGCTTCATCAGCCGCATCTACTACATCGCCAATTGCAACGACTGCAGCGGCGCCGGCGACGGCATCCCGACGCTGCGTGTGAGCGAGCTCAATGGCGCCACGTTCACCAACCAGCCCCTGGCCGAAGGGATCGACCAGATCGGGTTCGACTTCGGGATCGACGACAGCCCTGCGACTCGTGATGGCGTGCCGGACACCTGGTACGGTCTGAACGGCCCGTCCGCTGGCGCGACCGAAACCACTTACATGAGCACTCGCTGGGTCGATGTGGTGGCCGTGCGCATCAGCCTGGTCTCGCGCAGCCCCGAATTCACCGCCGGCTGGAGCGACGTGGGCACCTACGCCGCCGGCCAGACCAACACCACCGCCTTCAGCTACTCGCCGCCGTCGACCGCCCTGAACTTCAAGCGCCGCGGCTACGTGACCACCATTCGCCTGAACAACTGGGCGGGCCTGCGGGAATCCTGACCATGACGCCTTGCCGAACCCGCTTCCTGCGCTCGACGCCAACCGCGCAACGCGGCGCCACTTTGGTCGTGGCGCTGATCTTCCTCGTGCTCCTGAGCGTCTTCGCCATCAACGCCTTCAACTCGTCCACCACCAACGTGCGCGTGGTGGGCAACATGCAATCGCGCCAGGAGGCGATCGCCGCGGCCAACCTGGCCATCGAGACCGTGATCAGCAGCACCGCCTTCAGCACCACGCCCGCCACCGTCGCGGCCACGCCGATCAACGTGGACATCGACAAGGACGGCGCCAACGACTACGTGGTGAACATGACGCCGCAGCCCACCTGCTACCGCGTGCGGCCGATCAAGAACTACGAACTCAATGCCGCCGTCGAAACCGACCGCGTGTGCCTCAGCACCAGCGGCAACGGCGGCGGCGGCCACATCGAATACCCCAGCGGCAGCGTGTCCGTGGACGACTCGCTGTGCGCCACGACCGAGTGGAACCTGCGGGCCGTGGTCACCGACGCGCGCAGCGCCGCGCAGGTCGCCGTCAATCAAGGCGCGGGCCTGAAGATCCTGACCGCCGACGCCAGCTCCTATTGCAATTGAGGTCCGCCATGATCCGACTCCTCCGACAGATGCTGGGCGTGTTCCTGGCCCTTTTCACCGCCTTGCACACCGCGCCCTCGGTGGCCCAGTCGGGGCCGCCGTACATGAGCGACATCGACATCTACAGCACGGGCGACGGCAGCGTGGCGCCCCCCAACATCCTGTTCGTCTTCGACAACACCGCCAACTGGAACTCGATGTTCGAGCGCGAGCGCGCGGCCCTCCTCAGCACCATCGACAGCCTGCCGGTCGGTGCGGTCCGCATCGGCTTGATGCTGTACAACGAAACCGGCGGGGACAACAAGGGCGACTCTGGCGGCTACGTCCGCGCCGCTGTGCGCACTGCGGACGCCACCTACAAACCGGTCTTTCGCGAACTGATCAGGACGCTGGACATCGGCAACGACAAGGGCAGCAAGGGCCTGTCTTCGTTGTCCATGGCGGAGGCCTACCGCTATTTCGCGGGTCTAGCGCCCTACTCGGGGAACCAGAAGATCAAGACGGACTATTCGGGCAACACCAACGGCGGCAGTGCCGCCAGCAATGCGGTGTACCAGCAGTCGGGCAACGCCCTGTCCGGCTATGCCGCCTCCGAGTACAACAAGCCGCCGCAGGACGGTTGTTCGCGCAACTACATCGTGTTCGTGAGTAACGGGCCCTCGCAGGACGACAACAACTCGATGTCCACGGCCAATACACACCTGCAGGCCCAGTACACGCGGCTGAACATGAGCTATCCGGGCGAGATCACCCTTAACCCCAGCGGCTCCCAGGGCAATCCGATCGACGAGTGGGCCCGCTTCATGAAGGCCGCGCCGGAAGGCATCACCACGTTCACCATGGACGTGGATCCCATCACGACGGGCCAGGGCCCCGGCTGGTCGGCCGCCCTGCGCAGCATGGCCGTGCGCAGCGGCGGCGAGTACTTCGCCGTGAACTCGTCCACCAACAACGGCGCCGAAATCGCCGCGGCGTTCCAGAACATCCTGAACCAGATCCTGGCCGTCAACAGTGTGTTCGCCTCCGCGAGCCTGCCGGTCAGCGTGAACACGCGGGGCTCCTACCTGAACCAGGTGTTCATGGGCATGTTCCGCCCCGACGCGCAGGGCAAGCCGCGCTGGCGCGGCAACCTCAAGCAGTACAAGTTCGGCTACGACCCCGTCACCGACACGCTGAGCCTGCAGGATTCGAACGGAGGGCAGGCCGTGACCAGTGGGACTACAGGCTTCATCAAGCCGGAGGCGGTGTCTTTCTGGACCGAGGCCAGCACGTTCTTCATCAACGACCCGATGGGAACGCCTGCTTCCAGTTCTGACTCGCCCGATGGCGAAGTCGTCGAAAAGGGTGGCGCGGCGCAGCGCTTGCGTACAACTTACGCAAGCAGTCAGGCGACGCGAAAAGTCTATACCTGCCTCTCGGGCACTTGCAACGATCTCACAAGCTCCGGCAGTGCCTTCTCGACGAGCAACAGCAGCCTGACGAGCTCGAGCCACTTCGGCTCTCTTGACAGCACATCCAAACAGGACTTGATCAACTGGGTGCGCGGCGCCAACAACGTCGCCAACGACGGGTATGACCTCGGGCCCGGCGGCAGCATCACCGTTCGCCCCTCCATCCACGGCGACGTGCTCCATTCGCGGCCGGCGGTCGTGAACTACGGCGGCACGGGCGGCGCGAACAACATCGTTGTCTTCTATGGATCCAACGACGGAACCATCCGCGCCATCAACGGAAACCAGACTGCAACCTACGGCGGCGTGGCGGCCGGGAACGAGTACTGGTCCTTCATTCCCAAGGAGACCATTTCCAAGCTGAATCGGCTGCGCACGAACTCCCCCGAGGTACGACTGGCCACTACGATCGTTCCGAGCAACGCCACCAACCCGCCGACGGCGCGCGACTACTTCGTGGACGGGCCGGTGTCCTATTACGCGAAAATGAACGCGTCGGGCGCCGCGGAGAAGGTGTACCTGTACGTCGGCCTGCGCCGCGGCGGCAATGCGCTCTATGCCTTCGACGTGACCAACGTCAATGCGCCGAAGCTGATGTGGACCAAGACACCGTCTGATCTGGCAGGCCTGGGCCAGACGTGGTCGGAGGCCAAGGTCACGCGACTGAAGGGGTATGGGGACGTGGATGGAGAGGGCAAGGTCACGCCGAAGCCCGTACTGATCATGGGCGGCGGCTACGACGCAGCGGCCGAGGACACGCTGACCCCGGCGGCCAGCACCACGGTGGGCAACCGGGTGTATGTCCTGGACGCCGCCGACGGCACCAAGCTGGCGGAACTCAGCTTCGACGGCATGCGCAGCGTGCCGGCCGACCTGACGCTGATGGACGCCGACTACGACGGGTTCGTGGACCGCGCCTACGGCTCGGACGTGCACGGCAACGTGTTCCGCATCGATTTCGAAGTGACCAAGACCTGTGCGGACAGCTCCGCGCTGTGCGGCAAGACCAAGGACGACTGGCAGATCCGCAAGATTGCGTCCCTCTCGGACGGAACGACCAAACGCAAGGTCTTCTTCCCGCCCGACGTGGTCAACAGCAAGGACACCGTGCGGGGGGACTTCACGGCCGTGATGGTGGGCACGGGCGACCGCGAGAAGCCCTTGTGCGGCAAGCCGACGACCGACTCGGCGGTTTCCTACTACGGTTGCACGACGACGAGCGACGGCTTCTACACGCTCTTCGACACGCAGCCCAAGCGTCCGAACGCCAACTACACCTACCCGGAGATTGCCCTGGCCGATGTCGGGCGGGTGGGTACCTCGCAAACGCAGGTCAAGGGCTGCGTGATTCCAATGAACACCGGCGGAGAAAAAGTGATCAACGCCCCGCTCACGGTCGCGGGCTACACCTACTTCTCCACCAACCGTCCTCCCAGCAGCTCCGGCAGCACCTGCACCGGCAACCTCGGCCAAGCCAAGGTGTACGGTGCCAAGGCTTTCTGCCAGGGCGCCATCTCCGAAATCCGTAACGGCGGTGGCATGCCCCCCAGCCCGGTCAGCGGCGTGGTCGCGGTCAGCTATGTCGATCCCACCACCAATGCCACGGTGAACAAGCAGGTGCCCTTCGTGATCGGCGGCATCGCCGACCCTGGAGCCGCCAACCCGAACACCACCGGAAACGACACGGGCTGCGGCCTCGCAGGCTGCAGGCCAGTGATCCCCGTGGCGCCCAACCGCGCGCGCAAGTACTGGTTCGTGGAAAACCCGCGCTGAGAGCCGGTTCGGGAGCATCTGAAGTGGAAAGGGCGGCCCATGGCCGCCCTTTCCACTTCAGCCTCCGGACTACTGCCGCGCCGTCCTCACATTCGCCGGCACCCCTCCCGGATGGCTGGTCCGGAACGGATTGATATCCAGGCCACCCCGCCGCGTATACCGCGCATACACCGACAGCTTCACCGGCCGGCAGCGCTCGCGGATGTCCATGAAGATGCGCTCGACGCACTGCTCGTGGAATTCGTTGTGGTTGCGAAAGCTCACCAGGTAGCGCAGCAGCTGGCCCTGGTCGATCTGCGGGCCGCTGTAGCGGATCTGCACGCTGCCCCAGTCGGGCTGGCCGGTGACCAGGCAATTGCTCTTGAGGAGGTTGCTGGTGAGCACCTCCTCCACCGGCTGCTCGTCGAAGGCCGCTGTGAGCAGCTCGGGCGCAGGGGTGTACTGCGTGCACTCGATGTCCAGCCGGTCCAGGTTCACGCCGTCCAGCTCGGACACCAGCTCCAGGTCGAACTGCTCGGGCATGAGCAGGCGCACGCCCACGGTGGACGCCGCCGGCGCACCGCGCCACACCGCTTCGCTGACGTCGGCGCGGATGCGGTCGCGCACAGCATCGGCCGAGGCGAAGGGCGTGTTGGTGAAGCTGTTCAGGTACAGCTTGAAGGACTTGCTCTCCACCAGGTTGGGGGATTCGCAGGGGATGGTGACATGCGCCAGCGCCACCTGCGGCTTGCCGCGCGGCGTGAGCCAGGACAGCTCGTAGGCGGTCCAGAGGTCGGCGCCGAAGAAGGGGGGGCGTGTGCCGATGCCCAGCTCGGCGCGGTGGCCGGCGCGCGAGAGGGGGTACAGCAGCGAGGCGTCGTACCGGTCGGCGTAGGCAGCGGGTTTACCGAGCAGGGACTGCTCAGGCGAATTGCTCATGTCAATCAAAGCGTCCTTCGCGCAGCCACTTGGTCGCGATCCACTTCTCCCCTTCGATGACCGGCGCGCCGCCGTGCAGCGTGCGCGTGGAAGGATGCGGCCGGTCGTAGCTGAAGAAGACCGCATGCCCGCGCTTGGGGAAGACCTCCAGGTTCACGTCCGGGAAGGTGGTGCCCCCGCCCTTCTTCGGTTCGGCCAGGTAGATGATGATGGTGCCTACGCGCTGGCCGCCGCGCTTGAGGATGCTGGGCGTGCCCGGCTCCTTGGGCTCGAAGTAGTCGTAGTGCGGCTTGTACTCGGCCCCGGGGCGGTACTGCAGGATCTGCAGGCCCTCGCCGTTTTCCACCGGCCAGTTCACCAGCTGGGCCAGCCGCGCCTCGATGCGCGTGACCAGCTCGTTCTCGCCGCGCTGGAAGAACATGCCGTTGCTGGTGCGGTCGTCGTGCAGTTCCTCGCCGCCGGTCTTGGTGGCGACGGTGAGCGAGCGCACCATGCGCGGCCGCGCCAGCTCGATGAGCTGGTCGCACTCCTCGTCCGAGACCACGTTGCCGAAGACCACCACGCGCGGGTGCGCGAGCTGCTGGAGCACGTGCACGCGGCGGTCGCCCACGTCCAGGTACACGGGGGATTCCTCGATGGCAGGCTGCGGCACCGGCACCGCGGGCGGCAGCCCCTGCGCCACCGCCTGGGTTTCCAGGTGGCCGCGCAGCGTGCTTTCCATGGCCTCGATGGCGACGTCCTCGTCCCAGCCGGAGGCTTTCATGGAACGCAGCACGGCCTCGGCCGGCTGCCCGGCCTGGGCCTGGGCCACGATCCAGGCCCGCAGCTCGGGCGTGACGGTCTGGGTGGATTGCGCGTTGTTCATGACGATGTCTCCAATCTTCTGCGGAACACCAGCCGGTCCGGCTCGGACGCGGCCGCGTGGAAGGCATAGCCGTCCAAATCGAATCCTTCGAGCTGGCGGGGCGTGGCCACCCGGTGCGTGATGGCATAGCGCGCCATCAGGCCGCGGGCCTTCTTGGCGAAGAAGCTGATGATCTTGTACTGCCCGCCCTTCCAGTCCTCGAACACGCATTCGATGATGCGCGCCTTGAGCACCTTGCGGTCCACGGCCTTGAAGTACTCCTGCGAGGCGAGGTTCACCAGCACGGGCGTGGCATCGGCCGCAAGCTGCCTGTTCAGGCAGTCGGCGATGCGCGGCCCCCAGAACTGGTAGAGGTTGGCCGAGGAGCCGACCGCGAGCGTCGTGCCCATTTCCAGCCGGTAGGGCTGCATCCAGTCCAGCGGCCGCAGCACGCCGTACAGGCCACTGAGGATGGCCAGATGCGCCTGCGCCCACTCCAGGTCTTCGGGCGAGAGGCTGCGCGCGGCCAGCCCGTCGTACACGTCGCCATCGAAGGCCAGCACGGCCTGCCGTGAATTGCGGGCGCTGAAGCGCGGCGACCAGGCCTCGTAGCGGGCCGCATTCAGCGCCGCCAGCGAGTCGCTCAGGCTCATGAGTTCAGCGATCTGCTGGGGCGACTTGGCACGCAGGACATCGACCAGCTGCGCCGAGTCCTTGGTGAAGCGCGGCAGGGTGTGCGGCAGCGAAGCGAGCGGACTCTCATAGTCCAGCGACTTGGCCGGAGACAGGACGAAAAGCATGAGCCGATTATCGGCGCCAGCCCCCGGCCATGAGCCACTGCACCGTGGCCACGGCCAGCACCAGCGCGCCGTAGGTGGCCATCTTTCCGTCGCGGCCGAAGCCCCACAAGCCCAGCAATAGCACCGCCACGCCGGCGCCCACGCACACGCCCACCTGCGGCCAGTAGCGCACCACCAGGCGCCGGCTGCCGCCCAGCCAGCGCCCGGCCAGCGGCAGCACCAGGCCCAGCGCGAGCGCGGGCAGCACGAAGTTGAACAGGTGGATGAGGAAGTCGATCGGTCCCATGCCGTAGGGGGCAGACGCCGGGGAGCCCGGACACGAGCGCCGGCGCCATCCTGAATTTTATAATTCAGCCATGGCAGTCTGGGCCCTTGGCATCAATCACACGACCGCGCCGCTGGACCTGCGGGGCCGCTTCGCGTTCGCCGTGGACCAGATCGGCCCCACCTTGGGCGCCTTGCGCCAGCGTCTTCACGGCCACGCCGGCGAGCATCCCGAGGCCGCCATCCTCTCCACCTGCAACCGCACCGAGATCTACTGCGCCGGCGACGGCCAGGTCCTGGAGCCCACCATCGAATGGCTGGCGCAATCCGGCGGCGTGGCCCCGGCGCTGCTGCGCTCGCATGCCTACACCCTGCAGGACGGCGGCGCCGCGCGGCACGCCTTCCGCGTGGCCAGCGGGCTGGACTCCATGGTGCTGGGCGAGGCGCAGATCCTCGGGCAGCTCAAGGACGCGGTGCGTGCGGCCGACCAGGCCGGCGCCCTGGGCACCACGCTCAACCAGCTGTTCCAGCGCTCCTTCGCCGTGGCGAAGGAGGTGCGCACGGCCACCGAGATCGGCGCGCACTCGATCAGCATGTCGGCCGCTGCCGTGCGCCTGGCCGCGCAGCTTTTCGAGGACCTGCGCCAGATCCGAGTGCTCTTCGTCGGCGCGGGCGAGATGATCGAGCTGGCCGCCACGCACTTCGCGGCGCGCGAGCCCCGGTCCATCGCCATCGCCAACCGCACGCTGGAGCGCGGCGAGAAGCTCGCCACGCGCTTCGGCGCGGAGACGATGCGCCTGTCCGAGATTCCCGACCGCCTGCACGAGTTCGACGCGGTCATCAGCTCCACCGCTTCGCAGCTTCCCATCATCGGCCTGGGCGCGGTGGAGCGCGCGCTCAAGGCGCGCAAGCACCGTCCCATGTTCATGGTGGACCTGGCCGTGCCGCGCGACATCGAGCCGGAGGTCAAGGCGCTGGAAGACGTGTACCTCTACACCGTGGACGACCTGGCCCACGTGGTGCAGACGGGGCAGGCGCACCGCGAAGCCGCCGTGGCCCAGGCCGAGGCCATCGTCGATGCCGGGGTGCAGAGCTTCCTGCACTGGATGGACCAGCGGCGCGCCGTGCCGCTGATCCGGCAGCTGCAGGCGCAGGCCGACGAGTGGCGCGAGCTGGAGATCGCGCGCGCTCGCCGGCTGCTCGCGCGCGGCGAGGACGTGGACACCGTGATGGAAGCCCTCTCGCGCGGCCTCACCCAGAAGATGCTGCACGGCGCCATGGCCGAACTGCACGCCGGCGACGAGCAGGCGCGCGAGCGCGCCACGACGGCCATCCAGCACTTCTTCCTGCGCAAGGAACGTTAGCGGCGTTCGCCGCCGCCGCGCCTGCGCCGACCGGCGGCGGGCGTCCTGCTTCCCCGGCAGCCAGCCGGCCCTTGCTTCCTTGCCCGTCCATGAAACCCTTTCTCCGCCAGCAACTCGAGCGCTACCCCGTCCGCCTGCAGGAGCTGGACTTCTTCCTGCAGCAGCCCGAGGTGGCCCAGGACATGGAGCGCCTGCGCACGCTCACCCGCGAGCATGCGGAGGTCAGCGAGGTGGCGGCCCTCTTCGAGCGCTATCGCCAGCGCGAAGCGGACCTGGCCGAGGCGCGCCAGATGGCGGCGGACCCGGACATGGCCGAGATGGCCCGGGAGGAGATCGAGGCCGTCGAAGCCGAACTGCCCGGCCTGGAGGAGCAGCTGCAGCAGTTGCTGCTGCCCCGCGATCCGGACGATGTTCGCAACGTGTTCCTGGAGATCCGCGCCGGCACGGGCGGCGATGAATCCGCCCTCTTCGCCGGCGACCTGCTTCGCATGTACACCCGCTATGCCGAGCGCCAGGGCTGGCGCTGCGAACTCGTGAGCCAGAGCGAGGGCGAGGTCGGCGGCTTCAAGGAGGTTGTGGTGCGCGTGGTGGGCGAAGGCGCCTACGGCAAGCTGAAGTTCGAGTCGGGCGGCCACCGCGTGCAGCGCGTTCCCGCCACTGAGACGCAGGGGCGCATCCACACCAGCGCCTGCACCGTCGCGGCGCTGGCCGAGCCGGACGAAGCGCAGGCGGTGCAGATCAACCCGGCCGAGCTTCGCATCGACACCTTCCGTGCCTCGGGCGCGGGCGGCCAGCACATCAACAAGACCGATTCGGCGGTGCGCGTGACGCACCTGCCCACCGGCATCGTCGCCGAGTGCCAGGACGACCGCTCGCAGCACCGCAACAAGGCCAAGGCACTGCAGGTGCTGGCCGCGCGCATCCAGGAGGCCGAGCGGGCCGAGCGCGCCGCGCGCGAGGCGGCCACGCGCAAGGGGCTGATCGGCAGCGGCGACCGCAGCGACCGCATCCGCACCTACAACTTCCCGCAGGGCCGCGTGACGGACCACCGCATCAACCTGACCCTGTACAAGCTGGGTTTCGTGATGGAAGGCGAGCTCGACGAGCTGATCGAGGGCCTGCTGCTCGCCCGCAAGGCCGAACAGCTGGCCGAGCTGGAGGCCAACCCCCACGGAGCGCGCGCGTGAACACGCCCTTGCTCACGGTGGCGCGGGCGCTGGCGTGGGCGCAGGCGCGAGGGCTCGCGCGGCTCGATGCGCAGTTGCTGCTGCTGCACGCGCTGGGCCGGGAAGGCGCCAACCGCGCCTGGCTGATCGCGCACGACAACGATGCGATGGATGCCGCGCAGCAGCACCAGTTCGAGGCGCTGTGCACCCGGCGCGGGCGCGGCGAGCCGCTGGCCTATCTCGTGGGCCACAAGGAATTCCACGGCCTGCCCCTGCGCGTGGACGCCCGCGTGCTGGTGCCGCGCCCCGATACGGAAACCCTGGTGGACTGGGCGCTGGAGTGCGCCGAAGGCATGGACAGCCCGCGCATCATCGACCTGGGCACCGGCAGCGGCGCGATCGCCCTGGCCCTGGCCCATCGACGGCCCGACGCACGGGTCGAGGCGGTGGATCGCAGCGCCGAAGCCCTGGCGGTGGCAGCGGAGAACGCGCTCGCCCTGGGGCTGCGGCTGCCCCTGCGGCAGGCGTCCTGGCTGGATGGCGCGGCGGGCGACTGGAACCTCATCCTGAGCAATCCGCCCTACATCGCCGAGGGCGACCCACACCTGCCCGACCTCGTCCACGAGCCGCGCAGCGCGCTGGTCTCGGGCGCCGACGGGCTGGACGATATCCGGCTCATCGTGGCGCAGGCACCCCGCCACCTGGCCCCGGGCGGCTGGCTGCTGCTGGAGCACGGCTTCGACCAGGCCGAAGCGGTGCGCGTGCTGCTGCGCGAGGCGGGCCTGGTGCAGGTGCACAGCCGCCGCGACCTGGCCGGCGTCGAACGATGCAGCGGCGGGCAGCGACCGGCCTGAAGCGGGATAATCACGCCCAGACCATGGCTGGGGCGCCTCACCGTCCCAGCCCTCACCTTGCGAGAGACACCATGAGCGACACCCAGCAACGCATCGACCAACTCGTGAAGAACAGCGACGTGCTGCTGTTCATGAAGGGCAACGCCAGCTTCCCCATGTGCGGCTTCTCCGGCCGTGCCATCCAGATCCTCAAGGCCTGCGGCGTCGATCCGCGCAGCGTCACCACCGTGAACGTGCTCGAGGACGACGGCATCCGCCAGGGCATCAAGGAATACAGCAACTGGCCCACCATCCCGCAGCTGTACGTCAAGGGCGAATTCATCGGCGGCTCGGACATCATGATGGAGATGTACGAAAGCGGCGAGCTGCAGCAGGTGCTGAGCTCGTCCGCCGCGCGCTCGTCCTGATTCCCGTCAGCAGCCGCGGCCGGCGGCTGCCAGTCGCGTCGGCCATCGCCCGACGCGCAGTCGAGGCAATCCGGATTGCCGGGCTGGCACGGCCTGTGCTGGAATGTCCAGCAAGTCGTGCAAGGAGGTGCGCATGTCGACCAACCCCCTGGTGCCCTGCGATCCGGCGATCTTCAGCCTTCCGATCGCGCAGGTCCGCCACGTCTATCGGCCGCAGGACGTGGAGCGCAAGCTGGCCAAGCTGCCCGCGCGCGAACACGAGAATTTGCGCAGCACCTACGAGCGCATGCTCGAGCGCGGCCCCGAGCGCTTCCAGGTCAAGCCCAGCGGCATTCCGGACATGGCGCAGCTCTACGAGCAGTTGCCCAACTTCAGCGACGCGCTGGACGACGTCAAGCGCCACGTCGCCTTGTCACAGGACTGCCGCGACGGCCTGGAGGTCACGCCCATGCTGCTGCTGGGCCCGCCGGGCATCGGCAAGACGCATTTCGCGCGCAAGCTGGCCGAGCTGCTGGGGACCGGCATGTGCCTGGTGCCCATGAGCGCCATGACGGCCGGCTGGCTGCTCTCCGGCGCGTCCTCGCAGTGGAAGGGGGCCAAGCCGGGCAAGGTGTTCGAGGCCATCGTCGACGGGCAGTACGCCAATCCGGTCATCGTGGTGGACGAGATCGACAAGGCGGCCTGCGAGGCGCAGTACGACCCGCTGGGCGCGCTCTACGGGTTGCTGGAACACGATACCGCCGGCTGCTTCATGGACGAGTTCGCCGAGGTACCCATCGACGCGAGCCAGGTCATCTGGATCATGACCGCCAACGACGAGCGCGCCATCCCGGAACCCATCCTCAACCGGATGAACGTGTTCGAGGTGGAGCCGCCGAGCGCCGAGGCCGCACGGCAGATCGCGCGCAACCTGTACCGCTCGATCTGCGCCGAGCATGGCTGGGGCGCGAGCTTCGATCCGGAACCCGCACCGGACGTGCTGGACCTGCTGGCGGAGCTGGCGCCGCGCGAGATGCGCCGCGCGCTCATGACGGGCTTCGGCAACGCGCGCCTGGACGGCCGCGGCGAGGTCCGCACGGACGACCTGCCCCGGCTTTCCGGCGGCAAGGCGAAGATCGGCTTCGTGCAGTAGCGGGGGCGCCCGATCAGCTACGCTCGCCGGCGGGCGGCGGCAGGTCGCGCCACTGCCAGTGGCGCTGGGCGGCGAACACCGCATCGGGGTAAGGCGCCCTGCCGCGGCTTCCGTTGTAGCGACCCAGTGCCATGAACAGGTCGCCGCGTTCGCGGTCGATGTAGTGGCGCAGGATGACGCAGCCGAAACGCAGGTTGGTCTGCATGTGGAACAGCTTGCCCGGGTCGCCGTCCCCGATGAGCCGGCTCCAGAAGGGCATGACCTGCATGTAGCCTCGCGCCCCGGCCACGCTCACCGCGAACTTGCGAAAGGCGCTCTCCACCTGGATGAGGCCCAGCACGAGGCTGGTGTCCAAGCCCGCGCGGCGGCTCTCGTACCAGACGGTCTGCAGGAATTCCTTGCGCTCGTTGAAGCTGGTCTTGCGCCGCATCAGGCGCGTGCTCATGGCCTGCAGCCAGCGCAGGTAGGCCAGGCGCGCTTCCGTGCTGGGGAACTCGGGCACCGGCGGCGCCGCGTTGGCGATGGCCGAGCTCAGTGCGGAACGCACGGAATCCCCGAGCGGCTCTTCCAGCTGTCCGGCCAATGCGCCTCCCGCGAGCGGCAGCAGGCCGAAGCCGGCCACACCGCGCAGGCAGCTGCGGCGCGTGATCATGCGCTCAGGCGCTCGAGCAGGAAGGCCCGCACCTCGGCCGCCGACACGCGCGTGGCCGCTGCGTCGCGGCGGTGCTGGTACTCCACCTGCCCTTCCTTTAGGCCGCGGTCGGAGAGAACCACGCGGTGCGGCACACCGATGAGCTCCCAGTCGGCGAACATGGCGCCGGGGCGCTCGCCCCGGTCGTCGAGCATCACGTCCACGCCGGCCGCCTGCAATTCGTCGTGCAGCTTCTGCGCCGCCTCGCGCACCTCGGCGCTGCGGTCCATGCCGATGGGGCACAGCACCACCGTGAAGGGCGCGATGGCATCGGGCCAGATCATGCCGCGCTCGTCGTGGTTCTGCTCCACGGCCGCCGCCGGCAGCCGGGTGATGCCGATGCCGTAACAGCCCATCTCCAGGTACTGCGGCTTGCCGGACTCGTCCAGGAAGGTGGCTTCCATGGCGCGGCTGTACTTGGTGCCGAGGTAGAAGACATGGCCGACCTCGATGCCGCGCTCGATGGCCAGGCGCCCCTTGCCGTCGGGCGAGAGGTCGCCCTCGACCACGTTGCGCAGGTCCGCCACCAGATCGGGCTCGGGCAGATCGCGGCCCCAGTTGACGCCGGTGAGGTGCATGTCTTCCTCGTTGGCGCCGCAGACCCAGTCGGCCATGAGGCTCACCTCGCGGTCGGCCACGATCTTGACCGGCCGCTTGAGCCCCACGGGCCCCAGGTAACCGGGGCGGGTGCCGAAGTGATCCGCGATCTCGGGCACGGTGGCGAAGCGAAAGCCCGCCTCCAGGCCCGGCACCTTGCCGACCTTCACCTCGTTCATGTCATGGTCGCCGCGCAGCAGCAGCAGCCAGACCTGCACCTGCGTGCCCTGGCCCGAGGCATCGGTGCGGTCGGTGGCCAGCACGATGGACTTGACCGTGTGCCGCAGGGGAATGCCCAGCAGATCGGCGACGTCGGCGCAGGTGCTCTTGCCAGGGGTGGGGGTGCGCGTCATCGCCTGGGATGGCGCGGGCCGCGGGCCGGCAGGAGCCAGCGCCTCGGCCTTTTCCAGGTTGGCCGCGTAGTCGCTCTCGGTGCAGTAGACGATGGCGTCCTCGCCCGTCGCGGCGATGACCTGGAACTCCTCGGACAGGTCGCCGCCGATGGCACCGCTGTCGGCCGCGACGGCGCGGTAACGCAGGCCGAAGCGGTCGAAGATGCGCCGGTAGGCCTGCGCCATGGACGCGTAACTGGCCTGCGCGGCAGCCGGGTCGCGGTCGAAGCTGTAGGCGTCCTTCATGATGAACTCGCGTCCGCGCATGAGCCCGAAACGCGGACGACGCTCATCACGGAACTTCGTCTGGATTTGATAGAGATTTTTGGGCAGCTGCCTGTAGCTGCGCAGCTCCTGGCGGGCGATGTCGGTGACCACCTCCTCGCTCGTGGGCTGGACCACGAAGTCGCGGTCGTGGCGGTCCTTGATCCGCAGCAGCTCCGGGCCCATCTTTCCGAAGCGGCCGGTCTCCTGCCACAGCTCCGCCGGCTGGACCACGGGCATCGTGCACTCCACGGCTCCGGCGCGATTCATCTCCTCGCGCACGATGGCCTCCACCTTGCGGATCACGCGCAGCCCCATGGGCATGTAGGTGTAGATGCCGGCGCCCAGCTTCTTGATCATGCCGGCCCGGGTCATCAGCCGGTGGCTCACCACCTCGGCATCGGCCGGCGCTTCCTTGAGGGTGGAGATGAGGAACTGGGAGGCTTTCATCGAACGGATTTCAGGCGAGGAACAGCGCGCGTGAACGCAGGCAGGACAAGGGGGTGAGGGGCCGCTGAGTCATCTGGCCGCGCAAGCAGGCGGCGTGCATAATGAACTCAGTTAAAGAATTGGGGTTTGATTATGCTTGACCGCGACGGCTTCAGGCCCAACGTCGGCATCATCCTGCTCAATCAGAAGAACCAGGTGTTCTGGGGCAAGCGCATACGCACCCACAGCTGGCAGTTCCCCCAAGGCGGCATCGACCGCGGCGAGACGCCCGAACAGGCGATGTACCGGGAGCTGCACGAGGAGGTGGGCCTGCGGCCCGAGCATGTGCGCATCATTGCCCGCACCCGTGACTGGTTGCGCTACGAGGTGCCGGACCGCTACATCCGCCGTGACGCCCGGGGCCACTACAAGGGCCAGAAACAGATCTGGTACCTGCTGCAGCTCATGGGGCAGGACTGGAACCTCAACCTGCGTGCCACCAGCCATCCCGAGTTCGACGCCTGGCGCTGGAACGAGTACTGGGTGCCGCTCGACGTGGTGGTGGAATTCAAGCGCGGCGTCTACGAGATGGCGCTGACCGAGCTGGCCCGCTTCGTTCCGCGCGGCGACCACCATCGCAACCGCTATCTGCGTGGCGGCCTGCGTCCGCGCGACGGCCTCGACGGCGCGGAGCCGTTCAACGGCCGCCACCGCGCACCCCCACCGGAGTTCGAGCTGCCGCCCGGCGCCACCTTCGAGCCCGACCCGCAGGCCGCCCTGGCGCCGCAGCCCGCCAATCCGCAGCGGGCGAGCCAGTGAGCGTGCGTCGCCACGGCCTGCTGGCGTGGGCGGGCGCCGCCCTCATGGCTGGGTGCGCCAGTCCTCTGCTGGCGCAGGAGCCCTGGCAAGAGGGCGCCGCGCCCGAGCCCCCAGCCCTCCGGCTGAAAGGCCTCGTGCCGGTGGAGCTGCCGCGCTCCACGCTTCGTTTCGGCGTGCAGCCGGATTCGGTGTCGATCGGCCCGGACCGCGTGGTCCGCTACGTGGTCGTCGCCACCAGCGCCTCCGGCGCGCTCAACGCGCTTTACGAAGGTATTCGCTGCGACGAGGGCAAGGTCAAGGTCTACGCACGCCACACGCCCGGCGCCGGCTGGACCCCGACGAGGGACGCACCCTGGGAATCGCTGCACGACAACGCCGGCCACCGCCACAGCCTGGCCATCGCGCGCAGCGGCGCCTGCATCGGTCGGGGAACCAACACCAGCGCCGAGCGCGTGCTGCGCGACCTGGCCGCGCCGGTGGACGAGCGCTTCCGGATCGAGCTCCGCTGAAGCGCGGCGCCCCCCGCGCCGCCCTCAGACCACCACCAGGTTGGTGCGGTCGATCATCTCCGGCTCGGCCATGTAGCCGAGCAGCTTCTCGATCTCCGCCGAGGGCTTGCGGCACAGGAGCCGCGCCTCGGCGCTTGCGTAGTTGGCCAGGCCGCGGCCGATCTCCCGGCCCTGCGAATCACGGATGGCGATCACGTCGCCGCGCGAGAACTCGCCCTCGACGGTCACCATGCCGATCGGCAGCAGGCTCTTGCCGTCCTCTCGCAGTCGCAGGGCGGCGCCGTCATCGATCGTGACGGCACCCCGCAACTGCAGGTGGTCCGCGATCCAGCGCTTGCGGGCCTGGCTTTTCTGCGTGGGGGCAACCAGCACCGTGCCGACCACCTCCCCCGCGAAGAGGCGCAGCAGCGCATCGGGCTCGCGACCCCAGGCGATCACGGTGGAGGCGCCGGAGCGCGCGGCACGGCCGGCCGCGAGCACCTTGGTGATCATCCCGCCCTTGCCGATGCTGGAACCCGCGCCCCCGGCCATGGCCTCCAGCGCCGGATCACCGGCGCGCGCTTCGTGCACGAAGCGGGCTTGGGGGTCCTTGCGCGGATCGGCCGTGTAGAGACCCTTCTGGTCCGTGAGGATCACCAGCACGTCGGCCTCGACCAGGTTGGCCACCAGCGCGCCCAGCGTGTCGTTGTCGCCGAACTTGATCTCGTCGTTGACGACCGTGTCGTTTTCGTTGATGACCGGAACGATCTTCAGGCGCAGCAGCGTCAGCAGCGTCGAACGGGCGTTGAGGTAGCGCTCGCGGTCGGCCAGGTCGGCGTGCGTGAGCAGCACCTGGGCCGAGCCCAGGCCGTGCTCGCGCAGCTTGGTCTCGTACATCTGGGCCAGGCCCATCTGCCCCACCGCGGCGGCGGCCTGCAGCTCGTGCAGCTCGTGCGGACGGCTGCGCCAGCCCAGTCGCTTCATGCCCTCGGCGATGGCGCCGCTGGACACCATGATGAGCTCGCGTCCGCCCTGCGCGAGGACCGCGAGCTGGCGCGACCACTCGCGGATGGCCGCTTCGTCCAGGCCGCGGCCTTCGTTCGTGACCAGGCTCGATCCGACCTTGACCACGATGCGGCGCGCCGCCCGGAGAACGGCCGCCGTCTGCGTGGAACTGGAGGAGCTGTGTTCTTCTGTCATGCGTTCGTTGGCGCTGCGCACGGGGCGAGCGCGTCAGCCGGCGGCGTCGGGTTCGGCGAAGCGCGGATCCGTCTCGGCCTGGGGCGGCTGCTCGGCCAGATGCTGCGCGTGCACCTGCTGGTAGACGGCCCGGATCAGGTCGTCACAGCCTTCGCGCGTGAGGGCCGAGATGCGGAACACCGGGCCCTTGTAACGCAGCCGCTTGACGACATCCTTGATGCGGCCCTCACGCTCGTCGGCAGGGACCATGTCGATCTTGTTCAGCACCAGCCAGCGCGGCTTCTCGTACAGCGCCTTGTCGTACTTCTTGAGCTCCTGCACGATCGCCTTGGCCTGCTCCACCGGATCGACCCCCTCGTCGAAAGGCGCGATGTCCACCAGGTGCAGCAGCAGGCGCGTGCGTTGCAGGTGACGCAGGAACTGGTGCCCCAGACCCGCACCTTCGGCCGCGCCCTCGATCAATCCGGGAACGTCCGCCACCACGAAGCTCTGCTCGGGGCCGACGCGCACCACCCCCAGGTTGGGATGCAGGGTGGTGAAGGGATAGTCCGCGATCTTGGGCCGCGCGTTGGAGATGGCGGCGATCAGCGTGGACTTGCCGGCGTTCGGCATGCCCAGCAGGCCCACGTCCGCCAGCACCTTCAGTTCCAGCTTCAGGCTGCGCCGCTCGCCCGGCCAGCCGGGCGTCTTCTGCCGCGGCGCGCGGTTGATCGCGCTCTTGAAGCGCATGTTGCCGAAGCCGCCGTCGCCTCCCTTGGCGATCATCACGACTTCGCCCGGCACCAGCAGCTCCCACAGCACTTCACCGGTTTCGGCGTCGCTGATGATGGTGCCCACGGGCACCTTCAGGGTGATGTCGTCGCCGGCTGCCCCGAACATGTCCGAGCCCATGCCGTGCTGGCCGCGATGCGCCTCGTGGCGGCGCGAGAAACGGAAGTCGACCAGCGTGTTCAGGCTCGCATCGGCGACGGCGAAGACGTGGCCGCCCCGGCCGCCGTCGCCGCCGTTGGGTCCGCCGAACTCCTTGTACTTCTCGTGCCGGAACGACACGCAGCCGTTGCCACCGTCGCCCGCGGCAACGTCGATATAGGCTTCGTCGACGAACTTCATGGATCGATTCTAGGGAGGGCCCCAAGAAAAAAGCCCTGCGCAGGAACGCAGGGCTTTCTTCCAGCGGGCCTGAGGTTCAGGCGGGCGTGACGTTCACGGTGTGCTTGTTCAGTTCGCCCTTGACGGCGAAGCTCACGTGGCCGTCCACCAGCGCGAACAGGGTGTGGTCCTTGCCCATGCCGACGTTGGTGCCGGCGTGGAAGCGCGTGCCGCGCTGGCGCACGATGATGGAGCCGGCGCTGATGAGCTCGCCGCCGAAGGCCTTCACGCCGAGCATCTTGGGCTTGGAATCCCGCCCGTTGCGCGTGGAGCCGCCGCCTTTTTTCTGTGCCATGTCAGTACTCCTTGCTTAGGCTGCGATGGCGCCGATCTGCAGTTCGGTGAACTGCTGGCGATGCCCCTGGCGCTTCTGATAGTGCTTGCGACGACGCATCTTGAAGATGCGCACCTTGTCATGCTTGCCGTGAGCCACGACCGTGGCTTTCACAGATGCACCGGACACCAGGGGGGTTCCGACCTTGAGCTCGCTGCCGTTGCCGACGGCCAGCACCTGATCGATGACGATTTCCTGGCCTACGTCCGCAGCAATCTGTTCTACTTTGATTTTTTCGCCGGAGGCAACGCGATACTGCTTGCCGCCGGTTTTTATGACCGCGTACATTGAGGACCTCTTGAAATAGAGATGCTCCCAGCCGGACGGATTTCCGAGGGAGCCCGCGACTATAGCACGCCGGCACTTTCCAGCCCAGCGTCCAGCCCTGCAGGCCGCAGCGCCCCGGGGCCCCTCCCTATAATCCCGCGACCTTTTCCCGGCCCTCGACCTTGAATTCCGCCTCCAGCACCGCCTCCGCCCTCGCCCTGATCGCCGACGACATGCGCGAGGTGGATGCGGTGATCGCCGCCCGCCTGGACTCCGGCGTGCCCCTGGTGGCCCAGGTGTGCAGCTACATCATCTCGGCCGGCGGCAAGCGCCTGCGGCCCGCGCTGCTGCTGCTGGTCTCCGGCGCCCTGGAGGTGCGCAGCGCGCAGCGCTTCAACCTGGCGGCGGTGGTCGAATTCATCCACACGGCCACGCTGCTGCACGACGACGTCGTGGACGAGTCCACCCTGCGGCGCGGCCGCCCGACCGCCAACCACCACTTCGGCAATCCCGCCAGTGTTCTGGTGGGCGACTTCCTCTACTCGCGCGCCTTCCAGATGATGCTGGACGCCCGCGACATGCGGGTGATGGAGATCCTGGCCGAAGCCACCAACGTGATCGCCGAGGGCGAGGTGCTGCAGCTGATGAACATGCATGACGCATCGCTGGACGAAGCGTCCTACCTGCGCGTGATCCGCTCCAAGACGGCCAAGCTGTTCGAAGCCAGCACCCGCCTCGCCGCGATCCTCGCGGGCAGCCCCCCGGACGTGGAGCAGGCCTGCGCCGACTATGGCCAGGCCCTGGGCACGGCCTTCCAGGTGATCGACGACGTGCTCGACTACGACGGCGACGCCGCCGAAATGGGCAAGAACCTCGGCGACGACCTGCGCGAAGGCAAGGCCACCCTGCCTCTCATCGCCGCCATGCACCGCGCAAGCCCTTCCGAGCGCGACCTGATCCGCCGCGCCATCGAAGAAGGCTCGCAGGACGAACTCGACGCCATCGTGGACATCGTGCGCAAGACCGGCGCGCTGGACGTGGCCCGCGAGGCCGCGGCGCAGGAGGCCCGGCGCGCGATGGATTGCGTGTCGCTGCTGCCGCGAAATGAGTACAGCGAGGGTTTGCTACAATTGGCGTCTTCGTTGCTCGCGCGGCGTCACTGAGGCCCGAAAGGGACGCACAGTCGAACGCCCGCAGCGAGTCCAACATCGGGGTGTAGCTTAGCCTGGTAGAGCGCTACGTTCGGGACGTAGAGGCCGGAGGTTCGAATCCTCTCACCCCGACCAGTTTTTCCGCTGTTCGTCGGTTCCAACCAACTCGTGACGCCCCTCGCCGGGCGCTCGATTTACACCGCCGAGCCTTTAGGCGATGATCGGCAATCACTCTTACAACTGGTCATGCACGCTCCTGCGTGCAGTGTCCTGCCGATGGCTGCCGTAGAAACTTCCACTGCCGACCCCGCCGCCACCGTCGCCCTGCCCGGACTCGCGCGTGCCCTCATCGCGGCCGGCAAGCTGAATCAGAAGGCCGCCGAAGACCTGTACCGCAAGGCGCAGGCGCACCGCACGACCTTCATCGCCGAACTCACCGGCTCGGGCGCCGTCTCGGCGTTCGACCTGGCTCACATCATGTCCACCGCGTTCGGCGCGCCGCTGCTGGACCTCGATGCGGTGGACGTGCAGCGGCTGCCCAAGAGCCTGCTGGACACCAAGATCTGCCAGGACTATCGCGTGGTGGTCCTGGCCAAGCGCAGCAACCGCCTGACCGTGGCCACCGCCGATCCGGCGGACCCGCAGGCGGCCGAGAAGATCAAGTTCGCGACCCAGATGGGCGTGGACTGGGTCATCGCCGAATACGACAAGCTCTCGCGCATGGTCGAGGCGCAGGCGACCACGGCCACCGAGGCCATGGACAGCCTTATCGGCGAGGATTTCCAGTTCGACGAAGCGTCGCTCGACACCGGCGCCGGCGAAGAAGAAGCCAAGGGCACCTCCGAAGTCGACGACGCGCCGGTCGTCAAGTTCCTGCACAAGATGCTGATGGACGCGATCAACATGCGCGCGTCGGACCTGCACTTCGAGCCCTACGAGCACCACTATCGCGTGCGCTTTCGCATCGACGGCGAGCTGCGCGACATCGCCTCGCCGCCGGTGGCCATCAAGGAGAAGCTCGCCTCGCGCATCAAGGTCATCTCGCGCATGGACATCGCCGAGAAGCGGGTCCCGCAGGACGGCCGCATGAAGCTCAAGATCGGCGTCGACCGCGTGATCGACTTCCGCGTGAGCACGCTGCCCACGCTCTTCGGCGAAAAGGTGGTCGTCCGTATCCTGGACCCGAGCAGCGCCAAGCTGGGCATCGACGCGCTCGGCTACGAACCCGAGGAGAAGGCGCGCCTTCTCGACGCGATCAAGCGTCCCTACGGCATGGTCCTGGTCACCGGTCCCACGGGCTCGGGCAAGACCGTGTCGCTCTACACCTGCCTGAACCTGCTGAACCAGCCGGGCGTGAACATCTCCACGGCCGAAGACCCGGCGGAAATCAACCTGCCCGGGGTCAACCAGGTCAACGTGAACGACAAGGCCGGCCTGACCTTCGCCACCGCGCTGCGCGCCTTCCTGCGCCAGGACCCGGACGTGATCATGGTCGGCGAAATCCGTGACCTCGAAACCGCGGACATCGCCATCAAGGCGGCGCAGACCGGCCACATGGTCATGTCCACGCTGCACACCAACGACGCCCCCAGCACGCTGGTGCGCCTGCGCAACATGGGCGTGGCGCCGTTCAACATCGCCTCCAGCGTCGTCCTCATCTCCGCGCAGCGCCTGGCCCGGCGCCTGTGCCCGGCCTGCAAGGTCCCGGTGGACGTTCCGCCCGAGGCCCTGCTCGAGGCCGGCTACCGGGAAGAAGAACTCGACGGCAGCTGGATGCCCTACCGCGCGGTCGGCTGCAACGCCTGCAACAACGGCTACAAGGGCCGGGTCGGCATCTACCAGGTCATGCCCGTGAGCGAGGACATCCAGCGCATCATCCTGCGCGACGGCACCTCGCTGGAAATCGCCGAGCAGGCGCAGCGCGAAGGCGTGCGCTCGCTGCGGCAGTCGGGACTGCACAAAGTCAAACTGGGCGTCACTTCCCTCGAGGAAGTGATCAACTGCACCAACATCTAGCACAAAGGCGTCAAGCCAGAGGAGTAGCCCGGGATGGCGACGGCAACAGCAAGCAAGGTCACCGAGTTCGTCTTCGAGTGGGAGGGCAAGGACCGCAACGGCAAGGCCGTGCGGGGGGAGTCCCGCGCGGGCGGCGAGAACCAGGTTCAGGCCTTCCTGCGCCGCCAGGGCGTCACGCCCACGAAGATCCGCAAGCGCCGCATGCGCCGTGGCCAGCGGATCAGGCCCAAGGACATCGCCGTCTTCACGCGCCAGCTCGCCACCATGATGAAGGCGGGCGTTCCGCTGCTGCAGGCCTTCGACATCGTCGGCCGCGGCAACCCCAACGGCAGCGTCACCCGCATGCTGGCCGAGATCCGCGGTGACGTGGAGACCGGCACCTCGCTGTCGGCGGCCTTCCGCAAGTTCCCCAACCACTTCAACAGCCTCTACTGCAACCTGGTCGAGGCGGGCGAGGCGGCCGGTATCCTGGAGTCACTGCTTGACCGGCTGGCCGTCTACATGGAAAAGACCGAGGCGGTCAAAAGCAAGATCAAGACCGCGCTCATGTACCCCATTGCGGTGGTGGCCGTGGCCTTCATCGTGGTGTCGGTGATCATGATCTTCGTCATCCCGGCCTTCAAGGAAGTGTTCACCTCCTTCGGCGCCGACCTGCCCGCCCCCACCCTCTTCGTCATCGGCCTGAGCGAGTTCTTCGTCGCCTACTGGTGGGCCATCTTCGGCGGCATCGGCGGCGGCCTGTACTTCTTCATGGAATCCTGGAAGCGCAGCGAGAAGGTCCAGCACTTCATGGACCGCGTCATGCTGCGCCTGCCCATCTTCGGCGACCTGGTCTACAAGTCCACGGTCGCCCGCTGGACCCGCACGCTCTCGACCATGTTCGCCGCCGGCGTCCCGCTGGTCGAGGCGCTGGACTCCGTGGGCGGCGCCTCGGGCAATTCGGTGTACGAGAAGGCCACCGAGCGCATCCAGCAGGAAGTCTCCACCGGTACCAGCCTCACCACGGCCATGACCGGTGCGGGCGTCTTCCCGTCCATGGTGCTGCAGATGTCCGCCATCGGCGAAGAGTCCGGCTCGCTGGACCACATGCTGTCCAAGGCCGCCGACTTCTACGAGGCCGAGGTGGACGACATGGTGGGCGGGCTGTCCAGCCTGATGGAGCCGATCATCATCGTGTTCCTCGGCACCATCATCGGTGGCATCGTCGTGTCCATGTACCTCCCCATCTTCAAGCTGGGCGCCGTGGTCTGATGTCGATCGCGGTCATGGACGCCCTGCTGCTCGGGCTTCTGGGGCTGCTGGTCGGCAGTTTCCTCAACGTGGTCATCCATCGCCTGCCCAGGATGATGGAGCGGCAGTGGGCCGCCGAGTGCGCCGAGCTGGCCGGCACCCCCCTTCCCGAGCAGCCCCCCTACGACCTCATGCGGCCACGCTCGGCCTGCCCCCACTGCGGTCACCGGATACGCTGGTGGGAAAACATTCCGGTGGCCAGCTACCTGGCCCTGCGCGGTCGCTGCGCATCCTGCAACGCCGCCATCGGCCTGCGCTATCCAGCCGTCGAGCTCGCCACCGCCGCCCTGTTCGCCTACGTGGGCTGGCGCTGGGGCCTCACGCCGGTGGCGGCGGCCTGGTGTCTCTTCGCGGCGGCCCTGCTGGCCCTGGCGCTGATCGACTGGGACACGACCCTGCTGCCGGACGACATCACCCTGCCGCTGCTCTGGGCGGGCCTCATCGCCGCTGCGCTCGGCTGGAGCGCGGTCGGCCTGCCCGATGCGCTCTGGGGCGCCGTGGCAGGCTACCTCTCGCTGTGGCTGGTCTATCACGGCTTCAAGCTCCTGACCGGCAAGGAAGGGATGGGCTTCGGCGACTTCAAGCTCTTCGCGGCCCTGGGCGCGTGGTTCGGCTGGCAGGCCCTGGTGCCCATCATCCTCATGGCCTCGGTGATCGGGGCGGTGATCGGCATCGGCATGAAGCTGCGCAGCTCGCTGCGCGAGGGCGGCTACGTGCCTTTCGGCCCCTTCCTCGCACTGGCCGGCCTCACGGCCATGGTGGCCGGGCCCGAGGCCATGCTGCGCATCGTGGGGCTCTGAGAGCGGAGGCTGCCGGCATGCTGCGCATCGGGCTCACCGGGGGGATCGGCAGCGGCAAGAGCACCGTGCTGGCCATGCTGGTCGAGCGCGGCGCCGCCGCCATCGATGCGGACGCGCACTCCCGCCGGGTGACGGCGCCCGGGGGCGCCGCCATCGAACCGATCCGCCAGGCCTTCGGCGACGCGTTCATCGCGCCCGACGGCGGCCTCGACCGCGCCCGCATGCGCGAGCACGCCTACACGCACCGGGACGCACGCGCACGACTCGAAGCCATCATCCACCCGCTGGTGGGCCAGGGCATCCAGCGCGACGTCGACGAGGCGCGCTCCGAAGGCCGGCGCTGCCTGGTCTTCGACATCCCGCTGCTGGTCGAGTCGGGCCGCTGGCGCCGCGAGGTCGACCGCGTGCTGGTGGTCGATTGCGGTGCCCACACGCAGGTCGAGCGCGTCAAGGCCCGCAGCGGACTGAGCGAGGCCCAGGTGGAGGCCATCATCGCCGCGCAGGCGCCGCGCGCGCTGCGGCTGGCAGCCGCGGACCTGGTCATCTTCAACGACGGCATCGACCTCGCGCAGCTGCGCACGCTCGTGGACGAGGCCGCGAAATCCTTCGGGCTATGATGACGCGCCGATGATCCTCTACGAATACCCGTTCAACGAACGCATCCGCACCTACCTGCGCCTGGAACACCTGTTCCGCCGGCTCGCCGTGCTGGTGCCCCGTGAGCACCCGATCGATCATCACTTCGCGCTCACCACGCTGTTCGAGATCATGGACGTGGCCGCGCGCGCGGACCTCAAGTCCGACGCCATGAAGGACCTGGAAAAGCAGAAGTCCGTGCTGGCCGGCTACCGCGGCAACCCCGCCATCGCCGAAGGCGTGCTGGACCAGATCATCGGACAGCTCGACGGGTGCTTCGAGGCCTTGAACAAGCAGCCCGGCAAGGCTGGCCAGTCCCTCACCGACAACGAGTGGCTCATGAGCATCCGCAGCCGCATCGGCATCCCGGGCGGCACCTGCGAGTTCGACCTGCCCGGCTACTACGCCTGGCAGCAGCTCGAGCCCGGCCAGCGCCAGGCCGACCTCGCCCGCTGGTCCAGCGTGCTGGGGCCCCTGGCCGAGTCGCTGCACGTGCTGCTCAGGCTGCTGCGCGACTCGGGCGTGCCGCAGAAGGTCATGGCCAGCAACGGCCAGCTCCAGCAGACCCTGCCGCAGGGCCGCACCTTCCAGCTGCTGCGCCTTCGCATCGACCCGGAGCTCCACCTCGTGCCCGAGATCAGCGGCAACCGGCTCATGGTCTCTGTACGCCTGATGAAGCACGAACCGGCCGAGCGCCTGCACCCCAGCACCGAGAGCGTTCCCTTCGAACTCACGCTCTGCGCCTGACCTCCAAGCCGGCATGAGCAGCAGCAAGCCCGAGGGCGGCCCGGCCGCCAGCAAGCCCCGCATCGTCACCTGCCCGCAGTGCAAGGGCGAGAGCCTCTACGCCACGTCCAACCCTTACCGTCCCTTCTGCAGCGAGCGTTGCAAGAACCTGGACCTGGGCGCCTGGGCCAGCGAGAGCTTCCGCGTCGAAACCGAATCGCCGCCGGACGACCAGCCCTTCGGCGACGCCCACCTGCAGTAGCTTTGTCGCGCTAGGGCTTCCAGCCCACGCCGCGTTCCGCCGACAACCACTCCAGGACCGGCACCGTCCCCGGCAACACCGGCGCCGAGCGCACGGGGAGCTGCTCCCAGGCGTACTGCTGTCCTTCGTGCATGTGCAGCGTGCCGGACCATTCGTGCACCTTGCAGAAATTCAGCTGCACGAGCGCATGGGGGTAGTCCACGTGCTCCACGCGCCAGGGATGCACCGGGCCGATCTCCACGCCGATCTCCTCGCGCAGCTCGCGGCGCAGGGCCACCTCGACGGTCTCGCCGGGCTCGAGCTTGCCACCGGGGAATTCCCAGTAGCCGGCATACACCTTGCCCGGCGGCCGGGAGGTGAGCAGGAAGCTGCCGTCGGGCCGGATCAACACCCCCACGGCCACCTGGACGGCCTGCCGGTCGGCGCCGCCTTCACGCGGGCGATGCGCGTCGGCGACCAGCGGGGCGCGCGGGCTCACTGCCGGCCGGCGAAGTCGCGGGCGAACTGGTAGGCCACCCGACCCGAACGGGAACCGCGCTCCAGCGCCCAGACCAGGGCCTCCGGCCGGGCCGCCTCGATGCGCTCGGCGCCGATGCCGAAGGACGAGAGCCACTGCCGCACGATGGCCAGGTACTCGTCCTGGCTGAAGGGATAGAAGCTGACCCAGAGGCCGAAGCGCTCGGACAGCGAGATCTTCTCCTCCACCACCTCGCCGGGATGCACCTCGCCGTCCTCGGTGTGCGTGTAGCTGAGGTTCTCCTTCATGTACTCGGGCAGCAGGTGGCGGCGGTTGCTGGTCGCATAGATCAGAACGTTGTCCGAGGCCGCCGCGACCGAGCCGTCGAGCATGGACTTGAGGGCCTTGTAGCCGGCCTCGCCTTCCTCGAAGCTCAGGTCGTCGCAGAAGACGATGAACTTCTCGGGCCGGTCGGCAACGACGTCGACGATGTCGGGCAGGTCCACCAGGTCGGCCTTGTCCACCTCGATCAGGCGCAGGCCGCGGCCGCTGTACTCGTTCAGGCAGGCCTTGATCAGCGAGGACTTGCCCGTGCCCCGCGCACCGGTCAGCAGCACGTTGTTGGCGGGCTGGCCCTGCACGAACTGGAGCGTGTTGCGCACGATGCGCTCCTTCTGGCCGTCGATCTCCTTGAGCTCGGCCAGCCGGATGCCCGCCACCTGCCGCACGGGCTCCAGGCTGCCGTGGCCGCTTGCGCGCTTGCGAAAGCGAAACGCCACGCTGGCGTCCCAGTCAGGCGCGGACAGCGGCTGCGGCAGCACGGCTTCGATGCGCGCCATGAGCCGTTCGGCTTTCTGCACCAGGCGCTCGAGTTGTTCGTTCAACGGGGTTTCCTTCGCAAGGCGGATCAGGACCGGTAGTCGGCGTTGATGGTGACGTAGTCGTGGCTGAAGTCGCAGGTCCAGACCGTGTCGGCCGCCGCGCCCCGGCCCAGGCCGACGCGAACCGTGATCTCGCTTTGCTTCATCACGCGCTGGCCGTCCTCCTCGCGGTAGGCGGGGTGGCGCCCGCCGCGCGTGGCGACGTGGACATCGTCCAGGTGCAGCTCGATGCCGCTCTGGTCCAGGTCCTCGATGCCCGCGTAGCCGACCGCCGCCAGGATGCGCCCCAGGTTTGGGTCGCTCGCGAAGAAGGCCGTCTTGACCAGCGGTGAATGGGCGATGGCATAGGCCACCTGCCGGCACTCGGCGGCGCTGCGGCCGCCCTCCACGCGCACGGTGATGAACTTGGTCGCGCCCTCCCCGTCGCGCACGATGGCCTGGGCCAGCAGGCGGGCGACCTCCTGCATGGCCTCGAACAGCACGCGGCCCGCGACGCTGTCCAGCGACTCGACCGGCGCATGTCCGGCCCGGCCGGTGGCCATCACGACGAAGGCGTCGTTGGTGGAGGTGTCGCCGTCCACCGTGACCCGGTTGAAGGAGCCTTCGGCCAGTGCCAGGGCCAAGGAGTCCATGAGCTGCGGTGCGATGCAGGCGTCGGTGGCCAGGAAGCCGAGCATGGTCGCCATGTTCGGCCGGATCATGCCGGCGCCCTTGCTGATGCCGGTGATGGTGACCGCGCGCCCCTCCACCTGTACCCGGCGGCTCACCGCCTTGGGCAGGGTGTCGGTGGTCATGATGCCCTCGGCCGCGCGCAGCCAGTGGGCGGCATCCGCATCGGCCAGCGCCGCGGGCAGGCCCGCCTCGATGCGGTCCAGCGGCAGCGGCTCCATGATGACGCCGGTGGAAAAGGGCAGCACCTGCTCGGGCGCCAGGTCCAGGTGGCGGGCCAGGGCGATGCAGCTCGCGCGGGCCCGCACCAGGCCGTCCTCACCCGTGCCGGCGTTCGCATTGCCGGTGTTGACCACGAGGGCGCGGATGCCCTGCCCCGCCGCCAGGTGCTCGCGGCAGACCTGCACCGGTGCGGCGCAGAAGCGGTTGCGCGTGAAGACGCCGCCCACCGCGGTGCCCGGCTCCAGCAGGAACACGGTCAGGTCCTTGCGGCCGGCCTTGCGCACGCCGGCCTCGGCCACGCCGATGCGCACGCCGGGGACGGGCAGGAGATCCGCCGCGGCAGGCGCGGCCAGGTTCACGGGCATTCAGGGTCCTTCTTGTATCGGTATTGCTTTTGGATCAGTTCTGGCGCCAGGGGAGGCCCCGCAGGCGCCAGCCGCCGCGGGTGCCGCGATGGCCCTGCGCGTCGGGGTCGCCCTCGAAGCCCTCCAGGATGTTGTAGGCCTCCAGGCCCAGCTCGGTGGCGCGGCGGGCGGCGGCGATGGAGCGCACGCCGCTTCGGCACAGCATCAGGGCCTTGCGGCCTGCGGGGACGGCGGCGCGCAGCTGCGCGTCGAAGTCGGCGTTGACGGCCATGCCGGGCCACTGCTTCCAGGCGACCGGGGCCGCGCCAGGAATGAAACCCACCCAGTCGCGCTCGGCGTCGGTGCGCACGTCCACGATCACCGCCTGGCCGGCCTGCCACCAGTCGAAGGCGGTCTGGGGCGTCACGTCGCCGGCATAACCCTCGGCCGGCTGGATCGGATCGGAAGACTTCGTCATGCGCCGGATTCTGCCAGCGCGCCCGAGGATCGATTCCGCCGCTTCGGTGAAAACCCGCTTGCGCGGGCCAGGCTCAGGCCGGACATTTTTCGGGTTAACCAACCAGGAGACAAACCGATGACCGTTTCCAAGTCGCCGCGCCGCCGCAGCGTTCTCAAGGGTGCCGCCGTCGCCGCCGGCGCCATGTCCGCCCCCATGGTGTCCGTCGCGCAGACCACCAGCCTGCGCTTCCAGAGCACCTGGCCCGCCAAGGACATCTTCCACGAGTTCGCCAACGACTTCGCCAAGAAGGTGAACGACATGGCGGGCAGCCGCTTGAAGATCGAAGTGCTGCCGGCCGGCGCCGTGGTGCCGGCCTTCCAGCTCCTGGAGGCGGTCAACAAGGGCACGCTCGACGGCGGCCACGGCGTGGTGGCCTACCACTACGGCAAGAACTCGGCGCTGGCCTTGTGGGGCTCGGGCCCGGCCTTCGGCATGGACCCCAACATGGTCCTGGCCTGGCACTACTACGGCGGCGGCAAGGAACTGCTGGAGGAGATCTACAAGTCCATCAACATGGACGTGGTCTCCTACCTGTACGGCCCCATGCCCACGCAGCCCCTGGGCTGGTTCCGCAAGCCCATCGCCAACGTCGCGCAGATGAAGGGCCTGAAGTTCCGCACCGTGGGCCTGGCCGTCGACGTGTTCAATGAACTCGGCGTGGCGGTGAACCCGCTACCCGGCGGCGAAATCGTCCCGGCGCTGGACCGCGGCCTGCTGGACGCGGCCGAATTCAACAACGCCTCCTCCGACCGCGTGCTGGGCTTCCCCGACGTGGCCAAGAACTGCATGCTGCAAAGCTTCCACCAGTCGGGCGAGCAGTTCGAGATCCTTTTCAACAAATCCAAGTACAGCGCCCTGGCCCCTGAGCTGCGCGCCATCATCGACTACGCCGTCCAGGCCTCCTCGGCCGACTTCAGCTGGAAGGCGATCGACCGCAACTCCAAGGACTACCAGACTCTGCGCACGCAGGACAAGGTCAACTTCTACAAGACACCGGACAGCATCCTGCGCGCCCAGCTCGAAGCCTGGGACAAGGTGACGGCCAAGAAGTCGCAGGAGAACCCCTTCTTCAAGAAGGTGCTGGACTCGCAGCGCACCTTCGCGCAGCGCGCCGGCCAGTGGCATTACGACTACACGGTCGAGTTCCGCATGGCCTACAACCGCTACTTCGCCAAGAAGTAAGGGCCGCTACACGCCGGCCGGAGGGCGGTCGCGCAGCGGCCGCCCTTTTGTTTGCCTGCGGGCCGCACGGCTGGGACAACGAGGAAGACGAAGAGGAAGAGGATGCAGAACGTGTTGCTGGCCGTGGACCGGCTTTCGACCTGGCTGGGCAAGTTGTTCGCCTGGGCCATCGTGGTGCTGACCGCGATGGTGTCGTGGGAGGTGTTTTCACGCTACGTGCTGGGCAATCCGCACGGCTGGATGCTGGACGTTCAGATCATGCTGTACGGCGCGCTCTTCATGATGGCCGGCGCCTACACCCTGTCCAAGAACGGCCATGTGCGCGGTGACGTGCTCTACGGCTTCTTCCGTCCGCGCACGCAGGCCTGGGTGGACCTGGTGCTCTACATCCTCTTCTTCCTGCCCGGCGTCGTCGCGCTCACCTGGGCCGGCTGGACCTACTTCACCGAATCGCTGGCCATTCGCGAGCAGACCTTCAACGCCGACCCGATCCCGGTCTATCCCTTCAAGTTCATCATTCCGCTGTCCGGCGCGCTGCTGCTGCTGCAGGGCTTCGTGGAGATCGCCCGCTGCCTCATCTGCATCCGCGAGGGCCAGTGGCCCTCGCGCGGCGAGGACGTGGAGGAAGTGGACGTGGACAAGATCAAGGCCACGATCGGCAAGGACGAGCCTGGCCGGCCGCTGGTCGCGCCCCCGGCCGAGTCGGAGGGCAAGCTGTGAAGGTGCGCAAGGAACTCTGGTTCGGCTTCAGCCTCATGGGGCTGATCGTGCTGGCGGCGATCTTCATGCTGGTGAGCGTGGACCGCATCGAGAGCGGCCACGTCGGCCTGCTCATGCTCTCGCTGGTGGTGGTCGCCATCATGCTCGGCTTCCCCACGGCCTTCACGCTCATGGGCATGGGCATGATCTTCACCTGGCTGGCCTACAACCGAGACACGCCGCTGACGCTCAACCTGATGGTGCAGTCGGCCTTCAAGGTGATGAGCAGCGACGTGCTGATCTCCATTCCGCTGTTCGTCTTCATGGGCTACCTGGTCGAGCGGGCCAACCTGATCGAGAAGCTGTTCCGCAGCATCCACCTCGCGCTCGCGCGCCTGCCCGGTGCGCTGGGCGTGGCCACGCTGGTCACCTGCACGGTGTTCGCCACCGCCACCGGCATCGTCGGCGCGGTCGTCACGCTGATGGGGCTGCTGGCCATGCCGGCCATGCTGCGCGCCGGCTACAGCGTGCAGGTGACGGCGGGCGCCATCACCGCCGGCGGGTGCCTGGGCATCCTCATTCCGCCTTCGGTGCTGCTGATCGTCTATGGCGCGACGGCGGGCGTGTCGGTGGTGCAGCTCTATGCCGGCGCGTTCTTTCCCGGCGTCATGCTCGCCGGCCTGTACATCCTGTACATGATCGTGCTGGCCAAGGTGAAGCCCTCGCTCGCGCCGCCGCTCTCGGCCGAGGACCGTTTCGTCCCGCTGCCTCCCCTCACGCAGCGCATCACCCGTCCCCAGGGCGACCGCCATGCCGTCATCGGCCTGCTGGCCGCCCTGAAGGGGCGCGCCAATGCGGACGTGCCGGCCAGCTACCTGCTCAAGCAGCTGTTCGTGGTGGCCCTGCCCCTCATCGTCTTCGCCGCCGTCGCGCTCTGGACCTATCGCAGCGTCACCGCGCCGCTGCCACAGGAGCTTGCGTACGAAAACCTCGTGCGCATGGGCGAAGGCACGACGCGACGCTCCAGCGCCGGCACGGGTCTGCAGGAGCCCCCGGGCACGAGCCTGCCCGCGCCGGGCGCGGCCGGCGGCCTGGCGGAGCCGCCGGGTGCGGGTGGGCTGGCGGAGCCACCGGCGGCCGGCGGCCTGGCCGAACCGCCTGGCGCTGGCGGGCTCGCCGAACCCCCAGGGGCTGGGACGGTCGCCGAACCACCGGCCGCAGCAGGCGTGGCCGAGCCGCCCGGTACGGGCGGACTGGCCGAGCCTCCCGGCGCTGGCGGAGTCGCCGAGCCGGCCGCGCCCGGCGCAGCAGGCGGCGTCGCCGAACCTCCTGGCGCGAGCGCGGTCGCAGAACCGCCGGGGGCGGGCGAGCCGGGTTCCACGGCGGCACCCGAGGCCCGCGACGCGCCGCGAAGCTTCTGGATCGGCCTGGCCATGGGCGCCCTGGCGCTGGCGGTGTTCTACGCCGTGCTCAGCTTCGCGCGGCTCGAAGTGTTCAAGATGCTGCTCACCAGCTTCTTCCCGCTGGTGCTGCTGATCATGGCCGTGCTGGGCTCCATCGTCATGGGGCTGGCCACGCCGACCGAGGCGGCCGCCGTGGGCGCGCTCGGTGGCTTCCTGCTGGCGATCGCCTACCGCCAGCTCACGCTGGACGTGGTCAAGGAAAGCGTGTTCCTCACGGCTAAGACCTCGGCCATGGTGTGCTGGCTCTTCGTGGGCTCGGCCATCTTCTCGGCCGCCTTCGCGCTGCTGGGCGGGCAGGAGCTGGTCGAGCGCTGGGTGTTGTCGATGAACCTCACGCCGATCCAGTTCCTCATCCTGTCCCAGGTCATCATCTTCGTGCTGGGCTGGCCGCTGGAATGGACCGAGATCATCGTGATCTTCATGCCCATCTTCATCCCGCTGCTGGACAACTTCGGCATCGATCCGCTGTTCTTCGGCCTGCTGGTGGCCATGAACCTGCAGACGGCCTTCCTCAGCCCGCCGGTGGCCATGTCGGCCTTCTACCTGAAGGGGGTAAGCCCGCCGCACGTCACGCTGAACCAGATCTTCCTGGGCATGCTGCCCTTCATGGGGATCCAGATCGTGGCCATCGTGCTGCTGTACATCTTCCCGGAGATCGGCCTGTGGCTGCCGTCGGTGCTGTACGCGCGTTGAGTCCGGCCGGTCTGCTGGCGACATTGACGTTGACGTAAACGTCACTTAAGGTCGGGGGCTGGAGACCCCCGATGACCGACCTGTCCGCCGAGTTCAAGGCCCTGGCGAGCTATCGCCCCACGCACAAGGTGCGCTTCGTCACCGCCGCCAGCCTCTTCGACGGGCACGACGCGGCCATCAACATCATGCGGCGCATCCTGCAGGGCATGGGCGCCGAGGTGATCCACCTGGGCCACAACCGCAGCGTGGACGAGGTGGTCACCGCCGCCCTGCAGGAAGACGCGCAGGGCATCGCCGTGAGCTCCTACCAGGGCGGCCACGTCGAGTACTTCAAGTACATGGTGGACCTGCTGCGCCAACGCGGCGGCGCACACGTGAAGGTCTTCGGCGGCGGCGGCGGCGTGATCGTTCCGGCGGAGATCCGCGAGCTGCAGGACTACGGCGTCACGCGCATCTACAGCCCCGAGGACGGCCAGCGCATGGGCCTGGCCGGCATGATCGGCGAGATGGTCATGCGCTGCGACGTGGACCTGAGCAGCCACGCGCCACGTGCGCTGGCGGCCATCCAGGGCCATGGCGACGCAGCCTGGCGCGCGCTCGCGCAACTCCTCACCGCCCTGGAGAACGGCCAGGCCGACCCGCAGCTGGTGCGCGCCCTGCGCGAGGACGCTGCCGCGCGCCAGGTGCCCGTGCTGGGCATCACCGGCACGGGTGGCGCGGGCAAGTCCTCGCTCACCGACGAACTGGTGCGCCGGCTGCGCCTGGACCAGGACGACGCGCTTCGCATCGCCATCGTCTCCATCGACCCCTCGCGCCGCAAGAGCGGCGGCGCGCTGCTGGGCGACCGCATCCGCATGAACGCCATCCAGCCCTGGGGCGGCAGCGGCGCGCAGCGCGTCTTCATGCGCAGCATGGCCACGCGCGAGGCGGGCAGCGAGATCACCGCGGCGCTGCCCGACGTCATCGCCGCCTGCAAGGCCGCGGGCTTCGAGCTCGTCATCGTCGAGACCTCCGGCATCGGCCAGGGGGACGCGGCCATCGTGCCGCACGTGGACGTGCCGCTGTACGTGATGACGCCCGAGTTCGGCGCGGCCAGCCAGCTCGAGAAAATCGACATGCTGGACTTCGCCGAGTTCGTCGCCATCAACAAGTTCGACCGCAAGGGCGCCATGGACGCACTGCGCGACGTGGCCAAGCAGGTGCAGCGCAACCGCGAGGCCTTCGGCACGCCACCCGAGGACATGCCCGTCTTCGGCACCATGGCCGCGCGCTTCAACGATGACGGCGTCACGGCGCTCTACCAGGCCCTCAAGCCGCGCCTGGATGAACTCGGCCTGCCCTTGCAGCCGGGCCGGCTCGCGGCCGTGCCGGGGCGCCACAGCACCAACCAGCACGCCATCGTGCCGGCGTCGCGCAGCCGCTACCTGGCCGAGATCGCCGACACGGTGCGCGGCTACAAGCAACGTGCCCGGGCGCAGGCGCGCCTTGCGCGCGAGATCCAGCAACTGCGCGCCGCCGCCGACATGCTCAAGGTGGACAAGCCCGAGCGCGCCCCGGCCGCCGAGGCCACGCTGGACTTGGCCGAGCGGCGCGAGGCGCGCCTGGACGCGGACGCGCGCAAGCTGCTCGCGCAGTGGCCGCGCATGCAGGAAGCCTACGCGGGCGACGAGTACGTCGTGAAGATCCGCGACCGGGAGATCCGCACCGCGCTCACCACGCGCTCGCTCTCGGGCACGCGCATCCGCAAGGTGGTGCTGCCCACCTTCGAGGACCACGGCGAGGTCCTCAAGTGGCTGATGCTGGACAACGTGCCGGGAAGCTACCCGTACACCGCGGGCACCTTCGCCTTCAAGCGCGAGAACGAGGACCCCACCCGCATGTTCGCGGGCGAGGGCGACGCCTTCCGCACCAACCGGCGCTTCAAGCTGCTGTCCGAGGGCATGCCGGCCAAGCGCCTGTCCACCGCCTTCGACTCGGTCACGCTGTACGGCGCGGACCCCGACCCCCGGCCGGACATCTACGGCAAGGTCGGCAACTCGGGCGTGTCCATCGCCACACTGGACGACATGAAGGTGCTGTACTCGGGCTTCGACCTGTGCTCGCCCAGCACCTCGGTGTCCATGACCATCAACGGGCCGGCGCCATGCATCCTGGCCATGTTCATGAACACGGCCATCGACCAGCAGCTGGAGAAGTTCCAGGCCGACAACGGCCGCGAGCCCACCGACACCGAGGCCGCCAAGATCCGCGAATGGGTGCTGGCCAACGTGCGCGGCACCGTGCAGGCGGACATCCTGAAGGAAGACCAGGGCCAGAACACCTGCATCTTCTCCACCGAGTTCAGCCTCAAGGTGATGGGCGACATCGCCCAGTACTTCGTGCATCACAAGGTGCGCAACTTCTATTCGGTCTCCATCAGCGGCTACCACATCGCCGAGGCCGGCGCCAACCCGATCAGCCAGCTGGCCTTCACCCTGTCCAACGGCTTCACCTTCGTGGAGGCCTACCTCGCGCGGGGCATGCACATCGACGACTTCGCGCCCAACCTGAGCTTCTTCTTCAGCAACGGCATGGATCCGGAGTACACCGTGATGGGTCGCGTGGCGCGGCGCATCTGGGCCGTGGCCATGAAGGAGAAGTACGGCGGCAACGAGCGCTCGCAAAAGCTCAAGTACCACATCCAGACCTCGGGCCGCAGCCTGCACGCGCAGGAGATCCAGTTCAACGACATCCGCACCACGCTGCAGGCGCTGATCGCCATCTACGACAACTGCAACAGCCTGCACACCAATGCCTTCGACGAGGCCATCACCACGCCCACGGCCGACAGCGTGCGCCGGGCCATGGCCATACAGCTCATCATCAACCGCGAGTGGGGGCTGGCGAAGAACGAGAACCCCAACCAGGGCAGCTTCGTGATCGAGGAGCTGACCGAACTGGTGGAGGAAGCGGTGCTGGCCGAGTTCGAGCGCATCGCCGAGCGCGGCGGCGTGCTGGGCGCCATGGAGACCGGCTACCAGCGCGGCCGCATCCAGGACGAGAGCATGCATTACGAGATGCTCAAGCACACGGGCGAGCTGCCCATCATCGGCGTCAACACCTTTCGCAACCCGCAGGGCGACGTGGTCCCCGAGACCCTGGAGCTGGCCCGCTCCACCGAGGAGGAAAAGCAGGGCCAGCTGGCGCGCCTGCGCGACTTCCAGGCGCGCCATGCCGAGGAGGCGCCGGTCCAGCTGCGCCGGCTGCAGCAGGCCGTGATCGCCGACGCCAACGTGTTCGAGGTGCTGATGGACGCCGTGCGGGTGTGCTCGCTCGGACAGATCACGCATGCGCTGTTCGAGGTGGGCGGCCAGTACCGGCGCAACATGTGAGCGGAACTACCTAAGGTTTCCCCCTCTGGCGCTGTGCCCGGCACCTGCCTACAGTCGCGGGCTTGCGGAGGGAGGACTCCGCGCGACCTGCACTGGAGAGCCTGTTGTCATCCGAGTACATCCTGGAAACCAGGGGCCTGACCAAGGAGTTCAAGGGTTTCGTCGCCGTGAGCGAGGTGGACCTCAAGGTGCGCCGGGGCGACATCCACGCCCTCATCGGTCCCAACGGCGCCGGCAAGACCACCTACTTCAACCTGTTGACGAAGTTCCTGCCGCCCACGCGGGGAAGCATCGTCTTCAACGGCCGCGACATCACGCACGAAAAACCCGCGCAGACCGCGCGCCGGGGCATCGTGCGTTCGTTCCAGATTTCAGCCGTGTTCCCGCACATGACCGTGCTGGAGAACGTGCGCGCGGCCCTGCAGCGCAACCTGGGCACCTCCTTCCATTTCTGGAAGTCCGAAGCATCCCTGCACGCCCTGCACGAGCGCGCCCGCCAGCTGCTGGCCGAGGTCGACCTGCAGGACTTCGCGGACGAGCTCACCGTCAACCTGCCCTACGGCCGCAAGCGCGCCCTGGAGCTGGCCACCACCATGGCCCTGGAACCCGAGCTGATGCTGCTGGACGAACCCACCCAGGGCATGGGCCATGAAGACGTGGGCCGGGTCACGCAACTCATCAAGAAGGTCTCGGCCGGGCGGACCATCCTCATGGTCGAGCACAACATGAACGTGGTCTCCTCCATCGCCGACCGCATCACGGTCCTGCAGCGCGGCGCCGTCATTGCCGACGGCCCCTACGAGGAAGTCTCCCGGAACCCGCAGGTGATCGAGGCCTACATGGGCTCGGCCGACACCGAACTGCAGGGAGCGCACTGACATGGCGGCCAACGAACTGCTTCGCATCGAGAACCTGCACGCCTGGTACGGCGAGTCGCACGTGCTGCACGGCGTGAACCTCTCGGTGCGCGAGGGCGAGGTGGTCTCGCTGCTGGGGCGCAACGGCGCCGGCCGGACCACCACGCTGCGCGCCATCGTGGGACTCACGGGCCGGCGCACCGGCTCCATCCGCATCGCCGGGCAGGAGGCCATCAAGCTCGCGTCGCACAAGGTGGCGCGCCTGGGCGTGGGCTACTGCCCCGAGGAACGCGGCATCTTCGCCAGCCTCTCGGCGCAGGAGAACCTGATGCTGCCGCCCACCGTGGGCGCGGGCGGCATGAGCGTGGCCGAGATCTACGAGATGTTCCCCAACCTCAAGGAACGCGCCAGCAGCCCCGGCACGCGCCTGTCCGGCGGCGAGCAGCAGATGCTGGCGGTGGCCCGCATCCTGCGCACCGGCGCGCGCCTGCTGCTGCTCGACGAGATCTCCGAGGGCCTGGCCCCCGTCATCGTGCAAAAGCTCGCCGAGATGATCCGCACGCTGCGCGCCAGGGGCTACACCATCGTGCTGGTAGAGCAGAACTTCCGCTTTGCCGCGCCGCTGGCCGACCGCTTCTATGTCATGGAGCACGGCAAGATCGTGCGCGAGTTCGCGAAGGACGAGTTGCTGGCCAATACAGCGGTCGTCCATGAATACCTGGGTGTCTGAGGCCCCCCACCGGGCCCGGGACACCGATTCCCTTTTCAACCAAGGAGACGTTCGATGAAACTCAAGACCCTCGTCGCGGCCATGGCCGTGGCCCTCGGCGGCACCACCGTCCTGGCCCAGAGCAACAACGAGCCGGTGCGCATCGGCTTCATCACGGACATGTCCAGCCTGTACGCCGACATCGACGGCCCCGCCGGTGGCGAGATGGTCAAGTGGGCCGTGCAGGACTTCGGCGGCAAGGTGCTGGGCCGCCCGATCGAGGTGCTCACGGCCGACCACCAGAACAAGGCCGACGTCGCGAGCTCCAAGGCCCGCGAGTGGATCGACAACGACAAGCTCGCCATGCTGGTGGGCGGCACCAACTCCGGCACCGCCCTGGCCATGTCCAAGGTGGCCTCGCAGAAGAAGGTGCCCTTCTTCGTGATCGGCGCCGGCTCGGCCCGCCTGACCAACGAAGACTGCACGCCCTACACCGTCCACTACGCCTACGACACGGTGGCACTGGCCAAGGTGGCCGGCTCCGCGCTGGTCAAGGCCGGCAACAAGAAGTGGTATTTCCTCACCGCTGACTACGCCTTCGGCCACTCGCTGGAGAACGACGCCGCCTCGGTGGTCAAGGCCAACGGCGGCCAGGTGGTGGGCACCGTGCGCCACCCGCTCAACGCCTCGGACTTCTCCTCCTTCCTGCTGCAGGCCCAGGGCTCCAAGGCCGACATCCTGGGGCTGGCCAACGCGGGCGGCGACTTCACCAACGCGGTGAAGGCGGCCAAGGAGTTCGGCGTCAACAAGAGCATGAAAGTCGCCGGCCTGCTGGTGTTCATCAACGACGTGCACAGCCTGGGCCTGAACAACACCGAGGGCCTGCAGCTGGCCGACAGCTGGTACTGGAACCAGGACGACGAATCGCGCAAGTTCGCCAAGCGCTTCTTCGAGAAGTACAAGCGCATGCCCTCCAGCTTGCAGGCGGCCGACTACTCCGCCACCACCACCTACCTGAAGGCCGTGCAGGCCGCCGGCACCACCGACGCGGACAAGGTCATGGAGCAGGCGAAGAAGATGCAGGTCAACGACTTCTATTCCAAAGGCAAGATCCGCCAGGACGGCCGCATGATCCACGAGATGTCGCTGTTCCAGGTCAAGGGCCCCAAGGAGTCCACCCAGCCCTGGGACTACTACAAGCTCGTGACCAAGGTGCCCGGCGACCAGGCCTTCACCACGCTGGCCGAGAGCAAGTGCCCGCTGGTGAAGAAGTGATCTGCTAGGGGAGGGGCTGGAGGCTGGAGGCTGGAGGCTGGACGCTGGGGAAACAGCCGATTCCCTCGCCCTCCAGCGCTTGCAGCCCCTGCCCCCACCCGCCCCCGGTGCCCCGCGCCTTTCCCCAGGCTCTAGTCTCTAGCCTCTCGCCCCTGGCCTCCAGCCCCTAGAACAACATGGAAATCTTCGGCATCCCCCACCAGGCCTTCCTGGGCCAGCTCATGCTGGGCCTGGTCAACGGCGCGTTCTACGCGATCCTCAGCCTCGGGCTGGCGGTGATCTTCGGCCTGCTGGACATCGTGAACTTCGCGCACGGAGCGCTCTACATGCTGGGTGCCTTCGCGGCCTGGATCGCGCTGGACAGCTTCGGCATCAACTACTGGCTCGCGCTCATCGTCGCGCCGCTGGTGGTCGGTGTGCTGGGGGTGATCATCGAGCGCACCATGATCAAGCGCCTCTACGGGCTCGATCCGCTCTACGGGCTGCTGCTCACGTTCGGGCTGTCCCTGATCCTGGAGGGTGTGTTCCGCGATCGCTACGGCGTCTCGGGGCAGTCCTATCCCGTGCCGGAGCTGCTGTCCGGCGCCACCAATCTCGGCTTCATGATCCTGCCCAACTACCGGGCCTGGGTTGTGGTCGCCTCTCTCATCGTCTGCCTGGGCACGTGGTTCCTGATCGAGCGCACGCGCCTGGGCGCCTACCTGCGCGCCGGCACCGAAAATTCCAAGCTGGTCCAGGCCTTCGGCGTGAACGTTCCCCTGATGGTCATGCTGACCTACGGCGCGGGCGCCGCGCTGGCCGCCTTCGCCGGCGTGCTCGCCGCGCCCATCGTGCAGGTCACGCCGCTCATGGGCTCCAACCTCATCATCGTGGTGTTCGCCGTGGTGGTGATCGGCGGCATGGGCTCCATCATGGGCTCGGTGCTCACCGGCCTGGGCCTGGGCATCGTCGAGGGGCTCACGCGCGTTTTCTATCCCGAGGCGTCCAACGTGGTGGTCTTCGTCATCATGGCCATCGTCCTCATGCTGCGGCCGGCGGGCCTGTTCGGAAAGGTGGCGTGATGAGCCGCAACGTCCTTCGCGTCACGTACCTGCTGCTGCTGGCCCTGGGCCTGGCGGCGCCCTTCCTGGGGCTGTACCCGATCTTCGTGATGAAGCTCCTGTGCTTCGCCCTGTTCGCCTGCGCCTTCAACCTGCTGCTGGGCTTCACCGGCCTGCTGTCCTTCGGGCACGCGGCCTTCTTCGGCGGCGCAGCCTACGTCACCGGCTGGTTCATCCGCTCCCAGGGCTGGACGCCGGAGCTGGGCATCCTGGCCGGCGTGGTGGTGGCGGCCTTCCTCGGCCTGCTGTTCGGCGCGGTGGCCATCCGCCGGCAGGGCATCTACTTCGCCATGGTCACGCTGGCGCTGGCGCAGATGGTCTTCTTCATCGCGTTGCAGGCGCCCTTCACCGGCGGCGAGGACGGCCTGCAGGGCGTGCCGCGCGGCCACCTCTTCGGCGTGTTGCCGCTGCGGCCGGACATCACCATGTACTACGTGGTGCTGGCAGTCTTCGTGGCCTGTTTCCTGGGCATCATGCGCATCGTCACCTCGCCCTTCGGCCAGGTGCTCAAGATGATCCGGGAGAACGAGCCGCGCGCCATCTCGCTGGGCTACGAGGTCGATCGCTACAAGCTGCTGGCCTTCGTGCTGTCGGCCGCGCTGTCCGGACTGGCCGGCTCGCTCAAGACCGTGGTCATGGGCTTCGCCACCCTCTCGGACGTGCACTGGTCCATGTCCGGCGAGGTCATCCTCATGAGCCTGCTGGGCGGCGTGGGCACCTTCTTCGGCCCGGTGCTCGGCGCTGGCGTGGTCATCGCGCTGCAGAACATGCTGGCCGACAAGGTGGGGGCCTGGGTCACGGTGATCATCGGCGCCATCTTCGTGGTTTGCGTGCTGGCCTTCCGCAAGGGCATGGTCGGCGAGCTGCTCGCCTGGAACGACCGGCGCCGCGCGCGTGCCGCCACCGCAAGCGCCGAAGCGAATGCGGGCGCGCCCGCGGCCGGCCACAGCGCCAGCTCCTGATGGACACCCTCTTCTCGCTCCAGGACCGCGTCGCGCTGGTGACGGGGGGATCACGCGGCATCGGCCGCATGATCGCCGAGGGTTTCCTGCGCCAGGGCGCACGGGTCTACATCAGCGCCCGCAAGGCGCAGGCCTGCGACGAGGCTGCACGGGAACTCTCGGCCCTGGGCGAATGCCACTCCCTGCCGGCCGATGTCTCTACCGTGGACGCGGCCCGCGAACTTGCCGCCCGCCTGGCCGCACGCGAACCGCGCCTGGGCATCCTGGTGAACAACGCCGGCGCAGCCTGGGGAGAGTCCTTCGACACCTTCCCCGAACAAGGCTGGGACAAGGTGGTGGACCTGAACATGAAGGCGCCCTTCTTCCTCACGCAGGCCCTGCATGGCATGCTCAAGGCGGCCGCCGCCGAGCGGCCCGCGAAGGTGATCAACATCGCCTCCATCGACGGGCTCTCGGTCAATCCGTGGGAGACCTATTCCTACGCCGCCAGCAAGGCGGGCCTGGTCCACCTCACCCGCCGGATGGCCCTGCGCCTCGCGCAGGACAACATCGTCATGAGCGGCATTGCGCCGGGCCCCTTCGCCTCGGAGATGAACCGGCAGGCGCGCGACCACGCCGACGAGGTTGCCCTGCGGGTGCCCGTGCGGAGGATCGGCCAGACCGAGGACATGGCCGGCGCCGCCATCTTCCTCGCCTCACGCGCGGGTGACTACGTGGTGGGGCACACCGTGGTGGTGGATGGGGGATCGATGCTCGGAAGGGGCTGAAGACCCTGCGGCGCCAGCCCCTCGCCCCTAGTCCCTGTAGTTCCAGTTCTGCGGCCCACGGCTCGCGATCTTGAGCGCGCCGACGCGGTTGCCCAGCACCGCACACTGCTCCAGCGTCCAGCCCTGTTCCAGGCCGTGCAGCAGGGCGCCGCGCCAGGCGTCGCCGCAGCCCGTCGGATCGACCACCTCGGTGGCCTGCACGCCCGCGACATGCGTGCGTTCGCCATCGATCCACAGCTCGCAGCCCTCGGCACCGAGTGTCACCACCAGGCCCTTCACGCGCCGCGAGATCTCGGCCAGCGTCCAGCCGGTGCGTTCGCACAGCATCTTGCCCTCGTAATCGTTCACGGTGACCCAGCTCGCCTGATCGACGAAGCGGGCCAGCTCGGGACCGTCGAACATGGGCAGGCCCTGGCCGGGATCGAAGACGAAGGGAATGCCGGCGGCCTGGAACTGCTCGGCGTGCTGCAGCATCGCGTCCCTGCCATCCGGCGAGATGATGCCCAGGCGGATGTCCGCTCGTGCCTCGATGCGCGTGCCGTGCGCCTGCATCATGGCGCCGGGGTGGAATGCCGTGATCTGGTTGTTGTCACGGTCGGTCATGATCATGGCCTGCGCGGTGTAGCTGTCCTCCACCTGCCGCACGAAGTCGGTGCTGATGCCCAGTTCACGCAGGCGCGCGAGGTACTCGCCGCCGTCGCTGCCGAGCGTGGCCATGGGCAGCGGCTCGCCCCCCAGCTGCTTGAGCGCGTAGGCGATATTGCCCGCGCAGCCGCCGAAGTCCCGCCGCAGGGCCGGCACCAGGAAGGACACGTTCAGGATGTGGAGCTGCTCCGGCAGGATCTGCTGCGCGAAGCGGCCCTCGAAATTCATGATGGTGTCGAAGGCCAGGGAGCCACAGATCACTGCTGCCATGTGGTGCGTTCCGTGAGAGGAAAAAGAAAAGAGGGATCAGGGGTAGAAGGCCAGCAGGCGGTAGCCCGCCACGCGCGTGGCGAGCGGGTCCGCCCCGAGGCTCAGGTCCACCGTGGTCGAGCGCTCGCTGCCCGGACTGATGACCGCAGGCGTGGTGAAGCCGAGCTCCTGTGGCGAGAGCACGCGGCGCACCAGGGGCTGTTCGGCCGCGTCGGTCAGCGTGAGTTCGATCGAGGGCAAGGCGACGTTCGTCACGGAGCGGTTGCGCAGCGTGAGCGAGAGCCGGTAGTTGTCGGGGCCCAGCCGGTTGAAGGACGAGTTGTCGATCACCACCGACTCGATCTGGCGCGGCGTGCCGACCACGCAGCCGCTCGGCCGGCACAGCAGCTCCAGCAGCGGCCGCAAGGCCGGCTGCATGGCTGCGAGCCGGTCGCGCCAGTACAGGGCCACCTGCGCGGCCAGCAGCAGCACCAGCGTGAGCGCCAGCAGCGCCAGCACGGTTTTCACGGCGGGGCTGTCCCAGAAGGCGCGGCTGCGCGCCTCGCGCACGAAGGAGAGTTCGTCCAGGTCGGGGCCGACGAGTTCGTCCTCGGCGCCCGGCTCGGGTGGGCTGTCGAAGCCGCGCTTGTACTCGGCGTACCAGGCGGGCTCGTTGGCGGGGGCGGCGCCCGCCTGAACCGGCACGAGTTCGGTGGAGGGCAACGCGGGTGCGCTCGCGGTCGCGCTCGCGGATGCAGGGACCTCGGACTGGGCATCGGCGTCGGCCGCAGTGCCCGCCGGGTCCGGCGGCGCGCTCAAGGGTTCGTTCGCCGCAGGCGTGTGCGGGCCCGGCTCGTCCAGGAGGATGTCGATGGGCATGGGCCCGGGCAGTGGCTGGTGCGCGTCCAGCGCGCCGGGCAGCTCCGGTGCGCTGGAGGCCTCAACGTCGGCCTCAACGTCGGCCTCAACGTCGGCCTCGCCCTCGGCGGGCGCCGGAGCCGGGGCCTCGTGCCCGCCCGCCTCGGGCGCAACCGGCGCCGGCTCGGGCGCTTGCGCGAGCTCCGAATGCAGGTGCTCGTTGGCGTCGAAGACCTCCGAGCAGTGCCCGCAACGAACCCAGCCTTCGGCGATGCGCAACTGGTCCGGGACGACCCGAAACAGCGTGGCACAGGCTGGGCAGCGGGTGATCACGCCCGCCATGCTCCCATGCGGGTGCGCCTGGCCCGGCGCTTCGAGCGGCTGGGGTGCGACGAGGGTGTATGGCTCATGAGCCGCCGATTCTAGTGCGCCGGCCTCACGCGCAGGGCCGGCACGCGGGCCAGCGCGCCCGGGCTCAGAAATGCGCCGTCATCAGCACCCAGCCCTCCTGGGTATCGGCCACGTCCAGCCGGCACCAGGGCGCATAGGCCGCGCGCAGCTCATCGGCCTGCCGCTCCAGGATGCCCGCGAGCACCAGGTCGCCGCCGGCGTCCACATGGGCGCACAGCAAGGGCGCGAGGACCTTCAGCGGCGAGGCCAGGATGTTCGCCAGCACCAGGCCATAGCGTCCCGTGGCCGCGTCGGGCAGGCCGGCGCGCACGAGGGCCTGGTTGGCCACCGCGTTGTCCCGCGTGGCCTGGACCGCCGCTTCGTCGATGTCCACCGCATCGATCTCGCCGGCCCCGAAGCGCGCCGCGCCGATGGCCAGGATGCCCGAGCCGCAGCCGTAGTCCAGCACCCGCCGCCCGGCAACCGGGTGCGTGGCGATCCAGCGCAGGCACATGCGCGTGGTGGGGTGGGTGCCGGTGCCGAAGGCCAGCCCCGGGTCCAGGCGGATCACCTCGCGCGCCTGGGCCGGCGGCGCGTGCCAGCTCGGCACGATCCAGAACTCCGGCGTGATCTCCACCGGCTCGAACTGCGACTGCGTCAGGCGCACCCAGTCCTGCTCAGGCAACTCGGCGATGCCGAGCACCGCGCTGCCCGCAAAAAAGTCCTGCAGCTGCAACAGGCCCGCCGCCTCGCGCGCCTGCGCCTCCTCGGCGAACAAGGCCACCAGCCGCGAGCGCTGCCATCCTTCCTTGGGCGGCGGCATGCCCGGCTCCCCGAACAGCGCCTGCTCCGCCGGCGTCTGCGCGTCCGCGTCCTCGACGGACACGCTCAAGGCCTCCAACGCCTCCAGAGCATCGCCCACGGCCTCGACGGCCGCCTCGGGAACCAGCAGGGTCAACTCGAACATAAAAAGCTCCGAAGCGAATAAGGAGCCACGCGCCGCGCAGCGAGCTCACGATAACAAGCCCGCTCTCAAGCGGGGGACGCGGCCGCAGGCCGCAAGGGGGGTGTCCCCCACGGCAGGGCCATCGCGGAACCGGCTTCGCCGGGCCGCTGATGCCGCCCCCTTGAAGGGAAAGCGGCCGCAGGCCGCCCCGGGGGGGGGGGGGAAGCCCTTACCGTTTGTGGTGCGCGAGCCAGTCTTCGAGGTAGTGGATGTTGGTGCCGCCCGCCATGAACTTCGCGTCCACCATCAGCTCGCGGTGCAGCGGGATGTTGGTGTTGATGCCTTCGACCACGGTCTCCAGCAGGGCGGTGCGCATGCGGGCCAGGGCCTGCTCGCGCGTGTCGCCGTGCACGATGATCTTGCCGATCATGGAGTCGTAGTTGGGCGGCACGAAGTAGTTGTGATAGACGTGCGAGTCCACCCGCACGCCGGGGCCGCCCGGCGCGTGCCACAGGGTGATGCGGCCCGGCGAGGGCACGAACTTGTACGGGTCCTCGGCGTTGATGCGGCACTCGATGGCGTGGCCGCGGATCTGGACGTCGCGCTGGGTGAAGGGCAGCTTCTCGCCGGCGGCCACCATGATCTGCGTCTTGACGATGTCCACGCCGGTGATCATCTCGGTGACCGGGTGCTCCACCTGCACGCGCGTGTTCATCTCGATGAAGTAGAACTCGCCGTTCTCGTACAGGAATTCGAACGTGCCGGCGCCGCGGTAGCCGATCTTCTTGCAGGCGGCCACGCAGCGCTCGCCGATGCGGTCGATCAGCTTGCGCGGGATGCCCGGCGCCGGCCCTTCCTCGATGATCTTCTGGTGGCGCCGCTGCATGGAGCAGTCACGCTCGCCGAGGAACACCGCGTTGCGGTGCTTGTCGGCCAGCACCTGGATCTCGATGTGGCGCGGGTTCTGGAGGAACTTCTCCATGTACACCGCCGGGTTGCCGAAGGCGGCGCCCGCTTCGGCGCGGGTCATCTGCACCGCATTGACCAGCGCCGCCTCGGTGTGGACCACGCGCATGCCGCGCCCGCCGCCACCGCCGGCCGCCTTGATGATCACCGGATAGCCGATGGTGCGCGCGATGCGCCGCACCTGGACCGGGTCGTCGGGCAGCTCGCCGTCCGAACCCGGCACGCAGGGCACGCCGGCCTTGATCATGGCCTGCTTGGCCGAGACCTTGTCGCCCATGATGCGGATGGACTCGGGCGTGGGCCCGATGAACTGGAAGCCGCTCTTTTCCACCCGCTCGGCAAAGCCGGCGTTCTCCGACAGGAAGCCGTAGCCCGGGTGGATGGCCTCGGCATCGGTCACCTCGGCGGCCGAGATGATCGCCGGCATGTTGAGGTAACTCAGGGGCGAAGGGGCCGGTCCGATGCAGACGGCCTCCTCGGCCAGCTTCACGTACTTGGCGTCCCGGTCGGCCTCGGAATAGACCATCACGGCCTTGACGCCCAGTTCGCGGCAGGCGCGCTGGACGCGCAGCGCGATTTCGCCGCGGTTGGCGATCAGGATTTTCTTGAACACGCGATGCCTCCGTCGCAGGGGGACCGCCCGGCCGTGCCGTGGCAGCGCACGCGCTGCGGCCGGGGATCGGGATGGTGTGGGTTGAACATGTTCTTCTGCCGCCGTCCGCCGCACAGGCCGAGGGCGGCAGGAAAGGCGCCCGCCGATACGGCGCGGGCCGCCTGCCCGAAGCGTCCGGCTGGTACGGCCGGCGATCTCACTCGATGACGAACAGCGGCTGACCGTACTCGACTGGCTGGCCGTTCTCGCACAGCACCTTGACGATGGTGCCGGCCTTGTCGGTCTCGATCTCGTTGAGGATCTTCATGGCCTCGATGATGCAGATCGTGTCGCCGGCCTTGACCTGCGCGCCGAGCTCCACGAAGGGCTTGGCCCCCGGGCTGGATGCGCGGTAGAAGGTGCCGACCATCGGCGACTTGACCACGTGGCCGCTCTCCTGGGCCGGGGCGGCGGCCACGGCAGGCGCGGCTGCGGGAGCGGCCTGCGCCGGTGCCGGCGCGCTCGCCTGGACCAGGGGAGCGGCCATGGGAACCTGCATGACGGGAGGCTGCCCCTTGACGATGCGAACCTTGCCCTCGGCCTCGGTGATCTCAAGTTCCGAGACGTTGGACTCTGAAACCAGGTCGATCAAGGTCTTCAGTTTGCGCAGGTCCATCAAATCTCCCGAGTCCAGAAAAGCGGCGAATGTACATCGATTCACCGTTATTTACGTTTTTCTTGTCGCCTTTTTACATGCGACAGGGCGGTGCGCCAAGCCTCAGCCGGTGCTGGCGGAACGCCAGCGGGCTAGCTCATCAGCAGAAAGCTGGCCGATTCTACGTTGGAGGATGCGCCCGTCCGGGCCGATCAGCACCGTGAAGGGCAGGCCCCCGACCCGGTTGCCGAGGTCCCGCCCGAGGCTGGCCCCGTCCAGCCCGGCCAGTGCGATCGGAAAGCCCACGGGCGTGCGGCCGAGGAACTGCCGCACCGCCGGCGCCTGGTCCACGGCCACGCCCACCACCTGCCAGCCCGCGGCCGCGTGCTCGCGATGGAAGCGGTCCAGCAGCGGCATCTCCTCCACGCAGGGCGGGCACCAGGTGGCCCAGAAGTTCACGAGCAGCGGCCGGCCCCGGAAGGCGTCCATGCGCAGTTCGCCGTCCTGTGGCGTCGGGAAGCGCAGCGACCAGAACGTCGGTGCGATGCGTTCATCGGCTGGCGAATCGTCTCTGAAGCGCCACCAGGCCAGGCCGCCGCCGGCCAGGCCGGCGAGCGCCGCCACGCCCGCGAACAGGAGGCCGCGGCGGGATTCAGGTCGGGCCATCGGTGCCCTCCTCGCTCATGCGCTGCCGCAGGTCCTGCAGGTCGCCGCGGGGCTGCCGACCGCGACCGTCCGGCCGCAGGGCGCCACGCAGGTCGTCGTGGTCGTGGATCATCAGGTGAACGCCGATGCTCTCGCCCAACTCCGGGCAAGGGCTGGAGAGGCTCAGCGCATCGACCGCCTCACCGTTGAAGCCGGTGATGGTGCGCGCGTCGTAACTCACGCCGCGCTCGATGAGGGCGATCTCGGCCGACTTGGGGTCGTCGCAGAAGAGCTGGAGGTACACGTCCGACAGCCGCGTGGCCGTGCCGTGCCAGACGGCGCCGCACAGGTGCGGTCGGAACTCGGCCAGCCGCTGCATCCACGCCAGGGCCAGGCGCCGCAGCGCGGCCAGCTCGGCCGGCTGGGTGTCGGCGCAGAAAAGCTGCAGGTACTCGCGCACCGCATCCTCCAGGATGTCGTTGTCCGGGAGTGCCGTGCGCGGGCCCAGACCCATCTGGCGCACGGCGCGGCGCTTGGCCGGGCCCCATTCCAGGCCCTCCTCCACCACCAGGCGGGCGGCCGTCGCGGCGATCTCGTTCTTCAGGCTGTCCATAAGCCGACGATTCTCGCCCCGATGCGGATGCCCGGTGTTGCACCCGCCTGCCCATCGATAATCGCCGCCCATGCACATTCACATCCTGGGCATCTGCGGGACCTTCATGGGCGGCCTGGCCGCGCTGGCGCGAGAGGCCGGGCACCGCGTCACCGGCTGCGACGCCGGTGTCTATCCGCCCATGAGCGACCAGCTGCGGGCCCTGGGCATCGAGCTGATCGAGGGCTGGGGCACTGACCAGATGAGCCTGGCACCCGGCGTCTGGGTGATCGGCAACGTGGTCTCGCGCGCCCGCCAGGCCGACGGCTCGCCGAAATTCCCGCTGATGGAGGCCATTCTCGAGTCCGGCCAGCCCTACACCAGCGGCCCGCAGTGGCTGGCCGAGCATGTGCTGCAGGGCCGCCATGTGCTCGCCGTGGCCGGCACGCACGGCAAGACCACCACCACCTCGATGCTGGCCTGGGTCCTCGAGCAGGCGGGGCTGTCGCCGGGCTTCCTGGTGGGTGGGGTGCCGGTGAACTTCGGCGTCTCGGCCCGCCTCGGCCAAGGACGGCCCTTCGTGATCGAGGCCGACGAGTACGACACCGCCTTCTTCGACAAGCGCAGCAAGTTCGTCCACTACCGGCCGCGCACGGCCGTCCTGAACAACCTGGAGTTCGACCACGCGGACATCTTCGACGACCTGGCGGCCATCGAGCGGCAGTTCCACCACCTGGTGCGCACGGTCCCGGCCAGCGGTCGTGTCGTCGTCAACGGCCTGGAAGAAAGCCTCACGCGCGTTCTGCACGCGGGCTGCTGGAGCGAGGTGCGCAGCTTCGGCGCGGCGGTGAGCGACTTCACCGCGCGGGGCGAACCGGAGGCTTTCGACGTGCTGCAGGGCGGCAAGGTCTGCGGGCGCGTCGAGTGGGCTCTGGGCGGCGTGCACAACCAGCTCAATGCCCTGGCCGCCATCGCCGCCGCCGATCACCTGGGCGTGGCGCCCGCGCACGCCTGCCGGGCGCTGGGCGAGTTCCGCAACGTCAAGCGGCGCATGGAGTTGCGCGGGACGGTGCGCGGCATCGCCGTCTACGACGACTTCGCCCACCACCCCACCGCCATCCGCACCACGGTGGACGGCCTGCGCCGGCGGCTCGCACCGGGCCAGCGCCTGCTGGCGGTGTTCGAGCCGCGCAGCAACACCATGAAGCTGGGCACCATGAAGTCCCAGCTGCCCTGGAGCCTGGAACAGGCCGACCTCGCCTTCTGCCATGCCGGCGGCCTGGGCTGGGACCCGCGCGAGGCGCTGGCGCCCATGGGGCCGCGGGCCCGGGTGGCGGACGACATCGACGCCCTGCTCGCGCTCGTGCTGGCCGAGGTGCGCGAAGGCGACCAAGTGCTGTGCATGAGCAACGGCGGCTTCGGCGGCATCCACGGCCGGCTGCTGCAGGCCCTGGGCTGACGCCTGCCGGCTCAGCCGCGCCGCGCCTTCACGCCTTGTGCGAGCTGGTCCAGCGCCTGCATGGACTGGTCCCAGCCGAGGCACGCATCGGTGATGCTCTGGCCGTAGGCGAGCCGGCTCGCGTCGTCCTTGCCGGGCGTGAACTTCTGGGCGCCGGCTTCCAGATGACTTTCGATCATGACCCCGAAGACCTGGCGCGATCCGCTCGCGAGCTGCCCGGCGATGTCGCGGGACACCTCCAGCTGCCGCTCGTGCTGCTTGCTGCTGTTGGCATGGCTGCAGTCCACCATCAGGCGCGGCGGCAGGCCCGCGGCTTCGAGGTCGGCGCAGGCGGCGGCCACGCTTCGGGCATCGTAGTTGGGGGCCTTGCCGCCCCGCAGGATCACGTGGCAGTCGCGGTTGCCCTGGGTCTGCACGATGGCGACCTGCCCGTTCTTGTGCACCGACAGGAAGTGGTGGCCGCGCGCGGCCGCCTGGATGGCGTCCGTGGCGATGCGGATGTTCCCGTCGGTGCCGTTCTTGAATCCGATCGGCGCCGACAGGCCCGAGGCCAGCTCGCGGTGCACCTGGCTTTCCGTGGTGCGCGCACCGATGGCGCCCCAGGCGATCAGGTCGCCGATGTACTGCGGCGAGATGACGTCCAGGAACTCGCTGCCGGCCGGAACGCCCAGGCGGTTGATGTCGATCAGGAGCTGGCGCGCGATGCGCAGGCCCTCGTCGATGCGGAAGCTCTCGTCCAGGTAGGGGTCGTTGATCAGGCCCTTCCAACCCACCGTGGTGCGGGGCTTCTCGAAGTACACCCGCATAACGACCTCCAGCGTGTCCGCGTGCCGCGCCCGCACCTCCCTGAGCCGGCGCGCGTAGTCCAGCGCGGCGACGGGGTCGTGGATGGAGCAGGGTCCGACCACCACCAGCAGGCGGTCGTCGGTGCCGGCCATGATGTCGTGGATGCGCCGCCGCGTGTCCGAGATGAGCTGCTCGACCGGCGTGCCCCGGATCGGGAAGAAGCGGATCAGGTGTTCCGGCGGGGGCAGCACGGTGATGTCCTTGATGCGCTCGTCGTCGGTCCGGCTGGTCTTGTCGACGGGATGCGTGCGCCAGTCATCGGCGGCGGAAGCGTTGGGGGCGGTGGACATCGGAAGCTCCTTGCTGAAGGGTCGGAAAGAAAGCCGGGGACGAAAAAAAACCGCCGGGGGTCCGGCGGTTTTCTCGGGATTCTTGCGCTGTCTGTTCGGGCTACGCGCAGGTCTCTCGGCCGCCGGGGCTGGAGAAAAACCAAAAGTAGCCGAAGAAGAAAACGCTGCTGCGAGGCATGGGGCGGGAATGTAGCACAGGGAACCGGCGTGCGGCCACTCAGGCCGTGCCGCCCACGGTCAGGCCGTCGATGCGCAGCGTCGGCTGGCCCACGCCCACCGGCACGCTCTGGCCTTCCTTGCCGCAGGTGCCCACGCCCGAGTCCAGGCGCATGTCGTTGCCGATCATGCTCACGCGCGTGAGCGCATCGGGGCCGTTGCCCACGATGGTCGCGCCCTTGACCGGGTACAGGATCTTTCCGTTCTCGACCCAGAAAGCCTCGCTGGCGGAGAAGACGAACTTGCCCGAGGTGATGTCCACCTGGCCGCCGCCGAAGTTGGTGGCGAACAGGCCTTTCTTGATGCTGGCCACAATCTCGTCGGGCGACCTGTCGCCGCCGAGCATGTAGGTGTTGGTCATGCGCGGCATGGGCACGTGCGCATAGCTCTCGCGCCGGCCGTTGCCGGTGGGCTTGACGCCCATGAGCCGCGCATTGAGCGAGTCCTGGATGTAGCCGCGCAGGATGCCGTCCTCGATCAGCACGTTGCGCTGGCTGGCGTTGCCCTCGTCATCGACGTTGAGCGAGCCGCGACGGTCGGCGATGGTGCCGTCGTCCAGCACCGTGACGCCCTTGGCCGCCACGCGCTTGCCAATGCGGCCGGAGAACGCGCTGGAGCCCTTGCGGTTGAAGTCGCCTTCAAGGCCATGGCCCACGGCCTCATGCAGCAGGATGCCCGGCCAGCCCGAACCCAGCACCACCGTCATCTCGCCGGCCGGCGCGGGACGCGACTCCAGGTTGGTGAGGGCGGCGTTCACCGCTGCATCCACGTACTCCTGCACGCGGGCTTCATCGAAGTAGGCCAGCCCGAAGCGGCCGCCGCCGCCATGGGAGCCCACCTCGCGGCGGCCGTCCTGCTCGGCGATGACGGTGACCGACAGGCGCACCAGCGGGCGCACGTCGGCGGCGAGGGTGCCGTCGGCACGGGCCACCAGCACCACGTCCCACTCGCTGGCCAGGCCCGCCATGACCTGCACGATGCGCGGGTCCTTGGCGCGGGCGAGCTGTTCGGCTTTTTCCAGCAGCTTGACCTTGGCCGTGCTGTCCAGCGTGGCGATGGGGTCCAGCCCGTCGTAGAGCGAGCGGCTGCTGGCCACGCGGCGCGCGGGCACCTTGGCACGCGCGGAGCGGCCGGCGGCGGCGATGGTGCGCACGGTCTGCGCGGCATCGAGCAGCGAGGCTTCGGAGATGTCGTCGGAATAGGCGAAGGCGGTCTTCTCACCGCTGACCGCCCGCACGCCCACGCCCTGGTCGATGCTGAAGCTGCCGGTCTTGACGATGCCCTCTTCCAGGCTCCAGCCTTCGCTGCGGGTGTACTGGAAGTACAGGTCGGCGTCGTCCACGCGGTGGCGGGTGATCTCCGCCAGGGCGCGGGTGAGGTGGGATTCATCGAGCCCGAAGGGCTCCAGCAGCAGGCGCTGGGCGGTGGCCAGCCGTTCGATGGTGGGGTCGCGGGAAAGCATGGGGCATTCTAGGGTGAAGGTCTCACCCGCTGCGGACCGGGGACAAGCCTAGCTCTGCACGAGCCGCTTGGTCCGCGCGATGGACATCAGGATGCCCAGGGCCAGGCCCAGCGTCACCATGGCCGTGCCGCCGTAGCTGATGAAGGGAAGCGGCACGCCCACCACGGGCAGGATGCCGCTGACCATGCCCATGTTCACGAAGGCGTAGGTGAAAAAGATCATGGTCACCGCGCCGGCCATGAGGCGCGCGAACAGGGTCGAGCCTTCCAGGGCGATGGCGAAGCCGCGCAGGATCAGGAACACGAAGCCGGCGATGAGCAGCAGGTTGCCCGCCAGGCCGAACTCCTCGGAGTACGCGGCGAAGATGAAGTCCGTCGTGCGCTCGGGAATGAACTCCAGGTGCGTCTGCGTGCCCTGCATGAAGCCCTTGCCGAACAGGCCCCCCGAGCCGATGGCGATCATGCCCTGGATGATGTGGAAGCCCTTGCCGAGCGGGTCCTTGCCGGGATCGAGCAGGGTGCAGATGCGCTGCTGCTGGTAGTCGTGCAGCACGGGCCAGCGGTTGCCGGCCTCGCACAGCTGCGGCTCGAAGGCGACCAGCAGCACCATGCCCACGAGTACCAGCAGGAAAGGCGGCACGATGAGCCGCCAAGGCAGGCCGGCGAAGAAGATGACCGAGAGTCCCGCCGCCATGACCAGCAGCGACGTGCCCAGGTCCGGCTGCTTCATGATCAGGCCCACGGGCAGCAGGAGGAGCGCGCCGGCCACGAGGAAGTCCAGCGGTCGAAGCTGTCCCTCGCGCTTCTGGAACCACCAGGCCAGCATCAGGGGCGTGGCGATCTTCAGCAACTCGCTGGGCTGGATGACGATGCCGACGTTGACCCAGCGCTTGGCGCCCTTCTTGGTGATGCCGAAGATCGCCACCGCGACCAGGAGCGACACGCCGAGCACGTAGAGCGGCACCGCCAACGCCATGAGCCGCTGCGGCGGAATCTGCGCCACCACGAACATCACGAAGCCCGCGATGAGCATGTTCCGGCCATGGTCCACGAAGCGCGTGCCGTGGTCGAACCCCGAGGAATACATGGCCAGCAGGCCCGCACCGGCGAGCAGGAACACGGCGAACGCGAGCGGCCCGTCGAAGCCCTGCAGCAGGGGCGCGGCGCGGCGCCACAGCGGAGGCTTCTCGAACACGGCTGACATAGGGCGGCGATTATCGCCGCTGGCATCATGCGGCCATGACCCTAGCCCAGCCGGTTACACATCTGCTGTACCTCCACGGCTTCCGCTCCTCGCCCCGCTCCACCAAGGCCGTGATGGTGGCCGAGTGCGTGGCGAAGGCGCATCCGCCGCTGCACTGGTGGTGTCCGCAGCTGCCGCCTTCGCCGCGCGAGGCCATGGAAATGGTTCTGCACGGCGTGGCGAACTGGCCACGCGAACGCATGGGGGTGATCGGCTCGTCGCTCGGCGGCTTCTATGCCACCTGCGTCGCCCAGGCCACCGGATGCCGGGCGGTGCTGCTGAACCCGGCGGTGAACCCCGCGCGCGACCTGGCCGGCCATGTCGGCGAACACAGCGCCTGGCACGACCCCGGGCAGCGCTTCTGGTTCGAGCCGCGCTTCATCGACGAACTGCGGGCCCTGGAACCGGGCGCGATCACCGACCCGGCGCGCTACTTCGCGATCATCGCCAAGGGCGACGAGGTGCTGGACTGGCGGGAGATGACAGGCCGGTACCCCGGCGCGCGCATCGAGCTGATCGAAGGCGGCGACCACGCCATCTCCGACTTCGCCGAGCGCCTGCCGCGCGTGCTCGGCTTCCTGGGACTGGCGGCTGAACCTGGGATGGGACAATCGCCCGATGTTCATCCTGTTTGAAGAGGCCGGGAAGTTCCAGGCCGGCCGCATCCTGTCCGAGGCAGAGTCCTCCGCGCAGGTGGAGTTGGAAAGCGGCAAGCGCGTGAAGGTCAAGGCGTCCAACGTCCTGCTGAAGTTCGACAAGCCGCAGCCGGCCGAACTGATCGCGCAGGCGCAGGCCGTGGCCCAGAGCATCGAGCTGGAGCTGGCCTGGGAGTTCGCGCCCGACGAGGAGTTCGGCTTCGCCGACCTGGCGCGCGACTATTTCAGCGAGCAGGCCAGCCTGGCGCAGCAGGCGGGCGCCCTGTTCCGCCTCTTCGAGGCGCCGCACTATTTCCGCCGCGCGGGCAAGGGGCGCTTCCGCAAGGCGCCGGCGGAGATCGTGCAGCAGGCCCTGGCCGCCATCGAGAAGAAAAAGCAGCAGCAGGCGCAGATCGAGGCCTGGGCCGCCGAACTGGCGGCAGGCACCTGCCCGGCCGCGATCCGCGAGCAGCTCTATCGCATTCTTTTCAAGCCGGACAAGAACGCGCCCGAGTACAAGGCCGTGGTGGAAGCCTCGCGCAGCACGCACCTGGCGCCGCTGGCGCTGCTGCAGAAGGCCGGCGCCATCGACTCGCCCTACCAGTTCCACTGGAAGCGCTTCCTGCTGGAGTACTTTCCCAAGGGCACCGGCTTTGCCGCCCTGCCCGTGCCGGACAGCACCGGCGAGCTGCCGCTCGCCCAGGTGTCGGCCTGGTCCATCGACGACTCCGCCACCACGGAGATCGACGACGCGCTGTCCGTGCAGGGCCTGGGCAGCGGCCGCGTCACCGTGGGCATCCACATCGCCGCGCCGGGGCTGGCGCTGCAACCGGGCAGCCCGCTCGACGGCGTCGCCCGCCAGCGCCTGTCCACGGTGTACATGCCGGGCCACAAGATCACCATGCTGCCCGACGAGGTGGTACAGGCCTACACCCTGGAGGCCGGGCGCGCCTGCCCCGCCGTGTCGCTCTACGTCACCTTCGACGAAGCCAGCCTGGCGATCGAGGACACGCAGACGCGCCTCGAGCGTGTCCCCATCGAAGTCAACCTGCGGCACGACCAGCTCGACACCGCCATCACCGAAGCCTGGCTGGAAGGCGCAGACGATGGCGCTGCCGACGTGCCCGACTTCGCCGCGCGCCTGCGTGAGCCACTGGCCTTTCTCTGGCGCCTCGCCCGGCACCTGAAGTCGCTGCGCGAGCTGGTGCGGGGCAAGCCGGAGAACTTCAGCCGGCCCGACTACAACTTCCGCCTGGTCGGCAAGGACGGCGCCGAGCCCTCTGGGGCCGAGCAGGTGGAGATCGGCGTGCGCCGTCGCGGCGCGCCGCTGGACCTGATCGTGGCCGAGGCCATGATCCTCGCCAACAGCAGCTGGGGCCAGTGGCTGGCCGACCTGGGCGTGCCCGCCATCTACCGCAGCCAGGCCAGCATGGCTCCGGGCGTGAAGGTGCGCATGGGAACCAAGCCGGCGCCCCACGCGGGCATCGGTGTCAAGTGCTATGCCTGGAGCACCTCGCCGCTTCGCCGCTACACCGACCTGGTGAACCAGTGGCAGATCATCGCGGCCGCGCGCCACGGCCGCACCGCGGCCCTGGCCGCACCCTTCAAGCCCAAGGACGCCGAGCTCTTTTCCATCATCTCGGGCTTCGACGCGGCCTACTCGGCCTACAACGGCCACCAGGCCGCCATGGAGCGTTTCTGGACGCTGCGCTACCTGCGCCAGCAGGGCATCACGGAGCTGGAGGCCAGCGTGATCAAGGAGGGGCTGGTGCGTGCCGACACCCTCCCCCTGGTGCTGCCCGTGCTGGGCGCGGGCGACCTGCCGCGCGGCGCCCGCGTGCGCGTGCGCCTCGGCGAGATCGACGAGATCGCGCTGGACGTGCATGGCACGGTGGTGGAGCGCCTGGACACCGGGCCGGCTGCGGTGTCGGCCCTCGACGACACCGCGGAGGAAGAAACCGTGGCCGGGCCCATCGCCATCGCGGTGGACGTGAGCGAGCCCGCGGCGGCCGACGATAATCCGCCCTCGTGAACCTCAAGCGCCTGAGCACCCTGCAGATTGCCCTGGGACTGTCGGTCGCCGTGCATGCGGCGCTGCTCACGGTCCGCATCGTCGACCCGGAGGCCTTCAACCGCGTTTTCCAGGACACGCCCCTGGAGGTGGTGCTGGTCAACGCCCGCAGCGACGAACGCCCGGACAAGGCCCAGGCCATCGCGCAGTTCTCGCTGGCCGGCGGCGGAGATCTGGACAAGGGCCGCGCCACTTCGCCCCTGCCGCCCTCGGCGCTCACGGCCACCGGCGACTCGGCCGAGGACGCGCAAGCCCGCGTGGAGGCTATGCAGGAGCAGCAGATGCTGCTGCTGGCCCAGGCGCAGCGGCAGCTCGCGGCCCTGCCCCCGCCCGATCCGCGCCAGCGTGCCAACAACCCCGAGGCGCGTGCCCGCGAGGACAAGCGGCGCCAGCTGCTGCAGCTGCTCGCCGAGATCGAACGCCGCATCAACGAAGAGAACGCGCGACCCAAGAAGCGCTACATCAGCCCCTCCACCCGCGAGGAGGTCTACGCCATCTACTACGACGCGCTGCGTCGCAGGATCGAGGACCGCGGCACGCAGAACTTCCCCGAGCTCGCCGGCAACAAGCTCTATGGCGAGCTCACCATGCTCCTGACCGTCAACCACGACGGCCGCATGCTGGCCGCCGAGATCGTCTCCGGATCGGGCAACCCCACGCTGGACCGCCGTGCGGTCAGCATTGCCCGCGCGGCCAGCCCCTTCGGCCGCTTCAACCAGGGCATGCGTGCGCGGGCCGACCAGATCGTGGTGGTCTCGCGCTTCCGCTTCACCCGCGAGGAGACGCTGGAAACCCAGCTCTCGGACCGCTGATCGCCGCACGATGATGGATCGCTACTGCGTGATCGGCCATCCCGTGGCGCACAGCAAGTCGCCCTGGATCCACGCCCGCTTCGCCGAGCTCACCGGGCAGGCCCTGCGCTATGACGCCCTGCTGGCGCCGCTGGACGGCTTTGCCGATGCGGTGCGGCGCTTCCAGGCCGAAGGCGGGCGCGGCTGCAACGTCACCGTGCCCTTCAAGTTCGAGGCCGCGGCCCTGGCCTCGGAACTGACCGACCGCGCCACACTCGCAGGCGCCTGCAACACGCTGGTGCTGCGCGAGGACGGCAGCATCCTGGGCGACAACACGGACGGTGCCGGCTGGGTGCGCGACATTGAGCAGGGCGCGGGCTTCGCGCTGGCTGGGCGGCGCGTGCTGCTGGTCGGCGCCGGCGGCGCCGCCGCCGGGCTGCTGGGACCGGTGATTTCGGCGCGGCCGGCACGGGTCATGATGGTCAATCGCACGGTGGCCAAGGCCGAGGCACTGGTCGCGGCGCATCAGGCATGGGCCGACGAGCACGGCGTGCAGCTTGCCTGCGGAACCCTCGACGAGGCGGGCGAGGCCCACGAGCTCGTCGTCAACGCCACGGCCAGCAGCCTCAAGGAGGCGGCCGTGCCGGTGCGCCCTGACGTGCTGGCGCGCGGCGCCCTCGCCTGCGACCTGATGTACGGGCCGGCGGCGCGTGGCTTCCTGGACTGGGCGGCCAGCCATGGCGCGGTGCCGCGCGACGGCCTGGGCATGCTGGTGGAGCAGGCGGCGGAGTCCTTCCTCCGCTGGCGCGGCGTTCGGCCGCCCACGGCGGCGGTGCTTTCGCAACTGCGCACGCTGCTCGAAGGCGCAGCGCCGCGCGCATGAAGATCGCCCTGCGCTGGCTGCTGCTCGTGCTCGCGGCCTTCCTCGCGCTGCAGCTGTTCTTCGTGCTGCGCATCGCGCTCATGGCCTGGATCGACCCGCAGTCCACCGCCTTCCAGCGCTCCGAAGCCTGGCGCCTCGCGACCGAGCCCGGCAAGCGCTGGCGCTGGCGCCAGGAGTGGGTGCCCTATGGCGAGCTGTCCGACCACCTCAAGCGCGCCGTCATCGCCTCCGAGGACGACAGCTTCACCCAGCACGACGGCCTCGACTGGGAAGCCATCGAGTCCGCCTGGGAACGCAACGCGCGGGCCGAGCGCCAGGCCGCCCGCCGCGCCCGGCTCGCCGCGGGCCGCAGCCCCAGGATCATCGGCGGCTCCACCATCACGCAGCAGCTGGCGAAGAACCTGTTCCTCTCGGGCGAGCGCACCCTGCTGCGCAAGGGCCAGGAAGCCGTGCTGACCCTGGCGCTGGAAATCCTTCTGCCCAAGGAGCGCATCCTGGAGCTGTACCTCAACAGCGTCGAGTGGGGTGAAGGCGTGTTCGGGGCGGAAGCCGCGGCGCGGCGCTACCACGGCAAGAGCGCCTCCCAGCTCAGCGCCTGGGAAGCGGCGCGCCTGGCCGTCATGCTGCCGCGGCCCAAGCATTACGAGAAGCTGCCCCAGTCCGACTACCTGGCCGACCGGGCCGGGGTGATCAGCGCCCGCATGCGTTCGGCGCAGCTGCCCTGAGAAGCTGCGATCCTTACTCGCTGGCCTGCCGCAGCGTCACGATCACCGGCCGGTTCAGCACTTCCCGCAAGCCCCACCACCCGGCCGCCAGTGCGAGCGCGGCGCCGGCCAGCGCGCCGAAGAGCGGCACCCACGGGGACGCGCGCCAGCTGAAGTCGAAGGCGTAGCGCGCCAGCGCCCAGCCCACCGCGATGGCCACCACGCTGGCCAGGAAGCCCGCCAGCAGGCCGACGCCGGCCAGCTCGGCGCGCTGCACCTGCCGCAGCAGCGAGGACTGCGCGCCGACCGCGCGCATGATCGCGTACTCGCGAGCGCGCTCCTCGCGCGTGGCCGTCACGGCCGCGAACAGCACCACCAGCCCGGCGGCCAGGGTGAAGCCGAAGAGGAACTCCACGGCGCGGATCACCTGGTCCAGCACCCGCTGCACCTGGTTCAAGGTGGCGGTCATGTCCACGCTGGTGACATTGGGGAAGGCGCGCACCACCGCGTTGTCGAAGCCCGGCCGGTCGGGCGCCCGGTAGGCGCCCATGTAGGTCACAGGCACCTCGGGCAGGCGGCTGACCGGGTACATGACGAAAAAGTTGGCCCGCATGGAGCCCCAGTCCACCTTGCGCAGCGAGGTGACGCGCGCCTCGCTCTGCACGCCGCCGATGTCGAAGCGCAGCACGTCGCCCAGCTTCAGGCCCAGGGTCTCGGCCAGCCCCTCCTCCACGCTCACCGCGCCAGCCTCCTCGGTCTGCCAGCGGCCGGCCACGATCTGGTTGTGGGGCGGCTGCTCGGCGCTGTGCGAGAGGTTGAACTCGCGGTCCACCAGGCGCTGCGCGCGGTCGTCGGTGAAATCGTCCGGCGACACGGGCCGATCGTTCACCGCGACGAGACGACCCCGGAACATGGGGTACCAGTCGTAGCGCGGCACGCCCGCCTCGCGCAGCAGCGCTCGGAAGCCCTCCTCCTGCTCGGGCATCACGTTGATGACGAAGCGGTTGGGTGCGTCCGGCGGCGTGGCCGCGCGCCAGCTGGCGATGAGGTCGGTGCGCAGCAGCACCAGCAGCATGAGCGCCAGCAGGCCCACGGCCAGCGCGCTGACCTGTACCACCGCATAGACCGGCCGGGCCGAGACCTGGCGCGTGGCCAGCACCAGCCAGCGCGGCGCCGTGCTCTCGTTGACCACGCGGCGCAACAGCTTCACCGCCGCCCAGCTCAGGCCGGCGAAGAGCAGCACGGCGCCGGCGAAGCCGCCCACGGCGATGCCGCCCAGCTTCAGGTCGCTGCTGGCCGCGAGCAGCAAGGTGGCGAAGCCGGTGATGCCCACGCCCAGCACCGCGAGCGAGGCCGGCTTGAGCGCGCCCAGCTCACGGCGGATGACCCGCAGCGGCGGCACGCGTGCCAGCTGCAGCACGGGCGGCAGGCCGAAGGCGAAGAGCAGCGTCAGCCCCATGCCGAAGCCGAAGGCCACGGGCCACAGGCCCGGTGCCGGCAACGCCGTCTCCACCAGCCCGGCGAGCAGCAGCACGAAGACGAAGTGGACGCCGAAGCCCAGCGCCACGCCGAGCGCGGAGGCCGCGAGGCCGACCACCGCGAACTCCACCGCGTAGGCCAGCGCGATGGTGCGCTGGCTCTGCCCCAGCACGCGCAGCATGGCGCAGTCGTCCAGGTGCCGCGCCGCGAACCCCCGTGCGGCCAGGGCCACGGCCACGGCACTGAGCAAGGCAGCCAGCAGCGCCACCAGGTTGAGGAATTTCTCGGCACGGTCCAGCGTCTGGCTCATCTCCGGCCGGCCGGCCTGCAGCGACTCGATGCGCATGCCGCGCAGCTCGCGCGCCTCCAGGCGCTGCTCGGCCCAGTCCACGAAGCGCGACACTGCCGGGTCGGGCCCCGCCACCGCGAGGCGGTAACGCACGCGGCTGGCCGGCTGCACCAGCGCGGTGGCCGCGAGGTCCGCCTCGTTGATCATCACGCGCGGCGCGAAGCTCATGAAGCCGGCGCCACGGTCGGGCTCCAGCGTGATGATGCGGGCGATGCGCAGGCTCGCGTCGCCAAGCAGCAAGGCGTCGCCCACGCGCAGCGACAGCGCCTCCAGCAGCGGCGCATCGACCCAGGCCTCGCCGGCAGCGGGCACCTCGGCGGTCTCGCTGCCCGAGGCACCGACGGCCGGCGCCGTGCGCACCCGTCCCCGCAGCGGATAGCCAGCCTCCACCGCCTTGAGCGCCACCAGGCGCACGGCGCCGCCCTGCGCCTGCGCGGCGCGCGCCATCGTGGGAAAGGTGAGGGTGCGGGCGGTCTCCAGGCCCAGCTCACGCGCCCGGTCGAGGAACGCGGGTGGCGCCGGATGGTCGCTGGAGACCACCGCATCGCCGCCGAGCAGCTGGCGCGCATCGCGGTTCAAGCCGCCCTTGAGCCGGTCGGCGAAGAAGCCGACGGCGGTGAGGGCGCCCACCGCGAGCACGACCGCGACGATCAAGAGGCGCAGCTCGCCCGCGCGCAAGTCACGCCAGAGGGTGCGCCAGCCCAGGTGCCAGAAGGAAGTGCCGGTGGTCATGCGGCGGACCATACCGCAGACCGGGTGCGGACCTCACCTGCTGGGACATTGGCCCGCCGCCATCACACAGGCCCGATCCGGTCAGCGCGCGAACGCCCTCCACCACCCCCGTCCCGCGCCGCGGGAGCCGCCGGCCGGGTCGCGCCGGCGGCCGCTGTCCACCCGCTCCAGCTCGCCCCGGATGGCCTGTGCGAGCTGGCTCAGGCCGGGCTCGTTCATCATCGTGAAGTGCGAGCCGTCCACGAACTGCGAGTCGATCGGGCCCTGCACATGCGCCTCCCAGCCCAGCGTGCGGCCGGCCTGCAGGTACTGGTTTTCGCTTTCGCGCGCCCGCAGCAGCACCATGTCGCCCGGATAGGGCTGCGGCTCGTAGCGGGCCTGGGCGGCCATGAAGTTGCGGAACAGGTGGAAGTCCACCAGCTCCGGCGGCAGCGGCTCGCCGCGTGCGAGCTGTTCCAGCGCCTCGGTGTAGCGCAGCTCGATCTCGCGCCCGCGCCGCCGGCGCTGCGGCCAGTCGAGCGCGAAGCGCAGCGTCCAGTGCCGCATCAGCCACAGCTTGCGCCACAGCGGCACCGGCCGCCGCGCCGCCGCGGGCGAGAGGGTGTCGATCATCAGCAGCAGCTCGATCTGCTCGCCCTGGGCGCGCAGGCGCTGCGCCATCTCCAGCGCGATGACGCCGCCCGCCGAGTAGCCCGCAAGGCGGTAGGGCCCCTGCGGCTGCGCGCTGCGGATCGCCTCCAGGTACTGCGCCGCCATCTGCTCGACCGTCCCCAGGGGCGGTAGCCGTCCGTCCACGCCCTGCGCCTGCAGGCCGAAGAAGGGCTGGTGGGTTCCGACGCGGTCGGAGATCAGCTTGAAGTTCAGCACGTTGCCGCCGGCGCCGTGCACGCAGAACAGTGCCCTGCGGCCCGCCTCGCCGCGGCAGATCTCCACCAGCGGCGACCAGCCGCGCTTGCCCAGGGGAATGACGTTGGACGGCGCGGGGGAGCGCGCCGGCTCCGGCGCCTGGGCGTCGGGTGCGGGCGCGGCGGCCGCCGACGCGGCGGCCGCAGGCACCGAGGTGCCGTGCTGCGCCACCAGCGCAGCGAGTTGCCCCAGCGTGGGCGCCTCGAACAGCGTGGCCAGCGGCAGGTCGGCGCCGAACTGCTTGCGCAGGCGCGCGAAGAGCCGCACGGCGACCAGCGAGTGGCCGCCGAGGGCGAAGAAGTCGTCGCCGCGCCCGACCTGCTCGATACCCAGCAGCTCGCGCCAGACCTGGGCCAGCGCCTGCTCGGTCGGCGTGAGCGCGGCCTCGTCCGGCGCGCCCGCCTCACGCGGGCGTGCAGGCACCGCCGGTGCACGCTGCGCCGTCGGCGCCATCAGGGACCGCACGCTGCGCAGTTCCACCGAGGAGACGGTCAGCTGCGGCGCATCGAGGCTGAACAGGCGCTCGAACACCGCCGGTGCGTCCTGCGCACGAATGCCGTTCTCGCGCAGCGCCTGCGCCAGGGCCGCCGGACGCTGGCCGCTGGCCGCGCGCGGCGCACTGAGCTGCGCCGGATCGATGGCGCGCAGGGTGAAGCCCTCGAAGGTGGCCAGCGGCGCGCCGTCCGGGCCATGCAGGCTCACATCGAAGCTCGCGACGCCGTGGCCCGGCCGCCCGCGCAACTCCACGCGGCTGGTGATTTCGGGCGTCAGTGGCGCGATCCAGCGCACCCGGTCCACGGAGACCGGCACCCAGAGGCGCTGCTCGCGCTCGCCCTCCTCCAGCAGGTGCAGGCCGAAAGTGGCGGCCATGTCGGCCAGCGCCGGGTGCGCGCCCCAGGTCGGCAGGTCGGCGCGGAAGGCGTCGGGCAGGACCAGCTCGGCGACGGCCGAGCGCTGGGCCAGGCGCATGCGCGCCAGGTTGCCCCAGCGCGGGCCGAAGGCGAGTGCGGTGCTGCGCGCCTGCGGCGCCCGCCCGGCCTGCCACGGCCCTGCCGGCGCGGGTGCCGGCACGAGCGTGCCCAGGAAGGGCTTGAGGCCGGCACGCGCATGGTCGGTCCAGCCCGCGTCGTCGGCGCCGCGGCTGCGCACCAGGAAGTCGTAGCCGTCCTCGCCGGCCTGCAGGCGCACCTGCATGCGGCGCGGGCCCTGCTCGAACACCATGCCTTCCTCGAAGGACAGCGACTCCAGCTCCATGGGCACGCCCGGATGCAAGGCGGCCAGCGCGGCGCGGGCGATCTCCAGGTAGCCGGTCCCCGGGAGCACGGCGCGGCCGCCCACGCGATGCTCGTCCAGCACCCAGAGCCGGGCCGGATCGAGCAGCGTCTCGAACACCACGGCGCCCTCGGCATCGGCGCGCCATCCGAGCAGGGGATGCAGCGGCGGCGCGTCCGGTGCCGCCTGGGCCGACCCCGCATCGGCGCGCGCCGCCATGCCCACATCCGCCCAGACGCCCCAACGCAGCACCCAGCCGTCGGGCCGCGACAGGGCCAGCGCCTCCAGCATGGCGTTGGCGGCGACGTAGTCCACCTGGCCCGGCGGCCCGAGTTCCACGCTGGTGGACGAGAAGACCGCGAAGAAGCGCAGCGCCCCCGGCGGCAGCAGCGCGTGCAGCAGCTGCGCGCCTTCGGCCTTGCCGGCCATCAGGCGGTGCATGTCGGCCAGCGGCTTGGTCGCGAGCGGCGCGTCGGCCATTTCGCCGGCCGCGTGGAACACGCCCTCGACAGGACCCAGCTCACGCCGGCAGGCCTCCAGCGCCTCGGCCATGCTGGCGCGATCGAGCACGTCGGCGCGCAGACACAGGACCTGCCCGCCGACCTCCTCCATCGCGATGAGGCGCGCGGCAACGCGGCCTTGCGGGTCGGTGGCGGCGCGGGCGGCCAGGGCGGGCCACTGCGCGCGCGGTGCAAAGCCGCGCCGCCCGACCAGGGCCAGCCGGCCTTTGTGACGCCGGGCCAGGAAGTCCGCCAGCTCCAGGCCGATGCCGCCCAGGCCGCCGGTGATGAGGTACACGCCGCCGTCGCGCAGCCGCTGCGCCACGCCAGCCTGGGGGGCCGGCAGGCGCACGGTGCGCGGCTGCCAGCGCTTGCCGGCGCGCCAGGCGGCGAGGTCACCGGCGTCGGTGGCGGCCGCCTCGGCCAGCAGCTGCGGGGCCGAGTCCTCGGGGCTGGCCCCGGGGTCGAGGTCCACCAGGCGGGCGCGCACCTGCGGCAGCTCGCGCGGGATCACGCGGCAGGGCCCCAGGGCCAGGGCCTGCGCGGGCGCAACCGGCGCGTGGCCCTCCACGCCCTGGCTGCCGCGCGTGACGAGCAGCAGTTCCAGCGGCTGGCTGAGGTCGGCCTGCTGCAGGGCCTGGGCGAAGGCGACCGGCTGGTCGAAGGCGCCGGCGCGTTGCGCGGCGAAAGCGCCTTCTCCCGCGCCGAGCAGTGCGCCGAAGTGCAGCACGCGCTGCGGCCAGCGGCCCTCGCCTTCCAGGGTTTCCAGGAGCTGCGCGAGCTGCTCGGGGCGACCGAGGTCGCAGGCGAAGGCTTCGGGGCTGCGGCGCTCGAAGGTCGGGCCGGATTCCACGGCCAGGACCTGCGCGCCCTGCGCCTGCAGGGTCTGGCGCAAGGCGGCTGCGATGGGAACCTCGGCGCCCAGCAACAGCCAGCGTCCGGGCGCCGGGCCCTGCGGCGCCGGCTGCGGTTGCCACTGCGGCGCGCGGAACCAGTCGTCCAGCGACGCGAGCCGCTTCGGCCCCGACGCCTCAGCGGACGCTTCCTGCGGCGCGGGCTCGGTCGCCATGCGTCCGGCTTCGATCCAGTGGCGTTCGTGCTCGAAGGCGTAGGTGGGCAGCGGGATGCGCCGACGCGGCTGCTCGCCGCGCAGGGCCGACCAGTCGAGGGCAAGACCCCGGGTCCAGAGCACCCCGGCGCTGGCGAGCAGGGCGGGAACGTCGCCGTCCGCCTCGTCGGCCTTGCGGCCGGAGGCCAGCACCGGATGACCGGTGCCGGCGCCGTTGTGGCGGGCGAGGGACCCCAGCCCCTGCCCCGGCCCCGTCTCCAGCAGCACGCAGTCGGGCAACTCGGCCATCAGGCGCGAAATGCCCCGGGCGAACTGCACCGGCTCGCGCAGGTGGCGCGCCCAGTAGTCCCCCTCGAGGGGACGCTCGGGCGTGATCCATTCCCCGCTCAGGCTGGAGAGGATGGGGATCTGCGGCGGCTTGAGCGCGATGCCGCGGATGCCCTCGCGGAATTCGTCCAGGATGCCGTCCAGCAGGCGCGAGTGCGCGGCCACGTCGATGTGCAGGCGTCGCGCTTCCACGCCCTGCTGCGCGAGCCGCTCCTTCAGAACAGCGAGGCGGTCCGGTGCGCCGGAGACCAGGCACAGGTCGGGCGCATTCACGGCGGCGATGTCCAGGCCCAGTTCGTCCACCAGCGGCGCGAGCTGATCGCGCGGCAGGTCCACCGAGAGCATGCCGCCGCGCGGTGCCTTCTCGAACAGGCGTCCGCGCAGCACCACGATGCGCAGCGCGTCGGGCAGGCTCAAAACGCCCGCCAGGCACGCGGCCGCGTACTCGCCCGCGCTGTGGCCCATCATCGCGGCCGGCTTCACGCCCCAGGACAGCCACAGCCGCCCCAGCGCGTACTCCAGGATGAAGAGCGCCGGGATGGCGTTGACGGGTGCCTCCAGCCAGGCGACGTCCTCGGCATGGCCGGGCTCGCCCGCGAAGAGGCGCTGTCCGAGCTGGGGCGGCGCATCGGCCGGCAGGGCCGCGATGCACTCGTCCACCGCCGCACGGAAGGCGGCATAGCGCAGCAGGTCGCGGCCCGCGCCGGGGAAGTGCGCGCCACCACCGGGAAAAAGGAAGACCACCGGCGGCGCCGTGCGGCCCGCCACCCCACTCGCGGCGGATGGCCGGCCGGGCACGGGGCCCTTGAGCGCCGCGCGCAGGCCGTCCAGGTCGCGGGCGACCAGCGCCAGCCGGTGCGGGAAGGCGCGCCGCCCCTCCTGCGTGGTGAAGGCCGCGTCTGCGAGGTCGAACTCCGGCGGCGGCTCGGCGGCGAAGGCCTGCCAGCGTTCGCGCAGGGCGGCCAGGGACGCGGCGCTCCGGGCCGAGAGCGTGAAGACCTGCCAGCCCGGCTCGCCGGCATCACCGGCATCACCGGCACGTTGCCGCAGCGGCGGCTCTTCCAGCACCACGTGGGCGTTGGTGCCGCCCACGCCCAGTGAATTGACGGCGGCCCGGCGGGGCCGCTCGCCGCGCGGCCAGGGGCGCGGCTGGTCGTTGACGTGGAAGGGCCGCAGCGCGTCCTGGAAGCGGCTGTTGGCGCGCTGGAAGTTCAGTGTGGCCGGCAGCAGGCCGTGGCGCAGTGCCAGGCACACCTTGATGAGGGACGCCACGCCGGCGGCGGTGTCGAGGTGGCCGATGTTGGTCTTGATGGATCCCAGGCCGACGCCGCCCTGCGGCGCGTCGCCATAGGCCTGCGCGAGCGCGGCGACTTCGATGGGGTCGCCCACGGGCGTGCCCGTGCCGTGTGCCTCGATGTAGCCCACCGATGCCGGGTCCACGTCCGCGACCGCCAGCGCCTCCACCGCCGCACGCGCCTGCCCGTCCACGCTGGGCGCGAGGTAGCCGGCCTTGCCGCTGCCGTCGTTGTTGATCGCCGAGCCGCGGATGACGGCATAGACATGGTCCCCATCGCGCAGCGCGTCCTCCAGCCGGCGCAGCACCACGATGCCCGCGCCGCTGCCGAAGAGCGTGCCGGCCGCTTCGTCGTCGAAGGCGCGGCAGTGCCCGTCGGGCGCGAGGATCTCGCCATCGGCCCAGCGGTAGCCGCGGCGGTGCGGCAGCTCGATGCTCGCGCCGCCGGCCAGCGCCATGTCGCACTCGCCCGAGAGCAGGCTCTGCGCTGCCATGTGCACCGCCACCAGCGAGGTGGAGCAGGCGGTCTGTACGCCCACGCTGGGCCCTTTCAGGTCCAGCAGGTAGGACACGCGGGTGGTGAGGAAGTCCTTGTCGTTGCCGGTGTGCCGCAGCAGGAACAGGCCCATGGACTGCAGCAGCGGTGCGTTGGTCAGCAGGTTGTAGGCCATGTAGGCCTGCATGCCGCAGCCGCCAAAGACGCCGATGGCGCCGTCGAACTTCTCGGGCGGGTGGCCCGCGTCCTCCAGCGCCTCCCAGGCGCACTCCAGGAAATGGCGGTGCTGCGGGTCCAGCACGGCGGCGTCGCGCTTGCTGAAGCCGAAGAAGCCGGCGTCGAACATCTCCATGTCCGCCAGCGGCAGCGTGGCGCGGACGTACTGCGGGTCGGCCAGTTCGGCCTCGCTCACGCCGGCGGCCAGCAGCGCCTCGTCGTCCGGCCACTCGGTGGCCTCGCGGCCCTCGCGCAGCAGGCGCCACAGCTCGCCCACGTTGCGTGCACCGGGGAAACGGCCGGCCATGCCCACGATGGCGATCTGGCCCGCGAGGTTCTCGGTCTGTGCAGTCATCTTGTTGTCGTCCTCCCTGGTCGTCTCAAGCCGTGCGCGCGCCCTGCCCGCGCAGCGCGCGGCGTGCATGCGCGCGGCTCAGGCCCGCGCTCACGGCGTTGTCGCGCGTGTTCCCGCGCAGGTGTTCGGCAATGGCCGCCACGGTGGGCAGGCGGAACATGTCCGTGATGGAGACCTCCTGGCCCACCGCGTCCTTCAGGCGCCGCTGCACCTGGATCACCAGCAGCGAATGGCCGCCCAGGTCGAAGAAGTTGCTGTCGCGCGCCACCTCGTCCAGGCCCAGCACCTCGCGCCAGATGCCCGCGACGGTCTGCTCCAGCGCGTCGCCGGGCGCACCGCCCGCGGGCGCTGCCGATGGCTGCGCCGGCGCAGCCGCCGCCTCCGCGCCGGACTGCGCCAGGGCCTTGCGATCGACCTTGCCGTTGGGCGTGAGCGGCAGGCTGCTTCGTACCGCCACGGCGCGCGGCACCATGATCTCGGGCAGGGCCTGGGCGATCGCGCGGCGCAGCGCCTCGGCCTCCAGGTTCGCGCCCGCCTCCGGCGTGACATAGCCGAGCAGGACGTACTCGCCCGCGGCATCCTGGCGCGCGATGACCACCGCTTCGCGCACGCCCGGCTGGCGCGCGAGCGTGTTCTCGATCTCGCCCAGCTCGATGCGGTGGCCGCGGATCTTGACCTGGTGGTCGAGGCGGCCGAGGAATTCGAGCCGGCCGTCGGGGTGGCGCCGCACCAGGTCACCGGTGCGGTAGAGGCGCTCGCCGGGGCGCGCGGGGTCGGCCACGAAGCGCTCGGCGGTCAGCTCGGGCCGGTTCAGGTAGCCCGGCGTCACGCCGGCGCCGCCGATGAGGAGTTCTCCGGGCACCAGCGCCGGGCATTCCTGCCCCCAGGCGTTGCGCACGTGGAGCTGCGTGTTGGCAATGGGCTCGCCCAGCGGAACGAAATCGCCGATGGCGTCTAGCGCGCAGCAGCTGGACCACACGGTGGTCTCGGTCGGACCGTACATGTTCAGAAGCTGGCCGGGCACCAGCTCGCGCAGGCGCCGCGCCAGCGGCAGTGGCAGGGCCTCGCCGCCCACCAGCAGGGCCGACAGACGCGACAGCGCCTCGCGGCCCGGTGCATCGGCCACCAGCATGGTGGCCATGGAGGGCGTGCACTGCAGGTGCGTGACCGCGTGCCGCTGGATGTGGCCGGCCACGCCCAGGTCCGCGTCGCCGCGGCGCGGGCGCTGGGCCATCTGCATCAGCCGGCGCAGCGGCTCCAGGTGGGCGAGCACGGTGTCGGTCTCGATGCCGAAGTCGATCAGGCAGGCGATCTCGTCCACGCCCACGTCCTGCAGCCGCTGCACCATCTCCAGGCAGCGCTCGGGCGTGCCGATGAGGGCGCTGGTGTTCCAGTAGCGGGAGAAGGCGTGGTCGAGCAGCGCGTCCATCTCCGCTTCGGACAGGGGCTGCTCCTGCATCACTTCCAGCGGCGTGCGGCCGGCCGCCTTGCCGCGCTGCACGAAGGTGGGGAAGCTCCAGGCCGCCTGGCGGATCAAATCCACCGAGCTGCGCAGGTAGGCCTTCATGGGCCCGCGCGCGGTCTCGCGCACGGCGTCCTCGTCGGGTCCGACGAAGGTATGCAGCATGAGCGTGACCTGGCCCTCGCCCGGGTGGCCCGCGGCGCGCCAGGCGGCGCGGAAGACCTCGATCTTGCCGGCCAGGTCCTCCACGCTCTGGCCCAGCAGGTGGGTGAGCACATGGCAGCCTTTCTCGCCGGCCTGCTGGAAGGTTTCGGGGTTCGAGGCCGCGGTGAGCCACATGGGCAGCTCGCGCTGCACGGGGCGCGGCAGCGTGCGCACGGAAACCGGCTTGCCGTCGTGGCCCGGGAAGTCGATGCTCTCGCCCCGCCAGAGTCGCCGCACCACGTCGATGTTGTCCAGCATGGACTGCTTGCGGTTGGCGAAATTCTGTGGCGCCAGCACGAAGTCGTTGGGCTGCCAGCCCGCCGCGAAGGACACGCCCACGCGCCCATTCGAGAGGTTGTCCACCACCGACCAGTCCTCGGCCACGCGGGCCGGATGGTGCAGCGGCAGCACGCAGCTGCCGGCGCGGATCTTCACCCGGCGCGTGGCGGCCGCAATGGCGGCGCTGGTCAGCATGGGATTGGGGTACAGGCCGCCGAAGGCGTGGAAGTGGCGCTCGGGAGTCCACACGGCCGCGAAGCCGTGCTCGTCGGCATAGCGGGCGCCCTCCATCAGCAGGCGGTAGCGGTCGGCGCCCGCGGCCGACTCGTCGCTGGAGAAGTAGAAGAGGCTGAATTCGGGGCCGGCCTGCTGCGCCTGGGTCGGCGCATAGAGCACCACCGTGAGGCCGCGCGAGAGCGTCCACAGCAGCTCCAGCACCGAGATGTCGAAGGACAGGCTGGTGACGGCCAGCCAGCGCGCGCCGGGCGCGTGCGGCACGCGGGCGCTCATGCCGGCGAAGAAGTTCAGCACGTTCGCGTGAGTGACCACCACGCCCTTGGGCTTGCCGGTGGACCCCGAGGTGTAGATCACGTAGGCGGGGCTGCTCGCGGGCACGGCGGGGAGCTCGGCCGAGACCTCGCTCGCGGGGCGTGCGTCCGGGGCCATCACGCGGTCCGCCGGCAGGTCCAGCAGCCCGGCCATCGGACCGCGGCAGACCACGAGGCGCGCCTGGGAGTCGGCCACCATGTAGCGCAGGCGGTCGTGCGGGTAGTCGGGGTCCAGCGGCAGGTAGGCGGCGCCCGACTTCAGGATGGCGAGCACCGCGACCAGCAGCTCCGGGCCCCGGTCCAGGCAGACGCCGACGATGTCTCCGGCGCCGACGCCGCCTTCGCGCAGCGCCTGGGCCAGCACCGTGGCGCGGCCCTGCAGCTCGGCGTGGGTCAGGCTCGCCTCGCCGCAGACCAGGGCCTCTTCCTGCGGACGCTCGGCCGCGGCTCGGGCGATCTGCAGGTGGACGGCCTCGGACGTGTCCACCGCCACCGTGCTCGCGTCATTGCCGGCCGAAAGCTGCGCCTGTTCCGCCGGCGGCTGCAGCGGCAGGGCGCGCAGCGGCCCCGGCGCCTGCTCGAAGGCGCGCAGCCACGCCTGCAGATGGGCGGCGATGCAGGCCATCACCGCCGGATCGAAGAGGCCGCCTTCGACCCGCAGCTCCAGCGGCGCGTCGGGCGCGGCAGCCACCAGGGCCAGCTGCGCGGGGGCCTGCGGCTCGCCGCCGCCGAGGCTGATGGCGAAGGTCGCGGGCGCCGGGACCGCGCCACCCAGCCGCAGCGGCAGGTCGCGCGTCATGGGGCCGGCGGCGTGGGCATGGGACACCAGGCCGGCGGCGCGCTCGGCGAGCTGCGCCGCCCCCTCGTCCGGGTTGCAGGCGATCGTGAGCGGCACCCAGGGCGTGGCCCAGGCTTCGAGGCCGCGCGCCTGCTGCGCGAGGGCGCTGTCGGCATAGGCCAGGGACACGCGGTCCTGCCCGCCCAGCGCACACAGCCAGGCCGCGAAGGCCGCGAGCGTCGCGGGTCCGCGCGCGGTGACCTCCAGCGGCAGGCGAACCGGTGCGACGGCCGCGTCGCGCTGGGCCAGGCGCGGGTACGGCAGTTCGGCCGAACGCACCGCACCCAGCTCGGCACGCCAGTGCGCCTCGCCCCGCGCCAGCGCGGGCGCGCGCTCGTCCAGCAGCGCGAGCGTCGGCGGAGTGAGCGAGGGCAGAACCTGGCCGGCCTGCAGGCCGCCGAGGCTTGCCGAGCCGTCGATGCCGCGCAGGCCGTCCAGCAGCAGCTCGCCGTCGGCCGTGGCGATGCGCAGGCGCGCCCCCTGGGCTTCCAGCACGGTTCCGGGGCTCGCCGCGGTTGGTGCGGGGGCGACACGGGCCGAACGCGGCACCAGCAGCGCCCCGTCGGGCAGCAGCACCTTGGGCAGCGCCAGCGGGTTGGCGTAGTTGCCGAAGTCCAGTCCCCGCACCAGTGCGGCCAGGGCGCTGGCCGGGCGCTGCCAGTCCAGCGTGCCCAGGGCGGCCGGCCGCTGGTGGCGCGCGAAGTAGCTGCCGCCGGCGGGCTGCTCCTGCAGCACCGGCGCAGCGCGTGCAAGGTCCGCCAGCAGCGTGCAGAAGGCCTGGAAGCCGCGCTCGTAGCAGCGTGCGTTCAGGCTGAAGGCGGTCTCGTCGGGCGCGAGCTCGAACAGCTCCTGGCGCAGGATGCGGCCACGGTCCACCTCGGCGGTCATCTCGTGCCAGGTGACGCCGTGCTGCCGCTCGCCGGCCATCACGGCCCAGGACGTGGCGTTCAGGCCCGCGTAACGCGGAAGCGGGCCGTCATGGAAGTTGACCGCCAGCTTCCGGGCACGCCGGATCAGCGGCTCGGGCAGGACCTGCAGCCAGGCGACGCTGAAGAGATAGTCGTAATCGAAGCCCTCGAGCGAGGGCACGCGGCCGTCGATGCACTCGGCCACGATGGCCTGCTGCCGGGCCCAGTCGAGGATGGCGGGGTCGCTGCTCGCGACGGCCGCGATCTCGTGGCCTTCGCTGCGGAAGGCCTCGGCACACCGGATCAGGAGCGTGCCATTGCCGACGAACACTGCGCGCATGGGAGTCAACATTCAGGGTCTCGCAAAAGAATGATTCACCGGTGAGAAAAATCCATTGCCAGGCGTGCCGGGTGCGGCAGCCCGGCGGTCGGTCTCGCGGGAATTCGGAAGTGGAAGCCGCACCCGATTGGACGCGCGCGGCAGGCGGGGACTGCACAGCCCCAAAGAGCTATGGACACGATGCGCCGCCGCTCGTATGAAGGCCGGTTCGGCGGTGATGAAGCAAGGGGTACAGGTCATCGCGTGTCGAAATCTCGAGCGTCCGCGCAGTGGTCGAATTCCGCGCGGTCAAGGCTCATCTTGCTACTTCTGTCGAGCCTCGTGGGGCCCGCAAAGCCTGGCTCGGCCGCGCAACGGGGGCGATTACAGAAGGATGCGGCACTTACCTACACCGCGGGCCCATGGTGGCGCCGGCGCACCGTCTGCGCGCCGCGACGCAGGCGTGATTTCGCGCCGGGATTGCCAAGTCACCCACGGCCTCCCACGATGGGGCGTCAACGACAACCCGCGCCCATGTCTTTCCTTTGGCCCGACTTCCTCTGGCTGCTACTGGCGCTGCCCGTACTGCCCCTGCTCTACGCCTGGCTGCTGCGCCGGCGCAGGCGGGCGGCCGTGCGCTTGAGCAGCCTTGCGACGGTGCGGGCGGCGCTGGACAGGCCGAGCTGGCGCCGCCACATGCCACCGCTGCTGCTGCTGCTGGCCTGCGCGGCCCTGCTGGTCGCGGCAGCCCGGCCGGTCTCGCGCATCCCCTTGCCCTGGGCGCGCACCACCCTCATCCTGGCCATGGACGTGTCGCTCAGCATGCGCGTGCGCGACGTGGAGCCGAGCCGGATGGTGGCTGCGCAGGCCGCGGCCCGGCAGTTCCTGCGTGAGCTGCCGCGCGACATCGAGGTCGGCATCGTCACCTTCGCCGGCACCGCGCAGGTGGCCCAGCGTCCCACGCTCGACCGCGCCGTGCTGGCCGAAGCCATCGACAGCTTCCAGATGCAGACCGCCACCGCGGTGGGCAACGCCATCGTGGTGAGCCTGGCCGAGCTGTTCCCGGACCACGGCCTGGACGTCGGCGAGATGACCTTCGGCAGCCAGCGCGCTGCGGCGCGCAGCCTGGACGAGAAGCCGAAGGTCGCCCCCAAGAGCATCACGCCCGTGGCGCCCGGCTCGTACAAGTCGGCCGCGATCATCCTGCTGAGCGACGGCCGCCGCACCACGGGCGTGGACACGCTGGAAGCCGCGAAGATGGCCGCCGAGCGCGGCGTGCGCATCGACGTGATCGGGCTGGGCACCGCCGATGGCGAAGGCACCCACCCCGAAGGCATGGCCATCTACCTGCGCCTGGACGAGCCCACGCTCCGCGAGGTGGCCCGCATCACCGGCGGCATCTACCAGCACGCCGGAACGGCCGACAGGCTGCGTGAGGTGTACCAGGGCCTGGGCACGCGCGCGCAGGTGGAGATGCGCGAGACGGAGATCACCGCGGTGCTGGCCTTGCTGGCGGCGCTGCTCACGTTGGCGGCCGTGGGGCTGTCGGTGCGCTGGTTCAGGCGCATCGACTAAGGGCTTTTTCGCCGCGTCGCTTCGGCATCGGCGCGACGAGAGGCGACGCTGGAAAGATCCTTGACCAGGCCTGCCGCGGGCTTCAGCCCGCCTGCCGCGGCGCCGAGGCCAGCTCCGGCTGCCACAGCAGCCGCTCGGGCGCGGTGTAGCAGTAGAAGTGCCGGTTGGTCGCGCGCCCGATGGCGCACAGGCCGATCTGGGCCGCAATGGCATGGCCCATCTGCGTGATGCCGCTGCGCGAGACGACCAGGGCCACGCCCATCTGCGCCGACTTGATGACCATCTCGCTGGTGAGCCGGCCGGTGGTGTAGAAGACGAAAGGCTCGTCGGGCCGGGCATGATCGGTGCTCACGCCGTGCATCCACATCCAGCCGGCGATGGTGTCGATGGCGTTGTGGCGGCCCACGTCTTCCACGAAGACCAGCATCTCCGGACCCCGGAACAACGCGCAGCCATGCACCGAGCCGGCCGACTTGTAGGTGCTCTCCTGGAGGCGGATGGCGTTGACGATGGCATAGAGCTGCCCCTGCGCGAGGCGTGCCTCGGGCAGCGCGAGCGCGTTCACCTCGTCCATCAGGCCGCCGAACACGCTGCCCTGGCCGCAGCCGGTGGTGACCACGCGCTTGGCGGTGCGCTCCTCGATGCGCTCGATGCCGCTGCGGGTGCGCACGGCCGCGGCGCCCACCTCCCAGTCCACCGTGATGGACTCCACCTCCTCGGGTGAGCGCACCAGTCGCTGGTTGCGCAGGTATCCCAGCACCAGCCATTCCGGCCGCGCGCCCAGCGTCATGAGGGTGACCAGCTCACGCCGGTCCACGTACACCGTGAGGTCACGCTCGGCGGGAATCTGCAGGGTCTGCCGCACGCCGTGCTCGTCGGTCACCTCGACCTCGCGGACGAGGTCGGCGCGGGCTTCGGTCAGGTGGGGCAGGGACATGGCAGGCGAGTGTAGGCCGCGCGTTCACAGCGCGCGGGCAGGACGTGCAAAGGCCCCGACCCGCGGCAAGCCGCGGCGCCGGGGCCCGGTTCGAGGGCTGGCTGGGCCAGCCTCAGGACTTCTTGTCGGGCGTCGCCGCGGCGGGCTGCTTGGTGCTGGGCGGGCTGATCGCGGTGCCGGTGGGCGAGTGGGCCCCCGAGGCCTCCAGCGGCTTTTGCGCCGGAGGCGTGTAGGCGAAGGGCCCCGGGTCCATGCAGGCCACGGCCGCCATGGGCGAGGACACCGGCGTCGGCACCGCGGGCGCCGCGCCAGCGGCTGCGGTGGGCGCGGTGCCGTTCGCCGAACCCGCCGCCGCGGGGGCCTGCTTCGCGCCATTGCCGGACTTGCGCGCATTGGCCACGGCGCGGTCCTGCGCCTTGCACAGCTGGAAGGCATCGACCTTGGACTGCCAGGCCGTCTTGGCCTTGGCTTCCTCGGCCTTGGCCTTGGCGGCGTCGTCCAGCACGGGGGCCGGCAGCTTGGCCAGGGCCACGGGGGCGAGCAGGCCGAGGAGGAGGGACAGGGTCAGGTTCTTCATCGCGGGTCTTCCAGTCAGGCGGGCCGCACGTCGGCCGGGGGCGCCGTCACGCCGGCGGGCTTGCTGCGCTGCGCAGGGATCTTGCCGGACTTGATGTCCTCGGCCCAGTACTCGTGGTGCTCGTGCGCCCAGGCCTCGTCCACGTAGCCGGTGCGCATGGCCTTGTAGGCGCCGCGCATGCCGATGGTGCCCATGTAGATGTGCAGCAGGAACATGGTCATCATGAGCACGGCCGCGACGGCGTGGATCATGTGCGCCACCTGCATGGTGCCCCGGTCGTACAGGAGGCCCGGGATCAGCATGTTCAGCACCAGCCCGGACCCGGCGACGATGGCACCCAGGAAGAACACGCCTCCCCAGAACACCACCTTCTCGCCCGCATTGAAGCGGTGCGAGGGCACCTCGTGCTTGCTGAACACGCCGCCGGCCTTGAGCATCCAGCGCAGGTCCCCGCGCTGCGGCAGGTTGTCCTTCACGAAGGTGAAGAACACGATGACCACCGACACCACGAAGAGCGGCCCCACGAAGTTGTGGACGTTCTTGAGCGCGTAGGTCAGCCAGCCGAAGAGCGTGGTGCCGATCACCGGCTGCAGGAAGAACCGGCCGAAGGCCATGATGATCCCGGAGACGGCCAGCAGCACGAAGGCAATGGCGTTGGCCCAGTGAGCCGAGCGTTCGAACGGCGTGAAGCGTTCGATGCGCCGGCCGCCGCCTTGTGCCGAACCCATGGAGCCCTTGGTGAAGTAGAAGATCGCCAGCGCGCCCAGCATGATCAGCAGGAGCGCGCCGCCATAGGGCACGATCCAGCTGTTGCGCACCTGCCGCCAGGCCTCGCCGGCCGTGGTCAGGCGCGAGCCCGGGTATTGCACCTGGCGCTGGATCAGCACGCCCGCCTCGGGCGCCTGCGAGACCGGCAGGCTGCTGTAGCCGGCCACGCCGTCACCCACGGCCCGCCACATGGGGGCGTTGTTGCCAGGCTGGACCTGGTTGCGCTGGGCGTTGTTCTGCTCCATGTAGCCCTTCTGCTGGTCGGCATCGGGCTTCACGTCGAAGATGTTCTGGCTGCGGATGCCGCCCGGCCCGGGCTGGGCCGGGGCGGCGGCGGGCGGCGCCTCGTCGGCCGGACGCACGGTCTGCGCCGAGACGCCGGCCACCAGGCCCACGCACATCAGCAGCGAGGCCGCCAGGCCCCGCAGCATGCGGCCACGCTCACTGCTGGTTGACACGGACATATTCGTTCTGCCTTTGCGTGCGGGCGCGCAGCTGCTGTTCCCAGCTGGCCTTGTCGCCCTGCTTCCAGTCGGCCAGGGCGTAGGGGGCTGGAGCGCCCGTGCCGGCGAAGGAAGGCTGGTCGCTCTTGACCCCGGTGGCGGTCTGTTCGCGGTCGGCGCAGCCCGCCAGGGCCGCAAGCGCGAAGGTGGCGATGAGGACGCGCGCGATCATGACTTTCCTTTCGGTTGACCGGCCTGCTGCGAGCCGTAGGCGGTGCCCCAGCCCCAGACCTCGGCGCCCTTGCCGCGTGCCAGCACGCGGTTGCGGAAGATGTCGGCGACCATGTCGCCGTCACCGGCCAGGAGGGCCTTGGTGGAGCACATCTCGGCGCAGGCCGGAAGCTTGCCTTCGGCCAGGCGGTTGCGCCCGTACTTCTCGAACTCGGCCTGCGATCCGTTGGCCTCGGGGCCGCCGGCGCAGAAGGTGCACTTGTCCATCTTTCCGCGCACGCCGAAGGTGCCGGCCGAGGGGAACTGCGGTGCGCCGAAGGGGCAGGCGTAGCTGCAGTAGCCACAGCCGATGCACACGTCCTTGTCGTGCAGCACCACGCCTTCTTCCGTGCGGTAGAAGCAGTTGACCGGGCACACCGCCATGCAGGGGGCGTCCGAGCAGTGCATGCAGGCCACGGAGATGGAGCGCTCGCCGGGCACGCCGTCATTGAGGGTGACGACGCGGCGGCGGTTCACGCCCCAGGGCACCTCGTGCTCGTTCTTGCAGGCGGTGACGCAGCTGTTGCACTCGATGCAGCGCTCGGAGTCGCAAACAAATTTCATTCGTGCCATGTTCGCTCTCCTTATGCCGTCGTGGCGCGCTCGATGTTGCAGACGGTGGTCTTGGTCTCCTGCATCATCGTCACGCTGTCATAACCGTAGGTGGTGGCCGTGTTGACCGCCTCGCCGCGCACCACGGGGTAGGCCCCCTTGGGGTAGTAGGCCAGCATGTCCTGTCCCTGCCAGCGGCCGGAGAAGTGGAAGGGCATGAAGGCGGTGTCGGGCCCCACACGCTCGGTCACCTGGGCCTGCACGTTCAGGCGCGCGCCGGTGGGCGTGGTGAGCCAGACACGGTCGCCGTTGCGGATGCCCCGGTCGGCCGCGGCCTTGGGGTTGAGTTCCACGAAGGCTTCCTGCTGCAGTTCGGCCAGCCAGGGGTTCGAGCGCGTCTCCTCGCCGCCGCCCTCGTATTCGACCAGGCGGCCGGAGGTGAGGATCAGCGGGAACTTCTCGTGCACCTTGTCCTGCAGGTTCTTCTGCTGCACGGACTTGTACAGCGTGGGCAGGCGCCAGAAGGCCTTCTTGTCGTCGTGCGAGGGGTACTTGGCGACCAGGTCGGGCCGGGTGCTGTAGAGGGCCTCGCGGTGCTGCGGGATGGCGTCCGGGAAGTTCCAGACCACCGCCCGTGCCTTGGCGTTGCCGAAGGGGTGGCAGCCATGGTTCTTCATGACCACGCGCTGGATGCCGCCGGACAGGTCGGTCTTCCAGTTCTTGCCCTCGGCGGCCTTCTGCTCGGCCTCGGTCAGCTCGCCCCACCAGCCCAGCTTCTTGAGCAGGACGTGGTCGAACTCGGGATAGCCGGTAGTGATGTCCGCGCCGACCGAGTGCGAGCCGTCGGCCGCGAGCAGGCTCTCGCCGTCACGCTCGACGCCGAAGTTGGCGCGGAAGTTGCCGCCGCCGTCCATGACGTGCTTGCTCGGGTCGTACAGGTTGGGCGTGCCCGGGTGCTTCATCTCCGGCGTGCCGAACGACGGCCAGGGCAGGCCGAAGTAGTCGCCGGTGAGGTCGTAGCCCGTGTCCTTGTCCTTGCCGCCCTTGGCCTTGAGCGACTTGACGTCGAACACGTGCATGTTCTTCATGTGCGCCTTCAGGCGCTCGGGGCTCTGGCCGGTGTAGCCGATGGTCCAGACGGAGCGGTTGATCTCGCGCAGGATGTCCTCGGGCACGGGCTCGTCCAGGCCCTTGACCTTCTGCATCTTGTAGTTCTTGACCAGCTCGTTGCCGAAGCCGAGCTTCTGCGCCAGCTGGTACATGATCATGTGGTCGCTGCGGCTTTCCCACAGCGGATCGATGACCTTCTCGCGCCACTGGATGGAGCGGTTGGACGCCGTGCACGAGCCCGAGGTCTCGAACTGCGTGGCCGCGGGCAGCAGGTACACCGCGCGGTTGGGGTTGCGGTCCTCGGCCCGGCCCGGCATGGCCGCCATGGCGGCGGTCGCCGAGGGGTAGGGGTCCACCACCACTAGCAGGTCCAACTTGTCCATGGCCTGCTTCATCTCCAGGCCGCGGGTCTGCGAGTTCGGCGCGTGGCCCCAGAAGACCACGCCGCGCAGGTTGGGGTCCTGGTCGATGTTCTCGTTCTTCTCGAGCACGCCGTCGATCCAGCGCGAGACCGTGATGCCCGGCTTGGTGAGCATCGCGGGGCTGGCGAAGCGGTTCTTGATCCAGTCGAAGTCCACGCCCCAGACGGTGGCGAAGTGCTTCCAGGAGCCTTCGGCGATGCCGTAGTAGCCGGGCAGCGAGTCGGGGTTGGGGCCCACGTCGGTGGCGCCCTGCACGTTGTCGTGGCCGCGGAAGATGTTGGCACCGCCGCCGGAGACGCCGATGTTGCCCAGCGCGAGCTGCAGCAGGCAGGAGGCGCGCACCATGGCGTTGCCGATGGTGTGCTGCGTCTGGCCCATGCACCAGACGATGGTCGAGGGCCGGTTCTTGGCCATCATCTCGGCCACCTTGGCCATCTGGGCCTCGGAGACGCCGCAGGCCTCCTCGACCTTGTCCGGCGTCCACTTGGTCATGACCTCCTGGCGCACCTTGTCCATGCCCCAGACGCGGTCGTTGATGTACTTCTGGTCTTCCCAGCCGTTCTTGAAGATGTGGTGCATCAGCCCGAACAGGAAGGGGATGTCGCTGCCCGAGCGGATGCGCACGTACTCGTCGGCCTTGGCCGCGGTGCGCGTGAAGCGCGGGTCCACCACGATCATCTTGCAGCCGTTCTCCTTGGCGTGGAGCATGTGCAGCATGGAGACCGGGTGCGCCTCGGCGGCGTTGGAGCCGATGTACAACGCGCACTTGCTGTTCTGCATGTCGTTGTACGAATTGGTCATGGCGCCATAACCCCAGGTGTTGGCGACGCCGGCGACCGTGGTGGAGTGGCAGATGCGCGCCTGGTGGTCGCAGTTGTTGCTGCCCCAGAGGCTCACGAACTTGCGCATCAGGTACGCCTGCTCGTTGTTGTGCTTGGACGAACCGATCCAGTAGATGGAGTCCGGGCCGCTCGCCTTGCGCAGCTCCAGCATCTTGGCGCTGATCTCGTTGTAGGCCTGGTCCCAGCTGATGCGCTGGTACTTGCCGTCCACCAGCTTCATGGGATAGCGCAGGCGGTACTCGCCGTGGCCGTGCTCGCGCAGCGCCGCGCCCTTGGCACAGTGCGCGCCCAGGTTGATGGGCGAGTCGAACACCGGCTCCTGGCGCACCCAGACGCCGTTCTCGACGACGGCATCGACCGCGCAGCCCACCGAGCAGTGGGTGCAGACGGTGCGCTTGACCTCGATCTTGCCCTGGCCGATGGCCGGGGCGTTCTGCGCCGCCTGGGCTTTCTTCACCAGCGTGAGGCTGCCCGCGGCGAGGCCCACGCCCACCCCGATGCCCGAGCGGCGTAGGAAGCCGCGACGGTCCATGGTGGGCAGCGCGTGCGCCAGGCCGCGCTGGAGGCTGTGGACGAAGGGCGAACGCGCGCCGCCGGAAGCGCTGCCCGATTTTTTAGTCAGCAACATGGGGTCTCCCGCCTTTCGGGCGTCAGATGAGGGTGGTCTTGAAGTAACGGCGAACGTGTTCGCTCAGGTGGTAGCCACCCCCGCGTGCCGGGGGCTGCTTCTGCTCCGGAGCCGTGGGCGCTTCCACGCGCACCGTGGGCAAAAGGGTGACGGCTGCGGCGGCGGCACCGACGGTGCCCGCACCCGCGAAGAGGGTGCGCCGCGAGAGCTGGCGTTGATTGGGCTGGCTCATGTTGTCTCCTAACGTGCAAGCTCGGGGCTATGCACACGGGTGCATAGCGCTCGCGGAATTTATTCCCACGCCTTCACCGCGGCAATGGGACCGACCCTAGGCGACGGGGTTGCAGAAACCGTGCCACAAGCTCTGCAGCCACTCGTTCGCATCGCTTCACTGGAGGTTGCACTGCAGCATGAACGTGAGCTGCGTCATCCTGTCGCGCGGCGTGCGACAACTTGTCGCGCGCCGCTGTCGCGGGCATGGCATACCCGAGCAAATTGCTCGGCCGAGGCTTCCTAGAATCCGCAGCGCACAACCCAGGATCCCGTGACGACCCCCAGCACCACTCCCCCGCCCGAGCGAGCCGCCGAAGCCTGGCCGTTCTGGACCCTCCTGGTCGTGGACGACGAACAGGGCATGCGCAACTTCCTGGTCAAGGCGCTCGGCCCGCGCTGCCACGCCGTGCTGGAGGCCGCGAGCGCCGAGGCCGGCGAGCAGCAGCTGCGCGCGCACCACGTGGACCTGATCATCCTGGACATCTCCCTGCCCGGGAAGAATGGCGTGGCCTGGCTCAAGGAGCTGCGCGAGCAGGGCTGGTCGGGCGACGTGATCCTCATCACCGCCTTCGCCGACCTGGACACCGCCATCGAGGCCCTGCGCGCGGGGGCCTCGGACTTCATCCTCAAGCCCTTTCGCATGCCGCAGATCCTCAATGCGGTGCAGCACTGCTGGGTGCGCTCGCGCCTGGCGCGCGAGAACTACATCCTGCGGCGTGCGAGCGCGGTCGAGGGGCAGGCGCGCGGGGGGCTGGTGGGCTCCTCGCCTGCCATGGCGCAGCTCTGGGAGTCGGTGCGCCGCGCCGCGGGCGTGCACAGCACCGTGCTGCTGCAGGGCGAGTCGGGCACCGGCAAGGAACTCGTCGCGCGTGCCCTGCACGCGCAAAGCGCGCGCGCCCAGGGGCCCTTCGTTCCGGTGAACTGCGCCGCCGTCTCGCCGGAGCTGATCGAAAGCGAGCTCTTCGGCCACGCCAAGGGCGCCTTCACAGGCGCCACCCGGGCGCGCAACGGCCTCTTCCACTACGCGCAGGGCGGCACGCTGTTCCTCGACGAGGTGGCGGAGCTGCCGCTGCCCCTGCAGTCCACCCTGCTGCGCGTGCTGGAAGACCTCAAGATCCGTCCCGTGGGCAGCGAGCAGCTCGTGCCGGTGAACGTGCGCATCATCGCCGCGACCAACCGCCACCTGGCCAGCGAAGTGGCGGCCGGCCGCTTCCGCAAGGACCTCTATTACCGGCTGCAGGTGGTCGAACTCACGCTCGCGCCCTTGCGCGAGCACAAAGAGGACATTCCCGAGCTGGCCGCGCACTTCATGGCGCAGCTCGCCCCCGCCCTCGGCGCCGAGCCGCTGGCCCTGAGCGACACCGAGATGGCCTTCCTCCAGCGCTACGACTGGCCGGGCAACGTGCGCGAGCTGCGCAACCTGATCGAGCGCTCGCTGATCCTGGGCGCGCTCAACGTCTCGGCCCTGTACGCGCAGCCGGCGGCGGCGCGCCTGACCACCGCGGGCCAGCCCACCGACCTGCATGCGCTGGAGAAGCAGCACATCCTGTCCGTGCTGGAGTCGGTGCAGGGTGACAAGACGCGCGCGGCGCAGCTGCTCGGCATCTCGCGGCGCACGCTGGAGCGGCGCGTGGCCGAATGGGCGCTGCCGTGATCCTCGCCAGCCCCAAGGCGTGGCTCGCGCACTCGGTGCGCCGCAAGCTGCTGGCCATGGCCTTGCTGCCGCTGCTGGTGGCCCTGCCGCTCCTGATCGGTGCGCTGGTGATCTGGGGCGACCAGGCCTACGACCGGCTCCTGATCACCAAGGTGCGCAGCGACCTGGCGGTGGCGCGTGGCTACTTCGACCAGGTGGTCAGCGAAGTGGGCGGCGGCACCGAGTCCGTGGCGCAGTCCCATGCGCTGCACCGGGCGCTGGCGGCCCGCGACCGCGCGCGGCTGGACGCCCTGCTCGCCCGCGAGCGCGAGGCGCTGGACCTGGACTTCCTCGTGATCTCGGCGCCCGGAGACCCGACCTGGTCCGGTGCGGTGACCGGCGCCCGTGCCGCCCGCCTGGCCCTCATCGACGGAGAGCGCTTCGCCGCGCTCGCGCCGCACGCCGCCGAGCGGGTGGCGGTGCCCCTGGTGCCCACGCGCAACGCGACGCCCACCGACCGCACCGTGGAGGACCGCGCCCTGGTGGTGCTGGCCGCCTCACCGGTGCGCGGCGACGCGGGCGAGGTGCTGGCCGTGCTGCGCGGCGGCGTGCTGCTCAATCAGAACCTGGACTTCATCGACCACATCAACCGCATCGTCTATCCCGAAGGCTCGCTGCCCTTCGGCAGCCAGGGCACGGCCACCCTCTTCCTGGACGATGTGCGCATCACCACCAACGTGCGCCTGTTCCAGGACCGCCGCGCCGTGGGCACCCGCGTGTCGCAGGCCGTGCGCGAAGCGGTGCTGCAGCGCGGAAGCACCTGGCTGGACCGCGCCTTCGTGGTCAACGACTGGTACGTCTCGGCCTACGAGCCGCTGGTCGATGCGCAGGGCAAGCGCGTGGGCATGCTCTACGTCGGCTTCCTGGAGCAGCCGTTCCGGTGGGTGATGCAGGCCATGCTCGGAAGCATCGCCCTCCTCTTCCTCGCGGTGATGGCGCTGGCGGCCATCGTGTCGCTGCGCCTGGCGCGCAGCATCTTCCGGCCGGTGGAGCGGATGAACCGCACCATCGAGCAGGTGGAGGCGGGCGACGCCCGGGCGCGCGTGGGCGCACTCGCCTCGCGCGACGAGATCGGCGCCCTCGCCCAGCACCTGGACCACCTGCTGGACGTGGTGGACGACAAGACCCGCAGCCTCCAGCGCTGGGCCGACGAGCTCGATCACAAGGTGGCCGAGCGCACCCGCGAGCTGGCGCAGAGCAACGCCTCGCTGGTGCAGGCGCAGCGGCAGCTCGTGCAGTCGGAAAAGCTCGCCGCCATCGGCCAGCTCACGGCCAGCGTGGCCCACGAGATCAACAACCCCATCGCGGTGATCCAGGGCAACCTCGACCTGCTGCGCGAGACCCTGGGGCCGAAGGCCACGCCGGTGCTGGCCGAACTGAAGCTGGTGGACCAGCAGGTCGAGCGCATGCGGCGCATCGTCAACCAGCTGCTGCAGCATGCGCGGCCGACCGACTACGCCGGCTACGTCGAGTCGCTGCACCCCGGGCGCGTCTTCGACGAATGCCTGGTCCTGGCGGGTCCGCAACTCGCCCAGGCCAAGATCGACGTGGTCAAGGACTACGCCGCCACGGGGACGGTGGGCTTCAACCACCAGGAGCTGCAGCAGGTCCTCATCAACCTCATCCTCAACGCCGTGCAGGCCATGCCCGGGGGCGGACGCCTCGTCCTGCGCACGCGCGACATCGAAGCCGGCGTCAGCCTGGAGGTGGAGGACAACGGCATCGGCCTGCCGCCCGGCAGCACGGAGCGGCTGTTCCGGCCCTTCTTCACCACGCGGCCGGACGGCCATGGCCTGGGCCTGTGGGTGAGCCAGAGCCTGGTGGAGCGCTACGGCGGGCGGCTCGAAGCCCTGCCCGGTGCCGGCGGCGGCGCGGTGTTCCGCCTGCGCCTGGCCACCGAGCCGGTGCCGCCCGAGGCGGTGATCGCCGCCGCCTCGAATTGATGAGAACCAAATCGCTTCGGCTGTGACTGAGGCGCAGCGCGCGGCCTGCTCGCGCGCCCGTCCTTTCATTTCCCGGAGCCCTCATGTCCCCTGTTGCCCTGCGACTCGCGCGCTGCCTGTGCGCCAGCAGCCTCCTGATCCTGGCCGCCTGTGGCGGCGGCGCCGGCGCCCCGCCCGAGCCCGAGGCGCCTGCGGTCGCCGCGCCCGACGACGCGGCCGCGCCGCCGGTCGCGCCCACGCCGCCCGATGCGCAAGCCGTCACCCTCGCGGCGCCTGCCGGTCTCGGGTTCACCGCCGGCATCAAACGTTACTCCTTCAGCTGGGACGCCTTGCCCGGCGCCAGCTTCTACCAGCTGCTGCTCGACCCGGACGGCGACGGTCCGCTCCCGGCGGACCCGGTCGATGGCGACATCGCGGCACCAGGCGGCGACGCGCGGGTTACGAAGGAGTACACGCCGCCGCCCGAGCTGTACGGCCTGCCGGACGCACGGTTCTCGGTGCGCGCCTGCGATGGCAGCGGCTGCAGCAGCGCCTCCGCCGCCGTGGCACCGCGGGTGATCGACACCATGGGTTTCCTCAAGGCGGATGCGCCGGTGACGAACGAACATTTCGGCTCGGCCGTCGCCTTGTCGCAGGACGGCGACACGCTGGTGGTCGGCGTCAATGCCTCCACCCCAAACGGTGCGCCGCTGCGCAGCGGGGAGGTGCGCGTGTATGCGCGAGCGGACGGGCAGTGGGTCCTGAACGGCACGCTGAACAGCCCAGCGTCGGCAATCAACGGCCGGTTCGGCTCCAGCGTGGCGGTCTCCGCGGATGGCAGCACCGTGGTGGTCGGCGCGCAGGGCGAGTCCAGCGAAACCGGTGCGGTCTACGTCTTCCGGCGATGGTTCGCAAGCTATCGCCTGGAACAGTCCTTCAGACCCGGACAGGGCATGTCCACCCTCCCCGCCGAGGCCGGGTTCGGCTGGCGCGTGGCGGTGTCGGCCGACGGCCGCACGGTGGTGGCCGGCACGTCGGCCGGCGTCGGGGCTTTCGCCTCCCGCCTGGAGGACAGTGGCTGGGCCCCGATGTCGGCTCTCGCAACGACGAGTACGAGCTTGGCCTTCGGTCGCGCCGTGGCGATTGCGCCGGACGGGCAGACGCTCGCCGTAAGCGACCCCGCCGACTCCGCGACGAACGGCGCGATCCACGTCTTCACCCGGCAGGGCCCGGACTGGGTCATGCCGGTCCAGATTGCGAGCCCCGCCACGAACGATCCGAGCGCCCCCTTCACCGATTTCGGCGCCGCCCTGGCCTTCTCGGCCGACGGGAAGGTGCTGGCCGCCGGCGCGCCCGGTGGCGGATCCGTGCACGTGTTTGATCGTGACGCGATGGGCTGGCAACTCACGGCCAGCGTGCAGGGCACCAACACCCGCAGCAATCACCGCTTCGGGCTGGCCGTGGCGCTCTCGGCCGACGGTCAGACCCTGGTGGCCGGCGCGCCGCTCGAGGACAGCGCCGCGCGCATGGGGGATGCCGTGCTCAATGGCGCCGACACCAGCAGCCCGGGCTCGGGCGCCCTGTACGTGTTCAAACGCGCCAGCAGCGGCTGGGCTCAGGCCGCCTACCTCAAGACCGGCAGGACCGTCGCCGCCACCCGGCTGGGTGGGACCGAATGGAGCCTCGGCTCGTACTGGACCAGCGTCGCGATCTCGGGCGACGGAAAGACCCTGGCCGCAGGCGACACAGCGGAGCCCTCCGACCTGGGTGGCGCGCGGCGCTTTCCGGTCGAGGGCAACAGCAGCGCCTCCGAATCGGGCGCCGTCTACCTGTACTGAAGCCTCCCGGCGCTGCTCGCCCTTTTCAGGCGCGTTCGCCCGGCCGCCCCGGCGCAGGCAGCCAGCGGAAGGCCAGCGCCCCGGCCACCAGCATCAGGCCGATGCTGGCCAGGATCCAGGCATAGGGCTCCGCGCCCCGCGCTGCCGCCACGGACGCCACCCGGCCCGTGAGCCACTGCACCAGCGCCACCCCCAGGAACATGGCCATCGTGAAGATGGCCATGGCCCGCCCCGTCATCGCGGCGGGGTAGGCGGACTTCACGTCCGCGTACTGCAGCACCATGTAGCCGGAGACCAGGCTCATCACGACGGCCAGTCCCACGTCCACGCCGGGGTTGTGCGTGGCCGCCATCACGAAGAAACCCAACGCGATCAGCAGGCTGTAGCCCACCAGCCAGCGCCGGCGCGTTCCCGTGCCCGGGTCGATCCGACCGAAGAGCGGCGGCCCCAGCATGCCCACCACCGAGACCGCCAGCGCCACGTGCCCGCTCGCCACCAGGCTGAAGCCATGGCGGTCCACCAGCAGCGGCCCGAGCCACAGGCCGCGCAGCGCCATGAAGGAGGCATAGGTGACCAGGCCCAGGGCCACGATGCCCCAGGTGTGCGGCAGGCGGAACAGTTCGCCGTACCCACGCAGGGCGGTGCCCAATGACATGCGGGCACCTGCCCCTGCGCCGGGCGGGTCCTTCACGATGCGCCACACCGCCAGCCAGGCCAGGGCCGAGGCTGCCGCCAGGGCGATGAAGGCCGCACGCCAGGATGAGGCCTCGATCAGCCAGGCCAGCGGCGTGCCCGTCACCAGCAGCCCCACGGAGCCCAGCCCCAGGATGGCCCCGGACATGGATGCAAACCGCGCCGGCTCGAAGCGCGTCGCGATGAAGAGCGTGCAGGCGACGAAGGCCGGCGCGCAGCCGGTCCCGATCAGCACCTGTCCGATCAGCAGCGCGCCGTAGCCCGGCGCCGCCGCCGCGATCAGCGCGCCCGCGATCGCCAGCGGAAACACCCACAGCACCGTGCGGCGCGGCCCGAACATGTCCATGCCCACGCCCATCACGAACTGCAGCCCGCCGAAGGCGAAATGGAAGGCGCCGGCGAAGACCCCGAGCTGGCCAGGCGTGAGGCCGAACTCGCTCACCAGCGGCGGTGCCACGATGGCCGGCAGCGTGCGAAAGGCCTGGCTCATGGCGAACACGGCCGTGAAGGCCAGGAGCATGGTCCAGGCGGATGCCTGGTCCGAGCGGGTCGGTGTGGGGACGGAGCTCCCCATCAGCATGCGCCTGGGAACGTGGGCGAGAGAGCGGTCGAAGGCGAGATCATGGCGCGAGCGAATGGGCGTTGAGCCCGGCAGGATATCGCGCGTCGGGGCGGCGCTTGCGCCCGCTCGGAACCCGAGCCGGCTCACGGCCACCCATGCCCTGGTCCACAACCAGGGAGATACGACCATGATCCATTCCAGGTGGCACGCCCTGCCGCTGCTCGCCGCCCTCGCGCTCACGGGATGTGGCGGAGGCGATGCGCCAGCCGGCGACGCCCTTGCGGCAGAAGAAGCCGCCTTCAGCACCAAGGCCATGGCCCCGTCGACGGGGGATCCGATCTTCATGGAGCCCGCCCCGCCCGAAATGCCGCTGGCTCCCTCGGTACCGCGGCTCACCGTGATGAACCGCACCTTCGTGGTCCAGGCCCCTGCCGGCTACCACCGCCTCATGGAGGATCCGGATGGCAGCGGCCCGCTGCCGGAGCGGCCGATCACCCCCGTGACGAACAGTCCCACGCTGAACCTGCCGGCCGGCACGGCGCTGGCGCAGGTGCTGGGCGCGCACTACCGCGTCGCAGCCTGCACGGCCACTGTGAAGCTGATGAGGCAAGGATGGCTGGTCGTGCCCAAGACCTTCTGGGACTGCAACGGCGCGTCCGCCACGGTCCGCCTGGACGCACCCGCCATCGCCCGCGCCTTCGCCCTGGCACGGACGTTCTCGATCTCACCCGCCGGCACGCGTGCGGCCTTCGCGGTCCGCAACGGCACCTGCACCGAGATCGTCCTGATCGACACGAGCGCAGCGCGCGATCGCATCGACCGCCTGAACCTGGGCACCACCGGCGACTGCAGCGCCACGCGCCTGTCGCTGGCCTTGGCCGGCTCCGGCAGCGCACTGGCGATCGGCCTGCCCGATGCGCCCGACGCGCAGGGCCGCCCCGCGGGTGCCGTGCAGGTGTACATGAATCAGGGAAGCGCTGACTGGGCGCCGGTGGCACGGCTGGGAATCTCCAGTGCGGGCCAGGCATTCGGCACCAGCGTGGCGTTCTCCGCCAACGCCCAGCGCCTGCTGGTCGGCGCACCGGGTGTGCGCTTGCGAGAAGAACCGGATGGGCGGCTGTCCGTCACCCGGAATGCCGGACAGGCCATCCTCTTCGAAGCGCCCTTCGGCCGCCCCGCCTGGACACCTGCCAGCGTGTTCCCGGGCGAGGGCGACGACCAGCTCGGCACCCTGGTGGCGATGGACCCCGCTGGCACGTCGGTGACCTTGGTCTCGCCAGTGCTCCCCGAGCCCGGCTACAGCATGTGCACGTCACCAGCGGGAGCGATGGCCTACCCCGAATGCCTTCTCCGGTTCGGGCGGTCCCAGGCGTTTGCGCTTGAACAGGGCGTCTGGCGCCCTGCCGCCCGTTTGAGCGGATCGCAAGTGAACGACCCCGACTTTCAGGCCGCCCTGGGCAACGTCACCGCACAGGACCCGGCAAGCTGGCCCGGCCCGCCCCTGCCTCCGGCGGGCGACCTGGACGCTGCGGCCTTGCTGGCATGGCAGCAGGCCTTCCAGCAGTGGAGCATGACGCAGCAGCCGTAGCGAGTCAAAGCGTGAACAGGTGCCGTCCTTCGATCAGCCGAGCATGTCGAAGCCCTGCTGCTCCACGTTCAGGAAGGCCCGCGTGAAGTCGGCCAGCACGGCGTAGAAGCGGGCGCGGGGATGGGCGGAGACGGCTTCGCACATCCCCGTGGCCCAGGGCTGCAGGTGCTCGGTGAAGAATTCGCGCTGCTTCGTGAGGTTGGCCACCGCCACGTCGTCGCCGGCGATGAGATAACGCATCACCTCGCACAGGTAGGCGAAGTGGTCTTCGGTCTCGGACATGGCATCGCCCCGCGTGAGCGACAGCGCGGCCAGGTCCTCGCGCAGCTTGGCGAGCGGCTTCTCGTTCAGGAAGCCGGAGAGGTAATGCGAGCCGAACAGGTACACCTCGGGCTTGCCCACGCCGCCGAAGAGCGCGTCGTATTCGGCGGCCACTTCGTCGCGCGACATGGCGCGGCTGATGCCCACCAGCTCGCGCCAGGGCTCCTCCAGGAAGCCACCCTGGGTGGGCGCGTCGGTGGGTGCGACGCGCAGCGCCTCCAGCAGCTCGGGGGTGATGGGCGCATACCAGAGCTGCGCCAGCACGCCATAGACCTCGGCACGCGCCGTCTCTTCGTCCAGGGCCGAGGTGGGGGTGTAGGTGTCACTCATAGGTCGGTGATCTTGGCTTCGTTCTCGGCGGAGTAGATGTCGACCACGCGACAATCGCCGCACATCTTCAGGCGCTCCAGCGCCGCGCCCTGGAACATGCTGTGGCCGGAGAGCTTGCCCAGCATGGCTTCGATGGCCTTGAGGGTGCCGAAGGGCTTGCCGCAGCGCACGCAGCCATAGGGCTGGGTTTCGTTCAGCACGCGCGGCTGGCGGCGCTCGGGCGTGAGCAGCAGGCGCGGCGTGAGCGAGATGGCGTCCTCGGGGCAGGTCGTGGCGCACAGGCCGCACTGCACGCAGTTCTTCTCGATGAACTTCAGCTGCGGCAGCTCGGTGTTGTCCTGCAGGGCACTGGCCGGGCAGGCGCCTACGCAGCTCATGCAGAGCGTGCACTTGTCCTTGTCCACCGCGATGGTTCCGAGCGGCGAGCCGACCGCCGGGAGGGCGATCACCTCGGGCCGCACGCGCGCCTGTTCGACCAGGTGGTCCAGCGCCAGCTCCAGCGTGGCACGCTTGTCGCCGGAGACGGCATGGCGCGCCGGGGTCGCCGGCACGGCGCCCAGGCGGCGCGTGACCAGCTGCAGTTCCTGGTCCAGGTCGCTCGGATGCGCGCAGCGCAGGAGTGACAGGTGCGTGCCGGCATAGCCCAGGCCTTCGAGCAGGGCCTGCGCCACGTCCATCTGCTGGCGCAGCGCGTCCAGGTACTGCGGCGCCTCCTCGCTCGTGGCCAGCACCGCGATGTGCCGCGCACCGCCGGCCACGGCCGTGAGCCACAGCTCAAGGCCCGTGCTGGCCACGTGCCACAGGGGCACGGGGATCACGTTGGCCGGCACGCCCTGGGCCGTGCCCACGCGCGCGGCGCGGCCGAGTTCCTCGACCATGAGGCGGCCGGCTTCCTGGCTGTGCAGCAGCAGGACGGCATCACGGCCGCCGCTCTTCGCATACGTGGACAGCAAGGCGCGCAGCTTGTCGCCCTGCTCGTTCGGGCGCGGGTAGCTGTAGCTCATGGCGCCCGTGGGGCACACGGTGGTGCAGGCGCCGCAGCCCACGCACAGATTGGGATTGACCTTGACCTGCTGGCGCGACTTGTCGCTGGAGATGGCCTCGGCCGAGCAGATGTCGATGCAGGCCTGGCAGCCCACCGTCTCGTTGCGGCTGTGGGCGCACAGCTTCTGCTTGTAGGCGAAGAACTTGGGCTTCTCGAACTCGCCCACCAGCTCGCGCAGGCGCAGCACGGCCGCCAGGCGCACCTCGGGGGCGCTGTCCGGAGGCAGATGCAGGTAGCCCTGGGGCAGCGCGTGGCGCAGCATGGCCGGCTGCGGGCGCAGGTCCAGCACCAGGTCGAAGGCCTGCGTGTCGCTGCGGGCGTCGCGGGTGAAGTCGATGGCGCCGGCCGCCTCGCAGGCCTTCACGCAGGCGCGGTGCCCGGTGCAGGCATCCAGGCGGACCTGGTAGTCGAAGCCGATGGCGCCTTCCGGACAGGCTTCGATGCAGGCGTTGCAGCGCGTGCACAGGTCCAGGTCGATGGGGTTGTCCTGGGTGAAGGCCAGCTCGAAGGCGCCCAGCCAGCCGCTCACGCGGTCCACGCGGCCGGACAGCACCGGCCAGCGGCGCTCCTGCGCCCCACTGCCGCCGGTGGAAAAGACCGTGACCTGCAGCACGTCGGCCACGCTGGCGGCAATCTTCTCGGCCGCCTCCAGCGGACCGATCACGAGCAGCCGCCCTTCGCTCCTGTAGCTCACCGTGGCCACGGGCTCCGGCTCCGGCAGGCGCGCGGCGGCCAGCAGCGCGGCCATCTTGGGCGCGGCCTGCCAGGCGTCACGGCTCCAGCCGCCGGTCTCGCGGATGTTGACGAACTTGAGCGGCACCCAGCCCACGCCCTCGGTCTGCTCGGCGAGCTCGGCGAACAGGCGCTGCTCCTGCGTGCAGGCGACGACCAGCTCGCTGCCGCCGCGCAGGGCCTGCTGGAAGGCGCCGGCCTCGCGCCGGCACAGGGTGGAGTGGAGCGTCAGGTCCTCACCGAGGGCCTGGCCCAGGACCTTCGGGTCCAGGGGCATGGTCTTGTTGCAGTCGCAGATCAGGGTCGGCATGGTGGCTCGGGCGTTCGGATGCGGGGCGGCCGTCTTCGGCGTTCACGCCTTGGCTGGGGGTCTCTTCGGGCGGCTGCGACTGTGCCACGGTTTGCCCGACCTGCGCATCGGCAGCTTCCCTTGTCCCGCCGGCCGGCGCGGCCACGTCGGGATGCGTGTCTTTTTCCTCGCGGAAGAGGCCGAGGAACTCCGCGCTCGCCAGGTCGCGCAACATGGACTCGGGCAGCGGATCGGGTTTGGAGTAGTCGTCGATATAGACGTCCAGGCCGTCCATCAGGTTGAAGTGCGGGTCGGCGAAGAGCTTCTTCACGGCGGCGTTCTTCACGTCCGGCGCCACGTCCGAGGCGACGAAGCGGCTGAAGTCGTCGTCCGGCGTAAGGGCGGCAACGTCCTCCAGGGTGGGCGGGGGCGGCGCGGGCGGGCGCTCGTCGGTGGGCTCGGCCGGTTTCGCCTCCGGCGCGGCGGCGGGCGGCACGGGCAGCTCCGACGGCCGCGGCGACAGCGCCGCAACCGGCGGCTCCGGATCGGGCTCGACCGGCTTGCCCTGCTGCACGTCCAGCTTGCGGCGCGCCCAGCGCCCGAGGAATCCATCAGCCATGGCCGCCACCTCCCCGCACCTTGTCCGTGCTGACCGAGACCGGGTTGCCGAAGCGGTCCTGCAGGGGCTTGAAGCTCTCGGGGCGCTTGCGCCGCTTGGGCTCGGGCACGTAGTGGGCCTCGACGAACTCGCGCATCAGCGCCACCACCTCGGGCGGCGCGGGCACGTTCTCCACCGTCTCCTGCGCATCCAGCCAGCGGCCGGCGTCGTGGTAGCTCAGGGTGACGATGGCCGGGCGGGCGATGGGCTCGTCGGCCACGGTGGGCGTTTCCTCCATGCGCCACAGCACGAACCAGCAGGGCGCGGGCGAGCTGGCATTGAGGTAGTAGCCTTCGGCGTCGTCGCGGAACAGCTCCACCTCGAAGCCGGGATGCAGCCACAGCGCCTCGCCCGCGTCCTCGCGCAAGAGGCGCGGCTCGGCGCCGAAGCGGTCTTCCTGCGGAACGACCGCATCCAGCACCCAGCGCCAGGGCTGCCAGCGGTTGTCAATCTTCTCGCGGCGCATCACCACCGCGACCTGGAGCTTGGGACGTTCAGTCATGGCAGAAGGCGCACCGCGCAGTACTTGAACTCGGGAATTTTGCCGAAGGGGTCCAGCGCCGCGTTGGTCAGCAGGTTGGCGGCCGCCTCGGCATAGGCGAAGGCCATGAACACCGCGCCGTCGGGCGTGCCGTCGTCGCGGCGCACATGGCAGCGGACTTCCCCCCGGCGCGACTGCACCGTGGCCGGCTGGCCCGCTACCAGGCCGCGCCGCGCCAGCTCGCGCCCGTTGAGGGCCACCGTGGGCACCGGCTCGATGGCGTCCAGCACGAAACTGCGCCGGGTCATGCTGCCGGTGTGCCAGTGTTCGAGCTGGCGGCCGGTGATCAGCACCAGCGGGTAGTCCGGGTCGGGCCGCTCGTCGGCGGGCACGAGTTGCGTCGGCACCAGCCGCACGCGGCCGTCCTCGGTGGGGAAGCGGTCGGTGAAGACGATGGGCTGGCCCGGGTCGTCCTCGGCCAGGCACGGGTAGGTCACGCTGCCCTCGCGCTGCAGGCGCTCCCAGCCGATGCCGGCAATGGCGCCGTGCATGGCCTGGCGCATCTCCTCGTACACGGCGGCCACGCCGGCGTGCTCGCCTTCGTAGTGCCAGGCCAGGCCCATGCGGCGGGCGACCTGCTGGATCAGCCACAGGTCGGGCCGGGCGTCGCCGGGCGGCTCGATGGCCTGGCGGCCGAGCTGCACGGTGCGGTCGGTGTTGGTGACGGTACCGGTCTTCTCGGGCCAGGCCGTGGCCGGGAGCACCACGTCGGCCAACCAAGCCGTCTCGGTCATGAAGATGTCCTGCACGACCAGGTGCTCCAGCGCCGCGAGGGCCTCGCGCGCGTGGTTCAGGTCGGGGTCGCTCATGGCCGGGTTCTCGCCCTGCACGTACATGCCGCGCACCTTGTGCGGATCGGCGTCGGGCGCGAGCGCCTTGTCCATGATCTCGACCACGGTGTAGCCGGGTTCCGGGTCCAGCGTCGTGCCCCAGAAGTCCTGGAACCAGGTGCGCGCCGCCGCGTTGTCCACGCGCTGGTAGTTGGGCAGCATCATGGGGATGAGTCCCGCGTCGCTCGCGCCCTGCACGTTGTTCTGCCCGCGCAGGGGATGCAGGCCGCTGCCGGGCTTGCCGATCTGGCCGGTGACGGCGCACAGGGCGATGAGGCAGCGTGCGTTGTCGGTGCCGTGAACGTGCTGGCTCACGCCCATGCCCCACAGGATCATGGCGCTGCGCGCGGCGGCGAAGGCGCGGGCGACTTCGCGGATGGTGGCTGCCGGCACGCCGCAGACGGGTTCCATGGCCTCGGGCGTGAAGGCCGCAACGGAAGCCTTCAGCGCCTCGAAGTTGCTGGCGCGGGCCTCGATGAAGGCCTGGTCGGCCAGCCCTTCGGCGATGACGGTGTGGATCATCGCGTTGAGCAGGGCGACGTCGGTGTCCGCGCGGAACTGCAGCGTGCGCCAGGCGTGCCGGCCCAGGTCTGTCACGCGCGGATCGGCCAGCACGATCTTCGTGCCGGCGCGGGCCGCGTTCTTCATCCAGGTGGCGGCCACCGGGTGGTTGGAGGTCGGGTTGGCACCGATGACGAGGACCAGCTCGGCCTCGGCCACGTCGGCCACCGGATTGCTCACCGCGCCCGAGCCCACGCCTTCGAGCAGCGCCGCCACGCTGGAGGCATGGCACAGGCGCGTGCAGTGGTCCACGTTGTTGCTGCCAAAGCCCGTGCGCACCAGCTTCTGGAACAGGTAGGCCTCTTCGTTGGTGCCCTTGGCCGAGCCGAAGCCGGCGAGCGCGCGGGCGCCGTGCGTGTCGCGCAGCGCTTTCAAGCGGCCGGCGGCGAAGTCCAGGGCCTCGTCCCAGCTCGCTTCGCGGAAGGTGGCGGCGAGCGCATCGGGGCCGGCGGGCGGCAGCGCGTACGGGTCCTTGGGCACGCCCTCGCGCCGGATCAGGGGCACGGTCAGGCGCTGCGGGTGGTGGGCATAGTCCCAGCCGAAGCGGCCCTTGACGCACAGGCGGCCATGGTTGGCGGGTCCGTCGCGGCCGTCCACGGCCACGATCTTCTCGTCCCGCACCTTGTAGCTGATCTGGCAGCCGACGCCGCAGAAGGGGCAGACAGAGGCTACCTCGCGATCGACCTGCTGGGAGCCGAGCAGGGTCTTGGGCATGAGCGCGCCCGTGGGGCAGGCCTGCACGCATTCGCCGCAGGCCACGCAGGTGCTCGCGCCCATGGGGTCCTCCAGGTCGAAGACGATCCGCGCCTCGGCGCCCCGGCCGGCGAAGCCGATGACGTCGTTGACCTGCACCTCGCGGCAGGCGCGCACGCAGCGCGTGCACTGGATGCAGGCGTCGAGGTTGACGGCCATGGCCGGGTGGGAGAGGTCGGGCGCGGGCTGGGTGCGCTCGAGCGCCTTCAGCGCCGGTCGGGGCTGGACGCCCAGGCGCGCGGCCCAGGCGCTCAGCTCGCCATGCTGGCCGGGGGGAAGGAGCGATGGATCCGTTCGCCCTGAGCCCGTCGAAGGGCCCGCTTCCAAAGACTGGCCGGCTGACTGGGCTTCGACAGGCTCAGCCCGAACGGAGGAAGCGGGTGTTCGAAGAAGCGAGGAATCCGTTCGCCCAGAGCCTGTCGAAGGGCCCGCGCCATCGTTCCACTTGAAGCCCCGCGCCGGCACATCCGCCAGCAGCAGCTCCAGCACCATCTTCTGGCTCTTGAGCGCCCGCTCGCTGCGCGCCTGCACCTCCATGCCGGGCGTCACGATGCGGCAGCAACTGGGCGCCAGTACCCGCTCGCCGGCGATCTCCACCACGCAGGCGCGGCAGTTGCCATCGGCGCGCATGCCTTGGGTGAAGCACAGGCGCGGAATCTCCACGCCCACGCGCTCGGCGGCCTGCAGGATGGTTTCGCCCTGCAGGGCCTGCACGTCTTGGCCGTCCAGGCGGAAGGAGACGAGGGGCAGGTCAGGCGATTTCATGGGGAAAGTAGCGTTGCACGCAGCGAATCGGGTTGGGCGCGGCCTGGCCCAGGCCGCAGATGCTGGCCTCGGCCATGACCTCGGCGAGGTCGCCCAGCGTGGCATCGTCCCACTGCGGCGCCTCCATCAGCACGGCGGCCTTGGCGGTGCCGACGCGGCAGGGCGTGCACTGGCCGCAGCTCTCGTGGGCGAAGAACCGCATCATGTTGAGCGCGGCGTCACGGGCCCGGTCGTGGTGCCCCAGGACGATGACCGCGGCCGAGCCGATGAAGGCGCCATGCGGCTGGAGCGTGTCGAAGTCCAGCGGCACGTCGGCCAGCGCCGCCGGCAGGATGCCGCCGGATGCTCCACCGGGCAGGTAGCCGTAGAGCGTGTGCCCCTCGGCCATGCCGCCGCAGTATTCGTCGATGAGTTCGCGCAGCGTGATGCCGGCCGGCGCCAGCTTGACGCCGGGCTCGCGCACGCGGCCGCTCACGCTGAAGGAGCGCAGGCCCTGGCGGCCGTGCCGGCCCTGGCGGGCGAACCAGTCGGGTCCGCGCTCGACGAGCTCGCGCACCCAGTACAGCGTCTCGAAGTTGTGTTCCAGCGTGGGCCGCCCGAACAGGCCGAGCTGCGCGATGTAGGGCGGTCGCAGGCGCGGCTCGCCGCGCTTGCCCTCGATGCTCTCGATCATGGCCGACTCCTCGCCGCAGATGTAGGCGCCCGCGCCGCGGCGCAGGTGGATGGCCGGCAGCGGACAAGGCGGGTCGGCCTGCAAGGCGGCGATCTCGGCCTGCAGCAGCTGCCGGCAGGCGTGGTATTCGTCGCGCAGGTAGATGTAGACGGCGTCGCAGCCCACCACGCGGGCCGCCACCAGCATGCCTTCGAGGAAGCGGTGCGGGTCGCGCTCCAGGTAATGGCGGTCCTTGAAGGTGCCGGGTTCGCCCTCGTCGATGTTCACGGCCATGAGCCGCGGCGCGGGCTGCTCGCGCACGATGCGCCACTTGCGCGCGGCGGGAAAGCCGGCACCGCCCAGGCCCCGCAGGCCGGCGTGGTCGAGGGTGGCGAGGATGGACTCGGGGTCGCGCTCGCCTCGGGCAAGCGCGGTGGCCAGGCGGTAGCCGCCTTGGGCACGGTAGGCGGTGTAGAGGATAGGGTTGGCGCGCGGGCCCCCACCCCTGCCCTCCCCCAGAGGGGGAGGGAGTGGATGCGTCCCCTCCCCCTCTGGGGGAGGGCCAGGCTGGGGGCTGCCCCCCACGAAAGCCGCGATCTTCTCCACACTCGCCTGCCCCACCGCCTCCTGCCCCACCAGGGCCGCCGGCGCCTGCTCGCAGCGCCCGATGCACGGCGCCGCCACCACGCGCACCGAAGGCCCCAGGAGCGCCGGGAGGCGATCCAGGAGCGAGCGCGCGCCTGCCATCTCACAGGGCAAGCCGTCACACACCCGCACCGTCAGCGCCGCGCCCTCTTCCCCCGCGCGCAGGATGTCGAAGTGGTGGTAGAAGCTCGCGACCTCGAACACCTCGGCCATGGGCAGGTTCATCTCGCGCGCGAGCGCGGCCAGGTGCCGCTCGTGCAGGCCGTGCCAGTGGTCGTTCAGGACGTGCAGGTGCTCGATCAGCAGGTCGCGTGCGTGGGGACCCGGCCCCAGCAGCGCGCGCACCTCTTCCAGGGCTGTCTCGTCGACCGGCCGGCCCTTGAGCCGCCCCGTGCGATCGCCCCCGCGAAACAGCCGGACGGGCGATTGCTGCATCAGGTGTCCTTGGAGACGGTGATGGTGGGAAAGCGCGAGGAGAAGTCCTTGGCCTTGGCCGCGATCTTCACCGCCACCTGGCGCGCCACCGCCTTGTACTGCGCCGCAATGGCGCCGTCCGGGTCGGCCACCACGGTGGGCTTGCCGCCGTCGGCCTGCAGGCGGATGGACATGTCCAGCGGCAGCGCGCCCAGGTAATCGATGCCGCGCTCGGCCGCATAGCGCTTTCCGCCGCCCTCGCCGAAGATGTGCTCCACATGGCCGCACTGGCTGCACACGTGCGCGGCCATGTTTTCCACCAGGCCCAGGATGGGCACGCCCACCTTCTCGAACATGGCCACGCCCTTGCGCGCGTCCAGGAGGGCGATGTCCTGCGGCGTGGTGACGATCACCGCGCCGGTCATGGGCACGCGCTGCGAGAGCGTGAGCTGGATGTCGCCGGTGCCGGGCGGCAGGTCCACGATGAGGTAGTCCAGCTCGCGCCAGTTGGTCTGGCGCAGCAACTGCTCCAGCGCCTGGGTGGCCATGGGGCCGCGCCAGATCATGGCTTCGTCCTGGTTGACCAGGAAGCCGATGGACATGACCTGCACGCCATGGTTCTCCAGCGGGTCCATGGTCTTGCCGTCGGGGCTTTCGGGGCGACCCTCGATGCCCATCATCATGGGCTGGCTGGGGCCGTAGATGTCGGCGTCGAGCAGGCCCACGCTGGCTCCTTCGGCCGACAGGGCCAGGGCCAGGTTGGCGGCCGTGGTGCTCTTGCCCACGCCGCCCTTGCCCGAGGCCACCGCGATGATGTTCTTCACCTTGGGCAGCAGCTGCACGCCGCGCTGCACGGCGTGCGCGGTCACGCGCATCGTGACCTGCACCGCGACCTCGCTGATGCCGGGCACGCCCCGGGCGGCCGCGATGAGCGCATTGCGCAGCGCCGGCACCTGGCTGCGGGCCGGGTAGCCCAGCTCCACGTCGAAGGACGCCTTGCCGCCTTCGACGCGCAGGTTCTTGATGGCCTTGGTGCTGACGAAGTCGAGGCCGGTGTTGGGGTCTTTTACGGCCGCAAGGGCGGCAAGCAGCTGGTCGGGTGTGGCCATGGTGTGAAGCGTCGGGAACCTGGCAGTGTAGCGAGCGCGCCCCGGCCCTTCGATCCGGGGGGACCCGCCCCGCCAGGCGCCGTGCTGCCGCGGCCTAGAATCGCCGGTTCCGCCCGCCCCAGCCGCCCATGACCCAGCGCAAGCTCTTCGTCACCACCGCCCTGCCCTACGCCAACGGCAAGTTCCACATCGGCCACATCATGGAGTACATCCAGGCCGACATCTGGGTGCGCGTCCAGCGCATGCAGGGCCACATGGTGCACTTCGTGGGCGCCGACGACGCGCACGGCGCGCCGATCATGATCGCCGCCGAGAAGGCCGGCAAGACACCGCAGCAGTTCGTGGCCGAGATCGCCGCCGGGCGCAAGGAGTACCTGGACGGCTTCCACGTGCGCTTCGACAACTGGCACTCCACCGAGAGCGCCGAGAACACCGAGCTGGCCCAGGCCATCTACCGCCGCCTGGACCAGCGCGGCCTCATCGCGCGCCGCACCATCGAGCAGTTCTACGACCCGGTCAAGGGCATGTTCCTGCCCGACCGCTACATCAAGGGCGAGTGCCCGACCTGCCACGCCAAGGACCAGTACGGCGACAGCTGCGAGGTGTGCAGCAGCGTGTATGCCCCCACGGACCTGATCAATCCGTATTCGACGCTCACCGGCGCCACGCCCGAGCTGCGCAGCTCCGAGCACTTCTTCTTCAAGCTCTCGGACCCGCAGGTGGTGGACTTCCTGAAGGGCTGGACGCAGGCGCCCGGCCGCCTGCAGCCCGAGATGGCCAAGAAGGCCAGCGAGTGGTTCGAGGCCGGCATGGCCGACTGGGACATCAGCCGCGAGGCGCCCTACTTCGGCATCGAGATCCCGGACGCCCCGGGCAAGTACTTCTACGTCTGGCTGGACGCACCCATCGGCTACCTGGCCAGCCTGAAGAACCACTTCGACAAGGGCCAGGCGCGCGAGCACTGGCACGCGCCTTCACGCACCGAGGCCAGCTTCGAGGCCTTCATGGGCGACGATTCCGTGGAGCAGGTGCACTTCATCGGCAAGGACATCGTTTACTTCCACACCCTGTTCTGGCCCGCCATGCTGGAGTTCTCCGGGCGCAAGACGCCGTCGCAGGTGAACGTGCACGGCTTCATCACCGTGAGCGGCGAGAAGATGTCCAAGAGCCGCGGCACCGGCATCGATCCGCTCAAGTACCTCTCCCTGGGCATGAACCCGGAGTGGCTGCGCTACTACATCGCGGCCAAGCTCAACGGGCGCGTGGAAGACGTGGACTTCAACCCGGACGACTTCGTGGCGCGGGTGAACGCGGACCTGATCGGCAAGTACGTGAACATCGCGAGCCGGGCGGTGAAGTTCATCCCCGGCGGCCGCCTCGTGGCCAACGGCGCGGCGCGCCTGAAGCCGCAGGAACTCGTCGCGAGCGTGGCCCAGCTCTACGAGGCCCGCGAGTACGGCAAGGCGCTGCGCGAGATCATGGCCTATGCCGACCAGGTGAACGAAGCCTTCGACGCCGCCGCGCCCTGGAAGCTGGTCAAGGAAGGCCGGGGGGACGAGGCCGCCGCCATCTGCTCCGAGTGCATCGAGCATTTCAAGGTGCTCACCGCCTGCCTCAAGCCCGTGCTGCCGCAGCTGGCCGGCGCCGCGGAAGCCTTCCTGCAGTGCGAGCCGCTGGACTTCTCCAATGCGGCCCGCCCCCTTGCGGCCGGCCATGCCGTGGGCGAGTACAAGCACCTGATGCAGCGCGTGGACCCCAAGCAGCTCGACGCCCTGTTCGAGCCGCCCGCCGAAGCCGCGCCTGCCGAGCTTGCGGCGCCGGTGCCCGGCGGCGAGGAACTCGCGCCCACCATCGCCATCGACGACTTCGCCAAGATCGACCTGCGCATCGCGCGCATCGAGCAATGCGAGCGCGTCGAGGGCTCGACCAAGCTGCTGCGCCTGACGCTGGACGTGGGCGAGGGCAAGACCCGCAACGTCTTCTCCGGCATCGCCTCGGCCTACGAGCCGGCGCAGCTGGTGGGCAAGCTCACGGTGATGGTGGCCAACCTCACGCCGCGCAAGATGAAGTTCGGCCTGAGCGAAGGCATGGTGCTGGCGGCCAGCCACGCCGACGAGAAGCAGCAGCCGGGCATCTTCATCCTCGAACCCTGGCCGGGCGCGCAGCCGGGCATGCGGGTTCGCTAAACCTCGGCGGCGCCCGCCTGCTCCCGTAACCAGGCGACGAAACGCTCCCCCGCCGGGTGCGCCGCCTGCGCGCGGCGGCGGCACAGGTAGTAGCCGCGCCCGGTGGACGCCGAGCCGGGCACCGGCATGCGCAGGCGCCCCTCGGCCAGGTCCGCCTCCACCATGCAGCGCTGCACCACCGCCACGCCCATGCCGGCGCGGGCGGCCTCCACCAGGTTCAGGACCAGGTCGAAGCCGGTGCCGCGCCAGCGGGGCGGCAGCTGCGCGCCCACGGCCCGCGCCCACAGCGCCCAGTTGTCCGGGTAGTTGGAGTGGTACAGCAGCGGCTGCGCGAGGAGCTGGTCGGCGCTGCGCAGGCCCCGCGCCCGCGAAGGCGCGCACACGGCCACGATGTCCCGGCCCACCAGGTAGTCCGCGGCGATGTGCCGGGGCCAGCGTTGCCCGGCGCGGGCCTTCAGCGCGATCCACAGGTCCACGTCCTCGCGCTGGAAGTCCTCCTCGTGGTGGTACTGACGGAATTCCAGCCCCACCTCCGGGTGGCGCGCATGGAAGTCGGGCAGGCGCGGCAGCAGCCACAAGGTGCCGATGCTGGGCGCCACCGACACGCGCAGGCCCAGGCGGTCGGCGCTGCGGCGAAGCGCCAGCGCTGCATCTTCCAGGGCGAGGACGTGCTTCTCGGTCCGGCGGCGAAGCTCCAGGCCCGCGGATGTCAGGGACACACCCGCGCCGCTGCGCTCGAAGACGTGCACACCCAGCTCGGATTCGAGCCGCTGCACCGCGCGGCTCACGGCCGCCTGCGTGACCGACAGGGCATCGGCCGCCCGGCGGAAGCTGCCGGTGCGCGCCACGGCCAGGAAGGCATGGAGCTCGACCAGCGAAGGGCTGCGAATGGGCATGCACGCGATTACAGCATGTCATCACCTGGCACCGAAAAGTCGATTGCCGGCGGAACCCCCGCTGCCTACCCTGCGTCCATCTCTTCCTTGGACCGGAGCTTCTGATGAACACACGTCATTTCCTCAAGACCGCCGCGGCCGTGGCGGCCCTGGCCCTGGCCGGCGGCCTGCACGCGCAGACCTGGCCCGATCGCCCGATCAAGCTGGTGGTGCCCTTCGGCCCCGGTGGCTCCACCGACCTGGCCGCCCGCCTGGTGGCCGAGTACGCGAGCCGCGAGCTGGGGCAGAGCATCGTGGTGGAGAACAAGGCCGGCGCCGGCGGCTCGCTGGGCATGGAGTTCGTGGCCAAGTCCAAACCCGACGGCTACACCCTGGGCATGGCGACCGTGAGCACGCACGGCAGCAACCCCGCCGTGTACGGCAGCAAGCTCAAGTACGACCCGGTGAAGGACTTCGCCCCGGTGACCAACGTGGCCACCACCCCCAGCGTGTTCGCCGTGCATCCGCGCGTGCCGGCTGCCACCATGCAGGAATTCATCGCCAAGGCCAAGGCCGCGCCCGGCAAGTTCAGCTTCGCCTCCCCCGGCACGGGCTCGCTGGGCCACGCGAACATCGAGCACTTCATGCACCTGTCGGGCATCGAGCTGCTGCACATCCCCTACAAGGGCGCGGGCCAGGCCATGAACGACGCGCTCGCCGGCCAGGTCGATTCCATCACCGACAACCTCCCCTCGGCGCTGACCAACATCAAGGCCGGCAAGCTGCGCCCCCTGGCCGTGCTGGCCGAGAAGCGCTCGCCCACGCTGCCCGACGTGCCCACCTACGGCGAGCTGGGCTTCCCCCAGATGGGTACGGGCGGCTGGTTCGGCGTGGTGGCGCCGGCGGGCACGCCGCCGGAGGTGGTGAACAAGCTGAACGCGGCCATCCACAAGGCCATGAAGCATCCGGAGTTCGCGCGCAAGATGGACGAGTCGGGCTCCACGCTGATCCCCGGCACGCCGGCCGACTTCGCCCGCCAGATCGAGCAGGCCATGGCCCGCTACAAGCGCGTCGCGGAAGTGGCGAAGATCGCGATCGACTGACACAGGCATGAAGCCGGTCACGGCCTACGATCTGCACCCGCCCGCCGGCGAGCCGGTGGCGCTGGTGTGCGACTCGCCGCACAGCGGCACCGACTACCCCGAGGACTTCGGGCACGCGGTGCCCCGCGCGCTGCTGCGCCGCGGCGAGGACACGCACGTGGAAGCGCTCTGGCAGGCGGCGCCCTCGGTGGGCGCCACGCTGCTGGCGGCGCGTTTTCCGCGCACCTACATCGACGTCAACCGCACGCTGGACGACCTGGACCCCGAGCTGCTGTCCGGCCCCTGGGACGCGCCGCTCAACCCGGGCGAGAAGACGCGCCTGGGCTACGGGCTGGTGTGGCGCAACGTCGGCGCGGGCGTACCGATCTACGCGGGGCCGCTGGCACCCGAGCTGGTGCGCCACCGCATCCGCCACTACTACGAGCCCTACCACGCCGCGCTGTCGCGGGCGATCGAGGACACGGCGCAGCGCTTCGGGGCCGTCTGGCACCTGAACCTGCACTCCATGCCCAACGACGCCTACGCGCGCCTGAAGATCGACAGCCCGCATCCCCTGGCGGACTTCGTGCTGGGCGACCGCGACGGCACGACCTGCGAGCCGGGCTTCGTCGACCTGGTCGAGCGCGAGCTGCGTTCGCGCGGCTACACCGTGGCGCGCAACGACCCCTACAAGGGCGTGCAGCTGATCGCCCGCATCGGCCAGCCGCAGCAGGGGCGCCACAGCCTGCAGGTGGAGATCCGCCGGCCGCTGTACATGGACGAGGCGACGCGCGAGCGCAATGAGGGCTTCGGGCGCGTGCAGCGCGACTTGTCGGCGCTGCTGCAGGTGCTGGCGGGCTACGTGCGAGGGCGCTGCGGGAAGGCCTAGCACCCGGCGCTGTTGCGCTTGGTCACGCATGCGCTTCAGGTTCACAGCCGAGCCTGCCTAGAATCCGGGGACGCCTCAGCAGCAGGGGCGCTCCTTCATGTCCCACCCAGCCTCCCCGGCCCCTCGGCGCATCGCGCTCGTCGCGGCCATGCTCCTCGCCCTTGCCACCTCCGGTTGTGCCGTCATCACGGTGGCCTCGACCGCCACCTCGGTGGCCGTGACGGGTGCCTCGCTCGCCGTCGGCGCCGGTGTCGGCGCCGTCAAGCTCACCGGCCGTGCGGTGGGGGCGGCCGTGGACCTCGCCGTTCCGGACTCGAACACCGACTAGCTCAGGCGCACAATCGCCAGTCATGGCGACCAAGCTGCCCCTCGCGCGCTTCCGTCCGCGCCTGCTGGATTCCCTTGCCGGCTATGACCGCAGCCGCTTCGTGCGCGACCTGGGCGCGGGCGCGACGGTCGCCATCGTCGCCCTGCCGCTGGCCATGGCCTTCGCCATCGCCTCGGGGCTGCCGCCCGGGGCGGGCCTGTGGACGGCCATCATCGCCGGCACCCTGGTCGCGCTTCTCGGCGGCTCCAATGTGCAGATCGCCGGGCCGGCCGGCGCCTTCATCGTCATCGTCTATGGCATCGTCGAGCGCTACGGCCTGGCCAACCTGCTGATCGCCACCGCCTGCGCCGGGGTGCTGCTGTTCGTGCTGGGCCTCCTGCGCCTGGGCAACCTCGTGCGCTACGTGCCGGTGAGCATCGTGGTCGGCTTCACCAACGGGATCGCGGTGCTGATCGCGCTGTCGCAGCTCAAGGACTGGCTGGGCCTGGAAATCGCGCGCATGCCGGCCGACTTCTTCGGCCAGGGGCGGCAGATCGCGCTGCACCTGGGCAGCTTCAACCCCTACGCCTTCGCGCTGGGCCTGGCCTGCGTGGCCGGGCTGGCCCTGTGGCCACGGCTGTGGGCGCGGGAGTCGCCCCTGCAGCCCGTGCTGAAGCTGCCGCTGCTGCGCGGCGCGGCCTCCGTCAACGCGCGCCTGCCCGGGCCGGTGGTGGCGCTGGTGTCGCTCACGCTCCTGGCGTGGGCGCTGCAGCTGCCGGTGGCGACGATCGGCTCGCGCTTCGGCGGCATTCCGCAGGGGCTGCCAGCGTTCGCGCTGCCGGCCTTCTCCTGGGAGACGGTCAAGCTGCTGGTCACGCCCACGCTGACCATCGCGCTGCTCGGGGCCATCGAGTCGCTGCTGTGCGCCCGCGTGGCCGACCAGGTGAGCGGCCTGCCGCGCCACGACCCGAACCAGGAACTGATGGCCCAGGGCATCGCCAACGTGGTCGTCCCTTTCTTCGGCGGCATGCCGGCCACGGGCACGATCGCCCGCACGGTGACGAACGTGCGCGCCGGCGCGAGCACGCCCGTGGCGGGGCTCGCGCATGCGGTGGTGCTGGGCCTGATCGTGCTGCTGGCCGCGCCGCTGGCCTTGCACGTGCCGCTGGCGGTGCTGGCCGGCATCCTGCTCTTCGTGGCCTGGAACATGGGCGAATGGCGCGAGTTCGCCCGGCTGTCGCATTACAGCCTGCACTACCGCGTGCTGATGGTCGGCACCTTCGTGCTCACGGTCGTGTTCGATCTGACCGTGGCGCTGGAGGTGGGGCTCGTCGCCGCCTGCGCGCTCTTCATCCGCCGCATGAACACGCTGTTCTCGGTCGAGCAGATCGAGGGCGGCGAGGAGAAGAGCTTGCGCTTCCGGCTCTACGGGTCGCTCTTCTTCGGCGCAGCGGCCAAGCTCGACGCCGCGGTGCAGGCCATCGAGGCCGGCCCTGCATCGCCCCGCGTCGTGCTCGATGCGCTGCACCTGGTCCACCTGGACACGACCGGTCTGGACGCCCTGCGCCAGCTGCACAAGGCCGTGCTGCTGCGTGCCGGCACGCTGCTGATCGAAGGGCTCCAGCCACAACCCGCGGAGGTGATGGAACGCTCCGGGTTCACGCAGGAGCTGGCGCAGCACCGCGCCTCGCCCGAAGTCGGCGCCTGACCGGAACCGCCGACCTCAGCGGTTCTCCGGCGCCTCCGTGTCCGGGCGGGTTTCGCTGCCCACCACGCGCCAGTCGCGGTCGAACCAGACGGTGAAGAACATGGACGTGTTGGGCGGCTGCATCCAGCGCCAGTCCCAGGCGGCCTGGTTGCGCAGGGGAAAGTCCATCTGCCGCGCCGGCTTGCCCAGCATCCGCCGCACCTGTTCCATGCTCATGCCGGGCTTGACCTGCGCGAAGTTGCCCGGATGCAGCACCTGCCGCAGCGAGGACATGCGCCCGTCCGGGCCGATGGTGATCATGTAGTTCTGGTGGCCGGCCGGGTTGCGGTTGTATTCCAGCGTGTAGCCACCGCCGGGCGCCTCCCAGATGGCCTCGGGCGTGCCGAAGCGGGCGCGCACGTCGGCTTCCGTGGCCACGCCCTCCTCCAGCTCGGCGATGCGCTGGCGGTCGCAGCCGGACAGCAGAAACGCCATGCACAGGGCCGCGGCGGCGCCGCGCCAGGGGGTACGGGTCGATAGAATCTGGCCGGTCTTCACAGCGCCAGTCTATGTCCAAGTTGCTCCGCATCTTCCGCCGGCCCGACTACCAGTCGGAAGTCACCCAGTTCATCGAGCAACTGAAGGAGCAGAAGCCCGACCTGGAAGCCCAGCAGCGCGCCGGCCGCGCGATCTGGTGGGACAAGCGCGTGGACCGCGACCAGCAGCAGGAATGGCGCCAGGCCCGGGTGCGACAGAACGCCTACGTGTACGGAAGCGCTAGCCCAGCAGAGGGCGATAGGCAGTCGTAAGAACGGGCAGCGCCGCCGCCCCCTCCAGTGCCAAGCTGCGCGTGGCCTGCGCCGAGACGGTGGCGAAGGCATGATGCAGCCCACGCCGGCGCGCGGCGGTGGCTTCGCTGCCGCTGGTGAGGCCCAGCCCCTCGGGCACGTAGCTGGACGGGTCGTTCAGCACCGCCTGCATCTTCGCCATCTGTTCGCGCGCGCGTGACTTGGCCTGCTCGGCCGCGGCGCCGCGGGAACGCCCCGCCGCGATCAGCTCCCGCTGCGCATCTCCCAGGGCCTGGTTGGCCTGCCGGATGGCCGCCTCGGACAGCCGGCAGGACAGGGTGATGGCGGTGCCGTCGGCCACCTCGCCAACCGCGCCTTGCAGCTTCCGGAGTTCGGCGCTGTCCGCCGGCAGGTGCGGCAGCAAGCCGGCCAGGCAGCGGTCCACCTTGCCGCCGACCACGGTCGCCGTGAAAGCCAGGCCCGAGCCCGGCTGCAGCAGGCCGTACTGGCGCACGAGGCTGCGCTCGACCGCCAGGTCGCGCCCGGCCACGCCATCCACCGACAGCCTGCCCCCGGCGGCTTCCGCGCGACCACTCACCCGCTGGCTGGCCTGCCAGCGCTCCTGCACGACCTCACCCTGGGCCGTGCGGAAGCTGCTGCGCGAGACCCGCGCCGAGGCGCCCACTTCGGCCGACAGCGCGGCCAGGCTCAGCCCGCCAACTGCCGCCTCCGCCTTGGCTGCCAGCACGAGCGCGCCGCCGCTCTCGCGCGTCTGCGTCGCCTCGACCATGGCGTCAGCCCACAGCTGCGGCTCGGTCGCGTCGCCGCGGGCCAGCGCCTGCACAAAGCGCTCGCAGGCCGCCCGGTCCGTGAAGGTGAAACGATGGCCGCCGCGCTGCTCCCGCAGTGCGCTGCCGGTCAGCTGCAGGAGCTGCGAGAAGCTCGCCAGCGACACGCCGCAGCGCGCCTTCAAGCCGTCCTGCAGGTGCACCTGGTAGCGGCCATCGCCCAGCCGGGACACGTTGATGCCGCTGCTGCGCTCCAGCCGGACTTCCTGCGTGACGCTGATACCCGGCACGACCGGCTGCGCGGCCACGACGTCTCCGTACTGCCCCATGAAGATCGCGAAGCTCTGGTTGGGCTGAAGCTCGCCGAAGCGCCGCTCCAGGATGGCCGCATTGGCCTGCGCCCGCTCGTCTTCCGGGGTCGCGCTCGGCTCCTCGTCCTCGGCGGCCGGCGGCGCGGTGCTTGGGCTCAGCCCGGCCAGGGCGCGGACCTTGGCCACGGCGCCCTGGCGCGGTGCGAGGGCCTTGTTCAGCTCGGCCAGCGTGCGGCCGTCTCGGGCCAGCGCCTCGGCCACCGAGGCCAGTTTCACGCGCAGCGTGGGGCTTTCGACCTCCGGCCCCAGTCCGAAGTCCCGCAGCCGCTTGAGCACGCCCGCGACGTGGCTCGCACCGTTGCTCGGCTTGTCCAGCCGGAACGCCGGATCGCCCGAGGCCAGCGCTTCCTGGAGGATGGCGATAGCCACCAGCCTGTCCACGAGGGCCAAAGAATCGGGGGTCTTGTGCTTCTCGATCTCGGTCTCGACGCGCGACAGGGTGCTGAGGCTGCGGATCGCCATGGCGTGGTGCTCCAGCTTCAGCAGGTCCGCGGTGCTGGGCGGCGTGTGCCCGCGCTGGCGCGCCTCGGCTTCGCTGAGGATGCGAAGCTCCGTCAGGTCGAGGCGTTCGAGCGCCCGCGTCGAATCGGCCAGGGCCCGTGCCGCCAACCCCAGCTCCTGGGACACGGCGGCATCTTTCGGGTTGGCGTCCTTGCGCTGCTGCAGCTCCCTGACGCGGCGATGGTGGTCGAACAGGTTTAGCAAGGGCTGCAGCTGGGGCAGGCGCTGGGCGCGTTGCGCCGCATCCCGCAGCCACTGGCGTGGTGATTCGGGGCCCTCGCGCATCCGGGCCCAGTCCGGGGTCGACAGCTCGGCCAGGTGCTGGTCACGCATAGCGCGATGGACAGCCACGCCCGCCTCCATGCCGATCCAGGGCGCCTGTTCGCGTACCGCCCGGCGAACCCGTGCAGCGGTGGGTTCACCGCTGGCCACCGCGACCTGGTGGCCACACACCTGCGCAAGAAGCGCTTTGACGACGCGTTGGCTCGCCGTGCGCTCGTCCTGGCGTTCGTCGGCGGCGCCGACGAGGGCGGCATCCCGCAAGGCAGTGGCGAAGTGCTGGATCTGGCGCCGGCAGGTGGCCACGGCCGCCGCACTGGAAAAGCCTTCCGCCACCCATTGCTGCAGCTGCTGCGCCTGCACCTCGGGCAGATCCAGCTGCGCCAGCAAGGGGCGAACGCGCGCCTCATCGACCTTCTGCGTGTTCGGGTCGGTGAAGGACAGGCGGATCCAGTTGGCGATCATCAGGTCGGTGTTGTGCACGAACTGGGGCGCGGTGCTGCGCAACCAGCGGATCCACTCCGCACTGGGCGCCAAGGCGCTGAACGCCCCGGCGGGAAGCTTGGCAGCGCCCGGCAGGCGCTTGAACGCCTCCAGCCTCAGCAGGCGATCGAGCTCGTTGCGCGCGATGCGAAGGTTGTGCTGGACGTCCACGGCCCGCCGCCGTTGCTCGGTTCGCTGCTCGAGCGCTTCCAGCAGGGCGGGCCGCCGCTCGGGCGGCTGCTCGAGAAGAATCTGGAGCCGCTCGCGCGCGTGCGCACGGTCGATGCGCGCATGCTTCAGGAGCGCTGCCGTCTCAAGCCACGTCTCGCCGCCGAAGGCGCGGTCCACCAGCTCGTTGTCCTGGCGCTCCTGGACATGCCTTTGTCCGGCCATGGATTCATGGTTGCTCGACGCCGTCTGGCGGTCCTGGGCGTCCTTGGCCCCGGACTGAACGTCGCACAGCACCTCGAGCATCACGAACTCGCCCCCCGCACCTCCGGTGACGCCTTCAAGGGCTTTCCAGGCCGCGTTCTCTTCCCCGGGTCCCACGGCAGCGAGCACACGCTGGATGCGCAGGGCCTGCAGCATGTACCCGCGTGCATCGAGCTTCTCCAGCGCCGAGGTCAGGAGGGGACACGCCGCCCGGTGGGCACCGAGCTTCGCACCGCGCGTCTCCAGCAGCGCAAGTCCTTCCGAGGCCTCACCCAGGAGGACGCGCGCCTGCTCCCGCTGCGCCGCCGAGGTGCCCGGGTCCGCTTCGAGCCACTGCAGCATCCAGGCGAGTTCATCACGAAGCGCCTTGATGTCGTCCAGCGCCGAGTCGACGCGTGTCCCGGCGAGCACCTCCTTCACTCTCGCGGGCACGTCTCGCAGCTGCGCCGACAGCTCCGCACGCAGCGCCCCGCAGGCCTGCGCACGTGCATGCGCCTCGGGATGCTCCGCGCCCTTGAGCTGCGCCTCGACACGGTCCAGAGCTGCCAGTCGCTTGCTGAACGACCCCTCGCTGCGCGCGGCGACCGACCAGTCGACCTCGAGACCCCGCGCGCCCACCCGGTACTGCGCGTCGATCACGGCCATGCGGGTACTCAGCGCGGCATGGACCAGCTCGGCGCGTGACTGCGCCTGCCACCGATCGCCCATGCGGCGGAATTCCGCGGCAAGCGCAGCGACCACCTCGTCCGGTGTGCCTGATGCGAGCAGTGCATGCACTTCGGGGGCGTTCTGGCCCGCATGCGCCCGCATGGCATCGAATAGCCGGCCCGGATCGCTGCGGGACCTTCGCAAGGCCGCGCGCAAGCCATCGCCCAGCTGGACGCCGCCCTCCTCCGCCTGCGCGGCGGGGCCCGCAACGTGACGGGCGAGGGCCGCCTGATAGCGCACCTCCGTGTGGGCGAGCCGCGCGAGCCGACGCTGCGGCTCGCTCAGCACTGGCGCTTGCCCGAACCAGGCCCGCAGGCGGGCGACGAAGCCGCGGCTCACGGGCCGCAGGGACTCGTACGCTGCGCTGAAGCCGCGCGACGACGCGGTGCTGACCGGATGCGCGATGGGGGCGGAGATGGAGCTGGTAGTGGTCATGATGTTCAGGCCAGACCGGAAGACAAGGAAGCAGGCGACGTGGCGCCGCTCGGCGCCAGGGAACGGTGCAGCACGCCCTGGAGCTGTTCCCGCCAGTGGCTGGCGGCTTCCAGCAGATCCATCAGCGCGGCGGCGAAAGAGGCTTCGTCCAGCACCACAAGAGGCATGGACCGCCACAACACCAGCTCAGCTTCATCGCGGTCGATGGCGAAGCTCGCGCCGCTGGTTGCGAGCCCCAGGAAGTGCTCACCGAGGCAGAACTCCGCCAGGGACGCGGAATGTCCCGGCTCCCAGTCCATGAGCGGCACCCGGAAGAAGACCTCGCCCGCGCCGACCTCGACCGCGCAGGCCAGGCCCGAGGCATGGCCCACCGCACAGACCCCCTGCGCGTCCAGTGCCAGCGGCAGGCCGGCCTTCTGCCCCAGTGCCCGCAGCCATCGGTCCACCCGTTGCTGGTCGTCGGTGAAGGTGTTGCGGTGCACGGCGGTCCCTCCAGGAGCATGGCTGAGCCGGCTGAGTACCGGTCCTTGCGCCTGCGGTTCCGGGCGCGGGCGGAATGCCCCTCGGTAGAATCCCTCGGCCCATGACCGCTCCCCCGCACCCCCACCCCGCCCGCCCCGCGGACGTTGCCGGCGTCGAGGCGCCCACGGTGGACGGCATGCCGGACGTGGTCGACCAGGTGGCGCTCGCGCGCCTCTACGGCGAACCGCTGTTCGCCATGCCGACCGACCTGTACATCCCGCCCGATGCGCTGGAGGTGTTCCTCGAAGCCTTCGAGGGCCCGCTGGACCTGCTCCTCTACCTGATCCGCAAGCAGAACTTCAACATCCTGGACATCCCCATGGCCGGGGTGACGCGCCAGTACCTGCAGTACGTGGACGAGATCCGCAGCCGCAACCTGGAGCTCGCGGCCGAGTACCTGCTGATGGCGGCCATGCTGATCGAGATCAAGTCGCGCATGCTGCTGCCGCCCAAGAAGTCGGCCGAAGGCCAGGAGCCCGAAGATCCGCGGGCCGAGCTGGTGCGACGGCTGCTGGAATACGAGCAGATGAAGCTGGCCGCCGGGCGCCTGAACGAGGTGCCCCAGCTCGGGCGCGACGTGCTGCGCGCACAGGTCCATATCGAGCAGTCACTGCAGCCGCGTTTCCCCGACGTGCAGCTGTCCGAGCTGCAGGAGGCCTGGCGCGACATCCTCAGGCGCGCGCGCCTGGTGCAGCACCACAGGATCAGCCGCGAGGAGCTGTCCGTGCGCGAGCACATGAGCATCGTGCTGCGCAAGCTGCAGGGCCGCCGCTTCGTGGGCTTCGAGGACCTGTTCGACCTCGACCGGGGCGTGCCCGTCCTGGTCGTGACCTTCATCGCCATGCTGGAGCTGGCCAAGGAGTCGCTCATCGAGGTGACCCAGGCCGAGGCCTTCGCTCCCATCTATGTTCGGCTGGCCTACCAGCCGGCCTGACTTCCACGCCGTCCATGAACCCTGAAGCCACGCTCGACTTCGACGTCCTCATCGTGGGCAGCGGCCTGGCGGGCCTGTCCGCCGCGCTGCACCTGGCGCCCACCCACCGCGTGGCGCTCCTGACCAAGCGCACCCTGAGCGACGGCGCGAGCGGCTGGGCGCAGGGCGGCATCGCGGCCGTGCTGTCCGAGGACGACAGCTTCGATGCGCACGTGAACGACACCCTCACCGCGGGCGCCGGCCTGTCGGACCCGGAGGCGGTGCGCTTCGTCGTCGAGCATGCGCCGCAGACCATCGACTGGCTGCGCTCGCTGGGTGTTCCCTTCTCGCAGCAGCAGGGGCAGTTGCACCTCACGCGCGAGGGCGGCCACAGCGCCCGCCGCATCGCGCACGTGACCGACGCCACCGGCGCGGCGGTGCAGCGCACGCTGGTGGAGCAGGTGCGGCGCACCCCCAACATCACGGTTTTCGAGCGCCACATGCTGGTGGACCTGGTCACCGCCGGAAAGCTCGGGCAGTCGCCGCAGCGCTGCGTGGGCCTGTACGCGCTGGACGAGGCGCGCGACGAGGTGCTGGCCTTCCGCGCGCCCCTGACGGTGCTGGCCACGGGCGGCGCGGGCAAGGTGTACCTCTACACCACCAACCCCGACACCGCTACCGGAGACGGCATCGCCGCGGCCTGGCGCGCGGGGTGCCGCGTCGCCAACATGGAGTTCGTGCAGTTCCACCCGACCTGCCTGTATCACCCGCACGTCAAGAACTTCCTCATCTCCGAGGCGGTGCGGGGCGAAGGCGGCCGCCTGCTGCTGCCGGACGGCACGCGCTTCATGCCCGCGCACGACGCGCGCGCCGAGCTGGCGCCGCGCGACATCGTGGCGCGCGCCATCGACTTCGAGATGAAGAAGCACGGCCTGGACTGCGTGCTGCTGGACATCTCGCACCAGGGCGCGGACTTCATCCGCGCGCATTTCCCCACCATCCATGCGCGCTGCCTGGAGCTGGGCATCGACATCACGCGCGAGCCCATCCCCGTGGTGCCGGCTGCGCACTACACCTGCGGCGGCGTGCTCACCGACCTGGCAGGCCGCACCGACCTGCCCGGCCTGCACACCATCGGCGAGGCGGCCTGCACGGGCCTGCACGGCGCCAACCGCCTGGCCAGCAACTCGCTGGTGGAATGCATGGTGTTCGCGCGCTCGGCGGCCGAGGCGATCCTCGCCACCTCGCTGCCGCCTCCGCCGGACTTCCGTCCCTGGGACGACAGCCGCGTGACCGACCCGGACGAGGTGGTCGTCATCTCGCACAACTGGGACGAGCTGCGCCGCTTCATGTGGGACTACGTGGGCATCGTGCGGACCAACAAGCGCCTGGAGCGCGCGGCGCACCGCATCGCGCTGCTGCGCCAGGAAATCCACGACTTCTACAGCGCCTTCCATGTGAGCCGCGACCTGCTGGAGCTGCGCAACCTGGTCGAGGTGGCCGACCTCATCGTTCAGTCGGCGCGCCAGCGGCGGGAAAGCCGCGGCCTGCACTTCAGCCGCGACTACCCGCAGCGGGTGCCCGTCGCCACCCCCACGGTGCTCACCCCGCCCTGAGCCACGCCGCGCCCGGGCCAGCCCAGCGGTACGATTCCTACAGGCGGGACGGTAGCCCGCGCACAGGCTCGTCCCACGGGCCTGCCTACAGTGCCGTGATTCATCACGACACCGAGGCCCCTGCCATGCAGCATTCGACACTCGACAACCTGAAGGTCCAGGCCCAGGACCTCAAGCACCGCGTCCAGGCCTGGGATGCCAGCCGCGATGGCCTGCCCGCGGAGCACTGGATGGCCCTGGCGGGCGGCCTGGTGCTGTTCATGGCCACGCGGCGGGCATCGATCCCGGTCAAGCTGGCCGGCTCGATCCTGGCGTCGATGCTGGTGGTGCGCGCCGCGACCGGGCGCCACGGCCTGCAGGAGAAGCGCTGGCTGCCGCTTTGAATCAGGCGGCGCCGATATTCGGCACCAGCGCGCCTGCCGGGCGGCCGCTCTTGAGGGCGGCCGTGAAAGCCAGCATGCGGTCGATGGGAACCCGCGCACGCGCGCCCAGGTCCGGGTCCACGTGAATCTCGTTGGCGCCGGTCTCCAGGACCCGCGCCACGCCGGCCAGGCCGTTCATGGCCATCCACGGGCAATGCGCACAGCTCTTGCAGGTCGCGCTGTTGCCCGAGGTGGGCGCCTCGATGAAGCGCTTGCCGGGGTTGAGCGTGCGCAGCTTGTGCATCATGCCGTTGTCGGTGGCGACGATGAACTCCGTCGCGTCCATCTCGCGCGCGGCCTTGAGGATGGCGGAGGTGGAGCCCACCGCATCGGCCAGGGCCACGACCTCCGCCGGTGATTCCGGATGCACCAGCACCTTGGCAGCGGGGTGCTCGCGCATCAGTGCCTCCAGTTCGAAGGCCTTGAACTCGTTGTGGACGATGCACGAGCCGTTCCACATCAGCATGTCGGCGCCCGTCTCGCGCTCGATGTACTGGCCCAGGTGCCGGTCGGGCGCCCAGAGGATCTTGTGGCCCTTGTCCTTGAGCGCGCTCACGATCTCCAGTGCGCAGCTGGACGTGACCAGCCAGTCCGCACGCGCCTTCACCGCGGCGCTGGTGTTGGCATAGACCACCACCGTTCGGTCCGGGTGCTGGTCGCAGAACGCGCTGAACGCGTCGGCGGGGCAGCCCAGGTCCAGCGAGCAGGTGGCGTCCAGGTCGGGCATGAGCACGCGCTTTTCCGGCGAGAGGATCTTGGCCGTCTCGCCCATGAAGCGCACGCCGGAGACCACCAGCGTGCGGGCCGGATGGTCGCGGCCGAAGCGGGCCATCTCCAGCGAATCGCTGACCAGCCCGCCGGTCTCCTCGGCCAGGTCCTGCAGGTCGGGATGCACGTAGTAGTGCGAGACCATGACCGCGTTGCGCTCCGCCAGCAGGCGCCGGACGCGCGCCTTGAGCGCCTCGCGCTCCTCGGGCCCGGGCTCCTGCGGCACGCGGGCCCAGGCATGGCGCGTGTCGCAGGCAGCACCGGCTGGCTGCTCGTACTCCACGTCGAAAATCGGGATCACTGCACTCATGGGCGAGGGTTCGGTCAGGCGTCGTGCGGGACACATGCGGGCAGGCGGATCATCCGCAAGCCCACGCGCCAGGCGAATATGTCGGACAAGGGCCCGAGCATAGCCGCCCGCGCAGGCCATGCACCGCCGCGCCACAATGGCCGCATGAACCGTGAGTACGCCGCCCAGCCCCCCGAGCGCCGCGAGGTCGACGCCCTGCCCGGCCCCACGCTGCTGGAATTCGGCACCGCCTGGTGCGGCTGGTGCCGCGGCGCCCAGCCCGACATCGAAAAGGCCATGGCCGAGCACGAGGGCCTGAGGCACATCAAGGTCGAGGATGGTCCGGGCCGGCCGCTGGGCCGCTCGTATCGCGTGAAGCTCTGGCCCACGCTGATCTTCCTGCGTGACGGCCAGGAGGTGGAGCGCCTGGTGCGGCCCGATTCGAGCCAGGCCATCGCCCAGGCGCTACGCACGATCACCACGCCGGACTCCGCCTGAAAGCCTAAGGCGTCTCGGCCCGCGGCAAGCGGCCCATCAGGGCGGCCACCGCCTCGGGCGGCGTGAGGACGCCGTCCAGCAGGGCAACCACCGCGGCGCTGATGGGCATCTCAACCCCGAGCCGCGCCGCGCGCTGCACCACGGCGCGGGCGCAGTACACGCCTTCGGCCACGTGCCCGAGCGACTGCAGCACCTGCTCCAAAGTCTGCCCCTGGGCCAGCAGCAGCCCCACGCGGCGGTTGCGGCTGAGGTCTCCGGTGGCCGTGAGCACCAGGTCGCCCAGGCCTGACAAGCCCGTAAAGGTGTCCGCGCGTGCGCCGAGCGCCACGCCCAGGCGGCTCATCTCGGACAGGCCGCGCGTAATGAGCGCGGCCCGCGCATTCAGGCCGAGCCCGAGCCCGTCGCACAGGCCCGTGGCGATGGCCAGCACGTTCTTGACCGCGCCGCCCACTTCCACCCCGACCAGGTCGTCGTTGGCGTAGACGCGCAGCGCCGGGCCATGGAAAGCCTGCACCAGCGCCTCGCGCACCTGCGCGTCGGCGCTGGCGGCGACCAGCGCAGCGGGAAGGCCGCGGGCCACCTCCTGCGCAAAACTGGGACCGCTCAGCGCACCGCCCTTGAGCTGCGGCGCGACCTCGGCCTGTATTTCATGGCCCAGCAGCCCATCCGGGTGATCCGCCGCCGACTCGAAGCCCTTGCACAGCCAGGCCACCGGGACCGTGGCCTGCGCGAGCTGCCGCAGCATCGGCCGCAGCCCCGCCATGGGCGTGGCGACGATGGCCAGATCGTGGGCTTCGACGCGCGATGCGAGCTCGTCGAAGGGCGCATCGCTCACCGCCAAGCCCGCCGGCAGCACGACGCCGGGGAGGTAGCGGGAATTCTCGCGCTGCGCGCGCAGCGCCTGCGCCTGCTGCGCGTCGCGCAGCCACAGCCGCACCTCGTGCCGTGCCGACGCACTGACCGCCAGGGCGGTGCCCCAGGCGCCGGCGCCGAGCACGAGCAGCTTCATCAGGCGCTGGTGATGATGCCCGCGCCTTCCTGCTGCTGGGCGGCCTGCTGCTGTTCGTACATGGCCTGGAAGTTGATCTCGGCCAGGTGCACGGGCGGGAAGCCGGCGCGGGTGATCAGGTCGGCCACGTTGCCGCGCAGGTAGGGGTAGATGATCTGCGGGCAGGCGATGCCCATGACGGCGTTCATCTGCTCGGCGTCGATGTTGCGGATCTCGAAGATCCCGGCCTGCTTGACCTCGGCCAGGAACACCGTGCGTTCCTTCAGGCGCGTATGCACGGTCGCGGTGACGCAGACCTCGAACACGCCTTCGGCGGCCTGCGAGGCTTCCACGCCGAGCTGGATGTCCACGCCGGGCTGTTCCTGCTCGAGCAGGATGGCGGGCGAGTTGGGCTGCTCGAGCGAGGCCTCCTTCAGGTAGACGCGCTGGATCTGGAACACGGGGTCTTGGGATTCGGCCATGGAAAGTGTCTTTCAGTCGTGAAGAGGCCCGCCGGCAGCGCAGGGTGCCGGCGGGCACGATCGGGGATTATCTCAGGCGGCCCCGCAGGACCACGCGATCAGGCGCCCTGCAGCAGGGGCACCAGCCCGCCGCGGCCGTCGAGGGCGATCAGGTCGTCGCAGCCTCCCACGTGGGTGTCGCCGATGAAGATCTGCGGCACGGTGCGCCGGCCGGTGATCTCCATCATCTTCGTGCGCTCCTGGGGATCGGTGTCGATGCGGATCTCGTCGATCTGATCGACGCCCTTGGACTTGAGGATCTGCTTGGCGCGAATGCAGAAAGGGCAGACGGCCGTGGTGTACATCTTGACGGGTTGCATGGGGGAGGGTCTTGCTTTCAGGCTTTCTCGACCGGCAGGTTAGCGTCTTTCCAGGCCCGCAGCCCGCCGCCCAGGACTTGGGCCTTCTCGTAGCCGAGTTTCTTGGCCAGCGGCAGCGCCCGGTTGGCGCGTGACCCCGAGGGGCACACCAGGATCACGGGCACGGCCTTGTTCTTCACCACCTCGGGCAGGCGCTGCTCGAACTGCGCCAGCGGCACGTTCCGCGCGCCACCGGCATGCTGCTGCGCGAACTCCTCGGGATCGCTCACGTCCACCAGCACACCGCGCTCGCGGTTGATCAGTTGCACCGCGTTCGCGGGGTTGATGCCGCCTCCGGTGCCGCCCTTGACGAGCGGCCACGCGAGCATGCCCCCGGAGAGCAGGGCCACCGAAATCAGCATCCAGTTGTCGATCAGGAAATTCACTTTGCACCTTTACAGCCCGCTGGCACCCGCCAGCAGGGCAACCCGCGATTCTAGAATCCCGGGTTCCTTCCTTTCCCCCGCACACGACGGCCCATGCACAAACTCGTCCTCGTTCGCCACGGCGAATCGACCTGGAACCTCGAAAACCGCTTCACCGGCTGGACCGACGTGGACCTCACGCCCACCGGCATCGAGCAGGCCAAGAACGCCGGCCGGCTGCTGCGCAGCGAGGGCTACGACTTCGACATCTGCTACACCAGCGTTCTCAAGCGCGCCACGCGCACGCTCTGGCACTGCCTGGACGAGCTCGATCGCACCTGGCTGCCGGTCACCCACTCCTGGCGCCTGAACGAGCGGCACTACGGCGCGCTGCAGGGCCTGGACAAGGCCGAGACCGCGCGCAAGTTCGGTGACGAGCAGGTCCTGGTCTGGCGCCGCAGCTACGACGTGCCCCCGCCCGCGCTGGAGCCGGGCGACCCGCGCAGCGAGCGTGGCGACGTGCGCTACGCCAAGCTCGACACCGAGCAGGTGCCGCTGACCGAATGCCTCAAGGACACCGTGGCACGCGTGCTGCCGTTCTGGAACGAGACCATGGCCCCGGCGATCCGCGCCGGCCAGCGGGTGCTCGTGGCGGCGCACGGCAATTCCATGCGTGCGCTGGTGAAATACCTGGACGGCATTTCCGACACGGACATCGTGGGGCTCAACATCCCCAACGGCATTCCGCTCGTGTATGAGCTGGATGCGCAGCTTCGCCCCATTCGCCACTATTACCTCGGCGATGAAGAGGCGGCCAAGGCGGCGGCCGCGGCGGTCGCTGCGCAGGGCAAGGGCTGATTTCGGCCGGCCGGGAATTTCCCGGTTGCCGCCGGATCGGACCCGGTCCGCAGCACGGCGTCCGACGCCGCTACGCGGATTTTTCGCACGCCCTGTGCAGCGCTCATGGAACCACCCGGTAACCATTGCGTCATAGCGCTATCCCAGGTGTATAAATTGCAGGTCAAGAGGACACAAGCACTTCCATGAGCCAGAAACTCAAGATTGCCGGCTGGATTTCCGTAGGCGCACTGGCCGGAGCGCTCACCACGGTTTCGTTGCAAACCGCCGCCCGTGGCTCGTTGGCCCCGCTCCCGCTGGAAGAACTGCAGCAGCTCGCCGCCGTGTTCGGCATGGTCAAGAGCGACTACGTCGAGCCGGTGGACGAGCGCAAGCTCATCACCGATGCCATCTCCGGCATGGTGGCCAGCCTCGATCCGCACTCGCAGTACTTCGACAAGAAGTCCTTCAAGGAATTTCGCGAGGGCACGTCCGGCCGCTTCGTCGGCGTGGGCATCGAGATCGCTCAGGAAGAGGGCCTGGTCAAGGTGGTCTCACCCATCGAAGGCTCGCCCGCCTTCCGAGCGGGCCTGCAGCCCGGCGACCTCATCACCAAGATCGACGACGTCGCCGTGAAGGGCCTGACCCTGTCCGAGGCCGTCAAGCGCATGCGCGGCGAGCCCCAGACCAAGGTGATGCTCACCATCTACCGCAAGGACGAGAGCCGCACCTTCCCGGTCACCATCACCCGCGAGGAGATCAAGACCGTCTCCGTCAAGGGCAAGGTCGTGGAACCCGGCTACGGCTGGATCCGCCTGTCGCAGTTCCAGGAGCGCACGGTCGACGACTTCGTGCGCAAGGTGGAAGAGCTGTACAAGGCCGACCCTGCCCTGCGCGGGCTGGTGCTGGACCTGCGCAACGACCCGGGTGGCCTGCTCGACGCGGCGGTGGCCATCTCGGCGGCTTTCCTGCCCGAGGGCGTGACCGTGGTGTCCACCAACGGCCAGCTGCCCGAGAGCAAGTTCGTCTACAAGGCCTCGCCCGAGTTCTACCAGCGCCGCGCCGGCGCCGACCCGCTCAAGCGGCTTCCCGCCGCCCTCAAGACCGTGCCGCTGGTGGTGCTGGTCAACGAAGGCTCGGCTTCGGCCAGCGAGATCGTGGCCGGTGCGCTGCAGGACCACAAGCGCGCCACCATCCTGGGCAGCCAGACCTTCGGCAAGGGCTCGGTGCAGACGGTGCGGCCGCTGGGCCCGGACACCGGCCTGAAGCTCACCACGGCGCGCTACTACACGCCGCTGGGCAAGTCGATCCAGGCGCGTGGCATCGTCCCGGACGTGCTGGTGGACGAGAGCGAGGAAGGCAACGTCTTCGCCATCCTGCGCACCCGCGAGGCGGACCTGGTCAAGCACCTGGGCAACGACAAGAGCCCCGAGGCGAAAGACCCGCTGCGCGAGAAGGCACGCGAGGAAGCCATGCGCCGCGCCGAGGAAGAGTCCCGCAAGCCCGTGGCCGAGCGCGCCAAGATGCCCGAGTTCGGCAGCGACAAGGACTTCCAGCTCAAGCAGGCGCTCAACCAGCTCAAGGGCCGTCCCGTGCTGATCAGCAAGACCCAGGTGGTCGAGGAAAAGAACGCCAAGAAGGAAAACTGATCCTTCGTGCTCCCCACCCAGCCGGCGGCCGAAAGCCCGCCGGCTTTTTCGTTTGTAATCGCCGCATGACGGACGACGAGCTGCTGCGCTATTCGCGCCACATCCTGCTGGAGGAGATCGGGGTCGAGGGACAGGAGCGCCTGTCGCGCGGACGAGCGCTGGTGATCGGCGCCGGCGGCCTGGGCTCGCCGGTGGCGCTCTACCTCGCCGGGGCCGGCATCGGGAGCATCACCCTGGTCGATGGCGACACGGTCGATCTCACCAACCTGCAGCGGCAGATCGCGCATTCGCAGGCACGCGTAGGCCAGCCCAAGGTCGAGTCGGCGCGGCAGGCCATGCTGGCCCTGAACGCCACCACGCACGTGCGCACGGTCGAGCAGCGTGCCGATGCGGCGCTGCTGGGGGAACTGGTCGCGGCCAGCGACGTCGCCATCGACTGCAGCGACAACTTCGCAACGCGCCAGGCGCTCAATGCCGCCTGCGTGCGCCACCGCGTGCCCCTGGTCTCGGGCGCGGCCATCCGCTTCGACGGCCAGGTGGCGGTGTTCGATTCCCGCGCGGCAGACGCCCCCTGCTATGCCTGCGTCTTCCCGCCGGACGCGCCGGTGGAGGAAACGCGCTGCGCGGTGATGGGCGTGTTCGCGCCGCTGGTGGGCATCATCGGCAGCATCCAGGCGGCCGAGGCACTCAAGCTGCTGGCCGGCGTGGGCGAGCCGCTGCGCGGGCGCCTGTCCATGCTGGACGCCCGGCGCATGGAATGGAACGAAATCCGCGTGCCGCGCAATCCCCGCTGCCCGGTGTGCGGCGAACGCTGAGAACCGTCCGCCTCAGGGGCGTTTGCCCCGCGCCGGTGGCGCAGCAGGCGGCGCAGCAGGCGGTGCCGGCGGCTCCTGGCGCGGCATGGCCGCCTGCTTGAGCACCTGCGCGCAGTCGGCGTCCTCGCCCGGCCCGGTCTCCACCGTGGCAGCCAGGCCGAGCAGCGGGTTGATCGCGGCCAGCGCCACGGCAATGGCCGCGCGGCCGGCCACGGCGGCGCGGTCCACGCTCGCATCCAGCTGGGCCAGCGTTCCGGTCAACTTCAGCGGCGAGCGCAGCGTGAGGATGCTCGGGTCCTTGGGATACGGACGGAATTCCAGCTCCACGCGTTCGCTGCCCAGGTGGATCAGGCCGTGGCCGTAGATCACCGTGTCCGCCGTGTCCAGCACCAGGGCGCGCGAGCTCATCAGGCCGTTGTCGACCGCGAAGTTCGCCGCCGCGCAGCGAAGGAGCACGCGCTGGTCCCGGCCCATCATGAACTTGATGATCTCCGCACCGTCCAGGCCGAGTATTTCCAGCAGCAGGTTGCTGATCCGCCCTTGCCCCATCAGCAGCGCCACTTCGCCGGAGGCGCTGCCCAGCAGCTCGGCCACGCTGTCGCCCTGCCCGGCCAGGCTGAGCCGGCCGCGCACTTGTCCCGCGCTGGCCCGGTTCAGCTCGGCCGCGGTGAACATGCGGTCCAGCCGCAGGCCCTGCGCCGTCAGTTGAAGGCGTGCCTGGACTGGCCGGCTCGCGCCGGCCAGGCGGAGATCACCGGCCACGCGCCCGCCCGCGATACCGAACTCCAGCGGATCCAGCGTCAGCACCCCGTCCTGCAGCCGCACGTGGGTGGCGATCCGGTCCAGTGGCAAGGGGCGTGCATCGACCACGCGGTCGGCCGAGAACTGCACGTCGGCATTCATGCGCGTGAGCGCGGCCACGCTCAAGCGCGTCTGCGGCAGCACCCGGTCACCGCTCCGGGGGGACGCCGCAGGCGCCTTCGCGTTCCGCTGGGCGGCGCCGCGTGCCGGCTTGCGATCCAGGCCCACCAGCGGCGCCAGGTCGTCGAAGTCCAGCCGACGTGAATGCAGGGAGCCGGTGAGCTGCGGCACGTCACCCGAGTTGTCGTAGGCCAGTTCACCCGAGATCGGGCTGCGTCCGATGACGGCGCGCAGGTCCGTGGCCTGCCAGCGCTGCGCCTGGTGGCGCAACCGCGACTCCAGCGTGTAGGCCGGCGTGGCCGGCAGTACCAGGCCGGTGACACCGTTCAGGTCGGCCAGGTTGCGGCCGCTCAATGCCAGGGTGATGTCCGCGCCCTCGAAGCCCACGAGGCTGCCGATGCGTCCGGCCGCGCGCAGGGAGCTCTTGCCCGAGGTGGCGTAGATCTCCGCCGGGAACGGCTCGGCGCCGCTTTGCCGCAGGGCCAGCACGTTGCCGGCCCGTCCCTCGATCACGACCGATTCGCCGCGCCAGCGCCCTCCCCCGCGGAAGCTCAGCGGCAGCATGGCCGCGTCCGGTGTCTTCGGTTGCCCTTCCAGGACGAAGTCGGCGCGCAGGTCGGCGCCGTACTGCGGCGCGATGAAGCGCAGGCTGCCCTGGTCGAGGGCCATGGCGCCCACCTGCATGCCCCGTTCGCGGCCCTCGCCGCGCTCCAGGCTCCAGCTTCGGCGCCCGTCGGGCAGCAGCTCCAGACCCAGCCGAGGACGCCGCAGCGACACCCAGGGCAGCTCCAGCCGTCGCTGCAGGATGAGCGGCAGCAGCTTGATCTCCACTTCGGCTCGTTCGGCTTGGACCAGGTACCGCTCGGTCGCCCATTCGGGATTGCCGACCACCAGGCCCTCGGCGATCACCCGAATCGGGAAACCGAAGCGCACGTCCAGCCGCCGCGTGATCTCGAAGTGCCGCCCCGTGCGTTCGGACACGTAGCGGTTGAGCGGGCCGCGCATCCAGTCCCAGGGGAAGACGACCGGCAGCGCGACCAACAGCAGGAGGATGAGGAGGGCCCAGGCCAGGATCCGCTGCCAACGCCAGCGCGCGGCGCCGTGGGGGGCAGCGGAATCGGCGCGCATGGGCCTCTTCAGGACGGCTCCAGCCAGGACACCAGCAGGCGCCATGGCGGCGGCCCTGGTTGCGTGAAGGCCTCGAAGTCCAGGGACGGAATGCCCCAGCCACCCGGCGCGCCGAGGGCCAGCAGCCCCGCCAGCAGCAGGGTGCCGAAGAAGATCATCAGGGAACCGACGAAAAGCCTCAGGGTCACCGCACACCTTCAAGCCGGCGGGCCGGCTGTTTCGTGCAGTGTGTGGGGTGAGGATTTGTAGCGCCGTCGGTGCGCCGCGCCAAGGACTGTGAGCCGGTGCCTACAGCCGAAAATCGGGAAGGTAGGAAGGAATCGCAGCGAGCGGCTGGAGCTGCCGCCGAGCATCGCAGCCGCGCAGGGGGACGGCGAGAAACGCAGGCGCCTGATCGGCCTGCGCCGTGGATTCACTCACTCACGCGATCAGTCGATCAGCTTGTTCTTGAGGGCGTAGTAGGTCAGGTCGCTGTTCGAGGTGAGCGACATCTTTTCCATCAGGCGCGTGCGGTAGGTGCTCACGGTCTTGACCGACAGGGACAGGGCCTTGGCAATGTCGCCGGCCGTCTCGCCCTTGGCCAGCTTGAGGAACACCTGGAACTCGCGCTCGGACAGCTGCTCGTGCGGAGCGCCGCCTTCCTTGCGGTTGAGCTGCTGCGCGAGCAGCTCGGCCACGGCGGGGGAGATATAGCGACGGCCCAGCGCGATGGTGCGGATCGCGTTGACGATCTCCATGGGCTCGCATTCCTTGTTGAGGTAGCCACTCGCGCCCTGCCGGATGAGGTTCATCGCGTAGTGCTCCTCCGGGTAGCCCGAGAGGATGAGGATCCCCACGTCGGGCGCCTTCGCGCGGATCATGCCCAGGGCATCGATGCCGCTCTGGCCGGGCATGGACAGGTCCATGACCAGCACGTCCAGCTCGGTGGTGCGCACCAGGTCGATGGCCTCCCGGCCGCTGGCCGCTTCGCCCACCACGCGCAGATCCACCTGTTCGGAAAAGAACTGCTTCAGTCCCGACCTGACGATGGCGTGGTCATCCACAATGCCGACTTTGATCATGTCTCTTCTCTTTCCTCGCCTGTTGCTCGGGACTCCGAGGGCGACTGAAATGTCCTACCCTTTTAACATGACGAGCCTGGATTCTATGCACAACGGGTGCGCCGTGGAGCGGGTCTGATGGCGCGGCGCGCCTGGCCTCGTACCGCGATCACCTTGCTGCTTGCCGTGGTCGCGCTGGGGACGCTCATCGCGATCAACGAACTCGGCTTCCTGCGCTCAACCGCAGCGCTCAGCGAAATCACCAATGCCGCCCGCACCCGCGGCGCCCTCAACCGGGCCATGCAGCTGGTGCTCGACGCCGAAACCGGCTCGCGCGGCTTCCTTCTCACGGGCGAGCCCAAGTACCTGGAGCCCTATGAGCGCGCCGTGGCGGAAATCGGCGAGCACCTGGACGAATTGCGCAGCGTCTACGCAGGCCAGCCGCAGGCGCGGGCTACCCTGGTGGAGATTTCGCGCGAGGTACAGCGCAAGCTGGCCGAGATGGACCTGCTGGTGCGGATGCGCCAGCAGGGCAACGACGACGCCTGGAAGTTCGTGCTGATGACGGACATGGGCATGCGGCACATGGACGCGATCCGCACGCAGGTCGCCGAGCTGGTGGACACCGCCACCGCGCGCATCGAGGCGAGCCAGGAGCAGGTGCGCCGCTCGCTCCTGCTGGCCCGCGTGGGGATCGGCCTGGTCGCTTTCGTCGCGCTCTTCGCGTTCTACATGTACCTGCGCCAGACCAATGCCCTCAAGGCCGCGGGCGAGCGGCAGCAGGACGCGCTGCAGGCCGAGCGCGACCTGCTGGAGCAGCAGGTGCGCGAACGCACGGCCTCCCTGCGCGAACTGGCCACCCACCTGCAGCAGGTGCGCGAGCAGGAGCGCGGCCACCTCGCGCGCGAGCTGCACGACGAGCTGGGCGCGCTGCTCACCGCCGCCAAGCTGGACGTGGCGCGACTCAAGTCGCGCCTGGGCACGCCTGCACCCGAGGTGTCGCAGCGCCTGCAGCACCTGACCGACACGCTCAACAGCGGCATCGCCCTCAAACGCCGGATCATCGAGGACCTGCGGCCGTCCTCGCTCACCAACCTGGGCCTGTCCTCCTCGCTGGAGATCCTGGCGCGCGAGTTCTCCGAGCAGGCGGGCGTGGAGGTCGCCACCAGCCTGGAGCCGGTGGAACTGGACGAGGCGCGGCAACTGACCGCGTACCGGCTGGTCCAGGAGTCGCTCACCAACGTCGCCAAGTACGCGCAGGCCCGGCATGTCGAGGTGAGCGTGCATGCCTACACCAACGTGGTGGAGGTCAGCGTGCGCGACGACGGACAGGGCTTCGACGTGGGCGGCATCCGGCCTTCCACGCATGGCCTGGCGGGCATGCGCCACCGGGTCGAGGCCGCCGGAGGGCGCCTGACCGTCACCTCCGAACGCGGCAAGGGCACGCGGGTGCTGGCCGTGCTGCCGCAGACGCCCGAAGCCAAGCCGCTGCAGGCCCCCACCGCAAGCTCCTGAACTGCTCGTCAGCGCGTCGGTGGGCTCCTACGAGGCCACCCCGCACCTGCCGACAAGCACTCACGCCCGATGCTTATCGGGGACGGCTGACCTTGAGCCGTACCCTCGTGTCGTGCCATTTCACCTCGCCGCCCTCGCGGGCGGAACACCAACAACCAGGACGAGAGGATCCGCCATGTTCAACCGCAGCAAGAGCAGTCAGTACGCCGACCAGGCGAGCGCATCGGCGCATCGCGCCGTCGATACCGCGCGGGACTACGCCGCGCAGGCGCTGGAGCGCACGGCCGAACGCATGCGGGACCTGCGCTACGGCGTGGCCGACCGCGCCGGGGCGGCGCAGCGCCAGGCCGGCGTGTATGCCGATGCCACGACGCGCTACGTCGCCGAGCAGCCGGTGAAGGCCGCCATGATGGCCGCCGCGGTCGGCGCCCTGGTCATGGCGGTCGTGCTCACGGCCCGCCGCCGCCGCTACTACGACTGAGCGCGGACGGCCCGACCATGTTCCATCCCATCTTCTCGGTCCTGCTCAGGAAGCCCGAGCTCGTGGCCGACCATCTTTCGAGCTACGCAGGCCTGGTGCGCGACGAGGCGCGGGACGTCGGCTCCGAGCTGGCCAAGCGAGCGGTCGCTGGCGTGCTCGCCGCCGTGTGCCTGCTCGTCTTCCTCGTGCTGGCGGGCGTCGCCGCCATGCTGGGGGCGATCGCGGGCTTCCACTGGATGCTGCTGGTCGTTCCCGGGGTCTTCCTCGTGATCGCCATCGTCGCCGGCCTCGAAGCCAAGAAGAAGCTGCCCAATGGCGCCTTCAAGGAGCTTCGCTCGCAGCTCAATGCCGACGCGCAGGCCCTGCACACCCTGGGGGCGCAGTCATGAGCGAAAACAGCCACCGCCTGGAGCAGTCGCGCCTGGCCATCCTGGAGCACATCCAGCGCAAGCAGGAAAGCCCCGGCATGATCCGCTCGGCGCTGAACAAGGCGGCGCAGGCCGCCGGCTTGTCGCGCTCCGCGGGGCCCTCGCCATCGCCCGAAGTGCGCAAGGCCAACGAACCTTTCGAGCAGGCCGCCGCCGAGGCGCGCATCGAGGCGGCCGACCGGGCCGAAGCGCTGGACTATGCGGGACCGGGGGCCGAGTCGGACCCGGCGGCTCGCCACGCCGAGCGTGCGCACCGCCTCTTCAGCGGCCGCTTCGCCGGGCTGGGGGAGGCGGGCCGCGCCTACTGGCAGCACCATCCCGCGCGGCTCGTGGTCGAACTCGCGACCCCTGCCCTGTCCTCCTATGCACAGCGCCGACCCTTCACCTTCCTGGCCGCGTCGGCTGCTGTCGGCGCCGTGATCTGGGTGGCGCGGCCCTGGCGCCTCATCTCGCTGAGTGGATTGGCCCTGGCGGCCCTGCGTTCGCCCCAGCTGTCCTCGGCGCTCATCGCCGCGGTCTACGGCCCCGGCGAGGAGGAGCCCACCATGCCGCCGCCGCCCTGACGCCGCACCGCGCTTTCCCGCAGCACACACCATCATCAACAAGGAGTCTTCAATGAAACAAGCCCGTATCGTCCTCCTGGCCGCCATGACCGGCCTGGCCGTCCTCACCACCGCCGGCTGCTCGGTCGCGCGCGACCAGACCACCGTCGGCGGCTACGTGGACGACAAGGTCACCACCGCCCGCGTCAAGGCCAAGCTGCTGGAAGACCGCACCACCGGCGGCATGTCGATCAACGTCGACACGCTCGACGGCATCGTCGCCCTGTCCGGCTTCGCCAAGTCGCCGTCCGAGAAGGCCCAGGCCGAGGCGCTCGCCCGCACCACGCCCGGCGTGCGCCAAGTCGTGAACAACCTGATCGTGCGGCCCTGACCGACGGGTCTTCGGTCCTCATCCCGCATACCATGCGGGCATGAGGATCTTCCGCTGCGACCACTGCGGCAACGCACTGTTCTTCGAGAACGTCAGGTGCCTGCGTTGCAGCAGTGAGCTCGCCTTCCTGCCCGATCGCATGGCCCTGTGCGCGATCGAGCCCGCAGAGGTCGCGGGCACGTGGCGCCGCAAGGGCGGCGCGGACCCGGGCCGCTGGCGTCCCTGCGAACACACGCGCACGCGCGCCTGCAACTTCGGCGTTGCCGCGGACGACCCCAATCCCCTGTGCGTCTCCTGCCGGCAGACGCGCAGGCTCCCGGACCTGTCCATCCCCGACAACCGCCGGCGGTGGTTCCGCATCGAGGTCGCCAAGCGGCGCCTCTTCTTCACGCTGGCGCGGCTGGGCCTGGTGGACACGCGGCCTGCGGGGGGCGAGTCGACCGGACCGCGTTTCCACTTCCTCGCCAACCTGCCCCACGAGCCGGTGCTCACTGGGCATAGTGACGGCGTCATCACGCTCAACGTGGCCGAAGCCGACGACGACGAGCGCGTGCGCCGGCGGCTGGCGCTGCACGAGCCCTATCGCACCCTCCTGGGGCATCTGCGCCACGAGTCCGGCCACTTCTACTGGGAGCAGCTGATCGACCAGGCCGGCCGCCACGAGGACTTCCGCCGCGCCTTCGGCGACGAGCGCGCCGACTACGCGGCCGCGCTCGACCGCCACTACACCCACGGTCCTCCCGCGGGGTGGCAGGAGCGGCACGTGAGCGCCTATGCCACCTCACACCCCTGGGAAGACTGGGCGGAAACCTGGGCGCACTACCTGCACCTGGTGGACCTGATGGAGACGGCCTCGTCATTCCAGACGCAGCTGGCCCTGCCGGGCTTCGAGACCGAGCAGGTGCCGGACCCCTTCGCCGGTGCGCCGCTGGACTTCGATTCGCTGCTGCGCCACTGGCTGCCGCTCACGGTCCTCGTCAACAGCCTCACGCGCAGCCTCGGCCAGGAGGATGCCTATCCCTTCGCGCCAAGCCCGGCGGCGCTGGACAAGCTGCACTTCGTGCACGACCTGATCCACGCCCAGGCTGCGCCGCGCTGATGGCGGGAGCGGCCATGCAGCGCGAACCCGCCCCCGTGCCGGCCCCGCAGGACATCAGCGAGGTCGTGCTGCGCGAGAAGTACTGCAAGGGCGACGAGCGCAGCGAAGCCGAGGTGTTCGCGCGCGTCGCCCGCGCGCTGGCCAGCGTCGAGGCCCCGGCCCTGCAAGGCGAGTGGCAGGCGCGCTTCCTGGCCAACCTGCAGGCGGGTGCCATCGGCGCCGGACGCATCATGAGCGCCGCCGGCAGCGGACTGGACGCCACCCTGATCAATTGCTTCGTGCAACCGGTGGGCGACAGCATCCAGGGTCGCGACGACGAGGGCCAGCCCGGCATCTACGAGGCGCTGCGCGAAGCCGCCGAGACCCTGCGCCGCGGCGGTGGCGTCGGCTACGACTTCTCGCGCATCCGGCCGCACGGCGCTCATGTCGGCGGCACCGGCTCGGTCGCGAGCGGGCCCTGCAGCTACATGGACGTCTTCGACCGCTCCTGTGCCACGGTGGAAAGCGCCGGCGCCCGCCGCGGCGCGCAGATGGGCGTGCTGCGCATCGACCACCCGGACATCCAGGCCTTCGTCGCAGCCAAGCACGACCCGGCGCGCTGGCGCAACTTCAACGTCTCCGTCGGCGTGCCCGACGCCTTCATGCAGGCGCTCGCGGCCGGCGCCGACTGGCCGCTCGTCCACCGCGCGCGCCCCGGCCCGGCGCAGCTCGCGGCCGGCGCGCACCAGCGCGAGGACGGCCTGTGGGTCTACCGCCACCTGCCCGCCCGCACGCTGTGGGACGAGGTCATGCGCTCGACCTACGACACCGCCGAACCCGGCGTGCTGTTCCTCGACGCCATCGCCCGCGACAACAACCTCGCCTACTGCGAGCAGATCGCCGCGACCAACCCCTGCGGCGAGCAGCCGCTGCCGGCCTATGGCTGCTGCGACCTCGGCCCCCTCATCCTGCCCCGCTTCGTGCGCCACCCCTTCGGCCTGGACGGCGTGGCGCAATTCGACTTCGCGGCCTTCGAGCAGGCCGTGGCCGTGCAGGTGCGCGCGCTGGACAACGTGCTGGCGCTGAGCTTCTGGCCCCTGCCCCAGCAGCGCGAGGAGGCAATGGCCAAGCGGCGCATCGGCGTGGGCTTCACGGGCCTGGGCAACACCCTGGCCATGCTGGGCCTGCGCTACGACAACGATGCGGGCCGCGCCATGGCCGCGCGCATCGCCCGCCACATGCGCGATGCGGCCTACCGCGCCTCGGTGGCGCTGGCGCAGGAGAAAGGCCCCTTTGCGGCCTTTCGCGCCGAAGGCTACCTGCGCCCGGGCAGCTTCGCCTCGCGCCTGGACGCACCGCTGCGCGAGGCCATTGCGAAGCACGGTATCCGCAACAGCCACCTGCTGTCCATCGCGCCCACGGGCACCGTGAGCCTGGCCTTCGCGGACAACGCCTCCAACGGCATCGAGCCGCCCTTTGCCTGGACCTACCGGCGCCACAAGCGGGAGCCGGACGGCAGCACCACCGTCTACCAGGTGCAGGACCACGCCTTTCGCCTGTGGCGGTCCCTGGCGGGCGAGGAGGCGCCGCTCCCGCCGGCCTTCGTCTCGGCCCTGGAACTCGCGCCAGCGGACCACCTGGCCATGGTCGCGGCAGTGCAGCCCTTCATCGACACCGGCATCTCCAAGACGGTGAACGTGCCGGCCGACTGCCCCTGGGAGTCGTTCCAGGACCTGTACCGGACCGCCTGGGCCAGCGGCCTCAAGGGCCTGTCCACCTACCGCCCCAGCGCCGGCCGCGGCGCGGTGCTGGAGACGGCCCAAGCCGCGCCGGACGAGCCTGCTTCCGACCCCATGCGCGCCGTGATCGCCCGCCGCCCGCCCGGCGCGCTGCCCGCGGTGGCCGAGAAGATCGAGTACTGGACCCGCGAGGGCCGCCAGACCCTGTACCTGCTGGTGTCCTTCCTGCCCGTGGAGGGCGGGCGCGAACGGGCCATCGAGTTCTTCATGCCGGTGGGCCAGCGCAGCGAATCGCAGCAATGGATTTCGGCCTGCATGCGCATGCTCTCGCTGGCCGCGCGCGGCGGCTTCCTGGAGCGCGCGCTGTCCGACATGCGCAAGGTCGCCTGGGACCAGGGGCCCGTGCGCCTGGGGACGCTGCGGCGCGCCGACGGCACCGAGGTCCCGCGCTGGCACGACTCCGAGGTGGCGGCCATCGCGTATGCGGTGCAGAACATCATCGCCCGGCGTTCGGACGCCTCCGTGCCCGGCCTGGCAACGCCCGAGCCCGCGCCCAGCGTGGTGGCTGCGGACGCCGGCGGGCGGCGCTGCCCGGAGTGCGGCGCGCACGCGCTGGTGCGGCGCGACGGCTGCGACTGGTGTGGCCAGTGCGGCTATCTCGGCAGCTGCGGCTGAGCGTGCCCGCTCAACCCACCGACACCAGCAAGGCCCCGTACAGCACCACGCCCGCCAGGAACGCGCTGAACCGGCTCTCCCGCTCGCCCGGCAGTTCCTCCTTCATCACGTTCATGACGATGCCGCCGGCCAGCAGCGCGACGGCCACCTCCACCGTCAGCGGCGGCAGGGGCGCGAACAGCCCGGTGAGCCAGCCCAGCACCACGGCCGCCGCCAGCAGCCAGCGGCCGTGGCGCTGGTAGCGGGCGCGATGGTGGTTGCGCAGCCCGTAGTCGTTGACGAGGAAGTGCAGCGCCAGGGCCACGCCGTAGAGGACCAGCTCGCCGAGGCTGCCCTCCTCCCGCGTGGCCAGCAGCACGCCGACGGCGAAGTTGTAGATGGCGAAGGCCGAGATGTGCAGCGTGTACACGCCTTGCGGCGTGGACTGCCCCTCGTCGATGCCGACCCCGCCGCCGCGCGAGCGGCAGGCCAGGCGCTCCAGCCCGTAGAACAGGGTCAGGCCCGCCAGCGCCATCAGGTAGATGTGGTGGTTCAGCCAGCCGCCGATTTCCAGCATCTGCTCCAGGCGCTGCTGGCTGCGCTGCAGGTCCGGCAACAGGTGCAGGAAGACGTAGGCCACCGAGACCCCGCCACCCACGGACAGCCACACGCTGCGCGGCGTGCGGCTGAGAAAGCGCAGGCGCCCGCCGTAGGCATGCACCAGCGCGAAGGCGAACACGATGCCGGCCGCCACCCCGTCGAGTGCCATGGCGCCCTCAGCCTCCGGCATGGGCAGCCCCTTTCTCCGTGCTGGAACAGCAGACAAGTCGCATGGCCGGACCATGCTGCGGCGCCCGCCGCCCCGCCCGGGTGGGCACGGCGCGACAGCGCGCGTAGGAAAAGACAAGAGCCTGGGCTGAGCACCGGTCCGCACACGGGACGAAAGAATGGCCGGGCAGCGTGACGCCACCCGGCCATGATGCGCACGTGAGGCGGACCGTTCAGGCCCGCCGCATGCCGAACGTCAGCTGGACTTGACCACCTTCAGCTCGTTCTTCACTTCCTTGACGTTCTCCACGTTGCCCGCGATCTCGGCGGCGCGCTTCTTGGCCTCTTCCGAGGGCACGGTGCCCTTGAGGGTCACCACGCGCTCCTTGGTCGCCACGTCCAGGCGCTTGTCGCCCAGGTCCCGGTCCACGGACAGGCCCGTCGTCACCTTGGTGGTGATGGTCAGGTCGGCCGCCGTGCCGTCGGCATTCATTCCGCCGGCGCTGCTGGAGGAGGACTTGTCCGCGCTCGACGAGGCCGCGCCCATGCTCGAGGTGCCCGAGCCGGTGCTGCCCGAGGACGCGCCTGCGCCCATGGTCGAGGAACCCGAGCCGGTGCCGGCCGTGTCCTGCTTGATCTCGAGCTCGTTCTTCACGTCCTTCACGCCGGCCACATAGCGGGCGATCTCCCCGGCCCGCTGCTTGGCTTCCTGCGTCGGCGCATTGCCCTTGAGCGTGACCACGCCAGCTTCGGTGTCCACGTTGATGCCGGTGGCGCTCAGGCGCTTGTCCACCGACAGGCCGGTGTTCACCTTGGCGGTGATCTGGGCGTCGTTGATCTCGCCGGTGATGCCGGTGCGTGCCGTGTCGGACGAGCCCGAGGCACCCGCGGCGCCCATGGACTTCGTGCCCGAGTCGCTCGTGGCCGCCTTGTCGGCGCTGCCGCTGCCTTGGGAGGACGATGCGGCGCTGCTGCCCTGCGCCGAGGTCGAGCCGGAGCTGCCCATGGCCATGGTCGCGCGCTCGGGTGATTCGGCGCGTTCCATCTTCTGGTCCTGCCAGTTCACGCCTTTGTCGGAGCCCTGCGAGGCCGAGGCGCCGGCGCTGGCCGTGTCACGATCCTGCTGCGGCGGCGTGGCCTGCGCGATCTCCGTGCGGGCCTGGCTCATGTCCTGACGCACGTCCTGCGCTTGGCTGCGGACCTCCTGGCGCGCGTCCTGCAGGTTGGACTGGCTTTCCTGGCGCGCCTCGGCCACGGTCTCCTGGGCATCACGACGCGCTTCCTGCAGGTTCTGCTGCGCCTCGGTGCGAGCCTCCTGCACGTTCTGCTGGGCCTCCTGGCGCGCCTGCGCCAGGTCTTCACGCGCCTGCTTCAGCTCCTCGCGGGCCTGCTGCATTTCCTGCTGCAGCTGCGCGTAGTCCTGGCGGATTTCCTGCGCCGCCTGCTGCGCCTCGCCCTTGGCTTCCTGCAGGGTCTCGGTGGTCTGCTGCTGCGCCTGGTTGAACTCCTGCTTGACCTGCTCGCTGGCGGTCTCCATGGCCTGGCTGGTGGTCTTCTGCGCTTCCTGCAAGGCCTGCTGGGCCTGGTTCTCGGCCTGGTTCAGCGTCTGCTGCGTCTCCTGCTGCGCCTGCTCCACGGCCTGCTGCACGGGGCGCTCCTCGGCTTCCGGCTGCGCTGCGGCCTGCGTCGCAGGCAGGTTCGCGTCGGGCGCGGTAACCACCGGCGCGGCGGCCACGGGCTGGCCGGTCGTCGTCGGCGTGACGGAGGTGGTTTCGATCTCGCGGTCGCCGCAGCCCACCAGGGCCAGCAGCACGGCAGCGGACGAGGCCGCGGTCAGGGTCTTGTAGCGGTTGAATTTCATGGGTCACTCCTTGGGGACATGCGGGGCGCGACGGGGTGCGCCCTCGGGTGGACCCGATGTTGGCCGCGTCCCGAGCTGCCGGCGTTGGACACCATGCCATCTGCCCGTAGGACAAACGCAAGCGCCGGCCTGCGTTCCGTCCGGCCTGCCGTCAGCGCGTGGACTCGGCCTCCATCGCGCGCAGCATGCGGTCCAGCCGCTCGGAGAGCTGCTCGGTCGTTAGCTTCTCGCGAAAGCGCTCCACCATGAGCGGCAGGCTCAGCGGACTGGCCGTCGCCAGCCCCACATGCTCGATGCGCTGCACCCGCATGCGCGCCAGCGTCGCCGCCAGGCGCGTGATCTCCAGCTCCTGCCCCAGCACTTCGCGCTCGGCCTGGGTGATGAGGAGGTTGCCCGCGTCCCACTTGCGGAACACTTCGTAGAAGAGGCCGCTGCTCGCCTGCAGCTGGCGCGCGCTGCGCGGCTGGCCCGGGTAGCCGGTGAACACCAGGCCGGCGATGCGCGCGATCTCGCGGAAGCGCCGCCGCGCCATCTCCGAGGCGTTCAGCGAGGCGAGCACGTCGTGCAGCAGCTCGCCGTCCTCGAACAGGCGTCCGGCCAGCAAATCGTCCAGCGCGAAGGGCTCGGCCGCGAGCAGCTCGAAGCCGTAGTCGTTCACCGACAGGCTGAAGGTGTTGGGCCGCTCGCGCGCGAGGCGCCAGGCCAGGAGGCTCGCCAGGCCCAGGTGCACGTGGCGGCCCGCGAAGGGATGGATGAACACATGCTGCCCTTCGCGCGATCGCAGGCTTTCCACCAGCAGCGTGTCGGGCGTGGGCAGGCGTGAGAGGCGCGCCTGCGTCTGCAGCATGGGCCGCGCGGCCTTGAGCTCCGGGTCCGGGAAGCGCCCGTCGGCGGCCAGCTGCATCACCTCCAGCACTGCCCGCCCCATCTGCGCCGACAGCGCCATCTTGCTGCCCTGCCAGGTGGGAACCGTCCCCTTGCTGCGCGTGGGCCGGCGCACGTAGGCCACCATCTCGCGCAGGCGCACGAACTCCAGCAGGCGCCCGGCGAAGTAGAAGCAGTCGCCGGGCCGCAGTCGGGCGATGAAGCCTTCCTCCATGGTGCCCAGCGTGGCGCCGCCCACGTACTTCACCTGCAGGTTCGCGTCGCTCACGATGGTGCCGATGCCCATGCGGTGGCGCCGCGCGATGCCGCGGTCCGGCACGCGCCACAGGCCCTCCTCGTCCCGCGCGATGCGGTGGTAGTCCGGGTAGGCGGTCAGGCTCTGGCCGCCGCGCGCGCAGAAGGCCATGGCCCAGTCGAACTCCTCGCGCGTGAGCTGGCGGTACGAATACGCCGCGCGAACTTCCTCGAACACGGCGTCCTCGTGGAAGCCGCCGCCCAGGGCCAGGGTGACCAGGTGCTGCACCAGCACGTCCAGCGGCTTGTCCGGCGGTTCGCGGCTTTCCAGCTGCCCCGCCCGCATGGCCCGCCGCACGGCCGCGGCTTCCACCAGCTCCAGGGCATTCGTGGGCACCAGCGTCAGCCGGCTGCGGCGGCCCGGCGCATGGCCGCTGCGCCCGGCGCGCTGCAGCATGCGCGCCACCGCCTTGGCCGAGCCGATCTGCAGCACGCGTTCGACCGGCAGGAAGTCCACGCCGAGGTCCAGCGAGGAGGTGGCCACCACGGCCTTCAGGCGCCCCTGCTTGAGGCCGTCCTCGACCCAGTCGCGCGTGGCGCGGTCCAGAGAGCCGTGGTGCAGCGCGATCTCGCCGGCCCAGTCCGGGCGCGCCTGCAGCAGCAGCTGGTACCAGATCTCGGCCTGCGAGCGCACGTTGGTGAAGACCAGCGTGGTCCCCGAGCGCGCGATCTCCTCGGCCACGGGCTGCTGCATCTGCGCGCCCAGGTGCCCCGCCCAGGCATGGCGGCCGGGGTCGGGCGGCAGCAGGGTGTCGATCACCAGGTCCTTGTGCACCTTGCCCTGCACCCGCGCGGGCTCGCTGCCGGGGCCGCACAAGGCCTGCGCGGCCAGCGCCATGTCGCCCAGCGTGGCCGACAGGCCCCAGCTCACCAGCGCCGGGTTCCACACGCGCAGCCGCGCCAGCGCCAGCTGCACCTGCACGCCGCGCTTGCTGCCCAGGAGCTCGTGCCACTCGTCCACCACCACATGGGACACGCCCCCCAGCTCCGCGCGCGCGTTCTCGCGCGAGAGCAGCAGGCTCAGCGACTCCGGCGTGGTCACCAGAACCTGCGGCAGGCGCCGGTCCTGGCGCGCGCGCTCGGCCGAGGGCGTGTCGCCGGTGCGCAGGCCCAGCGACCACGCGGGCAGCAGATCGCTCAGCGGCTCGGCCAGGGCCTTGGCCGTGTCCGAGGCCAGGGCGCGCATGGGCGTGATCCACAGCACGCGCAGGCCCGGGGCCGTGCCGGACGCCTCGCCCGCCACGGCCTGCACGATGCCCAGCCACACCGCATAGGTCTTGCCGGCCCCGGTGCTCGCATGCAGCAGCCCGCTGCGCCCGGCCGCCACGTGGCGCCAGACCTCGCGCTGGAAGGCGAAGGGCTTCCAGCCGCGTGCGGCCAGCCACTGCGACGCCAGGGCGCGCTTCACTTCAGCGTCTCACCCCAGCAGCGCACGCGAGCGTCCGCCGCGTCGCCGGTCGGCCTTGGGCAGCTCGGCCTCGGCCGCCAGCTGCGCGGCGCGCAGCTGCATGCGGGCCAGCGCCTCGTCGAGCGTGCGCACCTGGTCCGCCGAGAGCACGGCGAGGATGTCGCGGTTGATGGCCTGCACCTCCGGCATGAGCTTTCGGTAGAGGCTGCGGCCGGCCTCGGTCAGCGACAGCCGCGCCTGCCGCCGGTCGGCGGCACCGGCCGTGCGCTGCAGCAGCTGCTTGGCGACCATGGAGGTGATGGCGCGCGAGGTGCGCGCGCGGTCGAGCTGGATGCGCTCGGCCAGCTCGGAGGACAGCAGCGCTTCCGCTTCCCAGAGCGCCGCGATCACGCGCCATTCGCGCCGGGTGATGCCGTGCCGGCCCTCGCACAGGCGGATGACCATGGTGCCGGCCGTGGCCGTGAGCCGGCCGAGGCGGTACAGGAGGAGATCGTCCAGCCGCTCGGGCTGGCGCAGGCGCGAGGGGCGGGCAGGCATCAGGGTTTGTGCGGTGGATGATTGATTTGATCAATGAATTCTCCGCGAACTAGAGTTGCCCGATACGGGCCACCGCAGATCGCACGGGCCCGAGGAGACAAGCATGAACCGACGCAATATCTTCCTGGGCGCCGCCCTGGCCCTCTCGGGCGCCCTCGCCTTCGCGCAAGCCGCGCCCGCGCTCGACGGGCCGCTGCGCATCGTCTCGGGCTATGCACCAGGCGGCTCCACCGACCGCGTCGCCCGCATCGTGGCCGACAAGCTCCAGGCCAAGCTGGGCGTTCCCGTGGTGGTGGAGAACAAGACCGGCGCGGGTGGGCGCCTGGCGGCCCAGCAGGTCAAGAACACGCCGGCCAACCAGAACGTGCTGATGGTGGGCAACCCCGCCGTCATGGTGGTCGCGCCGCTGGTGTTCAAGGACGCCGGCTACGACCCGCAGCGCGACTTCGTGCCCGTCTCGCACGTGAACGACTACGACTTCGGCCTGGCGGTCGCCACCGCCGTGCCGGTCAAGGAGCTGAGCCACCTGATCGCCTGGATGCGCGCCAACCCCGAGAAGTCCAACTTCGGCGTGCCGGCCACCGGCAGCCTGCCGCACTTCTTCGCGCTCATGACCGGCGAGAAGGCCGGCGTGAAGGCCGAGGTGGTGGGCTACCGCGGCTCCGGCCCGCTGATCACGGACCTGATCGGCGGCCAGGTGCCGGTGGCCTTCGACACCTTCGAGACCTTGCTGCCGCAGCACGAAGGCGGCAAGCTGCGCATCCTGGCCATCGGCGGCGAGAAGCGCTCGCCGTATGCGCCGCAGATTCCCACGCTCAAGGAGCAGGGCCTGAACCTGGTGGGCACCGGCTGGAACGCCCTCTTCGCACCCGCCAGCATGCCCAAGGAGAAGGTGGACCTGCTGTCCAAGGCCATTCACGAGGTCATGCGCGATCCGGACACCGTCAAGAAATTCAACGACGCCAAGATGACGCCCGTGGCCGCCACGCAGGCGCAGACCCGCGCCATGCTGGACGCCTACCGCAAGCAGTGGGCGCCGGTGGTGCAGCAGTCCGGCTACACGCCCTGATTTCGTTTCCCCGGGAGAACACCATGCATGCCACTTCCCACCTGCGCCGCAGCCTGCTGATCGCAGCCGCCCTGGCCCTCTCGGCCGGCACGGCCCTGGCGCAGCCCGCCGCCTGGCCCGACAAGCCGGTCAAGTTCGTCGTCGCCTTTCCGCCAGGAGGCCCGCTGGACGTGCTCGCACGCGCAGTGGCGGACTCGCTGCAGAAGGACTTCAAGCAGACCTTCGTCGTCGAGAACAAGCCCGGCGCGGCCGGCAACATCGGCGCGGACAGCGTCGCCAAGGCCCCGGCCGATGGCTACACGGTGCTGCTCGGCATCGACACCATCTACACGGTCAACCCGCACATCTACAAGGCCGCACCCTTCAAGACCTCCGAGCTGCGTCCGGTGATGGTCATGAGTTCCTCGGGCCTGCTGGTGGGCGTGAACCCGCAGACCGGCTTCAAGTCCATGAAGGACCTGGTGGCCGCGGGCAAGGCCAAGGGCGTGAACTTCAGCTCCGCCGGCCCCGGCAGCCCCGGCCACCTGGCCGCCGAGATGGCCACCGACGCCACCGGCATGAAGATCAATCACATTCCCTACAAGGGCAACGCGCCGGCCGTGACGGCCGTGCTCTCCGGCGAGGTGGACGGCGGCGTGCTCGCCACGCCCGGCATGCTGCCGCACGTGAAAGCCGGCAAGATCACGCCGCTGGCCGTGACCAGCCGCCAGCGTTCGCAGCTCGCGCCGGACATTCCCACGGTGAGCGAAGCCGGGCTGCCGCAGCTCGAACAGGAAGTGCTCTACACCATGCACGTCCCCGCCGCCACGCCGGACGCGGTGGTGCAGAAGCTGCAAAAGGGCGTGGCCGACGCCCTGGCCCAGCCCGCGCTGCGTGAGCGCCTGAAGGCCCTGGACATGCACTACGAAGGCCTGGCCGGCGAGCAGGCCGCCAAGCGCCTGTCCGACCTGCACGATCGCTACGGCAAGGTCATCCGCGCCACCGGCATGAAAGTCGAATAAATGAGCTCCACGCAGAAGCGTCCCAACTTCATCTACATCGTCGCCGACGACCTGGGCTTCGCCGACCTGGGCTGCTACGGCGGCCGCGAGGCCGAGTTCGGCGCCGTCTCGCCCGTGCTCGATGCGCTGGCCGCGAACGGCCTGCGCTTCACGCAGGGCTATTCCAACTCGCCGGTGTGCTCGCCCACGCGCTTCGCGATCATGACCGCGCGCTACCAGTACCGCCTGCGCGGCGCGGCCGAAGAACCGATCAACAGCCGCGCGCGCCACAGCACCACGCTCGGCCTGCCCACCGAGCAGCCCACCCTGCCCTCGCTGCTCAAGGGCGCGGGCTACCGCACGGCCCTCATCGGCAAGTGGCACCTGGGCTACCCGCCCACCTTCGGGCCGCTGCGCTCGGGCTACGAGGAGTTCTTCGGCCCCATGGCCGGCGGCGTGGACTACTTCACCCATTGCGCCGGCACGGGCGACCACGACCTGTACTTCGGCGAGGAGGAAAAGCACGAAGAGGGCTACCTCACCGACCTGCTGTCCCGCCGCGCCGTGGACTACGTGGACCGCATGGCGGCGCAGGAGGCGCCCTTCCTCCTGAGCCTGCACTACACCGCGCCCCACTGGCCCTGGGAGACGCGCGACGATGCGGACAAGGCGCCCGAGGTGCGTGACAACCTCTTCCACCTGCACGGCGGCAACATCCACACCTACCGCCGCATGATCCACCACATGGACGAGGGCATCGGCTGGATCGTGGAGGCCCTGCGGCGCAACGGGCAGTTGGACAACACCCTCATCGTCTTCACCAGCGACAACGGCGGCGAGCGCTTCTCGGACAACTGGCCGCTGGTGGGCGGCAAGATGGACCTGACCGAAGGCGGCATCCGCGTGCCCTGGATCGCGCACTGGCCCGCCGTCATCCGGCCGGGGCGCAGCAGCGCGCAGCACTGCATGAGCATGGACTGGTCCGCCACCATGATCGAGGCCGGCGGCGCCGAGCCCGACCCGGCCTATCCGCTCGACGGCGTGTCGCTGCTGCCCGTGCTGCGCGAAGCCGGCGCGGAGTTCGCCCGCCCCATGCACTGGCGCATGAACCACCGCGGCCAGCGCGCCACGCGCGACGGCGACTGGAAGTACCTGCGCGTGGACGGGCACGACTACCTGTTCAACATCCCCGCCGACGAGCGCGAGCGCGCGAACCAGGCCGGCCGCGACCCGCAGCGCCTGGCCCGCATGCGCGAGGCCTGGGAGGCCTGGAACGAGACCATGCCCGCCATTCCCGCGGATGCGACCGTGAGCCTGGGCTACGGCTACAAGGACATGCCGCAGCGGTGAGCGGCGCGAGGGATGGTGCGAAAACACCCTCCCCCTCTGGGGGAAGGAGCGAAGCCGGGCCTTGCCCATCGCGTTTAAGCTCGGCCACTGATGTCCAAGCTTCGCCACTGGTTCCCCTTCCTCGACTGGCCGCGCCCTGACGCGGCCCTCCTGCGCGGCGAGCTGGCCGCGGCGCTCACGGTGGCGGTGGTCATGATCCCGCAGTCGGTGGCCTACGCCGGCTTGGCGGGCATGCCGCTGGTCACCGGCCTGTACGCCACCTTCCTGCCGGCGCTCGCGGCCGTCCTCTTCAGCCGCTCCACGCGGCTGTCGGTGGGCCCCTCGGCTCTGAGCGCGGTGCTGGTGGGCGCGTCCCTGGTGGGCCTGGCCGAACCGGGCAGCGCGCAGTGGGTGGCCCTGGCCGTGTGGCTCGCGCTGCTGGCCGGCGTGGTGCAGCTGGCCGTGGGCCTGAGCGGGGCGTCGTGGCTGCTGAACCTGGTGAGTTCGCCGGTGCTGGCAGGCTTCAGCCAGGCGGCGGCGGTGCTGATCATCGCCTCGCAGCTGCCGGCCTTGCTCGGACTGAAGGGCGCCCTGCTCCAGGCCTTGCAGGCGCCGAGCCCCGAGTGGGAAGGCCTGGCCTACGGCGTGGTCGCCCTCACCCTTTTCGAGGCCGGCAAGCGCCTCATGCCCAAGCTGCCCATCGTGCTGCTGGTGCTGGCCGGCGCCGCCGCCCTGAGCGCCGCCACCGGCTATGCCACGCGCGGGGCGGTGGTGGGCCAGCTGCCCGCCGGCCTGCCCGGCTTCTACTGGCCGGGCCTGCTGCCCTGGGAACAGTTCGCCACCCTCATCGCACCGGCGCTCGTGCTGTCGCTGGTCACCTCGCTGGAAATGGCGGCCAGCGCCAAGATCGAGAACCAGCGTGAGGGACGGCGCTGGGACGCGAGCCAGGACCTGGTCGGCCAGGGCATGGGCAAGCTCGCCGCAGCCTTCTCGGGCGCCTTCCCGGTCAGCACGTCCTTCTCACGCTCGGCCATCACGCTGTACGCCGGCGCGCGCACGGGCTGGGCCACGGTCTTCGCCACGGGCGTGGTGCTGGGCGTGCTGCTGTTCCTCACGCCGGCGCTCTACTACGTGCCCTCCCCGGTGCTGTCGGCGGTGGTGGTCACGGCCGTGGTGGGTTTGATCAAGCCGCGCCTGGTGCCGGCGCTGTGGCGGCTGCACCGGGTGGAGGCGGTGATCGCGGTCGTCACCTTCGCGGTCACGCTGCTGTCGGCGCCGCGCATCTACTGGGGCGTGCTCACGGGCGTGCTGCTCGGGCTGGTGCACTTCCTGCATCACCGCCTGCACCCGCGCATCATCGAGGTCGGCCTGCACCCGGACGGCAGCCTGCGGGACCGCCACCTCTGGAAGCTCGCGCCCATCGCGCCCGAGACCTACGCGCTGCGCATGGACGACGAGCTCGACTTCGCCTCGGCCAGCGCGCTGGAGCGGCAGGTGGTGGAGTACGTGGCCAGCCATCCCGGGCTGCGCCACGTGTGCCTCTTCGCGCAGCCGATCAACCGCATCGATGCGACCGGCGTCGAGATGTTCGGGCAGCTGCGGCGCTTCCTGGTTGGCCGCGGCATCACGCTGCACCTGAGCGGCCTGAAGCTGCCGGTGCAGACCATGCTGGAGCGGGCGGGCGAGCTGCGGGAGGATCCGCTGCTGCGGCTGTACCGGACCGACGGGGAAGCGCTGGCGGCGTTCGAACAAAGCAGGTCCTGATCGGGACCTGATTCGCGAGTCGCTGGTCAGCAGCCTCGGTGTCGGACTGGATGGTCCACCCCCTTTGGCATGTGGTCTGGTGAAGCCTTCTCCTTCATCATCCATTCGACCGTCCGTGCGACGAACTCCGCCTTCATTGCGGAGTCGGGTTCAAGCCCGGTCGTTGGGGCGTCATTGAATGCGCTGCGCAGCTCCCGCTCGATGGCTGCCGCGCTGCAGCGCTTATCCTCGATGAGCGTCCTCAGTGCGGACGAGATCGTCGCGAGGCTGTAGTAATCACGCGCGTGGGCAACACCATCCCGGATGAGTCCGCAGATGGCGCCTGCAAGCTGGTCTTCCGAGAGGCTGCGCCCGGTGGCCTCATCGAAATCGACGATGCGCCACACCATCGTATGGACGCCGGCGCCGTTGGCCTTCTTGCCCCGCCACTCGTCGCAGGCCATCTTCAACTTTCCGGCTGCGTCCTGCGGTTCGTCGCCAGCGCCCGCCAGCTCGCGGGCAAGCGCCTGCCGATGCTTCAGATAACTGGAAATCCCCACGCCGATCAATGGGGTCATAAAGCCGAACAACGGAGCAGCAACAAGACCGCCGTGCCGCACCGTGCCGGTCCCCAACAAGGACGCACCGGTGACGCTGCTCACAACGAGGCTCGACAGGACGACGGCAAAGCTTCTTTTCTCGAACGGCTCGGTCTCCAAGGGCGAAATCGCACGCACCAGTCGCGGCGTAGCCCCGACGGTGACGGCGGTGTCAGCCCATGCGGTCCGCTTGGAGTCTCGCGGGATCGATGCGGCAGGCGGGGTCTGAACGCTGATGGAGAAGGCGGCGGGGGTGGCGGTCATGGGCGGGGCCTCGCGGGAAGTTGCGCGGACTGCGGAGGGCCTCTCGGCGCCTGAGCAGCATGGGGGAGCCGGCTCATGCCGGCGCCGGGAGCATGACGGCTGAACGCCCGGGGCGGCTTTCTAGCCGCTGACTTCCTGCCGCAGGCCTTGAGCGACGCTTCCGCGCTGCGGCCGCCCATCTCCAATCCGCACCAGCTCACTCGCGGGGCGGAGTCAGCTCGCGCATCCCGGGCTGCAGCGGCCCCAGCAGCGACTCGATCTCCCGCAGCACCTCCCCCGCCACCCGCTCGCCTTCGGCAATGGCCAGCGCGCCGCGATGGAAGTCCATCAGCGCGAGCTGCGCCAGGCGCGGGCGCACCATCACGTCGGCCGGCTCGCCGGCCAGTCGGCTGCGCGTGATGCGCACCTGCATGATGTTCAGGCTCACGCCCAGCACGTCGAACATGGACAGCGTCGGCGTCGCCACCTCGCGGGGCGCGCCGCTGCGCACGCGGCCCAGGCCCAGCGGCAGGCGGCCGAGCCAGCTCGCCAGCACGCCCGGCGACTGCTCGCGCGCCTCCATTTCCAGGTGACGGCCGATCAGGTCCCAGTTCAGGTCCACGGCGATGACGATGTCGGCCCCCATGGCGCGGCACAGGGACACCGGGACCGGATTGACCAGCCCGCCATCGACCAGCAGGCGGCCGTCCATCTGCGCCGGCGTGAACAGGCCCGGCAGCGCCATGGACGCGCGCACGGCGTCCACCACGGAGCCTTCGCGCAGCCACACCTCGCGGCCATTCGCCAGCTCGGTGGCGACGGCGCCGAACTGCACGGGCAGGTCCGCGAAGGCGCGGTCCTCGAAGTGCCGGCGGAAGAACGCGAGCAGGCGCTCGCCCTGGATCAGGCCGCCGGCGAGCGTGGTGAAGTCCAGCAGCCCCATGACCGACTGCCAGCTGAGCCCGCGCACCCAGTCCTCCAGCCGATCGAGCTGGCCGGCCGCGTAGGCGGCGCCGACCAGGGCGCCGATGGAGGTGCCGCACACCACGTCGGGCACGATGCCGGCGCGCTCCAGCACGCGCAGCACGCCGATGTGCGACCAGCCGCGGGCTGAACCGCTGCCGAGGGCCAGGCCGATCTTGGGGCGTCGAGGAGTGGGCATGGCTGGGAATCGTACCCGCGCCGGGCACTCGCCTCGGGCGCGCCGCACACCCGCCTACGCGCTCACGATCCAGCCCTCCAGCGGATCCAGGTCCGCCGGCAGGCCATAGGCGGGCGCGCCGTGGCGCTCGGCCCAGGCGGCCTGCACCAGGCACAGCACGGCGTCCAGCCGGTCGCCGCTCGCGTCGTCCACCAGCGCATCCCGCTGCGCGTGCGTGAGCTTCAGGCGCAGGCCCAGACGCGTGCGCCCCAGCTCCAGCGCGGCGAGCAGGTCCTTGCGGGCGATGAGCCGCTCGGGCGTGTGCCTGGCGCGGTCGTCGCTCTTGTAGCTGCGCCGCCCGATCAGCTCGCGCGCGAGCAGGCCGGGGTAGGCCTCCAGCGCCACGCGGCCGGCGTCTCCCGCGTGGAGCCCGGGCAGGTGGACGCCCGCGTCGATCAACAAGGGAACCGCCGCGTGCAGCATCCAGGCCACCGGCGGGTTGACCCACTTCATGGAGGGACTGGAGCCGGCGCGCCGGTCGAAGGCGCGGTGCGCGAACTTGGCGCCTGCGGGTCGCGCGGCGCAGAAGGCAGCGAAGGTGTCGCGGATCTGCGGGCGCGTGAGGCTGGCGTAGTGGTCCATGCAGGCCCGCCACTCGCGCGGCCAGCCCAGGTGCTCCACCAGCTCGCGCGGCAGGCCGAAGGGGAAGTCGAAGCCGCCCACCCACGCGGCCGGGCGGCGCAGCCACTGCGCGAAGGCATCGAGCGTGGGCAGGGCCTCCAGTCCGGTGAGCTGAACGCGCTCGCCCAGGCGCGTGCCGTGCGCGAGCACGATGGGTTTGCGGGGCGTGGGGGCGCTGGAGAAATCGCAGCCGGCCAGCGGCGTGCTCACCGGGCGACGATCAGGCGCGGCCGCAGATCGCGGCGGTGGCCATCAGGTCTTCGAGCAGGGCCAGCGACACGCGGCCGGAGACCGAATACGGGTCCAGCTCGGGCTTTTCGGAGTACTTGAGCAGCACGGTCTGGTTAACCTTGGTGGTGTTCACCGTGCCCATGGTCCAGCCGCTAAAGCGGCGCTCGGAAATCTCTTCGTAGTGCAAGAGGGCCACGTCCTTGTGGCGCGGATCGCGCTGGATGTGGCCGTACAGGTCCGACACCGGCATGCGGCCGCCCTCGATGGCCTGCAGGAAGATGCCCCCGCCGTAGCACAGGATGCCGGTGATCCCGCAGGTGGGGTTGTGCTGGCGTGACTGCGCGAGGATCGACTCGATCACGTCGGGGCTCGGGTCCACCGCGCGGCTGCAATAGAGAAGTCGCACCAGCATGTGGCTCATCCCTTGGGCAGCAGGGCCAGGAATTCGCGGCGCAGCGTCGGGTCCTTGAGGAAGGCGCCGCGCATGACGGAATTGATCATGCGGCTGTCCATGTCCTTCACGCCGCGCCAGGCCATGCAGTAGTGCGTGGCCTCCATCACGATGGCCAGGCCGTCGGGCTGCGTCTTTTCCATGATGAGGTCGGCCAGTTGCACCACCGCCTCTTCCTGGATCTGCGGCCGGCCCATCACCCATTCGGCCAGGCGCGCGTACTTGGACAGGCCGATGACGTTGGTGTGCTCGTTGGGCATGACGCCGATCCACACCTTGCCGATCACGGGGCAGAAGTGATGGCTGCAGGCCGAACGCACGGTGAGCGGCCCCACGATCATCAGCTCGTTCAGGTGCTCGGCGTTGGGGAAGTCCGTGATGGGCGGCGGCTTGACATAGCGGCCCTTGAACACCTCGCGCAGGTACAGCTTGGCGACGCGGCGCGCGGTGTCGTTGGTGTTGTGGTCGCTGTCGGTGTCGATGACCAGGCTGTCCAGCACGCCCTGCATCTTGACCTCGACCTCGTCGAGCAGCGCCTCCAGCTCGCCCGGCTCGATGAACTCGGCGATGTTGTCGTTGGCGTGGAAGCGCTTGCGGGCCGCCCGGATGCGCTCGCGGATCTTGACCGAAACGGGCGTGCCTTCGTCATCCGCCGCATGGGCGAGGGTGGAGGGAGTCGGTTCGGCTTTCATGGGCAGGGGGATGCTAACACCGGGGTTGCCGCGGCATGGCTCAAGCGCGGCAGAAGGCCCGTACCGCGTACAGCCATGCAGCCCGTGCCGCCGTCGTCCTTCATCAATTAGGGTACGCCATGGCTGGGACAACTAATTCGATTCACCTAAACTCCGCGCCGGACCGCCCCCGTGCGCCGCGGCGCCGCTGCCCGGGCCAGCCCGGGCGCTTTCGAGAGGAATCGACCACCATGCCTGCATCCGACACCACCGTGGACGTGCTGCGCCAGCTCAGTGGCGCCAGCGGGCCGCCGGGCGCAGCCCCGAGCGCCCTGCCGACCCCGGCGAACAGCGCCGCGCCCGCCTCGACCATCGGCGACTTCCTGCGGCCGAGCCCGCAGTTGCACCCGGCATTCCGGCGGGCGCTGGCGCCGACCGCCCTGCGCCGCAACCACAAGGGCCAGCCCATCGAGCTGTCCATGGGCAGCGAGGAGCGGCTGGAGCAGCCGGACACCTTCGAGCCCAGCGCGGCGGCCTGCGCCCTGCCCCAGATGCGCGGAGCCGGCTGGATGCGCGACCTGCGCGAAGCCATGAGCCTGGGCACCCGTGCGGCGCGCACCCTGGAAAGCGCCGTGCGCGCCTTCGCCGCATCGACCGAGCGCTCGGCCCAGCGAGGCACGCTGCTGGAAGCGGTGATCGACGCCTGGACCGCCACCGGCGAATTCGGCTGGACCGTCCATGCCAGGGAGAACCGGCTGCAGATCGTCCTGCACTTCCTGCCCTTCAAGCTCAGCGCCGAACCGGGCCCCAGCCCGGTCGCCTACGACCACGAACTCACGCCCGAGAGCATCCGCTTCTACCAGGAGCTGAACGCGCTGTATGCCTTCAACGGCGTGCCCTACCGCCCCGCCCCGCCCAGCTTCCGCCAGTACCTGGATGGCGAGCACATCGCGCGCGTGGTGCAGGTGATCGGCCTCTACGACGGCGACGTCATGGAAGACGCCTGGCACCTGCTGGCCGACAGCGTCTACACCGCCCTGGCCCTGCAGACGCGACTGAAGCCCTATGTCGATGCGACCGGCTTCACCGTCGAGGACGACACCCCCCACCTGCACGCCGAGGGCCTGGCGGCGCTCCTGGTCCAGCTGCACGGCACCCACCCGCGCATCGCCCGCGGCGACCTCCTCGACTTCATCGTCTATTTCCGCACGCAGGCCATCGCCGCCCATCACTACGAACCCCTCACCGCGTTGCTGCGCGACTGGATCGCGGCCGATGGCGACCTCATGCGGAAGATGATGGACGATGCCCGCGTCACCGTGGACGGCCGCCCCTACGTCCCGCCGCTGCCGCCCCTGTCCGCCCAGGTCGTCTGGCCGCCGAAGGAAATGATGACCACGCTGGTGGAGTTGCAGCCGAAGCTGCCGGCACCGGGGCCGCAGGACAGCTAAGCCTCGCCGGGGGCGGCTTCTTGCCGCTCCCGCAATCCTTGCGGGCGCCGTGGCGAGTGGCAGATTTGCCAGGGCCGCGGTAACACCGAAGGGCTCTTGACGCCTGGCTGTAGCTATATACAACTACACTGCGCCACCGGGAGCTGAACCGCCCCGCCTTCGTTGGCGCACTCCCGGTCTTCACATTCAACGTTCCCGGCTGACGCTGCGCGACGTCACCGCGTCCCGAAGCAGCAGCGCATCGACCCTCAGGAGGAAACATGCTCGAACTGATCGAACGTTCACAGCGCAAGCGCAGTTGGCTCGGAGGATGCGCGGGCTTCTTCGTCGTGGCAACCATCACTTCCTTCGTCAAGGAAGGCGGCGAACCCCGCGGCCCACTGACCTTCTTCCTCACCCCGCTTTGGCTATGGGCCGGCCCGCAGGGCATGACCATCATCTTCTACATCTGCGCAATGGCCTGCCTGGTCCGCTATTTCATCGGACCCAAAGTCGATCCGAATGGACCTCCTCGGTGGTGAGGGCAATCAGTAGAAATACAAGCACTCTGCCTCAGCGGGAAGCTTTGATATCAATGAACAAGTCAAGCATAGAGGAAACACAATGCTCAGCGGGCGCGAGACCGTCAGCGGATACATCAGGAATCTCCCCCGATCATTGGAAGGTAAGTTAGTCCTTTTTATCAGCGCAACATCGCTGTTATTGGCGACCCTGAACTGGGCGGAGCCGGGTTGGCTGCCCGTCAAAAGCGGTTCGTCCGAGAAGTGGGTTGCAACGTGGCTCCTGTGCCCACCACTGCTGCTGGTATTCCACATCAACCTCTCGATAACCAGCGTGGACCAGAGGAGTATGTTTGATCGACTCTATCGGCTCGCGTTTCTATCAGCGCTTCCAACCTTCAACTTCATTTCGAACTTTATATATTGATCTTGTCACTTCCGGGCCGAGCAATAGAAGTACTTCGGAGAACCGAAGATACGCGCGGGCTTGCCGATGCGTTCAAGAAGTTCCAAGAAGCGGACGCGCTCGCAGACTATACAGCGGCAACCGGCGATATAGCAGCTTCCGCTGCCGTTGGAGGGTTGACCTATACAGCGCTTCCCCCAACGCCATCCGCGATGCGTCCTGGCCTGGCGATCAGCGTAACCTGGCGAACTCATTTCTTCGGCTTACCCGCCTTTTCAATGATCACATGAGCAGCTACGTCTTCTTTATATGCGTTTCTTATGTCGCTTTCACGCTGATTGCGATAGCACTGAACAAACTCTTCAACGGCAAGCGGCGGATTAGCATTAGACAAGTCGACGCTTACGCCGTTTACACCGTGGCTGTTGTTGCTCTCGCTTACGCAGCCTGGATAACTCTCACCGACTAAATCAAATCCAATGTCACGTTTCGCAATCAGCCTTCCGGTCAACTTCATCGCGACGAATGGTTTTGGCTTTCCATTTGGGCCTATTCCGGGCTGGGGGCTGCTCTTTACGTCACTCCCAGCTGGCGCCAACTCAGATCGTGTTCCTTTGCTAGCAACGACAGCTGACGGTACAGCGTATCGGGATTTACGGGACCCCTCCGGAATCTGGCGGGCCCCAGGGACTGACGAGCCGCTACCGCCTGATCGCCAATCGGAGATCAACGCCAGTTGGAACGCTGCCCGCGACATGCTTCGCGAGCTGTGCATTGACCAACCGCAAGTGTGGGAGCCACTGCCCGTCAATCTTGCAGTCAACTCACACTTCAACGCCGCCCTCACCCCACCCCCTCGCGACCCCCTCGTCCTGGACCTCGACGGCGACGGCATCGAGACCACGCCCATCGACGACACCCCAACCCTCTTCGACCACAACGCCGACGGCATCCTCACCGCCACCGGCTGGATCGCCCCCGACGACGCGCTCGTCGTGCTGGACCTGGATGGCAATGGCCGCATCGACAGCGGCCGCGAACTCTTCGGCGACAACACACGCCTGCCGGACGGCACGCTGGCGCGCGACGGCTTCGAGGCGCTGGCGCAGCATGACGCCAATGGCGACGGGCGCATCGACGCGGCGGACCCGGTCTATGGGCGGCTGCAACTGTGGCGCGATGTCAATGGCGATGGCGTGAGCCAGTCCGGTGAACTGAGCGCACTGGCCGACAGCGGCATTGCCAGCATCAATGCCGTGGGTACGCCGCACACGCAGGCACTGGGCCACGGCAACACGCAGGTGCTCAGCGGCGGATTCACGCGCACCGACGGCGGCGTGGGCGGCAGCGGCACGACGGAGCTGTCGGGGAGTCTGCTTCTGGCAAGCAATAACTTTTTTCGGACATTCACGGACAACCCAGAACTTAGCGACTCAGCGCGCGCGCTGCCGCAGATGCGCGGCTCGGGCTGGGTGCGGGATTTGCGGGAGGCGATGAGCCTGGGCACGCCGGAGGCTGCTGGCCTGGAGGAGGCGGTGCGCGCCTTCGCAGAGTCTGGCGACCGAACATCGCAACGCGGGGAACTTCTGCGTAATGTGGTCGATGCCTGGGCGGAGAGCTCGGGACGCTTGAACGATGCGCGCTTCCTGTACCCCCTGATCACCGAAGGGAACATCCAGACCACCGGCGGCCTCAGTGAGCTGGCCGATGCCATGGCGTTCTTTCAAGTCACCTTTGAGGGCATGACCTACATGCCAGAGACGGGTGACCGCCAGGCCAGACAGGTCTCCGCGGAGAGCGTGGACTTCATGGGCCGGCTGCATGTCCTGGAGGTGTTCAATGGCTCGCACTTCGTGCAGGTGCCGGTGAACCGGGGCGCGATCGAACAGACGCAAGTCGGCGCAACCAACGCGGCGGGTGCGTCCGGCGGTGGCGGCGCGGCGACCGGTCGCTTTCAGTTCAACGTGACGATCACCGGGCCGCAGGTGGCGATGTTGGAGCAAGCCTGGACCGCCCTGTCCGACAGCGTCTACGCCGCCCTGGTCCTGCAGACCCGCTTGAAACCGTATCTGGACGCCATCAACATCGTCATCGACGAGGACGGCGTGCGCCTGGACGGCAGCGCCATGGCGACGATGCTCGCCGAGCGACACACGACCGACGCTCTGGCCGCCGGCGGCGACCTCGTGGACCTGGTCGCCCTGTTCCGCCCCCAGCTGATCGCCACCGGCCAGTACCAGCCGCTCATGGACATGCTGCGCGAGTGGGCCGCCGTGGACGGCGACGCGCTGCGGGCGATGATGGCCGACTACCGCATCACCGTCGGCGACAGCCGACAGGGCAGCCTCCTCGACGAGGTGATGCTCGGTGGGGCTGCCAACGACACGCTGTATGGCGAGGGCGGAAGCGATGTGCTGGACGGCGGCGCCGCCAACGACCAGCTGTTCGGCGGCAATGGCGACGACACGCTCAGCGGCGGCGCTGGCGACGACCATCTCGTCGGCGGCGCCGGCAACGACACCTACGTCTGGGGCGCCGGCCAGGGCCACGACACCATCAGCGAGCAGGGCAACTGGCCTTCGCCCACCGAGGCGGACGTGATCGCCCTCACCGGTTTGCGCCCTTGGGACGTGAAGCTGGAGACCGATGGCAACCAGAGCCTGATTCTGCGCATTCTGGAGACGGACGAGACATTGCTGGTCCAGTACGGACTCAACCCGAGCCAGCCCTACCAGCAGGTCGAGCGGCTGCAGTTCGCCGACGGCACCGAGATGGACATGGCGGCCGTACGCGAGGTGATCGCACGCGGCGGGTTGACGCCACCACCCAACACGGCGCCGGTGGCGGGCACGGCCACACTGCCCGCGGTGAGCACCGCAGCGGGCGAGGTGCTGTCGCTGCAACTGCCGCAGGACCTGGTCACCGATGCGGACGCCGGCGACACCCTCGCATGGCGCCTGGACCGGGCCGACGGCTCGGGCCTGCCCGAGTGGCTGAGTTTCGACCCGGCGCTGCTGTTCATCGAAGCGCGGCCTGGCCACGGCGACGCGGGCGAATGGGGCCTGCGCCTGCAGGCCACTGACCGCGCCGGGGCATCGGCCAACGTAGAGCTCATGCTATGGGTCAGCTCCGCGGCGGAAAGGGAGATAGCGACGGAAGCGACACCAGAAACGCAGCAGCTAGGAGCGACGGAAGCGCCTTCAGCGTCCGGCGCGGAGCTGGCCACACCCACTGCAAGTGCGGAGTCTGTACACGCCGACTGGCTTTTCGCCTGAGGACGAGCCCCGCCATGGGCTGTCGGAGCTTCGCCCCGTGCGCAGGCCCCTCGACAGGCTTCCAATAAACAGCGCACCCAGTCCCAAACCGTTCGGGCTGAGCCTGTCGAAGCCCATCGCCCCAGACCACCACCCGAGCCCTTCGACAAGCTCAGTGCGAACGGATGTTTTGATCGGGCATGTCTCTCAACAAACAGCGCACCCAGCCCCAAACCGTTCGGGCTGAGCCTGTCGAAGCACATCGCCCCAGACCACCACGCGAGCCCTTCGACAAGCCCATGGGCGAACGGATGTGTTTGATCGGGCATGTCTTTCACCCCTCCACCGCCCGCTCACGTCGACATCAACAGCGCCTCCAGGTCCTGCAAGGTGTTCGCCTCGTGCAGCGGCTTGTCGGCCCGGATGCGCAGCATGCGCGGGAAGCGCACGGCGATGCCGCTCTTGTGGCGGCCGCTGCGGTTGATACCTTCGAAGCCCAGCTCGAAGACGAGCGTGGGCCGCACGCTGCGGACCGGGCCGAACTTCTCCACCGTGTTGCGGCGGATGAGCGCATCGATGCGGCGGAACTCCTCGTCGGTCAGGCCCGAGTAGGCCTTGGCGACGGCGACGAGCTGCAGGCCACCCGGCGCTGGCGGCTCGCGGCGGGCGATGGCTTCCACCACGGCCTCGGCTTCCTCCCGGCTGGCCGGCGCGCGGCTCCAGACGGCGAAGGTGTAGTCGGTGTACACGGACGCGCGCCGGCCGTGGCCGGCCTGCGCATAGACCAGCACGCAGTCCACGCTCATGGGGTCGATCTTCCACTTCCACCACAGGCCATCGGCCTTGGTGCGGCCGGTGCCGTAGGCGGCGTCCAGGCGCTTGAGCATGAAGCCTTCCAGGCCGAGTGCCCTGGCCTGCTCGCGGCGGCGGGCCAGCTCCTCCCAGGAGTTCGCCCGCTCGATGGGCGACAGCGGCATGGGCCGGCCCTGCAGCAGTTCCTCCAGCCGCGCGCGGCGCTCGTGCTGGGACAGGGTGCGGATGTCCTGGCCGGCCTCTTCGAGCAGGTCGTAGGCCATGAAGGTAACGGGTGCGTCGGCCAGGACCTTGCGGGTGACCGTCTTGCGGCCGATGCGTTGCTGCAGCAGCGCGAAGGGCGCGGGCTGGCCGGCCAGGCCCCAGCCCACGTCCACGCGCGCTTCGCCGCCTTCGGCCGGCGGCGCGCGCCAGGCCATGATTTCTCCGTCCAGCACGGTGCCGTCCGGCAGCGGCTGCGCGAGGGCGACGATTTCCGGGAAGCGGTCGGTGACCAGCTCCTCGCCGCGCGACCAGATCCACACCGCGCCGCCGCGCTTGACCACCTGGCCGCGGATGCCGTCGTACTTCCATTCCACCTGCCACTGCGCCACCGGGCCCAGGCGGGCCTCGAAGTCCTCGGCGGCGCCGTCCAGCGGGTGCGCGAGGAAGAAGGGATAGGGCTGGCCGATGTCCGCGGCGCTGCGCTCGGCGCCGGGCGCCGGCGTGGCGATGAGGGCGGCCAGGCGCTCGGCCGAGGGCATGCTGCGGCCGTCCGTGTAGCCCATCATGCGCTGCGCCACGAGCTTGGCGTCGATGCCGCCATGCGCGGCCAGCGCGCGCTGCACCAGCAGCTTGCTCACGCCGACGCGAAAGCCCCCGCCCACCAGCTTGAGCAGCAGGAAGCGCCCCTGCCAGTCCAGCTCGCTCCAGTAGCCGCGCACCCGCTCGGCGATCTCCGGCGGCGGCAGCCCGCGCAGGGGCAGCAGGCGCTGCTCCACCCAGTCGGCCAGGCCCAGGGTGGAGACCAGCTCGCCGCGCGGGAGCACGTGGGCGATGGTCTCGGCGATGTCGCCCACGGCCTGGTAGCACTCGTCGAAGAGCCAGGGCGCGATGCCCGCTTCCTCGCAGGCCAGCTGCGCCAGCGTGGCCATGGGCGCCACCTGCCGCGGCTTGCCGCCGGCAAGGAAGTACACCGCCCAGGCGGCATCGCGCGGCTCGGCCAGCGCGAAGTAGCGCTGCATGGCTTCCACCTTGGCGGCGGTGGAGGTGGTCGCATCCAGCTGCGCGTACAGGGCCGCGAACTGCCTCATGCCAGCCAGCCGCGGCCCAGCATCAGGGCAAAGAGCACGAGCACGCCCGCGAAAGCCGGCCAGCCCAGGAGGAACCAGACGCGGAACCAGCGATGAAACTGCGGGCCCAGCGCGGCGACGGAGGGCGCCGCGCGCGCCGCGTTGCGCAGGCGGACCTGCAGCACCACCACTGGCAGCCAGCACGCGCCCACGAAGACGTACACGCCGAATACCCACGCGAGCCACGGGCTGGTCCAGCTGCCGCCCGCCATGTGCCACAGCAGAAGGCCCGTGATGGGCTGCAGCACCGCCGCCGTTGCCGTGAAGACGGTGTCGGCCGTGACCGTGAGCGACAGCACCCCTTGCAGCAGCGCGAGCTGGTCCTCGCGCAAGGCCTTGCGATAGCCGAACCAGGCAAAGAAGGCGATGCCCATGCCGGTGCCGAACAGGATGGCCGAGCCGATCAGGTGCAGGTACTTGAGCGCGAGGTAGGTCATGCGGCGGGTGGCTCCAGGTCGGCCTCGATCCGGTCGTCGCCGTACTCGGTGGCGAAGGCCTCGGCGCGCAGGCCCTGCTCCGTGAGGTGGCGCACCATCACCGGCACGCTGCCGTGGGTGACGATCACGCGCGAGGCGCCGGTGGCCGCGATGGCGCGGTGCAGGCCGGGCCAGTCGGCGTGGTCGGAGAGCACGAAGCCGCGGTCGTAGCCGCCGCGCCGACGCGCGCCGCGCAGCTGCATCCAGCCGCTCGCGAAGGCGACGCTGCTGTCGCCGAAGCGGCGCAGCCAGGTGCTGGCCGTGGCCGAGGGCGGGCACAGCACCAAGGCGCGGCGCAGGCTGGCCTTGTCGGGGATGTCGGTGACCAGCGCGGTCGGCGGCAGGGCGACGCCGGCCTCGCGGTAGGCGCGGTTCAGGGGCTCCACCGCGCCGTGCACGACGATGGGGCCGATGGCGGGATCGACCCCGGCCAGGATGCGCTGCGCCTTGCCGAAGCTGTAGCAGGCCAGCACGCTCGCGCGCCCCGCCGCGGCATTGGCCGCCCACCAGGCGTTCATGTCCGCGAAGAGTTCCTCGTCGGGAAGCCACCGGTAGATCGGCAGGCCGAAGGTAGATTCGGTGATGAAGACCTCGCAACGCACCGGCTCGAAGGCCGCGCAGGTGGGGTCCGGCGCCACCTTGTAGTCGCCGCTGGCCACCCACACCTGCCCGCCGCATTCCAGCCGCACCTGCGCGGAGCCGAGCACGTGGCCCGCGGGATGCAGCGAGACGGTGACGCCGTGGTGCGTGATGCGCTCGCCATAGGGCAGCGTCATCAGGTTCAGTTCGCGGCCCAGGCGGGCGCGCAGCACGCCTTCGGAGGGCGTGGCGGCCAGGTAGTGGCCATGGCCCACGCGCGCATGGTCGGCATGGGCGTGCGTGATGACAGCGCGCCCCACCGGGCGCCAGGGGTCGATGTAGAAGTCGCCGGGCGGGCAGTAAAGGCCCTCGGGGCGCTGCACGACCAGGTCGCCGTTCACAGGTACTTCTTTCCCTGCACGACGAGGGCCAGGCGCATCACGCCCAGGGCCAGGTACTCCAGCCCGCGTTCGCGCCAGGGGCGGCGCGCGTACTGCGCCGGGTCCATGGCCACGCCCTGGTGCTCGATGGCGTGCAGCAGGCGCAGGCGCAGGCACTCGGCGAAGGCGCCGTCCTCCACCATCATGTTGGCCTCGCGCGCGAGCAGCAGGCTCAGCGGGTCCAGGTTGGACGAGCCCACGGTGGCCACGCGGCGGTCGAAGACCGCCACCTTGGCATGCAGGAAGCTGCGCGAGTACTCGTGGATCTCCACGCCCGCGCGCAGCAGCGCGTCGTACACCGGCCTGGAGGCGTAGTACTGCATGAAGTACTCGTAGCGGCCCTGCAGCAGCAGCATCACCCGCACGCCGCGCCGCGCCGCGCGAATGAGCGCGCGGCGCAGGCGCCCGCCGGGGACGAAGTAGGCGTTCGCGATGATGATCTCGCGCTGCGCGCGGCCGATGGCGCGCAGGTAGCTTTTCTCGATGTGGCGGCGGTGGCGCAGGTTGTCGCGCAGCAGCAGGGCGACCTTGGCCTGCGCGGGCGCGCCGGCGTCGTCCCGCCACCGGGGCTGCGCGGCCAGGGGCGGCGGCGAGGCCAGCACCTCCGACAGCAGGTGCGGATCGAGCTGGCGCACGGCGCGCAGGCGTTGCCAGAGCTGGTGCATGGCGTGCCGCACGTCCGCCACCACGGGCCCGCTCACCTGAACGGCGAAGTCCAGGCGCGGCGATTCCAGCGCGCCGTGGTTGGGGTCGTGCCAGTCGTCCAGCAGGTTGATGCCGCCGCAGAAGGCCAGGCGCGCATCGACCACGCACAGCTTGCGGTGCAGCCGCCGCCAGCTGCCCGGCCAGGCCACGCCCAGGCTGCCCAGGGGGGCATAGACGAGCCAGCGCACGCCGGCGGCGTCGAAGCGCTCGCGCCAGTGCGCGGGCAGCTCGGGCGTGCCGAAGCCGTCGACCACCACGCGCACGGCCACGCCACGCCGCGCCGCGCGCTCCAGCGCCCAGGCGACTTCGGCGCTGGCGCTGGTGAAGTCGAAGATGTAGGTCTCCAGCCAGACCTCGTGCGTGGCCGCGTCCACGGCCGCCACCAGGGCCGGGAACAGCTCGGCGCTGCCTTCGAGCAGCGCGATGCGGTGGCCCGGGCGCAGGGGTGGCAGGCGCAGCGACATCGTGGCGCGGCTAGAACGCGAACTCCGCGATCAGCGGCAGGTGGTCCGACATGCGCCACCAGATGCGCCCGCGCGGGATCATGAGGCTGCGCGGCTGCAGGCCGCGCGCGTACACGTAGTCGAGCTGCGCGAGCGGCAGCCGCGCGGGGTAGGTCAGGCCGCGCAGCCAGTCGCAGTCGTGCAGGCCCAGGGCCTTCATGGGCGCGCGCAGCTTGCCGCCCCAGTCATTGAAGTCGCCCGCGACCACCAGCGGCTCGTGGGCGGGCACCTCGCGCTCGACGAAGTCGGCCAGGCGCTGTACCTGCCGCACCCGGCTGCCGGCAATGAGGCCCAGATGCACCACGACCACGTGCACGGGCCGCTCGTGCACGTGCAGGCCCACGTGCAGCAAGCCGCGCTGCTCGAAGCGGTGGTCGGACATGTCCTCGTGCCCATGCGAGAGCACGGGCCAGCGCGTGAGCAGCGCATTGCCGTGCTCGCCGTGGCGGGTGAAGGCATTGGTCTGGTAGACGGCTTCGTAGCCTTCGGGGCAGAGGAACTCGGCCTGCGGCAGCTCGGGCCAGCGCTTGAAGTAGATGGACTCGCGGCGGTGGAGCTTGCGCACCTCCTGCAGGCACACCAAGTCCGCGTCGAGCTGTTCGATTGCGTGGCCGAGGTTGTGGATTTCCAGCCGCCGCGCCGGTCCGATCCCCTGCACGCCCTTGTGGATGTTGTAGGTCGCCACCCGGAGCACTTCGGTCATCGACGGAATTCTGGCAGCAAGAGGATCGCTTCGGCGTTGGACGGGGAGAAGCAGGCGTCGGCCGCCTCGCGCCAGGGCAGCCAGCGGAAGGCCCGGTGCTCGCGCGCGTCCAGCGTCACGGTCGTGCCCGGCGGCACGCACAGGCCGAACAGGTGCTCGGTGTTGCGCACGGTGCCCGGCGCGTAGCGGTGCAGCCACTGCGGGTAGATGTCGTACACGTTGACCAGGCCCCAGTCGCTCAACTGCGCCTGCAGCGGCGTTCCGGGGCCGCATTCGATGCCGGTCTCCTCCCACACCTCGCGCGCGGCGGTCTGGCGCAGGTCCTCGGCGGGCGTGTCCTTGCTGCCGGTGACCGACTGCCAGAAGCCCGGCGCATCGGCGCGCTCGATCAGCAGCACCTCGAGCGCGGGCGTGTGGATCACGACCAGGACGGACTCGGGGATCTTGAAGGGGCGCAGGTCAGTCACCGGAGGCTGGTCTCAGCCGGCCGGAGGGTCGGCCGGGCAGATCGGCCCCGCCTGCTGCCTCAGCGCCTGGAAAGCCTCGAAGTCCATCATCACGGTGTCGGGGCGCCCGTCTATCTCGACGATGACGGGATCGGCCTTTGCCTGATCGCAGTAGTACTCGAAGTGCTTCTCGGCCTCGTCGGCAGTGACTTGCATGGGACCTCCTGGGGTCCGGCGATCTTAGCCATCGCTCGCGACAGGCACCAAGGCCGCGCCCGGAAAACGCGCAAAGGCCTGGGCCACGGCAATGCGCCCGCCACTCACCACGACCTCACCCCCATCCAGCACGTTCCGAAGCCGCGTGCCCTCCGGCAGGCCGCACTCCACCCAGCTGTCGCCCCAGGCCGCCTCGCCCAGCGGGGGCGTGCCCACGCCGGTGGGCAGCTGGGACCAGAGGCGCCCGCTGATGGCCAGCAGCTGCCGATCCCCCTGCCGCCGCGCGAAGGCCACCAGCCGGCCCGCGTGCGCGCCACCCGTGGCCAGGGGCTGGTAGTCGCCCTGCTCGAAGAGCAGCGGCGCCTCGCGGCGCAGCGAGAGCAGCTGCCAGGTGATCCAGAGCTTGGCCCGGCCGTCGGTGGGCGTGGCCGCCACCTCGGACACGCGGTCCCCCAGGCCCTGCAGCTCGTCCAGCAGGGCCTCAAGGCGCCCATAGTCCACCGGGCGGCGGTTGTCCGGATCGACCAGGGTGAGGCTCAGGACCTCGTGGCCCTGGTAGGTGTCCGGCACGCCGGGGGAGGCGAACTTCAGCAGCGTGGTGCCCAGGCTGTTGAGCGCGCCGAACCAGGCGAGCTGCCGTGCCAGGGCCTGCAGTTCTGGCAGGAAGGGGCTGTGCTGCTCCGGCGAGAGGATGGCCTCGATGAAGCCGTCCAGCGCGTTCTCGTAGCGCTCGTTCGGCTGGGTCCAGCGCGTGCGCAGCTTGGCCTCGCGCACGGCCTTGCGCATGTAGCCGACGATGCGCTCGCGGTAGTCCTCGCCCGGGCCTTCCAGCGGCCAGGTGCCCAGCAGGGTCTGGTACAGCAGGTACTCGTCGGCGGCGCTGGGCGCGTCCTCCGGCGCGCCGGCGGCGACCAGGCGCTCGCGCACCGGCCGGTTGGCCACGCGCCAGCGGCGCAGCGCCAGGCGCCAGGCGGCGGGCATCTCCGAGAGCACGTCGATGCGGTTGCGCACGTCCTCGGAGCGCTTGTGGTCGTGCGTGGAGGTGGCCAGCATGGTGTGCGGCCAGCGCGCGCAGCGGTCGGCGCTGGCCTCGTGGAACTGGGCCACGGTGAAGCCGAACTGCGCCGGCTCCCCGCCCACCTCGTTCAGGGACGCGAGCGGGAACCAGCGATAGAAGGCAGTGTCCTCCACGCCCTTGGCCGCCACCGGCGAGCTGAACTGCTGCAGCCGCACCGCGAAGCGCCGCACGCGCGCCACCAGTTCGGCCGAGGCATCGGGGAAGCTCTGGCCCAGCAGGGCCTGCTGGATGAACTGGAAGATGGAGAGGTCGGCCTCCTCGCTGTGGCCCATGGCCTCCTCCACCGCCCAGTCCAGGTAGCGGCGGTCCTGCAGCGACGGCCCCTCGATGAGATAGGTCCGATAGACCGGCAGGCAGGCCACCACCTCGGTGAGCGCGCGGCGCAGCGAGTTGAAGGTGTAGTCGCGCGTGCGTCGGTGCGCGCGGGCAATGCGCAGCAGCTCGGTGGCCAGCACCGTGAGCTCCGAGGCCAGCGCGGTGCGCATGATGTCGATCTTGCCGCGCCGCATCACCTCCTCGAAGGGCTGGCGCACGTCGGTGTAGCGCTGCCAGATCTGAAGGAAGCGGCCGGCGGCCTCGGTGTCCACCATGACGCCGTTGACCACGTTGGCGAAGCGGTAGCCCGTGGTGCCGTGCACATGCCAGCCCTCGGGCACTTCCTCGTGGCCGGCGGCGATCTTCTCGGCCACCACGTAGAGCGGCCTGCAGGGTCGGCTGGACTCGTCCTCCTCGGCCAGCGGCAGCCCGGCACGCCGGGCATAGCCCTCCTGCAGCATGCGGAAGTAGCGCGCGGGGTCGTAGAGGCCGTCGGGATGGTCGATGCGCAGACCATCGACGCGGCCCTCGGCCGCGAGGTCCAGCGCGAAGTCCTGCGTGGCCTCGAAGACCTCCTCGCGCTCCATGCGCAGGGCCGCCAGGTCGCCGATGTCGAAGAAACGGCGGTAGTTGATCTCGTCGGCCGCCACGCGCCAGTAGGCCGGGCGCCAGGCCTGGGCGTCCACCAGCGCATGCAGGTCGTCGCGCGAGGCGTCGCCGTTGAGGTCTTCGAGCACCTGCAGCACCGCCTGCCTCACCTCGGGTTCGCGCTGCACCAGGCGGGCCAGGCGGGCCTTGAGGAGTTCCTTGTCGCGGTCACGCTCGGCAATGGCTTCGGGCGTGGCGTCGAGGCTGCGCGCCGGAAGGTGGCCGAAGGCGGTGGAGATGCTGCCCAGGCGCGCGGCCAGGTCCGGGTCGGCCAGGCGCGCCTCCGCACGCGCGAGCACCAGCGGATAGCTGTCCGGCGCGAGCGGCAGGCGGTGCTCGTAGTAGTGCAGCGACAAGGCACCGCGCGCCTCGTCGAAGCGCAGCACCAGGTCCCCGCGCTGGAGCACGTCGCCGTAATGGTCGCCCAGGAGCGGCACCAGCAGCTTGCCCGTGAGCTCCGGGTTCAGCGGCCGCCAGTCGATGTCGAAGTGCTGGGCGAAGCGCGAGGCCGGGCCGTTCTCCAGCACGTCCATCCACCAGTCGTTGTCGTCGCCCCAGACGCCCATGTGGTTGGGAACCATGTCCAGCAGCAGCCCCATGCCGCGCTCACGCAGCGCGCTGGTCAGGCGCTCCAGGCCGGCCGCGCCGCCCAGCTCGGGGTTGATCTCGCCGGGGGCCACCACGTCGTAGCCGTGCATGCTGCCGGGCCGCGCGCGCTGCACGGGCGAGCAGTACACATGGCTCACGCCCAGGCGCTCCAGGTACGGCAGGACGGCCACGGCGGCGTCGAAGCCGAAGTCCTTGTGCAACTGCAGCCGGTAGGTGGCCCGCGGGATGCGCGCGCGGCAGGCCTGGGCCGGCGACTCGGGCCGGCGGCGGGGACGCTGCTGCGACAGCCGGCCGGCGAGCGATTGCCAGCGCGGGTTGCCGTCCAGGTCGTCCAGGCTCGCGACCAGCTTGCGGCGCCAGTTGGGATGCTGGTCGGTGGTGCCCGGCAGGTTGGCCTGCTCGCTCATGCCCAGCACGTCCTCCAGCTGGACCATCATCACCTGCGAGGGGGCCTGCGCCAGCCAGGCGTGCACCGCCTCGATCACGCGCGGCTCCAGGACCGGCGAGCCGCTGGCGGCGGCCACCTCGGATGGCGTGAGGAGGCCAGCCTGCTGCACGGCCAGCAGCAGGCGCACGCGGTCCTGCGCGCGGTCCATGAGCTGGCGCTGCATCAACTCGGGCGTGGGAAAGAGCCCGAGCTGCTCGCGCAGGCGCAGGTCGTGGCCGGCCCACCAGCCGGACAGCGTGGGCAGGTCGTGCGTGCTCACGGCCACCAGGGCCTGGGCCGGGTACTGCGCGGGCGGCTTGAAGTCGCCGCCCTCGGCGCGCTCGAAGTACAGCAGCCGGTAGGAGAGCACGCCGATGCGTGACAGGCCCGTGCGCACCTCCTCGGCCACGGTGCCCAGGTCCTCGCCGATGACCAGGCAGCGATGGCGCTGGCTCTCCAGGGCCACGATGGCCAGCAGCTCGTCGAGCCGGTAGTGGACGTAGGCCCCCTCGCGCGGCGAGAGCCCGGGCGGGATCCAGAACAGGCGCATGAGCGCCATGACGTGGTCGATGCGCAGCGCGCCCACGCCGCGCATGCTGCTGCGCAGCGTCTCGATGAAGACGTCGTAGCCGCGCGCGCGCAGCCGGTCGGGGCGCAGCGGCGGCAGCCCCCAGGCCTGGCCCTGCGCGTTGAAGTCGTCGGGCGGTGCGCCCACGCCGGCGTCCAGGGCGAAGCAGTCGGCGGCGCTCCACGCATCGGAGCCGGCGCGGTCCACCGACACCGCCAGGTCCAGGTACAGGCCCACGCCCATGCCGCGCGCCTGTGCGCGCTGGCCGGCCTGGGCCAGCTGGGTGGACGCGAGCCACTGCAGGTACTGGTGGAAGCGCACGCGGCTGGCCTGCTCGCGGGCGAACTCGCGCACGGCGGGGGCGGCCGGGTCGCGGAACTCGGGGGGCCAGACCGGCCAGCCCCAGACGCCGGGGTCCGCCTGGTGGAAGTGCGCCTGCAGGGCCTCGAAGAGCGCGTGCCGATAGAGCGATTCGCCGCCCTCCTGCACGAAAGCAAGGAAGCGCGCGCCCGCATCGCTCGTGGCCTGCGCGCCCTCACCCCCGGCGCCGCCGAGCTCGCGCGCCTCGAAGTCGCGCCACAGCAATTCCAGCACCTCGAACTTGGCGGCCGCGACGCCGGGGTAGTCCACCAGCGGCGCTTCGCGCAGCCGCGCGAGGCGCGACTGGAACTCGGGCGAGCGCACGCGCCGCGCGGCGGCTTCGCAATCCGCAAAGCCGGGTACGGCCTCCACGTCGATGTAGAGCGCGTTGAGAAAGCGGCGCGAGGACGGGCTGTAGGGGCTCGCGTGCGCGGGGTTGTGCGGAAAGAGCGCGTGCAGCGGGTTCAGGCCCAGGATGCCCGCGCCGCGCTCGGCCGCGCGGTCGGCCAGTGCGCCGAGGTCGCTGAAGTCGCCCATGCCCCAGTTGCGCCGCGAACGCAGCGCATAGAGCTGCACGGCCGGTCCCCAGACCTGCCCTTCGCCCTCCAGCGCCGGCGGGCGCCAGCAGCGTGCGGGGGCGCTGATCACCAGCGCCTCGCCGGGCATGCCCTCGATGCGCAGCTGGTGGTAGCCGGCCGGCAGCGCCGGGGGCAGTTGCAGGCGCCGCTCGATGCGCGGGCCGTCGTGCGCCTCGCCGTGGCCGGTCTGGGCCAGCTCGCGCACGAGCGCCTCGCCCTCGTGCGTGGCCCCGCCCTCCTCCGTCAAGCGCCATTGCACGCGCTCCCAGGCCGGCGGCAGGCGCAGCGCCATGGACCAGTGGCCGCGGCCCGCCTCGATGGCGACCACCGGCGCCAAGGGCTCGGCCCAGGCATCGCGCGTGGCCTGGGCAAGCGCCTGCCCGGCCTGGGCGCCGCCATCGGTCTGCACCCCCAATGCGCCGAGCAGCGCCGCGAGATGCGCCGGGGCCACCGGGTGGCGCTGGCCCCAGATGTCGTGGAAGTCGGTGGCGACGCCGAAGTGCGCGCACAGGCGCTCCAGCGCGCCGCGGTCGATGCCCTCAGCCACGCGCCGCGCCCTCCTGCAGGCTCACGCGCACGCCACCGCGCGCGAGGCGCAGCGTGCCGCCGCCGTCCTCCACGCCCTGCGCATGCAGCACGCGCCCGGGCGGTGCGGCCACGCCCGCGGCGGGTTGGGGCCCGAAATGCGCGAGCAGGTGCAGCATCGCCTGCGCCCCGTCCACGGACCATAGCGCCCAATGCACCTCGATCAGGCCCTTGTTCGCGCGCCAGCCCTTGCCGGCGCTGCCACCGCCCATGCGGGGCACCAGTTCGCGGTGGCGCAGCGCCAGCAGCTCACGCATGCGCGCCAGCACGCGCGCGTGCTCGCCCTGGCCGCGCTCGGACCAGCGCAGGGTGGAGTCCTCGAAGGTGCGGCGCGCGTTCGGGTCGGGGATGCGCGCCCGCGCGGCTTCATCGGAAAAGGCGGCGAAGCGGCCGAACTCCTCGCGCCGCCCGCGCGAGACGGCCTCGGCCAGCTCGGGGCCGAAGTCGCAGAAGTACTGGAAGGGTGTGGAGGCGGCGTACTCCTCGCCCATGAAGAGCATGGGCACGTGCGGGGACAGCAGCAGGCAGGCATGCGCCGCGTCCAGCAGGACCGGGTCGGCCAGCGCGGTGATGCGCTCGCCGAAGGCGCGGTTGCCCACCTGGTCGTGCGTCTGCAGGTAGGAGACGAAGGCCTGCAGCGGAAGATCGGTGGAAGGCTCGCCGCGCCGCTCGCCTTCGCGAAAGCCGCTGGGCTGGCCCTGGTACACGAAGCCCTCGCCGAGCGCGCGTGCGAAGACCGCCGGCGGGTCGTCCGCGAAATCGACGTAGTAGCCGTCGGCCTCGCCGGTGGTGAGGACGTGGGCCGCGTGGTGCAGGTCGTCGTTCCACTGCGCGGTGGCGGCCTGCGGCCGGCCCTGGGCGTCGCGGGTGAGGAAGCGCGCCTGGTTGGCGTCGTTCTCCAGCACGATGTGCACCTGCCGCTGCCGGCCCGGGCCGGCCTGCACCGCCTCGCAGATCTCGGTGACGATGTGTTTGGGAGAGTCGTCGCGGATGGCGTGCACCGCGTCCATGCGCAGGCCGTCGGCGTGGAACTCCTCGATCCAGTACAGCGCGTTGTGGATGAAGAAGTCGCGCACCGTGCGCGCGTGCTCGCCATCGAAGTTGATCGCCGCGCCCCAGGGCGTCTGGTGGGCGGGGTTGAAGAACTGCTCGCAATAGGCGTGCAGGTAGTTGCCTTCGGGGCCGAAATGGTTGTAGACCACATCGACCAGCACCATGAGCCCCAGGCCGTGCGCCGCATCGATGAAGGCCTTCAGCTCCTCGGGCGTGCCGTAGCTGGCCTCGGGCGCGAAGTGCAGCACCCCGTCGTAGCCCCAGCCGCGTCCACCGGGAAAGTCCGCCACGGGCATGAGCTCGACGGCGGTGATGCCCAGGGCCGCGAGTTCGGGCAGCCGCTCGCGGGCGGCGGCGCAGCTGCCCTCGGGCGTGAAGGTGCCCAGGTGCATCTCATAGACCACCGCCTCGTGCCAGGGACGGCCGCGCCAGGCGCCGTCCTTCCAGGCGTGGCGCTCGGGATCAACCACGCGGCTGGCGCCATGCACGTCGCCGGGGTTGAAGCGCGAAGCGGGGTCGGGCACGCGAAGCCCGTCCGGCAGCACGAATCGATAAGCATCGCCCGGACCGGCTTCCTCGACCAGCAGGCGGTGCCAGCCGCCATCCGCGCGCTGCATCGGCAGCAGGCGCGGCGTGCCGCCCTGCTGGTTGCGGTCGAGTTCGAGCTGCAGCTGGGAGGCGCCGGGCCCCCATAGACGAAATTCGACACCCCCGGCCGGCAGCAGCCGCGCGCCGAAGGGCATGTCATGCACGCGCTTCAATCAAAGACTCCTTGGACGACTCAGCAAGGCCAGCGAGCGGGCCTCCAAGGGGTAGTGTTGCTGGTCCGGCAGCGCCGAGGGGTTACCGGATTCAACATCCTGCGGTCGCGCGGTATCGACCAGGACGCGCCAGCCGTCGCCGCCGTGCTGCATCGCCGGCGCAAGCGAGAACTCGATGGCGTGCGGGTGCGCGTTCAGCAGCAGCAGGAAGTCGTCGTCGCGCTCGCGTTCGCCGCGCGGCCCCAGGTCCGCCAGGCCGAGGCCGGAGATCAGCATGCCGACGCAGCGGTTCTCGGCGTTGTGCCAGTCGTCGTGGGTCATGGCGTGGCCGTCCGCGCGCAGCCAGCACACGTCGGCCAGCGGATCGTCCCCGAGCGGCTGGCCGCGGAAGAAGGTCTTGCGCCGGAAGCTCGGATGCTCGCGGCGCAGCCGGATCAGGTGCATGACGAAGCGCGTGAGCGAATCCTGCGTGTCGCCGGAGTCCCAATCGATCCAGCTCAGCTCGTCGTCCTGGCAGTAGGCATTGTTGTTGCCGTTCTGGGTGTGGCCCCGCGCGTCCCCGGCCAGCAGCATGGGCACGCCCTGGGACAGCAGCAGCGTCGCGAGCATGTTGCGCTTCTGGCGTTCGCGCAGCTCCACGATGGCCGGGTCGTCGGTGGGCCCTTCGACGCCATGGTTCCAGGACAGGTTGTGGTTGTGCCCGTCGCGGTTGTCCTCGCCGTTGGCCTCGTTGTGCTTGTCGTTGTAGGAGACCAGGTCGTGCAGCGTGAAGCCGTCGTGCGCGGTGATGAAGTTGATGCTCGCGTAGGGCCTGCGGCCCGACCAGCCGTAGAAGTCCTCGGAGCCCGTGATGCGGCGGGTGACTTCGCCCAGCAGGCCGGGGTCGCCGCGCCAGAAGCCGCGCACGGCATCCCGGTAGCGGTCGTTCCACTCCGACCAGCCGGCGGGGAAGTTGCCCACCTGGTAGCCGCCATGGCCCAGGTCCCAGGGCTCGGCGATGAGCTTGACGCGATTGAGCACCGGGTCCTGGCGGATGGCGTTGAAGAAGCCGCTGAGGTTCTCGACCTTGCCGGCCTCGCGCGCGAGGGCCGAGGCGAGGTCGAAGCGGAAGCCGTCCACGTGCATCTCCTGCACCCAGTAGCGCAGCGAGTCCATGACCAGCTGGAGGGCGTGCGGGTTCTCCAGGTTCACCGTGTTGCCGCAGCCGGTGAAGTCGTCGTAGTAGCGCCGCTGATCGGGGTTGAGGATGTAGTAGGACGCGTTGTCGATGCCGCGCATGGACAGCGTGGGCCCCATGTGGTTGCCCTCGCAGGTGTGGTTGTAGACCACGTCCAGGATGACCTCCAGGCCCGCCGAGTGCAGGGTCCGCACCATGGACTTGAATTCGTAGATGCGGCCGGTGGCGCTGTAGCGCATCTCGGGCGCGAAGTAGCCCAGAGTGTTGTAGCCCCAGTAGTTGCGCAGGCCCTTCTCGACCAGGTAGCGGTCATCGAGGAAGCTGTGCACCGGCAGCAGTTCGACCGTGGTCACGCCCAGGCGCCGCAGGTAGTCGATGACCGGCGCGCAGCTCAGGCCCGCGTAGGTGCCGCGCAGCTTGGCGGGCACGTCGGGGTGGCGCATGGTCAGGCCGCGCACGTGCATCTCGTAGATGACCATGTCCTCCCAGGGCACGGCGGGCGGGCGGTCGTCGTTCCAGGAGAAGGCCGAATCCACCACCCGCGCCTTGGGCACGAAGGAGGCGCTGTCGCGCCGGTCGAAGGACAGGTCCTGGCGCTTCGAGCCGATGCTGTAGCCGTACAGGGCGTCGCTCCAGCGCAGGCGGCCCACGGTGTCCTTGGCGTAGGGGTCGAGCAGGACCTTGTGGCCGTTGAAGCGGTGCCCGTCCTCGGGCCGGTAGGGCCCATGCACGCGATAGCCGTAGGTCAGGCCCGGTCGCGCCTGCGGCAGGTAGCAGTGCCAGACGTCGGCCGTGCGCTCGCGCATCTCGATGCGCTGCTGCTCGTGGCGGCCCAGCGGGTCGAACAGGCACAGCTCGACCCGTTCGGCGTGCTGCGAGAACAGGGCGAAGTTGACGCCCTGGCCGTCCCAGGTGGCGCCGCGAGGATAGGGCCGTCCGGGCCAGACCTCGTTCAATCGATCAAAGGGACTCATGGATCAGGGAAGGTCCGGTGGAGGGCGGCGTCGTGCCGCCGGGTCGGCCGCCTGGCCGCGCGCACCGGGGCTGGGCCACCACTGCTCGAGACGCTGGGCGGCCCATTCCCTTCCTCCCAGGCCGAAGGCCAGGGCCAGGGCGAGCACGATGCCGCCCAGGATCAGGAGGAAGGTGTAGAGGACGATGTTGCCGCCGATGTCGATCTGGTCGAGGGCGACCAGGATGACGAAGAGCATCACCGCGTACTGCGCCACCTTGCCCAGGAGCGAGGCGTCCTGGACCTTGGCGCTGCGCAGGTAGCCGGTGGTGGTGTCGCCCACGAAGCGCGCGAAGTACGAGCCGAAGGCCAGCACCACGACCGCGAGGAAGACACGCGGCACGAACCAGACGATGCGCGCCAGCAGGTCCGCAAGGTAGCTGAAGCCCAGGCTGTTGAAGGCCACCATGAGGCTGGCCAGGATGATGAGCCAATAGACGGCCCAGGCCACCAGGGCCGTGGTGTCGCTGCGCGCACCGCCCAGGCGCAGGAAGTTGTCCAGTCCGGCGCGCTCGGTGAGTACGTGGAAGTTGATGGCGCGCAGGGCCTTCTCCACGGCGAAGCGGGCGGCCTTGGCCAGCAGCCAGCCGACCACCAGGATGAGGACCGCGCCCAGCAGGCGCGGCAGGAAGGCGACCACCTGCAGCAGGAAGGCGCGGGCAGGCTCCAGCGTAACTCCGATTCGGTCCATGTCCATGGCGGCTCCTTCAGTGCGGCGGGTTCGCGTCCAGCAGGGCCAGGATGCCCTGCAGCGGCACCTGGACCCAGTCGACACGGTTGTTCAACTCGTAGCGCAGCTCGTAGAGCGCCTTTTCCATCTCCAGCAGGGACAAGAGGCGCAGGTCGATGGCGTCCGCGCCCAGGGTCTGCACGTAGGCCGCGAAGAAGGCGTTGCGGGTCGCCAGCTCCCAGTCGCGCGCGGCCGGCGCCAGCCGGTCCAGTTCGGCGCTGCTGCGGGCCGTGCGGCGCAGCGCCGCCCAGCGCGCGTAGTTGAAGGAGCGCAGCATGCCGGCGACATCGCGCCAGGCGCTGCCCTTGCGGCGGCGCTCCTCGAAGGTGCGCGCGGGCTCGCCCTCGAAGTCGATGATGAGGAAGTCGTTGCCCGTGACCAGCACCTGGCCGAGGTGGTAGTCGCCGTGGTAGCGGGTCTTGAGCGCCTGGCCCTCCCCCGCCTCGGCCGATTCGATGCGCGCGAGCAGTTCCTCGCCGCGCCCGAGCAGGCGCTCGGCGTCGTCCCGGGCCTGCGGCGAGATGTGTTCGACCCGCGCGCGCAGCATGTCCAGCGTCTGCCGGGCCTCGGCGGCCGCGTGCGAGCGCATGGCCTCGCGGTCCTCGCTCGACAGCGGCTCGGGATCGAAGGCCGGGTCGCCGCTGCGGATGGTGAGCGCGCGGTGCAGTTCGGCCGTGCGCTGCCCGAGCGTGGCGGCCAGCGCGAGGAAGCCGCCGTGCGCGATCTCCGGCGGCTCCGCTTCGCCCGAGGCGGTGCGCAGGAACTCCAGGTGCCGCTCCAGGTAGCCCAGGGTGTAGTCCCAGCCGTCCCCCTGGTTGGCGATGTAGGACTGCACCAGCGCCAGCGTCATGACGCGGCCGTCCGCACCCAGGTACTCCAGTGCGCCCAGGACCGGAACGCAGTTGGGGTAGTGCGCCACCTCGGTGAGGAAGCGGCCCATCTCCAGCTCGGGGTTGAGGCCCTCGCGCACGTGGCGGTAGCCCTTGAGGAAGAGGCGATCGTCCACGATCACCACGGTGTTGCTGCTCATGCCCAGCGGCCGCGAGACCGGCAGCTGCGAGACGTCGCCCACCAGCTCGCGGAAGGCCGTGGTGGCGCTGAAGGCGAGCTTGCCGCGCGCGGTGGGGATCTGCGCGCCGGCGCCGATGGCGCTGATGACGGCGCGGCAAAAGGCCTCGTCGTGGAAGGCGTCGCTCATGACGCCCACGTTGGCCTGCTGGCGCACCTTGGCCAGGGCCGCGGGCTGCAGGCGGTGGGTGCGCTCCTCCTCGGTGTCCTCCCAGGCCAGGGCCAGGGGGACGAAGTAGCGGCACGGCTCGCCGGCGCTGTCCAGGTCCACCAGGGGCAGCATGAAGCTGTGGCCGTCCTGGTCCCAGACGGCCTGGTCGAACAGGCGGGCTCGATCGACGGTGGTGCCCTTGGCCGCGTACCAGCGCTGGATCTCGACGAAGCGCGGCAGGGTGTCGGTCTCCAGCTGCTCGCGCATGCGGTCGGCCATGCCGATGCGCCAGGGCATGACCTGCTCGCGGAAGAAGCTGGTCCAGCCGTCGAAGAGCACCAGCGTGGGTCGGTCCTGCAAGGTGACGTCCTCCTGGTGCCAGGCCGGCGCGCTCACGTCCTGCGTGAGTCGGAACCAGTAGAAGCCGTAGCCGGGCACGGTGAGCAGGTAGGTGAGCTCGCCCACGGGCGGGAAGGCCGAACGGCCCACCATCTCCACGGGCACGCGCCCCTTGTAGGCCGAGAGGTCCAGCTCCACCGCCTGCGCGGCGCGGGCGAGGTTGAAGACGCACAGGATGACGTCGTCCTCGTACTCGGTGAGGTAGGCCAGGATCTTGCGGTTGCCGGGCTTGAGGAAGGTGCGGCGGCCGCGGCCGAAGGCGTGGCTGGTGGCGCGCACGGCGAGCATGCGACGCGTCCAGTTCAGGAGCGAGCTGCTGGAGCGGCCCTGGGCCTCCACGTTGATGGCCTCGTAGCCGTACATGGGGTCCATGATCGGCTGCAGGTACAGCCGCTGCGGGTCGGCCCGGGAGAAGCCGGCGTTGCGGTCGGGGCTCCATTGCATGGGCGTGCGCACGCCGTTGCGGTCGCCCACGAAGACGTTGTCGCCCATGCCCAGCTCGTCGCCGTAGTAGATGATGGGCGAGCCCGGCATGGACAGCAGCATGCCGTTCATCAGCTTGATCTTGTCCGGGTCGTTGTCCATCAGCGGCGCCAGGCGCCGGCGGATGCCCAGGTTGATGCGCGCGCGCAGGTCGGCCGCGTACATGCTGTACATGTAGTCGCGCTCGCGGCTGGTGACCATCTCCAGCGTGAGCTCGTCATGGTTGCGAAGGAAGATGGCCCACTGGCAGCCCTCGGGGATCTCCGGGGTCTGCTGCATGATCTCCACGATGGGGTAGCGGTCCTCCTGCGCGATGGACATGTACATGCGCGGCATGAGCGGGAAGTGGTAGGCCATGTGGCACTCGTCACCATCGCCGAAGTACTCGCGCACGTCCTCGGGCCACATATTGGCCTCGGCCAGCAGGAAGCGGTTCTTGTAGCGCGCGTCGATGGCCGCGCGCAGCTTCTTGATCACCGCGTGCGTCTCGGGCAGGTTCTCGTTGCTGGTGCCGTCACGCTCGATGAGGTAGGGAATGGCGTCGAGCCGGAATCCGTCCACGCCCATGTCCAGCCAGAAGCGCATGACGTCGAAGACCGCCTCCAGCACCGCCGGGTTGTCGAAGTTCAAGTCCGGCTGGTGGCTGAAGAAACGGTGCCAGAAGTAGGCCTTGGCCACCGGGTCCCAGGTCCAGTTGGAGACCTCGGTGTCGGTGAAGATGATGCGCGTGCCCTGGTACTTCTGGTCGGTGTCGCTCCAGACGTAGAAGTCGCGCTCGGGCGAGCCGGGCGGTGCCTGCCGGGCGGCCTTGAACCAGGGGTGCTCGTTGGAGGTGTGGTTGATGACCAGCTCGGTGATCACGCGCAGGCCCCGCGCGTGCGCGGCGTCCAGCATCTCCCGGAAGTCGTCCAGCGTGCCGTACTGCGGATGGATGCTCTTGTACTCGGAGATGTCGTAGCCGTCGTCGCGCAGCGGCGAGGGGTAGAAGGGCATCAGCCAGATGGTGTTGACGCCCAGCTCCTTGACGTAATCGAGCTTGGCGGTGACCCCCTTGAAGTCCCCCATGCCGTCGCCGTTGGAGTCGTTGAACGCCTTGACATTGAGCTGGTAGATGACCGCGTCGCGATACCACAGCGGGTCGTCTCGCGATTCGATGACGGGGCTGTCCAGTGCAAGTTGCGGCGTCGGTCCACTCATGAGGTGAGAGCCTTACATGAAGTAATCGAAATCGCGCTCGTCCCGCACGCGCCTGCGCACGACGAAGATGTGCGCGGGAACGGCATGCGGATCAAGCCGGACGAAATGGCGGTCGCCCTGCCAATCGTAGTGCTGGTTGCTCAGCTGGTCATGCACCTGGAATGAGTGGCCCGGCTCCACCCCGATGGTGGACGGATCCAGCTGCAGCCAGCCCGATTGCGTGTGGTACGGGTCCAGGTTGACCACGGTGATGACGATGTTGCGCCCGTCCTCCGAGGTCTTGGCGTAGGCGATCAGCTGGTCGTTGTCGATGTCCAGGAAGCGGATGCGCATGTCCTGCAGCGCCGGGTTGCCGTGCCGGATGCGGTTGACCCGGGTGATGAAGGGCGCAAGGCTGTTGGGGTCGTTGTGGTTCCAGGTGCGCAGCTGGTACTTCTCCGAGTCCAGGTACTCCTCGCTGCCCGGCCCGCGCGGCTTGTGCTCGCGCAGCTCGTAGGCCGGGCCGTAGATGCCGTAGTTGGACGAGAGCGTGGCCGCCAGCACCAGGCGCGACATGAACACCGGCATCTCGCCGCTTTGCAGCTGCGCGTGCAGGATGTCGGGCGTGTTGGGCCACGCATTGGGGCGGAAGTAGTCGCTGCCCGGCGCGGTGGTGAGCTCGGTGAAGTACTCGGTGAGGTCGTGCTTGGTGTTGCGCCAGGTGAAGTAGGTGTAGGACTGCGTGAATCCCACCTTCGCCAGGCGGTGCATGACCTTGGGGCGCGTGAAGGCCTCGGACAGGAAGATGACGCCCGGGTGTTCGCGCTTGACCTCGGCGATGGCCCACTCCCAGAAGGCGAAGGCCTTGGTGTGCGGGTTGTCCACGCGGAAGATGTTCACGCCCTCGCCGATCCAGTGGTCCAGCACGCTTTTCAGCTCGGCCCACAGCGCCGGCCAGTCCTCCGACTCGAAGTTGAAGGGGTAGATGTCCTGGTACTTCTTGGGCGGGTTCTCGGCGTACTGCACGGTGCCGTCGGGACGCCAGCGGAACCACTCGGGATGCTCCTTGACGTAAGGATGGTCGGGCGCGCACTGGAAGGCGATGTCCAGCGCGATCTCCATGCCCATCTCCTCGGCCTTCTGACGGAGGCTCCGGAAGTCCTCGGGCGTACCCAGTTCCGGCAGGATGGACTTGTGGCCGCCTTCGGCCGCGCCGATGGCCCAGGGGCTGCCCACGTCGCCGGGCTCGGTGGTGAGCACGTTGTTCTTGCCCTTGCGCTGCTCGCGCCCGACGGGGTGGATGGGCGGGAAGTACAGCACGTCGAAGCCCATCTCCGCGATGGCGGGCAGGCGCGCCTCCACGTCCTTGAAGGTGCCGTGGCGCCCGGGCTGCGGACTGGCCGAGCGCGGGAACAGCTCGTACCAGCTGGAAAAGCGCGCCCGCAGGCGGTCGGTCACCAGCGGCAGGTCCACCGGGTGGCGCACGGCGAGGCGGCGGTCCGGGTAGCAGGCGGCCAGCGCCGAGAGCATCTCGTCCAGCGCCAGGGCCTTGAGTTCCTCGGCGACGGCATTCTTGGCCTTGGCCGCCTTCTCCAGCGCCTTGGCCCAGTCGTCCAGGGTCTTGCGGTGCTCGCCCTTGGCCCGCTTGGCCGCCGCGGCGATCTCCTGCGCGCCGACGCGCGAGGCGATGCGGATGTCTTCCAGCTCGATGCGCCGCTCCATCTCGTGGTGCCAGGAGGCGAAGGAATCGACCCAGGCGATGACGGTGTAGCGCCAGCGCCCCACGGCCGGCGGCACGAAGGACGCCTTCCAGACGTCGTTGCCCACGGGGGCCATTTCCAGCTCCTGGGCCGCCGCGTCGGGCTCGTCCTCCGCGCGCCAGCGCAGCACGGCGCGGATGACGTCGTGGCCGTCGGTGAAGCAGTGCGCCTGGACGTGGAAGGTCTCGCCGGCGATGCGCTTGACCGCGAAGCGGCCGTGGTCCACCACCGGCAGCACCGCATCGATGACGGCGCGCGCCCGGCCGTCATGCCCGTCGGGCGTGGCGGTGGGCAGGCGCTGCAGGTCCTTCGGCTGGGGGGCCTTCGACTGAGGTTCCTTCTTCTTCTCAGGCATGTCGCGTGTGCTCCAGGATCAGCGTGGACAGGGGCGGCAGGGTGAGGTTGAGCGAGTGCATGCGGCCGTGGGCGCGCACGGGGTCGGTGTCGAGGCCGCCCATGTTGCCCCAGCCCGCTCCGCCGTAGTCGTGCGCATCGCTGTTGAGGACTTCGCGCCAGTGGCCCGGCAGGGGCACGCCGACGCGATAGTTGCTGCGCGGCACCGGCGTCATGTTGCTCACGACCAGCAGCGGCGGCGCGTCGTCCCGGGCCTTGCGCAGGAAGGCGAAGACGCTGTGGTCGGCGTCGTCGGCAATGACCCACTCGAAGCCCGCGGAGTGGAAGTCGATCTGCCACAGGGCCGGCCGCTCGCGGTAGACGCGATTGAGCTCGGCGACATAGCGCTGCAGGCCGGCATGGCCCGGGTCATGGGTGAGGCCCCAATCGAGTTCGCCTTCGTGCGCCCACTCCCGCCACTGGCCGAACTCGCCGCCCATGAACACCAGCTTCTTGCCGGGGTGGCACCACATGTAGCCGAAGAGCGCACGCAGGTTCGCCAGCTTCTGCCAGGCGTCGCCCGGCATCTTGTTCAGGAGCGACCCCTTGCCGTAGACCACCTCGTCATGCGAGAGCGGCAGCACGAAGTTCTCGTTGAAGGCGTAGATCATCGAGAAGGTCATCTTCCCGTGGTGCCAGCGGCGGTGCACCGGCTCCTCGTGCATGTACGCCAGGTCGTCGTGCATCCAGCCCATGTTCCACTTCATGCCGAAGCCCAGCCCCCCCATCTCGATGGGGCGCGAGACGTTCGGCCAGGCGGTGGATTCCTCGGCGATGGTGACCGTGTCCGGGAAGGACCGGTACACCTCGCGGTTGAGGATCTGCATGAAGTCGATGGCCTCCAGGTTCTCGCGGCCGCCATAGCGGTTGGGAATCCACTCGCCGTCCTTGCGGGCGTAGTCCAGGTACAGCATGGAGGCCACGGCATCGACCCGCAGGCCGTCGATGTGGTAGCGGTCCAGCCAGAACAGGCCCGAGGAGACGAGGAAGCTGCGCACCTCGTTCCTGCCGTAGTTGAAGATGCAGGAACTCCACTCCGGGTGGAAGCCCTGGCGCGGGTCCGCGTGCTCGTACAGGTGCGTGCCGTCGAAGTAGGCCAGGCCGTGCTCGTCGGTGGGGAAGTGCGAGGGCACCCAGTCGAGGATCACGCCGATGCCGCACTGGTGCAGGTGGTCCACGAAGTACATGAAGTCCTGCGGCGTGCCGTAGCGGCAGGTGGGCGCGAAGTAGCCGGTGGTCTGGTAGCCCCAGGAGCCGTAGAAGGGGTGCTCGGTCACCGGCATCAGCTCCACGTGGGTGAAGCCCATGTGGCGCACGTAGTCGGCCAGCTGGTGCGCGAGCTCGCGGTAGTTGAGGAAGGAGCCGTCCTGGCGGCGCCACGAGCCCGGATGCATCTCGTAGATCGACATGGGCGCATCCAGCGCGTTGTGCGCCCGGCGCTTGGCCATCCAGTCCTGGTCGTGCCAGTGATGCTCCAGGCTCCACACGCGCGATCCGGTGGCCGGGGCCGGCTCGGCGTAGAACGCGAACGGGTCGGCCTTGTCCACCACGTAGTCGCCCACGCTGGACGCGATGCGGTACTTGTAGATCTGACCGCGCTGCGCCTCGGGGACCGTGCCCTCCCAGATGCCGCTGCCGTCAGGCCGCGCGTGGAGCTCGTCGGCGCCGGGGCGCCAGTCGTTCCAGTCGCCGATCACGCAGACCGCGCGGGCATTGGGGGCCCAGACCGCGAAATGCGCACCGCCACCGGCTTGCAGTTGACAGCCCAACTTGTCGTACAGGCGTGCGTGGGTGCCTTCCCGAAAGAAGTACAGGTCGTCTTGGCCGATCATGCGGACCGACCTTAGCAGGCGATGGCGTACACGGGGGTCCGTGTGGACCCCAAGCCCATGGGGTATCTGTCCTACTCACTGCTGGGTAGGCCTCGCCCCCGCTTCGATGCTCAGGCCGCCTGCGTATTGCGCAGGCGGATGTGCAGCTCGCGCAGCTGGCGCTCGTCCACCGGGCCGGGCGCCTGGGTGAGCAGGTCCTGGGCACGCTGGGTCTTGGGAAAGGCGATGACGTCGCGCAGGCTCTCGGCGCCGGTCATGAGCATGACGAAGCGGTCCAGGCCGATGGCGATGCCCCCATGCGGCGGCGCGCCGTACTGCAGCGCATCGAGCAGGAAGCCGAACTTGGCCTGCGCCTCTTCGGCGCCGATCTTGAGGGCGCGGAAGACCTTGCTCTGCACGTCCTCGCGGTGGATACGCACGGAGCCGCCGCCCAGCTCGATGCCGTTGAGCACGGCGTCGTAGGCCTTGGCGATGCAGCGGCCGGGGTCGGTTTCCAGCCAGTCCTCGTGGCCGTCCTTGGGCGAGGTGAAGGGGTGGTGCACGGCGTTCCAGCGCTGGGCGTCGTCGTCGTACTCGAACATCGGGAAGTCCACCACCCACAGCGGCTTCCATTCGCCCTGGATCAGGCCGCGCGATTTGCCGAACTCGCTGTGGCCGACCTTGACGCGCAGGGCGCCGATGGCGTCGTTGACCACCTTGGCCTTGTCGGCGCCGAAGAAGATCAGGTCGCCGCTGGCGGCGCCGGTGCGCGCGAGGATCTCGCCGATGGCCGCGTCGTGCAGGTTCTTGACGATGGGCGACTGCAGGCCCTCGCGTCCGGCGGAAGCGTCGTTGACCTTGATCCAGGCCAGGCCCTTGGCGCCGTAGATCTTCACGAACTCGGTGTAGGCGTCGATCTCGCCGCGGCTCATCTCGCCGCCGCCGGGGACGCGCAACGCCACCACGCGGCCGTCGGCCTGGTTGGCGGGGCCGGAGAAAACCTTGAACTCCACGTCCTTCATGACGTCGGTGAGTTCGGTGAATTCCAGCTTCACGCGCAGGTCGGGCTTGTCCGAACCGTACAGGCGCATGGCGTCCGCGTGCTTCATCACGGGAAACGCGGGCAGCTCCACCCCGATGACGTTCTTGAAGGTGCTGCGGATCATGCCTTCGAACATGTCACGGATCTCTTCCTCGGTGAGGAAGGAGGTCTCCACGTCGATCTGCGTGAACTCGGGCTGGCGGTCCGCGCGCAGGTCCTCGTCGCGGAAGCACTTGGTGATCTGGTAGTAGCGGTCGAAGCCGGACACCATCAGCAGCTGCTTGAACAGCTGCGGCGACTGCGGCAACGCGAAGAACATGCCGTCGTGCACGCGGCTGGGCACGAGGTAGTCGCGCGCGCCCTCGGGCGTGCTCTTGGTGAGCATGGGGGTCTCGATGTCGATGAAGCCATTGGCATCGAGGAACTTGCGCACCTCCATCGTGACCTTGTAGCGCAGCATCAGGTTGTTCTGCATGTACGGCCGGCGCAGGTCCAGCACGCGGTGCATGAGGCGCGTGGTCTCGGAGAGGTTCTCGTCGTCGAGCTGGAAGGGCGGCGTGACCGAGGGGTTGAGCACCGTGAGCTCCTGGCACAGCACTTCCACCTTGCCGCTGCGCAGGCCCTCGTTCGCGGTGCCTTCGGGGCGCGCGCGCACCAGCCCCTTGACCTGCACGCAGAACTCGTTGCGCAGGCCCTCGGCAGCCTTGAACATCTCGGGGCGGTCGGGGTCGCACACCACCTGCACGTAGCCTTCGCGGTCACGCAGGTCCACGAAGATGACGCCGCCGTGGTCGCGCCGGCGGTTCACCCACCCGCACAAGGTGACCGTCTGGCCCAGCAGGGCTTCGGTCACGAGACCGCAGTAGGTCGTACGCATTTTCTGGCTAGACATGGCAAAGGCATCCGGCGCCGCGCGGGCGCGTTACTTGAGAAGTGAAGGGGCGACGGCCGGCGGCACGACCACGCCCATGGAGATGACGTAGCGCAGCGCCTCGTCCACGCTCATGCGCAGCTCGATGCACTCGGTGCGGCGCAGCATGACGAAGTAGCCGCCCGTGGGGTTGGGCGTGGTGGGCACGTACACGCTGACCCAGTCGCCCAGCAGGTGGTTGACCACGTCGCCGCCGGGCGAGCCGGTGACGAAGCCGATGGTCCAGACCTCGGGCCGGGGCCATTGGATCAGCACCGCGGTACGGAAGGCGTTGCCGTTCTCGGAGAACAGCGTGTCGGAGACCTGCTTGACGCCCGAGTAGATCGAGCGCACCACGGGAATGCGATGGAAGACGCCGTCGCTCCAGGCCAGGAGCTTGCGGCCGGCGAAGTTGCTGGCCACCGCGCCCACCGTGAGCAGGATGCCCAGCGCGAGCAGCACGCCCAGGCCAGGCAGGTGGAAGCCGAGCAGCCGGTCGGGCTGCCAGGCGTTGGGCAGGATCAGGAGCGTCTGGTCCAGCGTGGCGATGATCCACTGCAGCACCCACATCGTGACGGCCACCGGCAGCACCACCAGCAGCCCGGCGAAAAACCACTTGCGCGCAGCATGCATTACGGACGGGGCTCGGCGAGTGCGGGCTCAGTGGCAGGCGCAGGCGCTGCCGCAACCGCCGGCGGAAGCCGCGGGACCGTCCGACTTGGTGGCCGGCGCATCGGCCGGCTTGGCACCGGCACCCTCGGAGGGGCTGCCCGCCTTGTCGCCCGCGTCCGTCTTGCCGGCCTCGCCGGTGGACGTGCTGCCCGACTTGCTTCCGTTGCGGAAATCGGTGACGTACCAGCCGGAGCCCTTGAGCTGGAATCCGGCCGCGGTGATCTGCTTGCTGAAGGCCTCGGCGCCGCAGGCGGGGCAGGCGGTCAGCGGGGCATCCGAAACTTTCTGCAGGACGTCCTTGGCATGGCCACAGGAGCCGCACTTATAGGCATAGATGGGCATGGCGAACGGGGGTGTCGGACTGGAAAGGCCAGGGGCTGGCGCGCCCCTCGGCAAAGCCCGCAATTATAGGCAGCGGGCGCGGAACTCAAGAGCACCGGCGCCGCGCCTGCGCTGCAGCATCAGCCGCGCGCGCCCACCGTTTCCCGGCCGCCTTCGCCCGAGCCCTGGAAGTGATGCACATGGCCGTGGTGATTGGCGATCCACTGCGGGGCCAGCGACCCCGCCAGCATGCCCGCCAGGGCGGCCAGCAGGCCGGCGAGCTGCTGAGGGAACACGACCGACAAGGGCGTGAACGCGAAGAAGAGCCAGGTGCCCAGGCCCAGGACCACCGAGGCCAGCGCGCCCTGGGTGGTCGCCCGCTTCCAGTACAGGCCGAACACCAGCGGGATGAAGGCCCCCACCAGGGGCACCTGGTAGGCACCGGCCACCAGGTCGTAGATGGAGGTGCCCTGCATCACGATGGCATAGCCCAGCACGATGCCGGTGAAGACAAGTACCGAGATGCGCATGGCGCGCAGCGTGGCCTGGTCGCTCATGCCGGGGACGAGGTTGCGCAGGATGTTCTCGACGAAGGTGGTGCTGGGCGCCAGCAGCGTGGCCGAAGCCGTGGACATGATGGCCGACAGCAGCGCGCCGAAGAAGGCCACCTGCAGCAGCACCGGCATGCGCTCGAGCACCAGCGAGGGCAGCACCTTCTGCGGGTCGTCGGCCAGCAGCTGCACCGCCGAGTCGCCCATCACGACGACGGCGGCCGCGACGATGAACATGGGAATGAAGGCGAACAGCAGGTACAGCGAGCCGCCGATGATGGGGCCGCGCACGGCGGTCTTGGCGTCCTTGGCCGACATGACGCGCTGGAACACGTCCTGCTGCGGAATGGAGCCCAGCATCATGGTGATGGCGGCGGCGAAGAAGAAGAGCCACTCCTGCGCCCCGCCCTCGGGGAAGAACTGGAACTTGCCGTTGGTGGCCGCGTACTCGATCACCCGCCCCGCGCCGCCGGCCAGGTCGGCCGCGAACCAGGCGATCAGCAGCAGGCCGACGGCGATCACGATCATCTGCACGAAGTCGGTCAGGGCCACGGACCACATGCCGCCGAAGAGGGTGTAGATCAGCACGATGCCGGTGCCCAGCACCATGCCGGCCGTGACGGACAGCGTCTCGGGCGCGAGCAGGTGGAACACCAGGCCGAGCGCCGTGACCTGGGCGGCCACCCAGCCCAGGTAGCTCATGATGATCATCAGCGAGGCCAGCACCTCGATCAGCCGCCCAAAGCGCTGGCGGTAGAAGTCACCGAGCGTGATGAGGTTGCGCTGGTAGAGCTTGTAGGCGAAGAACAGGCCGACCAGGATCAGGCAGATCGACGAGCCGAACGGGTCCTCGACCACCGCGCCCAGGTTCTCCGAGACGAAGCGCGCCGGCACGCCCAGCACCGTTTCCGAGCCGAACCAGGTGGCGAAGGTGGTGGCGATCACGATGGCCAGCGGCAGGCTGCGGCCGGCCACGGCGTAGTCGGCCGTGTTGTGGACCCGCCGCGCGGCGTACAGGCCGATGGCGATCGAGGCCAGCAGGTACAGGACGATGAACGTCATCAACATGACACGGGCTCTCCATGTTGAAGGTGATCGGGAACGTCCGCGTGGCGTACGCGCGGCCGGCGCATTATCGACAAACGGTCGCGCTAGAGCCAGCCGGCGCGCACGATGAGTTGCATCGACAGCAAACCCAGCGCGAAGCCGACGGCGCCGTAGGTCAGACCCTGGAGCAGCCGATTGGTGCGACGGATCTCCTGCAGCATGGCCTTCATGTCCCGCTCGACGCCCCCATGCGTGCGGTGCGCGAGGAAGTCGTGCAGCAGGCGCGGCAGCTCGGGCAGCATCTTGGCGTAGCGGGGCGCCTGGTCCTTGAGCTCGGCCCAGAGCTTCTGCGGGCCGATCTGCTCGAGCATCCAGCGCTCCAGGAACGGGCGGGCGGTGCTCCACAGGTCGAGGTCGGGGTCCAGCTGGCGCCCGAGGCCCTCGATGTTCAGCAGGGTCTTCTGGAGCAGCACCAGCTGCGGCTGGATCTCCACGTGGAAGCGGCGGGAGGTCTGGAAGAGGCGCATGAGCACCATGCCCAGCGAGATCTCGCTGAGCGGCCGGTCGAAGTACGGCTCGCAGACCGCCCGCACCGCCGCTTCCAGTTCATCCACCCGTGTGTCCGCGGGCACCCAGCCTGATTCGATGTGCAATTCGGCCACGCGCTTGTAGTCGCGGCGAAAGAAGGCCGTGAAGTTCTGCGCCAGGTACTCCTTGTCGAACTCCGTGAGCGTGCCCACGATGCCGAAGTCCAGCGAGATGTAGCGCCCGAAGTGGTCCGGAGCCAGGCTCACCAGGATGTTGCCCGGGTGCATGTCCGCATGGAAGAAGCCGTCCCGGAACACCTGCGTGAAGAAGATGGTGACGCCGTCGCGGGCCAGCTGCTTCAAGTCCACGCCCGCCTCCACCAGCCGCTGCGTGTGGTTGATGGGAACGCCGGACATGCGCTCCATCACGATGACCTCGGTGTGGCACAGGTCCCAGTGCATCTCGGGGATGAGGACCAGGCCCAGCCCGGCCATGTTGCGCCGCAGCTGCGCCGCGTTGGCGGCTTCGCGCACGAGGTCGAGTTCGTCGTGCAGGTACTTGTCGAACTCGGCCACCACTTCGCGGGGCTTGAGACGCCGCCCTTCCGAAGACAGCCGCTCCAGCCAGCGGGCCATCATGCGCATGAGGTCCAGGTCCTGCTCGATGATGCGCAGCATGCCGGGGCGCAGCACCTTGACGGCCACGTCCCTGACCTCGCCGCCCTTCAGGCGCAGGGTGGCGAAGTGCACCTGGGCGATGGAGGCACTGGCCACCGGCTCGCGGTCGAAGCTCGCGAACAGCACGTCCACGGAGCGGCCGAAGGCGCGCTCGATGGTGGCCAGGGCGATGGCTGGATCGAAGGGCGGGACCCGGTCCTGCAGCAGCGTGAGCTCGTCGGCCACGTCGTGCGGCAGCAGGTCGCGCCGGGTGGACAGCAGCTGGCCGAACTTGACGAAGATGGGTCCCAGGCGCTCCAGCGCTTCGCGCAGGCGCTGGCCGCGCGGGGCGCGCAGGTCGCGCCCGATGCTCATGACGCGCGCCACGGTGCGCAGCCCCGGATGCTCGAAGCTGCGCAGGAACAGCTCGTCCAGACCGTACCGGAAGACGATCCAGAGGATGAAGGCGGCGCGGAAGTACCGCCTCATCGGGCGGTGCCCGAAGGCGGCGCCGGTGGCCGGCCGGGGGCTGCGCCGGCAAACCGGCGCAGCGCGTCGGCCATGCCCCGCGCGCCCTGCGCGAGAAAGTGGGCGGGCGCGTCGCCCATGAGGCGGGCCAGGTCCTCTTCCAGGTCCCAGCGCACGTGGTCCACCAGCCAGTTGATCTCGGCGGCGAACTGCACGTCGCCGGCGATGCGCACCTGCGGCTTTTCGCCCTGCAGCGCGGAGCGCGCCAGCGCCAGCGGCGAGGGCTCCACCATGGTGAGGGTGAGGTCAGGCGTGATGGCCGGGTCGGCCAGGTCGAGCAGTCCGGCCGGGGTGGCCACCACGCGCACCTGGAAGTGGCGCCAGTGCGCCTCGACGACGCTCCCCTTGTGCCGTGCCAGCCGGCTCTGCGCCTCGGGCTCCTGCATCAGCACGTGGTTGACCAGCAGCACGATGCGGCGCTGCGCCTCGTGCACGAACCAGGGCGGCGGCTGGAGGGCTTCGCCGACGCGGTCGGCCAGGTCGTCCAGAAAAGGAAAGGGGGACTGTGTCGCCATAGCCCCCCATTATTCCCGTGAACAGCGCCCGTCCCGCGGGCGCGACGCCCCTACTGCAGCGCCTGCACCCCGGCCACCAGCCAGCCGCTGCGCCCGTCCTTGGGCTTTGTCATGTTCCAGACCTCGCGGAAAGGATTGGGCCCCGCCGAGGCATCTTCACGAATGAGGCCGGAGAACTCGACGCTGGCCATGTAGGCCTCGCCCAGGTCCTCGATGCCCAGGAGCTGCGCGTCCAGCATGACGACCTCGGTCTTGTTCGGCTGGCTGCCGCGCTGCGCCTCGCGCTCGTCGAGCTGGTGGCGGATCTCGGCCAGCATCTCGTCGGTCATCATGGCGCGCAGCGTGGGCAGGTCGGCGCGGTCCCAGGCGTCCTGCAGGCTGATGAAGTTGCGCCGGGCCGCCTCGACGAAGCCGCTGACGTCGAAGTCGGCGGGGATGCCCCAGCCCTGCGTCCCCGCGAGGGCCGAGCCGATCTGCACCCCGGCCCCGCCGCGCGAGGCGTCCAGGCCCGAGCCCGAGCGCTCCCAGGGGCGCGCCGAGGCGTCATTGCCGACCTTGTCCGGGCTGTAGTGGCGCGGCTGGGCCGCACGTTCGGCCGGGGCGCCGGCGCCGGCGAAGGCATAGGGCCGGCCGGACGACGCCGAACCGGCGGCACGCCGGCGCATGACCATGCCCACCACCACCATGATCACCAGCGCCAGCAGCGCGAAGAGCAGGAACTGCGCGAACTCCGCACCGAAGCCCAGGGCATTGGCGAGCCACGCCAGCCCCAGGCCCGCGGCCAGGCCGCCCAGCATGCCGCCCCAGGGCCGGCGGGGTGCCTGCGCTGCGGCGCCGGCGGCGGGCTGCGCCTGGCGCGGGGCCGCCGCGGGCGCCGCCTGGGTGGCGTTGGTGCCCTGGCTCACGCCCGGCGTGGCCGGCGCCTGCGGCGCGGCCTCGCGCTGGGTCACGTTGCCCGACTGCTTGCCGATGGAGCGGCCGCCACCGAGGCGGCGCGCCGCCTCGGCATCCATCGCTCCGAGAACGAGCACACCTGCAAGAAGAGCCGACCAAAGTTTCATCACTGTCTCCGTTTGACTGAGCAATCGATCACTTCACCGCCGAGACCCGCCAGAACGGCCTGGGTCATCAGCACTTGATTCCAACATGCAGGGCCACCACGCCTCCGGTGAGGTTGTGATAGTCCACATGACCAAAACCACCTTCCTTCATCATGGCCTTGAGCGACTCCTGGTCCGGATGCATCCGGATCGACTCGGCCAGGTACTGGTAGCTCTGGGCGTCACCGGCCACGGCACGCCCGAGGCGAGGCAGCACCTGGAAGGAATAGAAGTCGTAGGCGCCCTGCAGCGGCCGCGCGACGCGCGAGAACTCCAGCACCAGCAGGCGGCCACCGGGTCGCAGCACGCGTGCCATTTCGGTGATGGCCTGCAGCTTGTGCGTCATGTTGCGAAGGCCGAAGGCGACGCTCACCAGGTCGAAGCTGGCGTCGGCGAAGGGCAGCCGCTCGGCGTCGCACACCAGGGTGGGCAGCACGAGGCCCGCATCGACCAGGCGGTCGCGCCCGGTGCGCAGCATGGTCTCGTTGATGTCGGTGTGCACCACCATGCCGGTCGGCCCGACCTTGCCGGCGAAGGCACGCGCCAGGTCGCCGGTGCCACCGGCGATGTCCAGCACCCGCTGGCCAGGGCGCACGTTGGCGACCATGACCGTGAAGGCCTTCCAGGCGCGGTGCAGGCCCAGGGACATCAGGTCGTTCATCAGGTCGTAGCGCGGCGCCACGGAGTCGAAGACGCCGCGCACCCGGCGGGCCTTCTCGCGCTCGTCGACCTGCTGGTAGCCGAAATCGGTGGTGCTCATGGGTGGATGCTAGAAGAAGCCAGGGCTGCGCAGGCCCCGCGCGAGGCCTGGCGGACGCAAAAGGGTCAGCGACTGTAAGCGGCGCGCCACACGGGCGCAGACGGCGCTCAATGCCCGCAGGACGGCCCGGAGGCCACCGGCATCGGCGCATCGCGCGAGACGCCGGCGGCCGCGAGGCGGCGCTCGTAGTCCTGCCAGAGCTGGTCCTGCTGCGCGCCGAGGAAGTACAGGTAGTCCCAGGAGAAGATGCCGGTGTCGTGCCCGTCCGAGAAGACCGGGCGCACGGCGTAGTTGCCCACCGGCTCCAGCGCGTTCAGGGTGACTTCGCGCTTGCCGGTCTGCAGCACCTCCTGCCCGGGGCCATGGCCCTGGACCTCCGCCGAAGGCGAATAGACGCGCATGAGCTCGAAGGGGAGCCGGAAGCTCGCGCCGTCGGAGAAAGCGACTTCGAGCGCGCGGGACTGGCCGTGCACGGTGAGGGACACGGGGGTGGGGGTGTTCGCGTTCAGGCCTGCCATGGAAAGCGATTATGGTCAGCGCGCCGAAGCCATGCGCTCGCGCATCGCCGATTCCAGCGCGGGAAGGCGTGCGCGCACGCCCTCCAGTTGCGCCGCATCGGGCTCACGGACCGCCGTGGCCCAGACCGGCGCCGGAAAGTGGGAATCCCCCTCGAAGCGCGCGATGAGGTGCCAGTGCAGGTGCGGCACCATGTTGCCCAGGCTGGCCACGTTCATCTTGGTGGGCGCGAGGTGCTCACGGATGAGCTGCTCCGCCAGCGCCAGCGCCTCGGTGAGCTCGGCGCGTTCCCCGCGGTCCAGGTCGGAGAACTCGGCCACGTGCGCATTCCAGACCAGCCGGTAGAACGCCGGAAAGCCCGCCCCCTCGGCGTGGATCAATCGCCACCGGGGCGTGCGCAGGACCAGGCGGCCGCCGTCGGCCGCGCACAAGGGGCAGGCAGCGGCCATCAGACCAGCACCCGCTCGATGCCGCCCTGGTTGGCGGCCTGCACGTAGCGGGGCATCCAGTCGGCGCCGAGGATGCGGTTGGCCATCTCGACCACGATGTAGTCGGCCTCCAGCAGCCCGCCCTGCAGGTCGCCGCCGTAGCGGGACAGGCCCTGCAGGCAGCTGGGGCAGCTGGTGAGCACCTTGAGCGCGCCGTCCTGCGGCAGGCCCGCCGACTCGCGCAGGGCGGCCGCGTCCTCGCGCAGTTGCTCTTCCTTGCGAAAGCGCACCTGGGTGGAGATGTCCGGGCGGCTCACGCCCAGCGTGCCGGACTCGCCGCAGCAACGCTCGGACTTGCGCACGTTCTCACCCACCAGCGCCTTGACGGTCTTCATCGGCTCCTGCTGCTTCAGGGGCGAGTGGCAGGGGTCGTGGTACAGATAGGCGCCCGCCTCCTCCAGCCGGATGCCTTTTTCCAGCAGGTACTCGTGGATGTCCACGATGCGGCAGCCGGGGAAGATCTGCTCGAACTCATAGCCCTGCAACTGGTCGTAGCAGGTGCCGCAGGAGACCACCACGGTCTTGATGTCCAGGTAGTTGAGCGTGTTCGCCACGCGGTGGAACAGCACCCGGTTGTCCGTGATGATCTGGTCGGCCTTGTCGAACTGGCCGCTGCCCCGCTGCGGGTAGCCGCAGCACAGGTACCCCGGCGGCAGCACGGTCTGCACGCCCGCATGCCACAGCATGGCCTGCGTGGCCAGGCCGACCTGGGAGAACAGGCGCTCGGAGCCGCAGCCGGGGAAGTAGAAAACCGCCTCGCTTTCGCTGGTGGTCGCCTGCGGGTTGCGGATGATCGGGACGTAGTTCTTGTCCTCGATGTCCAGCAGGGCCCGCGCGGTCTTCTTGGGCAGGCCGCCCGGCAGCTTCTTGTTGATGAAGTGGATGACCTGTTCGCGCACCGGCGCCGTGCCATGGGTGGCCGGCGGCGCCTGGGTCTGCCTGCGGGCGAGGCCGCGCAGCAGGTCGTTGGCCGCGCGCTGCACCTTGAAGCCCACGTCCACCATGGCCGTGCGCGCCAGCTTGATGGTCTGCGGGTTGGTGGCGTTGAGCATGAACATGGCCGCCGCATTGCCGGGCCGGAAGCTCTTCTGACCCATGCGGCGCAGCAGGTTGCGCATGTTCATGGACACGTCGCCGAAGTCGATCTTCACCGGGCAGGGGTTGAAGCACTTGTGGCAGACGGTGCAGTGGTCGGCGACGTCCTCGAACTCCTCCCAGTGCTTGATGGACACGCCCCGGCGCGTCTGCTCTTCGTAGAGGAAGGCCTCGACCAGCAGCGAGGTGGCCAGGATCTTGTTGCGCGGGCTGTACAGGAGGTTGGCGCGCGGCACGTGCGTGGCGCACACCGGCTTGCACTTGCCACAGCGCAGGCAGTCCTTGACGCTGGCGGCGATGGCGCCGATGTCCGACTGCTGCATGATCAGCGACTCGTGCCCCATGAGGCCGAAGCTGGGGGTGTAGGCGTTGGTCAGGTCGGCGTGCAGCGCACGGGCCGCCTCGGGCTGCGGGTCGGTGCTGCGCAGGAGCTTGCCGGCGTTGAAGCGGCCTTCGGGATCGACCCGGCGCTTGTACTCGGCAAAGGGCGCCAGCTCCTCGTCGCTGAGGAATTCCAGCTTGGTGATGCCGATGCCGTGCTCGCCCGAGATGACCCCGCCCAGCGAGCGGGCCAGCACCATGATGCGCCGGACCGCACCATGGGCGGCCTGCAGCATCTCGTAGTCGTCGCTGTTGACGGGGATGTTGGTGTGCACATTGCCGTCGCCGGCGTGCATGTGCAGCGCCACCCAGACGCGCCCCTTGAGCACGCGCTGGTGGATGGCGTCCAGCTCGGCGAGGATGGGCGCGAAGGCCTGGCCCGCGAAGATGCCGCGCAAGGGAGCGCGCACCTGCGTCTTCCAGCTCGCGCGCAGGGTGTGGTCCTGCAAGCCGGGGAAGAGGTCGTCCACGCGCTGCAGCCAGTCGCCCCACAGGGCCCGCACCTCGGCCAGCAAGGCAAGGGCCTGCGAGACGCGGTCTTCCAGCAGCTCGGCCGGCGCGATCTCGCCCGCGTCGTCCTGCCGGCCCAGCGGCAGCGATCCGCGGGCGAGGAAGGCTTCCAGTTCGTCCAGCAGGCGCAGCTTGTTGCGCAGGCTCAGCTCGATGTTGATGCGCTCGATGCCGTCCGTGTATTCGGCCATGCGAGGCAGCGGGATGACCACGTCCTCGTTGATCTTGAAGGCGTTGGTGTGGCGGCTGATGGCGGCGGTGCGCTTGCGGTCCAGCCAGAACTTCTTGCGCGCCTCGGCGCCGATGGCGATGAAGCCCTCGCCGCTGCGCGAGTTGGCCAGGCGCACCACTTCCGACGTGGCGCGGGCCACGGCGTCGGCATCGTCGCCCGCGATGTCGCCGATCAGGACCATCTTGGGCAGCACCGCGCGCTTGGCCTTGGTGGCATAGCCCACGGCCTTGAGGTACCGGTCGTCCAGGTGCTCCAGGCCGGCCAGGAGCGTGCCGGTGCGGCGCTGCTCGGCGAACATGAAGTCCTTGATCTCCACGATGCTGGGGACGGCGTCCTTGGCGTTGCCGAAGAACTCCAGGCAGACGGTGCGCGTGTGCGCCGGCATCCGGTGGACCACCCAGCGCGCGCTGGTGATGAGGCCGTCGCAGCCTTCCTTCTGCACGCCCGGCAGGCCCGAGAGGAACTTGTCGGTCACGTCCTTGCCCAGGCCCTCCTTGCGGAAGGTGCGGCCGGGGATGGCGAGGCGCTCGGTGCGGTCGGGGCGGCTCCAGTCGATGCGGCGCACGTCGGCGTCGAAGTAGCGCAGCTCGAAGGTGGCGAGCTCGGCGTCGTGGATCTTGCCCAGGTTGTGGTCCAGGCGGACCACCTCCAGCCAGCGCGCGTCGGGCGTGACCATGCGCCAGGAGACCAGGTTGTCCAGCGCCGTGCCCCAGAGCACGGCCTTCTTGCCACCCGCGTTCATGGCGATGTTGCCGCCGATGCAGGAGGCTTCGGCGGAGGTGGGGTCCACCGCGAAGACGTAGCCGGCACGCTCCGCGGCGTCGGCCACGCGCTGGGTGACCACGCCGGCCTCGGTCCACACGGTGGCCACCGGCTTGGCATGGCCGGGAATGGGAACGAGCTCCACCTCGGTCATGGCTTCGAGCTTTTCGGTGTTGATCACCGCGCTCTTCCAGGTGAGCGGGATGGCACCGCCCGTGTAGCCCGTGCCGCCGCCGCGCGGGATGATGGTCAGGCCCAGCTCGATGCAGCCCTGCACCAGGGCCGCCATCTCGGCCTCGGTGTCGGGCGTGAGGACCACGAAGGGGTACTCGACGCGCCAGTCGGTCGCGTCGGTGACGTGGGAGACGCGCGAGAGGCCGTCGAACTTGATGTTGTCGCGCGCGGTGAGCCGGCCGAGCGTGCGGCGGGCGCGGCGGCGCAGTTCGGCGACCTGGTCGAAGCCGGCGTCGAAGTCCTGCACGGCCCGCTGCGCCAGCGCCAGCAGCTCGCCCACCAGCGCGTCGCGGCCGGTGCCGTCGTGCGTGCGGCGCTTGTCCACCTCCGCCAGGCGGTGGCGCAAGGCCTCCACCAGCAGGCGCCGCCGCTTGGGGTTGTCCAGCAGGTCGTCCTGCAGGTAGGGATTGCGCTGGACCACCCAGATGTCGCCCAGCACCTCGTACAGCATGCGCGCGGACCGGCCCGTGTGCCGCTCCTCGCGCAACTGGCCCAGGACCTCCCAGGCCCGCTCGCCGAGCAGGCGGATGACGATCTCGCGGTCCGAGAACGAGGTGTAGTTGTAGGGGATCTCGCGCAGCCGGGGCGCCTGCGCATCGGCGGAGAGGAGATGGTCGAGGGCGGCGGGGGCGTTCATCGCAGACGGAGGTTGCAGCCGAAAGCATGCGTGACGCGGCTGGCCGGCGATGTTACCGCAGCGCATCAATGCGCTTTTTCGCGGCAGGAGGAAAACCCCTGATGGCCAGCCATCCGCTTGGCACCACAATACGCCTCCCACAAAGTGTCACAAACCGGCCTTATCGTCCGGGTCCCGACCGTCTAGGAGACCATTCATGAAGTACACGAAACCCCTCGCGCTGGCCGCCATGGCCGCAGCGCTGCACGCCCCGGCCTGGGCGCAGACCGAGATCCAGTGGTGGCACTCGATGACCGGCGGCCTGAACGACTGGGTCGTCGACCTGGCCAACGGCTTCAACGCCAGCCAGAAGGACTACAAGATCGTCCCCACCTACAAGGGCACCTACGACGAGGCCATGTCGGCCTCGATCGCCGCCTTCCGCGCCGGCAATGCGCCGCACATCCTCCAGGTGTACGAAGTCGGCACCGCCACCATGATGGCCGCCAAGGGCGCCGTCGTGCCCGTGGGCAAGGTGATGCAGGACGCCGGCTACAAGTTCGACGCCAGCGCCTACATCCCGGCCGTCGTGGGCTACTACACGGCCCCCAACGGCCAGATGCTGAGCTTCCCCTTCAACAGCTCCACCACGGTGCTGAACTACAACAAGGACCTGTTCAAGAAGGCGGGCCTGGACCCCAACAAGCCGCCCCAGACCTGGCCCGAACTGACCCTGGCCGCCGCCAAGCTCAAGGCCTCCGGCGTCGAATGCCCCTTCACCACCAGCTGGCAGAGCTGGACGCAGCTGGAGAGCTTCTCCACTTGGCACAACACCCTGTTCGCGACGCAGAACAACGGGTTCGGTGGCACCAACGCGCGCCTGGCCTTCAACAGCCCGCTGCACGTGCGCCACATCGAGAACCTGGCCAACATGGCCAAGCAGGGCCTGTTCCAGTACCGCGGCCGCGGCAACAAGGGCGATGCGCCCTTCTACTCGGGTGAGTGCGCCATGGCCACGGCCAGCTCCTCCACCTACGCCAGCATCAAGAAGAACGCCAAGTTCGACTTCGGCATCGCGCCCCTGCCCTACTACCCGGACGTTCCGGGCGCACCGCAGAACACCATCATCGGCGGCGCCTCGCTGTGGGTGATGTCCGGCAAGCCGGCGGCCGAATACAAGGGCGTGGCCAAGTTCTTCGACTACCTGACCAACCCGGAGGTGCAGGCCAAGAGCCACCAGCGCACCGGCTACCTGCCCATCACGCTGGCGTCCTTCAAGCTGACCGAGAAGGAAGGCTTCTACAAGGAGAATCCGGGCACGGACACGGCGGTGAACCAGATGGTCCGCAAGACCACCGACAAGTCACGCGGCGTGCGCCTGGGCAACTTCAACCAGATCCGCGCCATCATGGACGAGGAACTGGAGCAGGTCTGGGCCGGCAAGAAGACGGCCAAGGAAGCCCTGGACACCGCCGTCAAGCGCGGCAACGAGCAGCTCGAACGCTTCGAGCGCGCCAACAAGGGTTGAGAAGGCGCGAATGAATCTACTGCGCGACCCGATCTGGCGCCTGCGCTTCTCGCCGTACCCATGTACGGCTTCGATGCTCGGCGCCACCTCGGGCCGCTCGCTACGATTCCTTCACGCCTTCTCTGGTTGATGACCGCCTGATTCGCGGCTCCCGGCCCGCCCCTCCGGCGGGCCTTTTCCTGCGCTCTTCACTTCGGTGAAGGGCGTTTCCGTTTGACCCACTCTGCGCAGGTCCGCCTTGACCGTTGAAAAAAGAGTTCGCTTCAAGAGCTGGTGGCTTCCCGCCGCGCTGCTCGCGCCCCAGGTGGCGGTCATCGCCATCTTCTTCTTCTGGCCGGCCGGCCAGGCCCTGGTGCAGTCGCTGCAGCAGCAGGATGCCTTCGGCACCTCGGTCGAATGGGTCGGCCTGGACAACTTCCGCCGGCTGATCGACGACACGAGCTATCTCGCCTCCTTCAAGACCACGGCCATCTTCTCCGTGCTGGTGGCCGGCATCGGTCTGGCGCTGTCGCTTGCGCTGGCGGTGTTCGCCGACCGCGTGGTGCGCGGCTCGTCCCTCTACAAGAACCTGCTGATCTGGCCCTACGCGGTGGCGCCGGCGGTGGCCGGCGTGCTGTGGCTGTTCATGTTCGCACCGTCCATCGGCGTCGTGAGCTATGGCCTGCGGCAGATCGGTTTCGAGTGGAACCACCTGCTCAATAGCGGCCAGGCCATGGCGCTGATCGTGTTCGCCGCGGTGTGGAAGCACATCTCCTACAACTTCCTGTTCTTCCTGGCCGGACTGCAGTCCATCCCGCGCAGCCTGATCGAGGCGGCCGCCATCGACGGCGCCGGGCCCTGGCGGCGCTTCTGGAGCATCGTGTTCCCGCTGCTGTCGCCCACGACCTTCTTCCTGCTGGTGATCAACGTGGTGTACGCCTTCTTCGACACCTTCGCCATCGTCGATGCGGCGACCGAGGGCGGCCCGGGCAAGGACACGGCCATCCTGGTCTACAAGGTCTACTACGACGGCTTCAAGGCCCTGGACCTGGGCGGCTCGGCGGCCCAGTCCGTCGTGCTCATGGCCATCGTGGTCGTGCTCACGGTCATCCAGTTCCGCTATGTCGAGCGGAAAGTGAACTACTAGTCCAGGACAGAACATGGTCGAAAGACGTCCCCTGGCCACCTTCGTCTCGCACCTCGTCCTGGTGCTGGGCGTGATCGTGGTGGCCTTTCCCCTCTACATCACCTTCGTGGCGAGCACGCACACGGCGCAGGACATCGTGCAGGTGCCCATGCCGCTGCTGCCCGGGCCGCACATGATCGAGAACTACGCCCATGCCATCTCCGGAACGGGCGGCGGCGCGGCATCGACCGCGCCGGTGGGCCGCATGATGATGGTCAGCACCATCACGGCGCTGGTGATCGCCGTGGGCAAGATCGCGATCTCGCTGCTCTCGGCCTTCGCCATCGTGTACTTCCGCTTCCCGGGGCGGATGTTCTTCTTCTGGGCCATCTTCGTGACGCTGATGCTGCCGGTGGAGGTGCGCATCGGGCCGACCTACCAGGTGGTGTCCGACCTGGGCATGCTCAACTCGTACGCGGGCCTCACGGTGCCGCTGATCGCCAGCGCAACGGCCACCTTCCTGTTCCGGCAGTTCTTCCTCACGGTGCCCGACGAACTGGTGGAGGCGGCCCGTGTCGATGGCGCGGGACCCATGCGCTTTTTCTGGGACGTGCTGCTGCCGCTGTCGTCCACCAGCATCGCGGCGCTGTTCGTCATCCAGTTCATCTACGGCTGGAACCAGTACCTGTGGCCGCTGCTGGTGACCACGGATGAATCCATGTACCCGGTGGTCATGGGCATCAAGCGGATGATCTCCGGCGGCGATGCCGCCAACGACTGGAACATCGTGATGGCCACGGCCATCCTGGCCATGATCCCGCCGGCGCTCGTGGTGCTGCTGATGCAGCGCTGGTTCGTCAAGGGCCTGGTCGATTCGGAAAAGTAAGACAAGCACACGAGAGGAGCGTGCGCACGCGCTGAGCGGGCGCACGGAGGAAACATGGCAGCCATTTCATTCAGGAACATCGTCAAGCGCTACGGCAAGGGCAAGCAGGAGCTGCAGGTCATCCACGGCGTGAGCGCGGAGATCGACCGCGGCGAATTCGTCGTGATCGTCGGGCCCTCGGGCTGCGGCAAGTCCACGCTGCTGCGCATGGTCGCGGGGCTGGAGGAGATCTCCGGCGGGGAGATCGCCATCGGCGATCGCGTGGTGAACCAGCTGGAGCCCGCCGAGCGCGACATCGCCATGGTGTTCCAGAACTACGCGCTCTATCCGCACATGAGCGTGTTCGACAACATGGCCTACGGCCTGAAGATCCGCAAGATGCCGGTGCAGGAGATCAAGACGCGGGTGGACAAGGCCGCGGGCATCCTGGAGCTGTCGCACCTGCTCGATCGCAAGCCGCGCCAGCTCTCGGGCGGCCAGCGCCAGCGCGTGGCCATGGGACGGGCCATCGTGCGCCAGCCGCAGGTCTTCCTGTTCGACGAGCCCCTGTCCAACCTGGACGCCAAGCTGCGCGCGCAGACCCGCCTGGAAATCCAGAAGCTGCACCGCGAGCTGGGCATCACCTCGCTGTTCGTCACGCACGACCAGGTCGAGGCGATGACGCTCGCGCAGCGCATGATCGTCATGAACGCCGGCAACATGGAGCAGTTCGGCACGCCCGAGGAGGTGTACCACCGTCCCGCCTCCACCTTCGTGGCCAGCTTCATCGGCTCGCCGCCCATGAACCTGCTCAAGCACGCGCCGGGCGGCCAGCCCGGGCGGCTGCTGGGCATCCGCCCGGAGCACCTGGACGTGGGCGCCGAGGGCTGGGAGCTGCGCGTGGACACGGTGGAACTGCTCGGGGCCGAGCGCCTCATCTACGGCAAGGTGGGCGACGAGCCGCTGATCGTGCGGGTGGACGAAGGCGGGCTCGCGCCGCAGCCCGGCACCGTGCTGCGCGTGGCGCCGCGCCCCGACCGCCTGCACTGGTTCGACGCCGGCACCGGCAAGCGCGTGGCGGCATGAGCGCGCCGGGTCCAGTAAGCCCCTGGCCCTACCCGCGCTGGATCGCCCACCGCGGGGCCGGCAAGCTCGCGCCGGAGAACACCCTCGCCGCGTTCCGCCTGGGGGCCTGTCACGGCTATCGCATGGCCGAGTGCGACGTGAAGCTCTCGGCCGACGAGGTGCCTTTCCTGCTGCACGACGCCACGCTGGAACGCACGACGAACGGCCACGGCATCGCCGGGGACCTGCCCTGGTCCGCGCTCGCCGCACTGGACGCCGGCGCCTGGCATTCGCCCGCCTATGCCGGCGAAGCCCTGCCTACGCTGGAGGCGCTGGCCCGCTGGTGCCTGGACGAGGACGTGCTGCTCAACATCGAGATCAAGCCCACGCCCGGCCTGGAACGGCACACCGGCGAGGTGGTCGCCCGCGAAGCCCGGCGCTTGTGGCGCGACGCCGCCGTGCCGCCACTGCTGACTTCCTTCCAGCCGCAGGCGCTGGCGGGCGCGCGCGAGGCCGCGCCCGAGCTGCCGCGCGGCCTGCTGCTGGACGCGCCCTGGGAGGGCTGGTTCGAGTTCGCGCGCGAGCTGGACTGCGTGGCGGTGGTCTGCAAGCACCTGCTGTGGGACGCCGCGCTGGTGGCGCAGGTCCACGCCGCCGGCATGCGCTGCCTGAGCTACACCGTCAACGAGGCGCAGGACGCGCAGCGCTTGCTGGCGCTGGGCACCGACGGGATCATCACGGATCGGGTGGACGTTTTCGCCCCGGCGTGAGCAGGGCCACCCGAGGCCCTGCGTCGCGATTACGATATAGTAAACGCGTTACGCAATGGTAAACCCCCGGAGACGTCCATGGCCGCCATCCTGAGTTCCCCCCAAGCCCTGTCCCAGCTTCCCGCGCCCCCCGGCATCCAGCAGCTGCACCACTTCGCCTGGCGCGCCCGCGACGCGGAAGAGACCCGCCGCTTCTACGAAGACATCCTGGGCCTGCCGCTCTACCACATCATCCAGAGCGACTACGTCCCCAGCACGGGCGAGTACTGCCCCTACACCCACTTCTTCTTCCGCCTGCAGGACGGCTCCTTCATCGCCTTCTTCGACCTGGGCGACGACCAGGCCGCGGAGCCCTCGCCCAACACCCCCAAGTGGGTGAACCACGTGTCCTTCCGCGTGAACTCGCAGCAGGACCTGCTGGACATGAAGGCGCGGCTGGAGGCGCACGGCGTCGAGGTGCTGGGCATCACCGACCACCACATCTTCCACAGCATCTATTTCTTCGACCCCAACGGGGTGCGCCTGGAGCTGTCGGCCCAGCACGCCGACGAGTTCCAGATGCTGGAGGAAAGCAAGACCGCGCACGCACGCCTGGCCGAATGGACCGCGCGCAAGGAGCAGTGGCGCCGCGAGCGCGCGCAAGGCCAGGCGGCGCAGCCGCTCAAGCCCCAGCGCAACGACCGCCCGGAGTTCGTCAAGCCGTGATGCTGGAGTCCTCCATGCTCGACCAGCGCTATGCCGAGACGGCGTTCTCCAACGACTACCAGTTCACCCAGGGCAGCGGCTACGTGCTGCCCGAGTACCCCTTCGTCGAGCCGCCGGAAATCAAGGCCGGCTCACCCGGCCACCAGCCGCTGGTGATCGTGGGCGGCGGCATCACCGGGCTCACCCTGGCCTGCTGCCTGGCGCGCCTGGGCATGCCGGCGGTGCTGCTGGACGAGGACAACACGGTGGGCGTCAAGGGCGCGTCCTCGCGCGGGATCGTGTACACGCAGAAGTCGCTGGAGGTGTTCCAGCGCCTGGGCATCTACGAGCGCATCGCGGCCAAGGGCACGCGCTGGAGCGTGGGCCGCACCTTCGCCGGCGCCGACGAGGTCTATTCCTTCGACATGCGCCAGCAGCGCGGCTTCGACCTGTCCAGCCAGCCGCCCTTCATCAACATCCAGCAGTTCTACATCGAGGCGTTCCTCGTCGACCGCATCCGCGAGCTCGGCCACGTGGACATCCGCTGGAACAACCGCGTCACCGCCTTCAGCCAGGACGAGAACGGCACGCTGCTGTCGGTGAGCACGCCGGCCGGCGACTACCAGCTGCGCGCCGACTACGTGGTGGATGCCACCGGCTCGCGCACGCCCTTCCGGGGCTGGGTGGGCGCCAGCGTGACGGCCAAGAAGGGCGACGACCGCTGGTGCATCGCCGACGTGCGTTTCACCAAGCACCCGCCGGTGGAGCGCCATACCTGGATCGAGGCGCCCTTCAACGACAACCGTGCGGTGTGGCAGCACCTGATGGCCGACGAGGTCTGGCGCATCGACTACCAGATGGCACCCGATGCCGACCCGGCCTACGTGAGCCGCGAGGACGTGGTGCGCGAGCGCCTGGCGCGGCAGTTCGGTCCCGAGACCGAGGTGGAGATCGTCTGGGTCGGCCCCTATGCCTATCGCAGTGAGTGCATCGACCAGATGTGCCACGGGCGCCTCTTCTTCATGGGCGACTCGGCCAAGGTGGTCAGCCCCTTCGGCGCGCGCGGCGGCAACACCGGCGTGTCCGACGCGGACAACCTGAGCTGGAAGCTCGCCGCCGTGCTGCGCGGCCGCGCCGGGCGCAAGCTGCTGGAGAGCTACCACGCCGAGCGGCACGAGGCAGCGCAGCAGAACGTGCGGGTGACCAACCGCACGGCGCGTTTCCTGCGTCCGGCCGACGGCGTGGAACGGCTGTTCCGCAGCGCCACGATCAGCCTGGCCAAGCAGCACGTGTTCGCGCGCCATCTCGTCAACACGGGCCGCATGGCGGTGGCCAACCCCTACACCCGCTCGCCCTGCTGCGCCGCCGGCGGCGGGCTGTCGGTGCAGAACGTGGCCCTGCAGTGGGCCGACGGCTCGGATGGCACGGTGAACGACCTGATCGGCTGGGCCGGCGGCGACCTGCTGCTGCTGGTCTTCGGCGACCTGTCCGCCGCCGCGCGGGAGCGCCTGCGCGCCCTCGCGGCGAGCGCACCGGTGCGCGTGGTGCAGGTGGTCGGCGAGGGCAGGCCGCAGGCCCTGGAGCACGTGCGCGACCCCAAGGGGCACCTGCAGGGCGCCTGCCATGTGTTCGGCCACGCCTGGGCGCTGGTACGCCCCGACGCCTACGTGGCAGCGACCGGCGAGAGCATCGACGGCGCCCTGGTCAAGGCCGTGGGCACCGCGCTGGCCCTGACGGAAGGAGCGACCGCATGAAGACCACCCTCAACTTCCAGGACGCCGACACCTTCTACGAGCAGCTGCTGGACGCCCACACGGGCCTCAGTCCCGAGCGCTCGCAGCTCCTGAACGCACGGCTGATCCTGCTGCTGGCCAACCAGGTGGGCGATGCGAAGCTGCTCAAGGACTGCATCGACGCGGCGGCGCAGATGCCGGACTGACCGCGGCCGCGACCGGCCCGCTTGCATAAAATCGGTCCGACCCCCTGATCCCACGGCATCTTCGGATGCCGTTTTTTTCCCCTGAGCCATGAGCGATACCCCGCAGCAACCCGGGCTGAACAGCCTGTCCAAGTCCTTCGAGCCCGCCGCCATCGAGGCGCAGTGGGGCCCGATGTGGGAGTCGCGCGGGTACGGCCGGGCCGGCTGGCGCGGCACGGGCGAAGCCCGCGCCGGCGAGCCCGCCTTCGCGATCCAGCTGCCACCGCCCAACGTCACCGGCACGCTGCACATGGGCCATGCGTTCAACCAGACGATCATGGACAGCCTCACGCGCTACCACCGCATGCGCGGCTTCAACGCCGTGTGGATCCCCGGCACCGACCACGCCGGCATCGCCACGCAGATCGTGGTCGAGCGCCAGCTGCAGCAGCAGGGAACGAGCCGCCACGACCTGGGCCGCAAGAACTTCGTGGCCCGGGTGTGGGAATGGAAGGAGCGCTCGGGCGACACCATCACCACGCAGATGCGCCGCATGGGCGACAGCGTGGACTGGTCGCGCGAGTACTTCACCATGGACGAGAAGCTCTCGCGCGTGGTGACCGAGACCTTCGTGCGCCTGTACGAGCAGGGGCTCATCTACCGCGGCAAGCGCCTGGTCAACTGGGATCCGGAACTCAAGACCGCCGTGAGCGACCTCGAGGTGGAGAGCGAGGAGGAGGAAGGCTTCCTCTGGCACATCGCCTACCCGCTGGCCTCGGGCGACGGGGCGCTCACCGTGGCCACCACGCGCCCCGAGACCCTGCTGGGCGACGTGGCCGTGATGGTCCACCCCGAGGACGAACGCTATGCCCACCTGGTCGGCCAGCGCGTCAAGCTGCCGCTGTGCGACCGTGAGATTCCCGTCATCGCGGACGCCTACGTGGACCGCGAGTTCGGCACCGGCGTGGTGAAGGTCACGCCGGCGCACGACCCCAACGACTATGCCGTCGGCCAGCGCCATGGCCTGCCGCAGATCGGGGTGCTGACGCTGGACGCGAAGATCAACGACAACGCGCCGGCGGCCTACCGCGGCCTGGACCGCTTCGAAGCCCGCAAGCGCGTGGTCGCCGATTTGCAGGCACAGGGTCTGCTGGTGGAGACGCGCAAGCACAAGCTCATGGTGCCGCGCTGCGCCCGCACCGGCCAGGTGGTCGAGCCCATGCTCACGGACCAGTGGTTCGTCGCGATGAGCAAGGTGGGCGACGGCGACCCCACGGGCAAGTCCATCGCGCAGAAGGCCATCGACGCGGTGCAGTCGGGCCAGGTGCGCTTCGTGCCCGAGAACTGGGTCAACACCTACAACCAGTGGATGAACAACATCCAGGACTGGTGCATCTCGCGCCAGCTCTGGTGGGGCCACCAGATCCCCGCCTGGTACGACGAGGACGGAAGGGTGTATGTGGCCCGCAGCGAGGAAGAGGCTCAGGCCCAGGCACCCGGCAAGACGCTGCGCCGGGACGAGGATGTGCTGGACACCTGGTACTCATCGGCCCTGGTGCCCTTCTCCAGCCTGGGCTGGCCGGAGGCCACGCAGGACCTGGACCTGTATTTGCCCTCCACCGTGCTGGTCACGGGCTACGACATCATCTTCTTCTGGGTCGCCCGGATGATCATGATGAGCACGCACTTCACCGGCCAAGTGCCTTTCCGCGACGTGTACATCCACGGCCTGGTGCGCGACGCCCAGGGCCGCAAGATGTCCAAGTCCGAGGGCAACGTGCTCGACCCGGTCGACCTGATCGACGGCATCGCGTTGCCACCGCTGCTGGACAAGCGCACCACGGGCCTGCGCAAGCCGGAGACCGCTCCAGCCGTGCGCAAGGCCACCGAGAAGGAATTTCCCGAAGGCATCCCGGCCTACGGCGCCGACGCGCTGCGCTTCACCTTCGCCTCGCTGGCCTCGCTGGGCCGCAGCATCAACTTCGACGCCAAGCGATGCGAGGGCTACCGCAACTTCTGCAACAAGCTCTGGAACGCGACGCGCTTCGTGCTGATGAACTGCGAGGGCCACGAGGTCTCGGAGGACGGCGCCGAGCGCAGCGCCGCCGACCGCTGGATCGTCTCGCTGCTGCAGCGCGTGGAAGCCGAGGTCGCCCGCGGCTTCGCCGACTACCGCCTGGACCACGTCGCCAATGCCATCTACCAGTTCGTCTGGGACGAGTACTGCGACTGGTACCTGGAGATCGCCAAGGTGCAGATCCAGACCGGCACGCCCGCGCAGCAGCGCGGCACGCGGCGCACGCTGATCCGCGTGCTGGAAGCCATCCTGCGCCTGGCGCACCCGCTGGTGCCCTTCATCACCGAGGAGCTCTGGCAGAAGGTGGCGCCCGTGGCCGGCGTCGAGGGCGAGTCGGTCAGCGTGGCGCCCTACCCGTCCAGCGACGAAAGCCGCATCGACCCGCAGGCCGAAGCCTGGGTGGCGCAGCTCAAGGCCTTGGTCGATGCCTGCCGCAACCTGCGCGGGGAAATGAACGTCTCGCCTTCGACCCGGCTGCCCCTGTATGCCCTGGGTGAGGACAGCGTGCTGCGCGAATCGTCCGCGGTCCTGCAGGCCCTGGCCAAGCTCGGCGAAGTACGCCTGTTCACCGACGAGGCCGCCTGGGCGGCGGCGGCGCAGGCGGCCCCCGTGGCCGTGGTGGGTGGGCTGCGGCTGTGCCTCTACATGACCATCGACGTGGCCGCCGAGAAGGCCCGCCTGGGCAAGGAAGCGGCTCGTCTGGAAGCGGAGCTGGCCAAGGCGAAGGGCAAGCTGTCGAACCAGGCCTTCGTCGCCAAGGCGCCCGCGGCGGTGATCGAGCAGGAGCACCAGCGGATCGCGCAGTTCTCGACCACGCTCGAGCGCCTGCGCAGCCAGCTCGCCCGGCTGGAGGGCTGATCGCGGCCGGCGCTCAGCGCGGCAGGGCCTCCCGCTGCGCCGAGCCGCCCCGCTCGGGCATCCCGGTGCGCAGGAGTTCGTGGATGCGCGCGGCCACGTACCAGCTGGCCCGCGCCCGTGCCTCGCGGGTGTGCGAGCCGAGCCGGGGCGTGAGGTACAGGTTGGCGGCCTCGTGCAGCGGCGTGCCGCGCGAGGCGAAGCCCGCCTCGGCCCCGTCCAGCACGCAGGCCTCGATCCGGCCGTCCGCCAGCGCCCGGGCCAGGGCATCGGCGTCGAAGAGGTCCGACCGGCTGATGCCCACCCAGCACTGCTTCGGCTTGCAGTGCGACAGCAGCGGCTCGCCGACGAGGCCTTTGTAGCGCGAGGCGTAGATGACCTGGACCGACACCGCATCGGCCTGAGCCACCAGCTCGGGCAGCGTCACGGGTTCGACCTGCAACTGGCGCCAGGTGGGCGAGGACGCATGCACCGCCGGGTCGTAGCCGATCAGCCGGGCACCCAGTCCCCGTAGCAGCAAGGCCAGCGTGTGCGCGGCCGGCGCGAGCCCCAGCAGTCCCACCGTGCTGCCGTTGACCTCCCGCCCCAGGCCGATCTGCGCATGCCGCTGGCCGGCCAAGGGCAAGCCGATGCCGGGCCGGTACAGCATGAGCAAGGCGGACAGTAGGTACTCGGCCTCCGGGCGCACGTGGGCCGACCGCGCCTGGATCACCCGCACGCGGCGCTCGCGGCAGGCCTCCAGGTCGGTGTTGTCGGTATCGGCATGCAGACGGGCCAGCACCCGCAGGCGCGGCGCGAAGTCCAGGAACTCGCGCGTGACCCGCAGCTTGCGCGAGAGCACCATCGCCTGCGGTCGGTACGCGGCAGCGCGCAGCGCCGCCGCATCGGAGGCCAGCTCCGGGCGCAGCACGAGGGGGTAGCGCTGCCCGAGCCACGCCATGGCCTCGGGGATCAAGGGCTCGGTCAGTAAGATGTCCATGGGCAGAAGCTTCCGTCCGACAGCGACATCAGGTCGTGGACGACAGCCCCTTCCCGACACGCCATGAAAAAATTCGTGAACTTTAGCTTCAAATAATTTCAGAGTCGATGAGCCCTTCCACCCCCGTTCGCAAAGCTGTCTTCCCTGTCGCCGGCCTGGGCACGCGCTTTCTTCCCGCGACGAAGGCAGCGCCCAAGGAAATGCTGCCTGTGGTGGACAAGCCACTCATCCAGTACGCCGTCGAGGAGGCCTACGAAGCCGGCATCCGCCACATGATCTTCGTGACCGGTCGGAACAAGCGGGCGATCGAGGACCACTTCGACACCGCCTATGAGCTGGAGACCGAACTCGAGGCTGCCCAGAAGAACGACCTGCTGGCGCTGGTCCGATCCATCAAGCCCGAGGACATGGACTGCTCCTACGTTCGCCAGCCCCGTTCGCTGGGGCTGGGTCATGCGGTGTTGTGCGCCCAGGCCCTGGTCGGCGACGAGCCCTTCGCCGTGCTGCTCGCCGACGACCTGATGACCGGGCCTGACGGCGGCAAGTCGGTGCTGTCGCAGATGGTCGAGGTGTTCGAGCGGGTGCGCACCTCGGTCCTGGCGGTGCAGGAAGTGCCGCTGGAGCACGTTCGCCGCTACGGCATCGTGGCCGGCGACGCGGCGGGCGATCGCCTCACCCGCGTGCGGCAGATGGTGGAGAAGCCGAAGCCGGAGAACTCGCCGTCGCGCATGGGCGTGGCCGGCCGCTACGTCCTCACCCCGGCGGTGTTCGAGCAGATCCGCCAGCAGCCCCGGGGCTCAGGCAACGAGATCCAGCTGACGGATGGTATCGCGCGGCTGATGGACACCGAAGGGGTGCACGCCTACCAGTACGAGGGCAAGCGCTACGACTGTGGCAGCAAGCACGGCTTTCTGGAAGCAACCGTCGAGCTGGCGCTCAAGCACCCTGAAGTCGGCGAGGAATTCCGCGCCTACCTGCGCAAGACAGTCTGCTGAAGGCCCGTGGCTCAGCGCCGGCGCAGGACGTGGATGAACTCCTGGCCGGCCGTCTGCTGGTCCACGAGTTCATTGCCCGTCTGCCGGGCGAAGGCCTGGAAGTCGCGGACCGATCCGGCATCGGTGGCCACCACCTTGAGCAGCTGGCCCGCCTGCATGTCGGCCAAGGCTTTCTTGGCCTTGAGGATGGGCAGCGGGCAGTTGAGCCCGCGCGTGTCGATTTCCTTGGCGATGTCCATGGCTAATTCCTGAGCTGAGGCGGATTCTAGGGCTCGAGCCAGCGCGGCTCGCGTCCCGTGCTGCGCAACCAGTCGGCCAGGGCCAGGCCGGTTCCCGAACGCCAGCAGCGGACCGCATCGTAGTCGTACAGGCGCCACTCCGCCAGCTCCGGCGAGAGGACCACTTCGCCTTCGGCACGCACGTGATAGGCGATGATGACCTGGTTCATGCGCTGGAAGTCATAGGCACCGATCAGCCGGACGGCCGTCGCGTCCAGGTTCGTCTCCTCCTTCAGCTCGCGCGCGATTCCGTCCTGCGGCGTCTCGCCCGCCTCCATGAAACCGGTGATGAGCGCGAACATGCGGCCGGGCCAGGCGGCATTGCGGGCCAGCAGCACCTGGCCCCGGTACTCCACGACAGCGGCCAGGACGGGGGTCGGATTGTTCCAGTGGGTCCAGCCGCAGGCGGCGCACCGCAGCCGCTCGCGCATGCCGCCATCCTCGCGCTGCACCGCAGGCGCCAGCGCGCCGGCGCACAGGGGACAGAAGTGCCAGGCGGGCGAATCCACGTCAGGCGGGAAAGACGCCGGTGGAGAGGTAGCGATCGCCGCGGTCGCACACCACGAAGACGATGGTCGCGTTCTCCACCCGCGCGGCGATCTGCTGCGCCACCCAGCACGCACCGGCAGCGGAAATGCCCGCGAAGATGCCCTCCTCGCGCGCCAGGCGCCGGCACATCTCCTCGGCGTCCTCCTGGCTCACGTACACCAGTTCGTCCACCGTGCTGGGGTCGTAGATGCGCGGCAGGTACTCCTGCGGCCACTTCCGGATGCCCGGGATCCGCGAACCCTCGCTCGGCTGCGCACCGATGATGCGCACCGCGGCATTGCGCTCCTTGAGAAAGCGCGAAACGCCGGTGATCGTGCCCGTGGTGCCCATGGCGCTCACGAAGTGCGTGATGCGGCCCTGCGTCTGCTCCCACAGCTCGGGCCCGGTCGTCTCGTAATGCACGCGGGGGTTGTCGGGGTTGGCGAACTGGTCCAGCACGCGCCCCTTGCCCTCGCGCTGCATGTTCTCGGCCAGGTCGCGCGCGTATTCCATGCCGCCGCTCTTGGGCGTGAGCACGAGTTCGGCCCCGAATGCCTTCATGGTCTGGGCCCGCTCGATAGACAGGTCCTCCGGCATGATCAGCACCATGCGGTAGCCCCGGATGGCTGCTGCCATCGCCAGGGCGATGCCGGTGTTGCCGGACGTGGCCTCGATCAAGGTGTCGCCGGGCTTGACCTCACCCCGCTCCTCGGCCCGACGGATCATCGACAGTGCGGGACGGTCCTTGACCGACCCGGCCGGGTTGTTGCCCTCCAGCTTGCCCAGCACGACATTGCCGCGCTCGCGATTCGATGCCGCACCGATGCGCTGCAATGCCACCAGGGGCGTTTTTCCGATGGCGTCCTCGATCGTGGGGTAATGCATCCGCAGCACTGTGCCATAATTTTTGGCTGCTCTTCCCTCACTGCCCGAGTGGTGAAATCGGTAGACGCAGGGGACTCAAAATCCCCCGCCGCAAGGCGTGCCGGTTCGAGTCCGGCCTCGGGCACCAGCGTGTGGCAGCTCTGACAGCTCTGCCGCGGGAACCCGTCCCGAGGGGCGGCCACTCAGGTGGGGTCGCCGCGTGGAGCCTCGTGCTTGCGGCTCCAGAACCGCCACCCATGACCCAACTCCATTCCACCGGAAGCGATCGGCACCTGGCTCCCCGCCTCGAGGAGTTCCGGGCGCGCGCGCAGGACAACGACTTCGTCTGCATCGCACCGGGTGCGGGCGGCGCCATGCAGGTGCTCGGCACCTCGCTGTACGCCAGTGCGTCCACCGGCCGAACGGAAGAAGTGCATTGGGTCTCGGCGCCCGGCTCCACGGCCGCCCTGTTCAAGTCTGCCCTCACGCAGGCTTATGGCGAGCGCCTTGCCGAACAACTCACATCCGGTGTCTTCCAGCTCGACACGAGTTCGGTGGCCGACGTGACCGGCAAGCGCGACGTCCTCGCCTCCGAGCAGATCCTGGAGCGGCTCGCAGCCGCCGATTGCGCACGCGAAGCCTTGCAGGGCGTCGATTTCGCCAGCCTGGCGCGCTACTCTGCCGTGAGCAGCGGTCCATGCTTCCGCTCCGTCCTCGAAAGCCTGGGCATGTCTCTGAGCGCCGTCTCCGCCGAGCAACGCGTCCGCATCGACGAGCAGCTGCGGGACTACGTGGCGGCCGAGGCTGCGCTGAACCGCTCCCCGGCTTCCACCGTCGGGCTCGAATCCGTGATCAAAAAAGCATTAACTGCTGTTGACTAAGTTCTCATGATCAGGCAACTTCCGGACTACTTTGTAGTTCTGGAGTTGCCATGCTTTCCCAGCCTGAGAACCAAGCGCTTGCATCCCCTTCGGCCGCCCTCCTGGGCGGATGCCCGCCTGCACCGCGGGACCGTGCCGCAGAAGACGCGCTGTTCCGGCAACTGGTGCTGGATCACCGGCATAGGCTGTACCGCTTCATCGTCAAGCACATCGGCTGGGGCTCGGACGCCGAGGACCTGACCCAGCAGGCCTTCGTCGAGGCCGCGCACAGCTACGCCAGTTTTCGCGGCGCCTCGGAGCTGTCCACCTGGCTGTACCAACAGCGCCCCGACGGGCGCGTGCTGGTGCAGGCACGGGTGCAGGACGACGCGCTCGTCATCGGCATCACCGACTTCGCACCCGCTTTCAACCCGCTGCTCGTGCCGCTGCCCGACACCAGCCTGCCGCTGGAGGCACGCCAACCCGGGGGGCTGGGGCTGCTGTTCGTGCGGCGCACGGCCGATGAACTGCACTACCGGCGCGTGGAGGGCACCGGCTCGCCCGCCTGCAACCGGGTCTGGTTCAGCAAGCGCCTGCGGCCCGAACTCACGCCATCCGGCTCGCCAGGCTCGGTCGTGGCCTGAGTTTCGCGGGGGCCGTGACCGGCGCGGGCGCCTCGGCGAGGCGAAGCGCCCAGGCCTGCGCCGCTGCGACCAGGCGCTCGATCTCCTCGAGCACCTGCCGCCCGTCCAGCCGCACCATCAGCAGTTCCCGCTGCAGGCACAGGCGCCCGTCCGGTCCCAGCGCCAGGGTGCCGCCGCCGGCCCCGTGGCCGAGGAAACTCGCCTGCAGCAGCATGCGAAGCGCGGTGGCATCGACCTGTTCCGCAGTGTCCGGCGTTCCGAAGGGGCAATGCAGAAAGATGCGTCCGGCCGGCTCGTGTGCAACCAGCGTGACCAGCCAGGCGCGCCCGAAGAGCAGCTGGCACAGGCCCTCTTCGTCGGCCTTGAGTTGTGGCAGTCCGATCAGCTGCCCCAGGTCGGAGAGCAAACGGTCCAGGTCGCCGAGTTCCATGATGAAGGTTCCGCAGGGCGCGGATTCGTGCTGAACGGCCGCTAGCTTCATCCAATCGAACTCAACCGTCAACGCCGATGTACCCGAATGGATGAGGTTTCTGCAGTCCGGCTCCCACGCCGGCTGTCGCCGGTGGCCGACGCGCCAGCGCTGACCCGGCGCTAGCCTCGAAAGCCTTCAGGAACTTGCCTCCCCGCTTCCCGCCTCATGTCCCGGATCACTCGCCGCCCCCCTCGTGATCGCCTGCTGCGACATCTGCGGCGATGGGGGCCGTACTGGGTCGTCGCCCTGGCCCTGCTCGCGGTCAGCCAGATGCTCTGGTGGTGGCACACGTGGCCGGTGCGGGAGATGCTGGCCAACCCATGACCCTCAGCCGATACCAGGCGCTGAGAGTGCTCCTGGCAGCCCTGCTGCTGGCCTGGGCGTGCGGGCTGGCCGTGGCGGCCGTTCGCCTGAACGCCTGGCAGGAGGAGCTGACTCGCGTTCTCATCCAGCTTCGCAGCGACGAGCTGCTGCGCGCGAGCGTGCGCCAACGGGACCAGGTGCATCCCCAGTGGTACCGCAAGCGAGCGCTCGCTCTGCTCTCGGCCGTGGAGCGCCTGCGGGCCGACACGAGCTGGTCCCTGGTCATGCCCGGCTCGTGGCGCTGGATCGACGACCTGGAGGAGCGTGCCGCCGCAACTGTCGACCGCGCCTTCGGTCATGTGGTGGTGGAGACCATCCGGCGCGAACTGGAGAACCGAACGGCCACGATCACCGGCGTGCCGCTGGACCCTGGCTCCGGCATGCTCCAGGCCAGCGCCGACTGCCGCGCGGCGGCCTTGCCCACCGCCGCGCAGGGCCGGGTGGCTGCGCTGGGCGATCTTCCCGAGTTCGCCGCCGCCGCGCAGCAGCTCGAAGCGATTCGTCAGCTCGACCGTGCGGTGGACTCGCTCGTCGCCCTGCAGGACTCCCGCTCGGCGCGCCCCGACGACATGCGCCTGCTGGTGCGCTACACGCTGGGCGCTGAGCTGTCCGGCTCGGCCTCGCGCAGCATCTCGATGTTCCTGTCGCAGGCCTCCCTGCCCGGCCCCGAGCTGGAAGCGCTGCGGGAAAGGCTGGGCGCGGCCGTGCGCTGCAGCGCGACCAAGTCCATGGTCGCCCTGCACGCCCGGTGGTTCGCCGGCAACGAGCTGCTCGGGGCCGAAGACGAACTCTCCCGGCTTGCGCCGGCAGTGCTGTTCGAGTCGTCCAGCCGCATCGGGCTCGGCCCCAGCGCGGCGCGGATGGCATCGGCCGCGCAGGCCATCGGCCGCCAGCAGGCGGTCCTGGCGCAGGATCCCCATGCCTGGCTGCGTTCGCCCGTGCCGCCGCTCGGCGCCGACTACGAACGCCTGCTGTCGCACATGGGCGAGGTGGCGCTGCTCGGGCCGCGAGGGGTCGAGCAGGTGCGGGCGGATGCCGAATCGCAGCACGCCCAGCTGAGGCGCCGGGCCGAGCAGCTGGCCCGTGCGAGTGGCGGCCTGCGCTGGGATGAGGCAGACCGACGCTTCACCCTCGCGCCAGAGCGGGTCCGCCTGCGCGAAGGACTCCTGCGCCTGCTGGACCTGCGCCTCATGCGTGAGGCACCGGTCGAAATCTGGCAGCCCGCTTCCCTGCGGGCGGACCTGCAGCCCTGGCTGGAGGACATTGCGGCCACCGTGCGCGAGCGGTACCGCTTCATGCGCGATGGCGCGGCGCTCTTCCCGCGCTCGATGCGGCCGCAGCTCGTGCGCTACGTGGACGATCGGCTGGCGCAGTACCTGTTCGAGCGGGCCAGCCGGATGATCCTGGGTGAACTCGAGGCCAGCCCGGCTGGGAGCTACAACGTCGTGCAGCACGTGCTGCAACGCATCGCCCTGGTGGAATACGCGGTGCTCGATGGCGGCTCCTCGACGCTGGCCGCCCGGCTGCGGCAACGGCTCGAACGCGACATCCTCGCACCCCTCGCGACCACGCAGCCGCCCGTGCCCCTTGCGCCGCTCGCGCCCTCGACGCTGCCCGGCTGGTCGGTCACGCCGGGATTCGTGAACTAGGCGCGCTCGCGCAGACCCTCCTGCACCGTGGGGTACCCGTGCCGGAAACGCAGCTCGCGCTTGAGCCGCTCGTTGTCCAGGCGGCGGGACTCGCCCATGAAGCTCAGCACGTTCAAGGACAGTGCCGTGCCGGCCTCCCGGCGGCTCAGGCGCGGCGGGCGCGGCATGCCGTAGAGATCGGCGGCGAGGTCCACGTAGTCGCCCATCTTGAGTTCCGTGTCGTCGCTCGCGTTGTAGATGCGTTGTGGGCGGCCGCGCCAGAGCGCCGCCACGATCGCCCGCGCCAGGTCGTCGGCATGGATGTGGTTGGTGTACACGTCATCCTCGGCACGCAGGACCGGCAGGCCACGCTGCAGGCGTTCGCGCGGCGTGCCGCCGGGGCGGTCGGGCGCGTAGATGCCGGGGATGCGCAGCACGCTGGTGCGCACGCCGTGGGCGCGGCCGAAGTGCCGCAGCAGCGCCTCCGCATCGACGCGCCGCTGCGCCCGCGGGGTGCGCGGCGCGGGTGGGCGGGTCTCGGCCACCCGCTCGCCCTGGCAGTCTCCATAGACGCCGGTGGTCGAGCCATAGACCAGCGCCTGCGGTGGCGAGCGCCGTGCGAGCGTGCGCACCAGGGCGGCGGTGCGCGGATCACGCCACCATTGGGCCTGCGCCTCTGAAGGCGGCGGCGCCAGATGCACGATCCGCGTGGCCAGTCCCGCGAGCCGGCCGAGGGTCGCCGGATCGTCCAGGTCGCCCACCAGCGGCCGCAGCCCCTGCTGACGCAGCAGGGGCACGCGTTCTGCGCTGGAGGTAAGCGCGAACAGCCCGAGGCGGGATGTCACGGCACGCGCGACCCGCAGGCCCACGTCGCCGCAGCCGACGATCAGGAGCCGCTCACGGCGAAAGCGCGCCGGCAGCGCGCCGAGGGGCGTTTGGTTTGACGGCAAAATCGCAGGTCCCGCAGCAGCAATGAAACAGGTAAGGATAGCCAAGATGACGAGCACCACGGCCCTTTCGGGCCCGTTCCAGGTGACCGTGCAGCCCAGTGGCCGCAGTTTCCAGGTGGAGGCGGACGAGACGGTCCTCGCGGCCGCCATCCGCCAGGGCGTCGGGCTTCCCTACGGCTGCAAGGACGGCGCCTGTGGCTCGTGCAAGTGCCGCAAGCTCGAAGGCAGCGTGACGCACCGCGCGCACCAGAGCAAGGCCCTCAACGCCGAGGAGGAAGCGGCCGGCTACGTGCTGACCTGCAGCGCCACGGCGCAGACCGACCTGGTGCTGGAGTCGCGCCAGGTCACCGACGAGAGCGCCTTCCCGATCCGCAAGATGCCCTCGCGCGTGCAGGGTCTGGAAAAGGTCTCTCACGACGTGATGATCGTGCGCATGCAACTGCCCGCCAACGACGTGATGCGCTATCACGCCGGCCAGTACGTGGAGTTCATCCTGCGCGACGGCGACCGCCGCAGCTACTCCATGGCCAATGCGCCGCATACGATGATGCGCAGCGAGGCCGGTGCGCCCGCGGTGCCGGTGATCGAACTCCACATCCGCCACATGCCCGGCGGCAAGTTCACCGACCATGTGTTCACCGCCATGAAGGAAAAGGAGATCCTCCGCCTGGAGGGGCCCTACGGAAGCTTCTTCCTGCGCGAGGACTCCGACAAGCCCATGATCCTGCTGGCCTCGGGCACGGGCTTCGCGCCGATCAAGGCCGTCATCGAGCACATGCAGTCCAAGGGGATCACGCGGCCCGCCACTCTGTACTGGGGCGGCCGGCGCCCGGCCGACCTGTACCTCCATGAGTGGGTGCGCCAGCGCTGCGCCGAGATGCCGAACCTGCGCTACGTGCCCGTGGTCTCGCACGCCCTGCCGGAGGACAACTGGACCGGCCGCACCGGCTTCGTGCACAAGGCGGTGCTGGAGGACGTCCCGGACCTCTCGGGCCACCAGGTCTACGCCTGCGGTGCGCCGGTGGTGGTGGACTCCGCGCGCAGCGACTACACCGCGCTCGCGCAGCTGCCGCCCGAGGAGTTCTTCGCCGACGCCTTCACCACGGAAGCGGACAAGCACCTAGGCTGAGGAACGAATTCACAGAGGCCGGGGAGCACGACACAATACGCCCCCATGCAACGTCGTACCGCCCTCCTCCTGTCCGCCGCCACCCTGGCCGCGCCCCTGACCACCCTGGCCCAGACCGCCGGCCGGCCGATCCGCATCATCGTTCCCTACGCCCCCGGCGGCCCGATCGACACCACGGCCCGCCTGCTCGCCGAGCGCGTCAAGGACAGCCTGGGCACCGTGATCATCGAGAACCGCCCGGGCGGCGGCGGCAACATCGGCGCCGACGCCATCGCCAAGGCCGCGCCCGACGGCATGACGGTCGGCATCGCCGCCGTCGCCACGCACGCCATCAACCCCTGGCTCTTCTCCAAGATGCCCTACGACGCGGCCAAGGACTTCGCGCCGGTCACGCAGATGGTGCGCGTGCCCAACGTGCTGGTGATGAACGCCGAGACGGCGGACCGCCTCAAGATCAACTCGCTGGCCGACCTGATCGCCTATGCCAAGGCCAACCCCGCGCGCCTGAACTACGGCAGCGGCGGCAACGGCAGCGCCGGGCACCTGGCCGGCGAGATGTTCAAGCGCGACGCCGGCATCTTCGCCGTACACATCCCCTACAACGGTGGCAACCCGGCGCAGCTCGCCCTGCTGGCGGGCCAGGTGGACTTCAACTTCGACAACCTCGCCACGGCCGCCCCCAACATCCGCGCGGGCAAGCTCAAGGCCCTGGCCGTGACCACGCTGCAGCGATCGCCCTACCTGCCGGAGATCCCGCCCATGGCGGACACGCTCAAGGGCTTCGCCATCGACACCTGGTGGGGCCTGGTGGCGCCGGCCGGAACGCCCCGCGACGCCATCCAGCGCCTGAACCAGGCCTTCGTGAGCGCCCTGCAGTCGCAGGAGGTCAAGACCCGCTTCGCCCAGCTCATGGCCGAACCCGTGCCGACCACGCCCGACGCCTTCGGCGCCTTCATGCGCTTCGAGCTGGCCAAGTACGAGAAGGTCGTCAAGGCCTCGGGCGCGAAAGTGGACTGACCCGGCTCGTCCTACAAGGCTGTAGGGCGATTCCGATAGCGGCAAGGTCTGCCGTTCGCTAGATTGGGGGCTCGCATCAACAACACGAAAGACGGTTGTGACGACTGCACTCCCAAGGCTGTCCGATGGCGCTCGTTGCGCCGCCTGCGTCCTGGCCTTGTGCGGTGCGTCGGCGCCGGCACTGGCGCTGGATCCCGATGTGAACGCCGCCACGCTCAAGCCGCCCGGCGCGCACAAGGGCATCGGCCTGTCCCTCGGCGTCTTCAGCGACGGCCTGGCCTGCACGCTCCCGCGCTGCGAGGAGGGGGAGCGGTCGCTGCGCCTCTACAACCGCGCCATGGGCGAGCACTGGGGCGCCGAGGTCGGCCTGCTGGACACCGGCCGCATCGGCTTCGAGGGCGGCAGCGCCCGTGCCCAGGGCATCAGCCTGAGCGTGGTGGGCCGCATGCCGCTGTCCGCATCGCTCAGTGCCTACGGCAAGGTGGGCACCACCTACAGCCACACTTCCAGCATGGGCCTGCCCGGTTCGGGCCTGCAAGGCGGCTCGGCCACCGGCTTCGGCATGTCTTTCGGGGCCGGCTTGAGCTGGCAGTTCTCGCCGCGCCTGTCCGCCGTGGTGGAACTGGACAGCCACGACTTCCGCTTCGCCAATGGCGGCCGCGACCCGGTTCGCGCCGCGAGCCTGGGGCTGCAGTGGCGCTACTGAAATAAAGCTCAGGGAACGGCAAGAGCAGGACCGCCCACGGTGCCGACCGGTGCCGTGGGCGTTTCCTTGTGCGGCGCCGCGCCGCTCACTCGCCCAGGTAGGCCGCGCGCACGCGCGGGTCGGCCAGCATCTCGCGGCCCTCGCCGCTCATGCTGATGAGGCCGGACTCCATCACGTAGCCGCGATCGGCGATCTGCAGGGCGCGGCTGGCGTTCTGCTCCACGAGCAGGATGGTGACGCCCTGCGCGTGCACCTCTCGCACCACCTCGAAGATCTTGTCCACCATGATGGGCGCCAGGCCCATGGAGGGTTCGTCCAGCAGCAGCACCTTCGGGCGGCTCATGAGCGCGCGGCCCATGGCCAGCATCTGCTGCTCGCCGCCCGATAGCGTGCCGGCCAACTGGTCGCGCCGTTCCTTCAGGCGCGGGAAGATGGTGAACACCTTCTCCTCGTCGGCGGCGATGCCGGCCTTGTCGCGCCGGATGTGCGCGCCCATCTGCAGGTTCTCCACGATGGTCATGCGCGTGAACACGCCGCGGCCTTCCGGCACCATGGCCAGGCCCTTCTTCACCAGGTTCCAGGCGCCCTGGCCGCGGATGCTCTCGCCCAGGTAGAAGATTTCGCCCCCGGCCAGCGGCAGCGTGCCGGTGACGGCTTTCATGGTGGTGGTCTTGCCGGCGCCGTTGGAGCCGATCAGCGAGACCAGTTCGCCCTCGCGCACCTCGAAGTCGATGCCCTTGACGGCCTGGATGCCGCCGTAGGCCACTTGCAGGCCCTTGACCTGCAGCAGGATGTCGCTCACTCAATGTCCCCCTGTGCCGAGGTAGGCCTCGATGACGGCCGGGTCACGCTGCACATCCGCCGGCGTGCCCTCGGCGATGATCTTGCCGTAGTCCAGCACCGTGACCCGATCGCACAGGCCCATGACCAGCTTCACGTCGTGCTCGATCAGCAGGATGGTGCGCTGGTCCTTGCGGATGCGGTCGATCAGCTCGCGCAGCTGCACCTTCTCGGTCGCGTTCATGCCGGCGGCCGGTTCGTCCAGCGCGATGAGCTGCGGGTCGGTGGCGAGAGCCCGGGCGATCTCCAGGCGGCGCTGGTCGCCATAGGAGAGCGTGCGCGCCTTGTAGTCGGCGTAGCGGCCGATGCCCACGTAGTCCAGCAGCTCGCGCGCCCGCAGCGCGATGGCGGCCTCTTCCTCCTTGAAGCGGCGGGTGCGCAGGACGGCGCCGATCACGCCGGAGTCCGTCCGCACGTGGCGGCCGACCATCACGTTCTCCAGGGCCGTCATCTCCGCGAAGAGGCGGATGTTCTGGAAGGTGCGCGCGATGCCCGAGCGGGCCACCTCGTGCACGGCGCTGGGCTTGTAGGGCTGGCCGGCGAGCTCGAAGCTGCCGCTGTCGGGCGCGTAGAGTCCCGTGATGACGTTGAAGAAGGTGGTCTTGCCCGCGCCATTGGGGCCGATGAGGCCGTAGATCTGGCCCCGCTCGATGGTCATGCCCACGTCGGAGAGCGCCTGCAGCCCGCCGAAGCGCTTTGAGATGCCGGCCACGCGAAGTACGGTTTGCGTCATGGTCGTGCCCTCAGCGGCTGCCCTGCAGCGACTTGCCGTGCTCGGGCGAGGGCCACAGGCCGCGCGGTCGCATCAGCATGATGACGATCATGGCCAGGGCGATCAGCAGCTGGCGCAGGATGGCCGGGTCCAGCCGCCCGCCGGTCAGCGCCTGCAGGTCGAACACGCCCGAGACCCAGCGCAGCACCTCGGGCAGCGCCGAGAGCAGCACCGCCCCCAGGATGACCCCGGGCAGGTGGCCGATGCCGCCCAGCACCACCATGGCCACGATCATGATGGACTCCATCAGCGCGAAGGACTCGGGCGAGACGAAGCCCTGGAAGGCGGAGAACATGGCGCCGGCCACGCCGCCGAAGGTCGCGCCCATGCCGAAGGCCAGCAGCTTCATGTTGCGGGTGTTGATGCCCATGGCCTTGGCCGCGATCTCGTCCTCGCGGATGGCCATCCAGGCGCGGCCCACGCGCGAGAGCTCCAGGCGGTGGCAGATGATGACGCTGAAGACGACCAGCAGCAGGAAGAGGTAGTAGTAGAGCGTGACCGAGGAGATGCTGAAGTCGCCGATGTCCTGCCGCCGCCCGAGGTTCAGGCCGAAGAGGCTGATGGAGTCGATCTGGCCGATGCCCTTGGGACCGTTCGTGATGTTGACGGGATGGTCCAGGTTGTTCAGGAACACGCGGATGATCTCGCCGAAGCCCAGGGTCACGATGGCGAGGTAGTCGCCCCGAAGGCGCAGTGTGGGCGCCCCGAGCAGCACCCCCAGCAGGCCGGCCAGCAAGGCCCCCAGCGGCACGATCAGCCAGATGGAGGAATGCAGGCCGTCGGGAAACATCTGCGCGAACCAGGCGAAGTTCTCGGCCAGGTGCGGCGAGGCCAGGAGCGCGTACATGTAGGCGCCGATGGCGAAGAAGGCCACGTAGCCCAGGTCCAGCAGGCCGGCATAGCCCACCACGATGTTCAGGCCCAGGGCCAGCAGCACGTAGAGCAGCGCGGTGTCGGCGATGCGCACCCAGAAGTTGCCCATGTACTGCAGCAGGAGCGGCAGCAGCAGGAGCAGCACGCCGCCGATGATCAGCGCGCGCCGGTTGTCCTTGAAGTTCAGCATGTCGGACCTCCGGGCTCAGGCGCGGTCGGCCACGCGCTCGCCCAGCAGGCCGGAGGGCCGCAGGGTGAGGATCACGATCAGCACCACGAAGGCGAAGATGTCGCTGTAGTGGCTGCCCAGCACGCCCCCGGTCAGGGCGCCGATGTAGCCCGAGCCGATGGACTCGATCAGCCCGAGCAGCACGCCGCCGACCACGGCGCCCGGCAGGTTGCCGATGCCGCCGAACACCGCCGCCGTGAAGGCCTTGAGACCCGGCAGGAAGCCCATGGTGTGCTGCACCGTGCCGTAGTTGGAGGCGTACATCACGCCGGCAATCGTGGCGAGCACGGCGCCGATGATGAAGGTGGCGGAGATCACGGTGTCCGGCCGCACGCCCATGAGGGCGGCCACGCGCGGGTTCTCCGCGGTGGCGCGCATGGCCCGACCCAGGCGCGTGTAGCTCACGATGTAGGTGAGCACGGCCAGCGAGATGGCCGTCATGGCGAGGATCAGGATCTGCGTGGTGGTGATGACCGCGCCACCGATCATGATGGGCGAGACCGGCAGCAGCGAGGGATAGGGCTTGTAGTTCGGCTTGAAGATGATCATGGCCAGCGTCTGCAGCAGGATGGACATGCCGATGGCCGTGATCAGCGGTGCCAGGCGCGGGCTGTTGCGAAGCGGCCGATAGGCGACCTTCTCGATGGTGAAGCTCAGGGTGGCCGCAACCACGCAGGAGATGAGCAAGGCGATCAGCAGCAGCAGCCAGCCCGGTGCGCCCGGCATCGCGTCCTGCATGCCGACGATGATCGCCCAGCTGGTGAGCGCGCCCACCATCAGGATCTCGCCGTGCGCGAAGTTGATCAGGTTGATGATGCCGTACACCATGGTGTAGCCCAGGGCCACCAGGGCATACATGCTGCCCAGGACCAGACCGTTGATGATCTGCTGCAGCAGGATGTCCATTCGCGCTTCCTTCGTTGTCGTTCCGGGAGAGCGTCTCGTAAACGCCCTCCGAGCACTAGCAAAAAACCCGCCAGCATGCGGGTTTCGGGGTGCGGGGAATTCTAGCGATGAGCTATGCGCCGGGCCGCGTCACGGGCCCGGGGTTTTCCCTCGGCGATGACGCCGGGGCGACGCGGACCGTTCACGCACCCTGATCGCGGTCGCGGTCGCGAAGCTGCCGGAGCTTCTCCGCGATGCGCAGCTCCAGGCCGCGCTCCACGGGCTCGTAGAAGCGCATGCCCGCCAGGCCCTCGGGCAGGTAGGTCTCGCCGGCCGCGTATCCGCCCTCCTCGTCGTGCGCGTAGCGGTAGCCGCGCCCGTAGTCGAGGTCCTTCATGAGCTGCGTGGGCGCGTTGCGCAGATGCATGGGCACGGGGCGCGTGCCGTCCTTCTTCACGAGGGCTCGCACCTGGTTGTAGGCCTTGTAGACCGCATTGGACTTGGGCGCGACGGCGAGGAAGACCACGCACTCGGCCAGCGCCAGCTCGCCTTCGGGGCTTCCGAGGCGCTCGTACACCTCGGCCGCGTCCAGCGCCAGGCGCAGCGCCCGCGGATCGGCCAGGCCGATGTCCTCGGTGGCCATGCGCACCAGGCGGCGCGCGATGTAGCGCGGATCGGCTCCGCCATCGAGCATGCGCACCAACCAGTACAGCGAGGCATCCGGGTCCGATCCGCGCACGCTCTTGTGCAGCGCGCTGATGGTGTCGTAGAACTGCTCGCCGCCCTTGTCGTAGCGCCGCATGCGCTCGCCCAGCACCTTGAGCAGCCAGGCGTCGGTGATCTGCGCGAGCTGGGCCGAGCCCGCGGCCACGCTCAAGGTCTCCAGCGTATTGAGAAGCCGGCGCGCGTCGCCGTCCGCATAGGCCAGCAGGCGCTGCAGCGCGGCGTCCTCCAGCGCCGGCACCGCACCCAGCGCCTGCGCACGCCCGACGAGCTGCCTGAGGTCGTCTTCCGTGAGCGGCTGCAGCACGTACACGGCCGCACGCGAGAGCAGCGCCGAATTCACCTCGAAGGACGGGTTCTCGGTGGTCGCGCCGATGAAGGTGAAGAGGCCGGATTCGACGTGCGGCAGGAAGGCGTCCTGCTGGCTCTTGTTGAAGCGGTGCACCTCGTCCACGAAGACGATGGTGCGCTGCGCCTGCAGGCCCGAGGCGGCCGCCTGGGCCTGCTCCACGGCCTCGCGGATGTCCTTGACGCCGCCCAGCACGGCGCTGATGGTGATGAACTGCGCGTCGAAGGCATCGGCCATGAGCCGCGCGATGGTGGTCTTGCCCACCCCGGGCGGCCCCCACAGGATGCAGCTGTGCGGCTGGCCGGATTCGAAGGCGATGCGCAGCGGCATGCCATCGCCGAGCAAATGCTGCTGGCCGATGACCTCGGACAAGGCGCGGGGCCGCAGGCGCTCGGCCAGCGGGGGATGGGCCGAGGCGTGTCGGGACGAGGTGCTCACGCGGCGAGTGTAGGCGCTCGCCCCGGTGTCACTGGCGGATCACGTCCGCGCCCGGCGGCGGCGTGAACTGGAAGGTCCGGGCCGCAAGTGGCGGGTTGAGCTCCATGCGCTCGAAGCTGATCACAGAGCGCTGGCCGAAGCTGTCCAGGATCTCCAGCGCCGCGAGCTGGTCGCCGCGGAAGCCGACCCGCACGCGGTCCAGCTGCCCTTCGCGCTGGCGCGGCCGCGCCTCCACCCATTCCAGGCCGCCTTGTGCCGGTGCGGCCTTGAGTTCGAAGTCGCGCTGCAGGGCCTGCAGGTCGGGCGCCGCGGCGATGATCGCGGCCGGCGTGGCGGCCAGCACCTGGTCCTGCTTGCGCGCGGTGACCTGGTTCAGGTCGGGGTCGTGCATCCAGAGCGTCTGGCCGTCTGCCACCAGGGTCTGCGGGAAGGGCTTGGTGTAGTCGAAGCGGAAGCGGCTGGGCCGCTGGAATTCGAAGGTGCCCCGGGAGGTCTTGCTGCGCGCGGCCTCGCCCTGGCGCGGCGGCGAGGTCACGACCTGCGTGAACTCCGCGCGGCCGCTGCGGGCGTCGCGCAGGAAGTTTTCCAGGCTCTTGAGCCCGTCGGCGAAGGCGGGCATGCAAGCCGCCGCCAGAAGCAGCGATGCGAGCACTTTCTTGATGGATGAATGTCGAGGCATGACAGCTTGGGTCCGGAAAGGACCGAGGAGTTCGCGTCGAGGCTACTCGGCCCGGCTGGGCACCAGGATATCGCGCTGCCCTTGGCCGTTCATGGCGCTGACGAGGCCGGCCTTCTCCATGTCCTCCACGAGCCGGGCGGCGCGGTTGTAGCCGATCTTCAGGTGCCGCTGAACCAGGGAAATGCTGGCCTTGCGGTTCTTCAGCACGACTTCCACGGCCTGGTCGTACATGGGGTCCTTCTCGCCGCCGTCGCCGCCATCCAGGCCGGGCCCGCCCTCGTCATCGACGGTGCCGCCTTCGAGCACGCCCTCGATGTAGTTCGGCTCGCCGCCCTGCTCCTTCAGGTAGGCCACCACGCGGTGCACTTCCTCGTCGCTCACGAAGGCGCCGTGCACGCGCACCGGCAGGCCCGTGCCGCTGGCCATGTAGAGCATGTCGCCCATGCCCAGCAGGCTTTCGGCGCCCATCTGGTCGAGGATGGTGCGGCTGTCGATCTTGCTGGACACCTGGAAGGCGATCCGCGTGGGGATGTTGGCCTTGATGAGGCCGGTGATCACGTCCACGCTGGGCCGCTGCGTGGCCAGAATGAGATGGATGCCGGCGGCGCGCGCCTTCTGCGCCAGGCGGGCGATCAGTTCCTCGATCTTCTTGCCCACCACCATCATGAGGTCGGCCAGTTCGTCGATCACCACCACGATGTGCGGCAGGCGCTCCAGCGGCTCGGGGCTGTCAGGCGTGAGGCTGAAGGGGTTGTAGATGAACTGTTCCTTGGCCGCCGCCTCGTCGATCTTCACGTTGTAGCCGGCCAGGTTGCGCACGCCGAGCTTGGACATGAGCTTGTAGCGGCGCTCCATCTCCGCCACGCACCAGTTCAGGCCGTGGGCGGCCTGCTTCATGTCGGTGACCACCGGGGCCAGCAGGTGCGGGATGCCTTCGTAGACCGACATCTCCAGCATCTTGGGGTCGATCATGAGGATGCGAACGTCCCGCGCCTCGGCCTTGTACAAGAGCGAGAGGATCATGGCGTTGATACCCACCGACTTGCCCGAACCGGTGGTGCCGGCCACCAGCACGTGCGGCATCTTGGCCAGGTCGGCCACCACCGGATTGCCCACGATGTCCTTGCCCAGGCCCATGGTGAGCATGGACTTGGCCTCGTGATAGACCTGCGAGCCCAGGATCTCCGACAGGCGGATGGACTGGCGCTTGGCATTGGGCAGTTCCAGCGCCATGTAGTTCTTGCCGGGAATAGTCTCGATCACCCGGATGGACACCAGCGACAGCGAACGCGCCAGGTCCTTGGCCAGGTTCACGATCTGCGAGCCCTTCACGCCCGTGGCCGGCTCGATCTCGTAGCGCGTGATGACCGGCCCGGGCTGCGCCAGCACCACCCGAACCTCCACGCCGAAGTCCTTGAGCTTCTTCTCGATGAGCCGCGAGGTCATCTCCAGCGTGTCGGACGACACCGTCTCCTGCCGGCCCTGCGGTCCGTCCAGCAGGTCCACCTGCGGCAGCTTGCTGTCCGGCAACTCCTGGAACAAGGGCTTCTGCCGCTCCTTGGCGACACGCTCGCTCTTGGGCACGGCGACCACCACGGGCTCGATCAGCACGGGCGTGGGATGCTGCTCGTCGATCTCGATGCGCTCCTCCAGCAAACCCTCTTCGCGCTCGCGCGCGGCGCGCTGGCCGAGGGCCAGGTCCTCCTCGATCTCGCGCCGCTCACGCCGCGAGCTGACGAAGCCGTCGATGCGCGCGCCCAGGGCCTCGGCCACGCGGCCCCAGGAGAAGCGGAAGACCAGGGCCGCGGCGATGACCACCAGCGCGATGAACACCAGGCCCGAGCCGGTGAAGCCCAGCCAGCGAACGGCCGGCGGCCCGACCAGGAAGCCGATCGCACCGCCGGCGTGATCAGGCAGGCTGCCCTCGAAGCGATACAGCCGCGACCATTCCAGCCCGGCACTGGCCACCAGCAGCACCAGCAGCCCGGCCCAGAAGGCCGTGCGCGAGCGCGAGAAACTCGACCGGTCCATGCCGCTGCCATCCGCGCGCATCCAGGTGGCCAGGGCCGACAGCCAGGCCCGCAGGCCCGCGGCCAGGCACCACCAGACGGAATAACCCAGCAGGAAGTAGCTTCCGTCCGCGAACAGGGCGCCGAGCCGGCCGCCCCAGTTGGCGATCGGCGCACCCGCGCCGGAGGTCGAGAAGGCCGGGTCTTGCGCGGAATAGCTCAAAAGCGCGATGAGCCAGAACAGCAGGCCGACGGCGCCCAGCACCAGGCCGAACTCCTGCGTGAAGCGCCGCAGGCCCGACCGGCTGGCCGCCGCGGCGCGGTTCGCAGCGGCAGCGCCGCCACGAAGCGTGGAAAGGGAATAACTCATTCGAAGGACGGCACCCGCCCGACTGGCGCCGGGCACTGGCCGAGATACTAGTCCACAAACGCGCCTGCTCGACCGTCGACCGTGGCGGCCGCGCGACCCCGCTCCAAGGGTTCTTCAGCCAAGGGTGCTCAGGCGGTCCTTGATCAGCATGGAGCCGTCCTCCCGCGTCTCGATGAAGCCGCGGTCCTCCAGGTCCTTCATGACCCGGCTGACCATCTCGCGCGAGGCCCCCACCATCTTGGCGATGTCCTGGCGCGAGATGCGCTCGCGAATGCTCATCAGCCCTTCACGATCGGGCGCCGCGAACTCCAGCAGCGCACGCGCGACGCGGCCGTACACGTCCATGAGGGCCAGCGACTCGATCTTGCGGTCGGCCGCGCGCAGCCGCTGCACCAGGCCCTTCATGATCGCGTAGGCCATGGAACTGTTCTCGGGCAGGCAGCGCGCGAACTCGGCCCGGCCCAGGCACAGCATGTCCGTCTGCACCTCGGCACGCACCGTGGCCGAATGCGCCTCGTTATCGATGAGGCTCATCTCGCCGATGTAGTCACCCGGCTGCAGCGTGGCCAGGATCACCTCGCGGCCGCGCTTGTCCGCGGTGATGACGCGCGCCCGGCCCGTGAGGATGATGAACAGCGTGTTGGATTTGTCGCCCTGCTCGACGATCACCTCGCCGCGCTTGAAGCGGCGCTTGACCACGGCGTCGGCCACGGACTCGGCCTGGGCCGACGTGAGCAGCGCGAACAGCGGAACGCGGCGGATCAGCTCCAGGTTGGACAGCATCGACATCTCATCCCTCCCTGGGCAGGACGAGGAGTGTGCTCTGCCATGGGTTCTTACAATCGCTTCGATTGAAACAGGCGAGCATCGCGTTGCAGTGCGCGGTGGATACTCGCCCGACGTGGCTCGAAATGTACACCGCGCGGAAATAGTGCCGCAGTGGTTTTGCCAACATGAACACTCAACACGCCCAAGTCCTGATCCTCGGCTCCGGCCCGGCCGGCTACACCGCCGCCGTCTATGCCGCCCGCGCCAATCTCAACCCGCTCCTCATCACCGGCATCGCCCAGGGCGGCCAGCTCATGACCACCACGGAGGTGGACAACTGGCCGGCCGACGTGAACGGCGTGCAGGGCCCCGAGCTCATGCAGCGCTTCCAGGAACATGCCGAGCGCTTCAAGACGCAGATCGTGTTCGACCACATCAATGCGGTCGACTTCAGCAAGCGCCCCTTCTCGCTGGTGGGCGACAGCGGCCGCTACACCTGCGACGCACTCATCATCGCCACCGGCGCTTCGGCACGCTACCTCGGCCTGCCCTCGGAGCAGCACTACATGGGCAAGGGCGTGAGCGCCTGCGCCACCTGCGACGGCTTCTTCTATCGCGAGCAGGTCACCTGCGTCATCGGCGGGGGCAACACCGCCGTGGAAGAGGCGCTGTACCTGTCCAACATCGCGAGCAAGGTGTACCTGGTGCACCGGCGCGACAAGTTCCGGGCCGAGCCCATCCTGGTGGACAAGCTCATGGACAAGGTCAAGGCCGGCAAGATCGAGCTCAAGCTGTTCAAGACCCTGGACGAGGTGCTGGGGGACGAGGTGGGGGTCACCGGCGTACGCTTGAAGGACACGCAGACCGGCGAGACCGAGGACCTGAAGCTGCAGGGCTGCTTCATCGCCATCGGCCACTCGCCCAACACCGAGATCTTCCAGGGCCAGCTCGAGATGAAGGACGGCTACATCCTCACGCGCTCGGGCCTGAACGGCTTCGCCACCATGACCAGCGTGCCGGGCGTGTTCGCCGCCGGCGACGTGCAGGACCACGTGTACCGGCAGGCCATCACCAGCGCCGGCACCGGCTGCATGGCGGCCCTGGACGCGCAGCGCTTCCTGGAGCAGGAAGGCGGCTGAGCGGGGCGCCGCGGCGGCCGGGAGCGCTTGCGCCTATAATCGTGGGCTTTGCCGAGTCCGGCTCGCCTTTGGGCCTGCCGCGGCAATACCGCAATGGGTTACCGCCACCCTACTGGCGAGGTGAGGCGCTCACGACAGTGACCGCCGTTTTTACGAAGCTGGAGTGCGTCATGGCACGCGTCTGCGAAGTCACGGGCAAGGGCCCGAAGGTCGGGAACAACGTTTCCCACGCCAACAACAAAACCAAGCGCCGGTTCCTTCCGAACCTGCAATACCGCCGTTTCTGGGTCGAGAGCGAGAACCGCTGGGTGCGCCTGCGCGTCTCCAGCGCCGCACTGCGCCTGATCGACAAGAACGGCATCGACAGCGTGCTGGCGGACCTGCGTGCCCGCGGCCAGGCCTAATCAAGGAGCAGCGACATGGCAAGCAGCAAAGGCGGACGCGAGAAGATCAAGCTCGAATCCACGGCCGGCACCGGCCACTTCTACACCACGAGCAAGAACAAGAAGACCATGCCCGAGAAGATGTCGATCATGAAGTTCGACCCCAAGGCTCGCAAGCATGTGGAGTACAAGGAAATCAAGCTGAAGTGATTCCACGGGCAACCTGGGTTGCCCGACCGGTCACGACAAACGAAGCCCCGCAATGCGGGGCTTTTTTCATGGCGCGCCAGTTCGCGCGGGCAAGAAAAAAGCCCGGCGAACCGGGCTTTTCGGAAAGCGGGTGGCCTCAGGCGTGAGCGGAACGCAGCCCCACGGCGAACTGTTGCAGCCGCGCGATGCCGCTCTCCTCTGCGCGCCGACACCAGGCCGCCAGGTCCGCGGCGAGCTGCTCGCGCGAGACATGCGTGTTCAGCCACATCTGGCGCAGCTCTTCGCGCATGGTGAGCATCTTGTCGAGGACCGGGTGCGCCTCGCGGGCCTGCGCCACCTGGGGCCGGAAGCTGGCCGGCACGCGGTCGGCGTCGCGGTGCACCCAGCGGCGCGCGCCCTTGAGCGTTCCCAGGTCGTGGCCCCGCGCCTTGAGCACGGCAATCTCGTCCTTGCAGGCACGCCGCAGCTCGCGGCCGTACTGGGCCATGACCTCGTAGCGGTGCGCGATCAAGGCTTCCAGGGTCTTTTCGTCCGCCACCGGGCGCACGGCGCCCAGGCGCAGCTTGGGCGGCACCTTCTTGACCTTGGCCCAGCCGATCTTCTGCATCAGGCTGATGTAGACCCAACCGATGTCGAACTCGTACTTCTTCACGGAGAACTTGGCCGCCGTGGGGTAGGTGTGGTGGTTGTTGTGCAGTTCCTCGCCGCCGATCAGCACGCCCCAGGGAACGATGTTGGTGCTGGCGTCCGGCGCCTCGAAGTTGCGATAGCCCCAGTAGTGGCCGATGCCGTTGATCACGCCGGCCGCGGTGATCGGGATCCACAGCATCTGCACGGCCCAGACCGTCAGGCCGATGGCGCCGAAGAGCGCGACGTTCAGGATCAGCATCAGGCCCACGCCCTGCCAGCTGAAGCGCGTGTAGAGGTTGCGCTCGATCCAGTCGTCCGGGGTGCCGTGGCCGAACTTGGCCATCGTTTCCTTGTTCTTGGCCTCCTCGCGGTACAGCTCGGCGCCGCGCCACAGCACGGTCTCGATGCCGCGCGTCTGCGGGCTGTGCGGATCGTCCTCGGTCTCGCACTTGGCGTGGTGCTTGCGGTGGATAGCGACCCATTCCTTGGTGACCATGCCCGTGCCGAGCCACAGCCAGAAGCGGAAGAAGTGCGAGGGGATGCGCCCCAGGTCCATGGCCCGGTGCGCCTGGGTGCGGTGCAGGAAGATGGTGACGCTGGCAATGGTGATGTGCGTGGTCACGAGCGTGTACAGCACGATCTGCCACCAGCTCAGGTCCAGCAGACCATGGGCCAGGAGGTCGATGGCTGCGTTCAGCACAGCCCAGTCAGGAAGAAACATAGTGGAAGGGGAACCCCGAATTGGAACGTTAGAGGTGAGAGCGATTCTAGGGCGCGGGGTTCAAGTCGAGGATGAGAATCAGGGCAAATGACTACAAAAGTCAGCTACGGACCCAGGCGGCGGCGAAGAATCCGTCCGTTTCATGCCGATGCGGCCACAGCCGCAGGTGGTCACCGCTGCACAGCTGCGCCGCGTCCGCGAGCTTGAGGGGCGCCAGCGCCTGCACTGCCGGCAACACCTCGAAGCCAGGCTGCTGAGCCGAAAACGCCTCGGCGATGGCTTCGTTCTCCTCCCGCACCAGGCTGCAGGTGGCATACACCAGCCGCCCGCCGGGCTTGAGCAGGCGTGCGGCGCTGCTGAGGATGGCCATCTGCTTGGCCGTCATTTCCTGCACGGCCTGCGGTGACTGCCGCCACTTGAGGTCCGGATTGCGGCGCAGCGTTCCCAGGCCCGAACACGGTGCGTCGACGATCACCCGGTCGATCTTGCCGGCCAGGCGCTTGATGCGCTCGTCGCGCTCGTGCGCGATGGCCGCGGGGTGGACGTTGGACAGGCCGCTGCGGGCCAGCCGGGGCTTGAGCGCGTCCAGCCGATGCGCGGACACGTCGAAGGCATAGAGCCGGCCGGTATTGCGCATGGCGGCGCCCAGGGCCAGCGTCTTGCCGCCGGCGCCGGCGCAGAAATCGACCACCATCTCGCCGCGCCGGGCGTCCACCATGGCGCACAGCAGCTGAGAGCCTTCGTCCTGCACCTCGATCGCGCCGCGCGTGAACGCGTCCAGCTTCGTGAGGGCCGGCTTATCCGCCAGACGCAGGCCCCAGGGCGACCAGGGCGTGGGCTCGCTCGCAATGCCCGCCTGGGCCAGCTCGCGTGCCACGTCCTCGCGGCGCGCCTGCAGCGTGTTCACCCGCAGGTCCAGCGGCGCGGGCCGGTTGAGGCTCTCGGCCAGGGCCATGAACTCCGCTCCCACCTGTGCCTTCAGGGACGCCACCAGCCACTCGGGCAGGTTGTGGCGGTGCCGCTCCAGGAGATCGGCCGGCACCACCGCGTCGCACTGGTCCAGCCAGCGGCGCTCCGCGTCGCTGAGCGCGCTCTTGAGGAAATCGCGCGGGCCGGCGAAGCCGAGGATGGCCATGCGCCGCTCGCGCGGGCCGGTGCCCGAGGGCGCGAAGTGGTCGTACAGGAGCTTGCGCCGCAGCACCGCGTAGGCCGTCTCGGCCAGGGTGGCGCGCTCGCGCGGGCCCAGGCTGCGGTGCTCGCGGAAATAGCGCGACACCACCGCATCGGCGGGGTGGTCGAGCTTGAGGACCTGGCCGACGAGTTCGGCGCAGGCGTCCAGCAGGGCTTTGGGGTGCATGGATTCGGGTTCTTCAGGCGGACTGCAGCAGGCTTGCGATGGCGCGCGGGTAGATCAGGTGCTCCTGGGTGAGCACGCGCGTGGCCAGGGTCTGCGCCGTATCGCCGGGCAGCACCGGCACCACGGCCTGCTCCAGGATGGGACCGTGGTCGAGCTCGGCGGTCACCTGGTGCACGGTGGCCCCCGCCACCTGGCAGCCCGCGTCCAGCGCCCGCTGGTGCGTGTGCAGGCCGGGAAAGGCCGGCAGCAGCGAGGGGTGGATGTTCAGCAGGCGTCCCGCGTAACGTGCGACGAAGCCGGGCGTGAGGATGCGCATGAAGCCGGCCAGCACCACCAGCGCCGGCCGGTGGCGGTCGATGGCCTCGGCTAGCTCGGCCTCGAAGGCCTCGCGCGAATCGTGGCGCTTGTGGTCCACCACCTCCGCGGCGATGCCCTGCTCGCGCGCGAAGACGAGGCCGCCGGCGTCCGCCCGGTTGCTGATCACGGCAGCCACCCGGGCGCCGAAGCGCTCCTGCCATTGCTCCCTGCGGGCGGCGCGCACGATGGCCGCCATGTTGGAGCCGCCGCCGGAGATCAGGATCACGATGTTCTTCATGGAACCCGGGATTATCCCAAGCGGCATTTGTCGCTCCGCGGACATGCGGATTTGCACGACCGTGCTAGAAACCCGGCTGGCCTGGAGACCGACGCAATGGATTTGGCATTCACCCCCGAAGAGCAGCAGTTCCGCGAGGAAATCCGCGCCTGGGTTCGCGAGAACCTGCCGCAGGACATCGCGCACAAGGTTCACAACAGCCTTCACCTCACGCGCGAGGACATGCAGCGCTGGGCGAAGATCCTCGGCAAGAAGGGCTGGCTGGGCTACGGCTGGCCCCAGCAGTTCGGCGGTCCCGGCTGGAACGCGGTGCAGAAGCACCTGTTCGAGGAAGAGACCGCCCTGGCCGGCGCGCCGCGCATCGTGCCCTTCGGGCCGGTGATGGTGGCCCCGGTCATCATGGCCTTCGGCTCGCCCGAGCAGCACAAGCGCTTCCTGCCGGGCATCGCCTCCGGCGAGGTGTGGTGGAGCCAGGGCTACTCGGAGCCCGGCGCGGGATCGGACCTGGCCTCGGTCAAGACCCGCGCCGAGCGGCGTGGCGACAAGTACATCGTCAACGGCCAGAAGACCTGGACCACCCTGGGCCAGTACGGCGACTGGATCTTCTGCCTGGTGCGCACCGACACCTCGGGCAAGCCGCAGACCGGCATCTCCTTCCTGCTGATCGACATGAAGTCGCCCGGCATCGAGGTGCGGCCGATCATCATGCTGGACGGCGGCCACGAGGTGAACGAGGTCTTCTTCGACAACGTGGAGGTGCCCGCCGAGAACCTGGTCGGCGAGGAGAACAAGGGCTGGACCTACGCCAAGCACCTGCTCTCGCACGAGCGCACCAACATCGCCGACGTCAACCGCGCCAAGCGCGAACTGGAGCGCGTCAAGCGCATCGCCAAGGCCGAGGGCGTGTGGGAGGACATGCGCTTTCGCGACGAGATCGCCAAGCTGGAAGTGGACGTGGTGGCCCTGGAGATGCTCGTGCTGCGCGTGCTCTCGGCCGAGAAGTCGGGCAAGAACTCGCTGGACATCGCCGGCCTGCTCAAGATCCGCGGCAGCGAGATCCAGCAGCGCTACACCGAACTCATGATGCTGGCCGGCGGCGCCTTCTCGCTGCCCTTCATCCAGGAAGCCATGGAAGCCGGCTGGCAGGGCGACTTCCCGGGCGGCGCCGTCGCCCTCGCACCGCTGGCGGCCACCTACTTCAACATGCGCAAGACCACGATCTACGGCGGCTCCAACGAGGTGCAGCGGAACATCGTGGCGCAAACCGTTCTTGGCTGAGGAGCACGAGATGGATTTCGATTTTTCCGACGACCAGGAACAACTGCGCGACGCGGTGCGCCGCTGGGTGGACCGCAGCTACACCTTCGAGCGGCGCCGAGCCGCGGTGAAGGCGGGCGGCTTCGACCGCACGACCTACGGCGAACTCGCCGAGCTGGGCCTGGCGGGCCTGTACGTGCCCGAAGACCAGGGCGGCATGGGCATGGGCCCGGTCGAGGCCATGGTGGTCATGGAGGAACTGGGACGCGGCATGGTGCTGGAGCCGCTGGGCCAGACCCTGATCGCCAGTGGCGTCCTCGGCGCCTACGCGCCGCAGGACCTGCAGGACGCCTGGCTGCCCCGCATCGCATCGGGTGACGCGCTGGTGGTGCTGGCCCACCAGGAGCGTCGCGCCCGCTGGCGGCTGGACGTGTCCGAGACGCAAGCCACCGAGAGCGGCGGCGCCTGGCAGTTGAGCGGCACCAAGAGCCTGGTGCCCGCCGGTGACGAGGCCGATGCCTTCCTCGTGCCCGCGATGGCGCAGGGTCGCCTCGCCCTCTTCCTCGTCGAGCAGGGCGGCGGCGTGCATGCCAGCGGCTACGTCACCCAGGACGGCAGCCGCGCGGCCGAAGTGAAGTTCGACAAGGCGCCCGCCACGCTGGTGGCCCAGGACGGCCTGCCCGCCCTGGAGCACGCGGTGGACATCGGCATCGCCGCGCTGTGCGCCGAAGCCGTGGGCGTGATCGACAAGACCATGGCGCTCACGGCCGACTACATGAACACCCGCAAGCAGTTCGGCGTGCCCATTGCCAGCTTCCAGGCCCTGCGCCACCGCATGGCCGACATGAAGATGCAGCAGGAGCTGGCCCGCTCCATGAGCTATTACGCGAGCCTGAAGCTCAACGCCCCGGCCGAGGAGCGCCGGCGCGCCATGGCCCGCGCCAAGTACCAGCTCAACGTGGCCATGCGCTTCGTCGGCCAGAACTCGGTGCAGCTGCACGGCGGCATCGGCGTGACGGACGAGTACATCGGCAGCCACTACTTCAAGAAGCTCACGCAGATGGAGCTCACCTTCGGCGACACGCTGCACCACCTGGGCGAAGTGTCCTCGCGCATGCAGGACACGGCCGGCGTTTTCGCCTGAAGCGCTCCTCGCTTTCCTTCCTCTTCGCGCCGGCTTCCAGCCGGCGCTTCAACGTCCGCACATGACCCACCACCTGACCCGCCGCGGCCTGCTGGCCGCCCTGCCCGCCCTGGCCCTGCTCGCGGCCTGCGCGACCCCGTCGCAGTCGCCGCAGTTCCCGCCCATCGTCTTCGTGCACGGCAACGGCGACAGCGCCGCGCTCTGGCAGACCACGCTCTGGCGGTTCGAATCCAATGGCTGGCCGCGGGATCGCCTGCACGCCATCGACGTGCCCTACCCGCTCGCGCGCAGCGACGACGCAAAGCCGCAGCCGGGACGCACCTCCACGGCCGAACACATGGCCGCCCTCAAGGCCGAAGTGGAGAAGGCGCTCGCGGCCAGCGGCGCCTCGCAGGTGGTCCTGGTGGGCAACTCGCGCGGGGGCAATGCCATCCGCAACTACATCCAGAACGGCGGCGGCGCGGCCGTGGTCAGCCACGCGATCCTGGGTGGCACGCCCAACCACGGCGTCTATGCCATCAAGGGCTACAACGAGGGCAGCGAGTTCTCCGGCACCGGGCCCTTCCTCACCGCGCTGAACGCGCCCAAGAACCTGGCCGGCGACGAGGTCACCGGCCCGGTGAAGTGGATGACCATCCGCTCGGACAACAACGACAAGTTCGCGCAGCCCGAAGGTCGCTGGGTGGGGCTGGCCGGCAAGCCCACGGGGGTGGACACCGACGGGCCGGCGCTCAAGGGCGCCACCAACGTGGTGATCCCGCGCATCGACCACCGCGAAACCTCGTTCTCCCCCGCCGCCTTCGATGCCACCTGGCGCTTCATCACCGGCCGCTCGCCCGCCACCGCGCGCATCGAGCCCGAGGCGCGGCCGCAGCTGTCCGGCCGCATCTTCGGCTCGGGCGTCGCCTCGAACGATCCGCGCTCGGGCGACTTCAGCAACAACCTGCCCGTCGCCGGGGCGCAGGTGGCCATTCACGCCGTGGACCCGCAGACCGGCGAGCGGCGCGCCACGGCCTGGCAGCAGACCGTCGGCGCCGATGGGCGCTGGGGACCCTTCACCGCCGACCCGGCCACGCCCTACGAATTCGTGGTCTCGGCGCCCGGCTACGCCACCACCCACATCTACCGCAGCCCCTTCCCGCGCGGCAGCGAGGTCGTGCACCTGCGGCCCGAACGCATCGCCCAGGCCGACCGCGACGCCGCCGCCCTGGTGACGATGAGCCGTCCGCGCGGCTACCTCGACCCGGCGCGCGACCGCATGAGCCTGGACGGCAAGCCGCCACAGGGCGTGCCGCCCGGTGCTGGCGTCGCGAGCGCGAAGCTGAAGCTCGCCGAAGCCGCGCAGCGGCCGGTGGTCGCCGAGTTCAACGGCGAGCGCGTGGTCGGCCGCCCCTGGCCCGCCGCACAGGGGCACGTAACGGTGCTGGAGTTGACCTACTGAAGAAGCTGTGAACGCCGGGCATCACCAGTTGGTGATGTTCGGGTTCACGTAGGTGTACGTGTTCGGCACGTCCAGGTTGGAGTAGGAGAAGGACAGGCTCAGGTCCAGCGAGGACACCTGGTGCCACCACCCCAGCGGCAGGAACATGGTCTCGCCGGGCTCGACCACCACGTCCAGCACCGTGACACCCGCGAACTCCGGGTGGCGCTGCAGGTCCACGGCGTCGAGGTTCACGTCGCTGAAGACCTGGTAGTGGTTGTACAGGCGCGGCGTCTGCAGGGGCGAGATGAAGCGCCAGCGCTTGCGGCCGACCACCTGGGTGTGGAACAGCATCAGCGTGTCGTGGTGCAGCGGCGTGACCGTCCCGCCCGGTCCGCACCAGAAGGACGACCGCTCGCCCAGCGTGGCGCGGTCGCACACCGGCGGCAAGGAGCCGATGTCGTCCAGCAGGGGCGCGAACTCCGGCCGCCGCAGCAGTTCGTTGTTGGCGGTGAGGTACTCGTCGTTGGAGTGGCCGGCCTGCAGCACCCGGTCCACGAAGTCGGCGAGGCGCACCTGCCGGCGGTGCGCCAGCTTGTCCACCTCGTAGCGCTGGTTGGCGTTGCGCTCGGCCTGGATCTCCACCGTGAGGTGGCCGAAGCGTTCCTTCAGGTCCTGCGGGCTCCAGCGCGCCATGGCCGGCCAGTCGTGCGTGACATCGGTCAGCACCACCGGGCGGCAGCCGCGGACGTAACGCTCGATGAACTCCTCGCGCGAGACGCGGCTGCGCTTTTCCACGTGCGCGTAGTCGGGCGCCTGCTCCCACAGCCGCTGCAGGTTGGCCATGGTCGAGGCCAGCTTGTCGCGCAATTCGCGCATCTTCAACGCGGCGAGGTAGCCCGGATCGCTCTCCATCTGCGCGATGGCCACCGCCGCCTCGCGCGGATCGACCCCCCCCGAAGCCATGGTCGCCACCATGGATGCGGGGGTGCAATGGCGCAGGCGGTTCTCGACGATCCACTGCCGCCAGCCGGCATCGAGGGGCCGCCCCGCGGACGGGGGCGCCGCCTCGGCCGCGGCTGCCTGCGGCGGTCGGGGGCAGTCCTGCAGGGTCTTGTAGGAACTCAGCGTCCGGGCGCTGAGCGTGTTGGGGCTGCTACTCATGGCTCGGCATTGTGAGGGCATGCCGCCCGGTTCCCCGGACGGCTCGTCGGCACCCGATCAGGAATGCAGCCGCGAGGACTTCGGCAGATGCGCCATCAGGAACTCCATCTGGTCGGCCAGGATGCGCCGATTGCGAAGGATGAAATCCTCCCAGAGGCTGGGCACGTAGGGCGTGTAGAGCAGCGGCATGCGGGCCTGCTCGGGCGTGCGGTTGCTCTTGCGATGGTTGCAGGCGCGGCAGGCCGTCACCACGTTCATCCAGTGGTCGCGCCCGTTCTGCGCGAACGGGATGATGTGCTCGCGGGTGAGGAAGCTGTCCTCATGGCGCACGCCGCAGTAGGCGCAGATGTTGCGGTCGCGGGCGAAGAGCTTGCTGTTGGTGAGGCCGGGGCGCAGGTCGAAGGGGTTGATGTTCGGCACGCCTTTGGTGCCGATGATGCTGCTCACCGCGATGATGGACTGCTCGCCGGAGACCGCGTTGTGTCCGCCGCGGAACACGGCGATCTGGGCGCCGACTTCCCAGCGCACTTCGTCGGCTGCGTAATGCAGCACGGCCTGTTCCAGCGAAATCCAGGACTGCGGGAGTCCCTGCGCGGACAACTTCAAGACCTTCAAACAACGCCTCCTTCCAAACGGGGGAGCGACCGGACGGGTTCGGCAGACAATATAACCCGATTCAACGACACCGAGCTTGCGCGGGCCCTCTGGGGCCGGGCGCGAGCGCTATCAAAAAGATACCAGCGCCGATGCAGATCTTCCGCGGCTTCCACCATCCGGGCATCGCGCCGGCCTGCGCGCTGACCATCGGCAACTTCGACGGCGTGCACCGGGGCCACCAGGCCATGCTGGCGCTCTTGAACAACGAGGCCCGGCATCGCGGCGTCCCGAGCTGCGTGCTGACCTTCGAGCCGCATCCGCGCGACTACTTCGCCGCGGCCCTGCGCAAGCCCGAGCTCGCGCCGGCGCGCATCGCCACCCTGCGCGACAAGCTGGCCGAGCTGGCCGCCTGCGGCGTGGACCAGTGCGTGGTGCTGCCCTTCGACGCGCGCCTGTCCAGCCAGTCGCCCGGGGCCTTCATCGAGCAGGTGCTGGTGCAGGGCCTGGGCGCGCGCTACGTCCTCGTGGGCGACGACTTTCGTTTCGGTTCGCGCCGCGCGGGCGACTACGCCATGCTGGACGCCGCCGGTGCCGCCGGGGGCTTCGACGTCGCGCGCATGAACAGCTACGAGGTGCACAAGCTGCGCGTGTCCAGCTCGGCGGTGCGCGAGGCGCTCGCGCGCGGTGACATGGACGGCGCGGCCGCGCTGCTGGGGCGTCCGTACAGCATCAGCGGACACGTGGTCCATGGCCGCAAGCTCGGGCGCGAGCTCGGCTTTCGCACCCTCAACCTGCGCTTTTCCCACTGGAAGCCGGCGGCCAGCGGCATCTTCGCGGTGCATGTGCATGGCCTCTCCGACGGGCCCCTGGAGGGCGTGGCCAACCTCGGCATCCGGCCGTCCATCGACCCCGAGGACATCAACGGCGGCCGCGTGCTGCTGGAGACCTTCTGCCTGGACTGGCCCGCGCACCTGGGCGCCGAGGGGGCCTACGGTAAAATCATCCGCGTGGATCTGCTGCACAAACTGCACGACGAGCTGAAGTACGCCGGCCTCGACCAGCTCAAGGCCGGCATTGCGCGCGACTGCGAGGAAGCACGCGCCTTCTTCGCCGCCACCCGCCGGCAGACCACCCGCGACCGAATTTAGGCCTGGGACGCTCTCCGTTCGCCGCCCTCGACAGGCTCAGGGCGAACGGCCGCACCGATCCTTGCCCGCCCCTCTCGCGCCCAACGCATGTCCGGGCTGAGCTTGTCGAAGCCCCCGAAGGCCGTGCCATGTCCGATTCCAAGACCGATCCCAAGCCAGACGCCAAGACCGACTACCGGTCCACGCTGAACCTGCCCGACACCCCGTTCCCCATGCGGGGCGACCTGCCCCGGCGCGAGCCCGGCTGGGTGGCCGAATGGGAGGACCAGGGCCTCTACAAGCGCCTGCGCGAGGCGCGCTGCGGCCAGGAGAAGTTCGTGCTGCATGACGGCCCGCCCTATGCCAACGGGCAGATCCACATGGGGCACGCGGTCAACAAGATCCTCAAGGACATGATCGTCAAGTCGCGCCAGCTCAAGGGCCTGGACGCGGCCTACATCCCCGGCTGGGACTGCCACGGCCTGCCGATCGAGAACGCCATCGAAAAGAAGCACGGGCGCAACCTGCCCCGCGACGAGATGCAGGCCAAGAGCCGCGCCTTCGCCACCGAGCAGATCGCCCTGCAGATGGCCGACTTCAAGCGCCTGGGCGTGCTGGGTGACTGGGACCATCCCTACCGCACCATGGACCCGGTCAACGAGGCCGACGAGATCCGCGCCTTCAAGCGGGTGATCGAGCGCGGCTTCGTCTATCGCGGGCTCAAGCCGGTGTACTGGTGCTTCGACTGCGGCTCCTCGCTGGCGGAGTTCGAGATCGAGTACGCGGACAAGAAGTCGCAGACCCTGGACGTGGGCTTCCAGGCCGACGACGAAGCCGCGCTGCTGCGTGCCTTCGGCCTGCCCGATTCGCAAGCCGCAGGCGCGTCCAGCTTCGCGGTCATCTGGACCACCACCGCCTGGACCATCCCGGCCAACCAGGCGCTGAACCTCAATCCGGAGATCGTCTACGCCCTGGTGGAAACACCCCGCGGCCGCCTGGTCCTGGCCGAGTCGCTGGTCGAGAAGTGCCTGGCCCGCTACGGCCTGGAGGGCCGGGTGCTGGCCACCGCCCCCGGGCAGAAGCTCGAAGGGCTGAACTTCCGTCATCCGCTCCATGAGGTGCATCCGGACTACCGGCGCCTGTCGCCGGTGTACCTGGCCGACTACGCCACCGCCGAGGACGGCACCGGCATCGTCCACTCCTCGCCCGCCTACGGCCTGGACGACTTCAACAGCTGCGTGGCGCACGGCCTCGCCTACGACCAGATCCTCAACCCCGTGCAGGGCAACGGCAGCTACGCGCCGGACTTCGCCCTCTTCGGCGGCCAGAACATCTGGAAGGCGGTGCCGGTCATCATCGAGGCGCTGCGCGAGGCGGGACGCCTCTTCGCGACCGAGGGCATCACGCACAGCTACCCGAACTGCTGGCGCCACAAGACGCCCGTCATCTACCGCGCTGCGGCCCAGTGGTTCATCCGCATGGACGAGGGCGAAGGCGTGTTCACCCGCGACAAGGCGCCGCAGACCCTGCGCCAGATGGCGCTGGCCGCCATCGAAGAGACGCGCTTCTACCCCGAGAACGGCAAGGCGCGCCTGCGGGACATGATCGCGGGCCGGCCCGACTGGTGCATCTCGCGCCAGCGCAGCTGGGGCGTTCCGCTGCCCTTCTTCCTGCACAAGGATTCGGGCGAGCTGCACCCGCGCACCATGGACATCCTGGACGTCGCCGCCGACATGGTCGAGGCCGGCGGCATCGAGGCCTGGAGCAAGGCCGGCGCCGAGGAGATCCTCGCCCGCGTGGGCGCCGCGGGCGACGCGCCGCACTACACCAAGAGCACGGACATCCTGGAGGTCTGGTTCGACTCCGGCACCACGCACACCACGGTGCTCAAGGGCTCGCACGCGGGCGCCGGCCACGAGAACGGCCCGGAGGCCGACCTGTACCTGGAAGGCCACGACCAGCACCGCGGCTGGTTCCATTCCTCGCTGCTCACGGCCTGCGCCATGTACGGCCGCGCGCCCTATCGGGGCCTGCTCACCCACGGCTTCACGGTGGACAGCCAGGGCCGCAAGATGAGCAAGTCCCTGGGCAACGGGGTCGATCCGCAGGAGACCAGCAAGAAGCTGGGCGCGGAGATCATCCGCCTGTGGGTGGCCGCCTCCGACTACTCGGGCGACATCGCCGGCGACGACAAGATCCTGGCGCGCGTGGTCGATGCCTACCGCCGCATCCGCAACACCCTGCGCTTCCTGCTGGCCAATGTGAGCGATTTCGACCCGGCGCGCGACGCGGTGCCTGCGTCCGAGCTGCTGGAGATCGACCGCTACGCGATGAGCCGCGCGGCGCAGTTCCAGGCCGAGGTGCTGGCCCACTACGAGGCCTACGAGTTCCACCCCGTGGTGGCCAAGCTGCAGGTGTACTGCTCGGAAGACCTGGGCGCCTTCTACCTGGACGTGCTCAAGGACCGGCTCTACACCACCGCGCCCAAGTCGCATGCGCGCCGCAGCGCGCAGACGGCGCTGTGGAACATCACGCATGCCATGCTGCGCTGGATGGCGCCCTTCCTGAGCTTCACGGCCGAAGAGGCCTGGAAGCTGTTCGGCAAGTCGGACTCCATCTTCTTCGAGACCTATGCCGAGATCGGCGCGCCCGATGCGGCGCTGCTGGCGCGCTGGAGCCGCATCCGCGAGATCCGCGACCTCGCCAACAAGGAAGTCGAGGCCCTGCGTGAGAAAGGCGAGGTGGGCTCGTCCCTTCAGGCGCTGCTCACCCTCGCCGTCGCACCCGAGGACCACGCCCTGCTCGCCAGCCTGGGCGAGGACCTCAAGTTCGTCTTCATCAGCTCCGGCGTGGCGCTGCGCCAGGCCGAGTCGCTGTCGGTGCAGGCGCGGCCCTCGCCCGATGCCAAGTGCGAGCGCTGCTGGCACTGGCGCGCCGACGTCGGCAGCGACGCGGCCCACCCGAGCCTCTGCGGCCGCTGCGTGAGCAACCTCTTCGGGGCCGGCGAAGTCCGGCAGCACGCGTGATGGCCGGCAAGTCCGCTTCCCTCGGCCGCGGCGGTGCGGCCTCCGGCATGATGCCCTGGCTGGCTTTGGCGCTGCTGATCCTCATCCTGGACCAGCTCACCAAGGCCCTCATCCTGGGCGCCTACCGCCTGGGTGATGCGACCTACATCACCTCCTTCTTCAACATCGTGCGGGTGCACAACACCGGCGCCGCCTTCTCCTTCCTGGCCTCGGCGTCGGGCTGGCAGCGCTGGTTCTTCACCGCCCTGGGCATCGCCGCGGCGCTGTTCATCGTCTGGCTGCTGCGCTCGCACGCCGGCCAGCGCCTCTTTGCCTTCAGCCTCGCGTGCCTGCTGGGCGGCGCCATCGGCAACGTGGTGGATCGCCTGATGCACGGCTACGTGGTGGACTTCCTGCAGCTGCACTACGGCGGCTGGTACTTCCCGGCCTTCAACATCGCCGACGCGGCGATCACCGCCGGCGCGGTCGGCCTCATCCTCGACGAACTTCTGCGCGTGCGGCGCGCGCGCTGAGGGGTGCACGCCACGGCTGCGGGTTGTCCCGCAGCGTGTTGGGTTCCACGCGAGCTCAGCGCGGGCGTATGATGCTTTAAACATGAAGCATCTGCTGAACCTGCTGGCGGCAATTGCCCTGCTGGTCTGGGGCACCTACCTGGTCCGAACCGGAATCCTGCGCGTCTTCGGCGCCAACCTGCGCGCCGTGCTGGCCGGCAGCATGTCCTCGCGCCCCACGGCGGCCCTGGCCGGCCTGGGCGTGACCGCGCTGGTGCAGTCCAGCACCGCCACGGCCCTCATCGTCTCGTCCTTCGTCGGCCAGGGGCTGGTCGCACTGCCCGTCGCGCTCGCCGTGATGCTGGGCGCCGACCTGGGCAGCAGCCTGGTGGCCGTGCTGTTCGCGCAGGACCTGTCCTGGCTTTCGCCCCTGTTCATCTTCGTCGGCGTGGTGCTGTTCATGTCCCGCCAGGACTCGCAGGCGGGCCGCTTCGGGCGCGTGCTGATCGGCCTGGGGCTGATGCTGCTGGCGCTGCGCCTGGTGGCCGAGTCCACGGCCATCATGGCGGCGTCGCCCACCGTGCGCACGCTGCTGTCCTCGCTGGCCAGCGACATCCTGCTGGAGATCGCCGTGGGCGCGGTGCTGGCCATCGCGGCCTACTCCAGCCTGGCCATCGTGCTCCTCGCGGCCACCCTGGCGGCTTCCGGCGCGCTCCCGCTGGACGTGGCGCTGGGCCTGACGCTGGGCGCCAACATCGGCAGCGGCCTGCTGGCCGTGATGGTCACGGCGCGTTCGGCCCTGGCGGTGCGGCAGGTGCCCATCGGCAACCTCGTGTTCAAGTTCGCGGGCGCCCTGCTGGCCGTCCTGCTGATCGGCCCCTGGGTGCAGCATGCGGCGCCGATCACCGGCACCGCCGGCGCAGTGGTGTTCTTCCACCTCGCCTTCAACGCCATGCTGCTGGTCCTGTTCATGGGGTTGACCGGCCCGCTCGCGCGGCGGCTGCACGCGCTCATGCCCAAGCCCGACCCCAGCCTGCTGACCGGCCGCCCCGACCACCTGGACCCCTCCGCGCTGGCCACACCGTCGCTGGCGATCTCATGCGCCGCGCGCGAGGCCCTGCACCAGGCCGACGTGGTCGAGACCATGATGCACGGCATGCTCCGGGTCATCGAGACCAACGACCTGCGCCTGGCCGGCGAGCTGCGCAAGCTGGACGACACGGTGGACCAGCTCTACTCGGCCATCAAGTACTACCTCACCAAGATCTCGCGCGAGGCCCTGGGGGAGTCGGAGAGCCGCCGCTGGACCGACATCATCAGCTTCACCATCAACATGGAGCAGATCGGCGACATCATCGAGCGCGTGCTGATCGACGTGGAGGACCGCAAGATCCGGCATGGCCGCAGCTTCTCGACCGCCGGCATGGACGAGATCCGCGAGTTGCATGCGCGCCTGGTGGACAACCTGCGCCTGGGCATGAGCGTCTTCCTCAACGGCTCGGTGCACGACGCGCAGAAACTGCTGGAGGAGAAGGCGCGCTTCCGGGAGCTGGAGCGCGCCTACGCCGGGGCGCACCTGGCGCGACTTCGCGACCAGACGGTGCAGAGCATCGAGACGAGTTCCCTGCACCTGGACCTGATCAGCGACATGAAGCGGATCAACTCGCACATCTGCTCCATCGCCTACCCCATCCTGGATTCGGTCGGTGCCCTGGCGCCCAGCCGGCTGCGTCCGACCGCCACGCCACCGGAGCCGTCCTTCGCAGCGGCGCCGGAGGCCGCGCCCAGTCAGCGCGCCGCCTGACGCACGCAGTAGTCCACCAGCGCGTCGATCTCGGTGGACTTGTCGAACACCGCGTCGGCGCCCAGCTGGGCGCAGCGCTGGCGGATGTCCCGGCTGGCATGGTTGCTCAGCACCACGAGCTTCTGCCCGTCGCGCCGCTCGCGGCAGGCGGACACGATGTTCAGGCCGTTGCCTTCGCGCAAGTAGAGATCGACGATGGCCAGGTCCCATTCCGCGCTGTGGCCACACAACCACTCGGCGCCGTCCCGCTCGGTCTCGGCAATGCCCACCGCCTGCACCGACGCGAGCTCCTCGAGGGTCTCGATGAGGTTGTCCCGGATGGTCAGGCTGTCTTCGACGATGAAGGCGCGAAGGCTCATGCCGACCACCGTAGGGCACGGCGGATCATGTGCCTGCAAGCGGCGCGAGCAAGCGGCTGTAGGAGCTTGAACCCGCCGCTGTCGGCGCCGGGCCCGGCGCGTGAGAGGCGCGCCTGGCCGGAGGGGGGCGCATCAGGGCAGCAGGATGGTCGAGCCGGTGGTCTTGCGTGATTCCAGCGCTTCGTGCGCCTGCCGCACGTCCGCCAGCGCGAAGCGCTGGTCGATGCGGATCTTCACCTTGCCGCTGGCCACGACTTCGAACAGCTCGTCGGCCATGGCTTGCGTGGCCTCGCGCGTGGCGATGTGGGTGAACAGGGTCTGCCGGGTGACGTAGATCGAGCCCTTGGCGCCGAGGATGCCCGGCGCGAAGGGCGGGACCGGCCCCGAGGCATTGCCGAAGCTCGCCATGAGCCCGAAGGGCCGCAGGCAGTCCAGGGACTTCTCCCAGGTGTCCTTGCCCACCGAGTCGTACACCACCTTCACGCCCTGGCCGCCGGTGATCTCGCGCACGCGGGCCAGGAAGTCCTCGCGCCGGTAGTTGATGACGTGGGCCGCGCCCAGCGAGTGGGCCAGCGCGCACTTCTCATCGCTGCCGGCCGTGCCGATCAGCTGCAGGCCCAGCGCCTTGGCCCACTGCACGGCGATCAGCCCCACGCCGCCGGCCACCGCATGCCAGAGCACGAAGTCGCCCGGCTGCAGGCCGCCCTGCGGCAGGGTGCGACGCAGCAGGTACTGCGCCGTCATGCCCTTGAGCATCATGGCCGCCCCGGTCTCGAAATCGATGGCGTCGGGCAGCCGGCACACGCAGCGCGCCGGCATCACGCGCCGCTCGGCATAGGCGCCCGGCGGCTGGCTGGCATAGGCCGCACGGTCGCCGGCCTTCAGGTGGGTCACGCCCTCGCCCACCGCCTCGACGACGCCGGCGCCTTCCATGCCCAGGCCGCCTGGCAAGGCCTGCGGATACAAGCCGGTGCGGAAATAGACGTCGATGTAATTGAGCCCGATGGCGTGGTGGCGGATGCGGATCTCGCCCGGTCCCGGTTCGCCGACTTCGACGTCTTCCAGCACCATCTGCTCGGGGCCACCGGTCTGGTGGATGCGTACGACCTTGCTCATGCAGTCTCCTCGTGGTGGCGCGCATCCTGCCACGATTCATCCGGGCTCGCGGGCCGGGGGCCAATGGCCTCGGCTACAGTGCCCCCTCCATGACGACCGCCACCCTCGATGCCCGGAACATCTTCCTGCTCGTGCTGCCGCCGCTGCTGTGGGCCGGCAATGCGGTCGTCGGCCGCATGGTCGCCCCGCTGGTGCCGCCGCTCACGCTGAACCTGCTGCGCTGGGCCATCTCCTTTCTCATCCTGCTGCCCCTGGCAGCCTGGGCGCTGCGGCCGGGCAGCGGCCTGTGGATACGCTGGCGGCGCTACCTGCTGCTGGGCCTGCTCAGCGTGGGCATGTACAACTCCTTGCAGTACCTGGCGCTCAAGACCTCCACGCCCATGAACGTCACCCTGGTGGCCTGCAGCATGCCGGCCTTCATGCTGGCCCTGGGCGCGATGTTCTTCGGCCAGCCGGTCAGCCGGCGCCAATTCGCGGGCGCGGGACTGTCCATGGTCGGCGTGCTGCTGGTGCTCGCGCGGGGCGACCTCGCGCACCTCGCCGAGGTGCGCTTCGTACCCGGTGACCTGTACATGCTGCTCGCGACCGCCGCATTTGCCTGGTACAGCTGGCTTCTCACCCGCTCGGACCAGGACGATCCCGCCATCCGCCGCGACTGGGCCGCCTTCCTGCTCGCACAGGTCCTGCCGGGGATCGCCTGGTCTACGCTCTTCACAGTAGGCGAATGGACGCTGCTCGATCCGCCGCCCATCGCCTGGGGGCTGCCCCTGCTGGCGGGCCTGAGCTTCATCGTCATCGGCCCGTCGATCCTGGCCTATCGCTCCTGGGGCCTGGGCGTGCAGCGCCTCGGGCCCAACATGGCCAGCATCTTCAACAACCTCACGCCGCTCTTCGCCGCGGTGCTGTCGGCCAGCCTGATCGGCGAGCTGCCGCGCATCTACCACGCGATCGCCTTCGCGATGATCGTGAGCGGCATCGTCATCGCGTCGCCGCGCAAGTCCTGACTGTCTCCTGCGCACCGCGGCCCTGTGCAATGTGCGCAAGCCCGCATTGCCGCGGGCGGAGACGGCCATTACGATGAGCCCGCCCCAAAAAGGAGGATGGACTCATGAACCGCAAACGCTTCGTGGCGGCCTGCCTTGCGCTGGTCTCGCTCACGGCCCTGGCGCAGGCACCCGACAACGCCCCGGTGTTTTCCGGCCCTCCCCTGAAGCTGGGGGTCATCGGCCCCTTCACCGGCCCCTCCGCGGATTTCGGCGTGCCCATGCTCAATGGCGTGCGCATGGCGGTGGACGAGATCAATGCGGTGGGCGGCTACCTGGGCCGGCGCATCGACCTGGTGGTCCAGGACGACAAAGCCGACCCGCCCACGGGCCTGGCCGGTGCCAAGGCCCTGGCGCAGGAGAAGGTCTTCGCCACCATCGGCTTTTGCAACACGGGCGTCGCCATGGCGGCGCTGGACGTGTTCCAGCAGAACCAGATGCCGCTGATCGTGCCCTGCGCCGCGGGCAGTCCGGTGACCACCAAATTCCCGCCGGCGGACAGCTACGTCTTCCGCACTTCGGCGCGGGACGGCATCCAGTCGGACTTCGTGGTGGCCGACCTGGTCAAGCGCGGATGGACGAAGGTGGCCATCTTCGCCGACACCACGCCCTACGGGCAGTCGGGCCGGGCCGACGTGAAGAAGGCGCTGGCGCTGCGCAAGCTGGAGCCGGTGTACGAGGCCAACTTCGCGCTGGGCACCACCGACCTCACCAGCGAGCTGCGCGCCGCCCGCGAAGCCGGTGCCAACGTCATCTTCACCTACACCGTCGGCAAGGAAAACGCCGCCGTGGCCCTGAGCCGGCAGGCGCTCAAGTGGAACGTGCCGCTCGTGGGTGGCTGGCCGCTGTCCTTCCCCTTCTTCATCGACGGCGCCGGGCGCGCGGCCGAAGGGGCGCTCATGGCACAGACCTTCATCGCCGAGCCGAGCAACGAGCGCCGCGCCGCCTTCCTGGCCGGCTACGCGCGCAAGTACAAGGTGCGGCGCATCCCCGTGCCCATGGCGGCGGCGCAGGCCTACGACGCGGCCTACATCCTGCTGTATTCCATGTTCAACATCCGCAATGGCGACCTGAGCGGCCCCCGCCTGAAGGCGGCCCTGGAGAACATGCAGCGCACCTACTACGGCGTGGTCGCCACCTACGAGCGGCCCTTCAGCCCGCAGGAGAAGGACGCGATCGTGCCCACCATGATGGTCATGGGCCAGGTCAAGGACGGCGCCATCACCTTCGCCTACCCGGAGGACGCCCGGCGCAACCTCTTCGTGCAGCGCAAGAAGTAGGCGGCTTCCGGGCGCGCAAGCTCAGAAGGTGCCCGGATAGGCCCCGCCGTCCACCAGGAAGTTCTGGCCGGTCACGTAGCCGGCCTGCGCGCTGCACAGGAACGCGCAGGCGGCGCCGAACTCGTCGGGCTGGCCGAAGCGGCCGGCCGGGATGGACTTCATGCGCGCCTGCATCACGGCGTCCATGGTCTGGCCGGTCTTCTTCACCGCGCCCTCGAAGGTGGTTCGCAGGCGGTCGGTGTCGAAGGCGCCGGGCAGCAGGTTGTTGATGGTCACGTTGGCCGAGGCCAGCTTGGCCGAACGCGCCGCGCCGGCCACGAAACCGGTCAGGCCGCTGCGGGCGCCGTTGGACAGGCCCAGGATGTCGATGGGCGCCTTCACCGCGCTGGAGGTGATGTTCACGATGCGGCCGAAACCGCGCTCGGCCATGCCATCCACGGTGGCCTTGATCAGCTCGATGGGCGTGAGCATGTTGGCATCCACCGCGGCCAGCCAGGCTTCGCGGTCCCACTGGCGGAAGTCCCCCGGCGGCGGGCCGCCCGCGTTGGTCACCACGATGTCGTAGTGCGCGTGCGCTGCGAGCGCCGTGGTCCGACCCGCCGGCGTGGTGATGTCGGCGGCGACGGCCAGCACCTGCGTGCCCGCAGGCAGCGCCGCGTCGGCGCGCAGCGCCTGCGCTGCCGCGTCCAGCACCTGCGCGCCGCGCGCCACCATGACCACGTTCACGCCCTCGCGCGCCAGCGCCTTGGCGCAGCCCAGCCCCAGGCCCTTGCTGGCCCCGCACACCAAAGCCCAGCGGCCCTTGATTCCCAGATCCATGGAACGTTTCTCCTCGACGATGAAAGACGCGGGGCGCGTCGCCCCGCAAAGCCTGCGACTATAGGCGCGCGGAACGGGCCGCCCGGACGTGCGCCCTTTCAGGCCTTGCTGCGGCTGAACACGTAGATGCCGGCCAGCACCAGCACGGTCCCGGCGGCCATCCAGGGCGTGAACGGCTCGCCGAGGATCCACACGCCCATGAAGATGGTCGACAGCGGCCCGACCATGCCGGCCTGGGCCGTCATCGACGAGCCGATGCGCTCGATGGCCATCATCACCAGCAGCACCGGCACGGCCGTGCACAAGGTCGCGTTCAGCACCGACAGCCAGATCACCGGCGGCGCGACCCACGCCGCCTCGATGGGCCGCAGCAGCAGGAACTGCAGCACGCAGCACAGGCAGGCCACCGAGGTCGCCAGGCCCACCAGTCGCAGCGATCCCAGGCGCTGCACCAGCTGGCCGCTGTAGGTGAGATAGAAGGCATAGCTCACGGCACTCGCGAAGACCAGCGCCGTGCCCCAGGCCGCCTGCGGTCCCAGCAGCCCGACCTCCTGGCCGAAGACCAGCAGCACGCCCGCGTAGCTCAGGGCCATGCCGGCCACGTGCACCCGGGTGACGGGCCGCCGGTACATGAGCCAGCCCAGGAACAGCACCAGCGTGGGGTTGAGGTAGAGGATCAGCCGCTCGAGCGCGGCGCCGATGTACTGCAGCCCGACGAAGTCCAGGAAGCTCGCGAGGTAATAGCCGGTCACGCCCAGGCCGGTGACGCCCAGCCAGTCGCGCCCGGTGAGCGCCGGCTTGCCGCGCCCGGCCCACCAGGCCATGGCCGCGAAGATGGGCAGCGCGAAGAGCATGCGGTACATGATGAGCGTGACCGCATCGACGCCGTGCCGGTAGGCGAGCTTGACGATGATGGCCTTGCCGCTGAAGGCGGTGGCGCCGACGGCGGCGAGCAACAGGCCGGCGCCGAGATCGCCTGCGCGCGGTGCCGCGACGCTCACCGCGCGCACGCAGGCTCCGCGGTGCTTCGGGGCAGGCCGGTGCCGGGCAAGGAAGGACGAAAGAATAAGAGGCTCATGAGGCGAGCGCGATTGTCCACCGTCTCACGCAGGTTGCCGGCATTCCCGCCGGCGTGACTGAAGCGTCAGCGCCCCCGCCTGCCGCCGCAACCTGCGCGGCGCCCGGGTCGCCAATGAAAAACGGCGCCCGAAGGCGCCGCTTTCACGAAGTCAGGACGAGGCTCAGTCCTCTTCCTGGAACGCTTCCTGGCGCTTGCGCTTGACCGAGGGCAGCGCCACGATGATCACCATCAGCGCGGCCAGGCCCAGCAGCGTCGCCGAGATCGGGCGCGTGACCATCACGCTCCAGTCGCCACGGGAGAGCAGCAGGGCGCGGCGCAGGTTCTCCTCCATCATTGGGCCGAGGATCAGGCCGAGCAGCAGCGGCGCAGGCTCGGCACCCAGCTTGATGAAGGCGTAGCCGATGACGCCGAAGATGGCCACCATCCACACGTCCCAGGTGTTGTTGTTCGTGGAGTAGACGCCGATGGCGCAGAACAGCACGATGGACGGGAACAGCCAGCGGTAGGGGATGGTCAGCAGCTTGATCCACAGGCCGATCAGCGGCAGGTTCAGGATGATCAGCATGGCGTTGCCGATCCACATGGAGGCGATCAGGCCCCAGAACAGCTCGGGGTTGCTGGTCATCACCTGCGGGCCCGGCTGGATGTTGTGGATGGTCATGGCACCCACCATCAGCGCCATCACGGCGTTGGGCGGGATGCCCAGCGTCAGCAGCGGGATGAAGGAGGTCTGCGAACCGGCGTTGTTGGCCGACTCGGGACCGGCCACGCCGCGGATGTTGCCCTTGCCGAACGGGATCTCTCCGGCCTTGAGCTTGACCTTCTTCTCGATGGTGTAGGAGGCGAAGGCCGAGAGCAGCGCGCCGCCACCGGGCAGGATGCCCAGGCCGGAGCCGATGGCGGTGCCGCGCAGCACGGCAGGCAGCATGTGCTTGAAGTCGGCTGCCGTGGGCATGAGGCCCGAGACGCGGTCGGTGAAGACCTCGCGCTCGCTCTCGTGCTTGGACAGGTTCATGATGATCTCGCCGTAGCCGAACACGCCCATGGCGATCACGATGAAGCCGATGCCGTCGGTCAGCTCGGGAATGTCGAAGGAGTAGCGCGCCACGCCCGAGTTCACGTCGGTGCCGATCAGGCCGATCAGCAGGCCCAGCAGGATCATGCCGATGGCCTTGAGCAGCGAGCCCGAGGCCAGCACCACGGCGCCGACCAGGCCCAGGATCATGAGCGAGAAGTATTCGGCTGGCCCGAACTTGAACGCCACCTCGGTCAGCGGGGCGGCGAAGCCGGCCAGGATCAGGGTGCCCACGCAGCCGGCGAAGAAGGAGCCCAGGCCGGCGGAAGCGAGCGCCGGTCCGGCCCGTCCCTGCCGGGCCATCTGGTAGCCCTCGATGATGGTCACCACCGACGATGCCTCGCCGGGCAGGTTCACCAGGATGGCGGTGGTCGATCCGCCGTACTGCGCGCCGTAATAGATGCCGGCCAGCATGATCAGCGCCGACACCGGGGGCAGGGCGTAGGTGGCCGGCAGCAGCATGGCGATGGTGGCCACGGGGCCGACGCCGGGCAGCACGCCGATCAGCGTGCCCAGCAGGCAGCCGATGAAGGCGTAGAGCAGGTTGATCGGCGTGAACGCGACGCCGAAGCCGAGGGCAAGGTTGGCAAACAGGTCCATGGTCTCGGGTTCCTCAGCGCACGATGAAGCTGGGCCAAACCGGGAATTGCAGGTTCAGCATGTAGACGAAGGCGAAGTAGCTGCCGATGGCCAGGATGGTTCCCAGGATCAGCACTTCCTTCCACTTGAACTCGTCGCCGGCCATGGCCGCGACGATGGTCAGCGCGTAGATGCCGACGATCAGGCCCATGGCCGGCACGCCGATGGCCGGCAAGCCCCCGAGCGCGATGCCGAACACCACGTTGCCCGCGATGATGAAGAACAGGGGCTTCCAGGCGATGGCGCCGATCTTGCCGCCGTCCTCGGTCTCGACGACCAGTCCCTCGAAGGCCACGATCAGGCCCAGGATGGCCAGCAGTGTTCCCACCAGGAGCGGGAAGTAGCCGGGGCCCATGCGGGCGCCTTCGCCGATGTTGTAGTTCGTGGCACCCCACGCGAAAGCCACGCCCACCACGGTGAACATGAGTCCCGCGACGAAGTCCCTCTGGTTCTTCACGCGCACGGCAATCTCCTCGGTATTTGGATAACCGGCGGATTGTGGGCGGCAGCGGCTGGTAAACAGTTGTGGGTTCCACCTACCACCGACCGCGCGCACCAGATCAGGGCATGGCGCCCCGGCTCGGCGTTCAGCCGATCCGGCGCAGCACCTTGAGCCACTTCCTGGCCGGCAGGCCCCAGCGCGACTCGACCGCGTCGGCGCGCGCCTGCAGTTCGGGGCGCCCGGGCGTCTGCGGCGTGCGCAGGGCCAGCACCACGGTGTTGCCTTCGCGCGTGGGCTTGAAGGCCCAGACCGCCTCCGGCCCGAAGGCCGCCGCGATCCGCTCCAGGCTGGCCGCGTAGCTGGATGAGCGGCCGAAGAGATTCACCGTCATGCAACCGTCCCCGGTGAGCAGGCGCCGACAGTCGGCGTAGAAGCCTTCGCTGTCCAGCACCGGCGCGGCGGCCTCCTCGTCGTACAGGTCCACCTGCAGGGCGTCGATGCGGCCCTGCCAGTGCGCATGGGCGGCCACCTCGGCCGCATCGCCCAGCACCACCGACAGGCGGGCATCGTCCGGCGGCAGCTTGAAGTACGTGCGGCAGGCCGCGACGACCTGCGGGTTGAGCTCGATGGCCGTGGTCTGCATGCGCAGGCGCCTGCGGCAGAACTTGGTGAGCGCGGCCGCGCCCAGGCCCAGCTGCATGGCGTGGCGCTGCGCCACGGAGGCCGGATCGACGAACAGCAGCCAGGCCATCATGCGCTGCACGTACTCGAGGTCGATCTCGTCGGGCGCGGCGATGCGCATCGAGCCCTGGATCCATTCGCTTCCCAGGTGCAGGTAGCGGATGCCGTCGTGCTCGGAGACGTTAACTTCGGGCAGTTCGGGGCCCGCTTGGCTGATCGGTTTCACCGGCGCGATTATCGTGAGCCGCGCAGGCCCGCCAGGCGCGGCAGCGCCGCGCAGGCGTTGCGGGTGGTCGCCTCGGCCACCGCCTCGCTGGACAGGCCCCGCAGCTGCGCCAGCACGGCGCCAATGCGCGTCAGCTCGGCGGGTTCGTTGCGCCCCTGCGGATGCCCGGCCGCCCGTTCCTGTGCAGTGCGGTACAGCCAGTGCGGCGGAATGTCCGGCGCATCGGTCTCCAGCACGATGGCCTCCAGCGGCAACTGCGTCGCCAGGCGCCGGATCTGCTGCGAGCGCTCGTAGCTCAGCGTGCCGCCAAAGCCCAGCCTGAACCCGAGGTCCACGAACTGGCAGGCCTGCTGCCAGCTACCGTTGAAGGCATGCGCGATGCCGCCGGCCACCGGGATGCGCCGCAGCTCCCGCAGCAGCGCATCGGCCGACCGGCGCACATGCAGGATCACCGGCAACCCGTGGTGCGCCGCGATCCGCAACTGCTCGCGATAGAAGTGCGCCTGCCGCGCCGCATCCAGGCCGGGCACGAAGTGATCCAGCCCGATCTCGCCCACCGCCACCAGGCGTGCATCGCCCGCACGCAGGGCGAGCTGCGCGTCGAGCGCCTCCAGGTCCTGCGGCCCGGCCTGCGCCGTGAGCAGCGGATGGATGCCCAGGGCATAGGCATCGCCGTTCGCGTGGGCCAGCGTGCGCACCCGCTCGAAGTGGGCAGCGGCGACTGCAGGAATCACGCACTGCGCCACCCCCGCCGCGGCGGCCCGGCGCCGCACCGCATCGCGATCGGCCGCGAATTCGTCCGCGTCCAGATGGCAATGTGTATCGATCCAGTCGGACATCGCCGCATGATGCCCGAGCGTGGCGCAGTGCCCGCCGATCCGTGATACCGTGTGCTCCGGGTTTTCCTTGTCTCCTTTCGCAAGTTTTTGAGGTGACGGATGCGCAGGCCAGCCTTCTACAGCTCCAGCCGCCCAGGCCAAGCGGCCGCTGGATCCCCTGAGCCCGAGGCCTCTGCCTCAGCCGCCGCCGCCCAGGCCCCTCCCGATTCCCCTGCCCCCCGTCGACGCGGGCGCCGTCCCAGTCAGACGGAGCTTCTCTGGGTCGTGATCCTGGTCATGGCCGCCCTGCTCGCCTACAGCTTCGCCGTCCAGCCCACCCAGCGGCGCCTCACGCAGAAGGACATCGACGCCGCCGTCCTCAAGACCCTCGAGACGCAGAACATCCCCTCCGAGTACGCCCGCGCCTACGAGAACATCCGTCCGTCCGTCGTGCGCGTGGTCAGCTACATCCGCAAGGACCGCCTCTCGGCCGACCAGCTTGCCAAGCTGAACAAGCGCACCGACAAGCCCAAGCCGCTGGGCCCCGCCCCGGCCAATCCGCAGGTCGAAGACAATGACAACGAGATCGAAAGCGGCGTGGGGACCGGCGTCGTCATCGTGGACAAGGGCGTGATCCTCACCAACCTGCACGTGGTCTCGGGCGCCGACCGCATCAAGGTGATCTTCCATGACGGGCTGGAGGCCAGCGCCTCGCTCACCAACGTGCAGCCGGAGAACGACCTGGCCGTGCTGCAGGCGCAGAAGATCCCGGACGACATGATCGCCGCCACCATGCGCTCCACCGGCGACCTCGCCCCCGGCGACAAGGTGGTGGCGGTGGGCTTTCCCTTCGGCATCGGTCCCTCCGGCTCCGCCGGCGTGGTCTCCGGCCTGGGCCGCGTGTTCCGCTCGCCCGACAGCGGCGCCGAGATGCGCAACCTGATCCAGTTCGACGCCGCGGCCAACCCCGGCAATTCGGGCGGCCCGCTGGTCACCATGGACGGCCAGCTCGTGGGCATCGTCACCGCCATCCTCAACCCCACTTCGGCGCGCACCTTCCTGGGCATCGGCTTCGCCGTGCCGATCGAGAACGCCGCCAACGCCGCCGGCCTGCCGCCCTTCTGAAGACCTTCGCTCATTCCTCGCACCATGAACGACTCGCTTTCCGAATCCCCCCGCCAGGACAGCCACACCGCCAAGCTGATGGAGCAGATCCTCTACGAGGTCAAGCGCGTGGTGGTCGGCCAGGACCGCTTCCTCGAACGCGTGATGGTCGCCATGCTGGCGCAGGGCCACCTGCTGGTCGAGGGCGTGCCCGGCCTGGCCAAGACGCTCACCGTCAAGACGCTCGCCAGCACCGTGCGCGGCAACTTCAAGCGCATCCAGTTCACCCCCGACCTCGTTCCCGCCGACCTGGTGGGCACGCGCATCTACAACCAGAAGAGCGGTGAGTTCAGCACCTCGCTCGGGCCGGTCTTCACCAACCTGCTGCTGGCCGACGAGATCAACCGCGCCCCGGCCAAGGTGCAGAGCGCGCTGCTGGAAGTCATGCAGGAGCGGCAGGTCACCATCGCCGGACAGACCCACCGCGTGCCCTCGCCCTTCCTGGTCATGGCCACCCAGAACCCCATCGAGACCGAAGGCACCTACCCGCTGCCCGAGGCGCAGGTGGACCGCTTCATGATGAAGGTGCTGGTGGACTACCCGACCGACGAGGAGGAGTACGTCATCGTCGAGCGCGTGACCGGACCGCAGGTGGACGTCTCGCCCGTCGCCACCACCGAGCAGCTCGCGGCCCTGCAGGCCGAGTGCCGCCGCGTCTACGTCGATCCCGCCCTGGTGCAGTACGCCGTGAAGCTGGTCTCGGCCACGCGTGACCCGGCGCGCCACGGCCTGAAGGACATGAACCGCTTCATCACCTTCGGCGCCAGCCCGCGCGCCACCATCAACCTGGTGGAAGGCGCCCGCGCCCTGGCCATGCTGCGCGGGCGCACCTACGCCCTGCCCGAGGACATGAGCGACCTGGTCCCCGACGTGCTGCGCCACCGCCTGGTGCTGTCCTACGAGGCCCTGTCCGAGGGCCTCGCCTCGGACACGCTGGTCGAGCGCATCATGGCCCGCATCCCGGCCCCGCCGCGACCGCTGGAACATGAAAAACTGGCTGCGTAAACGCTTCGGCGGCGACGCCCCCCCGGCGCCCTCGCCCGCGCCCGAGCTGCCCGGGGCATCCCGGGCCGAGCACGTGCTGCGGCGGCTGGAATGGACGGCCATCCGCCGCCTGGACGGCCTCCTGCAGGGCGACTACCGCACCCTGCTGCGCGGCACCGGCCTGGACCTGGCCGACCTGCGCGAATACCAGCATCACGACGACGTGCGCCACATCGACTGGAACGTCACCGCCCGCCAGGGCACGCCCCACGTGCGCGTGTTCACCGAAGACCGCGAGATGGCCGCCTGGTTCCTGCTGGACCTGAGCCCCTCGGTGGACTTCGGGTCGGGCGAGCAGCGCAAGCGCCATGTCTCGGCCGAATTCGTCGCCGTGCTCGCGCGCCTGCTCACGCGCCATGGCAACCGCGTGGGCGCCATGCTGTACGGCAGCGGCGTGGACACCGTCATTCCTTCGCGCGGCGGCCGGCGCCACGTGCTGCACCTGCTGCATGCCCTGCAGACCCGGCCGGTGCAGCCCGAGGCCCAGACCACGCGCCTGCGCGACCTGCTCGACGCGGCGGCGTCCATGCTCAAGCGCCGCTCCACCGTCTTCGTCGTCTCCGACTTCATCAGCGAGCCCGGCTGGGATCGCCCGCTCGCGCAGCTGGCGCGGCGCCACGAAGTGGTCGCCGTGCGCCTGCTCGACCCGCTCGAGCTGCAACTGCCCGACCTGGGCCTGCTCACCCTGCGCGACGCCGAAACCGGCGAGCAGCTCCTGGTGGACACGCACGATCCGGGTTTTCGCAAGCGCTTCGCCACCGTGGCCGCGCAGCGCGAAGCCGAGCTGCGCGAGGGCCTGGCCAAGGCGGGCGTCGATGCGCTCGAGCTGTCCACCGACGGCGACCTGGTGGACGCGCTGATGCGGTTCATGGAAATGCGCAAGCGCCGGCTGCGCCTGGCCGCCGGCAGCCTGCCCGCCCACCTGAAGCAAGCCGCCTGACCTGAGAGTCCCGTCATGCAATTCCTCTGGCCCCACTACCTCTGGCTGCTGCTGGCCCTGCCGCTGCTCGTCCTGCTGTACATCGCGCTGCTGCGCCGCAAGAAGAAGATGGCGGTGCGCTATGCCTCGCTGTCGGTGGTCAAGGAAGCGATGGGCACGCGCTCGGCCTGGCGCCGGCACCTGCCGCCGCTTCTCTTCCTGCTCTCGCTCACGGCCATGCTGCTGGCCTCGGCGCGGCCGGTGGCGGTCATCGCGCTGCCTTCGGCGCACCAGACGATCATCCTGGCCATGGACGTCTCCGGCAGCATGCGTGCGACCGACGTCGAACCCAACCGCCTGGTCGCGGCCCAGAACGCGGCCAAGAGCTTCCTGGGCGAGCTGCCGCGGCACGTGAAGGTCGGCATCGTGGCCTTTGCGGGTTCGGCGCAGGTGGCGCAGCTGCCCACCACCAACCGGGAAGACCTGGTCACGGCCATCGACCGCTTCCAGCTCCAGCGCGCCACGGCCACGGGCAATGCCATCGTCATCTCGCTGGCCACGCTGTTCCCCGACCAGGGCATCGAGCTGCAGGCCCTGCAGGCCGGGCGCGAGCGCCAGCGTGGCTTCGCCATCAACGCCGAGCGCAAGGAGAAGAAGGAGTTCACCCCGGTGCCGCCCGGCTCCTACAACTCGGCCGCGATCATCATGCTCACCGACGGCCAGCGCACCACGGGCGTCGATCCCCTGGAGGCCGCCAAGATGGCCGCCGACCGCGGCGTGCGCGTGTACACCGTGGGCGTGGGCACCATCGATGGCGAGACCATTGGCTTCGAGGGCTGGTCCATGCGCGTGCGCCTGGACGAGGAAACCCTCAAGCAGATCGCCACCAAGACGGACGCCGAGTACTTCTACGCCGGCACCGCCCAGGACCTCAAGAAGGTCTACCAGTCCCTCAGCTCACGCCTCACGGTGGAGAAGAAGGAAACCGAGATCTCGGCGCTCTTCGCGCTCGCCGCGGCCTTGTTGGCGCTGGGGGCGGGGGGGCTGTCGCTGCTGTGGTTCAACCGGATCCTGTAGCGCCGCCTGCAACGCTGCCCCGACATGGCCGCCTCCGGGCGGCCATGTAACTTCCAACTACGCCATTTGCACCTGCTAGCCGTGAACGCCCGGCGGGCGGGTGGCGTCCCACAATGAACCGCAGGGGGCCGGCCGTGCCCGGCCCGCATGCAACCGGGAGACGCCATGAGCACCACCACCAGCGACCAGATCCTCGAGCGCCTGCACGAATGGGGCGTGCGGCGCATCTTCGGCTACCCCGGCGACGGCATCAACGGCCTGCTGGGCGCGCTGGACCGCGCCAGCGACAAGATCGAGTTCATCCAGGCGCGGCACGAGGAGCTGGCGGCCTTCATGGCCTGCGCGCATGCCAAGTTCACCGGCGAGGTGGCGGTGTGCATGGCCACCTCCGGGCCCGGCGCGATCCACCTGCTCAATGGCCTGTACGACGCCAAGGCCGACCACCAGCCGGTGGTTGCCATCGTGGGCCAGGCCGCCCGCGCGGCCATGGGCGGCGACTACCAGCAGGAGGTGGACCTCAACACCCTCTTCAAGGACGTGGCGCACGAGTACGTGCACACGGCCATGGTGCCCGAGCAGATCCGCCACCTGGTGGACCGCGCCATGCGCATCGCGCGCGACCAGCGCAGCGTGACCTGCATCATCCTGCCGCACGACCTGCAGGAAATGGACGCGGTGGACAAGCCACCGCGCCTGCACAGTACCGTCCACAGCGGCATCGGCCTGACCGGCAAGCGCGTGGCGCCCGACACGGCCAGCCTGCGCGCCGCGGCCGAGGTGCTCAATGCGGGCAAGAAGGTCGCCATCCTGGCGGGCGCGGGAGCGCTCAATGCCACCGACGAACTGATCGAGGTGGCCGATCGCCTGGGCGCCGGCATCGCCAAGGCCCTGCTCGGCAAAGCCGCGGTGCCGGACGACCTGCCCTTCGTCACCGGCAGCATCGGCCTGCTGGGGACGCAGCCCAGCTGGGAGATGATGAGCAATTGCGACACGCTGCTCATGGTCGGGTCCAGCTTCCCCTACTCCGAGTACCTGCCCAAGGAGGGCCAGGCGCGCGGCGTGCAGATCGACCTGGACGGCCGCAAGCTGAGCCTGCGCTACCCCATGGAGGTCAACCTCGTGGGGGACAGCAAGCTCACCCTGCAGGAGCTGCTGCCGTTGCTGGAACGCAAGACCGACCGCGGCTGGCGCGAGCAGATCGAAGGCCAGGTGCGCGACTGGTGGGGCGTGCTGGAGGCGCGCTCGCAGAACACCGCCGACCCGATCAACCCGCAGCGCATCTTCTGGGAGCTGTCGCCGCGCCTGCCGGAGCACTGCATCATCACCTGCGACTCGGGCAGCACGGCCACCTGGTACGCGCGCGACCTGAAATTCCGCCGCGGCATGATGGGCTCGCTCTCGGGCGGCCTCGCCACCATGGGCCCCTCCGTGCCCTATGCCCTGGCCGCCAAGCTGGCCTACCCGGACCGGCCGGTGATCGCCATCAGCGGTGACGGCGCCATGCAGATGCTGGGCATCAATGGCCTCATCACCGTGGCGCACCGCTACAAGCAGTGGGCCGACCCGCGCCTGGTGGTGCTGGTGGTGGACAACGGCGACCTGAACATGGTCACCTGGGAACAGCGCATCATGGGCGGCGACCCCAAGTTCGAAGGCTCCCAGGTGCTGCCGAGCTTTCCCTTCGCCGAGTACGCGCGATCGCTGGGCCTGCTGGGCATCAAGGTGGAAACGCCCGAGGCCATCGGCCCGGCCTGGGACGAAGCCTTGCGCGCGGACCGGCCGGCGCTGCTGCAGGTGATGTCCGATCCCAAGGTGCCGCCCGTGCCGCCGCACGTCTCGGCCAAGCAGGCGCGCTCCTATGCCAAGGCGCTGGTCTCGGGCGATCCGGAAGCCGTGGGCATCGTCATCGCCAGCGCCAAGGAATGGTGGGACGGCCTGGTCGGCGGCAAGGGCAAGAAGAAGTCCTGATGGCGCACCGGCACGAGACCGCGCCGGATGATGCGGGCCTGGACGCGCGCCGCCTGGAGGCCGACCTGCGCGCCACGGTGCGCGGGGAGGTGCGCTTCGACGCCGGCAGTCGCGCCCTCTACGCCACCGACGCCTCCAACTACCGCCAGACGCCCATCGGCGTGGTGATCCCGCGCGACGTGGACGACGTCGTCGCCACGGTGGCGGCCTGCCACGCGCACGGCGCGCCGCTGCTCTCGCGCGGCGGCGGCACCAGCCTGTGCGGCCAGTGCTGCAACGTGGCCGTGGTGCTGGACTTCTCCAAGTACATGAACCAGGTGCTGGAGATCGACCCCGAGGCCCGCATCGCGCGCGTGCAGCCCGGCTGCGTGCTCGACGACCTGCGCCACGCGGCGCGCGACCACGACCTCACCTTCGCGCCCGACCCCGCCACCCACACCCACAACACCCTGGGCGGGATGATCGGCAACAACTCCTGCGGCCCGCACTCGGTGATGGGCGGCGAGACGGTGCACAACGTCATCGAGCTGGACATCCTCACCTACGACGGCCTGCGCATGACCGTGGGCGCGACCGACGACGCCGCCTTCGAGCGCCTGTGCAGCGCGGCAGACCGACGCGCCGACATCGCGCGCGGCCTCAAGGCGCTGGCCGAGCGCCATGCCGACGCCATCCGCGAGCGCTTCCCGCGCATCCCGCGCCGTGTCTCGGGCTACAACCTGCCGCAGCTGCTGCCGGAGAATGGCTTCGACCTCGCCAAGGCCCTGGTCGGCACCGAAGGCACCTGCGTGGTGGTGCTGGAGGCCCGGCTGCGCCTGGTGCACCGCCCGCCCTCCCGCAGCCTGCTCGTGCTCGGCTACCCCTCGGTGTACGAGGCGGGCGACCACGTGCCCGAGGTGATGCAGGCCAAGCCCGTCGCCCTCGAAGGCGTGGACGACCGGCTGGTCTCCGACATGGAGCGCAACCACCTGCACCCCGAAGGCGTGGCGCTGCTGCCCGAGGGCGGAGGCTGGCTGCTGGTCGAGTTCGGCGGCGACACGCCCGAGGACGCGAGCGCGCAGGCGCGGCAGCTCATGGAGCGCCTGCGCGGCGCGCAGGGCGCCCCCAGCATGAAGCTCATCGAGGACCCGCAGGTACAGGCCATGATCTGGTCGGTGCGCGAGGCCGGCCTCGGCGCCACGGCGCACGTCCCGGGCGAGCACCTCACCTGGGAGGGCTGGGAGGATTCGTCCGTGCCGCCCGAGCGCCTGGGCGACTACCTGCGCGCGCTGCGCAAGCTCTTCGAGGCCTATGGCTACGGCTGCGACCTGTACGGCCACTTCGGCCAGGGCTGCGTGCACACGCGCATCGACTTCGACCTGCGCAGTGCACCGGGCATCGAGAAGTACCGCCGCTTCATCCGCGAAGCCGCCGAGCTGGTGGTGCGCTTCGACGGCTCCATCTCCGGCGAGCACGGCGACGGCCAGTCCAAGGGCGAGCTGCTGCCGATCATGTACGGCGAGGAACTGGTCCGGGCCTTCGAGGAATTCAAGGCGATCTGGGACCCCCAAGGGAAGATGAATCCCGGCAAGGTGGTCCACCCCTACCGCTCCGACGAGAACCTGCGCCTGGGCACCGGCTATGCGCCGGAGCCGGTCGAGACGGTCATGCACTTCGCCGCCGACCACGGCGACTTCGCCCGCGCCACGCTGCGCTGCGTGGGCGTGGGCGAATGCCGCAAGAAGAGCGGCACCATGTGCCCGAGCTACATGGCCACCGGCGAGGAGATGCACAGCACGCGCGGCCGCGCGCACCTGCTGTTCGAGATGCTCAACGCGAGCCGCGCCGACGCCACGCTGCACCCGCCCTGGCAGGAGCCCGCGGTCAAGGAGGCCCTGGACCTGTGCCTGTCCTGCAAGGGCTGCAAGGCCGAATGCCCGGTGAAGGTGGACATGGCCAGCTACAAGGCCGAGTTCATGCACCACTGGCACCAGCACGCGCCGCGGCCGCTGCTGGCCCACGCCTTCGGCCACGTGGACCGGTGGTCGCGCCTGGCCGCGCACGCGCCGGGCCTGGCCAACTTCTTCAGCCAGACGGCGCCCTTTTCCACGCTGGCCAAGCGCATCGTGGGCATCGCGGCCCAGCGCCGCATCCCGCCCTTCGCACCGCGCACCTTCCTTTCGGGCTTTCGCGACGGCCCGTCACCCGCAGGCGCCGGCGAGGTGCTGCTCTGGGCCGACACCTTCAACAACCACTTCCATCCCCAGGTGGCGCATGCGGCCGTGGACGTGCTGCGCCACGCGGGCTTTCGCGTGCGGGTGCCGCCCGGCGGGCTGTGCTGCGGCCGGCCGCTCTACGAGTTCGGCTTCCTTCATGACGCCCGCCGCTACCTGCAGCGCATCACCGAGGCGCTGGGCGAGGACCTGCGCGCCGGCACGCCCATCGTGGTGCTGGAGCCGGCCTGCCTCTCGGTCTTCAAGGAGGAACTGCCGCAGATGCTGCCGAACGACCAGCAGGCCCGGCGGCTGCGCGAACAGTCCATGCTGCTGCCGGACTTCCTGGAGCGGCATGCGCCCCAGGCCCGCTTCGAGCCGCCGGTGCGACGTGCCCTGGTGCACGGCCACTGCCACCACAAGTCGGTGCTGGACTTCGCCGGCGAGAAGTCGTTGCTGGCGGACCGACTGGGCCTGGCGCTGTCCGCCCCGGACACCGGCTGCTGCGGCATGGCCGGATCCTTCGGCTTCGAGGCGCACAAATACGAGGTGTCCATCGCCTGCGGCGAACGCGTGCTGCTGCCGGCGGTGCGCGAATGGTCCGAGGACGACTGGCTCGTGGCCGACGGCTACAGCTGCCGCGAGCAGATCCACCAGTGCACCGGACGCGAAGCCCTGCACATCGCGCAGGCCCTGCAACAAGCGCTGCCCGCCCGGGCACGCACGTCAAGGAGTTGAACCATGAAAGCCAAGGTCCTGAACGAAAGCCCCGAACAGACGATCGCCCTCATCTACGAGGCCGGCGACGAGGTCGTCTCCACCCTGGAGCGCTTCGCCGCCGAGCGCAGCCTCACCAGCAGCCGCATCAGCGCCATCGGCGCCTTCGAGCGCGCCACGCTGGGCTACTTCGACTGGGAGAAGAAGGACTACCAGCGCATCGAGGTGGACGAGCAGGTGGAGGTGCTGTCCCTGCTGGGCGACATCGCCCTGGAGGGGGACCAACCCAAGATCCACCTTCACGCGGTGCTGGGGCGGCGCGACGGCAGCTGCGTCGGCGGGCATTTGCTGGAGGCGCGCGTGCGGCCCACGCTGGAGCTGCTGCTGGTCGAGTCACCGGGGTACCTGGCGCGGCGGCACGATCCGGTGAGCGGGTTGGCGCTGATCTCGGCGCGGGGGTAGGCGCGGCAGGCGTTCTGGTCGGGCAGTGCATCGAACCAAGCTGGCCCGCGCAGTACTGATGGGCAGACTCAAACGAGTCGACCCATCATTCTTCGCGAGGACAAGCCATGTTCGCCAGAATCAGCGCCTATTTCAGCGGCACCCGCCCGTCCGCTACATCTGCGCCCCCGCCGATCAGCGCGGCAAAGGTCAAAGAGCTGTGTCACCTGCAGCCTCTCCTGGCTGGAGCCAAGCTGGCGGACTCCACCCAGGTCCGTGTGAGCTGGGGCCAATGGAAGTTGAAGCCCGGCGGCGGCTCCAGTTCCAGCAGCGCCCTGCGCCACCAGAAGGCGGCCATCGACCGCAACCAGGCAATGTTCACAATAGCGTTCGCGGATCGGCAGTGTGCAAGTCTGGCCCAGCCCCTGCTCGCCAAGATCCGCGGTGATCAGAGGCAGCTGTCCGTCGGACACCTTCGCAACGAACTGCTCGCCCTGCAACTGGTCGATGTTGTCAAGAGCACCGGTCTGCGTGGCAACCAAGTGACGGAGTTGCTCCTCCATGTCTTCGACCAGCCCGTCAAGGCCGGGCCGGACCTCACCAAGGCCGTGGAGTACGCGGCACGCCAGATGCAAGGGGCGCGGAGCTTGGCGGCCGACAATGCCTGGCTCGCAGCCCAAGCCTCCTTTCCTGCTCACTGCGCCGTGGGCAGTAGTGCGGAGCCGAAGCGGTGAACATCCGGCCGCTGATTCCGGCGCAAGGTTGCGGCCGGCCATGCCTGCCAACGGCGGAAGGACGCGGTGACAAAAGCCTCAATGAAGAGCGCGCCACGTTCGGGGCGAAGTTGACACCTCGTCCGCTCGCCCCGCCCTACTCCACCGTCCTCAAGGTATAGAGAAACGCCGCCACGTCCCGCGCGTCCTGTTCGCTCAGGCCCAGCGGAGGCATGGCGGACAGCGGGTCCACCTGCTGCGGGTTCAGCAGGAAGCGCACCATGTTCTCCGGCCGGTTGCGGATCACACCGGCAATGTAGGTGCGCGTGCCGATGCCGTTCAGGGGCGGGCCCACCGAGCGCGTGGCGCCCGTCATGCCGGGGATGACGTGGCAGGTGGCGCACAGGTAGCTTCCGACCTTTTCCCTGCCGATGCGTGGGTCGCCCAGCAGCCCCGCGTCCTGCGGGCTCGTCTCGCGAGGGCGCCAGCCGGCGCCGGCTCCCGTGGAGGTCGCAGCCGGCTGCCGACCGCCCGAGGGTGACGCTCGCCCGGGTCCCGGGTCCGGCACCCCTCCCACGAGCTGCGCATAGTCCCGCGGCGACATCACCGCCATGGCCTTCACGAAGGCGGTCAGGTCCCAGATCTGCTCGTCCGGCATGCGCCACTCCCAGGCGGGCATGCCGGACATCTTGATGCCGTGCTTGATCGTCCAGAAGATCTGCTCGGGCGGCCAGGCGCGCGCGCTGGGCATCAGGTTGACCGGTTCCGGCGTCATGCCGAAGGCCAGGACCGATGGCGACACGCCCGGCGCGCCGTGGCATTGCAGGCAGTGGGCCTGGTACAGCGCCACGCCGCTTCGGATGCGGCCGGCCTCGACCAGGTTGGGCGGCGGCTCCAAGCCCCGGGACTCCGCGGCGATCGAGCGATGCAGCGCGTAGTTCAGCAGGGAATACACCGGCGAATAGTGCTGCCGCGAGGCAGCGACGTTGTAGAGCCCGTAGAAAACGAACAGCCAGGCACCCAGGCCCGCGACGGCCAGAACCGCCAGCAGGGCCAGGCCGAGGGTGCGGAGGCGGATGCGCAGGGTCATGGCGGTCAGTGAGGCTTCACGAGATAGGCCGCGATGTGCCGCGCCTCGCGCTCCGAAATGCCCAGCCGGGGCATGGCCGTGCGCGGATCGATGGCCGCCGGGTTCTGCAGCCAGGCCACCAGGTTGTCCGGCGTGTTGGCAATCACGCCGCCGACGTAGGCACGCTCCCCCATGCGGTGCAGCGGCGGCCCCACGTTGGCGCCGTAGCTGCTCAGGCCCGGGATGGCATGGCAGGCCACGCAGCCGTAGCGCTGGATCAGCTCACGCCCGAGCTGCGGGTCGCCTCCGGCGATGCGCATGGGACCCGGCTCGCTCGAGCAGGCTCCCAGCGACAGGAGCGCGGCGCAGGCCACGGGCAGGAGGAATGCGATGGAGACTCTGGACACCTTTGCCACGATTCTGGACGGCGGCCGCGCAGCGCGGGGCCAGACTCAGCGCGAGCGCAAGGTAACAGGAGCACGCAATTGAAAAGCCGCACGGCGCCCGCCCCATCGGCCACGCGGATTCTTCAAGATGCGAACTGAACGAGACGCTCGCCGCCGGCGAACGTCCCTGCCACCCGCCGCATGACCGCCATTCCATCCGTGCCCTCCCCCGCCGCGCCGCCGGTTCGCGCCGCCGCGCAATCGGCTTTCGAGGCCTGGAGCGAAGGCGCGGCGCAGGTGCTCGAGATCACCTGGGTGCTGTTCGTCGGCGGCGCCATCATCTTCGTCTTCGTGATGCTGCTCGTGCTGCTGGCCGTGGCCGGGCCGGGCCGGCTGCGCGCCTCGCTCGCAAAGCACGGCTGGGTCGTGGGCGGTGGCATCGTGTTCCCGCTGGTCGTGCTCACGGCCCTGTTGGTTTACACGCTCTCGGCCGTCTCGCCGCTGGTGCGCCAGCCGGATGCCGCCTCGGTGCTGCGCATCGAGGTGACGGGCGAGCTGTGGTGGTGGCGCGTGAAGTACCTGGACCCGCAGGGCGGCGTGCTGGTGGAGACGGCCAACGAGATCGTCATCCCCGCCGGGGTGCCCGTGGAACTGGCGCTGGTCTCGGACAACGTGATCCACAGCTTCTGGGTGCCCAATCTCGCGGGCAAGCTGGACATGATCCCCGGCCACGTGAACTGGTTGCGCATCGAGGCGCGCGAGCCCGGCGTGTTCCGCGGCCAGTGCGCGGAATACTGCGGCGCGCAGCACGCCAAGATGGCCTTCCACGTGGTCGCGCAGCCCGCGGCGGACTTCCAGCGCTGGCTCCAGGCGCAGCAGCAGCCCGCATCCACCCCGCCCGAGCCCCGCCTGCAGCTCGGACAGCGCCTGTTCCTGGAGAACCGCTGCGGTGTCTGCCACACGGTGCGCGGCACGCCGGCCGACGGCCGCATCGGGCCCGACCTCACGCACGTGGGTCGCCGCGGCTGGATCGCGGCGGCCACGCTTCCCAACAATGTGGGCACGCTGGCCGGATGGATCGCCAACCCGCAGCACATCAAGGACGGCGCGCGCATGCCGGCCTACCACCAGTTCTCGCCGGAGGAGCTGCGCGCGCTGGCCGAGTGGCTCATGAGCCTGCGGTGACGCGCGCATGAACGTGATCGATACCGCCCAAGTGCCGCTGTGGACGATGTACCTGGTCTTCGGCGTCTGCGCCGTGGCGGTGTGGCTGGCCGGTACGCGCCTGGCCCGCTACGCCAATGTCATTGCCGTCAAGAGCGGACTGGGCCATGTGACGGTGGGCATGGTGCTGCTGGGCGGCATCACCTCGCTGCCCGAAGGCGCGGTGTCCGTCTTCTCGGCCGCCTCGGGCGCGCCGGCGCTCGCCGTGAACAACCTGCTGGGCGGCGTGGCGATGCAGAAGGCGCTGCTGGCCGCCGTGGACGGCTTCATCGGCCGCGATGCGCTCACGGTGGTCTCGGCCTCGCCCATCCTGCTGCTGCAGGCCACGCTCACCATGCTGCTGCTGGTGGTGGCGGCCTTCGCCATCGCGACAGGCGACTTCCCCCTGCTGGGCATCGGCATCGGGGCCTGGTCGCTGCCGGCCCTCTACCTGTTCTCGCTGTGGATGATCTCGCGCGCGCAGGGCCGCCAGCCCTGGGTGCCGCGCGAGCACCCCGCCCTGCGCGACGCCGAGGCGACCGCCGCCGCGCGCGAGCCGCAGGCCGACCCGCTGCATGCGGCCTCCATGCGCTCGCTGGTGCTGCGCACGACGGCGGGGGGCGCGGTGATCCTGGTGGCCGGCTTCTTCCTGAGCCAGGCCGGCGAGGCCATCGGCACGCGCACGGGCCTGGGCCTGGGCTTCGCGGGCGCGGTGCTGCTGGCCTTCGCCACGTCCCTGCCCGAGCTGAGCACGGTGGTCTCGGCCATGCGCCTGCGCCAGCACGAGATGGCGATCTCCGACATCCTGGGCACCAACCTGTTCAACGTGGCGCTGATCGTGCTGGTGGATGCGGTGTACGCCGGCCCGCCGGTGCTCGGCGAGGCGGGGGTGTTCTCGCTGGGCCTGGCGCTGCTGGGCGTGCTGCTCACGGTGATCTTCCTGATCGGCCTCATCGAGCGGCGCAACCGCACCATCGGCCGCATGGGCGTGGATTCCTTCTTCATCCTGCTCGCCTACCTGGGTGCGCTGTTCCTGCTCTACCAGCTGCGCTGACCGAATGACCACGCCCGACCACGAGATCGACTTCAGCCGCCTGCCCAACCCGGGCCCGCGCGACGACAAGCGGGAACTGGCCGAACTCAAGCGCATCTGGGCGCCGCCTTCGGGCTTCAAGTTCCTCTCGGTTGTCAACAACAACTACGTGGGCGCCTTCTACGTCGGCACCTCGCTGATGTTCTTCGTGCTGGCCGGCATCCTGGCGCTGATCATGCGCACCCAGCTGGCCGTGCCGGACAACGACCTGGTCGGCCACAACCTGTACAACCAGCTGTTCACCATGCACGGGACCATGATGATGTTCCTGTTCGCGGTGCCGGTGGTCGAGGCCATGGGCGTGCTGCTGCTGCCCAACATGCTGGCCGCGCGCGACCTCCCCTTCCCGCGCCTGAGCATGTACGCCTTCTGGGCCTACTTCGTGGGCGGCACGGTGTTCTTCTGCAGCATCTTCTTCGACCTGGCCCCGCGCGGCGGCTGGTTCATGTACCCGCCGCTCACCAGCTTCGAGTACGCGCCTGGACCCAACGCCGACTTCTGGCTGCTGGGGATCGGCTTCATCGAGATCTCCGCCATCGCCGGCGCCATCGAGATCGTGGTGGGCATCCTGCGCACGCGCGCGCCGGGCATGTCGCTGGACAAGCTGCCGATCTACTGCTGGTCCATGCTGGTGCTGGCCGGCATGATCATCTTCGCCTTCCCGGCGGTGATCCTGGCCACCATCCTGCTGGAGCTGGAACGCGCCTTCCACTGGCCCTTCTTCATCGCCGACCTGGGTGGCGACCCGCTGCTGTGGCAGCACCTGTTCTGGCTCTTCGGCCACCCGGAGGTGTACATCATCTTCCTGCCCGCCGCGGGCATGGTGTCCATGATCGTGCCCACCATGGCGCAGCGGCCGCTCATCGGCTACCGCCTCATCGTCGTCGCGCTGGTGGCCACGGGCTTCCTCAGCTTCGGCCTGTGGGTGCACCACATGTTCGCCACCGGCATTCCGCAGCTGTCGCTCAGCTTCTTTTCGGCCGCGAGCATGGCCGTGTCCATCCCGAGCGGCATCCAGGTTTTCGCCTGGATCGCGACCCTTGCGGCGGCGAAGAAGATCGACGCGCTCAAGACGCCCATGCTCTTCGTGCTGGGCTTCCTCTTCATCTTCGTGCTGGGCGGCCTGACGGGGGTGATGGTGGCCATCGTGCCCTTCGACTGGCAGGCCCATGACACCTACTTCATCGTCGCCCACCTGCACTACGTGCTGATCGGCGGCATGGTCTTCCCGCTCTTCGGCGCCTTCTACTACTGGATGCCCTATGCCAGTTCCAAGCCGCTGTCGGAGACGCTGGGGCGCATCTGCTTCGCGCTGATGTTCATCGGCTTCAACCTGGCCTTCTTTCCCATGCACATCACGGGCCTGGAAGGCATGCCCCGGCGGGTGTACACCTACCCGGCGGAGATGGGCTGGGGCACGCTCAACATGCTCTCCACCGTGGGCGCCTACATGATCGCGGCCGGCGTGCTGGTGTTCCTGGTGGACCTGGCGATGCACTTCCGGATGACCGGCGAGAACGCCGGCAACGTGTGGAACGCCGGCACGCTGGAGTGGCTGCCCTCGGGCAACTACGCCAACCGCAGCATTCCCTTCGTCACCAGCCGCGAGCCGCTGTGGGACCAGCCGAAGCTCTCCAAGGACGTGGAGGACGGTCAGTACTACCTGCCCAACGCACCCACGGGTGGCCGCGAGACCATCGTCACCAGCCCCATCGACGCCAAGCCGCAGTACCTGCTGCAGATGCCGGGCTACGGCTGGTCGCCATTCCTGGCCGCGGTCTTCACCGCGGCCTTCTTCCTGCTGCTGACCGTGAAGCTGGTGTGGCTGGCGCTGGCCTGCGCGGTGATCGCCACGGCCTCGGTGTTCCGCTGGATCTGGTCCACCGACCCCGGCTTCTCGCACCCGCCGGTGGACGTGGGCGGCGGCATCCGGCTGCAGGTCTATTGCAACGGGCCGAAGTCGCACTCCTGGTGGGCCATGATGGTGCTGGTCATCGTCTCGGGCTCGATCTTCGCGTCGCTCGTCTTCTCCTACTTCTACCTGTGGACGGTGTCCCCGCAGCTGTGGCCGCGCGAGGGCGCCCGCTGGGCCGACCCGCTGCTGGCAGTCGCCTCGGCACTGATGCAGGTGGCCAGCGCGGTGCTGATCGGCTGGGCCGGTCGTCGCCTGCTGCGTGCGCAGGCCCGCCCGCATTGGCCCTGGCACCTGGCGATCCTGCTGGCCATCGCGCTGCTGTGGGGCGCCCTGGTGGTGGACATCCAGGCGCAGCGGGGAACCGGGCTCGGACCGACGCAGGACGCCTACGGCGCGGTGGTCTACACCATCATCTCCGTGCAGGGCTTCTACGCCGTCCTGATGACCTTCATGGGTGGCTACTGCATGGCCCGCGCGGCCGCCGGCCTGCTCACGTCCACCCGCCGCGTGAGCTTCGAGAACACGCGGCTGTACTGGTACTACACCGTGGTGCAGGGCGTGATCGGCGTGGCGGTGGTCCACGGTTTTCCGCGCCTGCTGGGGTGAACCATGGCGAGCCCGTCCTTCCAGCGCCTGCTGCTCCTGAGTTGCTCGGGGCCGATCATCTGGGCCCTGCACTTCGTGCTGATCTACGGCTTCACCGGGGTGGTCTGCGCCCGTCCGAACGCCGACTGGACCTGGGCGGGCCTGCCGGCCACCAGCCTGGTCATCGTCGCGTCCGGCGTGCTGGCCCTGGGGCTCATCGCGCTCTTCGCCCTGCGGGCGCGCCCCCGGCGCGGGGCCGCGCCGCTACCCAGGTTCGTGGGCTGGACCACGCTGGGGATGGCCGGCCTGTCAGCCGTGGCCGTGGTGTACGAGACCCTGGTCGTGTGGCTGGTGCCCGGCTGCGTCTGAGAGCTTCGCAGTCAGAAGGTGTGAAGGAATCGTAGCGAGCGGTCCGAGGTGGCGCCGAGCATCGCAGCCGTACCTGGGTACGGCGAGAAGCGCAGGCGCCAGATCGGGCCGCGCAGTAGATTCATTCACACCTTCTCAGCCGAGGCGGCCACCCGCCAGCCGCAGCTGCCGCCCGCAGCGCGCGGCGAGCGACTCGTCATGCGTGACCAGCACGAATGCCGTGCCCTGCTCGCGCGCGAGCTGCAGCATGAGGTCGAACACGTTTTCGGCCGTGCGCCGATCCAGGTTGCCGGTGGGCTCGTCGGCCAGCACGCAGGCCGGTTGGGTGACCAGCGCGCGGGCGATGGCCACGCGCTGGCGCTCGCCGCCGGAGAGTTCCGCCGGCCGGTGGCGCACGCGCTCGGCCAGGCCCACGGCCGCCAGCGTGCGCTGCGCCGCCTCGCGGCACTGCTCCACGGGCTGGCGCCGGATGCGAAGCGGCATGCCCACGTTGTCCAGCGCACTGAACTCGGGCAGGAGGTGGTGGAACTGGTAGACGAATCCCAGGTGCCGGTTGCGAAGCCGTCCCTGTTCGGCGGGACCCAGCGAGGCCATCGGCTGTCCCTGCAGCAGCACGCTTCCGGCCGAGGGCGCATCCAGCCCGCCCAGCAGGTGCAGCAGCGTGCTCTTGCCCGAGCCCGAGGCGCCGACGATGGCCACGGTCTCGCCCGGGTGCACGACCAGGTCGATGCCGCGCAGCACGTCCACCTCCAGCCCGCCCTCGCGGAAGGATTTGGTCAGCCCCTCGGCCAGCAGCACCGGGCCGCCGTTCAGGTCGATGGAGTCATTCATAGCGCAGGGCCTCCGCGGGATTGACGCGGCTGGCGCGCCAGCTCGGGTAGAGCGTGGCCACGAAGGCGAGCACCAGGGAGATGAGGGCGATGGGCACGATGTCGCTGGCCAGCGGCTCGCTGGGCATGCGGCTGATGAGATAGATGTCCTGCGGCAGGAAGCGCGCGTTGAAGGCGCTTTCCAGCGCCGGCACGATGACGTCGATGTTCAGCGCCACCGCCAGCCCCAGGAGCAGGCCGGCCAGGGTGCCGACCACGCCCACGGTGGCCCCCTGCACCACGAAGATGCCCATGATGCTGCCCGGGCTCGCGCCCAGCGTGCGCAGGATGGCGATGTCGGCGCGCTTGTCGGTCACCGTCATCACCAGCGTGCTCACCAGGTTGAAGGCCGCCACCGCGACGATCAGCGTGAGGATGATGAACATCATGCGTTTTTCCAGCTGCACGGCGGCGAACCAGGTGCGGTTCTGGCGCGTCCAGTCCCGCACCAGCACGGGCCCCGTCATCTGCGTGGCCAGCTCGGCCGCCACCTCGCGGGCCTGGTGCAGGTCCGCCAGGCGCAGGCGCAGCCCCGTGGGCCCTTCCAGGCGGAACAGGCGCTGCGCGTCCTCGATGTGCATCATCACCAGGCCGCTGTCGTACTCGTAGTGGCCCGAGTCGAAGGTGCCCACCACGGTCATCTGCTTCAGGCGCGGCACCACGCCGGCCGGCGTGACCTGGCCGCTGGGCGCGATGAGCGTAACCGGGTCGCCCTCGCGCACCCCGAGGGCGCGCGCCAGCTCGCCGCCCAGCACCAGGCCGAACTCGCCGGGCACGAGGCGCGCGAGCGCGCCGCCCTGCAGCTGCTGCGCAAGTTCGGTGATCTGCGGCTCCAGCGCCGGGTCGATCCCCCGCACCAGGGTGCCGCGCATGTCCTCGCCGCGCGCGATCAGCGCCTGCGCGGCCACGAAGGGCGCGGCGCCGCGCACCTGCGGGTGCTGGCCCACCTCGCGCAGGCTGCGGGCCACGTCCGGCAGCGTGCCGCCGCCCGGGCCATAGACCTCGATGTGCGAGACCACGCCCAGCATCCGGTCGCGCACTTCCTTCTGGAAGCCGTTCATGACCGACAGCACGATGATCAGCGCCGCCACGCCCAGCGCGATGCCCAGCATGGACACGCCGGAGATGAAGGAAATGAAGCCGTTGCGGCGGGTGGCCCGGCCGGCGCGGGTGTAGCGCCAGCCCAGGAGCAGTTCGTACGGAAGTCGCATGCCGGGCGTGAATCGGGGCTTGTGGCCCCGGAGCCAAAGAGCGCGATTGTGGCATCCGGGACAATGGCGCCATGTCTCAAGGCGTTCATGTGCTCGTGGCCCACGCATCCTGCGCCGCGCCGTGGTGCCGCGACGCGCTGGGGGCGCTGGCGCTGCCCAAGCTGTCCGCCCTGCTGGCCCGGCTGGCGCCCATGGGCCTGGACGAGGGCGGGCCGCGCATGCTCTCGACTCCCCACGAGCGCGTCCTGGCGCGTGCCTGCGGCTTCTGGGCCGGCGACGGCCACGCCCCCCGCGCCGCCTGGGACCTGCGCCGGCAGGGCGAGGACCCCGCAGGCGCCGCCTGGGGCTGGATCACCCCCTGCCACTGGGCGGTCGCGACGGACCACGTGCGCATGCAGCCCCCCGAGTCCCTCGCGCTGGAGGAAGGCGACTCCCGCGCCCTCCTGGACGCCATGGCCCCGTACTTCGAGGAAGACGGGCTGCAGCTTCGCTACCAGGAGCCGCTGCGCTGGCTGGCCCGCGGCGAGCTGCTGCGGGGCCTGGCCTGCGCATCGCTCGGGCGCGTGAGCGGGGCGGTCGTGGACGACTGGCTGCCGCGCGGGCCCGAGGCGCGGCCGCTGCGGCGGCTGCAGCAGGAGATGCAGATGCTGCTCTACACCCACCCGGTCAACGAGGCGCGCGAGGCCCGCGGCCTGCTGCCGGTGAATTCGTTCTGGTTGAGCGCGGCCGGGGCGCTGCCCGAGGCTGCCGCGCCCGCCTCGCCACCCATCGCGCTGGACGAGTCGCTCGGCCCGGCGGCGGCGCTCGGCGACGAGGCCGCCTGGCAGGACGCCTGGCGGGCGCTGGACGACGGCCCGATCGCCCGGCTGCTCGACGCCCTCGCGCCGGACCGCGAGGTTCGACTGACCCTGTGCGGCGACTCGCACGCGCAGACCTGGGCCCTGCCCCCGCCCGGCGCGTGGGCCCGCGCCACCCGCCTTTTCCGCAGCGCGCCAACCCCGGCGCAGGTGCTCGCCTCCCTATGAAGATCATCACCCGTGACGTGAACCCCCGCACCGCCTGGAGCCTGGAGCAGGCGGGGCTCCATCCCCTGCTGGCCCGCCTGTACGCGGCCCGCGGCATCGCCAGCCGCGAGGAACTGGACGACGCCCTGGCCCGCCTGCTGCCGCCGTCGGGCCTCAAGGGCGCGCAGGACGCGGCGGTGTTCCTGGCCGACGCCATCGCCGCCCGCAAGCGCCTGTGCATCGTGGCCGACTACGACTGCGACGGCGCCACCGCCTGCGCGGTGGGCGTGCGCGGACTGCGCCTGCTGGGCGCCACGCAGGTGGACTACCTGGTGCCGGACCGCGTGGTCGATGGCTATGGCCTCACGGCAGCCATCGCCCGCCGCGTGCGCGAGCGCGGCTGCGACGTGCTGGTCACCGTGGACAACGGCATCGCGAGCGTGGAGGGCGTGGCCGAGGCCAATGCCCTGGGCCTGCAGGTGCTGGTGACGGACCACCACCTGCCTGGCGAGCGCCTCCCCGAGGCGGCCGTCATCGTCAACCCCAACCAGCCCGGCTGCGGCTTCGACAGCAAGTGCATCGCCGGCGTGGGCGTGATGTTCTACGTGCTGCTCGCCTTGCGGGCCGAGCTGCGCGCGCGCGGCGCCTTCGGCGAGCAGGGCCAGCCCAAGCTGGATGCGCTGCTGCCCCTCGTGGCCCTGGGCACGGTCGCCGACGTGGTGCGCCTGGACGCGAACAACCGCCGCCTGGTGGCGCAGGGCCTGCGCCGCGTGCGCGCGGGCGCCCTGCCCTGCGGCCTGGCGGCGCTGTTCGAGGTGGCCGGGCGCGACGCGCGCACGGCCAGCGCGCTGGACTTCGGCTTCGCCCTCGGCCCGCGCATCAACGCCGCCGGGCGCCTCTCGGACATGACCCTGGGCATCGAATGCCTGCTCACCGACGACGCCGCGCGGGCCCAGGAACTCGCGCGCGCCCTGGACGGCATCAACCGCGAACGGCGCGAACTGGAAACCGGCATGCGCGAACAGGCACTGGAGCTGGCGCAGGCGCTCTTCGACGAGAGCGAGACACCGCCGCCGGCCGTCTGCGTCTTCGACCCGGAGTTCCACGAGGGCGTGGTCGGCATCGTCGCCTCGCGCCTGAAGGACCAGCTGCACCGCCCGACCTTCGTCTTCGCCCCCAGCCAGGCGCCGGGCAAGGAGCACGAGCTCAAGGGCTCGGGCCGCTCCATTCCCGGCTTCCACCTGCGCGACGCCCTGGACCTGGTGGCCAAGCGGCACCCGGGCGTGCTCCTGCGCTTCGGCGGCCACGCCATGGCGGCGGGCTGCACGGTGCCCGAGGAGCACTTCGACACCTTCGAGCAGGCCATCGCGCAAGTGGCGGCCGAATGGCTGGACGCCGCCACGCTGCAGCGCAGCCTGCACACGGACGGCCCGCTCGCGCCCGAGTGGCGCCGCGTGGACCTGGTCGATGCGCTGCAGCAGGAAGTCTGGGGGCAGGGCTTCGCCGCGCCCGTGTTCTGCGAGGAGCTGGAGATCGTCTCGCAGCGGCTCGTGGGCGAGCGGCACCTGGCGCTCAAGCTGCGGCACCACGGGCATCCGGTGGACGGCATCTGGTTCGGACGGACCGAGCCGCTGCCCGGAAAAGCCAGGCTGGCGTTCCGGCTGGATGCGGATGAATGGCAGGGAGCGCGACGCGTGCGCTTCCTGATCGAGGGCGCCGAGGTGCAGCCGCGAGGGTAAGGACCGGGCAGCAGGGACGACAGACGACAGACGGGTTCTTGACCCGAGCCCGACAAACACCACGGCTCGGGCGGGGGCGCCACGGAGTCCAAAGGCCCGAAGCCCAGCCGATGACTGGGCGGTGGCAACTTACGGGCCCGGTTCGAAGGCTCTGTCCACCATGCCGAAAAGCCGCACGGCCAGCTGCTTGAGCACCGGATCGCCGATGCTGTGCGCACAGGCGAGCTGCCACAGCGCGTATTCCCGGTCGGTCTGCATCAACTCGGGCTCCACACCGCGGCTGTGCTCGGCCATCAGCGTGGCGAACTGGCCGAGCAGGGTGCCCGTTTGCTGAGCCCGCTCCGTGGCCAAGGCAGTCGTGGCCTCGTCGCAAGCTTCCAGCGATGTGGACGCCGGCAGGGCAGCGTCGTCAAGATCGAATCCGTGAACGGGGGGCATCGCGTGTTTCCATTTGCAATGCCGCCACCTTAGGACGACCCCATGGCTCGACCGCGTCGGCGCCTAGGCGATGGCGCTGTCGGACAGCAGCGCCATGTTGCAGCGCCGCATCCGCACGCGCTGTCAGCGTCCGACCACGAGCTGGGGTGCGTCGGCGGGAAGCTCGGTCGCGCCGGCCGGCTGGGCGCCCAGGCGGCTGGTGCAGGCCCCGATGGTCGAGCCCACCACGTACTGGAGGCAGTCGCTGAACGCGGCCTGCTGCACCTGGAGCGTGATGCGCCGCGCCTCGGCCGTTCGCACCTGATGGCTGCACACCAGGTAGAAAGCCAGCGCCAGCAATGCGATGAGGACGATGCCCACGGTGTGCCCCAGGGGTGCGAAGGGCGACGGTGAACGGGCGGCGGACATGGGCAAAGCCTTGCTGTGAAAGGTCCGGTGATCGTAGGAAGGCCCGCGTGGCTGCGCCGCGCTGAACGGGCGCACGCTGCTGTAGGACAGAATCGGCGCATGCCTGCCACCTCCGAATGGCTCGACGCGGCCGCCACGGCCGCGCGGCTCCCCTACCCCGCCTTGCTGCAGGCGCTGCGCGAGGTGCTGCGCGACCCGTCCGTGCAGGTGCCCGCACGATCGGTGCAGGCCCTGCCGGGCGGCGCCAGCCTTTTCCTCATGCCGGCCTTCGACGCCCGCCTGGCCATCGCCAAGCTCATCACCTACACCCCCGCCAACGCCGGCACGGGACGCCCGGCCATCCAGGGCGACGTGGTGGTCTTCGACATCGCCACCGGCGAGCGCCGCCTGGTGCTGGACGGCCCCACGGTGACCGCGCGCCGCACGGCCGCGGTCTCGGCCCTGGCCGCGCGCACGCTGGCCGCCGTGCCCGAGGGGCCGCTGCTGATCGTGGGCGCCGGTGCGCAAGGCCGCTCGCACCTCGAAGCCTTCGCCGACACGCTGCCCCTGCGCGAAGTGCGCATCGCCTCGCGCGGCGCGGAGGGCGCGCAGGCGCTGGCGGCTTTAGCGCGTGAACGCGGCCTGCGTGCCGACGTGGTGAGCGACCCGGATGCGCAGCTCGCGCACTGCCCCCTGGTGGTCACGGCCACGCCGGCCGACGCGGTGGTGCTGTCCTCGCGCGCCCGGGGCGACGCCTTCATCGCCGCCGTGGGCGCCTTCACCCCGCGCATGCGGGAGCTGTCCGCGGACCTGTGCCAACAGTGTGCCGAAGGTGGCGGCGTGTGGCTGGACAGCGAGGACGCGCGGCACGAGGCTGGCGACCTGATGCAGGCCGGCCTGCCGCTGGAGGACTTCCCGACCCTGGCCGCGCTGCTCGAAGGGACGGCGCGCCCGCGCGGGTCCGGTCCCGTGCTGTTCAAGAGCTGCGGCTGGGGCGGCTGGGATCTGGCGGCAGCGCGTGCCGCGGTGGTTCAGGCCTGATCAGGCCTTGGGCAGCGTCACCCCGCGCTGGCCCTGGTACTTGCCGCCGCGGTCCTTGTAGCTCACCTCGCAGGTCTCGTCGCTCTCGAAGAAAAGCACCTGCGCGCAGCCCTCGCCCGCGTAGATGCGGGCGGGCAGCGGGGTGGTGTTGGAGAACTCCAGCGTCACGTAGCCTTCCCACTCGGGCTCGAAGGGCGTGACGTTGACGATGATGCCGCAGCGCGCGTAGGTGCTCTTGCCCAGGCAGATGGTCAGCACGTTGCGCGGGATGCGGAAGTACTCCAGCGTGCGCGCGAGGGCGAAGCTGTTGGGGGGGATGATGCAGCTGTCGCCGTGGAAATCGACGAAGCTTTTCTCGTCGAAGTTCTTCGGGTCCACCACCGTGCTGTGGATGTTGGTGAAGACCTTGAATTCGGGCGCGCAGCGGATGTCGTAGCCGTAGCTGGAGGTGCCGTAGCTGATGACGCGCCGTCCGTCCACCTCGCGCACCTGGCCGGGCTCGAAGGGCTCGATCAGCCCGTGCTGTTCGGCCATGCGGCGGATCCACTTGTCGCTCTTGATCATGAAGGACTCTCCTCGGGGAGGCGATTGTAGGAGTGCGGCTTCAGGTGCCGGCGGCGATGTGGACGCGCTCGACCACCCGATCGTCCCCCAGCACGATCATCGCGAAGAGCAGTTCGTCCAGCGTGCGCGCATGGCCGGTGCGGCGCGCGAGCAGGGGCGTGGCCTGCGGGTCGAGCACCAGGAAGTCCGCCTCGCAGCCCGGCTGCAGGTTGCCGACCACGCCGTCCAGTCCCAGGGCCTGCGCGGCGCCGGCGGTGTGCTGCCACCACAGCTGCCCCGGCGTGAGCGACAGGCCCGGCTTGGTCTGCCCTTCGCGCCCCACGTAGTAGGCCGCGAGCATGGTGTGGAAGGGGCTGAAGCTGGTGCCGCCGCCCACGTCGCTGGCCAGGCCGTAGCGGAAGCCCACGCGGTCCGCGCCTTCGTAGTCGAAGAAGCCGCTGCCCAGGAACAGGTTGCTGGTGGGGCACACGGCGGCGGCGGCGCCGGTGTCGCGCATGAGGGCGCGGTCCTCGTCGTCGAAGTGGATGCAGTGCGCGTAGATCGCGCGCGGGCGCATGAGGCCGAAGTCCTGGTAGACGGAAAGGTAGCTGCGCGAGGCGGGGAACAGCTCGCGCGCCCAGAGGATCTCGTCGCGGTTCTCGGCCACGTGCGACTGGATCCACACGTCCGGATAACGCGCCGCCAGCTCCCCCGCCCCGCGCAGCTGCGCCTCCGAGCAGCTGGGCGCGAAGCGTGGCGTGATGGCGTAGCCCAGGCGGCCGCGGCCGTGCCAGCTGCGAATGAGTTTCTCGGTGTCGATGAGCGACTGCTCGGTGTCGTCGCGCACGCCGTCCGGCGAATGGCGGTCCTGCAGCACCTTGCCCGCGATGAGGCGCAGGCCGCGACGCTCGGCAGCGCCCATGAGGGCGTCGACCGAGGCCGGGTGCGAGCTGCAGAAGGTGAGCGCCGTCGTCACGCCATGGCGCTGCAGCTCGTCCAGGAACACCTCGGCCATCTCCTGCGCGTGCAGGTCCTGCGCGAACTGCGCTTCGTGCGGGAAGGTGTAGTTCTCCAGCCAGGGCAGCAGGCCCTCGGCGGGCGAGCCGATCACGTCGGTCTGCGGAAAGTGGACGTGCAGGTCGATGAAGCCGGGCGCGATGAGGCGCCCGGGCAGGTGCTCGATGGCCACGCCCGGGAAGTTGCCCGCCAGCGCCGCGTAGGAGCCGGCGGCACGGACCACCTGGGCACCCGTGGCGTCGGGGCCGACCACCAGCAAGCCGTCGCTGTCGTGGACGGCGCGGCCCTCGTCGTCGAAGCGAAGCAGTCCGGCGCGGTAGGCTTTCATGCGGCTATTTTGCAAGGCTTCCCTGCACGCCGGCCACGAGGAAGTCCATCTTGAGGATCTGCTCGTCGGAGAGGGCGCTCCCGGCCGGAACGACCGTGCGGCCGTTGTTGTCCACGATCGGCCCCGCGAAGGGCCGCAGGCGCCCGGCGGCGATGTCCTGCTGGCGCGCCAGCACCTCGTCCTGCACGGCCTTGGGCACCCGCGGTCCGAAATGGCCCACGCGCACCATGCCCTCCTTCACGCCGCCCCAGACCTGCTGCGGCTTCCAGCTGCCGTCCAGCGCTGCGCGCGCGCGGCGGGTGTAGTAGTCGCCCCAATGGTGGGTGACCGCCGCGATCTGTGCCTCGGGGCCGAACTTGCGCATGTCCGAGTGGTAGGCCACCGCCATGCGCCCGCGTTCCTGGGCCGCGGCCATGACGGCCGTGGAGCCGGTGTGGAAGGCGATCACGTCCACGTTCTGGTCGAAGAGCGCCATGGCGGCGTCCCGCTCGCGCGGCGGGTTGAACCACTCGCCCAGGAAGACGACCTTGACCTGCGCCTGCGGGTTCACCGAGCGCATGCCGAGCGTGAAGGCGTTGATGCCCTGCAGCACCTCGGGAATCGGAAAGCCGGCCACGTAGCCTGCCAGCGCGGTCTTGGTCATGCGGCCGGCCGCGATGCCCGCCAGGTAGCGCCCCTCGTAGTAGCGCGCATTGGCCGTGGCCACGTTGGGCGCGGTCTTGTAGCCGGTGATGGACTCGAACTTCACGTCGGGAAAGTCGCGCGCGACCTTCAGCGTGGGCTCCATGTAGCCGAAGCTGGGCGTGAAGATGAGCTTGTGGCCCTGCTGCGCCAGGTCGCGGATCACGCGTTCGGCGTCGGGACCCTCGGGCACGTTCTCCACCGAGGTGGTACGCACCTTGTCGCCGAGCGCGGCTTCCAGCGCCTTGCGGCCGTCTTCATGCTGGCGCACCCAGCCGGCTTCCGTGACCGGCGCGACGTGGACGAATCCGATCCTGAGCGGCGGCGTCTGCGCCTGGAGAAAAGGTGGAAACAGGCAGGCGGCGGCGAGCGCGCCGGCTGCGAGGTTTTTGTACATGGTGTTCCTCTACATGGCCCCGGGACAAAGAAAAGCGCCGCTCTCGGGGCGACAGCGGCGCGGGGGCGATTGTACGAGGCGGGCCGGTCTCGCCGGCCGCGGGCTTCAATGCCCGCCGGCGAACTCGGCGAAGCAGGCGTCCAGCCGCTCCAGGCAGCGTGCCTTGCCCGCAGCGTCCATGAAGCTGGCCTCGAAGCTGTTGCGGGCCAGCTGCCAGGCGTGCGTGGCCGTGAGGCCCGTGGCCTCGAAGGTCTGCAGGAAATTGGTGTTGACGTAGCCGCCGAAGTAGGCCGGGTCGTCCGAGTTGATGGTCACCTTCAGGCCGGCGTCCAGCAGGGTGCGGATGTTGTGCTCGGCGAGCTTGGGAAAGACGCAGAGCTTGAGGTTGGAGAGAGGACACACGGTGAGCGCGATGCCGTCCTGGGCCAGCCGCTTCATCAGCGCCGGGTCCTTGGCCGACTGCACGCCGTGGTCGATGCGCTCGACCTTCAGCACGTCCAGCGCCGACCACACATAGGCCGGCGGCCCCTCCTCGCCCGCGTGCGCCACGAGGTGCAGGCCCAGCTCGCGGCAGCGTGCGAAGACGCGCGCGAACTTCTCCGGCGGGTGGCCGACCTCGCTGGAGTCCAGGCCCACGCCGATGAACTGGTCGCGATAGGGCAGCGCCGCCTCCAGCGTCTCGAAGGCGTCGTCCTCGCTCAGGTGGCGCAGGAAGCAGAGGATGAGCGCCGCGTCCACGCCCAGCTGCGTCCGCGCATCCTCGCAGGCGCGGTGCAGGCCGCCGATGACGGTCTCCATGGCCACGCCGCGCGCGGTGTGGGTCTGCGGGTCGAAGAACAGCTCGGCCCGCAGCACGTTGTCCGCCTGCGCGCGCTGCAGGTAGGCCCAGGCCACGTCGTAGAAGTCCTGCTCGTGCAGCAGCACGCTGGCCCCGGCGTAATAGATGTCCAGGAAGCTTTGCAGGTTGGAGAAGTCGTAGGCCCGGCGCAGCTCGTCCACGCTGGCATAGGGCAGGCTCACGCCGTTGCGGCGTGCCATCTTGAACATGAGCTCGGGCTCGAGCGAGCCCTCGATGTGGATGTGGAGCTCGGCCTTGGGCATGCGGGCCAGGAGCTCGGGGAGACGGGCGGGGGGGACGGAAATGGTGGCGGGATCGAAGGTGGAAGGCGTCATGGGCGAGCTGGGCGCCCAGCCACCGTGGCCGGGCTTTCGGCCCGGCAATTATGCGGCGGGCGCTGTGACGACTGGCGCCGGCAATGGCTGGGCTTGCGCGGAAGCCTGGGCAGAAGCGAGCCGCATGCGATCGGCGACGAACTGCTGGTAGGTTCCCTTGAAGGGCGGCGTGCCCGCGGACTCGGCAAACCACACAAGCTCCTTCTTGAGCATGGCGGGCCCATGTTGATGCGCGAAGCGCTCCTCAAGCTGCGCCAGCGCTTCTGCGGAAACCGTCGGGCTTCCCGGCTTGGGCATGTAGAAGGCATTGGTGCTCGCCTGCAACTCGCACAGGTCGGCGGCGAACATGGCTTCCTTGCGGCGCTGGCTCAGCACATGGGTGAGGTGACCGATGACCTCGTCGACAACGGCGGCGGGCTTGCGGAACATGAGGCGGACGCTGTGCCCCTCGTGTTCGCTGATCTGCGCGAGCGTTTCCAGCAAGTGTTCGAGCTTCGCCTTGTTCTCGGGAGTGGGGTTGCCCTGCAGGTACTCCACCAAGCTCATGATGTGTTCCTTGGCGGCTTGCAAGCCCTCTACATGCGAATCGGGCCGCATCGCCAGGCGCTTGAGCGCACGAGCAAGCCCCAGTGAAGGCGCGAGATTCTCGTAGTCGCGCCAGATCTTGGACATGCCGCCGCCCTCCTTCCTGAAGTCACCGCGCAGCCGCTTCTGGTTGACGGCTTGCACGAAGCTGTTGTCGCTCGCACTGCCAGTGTCGTTGCGGACGGCATCTCGCACTGCGTTCAAGCTTCCACCACGACCCTGCGTGAGGTTCTGGAACGAGTGGGCGAGGTCGATGCACCCCAGGCGCAAGACACCGTCCGCGCCTTCCTGCACGATGAACTTGGCGGGGTTGAAGTCGTAGTCGCCCAGCCACAGGGTGCTGGCAAGGTGGTCGTACAGGTCGGTTGCGGCCTGGCCCTGGATGTGGATCACGCCCTCACGTTTCGGGTCCTTCGACAGCGGCGGCGTTCCCTCGGCCGGCTGTTCCGAACCCATGACGACCTTCACGTGTCGCCCCTCCTGGATGGTTCCACCCAAGGTACCGGTGAAATAGTCTTCCAGGTTGCCTTTGCCGCCGGTGAGGTACTCGGACACCACGTTCATGCGAGAGCCCTCCGCATCCAGCAGCGTCACGTTCGGTGCGCGCATCAGGGTCGCGGGTTCGGCGACGGGCTTCTTCACTGCCGATGTGCCCTTTTCGGGCTCAGCGTCAGTCCCTACGATGGGCATGTTCTTCATCATGCGGAAGAACACCTTGGCGGACTCTTCGTCAGCCTCGGGCGAGGGAGTGTGACCGTGGAAATCGATCTCCGAGTCGGCGTGGTCGAACAGGTTCGACGGAGGAAGGGATGGTTCTGATTGCGTGGCCGCCGCGCTGGGGGTTGCATCGGACTGCAGCTCGGAGCGCATCACCGCGGACGCGAGCACTTCAGAGACGTTCTGCACGTTCAGGGAGCGCTCAAGCTTTCTGCGAAGCCAGCTGGGCTGGTCGCGGATGTCGAACTTGATCTGGTAATTCTTTCCGTCCGCCTTGACCCTGAGGCTTCCAGTCTTTCCGCCCGTGTGCTCGCCCTTCTGGCCTGCGAATTTCTCGGCGGAGCCGAAGCGGTTGGCCTCGCCAACAGGGGTGGCGTCCGCCAAGTGCTGGAAGGCGTCGAGCCTGGATCGAAGCGTTGCCGCAGTCAAGCCGTCCTTGCCTGCCGCAATCTTCTCGGCCAGGTGCTTTTGCCGGCCCGCGTCCTTGAGGTGGGCGGGCAGCGATCTCATGAAGATGTTCGCTGTGACAGCTTTAGCCAGAGACTCAGCCGGCGGTGGCTGGCGACGAAACAACGTGCGGAGTGCCGACTCCAGGACGCTGCGGAACGTCCGCGGCGCAGTGTAGAGCACGATGTTCGCGCCATAGCGCTCAGCCAGGATCGGCCCGCCCCTCGACGACTTGGCAAGGCTTTCAAGGTGCTCCACGCGCGTGTCCGGCGTGACCATCACGACATTGCTTCCGACATTGCTGCTCATGACGACTCCAGTTGCCTGCGTTCACACGCGGATGAAGGTTTGCAAACCTCGCGAACTGTCTTCCTGCTCTGCGAGCACCTGGCGGCAGTGCCGCGCAGTGGCCACGAAGGTTTCGACACGCTCGGTCAGTACTTCAAGGGACAGGTTCGTCATCGCCACTTCAGCGATTTGCAAGACGCAATCATCTTCGGGGTCCAGCCCCATGTGGACTCCCAGCATGTCCTGCCAACGTGCGGCCACCTGCAGCAGCTGCTTGTGGACTGCCGCTTCCGATCCGACGCGAGGAAATCCCAGCTCCGCGGTGAGCACGAGGCAATCGCGATAGGCATCGCTCTCGATCAACACGATCAGTTCGTCCTCGAAGCACAGAAGAAATGCGCCTTCTTGCTCCCGCAGTTCGACGGCGTCTACCAAGGGCGCGAGCTCGGATAGCATCTGCCGTGGCTGAGCCGCGTCAACCTCTTGAACTTCCTGAGTTGGCTCAGTCATGCATACCTCAAACGCACAGCGTCAAGATGCTTCGCTGCACCCGTTTGTACCCTCGAAGTTCTAAACTGGCAATTGCCGAGCACCCGCAAGTGAAACAAAAAAGCCGCCCGAAGGCGGCTTTTCTTGACCAGCATCCGCTGATTACTTCTTCTCGCCCCCCGGCACCTTGCCTTCCACGCCCTTGACGTAGAAGTTCACGCCGCTCAGGAACTTGTCGTCGGCCACCTGGTCCTTGGCCAGGATTTCCTTGCCGTCCTGGCCGAAGATCGGGCCCTTCCAGATGGCGAAGCTGCCGTCCTTCAGGCCGGCCTTGATCTCGTCCACGCGCTTGCGGGTTTCTTCCGGCACGTCGGCGGCCACGGAGACCATGTCGATGGCACCTTCCTTCACGCCCCACCAGCTGCTCTCATTGCCCTTCCACGTGCCCTCGAGCGCATCGCGCACGGACTTGATGTAGTACGGACCCCAGTTGATCACGGCCGAGCCCAGGTGGGCCTTGGGGCCGTAGGTGGTCATGTCGCTGTCCCAGCCGAAGGCGCGCTTGCCCATCTTCTCGGCGGTCTGCAGCACGGCGGAGGAGTCGGTGTTCTGCATCAGCACGTCGGCGCCGCCGTTGATGAGGGAGGTGGCGGCCTCGGTTTCCTTGGGCGGGTTGAACCACTCGCCCACCCAGACCACGCGGGTCTTGATGTTGGGGTTCACCGACTGGGCGCCCAGGGTGAAGCTGTTGATGTTGCGGATGACCTCGGGAATCGGGATGGAGCCCACCACGCCCAGCGTGTTGGTCTTGGTCATCTTGCCGGCGATCACGCCGGCCATGTAGGCGCCTTCGTAGGTGCGGCTGTCGTAGGTGCGCAGGTTCTCGGCGGTCTTGTAGCCGGTGGCGTGCTCGAACTTCACGTCCTTGAAGTCCTGCGCCACCTTGAGCATGGGCTCCATGTAGCCGAAGGTGGTGCCGAAGATCAGCTGGTTGCCCTGGCTGGCCATGTCGCGCAGCACGCGCTCGGCGTCGGCCGACTCGGGCACCTTCTCCACGAAGCTGGTGACCACCTTGTCGCCGAATTCCTTCTCCACCGCCTTGCGGCCGTTGTCGTGGGCGAAGGTCCAGCCGCCGTCACCCACCGGGCCGACGTAGGCGAAGGCGATCTTGAGCGGCTCGGTCTTGGGCGCGGGGGCCGCGGCGGTGGCCGGCGCAGCGGCCGGAGCGGCGGCCGCCGGGGCGGCTTCTTCCTTCTTGCCACAGGCCACCAGGGCCGTGGCGGCCAGGACCGACAGGGCGGTCGTCTGGAGCAGGGAGCGTTTGGACAGGTCGGTCATCGGGTTCCTCTGAGTAAATGCAAGGGCGCGAAAGCGCGAAATTATGAGCCGGGATGGAAGGGCTTGCCCAGCGATGCGGGCATGTTGACTCGGATCCAGGTGGGATTGCGCGACATCAGCGCCAGCACCAGGATGGTGGCCAGGTAGGGCAGCATGGTGAGCAGCTCGCTGGGCACCTCCACGCCGCGCCCCTGCAGGTGGAACTGCAGCATGGTCACGCCGCCGAAGAGATAGGCCCCCAGCAGCACCCGGGCCGGCCGCCAGGTGGCGAAGGTGGTGAGCGCCAGCGCGATCCAGCCCTTGCCGGCCACCATGCCCTCCACCCACAGCGGGGTGTAGATCACCGACAGGTAGGCCCCCGCCAGGCCGCACAGCGCCCCGCCCGCCACCACCGCCATGAGGCGGATGCGTCGCACGCCATAGCCCAGCGCATGCGCCGACTCGGGCGCTTCGCCCACCGAGCGCAGCACCAGGCCCGCGCGCGAGCGGTACAGGAACCAGATCAGCGCCAGCGTGAAGGCGATGGTGAGATAGACCATGGGATGCTGGCGGAACAGCGCCGGCCCCACGAAGGGAATGTCCGCCAGCCCGGGGATGGCGAAGCGCGGCCGCTCGGGCAGCTTCTCCTGCACGTAGGAAATGCCGGCGAAGGCCGAGAAGCCGGCGCCGAAAAGGCTCAGCGCCAGGCCGGTGGCGTACTGGTTGGTGTTGAGCCAGATCACCAGCCAGCCGAAGATCGCCGCAAGCAACGCCCCCGCGGCCGCGCCGGCCAGGAAGCCCGCCACGTCGCTGCCGGTGTGCACCACCGCCGCGAAACCGGCGATGGCGGCGCAGAGCATCATGCCCTCGGCGCCCAGGTTGACGATGCCGGCCTTCTCGTTGATGAGGAGGCCCAGCGAGGCGATGGCCAGCACCGTGCCCGCATTGAGCGTGGCCGCCAGGAGCAGCGCATAGGACTCCATCACGCCACCTCCTTGCGCGCGGGCAGCCAGCGCACCCGCCACACCAGCAGCGTGTCGCAGGCCAGGAGCGAGAACAGCAGCAGGCCCTGGAACACGCCGGTGATGGACTTGGGCAGGCCCAGGCGCGACTGCGCCAGCTCGCCGCCGATGTAGAACAGGCTCATGAGCAGGGCCGAGAACACCATGCCCACGGGATGCAGGCGGCCGACGAAGGCCACGATGATGGCCGCGAAGCCGTAGCCGGCCGGCACGTAGGGCGTGAGCTGGCCGATGGGGCCGGCCACTTCCAGCGCGCCGGCGAGACCCGCCGCGCCGCCCGAAACCAGCAGTGCCAGCCACAGCGCCCGGCGCGAGGAAAATCCCGCGTAGCGCGCCGCAGCGGGTGCGAGCCCCCCCACCTGCTGCGCGAAGCCGGCCCGCGTGCGGAACAGGAAGACCCACAGCACCGCCACGGCCGCCAGCGCGATCAGCAGGCCCACGCTGGCGCGCGAGCCGCTCATGAGGCGCGGGATCTGCGTGACCGCGTCGAAGGTCTTGGTCTGCGGGAAGTTGTAGCCGGCCGGGTCCTTCCAGGGGCCGAAGACCAGGTAGTTGAGCAGCTGCACGGCCACGTACACCAGCATCAGGCTCACCAGGATCTCGTTGGCGTTGAAGCGGTCGCGCAGGAAGGCGGTGATGGAGGCCCAGGCCATGCCGCCGGCCATGCCGGCGAGCAGGATGGGCAGCACGATCCAGCGGCCGGTATCGGCACTGGCCATCAGCGCCACGCCGCCGCCGCAGATCGCGCCCAGCACGAACTGCCCTTCGGCGCCGATGTTCCACACGTTGGAGCGGAAGCACACCGCCAGCCCGAGCGCGATCAGCAGCAGCGGCGTGGCCTTGACCATCAGCTCGCCGATGGCGTAGCGGGTGCGCAGCGGCTCCCAGAAGAAGACCTGCAGGCCGCGCACCGGGTCCTTGCCCAGCGCGACGAAGAGCGCCACCCCGATCAGCACCGTGATGGCCAGCGCCAGCACGGGCGAGGCGATGCTCCAGAAGCTGGAGGCCTGCGGTCGCGGCTCGATCCTAAACACGCTCGGCCTCCCGCGCGGCGCGCTCCGGGTCGGCGTCCCACAGCCCGCTCATCCACTCGCCGATCAGCTCCACGCTGGCCCGGTCCCGCGCCACGGCCGGCGAGAGCCGGCCCTTGGCGATCACATGCAGTCGATCGCTCACCTCGAACAGTTCCTCCAGTTCCTCGCTCACCATCAGCACCGCGCACCCCGCGTCGCGCAGCGCCAGGATCTCGCCGCGGATCTGCGCGGCCGCGCCCACGTCCACGCCCCAGGTCGGCTGCGAGATGACCAGCAGCCGGGGCCGAGCGTCGATCTCGCGTCCGACGATGAATTTCTGCAGGTTGCCGCCCGAGAGCGAGCGCGCCGCCGCATGCGGTCCGCCCGCGCGCACGTTGAAGCGCTCGATGAGGCCCGCCGCCTGCCGCTCCAGTGCCTTCATGCGGATCCAGCCGCTTGGGCCCACGGCCTCGCGGCGCGTGAGCATCAGGTTGTGCGCCAGGCCCAGCGTGGGCACGGCGCCGCGGCCCAGGCGCTCCTCGGGCACGAAGTGCAGGCCCAGGGCGCGCCGGCGCGAGGGGCCGAGCCGGCCGGCGGCCTGCCCGGCCACCTGCACCATCTCCGCCCGCGCTCGCGTGTCCTCGCCCGAGAGCGCATAGAGCAGCTCCCGCTGCCCGTTGCCCGAAACGCCCGCGATGCCCACCACCTCGCCGGCCCGCACGTCCAGGTCGATGCCGTGCAGGTCGGTGCCGAAGGGGGTCTCGCGCGCGAGCTCCAGGCCCTGCACGCGCAGCACCACCTCGCCGGGGGTGTGGGCGCGGTGTTCCAGCACGGGCGGCTCGGCGCCGATCATCATGCGGCTGAGGGACGCGTTGCTCTCCTCGCGCGGGTCGCACTCGCCGGTCACCTTGCCGCCGCGCAGCACGGTGCAGGCGGTGCACAGCTCGCGGATCTCGTGCAGCTTGTGGCTGATGTAGAGGATGCTGCAGCCCTCGGAGGCCAGCTTCTTCAGCACCACGAAGAGCCGCTCCACGGCCTGGGGCGTGAGCACCGAGGTGGGCTCGTCCAGGATCAGGAGCTTGGGGTCCGTCAGCAGCGCGCGGATGATCTCCACCCGCTGCATCTGCCCCACCGAAAGCGTGTGCACCGGCCGGGCGGGGTCGATCTCCAGGCCGTACTCGGACGCCTTGGCCTCGATGCGGCGCGTGACCTCGGCCAGGGACAGGTGCTTGTCCAGGCCCAGCCACACGTTCTCCGCGACGGTGAGCGTGTCGAAGAGGCTGAAGTGCTGGAACACCATGGCGATGCCCAGCGCCCGCGCCTCCTGCGGGTTGCGCACCTGCACCGGCTGGCCGTTCCACAGCACGTGGCCGCCATCGGGCTTCACGCTGCCATAGATGATCTTCATGAGCGTGGACTTGCCCGCGCCGTTCTCGCCCAGCACCGCATGGGTCTGGCCCGGCTCGACGCGCAGGGACACGTGGTCGTTGGCCACCACGGCCGGGTAGCGCTTGGTGATGTCGGTCAGCTGCAGGCGGGAAGGGCTGTTCATGCTTCGTTCTTCAGGGCCGTGACGGTCTGCCGGATCCGCTCGCGCAGCCATCGGGCCGAGGCCGAGCCATGGCTGCGCTCGTGCCACAGCTGGTAGTAGCGAAGCCGCGGGAACTCGACGGGACAGGGCAGGATTGTGACGGGCAAATGGGCCGTGAAGCGTTCGCAGTACTGCCGGCCGGTGGTCAGCACGAGCAAGCTGCGGGCCACCATCTCGGGGATGAGGCCGAAGTGCGGGCAGCGCACGGTGATGCGCCGGGCCAGGCCCAGGCGCTCCAGGTGCTCGTCGATCACGCCGCGCGCGCCGGGGTGGGTGGGCATGGGCGCCACGTGCTCGGCCTCCAGCCAGCCCTGCGCCGTCCAGGGCCGGCGCACCGCCGGGTGCTCGCGGCTGGCCAGGCACACCACCTCGTCGTCCAGCAGCTCGCCGCGGTGCAGCGAGTCGGGCGGCTCCAGCCAGTTGCCCACCACAACGTCCACCCGGCCCTGCGCGAGCTGTTCGTGGCAGTCGGCCAGCGGCGACAGCGGATGGATCTCCAGCGCCGCGCCCGGTGCCTGCGCCTTCAGGCGCGCGACCAGCGCGGGCAGGAAGCGCGGGTCCATGTAGTCGCTGGCGGCGATGCGCAGCGTGGCGTCGGTGGTGGCGGGGTCGAAGCCGCGCGCGTCGGAGAACAGGACCTCGGCGGCACGAAGAATGCTGGCACTGGGCTCGATCATGCGAAGCCCCGCGTCCGTGGGCACCATGCCGGTGCCCGAGCGCACCAGCAAGGGATCGCCCGCCACTTCCCGCAGGCGCTTGAGCGCCGCCGACACCGCCGGCTGGTACATGCCCAGGCGGATGGCCGCGCGCGAGACGCTGCGTTCGGTGAGCACGGTGTGCAGGACGCGGATCAGGTGGAGGTCGATCTTGTCGAACAGGTTCGCGTCTCTCATACCGGGGCCCGCATGGATGTCATACGGCGGCGCTTATGCGCCGGCCGCTTGGCGCTCCTAACCTCGAAGCTCACGCGAACGCCGTCATACTGAAGCGACATGGACAACAAGACGATCCGATTCATCCGCCGGGGCGAGCTCGTATCGCTCGGCAATGTACCACCCGACCGCACGCTGCTCGAGCTGCTGCGCGAGGACCTGGGCTGCACCGGCACCAAGGAAGGCTGCAACGAGGGCGACTGCGGCGCCTGCACCGTGGTGCTGGCCGAGCCGGACCAGGGCGGCTTGCGCTGGCGGGCGGTCAACAGCTGCATCCGCCTCGCGCATTCGGTGGACGGCACGGCGGTCTACACGGTGGAGGACCTCGCCCCCGCGGAAGGCCCGCTGCATCCGGCCCAGGAGGCCATGGTGCAGTGCCACGGCTCGCAATGCGGCTTCTGCACGCCCGGCTTCGTGATGAGCCTGTTCGGCATGTACCAGAACCATGTGTGCCGAGGCGAGCGCATCGACCGCGCGCTGGCGCAGGTGGAGCTTTCAGGCAACCTGTGCCGCTGCACGGGCTACCGGCCCATCCTGGATGCCGCGCAGCGCATGGCCGAGCTGCCGCCCGTGCGCGTGGACGAAGCCGCGCTGCTCGCGCAGCTGCAGGGCATCGCGCCGCGCGCCGCTTCCGGTGGCTACATGGCCCCGACCACGCTCGCGGACCTCCTCGCCGTGCGCGCCGCGCACCCGCAGGCGCAGATCGTCGCCGGCACCACCGACGTGGGCCTGTGGATCACCAAGATGCACAAGCGCTACGAGCAGGTGCTCGACGTGACGCGCGTGAGCGAGCTGCGGCGCATCGAGCCCTGGGGCGAGACGCAGGGCCTGTCCATCGGCGCCGCCGTCTCGCTCACCGACGCCTTCGCGGCGCTGGTCGGCCAGCGACCGGCGCTCCAGACCTTCGCCGAACGCTTCGCGGGCCTGCCGGTGCGCAACGCCGGCACGCTGGGCGGCAACATCGCCAACGGCTCGCCCATCGGCGACTCCATGCCGCTGCTCATCGCCCTGGGCGCGCAGCTCGTGCTGGCCAGCGCGCGCGGCGAACGCACGCTGGCGCTGGAGGACTTCTACACCGGCTACCGCAAGACCGTGCTCGCGCCGGACGAGGTCGTGGCCCGCGTGCTCGTGCCCGGGCCCTCCCAGGGCGAGTTCCTGCGCGCGTACAAGATCTCCAAGCGCTACGACGACGACATCTCCGCGATCTGCCTGGTGATCGCCATGCAACGCGAAGGCAATGCGGTGCGCAGCGTGCGCATCGGTGCCGGCGGCGTCGCAGCCACTCCCGCGCGGGCCCGCCAGGCCGAGGCCCTGCTCGCCGGCCGACCCTGGACCGCCGAAGCGGCCGAAGCCGCCGCCGAGCGCCTGCGCGCCGAGTTCAGCCCCATCAGCGACATGCGCGCCAGCGCCGCCTACCGCCGGCAGGTGCTGGGCAACCTCATGACGCGCTTCTGGCTGGAAAGCCAGGGCGCCACATCCCTCAACCTGGAGAACTTCCGCCTGGACGACGAGGTGACGGCATGAACGCCCGCGACAAGGACTTCGACGCCGCATCCGGCGGCGGCCCCGGCGGCGCGGCCGACGCGGGCGAGCGCAACCTGGCCCCCGCCACGCAGTCGCCGCACGCGCCCGCGCAGGCCATGCCCGCCGTGGGCAGCTCGCGCATCCACGAGAGCGCCCGCGCGCAAGTGGCCGGGCGGGCGACCTACATCGACGACATCCCCGAACTGCGGGGCACGCTGCACGCGGCGCCCATCCTCTCGCCCGTGGCCCATGGCAGCCTGCGCGGCGTCGATGCGCAGCCCGCGCTGGCCCTGCCCGGCGTGCGCGGCGTGGTGCTGGCCGCCGACATCCCCGGCGACCCGGTGCTCGCCACTTTCGTGCACGACGAACCCATCTTCGCGCGGGACAGCGTGCAGCACGTCGGCCAGGTGATCGGCCTGGTGGTGGCGGACAGCGTGCAATCGGCGCGGCGCGCGGCGCGGCTCGTCAAGCTCGACATCGAAGCCCTGCCGGCGGTGCTGGACGTGCGCGCGGCCCACGCGGCGCAAAGCTACGTGCTGCCGCCGGTGGTGGTGCGTCGCGGCGAGCCGGAGGCGGCGCTCACGGCTTCGGCCCATCGCCTGCAGGGCCAGCTGGAAGTGGGCGGCCAGGAGCACTTCTACCTGGAAGGCCAGGTGGCCTACGCCATTCCGCGCGAGCAGGGCCAGTGGCACATCCACTCCAGCACGCAGCATCCGGGCGAAGTGCAGCACTGGGTGGCGCATGCGCTGGGCCTGGAGAACAACGCCGTCACGGTGGAATGCCGGCGCATGGGCGGCGGCTTCGGCGGCAAGGAAACGCAGGCGGGCCACATGGCCGTGTGGGCGGCGCTGGCCGCGCGCAAGCTGGGGCGGCCGGTCAAGCTGCGGCTGGACCGCGACGACGACTTCATGATCACCGGCAAGCGCCACCCCTTCGCCTACGACTGGCAGGTGGGCTTCGACGACAGCGGCCGCATCACCGCGCTCAAGCTGGACATGCTGGCCAACTGCGGCTTCTCCGCGGACCTGTCCGGGCCGGTGGCCGACCGCGCCATCTTCCACACCGACAACGCCTACTTCCTCTCGGACGTGGAGATCGCGTCGTACCGCTGCAAGACGAATGTGCAGAGCCATACCGCCTTTCGCGGCTTCGGCGGCCCGCAGGGGGTGATCGCGATCGAGGCGATCCTGGGCGACATCGCACGGCACCTGCGGCTGGATCCGCTGCAGGTGCGGCTGCGCAATCTGTACAGCGAGGAGGTGGTGCAGAGCCCTTCGACAGGCTCAGGGCGAACGGATGTCGCTTCTCTACAGGCCGTTCCAACACCCACCGTTCGGGCTGAGCCTGTCGAAGCCCCTCGCCGCAACACCACCCATTACCAAATGAAGGTCGAGGACAACATCCTCGAGCCCCTCATCTCCGAGCTGGCGAAGACCTCGCGCTACGAAGAACGCCGCGCCCGCATCGCCCGCTGGAACGCGCAAAGCCCGGTCATCAAGCGCGGCATCGCCCTGACGCCGGTCAAGTTCGGCATCAGCTTCACCGCCACCTTCTTCAACCAGGCCGGCGCGCTGGTGCATGTCTTCACCGACGGCAGCGTGCAGCTCAATCACGGCGGCACCGAGATGGGCCAGGGCCTGCACACCAAGATCATGCAGGTGGTGGCCGACGAACTGGGTGTGCCCTTCGAGCGCGTGCGCTGCACCGCCACCGAGACCGGCAAGGTGCCCAACGCCTCGGCCACCGCGGCCTCCAGCGGCACCGACCTGAACGGCCGCGCCGCGCAGTTCGCGGCCCGCAACATCCGTGACAACCTGGCCGCGTTCGTGGCCGGCCTGGACGGCTGCGGCGCGGGCGCGGTGCGCCTGCGCGCAGGCGAGGTCATCTCGCCCACCTGCACGCGCAGCTTCGACGAGGTGGTGCGCCTGGCCTACGCCAACCGCATCCAGCTGTGGAGCGACGGCTTCTACCGCACGCCCAAGATCCACTACGACAAGGTCACGCTGACCGGCCGGCCCTTCTACTACTTCAGCTACGGCGCCGCCTGCAGCGAAGTGGCCATCGACACCCTCACCGGCGAGAGCCGCGTGCTGGCCGTGGACATCCTCCACGACGTGGGCACGTCCATCAACCCGGCCATCGACATCGGGCAGATCGAAGGCGGCTTCGTGCAGGGCATGGGCTGGCTCACCACCGAGCAGCTCGTGTGGACCGCGGACGGCAAGCTCGCCACGCACGCCCCCAGCACCTACAAGATCCCCGCCACCGGCGACATCCCGGAGCACTTCACGGTGGCCCTCTGGCCCGAGCCGAACCGCGAGGACAACGTCGGCGGCAGCAAGGCCGTCGGCGAGCCTCCCTTCATGCTGGGCATCAGCGTGTGGGAGGCGATCCGCGACGCGGTCGCGAGCGCCGGCGCGCCGCAGAACGCCTCGCGCCTGGTCGCGCCGGCCACGCCGGAGAACGTGCTGCGGGCGCTGGGCGGCGTCTGAGCCTGCGGCTGCCGCTCAGTCGCTGCGCGGTCGCTCGCTCGCGCCCTGCGAGCGCACCCGCTCCTGCAGGTGCACCCGCACCCGCCCGGCCCGGTCCCCCACCGCCGCCACCGCCTCACGCACCGCCTGCTGGCTCACGTTGAACTGGCGCGCCCAGGCGCACACGGCGTAGTCGTGGGAAATGTCGATGCGGTCCGCATCGCGGACGGCGGGCTTGTCCTGCTTCACTTCGATCATGCAGCCCTCCCTGGCTGTTCAATGGCTGGCGAATCCTAAGGAACGCCGGCGCTCCGCCGTGTAGGACGCCTGGGTGGGCTGCGGCAGGAACTCTGGTCATGGGCGCACTCGACGCCTCTTAAGAGGCCGACAACAGCCGACTCCAGTCAACCACAACATTAACACCAATACACTCAACTGAATTCCTAAGTAACCATGCGCGCGCTGAAGGGAGGTAAGTCGATGCGAGACGATTCGCGCGGCCTGCGGGTGCGCCGCCTGCACAAGGAACTGGAAGACCTGCTGCGGCCGCATGTCGCCACGGTGCGCGCGCTGGAGGTGGAGGCCGGCATCCAGGACGAAGCGGACCGACTGCGCGCGGCCGTGTTGGACGCTGACTCCCCGCACGGGATTCGGGCCGAACGCGCCGGTCCGATCGACTTCGAAGCCCTCTATGCCCGCGAAGCAGACCGGGCCCGCTCAGCCATCCGCGACCTGTACTTCGACATCCCCGAGCGCGGGCTGCGCAGGCAGTTGCTGGACGAGCACCGCAGGCTCGACGAAGTGCGTGCCAGCCACGGCCGCGACGAACTGCAGCAGGCCGCGCGCGAGCTTCAACGCGCCACCCGCGCCGCGAGGTATCCCGGCTGGGTTCCGGGCGTGAGCGTCGGCGGCCTGGCCTACGTCCTCGGCTCGCAGTTCGCCCCGCCCCTGCCCGTGGCCCTTGGCGCCTTGGGCCTCGGGCTGGGCCTTGCCTGGATGGTGGGACGACGCCTCCTGGCCGAGCTGGCGCGGGCCCAGGCCACCTATCACTACCTCCACCGCGACAAGCGACTGCGCGACCTGTACCCGCTCACCTTTTCCTGGGAGGAGGCGAACACCGGGCTGCGGGACCGCCTGTGCGACGGGCAGAGCGCGTACGAGAACCTCAAGCGCTTCCTGGAGATGGAGCGGCAGCGCGAGGAGCGCAGTGAGTGCTGACACGCCGGTCCAGGCGGTGTCGGTCGAAGAAGACATTCATTGGCAATCACAGGGAGGCGATTCGATGCAAGAGTCAGCGCACAGGACCGTGGGCGGCATGCCGCCGCATTCGGAGCTGGAAGAAGTCTTGAAGCCGCACCTGGCCCGGGTGCTCGAACTGGAGACCCAGGCCAGGATCAAGCACCACGCGGACTGGGCCCGCGAGGCCTCCAAGCGGGCCCGGGACGCCGCCGCCGAACGCGGCGACCCACCCGACCCCGTCGATCCGGAAATCAGCCGCGCCCGCGACGCAGACCATGTGCGCACCACCCTCCGCGACCTCTATTTCGCCGTCCCCGACAGCGGCCTGCGGCGGGAGATGCTCAGCGCGCAGCGGCACCTGCAGGACGTGCGCGCCAGCCATGGCCGCCTGGAATTCCAGCAGGTCTCGATGCACCTCCAGAACGCGAAGAACGCCGCCAAGCGCTTCCTGTGGGGCCCTGCCATCCTCGTGGCCGCCATCGCCTTCGCTGCCGGCGCTTTCTTCGTGGACCCGGTCGTCGCGGGCATGCTGGCCCTCATCCCCGGCCTGGCCGTCGCCTGGAGGTCCCACACCCGGGTGCAGAACGAACTGCGCAGGGCCAAGGCGGCCTACCGCCGCGCCAACCGCAGGCGCTGCATTCGCGAGCTCTACCCGGACACCTTGTCGGAGCAGGAGGTCCACGCCGGCCTGCGCGACAGAACCCGCGACCGGGAAAGCGCCTACAAGAACCTGATGCGCTTCCTGGAGCGGGAGGGGCAGTGAGACGGTGAAGCCACTGCTCCGACTGGCGCGTCACCGGCGCGCCCAGGAGCACACCCCACAGTGCCCGCAGGCCGTCCGGCCCGTACTACCCCGCCACGCTGGCTCGGCCTACAGGATGCCCGGCACCGGCCCCTCTAGCATGAGCCACGTCCGATCAGAACGAAGGAAGGCTCATCATGATCACGAACATCATCGGCACCATCATCGTCGGCTTCCTGGTGGGCCTGATCGCCCGGGCCATCAAGCCGGGCGACGATCGCATGGGGCTGATTTTCACCACGCTGCTGGGCATTGCCGGTGCGGCGCTGGCGCGCGTGATCGGGGCGTCCTTCGGGCTGTACGGCCCCTACGAGGCGGCCGGCTGGGTGGCCTCGGTGCTGGGGGCCATCGTGCTGCTGCTGCTGGTGGGCGTGCTGCGTGGCAGCCGCACGCGCCGGCGCTAATCGCCGGCGCCCAGGTGCTCAATGCGGCGGTGACGGCCGGCGCCCAGGCGCGCCACAGGCCTCAGGCCCACAGGCGATGGGCCCGCTCCTCCAGCTCCTGGCGTCGCAGCAGCAGGCGCGGCACGTCCGGATGCAGCGGATCGATCTCGCGCAGGGCCCACCGGTAGAAGGCGCACGCGAACGTGACGTGGAGCAGGTTGAGGATTTTCATGCCCCCATCGTTGGCTCGACGGTTCGCCGCGGAAGTGCGCGCGAAGCTCATGCGCTTGTCGGGCTTTTGAAACACGGCGTGTCAGACAGTTTCGATGTTCGACAAAGTGATAGCAGCCCGGTGGCGTCGGGCCTCACGCGCAGCGCCGGTGTGGCCTTCGGACTTCGCGTGCCGCCCGGCTTCAGTCGTACTTGCGCAGGTCCTCGATCACCTTGCCGTCGGCGGGCAGGCTTCCCGGCGCGAGCAGCCTGACTTCGCCGCGCAGCTTGGTCACATCGCGCAGGCTGCGGGCCAGCGCCTCGGCCAGCGCGGGCGAAGGCTGCGCCGCCTCGGCCTGCAGGACCATGCGGTCCTCACCCAGCGCGCCTTCGACACTCAGGCGCAGCCGCTGTACGTCGGAGTGGCGCTTGCCCAGCTCGGCGATCTGCCCGGGCGTGACGAACATGCCGCGCACCTTGGTGGTCTGGTCTGCCCGGCCCATCCAGCCCTTGATGCGGGTGTTGGTGCGCCCCGTGGGACACGTGCCGGGCAGCACCGCGCTCAGGTCGCCGGTGCCGAAGCGGATCAGCGGATAGTCGGCATCCAGCGTGGTGACAACGACCTCGCCCACCTCGCCGTCGGGCAGCGGGTCACCCGTGCCGGGCTGCACGATCTCGACGATGACGTGCTCGTCCAGCACCAGGCCTTCGCAGGCCGTGGTCTCGTAGGCGATGAGGCCCAGGTCGGCCGTGGCATAGCACTGCAGCCCGGCGATGCCGCGTTCGCGGAACCAGGCGCGCAGCGAGGGCGGGTAGGCCTCGCCGCTGAAGAGGGCGCGGCGCAGCGGCGGCGGCTCGCGGCCCTTGGCGTCGGCGGCCTCCAGCAGGATCTTGAGGAAGCTGGGCGTGCCGCCGTAGCCCTGCGCCCGCAACTCGTACAGCGCCGCCAGCTGCAGTTCGGTGTTGCCCACGCCGCCCGGGAAGACGCTGCAGCCCAGCGCGGCGGCGCCCTCGTCCAGCATGAAGCCCGCCGGCGTGAGGTGGTAGCTGAAGCTGTTGTGGATCAGGTCACCCTCGCGGAAGCCGGCGGCGAACAGCGCCCGCCCCATGCGCCAGCTCTCGCCCTGCGGCTCGTACAGCGGCCCGGGCGACTGGAACACCCGCCGGGCCGGACGGGGGTACGGCAGGCCGCGCCAGCCGCAGGCGGAAAAGCCGGCGAAGGGGTCCGCCCCACCGGCCTCGCGCCCGGCCTGCTGGGCCTGCAGCAGCTCGGACTTGCGCAGCACCGGCAGGCTCGCCAGGGCCTGGCGAGACCGCACCGCCTGCGCATCGACACCGGCCAGCCGTTCGGCCTGCGCGGGACTGTCGGACTGCGCGCGTGCGACCTGGCGGGCCAGGGCATCCATCAGGGCCGCTTCGCGCAGTGCGGGGTCCCGGCATTCCAGGGGGTCGTAGTAGAGGTCGTTCGGGGTCACGGCGGCTCTCGGGCGGTGGTGCATCGACAGGCTGGGAATCTAGGCCGGCCGCGGCCGCGGCACTGTCCGGGCGGCACCATTTACGCCGGCCTCGGCACGGGGTAAACCCGCAGCGGCCTTCGCGCAGAATCGCATCTCCCCATCTTCGCGAACACGCTGTCCCGCAGTGAGCTACGAACGCCTTCATGCCTTTCTGGACACGTCGCCGTGGATGCCTGCACTCACCCCGGCGCAGGCCGACCGGGTCCACCGCGACGTGCTCGTGCGCGAATTCGCCTCCGGCGCCACCGTCTGCGCGCGCGGCACGCCGTCGGTGCACTGGATCGGCGTGGTCGAAGGCATGCTCAAGGTCGAGACGGTGACGCCCGCCGGCAAGTGCGCCAGCTTCGCCGGCGTGCCCGCGGGTGCCTGGGTCGGCGAAGGCGCGGTGCTCAAGGGCGAGCCGCGGCCCTACGACGTGGTGGCCATCCGCGACAGCGTGGTCGCGCTCATGCCGCGCGCAACGTTCCAGTGGCTGATGGAGCAGAGCAACCCCTTCAACGGCTGGCTCATCAACCAGCTCAACGCCCGCCTGGGCCACTTCATCGCGCTGGTGCAAAGCCTGCGCCTGAACGACACCAAGGCCCAGGTCGCCTACTGCCTAGCCAGTCTCTTCAACCGCGACCTGTACCCCGGCACCACGCCGCAGCTGGCGATCTCGCAGGAGGAGATCGGGCGCCTGTCGGGCGTTTCACGGCAGATCGCCAACCGGGCGCTGCACGAGATGCAGGACAAGGGGGTGATCCGCATCGGCTACGGGATGATCGAGGTGCTGGACCTGCCGGCCTTGCAGGCGATGGCGCATGGGGAGGAGGGGTAGGGCGCTGGGCTCCTCTCCTCTCCTCTCCTCTCCTCTCCTCTCCTCTCCTCTCCGCTCCTCTGCTTTGCTTGGTTTGCGTTGGCGGTGATGCGTGTCGTGCGTGGCGTGCCGGGTCTCGGCCCGGCGGCCGACCTACTTTCTTTGCTTCGCCAAAGAAAGTAGGCAAAGAAAGGCGACCCGGGTGGCTGCGACCCCGCGGCTTCGCCGCGGGGCAACCTGCGCCGAAGCGCTTCGGCCGGGGTCCGCGTGAAACTCGCCCTGCGGGCTCAGACAGCACGCGGCCCTTTTTCCGGCCGAAACACTCCGGCGCAGGCGCATCCACACGGGAGGGGAGAGGGACCGACACGGCCTGCGGCCGTGTCCTTGGAAGTTGAAGCCGGGGGCCGAGCGCAGCGATGGCCCGAGACAGCTCCCCTGTGGACGTGCCGAGGAGCGCAGGACGGCGGGGAAAAAGAAGCGGGCCTTGTCTGAGCCCGCAGGGCGAGTTTGGCCCGCTTCCCCCGCCGTCCGAGCACCGCAGGTTGCCCTCTTCACCGCGCAGCGGTGAAGAGGGACACGGCCACCGGGGTCGCCTTTTCTTTGCCTACTTTCTTTTGGCGAAGCAAAAGAAAGTAGGTCGCCCGCCGGGGCGAGACCCGGCAAGCCACGAACGAGAGCACCGGCTCGAAAACGAAGCAGAGATAGCGCAGATCAAGCCAACCACCTCTTCCTCCTCCGGTAACTCTTCACCTCCCGGAAACTCTTCCTCTCCGTCCCCCCCATCCCCAGGTAGAACTCCTTCACGTCCTCGTTGTCCGCCAGCTCCCGCGCCGGCCCGTCCATGACGACGCGCCCGTTCTCCATGATGTAGCCATAGTTGGCATAGCGCAGCGCCATGCTGGTGTTCTGCTCGGCCAGCAGGAAGGTGACGTTCTCGCGTGCGTTGAGGTCCTTCACGATCTCGAAGACTTCCTCGACGATCTGCGGTGCCAGGCCCATGGAGGGTTCGTCCAGCAGCACGAGGCTGGGCTGCGCCATGAGCGCGCGGCCGATGGCGCACATCTGCTGCTCGCCGCCGGAGGTGTAGGCGGCCTGCGAGGTCCGCCGCGTCTTCAGGCGCGGGAAGTAGGTGTAGACCTTCTCCAGGCTGGCCGCGATCTCGCCCTTGGACGAGCGCGTGTAGGCGCCCGTGAGCAGGTTCTCCTCGATGGTGAGGTGGGCGAAGCAGTGGCGTCCTTCCATGACCTGCACCACCCCGCGCTGCACGAGCTGCGCTGGAGACAGGTTCTCGATGCGCTCGCCACGCAGCTCGATGCTGCCCTTGGTGACCTCGCCGCGCTCGCCGCGCAGCAGGTTTGAGACCGCGCGCAGCGTGGTGGTCTTGCCCGCGCCGTTGCCGCCCAGGAGCGCGACGATGCCGCCTTCGGGCACCTGCAGCGACACGCCCTTGAGCACCAGGATGACGTGGTTGTAGATCACCTCGATGCCGTTGACGTCGAGGACGATGGGTGCAGCAGTGGCCGTCATGGAAAAGAGAAGCAACGATGGGAGGGTTCGCATTCGCGCGAGTCGTGCCCGCGCGAATGCGTGACCTTGCCGGTCAGGACTGGCAGTCCGCCGGCGTGCGCGGCTCCAGCTTCTTCTCGGCGGCGTACTTGGCGGCGGTGCTCTTCACCAGCGGCTTGATCACCTGATCGTCGGCCTGCAGCCAGTCGGAGGTGAACTTCCACTGCTTGCCGTCCCAGGTGTGGATGCGGGCCCAGGCCGCGCCCATGTGGTCGGCGCAGGAGGTGCTGATGGGGCGCATGACGCCGGCGAAGCCCAGTGCGTCGAGCTTGGGCTGCGTGAGGTTGAGGTTCTCCAGGCCCCAGCGCACCTGCTCGCCCGTCATGACCTTGCCCTTGCCGAAGCGCTCCTGCGCGGCGCGGATGCCCTCGATGCCCAGCATGGCGCTCATGGCGCCGCGCATGTACAGCACCTGCCCCACTTCATCCTTCGGGCCGGTGCCCTGCCCCTTCTCATGCACCATGGCCAGGATGTCCTTGACCACCTTCGACTGCGGCTCGGCCCCGTGCTGCATGGTGACGGCGTTGTAGCCCTTGGCGCCGTCGGCCACGTCCTTCACGTCCGGCTCGGCACCGGCCCACCACACGCCGTACATCTTCTCGCGCGGATAGCCGGTGGCCTGCGCCTCCTTGATGGCGGTGGTGTTCATGATGCCCCAGCCCCAGAGCACGACGTAGTCCGGCCGGGCCTGGCGAATCTGCAGCCAGGTGGACTTCTGCTCCACCCCGGGGTGCGCCACCGGCAGCAGTTGCAGGTCGTAGCCGTGCATCCTCGCGCGCTCCTGCATGAGCGGGATGGGCTCCTTGCCGAAGGGGCTGTCGTGGTAGACGAGGGCGATCTTCTTGCCCTTGAGCTTGTCCATGCCGCCGCCTTCCTTCTTGGCGATGGCCTGGAGGATGGCGTCGCTGGCCACCCAGTAGGTGCCGGCGATGGGGAAGTTCCACTTGAAGACGGTTCCGTCGGCACTCTCGCTGCGGCCGTAGCCGATGGTGACCACGGGGATCTTGTCCACCGGCGCCTTCTCGGTGATGGCGAAGGTGGCGCCCGTGGACAGCGGCTGCACGAAGGACGCGCCCTTGCCCTTCAGGCGCTCGTAGCACTCGACGCTGCGCGCCGTGTCGTAGCCGGTTTCGCACTCCTCCCAGGCGAGCTTGACGCCGTTGATGCCGCCCCGGGCGTTGACCAGCTTCATGTAGTCGATGTAGCCGTTGGCCCAGGGCGTGCCGTTGGGCGCGTAGGGACCCGTGCGGTACGAGAGCACGGGAATGAACTGCTCCTTGGCCTGCGCGAGCGCGGCGCTGGAAAAGAGCGACGCCGCGCCGGTGGCGGCCAGGGTCACGGCGATTGCCAGGGCTTTGACTTTCATCCTTGTCTCCTTGTGGGTTGCTGGTTCGAAACGGGAGTCAATGCGGGAACGGCCACAGGCGCAGCTTCTGCTTGCCCGTGGACCAGAGCTTGGCGAGCCCGTGTGGCTCCACGATGAGGAACCACACGATCAGCGCGCCGAAGATCATCAGCTCGGCATGCGCGATGCCGACCGTGGAGATCTCCAGGCCCACCAGCCCGGCAAGGACCGGCAGGAACTGGTTGAGGAAGATCGGCAGCAGCACGATGAAGCCCGCGCCGATGAAGCTGCCCATGATGGAGCCCAGGCCGCCGATGATCACCATGAACAGCAGGCGAAAGGACATGTCCACCGAGAACGCGGCCGGCTCCCAGGCGCCCAGGTACACGAAGGCCCAGAGCACGCCGGCCACGCCGATGATGAAGCTGCTCACCGCGAAGGCGCTGAGCTTGGCGTACATGGGCCGGATGCCGATCACGGCGGCGGCCACGTCCATGTCGCGGATGGCCATCCACTCGCGCCCGATGGCACTGCGCACCAGGTTCTTGGCCAGGATGCCGATCACCACCAGCACGCTCAGGCAGAACAGGTACTTGGAGATGTCGCTCTCGATGGGCAGGCCGAACACCTGCAGGTTGGAGACCGAGACCGAGCCCGAAGGCGTGTCCATGGTGAACCACTTCACGCGCAGGAACATCCAGTCGGCGAAGAACTGCGCGGCGAGCGTGGCCACCGCCAGGTACAGGCCCTTGACCCGCAGGCTGGGCAGGCCGAAGAGCAGGCCGAAGGCGGTGGCGCACAGGCCACCGAGAACCAGGGCACCCAGCAGCGGCATGCCGTCGATGCGGGCGAAGAAGTTGAACGCGCCGTACGCCCCCACCGCCATGAAGGCGCCCGAACCCAACGAGATCTGCCCGCAGTAGCCCACCAGGATGTTCACGCCCAGGGCGGCCAGGGCCATGATGAGGAAGGGGATCAGCAGCGCTCGTAGGGTGTAGTCGCTCGCCAGCGCCGGCACCAGCACGAAGGCCACGAGGGCGAAGAGCGCGATGACGACGCGGTCCTGGCGAATCGGGAAGATCTGCTGGTCGGACCGGTAGCTGGTTTTGAACTGGCCGTTTTCGCGATAGAGCATGTCAGACCCTGTCGATGATCTTTTCGCCAAAAAGGCCTTGCGGACGAATCAGCAGGAAGCCCAGGGCCAGCACGTAGGCGAACCAGATCTCGATGCCACCCCCCACCAGCGGCCCGATGTACACCTCCGAGAGCTTCTCGCCCACGCCGATGATGAGCCCGCCGATGATGGCGCCGGGCACCGAGGTGAGGCCGCCCAGGATGACGACCGGCAGCGCGCGCAGGGCCACGGTGGCCAGCGAGAACTGCACGCCCAGCTTGCTGCCCCAGATCATCCCGGCCACCAGCGCCACCACGCCAGCCACGCACCAGACGATGACCCAGATGCGGTCCAGCGGAATGCCGATGGACTGCGCGGCCTGGTGGTCGTCGGCCACGGCGCGCAGCGCGCGGCCGGTGCCAGTCTTCTGGAAGAACAGCGTGAGCAGCGCCACCAGCCCCGCCGCGATGCAGGCGGCGATGACGTCCTCCTTGTTGATCAGGATGCCGCCCTGGAACACCTGGTCGAAGACGATCACCGGGTCCTTGGGCATGCCGATGTCGATCTTGTAGATGCTGCTGCCGAAGATCGTCTGGCCCACGCCTTCCAGGAAGTAGGTGATCCCCAGCGTGGCCATGAGCAGCGTCGCCGCCTCCTGGTTCACCAGCCGCCGCAGCACCAGCAATTCGACCAGCCAGGCCACGACGAACATCACCGCGCCGGCCAGCAGGAAGGCCAGCACGTTGGCGACGATCTTGTTGTCCAGGCCCGTCCAGGCCGGCACCCATTCGGCGAAGCGCGCCATGGCCAGCGCCGCGAAGAGCACCATGGCACCCTGCGCGAAGTTGAAGACGCCGGAGGCCTTGAAGATCAGCACGAAGCCCAGCGCGACCAGCGCGTACAGCATGCCGGCCATGAGGCCACCGAGCAGCGTTTCAAGGAAGAAGCCCATCTCTTGCCGACCCTCAGTGCGACGTGCCCAGGTAGGCCCGGACCACGTCTTCGTTCGCGCGCACCTCTTGCGGCGTGCCGTCGCCGATCTTGCGACCGTAGTCCAGCACCACCACGCGGTCGCTGATGTCCATGACCACGCCCATGTCGTGCTCGATGAGGACCACGGTGGTGCCGAACTCGTCGTTCACGTCCAGGATGAAGCGGCACATGTCCTGCTTCTCCTCCACGTTCATGCCGGCCATGGGCTCGTCCAGCAGCAGCACCTGCGGCTCCATGGCCAGGGCCCGGCCCAGGTCCACTCGCTTTTGCAGGCCGTAGGGCAGCTGGCCCACCGGCGTCTTGCGCCAGGGCTGGATCTCCAGGAAGTCGATGATGTGTTCGACGAACTCGCGCTGGCGGATCTCCTCGCGCTCGGCCGGCCCGATGCGCAGGGCCTGCAGCAGCAGGTTGCTGCGGATCTTGAGGTTGCGGCCGGTCATGATGTTGTCCAGCACGCTCATGCCCTTGAACAGGGCCAGGTTCTGGAAGGTGCGGCCCACGCCCATCTCGGCCACCTGGCGCGAGTTCATGTGCCGGAACTCGCGGCCCCGGAAGCGGATGGCGCCCTGCTGCGGCTGGTACACGCCATTGATGCAATTGAGCATGCTGCTCTTGCCGGCGCCGTTGGGGCCGATGATGGCGCGGACCTCGTGCTCGCGCACGTCGAACGAAATGTCCGACAGCGCCTTGACGCCGCCGAAGGACAGCGAGATGTTCTCCACCTCCAGCACCACTTCGCCGAAGGGCCTGCGCATGCCGCCGGGGACGGGAGGGTTGGGGCCGGTCATGGAACGGGTCTCCGCCTCGATCTTCATGCCGCCGCCTTCACCGGCGCGAAGGTGCGCGCATCCACGATCTTCAGGGTGGCGCTCACGGTGCCCGTGCGCCCGTCCTCGAACTTCACCTGGGTCTCGATGAACTGCTCGGGCAGGCCCGCGTAGAGCGCATCCACCAGCACCTTGTACTTCTCGGCCACGTGGCCGCGGCGGACCTTGTTGGTGCGCGTGAGCTCGCCGTCGTCGGCGTCCAGCTCCTTGTGCAGCACGAGGAAGCGGTGGATCTGCGAGTCGCACAGGCGCTCGTCGGCGGCCAGGTCGGCGTTGACCTGCTCCACGCATTCGCGCACCAGCTCCAGCACCTGCGGCTTGCCCGCCAGGTCCGTGTAGCCGGCATAGGGCAGGTTGCGCCGCTCGGCCCAGTTGCCCACGGCCTCGAAGTCGATGTTGATCATGGCGCAGACCCTGTCGCGGCCGTCGCCCACCGCCACGGCTTCCTTGATGTGCGGGAAGAACTTGAGCTTGTTCTCGATGTACTTGGGCGCGAACATGGCGCCACCGGCCAGGCGCCCGACGTCCTTGGCGCGATCGATGATCTTCAGGTGCCCCTGCGCGTCCAGGAAGCCGGCGTCGCCTGTGCGGTACCAGCCGTCCTCGGTCTTGACCTCGCGCGTGGCGGCCTCGTTGCGGTAGTACTCGCGCAGCAGCCCCGGCGAGCGCACCAGGATTTCCCCGCCATCCTCCACCCGGATCTCCACGCCCCGGCAGGGCACGCCCACGGTGTCGGCCTTGACCTGGTGGTCCGGCTGCATGCACACGAACACCGCCGTCTCGGTGGAGCCGTACAGCTGCTTGAGGTTGATTCCGATGGCGCGGTAGAAGCTGAAAAGATCCGGCCCGATCGCCTCGCCGGCGGTGTAGGCCACGCGCACGCGCGAAAAGCCCAGGTTGTTGCGCAGCGGGCCGTAGACCAGCACGTCACCGAGCGCGTAGCCGATGCGGTCCAGCAGGCCCACCGGCTGGCCGTCGCGCAGCCGGGGGCCGACGCGGCGCGCGAGCTTCATGAAGGCGTGGAACATGCCGCGCTTGATTGCGCCGGCGTCTTCCATGCGGATCATGACGCTGGTGAGCATGCCCTCGAAGATGCGCGGCGGCGCGAAGTAGTAGGTCGGCCCGATCTCCTTGAGGTCGATGTTCACCGTGGCCGCGGACTCGGGGCAGTTCACCACGTAGCCGCAGGCGAGCCACTGCGCATAGCTGAAGATGTTCTGGCCGACCCAGGCCGGCGGCATGTAGGCCAGCACTTCCTCGCGCTCGGTGAGGCGGTCGAACTCGGCGCCGGCAAAGGCGCGGTCCAGCAGCGTGCGGTGGGTGTGGACCACGCCCTTGGGCTGGCCGGTGGTGCCCGAGGTGAAGAACATGGCGGCCACATCGTCGGGCCGACCGGCCTCCACCTTGGCCCTGAAGAAGCCCGGCTCTCGCGACGCGGCCTCGGCGCCGTCGGCCACGAGCTGGTCCACCGACACGAGCCCCGGCGCCCGGTAGTTGCGCAGGCCGCGCGGGTCGTCGTAGTAGATGTGCGCGAGCTGCGGGCACTGCGGCCGGATCTCCAGCAGCTTGTCCACCTGCTCCTGGTCCTCGGCGAAGGCGAAGCGGATGTTGGCGTTGGTGATCGGGAACACGCATTCGGCCGCCGCCGCGTCCTGGTACAGGGGCACGGCGATGCCGCCAAGCGCCTGCGCGGCCAGCATCATGGCGTACAGGCGCGGGCGGTTCGCGCCCACCAGCACGAGGTGCTCGCCGGCCGCGAAGCCCGCCCGGTGCAGGCCACAGGCGAGGTGCTCCACGAGCGTGGCCAGGTCCTGCCAGCCCAGGGTCTGCCAGATGCCGTATTCCTTCTCGCGGATGGCCGCCCGCTGCGGCTGGTGTGTCGCATGGTGCAAGAGGCGCTGCGGGAAAGTGGAGTCGGCGTCGCGGTTCATGCTGAGGGCGCATTCTTGGTGCGGCTGCCTCAGGCCGACTGTTCGGACGTGTACAGTTTTGGCTAGTGGAAACCCTCGCCGCAAGCGGCCGGAACAGCTCTGCCCTGCATTCCGTTACGCGCCCGCCGCCCCCACGCGTGCGCCGGCTGACCAAGAATGCGCAGGTCATCAGGTCAGGGAGATTTCCATGCAACCCAAGCTGCGCTGGGCCTTCATCGCACTGCTCCTGTCGCTGCCGCTGATCGGCGGCGGCTGGGCGGTGAGCCTGTCACGCGCCGACGATCCCGGGCCGGCCCGGCAAAGCTGCAAGGCCGTGAGCCCGCAGACCTGCGAGCTGGCCCATTCGCTGGGCCGCGGCATCAACATGGGCAACATGCTGGAGGCCCCCCGGGAGGGCGACTGGGGCGTCAAGGCGGAGCCGCGCTACGTGGACCTCGCCGCGCGGCACTTCCGCACCGTGCGCGTGCCGGTGCGCTGGAGCAACCATGCGGCGCCCACGGCCGACGCCACCATCGACGAGGCCTTCGCCCGCCGGGTGGACGAGGTGGTGGACGGCCTCCTGCGCCGCAACGCCTACGTCATCCTCAACATGCACCACTACATGCAGCTGTCGGGCAACGACCTGCACCGGCACGAGTTCAAGGTCGATCCGGCCGTGGTGGAGACCCGCTTCCTCAACATGTGGCGGCAGATCGCCGCGCGCTACAAGGACCGGCCCAACCGCCTGGTCTTCGAGCTGCTGAACGAACCCAACGGCAAGCTCGATGGCGAGCCCTGGAACGAGCTGGCGGCCAAGGCCCTGGCCGTCGTGCGCCAGACCAATCCGGATCGCGCCGTGATCATCGGCCCGGGCTCCTGGAACAACGTGAAGGAGCTGCCGCGCCTGAAGCTGCCGAAGGACCCGAACCTGATCGTGGCCATCCACACCTACGAGCCCTTCAACTTCACGCACCAGGGCGTGGAGTGGCGCAAGCCGCCCCTTCCCGCCGGCATTCCCTGCTGCGACGCGCGCCAGCGCCGCGAGATGACCGAGACCCTGGAGGCCGCGCGGGACTGGAACCGCAAGCACGGCGTGCCGCTGCACCTGGGCGAGTTCGGGGCCTACAGCAAGGGCGACATGCGCTCGCGCGTCAATTGGGCGCGCCACATGCGCGACGAGGCCGAAAAGCGCGGCATCGGCTGGACCTGGTGGGAGCTCGCCTCCGATTTCTCGGGGGTGTGGAACCCGGAGACGAACAGCTGGGTGGAGCCGATCCGCGGGGCGCTGCTGGATTGAGCCCTGCTGCGGCAGCCGGAACTTGATAAGAAAAATCCTTAAGCACGACCATCCACTGCATTAGCCCCACGGCGCGCGAACCCGCGACAGTGGGGGCATGAACTCCGCCTTCGACACGCTGCAACTGTGGGCCCGCAAGGCCTGCCATTCGGCCGGTCTGGCAGTGCGCAAGGAGCCGGCGCGCGAGCCGGCCGCCCTGCCCCGCGAGTCCGTGGCCTACCGCCTGCGCGCCTGGCCGACCCTGCCGCCGTCGCAATGCAACGCCCGGGTGTGGCGGCTCATGTCCACCATGAGCGTGCGCCCGGTGGACCGCGGCTGGATGCTGGAGCAGTCCCGGCTGGCGCCCGAGGAACTGGACGCGCTGATCGACACGCTGCGGCGCGATCGCGTGGTGGAGGTGATCGAGCTGCCGGCCTCGCCCCTGAGAGACCCCCAGCCACGCAGCGCGCCGGCCCTGCAGCGGGCGACAGCGCGGACCTGAGGGGTTCGCCCCTTCCCCTCTGGGGGAAGGCTGGGATGGGGGCCCGCGGGAAGCAGCGTAGTCGGCGCGCGGGCCCCCACCCTACCCGCCCCCAGAGGGGGAGGGAGTCGTTGCTCCTGCACGCTTGCATTCGTCCAGCCGCACGAGCAGCCCCTGCAGGTTCGACAGCGACAGCAGGTGCATGCCGATGAGCTCCAGCTCGCCGGCGCGGAAGAACGCCAGTACGGTGGGGTCATCCAGCGCGCGCAGGCGCTGCTCGTCCACCACCCACAGGCCCTGCAGGTCGAACGTGCCGCCGCCGGCCGGTTCGGCGCGCGCGTTCATGGCCTGCAGCACGCCGGCCTGGTCGAGGCGTTGGCAGAAGGCGCGGGTGCGCTCCCATTCGTGCTGGAAGCGCTCCAGGAAATCGATGGACTGCCGCAGGAACGGCGTCTCGCGGCCTTCGGCGTCGAACAGGCTGTCGCCTTCGGTGCCGCCCGGTGCGGCAAAGGCCTCGTCCACGCAGACGCCCAGGGACCGGTTCGGCAGCTCCGCCAGCACGAAGGGATGGCGCCGCACGAAGGCGGGCAAGTAGCGCGCGTCCCAGTGTCCCGCGGCATCGACGAAAAGGTTCTCGCCGTCCCGCAGCCCGAGCAACACCTGGGGCTCCACGCCCTGCGCGCCGCGCGCGAAGACGATGGCGTACTCCTTGCACGCCTCCTTGAACTCCGCGGCCGCGAGGGGCATGGCGTGGGCGCCGGCGGCGAATCCGAAGCCGGCGTCGCGGCGCACGCGCAGCGCGCGGTGCCGCTCCCGGTCGATCAGCGCAGGTTTCACATAGAACGTCGGCGCGGCCATGCGCCCTCCTTTCCCGTGGTTCGAATCCGCCAATGAATCAGGCGGGGGTGAACACCGCCAGCACCTTGTCGATGCGCTTGCCGTCCAGGTCGACCACTTCGAAGCTCCAGCCGGCGCACTCGATGCGCTCGCCCACACCGGGCAGGTGGCCCGATTCCGCCATGAGCAGGCCGGCCAGCGTGTTGTAGCGCCCGCGATCCTCCTCGGGCAGCTCGCGGATCGCAAGGCGCGCCTTGAGCTCGGAGACCGGCATGGTGCCGTCCAGCAGCCAGGAGCCGTCCTCGCGCCGGGTGGCCCAGGCTTCGGTCTGCTGCTCGGGCTGCAGCTCGCCGGTGATCGCCTCCAGCAGGTCGCGCGGGGTCATGAGGCCCTGGACCACGCCGTACTCGTCCACCACCAGCACGATGCGCGCCGCCTGTGCGCGAAACTGCTCCAGCAGTTCCAGTCCGCTGAGCGTCTCGGGCAGGAAGGCGGCGGGGACCACGTGCGCCTCCACCGCGCCCGCGTGCTGGTCGGCGCCCAGGGACAGCAGCCGCGAGACGCTCACCAGGCCGAGCACGTTGTCCAGCGAGCCGCGGCACACGGGGTACCAGGAGTGCCCGTCCTCGCGGCCGGCGCGGGCCAGGCATTCGGCCACCGTGAGGCTGGCGTCCAGCCACTCGATGTCCGAGCGCGGGATCATCATGGAGGTGAGCGGCCGCTCGTCCAGGTGGAAGACGTTCTGCACCATCTGGCGCTCGTGCTGCTCGATGAGCCCGGCGTCCACGCCCTCGGCCAGGCTGTGCGCGAGTTCCTCCTCGGTGATGGCGGGGCGGTCCAGCGCGACGCCCAGCAGCTTGAGCACGCCGCGCGTGGTGGCCGAGAGCAGGCGCACGAAGGGGGAGGCCGCGCGCGCGAGGCCGCCCATGGGCCGGGCCATCCAGCGGGCGATGGACTCGGGGTACATCTGCGCGATGCGCTTGGGCACCAGCTCCCCGAACACGATGGTCACGTAGGTGATGACCGCCACCACCACCACGGTGGCCAGGACGCTGGCGACGGCGTCGCTCAGGCCGACCGTCACCATCCAGGCGCTCAGGCCCCCGCTGAAAGCCGCCTCGCCCACGATGCCATTGAGCAGGCCGATGGAGGTGATGCCCACCTGCACGGTGGACAGGAACTGCGTGGGCTCGTCCATCATGGACAGCGCCGTCTGCGCGCCCCGGTCCCCGTCCTCGGCCATGGCGGCCAGGCGCCCCCGCCGGGCCGAGGCCAGCGCCATCTCGCACATGGCGAAGGCGCCATTGAGCAGCGTCAAAAAGGCGATGAACACGACTTCCATCAGGGCGCGGGAGAATGCAGACCATGGCACTCTACTTGATCGGTGACGTGCAAGGCTGCGACGACGCACTGGGCCGCCTGCTGCACAAGATCGCGTACTCCCCGAGCCGGGACACGATCTATCTGCTGGGAGACCTGGTCAATCGCGGGCCGGCCTCGGCGCAGGTGCTGCGGCGGCTGATGCACTACGGCCAGAGCGCGCAGTGCCTGCTCGGCAACCACGACCTCAGCCTGCTGGCCGTGGCCCAGGGCCACCGCAGCCCGCACCCGCGCGACACCATGGACGCGGTGCTCGCCGCGCCCGACCGCGCGGCGCTGCTCGACTGGCTGCGCCACCGGCCGCTCGCGATCCGCGAACACGGGCTGCTGATGGTGCACGCCGGCGTGCTGCCGCAGTGGGACGCCGCGCAGGTGATGGCCCTGGCCGGCGAGGTGGAGCGCACCCTGCAGTCCGGGGACTACGACGAGTTCCTGGCGCAGATGTTCGGCAACCTGCCCGACCGCTGGGACGATGCGCTCACGGGCTTCGATCGGCTGCGCATCGTCGTCAATGCGCTCACGCGGCTTCGCTTCTGCACGCCGGACGGCGTGATGCACCTGAAGGCCAGCGGAACGCCGGACAACGCCCCCGAAGGCACCCTGCCCTGGTTCATGGTGCCGGGGCGGCGCACGCAGGCGCAGGTGATGGCGGTGGGCCACTGGTCGACGCTGGGCGTGGTGCTGCGGCCCAAGCTGCTGGCCCTGGACAGCGGCTGCGTGTGGGGAGGGTGCCTCAGCGCCCTGCGCATCGACCCACAGGACCCTGCCCGGCACGAATTGATCCAGGTGGACTGCGAGCAGGCGCAGCCGCACGAGTGACTAGGGCCTGTTCACACTATTTTCACGAGTGCGAACGCGGCTGAAACAGCGCCAATCTAGGCGCAGGGCGACGCCCAGGCTGGCCGCCTGGGCTAGGCCTGCAACGACGAGTGGCGCTGTTTCAGCCACGTTCCCTCCGGGTTGCGGTCAAAAAGGCCATGCGCCGCGTTGCGAGCCCTTGCCGGGGGCCGACCCCGGCGGCGGACTCGCGCCTTGCGCATGACCTTTTTGCTCCGCAACGCATCTCGCGAAAATAGTGTGAACAGGCCCTACTAGCCCGCCGCCTTGAACAGCGCCGCCACCTTGCGCCTGGACTTGATGTTGGCCGAGACCCGCGCGCCCGGGGCGGCCTTGGCATTGGCTTCCCAGGCCGGCGGCTCGGCCTGGGCCGGGGGCTCGTAGGGCCGCTCGAAGAAGGGATCGCGCGGGGCCGGGGCCGGACGCGGCGCGCGGCGCTCGCGCGGGGGGTCCAGCACGTCGCGCGGATCGCCGGTCTCGCCCTGCTCGCGCCAGGTGCGGCGGCCGTCGTTGATGCGCCCGCGCGGGCGGTCGTCCTCGTACTCGACGGCCTCGAGTTCCACCTTCTTCTTCAGCAGCTTCTCCAGGTCGGCGACCAGCCGGCCGTCGCTGCCCGAGACGAAGCTCACCGCCAGGCCCGAGGCGCCCGCGCGGCCGGTGCGGCCGATGCGGTGGACATAGTCCTCGGGGTTGAAGGGGATGTCGAAGTTGAAGACCGCCGGCACGTCCTTGATGTCCAGCCCGCGCGCGGCCACGTCGGTGGCCACCAGCAGGTCCACCTCGCCGGCCTTGAAGGCGGCCAGGGCCTTCAGGCGCTCGTCCTGGCTCTTGTCGCCGTGCAGGGCCGTCGTCTTGAGGCCGTCGCGTTCCAGGCTGCGGGCCAGGCGCGCGCAGCCGAGCTTGCTGTTGACGAAGACGAAGGCCTGGGTGATGCCGCGCTGGCGCACGATCTGGCGCAGGGCGCGGCGCTTGTCGTCGTCGGGCACGCTGTAGAAATGCTGCTCGACGGTAGAGGCCGTCTCGTTGGGGCGCGCCACCTCGATGGTGATCGGGTCCTTGAGGTAGCTGTTGGCCAGCCGCTTGATCTCGGGCGAGAAGGTGGCCGAGAACAGCAGCGTGGTGCGCTGCTGGGGCAGGTAGGACAGGATGCGCTGCAGGTCCGGCAGGAAGCCGATGTCCAGCATGCGGTCCGCCTCGTCCAGCACCACGTACTCCACCTGGTTGAGGACCGCGTTCTTGGCCTCGATGTGGTCCAGCAGGCGTCCCGGCGTGGCCACCAGCACCTCGACGCCGCGCTTGAGCTCCAGCGTCTGCGGCTTCATGTCCATGCCGCCGAACACCACCGCGCTGCGCAGCTGGGTGTACTTGGCGTAGAGCTTGATCTGCTGGGCCACCTGGTCCGCGAGTTCTCGGGTAGGCAGCAGCACCAGCGCGCGCACGGGGTGTCGCGCCGGCGAGGTGGAACTGCTTTCGTGCTTGAGCAGACGCTGCAGCAGCGGCAGGGAGAAGGCCGCGGTCTTGCCGGTGCCGGTCTGCGCCGCGCCCATCACGTCGCGGCCGGTCAGGACCACGGGAATGGCCTGGGCCTGGATGGGCGTCATGCTCTCGTAGCCCATCTCGGCCACGGCGCGCGCCAGCGGCTCGGCCAGCGAGAGCTTGGAAAACGATGCGGTCATGGTTGGAGCGGGGCCGGCCTCAGCCGGAGCGGGGCCGGCAGGGGCCGCCAGGGACACAGGGTCGGAATTCATGAACCCGGAATTGTCGCACCGTGGCCGGACCGGCTCGTGACAGGGGCATGAAGGCCCTCGGGCTGGGGCGGCAGGTGAGGCGCCTGCCTCCGGCGGAAAGCATGCGCGCGTTGGGCCTTGCCGCTACAGTGCCGTGCCCATGACCCGCGCCCACCCGCCCTCGCCCCGCCCGCCCGTGGTCCTGTTCACCGGCTTCGAGCCCTTCGGCGGCGAGGCGGCCAACCCCAGCGCGCTGGCGGCGCAGGCGCTCGATGGGCAGCTGATCGCAGGACACCGCGTGGTTGCGGCCGTGCTTCCCACGGTCTTCGGCGCATCGCTGGCTCGGCTGGATGACCTCATCCGCCTGCACCAGCCCGCGCTGGTGCTGTGCTGCGGCCAGGCCGGCGGCCGCGCCGCGATCTCGCTGGAGCGCGTGGCCATCAACGTGGACGACGCGCGCATCCCCGACAACGCGGGTGCCCAGCCGGTGGACCGCCCGGTGGTCGCCGGCGCGCCCGCGGCCTATTTCAGCAGCCTGCCGATCAAGGCCATGCTGCAGGCGCTGCAGCGGGCGGGCCTTCCGGCCGAGGTGTCCCAGACCGCCGGCACCTTCGTGTGCAACCATGTGTTCTACGGCCTGATGCACCGGCTGGCCGAGCCGGGCTTCGCGGGGGTACGCGGCGGACTGGTGCACATTCCCTGGCTGCCCGCGCAGGGCAGCCCCTGCCTGCCGCTGGAAGCGACGATCGAGGGCCTGCGCATCGCGATCGCCTGCGCCCTCGCCACCGAAGCGGACATCCGCCTCGCGGCCGGTGCCCTCGATTGAGCCCCCCTAGAATCCCCCGGTGACTGCCGCCCTCAACGCCGACCTGCATTGCCACTCCGTCGTCTCGGACGGCACCCTCACCCCCGAGCAACTGGCGGTCCGCGCGGCGGCCAACGGCGTGCAGCTGTGGGCCCTCACGGACCATGACGAGGTGGGCGGGCAGGCACGGGCGCAGGCCGCGGCGCAGGCCCAGGGCATGCGCTACCTGACCGGCTGCGAGATCTCCGTCACCTTCGCCGGCAAGACCGTGCACATCGTCGGCCTGGGCTTCGACGCCGAGGACCCGGCCATCCGCCAGGGCCTGGTGGATACGCGCGGCGGCCGCGGCGAGCGTGCCCGCGAGATGTCCGCGCAGCTCGCGGCCGCCGGCATCCCCGACGCCTATGAAGGCGCGCTGCGCTACGTGGGCAATCCCGAACTCATCTCGCGCACGCACTTCGCGCGCTTCCTGGTCGAGACCGGGGTGTGCCGGGACACCGGCGAGGTGTTCCGCCGCTTCCTCACCGAAGGCAAGCCGGGCTTCGTGCCGCATCGCTGGGCGAGCCTGCGCAACGCCGTGCAGTGGATCACCGGCGCCGGGGGCCAGGCCGTGATCGCGCACCCGGCGCGCTACGGCTTCACGCCCAACGAGGAGTGGGCGCTCTTCAGCGAATTCAAGGCGCACGGCGGCACCGCCGTCGAGGTGGTGACCGGCAGCCACACCGCCGCCGAGGCCGCGCGCTATGCGGACACCGCGCGCGAGTTCGGCCTGGCCGCCTCGCGCGGCAGCGACTTCCACAGCCCCGACGAAAGCCACATGGACCTCGGCCGCCTGCCGCCCCTGCCCGAAGACCTCACGCCCGTGTGGACCCTGCTGGCCGACCGCATCCGGTGAGCGGCGCGGCGGCCTCGCGCGGCGTGCTCGCGGGCATCGGCCTGCTGATGCTCTCCTGCCTTTTCTTCGCGACCAACGACACCGGCAGCAAGGTCGCCGTGCTGGCCGGCGTGCCGGTGATGCTGGGCGTGTGGGTGCGCTACGTGGCCCAGGCCGTCTCGGCCAGCGTGGCCGTGCTGCCGCGCCGCGGGCTGGCGGTCTTCCGCACCCGCAGCCCCGGCTTCCAGTGCCTGCGCGGCGCGCTGCTGCTGGCCGGCAGCATCTTCGTGTTCGTGAGCCTGCGCCACATTCCCGTGGGCGAGTTCACGGCCATCATCATGATCGCGCCGCTGGTGGTCACGCTGCTGGGCGCCACGGTGCTGGGCGAGCGCGTCTCGCCGCTGCGCTGGCTGCTGGTGGCGGGAGGCTTCGCAGGCACGCTGGTCATCATGCGCCCCGGCGGTGCGCAGTTCACCTGGGCCATGCTGCTGCCGCTGTGCCAGGTGGCCTGCAACGTGGGCTTCCAGCTCCTGACCAGCCGCCTCGCGCGCACGGAAGACCCGCTCACCATGCACCTGTACACGAGCTGGATCGGCGCCCTGCTCGCCACGCTGGCCCTGCCGTTCGTCTGGACCTCCCTGGCCTCCGGCTGGCTCTGGGCCATGCTGGTTGGCATGGGCGTGATCGCCTCCATCGGCCACTTCGTCCTCATCCTCGCGTTCCAGCGCGCCCCGGCCAGCACGCTCATGCCCTATGTGTACGTGCAGATCGGCTTTGCGATGCTGGCCGGCTGGCTGGTGTTCGGCCATATGCCCGACGGCTGGTCCGTGCTGGGCATGGCGCTGATCGCCGCCTGCGGCGTGGCGGCTGCCTGGCTCACGGTACGCGAGCACCGTGCCCGCGCGGTCCCACCGGTCCGCGCCGAGCGCTGATACTCGGGCATGGCCCAGTATTTCGAGGTCCATCCGGACAACCCCCAGCCGCGCCTGCTCAAGCAGGCCGCGGCCCTGCTGGCTGGCGGCGGCATCCTGGCGGTGCCCACGGACTCCAGCTACGCCCTGGCCTGCCACCTGGACGACAAGGCCTGCGCGGACCGGCTGCGCCAGCTGCGCGGCGTGGGCGACAAGCACCACCTCACGCTGCTGTGCGCCGACCTGAGCGCGCTGGCGACCTACGCGCGGGTGGACAACCGGCAGTACCGCCTGCTCAAGGCGGCCACGCCGGGGCCCTTCACCTTCATCCTGGAGGCCACGCGCGAGGTGCCGCGGCGCCTCAGCCACCCGCAGCGCAAGACCATCGGCCTGCGCGTGCCCGAGCATGGCGTGCTGCAGGCGCTGATCGGCCTGCACGGCGCGCCGCTGCTGGCCACCACGCTCATCCCGATCGGCGAGGACGCGCCGCTGAACGACGCCGCCGAGATCCGCGCCCGCTACGAGCGGCAGATCGAGGGCGTCATCGACGCCGGCGCCTGTCCTTCGCAGCCCACCACGGTGGTGGACCTCTCGCCCATGTGGACCGGTGACGACCCGGTGGTGGTGCGCGAAGGCCGGGGCGAGCTGTCGCTGGTCGGGCTCGCGTGAGGGGCTGTTCACTCCTTCCCCTTTTGGGGGAAGGCTGGGATGGGGGCTTCGCGAACCAGTAGCGTGGTCGGCGCGCGGCCCCCCACCCCCACCCTCCCCCAGAGGGGGAGGGAGTCAATGTGCCCCTCCCGGAGAAGAAGGGAGTCGATGCGCGACAATCCCGCGGGTGGACATCAACACCCTGATCCAGAAGGTCCTGATCTACGCCCTTCCCGTGCTCTTCGCCATCACCGTGCACGAGGCGGCGCACGGCTACGTGGCCCGGTGGTTCGGCGACAACACGGCCTACGCGCAAGGGCGCGTGACGCTCAACCCCTTCCCGCACGTGGACCCCATCGGCACCATCCTGATGCCGCTGTTCCTGTATTTCGCCACCTCGGGCGCCTTCCTCTTCGGCTACGCCAAGCCGGTGCCGGTGGACTTCGGGCGCCTTCGCCACCCCAAGCGGGACATGGTGCTCGTCGCGCTGGCCGGGCCGGCGTCCAACTTCATCCAGGCCATCCTGTGGGCGGTGGCCTTCGCCCTGCTCACCGGCTTTGGTGTGCAGGAGCGCTTCTTCCTGGAGATGTGCCGCGGCGGCGTCCTGGTGAACCTGCTGCTGTGGGCCTTCAACCTGTTCCCGCTGCCGCCGCTGGATGGCGGCCGCATCCTGGTGGGCCTGCTGCCCTGGCGCCAGGGTCAGTGGGTCGCGCGGCTGGAGCCCTACGGCTTCCTCATCGTGCTCGGCCTGGTGCTGCTGGGCGTGCTCGGCACCTGGTGGCTGCGGCCGCTGCTGGCCTTCGGCTATGCCTCGCTCTCCGTGCTCGTGTCCCCGCTCACCGCCCTGTTCTGAACCTTCGAGAATGAACGCTCCCGTCCGCTATCTCACCGGCATCACGACCACCGGCACGCCCCACCTGGGCAACTACGTCGGCGCCATCCGGCCCTCCGTGCAGGCGAGCCGTCGCCCCGGCACCGAAAACTTCTATTTCCTGGCCGACTACCACGCCCTCATCAAGTGCGACGAGCCGGCGCGCATCCAGCGCTCGACCATGGAGATCGCCGCCTGCTGGCTTGCCGCCGGCCTGGACCCCGAGCGGGTTTTCTTCTATCGGCAGTCCGACATCCCCGAGATTCCCGAGCTCACCTGGCTGCTCACCTGCGTGACCGGCAAGGGACTGCTCAATCGCGCCCATGCCTACAAGGCCGCGATGGACCGCAACGCCGCCGACGGACGCGATGCCGACGCCGACGTGACCGCGGGCCTGTTCATGTACCCGGTGCTGATGGCCGCGGACATCGTCATGTTCAACGCGCACAAGATCCCGGTCGGGCGCGACCAGGTCCAGCACATCGAGATGGCGCGCGACATGGCACAAAGCTTCAACCACCTGTACGGCGCGCACTTCACGCTGCCCGAGGCGGCGGTGGACGAATCCGTCGCCACGCTGCCGGGGCTGGACGGGCGCAAGATGAGCAAGAGCTACGACAACACCATCGCGCTCTTCGGCCCGGCCGAGCAGTTGCGCCGGCAGATCGCCGGCATCGTCACCGACTCGCGCGCACCAGGCGAGCCCAAGGAGGTGGAGGGCTCGGCCCTTTTCCAGATCTACCAGGCCTTTGCCGGTGCCGAGGAAACCGAGGCGCTGCGGCGCGCCTATGCGGAAGGTATTGCCTGGGGCGATGCCAAGCAGCTTTTGTTTGAACGCATCGACCGCGAGATCGCTCCAATGCGGGAACGCTACCGCGACCTGACCGCCAACCCCGATGAGCTCGAACGCATCCTGCGCCGCGGCGCCGACAAGGCGCGCTCCATCGCCACGCCCTTCATGGCGCGGCTGCGGCAGGCGGTCGGCCTGCGCCACCTGGCCGACCGCGGGCAAGCCGCAGCCGAGGGCAAAGCCGGCAAGCACGCGGCCCTGCCCAGCTTCAAGCAGTACCGCGAGTCCGACGGCCTGCATTACTTCAAGCTGGTGGACCCGCAGGGACGCGTGCTGCTGCAAAGCACCGGCTTCGAGTCGCCGCGCGAAGCCGGGCAGGTCGTGGCCCGCCTGCGCGGCGGCAGCAGCGCGGGCTCGGAGCAACACATCCGCAGGTCCGAGGGCGTGTCCGAGAACGAAATCACTCAGGCGCTGTCACAAATCGCTCACAACGGCTAGGTCCTCCGAAGGAGGCTCTGCTATAAACAACCGCGCCGGTTAATAAGCAAGATAACGACCATGCAGCCTCCGAAGACTTCCGCTACGCCTCCCATGAACCTTTTCGTCATCGACGACCACCCCCTCATGCGCGAAGCGGTCGTGATGCTGCTGCGCCGCCTGCGTCCCGGTGCGAACGTCGTCGAGCTGGACCGCATCGGCGGCCTCGACGCGGCCGTCCGCACGCATGGCGCCCCGGACCTCATCTGCCTGGACCTGAAGCTGCCCGACACCACCGGCACCTCGGGGGTCCACGAGATCAAGAACCTTTTCCCTGGCACGCCCCTGGCCGTCATCTCGGCCACGCCGGCGGCCGACGCCGAGGAGCTGTGCGTCGATGCCGGGGCCGACATCTACATCGAGAAGTCCGCCGGCGCCGGCGAGATCGGCAACGCCCTGCGCGCCCTGATGGCGGCGGACGGCCAGTTCGAGGAACTCGCCCCCACCGACAACAAGCTCTCCAAGCGTCAGAAGCAGCTCATCGTCATGCTGGACCGGGGCCTCTCCAACCGCGAGATCGCCGACGAACTGGGCATCAGCGAGCACACGGTCAAGGTGCACCTGTGGCGCCTGTTCCGCCGCCTGGGCGTCAAGAGCCGCACGCAGACCATCCACTACGCCCGCGTTCACGGCCTCCTGGCGAGCTGATCGGCGAAGGACTCCGCCCGCGCCGCCGCCTGGGCGCTGTCGGCGGGCGTGAGCAGCAGGCGGAACACCGAGCCGCGCCCCGGCCGCGAGGACAGGCTCACCGAATGCCCCAGGATGGCCGTGAGGCGCGAGACGATGTACAGGCCCAGGCCGAACCCGTCCTCGGTGCCCGCGTGGATGGGGATCTTGTAGAACTCCCGGAAGATGTCGCGCTGGTTGGCCGGCGCGATGCCCACGCCGGTATCCCACACCTCCACCCGCGGCACGCCCTTCTCATGCCGCACCCCCACCAGCACGCCGCCGCGCTCGGTGTACTTGATGGCGTTGGACACCAGGTTGCCCAGGATGCGCTGCAGCAGCAGCCGGTCCGACACCACCACGCCCCGCGCCGGCCGGATCCGCAATGACAGTCCCTTGGCCTGGGCGATGGGACGGTACTGCAGTTCCAGGTCCGCCATCAGCTGGTCCAGCGGCACCTCGCCGATCTGAAGGTGCACGGCGCCCGCGTCGAGCCGCGCCATGTCGAAGAGGCGGTCGAAGAGCGCATTGATCGCCTTGGTCGCATCGACGATCTTGGGCGCGAGCTCGTTCACCAGTTCGGGCTCGCTCGCCAGCCAGTCCGCATACAGGCCCAGGGCATGCACCGGCTGGCGGATGTCGTGCGTGGCGCTGGCGAGGAAGCGGTTCTTGATCTCCACGGCCTCCAGCGCCGCCTGCGTCTGGCGCGTGAGCGAGGCGATCAGCTGGTTGTTGCGGAACTGCAGCTCGAAGTGGCGGCGGTGCGTGCCGTGCAGGCGTCGCGCCGTCTGCTGCAGCACCTGCCAGAAGATGACGATCAGCGCCATGAGCCAGTAGTGGTAGTAGGGTCCCTGCAGCTGCAGGTCCACGACGACGCGCCACACGGTCACGCCCAGCATCACGAGCACGAGCACGTTGATGAACTGCCGCACCACCTCCAGGCGCGGCGCCAGGCTGTTGACGGCGAACATGGCCACGCCGCCCAGGATGAGCCAGGCGATGAACTGCGTGGTCAGCGGGGCGGTGTCGAAGAACAGCCAGGTGAGGCCGCCCCACAGGACCGCGCTGAGGGGCCAGACCCAGGCGGTGCGCCGGAAGTAGGCGAGCTGCACCGCCGGCTCGCCGCCGGCCAGGCGCTCGTTGAAACGATGCAGCACCACGGCGCGCAGCAGCGACACGAGCACCGCCGCCACCAGCCAGACCAGCAGCCAGGCGTCGCTCACCGCGCCCCACAGCATGGCGGCCGTGACGCCCATGAGCAGCGCGGTCACCGCCTGCGTGGCGGTCACCGCGCGCATGAAGCTGCGCACCAGCTCGGCCTCGATCCAGTCCGAATCGACGGGCGGACGGGGTGGCGTTTGGGCGGCGAAGGTCATGCAGGGCTCGAGCGGACCGCCAGTCTAGCCAATGGCCGAGCCTCCAGGCGCCGAGGCCGCGCCGCGCATCGCCTGCGCCGAAACGGGCGCTGGACCTGTCAGGCGCCGCAGGCCGGCCGAGCCCGCCGCGCGGCCGGCGCGATCTTCAGCTGCTGCCGGTACTTGGTGACCGTGCGGCGGGCCACCGGCAAGCCCTGCAGCGCAAGCTGCCGGGCCAGCTCCACGTCGGACAGCGGCTCCCCGGCCGCCTCGGCCGCGATCAGCTCGCGCAGCAATCCGCGGATGGCGGTGGGCGAGCATTCGCCGCCGCTGGCGGTGGCCATCCCGCGCGAGAAGAAGTACTTGAGCTCGAACACGCCGCTGGGGGTGGCCATGAACTTGTTGTTCGTCACGCGCGAGACGGTGGACTCGTGCACCCCCAGCTCACCGGCGATCTCCCGCAAGGCCAGCGGGCGCATGGCCATCGGTCCGTAGGCCAGGAAGCGGTGCTGGCGCTTGAGGATCGCGCGGGCGACGTCCAGGATGGTCGAGAAGCGCTGCTCGAGGTTGCGCAGGGTCCAGCGCGCCTCCTGCAGCTGCGCCGACAGCTCCGGATGCGCGCTCTCGCGCCGCTGCTGGAACAGCTCCGCGTACCGCCGGTTGAGCCGCACCCGCGGGACGATGACCGGGTTCAGCTCGGCGGTCCACTGGCCCCGCTGGCGGCGCACGATCACGTCCGGCGTGACATAGGGCACCGGCGCCTGCCCGAAGCGCCAGCCGGGGTGCGGGTCGAGCCGCCGGATCGCGGCGCAGGCGGCTTCGATGCGTTCGCGCGGCTGGCCGAGGCGGCGGCCAATGACATTCAGGTCGCCGGCGGCGAGCGCGCCCAGGTGCTGCGACAGGACGGCGTCCGCCAGCTCGCGCACGCTCCGCGGCTCCACCGAAGCCAGCTGCAGCCGCAGGCATTCGCACAGGTCCCGCCCGCCCACGCCCGGCGGGTCCAGCGCCTGCACGTGGCGCAGCGCGATCTGCAGTTCCTCGGGCCGCGCCGGCTCGCCCAGTGCCAGGCCGGCAGCCACTTCCTCCAGCGGGCAGCGCAGCAAGCCGTCGTCGTCCAGGCAGCTTGCCACCGCGAGCGCCAGCGCCAGGTCGCGCGGCGGCAGGGGCAGGAGCCGGAGCTGCCCCCACAGGTGCTCGGCGAGCGTGGTGGGCGCCTGGAGGACGTCGTAGTTCGCCTCGTCCAGTTCGAGGCGGCCGCGGCCCGCGCCCGCGGCGCGGGTTCCGGGCGCGTCGGCCCAGTCGGCGAAGCCCGAAGGCGCGTCGGCCTCGTCCGCCAGCGCGTCCGCAGCCCCCTGCAGTTCCGGGGATGTCTCCTCCAACTCCAGGAACGGGTTGGTATCCAGCGCGCCACGCAGCAGCTGCGAGAAGTCGGTGGAAGACAGCTGCAGCAACTTCACCGCGCGCTGCAGGCGCGGCGACAGCGCGGGCTGCAGCACGGCGCTGCTTCGAAGTTCCAGGGCATGCGAGAACAAGTGTCACCTCCTCGTTGGAGGCCGACTGTGGCGCAAGCCGGCAGCTGCGGCGACGGCCCTGCGACAACGCATACACAAGAGGCTCTTGGTAACCGGGGAGCCCCCCGGACCTGCCACCGAATTCATGGGGACAGCGGGTGCGAGGGGCAAAAAGTTGCGGTTCCTCTCAGCGCCGCGGTGACCCGCACCTGCGCCAGGAACGCAGGCTGAGCAATGCCCGATTACCAGAGCCCCGGCCCTGTTACCGGCTGCCCGACCGCAAGCGACAACAATCGGCCCCCACACGAGGGAGCCGGTAGATGGCACACACGCTGATCGTCGAGAAGGACGCGGATTCGGCCCGCATGATGGCCAGCATCGCCGCCGACCAGGGCTGCTCGGCGGCGACCGCGCCTTCGCTCAGCGATGCCCGGCGCCAGCTCGCGCTGCAGCAGCCCGACCTGGTGCTGCTGGACCTGCACCTGCCCGACGGCAGCGGCTTCGCGCTGCTGGACGAGCAGGAGCTGATCGGGCCGTCCGACGTGGTGCTCATGACGGGCCAGCCCAGCATCGAGACCGCCATGCAGGCGCTGCGGCGCGGCGCCTGCGATTGCCTGGCCAAGCCGATCAGCCCGCAGCAGCTGCAGTTGCTGCTGGCCCGCTATGCCTTCGGGCGCGAGGGGCTGCTGCAGCCGGTGGCGCAGCCGGCGACGGCGAGCGAGCGCTTCGGCCTGCTGGTCGGCGCGAGCGAGCCCATGCGGCGCGTGTACGAGCAGATCGCGCGCGTGGCCGGCACCTCGGTCACGGTCTTCATCACCGGCGAGAGCGGCACCGGCAAGGAGCTGGCCGCGCGCACCGTGCATGACCGCAGCCGACGGCGGGACAAGCCCTTCCTGGCGGTCAACTGCGGCGCCATTTCGCCGCAGCTGATGGAGAGCGAGATCTTCGGCCACGAAAAGGGCAGCTTCACCGGCGCCGACCGCCAGCACCAGGGCTTCTTCGAGCGCGCGGACGGTGGCACGCTGTTCCTGGACGAGATCACGGAGATGCCGCAGGCCCTGCAGGTCAAGCTGCTGCGGGTGCTGGAAAGCGGCAGCTTCATGCGGGTGGGCTCCACCGAGGCCCGGCAGACCGACGTGCGCGTGATCGCCGCCTCCAACCGCAAGCTGGACGAGGCGGTGCGCGCCGGCGCGCTGCGCGAGGACCTGCTGTACCGCCTGAACGTCTTCCCCATCGAGATGCCGCCGCTTCGGCAGCGCATGGCCGACCTGCCGCTGCTCTCGCGCCACCTGCTCGCGCAGATGGCCGAGCGCGAAGGCGCCGGCAAGCGGCTCGGCGCCTCGGCCCTGGCCGTGCTCGCGCAGCAGCCCTGGCCCGGCAACGTGCGCGAGCTGCGCAATGTGCTGCAGCGCGCCTGGGTCATGTCGCCGGGGGCGGAGATCGACGAGCAGTGGCTGCCGCCCGCGCGCGGCATCACGCCTGCGGCGGCCGCCGGCGCGGGGCTGTCGGTCGCGGTGGGCAGTTCGCTGGCCGAGGTGGAGCGCCAGGTCATCCTTGCCACGCTGGCGCACTTCGGGCACCACAAGGAACGCACGGCCGCCGCCCTGGGCGTGAGCCTGAAGACCCTCCACAACCGGCTCAAGGACTACGGCGCGGCCTGAACGCCGCCCCGCACGGATGGGATCGGGCACGCGCCTTGCCGCAGTGCCTGGCCTGCCCAGGAACTTCCTTCGCGGGCAGCGTTGTTAGTTCACCCGAGGACCCACCATGAGCCTGCCGGATTCGACCCCCTCCTCCGCCGCCGAGCGGCCCAAGCGCAGCCCGCGCGGATTCGCCGCCATGGACCCGCAGCGCCAGCGCGAGATCGCCAGCCTGGGCGGGCGCGCGGCCCACCAGAGCGGGCACGCCCACGAGTTCACCAGCGAGGAAGCGCGCGCCGCCGGTCGCAAGCGCCACCAGCGCAGCGCGGGCGCGGGCCCACGCTGAGCCGCTGGCGGTGTAGGACGAGTCAGCCGCGGGCGGCGACCCGGGCCGACAGTCGCCGCGCGCCGGTCCGCGTAGCATCCGCGGCCATGCAAGGCGACGCCACCCGGCCCCCGGGTCTGATCCCCACACCCGACCTGCGCGCCGTGCGTGCGCAGGGCGACGCCCTGCCCGCCGCGTGCATGACCGCCTGGCAGACCACGCTGGCGCTGATGACCGCCTACGGGCGCGAATCCGCCCCCGCGGAGAAGCTGCTGCTGGCCCGCCGCATCGAGCGCGAGCTCGCCGCACTGGCGACGGCCAGCGTGGAAGTCGCACCCTCCTGGCACGAGAGCTTCCAGCGGCTCGGCCGGCGCTGGCGCCGCACCAGCCAGCGCCTGGCCGCCGAACCGGCGGTGGCTGCCAAGCGACTGCACCGGGCCGGGCCGCGCCGTTCCCTGTAGCCGCCTTCCGACAGGGCCGCCGGGCGGCGTCCCACAGGCGGCGCCGTCACGAATCGCAACACTCGGGAACGCTTGGACAGGAACCTGGGTGACGTCACGCCATCTCGCCATCGCCACGACTGCCGCACGCGCGCGGCGCCGCAAAGGCGCGCCCGCGTCCGCTGCGGTCCAGAGGCAGCCGCCCCCGGTGGCCTGAGGGAGAGCGAGCCACGTGTCGCCCCTTGCCTACTACGCGCTCTGGCTGGTGCTCGGCCTGGTGGCCGTCGCCGCGGTCAGCGCGGCCTTCACGCGCCTCATGCGCCGCCGCGAGCAGGCCCTGGTGCTGGCCGAGGCACTGGCACGGCATTCGGTCTGGGTCGCCGCGCAGCGCAGCCGCCTGGAACTGGCCCCGCGCCGCGACGAGGCCGACGCGGCCTTGCAACAGGCGCAGGAGGTGCAGGCCCGCTGGTTCCCCCACCTGGCTCCGGCACTTGCCACGGTGATGCAGGTGGACCAGCGTATCGAGGGCTTCCTCATGCACCAGCGGCGCCTTCGCTTCCACGACCCGGAAGCCTGGCTGGAGTCGGACCACGACCAGCAGTTCATGAGCCTGTGGCGCGAGTACCTGGAGGCGATCGAAGGCGTGACGGCGCGGCTGGAGCGGGCGACCGGCGAGGTGCCGGGATTCGTGCGGCACGGGCCGGTATAGATCCTGCGTGAGGGGAGCGAAGCCGAGGCCCTGCGGCCTTCGCCGGACCGCACCGATAATCGCCGGCCGCCAGGAGCCTTGTGACGTCCGCTGCCCTCCCCGCCACCGCCACCCCCGCCACCGTCCGCCTGCTGGCCCTGGCCGCCTTCTTCAGCGGCGCTGCCATCCGCCTGTGCGACGGCCTGCTGCCCCGGCTGGCCGCCGACTTCGCGATCACGCCCGGCGAGGCCGGCGCGGTGGTCATCTGGTTCTCGCTGGCCTACGGCCTCATGCAGCTGGTGTTCGGCCCGCTGGCCGACCGGCATGGCAAGGCGCGCGTGATCTGCCTGGCCCTGGCGGCCTGCACCGTGGCGGCCGCCGCGTGTGCCTTCGCGCCGCGCTTCGACGTGCTGGTCGGCCTGCGGGTGGCCTGGGGCATCGGCGCCGCGGGCGTCATTCCGCTGTCCATGGCGCTGATCGGCGACACGGTGCCCATCGAGGAGCGCCAGGCCACGCTGGCCACGCTCCTCATGGGAACGCTCTCCGGCATGATGGCCGGCCAGCTCGCCGGCGGCCTGTTCGCCGACGGCGCGCTCGGATGGCGCGGCGCCTTCGGCGCAGCGGCCGTCGGCTACCTCGCGGTCTCCGTGCTGCTTTACGTGCGGCTGCGCGCCAGCTTCGCCGCGCCCCCGGCCACGAAGTCGCCAGGTTTCATCGGGCCCCTGCGCGGCGTGCTGTCGCAGCCCTGGTCACGCTGGGTGCTCGCGGGCGGTTTTGCCGAAGGCGTGTTCCTGCTCGGCCCGCTGGCCTACCTGCCGGCCTTCTTGCACGAGCGCTTCGGCCTCACGCTCACGGTCGCCTCGGCGCTGGTGGCCCTCTATGCCGTCGGTGGCCTGGCCTATGCGCTCACCGCCCGGCACGTGGTGCGGCGGCTGGGGCAGGTGCGCATGGTGGTCGTCGGCGGCTGGATGATGGGCGCGGGCTATCTTGCCTGGGCGCTCTCGCCGCTCGCCTGGACGGCCGCGCCGGTGGCGCTGCTGGTCGGCTTCGGCACCTACCTGTACCACAACACCCTGCAGACCCACGCGACCCAGATGGCGCCCGAGGCGCGGGGCAGCGCGGTGGCGCTGTTCGCCTTCTGCCTGTTCATGGGCCAGGGGATCGGCGTGCTGGCCACGGCCTGGGCGCACGATCACCTGGGGGGCTGGGTGCCGCTGCTGGCGGCGGCTGTGGCGCTGCCGGGGGTGGCGCTGGCGTTTGGGCGGGCGTTGAAGGCGAGGGAGTGAGCAGCCTCAGTGCTGCTGCCTGGCGGCGGCTGCCGCAAGGCAGCAGTGAGTGCGTTCAGGTCTGTGGCTCGCGCGCAATGGCCGGAGCATTGAATGTGGCCTGGCTTCCTCGCGAGCCGGAGGGCCAGGGATCCTCCCCAGACCGGCCTTCTGGGGACCGGCCGGCTCGCGGGGTGGGGTGCGCGGCGGGCTGCATGCTGTCACCGGGTGACCATGACAAAAGGCCGATCCGACGCGCCTGCGAGGCATCGTACGCAGGCCTCGCGTAACCGGGGGCAACAGACCAGGGCTCCTTCGGGCTACGTGTCCGGGCGGCGCTCGCCGCGCTGGGCGGACGAGCGGGCCAGCTCGCCCAATCCATCCGCGATGCGGGCCGGCCGCGGGGAATCCCCCGGCCGCGCCGGCCAGCCCTCGCGCTGGCGCCTGCGGTCGCCGTCGCTGTCCTCGGTCTGGTCGTGGAACAGCACCTGCTGGGTGGGGAACGGCAGGTCGATGCCGGCCTCGTGCAGGGCGCCGGCAACGCGCTGCAGCACCGCGTCCTGCGACTGCAGCTTGTCCCATTGCCGCGGCGGCTCCACCCACCAGCGCAGGCGGATGTTCACCGTGCTGTCGGCCAGCCCCACCACCAGCGCCTCGGGCGGGGGCTCGGGCAGCACCTCGTCCAGCGAACCCAGGGTGCGCAGCATCACCTCCTTGGCGTTCGCGATGTCGTCGCCGTAGCCGATGCCCACGTCGTACTCCAGCCGCCGCTTCTCGTTGGCGGTGTTGACGATGACGCTGTTGGTGAAGAGGTTGGAGTTGGGGATGACGACCCGCCGCCCGTCGTAGGTGTTGAGGAAGGTGGCGCGCATCTGGATCTCGTCCACCGTGCCCTCGAAGTCGTTGATCACGATCTGGTCGCCGATGCGAAACGGCTCGTTCAGCAGCAGCAGGATGCCGGCCAGGAAGTTCTGCAGGATGTCCCGGAAGGCGAAGCCGATGGCCACGCTGGACAGGCCCAGCAGGCTGATCAACTGGCCCGGCGTGAAGCCCGGGATGGCGATCACCAGCGAGATCAGCAGGCCGATGAAGAGAATGACGCCATAGCCGAGGCGCCCCAGCACCAGCGCCAGGTTCTGCCGCTTGTGCCGCCGCAGCGCGAAGGCCCGCAGCGCGGCGCGCACGCCGCGGCCCACGGCGTAGAAAAAGAGAAAGACCACCAGCGCCACGACGATGTAGGGCAGGCGGTCGATGAAGCCGTTCAGCATCTGCTGCACGGCGGCGGTGGCGTCGGAGAGGGCGAAGTTCATGGAGGGCGCGCGGGCCAGCTCCACACGCTAGCAAAAAGCCCGGCAGGGCCGGGCTCATGCAATCAAGTCGTAACGGCGGCGTGGGCGCGCGTGGCCCCACCCCTGTCCCCCGCAGAGGGGGAGTCTCTGCACCTTTCCCCCCTGGGGGAAGGCTGGGATGGGGGCTCGCGGCCCCGAGGCATGGTCGGCGCGCGTGGCCCCCACCCCTGCCCTCCCCCAGGGGGGGGAGGGGGTTACCTTCACGCCAGCGGCACGGGCACGAAGAGCTTGCGGCCTTCGCGTTGCACCAGCAGGGCCACGCTCTTGCCGGCCTGGTTCACGGCCTCGCGGACCTGCTCGATGTCCTTGGCGGCCTTGCCGTTGACCGACAGCAGCACGTCGCCCTGCTTCACGCCGGCCTTGGCGGCCGGGCCGGTGACCTGCTGGACGACCAGGCCTTCGCCGGTCTGGGCCAGGGCCAGGCCCAGGCGGCCCTGCTGGGCGGGGGCGGCGTCGGCCTGCTTCTGCTCGCCGTCCTCGGAGGACTTGCCGAGCTGCGCCGTGAGCTGCACCGGCTTGCCCTCGCGCACCACTTCCAGCATCACCTTGTCGCCGGGCAGGCGCTGCCCCAGGCTGGCCGGCAGGTCGCCCGAGCCGAGGATGGGCTTGCCATCCACCTTCGTGACCACGTCACCCACCTTCAGGCCCGCCTTGTCGGCGGCGCTGCCGGCCTCGACGTTGGCCACCAGCGCACCTTGCGGACGCTCCAGCTTGAAGGAGTCGGCCAGCGCCTGGTTCACCTCCTGGATGGAGACGCCCAGCTTCGCGTGCTCCACCTTGCCGGTGGCGACGATCTGGTCCTTCACGCGCAGCGCCAGGTCGATCGGGATGGCGAAGGACAGGCCCTGGTAGCCACCGGAGCGGCTGTAGATCTGCGAGTTGATGCCCACCACCTCGCCGGCGCCGTTGAAGAGCGGGCCGCCCGAGTTGCCGGGGTTCACCGCCACGTCGGTCTGGATGAAGGGCACGGCGCTGTCGCTGGGAAGCGAGCGGCCCTTGGCGCTGACCACGCCGGCGGTCACGGTGTTCTCCAGGCCGAAGGGCGAGCCGATGGCCAGCACCCATTCGCCCACGCGCAGCGTGTCGGCCTTGCCGAGCTTGACGATGGGCAGCTTGCTGGCCTCGATCTTGAGCACCGCGACGTCGGTGCGCGCGTCCGCACCCAGCACCTTGGCCTGGAACTCCCGCCGGTCGGTCAGCTTGACGGTCACCTCGTCGGCGCCGTCGACCACGTGCGCGTTGGTCAGGATCAGGCCGTCGTCGCTCAGGATGAAGCCCGAGCCCGAGCCGCGCACGGGCGACTCGCCGCGCGGCATGCCCTGGCCGGGCATGCCGCGGCGGAACTGCTCGAAGGGGTCCATGCCCGGTGCCGGGCCGGAGGTCTTGCGGGTGCCGGAGACGGTGATGTTCACCACCGCCGGGCCGTAGCTGTCGGTGATGGCGGAGAAGTCGGGCGTGCCGACCGTGCGGGCGGCGGCGGCCACGGCGGTGACCGCCGCGCTCGGGGCGGCCTCGACCCGGTTGTTCAGGACTTGCACCGCGGCGCCACCGGCCGTGCCGGCGGCCGCGAGGGCCAGAACGAAGGAGGCGGATCGGAAGCGGCGGGGTTGGGACACTGTGGAGGCTCCTGCTAGAGGTTTTCGGACCCCGCAACTGTGGGACTGCCGCCTTAGTCCTCCCTTAAGCCTTCCCCTCAGGCCTGCGTTGCGGCCGAAGCGAACTCCACCCGCGCCGACAGGCCGCCCAGCCGCGAAGCGCCAAGCGCCACCCGGGCCCCGTGCCGCTGCGCCACCGCGCGCACCAGCGCGAGGCCCAGGCCGCTGCCCGGCGCTTGTTCCCGAGCCCGTGGCGAGCGGTAGAAGCGGTCGAACACGCGCTCGCGCTCGGCCGCCTCGATGCCCGGGCCGCTGTCCTCCACCAGCAGCACGGCGCGGTCCGCCTCGGTGAAGACGGACACGTCCACCTGGCCCCCTTCGGGCGTGTACTTGAGGGCGTTCTCGACCAGGTTGCGCAGCATCGCCTGCAGGGCTTGCGCATCGCCCCTGGCGCGCGCCGGCTCCCCGCGCGCGAGACCCAGGTCGATCCGGCGTTCGCGCGCCTGCGGCAACGCCTCGGCAATGGCGGCCCCCGCGAGCGCCAGCAGGTCCAGCGGCTCGTGCGCCGCCTCGCCCGCGCCCTCCTCGCGCGCCAGCACGAGGAGCTGCTCGGCCAGGGTGATGGCCCGCGTCACCGCCTCGTTCAGCTGCGCCACGCTCGCTTCCCGCTCGGCGTCCTGCATCGGCCGCCGCAGCCCCTGCGCCTGCAGGCGCAGGGCCGCGAGTGGCGAGCGCAGCTCGTGCGCGGCATCGGCCACGAACTGCTGCTGCGCCGCGAAGGCGGCGCGGACGCGCTCGAAGAGCAGGTTCATCTCGTGCACCAGGGGCTGCACCTCCACGGGCAGGCCCTGCTCCGGCAAGGGCGACAGGTCCTCGGCAGGCCGCCCGGCCAGGCGCGCGCGCACGCGTTCGACCGGCCGCAGCGACACGTTGATCAGCCAGCCCACGGCCAGCATGAGCAAGGGCGCGAGCGCCGCCACGGGCAAGGCCGCGTCGATGGCCATGGCCTGCGCCCGCGCGCGGCGCGCCTGCAGGTCCTGCGCGATCTGGATGGTCTGCGTGGGCGTTTGCAGCGAATAGACGCGGTAGGGCCGGCCATCCACCTCCAGCTCGGAAAAGCCCAGCACCGGCGCACTGGGCAGCACGATGCGCGCAGAACCCAGCACCCGCCGGCCGCCCGGGCCCCAGATCTGGATCTGCACGTCCATTCCGCCCGGCTCCAGCAGCGCGCCGGCCTCGACCATGCGCGCGACCGACTGCAGCTGCGCGTCGAAGAGCCGGTCGGCCTGGCGCAGCGCCGCGCGCCAGGCGCTGGCGGCCTGCAGCAGCGAGGCCAGCGCGATGGCCGCCAGCACCAGCACCAGCAGGCGGCGCCGCAGCGAATGCGGCCGGTGCGAGCCGCTCACGTCTTGGGCACCACGTAGCCCAGGCCGCGCACGGTCTGGATCAGGTCGCTGCCGAGCTTCTTGCGCAGGCCATGCACGTACACCTCCACCGCGTTGCTGCTGATGTCCTCCTTCCAGCCGTACAGTTTGCTCTCCAGCTGCGCGCGCGAATAGATGACGCCGGGCCGCGCGAGCAGGGGCTCCAGCACGGCCCATTCGCGCGAGGACAGGGCCACCGGCCGGCCATCGACGCTGGCCTCGCGCGTGGCGGGGTTCAGGCTCACGCCCTTGTGGCGGTACACCGGCTCGGCCTGGCCGAGGCTGCGGCGAATGAGGGCGCGGATGCGCGCGAGCAGCTCGTCGGTGTCGTAGGGCTTGACGACGTAGTCGTCGGCGCCGGCGTCCAGGCCCGCGATGCGGTCGGCCACGGCGTCACGGGCCGTGGCCACCAGCACCGGCACGGCCGAGCCAGCGGCACGCAGGCCGCGCAGCACGTCCAGGCCGTCACGCCGGGGCAGGCCCAGGTCGAGCAGGACCAGGTCGTAGGCCTCGGCGCGCAGGGCGAGCGCGGCCGCCTCGCCGTCGCGCACCCAGTCCACCGCGTAGTGCTCGGCGCGCAGCGCCGCGCAGGCGGCGCGGCCGATCATCTCGTCGTCTTCGACCAGCAGGATTCGCATGGAGTGGTGGACAACAGCAAGGGGCAGCGTCGGGTTCGTCCCATTCTGTCATTGGCCGCCACGGCGGGGTGCCGCCGGGGCCAGCACCGAGCGCATCACCGCGATGAAGCGCTCGGCCGCCGGCGACAGCGAGCGGCCGCGCCGGGTCACCAGGGCGATGTCGCGCGAGACCCGTGGCGCCGCCAGCGGCTTGATGAGCAGGCTCTTGTCGCCGGTATCCCGGGCGTAGGCCGACGGCATGACCGAGGCCCCGAGCCCGCAGGCCGTCATCCACAGTGCGGTGGACAGGAAGGAGACCTCATTGGCCACCTCCAGCGTCACGCCGGCCTGGGCTGCCGCGCCGTCGATCAGCGGGCGGATCCCATAGCCGGGGCGGACCGTGATCACCGGATGGCCGGCCAGGTCGGCCCAGCGTACGCTGCGGCGGCTGGCCAGCGGGTGGTCAGGGCGGCAGACCAGGGCCAGGTGGTCGCGCAGCAAGGTGAGTGAATCGACATCGGCGGCCGCGCGTTCGGGCGTGCCCACGCCCAGGTCGACGTGCTCGCCCAGCACCCGCGAGACGAACTGGTCGGGCGCGCAGTCGTCGATCTGGACGTGGATCTCCGGATGCAGCTGGGCGAAGCGGCGCATCACCGCCGGCATCAGGATTGCGCCCAGCGTGGGCGTCACGGCCAGGCTCACCCGGCCGCGCCGCAGCTCGGTCAGCTCGCGCAGCCCGGCGCCCAGCGAATCGACGTCGCGCAGGATGCGCGCGGTAACGCCGACTGCCTCGCGGGCCGCTTCGGTGGGCTGCAGCGAGCGCGTGGTGCGGTCGAACAGGCGCACGCCCAGGCCCTCCTCCATCTGCCGCACCAGCACGCTCACGGCCGACTGCGTGACCGACATCTGCTCGGCCGCCGCGCTCAGCTTCCCGAGCTGGTAGACGGCATGGAAGGCGCGCAGCTGGCGCAGCGTGGGCGTGTAGCTCGAACCCGGCGTATTCATGAAGTGACATCATAAATTCTTCGGAAATTATCGATTTACGAAAGTCGCGGAACCCACTCCAATGGGTAGCGCCAGGACGTCGGCCCCACGGGGCGCGAGGTCCGACAAGACGCATCGACAAGCAAAGCAAGGAGACAAGCCCATGAAACGACTGACCCGCGCGATGGCGGCCCTGGTGGCCGCCGGTGCCTTCCTCACGGCGCAAGCCCAGGCGCCCGCGCCCGCGCCCGCGCCCGAGGCCGGCTGGCCGAGCAAGCCGATCCGGGTGGTGGTGACCTTCCCGCCCGGCGGCAGCACCGACGCCGTCGTGCGCATGCTGGTGCCGCGCCTGAGCGAAAAGCTCGGCCAGCAGGTGATCGTGGACAACCGCCCCGGCGCCGGCGGCAACGTCGGCCTGTCGCTGGTGGCCAAGGCTCCGCCCGACGGCTACACCCTGGGCGTCGGCGCGGCCGGTGCGCTGTCCGCGAACAGCAGCCTGTACGCGCAGATGCCCTTCGATCCGCTCACCGATTTCGCGCCCGTGACCATGCTGGCGGCCATCCCCTTCGTGATCGTCGGCCACCCCAGCCTGCCGGCCAGGACCCAGCCGGAGCTCATCGCCCTGGCGAAGAGCCAGCCCGGCAAGCTGTCCATCGGGCACGGTGGCAACGGCACCGCCATGCACCTGAGCGCCGCGCTGTTCAGCCAGATGGCGGACGCCAGGATCGTCGCGATTCCGTACAAGGGCTCGGGCCCCGCGGCCATGGACGTGCTGGGCAACCAGGTGCCGCTGGCCCTGGTGGACCTGCCGTCCGCGCTGCAGCACATCCAGGCCGGCAAGCTGAACGCCTTCGCGGTCACCAGCCCCAAGCGCCTGGCGCAGCTGCCGGAAGTGCCTTCGGTGGCCGAGGCCGGCCTGGCCGGCTACGACTCCACCGGCTGGTTCGGTCTGGTCGCGCCGGCCGGCACGCCGCCGGCCATCGTCGCGCGCCTGAATGCCGAGGTCACCGCGGCCCTGAACGACCCGGGCATCCAGGCCAGCATGCGCAAGCTGGGGGTCGAGCCGGCGCCCACCACCGCCAAGGAGTTCGACAGCTACATCCGCGCCGAGACCCGCAAATGGGCCAAGGTGATCCGCGATGCCGATATCAAGATCAACTGACCGAGAAGCATGCAGACCTTGGAATCCGATGTGCTGGTGGTCGGCGCGGGCCCGGTGGGCCTGACGCTGGCCATGGACCTGGCCTCGCGCGGCGTGCAGGTGACGGTGGCCGAGATCCGCCGCTACGCCGAGCCGCCCAGCGTGAAGTGCAACCACGTCTCGGCGCGCAGCATGGAGGTGTTCCGCCGGCTCGGCGTGGGGCCCCGGCTGCGCGAGTCCGGCCTGCCGCCCGAGTACCCGAACGACGTGGCGTTCCGTACCAGCGTCTGCGGCACCGAGCTCACGCGCATCCCCATCCCCTGCCGGCGCGACCGCTACACCGCCACCGGCGGCCCCGATACCTGGTGGCCGACGCCGGAGCCGCCGCACCGCATCAACCAGCTGTACCTGGAGCCGATCCTGCTGCACCACGCCGCGGCGCAGCCGGGCGTGCGCGTGCTCAATCGCACGCAGGTCACCGGTTTCACCCAGGACGCCGATGGCGTCACCGCCACGCTGCTCGACCTGGAGACCGGCAGCGAGCGCGACCTGCGCTGCCGGTTCCTGGCCGGCTGCGACGGCGGCAGCTCGGCGGTGCGCAAGGCGATCGGCGCCAGGCTCGAAGGCACGCCCGTGATCCAGCGGGTGCAGTCCACCTACATCCGCGCGCCGAAGCTGCGCGCCATGATCCCGGGTGAGCCGGCCTGGAGCTACTACTCGGTCAACCCGCGCCGCTGCGGCACCATGTTCGCCATCGACGGCCGCGAGACCTGGCTGGTGCACAACCACCTCAACGCCGAGGAAAGCGACTTCGACTCGGTCGATCGCGACTGGGCGATCCGCCAGATCCTGGGCGTCGCAGGCGACTTCGAGTACGAGGTGATCAGCCGCGAGGACTGGGTCGGGCGCCGGCTGGTGGCCGACCGCTTCCGCGACCGGCGTGTCTTCATCGCCGGCGATGCGGCGCACCTGTGGGTTCCGTACGCCGGCTACGGCATGAATGCCGGCATCGCCGACGCGGTCAACCTGTCCTGGCTCCTGGCCGCGCAGGTGCAGGGCTGGGGCGACGAAGCCATGCTCGATGCCTACGAGGCCGAGCGCCAGCCGATCACCCAGCAGGTGTCGCACTTCGCGATGGAACATGCGCAGAAGATGATCAAGGCGCGCCGCGCCGTCCCGCTAAACCTGGAAGCGCCCGGCCCCGAGGGCGAAGCCCTGCGCGCGGAGATCGGCCAGGAGGCCTATGCGCTGAACGTGCAGCAGTTCTGTTGCGGCGGCCTGAACTTCGGCTACTACTACGAGGGCTCGCCCATCCTCGTGCCCGATGGCGAGGCGCCGCCGGCCTACACCATGGGCGACTTCACCGAATCCACCGTCCCCGGCTGCCGTGCCCCGCACTTCTGGCTGGCCAAGGGGCGCTCGGTGTACGACGCGCTCGGCCCGGGCTACACCCTGCTGCGGCGCGATCCGGGCGTCGATGTGTCAGCGCTCGAACGCGCGGCGCAGGCCAGGCGCGTGCCGCTGAAGGTCCTGGACGTGGCCGGCGAGGACCTGCCCGCCGCCTACCGCCATGCCCTGGTCCTGGTGCGCGCCGACCAGCACGTCGCCTGGCGCGGCGACAGCCTGCCGGCGGATCCGGCGGGGCTGGTGGAGGTGTTGCGGGGCGCGGCGCGCGCGGCCTTGAAGATGGCGGCCTGACCCGTTCGGGCGCAGCCAGCCGGATCCGTTCGGGCTGAGCGTTTATTCGCCGCGGCCGCAGCCGCGGTGAACGACATCCCCGATCACACACATCCGTTCGCCCTGAGCCTGTCGAAGGGCTCGCGTGGTGAGCCTCGCGCGATGGGCTTCGACAAGCTCAGCCCGAACGGCGGGACTCGACGGAGTCCGTGGATTCGCTGCTCGTTGACAGGCCGTGCCCGTCGAGCCCTCGCGGGCTCCACGGCCGCCCTCCTCACGTCCTCCGGGCGGGTGATCAGCGTGGCTCTCTCGAAGGGCGGAGTTGGAGCTCATGCGGCAATCAGTCTATTGATGGATAGATTATCCTCAAATATAATATCGCCCATGGCACGCCATGAACCCCACGCCCACCCAAGCCACCTGGCCATCGATCCTGCCGCGCTCGCGGCAGGTGCTGGCGAGGCGGTGAGCAAGCTCAAGCTGCTCGCCAACCAGGACCGCCTGCTGCTGCTGTGCCAGCTCTCGCAAGGCGAGATGTGCGTGAGCGAACTGGAGGCCACGCTGGGCATCCGCCAGCCCACCCTGTCGCAGCAGCTCGCCGTGCTGCGGGCCGAGGGCGTGGTGGCCACCCGGCGCGAGGGCAAGAACATCTTCTACGCCATCGCCGACGGCGCACTGCTGGAGATCGTCGCCCTCCTGCATCGCCTCTACTGTCCCAAGGAGTAAGCCATGACCATCGACTGGAACGCATTCACCCCCTGGTCGGCCGCATTCGGCGGCGTCCTCATCGGCCTGTCGGCCGCCATGTTCGTGCTGCTGAACGGGCGCATCGCCGGCATCAGCGGCGTGCTGGGCGGGCTGCTGCGGCCGCTGCCCGGCGACCGCGGCTGGCGCATCGCCTTCCTGGCCGGCCTGCTGGGTGCGCCGCTGGTCTATGCCCTGGCCGCCACCGTGCCGCTGCCGCAGATCGACGCCGGTGTCGGCACGCTGGTGGCCGCCGGCCTGCTGGTCGGCGTGGGGACGCGCTACGGCGCCGGCTGCACCAGCGGCCACGGCGTGTGCGGCCTGTCGCGCCTGTCGCCGCGTTCGCTGGTCGCCACCGTCCTTTTCATGGCGGCCGGCTTCGCCACCGTCTTCGTCGTGCGCCACCTGCTGGGCGCGTGATTCGGTCCCTCACCGGGAGACTTCCATGACCCTCGTGTTCTCACTGCTTGCTGGCCTGGTCTTCGGACTCGGCCTCATCCTCTCCGGCATGGCCAACCCGGCCAAGGTGCTGGGCTTCCTGGACCTCGCCGGCCCCTGGGACCCCTCGCTCGCGCTGGTGATGGCCGGCGCCATCGCAGTCGGTGCGGTGGCCTTCGCCATCGCCGGCCGGCGCGCCCGCAGCTTCCTGGGGCAGCCCATGCAGCTGCCCACGGCGCGGCAGATCGACCGGCGGCTGGTCGGCGGCTCGCTGATGTTCGGCATCGGCTGGGGCCTGGCGGGCTTCTGCCCGGGCCCGGCGCTGGTGGCCCTGGGCATGGGCGAGGCGAAGGCGCTGGTCTTCGTGGTGGCCATGGTCGCGGGCATGGCGCTGTTCGAGCTCTTCGAGCGCAGGGCGAACGGCCGGCGCGCCGGTGCAGCGGCCTGATCGGGCGCCACGCGCGCACAATCGGGCCATGCGTCGCCCCGTCAACGTCCACGCCGCCTACCACGCCCACGTCTATTTCGACGCGCAGACCGTCGCGCAGGCGCGCGAGCTGTGCGAGGAGGCGGGCCGCCGCTTCGGCGTTCAGGTGGGCCGCGTGCACGAACGCCTCGTGGGCCCGCATCCGCGCTGGAGCTGCCAGCTCGCCTTCGAGAGCCGGCAGTTCGACGCGCTCATTCCCTGGCTGGACGCGCAGCGCGGGGGCCTGGACGTGTTCGTCCACGGCCTGTCCGGCGATGAGCTGGCCGACCACACCACGCACGCCTACTGGCTCGGCCGCGAGTGGCCGCTGGATCTTTCCATGTTCCGCAAGGGCCCGCCCGCTTCTTGACGGCCCGCGCGCCGGCCGGCTTCGCGCGGCTGGTCAAATACGCCTTCCCATGAACCCAAGCCTTTCCCCCGATCCCATGCACTGGCACGACGGCCTGCTGCTGGGGTACACGCCCATGGACGCCGTGCACGAGGAATTCGTGCAGTGCATCGCCGCCATCCAGCGCGGCACCGACGCCGAGCTTGCCGGCCTGATGGCGGCGCTGGAGCGCCACGCCGTCCAGCACTTCGAGGAAGAAAACCACTGGATGGTCAGCACCGAGTTCCCCGCGCGCGACTGCCACATCGACGAGCACGCCGCGGTGCTCAAGTCCGTGCGCGACGTGCGCGCGCTGGCCGAGGCCGGTGACCTTTCCGAATGCCGCCGCCTGGCGCAAGCGCTGGCGGACTGGTTCCCCGGCCACGCCGACTACCTCGACTCGGCCTTGGCCGCGTGGATGTGCAAGCGCACGCACGGTGGCAAGCCGGTGGTGATCCGCCGCAAGCTGGACCTGCGTTCCACCGAAACCGGGCAGGTGGGCGAATGAGCACGCCCGCTGAACTCCAGGCCGGCCTGCCGGCCGAACAGGTGCAGGCCGACGTGCGCCGCGCGCTGGACGAGGACGTGGGCGCCGGCGACCTCACCGCCTCGCTGGTCCCGGACGGCCGCCGCGTCACCGCCACCATCATCTGCCGCGAGGACGCGGTGCTGTGCGGCCAGCCCTGGGTGAACGAGGTGCTGCGCCAGCTCGCGCCCACGGCCAAGGTCCGCTGGCACGTGAACGACGGCGAGCGCTGCAGGCCAGGCGGTCGCGTGGTCGAAATCGAGGGCATCGCGCGGGAACTGCTCACGGCCGAGCGTACCTGCCTCAACTTCCTGCAGACCCTCAGCGGCGTGGCGACCAAGACCGCGCGCTACGTGCAGGAAGTGCGCGGCACACGCGCCGCCATCCTGGACACACGCAAGACCGTGCCGGGCCTGCGCATGGCCCAGAAGTACGCCGTGCGCTGCGGCGGGGGCCGCAACCACCGCATGGGCCTGTACGACGCCGTCCTGATCAAGGAAAACCACATTGCAGCGGCCGGCGGGCTCACCGCCGCATTCCGTGCCGCGCAGCAGCTCACGCAGCCGGTGGCATTCATCCAGGTGGAGGTCGAGACGCTGGCGCAGCTGCAGGAAGCGCTGGACGCGGGCGTGACCATGGTGTTGCTGGACAACATGCCCCTGCCGACCTTGCGCGAGGCCGTGCGCATGGCGGCCGGCCGCTGCAGCCTGGAGATCTCCGGTGGCGTCACCTTGGAGAGCCTGCGCGCCCTGGCCGAGACCGGGGTGGACCGCATTTCCGTCGGCGCGCTGATCAAGGACATCCAGGCGGTCGATTTCTCCATGCGCTTTTCGGACCGCCCCGTGGAGCGCGCGACCAGCTGATCCAGGCGCGGGTACCCGGCCTACCCGAACCATCGGAGCGCGCCGACAGCCGCCCCGCCGAGACGCCCAAGCATGGGGTGACGCGCCTGCCGAGGTGGCAGGCGCCACTCGTTCGAGGAGCGACACCATGCAAGCAGTGATCGGAGCATTCGACCAGCGCGCGGACGCCCAGCGCGCGCTCGACCGGCTGGTGGAAGCCGGCATCGCGCGAAGCGACATCCACTTGGAGCAGCATGAGGCGGAGCTCGCCAGCGGCAACCGCGGCCTGGACGAATCCGCACCCCGGCGCAAGGGCATCGCGGGTTTTCTCGCCAGCATCTTCACGTCCGAGGACCAGGCCAACACCGGCCACGCCCACACCTACGAGGAAGCCGCACGGCGCGGCAGCACCGTGCTCGTGGTGCATGCGCGTGACGAGCGGCAAGCCGAGCTGGCCGCCTCGGTGCTGCACGAGTCGGACGCGGTGGACGTGGACGAGCGCAGCCGCCAGTGGGCCGCCGAGGGCTGGAGCGGCAGCGCGGCAGGGGGAAGCCATCCGCTGGACCGCGGCGGGGTGCGCGTGTTGCCGCGGCGGCCTTGAGGCAGGGCGCTTCGACGGAGCGTAGGAAAAGCTATTTGAAGTCCTGCACGGACGAGCAGCCGACCCACCCCCAACCGTTCGGGCTGAGCCCTTCGACGATGCTCAGGACAGGCCTGTCGAAGCCCATCGCGCGAGACCATTCGCGAGTCCTTCGACAGGCTCTCAATAAACAGCGAACCCCAAACCCGTTCGGGTCCCAACCGTTCGGGCTGAGCCTGTCGAAGCCCATTGCGCGAGACCACCACGCGAGCCCTTCGACAGGCTCAGGGCGAACGGATGTGTTTGATTGGGAATGTCTTTCACGCGGGCCTGGCCGCGGTGAATAAACGCTCAGGGCGAACGGATGTGTTTGATCGGGCACCGCGCCCGCCACTGACGAATGGCGACCTCTACCGCGACCGCGCCGACGCGTTCACCGCCTCGTGCTGTCGCTGGATGTGCGAAGGCCAGGTCGATCGGATCCAGGACAGCACCGCGACGATCTCCTCGTCGCTCAGCACACCGGCATAAGCCGGCATGGCCGAGACGTAGTCCGGCATGCGGGCGGCCTTGGCCACCCCGTGCTTGGTGATGTCGAAGAGCACGGCGTCCGGGTGGTGCCAGGTGTGGCCGCTCGCGTCGTGCGGCGGCGCGGGCAGCAGGCCCTGCGCGTTGCGCTCGCGCCAGTTCGGCTGACCCTGCAGCTGCGCGCCATGGCAGGCGGCGCAGTGCTGCGCATACAGGGCCTGTCCGCGCGCGAGCACCGCGGCGTCGTCGGTGCGCAGCACGACGCCCTCTGGCTGCCCGCGGGGCGTGAAGAACCACAAGGCGCCGACCACCGCCACCGCGACACCGACGGCGCCCACGGCCAGCGGCTTCATCCCGCGAACCCGCCTTCGTCCAGGAAGCGTTGCTCGTCAGGCGTCGTCACGCGCCCGAGCAGCGTGTTGCGATGCGGAAAGCGCCCGAAGCGCTCGATGATGTCCCGGTGGATCACCGCCCAGCGGTGCGTCTCGGCGTCCAGCGCTTGCGTGAGTTCCACCGCGCGGTGCTGGTCGGCCAGCGACTCCGAATGCTCGAAGGGCAGGTAGAAGAAGGCGCGCAGCGCAGGCTCCACCGCCGCGTCGAGCCCGGCCGCGATGGCGCGGTCGGCGATGGCGCGCGCCTGCGCGTCGGTGGCGAACATGCGCGGCGTGCCGCGGAAGGCATTGCGCGGGAACTGGTCCAGCAGGATGAGGAGCGCCAGCGCACCGTCGGCCGAGCCGCTCCAGCCCTCGAGTTCGCCGCGCGCGGCGGCCTCGTGCGCGGCCAGGAAGCGGGTGCGCAACTGCGCGTCGAACTGTTCGTCCTTCTTGAACCAGCGCTCGGGCCCGGCCTCGCGCCAGAACGCGAGGACCTCGTCGGGAGGGGTTTCCATCTCGTGCTGTCCTATCGATGTGCAAGCTGCCGCGGCGGCGAATGCTGCGCCGCGCAGAGTCGCCAAGCATCGCACAGGACCCGCGCCTCGCCCACGACGCCGCGACGACAGCCACGGTCGGCAGGCCGGCGCGGCAGCGGCCCGGCCCGCTGTGCTTGCACCCGCCCCGCGATGCGGCCTAGATTGGGTGGCGGCATTCGCCGCGCCGATCGGAAGGAGACTGCCATGACCCGCAAGTACATCGACTGCCGTGAGATCCCGAGCGATTCGCACTGCACGGTCGCCATCGCGGCGGACTCGGACGACGAACTGCTCGAAGCCGCCGTGCAGCATGCCTCGGCCGTTCACGGGCACGAGGACACGCCGGAGTTCCGCAGCCAGCTGCGGCAGGCCTTCAAGCAGGGCACGCCCCCGGTCGAGGCACCGCAGGCCGCGTGAACGGACAGCGCCCAGGAGCCCCCGCCATGCAACTGACTTCCGCCAGCATCGCCGACGGCCAGATCCAGCAGGTGCACGCCAGCCGCTCCAAGGGCGGCGAGGACCAGCCGCTGTCGCTCACGCTGCACGGCGTTCCCGCGGGCGCCCGCTATCTCGCCATCGTGGCCGACGACCCGGACGCCGTGAAGCCCACCGGCAAGGTCTGGGTGCACTGGAACGTCTTCGACGTGCCGCGCGCGGGCGAGGTGGTGGACATCCGCGCCGGCGAGGCCTTGGACGGTGTGACGGGCCGCACCACCAGCGGCGCGCAGGCCTACGAGGGCATGGCGCCGCCCGACGGCACGCACACCTACCGCTTCGCGGTCTTCGCCTCCAGCGACCCCCTGAACGTGGAGACCGGCAAGGCCTGGACCATCGACGACTTCGAGCGCGCCTACGGCCATCGAACGCTGGCCAAGGCGCAGATCGAAGGGCGCTTCGGCTAGGCGCGCCCACGCTCCCGGGCGACGTCGTCCACCCGCGCGGCGCCCTCCTCCAGCCAGCGGTCCAGGGCTTCGTAGAAGCCCTCCCACACGCAGCCGTTGCAGCCGCGACCGCAGCAGGTGTCCGGCTCGGGCGGCGGCGCGCGGAAGGCCACCTGCGCCGCCGAGAGCCGGGCCTGCAGGTTCGCGATGCGCGCGCGGGCGATGGCCAGGTCGCCGAGCGGCGGCGAACTCATTGCACCGACAGCAGCAGCGCGGCGCCCATGTCGCCGGCCGCGCAGCCAGTGAACAGGCCCAGGCCGCCGCCCTGCGCGCGCAGGGCCTGCACCAGCTCCACGATGCCGCGCATGCCGGTGGGGCCCTGCGGATGCCCGTAGATCAGGCTGCAGCCCAGCGCGTTCATGCGCTCCAGCGGAATCCCCAGCTGCTGCGAGAGCCACAGGTCGTTGACCGCGAACGGGTTGTGCGTGACCACGGCCGCCAGCTCGCCCGCATTGCGCCCGGCGCTCGCCAGCGCGCGCTGCGCGGCCAGCGCCGGCGCCTTGGGCATGCGGCCCTTCTCGGCCCGCGCGAAGCCCGCCGCCAGCAGGCGCACCACGCCCTCGCCGCCCGCGAGCGCGCGCGCATCCTCCCGCCCGCACACCACGAGGCCGGCCGCGCCATCGGCCGGGTGCGTCTGCGTGCCGGGCGTGGTCACGCCGCCGGGCAGCGACGGCTTGAGGGCGGCGAGGCCCTCGGCGCTGTAGTCGGCCACGCCCTCGTCGGCCTCGATCACCCGCTCGCCCTTGCGCTGGCGGATCACGATGGGCTGGAAGTAGGCGCGCTGCGCGCGGCGGTCGTCCGCCAGCGCCCGCTGGTACTGGCTGAAGCGCAGCAGCGTGAGCTCGTCGCACTGCGCGCGCGTGAAGCCGCCGTCGCTGGCCGTGGCTTCGGCGGTGTGGACCATGGACTCGCCGGTCCAGGGATCGGCCGCGAAGGAGTCGAGCACCCAGTGCTCGGTCTGCGGCGCGCCGCCCATGCCGGCGGAGCGCGGATAGACCAGCAGCGGTCCGTTGCTGATGCGGTCGGCGGTCACCACCAGCTGCAGCTCGCCTGCGGCCAGCTGCGAGGCCGCCGCGGCCTGGGCCACGCAGGCCACCGAAGTCGCGCAGGCCTGGGCCACGGTCGGGCCACCCACGCCCGCCAGGCCCAGGCGCGCCGCGATCAGCGGCGCGGCATAGAAGCTGCCGGCCTGCGGCACGGTGCTGCCATAGACCAGCTGGCCCACGCGCCCGCCGTCGAAGCGGCGTGCGGCCAGGGCGTCGCGGGTGACCTGCACGGCCAGATCGAGGCTGGAGACGTCGGCGGTGGCGCCCTGCCAGCGCACGAACGGTGAGGACCACATGAGGGGCGCGGGAATGTAGGCGGCTTCGAACTGCATGGGGTGAATTCCGGCTCGGAAAACGGGCATGGTAGTGCGTCCGCACAATACGATCCCTCATGACCGTCCTCTCCGTCCTCGACCTCGCGCCCATCGCCGAAGGCAGCGATGCCGCGCAATCGTTCCGCAACAGCGTCTCGCTCGCCCAGCATGCCGAGTCGCTGGGCTTTCGCCGCTTCTGGCTCGCCGAGCACCATGGCATGCCCGGGATCGCCAGCGCCGCCACCGCCGTGCTGATCGGCCACGTGGCCGGTGCAACCCGCAGCATCCGCGTCGGGGCCGGCGGCATCATGCTGCCGAACCATTCGCCGCTCGTGATCGCCGAGCAGTTCGCCACCCTGGAGGCGCTCTACCCCGGCCGCATCGACCTGGGCCTGGGCCGCGCACCGGGCTCGGACCCGCAGACCGCCCGCGCGCTGCGGCGCGACCTGGCCTCGGACCCCGACCAGTTTCCGCAGGACGTGGTCGAGCTGATGGACTTCCTCTCGGACGAGCCGCGCCAGGCCGTGCGCGCGGTGCCGGGGCGCGGCGCCAAGGTGCCGGTGTGGATCCTCGGGTCCAGCCTCTTCGGGGCGCAGCTCGCGGCCATGCTGGGCCTGCCCTTCGCCTTCGCCTCGCACTTCGCACCGGCGCTGATGATGCAGGCTGTCCACCTGTACCGCTCGGGCTTCAAGCCCTCGGCGCAGCTGGCGAAACCTCACGTCATGCTGGGCTTCAACGTCTTTGCCGCGCCCACCGACGAGGAGGCCGCGCTGCTGGCCACCTCGGCCCAGCAGGCCTTCGTGAACCTGCGCACGGGCCGCCCCTCCAAGCTGCCGCCGCCGCGCGCGGGCTTCCTGGACACCCTGCCGCCCGGGCCGCGCGCCATGCTCGACGAGGTGCTGTCCTGCACCGCCATCGGCTCACCCCAGACCGTGCGCCAGCGCCTGCAGGAGTTCATCGAGCGCACGCAGGCCGACGAACTCATGATCGCGGCGCAGATCCATGACCACGCGGCGCGGCTGCGCTCCTATGAGATCGCCGCGCAGGTGATGGCCGCTCAATAAGCCCCGCCCTCCCCCAGCACCGCGCCAACGACGGCGCCGACGGTCAGCAGCACGCAGCAGCAGCAGGCGAGTTCACGGTCGCCACAGCACACGGGCGTCACGCACCAGCGGTCCAGGCAGGCCAGGAGGGCGCCGGGCCGTGCCTCCTCGGGCGCGGCGACGGCCTGGGCCAGGGCTTCGGCGCTGTGGCGCGCGAAGGTCTCGGGGTCCGGCGGGTCCTCCATGGACTGCACGGTGGGCGAGGCGGTGGAGTCGGGGCTCGGCTGGGGTGCCCGCGTGAGCGGCGCCACCTGCATGGGCAGCGCGGTGGGGGCCACGTCCACCGCGTCCTGCACGGGCACGTGGAAGACCACGGGTTCGGCCTCCATGATCGGCTTGCCCTCGAGCTGCAAGGGCGCGAGCGAAGGGCGTCGGGGTGATGAGACTTCAGCCATTGGCGATCTCCAGGACGTTCAGGCCACGATCAGCTGCTGCGCCACCAGTCGCTCCCGCAGTTCGCGGCAGGCGATGGCGAGGCGCTCGACCCGGTCCACGAGCACCGCGCCGCTGCAGTCCGACAGCGGCAGGGCGTGGCACAGGCCGACCTGTTCGCCCAGCGGGTCCATGACCGCATGCGGGCGTCCGTTCTCGGTGAGGTACAGGTTGGCCAGCAGCAGGCCGGCGCAGAGGGTGCGCCGGTTGGACAGCACGGCATGGCCCACGCGCGCGGTCACGCACAGCTGCCCCGTGGCTTCGCTGGCCTGCAGGTCCAGGTGCACCCCGCGCCAGCGCAGGCTGCAGGCGCCGTGCGCGTCGGGTTGGAGCGCCGGCAGGCCCAGGGTGGCGGCCAGTTCGTGGAGAAAGTCGGGCGCGTGCACCTAGTGCTCCCAAGGCTGCGGGAGCCGCCGCTGCCATGCGGCCGCCTGCCGCGCAAAGCGGGTGAACACCTCGTGCCAGGGATGCTGCCGGCTCGCCGCGCCGGACAGGTGCCGGGTGAGGTACACCACGCCCCGGGCGTCCATCGCCAGGCCCTGCGGGCCGAGGCTGGCGGCGAGCAACTGGAGCGCCAGCGCTTCGAACCCCTCCTCGGGCAGTCCACCCACGACGCTGCGAAGGGTGAGTGCGCCCGCGTGCGGATGGAGGTTGAGCGTGATGGCGACCCCCTCGAACGTGAGGGCGCACAGCCCCTCGGCGTTGGGGACCAGCGCGGCCCCACCCAGCTCCGCGCCCAGCCGGCGCAGCCATTCCTCGCCCACGATGAAGCCTCCCCGAGATCGAAATCAGGGCGAACTTTAACCGCTTGAGACTACTTATTCGATCGGATCACGTAGTTTTGACCTCATCGCGCGTTCTGCTTCCTGCAGATCGGACACGGTGTCGATGTCCGTCACCACGCCCGCATCCTCCACCGCCACCCGGTGCAGCGGGGCCACGCCGGCCAGGAGCGCGCCCGCCCCTTGCGGCCCCTGCAGGGCCATCAGCCGCTCGCCGAAAAGCCGCGAGAACCCCACCGGATGGCCTCGCCGCCCCTGGAACACGGGTGCGACCAGCGCATGCGAGGCGAGCTGCCCGGCGATCAGGCGCAGCGTCTGCGGCGCGACCAGCGGCAGGTCGCCGGGAAGGATGAGCCATCCGGGCGCCGTCGCGTGGGTACGCACCGCCGCGGCGATGCTGTCTCCCATGCCGGCATGGGCGCCCTGCTCCACGTGCATCGGCAGGCCGCTGCGGCGCACGGCATCCACCGTCCACTCCAGGACCGGCCGGCCAGCCAGCAGCGCCTGGAGCTTGGAGCCCTCGCCGCCGGAGGCGAGAAAGCGCGTGCCCCGGCCGGAGGCCAGCACCAGCACCACGGGCAGATCCGGCATGCTCATTCCCCGATGCCGCTGGCCGCCTTGGCTGCGGCCACGGACATCTCGCGCGGCAGCGGCACGCCGTTCTTCACGGCCAGGATCTCGGCCATGACGCTCACCGCGATCTCCGGCGGCGTCTTGCTGCCGATGTAGATGCCGATGGGGCCGCGCAGGCGCGCAAGCGAAGCCTCGGTCTGGCCGAAATGCTCGATGAGCCGCTCGCGCCGCGCCTGGTTGTTGCGGCGGCTGCCGATGGCGCCGACGTAGAAGGCCTCGCTTTCCAAGGCCTCCAGCAGCGCGAGGTCGTCCAGCTTGGGGTCGTGCGTGAGGGCGACCACGCAGCTGCGCGCGTCGGGGCGGAAGGCGGTCACCGCATCGTCGGGCATCCCGGTCACCAGGCGCGCTGCGGGCACCTGCCAGGCACGGTGGTACTCCTCGCGCGGGTCGCACACCGTGACGGCGAAGCCGCTGAAGAGCGCCATGGTCGCCAGGTATTCGGTGAGCTGGCCGGCGCCGATGAGGAGCATGCGGTACTCGGGGCCGAAGTGGTTCACGAGTTCGCCGCTGTCCAGGCGCAGGGGTTCGGGCCGGTCGATGGGCGCAAGGGTGGCCGCGCCGTCGACCAGGCGGGTGGCCCGCCGCACCAGGCGCCCGGCATCCAGCATCTCCACCAGCGCGCGCAGGTGCTGCGCATCGGGCTGGTATTCCAGCAGCAGCTCCAGCGTGCCGCCGCAGGGCAGGCCGAAGCGATGCGCCTCGTCGGCGGAAACGCCGTACTTGACGAAGGCCGGCGGACCGTCGGGGATGGCATTGCCGTGCGCATGGCGGTGGATCAGGTCGTCCTCGATGCAGCCGCCGGAGACCGAACCGACCACCGAGCCGTCCTCGCACAGGGCCATGATGGAGCCGACCGGCCGCGGCGAAGAGCCCCAGGTGCGCACCACCGTGGCCAGCAGCGCCCGCCGCCCGGCCAGGCGCCAGTCGCGCAGGCTGCGCAGGACGATGACGTCGAGGTTTTCCATGCCGCCCATTGTGCCGAGACGCGCAGGCCACCCGCGCGGCCGCCGCAGCGCATAAGCTCCGGCACATCCGGGCGGCGGTTTGCCGCGTACCTGCAGCAAACAACGCATGTCTCCATGGAATCCGACACCCACGAGCGCCACCTGATCGAACTCATCGAATGCGTCGCCCGCCAGGCCGACACGCCGCAGGCGCGGCGCGCCGGCGAGGCCGCCTTCCGCACGCTGTACGAGCTCACCGCCCCGCGCCTGCATGGCCTGGCCCTGCGCGTCGTCGGCAACCGCGAGTGGGCCGAGGACGTCCTGCAGGATGCCTTCCTCTACGTCTGGCGCACCGCGCGCGACTACAGCGCCAGCCTGAGCCCGCCCATGGCCTGGCTGGGCCTGGTGGTGCGCAGCCGCGCGCTGGACTTCCTGCGCCGGCGCGGCAGCCAGCGGGTGGACGCCTCCGTGCCGCTGGACGAAGCGCTGGAGGGCACGCTGCCCATGGAGCAGCCGTCGCCGCTGGACGCCTCGCAGGCGAGCGAATCGGCCTGGGCGCTGCACGAGTGCCTGCGCAAGCTGGAAGCGCGCCAGCGCGAGGTGCTGAGCCTGGCCTACCTGCGTGACCTGAGCCAGAGCGAGCTGGCCACGCAGCTGCGCCTGCCGCTTGGCACGGTTAAGAGCTGGATCCGGCGCGGCATCGACCAACTTCGCCAGTGCATGGCCCATTTCGCCTAGGGCAGGAACGCACGCATGGACCTCACCCGCCATCCCGAACTCGCGCAGCGGCTCGCTGCCGCCTACGCCCTGGGCACCTTGCGCGGCCCCGCCCGCCGCCGCTTCGAGACGCTGGCGCGCCGCCATCCAGGCCTGCGCGCCAACGCCCTCCAGTGGCAGGAGCGCCTGGCCGCCATGACCGAGCTGCAGCCGGTCGAAGGCCCGAGCCCCAACGTCTGGAAGCGCATCGAGATGGAGCTCGCGCGCGAACGCCAAGCCGAGCGCGCCCTCGCCAGCCAGGCGCAGCGCACGCAGCGCGGCGCGGCCGCGGGCGCATGGTGGCGCGGCCTGGCCCTGGGCGGCGTGAGCCTGGCCCTGGCGGGCCTGGTGGCCAGCGCCTGGCTGCTGCGGGAACTCGATCGCGAACAGATCCAGCTCGCCCAGGTCCGCGCCGACCAGATCGCTTCGGTGCAGCGGCACGCACAGGTGGTCTCGCAGCTGGAGTCGCAGCCGCTGGTGCGCTACGTCGCCGTGCTGGAGGACGATCGCTCCGCACCCTCGGTGCTGGTGACCTTCGATCCGCGGGCCAACACGCTCACGCTCAAGCGGCTGGGTGACTTCCAGGAAGGCAGCGAGCGCTCGCTGCAGCTGTGGGCCCTGCCGCCCGGCGAGGCGCCGCGCTCCCTGGGCGTGCTGGGTCGCGACCAGGTGGTGCGCCTGAGCGCGCCCGAGGCCCAGGTGCGCGACGCCCCCGCGCTGGCCATCAGCCTGGAGCCGCGCGGGGGTGTCCCCAGCGAGCGCGGGCCCACCGGGCCGGTGCTGTTCAAGGGCCCGCTGCTGCCGACCTCATAGCAGCGCGCGCAGCAGCCAGATCAGGCCGCCCAGGGCCGCGATCCAGGCCCCCAGGACGGCACCGCCCAGGCGCAGCCAGGCCGACCACGGTCCCTGCGCCAGCAGGCGCAGCAAGCCGCCGCCGGTGGCCACGATGGCCATGACTGCGGCCAGGCCCCCCAGCCACTCGAAGCGCGTGGCCCAATGGAAGTCGGCCGCCGTGCCGGCCACGGCACCGGCCAGCGCCGCGACCGCCGCCGCGGCTACCGTGTGAAGGCGCAGCCGGCTCGCGGCCAGGGTTCCGAGCAGCATCACGCCGGCGGGCGCCGCCACCGCGGCCGGCTCGGGCAGCCAGGCGGTCAACGCCGCACCCGCAGCCGCCGCGCCCAGCAGCACCGAAAGCCGCGCCCGCCCGGCGGTGGCAATCACCCCGGCGAGCAAGGCGGCCCAGGCCAGCGGAGAGGCCAGGAGGAACGCCGCGCCGGCCCAGAAGTCTTGTCCCAGTGCCGGCTCCACGACGTATTCAGGCAGCCAGAACCGGCAGCAGGAGGAAGGCGGCGCCGGCCACGCCGATGGCCGCCCCGGCACCGCGCACCAGCCATGCGCCGCTGCGCCGGTGCCAGAGGCTGCCCACCAGGATGCCCGCCAGGTGCAGCCCGCCGGTGGCCAGCAGGAAGCCGCAGGCATAGGCCACCGGGTCCGCGCTGCCCGGCAGCTCCATGCCGTGCGCATGCCCGTGGAAGACGCCGAAGATGGCCACCAGCGCCAGCGCCGCCGCCATCGGCGCGCGCCACGCGGCCGCGATGGCAAGGCCCAGGGCCAGCACCGACAGCGCGATGCCGCGCTCCACCTGCGGCAGCGGCACGCCCGCCATGCCCAGCGCCGCGCCGAGCAGCATCAAGCCCGGAAAGACCACCGGCAGCGCGAAGACCAGGGGCCTGCCGAGGACGGCGCCCCAGAGGCCCACGGCCACCATGGCCAGCAGGTGGTCCGGCCCGAGCACCGGGTGCGAGAGGCCGGCCAGGAAGCCGCCCGCGCTTCCCGCGGCCAGTTCGTGGGCCTGCAGCGGCGCGCTGGCGGCCAGCAGCAGCAAGGCGGCCAGGACGGACCGGGAGGTGGCGGGCGTGAGGTCGGCTGTCATGGGGCAAGAACCAGGAGGGTGGAAAAACGGCTGCGCCATTCGCCTTCGGGTGTCTCGGGCGGCAGCAGGCGCGTGCTGCGCAGGAGCCAGTGTCCGGCCAGGGGCAAGGGCGGGAATTCGAGCTGGCCGCGCGCATCGCTGCGCCGCCAGGGGCCGAGCGGCAAGCGCTCGCCGAGGAGCTGGACCGCTTGTCCGGCCAGCGGCTGGCCGTCCAGCAGGACTTCGGCGCGCAGGGCCTGCCCCACCTGCACGGGCGCATCGCCCAGCAGGCGGATCTCCAGGCCGCGCGAGCGCGGCATGCGCAGGGCGGCCGGATCGGCCGGTGCCTGCGGTGTGTGTTCGAGCCTCGCCTGCTTGACGAAGCTTTCCTGCCAAGGCGCGCCGGCCCGCCGCTGCTGCTGCCAGCGCTCGCGCAGTTCGGCCGGCGCCTGGATCTCGCGCAGGTAGGTCTCCACCTCGGCCTCGCCCAGCGTGACGCGCTGGGGGCGGGTCTCGATCCAGCAGCTGAGCGCCGCCTGCGGCTCGGCGCGCGTGCGCAGGATCAGGGCGGTGGGCCGCTCCAGGCGCGCTCGCAGGGCGATGGCCCGCCCCTGCGCGTCGATGCAGCCGCTGGCCGCAAGGCCGTCCATCGAAGGAGCGGACTCCGCGGCCGGGAAGTGAGGTCCGGTGGACGCCGCCAGCTCCAGCAGTCCGGCCGCCGGCGCGTCCAGCACCTGCAGCCAGGTGTCGTGAGCGGCCGCCGGCGCGAGGGCGCAGGCGGTCAGCGCGCCGGCCAGCCACCGGCGTGCGGGGCCTGGCCTGCGCGCCGACGCACGGCTGCTCACAGCGGCTGCGGATCGGCCGTCTCGCTGGTGGCGAGTGCGGCGTTGCCCAGCGCCAGGCCTTCGGCCGTCTCGCTCATGCTCGCGATGACGCTGCGGATGAAGGCGATGGCGCCATCGACCGATGTGGTGGCCGACTGCGGCACCTCGCTGCCGGCGACGAAGGGATCCGGCGGCGGCGTGGGCGTGACCACGTTGTCGACGGGCCCGCCGTCGCCACCGCCACCGCAGGCGGCCAGGGCCAGCGCCAGAGGGAGGGTGTACAGCCAGGCGGGCCGCGCCTTGAGGCGAAGAAGGGTTCTCATGGATTCTCCTTGCAGCATCGTTCAGCGCGCGCCCGGCAGCGGCGTGTTCAGGTAGGGGAAGCCGGGCAGGAAGGTCACGACCGCCTGGTCCACCGCATCGTGCACGTCGAGCGAGGTCGCACCGGCCGGCACGCTGGAGGGGCGGCAGGCCGAGGTGATGGTGGTGCCCGGGACGGTGTTGAGCTTCAGGGCGTCGTTGTCGCCGTTGGCCACGCACAGGCCGCCCAGCATGGCGACCAGCGCGATGTCCACCACGTCGTCCTTGGGGCGCCGGCCGTTCGGGAAGCCCGCGAAGTCGCTGCCGTTCATCTTCAGGCTGCCGACGATCGCCAGCCGGTTCTGGCTCGCGAAAGGCAGGGGCGCGATGCTGGTGTTCAGGCGCAGCATCTCGGAAGGCGTGACCGTGGCAGGCTTGTTCACGCCGGGAATGCCGGTGAGGAACACCGTGGCCAGGTCGGTGCGCGGCAGGTTGGTGGGCGCGAGCGCCGCGGCACTGCCGGCCAGCACCTGTCCGAGCAGCGGCGGCAGGCTGGGATGGGTGACGTAGTCCAGGAACTGCGTGTCGTCCTTCGGGCGGGCGCTGTTGAAGCGGTCCTTGTCCTTCAGGCCGATGACCACTTCGTTGACCAGCGGCTGGCCCAGGCGCGAGACCTGCACCCATGCGCCGCCGGGCTTCTCGGCGGTCTGGTGGCCCGCTGGCGGCGTCGGATCGATCAGGCGCCCCTGGCGCAGGCTGGCGGTGGTCCAGCCGCCGATGACGGGATCGGTCCCCGTGGCCAGGCAGTCCTTGTGGACCTCCATGGCGATCGAGGTCACGTTGGCGTTCTGGATGGAGTTGGCGGCGGCGGCGTTGATGTTGGCCGGGTTGGTGATCACCTCCAGCGGTGCGTTCACCAGGTCGAAGATGGTGCCGAGGTTGACCGCGAAACCCTCCTGCCGCTGGCCCACGAAGACCTTGCCCATGTCCTTGCCCGCCGGACAGCCGGGGATGCGGACCTCGTGGACGTGCTTGGCGGCGTAGCTGGCGTAGGCGGCCGCGTCGCCGAGCGTCTTGGTGCCGATGTAGTCCACCGGCTTCTCGAAGCGGCTTGCGCCCGAGGCCTTGGTCACGGATTGAACGTTGCCCTTGCGGCGGTCGCCGCGCACCACGCTCACGCTATAGCTCTCGCTCAGGTTCAGGTTGGGGTCGGCCGGCGCGGACACCGCACCGGACTGGATCAGCGGGATCGCGATTTGCTTGCCGCCGATGGCCAGCGCCGTGTTGGCCAGCGTGTTGTTGAAGCGGAACTGGAAGCTCAGGTCCTCGTTGGCATCGCCGTTGTTGTCGATGTGGATCTCGTACAGCGCGTTGGGGTCGAGCGCGAAGTAGTTGGGCCCGCCGTAGGGGGCCTGCAGCGGCTGGTAGTTGGCGATGAGGGTCACGTAGTCGCTGCGCCCGCCCGTTCCGTTCGCGGCCACGCCCTCGTAGCTGCGGAACAGGTAGAAGTCCGTGGCATCCACCTTGGGGACCGTGGCGATGAAGGGCGCCTCGCGGTGGCTGGCAGCCCAGCTGGCCGTGGCGGCCAGGAAGGCAAGTGCCGCGCAGGCGACGCGGCGGCGAGGGACGTTCGGTGTGTTCATGAGGTCTCCTGGAAGAGGTGCATCGTGTGGACTGGCCACCGTACTACGCATCGCGACGCCACATGGATGCAGAACATTGCCGATGTCCAACCGTGGCCCTGGGACATGTGCATCCTTCAGAAGGGCGGCTGCGTACCCCCGGAACCCTCACTGACTGGAGTCGCTTCCATGATCCGCTTGACCTTCGCGCTGTCCACGGCTGCCCTGCTCGCCGCCTGCAGTGGCATGAAAACCATGGACACCGCCATGCCCATGCAGGCCTATGACCAGAGCCGCCTTCCCGCATCGGTCCAGGTACCGGCCGGGCACCGCGTGGCCATGGAGACCCGCGGCGTGGGCGAGATCACCTACGAATGCCGCGTGCGGGCAGCCGGCGGCCATGAATGGGTGTTCGCCGGCCCGAAGGCCGAGCTGATGGACCGCGGCGGCAAGCGCGTGGGCCGCTACTGGGGCCCACCGGCCACCTGGGAGAACGCCGACGGATCGAAGATCACCGGCACGCAGGTAGCAGTGGCGCCCGCCTCGGCAGGCAGCATCCCCTTCCAGCTGGTCAAGGCAGACCCCGCCATGGGCATGGGCGCGATGACCGGCGTGAGCTACGTGCAGCGCGTGGACACGCGCGGCGGCGTGGCGCCGGCAGCGCCATGCGGCGGCGCCAATGTGGGCGCGCGGCAGGTGGTGAACTACCAGGCCGACTACATCTTTTACAAGCCGGCTTAGTTCCCCACGTGCTTGCTACACTTTTCGCAGCAGCTGCCGCGCCCGCTCCAGCGCCTCGGGCGCGACCTGCGCCTTGACGCCCTCGAACTGCGGCCCACGCGTGGCGTCCAGCCCCATGCGCGAGGTGGTCCCCTGCCCGGAGGCCGAGGGGTCCAGCGCCGAGCCTGGCAGTCCGTCGATCACCAGCAGGTCGCGGTGCGGCTGGAAGTGCGCAGCGAGCGCCCACAGCACCTGCTCGTCGCGCGTGATGTCCACGTCCGGGTCCACCGCGACCACGGTCTTGAGGTACGGGTCCCAGCCGAGCAGGCCCAGCATGACCTGCCGCGCCTCGCCCGGGCGCATCTGCCGCACGGCCACGTAGGCGTGGAAGTGCGTGCCCGAGTTGGGATAGTGCAGGCCCGTGACGCCGGGAAAGCGCTGCATGAGCTTTTCGGCCATCTCCGCCTCGCGCGGGATGCGCCCGAGGTTCAGGTGCTCGTCCGACTGGCCGCCCAGCACGTCGATCAGGACCGCGTCCTTGCGGCGCATGAGCGTGTCCACGCGCAGCAGGTTGTGGGTGGAGCGGTCGGAGGAGTAGCCGGTGAACTCGCCGAAGGGGCCCTCCTCGGCCTTCTCGCTCGGGTCGATGGTGCCCTCCAGCACGAACTGCGCATCGGCCGGCACCAGGATGCCGTGCCGCGGCGTGGCGACCATGTCCAGCGGCGCACCCATCAGGCCGCCGGCCACCTCGCGCTCGTCGGTGCCGAAGGGCACGCGGGCCGAGGCCGCGAGCATGAACAGCGGGTGCGCACCGATGACCATGGCCACCGGCAGCGGCTGCCCGCGCTCGGCGGCCAGCTGCAGCAGCCGCCACAGGTCGCCGCGCGAATGCAGGCTGGTGGCGATCTGGTTCTTCGCGTGCACCATGGAGCGGTGGTAGCTCAGGTTGCCAGCACCCGTGTCCGGGTGCTGACCGACCATGACCGCGTTGGTGATGTAGGGGCCGCGGTCGGTCTGGAAGTGGCGCAAGAGAGGCAAGGCGTGCAGATCCACCGAGTCGCCCTCCTGCACGATGTCCATGACCGGGCCGCGCTCCACGCGCCGGGGCGGCAGGCGCTCGCGCGACCTGGCCTGGTAGGTGGCGTGCAAAGCGCCCACCTCCACGCCCAGCATGCGCGCCACCCGCTCGCGCGAGCCGAAGAGGTTGGTGACCACCGGAACGTCCAGGCCCTCGACGCGCTCGGCCAGCACCACGGGGCGCCGGCCCTCGCGCGCCAGCTCCTGCACCAGCGCGGTGAGGACCTGGTTGCCGGAGATGGGCTCGCGGATCACGAGCACGTCCTCGGGATGGCGCTCGCGGTAGGCGGCGAAGAAGGCCTGGAAGTCGGGGTTCATGGGCTTGTTCAGGCGGACGCGGTCTCGCCGAGGCCGGCGTAGGAATCCTTCAGGCGCAGCTGCGCCTCCTCCTGGTTGCGCGGTGGCGGCGAGGTGCGGATGCCGGCCAGGCGGGCGATGTTGTTGCCCAGGTAGTCCTCCAGCGTGTCCTCGTCGATGCCGATGCCGTGCGGGGCGGGCCGGCACAGCATCTCCAGCTCGCGCAGCCACATTCCCGGCTCGTTGGGCGGGCTGTCGGTACCGAAGACCAGCTTGTGGCGCGGCAGCTGCTGCGCGAATTCGGCGATGCGCGCCTGGAAGCACCAGCCCGACTCCACGTACACATTGGGCGTGTCCATGGACATCCAGAAGGTCTCGAAGGAGTAGTTGCCGCCGGTCTGGATGCCGAAGTGCGCGATGACGAAGTTCACCATCGGGAACTCGCGGATGATGGGATAGAACATCGTCGGGATGGTGAAGGGACCGTCCCCCGTGTGGATCAACACGATGGTGTTGTACTTGGCGCAGACCTTCATCGCCGGGCGCAGCCAGTCCAGCGCGCGGTCCGGCCGGTAGCCATGCATGTTGGCGTGCAGCTTGACCATCTTGAAGCCGTACTCCTTGATGTGGAACTCCAGTTCCGCCGCGCCGTTCTCGGGGCCCCAGCGGGGGTTGTAGGTGAAGTTGCCGATGAATCGGTCCGGGTACTTCTGCGTGAGCTCCGCGATGTAGGCCATGTAGTCGCGGATGCCCTCGCGCCCGCGCCGGTTGCCGTCGCGGTAGCCGGTGTTGCCCGGCGGCGGCTGGATGAAGCCCATGTCGATGCGGCGCGGCTTGCCGTTGATCATGTAGGGGCCGTCCATCAGCTTGAGCATGCGCTCGCCGTTGAAGGGCGTGCCGGTGTGGCGCCAGGCTTCGTCGACCAGGTTGGTGGGGTGCAGGTGGGTGTCGATGATCATGGTGTCTCCAGGCTCTGGCGTGCTTCAGTACAGCGGGATCACGGGCTGCGCTTCGGCCTTGCGCCCCAGTTGCTTTTCGGCTTCCTCGAAGGTCTTCGGATGCGGCGTGGGCTCCAGTCCGATCATCCGCGCGAAGTTGTTGCCCAGGTAGTCCTCCAGCGTGGCCTCGTCCAGGTTCAGGCCCTGCGGCGGGTTGGTGCACAGCACCTCCAGCAGGCGGATCCACATGCCCGGCTCGTTGGGCGGCGTGTCGGTGCCGAAGAGGATCTTGTGCTTGGGCAGCACCTTGGCGAATTCGACGATGCGCGACTGCAGGCACCAGCCCGATTCGCAGTACACATTGGGCAGCTCCATGGCCCACTGGAAGGGCTCGAAGCAATAGACCCCGCCGGTCTGCACGCCGAAGTGGGCCATGATGAAGTCCACCGTGGGGAACTCCTTGATCATGGGCACCCACTCGGTGGGAATGCTGTAGGGGCCGTCGCCGGTGTGCAGCTTCACCGGCACGCCCAGCTCGGCGCATTTCTCGAAGGCCGGGCGCACCCAGTCCAGCGCGCGGTCGGGCCGGTAGGCATGCATATTGGCCTGCATCTGCACCATCCTGAAGCCGTGTTCCTTCACGTAGCGCTCGATGGCCTCCACGCCGTTCTTCACGCCGCAGCGCGGGTTGTAGACGAAGCAGCCGATGAAGCGGTCCGGGTACTTGCGCGTCATCTCCAGCGTGTAGGCCATGTAGGCGTCGATGGACTCGCGCCCCGACTTCTCGCCGTCGGTCCAGGTGTAGATGGTGTTGCCCTGCGGCGGCTGGATCACGGCCTTGTCGATGCGCCGCGGCTTGCCGTTGACGTAGTACGGCCCGTCCATGGTTTCCAGCAGGCGCTCGCCGGAATACGGTTCGCCGTCGTGCCACCAGGCCAGGTCCACCTGGTCGGTGGGATAGCAGCCGATGTCGATGATCATGGGGTCTCCTTGTGTCTGCTTTCGAGATGGAATGGGTCAGGCGATGGCGGGCGCGCCGGCGAGGCAGCCCGTGACCAGCGCGCGCAACTTGTCGTGGTGCAGGCGCCGGCCGATGAAGACGATCTTGGTCACCGGCCGCTCGTGCGCCGCCCAGGGCGTGGAGGGCTTGAGCTCCAGCAGGCGGTGCACGCCCTGCAGCACGTGCCGCCGGTCGTCGCCGGCCACGGCCAGGATGCCCTTGATGCGGTAGAGATCGTCCCCCTCGGCCTGCAGCAACAGGCGCAGGCGCTGCATGAGGCGATCTGCATCGACGGGCCGGTCGAAGACCAGCGAGAGCGAGCCGACCTCGGGGTCGTGGCTGTGGGAATGCGCCGCGTGGTCGCCGTGCTCATGCTCGTGCCCGCAGTGCGCGTCGCAGACGTGATCGTCCTCGTGTTCGTGCAGGAAGTGCGGGTCCGTCATGGCGAGCGCGTCCGACTCGAAGGACTGCAGTCCCAGGATCTGCCGCAGGTCCACCTTCGCCTGCACGGTCCGCAGGATGGGCGCGCTGGCGTTCAGGCGCCGGATGCGCGACTCCACGTCGGCGAGCTGGGCAGGAGTGACCAGGTCCACCTTGTTCAGGAGCAAGCGGTCGGCCACCACGATCTGCTGCACGGCCTGGTTGTCGTAGTCGGCCTGGGCATCTTCCTGCAGGTGCGGCGCCACGTTGACGGCGTCGACCAGCGTGACCACGCCGTCGAGCACCACGCGCTTCGCCACCTCGTTGTCCATGAAGAAGGTGGCGGCGACCGGCGTGGGATCGGCCAGGCCGCTGGTCTCGATGAGGATGTGGTCGAAGGGCTCGGGTCGGGCCAGCAATTTCTGCAGGATCTCGACCAGGTCGTTGCGCACGTCCACCACGCAGCAGATGCACCCGTTCTCGACCGAGAAGATCTCCTCCTCGGAGGCCATGACGAGGTCCGAGTCCACGTCTACCTCGCCGAACTCGTTCTCGATCACCGCGATGCGGTGGCCGTGGCGCTCGGTGAGGATGTAGTTGAGAAGCGTGGTCTTGCCGGCGCCGAGGAAGCCGGTGAGGATGGTGACGGGGACGGGGCGGTCGGGGTGGGGTTGGCGATGCCCTTCGACAGGCTCAGGGCGAACGGGGGTGGGCTCAGGGCTGACGGGGGTGGGCTCAGGGCTGACGGGGGTGGGCTCAGGGCGAACCATCCCTTCCCGTTCGGGCTGAGCCTGTCGAAGCCCTTCGACAAGCTCAGGGCGAACGGAGGCGGGGTCAGGGCGAACGGGGTGAGAGCCAGTGCGAACGGGGTGAAAGCCAGTGCGAACGGGGGGGGAGCCTGGGCGAACGGACGTGGGATCAGGGATGGGCTCAGCGCGAGCCAACCCACTCCGTTCGGGCTGAGCCTGTCGAAGCCCATCGCCCAAGTCCTGGCGTCCGGTCCGTGAAAACTCGCTCATGCCGCCTCCCCTTCCCGCACCCGCTTCTCCCGCAACCTCTGCAGCACCTGCTCCGGCTTGATCGGGAAATGCCGGAAGCGCACGCCGATGGCGTCGAAGATCGCGTTGCAGATCGCCGGCCCGATGGCGATGATCGGGTCCTCCCCCACGCCCTTGGCGCCGTACGGCCCGCCCGGGTCCGGCGCGGTCTCCAGCAGCACGGTGTGGATCTCCGGCATGTCCATGGACAGCGGCATCTTGTAGTCCACGAAGTTCGCGTTGAGCGATCGTCCTGTCTTCGTGTCGATCTGATAGTCCTCGTACAGCGTGTGGCCGATGCCCTGCTGGATCCCGCCTTCGATCTGCCCGGCCGCGCCCACCGGGTGGATCACCTTGCCGATCTCGTGCACCGGCACCACCTGCAGCACCCGCACCTCGCCGGTCTCCGTGTCCACCTGCACCTGCGCGAAGTGCGCGGCGAATGAATAGGACTTGGTCGGGTGGTAGGTCGCGCTGCCCACGAACTGCGCCGCCGGGATGCCCTTGCGCGGTCCCACGACCTCGGCGATGGACAGGCGCCGCGCCGGGTCCCCGCGCAGGAACACGTGGTCCTGGCGCACGTCCAGCTGCGCGGCGTCGCACTCCAGCAGCTTCGCCGCGCGCTCGAGAAGCTGCTCCTTGACCTTGGCCGCGGCCATCTGCGCCGCGCGTCCGCCCATGTAGGTGGTGTGGCTCGCGAAGGCGCCGATGTCCCAGGGCACGACGTCGGTGTCGCCGTGGATGCAGGAGACGCGCTCGAAGGACACACCCAGTTCCTCGGCCACGATCTGCGCGAGCGCCGTGTGCGCGCCCGTGCCCAGGCCGGCGGTGCCGGTGAGCAGCACGGCGCTGCCGTCCTCGTTCATCTTCACGATGGCGTTGCCCTGCTCCTTGATGCCGGGGTAGGCGCTGCTGCCGTGCATCTCGCAGCCCATGCCCCAGCCGGTCCTGACCACGCCTTCGTCACGCCCCTGGCGCCGCACGCCCGGCCAGCCGACGAGCTCGCGCCCGTGGCGGATGCAGTCTTCCAGGCCGTGGCCGACGATGGGGTGGCCCGAGGGCGCGATGTCGCCTTCGCGCACCGCGTTCTTCAGCTTCAGCGCCAGCGGGTCCATCCCCAGGCGCTCGGCGGCCTCGTCCATCTGCAGGTCCAGCGCGTAGTAGGTCTGCACCACGCCGTAGCCGCGGTAGGCGCCGGCGATGGGGCTGTTGGTGTAGACGCAGCGGCCCTCCAGGTGGATGTTGTCGCAGCGAAAGAGCGAGACCAGCGCCGAGGTCCCGACGATGGTCACGCCCGGCCCGTGCGAGCCGTAGGCGCCGGAGTTGAACACCACGCGGGCCTGGCGCGCGGTGAGCGTGCCGTCGCGTTTGAAGCCCTGCTTGAGCCAGATCTTCGCGGGGTGGCGCGTGCGCCCGCCGAGGAAGGTCTCCTCGCGCGTGAACTCCATGCGCACCGGCCGGCGCGTCTGCTTCGCGAGCAGTGCACAGAGGAACTCGTGCTGGAACAGGTCCTGCTTGGCGCCGAAGCCGCCGCCCATGTGGTCCACCAGCACGCGCACCTTGGACAGCGGCAGCCCCAGCACCTCGGCCAGGATGCCGCGCACCATGAAGGCGGTCTGCGTGCTGCTCCACACCGTGAGGCCGCCATTGCCGTCCCAGAGGCACGCGCAGGCGTTGGGCTCCATGTAGGCGGGCGTGGGCCGGCCGCATTCGTACTCGCCCTCGATCACCAGGTCGGCATCGGCGAAGCCCTGCTCGATGTCGCCACGCGTGAAGACCTGCGGCGCCAGGACCAGGTTGTGGCCGAAGCCGCGGTCGTGGATGGCGGGCGAGGACGGATCGGCCGCTTCCTCGACGGTGAAGACCGCCGGCAGCGGCTCGTACTCCACCTCGATCAGCTCCAGCGCCTCCTCGGCGATCTCCTCGCTGGTCGCGGCCACGGCGGCCACGCCTTCGCCCCAGTACCGCACCCGGTCGTCCAGGATGTACTGGTCGGGCGTGACCGAGGCCGAGCGTGGATGGGGCGAGCCGGCGTGCAGCACGCGCGGCACGTTCTCGTGCGTGAGCACGGCCTTCACGCCGGGCAGGGCCAGCGCGCGGCTCGCGTCGATGCGGCGGATGCGGGCATGCGCCACGTTGCAGCGCTTGATGCGTCCGTACAGCAGGCCCGGCCAGGCGAAGTCGGCGGTGAACTGCGCGCTGCCCGTCACCTTGGCCAGCAGGTCGCCGCGCTTGACGCTGCGGCCGACGACGTCGTGGGTGGCGGCCTCGCTCATCGCGCACCCTCCTGGCCGGCCTGGTGGATGGCGTCGATGATCTTGCTGTAGCCCGTGCAGCGGCAGATGTTGCCGGCGATGGCGAAGCGGATCTCCTCGCGCGTGGGATGCGGGTTGCGCGCCAGCAGGTCCTGGGCCGCCATGAGGATGCCCGGCGTGCAGAAGCCGCACTGGGCCGCGCCGCACTGCATGAACTTCTCCTGCAGCACGTGCACCTGGTCGGGCGAGGGCTGCAGGCCCTCGATGGTGGTGACGCTGCGCCCGTCCACTTCCATGGCCAGCACCAGGCAGCTGTTGACGGGCTCGCCGTCGAGCATGACGGTGCAGGAGCCGCATTCGCCCACGTCGCAGCCTTTCTTGGTGCCGGTCAGGCCCGCGTCGGTGCGCAAGGTGTCCAGCAGGCTGCGGTGCGGCAGGACCGCGAGTTCGCGCTCCTCGCCGTTGAGGGTGACCGTGATGATGTCCTTCTTCATCGAACTTCCTCCTGGGCCCTGCGCAGGGCCTGTTCGAGCGCACGCCGCGTGAGCACGCGCACCATGTCGCGGCGGTACTCGGCGCTGGCGCGCACGTCCGCGATGGGACGGGATTCAGCGGCCGCGGCTTCGGCGGCCCGCTCGAACCGTTCCGGCGTCGGCGCCTTTCCCTGCAGCAGCGCCTCGGCCGCGCGGGCGCGCAGCGGCGTGGGCGCCACCGCCGCGAGCACGATGGACACGCGCTCGCAGCAGCCTTCGCGCAGCGTGAGCGTGACGGCCACGCCCACGGTGGCCAGCTCCATCTGCGCCCGCCGGCCGTGCTTGATGTAGACCTTGCCGGTGCCCGGCGGCGGCGCGGGCACGCGCAGCTGCGTCACGATCTCGCCGGCCTGCAGCGCGGTGCGGCCCGGGCCGAGGCAGAAGTCCTCCACGCGGCAGCGGCGCTCGCCGCCAGGGCCGTGGATCACCAGCTCGGCGCCGTCGGCGACCAGGGGCGGCAACGTGTCGGCCGAGGGCGACGCGCGGCAGACGTTGCCGACCACCGTGGCGCGGTGGCGCACCTGGATGGACGCGAAGTCCGTGGCCGCCCGCGCGAGGCTCGCGTAGTGGCGCTGCGCGAGCGGCGAGGTCTCCACGGCGCGCGTGGTGACCAGCGCGCCCAGGCGCAGGCCCTCCTTCGCATCGAAGGCGAACTCGTCCATGCCCGGGATGCGCTTGATGTCGATCACGCGCGCGGGCTGGCGCACGTGTTCCTTGATCTGCACCAGCAGGTCGGTGCCGCCGGCCAGGATGGCCGGATCCGGCCCGGCCTGCAGCAGGGCGATCGCGTCCTGCAGCGTGGCCGGGCGCGCGTACTCAAAGGCTCGCATGGGGGTCGTCGTCTCGGGAAGGAATGTCGTCCGTGGACCGCCCGGACTGAGGCCCCGTCCAGCGCCTGACCGCGCCGACGTCGATATCGAAGAGATCCAGCACGCGGCCGAGCGTGTGGTCCACCATCTGCGCCAGGCTCTCGGGCCGGGCATAGAAGGCGGGCACCGGGGGCGCGACGATGGCGCCCATCTCGGTCACGGTGACCATGTTGCGAAGGTGCGTGAGCGTCAGCGGCGTCTCGCGCGCCAGCAGCACCAGGCGGCGCCGCTCCTTGAGCACCACGTCGGCCGCGCGCGCGATGAGCGTGCTGCCGGTGCCGCAGGCGATCTCGCCCAGGGTTTTCATGGAGCAGGGCGCGATCACCATGCCCAGCGTCCTCCAGGAGCCGCTGGAGACGCAGGCGGCCACGTCCTCGTTGCGATGGACATGGTGGGCCAGCGCCGTCACGTCGGACAGCTTCAGCTCGGTCTCGTAGGCCATGGTGAGCTGCGCCGAGCGGCTCACCACCAGGTGCGTCTCGACCTCGGGCACCTCGCGCAGCAGCTCCAGCAGGCGGTGCCCGTAGGCGAAGCCCGAAGCGCCGGTGATGCCGACGATGAGGCGCCGCGGCTGGGTCATGGGCGCACGGCCTTCTCGGCGAGGCGCTTGACGGCCGCGCGTGCCTGGACGCGAAGCTCGTGCAGGTCCAGCCCCGGCACCGTGTCGTCCTCCACCAGCACGCGGCCGGCCCCCATCAGCCAGCGCAGGCGCGGGCGCCCGCCGCTGACCACGGGGCCCAGCGCGAGGTCGTGCAGGCCCATGTAGCGGGGATCGTCCAGGTCGTACACGGCGAAGTCGGCGGCCTGGCCGACGGCCAGCGTGCCCACGCCCTCGAAACCCATGACCCGCGCACCGCCGGCCGTGCCCCAGTGCACGATGTCCTCCACCGTCACCGCGTCCGCGCCGGCCTCGCCGCCGCCGCCCTCGCGCGGACGCGAGGCCGCGCCGGCATGAGCTCGGTGCAGCAGCCAGCACTGGTGCACTTCGCTGAGCATGTCGGCGGCCTCGTTGGAGGCCGCGCCATCGACGCCGATGGACACCGGAACGCCCCGCCGCGCGAGGTCCGGCGCGGGCGCGACGCCGCTGCCCAGGCGGCCATTGCTCTGCGGGCAGTGGGCCATGCCGGTGCCGGTCTGCGCCAGCAGGGCGCGCTCGGATTCGCTCAGGTGTACCAGGTGCGCGAACCACACGTCCGGGCCCAGCCACTCCACGCGCTCGGCGTACTCCACGGGCAGGCAGCCGAAGGCCGATCCGCAGTGCTCCATGTAGCTCACGGTCTCGGACAGGTGCGAGTGCATGGGCACGCCGAGGCGGCGCGCGGCGCGGGCGATCTCGCGCGCCTCCTCCGTGCGGATGGAGATGGTGACGGTGGTGGGCGCCATCGCCACGCGGGACATGGCCCGGGGGCCGCGCTGGTGCCAGCGGCCCACGTCGCGCTCGACCCCGCCGACCATCTGGTCCAGGCTCTCCGGGCGCAGGTGCGCGGGCGCGCCCGCCTCGGCGTCCCGCGTCTGCGTGGCGCCGCCGCGCAGCAGCATGAAGCGCTGGCCCAGGCGCGCGGCTTCCTCGAACAGCGCGGCCGAGGGATCGAAGCCCATGCCGGGGTAGTAGATGTAGTGGTGGTCGCCCACCGTCGTGCTTCCGGACAGCAGCAGCTCCACCAGGCCGACGCGCGCGGCCAGGCGCATGGTGTCCTCGTCGAAGCCGCCGCGGTGCGCGTAGGGCACGGCCTTGAGCCAGGGCGTGAGCGTGGCGTTGATGGCCGAGGGCACGCCCTTCAGGAGCGACTGGAACAGGTGGTGGTGCGTGTTGACCCAGCCGGGATAGATCACGCAGTCGCTCGCGTCCAGCACGCGCTCGCCGGGACGGGCCTGCAGGTCGCGGCCCATCTCGGTGATGCCGCCGCCCGCCACGCGGATGTCGGTGGCGCTGCTGCGCGCGGCCTCGCCCGCCTCGCCGGTGAGGATGGCGTGTGCGCTCCGCACCAGGAAGGCGCCTTCGCTCGTGCCGCTCATTGGGTCATCTCGCTTTCGTGCCAGCCGCCCAGCGCCATCTTCGTGAAGAGCGCCATGAGGCTGAAGAGCGCGATGCCGGTCAGCGTGATCAGCACCAGCGAGGCGAAGAGGCGCGGCACGTTGAGCTGGAAGCCGGCCTGCAGGATCTGGTAGGCCAGGCCCGCCGAGGTGCCGCCGGTGCCGGCGACGAACTCCGCCACCACGGCGCCGATGAGGGCCAGGCCGCTGGAGATGCGCAGGCCGCCGAAGAAGTAAGGCAGCGCGCTGGGCACGCGCAGGCGGCGCAGGGTCTGCCAGCGCGTGGCCTGGTTGAGGCGGAACAGGTTCAACAGGCCCGGGTTCACGCTGCGCAGGCCCAGGATGGTGTTGGAGATGATGGGAAACAGCGCGACCAGCGTGGCGCAGATCACCATGGCCGGGATCGGGCTCTTGACCCAGATGATGATCAGCGGCGCGATGGCCACGATGGGCGTGACCTGCAGCACGATGGCGTAGGGGAACAGGCTCACCTCCATCATGCGGCTCTGCACGAACAGGAAGGCCGCGAGCACGCCCAGCACCACCGCCAGCACGAAGGCGAAGAAGGTGATCTTGAGGGTGATCATCAGCGAGGAGCTGAGCAGCGCCCAGTCCTCGTAGAGCGTGTAGGCGATGTCGGTGGGCGCGGGCACCAGGTACACCGGAACCTCCAGCGCGCGCACCAGCAGCTGCCATGCGGCGAGCATCAGCACCCCCAGCAGCACGGGGGCGGCAAAGCGCGCGGCGGGCGAGTTCATCACGTTGCTCATGGCGGGTCCCTTCGATGTCAATGCACGCCGCGCTCGCCGCGGTTGGCGCGCACCAGGTGCTCGGACAGCACGCGGCAGTAGTCGATGAACTGCGTGCTGACGCGGAAGGCTTCGTCGCGCGGTGCGTCGGTGTCGATCTTCACGTCGGCGATCACGCGGCCCGGCCGCGCCGCCATCACCACCACGCGGCTGGAGAGGAACACCGCTTCGTAGATGCTGTGCGTGACGAAGACCACGGTGAGCTCCTTCTGCTCCTCCCAGAGGCCGCGCAGATCGGCGTCCAGCCGGTTGCGCGTGAATTCGTCCAGCGCGCCGAAGGGCTCGTCCATCAGCAGCACGTTGGGCTTGACGGCCAGGGCCCGCGCGATGGACGCGCGCATCTGCATGCCGCCCGAGAGTTCGCGCGGATAGCACCGGCCGAATTCGCCCAGGCCCACCAGCTGCAGCGCCTCGGCCACGCGGGCATTGCCCTCGGCCTTGGGAACGCCCGCCAGGTCCAGCGGCAGGCGCGCGTTCTCGGTCACGCGGGCCCAGGGCATGAGCGTGGCTTCCTGGAACACCATGGCCATGTCGCGCCGGCCCTTGGCCGCGGCCTCGGGCCGCACGATGCGGCCCGACGATGGTTCCTCCAGGCCGGCGAACATCTTGAGCAGCGTGCTCTTGCCGCAGCCCGAGGGGCCCAGCAGGGAGACGAATTCGCCCCGGCGCACGGCCACGTCGGCGCGGTCCAGCGCGTGCGTGCCATTGGGATAGACCTTCTCGACACCGTCGGCCTGCAGCACGACGGGCGATGAGAGATCCACGGCCCCGGCGCCCGGCAGGGCGACGGCTGTGTCATCGTCACGCTTCACTCGCTTGTCTCCTGTGGTCGCCTCGGACATCATGGCTGGGTCACCCTTTCGTCCGGACGTCTGGCAGTCATGCTGTCAGCCGCCGAATCATCAGTAAACATGGTCGTTCGGATAAATTGATCGGCAACGCAGATGAATCCCGCCATCGATCCGCAAGCCGCCTGGACCTGGTGCGAACAGGCCTGGGCCCGTCCCGGCGAAGCCGAGCGCCTGCTGCGCGAGCAGGACGCGAACGGCTTGGACGTGATGTTTCATCTCTTCGAGCGCTGGGCCGAGGAATGCCACGGCATCACGCTGGATGCGCAGGCGCGCGCGCAGGCCGAAGCACGAGTGCGGCCCTGGCGCGAGGGCGTGGTCCAGCCCCTGCGCGCGCTGCGGCGCCGCACGGCCGAGCCCTGCCTGCACGCGGCGGCCACCGGCGCGGACTCCGCGCGGACCGTCCGCGAGCGCCTCAAGCAGGCCGAACTGGAGGCCGAACGCGCCCAGCTCGAGCTGCTCTGCGTGTGGCTCGACCACTACCTCTTCAGGGCATGACCTTCACGTCCTTGATGAACTCCAAGGTGTAGGCCTTGCGGTGGTCGGTGTCGGGCTTGAGCAGGCCCCACTCCTTCATGAAGTCCGCAGTCTTCTGCCAGCGCTCGTCGGACATGGTGCCGATGCCCTTGGTGGCCGCATCGCCACCGGTGACCACCTTCATCTCCTTGAGTTTCTTGAGGCCGAAGGCGAGCTGGCCGTCGGTCATGTTGGGGTTGTCCTTCTTGATCAGCGCGTTGCCGGGCGCGGGATCCTCCAGGTAGCTCTTCCAGCCTTCCACCGAGGCGCGCACGAAGCGCTTGAGCACGTCCGGACGCTCCTGGACCATCTTGCGGGTGGTCGTCAGCGCCTGGGTGTACGGGGGATAGCCGTTGTCCGAGAGCAGGAAGAAGTTCGTCTTCATCCCCTTCTGCTCGGCCTGGTAGGGCTCCGAGGACGGGAAGGCCTGCTGGACGATGTTGGGGTCCGCGAAGAAGGGCTGCATGTTGAAGGTGTAGGGCCGCATCTGCGCGTCGGTGTAGCCGTACTTCTTCTTGACCCAGGGCCACCAGTAGGTGGTGCCGGTGCCCGCTACCAGGATCGTCTTGTCCTTGAGGTCCGCCAGGCTCTTGACGTCCTCGCGGGTCATGATGCCCTGGATGTCGAACTGGAAGGGCGCGGCGATGGTCACCAGCGGGAAGCCCTTCTCCACGCCCTGCAGCACCGCGAAGTCGTAGTTCATGATGACGTCGGCCTGCCCCGCCAGCAGCAGCTGCACGCCGTTGACCTGCGGCCCGCCCATCTTGATCGTCACGTCCAGGCCGTGCTTCTTGTAGATGTCCTTGGCCACGGCCTGGTAGAGCCCGCCGTGCTCGGCCTGGGCGAACCAGGTGGTGATGACGGTCACCTTGTCCTGGGCCGCCGCGGGTAGCGCCGCCGCCAGGCTGAACAACAGTCCCACGGCCCCGCGACGGGCCAGGGACTGCAACGATCGGTAAGCAAGCATCGGTCTGTCTCCTGTTGTGAGGGAAAGGCCCAGGCTGCAGGCCCGTGCCTGGATGGCATGCTCGCATCGCACCACGATCGTGAAAACGGCGTCCGCCGTATAAATCCATCTCGAATCATGATGAATGTCACCCTGCGCCAGCTGCAGGTGTTCGTCGCCGTCTCGGACACCCTGCACTTCACGCGGGCCGCGGATTCGCTGCACCTGTCGCAGTCCTCGGTGAGCACGCAGATCCGGGAGCTGGAGGAATGCCTGGGCTTTCGCCTGTTCGACCGCCACACGCGCATGCTGCGCCTGACCGAGGCGGGCTCGGAGATCCTGCCGCTCGCGCGCAAGGCCGTGGCCGACCTGGAAAGCGTGATCGGCAGCTCGGCGCAGATCAAGACGCTGCGCCGCGGTCGCGTGTCCATGGCCGTGGCGTCGGTGCAGGCGGCGCTGGTCGTGCCGCGGGTCGTGCGTGAGTTCACCGACGCCAACCCCGGGATCAAGGTCGTGATTCACGACGTGCCGCAGGACGTGGTGCTGACCATGGTGCGCGCCGGCGAGGTCGACTTCGGCCTGGGCACGGCCTCCGGCAGCCGGCACGACCTGGGCGTGCGCCGCCTCTGGGGCGAGGTCTTCGTCGCCGTGCTGCCGCCGGGCCACCCGCTGACCCGCCAGCCGCGCCTGACCTGGCGCGACCTGCAGGACGCGCCCGTGATCGGCCCGAGCAGCGACAACCCCGTGCGCGAGCAGCTCGACTTCGCCCTGGCCCGCGAGGGCATCAGCCTCTCGCGCCTCTACGAGGTCTCCCTGCCGCTGACCATGGTCGGCATGGTCGAGGGCGGCCTGGGCATCGGCGTGATGACCATCTCCATCGCCAAGGTGGCGCAGGCGCTGGACCTGGTCCTGCGGCCGGTCACCGCGCCCACCATCGAGCGCGAGGTGTCGCTGCTGTTCCATCCGGACCGTTCGCTCTCGCCGGCGGCCCAGACGCTGTGCGACCTGATCCACGCACGGCGCGCGGAGCTCGCGCCGCGCGAAGGCGAGCCGGTCAGGCGCGCTGTCGCGATGGGCTGAGCGACTCGGGCGGCCGGCGGCTGGCTGCGACGATGGCCGCAAGCAGCCGGTCCGGCGGACAGGGCTTCTGCAGCACCTCGAAGCCGCTTTCGGACGCCTGCTGCAGCTCGTCGCTGTAGCCCGTCATCAGCAGGATCGGCAGGTCCAGGCGCGCCGCCTGCATCCAGCGGGCCAGGCCCAGGCCGCTGAGTTCGCCGGGCATGCGGATGTCGCTCAGGACGAGGTCGTAGTCCGCGCCGCCGGCTTCGAGCCTCTGCCGCGCGCCGTCCGCGGACGCCGCCGATTCGACCGCGCAGCCGGCCGCTTGGAGCACCTCGCGGGTGATCGCCGCGAGGTCGGCGTTGTCCTCGACCAGCAGGATGCGCAGCCCCTGCGCCTGCCCGCCCAGCGCATCGTCGGCCGCCGGCCGGTGCGCGGGGCCGTCTTCGCGCGCGAAGGGCAGCACCAGGCGCACGGTGGTGCCCTCGCCCATCCGGCTGTCGATGGTCGCACTGCCGCCCGCCTGGGTCGCGAAGCCGTACACCTGGCTCAGGCCCAGGCCCGTGCCGTGGCCGACCGGCTTGGTGGTGTAGAAGGGTTCGAAGACCTTCTGCAATTGCGCCTCGGTGATGCCCACGCCGGTGTCCGCCACCTCGATGTGCACGAAAGGCGAGCCGTCCGGCGCGTTGTGGGCACGCAGGCTCAGCTCGCCGCCTTCGGGCATGGCGTCGCGCGCGTTCACCGCGAGGTTGATCAGCGCGAGTTCGAGTTCCGACACGTCCACGAACACCGGCTGCGTGTCGGGCGCCACCTCGCAGCGCGTCAGGACATTGCCGCGCAGCGTCGGGCGCAAAAGCTCCATGAGCTCGCGCAGTTGCCGCTGCAGGTGCACGGGCTCGGGCTGGACGTGCTGGCGCGCCGCGAAGGTGAGCAGCTGGCGCGTGAGCTTGGTCCCGGTGGCGACGGCCCGCTCGATTCCCGCCAGCGCGGCCGCACTGCGCAGGTCCGGGTGCTGCAGCTTGAGCAGGTGAACGCTGTTGCTCACGACCATGAGCAGGTTGTTGAAGTCGTGCGCCACGCCCCCGGTGAGGTGGCCGACCGCCTCCAGGCGCTGGTTCTGGATGATGGCCTGCTGCGCCCGCGCTGCCTCGCCCAGGGCCGCCTGCACGCGCGATTCCTGCTGCCGTGCCGCGTCCCGCAGTCCCATGCTGGCCTGCGCCAGCGCGGACTGCACTTCGTCGGCTTCGATGAGGCCGGTGGGCGCCACCGCGACGGGGCTGCCTTCGCGCAGTTGCCGCGAGGACCGGGCGAGCTGGAGCACCGGCCCCGAAATCCCGCGGCCGGCGTAGAGAGCGCCCAGCAGGCACAGGCCGACCAACATCAGGCCAACGGCGGCGAAGGCCAGACGCGCGGTCCAGGAGACGTTGATCTCCTCGACCGGAACGCCGATGACGAACGTCCACCCGTAGTTGGCGGCGCGGCTGTAGGTGGAGTACACGCGGCGGCCGTCCACGGCGGTGGTCTCGAAGGCGCCGCGCGGACTGGCGGACAGCTTCTCCAGCATGTCGGGTGTGACCTTGCGGCCGACGACCCGGTCCGCGCCGATGCTGCGCGCCACCACGGTCCCGTCGCTGTCGACGATGGAGCCGATCCAGGTGGGCCGCAGCACCTGCTGATCGAAGATCGCCTGCAGCCTGTCGGCGAATCCGCCCATGGACAGGTAATAGACCACCTTGCCTTCGCGCATCACCGGGACGTCCACCGCGAAGGACCACTGCTGGCCGATGGGAGCCATGTAGAGGCCGGACACCAGCGTGCCCTCGGGCTGCGCGCTGCGCCGCTCGCCGAAGATGGTCCTGGGCAGGCCCGTCGTCCCGTAGGGCCTGCGCGTGTTCACGAGCTGCTGCCCCGACCGGTCCCACACCGTGATGACGGCCTCCGGGTACTTAACCGCGGCGGTCGCGAACTCGTGGAAGGCAGCCAGGTCGGGCTGGTCCAGGGTCGGCGACTGCGCCAGGGTGCGCAGCAGCACCTCGCGCGCGCCGATCTCCCGCTCCACCAGCAAGGCCAGGGCGCGGGCCGATTCGGCGAGGCTGTCCTTGAAGCGCTGGCGCTCTTCCGCGTAGGCCCACAGCCCGACCGCAGCGAGCACCGTCGCCACGGGCAGCGCGGTGGCGAGCACCAGCAGGATCAGCCGCGCGCGGACGGACAGGGACTTCTTCGTCACCGCCGCATTATTGACGGGCTTAGCGCGCCACCCAGCCCCCGTCCACGTTCCACGCCACGCCGCGCACGTTGTTCGCCGCCTTGGAGCACAGGAACACCGCGAGCTCGCCCAGCTCCTCGGGCGTGGTGAATTCCAGCGAGGGCTGCTTTTCCTCCAGCAGCTCGCGGCGCGCCTGCTCGGGGGACAGGCCTTCCTTCTCGGCGCGCGCGTCGATCTGCTTTTGCACCAGGGGCGTGAGCACCCAGCCGGGGCAGATGGCGTTGCAGGTGACACCGGTGGTGGCCGTCTCCAGCGCCACCGTCTTAGTCAGGCCCACCAGGCCGTGCTTGGCGGCCACGTAGGCGCCCTTGTCGGGCGAGGCCACCAGCCCGTGGGCGGAGGCGATGTTGATGATGCGGCCCCAGTTGGCCTGCCGCATGGCCGGGATGGCCAGGCGCATGGTGTGGAAGGCGCTGCTGAGGTTGATGGCGATCACCGCGTCCCAGCGGGCGGGGTCGAAGTGCTCGATGGGCGAGACATGCTGGATGCCGGCGTTGTTCACCAGCACGTCCACCCGGCCGAAGCGCTCGGCCGCGAAGGCCATCATCTGCGCGATCTCGTCCGGCCGGCTCATGTCGGCGCCGTGGTGCACCACCTCCACGCCCAGCGCGGCCACTTCGGCGCGCGCAGCCTCGGCGTCGCCGAAGCCATTGAGGACCAGCTTGGCGCCCTGACGGGCCAGCGATTTGGCGATGCCGAGTCCGATGCCGCTGGTCGATCCGGTGACCAGCGCGGTTTTGCCTTCGAGCATGAAGCGTTCTCCAGGAGGAAGCGTTGACAAACGGTTGCGAAAAACAAGGCGTCAAGTATCGCCTGCGGCTACACGCGACCCGCGGCATCGGGCCAGACTGTGCGGCATCGACGCTCGCGGCGCCCCGCCGCAAGAGGGTCGGCTGTTGGTTGATCGAAGCGATTAGGGAGAACCGTCGGTGCTGACGCTGGTCTGGGTGATCTTCACGTTGTTCGCGCTGCTGTGGACAGGCGCGGCGGCGCTGCTGGCGCAGAGCCTGCAATGGGGCGTGGCCGCCGTGCAGTCCGGCGCGGCCGCCGCCGAGGGGCGCGACCTCGCGTCCGTCCCGCTGCCGCCGTGGCTGGTGGAGTCCGTCGACCCCGCCTGGTTGGAGCCCCTGCGCGAAGCCGCCGGCTGGATGCTGACCCTCGCGCGCGATGCCCTGCCCTACCTCGGACCGGCGGCCGACTGGCTGAGCCTGGGCGTGTGGCTGGTGTGGGGGCTGGGGATGCTGTTCCTGCTGCTGGTGGCGCTGTCGCTGCACCTGCTGGTGCGGGGAATTGCGGGCCGGACCCGGGACGAGCCGGGGCAACTCGGCCCCCCTGCCGCGTAGGCGCGTCGGCCTACCGCTCCCGCCCTGCCTCGCCCGCCACCTTCTGCACCGGCGACAGCAGGTACTCCAGCACCGTGCGCCGCCCGAGGTGGATCTCCGCCTGCACCACCATGCCCGGCGCCAGCCTCAGCGCTTCGCCGTCCGGGGCGGCGAGTTGCTGGGCGTCGAGCCGCACGAGGGCCTTGTAGCTCTGGGGGCTGCGGCCCTGCGCGGCGGCGGCCTGCGGCTCGTCGGCCGAGGAGTCGGCACTCACGCGTTCGACGGTTCCGGTGAGCATGCCGTACTTCTGGAAGGGGTAGGCCTGCAGCTTGAGGCGGGCCGGCTGCCCCGGGGCCACGAAGCCCACGTCCTCGTTGCGCACGGCCACCTGCGCAAAGAGCGGCTCGTGCAGCGGAACCAGGTTCATCAGCACGGCGCCGGGCTGCACCACGCTCCCGGGCGTGTAGGGGGCGATGTCCCGGACGACGCCGTCCACCGGCGCCCGCAGCGCCAGCAGGCCCGAGCGGTAGGCCTGCTTCTGCAGTTCGCCGGACGTGCGCTGCTGCTGCGCCATGAGCTCCGTGCGTTCGGCCAGCAGCTGCGTGTCATAGCTGCTGCGGATGGCCGCGAGCTGCTGGCGCGACTGCTCCACCGCCGCGGCCAGGGCCGACACGCTGGCCTCCTGCGCCTTGAGCTCCTGTTCCTTCTCGATGCGCTCGCGCAGCTTCTCGTTGGCCCCCAGCTCGGAGACGAAGCCGTCCTTGAGCAGCTTCTCGTACGACTGCGCCGACTGCCGCACCAGCGGCACGGTCTCGCGCAGCTTCGCGAGCTGCTGGCGGGCGGCCGCCAGCTCGTGCCGGGCCCGCTGCAAGCGGGCCTCCTCCTGCGCCTGCGTGTCCTGCAGGCCCTGCCGGCGCGCGCGGTACTGCGCGAGCACCTGGGCCGCGAGCTCGGGGGGTGCGTCCGCGGCCGGCTGGAACGGCGCGTCGCGCAGCTCCGCGTCGATGCGCCGCACGCTCAGCGCGCGCAGGGCCGCGTCCGCCTGCAGGGTGCCCAGGTCCGCGCCCGCGCTGGTTGCATCCATGCGCAGCAACACCTGCCCGGCGCGCACGGCGTCGCCGTCGCGCACCAGCACCTCGCGCACGATGCCGGCCTCCGCGGGCTGGACCACGCGGCTGTAGTCGCGGGGCACCAGGCGCCCTTCGGCCGAGGCGACGATGTCCAGGCGACCGAAGGCCGCCCAGCCGAGCAGGGCCGCGAAGAGGAGCATGGTCAGGTAGCCGACGGCGCGCGGCAGGCGCGCGGGCGGCTGCTCCTGGAGGGCCAGGAGGTCCGGGGCGAAGTCCGCCGCGACCTCACCCGCCCGCTCGAGCGACGCGGACAGGCCCTCGGCCCCGGCATCCTGCAATGCGGCCGCGGGTCGCGGCGAAGCTGCTGCGATGGCTTCAGGCATGGGGTCAGGCCAGCGTGACGAGCGCGCCCTGCGCGAGCTCGCTGCGCGGCCGCAGCGCCTGCCAGTCGGCGCCGCCCTGCGCCAGCACGCGCTGCGCCGCACCCAGGTCCAGGCCCGACAGGGACCCACGTGCGTGGTACTGGGCGCTCAGGTCGCCACCATACGCCGCGCTGTCGCTGCCGCCCAGGTGCGCATCGAGCAGGCTGTTCATCGCGGCCCAGCCGGCGGCCGCGTCGGTGACTGCCGGCTGGCCACCATGGCCGCCATACCCGTCATACCCGCCGTACCCGCCAGCCCGTCCGAGGTCCGCTGCGCGGGCGCGGTCGAAGCTGCGCACCAGCCGCCCGAAGTCGAAGACCTCCACGGCGTGGTTGCGCAAGCGGTCCTGGCCCGCCGGGTCCCGGTCGGCCGGGTCGGTGAGCACCTGCAGGCGCTCGACCGTCTGCCAGGCGCTGCCGCAGTACCAGTCGCGCAGGGTGAGGCTGTCGCCCTCGCCCAGGCCCAGCACCAGGTCGTGGCCGCTGCGGGCGAGCGACAGGTCCGCCAGCCGGATGCCCGCGCCCAGGCTCAGGGTGTCGCGGCCGCCGCCGGTGAGCACGTCGGCACCGTCGCCGCGATTGAAGGCCAGGAGGTTGCAGCCGCTGCCGAGGTCGATGAGGTCATTGCCGCGGCCGGCCGCCACCCAGTCGTCGCCGCTGCGCGCGAGGATCACATCGTCGCCCCCGCCCGCGTCGGCCAGGTCCGCCTGCGCGCCCAGGTCCAGGCGGTCGGCGCCTGGACCGGCCTGCGCAATGTCGCGCCCGTAGCCGCCGGAGAACAGGTTGTTCCCGGAGCGATCGAGCAGGTAGTCGTCGCCGTCTTCTCCGTGAAGCTGGTCGTCGCCGTGGTGCCCGTACAGCAGGTCGGCGCCGGTGCCTCCCCACAGCACGTCGTTGCCGCGCCCGCCGAAGAGCACGTCGTTTCCGGCGGCGCCGTGCAGCGTGTCTCGGCCCGAGCCGCCGTACAGCACATCGTCCCCCGCGCCACCGTCCATGCGTTCGTCCCCCCGCCCGCCGAGCAGCCGGTCCGCCCTGGCGCTTCCCACCAGCGGCGTGGAGGGCACCAGCAGCTCGTCCCAGGTGTGCACGCTGCCGCCTTCGAAGGCGAAGCGCTCGATGGGGGCGCTGAGGCGGCCCAGGGCGTCCACCTCCATCGCGAAGTCGATGCCCTGCCCGGGCTGCTCCTGGCCGGCTTCGTCCAGGATGCGGACCTGCGCGATGGCCTCGCGCCCGTGCGTGACGATGCGCAGGCTCACGCGTTCCAGCGTGAGGCCCGCGCCGAAGCGGATCGTGTCGGTGCCGCTGCTGTCGCTCACGGTGTCCAGCCCGCCGCCGATCTCGTGGTGGTAGGTGTCGTCGCCGGCGCCCGCATCCAGCAGGTTGTTGCCGCTGTTGCCGAAGAGGAAGTTGTCGAGTTCGTTGCCGCGGCCCGTGATGTTCGCCGTGCCAGTGAGGCGCAGGTTCTCCACATGGGCCGGCAGCACGTAGTCGATGCCGGCAAGCACTTCGTCCAGGCCTTGGTTGCTCCACTCGATGACGAGGTCGCGTGCGTCGTCCACGACATAGGTGTCGTTCCCCTCGTCGCCAGCCATCACATCGCCGCCCGCGCCGCCGTCCAGCGCGTTGGCGCCGGCGTTGCCGGTGAGGCGGTTGTCCAGCGCGTTGCCGGTGGCGGCCGTGGCGGAGCCAGTCAGGACGAGGTTCTCCACGTTCCGTGCCAGGGAGTGATCCACGCTGGACCACACGGTGTCTTCACCTTCACCGTCAAGCTCCACGACCTCGTCACCCGCCGAATCGACGACATACGTATTGCCGATCTGCTGCGTGCGAAAGCTCGACTGCAGGTAGCTGGCCAGGAAGTCGCCATAGCGCTTCTGGAGCTGCGGCTCCAGTTGCAGGCTCTTGACCGTCTCGTAGCCGGCGATGTATTCGGTGAGGAAGGCCTGGTTGCGCGCGCCGAGGAGGAACTGTTCGTTCAGCCGGCGCTGGAAGACCGGCGCCACCAGCGCCGACAGCAGCGCAATGACCGCCAGCACGCCCAGCGCAATGAAGGTGAGCGCCACGGAGTAATGCAGCATGACCGCCACCGCGATCAGCAGGAAGGGGATGTCCAGGACCAGGGTGACGGCAGCCGAGCTCACGAACTCGCGGATGGTCTCCACGCCCTGCAGCCGCGCGGCGACGACGCCGGTGGGCCGATGCTGGAAGTAGCGCAGCGGCAGGCGGAACAGGTGCTGGAACACCGTGGCCGCCAGCACCGCGTCCACCCGGTTGCCGGTGTGCAGCACCAGGTACTGCCGCACCCAGCCCAGGACGGCGCTCGCGACGACGAAGATGGCCATGCCCACCGCAATGGCGATCAGCGTGCTTTCGGTCTGGTGGACGACGACCTTGTCCACGATGGCCTGCGTGAACAGGGGCAGCCCCAGGGCCAGCAGCTGCAGCACGAGGCTGGCGGCCAGCACGTCGCGCCATACCTTGCGGTGGCGAAGAAGCTCGGGGGCGAACCAGCGGAAGCCGAAGCGACGGACCGGCGCGGCGTCGTCGGCATCCGGCGGCGCATCGAGCTGCGCCTTGAGGTGAACGACGAGGCCGGTGAACCGCGCGGCGAAGGCCTTCGGGTCGTCGCATCGCGGCTCGTGCTCGCAGGCAGGAATCCAGGTGACGCCGGTATGAGTGACCGCGACCAGGACGCCGAGTTGCACCCCGCCTTCCCTGCCGCGCATGACCAGCAGAACCTGGCCGGGCCCCGCCGCGAGCCGCCTGGGCTTGACGGTCTGCAGGTGCGCCGCGAAGCCCAGGCTGCGGGCCGCGGTGACCAGGGTGGCCACCTTGCAGGGCGGCGGGTGCTGCCGCAAGACGAGCTCGGGGTCGTAGGGCTTGCCGGCCATCGCGCAGCACGAACCGAGCGCCCACACCAGCTGCCTTGCCGAGAGTTCCTCCGCCGTCATGGTCCCCCTTCGCAACGAGGCAAAAGGGGCGAACTTTCCTACGGATGGCGCGTGAAGGATTGCGGGACGCTGACAGCGCCGCGGCCCCGGCGCCTGGCGACGGCCGCTGCTACGCCTCGTCTTCCTCGCTGCGCGCCTTGAGCTTGAGAAACTCCTCGCCGATGGCCGTGACGTGTTCGGCCAGGCCGTCCTCCATCAGCTTGCTGCGCGCCAGGATCTTCTCCGCCGCGCGGCTGACGGTGCGCGCCGAGGTGCTGATTTCCTCGAAGCCCTCCAGGTGCTTGCGGATGCGTTCCACGGCCTTGTCGATGCGCGCGAAGCTGGCCGCGTCCTGCTTGCCGTGCTGCACCGCGCGCACTGAGAGCGCGGTGGCCACCATGAGCGCGGCCTGCAGCCAGACATCGCAGCCCGGGTCCTCGGCGCTCCAGCGGATCACCAGGTCGTGCCCGTAGCGCGCGAAGGCGGGAATGCTGTCAGGCGCGGTGCGGGACGAGTGCACGAAGACGCACACGCCGGCCGCGCGGTTGCGCCGCGCGACGTCGGCTTCTTCCAGCGAGCGCCGCAGGTCGTAGCTGGCGCTCTCCTTGGCCTCGACCACGATGCGCGCGCCGGCGGCGGTTTTCTCCGGGCCGATGGTGATGACGTGGTCGCCCACCTTGCAGTTGGGAATGAGGCCCGTGGTGGCGCCGGTGTCCTCGACGATGTCGCCGGCGCCGGCCACCATGCCGCGCAGGTGTTCGCCCAGGGCGGCCTCGAATTCCAGGCCGTGGCGCGTGCCGCGCGCGGCTTCCTCGCGCCGGGCCTGCAGGGCCTGCACGGCCGCCTGCAGGGTCTCGGCCAGGCGGGTGTTGTGCTCCACGTTGATGCGCTGGTGCTCCTGCAGCATGGTGACCATGCGGCGCAGCGCCGAGTGCTCGTTGTCCAGCGACAGCTCGCTGGTGAGGCTGCGCTGCGCGGCCTCCACCCGGCCCACCAGGCGCGAGAGCGCGGAGTCGGGCCGGTCCAGGCTGAATTCGCCCACCACCGCCTGCATGTTCCGCGACAGCGCCTGGTTCAGGTCGCCGTGGCGCGCGGTCAGTTCGCCCAGGAAACGCACCAGTGCGCCGTCCTTGTTGTCCAGGGAGAACTGCGACAGGATGGCGCCGTTCTGGCTTTGCACCACGGCATCCAGCGTGCGCTGCAGGCCGGCGACGAGCTGGTTGTCGCCACCGGGGTCCAGCGCCTTGAGCAGCTGGCTGTTCTCGCCGATGAACTGCTCGAACACGCGGTTCAGGCTCTGCTCGGCATCCTTCACCTGCTGGCGCACCACGGTGGCCAGTTCGCCATCGGCTCGCGTGAGGCGGTCCACCCGCTCCACGAAGAGGCCCTGTTGCGGATCGAAGTAGTGCGAGAGCGACCCGGTCACGCGCTCCTCGAACTTGCCGCGCCAGGCATTCAGGCGTTCGCCGAGCTGCTCCATGAGGCGGTCGCCCTCGCGGCGCACCGTGTCGCTGTCCAGCGTGCCGCGCGCCGCCTTGAGGGACAGCACGCCGATCTTGAGCGCGGTCGTGAGGAATTGCGTGCGGGGCGGGCCGTCGGCGTAGTCGGCCATGGCCAGCAGGACTTCGGGGTCGTTGATGCCGAAGGTGACGATGGTCGGCTCGGTGCCGGCGGGCTTGGTGGGCGGGGAGGCAAGGTCGGGGGAGCTCATGGTTTCAGAAGCTGCGAATGAATCCGGCGCGTCCGAAGCGGTCGCCAGAAGGTGGTCCATCAAGGCGCAAAGCACAGCCATAGCTCGGGCTATGGCGAGCATTTGCAACGCGGAGGGGCCGCGTTCTGGCGGCCGAGGCGGGCGTGGCGGATTCGTTCACAGCTTCTGCAGACTCGTCGCAAGGCGTGGGGATCGCGGCCAATGTAGCAGCCGCTGAGGCAGGCCAGGCACGCTGATTGCCCTTCCGTGAGTCCGGCGCCCACTCCGGGCGCCTCATCCAGGAGTAAGCACATGCAAATGGACCAGTTGAAGCAGCGGATCGACAAGGTCGAGGAATGCGCGGACGAGGCCAAGAATGCCCTGCAGGCCGGTTCGACCCCCAATGATCTGCGCGAATGCGTGGAGCAGATGCACCAGCAGGCCCGCCAGGCCAAGCAGATGGTGGGTGGCTCGTCCTCCCAGAGCCAGGGCCAGCAGTCCCAGAGCCAGGGGCAGGGGCAGGGCCAGATGGACCAGAACGTGCGCAGCACGATCGAGCAGCTGGAGCAGACGGCCGACCGTGCCATGCAGGCCTGCCGGCAGGCCGGCAGCAGCGTGAGCCCGCAGTTGCAGCAAGCCGTGCAAAAGGCGCACGCCGAAGCCTCGGGCCTGAAGAAGCAGATCCAGATGGGCTGACCACGACGTCGGGACGGTCACGCGGCGGGGCTTCGGCCCCGCTTGCGCTTCAGGGTAGCCCCCAAGGCGCGTCAGGTCGGGCTTGAGCCGTAATACGGCATCCCCAACCCAGGAGTCGCCGTCCATGACCCGTGTCCCCGTCCTCGCCGCCCTCGCCGGCCTTGCCCTGCTGGGCGCTTGTTCCCACCCCATGCACGGCCAGGGCCAGGGCCCGGGCCCCATGGCGCAGCAGGTGCCGGCCAGCGGGCCCATGGGCTTCTTCATCACCAGCGCGGGCAGTGGCCGCGGTGCCGACCTGGGCGGCCTGTCCGGCGCGGACGCGCACTGCCAGCGCCTGGCCACGGCAGCCGGTGCCGGCGCGCGCACGTGGCGCGCCTACCTCAGCACGCCCCCGACGTTTCCTTCCGCCGCCAACCCGCAGGGCATCGCCGCGGTGAACGCACGCGACCGCATCGGCTCTGGCCCGTGGCACAACGCGCGCGGGGCGCTGATCGCCCGTGACGTGGCCCACCTGCACAGCGGCAACAACATCAGCAAGGAAACGGCCCTGGACGAGCGCGGCAACCTCGTGCGCGGTCGCGGCGACCAGCCCAACGAGCACGACATCCTCACCGGCTCGCGTGCCGACGGCACGGCCTTCGCGCCGCAGACCGACACCACCTGCAAGGCCTGGACGCACTCGGGTGCGGACGGCTCGGCCATCGTCGGACACCATGACCGCGCCGGCCCCATGCCGGAGAACTGGGCCAAGTCCTGGAACTTCTCGCACCAGTCGGCAGGTTGCAACCAGGAAGCGCTGGTGCGCACCGGCGGCTCGGGCCGCTTCTACTGCTTCGCGTCCAACTGATCTCGGCCTGCCGGGCCTGCGCGCGCAGGCCCGACAATGGCGGCCTCGATGCAGGGCCGCCACTTCCTCCAGCTCCTTCTGCTCTCCGCTGTCTGGGGAGCGTCCTTTCCCCTCATCCGCATCGCCGCGCCGGCCTTCGGGCCGCTGCCCATGGCCTTCCTGCGCTGCGCGCTGGCGGCGGTGGTGCTCGCGGCCCTCATGCGCGTCACCCGCCAGCACTGGCCCGCGCGGGTGCACTGGCGCTCGCTGGCCCTGCTGGGCCTGCTCACGGTGGTGGCCCCCTTCGTCCTCTTCAACGCGGCCGGGCTGGTGCTGCCGGCCGGCTATTCGGCGGTGCTCAACGCCACGGCGCCGCTCTTCGGCGTGGTGGCGGGCGCGCTGTTCGCGAGCGAGGCGCTGACCGGGCGCAAGCTCGCCGGCTGCGCGGTGGGCCTGGCCGGCGTGGCGCTCCTGGTGCAGCTCGGCCCGGTGACGCCCAGCGGGCCAGTGGTGCTGGGCGTGCTGGCCTGCATCACGGCATCGGCCAGCTACGGCTTCGGCGCCATCCTGATGAAGCGCGCCACCCTCGCCCACCAGCCGCTGCCGGCCTCGGCCGCGGTCCACATCGCGGGCGCGGCGATCCTGCTGCTGCCGTCTGCCGCCGCCGCGCCAGGGGTCGAACTGCGCGCGGGCGCGGTCATCGCGCTCGCCATCCTGGGTACCTTCACCTCGGGCTTCATGTACCTCCTGAGCATGCGGCTGATGCGCGAGATCCCGGCCAGCGCCGCCACCTCCTCGGCCTTCCTCATCCCCATGTTCGGCGTGGCCTGGGGCGGCCTGTTCCTGGGCGAACCCGTCACCGCCGGCATGGTGCCGGGGGTGGCGCTGGTGCTGGTGGCCTGCGCGCTGGTGACGGGGTTCAATCCGCTGCGGATGCTGGCGCGGCGGGACTGAGGCACAGGTCCCGCAGGCGGCCGTGGTCCTGCAAGGACGTGATGCCGCACAGCTGCATGGTGCGCACCAGTTCCTGCGCGATCAGCGTGATCGCCCGCGCGGCGCCGGCTTCGCCGCCGGCGCAGGCGCCCCACAGGATGGCGCGTCCCAGCATGACGCCGTCGGCGCCGCAGGCCAGGGCCTTGAGCACATCGCGGCCGCGCCGCACGCCGCCATCGAGCAGCACCTCGGCGCGCCCGGCCACGGCCTGGACCACGGTGGGCAGCGCGTCCAGCGCCGTCATGCAGCCGTCGAGCTGCCTGCCGCCGTGCGTGGAGACGACGATCGCATCCGCCCCGGCTTTCACGGCAAGGGCGGCGTCCTGCGGATGCAGCAGGCCCTTCACGACCAGGCGTCGCGGCCAGGCCTCGCGCAGTGCACGCAAGGCGGCTCCGTCGAAGCCCGCGTCGAAACCGGCGCCGATCGAGGACGCGCCCGTGCCGGCCTGCATGTTCGGCATCTGGGGCAGGCCATGGCGCAGCAGGTCCAGGCACCAGCCGGGCCGCGCCGCGAACGCGGGGAGGTGCCGGGGCCTCAGGCGAAAGGGCATCGCGAGCGCGTGCCGCAGGTCGCGTTCGCGCTTGCCGCCCACCGGAAGGTCGGCAGTGACGACCAGGGCCTCGTAGCCGGCCACGCGCGCCCGCTCCACCAGCGCCAGCGTGCGCTCCCGGGGCCAGAGCAGGTGGGCCTGGAACCACAGGCGGCCAGGTGCCTCGTCGGCGACCCGCTCCAGCGAGGCGGCGGCCATGGTCGAGAGCGTGTAGGGAATGCCAGCCGCCGCGGCTGCGCGCGCGATGGCGATGTCGCCGTCGGGCCAGCCGTAGGCCACGGCGCCCATGGGCGCGACGGCCAACGGCAGGCTCGCCGGTGCACCCAGCAGCATCCCGTCCGTGCGCACCTGCCTCACGTCGACCAGGCGCCGGGGCACAAGGGCCGTGCGCGCAAACGCTTCGCGCTCGGCGCGCAAGGTCTCCTCGTCCTCGGCGCCGCCGTCGTAGAAATCGAAGACCGGCCGGGGCAGGCGCGCGCGGGCCAGGCGCCGCAGCTCGTCGATGGACCAGGCCCGATCGCAGCGCGCGGCCGCGTGCATCAGCGGGCAGACTGTCTTGCCGCCAGTTTCACCAGCGTGGCCGCCTGCTCGCGGTCCGTGCGCAGGAAGGCGGCGAACTCCTGGGACGTGCCACCGGCAGGCACCAGGTAACGGCCTTGCAGGAACTCGGCGAACTTCGGATCCTTCAACAGGCGGTTGAACTCGGCGTTCAGGCGCTCCACGGCCGCGGGCGGCGTGCCGGCGGGCGCCGCGAGGCCCCACCACACGTGCGCCGTGAAGCCGCCCAGCCCCGCTTCCTGCATGGTGGGCACCTGCGGCAATAGCGGCGAGCGCTGCTGCGAGGACACGGCCAGCGGCTTGACCTTCCCCGCCTGCATCAGGCCGGTGAAGTTGCCCACGCCCATCATGCCGACCTGGATCTCGCCGGCGCCCAGGGCGCTGCTGATCGGGCCGCCGCCCTTGTAGGGGATGCCTGCGATGCGCGTCTTCCACTCGTTGTTCAGCCACGCCACCATCAGGTCCTGCAGCGAGCCCTCGCCCAGGGTCCCGAAGTTCACGGCGTTGCCCTTGGCCGCCGCGTAGCTGCGCAGTTCGGCGACGCTGCCCACCGGGAGCGTCGCCGGCACGAACAGGCCCTCGGTTACGTAGAACAGCTTCCCGACGGGCACCAGGTCCTTATCGGGGTCGTAGGGCAGCTTGGCGATGGTGTGCGGGTTGATGGACATGGACGCGAGGTACACCGCGCAGAAGGTGTAGCCGTCGGCCGGCGCCTTGGCGCAGGCATCCGTGCCCACCACGCCGCTCGCCCCGGGCTTGTTGTCGATCACGATCGGATGACCCAGGCGCGGCTGCAGCTCCTGCGCCGCGGCGCGCAGCACCACGTCGGTGACGCTGCCCGCCGCCAGCGGCACGATGACGCGCACGGGCCGCGTGGGCCAGTCCGCCTGGGCTGCGGCCAGGGTTGCCGCGCCCAGCAGCGCGGCGGCGAGGCCGGCGCGCAGCAGGTGCATGTAGGGATGTGTGGGTTTCATGGGCATGTCTCCTGTCGTGGGTGAAGAAGCGTCAGTGCAGGGACGAGGCGCTGCCCGCGCGCGGGCCGAGGGCGCGGATCACGCGGCCGAACATCGCGTCGTCCTCGTCCATGTAGCGGGCGAAGTCGTCGCCGAAGCGCCAGTCCAGCGTGAAGGACGACGCGCGCGCCGCCTCCTGGAAGGCGGAGTCGGCGGCGACCTGCTGCAGCGCCTGCACGTAGTGCCGGGTGATCTCGGGCGGCAGGCCGGCCGGCGCGACGATGCCGCGCCAGTGGCCCACGGCCCAGTCCACCGCCAGCGCCTCGCGCGCGGTCGGCACGTCGGCGAAGCGGGCGTGTCGGCGCGTGTCCAGGTTCGCCAGCGCGCGCGCCTGGCCGGCCTGCAGCGGCCCGCGCGCATCGGTCAGCGTGATGGGCGCGACCTCGGCGTGCCCGTCCAGCACCTTGGCCAGGCCCTGCTCGCCGCTGTAGGTCTCCACCCAGTCGAGCCGCGCCAGGTCCACCCCGAGCCGGTCGAGCAGGCCCGCGAGTGCGAACTTCCAGACGCCGAAGTGGGGGCCGCCCGAGCCACGGATGCCGTGCGTGCGGCAATGCTCGACGAACTCGGCCAGCGTCGCCCAGGGCGCGTCCTGCCGCACGATGACGGCGGCCGCTTCCACGAAGGGCACCGCCAGCGGCGTGTAGTCGGCCGGGGTCAGTGTTGTCAGGCCCGGGGTCCAGTGCATCATCCCGACCTCGCCGCTGATCTGCCCGAGCGTGCGCCCGTCGGGCGCGGCCTGGGCGATCGCGGTGTGGCCGACGATGGCACCGGTGCGGTTGACCACCTCCACCGGCTCGCCGAGCACCGTGGCGAGGTGGCGGGCCACGAGGCGCGCGCGCTGGTCGCTGCCACCGCCTTGCACGTAGGGGACGATCAGCCGGATGGCGTCGCTCATGCCGGCGCTCCGGTCTCGAGCGCGCTTTTCTCACGCGCGATGGCCCGCTGCACGGCAGGCTGGGCCGCCATGCGCTCTGCGTGGGCACGCAGGTGCGGCAGGTCCGACAGCGACAGGCCCGAGTCGGCCGCTCGCCCGGTGGCCCAGAAGAGGTAGGCATCCGGCGCGGTCCAGTGCGATGCAGCCAGCCATTCGTTCTCGGCCAGGTGCTTGTCGGCGGTGCGCAGCTGCTCGCCGAGCGCCTCCAGCGCACGCGCCTTGACGCTGGCCTGGGCGCCCTCGCCTTCGACCACGCGCCCTGCCATGCGGGCGCGAAAGATCAGCGGGTGCACGCCGCTGGCCACCCAGGAGAGCCACGACAGCGCCTGCGCCTGCTCCCACGCATCCTGCGCCGCGGGCATGAGCCGTGCCTGCGGGAACAGGCGCGCCAGGTAGCCCGCAATGGCCACGTTTTCGCTCAAGACGCGCCCGTCGTGCACCAGCACCGGCACCTTGCCGCGCGGGTTGAGGCGACGGAAGTCCTCGGTGTGGTTCTCGCCGGACGCGAGGCGCACGATGCGCAGTGCGTAGTCGGCCCCGGCCTGCTCCAGCAGGATGAGGGGCGTGCGCGAGCAGGCGCCCGGGGCGTGGTGCAGGGTGATGTTCATGCCGCCTCCGCCACCGCCGCGTGGCCCAGCGCCTGCGCGGCTTCCTCGAGCAGCGCATCGATGTCGGCCGCGCCCGCCGCGACGCCGAAGACGTAGTGGTCCGGCCGCAGCAGCGCGGCCACGCACTCGTGCCGTCGCAGCCAGGCCTGGGCGACGCCCTCGGCTTCGGGAACGGCGTCCAGGGCGAGCACGCGCAGGCCCCGCAGGGGCAGCGCCGCAGGTGTGCCCGCGCCGGGGGCGAGGACCAGGCGCCAGCCGTTGCCCAGCACCTCGTCCATGCGGCGGCGCTGTCCCTGCGCCTGCAGCCAGGGCTGCGGGAACAGGGCGCCGCGCGCGGGATGAGCCTGCACGGACAGCAGGCCGGGCTCCAGGCGCGGCAGGATGTCCTGGCGCGGGGTGTCCTGCACCACGCCGCCGCACTCGGCGAGCAGGCGGGCGTCGCGTTCGCGGGCGCGTGCGACGTCCCGTTCGCAGATCACGGCGCCCACGTTCTTGATGCGGCTGGTCAGCTCGCGCACGTGCGCCTTGCGCTCGGCGCCGTAGCTGTCCAGGAGCGCCTCGGCCGCCGGGCCGCGCACCTCCCCGCGCAGCACCGCAGCGAGCTTCCACGACAGGTTGGCCACGTCGCGCACGCCCTGGCACATGCCCTGGCCGAGGAAGGGCGGCTGCATGTGCGCGGCATCACCCGCAAGAAACACGCGGCCCTGGCGCCATTTCTCCGCCACCAGCGCATGGAAGCGGTACGCCGCCTGGCGCCACAGCCTGCCGTCCTCGGGCGTGATCCAACGCGAGAGCAGGCGCCAGGTGGCCTCGTCGGTGGCGACCTCCTTCGGGTCCTCGCCGGGCTTGAGCGAGATCTCCCAGCGGCGGTGGTTCTTCGGCCCGATCACCAGCGTGCAGGGCCGATCGGGCTCGCAGTACTGCACGCTCACCGGCGGCAGCCTGGCCAGGCCCTTGTCGTTGACCAGCACGTCCACCACGAGCCAGGGCTCGTCGAAATCCAGGTCCTCGAGCGGCATGCCCAGCTGCGTGCGCACGCCACTGGAGCCCCCGTCGCAGGCGATGGCGTAGCGCGCCCGCACGGTCCTCGCGCCGGCGGGGCCGGCGGCCTGCAGCGTGACGCCCTCGGCGTCCTGTTCGAGGCTGCGCACTTCCGTGCCGAGCGCCAGGGTCACGTTGGGCATCTGCGCCACGCGCTCGCGCAGCGCACGTTCCACGGGCGGCTGCGTGAACACGATCGAGGGCGTGTAGCCCTGCGGATAGGGCGGCTCCACCATGGTCATGCGGCGGATCAATTGGCCGTCCACGCCGAAGTACTCGGACGGGGTGAAGGGCTCGCAGTAGGGCTGCACCGCCTCCACCACGCCCAGCTGCTGGAACACACGCATGATCTCGTGGTCCAGCGCGATGGCGCGCGGGATCTCGTAGACGTCCTGGAGCCGGTCGCAGGCGTAGACCGCCAGCCCCGCCTGCCCCAGCAGGCCCGCGGCGACCACGCCGGCCGGCCCCAGGCCGACGATGGCGACGTCGTACACGGGGGGGCTCATGCGCGCTGCGCCTCGATGGGGTTGGACAGCAGGCCGACGCGCTCGATCTCCACCTCGAAGCTGTCGCCGGGCTTCATCCACACCGGCGGCGTGCGCGCCTGGCCCACGCCGGCCGGCGTGCCCATGACGATCACGTCGCCCGGCTCCAGCGTGAGCACGTCGGCCAGCAGCTCGATGGTTTCGGTGACGCTGAAGATCATGTCGCTGGTGTCGGCGTCCTGCATGACCTGGCCGTTCAGGCGGCCCTGGATGCGCAGGCCCGTGGCGCCCGGCGGGAGTTCGTCGGCCGTGACCAGCACCGGGCCGAAGGCGCCGGTGGCGTCGAAGTTCTTGCCGATGGTCCACTGCGGCGTGCGCTTCTGGTAGTCGCGCACGCTCATGTCGTTGAAGCAGCTGTAGCCGAAGACGTACTGCAGGGCCTGGGCCTGCTTCGTGTGGCGCGGAACGCGCTGTCCGATGACGACCGCGAGCTCGGCCTCGTAGTCGAACTTGCCCGACACGCGCGGCACCTGGCCCGCTTCGCCGTGCGCGATGAGCGAACTGGCCGCGCGAAAGAAGAACCAGGGGTACTCGGGCTTGTCGCGGCCGCCTTCCTTGGCGTGGTCGAAGTAGTTCAGGCCGAGGCAGACGATCTTGCCGGGCTCGGGGACCAGGGGGGCGAGCTTCACGCTCGTGCGCGGGATGCGGCGGGGCTTGTCGGCCAGGGCCTGGCGCGCGGCGGCGTGCAGGTCGACGCCGGCCTTCAGCGCCTGGCGCAGGTCCGCGGGGACGCCGGGCTGCGCGTCGTGGAGGTCGATGAGGTCATCGCCGTCGACGAGGGCGAGGCGCGGGGTGGTGCCGCGGAGGTAAGTGGTGAGTTTCATGGTGGGGTCAGGGTGTCTGGTGAAGTGGCTGGGTGGGCAGGGGCTTCGACAGGCTCAGCCCGAACGGAGGGGGTGGGTCGAACGGCGGGAGTGCGTCGAACGGCGGGAGTGGGACGGAGCGGGGAGAGCCAGGGTGTGGGTAGTGCCGCCCTCCCATCCCGTTCGCCCTGAGCCTGTCGAAGGGCTTCGCCCACTCGCAGCGCTCTCACGCATCCTGTCCCCCAGGCGCGAACATCACCCGCCGCTGCGCCTCCTTCAGCGATGCGCCCGGCGGCGGCGAGATGCCCCACTGGTCCACGCGGCCCGGCGGCCATTTCCAGTCCTCGGGAAAGCGTGTGACGTAGCTCTCGTCCACCTGCTGCACTTCGGCCGTGTACTCGATGACGACGCCGAAGGGGTCGATGAAGTAGTTGAAGAGGTTGTCACCCGGTCCGTGGCGGCCCGGTCCCCACTGGATGGGAAAGCCCGCGTCCTTCATGCGGCCGCCGCCGCGCATCACGGACTCGCCGTCGGGCATGAGGAAGGCGATGTGGTTCAGCGCGTCGTTGTCGGCCACGCCCACGGCCAGCGTGTGATGGTCGCTGTTGCAGTTCATGAAGGCGATGGCCACCGTGCGGTCCGCCAGGCGGAAGCCCAGGGCCTCGGTGAGGAAGCGCTGCGTGTCGTCCACGGCGTGGCTGTTGAGGACCACGTGCGTGAGCCGCACCGGGTGGTCGCGGCGCGGCGTGGCGGGCTCGCTCTGCGCATCGCCATGCACGATCTCGAACACGCGCCCGTGCGGGTCGCGCAGCACGAGGCCCACGCCGCCGGACGGGTCTTCCGCCAGCGGGCCGGGTTCGCGCAGCACCTGCGCGCCCGCGCGCCGCGCGGCCTCGGCGATCTCCCACAGGGCATCGGCGCTGCGCGCGCGCAGCGTCACCTTGCGGATCTGGGGCTGATCCACCGGCGCGGCGTGCAGCGCCAGCAGGTGGTCGTCGGCGCCGGTGCCGCGCAGGTAGATCGCGCCGTCGGTGCGATGCGCGACCTCCAGCTTCCACACCTGCGTGTAGAAGGCTTCGGCACGGGCCAGGTCGGGGATGTTCAGGGCGACGCTGCGCAGCGCCGCGATCCAGGGTGAACTCATGTCGTCGTTTCGTGAAGAGGCAGGCCGAGGAAGCGCTCGGCGTTGCCGCGCACCAGCCGGTGCATGGTGTCGGTGTCGAAGCCGCAGGCGGCGATGCGCTCGAGCGGGCGCGGCTCGTGGAAGTTGAAGGGGTAGTCGGTGCCGATCAGGAGCTGCGTGACGCCGAAGGTGGCGGCCAGGTGCTTGAGCGTCGGCGCGTCGAAGACCAGCGTGTCGTAGAAGAGGCGGCGCGCCTGTTCGGCCGGCGCGGCCTGCACGGCCTCCCGCAAGGCGGGAAACACCTGCCAGCCCTGCTGCAGGCGGGGCAGCAGCGAAGCCAGCGTGCCGCCGCCGTGGCTGAACGCGATGCGCAGCCCCGGCCGGCGCAGCGGCAGGTTGCCGGTGATGCACGAGGCAGCCGCCAGCCCCACGTCGCCGGGGTAGCCCAGCACCTGCTGCAGGGCCGGCGGGCCCACCAGCCGGTCCATGCCCGCGGGGCGGATCGCATGCACGAAGACGCAGGCGCCCAGCGCCTCGCAGGCTTCGAAGAAGGGGTCGAGCGCAGGCGCGCCGATGGGCGTGCCGTTGATGTTGCTGCCCAGTTCCACGCCGGGCATGCCCAGGCCCTTGACCAGGTATTCCAGTTCGCGGATCGCCAGGTCCATGTCCTGCAGCGGCACGGCGCCGAGGCCGGCGAGGGCCCCGCCCGACTCGGCCACCATGGCGGCGATCTGCTCGTTGAGGAAGCGCGCGAGCTGCTGGCCGTCCTGCGGCCGCATCCAGTAGGACAGCAGCTCCGGCATGGGCGAGACCACCTGGAGCGACAGGCCCATGTCGGCGAAGTCGGCCAGGCGCCGGCCCACGTCCCAGCACCGGTCGGACACGGTGCGGTACACCTTGCCCGAGATCATCACGTTGCGGTGGCAGGCCTGGGCCGCCGGCGCCATGGAGGGCCAGTCCGCGGGAATGGCCGACCCGAGGTAGGCGGGGAAGTGCTCCGGCACCACGTGCGCGTGGGTGTCGATGCCGCAGCCGCAGCCGGCGTGATGGACGTGGCCCACGGTCGCGGCTTCCTACTGCGCCTCGATCTTCAGCGTCTTGACCAGCGTGCCCCAGCGCTCCCGCTCGGACTTCATGAAGGCGTCGAATTCGGCCACCGTCATGCGCTGCTCGGGCAGGGAGCCGAGCGCCTGCAGGCGTTGCGCCACCTCTGGCTGCTTGAGGGCGGCTTCGAGGTCGCGGTTGACGCGCTCGACCACCTCGGCGGGCGTTCCGGCCGGCGCGAACAGCGCGTTCCAGCCGGTGTACTCGAAGCCCTTGAAGGTCTCGGCGAGCGCGGGCACGTTGGGCAGCTGCGGCAGGCGCTGCGGCGAGCTCACCGCCAGGGCCCGCACCTGGCCGCCCTGCAGGTAGGCCTTGAGCGCGGCCTCGGGCAGGCACACCAGTTCCACGCGGCCGCCCAGCACGTCCTGCAAGGCGTCGGGCGCCTTGGTGTAGGGCACGTGGTTGAACGTCGCGCCCGCCATGCCGGCCACGGCGTCGGCCAGCATGCCGGAGAAGGTCTTGGGCCCTTCGGAGGCGATGGTGAGCTTGCCCGGCTGCGCCTTGGCCTGCGCGAACGCGTCGGCCAGGCTCGTGCCCTGGAAGGCGGGCCCCGCGGCGATCACGAACGCGCTGCGGCCCACCAGGCGCACCGGCACGAAGTCCTTCACGGGGTCGTAGGGCAGCGCCTTGAAGGTGTAGGCATTGGTGACCATGGCCGCCGTGGTCGCGTAATAGAAGGTGTAGCCGTCCGCCGGCGAGCGCGCCGCCGCCTGCGCGCCGATCACGTTCTGGCCGCCCGGCTTGTTCTCCACCACCACCGGCTGGCTCCAGCCGCGCGCGACCTGTTCGCCCACGTAGCGCGCCAGGATGTCCGGGCCCGAGCCGGCCGGCTGCGAGAGGATGAACTTCACCGGCCGCTGCGGCCACGCGCCCTGGGCGCGCAAGGACGGCAGCGAAAGGGCGAGGGGCGCCAGTGCGGCGGCGCGGACGAGGTCTCTGCGTTGCATGCTTGTCTCCTGGGTTTCTGGCCCTGCAGAGGGCGTGTGAGGAGGGCATCGTAGGAAGCGGGCCGCCTATTGAAAAGACGATGACGTGGATACATAAAATCCACGCCATGGATATTCGAGGCATCGATCTCAACCTGCTGGTGATCCTGGACGCCATGGCCCGGCACCGCAGCGTCAACCGCACCGCGCAGGCGGTGGGCCTGAGCCAGCCGGCCACCAGCGCCGCCCTCGCCCGGCTGCGCCTGCTGTTCGACGACCCCCTCTTCGTGCGCGCCGGCGCGCAGATGGAGCCCACGCCGCGCGCGCAGGCGCTCGCGCCGGCGGTGCGCCGGGTCATCGAGACGGTGAGCACGGAGATCCTTTCGCCAGCCGCGTTCGATCCGGCCACCGCGCAGCGCAGCTTCACCATCGTCACGCCCGACATCGGCGAGGTGAGCTTCCTGCCGGGGGTGCTGCGCCGGCTGCGGCAGGAAGCGCCGCAGGTGCAGCTCAAGGCCATCGCGCGTCCGCGCGAGGCCGCGGCCTCGGCGCTGGAATCGGGCGAGGCGGACCTGGCGGTGGGCTTCTTTCCCGACCTGCAGAAGGCGGGCTTCTTCCAGCAGAACCTCTTTCGCACCAGCTATGTGTGCATCGCCTGCGCGAAGAACGAGGCCGCGCCCGCGCGGCTCACGATGCGGCAGTTCCTGGAGGCGCGCCACATCGTCGTGCTGCCCAATGGACGCGAGCACCTGCTGGACCGGTTTCTTGCCGACAAGGGATGGCGACGGCACGTGACGCTGGAGCTGTCGCACTTCATGAGCCTGCTGGCGCTGCTACCCGGCACGGACCTGATCGCCACGGTGCCCGAGGACATCGCCACCGTGGTGGGCCGGCACGTGCCGCTCAAGACCATCGAGCTGCCCTTTCGGCCCCCGCGGCTGGACGTTCAGCAGTTCTGGCACCGGCGCATGCAGCAGGACGCCGCGCACAAGTGGCTGCGCGGCGTGTTCCATGCGGTGAACCGGCGAGAGGCGGGGGCACCGTTGCCATCCTGAGCTTGGGCGGTGCTTCGACAGGCCTGCCCTGGGCATGGCGAAGGGCACGCGGGACAAGGGGCTTCGACAGGCTCAGCCCGAACGGTGCGTGGCTCAGCCCGAGCGGTGCGTTGTGGGCGAATCCACGCGACTCACCTCCCCACGAACACCGGCGCCCTTTTCTCCAGCCGCGCCCGCATGCCCTCGGTCTTGTCCTCGGTCGCGAACAGCGCCTGGAAGGAACGGCGCTCGAAGCGCAGGCCGCTCTCCAAGCCGCTGCTCAGGCCCTCCAGCACCGCCTCCTTGATCAGCCGCAGGGACAGCACCGGCAGCTGCGCCAGCTCGCCCGCGATGCGGATCGCGTGCGGCTCGACCTGCGCGTCCTCCACCACCTCGCTGACCAGGCCCAGGGCCTGCGCCGCCGGCGCGCCGAAGGGTTCGCCGCGCAGCAGGATGTTCATGGCCGCGAACTTGCCCACCGCCTGCACCAGGCGCTGCGTGGCGCCGCCGCCGGGCATGATGCCGATCTTCACCTCGGGCTGGCCGAAGCGTGCGCCCGTGCCCGCGACGATGATGTCCGCGTGCATGGCCAGCTCGCAGCCGCCGCCGAGCGCATGCCCGCGAACGGCGGCGATCACCGGCTTGCGGCAGCCGGCGATGGCGCCCCAGAGCCGGTCCATCTGCCGCTCCATGACCTCGGCGGGCGTGGCGTCCACGTACTCGTTCAGGTCGGCGCCGGCGCAGAAGGCACGCTCGCCGCCGGCGAGCACGACGGCTTTGACGGAGTCGTCGGCGTCGGCCCGCGTGAAGGCCTCGGCCAGGGCGCGGCGCAGCGCGAGGTTCAGCGCGTTGAGCACCTCGGGCCGGTTCAGGCGCAGGACGATCACGCCCTCGGCGGGACGTTCCTCGATCAGGACGGCTTCCATCACCGCCCCTCGAATACCGGCGCGCGCTTGTCGAAGAAGGCGGCCACCGCTTCCGCATGGTCGCGCGTGTGGTGCGCCAGGCCCTGCAGGCGGCCGGCCGCGTCCAGCGCCTCGTCCAGCGTGCCCTCGCGGGCCTGCTGCAGCAGTTGCTTGGTCCAGCGCAGCACCTGAGGCGGGTTGGCCGCGATGCGCCCGGCCAGGGCCATCGATTCCGGCAGCAGGCGCTCGGCCGGAACGATCCGCGAGACCAGGCCGATGCGAAGCGCCTCCGCGGCGTCGATCGTCTCGCCGGTGAGCGCGAGTTCGGCGGCCCGCGCGAAGCCGACCACGCGCGGCAGCAGCCAGCAGCCGCCGTCGCCCGGCACGATGCCGACCTTCACGAAGCTCTCGGCGAAGCGCGCCGCCTCGGACGCGATGCGGATGTCGCACATGCAGGCGAGGTCGTTGCCCGCGCCGATGGCCGGGCCGTTCACCGCCGCGATGATCGGAAGCCGCAGCCGCTGGAACGCGCGCGGGATGCGCTGGATGCCCGCGCGGTAGTTCGCCGCGATGTCCTCCGCGGAGCCGGCGAACATCCCCGTGCGATCGCGCATCTCGGCGACGTTCCCGCCCGAGCAGAAGGCCGAGCCGGCGCCGGTGAGGACGGCGGCGCCGAGGGACAGGTCCGCGTCCAGCTCGGCGAACACGCGCTCGAAATCGGCGAAGCAGTCCTCGCCGCTCAAGGCGTTGCGCGTGGCCGGCCGGTTCATCGTGAGCAGCGCCACGGCGCCGTGGCGCTCGACGGTGAGGAAGGGCTCGCTCATGCCCGTCACAGGCCCAGGACCCGCTCGGCGTTGCCGTGCATGATCTTCTCCATCACCTCCTCCTTGTAGCCCAGCTCCTGCCACTCGCGCAGGATGCGCTCGTAGGGAAGGCTCGGGTAGTCGCTGCCGAACATGATCTTGTCCTGCAGCCGCCCGCGGATGTCCACCTTGAGGTTGCCGGGGAAGTGCTTCGGCGCCCAACCCGACATCTCCCAGAACACGTTGCCCTTGTGCAGGGCGACGGCGGTGGTCTCGTCGACCCAGGGCCAGCCGGGGTGGGCCATGATGATCTTCAGCTGCGGGAAGTCGGCCGCGAGCTGGTCGATGTGCTTGGGGTGCGCGTGGCGGATGACCGCGCCATTGCCGCCCGGCATGCCGGCGCCCATGCCCGTGGTGCCCACGTCGATCATCACCGCCGCCCCCAGCGAGGCGATCTCCTCGAAGAGCGGGTAGTAGCGGCGCTCGCTCACGCCGAAGTGCTGCATGATGGGATGGAAGTGGAAGCCGATGAAGCCCAGCTCGGTCACGGCCTTGCGCACCTGGCGGATCGCGATCTCGCCCTTGGCCGGCTCCACCGCGCCCCAGCACTGCAGGATGCGGTCGGGGTGGCGCTTCCACATGGCATGCACGTACTCGTTGGTGCAGGGCGGCGCGGCCACGGTGGTCTCCAGGTCCAGCGCCACCAGGCAGGCCTCGACACCCGCGTCAGTGAATTCCTGGATCACCTCGTCTTCGGTCTTGCCGACCCAGTCGCGCTTCCAGTAGCGCGCGAGCTCGCCGGGGTACGGGCCCTGCGATTGGATCCAGGTGTCGGTGCCGGGGTAGCAGTGAAGGTCGATGATTCGCATGGTGTTTTCTCGCAATGGTTGTTGGCTGGCGATGGGCTTCGACAGGCTCAGCCCGAACGGTGTGGCAGGCTCAGCCCGAACGGTGTGCAGGCGACAGGCTCGGCCCGAACGGTTTGGTGGCGGCAGAAGCCCACCCCTTCCCGTTCGCCCTGAGCCTGTCGAAGGGCCCCGACCCGAACGACTCCGCACTCAAGCCGCCGCCCGCGCCGCCTCTTCTTCCTGCAGCTTGCCGGCGATGAGCTCGCCCAGTGCCTTCTTGGAGACCTTGCCGAAGGTGGAGACGGGAAAATCCGCCAGCAGCTCCAGCCGCTCGGGCAACTTGAACTTGGCGATCTCCTTGGTGGCCAGGAAAGCCACCAGCTCGGCCAGGGTCAGGGTGCGGCCTGCCTTGGGGATGACGAAGGCGCACATGCGCTCGCCCATGTTCGGATCGGGCATGGGCACGCAGGCCACGTTCTGCACGGACGGGTGCATGAGGATCAGGTTCTCCACCTCCTCGGCGCTGATCTTCTCGCCGCCGCGGTTGATCAGGTCCTTCTTGCGCCCCTCGACGACGTAGTTGCCCGAGGGGTGCTTGCGCATCAGGTCGCCCGAGCGGTAGAAGCCGTCGGGCGTGAACTGGCGCGCGTTGTACTCGGGAACGCCGAAGTAGCCGCGCAGCGTGTAGGGCCCGCGCACGGTGAACTCCCCCACCTCGCCGTCGGGCACCTCGCGGCCCTCGTCGTCCAGCAGCAGCACCTCGTCGTCCGGGCAGACCGGGCGGCCGCAGGTCTCCAGCTTCACTTCCTCGGGGTCGCTCGCGCGCACGAACATCAGCGTGCCCTCGGACATGCCGAAGTTCTCCTGCACGAACACCCCCGGGATCAGCGCGCGCGTGCGGGCCCGCACCTCGGGCTGCATGCGCTGGCCGCCGCTCTGGATCACTTTCAAGCTGGAGAGCTCGAAGTCGTAGGCGCTGGGGTCGTTGATGAGGCGGATCAAAAGCGCCGGCACCACCTTCAGGTGCGTGACCCCGTGCTTCTGGATCAGCGCGAACATCTCGGTGGGGCGCGTGTTCGCATGCAGCACCACCTTGGCCCCCTTGAACATGAAGCCCTGGATGCCCGGGCAGGCGAGCGGCAGGTTGTGCGCGATGGGCAGCACCAGCAGCAGCACCGACTCGGCGTCGATCTCGGTCACGTCGGCCGCGACCTTGGAGTTGTAGGCGTAATCGTTGTTGGTGCGCGGGATCAGCTTCGGGATGCCGGTGGTGCCACCCGAGAGCTGGAAGATGCACGGGTCCATGGGGTCGATGCGGATCTCCGCCAGGCGGGAGGCCGGCAGGCGCGCCGGGCGCTCGATCAGCTCGCGCAGCGAATGCTCGCCCGGTCCCGCCTCGCCCAGCACCAGCCGGAACTTGAGCGAAGGCTGCTCGGCCTGCATCCGCTCGATCATGGGCGAGAAGGCGAAGTCGCCGGCGGTCTTGGGATAGACGCAGCAGGTCGCGCCCGAGAGCTGCACGAACTGGCTGATCTCGGCGAAGCGGTGCGTGACAAGCGCTGCGATGGGAATGGCCCCGATCTTCTGCAGCGCGAAGTACAGGACCACGAACTCGTGCACGTTGGGCAGCGTGGGCACCACGCGGTCCAGGGGCTTCAGGCCGACCTCCAGCAGGTTCAGCGCGAGGTTGGTGGTGACGCGGTCGAGTTCGGCATAGGTGAACTCACGCTCGCCATCGACCAGGGCCACGCGGTCGGCGAAGCGCTTGAACACCGCGTCGAACTCCTGGGCCAGCGACTTGTCCTGCCAGTAGCCCCTGGCGCGATAGCGCTCGACGTACTCCGGCGGGAAGGGAACGAATCCTTCGAGCATGCGAGCCTCCTTCAGGTGGAGCTGGTGAAGCCGCCGTCGATGACGACGATCTCGCCGGTGACGAAGCGCATGCCCTCGATCAGGCCCATCATGGCCTCGGCCACGTCGTCGGCCGTCACGCAGCGCTTGAGCGGGGTGGCCTTGGCGCGCGCGCCCATGAGCGACTCGTACTTGTCGCCCAGCATGCGCTCCATCCAGTCGCCTTCCATCCAGCCGGGGGCGACGGCGTTCACGCGGATGTCGGGGCCCAGGTTCCAGGCCAGGGTCTTGGTCATGTTGACCACGGCCGCCTTGCTCGCCGCATAGGGCAAAGGCTGCGGCCCGGGGCGCAGGCCCACGATGCTGGCGGTGTTGACGATGGCCGGCTGCGTGCCTTTCTTCAGCAGCGGCACGGCGGCGCGCGTGACCTGGAAGAGGCCCCGCACGTTGACGGCGAAGGTGCGGTCCCACTCGGCCAGGTCCAGGCTCTCCAGGTCCTTGACCTTCCACTTTGCCGTGGTGCCCGCGTTGTTCACGAGCGCGTCGAGGTGGCCGAAGGCGGCCTCGATCTCGCCCATCATGCGGCGCACCGCGGGCTCGTCGCTCACGTCGCACTGCAGCAGCAGGGCCTTGCCGCCGAGCTTCTCCACTTCGGAGGCGACCTCCTGCGCCGCCTTGGCGCTGGAGCCGTAGTTGATGGCGACGTCGTAGCCGGCGCGCGCGAGGGCGAGCACGGCGCTGCGGCCGATGCCGGTGGCGCCGCCGGTGACGAGGGCTTTCTTGCGTTGGGTCATGGGGATGCTTCCTGGGGTTCGTTCGGTGGACCACTCTAGGCGGGAAGCATGTTCTCCGGAAGATGACAGAATCCACTGGCCGTTCACTTATAGAGAACACCCCGCATGAAGCTCAACCAACTGCGCGACATGGTCGCCATCGTCGAGCGAGGCAGCCTGCGCGGCGCGGCGCGGCACCTGGACATCGCGCAATCGGCGCTCACGCGCAGCATCCGCGAACTGGAGCGCGAGCTGGGCGGAACGCTTTTCGAGCGCGACGCCAAGGGGATGCTGCTCACGCCCCTGGGGCGCCTCTTCTTCCAGCGGGCCAGCTCGGCGATGAACGAGTTGCGCCGGGCGCGCGAGGAGGTGGAGCAGGCCCGGGGCGGCACGGGCGGCACGGTGGTGGCGGCGCTGTCCATCATGCCGCACGTGGGCATGCTGCCCGGTGCGCTCACGCAGTTCCGCAAGCGCTTTCCCGGCGTGGTGCTGAAGCTGATCGAGGGGCTCTACCCCACGGTCGAGCCCGGCCTGCGCGACGGCACCATCGACTTCTACCTGGGCGCTGCCACGCCGGCCCCGCCCGCGCCCGGGCTGGTGGCCGAGCGGCTCTTCGACAATACGCGTTTGGTGGTGGGGCGAAAGGGCCATCCGCTCGCCACAGCGCGATCGCTCAAGGCGCTCGCGCAGGCCGAATGGCTCACCCCCTCCCTCAGCTACGACGCGGCCGAAGACCTGAACGCCCTCTTCGCCGCCTTCAAGCTGCCCGCGCCACGCATCACGCTGCAGGCGCACTCGGCGATGACCGTGCTGGTGGCCCTGGCCAGCACCGACCTGCTGGCCATGCTGCCCAAGCAATGGAACGAGTTCCCGCTCACGCAGGGCGCGCTGCAGGTGATCCCGGTGCGCGAGAAGCTGGCGGCGCCGTCCATCGTGTTCGTGCGGCGCGGCGACCTGCCGCTCACGCCGGCGGCGGAGTACTTCTGCGACATGCTGCGGCGCTACGCGCCGCAATGACCGTCCGCTCGCTTGCCTCGAAGAACCAGCGCCTGCACGACGACACCGCCAAGCGCTGGCTGCGCGGGGTGGTGGCGGACCTGTTCGGCGACAAGGCCGCGCTCACTGCGCCGTGATCCCCGCCTGCCGGATCACCTCGGACCAGCGCAGCATCTCTGCGTCCACGAAGCGCCTGAACGGCACCGGTCCCGAGTCGGCCACCGGCTCGAGTCCCGCCGCGACGAGCCGCTCGCGCACGGCCGGCCGAGCCAGGGCCCGGCCGACCGCCGCCGCCAGGTGCTCCACCTCGGCCGCGGGCGTACCCATGGGCGCAACCAGCCCATGCCAGTCGCGCAGGCTCGCTTCGGCCATGCCCGACTCAGCGAGCGTCGGCACCTCGGGCAGCTGCGGCAGGCGCTGCGACGCCGTGGTGGCGAGCGCGCGCACCTTGCCGGCCCGCAGCAGCGGCAGCGCCGCCGGCACGGTGGCGAACATCAGGTCCACATGGCCGCCGGCCAGCGCCGCCAGGCCGGCGACCGGTCCGTTGAACGGCACGTGCCGCAGCGCCACGCCGGCGCGCTGCCTGAACAGCTCGGCGGCCAGGTGCGCCGGCGTGCCATTGCCACCCGAAGCGTAGGTGAGCGCGCCGGCGCGTGCCCCCTCGAGCACCTCGGCCAGCGTGCGCGCCGGATGGTCGTGCCGCACCACCAGCACGTTGCTCACCTGCGAGAGCTGCCGCACCGGCTGCAGGGCCGCCGTGTCGTAGCCGACGCTCTTGAGCAGGCTGGGCGCGGCCGCGGCCTGCAAGGCGAAGACGCCGAGCGTGCTGCCGTCGCGCGGGGCGCGGCTCACGGCGGCGATCGCGATCGTCCCGGCCGCACCGGGCCGGTTCTCCACCACCACGGGGCGCCCGAGTTCCGCGGCCAGCGGTTCGCTGAGGGCTCGCGCGACGGTGTCGCCCGGAGTCCCCGGCGGGCCACCCACCAGCACGGTGAGCGGACCGACGGCGCCCGGCGCCTGCGCGAGCGCCAGCGTGCCGGCCAGCAGGCCGGCCACCAGCGTGTTGAGCTGCTTCATCTCGGATTCCTCCACGGCGGTTTCGATGCCGTGGAGTGAACCACCCCGGGCGCCTGCGGCATAAGATGCGCCAGGCTTGTCGGCGATAACCCCAGGGCATCACCGCGATGCAGCTCAACCAGCTCAGGACCTTCACCGCCATCGTCGAGACCGGCAGCATCCGGGCGGCGGCGCGGCGGCTCGGCGTGTCCCAGCCGTCGGCCACCAAGAGCCTGCGCGCGCTGGAGCAGGACCTGGACACCCAGCTGGTGCAGCGTCACAGCCGCGGCATCGCGCTCACGCCGGCCGGCAAGGCGCTGCTCGCCCACGCCCGCGCCGCCCAGGCCGAACTGCAGAAGGCACGCGCGGAGATCGACGAACTCGCCGGCCGGGCCCGGGAGTCCGTCACCATGGGGGTGGCCTCCATCGTGGGCGCCTGGCTGGTGCCGCCCGTGCTGGCCGCGCAACGCGCGCGCAGCCCGGAGAGCGCCGTACGGGTGCTGGAAGGCACGCAGGAGAGCCTGCTGCCGATGCTGCGCGAAGGTGCGATCGATTTCGCCGTGTGCCTGCGGCTCGAACCCGAGTCGACGCGGGGCTTCACGGTCCGCAACCTCGCGCGCTTCCGCCTGACCGTGGTGGGCCGCAAAGGCCACCCGTTGCGGCAGGCCCGCCGCCTGGAGGAACTGCGCGAAGCGCACTGGATCATGACGCGCCCGCGCGGCGCCGGGGGCGCGCTGGAGCATGCCTTCCGCGCGGCGGGGCTGGCGCTGCCCGCGTCGGCCACGGAGTGCGATTCGCACGCCATCAAGATCGCCCTGCTGGCCGGGAGCGACGCACTCGGACTGGTGGGCCGGCCCATGCTCGGCGAAGCGTCGGTGCGCGCGCTGCTGGAAGAAATTCCGATCGAGCCGCCGTTCCCGCTGATGACGGTGAGCCTCTACACCCGCTCGGACACGCCGCCCGGGCCGCCGGTGCGCGCGCTGGCCGCGCTGGTGGCCCTGCAGTGCCGCACCATCCTGCGCATGAATTGAAACCCGGGCCCCACCGCCGACGCGGCGCGCGGTACAACGCGTGCACCAGCCGCCCCACTTGAAGGATGCACATGGCCGCGTACGACGCCGACGACACCACGCCCCTGTTGAGCGGCCTGCGCCACGCGGCGGCGGGCACGCCCTTCGACCTCTCGGCCGTCGATCCGGCGGCGACGCCCTTCGGCAGCGGCGACAAGCAGCGGGACAAGGCGGCGGTCGAAGCGCTGGCCCTGGAACTCGACGAGCTGCAGAACCGCCTCTTCGCCGACCGCCGCTACGCCATCCTGGTCGTGCTGCAGGGCACCGACACCAGCGGCAAGGACGGCACGCTGCGTTCAGTGTTCGGACGCATGAGCCCGCTGGGCGTGCGCACCGTGGGCTGGCGCGCGCCCAGCGAAGAGGAGCGTGCGCACGACGTGCTCTGGCGCATCCACGCGCAGGCGCCGCGTCGCGGCGAGATCGTGGTCTTCAACCGAAGCCACTACGAGGACGTGCTGGTGCCGCTGGTCAACGGCCACCTGACCGAGCAGACGCTCGCGCGGCGCTACGCCCACATCAACGACTTCGAGCGCATGCTCTGCGAGTCGGGCACGGTCATCGTGAAGTTCATGCTGCACATCTCGCGCGAGGAGCAGCGCAAGCGGCTGCAGGAGCGCGTGGACAACCCGGACAAGCGCTGGAAGTTCCAGCCCGAGGACCTGCACGTGCGCAACCAGTGGGGCGCCTACCAGCAGGCCTATGCCCGCGCCATCGGCGCGACGGGCACGGACTGGGCGCCGTGGACCGTCGTGCCGGCCGACTCCAAGACCCACCGCAACCTCATGATCGCGCGGCTGCTGCGGCAGGTGCTTCAGGGGCTGGACCTGCGCTATCCGGACGACCCCGCGCTGGCGGGGTTGAAAGTCCAGTGACGAGGAGCCTCGGCCTTACTGCACCTTGATGCCGCGGTCCTTGATCACCTTGCCCAGGCTCTCGGTCTCGCGCTTGAGCATGCTGGCGAACTCGGCCTGCGAGCTCATCACCGGCTCGGCGTTCAGCTCGGCCAGACGGGTCTGCACCTCCGGCGACTGGATGGCCTTGGTGAACTCGCTGCGGATGCGTTCGACCACCGGCGCGGGCGTGCCCGCGGGAACGAAGAGGCCGTTCCACTGCTGCGGCTTGAAGTCGGCGTAGCCCGCCTCGGCGAAGGTGGGCACGTCGGGCAGCTTGGCCAGGCGCTTGTCGCTGGTGACGGCCAGGGCCTTGACCTTGCCGGCGGCCACCTGCGGCGCGGCCAGCGTGCTGGAGATGAGGAGCGCCTGCACGTGCCCGCCCAAGAGGTCGGTCATGGCCGGACCGCCGCCCTTGTAGGCGACGTGCGGCATCTCGATGCCCACCATGTCCTTGAAGACTTCCGAGTACAGGTGGTTGCTGGTGCCGATGCCGGGGCTGGCGAAGCTCAGCTTGCCGGGGTTGGCCTTGGCGTAGGCGACGAACTCCTTGAGGTTCTTGGCCGGTACGTTGTTGTTGACCAGCATGACCAGCGGAATGCGCGTGAGCAGCGCCACCGGGGTCATGTCCTTCAGCGCGTCGTAGGGCAGGTTGGGCACCAGGTGCGGGTTGGCCGGCACGCTGTCCGCGCTCAGCAGCAGCGTGTAGCCGTCGGGCGCGGCGCGCACCAGCTGCGCTTCGGCCACGGTGCCGCCGGCGCCGGGCCGGTTCTCCACCACCACCGGCTGGCCCAGGCCCTCCTGCAGCTTGGGCTGGATGGCGCGGGCGATCAGGTCGGTGAGGCCGCCCGGCGCGAAGCTCACGATGATGCGCACCGGCTTGTTGGGATAGTCGCCCTGGGCCAGGGCAGCCGGCGTGAGCGACAGGGCGCAGGCGGCCGCGCCGGCGCCGAGCACCAGGCGCCGCAGGAACGCGCGTTTGAGCATGTAGTCTCCTGAGATTGGTTTGAGCTGGATCAAGATGGAACCAGCCAGCTGTCCGTAGAGTGGACAGGCTTTGCGATTTTTGGCAGGCTCTGGGCACGGTGTCAACCCAGGGCATTCACCCCCCCTCCCCATGGAACAAGCAACTGAAGAGAAAAACCCGGTGCAGGAGAAATCCGCCGAAGGCGTGCGCGCGGTGGAGCGTGCACTGGACCTGCTGGCCGCGTTCGGCCCCGGCGACACCGAGCTGCTGGTGTCGGACCTGGTGCAGCGCGTGGGCCTCAGCCGCCCCACCCTCTATCGCCTGCTGCACACCCTGGAAAAGCGCGGCTTCGTGACTTCCTCGGGCGAGCCGCAGCGCTTCCGCCTGGGGCCGGCCGTCGCACGGCTGTCGCACGTGTGGACCAGCAGCCTGGACCTGAGCGCCCTGGCCCGCCCGGTCATGCAGGCGGCCTGGGCCCACACCTCGGAGACGGTGGCCCTGTTCGTGCCGCGCGGGCCGATGCGACTGTGCCTGGCCGAGATGCCCAGCCCGCAGCCCCTGAGCTTCCGGCGCGGGGTCGGCTACAGCGAGCGGCTGGTGCGCGGTGCCAGCGGCCGGGCCATCCTGGCGCACCAGTCGCTCGCGCCCGGGCAGCTGGAGTCCTGGGCTGCCGGCACGGCCACCGACCTGGGGTGGCTGCGCGAGCAGATGGCGCTCACGCGCGAGCGCGGTTACGCCATGGGCCACAACGAGCTGATCCAGGGCGCCTACGCCGTGGCGGCGCCTTTCTTTGACGGGCAGGGGCAGGTGGCCGGATCGCTGGGCGTGTTCGGCCCCGACGTGCGGCTGACCGAGGAGCGGGTGCACGAGATCGGGCTGTACCTCCGCACCCAGGCTCACCGCCTGACCGAAGCCCTGGGCGGCGCCGCGCCACCGGCTTGACCCTCGGCACGGCATGTCCGTAGAATGAACACGCAAATCGCACTACGGACACTGCTGCCATGAACGACATGATGAAGACGCTGGTGCGCACGGGCCCCGGCACGCCCACCGGAAACCTGTTGCGCCGCTACTGGGTGCCCATCCTCCTTTCCAGCGAGATCGCCGAACCGGACGGTCCCCAGGTGCGCGTGAAGATCCTGGGCGAGAAGCTGCTCGCCTTTCGCGACACGCAGGGCCGCCCGGGCCTGATCAGCGAGTTCTGCTCGCACCGCGGCGCCTCGCTCTATTTCGGCCGCAACGAGGAAGGCGGCGTGCGCTGCGCCTACCACGGCCTGAAGTTCGACATCCATGGCAAGTGCGTGGACGTGCCGCAGGCACCGCAGGCCTGCGACAAGATGGGCATCACCGCCTATCCCTGCGTGGAGCGCGCCGGCATGCTCTGGGCCTACATGGGCCCGCCCGACCAGCAGCCCGAGCCCCCCGGCGTGGAATGGGCCAACCTGCCCGAGAGCCACGTCTTCGTCTCCAAGCGCTGGCAGGAGTGCAACTTCCTGCAGGCCATGGAAGGCGGCATCGACACCAGCCACGTGTCCTTCGTGCACAAGTTCGAGGTGGACGACGACCCCTTCCACCAGGGCACCAAGGCCAACGAGTACATCAAGAAGGACGGCAACGTCACCTTCGAGATCGAAAAGCACGACGGGGGCCTGACCCTCTTCGGCAAGCGCATGGGCGAGCCCGACTCCTTCTACTGGCGCGTCACGCAGTGGATCTTCCCCTGGTACAACCTGATCCCCCCCTTCGGCGACCACGCCCTGGGCGGCCATGTGTGGGTGCCCATCGACGACGAGAACTGCTGGGCCTGGAGCATCAACTTCCACCCGGACAAGCCGCTGTCGGCCGAGGAGCGCCGCCACCTGGAGGAAGGCAAGGGCGTGCACTGCGCCTACGAGCCCGGCACCAACGTGCCCGGCGGCACCTTCCGGCCGGTGCAGAACAAGGACAACGACTACCTGATCGACCGCAAGGCGCAGAAGGAGCGGCGCTCCTTCAGCGGCGTCTTCGGCTTCGCCGCGCAGGACGCCTCGCTGCAGGAAAGCATGGGTCCCATCCAGGACCACTCGGCCGAGAAGCTGCTGCCCTCGGACCGCGCCATCGTGATGGCCCGCCGCATGCTCTGGGACGCCACCGTCGGCCTCGCGCAGGGCCAGCAGCCACCCGCGCTGTCGGCGCAGTCCCAGCACGTGCGCGCCGCCGGGGTGCTGCTGCCGCGCGAGCAGAAGCCGCAGGAATGGGCCAAGGTGCACCTGGTGTACGACAAGGACGAACCGGTGTACTCGGTATGAGCGCGGCCACCCCCGCCGGCCGCCTGGCCGGCAAGGTCGCCCTGGTCACGGGCGGCGGCGGCGGCATCGGCGCCGCCACGACGCGCCTCTTCTGTGAGCAGGGCGCGGCCGTGATGCTGGTGGACCTGGACCCCGCCGCGCTGGAGCGTACGGCGCAGGCCGTCCGCGCCGAGCGGCCCGAAGCCCGCATCGAGGTGCTGGCCGGCGATGTGGCCGACCCCGGCGTCGCCACCGCGGCGGTGAGGGCCTGCGAGCAGGCCTTCGGGCAACTGGACGTGCTGGTGAACAACGCCGCCATGCGCAACTACAGTTCGTTCGCCGAGGCCACGCCCGAGGAGTGGCAGGCCGTCATCGGCGTGAACATGCTGGGCAACGCCCAGTTCTGCCGCGCGGCGCTGCCGCTCTTGCGGCGCGCGGGCCGCGGTGCCATCGTGAACGTGTCGTCCTGCTACGCGGTCAAGGGCCGCAAGGGCATGGCCCTGTACGACGCCACCAAGTCGGCCATGCTGGCCATGACCCGCACGCTGGCCTTCGAGGAAGCCGACCACGGCGTGCGCGTGAACGTGGTCTGCCCCGGCTCCACGCTCACCGACTTCCACGTGAACCGCACCCGCGCGGCGGGCAGGAGCGTGGAGGACCTGAAAACCCAGCGGCAGGACACGTCGCTCCTCGGGCGCTGGGCCGAGCCGATGGAGATCGCCTACCCCATCCTGTGGCTGGCCTCGGACGAGGGCTCCTTCATCACCGGCACCACGCTGGTGGTGGACGGCGGGCTGCACGTGAAGTGAGGAAGACCCCGTGATCATCGAATCCCCCGACGACCTCACCCGCGCCGTGCTGGCCGAGGTGGAGCGCACGCCCGACGAGCGCCTGCGCCGGCTGCTCGCCTCGGCGGTGAAGCACCTGCACGGCTTCGTGCGGGAGACCGAGCTCACCGAGCCGGAGTTCCGGCGCCTGTGCGGCCTCATCGCGCAGGCCGGCCAGCTCACCACGCCCTCGCACAACGAGGTGGTGCTCGCGGCCGGTTCCCTGGGCGTGTCGGCACTCGTATGCCTCATGAACAACGGCGAGGGCGAGCGCCGCGAGACCACGGCCAACCTCATGGGCCCGTTCTGGCGCCAGGGCTCGCCGGCCACGCCGCAGGGCGGCTCCATCGTGCGCTCGCCCACGCCGGGCGATGCGGTCTTCGTGACCGCCTGGGTGCAGGACCGCGAAGGCCGCCCGGTGGCCGATGCCGAGGTGGACGTGTGGCAGGCCTCGGGCGAGGGCTACTACGAGAACCAGGACCCGCAGCAGGCCGACATGAACCTGCGCGGCCGCTTCACCACCGACGCGCAGGGCACCATCCGCTTTCGCACCGTCAAGCCCTCGGGCTATCCCATCCCGGTGAACGGCCCGGTGGGTGGCCTCATCCGCGCGCAGGGCCGCCACAACCTGCGGCCGGCGCACATCCACTTCATGATCCACAAGCCGGGCTTCAAGACGCAGTTCTCGCAGCTGTATTCGCACGACGACCCGCACCTGGAGACCGACGTGCAGTTCGGCGTGACCCGCACCCTCGTGGGCCGCTACGTGCCGCACGACAACGAGCCCGCGCCCGACGCCGACGTGCAGGGCCGCTGGTGGACGCTGGAGCACCGCTTCACCATCGCCCCCGGCGACGACAGCCTGCCGCCCGCGCCCATCACCGGCAAGGCCGAGGGCGAGCGAGCGCCGCTGGTGGTGCTGGAACGCCGCGACTGAAGCCACCCCCTCGCAGACGAACACTTCAAAAGGAGACAGCATGAACAAGGTCCAACGACGCACCCTCCTCGCCCTGGCCGCCGGCGCGCTGGCCACGGGCGCCCTGGCCCAGGCGCCCGCACCGGGCAACGCCGCCGAGTGGGCGCCCAGCCGCCCGGTGCGCATCGTCGTGCCCATCGTCGGCAGCACCAACGACGTGCTGGCCCGACTGGTGGCGCCCAAGCTGCAGGAGGCCCTGGGGCAGCCGGTGGTGGTGGAGAACAAGCCCGGCGCGGGCGGAAACATCGGCGCCGACCAGGTGGCCAAGTCGGCGCCGGACGGCCTGACACTGCTCGTGGGCTACAACGGCCCGCTGGCCATCAACCCGACCCTGTTCGAGAAGATGCCCTACGACCCGGTGAAGGACCTGCAGCCGATCACGCTGGCCGTGAAGGCACCGCAGTACCTGGTCGTCAACCCCAACGCGGGCATCGACAGCGTCCAGGACCTGGTGGCCAAGGCCAAGGCCGATCCGAACAAGTACTCCTACGCCTCGGTGGCCGTGGGCAGCGCCTCGCACCTGACCATGGAGATGCTCAAGTCGGCGGCGGGCTTCAACATCACGCACGTGCCGTACAAGGGCGCGGGGCCGGCCGTGACCGACCTGCTTGCCGGCAACGTGCAGGCAGCCTTCCTGGTGCCGGGCAACGTGCAGCAGTTCGTGAAGGAAGGCAAGCTCAAGCTCCTGGCCTCCAGCGGCCTGCAGCGGTTTCCGAGTACGCCCAACGTGCCCACGCTGAACGAGCTGGGCTACAAGGACTTCGAGGCCACGTCCTGGATCGGCTTCCTCGCGCCGGCCGGCACGCCCCGGCCCATCGTGGACCGCTATCACCGCGAGCTGGTGAAGATCCTGCGCAGTCCGGAAGTCACCCAGCGCCTGCGCGAGATGGAGTTCGACGTGGTCGCCACCACGCCCGAGCAGTTCGGCGCCTGGATCCGCTCGGAGATCCCGCGCTGGGGCAAGGTGATCAAGGACACCGGCGCGAAGGCGGAATAACCGTACCGCCCCGTCCGGGCCGTCGCTGCAGAAGCCCTTCGACAAGCTCAGGGCGAACGGAGGCGGGCTGCAGGCGAGCCCATCCCGAACCGTTCGGGCTGAGCCTGTCGAAGCCATTCGCCAGCCTCGGGCGAACGGAGCCCGCGTGCTATCTGCAACTTCCCAGCACGCGCTTCGGTCCGACAGGCCCGCGCCCCTGCGGCCCCCAGAATGCGTCGGCACGCCATGCCACGCCGACGACACACCTGGGCCAAGACGCTCGAACGCAACTTCCTGACCCTCTCGCGCCTGGCGGCGCCGAGCGTCACGGCAGCTTTTTCGCCGCCCGCCCGCACACGCGCCCGTGCGGTACCCGGTGACGGCGCCTGGATCGCCGGCGTGAGCATGGGCATGGCCGGGATGCGGCGCTTTCGCCTGTTCCGCCCGTCAGGCATGGCCGCGGGCGAACGCCTTCCGCTCATGGTCATGCTGCATGGCTGCGGCCAGGATGCCGAGAGCTTCGCCATCGCCACGCGCATGAACCAGCTCGCGGCGCGCGAGCGCTTCCTGGTCCTCTACCCGGAGCAGGACCGCATGGCCAACCAGCAGCGATGCTGGAACTGGTTCGACACGCGCAACGGCCGTGCCTTCGGCGAGGTCGATCTGGTGCTGAACGCGATCGACCAGGCCTGCCTGCTGCACGGAGGCGACCGCGAACAGGTGGCGGTGGCGGGTCTGTCGGCCGGCGCCAGCCTGGCGGCGCTGCTGGCCACGCGCCACCCCGCTCGCGTGCGCGCGGTCGTCATGCATTCGGGCGTGCCACCGGGGAGCGCCGACTCGACGATGGGCGCGCTGCGCGCGATGCGCGGCTCGGTCAACGAAGGCATCGAGGCACCCGTGCAGGCAGCGGCGGCCTGGCCGCCGCTGCTCGTGATCCATGGCAGCAGCGACCGCATCGTGGACACGCGCAATGCGCTGGCTGCGGTGCAGGGCTGGGCGCAGGCCGCGGGTGCCCGCCCGGGCACCGGTCGGAAAGTGCAGCGCGGCAAGCGCTACCCCATGACCGTGACCGATTACAAGGCAGCACGCTCGCGCACCGTCGCCCGGCTGGTGGAAATCACCGGGCTCGGCCACGCCTGGAGCGGCGGCAGCCGCGTGACCCACAGCGACCCGAGCGGACCCGACGCCTCGCGCCTGGCCTGGGCGTTCGCCGCCGACCAGTTCGCGCGCCAGGAGGCTATGCGCTCGGCGGGGCGTAAAGCGGCTTGAGCGCGCCGACCAGCTTGTGCAGTTCAGCCACCAGCGGGCCGACCGCCTTGCGCTGCGGCTCGCTGGGAGTGAACACGCCGTCGGCGCCGATCTGTTCGCGGAAGTTGAAGACCGGCACCGCCTCCTGGATCGGGACCATGCGGAAGTTGGCGGTCATGAGGCGCGCGGCCTGCATGGCGCGCAGGCCCCCGCCCACGCCGCCATAGCTCACGAAGGCCACCGGCTTGTAGCTCCACTCGGCCACCAGGTAGTCCATGGCGTTGAGCAGCGAGGGCGGCGGGCTGTAGTTGTACTCGGGCAGCACGAACACGAAGGCGTCGGCCCGGCCCACCGAGGCGGACCAGCGGCGGGTGTGCTCATGGTGGTACTTGCGAAGCCGCGGGTGCTCGGGCTCGTCGAAGACCGGCAGCTTGAACTCGTCGAGGTCGACGAGTTCGGTCTCGAAGCTGCCGATGTCGCTGGCGGCCTGGTGGAACCAGCGGGCCACCGCGGGGCCGGCGCGGCCGGGACGGGTGCTGCAGATCAGGGTCTGGAGGACGGGCTTCATGTCGGGTGATGGTCGGATGAACGAGGACCCGACATGCTAAGCGCGCAGCAGTCCCCCTGCTGGCGCGCCTCGAATCAGCCCGCGACCAGGCCGGCCGATTCCACGCCCGCCTGGCAGATCGCCTCGTCCTCGTCGCCCGTGCCGCCGCTCGCGCCCACGGCCCCGAGGACATTCCCTTCGGCGTCCTTGATCAGGACCGCGCCGGGCTGGGCGACGAAGCGGCCTTCACCCACGGCGGCCAGCGAGACCATGAAGGTGGCATTGTCCTTGGCACGCTGGGCCAGCACGCGGCTGTTGACGCCCATGCCCACCGAGCCCCAGGCCTTGGCCCGCGCGATCTCGAAGCGGAACATGCTCGCGCCGTCCTCGCTCTGGAAGGCCTTGAGGTTGCCGGCCGCGTCGATCACGGCCACGCCCATGGGCTTGAAGCCGCTGGCCTTCGACTTGGCGAGGGCGCCGGCGATGATCTGGTTGGCTTGCTGCAGGGTGAGGGTCACGAAAGCTCCTGGATGACGGATGGTGGAAGAAGCCCGAGCATCGCTCAGAACGGATAGTGCCGCGGCGTGGTCTGCAGCGTGATCCAGCGCAGCTCGGTGAAGGCGTCGATGCCGGCGCGGCCGCCGAAGCGTCCGTAGCCGGACTCCTTGACGCCGCCGAAGGGCATCTGCGCCTCGTCGTGCACCGTCGGGCCGTTGACGTGGCAGATCCCGGACTCGATCTGCCGCGCGACCTGGAAGGCAGCGCCCAGGTCCCGGCTGAACACCGCCGAGGACAGGCCGTAGGGGTTGTCGTTTGCGCAGGCCACGGCCGCATCGACGCCGCGCACCCGCACCACCGGCTTGACCGGCCCGAAGCTCTCCTCGTGGTAGATGCGCATGTCGGCGGTGACGTGGTCCAGCACGGTGGCGGGCATCAGCGTGCTGTCGGCCTTGCCGCCGCACACCAGCTTGGCGCCCTTGGCCAGGGCGTCGTCGATCAGCGCGTTGCAGCGGTCCACCGTGCCACGGTCCACCACCGAACCCAGCACCACCGGCCCGCGGCGCGGGTCGCCCAGCGGCAGCGCCTTGGCGCGCTCGGCCAGGCGGGCGACGAAGGCGTCGGCGATGGCCTCGTCCACGATGAGGCGCTCGGTGGACATGCAGATCTGCCCCGAGTTGGCGAAGGCGCCGAAGATGGCGGCGTTCACGGCCGCCTCCACGTCGGCGTCGGCCAGCACCAGGAAGGGTGCCTTGCCGCCCAGCTCCAGCACGGCGGGCTTGAGGTACCTGGCGCAGGTCTGCGCGATGAGCTTGCCCACGCGGGTGGAGCCCGTGAAGTTGACCCGCCGCAGCGCCGGCATGGCCACCATGGCCTCCACGATTTCCGCCGCATGCTCCGGCGCGTGCGTCACGAAGTTGACCACGCCCGGCGGCAGGCCCGCCTCCTGCAGCGCCTCGACGATGAGCCCGTGCGTGGCCGGGCACAGCTCCGAGGCCTTGAGCACCACGGTGTTGCCGCAGGCCAGCGGCGTGGCGAGGGCACGCACCGCGAGGATGACGGGCGCATTCCAGGGCGCGATGCCCAGCACCACGCCGGCCGGCACGCGCAGGCCCATGGCGATGCTGCCCGGCACGTCCGAGGGAATGACCTCGCCGCCCACCTGGGTCGTCAGCGCCGCCGCCTCCTGCAGCATGCCTGCGGCCAGGTGCGCGTTGAAGCCGGCCCAGGCCGCCGAGGCGCCGGTCTCGGCGGCCATGGCCTCGGCGAATTGCGGCGTGCGCGCTTCCAGCGCGGCGGCGGCCTTGTTCAACAGGGCCCGGCGCTCGCCGGGACCCATCGCGGCCCAGGCGGGAAAGGCCTTGGCGGCGGCCTGCACGGCGCGCTGCGCATCCTGCGCCGAGGCGGCGGGCGCGCGTGTGGCGACGCTGCCGTCCAGCGGATTGCGGCGCTCGAAGTAGGCGCCCGAGGCGGCGTCCGTGGACTCGCCGCCGATCAGCATGCGGATGGTCTTCATGACATGGGTCTCCAGGAGGCTTCAGGGAAGGCGTGTGAGGGCGTCGAAGCCGAAGCGGTTCATGCGGCCGAACATCGGCATCGCGGGATGGGGCACGAAGCGGGTGCGGCAGTCGAGCACCGCAGGCAGGCCCGAGGCCAGCGCGCGGGCGATGGCCGGCGCGACCTGCGCCACCTGCGTGAGGCGCTCGCCGTGGCAGCCGAAACCCCGCGCGATGGCGGCGTAGTCGGTGTCCTCCAGCGCGGTGCCCAGCTCGAAGTCCAGCGCCGCCTTCTGGCCCTGGCGGATGATGCCCCAGGCCTGGTTGTTGTGGACGACGGTGAGAACCGGCAGCTTGTAACGGCGCGCAGTGTCCAGCTCGGCGAGCGTGAAACCGAAGGAGCCGTCGCCGGTGATCTGCACCACCGGCCGCTCCGGGTTCAGCTGCTGCAAGGCCAGGGCATAGGGCGTGCCGAAGCCCAGGTGGCTCATGCCGGGTTCATGCAGTCGCGTGCGTTCGGCCCGCACCGGCGTGAAGTCGTTGCTCCAGAAGCTGGTGTGGCCGCCGTCGTACACCGCCAGCGCATCCGCCGGCAGCGCGCGCGCGATGGCGCGGGCCAGTGCCGCCGGGTGCATGGCCTCGCCGTCGTCGCCTTCGTCGGCCAGGGCCGAGAGCCGCGCCTCGTAGGCCATGCGCCCGGCGCGCGCGCCCAGGAGCCAGCCGGCATCGACGCCTGCGCCCACGCCCTCGTCCCAGCCCGCGAGCAGGTCCGCGAGCGCCGCACGCGCGTCCGCCTGCAGGCCCACCTCGTGCACCGCCGGGTGGCCGAGGGCCGAGGGGTCGAGGTTGATGGCGATGGTGCGGTGCGAACGACGCGCGAACGGCCCCTGTTCGTCCCACATCCAGGACGACCAGCGGCAGCCCACGGCGAGGATCACGTCGGCCTCCTCGAACGCGCTGCGCACCGGCTGGCCCGCGATGAGCCCGCCGTGGCCGATGAAGTGCGGGCTGTCGCTGGGCACCACGCCCAGCGCCATCTGCGTGGGTACCACCGGCGCGCGCAGCCGGCGCGCGATCTCGCGCAGGGCTTCGCCCGCCCCGCTCGCCACCACGCCGCCGCCGGCGACCACGAGCGGCCGGCGCGCCTCGCGCAGCAGGGCCAGCGCCTGCGCCACGCCGCCGGCATCCGGCCGCATGCGGCCGCTCGCGCGGTAGCGCTCCGGGGAGAGCTCGAACTCGTCGTGCGCGAACTCGCAGTCCTGCGTGAGGACGTCGTTCGGGATGTCCAGGTGCACCGGCCCCGGCCGGCCCGAGAGGGCTTCGCGGAAGGCGCGCCGCACCAGTTCCGGCAGGCGCCGCGCGTCGTGCACCACGGCATTCCATTTCGTGACGGGGCGCGTGACGGCCACCGTGTCCAGGTCCATGAACATGCCGCTGTGCGGATAGCACGCGGCGCGGTTCTGGTTGGTGGTGAGGGCCAGCAGCGGCAGGTGGTTGGCCCAGGCGACGCCCAGGCCCGAGGCGAGGTTGAGCCCGCCCGGGCCCATCTCCGCGAGGGCCACCGCCATGCGGCCGGTGGCGGCGTGGCAGGCGGCGGCCATCATCGGCCCCGCGGCTTCGTGCCGCAGGCCGAGGAAGCCGAGCCGTGGGTGCTGCGCGATGGCCTGCAGCAAGGGCCCCAGCTTGCCGCCCACGACGCCATAGACCTGCCGCACGTCCTCGGCCAGCAGCAGGCGCACCAGCGCCTGGGCGCCGTTCAGTCGCAGGGCCATGTCACTCCTCGGCGCTGAAGCCGGTGGCCTTGACGATGGGGCCCCAGCGCTGCAGGTCCGCGCGCACCATGCGCGCGAACTCCTCGGGCGACTGGTGCAGGGGCTGCAGGCCGTTCCTGCCCAGCGCCTCGACGAACTCGGGCGCCTGCATGGCCTCGCGCACCAGCGTGTTCAGGCGCTGCACGGTCTCGGCCGGCGTGCGGGCCGGAACGAACCAGCCGAGCCACTCCTGCACCGCGATGTCCTTGAAGCCCTGCTCGGCCATCGTCGGCACGTCGGGCAGGAAGGGCGAACGCTGTCCGCTGGAGACCGCCAGGGCGCGCAGTCGCCCCGAGCGCACGTGCGGCAGCACCTCGCCCAGCACGCTGATGCTCACGGGGATCTGCCCGCCCAGCACGTCCGCCAGGAGCGGCGCGCCGCCCTTGTACGGCACCGCCTGCAGCGGCACGCCCGAGGCCTTCTCCAGCATCATTCCCGTGAAGTGCAGCGCCGAGCCCGCGGCCGGGATGCCGTAGCTCGCCTGCTTCGGATTCGCCTTGGCCCACTTGAGGAAGTCGGCCAGCGTGCGGACCTCCGCCGGCAGGCCCGGCCCGGCCGTGAGCACGAAGGTGTAGGTGACGGTGCTGGTCACGGGGATGAAATCGGCCAGCGGGTCGTAGGTGAGCTTCCGGTACGTGTTGGGGTACAGCGCCATGGGCGAGCTCGGGATCTGCAGGATGGTGAGCCCGTCGGGGCTGGCGCGCTTGACGTGCTCGACGGCGATCCGCCCGCCCGCGCCCACCTTGGCCTCCACCAGCACGTTGGCCGCGTACTTGCCGCGCAGCCGCTCGGCCAGGGGACGGGCCACCTGGTCGCCCATGCCGCCGGCGGGAAAGCCCGAGAAGATGAACGCGTTGCCGGAGGCCTGGGCGGCGGCCGTGCGGGTGATGCCGAAGGCGCCGACGGCGGCGGCCGCGGCGACGAACTGTCTCCTGTCCATGGTCTTGTCTCCTGGTGGTCGCTGGGTGCCGCGCATGGTGCGCGAGCCCGGCGCCGCCTGCCAGGGACGGATCGTGCGACGACGGGTAGTTTTCCGGCATCAGCGTGCAGGCGCAGAATACGCCGCCGTGAAACCCACCGATGCGCCGCTGCTGCTCGTTCCGTTCCGGGAGGTGCGCCACTTCCAGCCGGACGACTGCCTGCACTACGAGATGGTGGCAGTGCGCGCGCAGGTGCTGGACTGGACGATTCCGGCCCACCGGCACGAGGGGCTGCATCAGTTCCAGTGGCTGGAGCACGGTGCGATCTCGGGCACGGTCGATGGCCACCCCCTGGAGGCCGTGGCCCCGTCGCTGCTGGTGCTGGCGCCGGGGACGGTGCACGGCTTTCGCTACAGCCCCGGCGCGACCGGGCACCAGGTCACGCTGCCGAGCGCCACGCTGCTGCAGCTGCTGGGCGGATCGAACCTCGCGGACAGCGGCCTCGCCACCTCGTTCGTGCTGCCGTCCCCAGCCTGCGACCCGGCGGTGTTCGGGCCCCTGTTCGCGAGCATCGGCGAGGAGTTCCGCGAGCAGCGGCCCGGCCGCGTGCACGCCCTGCTGGCCTGCGCCACGCTGCTGGCGGTGCAGTGCCTGCGGCGGCGCGACCAGCAGGGCGGTGAAGGCACCCGACGGGGCGTGCGCGACACGCTGGTGCAGCGCTACCTCGCGCTGGTCGAGGCGCACTACCGGGGCCAGCACTCGCTGGCCTTCTTCGCCGAGGCGTTGCAGGTGACGCCCGACCACCTGAGCCGAAGCTGCCGCAAGGTGTCGGGCCTGTCGGCGCAGCAGATGCTGCACGAGCGGTTGATGCTGGAGGCGCGGCGCCTGCTCGCCTACACACCCATGCCGGTGGCCGAGGTGGCGGCGCAGCTGGGCTACGACGACGCGGCGTACTTCAGCAAATTCTTTGCAAGGCAGGTCGGGCAGACGCCGTCGAGGTACCGCGAGCTGGTGGCGGCAGGCGTCCGAGGGGCTGAGGGGAAGCCGGCGGGCTGAGGCAGCCCTCCCCGGCGGGGAGGGCCTTGATCAATGCGAAACGCCCAGCTTAGTTGCGGTCGGCGCGCATCCCCGCGCGCTGGTCGGCGCCGAGCTGCGTGTCGGCGCCGGCGCCCATGCGCTGCTCGTCCCGCATGGTGCCGGCGGCACCGGCGCGGCGGGTGTCGTCCACCAGGGGAACGCGGTTGCGAGCGGGGTTGCCCACGTCCACGTCCACGCCCGGCACGGCGTTGGTGGCCGAGCCGGCGCTGGTGCGGGTGTCCACGTCCACGGCGGGGACGCCGCGGGAGATCTCGGCCGGCGTCGTGCGCGAGTCCGGGTTGGGGCTCGTGACCTGGGCCTGGGCGAGCGGAGCGATGGCCAGCAGGGCGGCGGCAGCGGTAAGGTGGAATTTCATGGTCATCTCCTTGTTTGAGTGACGCCATGGTGGTGGGCCCGGCCCGGGGCAGGGGTCGGCCCAGGAGAGACGCTCGTGTGGGGTGCGGACTGACGGTGGCGTGAGCCACCGCCGGTTCGCAGTGCAGGCCGCTTCAGTACGTCTCGAGGTGCAGCCGGCCGTCGCGCCGCAGGCCCTGCCCGATGGCCTCCCAGTCCATGCCCGCCTCCTGCGCGATCTCGCGCAGGGTCAGCACCACGCCCTCCTCCATGGCCTTGAGGCCGCAGACGAAGAAACAGGCGTCGGGGTCGGCCAGCAGGGGCGCGAGGTCGGCGGCGCGCTCGCGCATGAGGTCCTGCACGTAACGCTTGGGCTGGCCGGGCACGCGGCTGAAGGCCAGGTTCACGTCGATGAAGTCCTTGGGCAGGCGCTGCAGCGGGCCGAAGTACGGCAGCTCCTCGGGCGTGCGGGCGCCGAAGAACAGCATGAGCTTGCCGCTCTCGAACTTGCCGCTCGCGCGCAGGCGACGGCGCCATTCGGTCATGGCGCGCATGGGGGCCGAGCCGGTGCCCGTGCAGATCATCACGATGTGGCTGCGCGGGTGGTTGGGCATCAGGAAGCTGGCGCCGAAGGGCCCCGTGACCTGGACCTTGTCGCCGACCCTCAGGTCGCACATGTAGTTGCTGGCGACGCCGCGCACGGGCTTGCCGTCGTGGTCCTCCAGCACGCGCTTGATGGTCAGCGACAGGTTGTTGTAGCCGGCCCGCTCGCCGTTGCGCGGGCTGGCCACGCTGTACTGGCGCGGGAAGTGCGCGCGCCCGTTGCCATCCACCCCCGGCGGCACGATGCCGATGCTCTGGCCCTCCAGCACCGGGAAGGGCGTGTGGCCGAAGTCCAGCACGACGTGGTGCGTGTCGTAATCACGCCCCACCTCCGTCACGCGGACATTGCCGGTGACGGTGGCGGTGACGAAGGGCTCGGCCGCCTTGGGTCCGTAGAGGTTGGTGAAGGCATGCGCGGCGGACCAGGGCGGCACCGTGGCGCCGTAGGCGGCGCTTCGGAACGGCTGCTCCATGGCCGAGGCGGACAGCGGCATCTCCTGCGGCTCGGCCAGGGCGACGTCGGCCGCCGAGGCACCGGCGGCGGCCAGTTCGGCCTCGCTCAGCTCGGGCGGCAGCTCGTCCCAGCCGAGCTGCGCCTCCAGCGAGTAGGCCTGCACCCGCGGCACGTTGCGCCAGTTGTCGATGCTGCCCGTGGGACAGGGCGGCACGCAGGCCATGCAGTAGTTGCACTTGTCCGGATCGACCACGTAGTTGCGCGAATCGTGCGTGATCGCACCCACGGGGCACGTGGCCTCGCAGGTGTTGCAGCGGATGCAGATCTCCGGGTCGATCAGGTGCTGCTTGAGCAGCGTGATCTCGGACTGGTCCATGCTTGTCAGCCGAAACGCACGTATTCGAAATTCACCGGCTGCCGGTTGATGCCCATGGCCGGCGGGGAAATCCAGTTGGCGAACTTGCCCGGCTCCACCACGCGGCCCATGAGGCTGCCGACGAAAGCGCGGTCCTCGTCGGTGGGCAACCACTCGCCGACCTTGGCGTTCCACTCGGCCTCGCTCACCACGCGGCCCTCGGGCGAGACCTTCAGGCCCGCGAGGCCGCCGATGTTGCGGTGGAAGGCCTTGTGCGGGACCTTCAGGCGGAAGGGGATGCCGGCCTTTTCGATGACCTTGTTCCAGCGCTCGACGCCGCCGACGCTGTCCTTGATGTAGTCGTCGCGCAGCACTTCGTTGAGCGCGTTGAGCATGGGCACGTCGCGCTCGACGAGCTGGCCGTCCCGGGCCTGCAGCACGCGGTAGGTCTGGCCCTTGAGCTGGTGGTCGTCGTTGCGCTTGCCTTCGTCGAAGCGGCCCTTGAGGCCCGAGGAATAGAACAGCGCGGCGTTGCTCGACTCGTCGGCGCCGAAGAGGTCGATGGTGACGCTGAAGTGGAAGTTGAGGTAGCGCTGCATGGTGGGCAGGTCGATCACGCCGGCCTCGCGCAGCTTCTTCGGGTCGTCGGTCTTGAGCTCGTTCATCACCTGGCAGGTGCGCTGGATGATCCGGCTGATCCCGCTTTCGCCCACGAACATGTGGTGCGCTTCCTCGGTCAGCATGAACTTGGTGGTGCGCGCGAGCGGATCGAAGGCGCTCTCGGCCAGCGCGGACAGCTGGAACTTGCCGTCGCGGTCCGTGAAGTAGGTGAACATGAAGAAGGACAGCCAGTCCGGCGTGGGCTCGTTGAAGGCCTCGAGGATGCGCGGGTTGTCCGCCTGGCCGCTGCGCCGCTCCAGCAACGCCTCGCCTTCCTCGCGGCCGTCGCGGCCGAAGTACTTGTGCAGCAGGTAGACCATGGCCCAGAGGTGGCGCCCCTCTTCCACGTTGACCTGGAACAGGTTGCGCAGATCGTACTGGCTGGGCGCCGTGAGGCCCAGGTGGCGCTGCTGCTCCACCGAGGCGGGCTCGGTATCCCCCTGGGTGACGATGATGCGGCGCAGGTTGGCGCGGTATTCGCCGGGCACGTCCTGCCAGGCCTTCTCGCCCAGGTGGTCGCCGAAGTGGATCTTGCGCTCGGCGTCGCCCGGGTTCAGGAAAATGCCCCAGCGGTAGTCGGGCATCTTCACGTAATCGAATTGCGCCCAGCCCTGCGGGTCCACGCTCACGGCGGTGCGCAGGTACACGTCGAAATTCTGCGAACCCTCGGGGCCCACGTCCTGCCACCACTGCAGGTAGTTCGGCTGCCACTGCTCGAGGGCGCGCTGCAGGGTGCGGTCCTCGCTCAGGTTCACGTTGTTGGGGATCTTCTCGCTGTAGTTGATGGACGAGGACATCGCGGCGTCTCCTGAATTAAATCGCATGCACAGGGTGAGTGGCATGCATCATAGTGCAGGCGACCGGGATCGGGCAAGCGGGGCAGTTCCCGGAAGTCCTACTGGGGAATAGGTCTCTTTGCCAGACCCACGCCCCGCCGTGGCAGCGGAACACATGCAATAAACCTCATGCCCGGATGGTACCCCGCCAAGGTCGAGTCACACGGCCTGCCCGTGTCCGGCCTCGAACATGGGCAGGCGCTTGATCTTCCTGATCCGCGGAGCCGCTTCCTTCCGGGCGGCCGACAAGTCGAAGGCGGCCTGCTGGGCGAGCCAGGCAGCCGCGGATCCGCCGCGCTCCGTTCCGAGCCATTGCTCCAGGCGCAGGGCCATTTCGGGTGAGATCGCGGCGCGCCCGTTCAGGACGCGAGACAGCGCCGCACGGGTGACCTGAAGCGCCTCAGCCGCGGCGGTCACACTGAGGCCAAGCGCAGGCAGCACGTCATCGCGCAAGGTTTCGCCGGGATGCGGGGGGTTGAACTGCATAGACATGGTGAAACTCCGGAATGCCTCAGTGGTAGTCCTCGTAATCGAGCAGGATCGCGTCGGCTCCTTCGAACGTGAAGGTCAGGCGCCAGTTCCCGTTGACGGAAACCGAAAAACGCCCCGCCTGGTCGCCCTTCAGACCGTGGAGGCCAAAGCCGGGCAGGTTCATGTCCTCGGCCCTTGAGGACGCATTCAGGCGCGCCAGAAGTCGACTCAGCTTGCTCGCGTGCGCCGCCTGGATGCCCGCCTTCGAACCGGTGTGGAAGAACGTTTCCAGCCCTTTGTGTCTGAAGGATTTGATCGGCACGCCCGAAGTGTATAGCGTACCTATACGCTGCACAAGGTGGGTTTCGTTCGAATGGCTCCATCAAACCCGCCTGATCAATCCCGGCCCCAGCTCATCCAGCGAAGCCGCCCCCAACAGCCCCATGGCGTCGAAGGCCTCCTGGCCGAGGATCTCCAGCGCCCGCTGCACGCCCGCTTCACCGCCCGCGCACAGGCCGTAGAGCGGGGCTCGGGCAACCCAGGCGGAGGTGGCGCCCAGGGCCAGGGCCTTGAGCAGGTCGGTGCCGCGCCGCACCCCGCCGGCGAGGTGGATCGGCACGCGGCCGCGCGCGATCCCGACCGCCTCGGCAAGGAGGTCCAGCGGCGCGATGGTCTGGTCGAGCTGCCTGCCGCCATGGCTGCTCAGGACGATGCCGTCCACCCCCGCATCGACGGCGCGGCGCACGTCCTCGGGATGCAGCAGGCCCTTGAGCAGAAAGGGGCGTGGCCAGCGCAGGCGGATGCGCTCGACCAAACGCCAGTCCAGCGACTCGGGCTGCTGCTCGCGGATCCAGTGCGCGGTCTCGAAGAAGCCCCGGCGCTCGCGCGGCACGAAGTCGATCACGTTGCGGAACACCGGAAGGCCCCGCTTGCGCAGCAGCGTCGCGGCGATCCAGCGTGGATGCAGGGCGGCGTCCAGCACGGTGGCGGCGCTGGGCCGCGCAGGGCCCGCGCGGGTACGCCGGGACCATTCGCGGTTGCCGAAGATCTGCGCATTGGTGGTGAGCACCAGGGCTTCGCAGCCGCAGGCGTCGGCGCGCTGCACCAGCGACTGCCAGACCTCCTCGCCCCCGAAGACGTACAGCTGCCACCAGTGGCGCAGGCCCGGCGTGCGGGCCACGTCTTCCATGCGGTCGTTGGACATGGTGCTCTGCACGTAGGGGACGCCGGCCGCGGCGGCGGCCCGCGCCAGCATCAGGTCGCCGCCTTCGCGGAAAAGCCCGTTCAGCCCCGTGGGCGCGATGACCAGCGGCAGCGCGCTGCGCCGTCCCAGCAGCTCGCACGCGAGGCTGCGCGCGGACACGTCCACCAGCTGGCGCGGCATGAATCGCCAGTCGCCGAAGGCCAGGCGGTCCCGCGCGAGGCTGGCCTCCTCCTCGGCACCGCCCTCCAGGTACTCGAGGACGAAGCGCGGCATGCGACGGTGCGCCATGGCCCGCAGGTCCTCCACGGCCACCGCCCGGCGCAGGTCCGCGCCGGTGTAGTAGCGCCGGCGCGGCGAGCCGGCAAGCTGCGCGATGCGGGTGTGGCGAAGGGGGTCTCCCATGGGGCGTGCAGGGCGGAACCGACGGGCCCAGTCTGCCCCGGCGCGGCGCCGCGCGGGGCGGGGTGTTACGGGTGTTTGCGTGCGGACGGGGGCTTTCTCACCACCCGCACCTTGCCGCTCGCGCCACCTCCGCAATAGAACAGGCCCTCCCCGTCCGACTCCAGGCCACTCACGCCGGTGCCGGCCGGCATGGCCAGGCGCTGCAGCACGGCGCCGTCCCGCGGATCGAGCTGGCGGATCTCGCTGTCCTCGCCTTCCCAGGTGCCGTGCCAGAGCGAACCGTCCACCCAGGTGACGCCGGTGACGAAACGATCCGACTCGATGGTGCGCAGGACGGCGCCGGTGTCGGGATCCACCTGGTGGATGCGGCGGTCGCGGTACTGGCCGACCCACAGACTGCCCTCGGCCCAGGCCAGGCCGGAGTCGCCCCCCTTGCCCGGTGCGGGGATCGAGGCCACCACGCGGCCGGTGGACGGTTCGATCCGGTCGATGCGCGCCTCGGCGATCTGATAGAGGTAGCGCCCGTCGAAAGCCGTACCGGCGTCGCAGGCACACGGGAGTTCACCCGTGGGCCGCCCGGTGGCCGGGTCGATGGCGATCAGCCTCTCGCCCGTGGCGGCCCAGACCTGCCGGCCGTCGTGCGTGATGCCGTGGATGCGTTCGGCGCCCTCGAAAGGACCCCATTCCTGGACCACCTGCGCCGCCGTGACGGCGGGTGCGGCGGGGGTGTCTGCGCTGGCGAGTGTCATGCTGGCTCCTTGGATTGGGGGCGCCACAGCGGCGCCGCAGTCGCCTTTCTACGCAGGCGGCAGCGAAGCGGGGAGTAACAAGATCGTCGTGAAACCCGCCAGCGGCGGCGCCAGCCAGCGCTGGGCGCGGGCCCGGCCCAGTGAACGCACGCGGCCGGCGGCTTCGAGGTCCGCCAGCGCCCGTTGCACGCTGCGCTGGCTCGCGCCCAGTGCCAGCGCCAGCGACGAGGTGGACCAGGCCGCACCGTCGGACAGCAGTGCGAGCAGCGCGTCGGGGTCGCCCTCCACCGGCGGCAGCAGCACCGCGATCTGCTGGCCGCCACGGGGCCGCAGCGTGAACCCAGCGGACGTCGCCTCGATGCCGACGAGGCCAGCCACCAGCAGCCGCAGGCGGCCGATCTCGACGCGCAGCCGTGCGCGGTGCGTCTCGTCCGGGTGCCGGGTGCGAAAGGCCACCTCGATCAACTCCCGGCGGCCCGCCTCCTGCGGCCAGGATCGCGCGAGCACAAGCGCCAGGGCGAACAGCACGGGTCGCCTCGCCAGCGGCACCCACGCAGCTCCGGCGCGCAGTCCGCGCCGGCAGGCATCCAGGACCACGGCGCCCGACTCCAGGAGCGCGGCGACCTCGCCCAGGCGAAGCGCGTGCTCGTCCCCCTCGCGCAGGCAGCGCGCGGCGGGGTCGTCCAGGGCGCTGCGTGCCTGCGCGACCTCCGCGATGAGCTCCGGCAGCCGGGACGCTTCGGCCGCCGCTTGCGCGCGGGCGATCGCCTCCTGCGCGGCGCCGATGCGCAGGCGGCGCAGGGCCAGCTCGGCGGCGCCGAGCGCCGCGACGGCCGCGAGCGCAGGAGGGACGTGCAGGTCGGATGGGGCGGAGGCGTCGGCCGCGGCGCCGCCGGTGTCGAGCGTGCCAAGGGCCGCTTCGGCCTCGTCCAGTCGGCCAAGCAGCAAGAGCCGCCGCAACGCGATCAGCCGCGCCTGGAGCGCATTGACCTTGTCACCCGCCGCCTGCAGCGTGGCGCCTGCCGCTGCCAGCTCAGTAGACGGTGCGAGTTCGCGCTGCGCCAGCGCAATCTCGGCCTCGGCCACCACGCAGCGCGCACAGGCCAGGGCCTCGTGCCGCCCGAAGCCCCGCGCCGCCTCGCGCAGGAGTTCGCGCGCGCGACCATGCTCGCCGAGCCGCGCCATGGCAACACCCCGCAGCGCGAGCGCCGGCGGATCGCCGCGCAGCGCCACGCGCTTGAGAGCACCGAGGGTGTCGCCACCCGCAAGGGCACGCGCTGCGGCGACGATGAGGGAGTCCATGCGCGCGAGCTTAGCGGTGGCCGATCGCACGGCATGACATGCGGGCCCCAACCGTTCGGGCTCTCAACAAACAAACAGCGAATCCACGGACTCCGTCGGGTCCCACCGTTCGGGCTGAGCTTGTCGAAGCCCATCGCGCGAGACTCACCACGCGAGCCCTTCGACAGGCTCAGGGCGAACGGATGTGTTTGATCGGCATGCCGTTCATCGAGGCCTTGGCCGCGGCAAGGAGAAGCGTGCCGATTGCCAGGCTCAGTTCACCTTCACGTTGGCCTTGGTGATGACGTCGTTCCAGACCTTGGTGTCGGCCGCGATGCGGTTGGTGAGGCCCTCGGGCGCCGTGCCCACCGGTTGCCAGCCCTGCTCGAAGAGGCGCTGGCGCACCTCGGGCAGGCGCAGGATCTCGGTGATCTCGCGCGACAGGCGCTGCGCGATCGGGCGCGGCATGCTGGCCGGGGCGATGGCGGCGGTCCACAGCTCGGCGCTGAAGCCGGGCATGTTGCCGGCCTCGGCGATGGACGGCACCTCGGGCGCGAGCGTGGAGCGCGAGGGCGAGGTGATGCCCAGCAGCTTTACCTTGCCGGCGCGGGCCTGCGCCAGGGCGCCGGAAGGGGCCATGAAGCCGGACTGGATCTGCCCACCCAGGATCGCGCTGGTCACCGCCGGGAAGCCCTGGTAGGGCACGTGCAGCGCCTCGATGCCGGCGCGGTTGGCGAACAGCTCCATGGTCAGGTGCGAGCCCGAGCCCACGCCGATGGAGCCGTAGGTGACGGACCCCGGCTTGGCCTTGGCCATGGCGATGAAGTCCTTGAGGTTGTCCGCCGGCACCTGCGTGCCGGTGACCAGCACCAGCGGGCTGGTGGCCGTGAGCGACAAGGGCTGGATGTCCTTCTTCACGTCGTACGGCAGGTTGGGATACAGCTTGGGCGCGGTGGTGAGCGGCCCGTTGGTGGTGATGCCGAAGGTGTGGTTGTCGCGGGCCTTGGCGACCAGGTCCACGCCGATGTTGCCGCCGGCGCCCGGCCGGTTCTCGATGATGACCGGCTGGCCCAGGCGCTGTGACAGCGGATCGGAGATGGCGCGCGCGACCAGGTCGGGCGAGGTGCCGGCCGGGTAGCCGACGATCAGCTTCACCACTTGGCGCGGCCAGCCGCTGCCTTCGCCTTGCTGGGCAAGGGCCGGCAGCGCGACCGCCGACAGGCAGGCGATGGCAGCGAGCGTGGCGCGGCGGGTGAATCCTTGGGCTTGGCGCATGAAGAAGTCTCCTGGAATGCGGGTGATGCTCGAAGCGTGCCGGCAGGGAGCCGGACCGCTCACGGAAGCACCGAGCCTACCAGCCCCCCGCGCGCCGGACACCCGGGGAAGTGCCCAGCCAGCTTTCTCGATCAGGCAAAAGTGCTCACGCGCCCTGCGTCAGCCGGACCGGCAGTTCGCTGCGCAGCCAGCTCACCAGCGCGGCCACGGCGCGGCTGTCGGCCCGGGTCTGCGGCACCAGCGCCTTGAGCGTGAACACCGGCGCGCGCCAGGCCGGCAGCAGCGGCTGCAGCAGCCCCTCGGCCGTCGCGCTGGCGGGCAGGAATCCGGACAGGGCGGTGATGCCCAGGCCTTCGATCGCGCCGCGCAGCAGCAGCTGGCCGTCGTTGCTGGCCAGGCGCGGCGAGAGCTCCACCGACACAGTGCCCTCCGGGCCTTCGAAGGACCAGGCATTGCCCATGGGCTGGTAGTTGAGGATGTCGTGGCCCAGCAGGTCGCGCGGGTGGCGTGGCGTGCCGCGCTTTCGGAGGTACCGCGGCGCGGCGACTATCACGCGCTCCAGCGCGGCCAGCGGATGCTCGGCCACGGCGGCATAGCTCAGCGGCGACATGGTGAGCGCAAGGTCGTAGCCCTCCTCCAGCGGATTGACGGGGCGGTCGAAGGCGGCGACCTCCAGGGCCAGTTCCGGGTGCTTCTTCTGGAAGCGCAGCAGCAGGTCGCCGAGCACCAGCGCCGAGAAGGTGGAGGGCACCTTGATCCGCAGCCGCCCCTGCAGCCGTGCCGGCGCCTGCCCCATGGCCGAGAGCAGGCCCTCGGCCTCGCCCAGCAGGCGCTCGACGGCGGCCAGGTGCTGCCGGCCTTCCTCGGTGAGCTGCAGGCCGCGGGTGGAACGGTTGAAGAGCCGCGCCTTCACGCGGTGCTCGAGCTGGCCGATGCGCTTGGTCACCACCGACGTGGCCACGTCGAGCTGGCGGGCGGCGGCCGAGAAGCTGCCGGCGCGGGCGGTGAGCGCGAAGGCGCGGAGGTTGTCGAGGGTGTCCATGGTGAAGGATCTGGCGCTGGTGTCCTGAAAGCCGGCGCAAGGCCGGCCTTTCTCGGTTCGCGAAAGCCATCCGCGCGACGGTGGGGATTGTGCCGCCGGGGCCGCGGGACGAGACTTGGCGGTTCACGCCCAGCCGAGGAGTCCCATGCCTGCTGCCACCGAATCGCCCGCCGCCCGGTGGGTCGACGACCGCCCCGAGGAGGGTGTCTTCCGCATCCACCGCGAAACCTTCACCAGCGCCGAGATCTTCGAGCTGGAGATGCGCCACGTCTTCGAATCCACCTGGGTGTTCGTCGGCCTGGAAAGCCAGGTTCGCAATCCGCACGACTATGTGACGACGTACATCGGCCGCCAGCCGGTGGTGCTCTCGCGCGCGGCCGACGGCAGCCTGCACTGCTTCTTCAACTCCTGCCGGCACCGCGGCGCCATTGTGGCGCCGCAGCGCGCCGGCACGCGCAAGCTGCACGTGTGCCGCTATCACGGCTGGACCTATGACAGTGCCGGGCGCAACGTGGCCGTGTCCCAGGAGCGCGACGGCCAGTACCGGCCCGAGTTCGGGCAGATGTCGCACGACCTGCAGCCGGTGGCACGCCTGGGCAGCTACCGCGGCTTCGTGTTCGCCAGCCTCTCGCCCGACGTGCCCACGCTCCAGGAGCACCTGGGCGACGCGCGGCGGCTGCTGGACATCGTGGCCGACCAGGGCCCGCAGGGCATGGAGTACGTGCCGGGCGAGGTGCGCTACACCTTCGGCGCCAACTGGAAGTTCCAGTTCGAGAACGGGCTGGACTTCTACCACTTCGCCAGCACGCACGCGGGCTACGTGGACGTGCTGAACCACCGCATGAAGAGCGGACAGATGCCCGTGCCCCGCACCTACGAGGACGAGGCCACGCCCGAGGCCGTGGGCAGCTACACCTTCGCGCACGGGCATGCGCTGATGTATGCCATCCGCAAGCAGGGACGCGTGCACGTGCGCCCCATCGCGGAGGACCCGGCCAGCCGCGCCGAGGTGCAGTCGCGGGTCGGCCCCGACGACTACAAGTGGATGCTGCGCCAGCGCAACCTCACCATCTTCCCCAACCTGCAGGTGGTGGACATCAGCTCGCTGCAGCTGCGCGTGTGGCGCCCGCTCGCGCCCGACCTCACCGAGATGGAGTCGCACTGCCTGGCGCCCGTCGGCGAGAGCGACGAGGCGCGCGAGATGCGCATCCGCCACTATGAGGACTTCTTCAATCCCACCGGGCTCGGAAGCTCCGACGACAACGTGATCTACGAGTACTGCCAGGCCGGCTACGCCGCCACGTCGGCCGGCGAGACGCAGGGCTACCTGCGCGGCATGGCGCCCGCGGCGCCCCGCGATCCGTACGCACAGGAGCTGCGCATCCAGCCCGATGGCTGGGCCTACGGCCCGGTGAGCTTCGGCGACGAGACCTGCCTGCAGGCCGGCTGGCGCGAGTGGAAGCGCCTGATGGACCGGGGTTTGGCGAAGGGAGCCGCGCGATGAACCGCACGGAAGCCCACTTCATCGCCCAGGACCACCTCGCGCGCGAGGGCCTGCTGCTGGACCGCCTGGACTGGGACGCCTGGCTGGACCTGTACCGCGAGGACGCGGTTTACTGGGTGCCCGGCTGGATCGACGAGGACACGCTCACCACCGACGTGCGCCGGCAGGTCTCGCTGGTGTGGCATACGCGGCGTGACGAGCTGCTCGACCGGGTGGTGCGCATCCGCTCGCGCAAGTCGGTCACGGCCATGCCGCTTCCGCGCACCACGCACAGCACGAGCAACGTGCTGGTGGAGTCGGCCGAGCCGGGCCGCATCGTGGCGGCCGCGTCCTTCATCGTGCATGAGCACCATCCGCGCCTGCGCCGCAACGACGTGCTGTTCGGGCGCTATGAATTCGAGATCGTGCAGGAGGCCGGCGACGCGTGGCGGTATGCGCGCAAGAAGACCATCCTGCAGAACGACCTGATTCCGACCTTGGTGGACTTCTACAACATTTGAAGCGGACGCCCCCTCCCCCTCTGGGGGAGGGTCGGGGTGGGGGCTGCGCGCGCCGACCACGCCACTTCCCGCGCGGCCCCCATCCCGGCCTTCCCCCAGAGGGGGAAGGAGTGAACACTACAAGCCCAGCATCCAGCCGGCCATCTCGTCCGCCACCTGCTCCACCAGCTGCGGCTGCCCCGCCAGGTAGTGGTTGCCCCCCACCACGTCCACGTTGCGGATGCGCGCGCCGCCCGCTTCCAGCCACGCCTCGCGCGTGCTCGGGAAGGTGGACTGGTCCGCGGTGTACGTGAACAGCAGCACCGGAACGCTCGTGCGCGCGAGGTTGTCCGGGCCGTCGGCGCGGCTGTGCGGTGACCACTGCGAAAGAAAGGCGGTGAGCGAGGTGATGCGGCCCATCTGGCTGGCCGCGTAGTTCACCGCCCGCGCTCCGGCGGCGCCGCTGCCCCAGACGCTTCCGACCGCGCGGTCGTTGGCATCGAGCGAGAGATCCAGGCAGCGCGGGTCGGCATGCGTGCGGTGGATGATGAAGGTCTGGTCGCGCGGGCTGCCCGGCGCCTTCAGGCTGCGAAGCAGCGCGAGGCGCTCGTGCACCCAGCGGTCGATGCGTCCGAGCCGCGCTTCCTGCGCCGCGTCGAAGCGCGCGAGGAACTCCGCCGAGTACGGCGGGCCGTTGGCCGGGTCGTACATGTCCAGCGCGGGGTCGACCGACAGCGGGTCATGTTCGTCGGTGACGGACGGATCGATCCAGCGGCGCATGAGGCGTGAGCGGCCCTCGTGCGCGCCGCACAGCGCCAGGCCCTGGACGGGCGGCAGGTCGCCCGCAACCAGGTTGGCCGGGTCGCCGTCCAGCAGCGTGTCGATGGTGAGTTCCTCGGCCTGCGCCTGGTAGAGCGCGGCCAGCGCCGCGCCGCCGGAATTGCCGATCAGCACCACCTTCTCGTAGCCCTGCCCGCGCAGGAATTTCACGCCGGCGCCCAAGTCCTGGATGGCGCGCTCCATGACGAGGAGCGTGTCGTTGCCGGCATAGCGCGTGTTCAGGCCCATGCAGGCCACGCCCCGGCGCGCCAATGGCTCGATGAGGTAGTGGCCCATGAAGTTGCTCGTGGGGTGCATGACGATGGCGGCCACCTTCTTCGGGCCGGCCGGCTGCATCCAGGCGCCGTAGATGCGCGGTCGCAGCAGGGCCAGGCCCGACTGGCTTTCCATGGCGGCGCCGGGTTTGACGTCGATGACGACGAGTTCGAGCGGGCGGGGCGATGCCATCGCGGGGGTCCTCCGGGTTGCGGTCGAAAAAGGGGGATTGTCAGCGTTTGCGCCGGAAAACCTGCTCGATGACCTCGCGCAGCCACCGGTGCCCGGGCTCGGCCTCGAAGCGGCGGCTCCAGTGCAGCGAGACGGTGAAGTCGCGCAGGGGGAACTCGGGCTCGACGATGGCGTGGCCCTCGCCGAAGCCCTCGGCGATGTCGCGCGGCACCAGCGCCGCGAGGTCGCTGGACTGCACGATGGCCGGCAGCACCAGGAAGTGCTCGGTCACCAGGCGCAGGCGCTCCTCCAGCTCCAGCAGTTGCAGGATGCGGCGCGTGTCGGTGTGGGTGCGCACGGCCACGAAGTCCAGTTCGCCCAGCGCCGCGAGCTGGGCCTTCGCGCTGCGGCGGCGGCGCAGGAAGGGATGGTCGCGCCGCAGCACCAGCACGTAGCGGTCGTCCAGCAGCGCCAGCCGCTGGCTGTCCTTGACCATGGGCAGGAAGCCGAAAGCGAAGTCGATGCGGCCGGCGTGCAGGGCGTCGGAGATCTCGTCGCGCGGCCAGGGCCGCACCTCCACCCGCACGCCGGGCGCCTGCTCGCGCAGGGCGGCCATCAGCGGGGGCAGGAAGCGGCTTTCGCCGATGTCGCTCATGTGCAGCTGGAAGGTGCGGCGCGAGCGCAGCGGCTCGAACTCGCGCGAGTCGGCCAGGGCCCCCTCCAGCGTGGCCAGCGCCTGGCGCACCGGCTCGGCCAGGCGCTCGGCGCGCGGTGTGGGCTGCACGCCACCGGGCGCGCGCATGAAGAGCGGATCGTTCAGCAGGCCGCGCAGGCGCGTGAGGCCCTGGCTGGCCGCGGGCTGGGTCAGGTCGAGCTGCTCGGCGGCGCGGCTGACGCTGCGGTGACGGTGCACGGCGTCGAAGAGCCGCAGCAGGTTGAGGTCGATCTCGTTGATATGCACGATTCTTATCTCGCTTAGTCGGATCATTTTATTGATTGATGACGCCGCGCAGCCGACACTCCGGCGATTCAGACCGGGAGACAAGCCGTGGAAGTTTCATTCAGCCGCGAGATCGAGGCGCTGCGCAAGGGGGAGGGCGAGACCTTCCACGGCGAAGGCATCCTCGCCATCACCAAAGGGCTGCTGCAGTCCGGCGTGGCCTACGTGGGCGGCTACCAGGGCGCGCCGGTGTCGCACCTGCTGGACGTGATGGTCCAGGCCAAGCCCTACATGGACGAGCTCGGCGTGCACGTGGAGGCCTGCTCCAACGAGGCGTCCGCGGCCGCCATGCTGGGCGCCTCCATCCACTACCCGCTGCGCGGGGCCGTGACCTGGAAGTCCATCGTCGGCACCAACGTCGCCTCGGACGCGCTGTCCAACCTGTCCTCGCCCGGCGTGGTGGGCGGCGCGCTGATCGTGGTGGGCGAGGACTACGGCGAGGGCGCCTCGGTGATCCAGGAGCGCACGCATGCGTTCGCGCTCAAGTCCACCATGTGCCTGCTGGACCCGCGACCCGACCTGCCGGTGATGGTGGACATGGTGGAGCACGCCTTCCGCCTCTCGGAGGCCTCCAACATGCCGGCCATCCTGGAGCTGCGCATCCGCGCATGCCACGTGCGCGGCAGCTTCAAGACCCGCGACAACCAGCCGCCCGCGGTGTCCACGCGCCAGCTCATGGCCAACCCGGCCAAGTTCGACTACATGCGCCTGGCGCACCCGCCGGTCACCTTCCCGCACGAGAAGCTCAAGCACGAGAAACGCATCCCCGCCGCGCGGCGCTACATCCTGGAGAACCAGCTCAACGAGCTGATGGATGGTGAGCATGCGGACCTGGGCATCATCGTCCAGGGCGGCCTGTACAACGCGCTGCTGCGCAGCCTGCAGGAGCTGGGCCTGGCCAACGCCTTCGGCGAAAGCGACATCCCGCTGCTGGTGCTCAACGTCACCTACCCGCTGGTGCCCGAGCAGGTGGCGGACTTCTGCGTGGGCAAGCGCGCGGTGATCGTGGTGGAGGAAGGCCAGCCGGAGTACATCGAGCAGGAGATCGCCACGCTGCTTCGGCGCAGGGACATCCAGACGCGGCTGCACGGCAAGGACCTGCTGCCGCAGGGCGGGGAGTACAGCGTGGAGGTGCTGGCGACAGCGATGCTGGGATTTGCGCAGCAGTATCTCGGGGGAGGGGCTTCGACAGGCTCAGCCCGAACGGATATCAACTCCGTTCGCCCTGTGCCAAGCCCCTCCGTTCACCCTGAGCCTGTCGAAGGGCGCCGCCCACCCTCCTCCCTCACCCAGGCCCGCCAATGGCTCGACGCCATCGGCCAGCGCCGCAGCACCGTCGCCGCCACCCTGGACAAGCCCCTCCCCGCCCGCCCGCCCAGCTTCTGCGTCGGCTGCCCCGAGCGCCCGGTGTTCGCGGCGCTCAAGCTCGCGCAGCAGGACATCGGCCCCGTCCACGTGGCCGCGGACATCGGTTGCCACGCGCTGGGCACCTTCGAGCCTTTCCACACCGGGCACTCCATCCTCGGCTACGGCATGAGCCTGGCGAGCCGCGCGGGCGTCTCGCCCATGATGCAGCGGCGCACCCTGGCCATCATGGGCGACGGCGGCTTCTGGCACAACGGCCTGCTCACGGGCGTGCAGTCGGCCCTCTTCAACGGCGACGACGCGGTGCTGCTGATCTTCAAGAACGGCTACTCATCGGCCACCGGCACGCAGGAGATCATCTCCACGCCGCAGGACCAGGCGCGGGCAGCGGCTGCCGACAAGGGGCAGAGCCTGGTGCACACCAACCAGACCATCGAATCCACGCTCAAGGGCCTGGGCGTGCAGTGGCTGCGCACCGTGCACACCTACGAGGTGAGCACCATGCGCGAGACGCTCAAGGAGGCCTTCACCTCGCCCTTCGACGGGCTGAAGGTGATCGTGGCCGAGGGCGAGTGCCAGCTGGAGCGCCAGCGCCGCATCAAGCCCTGGATCTCCAGCCTCCTGAAGAAGGGCAAGCGCGTGGTGCGCGTGAAGTACGGCGTGGACGAGGACGTGTGCAACGGCGACCACGCCTGCATCCGCCTCTCGGGCTGTCCCACGCTCACGCTCAAGGACAACCCCGATCCGCTGAAGGTCGACCCGGTGGCCACGGTCATCGACGGCTGCGTGGGCTGCGGCCTGTGCGGCGCCAACGCGCACGCCGCCACGCTGTGCCCGAGCTTCTACCGCGCCGAGGTGATCCAGAACCCCAAGTGGCACGAGCGGCTATGGGCCGGCGTGCGCAGCGGCATCGTCCGCGCACTCCAGCCGGCGTAAATGACCCCCCCGAAGCGCCTTCGGCGCGTCCCCCTCAGGGGGCGCCACCAGCGGCCCGGCAAAGCCGGTTCCGCGGTGACCCTGGCCTGTTCATCGGCGCTCCCATTCCTCGCCCTCTGAGCCCGACTACAAACCCGAAGGATGACAAGATGCCCCAAGACAAAGCGATCACCCTCCTCGTCTGCGCCCTAGGCGGCGAAGGCGGCGGCGTGCTCACCGAATGGCTGGTCGAGACCGCGCGCATCGCCGGCTACCCGGCGCAGAGCACGTCCATCCCTGGCGTCGCGCAGCGCACCGGCGCGACCACCTACTACCTGGAAGTGTTCCCGCGTTCCATCGCGGAGCTGAACGGCCGCCGTCCGATCTTCAGCCTGAACCCGGTGCCCGGGGCGCTGGACGCGCTGGTCTCCTCCGAACTGCTGGAGACGGCGCGCCAGATCGGCAACGGCATGACCGCGCCGGGTCGCACGCGCGTGATCACCAGCACCAGCCGCGCCTTCACCACCATGGAGCGCATGCAGATGGGCGACGGCCGCGTGGACGCGCAGGAGCTGCTCGCGCTGGTGAAGTCCTTCAGCCGCGAGCACCATGTGTTCGACATGTCGGCCGTGGCCAAGGAGTGCGGCACGATCGTGAGCGCCGTGATGCTGGGCGCCATCGCGGGCAGCGGCCTGTTCCCGTTCAAGCGCGAGGACTACGAGGCCGCCATCCAGGAAGGCGGCGCCGCCACCGCCAAGGCCAGCCTGCGCGGCTTCGCGCGGGGCTTCGAGATCGTGGGGCAGGCGCAGCAGCAGGCCGCGTTCGTGGACGCGCTGCTGTCACCCCCCGCCCCGGTCCGGGACGGGCCGCAGGCGTCCGCGCCCGGCGCGCCCGACGCCGCACTGGTCCAGCGCTTCCCCGCGCCGGTTCGCGAGATGTTCGCGCTGGGCCATGCCCGTCTCGTGGACTACCAGGGCCGCGACTACGCCGAGTTGTACGTGCACCGCCTGACGCAGGTGCTGGAAGCCGAGCGGATCGCCGACCCCTCGGGCGAACGCGGCTTCGAAACCACCACCGAGATGGCCCGCTGGCTGGCCTTGTGGATGGCCTTCGACGACATCGTGCGCGTGGCCGACCTCAAGAGCCGCGCGAGCCGCTGGGCGCGCGTGCGAGGCGAGGTCAAGGCCACGGACGAGGACCTGCTGCAGGTGTGGGACCACTTCAAGCCGGGCATTCCGGAGTTCGCGGCCCTGCTGCCGCCCGCGCTGGCGCAGCGCCTGACGCAATGGGACCGCAAGCGCATTGCCGCCGGCAAGCTACCCTGGGCGCTGCCGCTGAAGGTGGGCACGCATTCGGTCATGGGCATGGTGTCGCTGCGCGCGCTCGCCTCCTGCAAGTGGCTGCGCGTGCGCGGCAGCCGCTTCGCGATGGAGCAGCAGATGATCGAGCGCTGGCTGCAGGGCGTGGTCGAGGGCACGCGCCGCGACTGGCGCCTGGGCCACGAGATCGCCCTGTGCGGCCGCCTCATCAAGGGCTACGGCGCGACCAACGAGCGCGGCAAGGAAAACCTGCTGCACGTGCTGGACCATCTGGCGCGCGGCGCGTCGCCGCAGGAGAGCGCCACGGCCATCGCCGAGGCGCGCCAGGCCGCGCTGGCGGACGAAGCGGGCACGCAGCTCGATGCCGCGCTGGTGCGCCACGGCGCGCCGCCGCGACCGGTCAAGGAGCAACCCATCCGCTTCGTGCGCAAACCCAAGGCCGCCGCCGGGCAGGCCGCTTGACGACAAGAAATCATCCCAGGAGACCCACGCCATGAATCCCCACAACCGTTCCGTTCTCCGCCGCACCCTGCTGGCCGCCGCGCTGGCCGCCACGGGTCTGGCCAGCCTTGGCGCCTTCGCCCAGGACGGCTACCCGAACAAGCCGGTGCGCGTGGTCGTGAACTTCCCGGCCGGCGGCGCGGCCGACACGCTGGCCCGCGCCATCGGGCAGCCGCTGTCGGAGGCGCTGGGCCAGCCGGTCGTGATCGAGAACCGGGGCGGCGCCAACGGCAACATCGGCGGCGAGGCGGTCGCGCGCGCGCCGGCCGACGGCTACACCCTCCTCATGAGCTCGGGCGGCATGGTGTCGATCAACCCGCACCTGTACGCCAAGATGTCCTTCGACCCGGCCAAGGACCTGGTGCCCGTGGCCTCGGCCGCGCGGGTGGCGGTGTACCTCATGGCCAAGCCGCAGCTGCCGGCGAGCAACGTGCAGGAATTCATCCAGTACGCCAAGGCCAACCCTGGCAAGCTGTCCTTCGGTTCGCCGGGCAACGGCAGCTCGCCGCACCTGGCCGCCGAGATGATGAAGAGCCAGGCCAACCTCTTCGCCGTGCACGTTCCCTATCGGGGCGCGGCCCCCGCGCTGCAGGACCTGCTGGCCGGGCAGATCGACTTCCATTTCGATCCGGGCATCGGCCTGCAGCACGCGCGCTCGGGCCGCCTGAAGCTCCTGGCCGTGGGCAGCCCCAAGCGCTCGCCGCTGTTCCCGGACGTGCCCACGCTGCATGAAGCGGGCCTCAAGGGCTTCGACGCCGACAGCGTCTTCGGCTTCTACGCGCCCGCCGGCACGCCGCCCGCGGTGGTGGAGCGCCTGAACCGCGAGATCAACAAGGTCCTGGCCACCAAGGCCATCCAGGACCGCATCGTGGCCCTGGGCGGCGAGGCCCTGCCGCTCAGCCCCGCCGAGTTCGGCGCGCGCGCGGCCGAGGACTCCAAGCGCTTCGGTGCGATCATCCGCGAGCGCAAGATCGCCGCCGAGTGAACCAGCGGCAGCGCGCCACTCTCCCATGAGCACCCCCCACAAGACCATCACCTACTCCCTTCGCGTCGAGTTCGGCGACTGCGACCCGGCCGGCATCGTCTGGTTTCCCAATTTCTTCCGCTGGATCGATGCCGCCTCGCGCAACTTCTTCATCCAGTGCGGCGTGCCGCCCTGGCGGGAGATCGAGAAGGAAACGGGGATCGTCGGCACGCCGATCGTGGACACGAAGGCCCGCTTCATGAAGACCGCAAGCTACGGCGACGAGCTGCAGATCGACGTGCACGTGCCCGAGTGGCGGCGCAAGAGCTTCGTGCAGCGCTACCACTGCCGGCGCGGGGACACGCCGATCATGGAATGCGAGGAGGTGCGCATCTTCGGCGGCCGCCGCGAAGACGGCAGCTGGTACGCCTTCGAGGTGCCGGAGCGGATCCGGCGCCTGTGCGAGTGATCGAGGGTTCGCTCATCTGAACCGGCGGTCATGCCGCCGGTCAGTTCGCCCCCGCCTCAAACCACGCCTTCACCACCCCGCGCTCCTCGTCGGTCATGCCGGTGGCGTTGTTCATCGGCATGAGCCGCGTCACCACCGCCTGCTGGTAGATCGACTGCGCGTGCTGCTTGAGCGCCTCGGGCGAATCCAGGCGGATGTTCTTCATCTGCATCTGCTCGCCATGGCACATCACGCAGCGCTGCGCCATGACCTGCTGCACGGCGGCCATCGTGGGCGCGGCGCCGGTGGCAGCTGCTGCTGCAGGCGCGGCCGGTGCGCCGGCCGGGGTGGAAGCCAGCGGCGCGCGGGGCGCCGGCTGCATCCACACCAGCGTGGCCGCGATCACCGCCACGCCCACCAGTGCGTAGGGGGCCGGGTTGCCGTTGCGCCCCAGCTTCCAGCCGTGGCGCAGCACGAAGAACTGCCGGATCGCCGCCCCGGCGGCCATCATCAGCACCAGCACCAGCCAATTGTCCTCGCGGCTCCAGAGGAAGCTGTAGTGGTTGGACAGCATGGCAAAGAGCACCGGCAGCGTGAAGTAGGTGTTGTGCACGCTGCGCTGCTTGCCACGCTTGCCGTGGATGGGGTCCACCGGCTTGCCTTCCTTCATGGCCGCGACCATCTTGCGCTGGCCCGGGATGATCCAGTGCGCCACATTGGCGCTCATGGCGGTGGCCAGCATGGCGCCCACGAGCAGGAAGGCCGCGCGGCCGGCGAACCACTGGCAGGCCAGCCACGAGGCCGCGACCACCAGCACGGCCACCAGCGCGCCGACGATGGTGTCGGCCTTCTTGTGGCTTTCGAAGACACGGCAGATGAGGTCGTAGAGCACCCAGAACACCACAAGGAAGCCCAGGGCCACGGTGATGGCCACGCCGGGTGACCAGTCCATGCGGGACGGATCGATCAGGTAGGCGCGCGCGTTCCAGAAGTACAGCACCACCAGCAGCGCGAAGCCCGACATCCAGGTGGTGTAGGCCTCCCAGTAGAACCAGTGCAGGTGCTTGGGCAGCGTGGGCGGCGCCACGGCGAACTTCACCGGGTGGTAGAAGCCGCCGCCGTGGACGGCCCAGAGTTCACCGGAGACGCCCTGCTTCTTCAGGTCCTCGTCCTCGGGCGGGGTGAGGCTGGAATCCAGGAAGACGAAGTAGAAGGACGAGCCGATCCAGGCGATGGCGGTGATGACGTGCAGCCACCGCAGCAGCAGGTTGGCCCAGTCGAGGAAGTAGCTTTCCATGGATGCACTGATCTCAGGCCTGCTCACCACGGCGGGCGCTCTGAGCAGAATGAAAAGGCCGCGAACCGAAAGAGGCGCCGCTGCGACCGACGAAGGAAAGTGTATGCAAGTTGTGCGCCCGCCCTCAGCGCGCAGGCCGCAGCAGCAGCAACTGCGCGGCCACGCTGGCCGCGATCACCGCCGGCTCCTTGCCGGTGATGCCCAGGATGCCGATCGGGCAGGTCACCTGCGCGAGCTCGGCCGGCGTGAACCCGCGCTGCTCCAGCCGGTGGCGGAAGGTCTGCCATTTGGTGCGGCTTCCGATCAGGCCGATGAAGGGCAGGTCGGCGCGTTCGCGCCGGCGTCGCAGGCAGGCCGCGACGATGTCCAGGTCCTCGGCGTGGCTGAAGCTCATGACCAGCACCTGCGAGCCCGGCGCGAGCTGGGGCACGGCCGCCTGCACCGGGTCGGAGTGTTCGCAGGCCACGTGCGCCGGCACCTCGGCGGGGAAGATGGCCTCGCGGCTGTCGATCCAGGTGACGGCGTACGGCAGCGGCGCGAGGGCATCCACCAGGGCGCGGCCGACATGGCCGCCGCCGAAGAGCGCCAGGGGTTGCAACGCCTCCCGCAGTTGCGCGGACAAGGCCCCGAGGGCCACGGCATCCAGCCGCTCGAAGCGCAGCCAGACCACCCCTCCGCAGCATTGCCCCAGGGTGGGGCCGAGCGGATAGCGCAGCACCTGCGCGTCGGCGGCGCCGATCCGGCTTTTCGCCTGCGCGATGGCCTGGTATTCGAGCTGCCCGCCGCCGATGGTGCCGACGACCTCGCCGGCGAAGACGACCATGTGCGTGCCGGCCTCGCGCGGAACGGAGCCTTCGCTGCGCTCCACGGTGACGAGCACGGCGGGCTCGCGCGCGAGGCGCTCGGCGACGAAGGAGAGATGCAGCGGGGTCATGCGAACGCGTTGCCGCGGCTATGCTCGCGGCCAACAGGAGACATCATGGAACAAGCCGGCCGACCCAGGCGCCTCCACACCCTGCTGGCCAGCGCCCTGGCCAGCCTGCTGGCCGCCTGCGCCCCGCCCGCCGTGCAGCGTGGCAGCGTGGCCACACCGGTGCCCCCGCCCCCGCCGGCACCGACGAGCCCGGCCCAGGTCGCGCCCGTCGGACCGCCTTCCGGCACCCCCGTGCGTCCCGGCCCGCCCGGACCTTCGGTTGCCCGCACGCCGCGCGAGTACCGCCGCGATGCGGCGACGCATCTGTACAGCCTGCAGCCCGAGCGCATCTTCAAGGGCCGCCTGCCGCCCATGCTGTATGCCGTGGGCGTGCTGGAGGTGGACCTGGATGCCCGCGGACAGCCGCTGCGCCTGAACTGGCTGCGCGCGCCACGCCACGCACCCGAAGTGGTGGCCGAGATCGAGCGCATGGTGCGCGCGGCCGCGCCCTTCCCCACGCCGCTGCGGCTGGGGCGGGTGACGTACACGGACACGTGGTTGTGGGACAAGAGCGGCCGCTTCCAGCTGGATACGTTGACGGAGGGACAGGATTAGGGAAACCGCGCGGGGGCTTCGACAGGCTCAGCCCGAACGGAGTTCGGTGGGGGTCCCTAAGAGCCCCGGTACGTCGAATAGCTCCACGGGGTGCACAGGAGCGGAACGTGGTAGTGCTGCGAGGTGTCCGCCACGCCGAAGTCCAGGCTGACCCGGTCGAGGAAGGGCGGATCGGGCAGCTCAACGCCGCGCGAACGGAAGTAGGCCGCCACGTCGAAGACCAGCCGGTAGGTCCCGCGCTGCAGGCTCGCGTTGTCGAACAGCGGGCCGTCGGGATTGCGTCCGTCCATGTTGAGGGTGAAGCGCTTGAGCTGGCGGGGCTGCGCCCCGCCGAGGTCCCAGAGTTCCACGCCCATGCCCGCGGCCGGCGTACCGTGCATCGTGTCCAGCACGTGCGTGCTCAATCCCATGGCTTCTCCCGTGGTGGTTTGGTGGACAGAAGTGTATACACTTCGTGCATGGAGTCCACCACCAGCACGATCGCCCAGGCCCTGACGCGGGCCATCGCGGCACACCGGCTGCTGCCGGGCACCAAGCTGGTCGAGCAGAAGCTGGCGGACCATTTCGGCGTCTCGCGCACGCTGGTGCGGCAGGCGCTGTTCCAGCTCTCGCAGAACCGGCTGGTCACCCTGGAGCCCGCGCGCGGCGCCTTCGTCGCGGCCCCCACGGTGCAGGAGGCGCGCGAAGTCTTCGCGGTGCGCCGCATGCTGGAGGGGGAGCTGGCCCGCACTTTCGCGCGCGAGGCCACGCCGTCGCGCATCAAGGCCCTGCGCGAGCACATGGCCCGGGAGAAGGCGGCGGCCGAAGAGGGTGACCTGGCCGGGCGCAACGAACTCCTGGGCGACTTCCACGTGCGCATGGCCGAGTTGCTCGGCAACGAGGTGCTGGCGCAGATCCTGCGCGAGCTGGCGTCGCGCAGCTCGCTCATCTCGCTCATGTACCAGCGCGCCGGCGCCGCCGAGCATTCCCAGGAGGAACACGCGCAGATCGTGCGTGCGCTGGCCGCGCGCGACGAGGAGCGCGCCGCCGCCCTGATGGTGGAGCACCTGCGGCACGTGGAAGACAGCCTGGACTTCGACCGTCCCCAGCCCGCCTCCGACATCGCCCACGCCCTGGCCGCCTGAGACCATGACCTACGACAGCACCGCCCCCTACCCTCGCGACCTCGTCGGCTACGGCCGCAATCCGCCCCACGCGCAGTGGCCCGGCAATGCCCGCGTGGCGGTCCAGTTCGTGCTCAATTACGAGGAAGGCGGCGAGAACGCCGTCCTGCACGGCGACGCGGGATCCGAGCAGTTCCTGTCGGAGATGTTCAACCCGGCCAGCTACCCGGACCGGCACCTGAGCATGGAAGGCATCTACGAGTACGGCTCGCGCGTGGGCGTGTGGCGCCTGCTGCGCGAGTTCGAGCGGCGCGGCCTGCCGCTCACCGTCTTCGGCGTGTCCATGGCCCTGCAGCGCCATCCCGAACTCAGCGCCGCGTTCAAGGAAGCCGGCCACGAGATCGCTTGCCACGGCTGGCGCTGGATCCACTACCAGAACATGGACGAGGCCACCGAGCGCGAGCACCTGCGCATCGGCATGCAGATCATCGAGGAGCTCACCGGCGAGCGGCCGCTGGGCTGGTACACGGGCCGCGACAGCCCCAACACGCGCCGCCTGGTGGTGGACCACGGCGGCTTCGAGTACGACAGCGACTACTACGGCGACGACCTCCCCTTCTGGATGAAGGTGCGCCGCACCGACGGCCAGGTCGTGCCCCACCTGGTGGTGCCCTACACGCTCGACTGCAACGACATGCGCTTTTCCCTGCCCCAGGGCTTCTCGCACGCCGATCCCTTCTTCGAGTACCTGCGCGACAGCTTCGATGCGCTCTACGCCGAAGGCGACCAAGCCCCGAAGATGATGAGCGTGGGCATGCATTGCCGCCTGCTCGGGCGGCCGGGCCGCATCGTCGCGCTGCAGCGCTTCCTGGACCACATCGCTCGCCACGACCGCGTGTGGGTGTGCCGGCGCATCGACATCGCGCGCCACTGGAAGCAAGTCCACCCCTACACCGGATGAACGCCATGCCCCTGACCCTGGAGCAACTCAACGCCGCCCCGCCCGAGGAGGCGGCCCGCCTGCTCGATGGCCTCTACGAGCACTCGCCCTGGATCGTGGAGACCGCTATGGCGCAGCGGCCCTTCGCTTCGCTGGCCGCGCTCAAGCACGCGGCCGCCCGGGTGGTGGCCGAGGCGGACGTGGACCGGCAACTGGCACTGATCCGCGCCCACCCGGAACTGGCCGGCAAGGCGATGGTGAGCAAGAGCCTCACGGCCGAGTCGACCGACGAACAGAGCCGCGCGGGCCTGACGAACTGCACGCCCGAGGAGTTCGACACGCTGCAGCGGCTGAACACCGCCTACAACGCGAAGTTCGGCTTCCCCTTCATCCTGGCCGTGCGCGGCCCGCGCGGCACGGGCCTGACCCGCACACAGATCATCGAGGCCTTCGAGCGCCGGCTGGAGAACCCGCCTGACTTCGAACGCGCCGAGTGCCTGCGCAACATCCACCGCATCGCCGAGATCCGGCTGAACGACAAGTTCGGCGTCGCCCCTGCGCTGGGGGAGCGGGTGTGGGACTGGCAGGAGGCGCTCGCGCAGTTCAGCGACCCGGGCTTCAAGGAGCAGGGACAACTCACCGTCACCTACCTGACCGAGGCGCACCGCCAGGCCGCTGCCTTCATCCAGCGCGAGATGCGCGCCTGCGGCTTCGACGAAGTGAGCATCGATGCGGTCGGCAACGTCGTGGGCATCTACCACGGCAGCGACGCCGACGCGCCCCGCCTTCTCACCGGCTCGCACTACGACACCGTGCGCAACGGCGGCCGCTACGACGGCCGCCTGGGCATCTTCGTGCCCATGGCCTGCGTGGGCGAACTCGCGCGCGCGGGCCGGCGCCTGCGCCACGGCATCGAGGTGGTGGCCTTCGCGGAGGAAGAGGGCCAACGCTACAAGGCCACCTTCCTCGGCTCGGGCTCGCTGATCGGGCAGTTCGACCCCGCCTGGCTGGACCAGAAGGACGCGGACGGCATCACCATGCGCGAGGCCATGCGCGCGGCGGGCCTGCCGGCCACGCTGGAAGCCATCGGCGCGCTGCGGCGCGATCCGGCCCGCTACCTGGGCTTCGTGGAAGTGCACATCGAGCAGGGCCCGGTGCTGAGCGAGCTGGACGTTCCGCTGGGCGTGGTCACCTCCATCAACGGCGGCGTGCGGCTCCTGTGCGAGATGCGCGGCATGGCCAGCCACGCCGGCACCACGCCCATGGACCGGCGCCAGGACGCGGCCGTCGCCGTCGCCGAGGTCATCACCTACGTGGAACGGCGCGCCGCGCGCGACGGCGACTCGGTGGGCACGGTGGGCCTGCTGCAGGTGCCGGGCGGCTCGATCAACGTGGTGCCGGGGCGCTGCAGCTTTTCGCTCGACCTGCGCGCGCCGAAGGACGCGCAGCGCGACGCGCTGCTGGCCGACGTGCTGTCCGAGATCGGCGCCATCTGCGCCCGCCGCGGCACGCGCTGCACGCACGAGGAAAGCATGCGCGCGGCCGCCGCGCCCAGCGCCCCCGCCTGGCAGGCGCGCTGGGAGCGCGCGGTGCAGGCCCTGGGCGTGCCGCTGCACCGCATGCCCAGCGGGGCCGGGCACGACGCGATGAAGCTGCACGAAGTGATGCCGCAGGCCATGCTCTTCGTGCGCGGGCAGAACTCGGGCATCAGCCACAACCCGCTGGAGAGCACCACCAGCGACGACATCGAACTGGCGGTGCGCGCCTTCGCGCACTTGCTGGACCACCTGGAGGAGAAGGCCGCGTGAACCCGAGCACCCCCGACCCCGAGCGCCTGGACGCCTGGATCGACGCCCATTTCGACGAGGAAGTGCGCTTCCTGCAGGAGCTGGTGCGCGTTCCCACCGACACGCCTCCGGGCAACAACGCGCCGCACGCCGAGCGCACCGCGCAACTGCTCGAAGGCATGGGCCTCGTGGCCGAGAAGCACCCCGTGCCCGAGGCCGAGGTGCGCGCCGCGGGCATGGAGTCCATCACCAACCTGATCGTGCGCCGCCGCTGGGGCGAGGGCCCCGTCATCGCGCTCAATGCCCACGGCGACGTGGTGCCGCCCGGCGAAGGCTGGACGCACGACCCCTACGGCGCCGACATCGAGGACGGGCGCCTGTACGGCCGCGCCGCCGCCGTGAGCAAGAGCGACTTCGCCAGCTTCACCTTCGCGCTGCGGGCGCTGGACGCCCTGGGCGCGCCCCTGCGCGGCGGGGTGGAACTGCATTTCACCTACGACGAGGAATTCGGTGGCGAGCTCGGTCCCGGCTGGCTGCTGCGCCAGGGCCTCACGAAACCCGACCTGATGATCGCGGCCGGCTTCAGCTACGAGGTGGTCACCGCGCACAACGGCTGCCTGCAGATGGAGGTGACGGTGCACGGCCGCATGGCGCACGCGGCGGTGCCCGACACCGGCATCGACGCGATGCAGGGCGCCGTGGGCATCCTCAACGCGCTGTATGCGCAGAACGTGCGCTACCGGCAGGTGCTCTCGCAAGTGCCGGGTATCAAGCACCCTTACCTCAACGTGGGCCGCATCGAAGGCGGCACCAACACCAACGTCGTGCCGGGCAAGGTCGTGTTCAAGCTGGACCGCCGCATGATCCCCGAGGAGGACCCGGTGCAGGTGGAGGCCGAGATCCGCCGCGTCATCGACGATGCCGCTGGTGCGCAGGCGGGCATCCGGGTGGAGGTCAAGCGCCTGCTGCTGGCGCGTGCCCTCAAGCCGCTGGACGGCAACCGGCCGCTGGTGGAGGCGCTGCAGCGGCACGGGCAGCAGGTCTTCGGCCAGCCGATCCCCGCCATGGGGACGCCGCTTTACACGGACGTTCGGCTCTACGGGGAAGCGGGCATTCCCGGCGTAATCTACGGCGCCGGGCCACGGACGGTGCTGGAGTCGCACGCCAAGCGCGCCGACGAGCGGCTCGAACTCGACGACCTGCGGCGCGCGACCCGGGTCATTGCGCGCGCCTTGCGGGACCTGCTCTCCTGAAATCGAAGCTGAAAACAGGATCGGCGCCCGCGAGGGCGCCGATCCTGTGTCACCGGGACCAAGGCAAACGCCCGCGCCCCGGGGGGAGGGCGCAGGCGGTGGCAGACCCGCGTGCCTCACCCGGCGCGCGGGCGCCGTGCGTCCGCTGTCTTAGCGGACGCGACCGCGGCGGAACAGGTTGACGATGGCCAGCAGGATGATGGCGCCAACCAGCGACACGAGCACCGAGGCGATGCTGATGCCATCGTTGATCGTGCCCACGCCCACCAACGGCGAGATGACCAAGCCGCCGATGAACGCGCCGACGATGCCGACGACCACGTTCAGCAGGATGCCCTGATTGGCATCCGTTCGCATGATGAGGCTGGCGAGCCAACCCACGATGCCACCGATGATGAGCCAGATAAGAAAATTCATCGTCACACTCCTTGTTACGCCAATGGCGTGTCGTTGCTGAGAGCTGCCAGGGCCCGGCGCCCCGACCCCCCGCCGCCTGAACCGGCAGCCGGTGGAAGCAATATGGTTTTGCGGTCCAAGCGCGGGCGTAGTCGGGGGCAAGGGCTCACCGTGCGCGCTTGGCTCGTGGCACCGTCAGATAGGCCCTACCTCTGCGGCGGACCTGCCCGCTGCGGCGCGCAGCGGCCTGCTGCCGACCCGGCGCACGGGATCGGGGGTTCCTCGGGTGCGCCCTGGCGGCACAGCGGCGAGAATCGGCCGGCCCGCTCTACGGCCGCGCAGGCGGCACCGATCTTGCTTCCGGCACCCCGTACAACTTTGGACACCCTGGAGATCCCTACATGACCAAGAGGACCTTCCTCAAGACCGCCGCCGCCCTGGCCCTCACCACCGGGCTGGGCCTGGCCCATGCCCAGTCGCTCACCCCCGTGAAGTTCCAGCTCGACTGGCGCTTCGAGGGTCCCGCGGCCTTGTTCCTCACCCCCGTGGCCAAGGGCTACTTCAAGGATGCCGGCCTGGACGTGACGGTGGACGCCGGCAACGGCTCGGGCGGCGCCGTCACGCGCGTGGCCTCCGGCACCTACGACATGGGCTTCGCGGACCTGGCCGCGCTGATGGAGTTCCACGCCAACAACCCCGACGCACCGAACAAGCCGGTGGCCGTCATGGTGGTCTACAACAACACGCCCGCCTCCGTGATGGCGCTGAAGAAGTCCGGCATCACCAAGCCGGGCGACCTGGCCGGCAAGAAGATGGGCGCGCCGGTGTTCGACGCCGGCCGCCGCGCGTTCCCCATCTTCCAGAAGGCCAACAACATCGGCAACGTGACCTGGACCGCCATGGACCCGCCGCTGCGCGAGACCATGCTGGCCCGTGGCGACGTGGACGCCATCACTGGCTTCACCTTCACCTCGCTCCTGAACCTGGAGGCGCGCGGCGTCAAGCCGCAGGACGTGGTGGTGCTGCCCTACCCCGAGTACGGCGTGAAGCTGTACGGCAACGTCATCATTGCCAACCCCAAGTTCCTGCAGGAGAAGCCGCAGGCCGTCAAAGCCTTCCTCTCGGCCTTCGCCAAGGGCGCCAAGGACGTCATGGCCAACCCCGAGGCGGCCATCCAGTACGTCAAGCAGCGTGACGGCATCATCAACACCGAGCTGGAGACGCGCCGCCTGAAGCTGGCCATCGACTCCGTCATCGCCAGCCCCGACGCGCGCGCCGAAGGCTTCGGCCAGCTCAATCCGGGCCGCCTGTCGCTGATGGCCTCGCAGGTGTCGGATGCCTTCGGCACCAAGACCCGCGTCAACCCGGACGTGGTGTGGAACGGCTCCTTCCTGCCCGCCAAGGCCGAACTCAACGTGCTGCCCCCCGCCAAGCGATGAGGCCTGAGCGGGACGCCGCGGGGGCCGAGCCCCCGCTTTTCGTGGACTTCAAGGACGTCTGGCTCGCCTACAACGACGAGCTGCTGCAGCAGGGCCAGTACGCGGTCGAGGCCATCGACCTGCAGGTGCGCCAGGGCGAGTTCATCGCCATCGTGGGCCCCTCGGGCTGCGGCAAGTCCACCTTCATGAAGCTGGCCACGGGCCTGCGCATGCCATCGCACGGACGCATCCTGATCGACGGCCAGCCGGTCGCCGGGCCGCTGAAGATCTCGGGCATGGCGTTCCAGGCGCCGTCGCTCCTGCCCTGGCGCACGACGGTTGACAACGTGCTGCTGCCGCTGGAGATCGTGGAGCCCTATCGCAGCCAGTTCAAGCAGAAGAAGGCCGAGTACCGCGAGCGTGCCTGCGCCCTGCTGCGCAAGGTGGGCCTGGCCGGCTACGAGGACAAGTTCCCCTGGCAGCTCTCGGGCGGCATGCAGCAGCGCGCCAGCATCTGCCGCGCCCTGATCCACGAGCCCAAGATGCTGCTGCTGGACGAGCCCTTCGGCGCGCTCGACGCCTTCACGCGCGAGGAGCTGTGGTGCATCCTGCGCGACCTCTGGACCGAGCAGCGCTTCAACGTCATCCTGGTCACGCACGACCTGCGTGAATCCGTCTTCCTGGCCGACACCATCTACGTCATGAGCAAGAGCCCGGGCCGCTTCGTCGTGCGGCGCGAGATCGACCTGCCGCAGCCGCGCGAGCTGGAGATCACCTACACCAAGGAATTCACCGACATCGTCCACGAGCTGCGCGGCCACATCGGCGCCCTGCGGCGGCACGGCACGGGCGCGGAGGTGGCCCAATGACGTCCGCGGCCTCGCGCCGGCACCTGGAGCGCTGGTCGCCCTGGGTGCTGCTGCTGCTCACGATCATCGTCTGGCAGGTGCTGTGCAGCGCCCTGAACGTCTCGGAGTTCATCTTCCCCAGCCCCGCGCGCATCTGGAGCCAGCTGGTGGAGTTCCGCGGCGTCATCGCGGCGCACGCGTGGCGAACCTACTGGGTGACCATGGCGGGCTTCGGCATCGCGATCGTGGTGGGCGTTCTCCTGGGCTTCCTCATCGGAAGCTCGCGCCTGGCCTATGCGGCGGTGTACCCGCTCATGACCGCCTTCAACGCCCTGCCCAAGGCGGCCTTCGTGCCGATCCTGGTGGTGTGGTTCGGCATCGGCATCGGCCCGGCCATCCTCACGGCCTTCCTCATCTCCTTCTTCCCCATCATGGTCAACATCGCCACCGGCCTGGCCACGCTGGAGCCCGAGCTGGAGGACGTGCTGCGGGTGCTGGGCGCCAAGCGCTGGGACGTGCTGGTCAAGGTGGGCCTGCCCCGGTCCATGCCCTACTTCTTCGGCTCGCTCAAGGTGGCGATCACCCTGGCCTTCGTCGGCACCACGGTCTCGGAGATGACCGCCGCCAACGAGGGCATCGGCTACCTCCTCATCTCGGCCGGCTCGGCCATGCAGATGGGCCTGGCCTTCGCCGGCCTGGTGGTGGTGGGCGCCATGGCCATGGCCATGTACGAGCTTTTCAGCTACGTGGAAAAGCACACCACGGGCTGGGCCCACCGGGGTTCGCAGAACGTGTGAGCGCAGAAAACTCCCTCCCCCACTGGGGGAGGGCTGGGGTGGGGGCCACGCGCGCCGATGGTTGGTCGGTGCGCGCAGCCCCCCTCCCTGCCTCCCCTGAGAGGGGGGAGGAGTAAACACCCAACGCACCAATCCCGCGCATCCACGCCCCATGAGCTGGCACGCCCGACTCGACCTGCACTATTCGCGCGCATCCGCGCGCACCGTCGCGCGCCATCGCCACGAAGGTCCCTTGCGCATCCTGCAAAGCCTCTGGCCCGAAGGCGAGTCCGTGTGCCACAACGTGCTGGTGCATCCGCCCAGCGGGCTGGTGGGCGGCGACGTGCTGGACATCCAGGTGCGGGTGGACGCCGGCGCCCACGGCCTCATCACCACGCCGGGCGCGACGCGCTTCTACCGCAGCGAGGGCGCCCTGGCCGCGCAGCGCACGCGGATCGCCCTGGAAGCCGATGCCCGGCTCGAATGGCTGCCCCTGGAAGCCCTCTACTACAGCGGATGCCAGGCGCACAACCAGCTGGTGATGGATCTCGCGCCGGGCGCAGAGCTGATCGGCTGGGACGTCGCCGCGCTGGGCCTGCCCGAAGCCGGGCAGCCTTTTCGCAGCGGCCGGCTGCAGCAGCACCTGGCGCTGGAGGGCCACTGGCTGGAGCGTGGACTCATCGACGCGCAGGACAGCCTCCTCATGGACGGGCCGCTGGGCCTGGCGGGCCACCGCTGCCTGGCCACCTTGTTCTTCGCCTGCGGCAGCGACATTCCCCGTGAACGGCGCGAACTGGCGTTGGACCGCGCCCGCGAGCTCATCGAGGCCAGCGCGCTGCGCGGGCTGGCCGGCGCGACCGCGCCGCAGCCGCGCGTGCTGGTCGTGCGCGCCCTCGCGCCACTGGTGGAGCCGGCCATGAACCTCATGCGCAGCATTCGAGCAGCCTGGCGCGAATCGCTCTGGGAGCTGCCGGCCAACCCGCCGCGCGGTTGGGCCTTGTAACCTCGAGGCCCGCTCCCCTGTCACCAGCGGTCGCCCTTGTCCTACGGGCGCATCGGCCGATTCGCAGGGGCGGCCACAACACTCTCCGTCGCAGCGCACAGGCAGCGCATCCCTAAGCTCTGGTCATTGACGACGAGCGGGTCGCGGCCCGCGCAACGAACCGGGAGCTCCTCTATGAATCGCCTCCGCCTGACCCCCAAGCATCGCGGCTTCATCGCCTTCGGTGCGACCGCCCTGCTGGCGGTTGCCGCCACGGCCCAGGTCACCAGCAGCGGCACCATGACGCATCGCGAGCAGATGGCCGCGTGCCGCAGTGGCGCAACCTACCAGGATCGCGAGCGCTGCATGGCCGAAGTGCAGGCGGCGCAGGCTGCACGCAGCCAGGGCCGCATCGACACCTACGGGCAGTACGCGGCCAACGCACTGGCCCGATGCAACATCTACCGCGAACAGGAGGACGTGCTGGCCTGCCGCGGCCGGGTCATGGGCCTGGGCGAGATCACCGGTAGCGTGACCGGCGGCGGGCTGCTGCGCGAGTACGAGTACCTCGTGCCCGCGCCGGCGGCTTCGGAAGCCGGGCAGCCCGCGGGTGCGTCGTCCTCGGCCATGGGCGCCGGCGCCGCCGAACCCCGGACGCAGATGCGGCCGCCCGAACCGGTGCAGCCGCTGCGGCCCATCTTGCCGCTGGAGCCGGCCTTTCCGATGACCGAGGGCGCCGGGGTGCGGCGATGAATCGTCCCGCCGGACCGGAGGACAAGCCGGCCGACAAGGCCGAACACGGCTATCGCAACGAGGTGAGCTGGGACGGCGGCCAAGGCCACCAGCCCTATGCGAACCAGGGCGAGCGCGAGCCCGAGCCGGGCGCGGCCGAGTACAGCGAAGGCGATCGCGGCGTCCACTCGGGGGAGAACCTCGAACAGCTCGAGGAAGTCAAGCGCAAGCCCTGAGAACTACTCCTCGAGCATCTGTTCGAAGAAGACCTCCAGGCGGACGTCCACCAGCCGGGTGCCCGCTCCAGCGTCCACCTCCAGCATGAAGTCCGCGAGGCTCTTCATGAAGTCCCCGAGCTGGCGCTGCTTGAAGGCCTCGGTGAACACCCAGACGCCGTCCTCGCGCTGCTCTGTCATCCCTCTTTTTTCCTGCTGCGGCGCGAACGCGTCCACTTTCGCGAGGAAGGCCGTCGCCGCGTAGCGGGTCGGGCTGTTGGTCGTGGAGGCCGCGGCGACGGGGGCCGACTCCGCCGCAGCGCCGGCGGTCGGTTCGAAACTCGCCTGCAGCTCGCGAACGGCATCGTTCGCGAGTTCCTCCAACAGCGCCGGCGTGAGCGCCCGCCCCTGCTTCAGTGCCTGGGCAACGGACTGGTCGTAGGCCCCCCGGGCCAGGCGGCGGGCCTCGGGAGAGAGTTCGGGCGCGGGTGACACCGTGCGGACCTGGTGGCGTTCGGCAAAGCGGGTGGAGTCGTCCAGAGCGACGTTGATGGCAGCGTAAATGACCAAAGCTTGCCGCTTTGGATCGACGGCTTTGTGCCGGCCAGCCTTCACCGCGTCATCGAAAGCCTGTCGCGCCTGTGTCTGCAGCTTGTTCAGCACATCGCCCGCCTGCAGGGAGAGTTCCACGAGGCCCGCTTTGGAGTCCAGCACCGACGCCGCAGGGTCGCCGAACGCATCGAGGAAAGCGATCAGCGTCCTGTGCTTGTCTTTCGCGATGACCGTCTCCAGCAACTCCGGCGTCGCCTCGGCATTGAGCAGCTTGCGCAGCCCGACCAGGTAAGCGCGCTGCGCGGTTGCCGCGGCTGCTGCCTCGGGCGCCTTGCCGGTGATGCGCTCTCGCAGCGTCTTGCCCTTGGCCGGCCCCTCCACCCACTCCTTGAATGACGTGACAGCAGGCCCTGTCGGCGCCTGCGAGATGAAGCTCAGCGACTCGAAGGTGGGGCGCGGCTGCGCATGACCGGCATGATCGACCGCACAGGGATAGCGCGTCACCGCCGGACCGCTGGACAGGGGCTTGAACGACGATCCACCGTGCATGCGAGACCTCCTTCTGCTGGGCGCCAAAGGCTGACAAGATGCCAACCGACAGCTCAGCAGTAGGAACTGGACGGGGCCTGAAGTTCCGCCTCGGCCGACTTGAAGCCTGCCTGCCCGACAATGCCGGCCATCGCAGTCCAAGGAACCCGCCCGCCATGATGAAGATCGTCCGCAGCCAGTCCTTCACCGCCGAGCGCGCCTGGGGCGCCCTCGACATCGCGCAGATCGAGGGGGCCAGCGTGCGCCTGCACTGGACTGACGCGCCCTACAAATGGCACGTCAACGACGGCGCGGAGGTGTTCGTGGTGCTGGATGGCGCGGTGGACATGCACTGGCGCGAGAACGGCGCCGAGTTCGTGGAGCGGCTGCATCCCGGCGACGTCTTCAGCGCCGGCGTGGGCTGCGAGCACGTGGCGCACCCGGTGGGCGAGGCGCGCATCCTGGTGGTGGAAAAGCAGGGTTCGATCTAGATCGCCACCAGCTGCCGGATCCCCTTGGCCTGCATCTCGGTGCCCGGCCCGCGCGCGATCACCTCGCCGCGCTCCATCACCAGGTACTGGTCGGCCAGTTCTTCCGCGAAGTCGTAGTACTGCTCCACCAGCAGCACCGACATGCGCTGGCCGTCCAGGCCTTCGCTCGCGAGTGTGCGGATCACGCGGCCGATGTCCTTGATGATGCTGGGCTGGATGCCCTCGGTGGGTTCGTCCAGGATCAGCAGCCTGGGCTTCGCGGCCAGCGCGCGGGCGATGGCCAGCTGCTGCTGCTGCCCGCCGGAGAGGTCGCCGCCGCGCCGGTGCAGCATCTGCTTGAGGACCGGGAACAGCTCGAACAGCTGCGGCGGCACGGGCGTGGACGCGGGCTGGCTGGCCAGGCCCATGCGCAGGTTCTCCGCCACCGTGAGCCGCGCGAAGATCTCGCGGCCCTGCGGCACGTAGCCGATGCCGGCGCGGGCGCGCTGGTAGGGCGTCAGGCGCTGGATCTCCCGGTCCTGCCAGGCGATGCTGCCGCTCTTGATCGGCACCAGGCCCATGAGGGTCTTGAGCAGCGTGGTCTTGCCCACGCCGTTGCGACCGAGCAGCACGGTGACCTGGCCTTGCGGCACGTCCAGGCTCACGCCGCGCAGGATGTGGGAGCCGCCGTAGTACTGGTCGATGGTCTTGACGGTGAGCATGGTGTTCTTCTCTTTTCAGCGCGGTGGGCGCGCGGCCCCCACCCCTTCCCTCCCCCAGAGGGGGAGGGGGTTCTTGCTCCTTCCCCCTCTGGGGGAAGGCCGGGATGGGGGCTTCCGGCGCGCCATCACCTTCCCAGGTACACCTCGATCACCCGCTCGTCCGACTGCACCTCGTCGAGCGTTCCCTGCGCCAGCACGGAGCCGTCGCACAGCACGGTGACCACCTCGCAGATGCGGCGGATGAAGCTCATGTCGTGCTCCACCACCACCAGCGAATGCTGGCCCTTGAGCGTGAGGAACAGTTCGGCGGTGCGCACCGTCTCCTCGTCCGTCATGCCGGCCACGGGTTCGTCCAGCAGCAGCAGCTTGGGGTCCTGCATCAGCAGCATGCCGATCTCCAGCCACTGCTTCTGGCCGTGGCTGAGATTGCCGGCCAGCCGGTGCTCGCTGCCGGCGAGGTGGATGGTGTGCAGCACATGCGCGAGGCGGTCGCCCTGCTCGCTGCGCAGGCGAAAGAACATGGAAGCCTTCACGCCCTTGTCGGTCTTGAGCGCGAGCTCCAGGTTCTCGAACACCGTGAGCTGCTCGAAGACCGTGGGCTTCTGGAACTTGCGGCCGATGCCCATCTGCGCGATCTCGGCTTCGGTGTGGCGCAGCAGGTCGATGGTGCTGCCGAAGTACACCGTGCCGGCGTCGGGGCGCGTCTTGCCGGTGATGATGTCCATCATCGTGGTCTTGCCCGCGCCATTGGGGCCGATGATGCAGCGCAGCTCGCCGGGCGCGATGTCCAGGGACAGCTTGTTGATCGCCTTGAAGCCGTCGAAGCTCACGCTCACGTCTTCCAGGTAGAGGATGCGCCCGTGGGTGAGGTCCACCTCGCCGGCGATGGCGGGGCGGCCCCAGCCGGCGGCGCGCCCGCCCGACTCGGTGTGCGAGGCCACGCGCTCGGCGCCCAGCTCCATCAGCAGCGGGGTCATGGGGCGTCCTTGCGGCGGCGCAGCAGGCCCACGATGCCCTGCGGCATGAAGAGCGTCACCGCGATGAAGAGCGCGCCGAGGAAGTACAGCCAGAACTCGGGCGCCGTCACGGTGAGCCAGCTCTTGGCCCCGTTGACCAGGAAGGCGCCGACGATGGGCCCCACCAGCGTGGCGCGCCCGCCCACGGCGGTCCACACCGCGATCTCGATCGAGTTGGCCGGGCTCATCTCGCCGGGGTTGATGATGCCCACCTGCGGCACGTAGAGCGCGCCGGCCACGCCGCACATCATGGCCGAGATGACCCAGATGGTGAGCTTGTAGCGCACCGGGTTGTAGCCGCAGAACATGACGCGCGACTCCGCGTCCCGCACCGCCTGCAGCACGCGCCCGAACTTGGCCGTGACCAGCCAGCGCGAGAAGAGGAAGAAGGCCAGCAGCACGACGCCCGTGAGCACGAACAGCACCATGCGCGTCTGCGGCGTGGCGATGGTGACACCCAGGATGCGCTTGAAGTCGGTGAAGCCGTTGTTGCCGCCAAAGCCCGTCTCGTTGCGGAAGAACAGCAGCATGGCGGCGAAGGTGAGCGCCTGCGTGATGATGGAGAAGTACACGCCCTTGATGCGCGAGCGGAAGGCGAAGAAGCCGAACACGAAGGCCAGCAGCCCCGGCACCGCCACCACCAGGACCAGCGTGGCGATGAAGCTGTCGCTCAGCGCCCAGTGCCAGGGCAGCTCCTTCCAGTCCAGGAACACCATGAAGTCGGGCAGCTCGCTCTGGTAATTCCCGTCGCGGCCGATCTGGCGCATGAGGTACATGCCCATCACGTAGCCGCCCAGCGCGAAGAAGAGGCCGTGGCCGAGGGACAGGATGCCGGTGTAGCCCCAGATCAGGTCCATGGCCAGCGCGCAGATGGCATAGCACATGATCTTGCCGACCAGGGAGACGGCGTAGTCGCTCAGGTGGAAGGCGCTGCCTTCGGGCACCACCAGATTGAGCAGCGGTGCGACGCCGCAGACGAGCGCCAGCGCGATCAGGAACCCCGCCCACCCCGTCCGCGACAGAAGCCCCCTCCCCCCCTGGGGGAGGGTCGGGGTGGGGGCCGCGCGCGCTACAACCGCCGGCTGCCCCTCCACGCGCGAGCCCCCACCCTGCCCTCCCCCAGAGGGGGAGGGAATGTTGTCATTCACCACGATCGCGTTCATCGTCATGCCTCCGCACTCCGGCCCTTGACCGCGAACAGACCCTGCGGCCGCTTCTGGATGAACACCACGATGAACACCAGCACCGCGATCTTGGCCAGCACCGCGCCCGCCCACCCCTCCAGGAACTTGTTGAGGATGCCCAGGCCGAGGGCGGCATACACCGTGCCCGCGAGCTGGCCCACGCCGCCCAGCACCACCACCATGAAGGCATCGACGATGTAGGCCTGCCCCAGGTCCGGCCCCACGTTGCCGACCTGGCTGAGCGCACAGCCCGCCAGGCCCGCGATACCCGAGCCCAGCGCGAAGGCCAGGGTGTCGGTGCGCGCGGTGTTCACCCCCATGCACGAGGCGATGGAGCGGTTCTGCGTCACGCCGCGCACGAAGAGGCCCAGCCGCGTGCGCGCGATCAGGAAGGCCATGCCTGCCAGCACCGCGGCGGCGAAGCCGATGATCACGATGCGGTTCCACGGCAGCTGCAGGCTGCCCAGCACCACCACGCCGCCACTCATCCAGCTCGGGTTCTCCACGCCCACGTTCTGCGCGCCGAACACGCTGCGCACCAGCTGCATCAGCATGAGGCTGATGCCCCAGGTGGCCAGCAGGGTCTCCAGCGGGCGGCCGTAGAGGTAGCGGATCACGCCCCGCTCCAGGATGGCCCCCATCAGCGCCGAGGCGCCGAAGGCCACGGGCACGGCCGCGACCAGGTACCAGCCGAAGACCTCCGCGGGCAGGTACCGCTGGAACAGGCCCTGCACGACGTAGGTGGCGTAGGCGCCGATCATCATCAGCTCGCCGTGCGCCATGTTGATGACGCCCATGAGGCCGTAGGTGATGGCCAGGCCCAGGGCCACCAGCAGCAGGATGGAGCCCAGACTGATGCCGGAAAAGACCTGCCCCGCGCGCTCGGCCCAGGCGAGGGACGACTCCACGCTGCGCAGCGCCGCGCGCATGGCCGCCTGAACGGCGCGGTCGGGTTCGCTCGCGAGTTTCTCCACCAGCAGGGTGCGGGTCGCGGGGCTGCGGCTGTCGGCGAGCGCGCGCGCGGCGGCCAGGCGCTTGGCGGGGTCCTCGCTGGCCAGGAGGATGGCGGCACGCGCGAGTTCGAGCTGCTGGCGGATGGCGCCATCGGTCTCGGCCTGCAGCGCCTTCTCGATCATCGGCAGGCGCGCCTCGTCGGGCTCGCCGGCCAGCGCCCGCACGGCCTGCGCGCGCTGCGAAGCGTCGGGGGAGAAAAGGCGGATGGCGGCGAGCGCGGTGTCGATCTCGCCGCGCATGCGGTTGTTGCTGATGACGTCCTCGGCATCGGAAGGCAGCGAGGCCGCCGCGCCGGTGACGGGATCGATGGCTTTCTCGCCCTGCACGACGAAGACCTTGCCGCCGGCGGTCTTCACGCGGTCCTCGGCCAGGGCCTGCAGGAACTCGGCGGTCTTTGCATCCGGCTGCGCGACGGCCTTGCCCACGGCTTCGATGCGCGCGTCGGTGTCGCCCGTGGCGATGCCGAGGGCTTCATCGGCCGTGAGCGCGTGGGCCGAGGCCGCGAGCAGGACGCAGAACAGCGCGGAAAGAAGGTTCTTGATCATGGGAAAGGTCGCGAAACCCCCTCCCCCTCTGGGGGAGGGTTGGGGTGGGGGCCGCGTGCGCCGGTCACATCACCGGCACGCCAGCCCCCATCCCGGCCTTCCCCCAGAGGGGGAAGGAGGGACACACATCAGACCTTCGATTTGCCGTCCGGCTCGTCCTTCTTCTTGTCGTTGCCCTCGATGTAAGGCGACCAGGGCTTGGCCTTCACCGGCCCGGGCGTCTTCCACACCACGTTGAACTGCCCGTCGGCACGCACCTCGCCGATGAACACCGGCTTGTGCAGGTGGTGGTTCTTCTCGTCCATCTTGGCCGTGAAGCCCGAGGGCGCCTTGAAGGTCTGGCCGCCCATGGCCGCGATGACCTTGTCCACGTCCGTGCTCTTGGCCTTCTCCACCGCCTGCTTCCACATGTAGATGCCGATGTAGGTGGCCTCCATGGGGTCGTTGGTCAGCGGCTTGTCCTTGTGGCCGGCGATGTTCTTGGCCTTGGCATAGGCGGCCCACTTCTTGGTGAACTCGTCATTGGCCGGGTTCTTCACCGACATGAAGTAGTTCCAGGCGGCCAGGTGGCCCACCAGCGGCTTGGTGTCCACGCCGCGCAGCTCCTCCTCGCCCACGGAGAAGGCCACCACCGGCACGTCCTTGGCCTTCAGGCCCGCGTTGCCAAGCTCCTTGTAGAAGGGCACGTTGGAGTCGCCGTTGATGGTGGAGATCACCGCCGTCTTGCCGCCGGCCGAGAACTTCTTGATGTCGGCGACGATGGTCTGGTAGTCGCTGTGGCCGAAGGGGGTGTACTTCTCGTCGATGTCCGAGTCCTTCACGCCCTTGCTTTTCAGGAAGGCGCGCAGGATCTTGTTGGTGGTGCGCGGATAGACGTAGTCGGTGCCCAGGAGCACGAAGCGCTTGGCGCCGCCGCCGTCCTTGGACATGAGGTATTCCACCGCGGGAATGGCCTGCTGGTTGGGCGCCGCACCGGTGTAGAACACGTTCTTGGACAGCTCCTCGCCCTCGTACTGCACGGGGTAGAACAGCAGGCCGTTGAGTTCCTCCACCACCGGCAGCACGGACTTGCGCGACACGCTGGTCCAGCAGCCGAAGATGGCGGCCACCTTGTCCTGCGTCATGAGCTGGCGGGTCTTCTCCGCGAAGAGCGGCCAGTTGGACGCCGGGTCCACCACCACGGGCTCGAGCTTCCTGCCCAGCACGCCGCCCTTGGCGTTGATCTCCTCGATGGCCATGAGCGCCGTGTCCTTGAGCACGGTCTCGGAAATCGCCATGGTGCCCGAGAGGCTGTGGAGGATGCCGACCTTGATGGTATTGCCCGACTGGGCCAAGGCGGCGGGCGAGGCGAGCGCGGACAGCGCGGCGGCGGCGGCAATCGCCTGGAGGGTGAAACGACGTTGCATGCGGGGCACTCCTGGGTGGTCTGGGGTTCATCGCCGGGCCGGGGTCACGGCCCTTGGGTCAGCGATGGAGGAATGCTAGGTAGGCCATGTCAGCCGGCCAATACGCCGGGTGGCGTATGGCCGGGTGGCGGCGCGGCAGGCAGCGCAGGATGCGAGCCGCGCGCCGGATCATTTGGCGGACGACGCCGCTCGGGCGGCGGTGGCTTGAGAGAAGCTGTGCTGAGCGGGCTGAGGTGCTGCCTCAGGGGGGCCTTCGAAGGAGGGTGACTGTTGTACGGCGAGGCGGCGGGACTGTGCCGACGGACCGCGCTCAGGAGAGCCCGCCGCAGCGATGCGCTTTTCAAGATAGTCGAGCCTGCGCTTGGCGCCTGAGATCCACGGCGCGCCCTGAGAGGACGTGTCGATCAGGGCAGCCGCGCTTTCCAAGTGACCGCGTGCAGGTTCAATGTTTTCAGAGGGCACGTCAAAGCCTGCTGCAAGGGGACTGAGCAGCCGACTCGCAGCATCGAGATGGTTTCCCAGGTCTTTCGGTGGACGTGACACCCTTTTCGTGGCTACAACTGGCGTGGCATTCGGAGACGCAGCTTGCGGGCTGGCTTGCGGGGGTGGTTCCGCGCTGCGTTCATCAGATGCCGCATCGTGATTGCCGGATGCCGGTCCACCTTCGCCCGCGGATGCGTGCGCGGCGCCAGCGTGCCCCTCGGCCGAGCGGTCCGGATTCCCGAGCACTTCCGACAGTGAGCTCACGACGCACTCGTCGATCGCCGACTGAGCGATGCCGCCCTCCGCGTCGGACTTGAGCTTCTCAAGGTGACGATGCAGAGCCAGCGCCGCCCTCTTGCGCAGAGTGACAGCTGCAGATGTGTCCGGTTCCACCCGGCCCTCCGCCTTCAAGCCAAGACCCAGGCGGACGCGCGCAAAGTTGGCTACATCGGCCAGCGGCACGGGATCACCTGTCCGGGTCAGTTCAGCGTAACGATTGGCCGCAGCGCCGTTGGCCGCATCGAGCACGGGCTGCAGTGAGCTGGCGCAGAGACTCAAGTTCGAACACCGCGCCAGCGTGAGCTTGTCCGGATCCTGGGCGAGCAGTTCTCGTACGCGCTCGTCGTGCATGCCATTACCCAGCAATCGTGCTTGGAGCGTGTTGGTCTCGTCCGAGCGAATCCCCGTGAAGCTGGCCTGCAGGGTTGCGCGGACTCTGTACAGCCACATGCGCACACCACTGAGCGTCGAGGCTTCGTGTCGCATGTCCACTTCCGGACAAAGCAATTCAGCGAAGTCGAACCTGGGGTTGTTGCTTGCGCCGTCCAGGCCTTCTTGAACGCGGGCCTTGAACGCGGCCACTTCTGCCGACTGCGCCTTGAGGTCGTCGGGGCGCACGGGCGCGCGACCTGGCGTGCCTTCGCGCGGAGCCAAGCCGCCCGTTCGAACCACCTCAGCGGCAGCGTCCGTGATTTCGGAAAGCGAATTCAGCCTCTTCTTCGGAATGGCCTGCGCCATTTCCGGCGTGACGACCAAGCGCTGTGGCCGAGTTGCGGCACCGAGCGCTGCCCGAACCACGGCACCACGTTCAAGACTCTCAATCTGGGCGTGGCTGCCCGTCAACTCGAGCGAGGCACGCTCACTGTGCTTGCGAAGCGTCTCCTGATCAAGGGCGTAGAGCTGGGCGAGCGCCGTGTCCAGGGCCTGAGCGCCGTCCCTGAACTTCGCGTTGGGATACGCCTGCACGGCGCGATCCGACAAGCGCAGGAACTCGCACGCCCGGGAAGTCCCTGGAACGCCCTTGAGTTGCCCGATGACTTCTGCGGGCTCGCGCTGATACAAGGCCCTGAGCGTCGCACGCAGGTCGGTCAGGTCTCGCACGCGGCCGTTGCGGCTCACCTGAAGCGCGTGTTCGTACCTGCGGCTCAGGTCTCTGATCGCTCTCGCTTCTGGACCCGACCTGAACATAGCCACAGCCCTGGCGCCGAAGCTCGGCTTGGAGTCGGGCTCGGGCAGGTCGTACCGCCGCTCAGTGAGTGAGATGTAGGGGTGGCCCCGGCGCCGTTGACGCTCAAGAGAGGAGGCGTGGGGCGAAAAGCCGGCTGGGGTGGACGACATGGCAATCCCTCTGCTTAGCCAAAAGGACTCGCATGCTAGGGAAACGGCGCACACTTTCCTCACCTTCTGCTGACGAGACGGTGCGTCGTACCGGCTCATGCCGCCGCAGCGCCCCCTCGCATCCTCCCCATCGCCATCGCCGCCGCCGCCGTGCGCGTCTCCACCCCCAGCTTGGCGTACACCCGCTCCAGGTGCTTCTTCACCGTCGCGGGGCTGGCGCCCACCACCTCCGCGATGTCGCGGTTGATCTTGCCCTGGGCCACCCAGTACAGCACCTCGGCCTCGCGCGCGGTGAGCTTGAAAGACAGGCTGAGCGATTCGATCACGGCCGCGTCCGACTCCTCGCGCATCACGATCAGCCACTCGCTGCCGCCCTCGTCGTCGCCGGTCTGGCGGTGCAGGCGGAAGGTGAGGCGCCGGGCGCCGGCTTCGGCCGAGAGGCGCGCGGGTTCGAGCTGGCGGGCGGCGTCCGGCAGCGCGCGGCGCAGCCAGTCCACCACGGCGGGCGGGGCGTGGTTGGGGCGGCGGGCCATGTCCGTGCCGTACCAGGCCTGCAGCAGGTCGCGCGCCAGCGGGGTCTGCCACATGAGGCGGCCGTCGCTCGCGCGCACGGTGATGCTCGCGTAGCCGAAGGCGTCCAGCGCGTTGCGCGTCTGGCGGGCCAGGCGCGCGCCGCGCAGGTGCACGGCCATGCGGGCCAGTACCTCCTTGGGCTTGATCGGCTTGGTGACGTAGTCCACCCCGCCGGCCGCCAGCGCCGCGACCAGGTGCTCGGTCTCGGTGAGGCCGGTCATGAACAGGATGGGAATGTGCGCGGTGGACGGCTGCGCCTTCAGCCGCCGCGCCACCTCGAAGCCGTCCAGGCCCGGCATCATGGCGTCCAGCAGCACCACGTCCGGCAGGGCCTGGGCGGCGCGCTGCAGGGCGGCTTCGCCGCTGGTGGCGACCAGCACGGTGTAGCCGCTTTCGTCCAGCGCGTCGTGCAGCATGGCCAGGTTGTCGGGCACGTCGTCCACGATGAGGACCACCTCGGCGCGGTCGCGGTCCAGGGCCTGGTCGATGCTGGGCGGGGGCGCGTTCATGCGGAGGGCTCCAGGCGCCGGGCCATGGCCTCGAACTCGAAGCGCCGCGCCAGCTCGGCCATCTGCGCGCACCAGGCGGCGCTGGCGGAATGGGCCGCCTCGATCTCGCGCAGGCGGTTGAGGATGCCGCGCACATAACCCAGTTGCACCAGCTCGCGCAGGCCGGACAGCAGCTGCGCGTCGGGGACCGGCGCCTCGCTCGCGGGCGGCTCGGCCTGCGCGGGCGGCTCGCTGCACCAGCGCAGGTGCAGGCGCTGCTCCAGCCAGTCGAGCAGCTGCGGCAGGCGCACGGGCTTGAGCAGGAAGTCGGCGGCCGTGATGCCCAGGCCGTTGTCCAGGCCCTGGTCGAAGGCATTGGCCGAGACGATGGCCACGGCCGCCTGCGGACCCGGCATGCGCCGCAGCCGCCGCAGGGTCTCCCAGCCGTCGATGCCGGGCATGGCCAGGTCCAGGAAGATGGCATCGGGTGCGAAGCCTGCCGCCAGCAGGTCCAGCGCGTCGTGGCCACTCGCGGCGCTGCGCAGCTCGAAGCCCAGGGGCGCGAGTCGCTGGACGATGAGGTCGCGGTCGGCCTCCTCGTTGTCAACGACCAGGATGCGCCGGCAGGGGCCCTCGTAGCCACGCCGCGTCTCCGGTACGGCCGCCGGGAGTGCCACGCCATGCACGGCCGGCAGGAACAGGCGCACCCGGAAGACGCTGCCCTGCCCCGGCGTGCTGCGCGCGGTGAGCTCACCGCCCATGAGGCCGGTGAGCATTTTGGCGATGGTCAGGCCCAACCCGGCGCCGGAGGACGGCGCGGCGCTGGCGCCCCGCGCGAAAGGCTCGAAGACTTCGGCCAGCTCCGCGGCCGTCATGCCCGGACCGCTGTCCTCGATCTCGATCTGCGCCATCTCGCGCGAATGGCGCACGCGGAAGGTCACGCCGCCTTCGGCCGTGAACTTGATCGCGTTGCCCAGCAGGTTGATGAGGATCTGCCGCAGGCGCTTCTCGTCGGCGCGCACCACCTCGGGCAGCTCGCCTTCGGCCACGAAGCGGAAGGCCAGGCCCTTGCCCGCGGCCTGCAGCTCGAACAGGCCCGCCACTTCGTGCACGCAATCGGCAAAGCGCATGGGCGCCACCTCCAGCCGCAGCTTGCCGGCCTCGATGCGGGCGATGTCCAGCGTGCCTTCGATGAGCGAGAGCAGGTGCTCGCCGCCGCGGCGGATCACGTTCACCGCCTGCTTGCGATGCGCAGGGATCTGCGCGTCCTCGCCCATGAGCTGGGCGTAGCCCAGGATGCTGTTGAGGGGCGTGCGCAGCTCGTGGCTCACGGCGCTGATGTAGCGGCTCTTGGCCTGGTTGGCCTGTTCGGCCGCGTGCTGCGCCTCTTCGGCGACCAGGCGCGCCTGCTGCAGGGCCTGGTCGGTCTGGCGGTGCGACTCGATCTCCTGCATGAGCAGGTGCGTCTGGCGGTTGGATTCCTCCTGCGCCACCTGCCGGGTCTTGTGCGCGAGCACGCCCCACCAGGCCACGATGCCGGACACCACCACCAAAGCCACCCAGGCCTTGGCGAAGCCGGCCGCCAGCGTGGCCTGCAGCAGCGGGGCGGCCTCGCCCGCCAGTTCCAGCGCGGCCAGCTCCTGCCGGTACAGGAGGCCGAACACCGCCGCCAGCAAGGGCACGATCAGCAGCATCAGCAGCACGAAGTGACCCAGGCCCGCATCGAGAAAGGGCCAGGCGCGGCGCGGCAGCAGCCAGCGCAGCGTGGCGCGCCACTGCGCCGCCAGGCTCGCCTGCGGCTTGCAGGCATCGCCGCAGCGCGCGTCCAGCGTGCAGCAGAGGGAACAGATGCTGCCCTGGTAGGCCGGGCAGTGCGCCATGTCCGGCGACTCGTACTCGCGCTCGCAGACCACGCAGCGGCGCAGCGCGGCCTGGTCGCCCGCCTCGTTCGCCGGCCGTGCGAGGTAGTAGCGCCCGCGCGTGCCCCAGGCGATGAGGGGCGACGCCATCAGGGCCACCGCGAGCGCGATGAGCGCGGAGAAGGCCTGCGCCCCGGCGCCGAAGAGGCCGAGCCAGGCAGCGATGGACGCGGCCGAGGCCAGGCCCATGGCCCCCACGCCCACCGGATTGACGTCCCACAGGTGGGCGCGCTTGAACTCGATGCCGCGCGGCGACAGGCCCAGGGGCTTGTTGATGACGAGGTCCGCCACCACCGCCATGAACCAGGCGATGGCGATGTTGGAATACAGCCCCAGCACCTCGCCCAGCGCCTGGAACACGTTCATCTCCATCAGCAGGAAGGCGATGCTCACGTTGAACACCACCCAGACCACGCGGCCCGGGTGGCTGTGCGTCACGCGCGAGAAGAAGTTGGACCAGGCCAGCGAGCCCGCGTAGGCGTTGGTGACGTTGATCTTCAGCTGCGAGACCACCACGAAGAGCGCGGTGGCCGCGACCGCCCAGCCGTAGTGCGGGAAGACGTACTCGTAGGCGGCCAGGTACATCTGGTTGGGATCGACCGCCCTGTCGACCGGGACCATGTGGCTGATCGCCAGCCAGGCCAGGAGCGCGCCGCCCAGCATCTTCAGCACGCCCAGCACCACCCAGCCCGGGCCGCCGGCCAGCACGCCCGCCCACCAGCGCACGCGGTTGGCCGGGCCACGCGCCGGCATGAAGCGCAGGTAGTCGGCCTGCTCCCCCATCTGGGTGATGAGGGCGATGCCGACCGTCAGGGCGGCACCAAACAGGTGCAGGTCGAACTCGCCCGGGCGCCCCTTCTCACCGCCGTAGTGCACGACGCCCACGAATGCACCAGGATCGCGCAGCCACACGAAGACGAAGGGCACCACCAGCATCACGAGCCAGAGCGGCTGCGTCCATACCTGCAGCCGGCTGATGGCCGAAATGCCGTGGGTCACCAGCGGGATGACCACCAGCGCGCACACGAGGTAGCCCCAGGAAGGCGGGATGTCCAGGGCCAGTTCCAGCGCATAGGCCATCACCGCCGCTTCGAGCGCGAAGAAGATGAAGGTGAAGGACGCGTAGATGAGGGAGGTGAGGGTCGATCCGATGTAGCCGAAGCCCGCGCCCCGCGTGAGCAGGTCCATGTCCACCCCATGGCGCGCGGCATAGATACTGATCGGCAGCCCCGCCAGGAAGATGATGAGCCCGGTCGCGAGGATGGCCCAGAAGGCATTGACGAAGCCGTACTGCACCAGCAGCGTCGCGCCCACGGCCTCCAGGATGAGGAAGGAGGCGGCGCCGAAAGCCGTGTTGGCCACCCGGGCCTCGGACCACTTGCGAAAGCGCCGGGGGGTGTAGCGCAGGGCATAGTCCTCCAGCGTCTCGCTGGCCACCCACCGGTTGTAGTCGCGGCGGACCTTGACCACGCGCTGGGGCGCGTCGTCGAGGGCAGGATGGATGGGGACCACGGTCTCGCTCACGGCCGGCAGGGTGCAACTTCCGGGCCAGGGATGGCCCCTCGCGCGCGGGCACAGGGCTTGCAACAATGCGGCTCCATGGACCTCACCCCGCGCGAGAAAGACAAGCTGCTTCTCTTCACGGCCGCCCTGCTGGCCGAACGCCGGAAAGCCCGGGGCCTCAAGCTCAACTACCCGGAAGCGGTGGCCCTCATCTCCGCCGCCGTCCTGGAGGGCGCCCGCGACGGCAAGACCGTGGCCGAGCTCATGAGCGAGGGCCGCAGCGTCCTCACACGCGACGAAGTGATGGACGGCGTGGCCGACATGATCCCGGACATCCAGGTCGAGGCCACCTTCCCCGACGGCACCAAGCTCGTCACCGTCCACCAGCCCATCGTCTGAACAGAGAGGAGCCCCCATGCCATCCCTGCACCGCCTGCCCGCGACCGCCCTCGCCTTCCTTGCCACCACCGCCTCGGCCCACGAAGGGCACGGGCTCCCCGGCCTGGCCCATTGGCATCCGACCGACGCGGTTGGCCTGCTGCTGGTGGGCGGCCTGGGTGCGCTGGCGGTCTGGTACTGGTTCGGCGGCAGGAAATGATCCCGGGCGAACTGCTGCCGCTGGACGGCGAACTCGAACTCAACCCGGGGCGGCGCACGCTCACGGTGGTCGTGCGCAACACCGCGGACCGCCCTATCCAGGTCGGCTCGCACTACCACTTCGCCGAGACCAACGCTTCCTTGCACTTCGACCGCGACGCGGCGCGCGGCATGCGACTGAACATCGCCTCGGGCACGGCCGTGCGCTTCGAGCCCGGGCAGCAGCGCACGGTGGAACTGATCGACTATGCCGGCGCGCGGGTGGCCTGCGGCTTCCGCGGCCTGGTGCAAGGGAAGCTCTGACATGGCGAAGATCGCACGCCGCGCCTACGCGGACATGTTCGGCCCCACCGTGGGCGACCGCCTGCGCCTGGCGGACACGGACCTCCTCCTGGAGGTGGAGGCGGACTACACCCTGCGCGCTGGCGGCTACGGCGAGGAGGTGAAGTTCGGTGGCGGCAAGACCATCCGCGACGGCATGGCCCAGGGCCAGGCCAGCCGCGCCCAGGGCGCCATGGACACGGTGCTGACCAACGCGCTGGTGATCGACCACTGGGGCATCGTCAAGTGCGACATCGGCCTGAAGGACGGCCGCATCGCCGCGCTCGGCAAGGCCGGCAACCCCGACACGCAGCCGGGCGTGGACATCGTCATCGGCCCGGGCACGGAGATCATCGCCTGCGAAGGCAGCATCGTCACCGCCGGCGGCATCGACAGCCACATCCACTTCATCTGCCCGCAGCAGATCGAGGAGGCCCTGGCCTCGGGCATCACCACCATGTTCGGCGGCGGCACCGGCCCGGCCACGGGCACCTTCGCCACCACCTGCACGCCCGGCCCCTGGAACATGGAGCGCATGCTGCAGGCGGCCGACGCCTTTCCCATGAACCTGGGCTTCATGGGCAAGGGCAACACCAGCCAGCCGCAAGCCCTGCGCGAGCAGGTGGAAGCCGGCGCCATCGGCCTGAAGCTGCACGAGGACTGGGGCAGCACGCCCAGCGCCATCAGCAACTGCCTGGACGTGGCCGAGGCCATGGACATCCAGGTGGCGCTGCACTCGGACACGCTCAACGAATCGGGCTTCGTGGAGAACACCATTGCCGCCACCAAGGGCCGCGGCATCTGCGCCTTCCACACCGAAGGCGCCGGCGGCGGCCACGCGCCGGACATCCTGCGCGTGGTGGGGGAGGCCAACTTCCTGCCCTCGTCCACCAACCCGACCATGCCCTACACGGTCAACACGCTGGACGAGCACGTGGACATGCTCATGGTGTGCCACCACCTGGACGCCGGCATCCCCGAGGACCTGGCCTTCGCCGAAAGCCGCATCCGCAAGGAGACCATCGCGGCCGAGGACATCCTGCACGACCTGGGCGCCATCAGCATGTTCAGCTCCGACTCGCAGGCCATGGGCCGCGTGGGCGAGGTCATCCTGCGCTGCTGGCAGACCGCGCACAAGATGAAGCTGCAGCGGGGTCTCCTGCCCGGCGACTCGGAGCGCAACGACAACGCCCGCATCAAGCGCTACGTCGCCAAGTACACCATCAACCCCGCCATCGCCCACGGCATCAGCCACGAGGTGGGCAGCATCGAGCCGGGCAAGTGGGCGGACCTGGTGGTCTGGAAGCCGGCCTTCTTCGGCGTCAAGCCTTCCACCATCCTCAAGGGCGGCTTCATCGCCATGGCCGCCATGGGGGACCCCAACGCCTCCATCCCCACGCCGCAGCCCGTGCACTTCCGGCCCATGTTCGGCAGCTACGGCGGCGCGCTGGCCCGCGGCTCGCTCACCTTCGTCTCGCAGGCGGCGCTCGATGCGGGCGTTCCCGCGCGCTTCGGCCTCGCCAAGACCGTGGGCGTGGCCAAGGACATCCGCCGCATCCGCAAGCAGCACATGGTGCACAACGACTGGCTGCCGACAATGGAGATCGACGCGCAAACCTATGCCGTGCGCGCCGACGGGCAGCTTCTGAGCTGCGAGCCCGCGCGCGTGCTGCCCATGGCGCAACGCTACTTCCTGTTCTGAACTTTCCATGCTGATCGCCAACAAGCGCCTTCCCGGCGGCCAGGGCCTGGCGCCCGCGCTGCTGCGGCGCGCCGCCACCGTGGAACTGGACTGGGACCGGCGGCAGAAAAGCCGCTTCGAGTGCACCGACTCGCTGGGCCGTACCCTGGGCGTGTTCCTTCCGCGCGGCACCCTGCTGCGCGGCGGCGACGTGCTGGTGGCCGAGGACGGCTCGCTCGTTCGCGTCATCGCCGCGCCCCAGCCCGTGCTGGTGATCACCGCCTGCGCCGAGCACGGCAACGCCTTCGACCTCACCCGCGCGGCCTACCACCTGGGCAACCGGCACGTCGCCCTCGAACTGCAGCCCGACCACCTCAAGATCGAACCCGACCACGTGCTGGCCGACATGCTGCGCGCCATGCACCTCACGGTGCGCGCGACCGATGCGCCCTTCGAGCCCGAAGGCGGCGCCTACGGCGGACACGGCCACGCGCATCGCCACGGTCCGGACCCGGGCAGCGCCCACGAACACTCGCACACCGGCTGGCACGAGCACGCCAACGAGGGCGAGCCGCACGAGCACGACCACCCGCCCCATGAGCACCCCCACCGCTGAGGCCGAGCACGACGCCGGCCTGCTGCAGCTGATGTGGCTGGCTTCGCCCGCCCTGCCGGTGGGGGGCTTCTCCTACTCCGAAGGGCTGGAGGCCGCGGTGGAGGCGGAGCTGGTGCACGACGCGGCCAGCGCCGGCGAGTGGTTGTCGCAGCAGCTGCGGCTCACGCTGGCCCGTGCCGACCTGGCGGTGCTGGCCCCCGCCCTGCGCGCCTGGCGCGGCGGCGACCTGGAGCGGCTGCAGGCCCTGGACACCTGGGTGCGGCGCACGCGCGAGAGCGCGGAGCTGCGCCAGCAGAGCGAGCAGATGGGCCGTTCGCTCATCGAGTGGCTCAAGTCGCTCGGCGCCGCACCCGCGCTGCCACCGGGTCCCCTGACCTACCCCGTCGCCTTCGCCGTGGCCGCCGCGTCCCAGCCCGTGGGGGAGCGGCCGCTGCTGCTGGCCTTCGCCTTCGGCTGGGCCGAGAACATGGTGCAGGCGGCCATCAAGTCCGTGCCTTTGGGCCAGGCCGCGGGGCAGCGCATCCTCGCGCGCCTGGCGCGCGAGATCCCGCAGGCCGTGGACACGGCCCTGGCGCTCGGCGACGGGGACCGCCAGGCTTTTTCCCCCATGCTGGCCATCCTCTCGGCCCGGCACGAACACCAGTACTCACGCCTGTTCCGATCATGAGCGCCCTCCTGCACCACATTCCCGGCCGCACCAAGCGCCTGCCCCCCCTGCGCGTGGGCATCGGCGGGCCGGTCGGCTCCGGCAAGACCACCCTGCTGGAGATGCTGTGCAAGCGCATGCGCGGGCGCTGGGACCTGGTGGCCATCACCAACGACATCTACACCAAGGAAGACCAGCGCCTGCTCACCGTCAGCGGCGCGCTGCCCGCCGAACGCATCATGGGCGTGGAGACCGGCGGCTGCCCGCATACCGCCATCCGCGAGGACGCCTCCATCAACCTCGAAGCCATCGACCGCATGCTGGAGCAGTTCCCGGATGCCGACATCGTCTTCGTCGAGTCCGGCGGCGACAACCTCGCGGCCACCTTCAGCCCCGAGCTGAGCGACCTCACCGTCTACGTCATCGACGTGGCCGCCGGCGAAAAGATCCCCCGCAAGGGCGGCCCCGGCATCACCAAGAGCGACCTCTTCGTCATCAACAAGACCGACCTCGCGCCCCACGTGGGCGCGGACCTGTCGGTGATGCAGGCCGACACCGAGCGCATGCGGCGCGGCAAGCCCTTCGTGATGACCAACCTCAAGACCTCGGTGGGGGTGGAGGAGGTCGTGGGGTTCATCGAGCGCAAGGGCTTGCTGGTCCCCTGATCCTGCAGTCTTTCGGGACGCCGCAGGACTAGAATCCCGGGCTCCGGAAGCGTGGCAGAGTGGTCGATTGCACCGGTCTTGAAAACCGGCGACGGGCAACCGTCCGTGAGTTCGAATCTCACCGCTTCCGCCAGGACCTGGGCGCAGCCGTTCTTTGACTTGCGCTCAATTTCACTGAGACCACTACGACGGGTCGCCTTTTTCACCATCTCAGGCGGCCGGAACCCTGTGTCGAAATCACAGACCAGGACTTCGCCGCGTTTGGATGGTAGGGAAGCGCCATGCAAGAAAAAGCCCCCGCTACGGGAGGCTTGACTGACGCCCGGGCTAGCTTGGGATCGCCTATCCGGGCCGCTGCCGCTATTTCTCAAGCGGCAGACTCAAGCCGGCTTTGGCCGGAACCGAGCGCAATGTGCCAGAAATGGAAAAGCATTACTAGCGCGAAGTGGTCATCGCATACGAATGTGCTCGCGGCCGGGCGACTCGGAGTGTGTGGAGCAGCTCACGGGTAAGCCGCAGAGCCCACCCTTCAAGTCCCCGCCGGGGCCTTCTCCGCGCTCAACTCCACGTCGCTGTGTGCGATGTGCATCGATCCATCCCGCCGCACCTCCACCAGCCGGCCGTCCTCCAGCCGGTACTCGGCCTGCCCGGTGCTCTCCCACTGCTCCTGGCCGTTCGGGCCCGTGCCGGTCGATGCCAGGCGGTCATAGGCGCAGACCTTGTAGGACTGCCCGTCCGAGCCCTGGGCCGTGAAGGATTCGAGAAACTGCAGACGCAAATCCATGCTTTCCTCCTTGGGTTCGAGCTGCCGGCCGGGGTGGCCGGCAGGGCTGTTCATTGTGCGGCGATCGATGCGCGCGTGGGGCTCTGCCGTGCTGGCGGATCGTGATCCTTCGAGGGCTGGCTCGGCACCATGCCGGTCCAGCCGGCCTGGTATTCGGCGAACTCCAGCCGTGCGCCCACGGCCTGGGCGTACTGCGCCACCAGCAGGCCCTTGCCGCCCACGGCCGGCGGGTTGAGCACCATGAGGCCGTCGCCCTCGCGCGCCGGAATGCATTCGGCGATGGACGGGCAGTCGTCCACCACCACCAGCGTGTCCGCGCGCAGGCAGCGCATGGCGGCGGTGAGCTCCTTGAGGTGGTGGATGGCCGAAGGCTGCCAGTACAGCTTGTCCAGGTCGAAGGAGTCCAGGTAGAGGACGTCGATGCTGCTGGCGTCCTGCCCGCAGCGTTGCGCCAGCCGGGCGAGGAAGGTCACGCTGTCCTCCTGCGACACCGTGACACCCGGGCCGACGAGGTTGCGCGCGTTCTCCACGGCGTGCGCGCAGATGTCCACGCTGAGGCAGCGCGAGCCGTCGCCGCGCGCAGTCACGTAGCGGTCGAAGAGCACCGTGCTCAGGCCGTCGCCCCACCAGTTGTCGGTGCTGCGCGCACAGCCCGTCTCGACGATGGTGACCGGGTGCTCGCAGGCGTCCAGGTGCTCGAAGATGCGGCGGAAGGTGGGCGCGCGGATGCCCAGGCGAGGCTCGGCATCGCGGCCGAAGAAGGTCCAGAAGGTGGCGGCGTGGGACATGGCGGCTGCGTGGGTGGACGGCAAACCATCCACCCTACCCGGGCATCAGTTCGCATTCAACGCCGCTGCTGCGGCGAGCTTCTTCAGCTCGTGCGCGGCAATTCCACCGTGAACAGCGTGCCCGCCTCGCGCGACGAGCTGCAGTGCACGCGGCCGCCGTGGGCGCGCGCGATCTGCTGGACGATGTACAGGCCCAGGCCGATGTTGCGGCCGCGCGCCCCCACGCTGGACCCCTGCCGCAGCGGCTCGAAGAGCGTCCCCATCAACTCCGGCCGGATCGGCTCGCCCAGGTTGTGCACCGACAGGCGCACCCGCTGGCCGGTGCCGTCCACCGCCACGCGGATGGGCGCGTTCGCGTCGCCGTAGACGATGGCGTTGCTCACGAGGTTGGAGACCACCTGCGCGATGCGGTCCGCGTCCCAGGTGCCGGTGCCGCTGCCCTGGGCCGAGAAGGCCACCTCGCGCCCGGGGTGCGCCACCCGCACCTGATCCACCGCCTGCTGCACGATGCCGGCCACGTCCCCCGGTGCGCGCACCACGGGAATGCCGCCGGCCAGGCGCGCCTGGGTGAAGTCCAGCAGGTCGCGGATCATGCGCAGGCTCTGCTCGCCGCTGGCCTGGATGCGCCTGACGCAACGCGCGAAGTTTTCGGGCAGTTCCGCCTGGGAGAGCAGCGCGGTGTTGAGCTGGATGACGTTCAGCGGGTTGCGGAGGTCGTGCGAGACGATGCCCACCAGCAGCTCGGAGAACTGCAGGCGCTGGCGCATCTCGCTGCTGCGCTTCTCGGCCCGGTGCCGGGCGCGCGTCTGGTGCCGCGTGAGTGCTGCCAGGAGGCCGCTGACCAGCACGCCGAGCACGAACACCGCCAGGACCATGACCCGCTCGGCCAGGGGCGGACCGACGCTGCGCTCGAAGACGAGCACCCAGGGCTGGCCCGCGACGTTCACGCGCCGCCGGATGGCCGCCTCGGGAAGGGGCACGGCCGGGTCGCCGCGCAGAAAGCCGCCCGGCCGGTCGCTCTCGGCCGTCGCCGTGTGGATGGCGAGCAGCTCGACCTCGGGCGAGCGGAACAGGCCGTTGAAGAAGTCCGTGCCCCGAAACGGCGCATAGACAAAGCCGCGCAGGCGCGCGCGCCGCTGCGAGACGCTCTCGGGCACGTCCCGACCGGCATAGACGGGCTCGTAGATGAGAAAGCCCGGCGAGAGGTCCGGCAGGATCTCCTGCTTGAGCAGCACCACGCCGCTCATCGCCGCCTCGCCCAGGTCGCGGGCACGGTCCATGGCGGCGGCGCGCACGGGCTCCGAATGCATGTCGAAACCCAGCGCGGCGCGGTTGCGCTCGTCCAGTGGTTCCAGGAAGAGAATGGTGTAGCGCTCGGTGCCGGGCGCCAGGCGCGGGCTCCAGCCGATGCCCTGGATGCCGGGGTAGTCGCTCGGGATGCGCAGGCCGGCGACGAAACGCTTGAACTCATCGGCGTTTAGGGCCTCGCCCTGCGCCTCCACAAAGGCGCGGGTGGCCCGCAGCAGCGCCAGGTAGGCGGCGACGCGGCGGTCCAGCCCTGCGATTTCCTGGTCCACCGCGGCCTGCGCCACCGCGTCCGCGCGTTCGCGTACCACCTGCACCGCCAGCAGGGTCGCCAGCGCGGTGAGCAGCAGGCAGGCGGCCAGCACCAGGGCCGCACGGCTGGCGCCAGCCGCGCGCACACGCTGCCAGAGCGCGGCCCGGCTCAAGCCGCGCGTCCTCCCTGGAGGCCGGGCGGCGATGCGGATGCGAGACGGCGTGGATGCATTCGAATCGCCGATTCTGCGTTGCCTGTCGTCCGCCGTGCCTCAGGGGCAGGGCCGCATGTCACCTGGGCGACTCGGATGCTCCAGCGCCCATGGAGACGCCTGAAAGGCCGAGCCGCGCCAGGACCGCCGCGGCCAGGGCCTCGGCCGACCCCTCGGCCGTGTCCAGCACGAGTGCGTCCGGCTCCGGCGGGTCCATGGCCAGGGCGGCGATCTGGCTCCAGCTCGGCGGGACGTGCCCTGCCAGGTCCGTGGTCCGCTCACGCACCCGGCGGCGGTGTTCCTCCTCGCGCGAGCAGTGGAGGTGGACGAAGCGGCACGGTGCGCCCAGGTCCTGCGCCACGCGCACCCAGCCCGCGCGGGCGGCGGCACCCGCATTGACCGCATCGGCCACGACCCTGCGCCCGAGCCGCAGGTTCTCCGCCGCCAGGGCCTGGGCGATGGCGTAGCCCTCGGGCCCGGTCACGGCCTGCCCCGTGCAGCGGGCCAGGGCCTGCTCGATGCTGTCGATGCGCAGGTAGGCCGCGCCCGCGGCGGATGCGACCCGGCGCGCGATGCTGGTCTTGCCGACACCCGGCAGGCCGCAGAAGACGATCAGTGCGGGTGGCGACACAGCGGTGTTCATGCGGACTTCTCAGGCTTGCACCAGCGCATCGAGCACGCCCGGCTCGAAGTGCGCCTCGATGAAATCGGCCAGGCCCTCGAAGACGCTGTCCAGCGTGGGCACCCGGGCGCCGAAAAGCGCGCGCAGCACGCCGGCGTCCTCGAAGAGGCCGTGCAGGTACACCCCCAGCACCTGGCCCGATTCGTCCTGCCAGCCCAGGCCGGGCAGCACCTCGCGCGCCTCGCGGCCCGCGCGCAGCATGGCCGGGTGCGGCACGGTCTGGCCGTGGTGGATCTCGTAGCCGCCTACGTCGAGCCCGGCGAGGGCCGACCAGGGACCTTGCACCGCTGCGAAGCGGGCGCGCGCCGGCCGCACGGTCTTGGCCGGCTCGAAGCGGCACACCAGCGGCAGGAGACCCAGGCCCGGGCCGTTGCCGTCGATGCCGTCGGGATCGACCAGCGCTTCGCCCAGCATCTGCAGGCCACCGCAGATGCCCAGCACGCGGCCGCCGCGCGCCGCGTGCGCGGTGATGGCGCGATCCAGGCCCTGCGTGCGCAGCCACTGCAGGTCCGCGCTGGTGTGCTTGGAGCCGGGGAGCACCAGCCAGTCGGCGCCGGCGCAGTCGGCGGGCGTGCGCGCCCACACCAGGCGAAGTCCGGGCACGTTCTTCAGCGGCTGGAACTCGTCGAGGTTGCTGATGCGGGGGTAGGCGATGACCGCAACGGTGGTGTGCAGTGCGCCGGCGCTGCGCGTCGTGCGATCGTCGAAGACGCCGTCCTCCTCGGGCAGGCCGTGGCCCCACCACATCGGCAGCGTGGCGACCGTGGGCACGCCGGTGAGCGCGCGCAGCTGCTCCGGCGCCGGCGCGAGCAAGGCCGCGTCGCCGCGGAAGCGATTGAGCACGAAGCCGTGCAGGAGGGCGCGCGCCTCGGGTGGCAGCAGGGCCCAGGTGCCGTACAGGTGCGCGAAGGCGCCGCCGCGGTCGATGTCGGTGACCAGCAGGCAGCGCGCCTGCGCGTGCTGGGCGACGCGCAGGTTGACGATGTCGCTGGCCTGCAGGTTGATCTCGGCCGGCGAGCCGGCGCCCTCGATGACCACCAGGTCATGGGTGGCGCGCAGCGTGTCCAGCGCTTCGGCCACCGCCGGCCAGCACTGCGCGCCGCGCTCGCGCCAGGGCAGCGCCGACAGCCGCGGGTCCACCTGCCCCAGCAACACGAGCTGGCTGCGGGTGTCGGCCTCGGGCTTGAGCAGCACGGGATTCATCTGCACCGAAGGCACGGCGCGCGCGGCCAGGGCCTGGAAGTACTGCGCGCTGCCGATCTCGCCCCAGCGGCCGCCCAAGCCCTCGACCACGCGCGCGTTGTTGCTCATGTTCTGCGCCTTGAAGGGCGCGACGCGCAGGCCGCGGCGTGCGTAGTGGCGGCACAGGGCGGTGGCCAGCCAGCTCTTGCCGGCGCCGCTGCTGGTGCCCAGGACCATCAGGCAGCGGGCGCTCACGACGGGCTCACACAAGCTTCGGACATGCCGCCATCTTGCGTCATCGCGGCAGCGCCACCCACTGCGCCTCGACGCGCCGGATGCTGATGCGCTGCTGGAAGACGTCCTCCAGGGCGCGGTGCGCGGCCGCCTCCTGCGCGAGCCCGGCATGGCGCACGCGGCCGGCGTCGATCAGGACGAGGTCATCCGCCTGCAGCGCGAACGTGAGCTCGTGCAGCACGCTCACCACCGTGCGGCCCTGTGCGACCAGCCCCCGCACCAGGGCCAGCCAGTCGGACTGGTGCGGCGCGTCGAGGTTGGCGAGCGGCTCGTCCATGAGCATGACCGGCGCCTGCACCGCGAGCAGCCGGGCCAGCAGCACGCGCTGGCGTTCGCCGCCCGAGAGCGAGCCGAGCGTGCGGCCGCGCCAGTCCCAGGCCTGCGTCTGGCGCAGCGCTTCTTCCGCGGCCTGGTGGTCGCGCGCGCTCGGGGCGGCGAGCCAGTCCTGGTGGGGGAGGCGGCCGAGCAGGACCACGTCGTAGGCCGTGAGGTCGTCGGCGCCGCCCTGCCCCGCCCCGCCCTGCGCCAGCCAGGCCAGGGTGCGCGCACGCTCGCGTCCCGCGAGCTCGCGCAGCGGCCGGCCCAGCAGGCGGACCTCGCCCTCGCAGGCCAGCAGACCGGCACAGGCCTTGAGCAAGGTGGACTTGCCCGCGCCGTTCGGGCCGACGACGCCGGTCCAGCGTCCGGCGGCGAAGGCGAGGTCGACGCCGTGCAGCACCTCGCGCGCGCCCAGGGACACCCGCAGGCCGCTGACCTGCAAGGCCGCCGTGCCCACTGAACGGCCCTCGCTCATTCCATGCGCCCCCGCATGAGCCACAGCAGGTAGGCGCCCCCGAGGAGGGCCGTGAGCACGCCCACCGGCAGCTCCTGCGGCGCGAGCAGGCCGCGGGCGAGCAGGTCGGCCAACATCAGCAGCACGCCGCCCATGAGGCTGGCCAGGACCAGCAGCGGCGCATGCCGGGTCTTGACCAGCCCGCGCACCAGGTGCGGCGCGGCCAGACCGACGAAGGCGATGAGGCCAGTCTGCGCCACTGCCGTGCCCGTGGCCAGCGCCAGCACCGCCACCAGCGCCGCGCGCAGCGGCGTGAGCGGCAGGCCCAGGCTGAGGGCCGTGGCCTCGCCCAGGGCCAGGCCGTCGAGCACGCGCGACAGGCCCAGCGCCAGCAGCAGGCAGCCCAGGCCCACGGCCAGCATGAGCGCGCAGGCCGCCCAGCCCACGAAGGCGGTGGAGCCCAGCATGAAGCCCTGCATGGCCTGCAGCGTCTGCGGCACGGCCAGGGTGACCAGCGAGGTGAGCGATCCCAGCACCACGCCCACCACCACGCCGGCCAGCAGGAGGCGCAGGGTCTGCTGCACGCCGCGCGCCAGGGCCAGCGTGAACATCACGGCCGCCACGGCGCCGAGGAAGGCCGCGCCCGTGAGCCCCAGGCGCACCGCCCATTGGGTGGCCAGGGGCGACAGGCCGAGTGCGGCCAGCGCCAGCGCGACGCCCAGCGAGGCGCCCGAGGCGCTGCCGAGGAGAAAGGGGTCCGCCAGCGGGTTGCGGAACAGCCCCTGGGCCACCGCGCCCGCCAGGCCCAGCAGGCCCCCCGCGGCGAAGGCGCCGAGCGTGCGCGGCGCGCGGATGTCCCAGACGATGCGCGCGGCCACCGGGTCGTCCAGCATGTGCCACGCGGATTCCACGCCGGTGCTGCCGACCCCCAGGCTCAGGGCCGCGATGACCGCTGCCGCCACGACCAGCGCGAGGGCCAGGCCGATCGCCGGCCCGGGGCGTGCGCCGGGGCTCACGGCGCCTTGTCCCTGAGGCAGCGCGCCATGGTGGCCGCGGCTTCGCCCAGGCGCGGCCCGGGGCGCACCAGCAGGTCGGCCTGGTCGTCGTCGAAGACGCACAGGCGCTGCTCGCGCAGCGCGCGCATGCCCGCCCAGCCCGGGCGCTGGGCCAGGCCCTCGGCATTGCGGCGGCCGATCATGATCACGTCCGGATCGGCCCGCACCACGTACTCGGGGTTCAGGCGCGGGAAAGGCCCGAGCGCGGCCGGCAGCACGTTGCGCACGCCCAGGCGGGCGAGGGTCTCGCCGATGAACGAAGGCGGTCCAGCCCCATACGGACCGCGACTGGCCTCGAAGTACACGCGCGCACGCCGCGCCCCGGGCGGCAGCGAGCGTGCCGCCGCGTCCACCTCGGACTCGATGGCCTGCCAGAGGCGCTCGGCATCCTGCACCGGCCGGCCGGCCAGCTGCGCCAGCGTGGCGAGCACGCGCCGCGCGTCGGCGTGGGTGCGCGGCTCCAGCACCACCACCTTCAGGCCCAGGGCTTCGAGCCGCTGCACGGCCTGCGAGGACTGCGCCAGCAGCACGGCGTCGGGCCGCAGGGCCAGCACGGCTTCGACCTGCGGGTCGATGCCGCCTCCCAGGCGCGGCAGGGCCTGCACCGCGGCCGGCCAGTTGGAATAGCGGTCCACGCCCACCAGCCGCGCGCACTCACCCAGCGCGCACAGCGATTCCGTGAGGGACGGCAGCAGGCTCACGATGCGCCGCGGCGGCTCGTCCCAGCGCAGCACGCGGCCGCGGTCGTCGCTGACCTGCACCGGCGCGGCCCACGCCAGGGGCGCGAGGCAGGCGAAGAGCAGGAGCAGCAGCGCGCGCCCGGCCGCCCGGCACGGGCGCCCTGGGAGGGCGGCGGCGGACGCGCTGCAGGCCATCGCTCAGCGAGGCTCCCACTGCAGCGAGACGAAGACACCCCGGCCTGCCGTGGCATAGCCGCGCGCGGTCTGGTAGTCCTTGTCCGCGAGGTTGTCGATGCGCGCGAGCAGCTTCCACTGCGGCGCGATGGCGCGCGTGGCCCAGAGATTGACCAGGCCGTAGCCGCCCAGGCGCTGCGTGTTGGCGGCGTCGTTGAAGCGCTCGTCCACCAGCTGCAGCTCGGTGCCCAGCGTCCAGCCGGCCGCGCGCGTGTCGGCGGCCAGGGTGGCCATGCGGCGCGGGCGGCGCGGCAGGAGCTGGCCGGTGCTCGCATCGGTGGGCTCCTGCAGGTCCAGCGAACCGCGCAGGCTCGCCCAGGCAGCGCGCCACTCGCCCGCGAAGGTCAGGCCGGCCAGGCGCGCGCGTCCCGTATTCGCATAGCAGCCCGCGAACGGTCCGGAGCCCGCCGCACAGGCGCCGGGGCCGGGCTGGAAGGTGATGAGGTCCGCGACGCGGTTGCGGTAACCCACCACGCTGAAGCTCGCGCCATCGGCCCGGTACTTCAGCCCCAGCTCGCGGTTGTTGGCCACCTCGGGCCGCAGGGTGGGGATGCCGTAGAGGCTGAAGCGCTGGTACAGCGTGGGCGCGCGGTAGGCCGTGCCGGCCGAGGCGGTGAGGCCCCATCGCGGCAGGAACTGCCAGGCCCAGGCGATGCTGCCGGTGCTCTGGCCGCCGAACTCGCTGTCGTAGTCGTGGCGCGCGTTGAGCTGCAGCGCGTGGTCCCCCGCCCGCCATCCCCAGCCCAGGGCGAGGCCGTCCTGCGTGCGCTGCGTGTCGGTGGGCGCGGTGGTGGCGTTCTCCAGCCGGTCCTCGCGCCGCTCCAGGTCCAGCGAGAAGCGATGCGCCCCCTGGCGCCACTCGTTGTGGAGCAGGACACTGTTCACGCGCGTTTCGGTGAGGTAGGGCGAGGGGTCGGTCTCATAGCGCTCGGTGCCGCGGGTCGCGGCCAGCCGCGTGCTGTAGCGGTCCGTCCATTGTGCGTTCCAGGCCAGGCCGAGGGTGCGCAGGTCCTGCCGGCTCCAGTCGTCGAAGGAAGACGCGAAGCCGTCGTACCGGGCGTCCAGCGCGTTGGCCAGCGCGGTGGCCTCGACGCGGTGGCCGGGCAGCAGGCGCCAGCCCAGGCTGGCCGAGCCGGCCGTGCTGTCGTAGCCGTCGCGGTCGGGGTTGGCCGCGGGCTGGGCGTTGAAGCCGGCGCTGGTCTCGCGGCTGATGCCCAGCGAGTAGTCGAAGGCGCCCTGGCTGCCGCGCAGGCTCGCATCGGCCTTGCGCAGGCGGTCGCTGCCGGCCCCGACGGTCACCGAGGGCGTGAAGGGCTCGCCCTGCCCGCGCCGCGTGAACACCTGGATGACGCCCGCGATGGCATCACTGCCGTACACCGCCGCGGCCGGGCCGCGGACGACCTCGATGCGCTCGATCTGCGACAGCGGGATGGCGTTCCAGCTCGCGCCGCCGGTGGCCTGCGAATCGACCCGCACGCCATCGACGAAGAGCGGCGTGAAGCGGGTCTCGGCGCCGCGCAGGTAGAGGCTGGTGGTGCCGGCGACGCCGCCGTTGCGTGCGAAGCCGATGCCCGGCACGCGCCCGAGCAGGTCGGCCAGGCCGGTGGCGCCGCTGCGCTCGATCTGCTCGCGATCGATGAGCGTGACGTCGGCCACCACGTCGGTGAGCGGCTGCTCGGTGCGGGTCGCGGTGACCACCACCGGTGCCAGGGTGGGCGTCGTCGATGCCGTGAGGGACGGGGCCTGGGCCAGGGCCAGCGTGGAGGCGAGCAGGGGCAGCGAGGCGCCGAGCCAGCGGGTGCGCGAGGAAAACGTCATGACGTGAAGGTAGGGACAGGTGCCGGCGCCACCTTCCCCGGCAGCGCATGGGCGTCACGGCACCGGCTTCTCGCCGGGCCACGTCGTTGGCCGGTATCCGGGCTGGCAGACCTGCCTTCGGGCGCCTTCCCGGACGCGGTCGCGTCCAGTGGCTGGGAGCCGAAGACCGAGCGGGGCTCGTCTGCTTACCGTTGCGGGGGCAGCGCAGGTTAGGCGGTCCGGGTGGACGGGACCCTCCTGCTTCCCGTTGAACTGCGAGCCGGCAAGGCCGGGAACGCGAGCACCAACGAAGGGGATTCTAAGCGGGCCGAATCACGCGGCCGAATACCGCGCGCAGCCACCCTCCCCCAGAGGGGGAGGGAGTGGCTTCGAGCACATCGGCCCTAGGGAAGAAACAACCCCTGCAGGTCGCTCAAGAAGTCGAAGCCCCTGACCGTCGGCTGCACGTGGTCCAGCGTGCGCGTGACCAAACCCTTGCGCTCGGCTTCGGCGAGCGCCGGTTCGATGGCCGACAGGGGCAGGCCCGTGCGCTCGGCGAACTCGCGCAGCGCGAAGCCCTCCTTCAGGCGCAGGGCGCCGAGCATGAATTCGAAGGGCAGGTCGGCCCGCGTGACTTCGTGCTCCTGCGTGACCGGCGTGCCCGCCAGGGCCTTGTCCATGTACAGGCGCGGCTCGCGATAGCGCACCTGCCGCAGCACGCGGTGGGGGAAGCTGAGCTTGCCGTGCGCGCCGGCGCCGATGCCCAGGTAGTCGCCGAAGCGCCAGTAGTTGAGGTTGTGCCAGCAGCGATGGCCCGGCCTGGCATAGGCGGAGACCTCGTAGCGCGCCAGGCCCGCCGCCTCAGTGACCTCGGTGATGCGGTCCAGCATGGCGTAGGCCGTGTCCTCCGGCGGCAGCACCGGCGGGTACTTGGCGAAGGCCGTGTTGGGCTCCAGCGTGAGGTGGTAGATGGACAGGTGCGGCGGCAGCAGGGCCAGGGCCTGGGTGAGGTCTTCCTCCAGCTGCGCCAGCGTCTGGCCCGGAAGGGCGTACATCAGGTCGATGTTGAAGGTGTCGAAGGCGAGCTGCGCCTCCTCGCAGGCGGCCAGGGCCTGGGCGCGGTCGTGCACGCGGCCGATGGCCTTGAGCTGCGCGTCGTCGAAGCTCTGCACGCCGACGGACAGGCGCGTCACCCCGGCGTCGCGGAAGGCGCGGAAGCGCTCCTTCTCGAAGGTGCCGGGGTTGGCCTCCAGGGTGATCTCGCAATCGGCTTCGAGCTTCAGGCGCGCGCGGATGTCGCCCAGCAGGCGGTCGATGCCCTGCGGCGAGAAGAGGCTGGGCGTTCCGCCGCCGATGAAGATGCTGTGCACGCCACGGCCCCAGACCAGCGGCAGCGAATGCTCCAGGTCGGCCACCAGGGCATCGAGGTAGCGCTGCTCGGGCAGCTCGCCCGATCTGACTTCGTGCGAGTTGAAGTCGCAGTAGGGGCACTTGCGGATGCACCAGGGCAGGTGCACGTAGAGCGACAGGGGCGGCAGCGCGCCCAGCTGCAGCGTGCCCGGACGCAGGTGGTGCGCGAGATCGCTCATGCCGCGCCCCAGCGTTCCTTCATCAGCTGCACCATCTGGCGCGCCGCCTGGCCGCGGTGGCTGTGCGCGTTCTTCACTTCCGGGGGCAGCTGCGCGAAGGTCTTGCCGAAGGCGGGGATGAACATGACCGGGTCGAAGCCGAAGCCGTGCTCGCCCATCGGCTCGCGCGTGATCTCGCCGACCGCGCGGCCCACCGCGATCAAGGGCTCCGGGTCCTCGGGGCTGCGCATCGCGACCAGCGTGCTGACCAGGGCGGCGCGGCGATTCCCGACGCCGCGCATCTGCTCAAGGAGCGCCTGCACGTTGTGATCGTCGCCCTTGGGAAGCCCGAACTGCGTGGCATAGAAGGCGGTGTCCACGCCCGGCAGGCCGCCGAAGGCGTCCACGCACAGGCCCGCGTCGTCGGCCAGCGCCGGCAGGCCGCTCTCGCGCGCGGCATGGCGTGCCTTGGCCAGCGCGTTTTCGACGAAGGTGCGGTGCGGCTCCTCGGCCTCGCCGATGCCCAGCTCGGCCTGGCAGACCAGGCGCACGCCCAGGGGCGCGAGCATGGCCTGCAGCTCGGCCAGCTTGCCGCGGTTGTTGGAGGCCAGGACGAGCTGCGGGGGCATGTCGGAAACGTTCACGCCGCGCGGCGCTCGAGCGGCTGCGCCAGGGCCCGCTGCTGCAGGCCGACGAGCTCGGCGATGCCTTTCTCGGCCAGGCGCAGGAGCTCGTCCATCTCGGCGCGCGTGAAGGCCACGCCCTCGGCCGTGCCCTGCACTTCCACGTAGTGGCCGGCGCCCGTCATGACGACGTTCATGTCGGTGTCGCAGGCCACGTCCTCGACGTATTCCAGGTCCAGCAGCGGCTGGCCCTCGACGATGCCGACGGACACCGCGGCGACCGGCCCGGTGATCGGGGAAGCCGCGAGCTTGCCGCGGGCCACGAGCAGGGAGACCGCGTCCTGCGCGGCGACGAAGGCGCCGGTGATGGCGGCCGTGCGGGTGCCGCCGTCGGCCTGCAGCACATCGCAGTCGATGGTGAGGGTGCGCTCGCCGAGCCGCTTGAGGTCGAACACGGCCCGAAGCGACCGGCCGATGAGGCGCTGGATCTCCTGCGTGCGCCCGCTCTGCTTGCCACGCGCCGCCTCGCGGTCACCCCGGGTGTGCGTGGCGCGCGGAAGCATGCCGTATTCGGCCGTGACCCAGCCCTCGCCGCTGCCCCGCTTGTGCGGCGGGACTTTCTCCTCCACCGAGGCGGTGCACAGCACGCGGGTGTCACCGAACTCGATCAGCACCGAGCCTTCCGCATGGATGGTGAAGCCGCGCGTGATGCGCACGGGACGGAGCTGGTCGGGAGAACGGTCGTGGGGGCGCATGGATGGCAATCGGGAAGAGTGGAACGCGACTGACGTCGAAGAAGGTGTGAAGGAATCGTAGCGAGCGGCCCGAAGTGACGCGGAGCATCGCAGCCGTACACGGGTACGGCGAGAAGCGCAGGCGTCAGATCGGATCGCGCAGTCGATTCATTCGCGCCTTCTTCAGGTCTTGCGGGCGGCCGAACGGCGGATGGCTTCGTTGATCTCGGCGATGGAGCGCTCGATGGCGGCGTCGTCCAGGTCGTCCACCGGAGTGTCGAGCACGCCGGACTGGATGGTGGAGGCGAACACGCCGTCGCTGATGCTGTCGGTGGAAACGCCGTGCGTGGACTCGAAAGCGTCCGGGGTCTCCCACTCGAGCGCGACGACGGTCACGTTGTCCGAATGGGCGCCCCCGCTGCGCAGCGCCGCCTCGACCAGGTCGGGCACGGCATCGGCGACGGGCTTGGCCGCGAGCTGGCGCACGATGTCCGCGTCGGAGAGGCTGCCCCACAGGCCGTCCGAGCACAGGAGCAGCTTGTCCCCCTGCTGCAGGGACACCGGCCCGGTCACGTCGTAGACGGGCTTGCTGGGCGAGCCCAGGCAGGTGAAGAGGATGTTGCGGTTGACCTGCTCCAGCCGGATGACACCGGCCGCGTGCTGCTCCAGGTAGGAGTGGTCGCGCGTTCGCGTGAGCAGCTGGCCGTCGCGCACCAGGTACAGGCGCGAGTCGCCGCAGTGCACCCAGGTGGCCGAGGACTGCTGCAGCACGGCGGCCACGAGGGTGGTGCGGGGCGTGTCGAGCATGGCGCGCTCGCTCGCATAGCGGATGATCTGCTGGTGCGCCGCCATGAGGGCCGCCGCCAGGAACTCGCCGCTGTGGCGCACGACCGGGCGCGCCTCGCGCTGGAACAGGGCCGAGACGGTCTGCAGCGCCAGCTGGGCCGCCACCTCGCCTTCGGGATGCCCGCCCATGCCGTCGGCCAGCACGAAGAGCCCGGACTCCCGCGTGTAGCAGTAGCCCATGCGGTCTTCGTTTTTCTCGCGGCCGCCCCGGCGGCTCACCTGGAAGACGGAAAACTTCATAGCCGGTCCCTGCTCATTTCTGCTGCTGCTTGGCGCCGAAACCGGTGGCCATGCGTACGGTCCGGCGCGTGTCCGAGACGATGTTGTCGAACTGCAGGCGCATCTTCTCGCCCATGGTGAGCTTGGTGTAGCGCCGCTCGCCTTCCCGGCTGAGTTCCTTCTGGAGGGCGAAGACCGACTGCGGCCGCGAGAGCGCGTCGAGCGACATGCACCACTCCACCACCTCGATGAGGTTATCCGAGTACACGCCCCGCAGCCGCGACAGGGCCAATGCCAGGCGGTCCTTCTCCAGGCGCTGCGGCGCGTCGTTGGGCGGGTAGCCCTGCATGCAGGCGTAGATGCAGGCGCCGATGGCGTAGATGTCGGTCCAGGGGCCCATGGACGAGTCGCGGCGGTACATCTCGGGCGCGGCGAAGCCGGGCGTGTACATAGGCCGGATGAAGTTGCCTTCCTTGGAGAGCACCTCGCGCGCGGCGCCGAAGTCGATCATCACGGCGCGGTTGTCGTCGGTGATGAAGATGTTGGCCGGCTTGATGTCCAGGTGCAGCATCTTGTGCTGGTGCACGATGCGCAGGCCGCGCAGGATCTCGTCGAAGAGCGAACGAATGGTGGACTCGCGGAACACCTTCTGCTTCTTCTGGTCGCGCGCCGTGATGATGAAGTCCTGCAGGGTCCCGCCCTCCAGGTAGTTCATGACCATGTAGACGGTCTCGTTCTCGCGGAAGAAGTTTAGGACGCTCACGACCGAGGCGTGCGAGATCTGCGCGAGCGCGCGCCCTTCCTCGAAGAAGCTCTTGAGGCCCAGGCGATACAGGGACAGCTTCTCCGGCACCACCTGCGGCAGCAGCTCCCCGGCGCCGCGCGAGGCGAGCGAGGAGGGAAGGTATTCCTTGACGGCCACCTGCTGGCCCTCGCTGTCCACGGCAAGGTAAACCATGCCGAAGCCACCCGCCGACAGCTTGCGCACGATTCGGTAGCCGCCGATGACGGTGTCCGGCGGCAAGGGCGCGGGTTTGACCTTTGACATAATTTGGGGCTTGGCGAGGCCGACGATGGGGCCCGTCGAACACACGTCCCAGCCCGCCCCTCGACCCGAAGAGTCTCGATGCCAGTTTACAGCATGACCGGTTACGCAAGCGCCCAGCTGAGCGGGGCGCGCGAGCCGGCCGCAGAGTCGCGCAGCCCGGCCTCCCAGGCGCGCCTTGGCGTCGAGATCCGGTCCGTCAACAGCCGCTTCCTCGACCTGTCCTTCCGCCTGTCGGAGGACCTGCGCCAGCACGAACCGGCCCTGCGCGAGCTGCTGCAGTCGCGCCTGAAGCGCGGAAAGGTCGAAGTTCGCGCGGGCGTCGAAGCCGCCGGTAACGAGGGCCTGCCGGAGCCGGGACTGCGGCAGCTGCAGCGCCTGGCGGCCCTGCAGGACATGGTCATCGGCTGGCTGCCGCAGGCCCGCCCCCTGGGCGTGGCCGACGTGCTGCGCATGGCGAGCGCCGAGGCCGGCAGCGGCGACTGGAGCCAGGAGCTGATGCAGCTTGCACGGCAGGCGCTCAAGGACCTGCTCGGTGCCCGCGAGCGCGAAGGTGCGCGGCTGGTGGAGATGTTGCGCGGACACCTCAAACAGCTGCGCGACCTGGCCGCCCAGGCCCGTCCGCTGGTGCCGCAACTGGTGGAGCAACAACGCAATCGCTTCCTCGAACGCTGGCGCGAGGCCATGAACGCCGGGCAGCAGGCCGGCGGCGCCGTGGCCCCGGAGGCCGCCCAGGACCGGGCGCTCACGGAAGCAACGGCCTTCGCCATCCGGATCGACGTCGCCGAGGAACTCACGCGCCTGGCCGCCCACCTGGACGAGATCGAACGTCTCCTGGACAAGGGCGGCGAGGTCGGCAAGCGCCTGGACTTCCTCATCCAGGAGCTGCACCGCGAGGCCAATACCCTGGGCTCCAAGTCCGCGGCGCTGGAGCTCACGCGCATTTCCGTGGACATGAAGGTGCTGGTCGAGCAGATGCGCGAGCAGGTCCAGAACATCGAATAGGAACCCTCATGGATTACCCCGGCAACCTTTTCGTCGTCGCGGCACCCAGCGGGGCCGGCAAGTCGAGTCTGGTCAAGGCGTTGATGGAGCTCGACTCCCAGGTGCAGCCTTCGGTGTCGCACACCACGCGCGCGCCGCGCGGCCAGGAAAAGCATGGGCGCGAGTACTTCTTCGTGTCGCAGCAGGAGTTCGACTCCATGGTGCTGGGCGGCGCCTTCGTCGAATGGGCGCACGTGCACGGCAATCGCTACGGCACCTCGAAGAAGGCCGTGGAGGAGCGCATCGCCAGCGGCACCGACGTGGTGCTGGAGATCGACTACCAGGGCGCGCTGCAGATCAAGCGCATCTTCACCAACGCCGTGCTGGTCTTCATCCTGCCCCCCAGCTGGGAGGAACTGCGCTCGCGCCTGGAACGCCGCGGCGAGGATTCGCCCGAGGTGATCGAGATGCGCCTGAAGAACGCCGCCGAGGAGATGGCCCAGGCCCGGGAATTCGACTTCGTTATAATCAACGAGCTTTTCGAGCGTGCGCTTTTCGACCTGAAAGCGATCGTCCACGCCCAACGCCTGAAATTCACGGCTCAGCGCCGCAGCCGGGCCGATACCTTCAAGGCCCTCAACATCATCTGAATCCCTGGAGTTGCTTGCATGGCCCGCATCACCGTCGAAGACTGCCTCGAAAAAATCCCGAACCGCTTCCAGCTGGTACTCGCCGCCACCTACCGCGCCCGCATGCTGAGCCAGGGCCACGCGCCCAAGGTCGAGAGCAAGAACAAGCCGGGCGTCACCGCGCTGCGCGAGATCGCCGACGGAAAAGTGGGGCTGGAGATGCTCAAAAAGGTTCCGGGCTGATTGATCGGCCGGTTTTCTTCCGCCTGTTTCGCAAAGGCACCGCTGCGCGGTGCCTTTTTGTTTTCATCGGCCGGGACATCCGGGGGTGCGCGATACATTTGAGGCCATGAGTGCGGTGCTCGACCCCTCCTCCTCCGGCCGGCGCAAACCCCGCAAGGAAGCTGCCGCGCCAAACCCTGCCGCGGTGAACGCCACGGCGGCCAGTTTTGCCGCGCTCACAGCCAAGCTCGACTACCTTGCCGCCGCGGAGGTCGAACAGATCCGCCAAGCCTACCGCTTCGCCGACGAGGCGCACCTGGGGCAGATCCGCGCCAACGGCGAGCCCTACATCACGCATCCCATCGCCGTGGCCGCCCAGTGCGCCGAGTGGAAGCTCGACGCCCAGGCGATCATGGCCGCCCTGCTGCACGATGCCATCGAGGACTGCGGCGTCACCAAGCCCGAGCTGATCGAGCGCTTCGGAGCGCCGGTCGCCGAACTGGTGGACGGGCTCACCAAGCTGGACAAGCTCCAGTTCGACACGCGCGAGGAGAACCAGGCCGAGTCCTTCCGCAAGATGCTGCTGGCGATGGCACGCGACGTGCGGGTCATCCTCATCAAGCTGGCCGACCGCTCGCACAACATGCGCACGCTGGACGACATGCCGCGCAGCAAGTGGGCCCGCATCTCGTCCGAGACCCTGGAGATCTACGCGCCCATCGCGCACCGCCTGGGCCTGAACCAGACCTACCGCGAGCTGCAGGAACTGGCCTTCCGCCACCTGCTGCCCTGGCGCTACGGCGTGCTGAGCAAGGCCGTGGCCAAGGCGCGCAGCCGCCGGCGCGACCTGATCCAGAAGGTGCAGCGCGACGTGGAGCAGGCCTTCGAGGCGGTGGGCATCCCCATCGGGATCGAGGGGCGGGAGAAGACGCTGTACTCCGTCTATCGCAAGATGGACGAGAAGCACCTGAGCTTCGCGCAGGTCACGGACATCTACGGCTTTCGCGTGATCGTGCCCCGGGTCATCGATTGCTACACCGCGCTGGGCGTCCTGCACCAGCTGTACAAGCCCGTGCCGGGACGGTTCAAGGACCACATCGCCATCCCGAAGCTCAACGGCTACCAGTCCCTGCACACGACGCTGGTCGGCCCCTCGGGCGTGAACGTGGAATTCCAGATGCGCACCGAGGCCATGCACGTGGTGGCCGAGTCCGGCGTGGCGGCGCACTGGCTGTACAAGGCCGAGCCGGCCGACCCCGATTCGGCCGACCGCCTCGGGACCAAGTGGCTGCAGTCCCTGCTGGACATCCAGCACGAGACGCGCGACGCGGCCGAGTTCTGGGATCACGTGAAGATCGATCTCTTCCCGGACGCGGTGTACGTCTTCACGCCGCGCAGCCAGATCATGGCCCTGCCGCGCGGCGCGACGGTGGTGGACTTTGCCTATGCGATCCACAGCAACATCGGCGACCGGACCGTGGCGGCCAAGATCAATGGTGAGCAGGTGCCGCTGCGCACCGAGCTGAAGAACGGCGATGTGGTCGAGGTCGTGACGGCCGCCGTGTCCGCGCCCAATCCGGCCTGGCTGGGCTTCGTGCGCACGGGCCGCGCGCGTTCCAAGATCCGCCACCACCTCAAGACCATGGCGCATGCGGAGTCGCGCGACCTGGGGGAGAAGCTCCTCACGCAGGCGCTGCGAGCCGAAGGCTTCGAGCGACTGCCCGCGGAGGACGAGGAGAACCAGGCGCTGTGGGACAAGCTCCTGCGCTTTACCGGCAATCGCAGCCGCGATGAGCTGCTCACCGACCTGGGGCTGGGCAAGCGCATCGCCAGCATGGTGGCCAAGCGCCTGGTCACGCTGATGGCGGAGCTGGGCGCCAAGCGCGATGCGCTTTTGATCACGCGCGAGCGCTACACCGCGCACGAGAACGTGTCGCAAGGCGCGGTGCAGCTCGATGGCAGCGAGAACGCCTCGGTGCAGTACGCCACCTGCTGCCGCCCAGTCCCGGGCGACCGCATCGTGGGCTACCTGGGCCGCGGCGAAGGCCTGGTGGTCCATGCCGAGGACTGCGGCGTGGCCCGGCGCCTGCAGAACAAGGACGCCGAACGCTTCATCGGCGTGGAATGGTCCGACGACCCCGTGCGCCCCTTCGAGGCGCACCTGCTGGTGACCGTGGTCAACGGCAAGAGCGTGCTGGCGCGGGTGGCCTCGGCCCTGGCGAGTGCCGAGGCCGACATCACCCATGTGGACATGGACGACGAACGCGCCCAGGACGCCTGCGACCTTCGCTTCGTGGTCGCCGTGCGCGACCGCGCGCACCTGGAGGCCGCGATGCGCACGCTCAGGCGCACGCCGGCCGTGCTGCACGTGAAGCGCCCGCGCCCGGGCCAATAAGGGCCGCTCAGGCCAGCGGCGCCGGGTAGGTGACGGCGAGCACCTCGATCTCCTGCACGCCCGCCGGCGTCTGCAGCCGCACCACATCCCCTTCGCGCGACTTCAGCAGGGCCCGCGCGATGGGCGCGATCCAGCTGACCTGCCCGCGGCTGCTGTCGGCCTCGTCGATGCCCAGGATGGTGATCTCGCGCTCCTGTCCGTCCGCCTGCGCATAGCGCACGCAGGCCCCGAAGAACACCTGGTCCTTGCCCTGGTGGACGCTCGGGTCGGTCACCTCGGCCAGCTCCAGGCGCTTGGTGAGGAAGCGGATGCGCCGGTCGATCTCGCGCAGGCGCTTCTTGCCGTACAGGTAGTCGCCGTTCTCGGAGCGATCGCCGTTGCTCGCAGCCCAGTGGACGATCTCCACCACCTTCGGCCGCTCCTCGTTCATCAGCTGCAGCAGCTCTCCCCGCAGGCGGGCGTAGCCTGCGGGGGTGATGTAGTTGCGCGAGCCGGCGGGAATCGGCGGTGCGGACGGTACGTCCTCGTCCTCGTCCGCGGACGCATCGGTCTCGCGCGTGAATGCCTTGCTCATCGCACGAGCATAGCCCCGCGCGTCCCGAATGCGTTCGTGGGACAGCCCCATCCTACAGCGGAGCCGGGCCGTGCCTGACAGCAGGCACGACCGTATGACCGACACAATCGTCATCCCTTCACCTCGACCTCGCGGAGCCCCTGCCGAATGGCCGAACTCACCCAAGCGACTTCCCCCGGCGTGGCAGATGGCCGCGTCATGAGCCCGGGCGCCGCTTCGGAGGCCGCGCGCTACGGCGTCCTGCGCCGGCTCGGCCCGGCGCTCAAGCACGACATGGTCGTGAACCTGCAGGCCGTCGCCATGATGAGCGAGGTGCTGGGCGCCAAGCTCGAACGCGGCGTGCCCTCGCAGACCGAGCTGCAGAACAGCATGGCCCGGATCAACCGCCTGGCCCGCGAAGCGGTGGCCAACTGCCTGAAGGTGGTCGGCTGGATCGAGCCGCCCGAGGATGAGGTGGTCGGCCTGCGCGAAGGCGTGGAGGAGAGCCTGGCGCTGGTGCGCAGCAACTTCAACTTCCGCGGCTTCAAGTTGCAGACCGAACTGCCGGCCAACGAGTTCGACGTCTCCCGCGTGCTGCTGCGCCACCTGCTGCTGGCCTCGCTCATCCACCTGACCGACCGCGCCGGCGGCCCCGGCGAGGTGAAGGTCAGCGGCGACATCAGCGGGGGCGCGGTGGTACTCACCCTGCAGTTCACGCCCGCGGCGGACAGCGAGGCCATGCCCTTCGAGGCCGCGTACCGCCAGCTCGACTGGGCCGACGTGCAGGCACTGGCCGCCATCGAGTCGGTGCAGCTGCGCCAGGAGAAGGACCGCATCGTCATGCGCCTGCCGCGCAAGGTCGCCACCTCGCCGCTGCAGATCGCGCCGCTATGAGGCGGTGGCGGTCGCCACCGGCAGGCCGGCGTTCGCGTCGATGAAGGCTTCGAGCTGCTCGATGGACACGGGGCGGCAATACAGGTAGCCCTGGAAACCGTCGCAGCCGTGGCGGGCCAGGAATTCACGCTGCGCCGGCGTCTCCACCCCTTCGGCCACCACTTCCAGGTTCAGGCTCTGCGCCAGGCCGATGATGGTGCGCGCGATGGCGGCGTCGTTCTCGTCGGTGAGCAGGTCCTTGACGAACTCGCGATCGATCTTGAGCTGGTCCAGCGGCAACCGCTTCAGGTAGGCGAGCGAGGAATAGCCGGTCCCGAAATCGTCCAGCGACAGGGCCACGCCCATGCGCTGCAGGCTGCCCATCTTCTTGACCGTGATGTCGAAGCCGTCGGCCAGCAGCGACTCGGTGAGTTCCAGCTTCAGCTTGCGCGGCGGAACGCCGGTGCGGGCGATGGCTTCCATGACCTCGTCAACGAACTCGGGGTGCCGGAACTGCCGGGCGCTCACGTTGACGGAGATGCTCAGGTGCGCGCGGTCCGGTCGCTGCGCCCAGCGGGCGAGCTGCTCGCAGGCGCGGTCCAGCACCCAGCGACCGATGACGAGGATGAGGGTGGTCTCCTCCGCCGTGGGAATGAACTGTTCCGGCGGCACGCGGCCGCGCTGGGGGTGCAGCCAGCGCAGCAGCGCCTCGGCGCCGGTCATGCGGCCCTGCGCATCGACCTGGGGCTGGTACTCCAGCAGGAACTGCCCCTCGCGCCAGGCCTGGCGCAGGTCGGCCGCGAGCGCTGCACTGGCGCTGGCCACGGCCTGCATCTGCGGATCGAAGAAGCACACCGTGTTGCGGCCGGCCCGCTTGGCCTGGTACATGGCCAGGTCCGCCTGCTTGAGCAGCTCGCTCACGCTCCAGGGCGCTTCCCCGAAGACCGTCACGCCGATGCTGCAGGTGCTGTGGTGCAGGTAGCCCGGCAGCACGTGCGGCTCGCCCAGGGCTTCGAGGACACGGTCGGCCACCGTGCGGGCCGCCGCAGCCGTGGCGCCCGCTGCGCGACCGCGGGGAGGCAGCAGGACCACGAACTCGTCGCCGCCCAGGCGCGCCACGGTGTCCTGCTCATCGACACAGGTGCGCAGCCGGTCGGCCACCTGCTGCAGCAGCAGGTCGCCCTTCTGGTGCCCCAGGGTGTCGTTGAGCACCTTGAAGTTGTCCAGGTCGATGAACATCAGCGCGCCTTCGCCCAGCGGCTCGCGCCGGGCCAGCAGCGCGTTCAGCCGGTCCAGCAGCAACTGCCGGTTGGGAAGGCGGGTGAGCGCGTCGTAGAAGGCCAGGTACTGGATCTTCTCCTCGTTGGCCTTGCGCTCGGTCACGTCGCGGCCCACCGCCACCCAGTGCGTGAGCTTGCGGCTCTTGTCCCACACGGGCGAGATGTCCAGGTCCACCCAGAAGGGTTCGCCGTCCTTGCGGTAGTTGATCAGGTCCACCCGCACCGGCCGCCACTCCTCCAGCGCCGAGCGCACCAGGTCCAGCCGGTCGCGCTGCGACTGCGGCCCCTGCAGGAAGCGCGGCGAGCGGCCCAGGACCTCGTCGCGGCCGTAGCCGGTGCGCGACTCGAATGCGTCGTTCACGAAGACGATGCGCGGTCCGGGCTCGTTGAAGGGACCGGCCTCGGTGATGATGACCAGGTCGTTCAGGCGCGCGATGCTGCCCTCCAGGAGGCGCAGCTGCTCCTGGGACTTGCGCCGGCTGGTCACGTCCCGCAGGCTCACCGCCAGCCCGCCCGAGAAGGGCTGGCCGCGCAGCTCGAGCCAGTCCATCTGCCGGGCGTCCAGTTCTTCCAGCTCCAGCGGCTTGCCGCTGTCCAGCGCCGCGCGCACCCGTTCCTCGACCCGCAGGCGTGCCGTCTTCTGGAACACGCCCCAGAGGCTGCGGCCCAGCAGGCGCGAACTGTCCTGCGCGAGCAGGCGCTGGGCGGCCTCGTTCAGGTAGGTGAAGCGCCCCTCGCGGTCCACGGTGGCGAAGGGGTCGCCCGGCTCGGCGCCCGTGCCCCACGCGGCGGCGTCGCGCAGCAGCCGGCGGCCGGGGGCGGCGCGGGGCAGCAGGTCCTGGACGGCACCTTCCACGCGAAGGACGGCGCCGCCGTCCTCACGCACGGCGTGTCCGAGCAGGCGCACCCAGGCGCGGCGGCGCGCATAGGTGACCACCTGCGCTTCCAGGTCGAACGGCTCGCCGGACTGCGCGCAGCGGCGGGCCAGGAACTCCACCGGCTCGCGCCATTCCGGCGCGAGGAACTCGAAGGCGAGGTGAGCCGGCGGTGTGTAGCCCTCGGGCGCTTCGAGCAGCTCGGCCAGGCGCTGCGACCAGCGCAGCTCACCCGTGTGCGGCACCAGGACCCACAGGCCGGCGCGGGTCGCCTGTTCGAGCAGGTCAACCAGGGAGTCACCCGGCTGCAGCCGGTGGGAAGAGGTGAAAGGTTCTGGCACGAAGAAGGTGGGCGTTCCACGCCTGCCCGACGATGTTAGCCCGCGCGGGGCACACAGGTGGGTCGGCAGCGTCCTACAGTCATTCGCGACCGCGTCCGTACGGGCTCAGCAACACCCCGGCTAGAGTGGTAACGACTTGCTTCCCTCCCCGACCCCCTCTTTTACCCCACCCGAGCGAATGGCAGCCGCCGAGCTTCATGCTTTTGTCGTCGAGGACAACTTGACGATCCGCGAGAACCTGGTGGGAACACTGGAGGAGCTGACCTGCGTGCGCGTGATCGGCACCAGCGGCACGGAAGACGAAGCCCTGGCCTGGGTGGAGGCGAACCGCGATGCCTGGGATCTGCTGATCGTGGATCTCTTCCTGCAGCAAGGCAGCGGCATGCACCTCGTGCAGAAGCTCGATACCCGCCGCAGCGGACAGAAGGTGGTGGTGTTCAGCAACTATGTGAATCCGAGCGTGCGCAAGCGCTGCGCACAACTGGGTGTCGATGCGGTGTTCGACAAGTCCACCGAGATCGACTCGCTGGTGGACTACTGCGTGCGCCAGTGCTACCTCAAGGGCGAAGGCGCCGCCGAATCATCCACGCGTACGGAACGAAACGGCTGAAAGGAAGGCGCCCACGTCCGGAAAACGAAAGGCGCCATCGAGCAGGTCAGCGCGTCCCGGTCCCAGTGCCCGCGCCGGCACCCGTGCCGCTCGGTCCCTGCGTGCCGCTGGGCATCACCGTGCCGGGTCCATAGGCACCCCGAGGCGGGGCCTTGGTCGGGTCTTCCTTCATCATCGGGCCGGCACCCATGCGGCCTTCGTCACGCCAGTTGGCGCAGCCACTCATCACGGCGGCACCCAGGGCCAGGCCCAGCACGGCGGCAATCCGCTTGGTCGATTCGCTTCGCATACGTTTCTCCTTGGAAAAGTTGAGGACGAGGTTGGTATGGACCTAGTGTGCGCACCGCCGGGGCCGGCTGTGGGTGACATGGGCTAAGCGCCGTGACCGGACGTAGCTGTGCCTTTGGCTTGAAGCAAGGCTCGACCGCAAAGAAAATGCCCCGGAGACCTTTCGGTTTCCGGGGCATGTGAGTGGCGCGGCTGGCAGGATTCGAACCCACGACCCCTTGGTTCGTAGCCAAGTACTCTATCCAACTGAGCTACAGCCGCTGAGCCCGCAAGTATAGCAGCCTTTTTTTCCGCTTCTCGCGTCCTCTGCCGCACACATTCTGGCGAGCGCAGGTTGTTGCAGGGTCGTTTCTCAAGTACAACTCATCAGTTGTGCGCAGGGCTCCGAGAACAAGCAGGGTGATGAGGGAGAAGCATGTCGATGACCGGACCGGTGCGCCGCGCATGAGCGGCAGGGGCGCTTGGCGCGTGTGGGGGTTGCTCGCGGCCTGGCTGTTCGCCTGGGCGGCCGGCGGCGCGCGTGCGGCGGAATTCGCGCCTGTGCTGCCGGTCACGCTGGTCCCGACGGATGCGCCGGTGGAGGTCGACACCCGGCGGGCCTGGCGCCATGCACCCGCCGCGCTCGGCGTGGTCGAGGTGGCATCGGGCCAGCTCCCCAGGGCCCACAGTGCCGACGAAGGCTCGGCCGCCTGGCTGGCCCTGTCCCTGCGCCGCGAGCCATCCTCGCCTGCGCTGTGGCGTGTGGAACTGCCCTCGCCCACGCTCGACCGCGTGAGCTTCCACTGGAAGGACGAGCAGGGCCGCTGGCGCACGGCCAGCGCAGGTGACCGGGTGCCCCGCTCCGCCTGGCCGCAGGCCGGGCGGCATCCCGGCATGACCCTGTCCCTGCCCGCGGACGGGCCGAGCCTGCTGTGGCTGCGCGTGGAGCACGGCATGCGCCTCGCGGCGCCGGTGCGCCTGCTGCCTGCCGACACGCATGAACGGCGCAGCCGCCTGGCCTACCTGCTCCTGGGCCTGGGCTTCGGCGCCCTGGGGCTGGTGGTGGCAGCAGCGGTGTGGCAGGCCTGCGTGCTGCGCGACCGCAGTCACGCGCAGTTCGCCGCCTACGGTTCGGCCTGCCTGCTGGCTGCGGCGAGCATCACCGGGCTTGCGGGAGACCTGCTCTGGGGCGAATGGACGCCCTGGGCCGATCTCGCCCCCGGCTGCCTCGCCCTGCTGGCCGGAGCGCTTGGCCTGGTGGTCATGCGCCAGCTCACGCGGGCGACTGCGCGCGGTCGCACGCTCTCGGCCATGCTGCGCGCGCTGGCCTGGGCCGGGGTGGCGGCGGCCTGCACCTTTGCCTTCCTGGTCGAGCGACGCCATGGCGTGCTGCTGCTGGGCGTCTATCTTTTCGCCGCAACCGCGGCTGCCATGGTCGCGGCGCTCCTGAGCTGGCGCCGGGGCGATCCGGTGGGCCGCTGGATGGCGCTGGCCGTCCTGCCGCTGCTGCTGGTCGTGCCGCTGGAGCTGGCGAGCCTGCTCGGCCTGGTGCACTGGCCCTGGGCCTCCGAAGCCGCGGTGCTCGGCGCGGTCGCGTGGTCGCTCCCCGTGCTGCGCATCGCGCTTCGCATCCGGCTGCGGGAGCGGCGCAGCACGCAGCTGCGCCAGCAGGCGCTCGCGAGCCACGACGCGCTCACCGGCCTGCCCAAGCTCAACCCCTTCCGCGTGCGCCTTCGCCGCGTGCTGGCGCGGCATGCGCAGCGCGGCGATGCCGCTGCGCTCATGGTGGTTTCGGTGGCCAATCACGCAGCCGTCGAATCGGCGCGGGGCGCCGAAGCAGCCGAGGAAGGCCTGCTGCGCGCCGTGATCAAGATCCAGGCCCTGGTTCAGGACGTGGACGCGCTCGCGCGCGTGGGGGATGGCAGCTTCGCCGTGCTGCTCGAAGGCGTGGAGGCGCGCGGGCCGGTGAGCGAGTTCGCCTCGCGGCTGATCGCCTCCGGCCTCATGCAGGACCCCGAGCATCCGGACGACCCGCTGCTGCAGTTCCACGTGGCCGCAGTGCTGCTGCACGAGCACCCCGCCCCGGGCGTGATGCTGGTCGAGGAGCTGCAGCAGCTGCTGGGCACCATGTCGCCCCGCACGCGCCGGCCCGTGCGCTACTTGAATGCGCAGGTCGGCGGCGACAGCAGCCTGATGGGCGACATCGCCCGCACGCCCGGCGCGCACCAGCTCGACCGCATTCCCGAGGTCATCTAGCCGCCTGGGCGGACAAGAATCGTTGCCAATTCGCAGGCGCGGGCGCGCCATGGTCCGGGTCGGGCTGCCTACACTGCGTTGGTGTCCTTCGGACACCAGGACCGCAGTGCCGCATCCCCGGCGCGGCCTCTTCCGGTGAGAAGCCATGGAAACTGTCTTCGGCATGGACGCGGTACTGCTCTCGCGCATCCAGTTCGCCTTCACGGTCGCTTTCCACATCATCTTTCCAGCCTTCACCATCGGGCTGTCGGCGTTCATCGCCACGCTGGAGGTCATGTGGCTGAGAACAGGCCGCCAGCACCTGCACACGCTGGCGCGCTTCTGGACCAAGGTGTTCGCGGTGTCCTTCGCCATGGGGGTGGTCTCCGGCATCGTCATGGAGTACCAGATCGGCACCAACTGGAGCCGCTTCGCCCAGGTCTTCGGCAACACGCTGGGGCCGCTTTTCAGCTACGAGGTGCTCACCGCCTTCTTCCTGGAGGCGAGTTTCCTGGGCGTGATGCTGTTCGGGTGGAACCGATTTCCCGCCTGGCTGCACACCCTCGCCTGCATCGTCGTGGCGCTGGGCACGGCGCTGTCGGGCTTCTGGATCCTCTCGGCCAACAGCTGGATGCACACGCCCGCGGGCTACGAGCTGCGCGACGGCATCACCTACCCGGTCGACTGGCTGCAGATCATCTTCAACCCGAGCTTTCCGTACCGCTTCACGCACATGATGATCGCCACCTACCTCACCACCTCGCTGGTGGTGGTGGCCGCGGGCGCGCGCTACCTGCTGCTCGGCAAGTTCCGCGAGGAAGCCATGACCATGCTGCGCATGGGCCTGGGCATGCTGGCCGTGCTCGCGCCCCTGCAGGCCGTGGTCGGTGACCTGCACGGCCTCAATACGCTCAAGTATCAGCCGGCCAAGATCGCCGCCATCGAGGCCCACTGGGACGGCTCGCACCCCGCGGGCCTGGTGCTCTTCGCCTGGCCGGACGAGGAGGCCGAGCGCAATGTGGCCGAAATCGCCATCCCCAAGCTGGGCAGCTTCATCCTCACGCACGAATGGAACGGCCTCTTCAAGGGCCTGCGCGACTTCGCGCCGGAGGACCGGCCGCCGGTGGCACCGGTGTTCTTCAGCTTCCGGCTGATGGTCGGCCTGGGCTTTCTCATGATCGGCCTCGGCTGGTGGGGGTGCTGGCTGATGTGGCGCGGCAAGCTCGAATCGAGTCGCGGCTTCCTGCAGGTGCTGCGGCGGTGCTGGCCGCTCGGCTTCGTCGCCCTGCTGGCCGGCTGGATGGTCACCGAGATCGGCCGCCAGCCGTGGATCGCCACCGGCATCCTGCGCACGGCCGATGCGGTCTCGCCGATATCCGCGGCGCAGGTGATGGTGTCGCTGTCGCTGTTCGTCCTGGTCTACTTCGTCGTCTTCGGCGTGGGCATCTGGTACGTGTGGCGCATGATCCGCAAGGGCCCCGCCCCGTCCCTGCCCGGCCCCGAGACGCTTCCCAACCGGCCCTTGGCCGGCGCGCAGCCCGACACCAAGGAGGCCGTGCCCACATGACGGACATGGCCGACGTGCTGCCGGTGATCCTGGCCCTGCTGCTCGGTTTCGCGGTGGTGATGTACGTGGTGCTCGACGGCTTCGACCTGGGCATCGGGATGCTGTTTCCCTTCTACCGCGAGGAGGCCGAGCGCGACCTGATCATGAACTCGGTGGCGCCGTTCTGGGACGGCAACGAGACCTGGCTGGTCCTGGGCGGCGTGACGCTGTGGGCCGCCTTCCCGCACGCGTTCGCGGTGATCATGCCGGCCATGTACGTGCCAGTGCTGGTGCTGCTGCTCGCGCTCATCTTCCGCGGCGTGGCCTTCGAGTTCCGCTGGGTGGCCAAGCCGCACCACCATGCCTGGGACTGGTCCTTCGCCGTCGGCTCCACGCTGTCGGCCTTTGCGCAGGGCATCGTGCTGGGCGGGCTGCTCGGTGAGATCCCGGTGGTCGACGGCCGCTTCGCCGGCCGCGCCCTCGACTGGCTCACGCCTTTCAGCCTCATGTGCGGCCTGGCGGTGGTTTCGGGCTACGCCCTGCTGGGGGCGACCTGGCTGATGATGAAGACCACGGGCGACGTGGAGCAGAAGGCCCGCCGGATGGGGCCCGCCTTGCTCGCGGCGCTGCTGGCCTTCATCGTGATCGTGAGCATCTGGACGCCGCTGCAGTTCGACCGCATCGCCGAGCGCTGGTTCAGCTTTCCCAACTGGCTGTTCCTGCTGCAGGTTCCGGTGGCCACGGCGCTCTTCGCCTGGTTGTGCTGGTGGGGCATCCGGCGCGGCCACGCGGTGCTGCCCTTCATGTCTGCCATCGCGATCTTCCTCTTGGCCTTTCTGGGGCTGGTGATCTCCAACGTGCCCTACCTCGTGCCCCCCAGCATGACCATCTGGGAAGCCGCCGCCTACCCGGGCTCGCAGGTGTTCTTCCTGATCGGCGCCTCCATCCTCCTGCCCATGATCCTGGCCTACACGGTGCTGGTGTTCTGGCTGTTCCGCGGCAAGCTGGGACCGGGCGAGGGATACCACTAGCGCGTCGCGTCGCCGAAGCGGTACTCGCGCGTGCGCTCGTCCAGCGCCTGCAGCAGCTCGGCGCCCAGGCTCACGTCCAGCGCCGCGAGCGAATCGGACAGCTGCTCGGGCCGGCTCGCGCCGACGATCACGCTGGTGATGGCCGGCTGCGCGAGCACCCAGGCGACGGCCATCTGCGCGGGTGAGAGGCCATGCGCCTGCGCGAGGTCCTGCAAGTCGCTGGCGGCCTGCAGCTCGCGCTCGTGCCAGTACCGGTCCTGGTACAGGCGCGCCGCCTTGCCCAGGGTGAAGCGCGTGCCCTCCTGCGGCGCCATGCCGGGACGGTACTTGCCCGTGAGAAGACCCCCTGCGAGCGGGTTGTAGGGAATGACCGCGAGGCCCTCCTCCTGCGCGAGCGGCAGCAGCTCGCGCTCGGTCTGACGGAACAGGAGGTTGTAGCGGGGCTGCAGCGAGACCGGGCGCACGAGGCGGTTCAACTCGGCCCGGCCGATCAGCCGCGCGAGCCGCCAGGCCATGAAGTTGGAGACGCCCGCGTAGCGGGCGCGCCCGGAGCGCACGATGGCATCCAGCGCCTCGAGCATTTCATCCAGCGGGGTATCGGGGTCGTCCCAGTGCAGCTGGTACAGGTCCACGTAGTCGGTGCCCAGGCGGCGCAGCGAGGCATCGATGGCATCCAGCAGGTGCCGGCGCGAGCAGCCCTGCTCCCAGGGCGCCTCGCCCATGCGGGCCGCGGCCTTGGTCGCCAGCACGAGCTGCTGGCGCTTGCCGCGCATCCAGCGGCCGATGATCTCCTCGGTGCGTCCGAGCACCGACAGCTCGCCCCCCAGCGGATAGCCATCGGCCGTGTCCAGGAAGCTGATGCCGGCCTCGAAGGCGCGGTCCAGGATGCGGCGCGACGTCTCCTCGTCGCACTGCAGGCCGAAGGTCATGGTGCCCAGGCACAGGCGGGACACCTTCAGGCCGGTGCGGCCGAAACGGACGAAGGGCATGCGGGTCTCTCCGGTCATCGGGGGTAGTGAACGCTGCACTATAGGCCGCGGCCCAGCGCCACCGTGAGGCAGGGTCGGGCCGCCCGCCCCACAGGCGGCCGAGAGGGCCTAGACTGGCCGATCCACTCACCTCCCGGAGGCCCACGCAATTGGAGCTGATCGTTTCTGCCGGCGTCATCGTCGCCATCGTCCTGTGGGGCGTGTTTGCGCCCGAGCACCTCGGCGCCTTCTTCGACACGGCCCTGGCGACCGTCACGCGCAATTTCGGCTGGCTCTACCTGTGGGTGGTGCTCGGCCTGATCGCGTTGTCGCTCTTCCTGGCGTTCAGCCGCTATGGCCAGCTCAAGCTCGGAGCCGATGACGAGGAGCCCGAGTTCTCGGTGGGCGCGTGGTTCGCGATGCTCTTCGCGGCCGGCATGGGCATCGGCCTGGTGTTCTGGGGCGTGGCCGAGCCGCTGTCCCACTACGGGACCCCGCCGCCCGGGATCGAGGCACGCACGCCTGAGGCCGCCAACGCGGCCATGCGCTACAGCTTCTTCCACTGGGGCATGCACCCCTGGGCGGTGTACAGCGTGGTGGCGCTCGCCATCGGCTTCTTCCAGTTCCGCCGGGGTGGTTCGGCCCTGGTCAGCACGGCGGTGCAATCGCTGCCCTGGGCGCCGCTGCGCCGGCTGGGTCCGGCGGTCAACGTGCTGGCCGTCATCGCGACCGCCTTCGGCGTGGCCGCCTCGCTGGGCATGGGCGCGCTGCAGATCAACAGCGGCCTGAACGCGGTCGCGGGCCTGGCGATCGCGCCCGCATCGCAGGTGGGCATCATCGCCGTGACCACGGTGCTCTTCCTCGCCTCCGCCGTGACGGGCGTGTCGCGCGGCATCAAGTGGCTGTCCACCTTCAACCTCGTGCTGGCCGGCCTGCTGGCCCTGGCGGTGCTGGCCCTGGGACCCACCGTGGCCGTGGTGGACACCTTCACCACCACCCTGGGCAACTACCTCAGCGACTTTGTGCGCATGAGCCTGCGCATGACGCCCTTCCGCGACAGCAGCTGGGTCGGCGACTGGACCGTCTTCTACTGGGCCTGGTGGATTTCCTGGTCGCCCTTCGTGGGCCTGTTCATCGCCCGCGTCTCGCGCGGACGCACCATCCGCGAATTCATCATCGGCACCGTGGCCGTGCCGACTCTGGCGGCGTTCGTGTGGTTCTCCGTCTTCGGCGGCACGGCGCTGAACCTGGAGATCATGCGCCAGGTGCCGATCGCCGAGGCCGTGAAGGCCGACGTGTCCACCGCGCTCTTCGCGCTCTTCGACGCCCTGCCCCTGAGCGGCCTGCTGTCGGCGGCGGCCACGGTGCTGGTGCTGGTGTTCTTCGTCACTTCCGGGGACTCGGCCACGCTGGTGCTGGGCATGATGAGCACGCGCGGCAACGAGGACCCGCCGGCGATGGTGAAGATCGTCTGGGGGCTGCTGGTCGCGGGCATCGCCATCACGCTGCTGCTGGCCGGCGGCATCCAGGCCGTGCAGACCGCCACCATCGTCTTCGCGCTCCCCTTCGCCGTCGTGATCGTGCTCCTGGCCGTCGCGCTCTGGCGCGGCGTGAAGGCCGACTGGCTGGAGCAGGAACTGCGTGAACGCGAGCTGCGCCGGCAGCTGCGCATGCAGCTGGCCACTCGCGACGACAAACGGCACGGGTAAGCCGTGGGTTGGGAGCACGTTGCCAATGTGGGCTTGGGGTACCTGTTCGCCCTGGCCGCCATCCTCCCCATCCTGAACCCGGCCGCGACTGCGCCGATCTTCCTGGGCCTGACCGAGGGTGCGTCGGACAGCACGCGCGCGCTGCTGGCCCGGCGCATCGCGCGCAACATGGTCCTGCTCATGGCCGGCTCCATGCTGGTGGGCTCCTACGTGCTGGAGTTCTTCGGCATCTCGCTGCCCATCGTGCGCATCGGCGGTGGCCTCATCGTCGCGGCCGCCGCCTGGCGCCTGCTCACGGTGACGCCCACCAGCGTGGACAGCCGCGCCGAGCTCGCCGAGGCCTTCACGCCCGAGCAGGCGAGCAAGCAGGCTTTCTACCCACTCACCTTCCCGATCAGCTGCGGGCCGGGCTCCATCGCCGCGGCGATCACCGTGGGGGTGTCGCTGCCCACCGAGCGCTTCTGGATCTCGGTGGCGCGCATCGGGGGCGGGATCCTGGCCCTGCTGTCCATCGGCGTGCTGCTGTACCTGGCCTTCCGCTACGCGCGCTACCTGCTGCGCCCCCTGGGCGAGGCGGGCACCGTCGTCTTCCTGCGGCTGGCGGCCTTCATCCTGCTGTGCCTGGGCGTGCAGATCGTCTGGAACGGCCTGAGCGAACTGCTGCTGGAGATCGTCCATTCCGGCGCCGCGACGGCCACCGCGGGGACCTGACGAAGCTGCGGGCGAATCCCGCACGTCTGGCGCTCCCGGCCGGTGCAGACCGCACGGCGGCAGGGAAAAAACGCGAGCTGTCAAAATCGAGGGCTTTTCCGGCCGGCGCTCCGCGCCCGAAGCCCCGCCGACCCCGCCCATGGACGCCACACCTCAAGCCCTCCTGGACAGCTATGACAGCGGCCGCGCCTGGCCCGCAGTGCGCACTGCGCCCGCGGACCTGGACGCCGCCTATGCACTTGCCCTGGCCGTGCGGGCGCTGCGCGTCGGGCGCGGCGAGCAGCCGCGTGGCTTCAAGATCGGATTCACCAACAGCCTGATCTGGCCCCGCTACGGCGTCTTCGCGCCGATCTGGGGCACGGTCTGGGACACCACCCTGAGCGGGGGCGACACCGCCGCGCTGAGCCTCGACGGCCTGTGTCAACCTCGCCTGGAGCCCGAAGTCGTGTTCGGCTTCGGCACGACGCCCACCGCAGACGCAACGCTGCAGGAGCTCTTCGAGTGCATCGAATGGGTGGCGCCCGGCTTCGAGGTCGTGCAGTCGCATTGTCCCGACTGGAAGTTCAGCGCCGCCGAGACCGTGGCCGACGGGGGCCTGCATGCGCGCCTGCGGGTGGGTCGCAGGCAGCCCGTGAGCGTCCTCGGCAAGGACGCGCCGTCGGCCAACGAGGCCCTGGCCCGCTGCGGCGTGCGGCTGCTGCGGGACCGCGCTGAGGTCGAGGCCGGGCGCGGATCGAACGTGCTCGGCGGGCCCCTGGCGGCCCTGCACGCCTTCGCCCGGGAGCTGGCCCGCTGCCCGGGCGCGCCGCGCCTGCAGGCGGGGGACCTCGTCACCACCGGCACCTGGACCGACGCCTGGCCGCTCGCCGGCGGACAGTGCTGGCGCGCCGAGTTCGACGCGCCGCTGGGTCCGCTGGAGCTGCGACTGGCCTGATTCCTTTTTCCTTTTTTCCGAATCGAAAGAACCGATGAGCGCCTTCAACGAAGAACGTGTGCTGAGCGTGCACCACTGGACCGACCGCCTCTTCACCTTCACCACCACGCGTGACAGTTCGCTGCGCTTTTCCAACGGCCACTTCACCATGATCGGCCTGCGCGTGAACAACAAGCCGCTGCTGCGCGCCTACAGCATCGTGAGCGCGAACTACGAGGAGCACCTGGAGTTCCTGAGCATCAAGGTGCCCGAGGGTCCGCTGACCTCGCGGCTGCAGCACATCCAGGTGGGCGACTCCATCATCGTGGGGCGCAAGCCCACCGGCACGCTGCTGATCGACTACCTGCTGCCGGGCCGGCGCCTGTACCTGCTGGGAACGGGCACGGGTCTGGCGCCCTTCATGAGCATCGTGCGCGACCCGTCCACCTACGAGAAGTTCGAGCAGGTGGTGCTGGTGCACGGCGTGCGCCAGGTGGACGAGCTGGCCTACCACGACCTGCTGATCGACCACCTGCCCACCCACGAGTTCCTGGGCGAGATGGTGGCCAGCCAACTTCGCTACTACCCCACCGTCACGCGCGAGCCCTATCGCAACATGGGCCGCATCACCGAGCTGATCCAGACCGGCAAGCTGTTCGAGGACCTGCAGATGCCGGCGCTGGATGCCGCCAACGACCGCGTGATGATCTGCGGCAGCCCCGCCATGCTGCGGGACCTGAAGCACATGCTGGAGGCGCGCGGCTTCAACGAGGGCAACACGACCACGCCCGGGGACTTCGTGATCGAGCGGGCGTTCGCCGAACAATAGGCCCCCCCCCCGAAGCGGCCTGGCGGCCGCTCCCCCCTCAAGGGGGCGCCACCAGCGGCCCGGCAAAGCCGGTTCCGCGGTGGCCGCTGGGAAATGGCTCCCCCCGAAGCGGCCTGCGGCCGCCTCCCCCCTCAGGGGGCGCCACCAGCGGCCCGGCGAAGCCGGTTCCGCGGTGGCCGCTGAGAAATGGCTCCCCCCCGAAGCGGCCTGCGGCCGCCTCCCCCTCAGGGGGCGCCACCAGCGGCCCGGCGAAGCCGGTTCCGCGGTGGCCGCTGGGAAATGGCTCCCCCCGAAGCGGCCTGCGGCCGCTCCCCCCTCAGGGGGCGCCACCAACGGCCCGGCGAAGCCGGTTCCGCGGTGGCCTCTGGAATAGGGAACGTCTGGCGTCTGTATGGGCGTTGGGCGGAGGGCCTTCCCGCGGCGCGAGGGGATTTGCCCCTTCCCCCTCTGGGGGAAGGTTGGGATGGGGGCCCGCGGGAAGCGGCGCGGTCGGCGCGCGAGGCCCCCACCCCTACCCTCCCCCAGAGGGGGAGGGAGTGTTTCACTCAGGCCGGGTCGGGGCTGGGACGCAGGCTGTCCCAGGCCGACATGCACTCGTCCCAGAGCGCCCAGTCCGCGTCGCCGCCGTCGCCATGGACGACGACGGGCGGCTCGAAGACGTCCGAGAGCAGCTCGCCGGGACGCGGGCAGGCGGGTTCGGCCGCAGGGGGCGGCGGGGGAAACTGGCTGTCCAGCGATCCACGGCGTAGGAACTTCAGCATCGACATCGCCTCACCTCTTGGAGCCAAGGTCCGCCGCGCGCTGCATGCGGGCCCCGTTGACGTTCAGGCGAATTCTGGTTCAGGCCCGCACGTCGTGGGGTCGGCCGAGGCAGCTTTCTCCTGGCTCGATCGGACTATTGCCGAGCCTGGCGGCGCAGGCGGTCCGCCGCAGGGGACCGGCAGCCTGCACAGGCCATAAACTCGTCACCCGGCTTCGGCCGACAACGACGCAAGGAGATAAGCCCATGACCGCTCGCCGCACCCTGCTGGCCGCCCTCGCCGCTTCGGCCGCCCTCGCCCCCTTCGCCGCGCAGGCCCAGGCACCGGCCTGGCCCACCAAGACCGTGCGCATCCTGGTCGGCTCGCCGCCCGGCGGGCCGTCCGACATCACCACGCGCCTGTTCGCGGAGCAACTGCAGAAGCGCACCGGGCAAGCCGTGGTGGTGGAGAACCGCCCCGGCGCCGGCAACAACCTGGCCGCCCAGGTGGTGGCGCAGGCCGAGCCGGACGGCCACACCCTGGTGCTGAGCCCCGACACCGTGGTCACCACCAACCCGCTCGTCTACCGCAACCTCGCTTTCGACGCGAAGAAGGACCTGGTGAACGTCTCGGTGCTCGCCACCTTCACGCAGCTGCTGGTGTGCAACCCCAAGGTCGGCGTCAAGAGCGTCGCCGAGCTGATCGACATGGCCAAGAAGAAGCCCATGACCTACGCCTCCGGCGGTCCGGCCGTGCCGGGGCACCTGGCGGCCGAGATGTTCCTGCAGACCGCCGGCATCAAGATGCAGCACGTCCCCTACAAGGGCCCGGCGCCCGCGACCATGGGCGTGCTCTCCGGCGAGGTGGACTGCGGCTTCCTGGCCACGCCCACGGTGATCCCGCACGCCAAGGCCGGCAAGCTCACCCCGCTGGCGATTTCCTCGGCCGAGCCTTCGCCGCTGGCCCCGGACGTGCAGACGCTGCCCAAGGCGCTCAACAAGCCCGACGCCGACATCACCTTCAAGCTGGTGCTGCAGGCGCCGCGCGGAACGCCGCAGCCGGTGATCGCGGCGCTGGAGAAGCACGCCGCGGAGATCATGCAGCAGCCGGAAGTGCGCTCCAAGCTGCAGGCTTCGGACCTCAAGGCCGTGGGCAGCACCAGCGAAGTGGCCGAGAAAGGCATGCGCGCGGACATCGCGCGCTGGGAGCCGGTGGTCAAGCAGCTCAATCTGAAGATGGACTGAAGCCGGCCGCCTTCGGCTCGCATTCCTGTCCTGACGCACACGCACGCCTTCCCTCCACGGGAAAGGGCGTGCGTTTTTCGTCTCGGACGCCGCGCAGGTTGGGCGCACGCAACGCTGCGCGGGCTTACGCGTAACACCTAAAGCCGCTCATCCATTCGCACCTAAGATCGCGGCCTCGAATCTGACGGCGCAGCCAGCTTTGCACGTAGCGGGGCCGGCCCGCCATGACTTCGCGGCCGGTGCAGCGTGCGGGCCGCTTCCCGCCTGAGGCCCCATGATCATTGGAAACGTCGCCGCCCGCTTTCCCACGCGGCGAGTGAATAACGACGAGATCGTCGCGCTGGTGCGCCAGCACTCCACCCGCTTCGAAGGCGACATCGACAGGATGCTGCGCACGGTCAAGACCCTGCTCGATCGCAGCGGCGTGGACAAGCGGAACTGGCGCGCACCCGGCGAGCGGCCCATCGACCTGCTGACCGGCGCGGTGCAGGACGCGCTGGAGGGCACTGGCGTCAAGCCGATGGACGTGGACCTGCTGGTGTACGTGGGCATCGGCGGGGGCTTTCGCGAGCCCGGGAATTCCTACATGGTTGCCAAGTCCCTGGGCCTGGGCCGCGCGCAGTGCTTCGACATCATCGATGCCTGCATGAGCTGGACCCGCGCGCTGTCCGTGGTGGACAGCCTGTTCAAGTCCGGCGGATACCGCAACGCGCTGGTGGTGAACGCCGAGTTCAACATGATCCCGGGCATGGCCGGCTTTCCGGAGAACTATGCGCTGCGGGACGCGGCCGAACTGAACTAACTGCTGCCCTCCTACACCATCGGCGAAGCGGCCACGGCCACGCTGCTGCTGCCGCAGGACGCGGCGAACTTCTCCATCGCCTTCGGCTCGCGCCCCGACCTGGCCGACCTGTGCATGATCCCCACCGCCGGGCACGAAGGCTGGTACGAGGTGGGACCGGCCGTCGCGGCCCTGGGCGAGGGGCGATTCACCGCCCGCGGCACCGAGCTGCACGACGCGCTGGCCGAGGAACTGCCGGCGCTGATCGAGCGGGCCGGCACGCGCGTCGAGCAGGCGGACATCGTCTTCACGCACTCCTCCTCCACCCCCGCGTGGACCCGCGTGGGCCAGGCGTTCGGCTTCGCGGACAAGATCTTCCACATCTACCCCGAGACCGGCAACGTGGTCTCGGCCTCCATTCCGGCGGCCATGGCCCGCGCCCGGCGCGCCGGCAGGCTGTCCCGTGGCGACCGGGTGATGTTCCTGATGGGAAGCGCGGGCATGTCCTTCGCGCTCGGGCAATTCGTGTTCTGACGGTGGGAGAAGCACGGGCCATGGTGCTGGACTTGTTCAGGCGTTTCGACGCGGCGCTGCGCGATTGCGCCAACGCGTCGGCGCGCACCATGCTGGTGGCCTCCAGCGTGGGCGCGGCCATCTTCATCTTCTATGGCGTGCTGTGGCTCTACGTGACGCCAGTGGAACACGAGAGCCTGGCGCTTCGCAGCGTGGCCGTGCTCCTGTGCCTGTCGGTGAGCTTCAGCGCGTACTGGCCGCGGCGGCTCAAGCCCGTCCTGCCCTGGGTGTGGTTCGCCGCCGTGCTCTATGCGCTGCCGTTCTACGCCACCTACCAGCTCCTCGGGAGCGACTACTCGGTGCTGCGCTCGATGCTGGTGGTCTCGATGGCCTTCTTCGTCATCGTCATCTTTCCGCACTACGTGCTGGCGCTGGTGAACATCGCGCTGGGCGTCGCGCTGGGGGTGCTGGCGGGCTACCTCACCATCCCGAACTTCACGTCGCTGCATCACGAGATCGTCAAGTCGGTCCACCTCCAGGCCATGGTGTACAGCGTGACGGCGGGCCTGCTCTTCACGCGCAGCAACCTCAAGGGCATCCTCGCGCGCCAGCGGATCGACACGCTCAAGGACCTGGCCGGCTCCATCGCGCACGAGCTGCGCAATCCGCTGGGGCAGCTGCGCCACCAGCTGGAGCGCATCAACCGCAACCTGCCACGGCCGGTGCTGGACGGGCAGGACGTGATCATGACGGCGCAGGAGCTGGACACGGTCTACAAGGAGCTGGCGCAGGGCCGCGCGGCGATCGAGCGCGGCCTGCAGATGATCGCGATGACGCTGGACGAGATCCACGCCAAGCCGCTGGACACCTCCGACCTGCGCTACCTGTCCGCCGAGAGCGCCACCCGCAAGGCCGTGGAGGAGTTCGCCTACGAGAGCGCCTCCGACCGCGCCCGCGTGACGCTGCGGGTGGAACAGGACTTCGTCTTCCGCGGGGACGAGACGCGCTACATCTTCGTGCTGTTCAACCTGCTGAAGAACGCCATCCACTACTTCAAGGACTTCCCGCAGTCGCGCGTCACCATCGTCGTGGGCCCGGACAGCGTGGTCGTGGAGGACACCGGCCCGGGCATGAAGCCGGAGGTGCTGGCGCGCGTCTTCGAGTCCTTCCACACCGCCGGCAAGACCGGGGGCACCGGCCTGGGCCTGTCCTTCTGCAAACGCACCATGGTGGCCTTCGGCGGTGACATCGCCTGTACGTCGCAGGCGATGCGCTTCACGCGTTTCACCCTGCGCTTCGCGTCCGCGTCCGCGGCGCAGCTCGAAGGCCACCGTGCCCAGCGCCTGGAGCAGGCCCGCGCCCTCTTCGCGGGCAAGCGCCTGATGGTGGTGGACGACTCCCCCGTGCTGCGCCTGTCCACGCGCGGCATGCTGGAGCCGCTAGCCCTGCAGGTCGTGGAAGCCGAGGATGGCGAGCAGGCGCTGGCCCTGCTCGCGCGCGAGCGCTTCGACGCCATGGTGCTGGACCTGTCCATGCCGGTCCTGGACGGCTATGCCACCGCGGAGCGCATCCGCGCCGGCCAGGTGCCGGGGCTCGCGCGGCTGCCCATCGTGGTCTACACCGCCGAAGCCGCCCACATCGCGCGCGCCAAGCTGGATCGCGTGGGCGTCGAAGCCCTGGTCGGCAAGCCCTGCTCACAGCTGGAACTGGTGGAGTCCCTCTGCCGCGCCTGGGAGCACGCGCAGCGAAGCGCCGAGGCGGACGCCGCCGCGGTCTCGCTGGCGGGCCGCACCGTGCTGCTGGTGGACGACGAGGACTTCAACCGGCGCTACCTGCGCGCCCTGCTGGAGGCCCGGCGGATCCGCGTGCTGGAGGCGACGGACGGCGCGGCCGCCCTCAAGCTGCTGGAACGCGAAGCCGCGGACGCGGTCATCACCGACATCCACATGCCCGTGCTCGACGGCATCCGGCTCGCGCGCGCCGTGCGCGAGTCTTCGCGCATCGACCCCAAGCCGGTGCTGATCGCCCTGAGTGGCCGGGACGACGAATTGGCCATCGCCAAGGCACGCGCCGCCGGCATCAGCGACTTCATCGCCAAACCGGCCGAGCCGGACCAGCTGTTCGCCACCCTGGCGAAGCACCTGGTGTCGCTGCCGCCGCAGGGCCCGGCACCGGCCGCGCCGGAACCCGCCGGCAAGGACACGGCGCAGGAGGACCTTCTCAACCTCGAACACCTGGAGACGCTGCGCAGCGTGGGCATCCTGGGCAAGGCCCTGCCGATGGCTTTGCAGTCGACCCGTTCCCTGCTGGACCAACTGCAGGCGCCCGTGGCGAGCCGCGACGCGGTGCTGGCCAAGGAGCTGCTGCATTCCCTGGTCGGCGTCAGCGGCAACATGGGCGCCCACAGCCTGCACCAGCAGACCCGGGCGATGTACGCGCAACTCGTGCAGGACGGGCAGTGGCCCGCCGAGGACTGGCACGAGGCCCTGGTGCAGCTGCACGCGCGCACGGCGCGGGCGCTGCGGGAAGGCTACCTGGAAGCGGCCTGAGCCGAACAGGCCGCGGGCATCGCGCGGGGCGCGGGCGCCCCGGCGAGCGCCATGTAGCCGCCCTTGTAGAAAACCAGCGCCTCCTCGGTGCAGCCGGGCTCCAGGTGCACGACTTCGCCGATGAAGATGACATGGTCCCCCGCCTCGTGCCGGGCGCGCACCTGGCACTCGAAGCGGGCAAGGCAATCGTCGATCAGCGGCGTGCCCCACTGCCCCGGTCGCCAGCCGATCTCGTTGAACTGGTCGCGCCGCACCCGCGAGGCGAACAGGCTCGACAAGCCGTCCTGCGCCTGCGACAGCACGTTGACCGCGAAGGCGTCCGCGGCGAGGAAGGTGTCCAGCAGGCCGCTGGCACGTCGGAGGCTGAAGAGGACCAGCGGCGGCTCCAGCGAGACGGCGCTGAAGGAGTTGCAGGTCAGGCCCACGGGCAGGCCGTGGGCGTTGCAGGTCGTGACGATGGCCACGCCGGTCGGAAAGCACCCCAGCAGGCGCCGCAGGAGCATGGGCTCCACCGGGGGATGCGGGTCGGACGGGTTCATCGCGGGATGCTCCTTCCTGCTGGCCGCTTCGGCCGTCAACGGATCGAGAACGGGCCGCCGGACTGCCGCAGCACGCTGAAGCGCCCGTCGCCCTCGTAGCGCAGCTCGATGCTGGCCGCCTGCGCGGCTGCGAGGGAGCCGACCGGCCCCAGCGAGGTCCGGTTGCCCCGCGAGGTGTAGAGCAGACCGCCGCTGCCGTTCGGGCCGGCGTCGCCGACCAGCATGTTGTTGCCGTCGAAGGACATGGCCACGGTGCTGTACCAGCGGTTCTCGCCGTACCAGTGCCAGATGTCGCCGCCCCCGTCGGGACTGACGAAGGTGTAGCCCGTGTAGCCCTTCGGGTCGTCGCGGGGCTCCAGCGCCATCACGACCCGGCCGTCGCCCGAGACCGCGACGTCCGCCCAGTTGCTGTAGCTGAAGCGCATCTGCCAGGTCGCGCCGCCGTCCGCGCTGATCCAGGGATAGGCGCCGTTGTCGATGGCGGCCATGCGCATGCCGTCGTGGCTCGCGGCCACGAAGGACCAGTTGCCCGTGGGCGCTGGCGAGCCGGTGGTCGTCCGGCGCGTCCAGGTCTGCCCGGCGTCCTCGGACACATAGACCCCCTGGCGCGCCGGATCGCCGTCGTAGAGCGAGGCCACGGCGACCAGGCGGTCGCCGGTCGCGGACCCGGCGACGCGGCGCCAGTCGGTATTGGCCGTGCCGGGCACCGCGGTGAAGCTGGCGCCGCCGTCGTTGGACAGATGGATGGAGCCGCCCGTCTCCATGGCGACGATGCGCTGGCCGTCGGCGGAGATGAAGACGCCGCCCCAGTAGCGGTTCGAGCCCGTGCGCACGGTCCAGCTCGCGCCGCCATCCGCGGAGGTGTACAGGCGCCCGGTGCGATCGGCGGCCACCAGATGGCCTCCATCCGGCGACATCGCCAGGGCCCCCCAGTTCGTGGCCGGGGCGTTGCTACGCACCCAGCTCGTCCCGCCGTCGCGCGAGACGTAGATGCCGCCGTTGCGCACCGCGGCTGCCAGGACATTGCCACTGGCCGAACTGGCGCTGGCCACCCAGTCCTGCTGCGCGAGCGCGGGGTCCACGGTGATCGGCGTCCACTGCGTGCCGGGCACGACATTGCCCGGCAGCCCGGTCGTGACCACGAGCTGCTGGTCCTGCTGCGAGATGCGCCAGGGCACCGCGCCGGTGCCGGAGACGGCGACGGTATCGCCGACGCGCAACTCCGAGTTGGCCGGCAGGCGCAGCTCGTACACACCGCTCGCGGTCGCCTGCGCCGTGTACGCGCCATTGGGCTGCGCCTGGACGACGCCCGCGGGTGCAGGTGCAGGTGCAGGTGCAGGTGCAGGTGCCGGTGCAGGCGCAGGCGCCGGTGCGGGTGCGGGTGCGGGTGCGGGCGCAGGCGCAGGTGCGGGCGCAGGCGCAGGTGCGGGCGCGGGCGCCGGCACCGATGCACCTCCGCTGCCGATGGGCGCTGTCGGCGCGGCAGCCTGCGGGTCGCCGCCGCCGCCCCCGCCACCACACCCCGCCGCCAGCAGGGACAGCGCACAGACGACAGCGGTCCGATGGAAGCGACTCACTCCCGAAACGTGCATGTTGTTCATTCGATCTCCGTCAAAACCGGAACGAATGCTCGGGTCTGCTGCTGTGCCTGAGGGTCATCCATACAGGCTGTTCGCTGTCGGAGTGGATAGCTGAGGCTCGTAGGCACCTGACCTAGCTCTTTCGAGCCCCTCAGCCGAGCGCCGCCACCGTCTTGGCCATCCCCGCGTCCCAGTCCGCTGCCATCGAGTGCAGCAGTTCGTCCGCGCCCAGGGGCTTGCCGGTCGCGACCGCGCGGGCGCCCTTGAGGATCAGGGCCTTGTTCGCCTGCGCGATCGCGTCGAAGTGCCCGGCCGCTTCCGCCAGGCCGCTTCGGCCCAGGCCCTGGTGCCAACGCAGGTGCGCGGCCAGCAGCTCGAAGGCCGATCCGGCCTGGCGGATCGAAGCGAAGGCCCATTGGTGGTAGTGCGCCAGTCCGGCGGCGCGGATCTGCGGCAGGTCGGCCTCGATGCGCCGGGCGAATCGCAGGAAGGGATTGCCGTCCGGACGCCAGCCGACGTGCTCACGCAGCAGGTCCCAGGCCGGCGCGGCGAGCGACTCGGGGGCGCGGCGGCGCAGGCGGTCGATGCGAACGGTTTCGGCGAAGAAAGGCATGAAGCCCGGATCGGGCGGCAGCCCGATGCGAAAGAGGCCGCGGAAGTCCTCGTCCTGCAGCTCGAAATAGCCGCCGTTGTGGAAGTAGCCGAGGCGTTGCGCGGGCCGGTCCAGGCGCACGATCAGGATGGTGGTCTTGGTGTGCTGCCGGCGGTAGTCGGTGCCGGCCGTGTCGGGAAGCCACCAGGCGTCCGACTCCGTGCTCACCAGCCGCCCCGCGGACAGGCACTCCTCGACGTGCTCCAGCAGCGGTCGCCACACCGTGAGCTCCTGCACGTCGATGCCGTACAGCAGGCGCAGGTCGGACGGCGGCGGCTTGAAGAAGGTCCACTGGTCCCCCTCGAAATCCACCGCGGCGGTGAAGCCGAGCATGGCCCGCGGCTCCAGGCCGAGCGCATGCAGCAGGCCGATCCAGAGGTCGGCGTAGCAGTTCTTCTCCGGCCAGGCGACGCCGTCCGCCTGGAGCGCATGGCGCCGGAAGTCCGGTGCGCCGAGCGAAGCGAATCCGGGCAGGCCGCTCAGGCCCTCATCGCGTCCAGCGGCATCGTGGTTCAGGGCCACAGGAGCTCCCGCACCTGCGCAGGCCAGTCGGCCGGATCGAAGCCGTGCGTCTTGATCAGGGCCAGCGTCACGCGCTCCAGGCCGAAGCCCAGGCAGGCGGTGTGGGCGAGCGCGCCGTCACGCTGGCGGATGCCGAAGGTCGAAGTGAAGTGCTCCTGGTGCCAGTTGAACGAGCAGATCGCGGTGGGCTTCTCACGCGAGATGACGGGACACAGGATCTCGAACTTCAGCCGCTGGTCCACCTGGCTGGCGGCCATCATGCGGCCGGCGCGGCCGAAGAAGGGGTCGGAGGCCAGGTCGCTCTGCACCGGCAGCTTGAGGCGGCGCAGCAGGTCGAGGCCGCGCTCCAGCCAGGCGTCGCGCCAGGCCTGCACCTCCTGCGGGCTACCCACCCGGATGTACTCGCGCATGCGGAAGTGCTGGAGCCGCGTGGGTTCGTCGGACGGCTCGTGGCGGAAGACCCAGTTCATGACGGTGACGAGCCGGCCGCTGTCGGGCAGCAGGCCGCTGAAGGTCGGGTACACCGGGTAGCAGGCCGCCGGCGTGAGCATCACGTCGGTCGGTGCGAGCAGGTCCTCCCAGCGCTGCCCCGCCTGCACGCGCTCGGACAGCTGGCGCGCCTGGCGGTCGTCGCCCATGAAGCTGTGGATCGAGCCGGCCAGCTGCGGGAAGTTGTCGAGGTAGCCCAGCTCCTCGATCATGCGCCGTGCCACGATGGGCGGGAAGGTGAGCTCCTGGGCGTTGTCCGGCGCGGCCTCGCGGACCACCAGCGCGTCGAAGCGGCGCAGGATGTCCTCGAATACCGGGCCGCGCCCGTAGGCGCCCTTGATCCCGGTGGGCACGATGAGGCCATAGGCCACGAGCTCGTCGTGGAATCCTTCGATGTCGTAGGTGCGGGTGTCCATGTCAGGCAGCGTCCTTGTAGACCAGCAGCATCGATGCGTTCTTGGCGGCGATGCGTTCGTTGGAAATCATGAGAGAGCCCGAGAGGGCATCTCGGTAGTGGCGACCCAGGCTGAACGGACTGTCGTTCTTGTAGCCCAGGATGCCGACCACCTGCAGCGCGCCATGCACGATCTGCGGCGCCGCTTCCGAGCAGGCGATCTTCAGGTTGTTCAGGCGCAGCGCCCAGCCCATGCCCATGAGCTCGTCGCGCTCGCCGGCCAGGGCGTCGAAGTCGCGCGCGGCCGACACCCAGTTCTGCTTCATCGCCTGCAGGCGCACCTGCAGCTGGGCGAGCGCCTGCGCGGTGGGCGGCACGGTGCCGGGCTTCTGCCGGGCCTGTCCGCGCACGAACTGCGCGGCGCGGGCCACCGCACCGGCGGCGATGCCCCACCACAGCGCGGCCCACAGGATGTGCGAGTAGGGCACCATGCTCTGGGCCGAGCTGTCGGCGAAGGCACCCGGCAGGATCTGCCGCACGTGGCCGCTGGACGCGAGCTTGAAGCCGGGGCTGCAGGTGCCGCGCATGCCCAGGGTGTCCCAGCTCGTCGTCTGCTGCAGCGTGCAGTCTTCCCGGCGCACCATCACGAGCACCTGCTCGCTCGCCGGTGCGTCGGCATCGCGCCGGCAGGTCACGAGGATGGCGTCGGCGTGGGCGCAGTACGAACCCGTGGTGGCGTCCTTCTCCAGGGTGAAGCGGTCCCCGTCGCGCTGCACGGCGCAGATGCTGGAGCGGGTGTCGCCGAAGGTGCCGTTCTCCGAGGTCATGGACGCGAGCAGGTCCTGGCGCTGGACCGTCTCGCGCAGCCAAGCACTGAACCAGGGGCTGTCCGCCCCATGGCGCGTGATGCAGGCCAGCTGGCTGTAGTGCATGGCGAGCACCATCGCGCTGGACGCGCATTCCTGCGCCAGGATGGCGCAGAACTCGGCCAGCTCGCGCAGGCCGCAACCTGGGCCGCCGTGCTCCGGCGCCACCGCGGCCGAGAGGACGCGGGCGTCGCGCAGGGCCGCCACCGTCTCGGCGGGAAACCTGGCCTTCGCATCCACGTCGGCGGCATGGCGCGCCGCCGTCTGCGTCGCGATGGCTCGCACGGCCGCGAGCAGCCCGGCACTGGCCGGAACTTCTGGACTCTTCATGGTCTGCCTCTCCCTTTCCGATGCCGCGCACCGGTCTCGATGGCGGCCACAATAGCAGCGCTTGGACGGGCTCAACAGGCTTGCACGCATGACCTTCGACATTTCGAAACTCACCGATCCGTTGGCGGGAATATCGCCTGCTGAGGCACGGCGTCTTGTCCGACTCGGGCTGGACCTCGTGCACATTCCACGCATCCAGGAGTCGCTCGAGCGCCACGGCGCCGCGTTCGAGCGCAAGCTCTTCAGTGCCGCCGAAATCGCCTATGCGAACGCCTCGCCCGCCCACCGTGCCGCGCGCTTCGCCGCCCGGTTCGCGGCCAAGGAAGCGGTGATCAAGGCCGTGGGCCTGGCCGAGCACGGCGTGAGCTGGCGCGAGATCGAGGTCGTGCGGGACGAGAACGGGCACTGCCGGCTGCGCCTGGAAGGCCGAACGCTCGCGCTCGCCCGCGAGCGCGGCACCAGCGAGCTCCTGCTCAGTCTGACTCACGATGGGGATTACGCTGCTGCTGTGGTTGCGGCCCTGTCCGACAAGCTCGGCGGAAGTGGCTGAACAGAATGGCCCGCCATGACGACCACCACCAGCACCGAAACCACCATCCGACGCATCCTGCGTGAGCACGGCCGACTGGCCGTGGATGCGGAGCAACTCGGCCCGGACGCGGACCTGTACGAAGCGGGCATGACCTCGCACGCCAGCGTGAACGTGATGCTGGCGCTCGAAGGCGAGTTCGACGTGGAGTTCCCCGACCACATGCTCCAGCGCAACGTGTTCCGCAGCGTCCGATCGATCGAGCGGGCCCTGGGCGAGCTGGACGCGCAGTAACCCACCCCGCTGCCGCTCCCATGCGCGCCGAATGGCACTGCTGCCCGACCGACACGGGCGCGCCGGCGCCTTCGGCGGGTGCGGGTGACTGGATGCCGATGGAAGGGGGTGCCCAGACCGCGGCGGCCGCTTTGCGTGCCCGCGGCGAGTGGTCGCTGGACGGACCGGCGCGCGACTTCGATGGCCAGGACTGGTGGTTCCGTGCGCGTTTTGCCTCGCCGGGCGGTGAGGCCCACGTCCTCGGCTGCGAGGGTCTCGCCACCCTCGCCGAGGTGTCGCTGAACGGGCAGGCCCTGTTCACCAGCGACAACATGTTCCTCGCCCACCGGCACCCCCTGTCCGCGCCACTGCTTGCCGAGGACAACGAACTCCTGATCCACTGCCGCGCGCTGCGCCCCGAGCTTGGCAAGCGCCGGCCGCGGCCGCGCTGGCGGGCGCCCATGGTGCCGGACGCGCAGCTGCGCTGGTTGCGCACCACGCTGCTGGGTCGCACGCCGGGGTGGTCGCCACCGGTGGCCCCCGTGGGTCCCTGGCGCGAGGTGTGGTGCCGGCCCCTGCACGAGGCGGCCTGGTCCTTCGACCTGCGCGCGCGCATCGACGATGGCCATGGCGTGTGCGAACTCGGCTTCGAGGCGCCCGAGGGCTGGTCGTCCGCGATGGAGTCGGCGCAGCTCGTGCTCATCGCGCCCGACGGTGCGACGCACACCGCGCCCGTGGTCCGGCAAGGCCAAGGCTTCTCGGCCCGGCTGGAGCTCGCGCAGCCCCGGCGCTGGTGGCCGCACACGCATGGCGAGCCGGTGCTGTACGAGGCGGTGCTGCAGACACAGGCCCGCGGCGGCGGCGTGGAGCGGCTCGCCGTGGGGAAGCTGGGCTTCCGCGAGGTCACCGTGGACATCGAGGGCGGGCGGTTCGCGCTGCGCATCAACGGCGAGCCCGTCTTCTGCCGCGGCGCGGGCTGGTTCCCGCTGGACGTGGTGAGCCTGCGTTCGCAGCCGCAGGCCTGCCACGAGGCGCTGCTGCGCGCGCGGGATGCGGGGCTGAACCTGCTGCGTCTGCCCGGCACCGGCGTGTACGAGGACGCGGACTTCTACGCCCGCTGCGATGAACTCGGTCTCATGGTCTGGCAGGAGTTCATGTTCGCCAGCATGGACTATCCCTTCGACGACCCGGCCTTCGCGGCCAGCTGCACCGCCGAGGCGCGCCAGCAGCTCGCACGCCTGGCCGGCCATGCCTGCCTGGTCGTGCTGTGCGGCAACAGCGAAGTGGAACAGCAGGCGGCCATGTGGGGCGCGCCGCGCGCGCACTGGCAGCCGCGCTTCTTCCACGAACACTTGCCCGCCCTGTGCGCCGAGCTCGCACCGGGGCTGCCCTACTGGCCCTCCAGCGCGCACGGCGGCGCCTTCCCCCACCAGGCGGACCAAGGCACCACCTCGTACTACGGCGTGGGCGCCTACGAGCGGCCGCTGGCCGATGCGCAGGCGAGCCGCCTGAGTTTCGCCACCGAGTGCCTGGCCTTCGCCGGCGTCCCAAACGACCAGGCGCTGGCGCGCATGCCCGGGGGCCTCGCCACCCGCGTGCACCACCCGCAGTGGAAAGCCCGCTCGCCACGCGACCTCAACGCAGGCTGGGACTTCGACGACGTGCGCGACCACTACGTCGCCACCCTGTGCGGCGTGGAGCCGGCGCGGCTGCGCCACGCCGACCATGGGCGCTACCTGGCGCTCGGCCGCCTGGCCGTGGCGCATGCGATGGCCCACAGCTTCGGCGAATGGCGCCGCCCGGACAGCCGCTGCGGCGGCGCGCTGCTGCTGCAGTTGCGCGACTTCTGGGCCGGCGCCGGCTGGGGCGTGCTCGACGAGCTCGGGCGCGCCAAGTCGGGCTGGCACGCGCTGCGCCGCATGCTCCAGCCGCTGGCCCTGCACCTGAGCGACGAAGGCGCCAACGGGGCCTTCGTCCACCTGGTCAACGAACGCGCCGAGGCCTTCGACGGCGAGCTCACCGTGTCGGCCTGGCAGGGCGCCGAAGTGCCCGTGGTCCACGCGCAGCAGCCGCTGCACCTGCCGGCGCGGTCGAGCCGGAGCCTGCCGGTGGCGCAGCTGCTGGACCACGTCATGGACCTGACCCACTTCTGGCGCTTCGGCCCCCCCGCCTGCGACGTGCTGCACGCACGCCTGGCCGGGCGATGGACGGCCCCGGGTGCCGACGCAGCCGTCGAGGCCGCGACCGAAGCCTTCCTGTTTCCGCTCGGGCTCGCGCCCCTGCTGGCGCAGCGCCGCGACCTCGGCCTGCGCGCCAGCCTCACCACGATCACCGATGGCCACGCCATGCTGCACCTGCAAACACGCTGCCTCGCACTCGACCTGCACGCCGACATCCCCGGCTGGGAAGCCGACGACGACCACCTGCACCTCGCGCCCGGCGCCGAGCGCCACGTGAAGCTGCAGCGGCGGCGGGCCGGAGCACCCCTGGCCGGCAGCGTTGGCGCGCTCAATGCGCATTCACCGGTGTTCGTGGAGGCCCGGGCATGAACATGGCGACTCCCCTGCGATTGGCCCAGGGCAGCGACTGGTGCTTCGGCTGGTGGCATGCCCCGGAGGGCCCCGCGCGCGCACTGAGCGTCGTGCTGTGTCCGCCCATCGGCTACGAAGCCGTCTTCAGCTATCCGACCCAGGTGCAGCTCGCGCGTCACCTCGCCGGCCTCGGCCTGCCGGTGCTGCGCTTCGACTACCACGGCACCGGTGATTCGGCGGGCGAGGACACGCAGCCTGGCCGGGTCGATGCGTGGATCGACAGCGTGCAGCGGGCCGTGGCCGAAGCGCGGCGACGCAGCGGCCACGGTGCCGTCGCCCTCCTGGGCATCCGCCTGGGCGCGGCGCTGGCCGTGGAGGCGGCTGCACGCCTCGGCGGCGTCGACAGCCTGCTGCTGTGGGCGCCCTGCCCCACCGGCCGGTCGTTCCTGCGCGAGATGCGGGCCGCGGGTGAGGTGGGAGAGGACGGCTCGCTGCACGCCTTCGGCCATCACTTCAGCCAGGAGACGGTGCGTGACCTGGACGCCCTCGATGCGCGCAAGCCCGCCTGCCGCCCCGCGCAGCGCGCGCTCGTGGTGATGCGCGACGACATGGCGGTGGCCGGCCCCCTGCCCGGCGCACTGCGCGCGGCAGGCGTCGATGTCCACGAGGCCACGCTGGAAGGCTATGCGGCGATGGTGTCCGGCGAGCCCGGGGGCGGGGTGCTGCAGGCCTCCGCGCTCGATGAACTGGCCGGGTGGCTGCTCGCTTCCCCCGCGGCGCTCCCGGCGCCGTCGATGCCGGCAGGCTCCCCGCCGTGCCAGGCCGTTGCCCGGATCGATGCCGTCCTGGAGCGCACCGTCTTCGTCGGTCCGCAGCAGCAGCTCGTGGGCGTGCTCGCCGAACCCGCCGTGCCCGACGAACAGCGGCGACGCACCGGCGTGATCCTGCTGAACATCGGGGCCAACTACCGCATCGGCCCGCACCGGTTCTACGTCAAGACCGCACGCGCCCTCGCCGCCGCGGGGTGGCGCACGCTGCGCCTGGACCTCGCGGGCATCGGCGACAGCCCACCGCAGCCCGGAAAGCCCTGGGCCAGCCTGTACGACCGCGACGCCACCCAGGACGTTCGCCACGCCATGGACGCCCTGGCCGCGCAAGGCTGCCGGGACTTCGTGCTGATGGGCGCGTGCTCCGGCTCATACGTCGCCTTCCAGACGGCGCAGGCCGATCCGCGCGTGGGCGGGCTGGTGCTCATGAACTCGCGCCTGCTCGAATGGCAACCCGGCCAGCCCGGCGACCGCTGGCAGGACTCCATGCAGCGCCATGCGAAGTCCACCGACTACTACCTCAAGGCCGCCTTCACGCGGGAGCCCTGGCAGCGCCTGCTGCGCGGGCAGATCAACGTCCGCCTGATCGCCAGCCGCTTCGCCGACGTCGCGCGGGCGAGGCTGGAACGCCTGGTCGCAGGCCCGGCCAAGGACACCCTGCTCGGGCGCATGCAGGCCCTGTGCCGCCGCGGCTGCGACGTGCTGATGCTGGTGTCCGATGCGGACGACGGGCGCGACTACGTCGAGTTCCACTTCGGCGCCGCCGGCCGGCGCATGCGCGAACAGCGGAACTTCGAGATGCGCTATGTCGCCTCGGCGGACCACACCTTCTCGCGCCCGGGCAACCAGGCGCAGGTGGTGCCGATGCTGCTGGCGCGGATGGAGCAGCGCATGCAATCGCCCCCGGGCCGCGCTCGCAAGGGGTCACCGCCCGCCGCCGAGGCCCGCGCCGCGCCTACCTGAGCCGCAGGGCGGCGCGGTAGCCAAAGGTAACGCTCGCTCCCTCCCCCTCTGGGGGAGGGCTGGGGTGGGGGCCGCGCGCCGGCCAAGCTTCTTCTCACGTGGCCCCCATCCCAGCCTTCCCCCAAAGAGGGGAAGGAGCGAAGACACACCGTCACGCAAGTCACGAATCCTCGACCGGTCCAGCGCGAGGCCATGCATTGTCCGCAGCTTCGAAGAAAAAGAACCGGCTGAGCACGCCCCCGAGGGAGGGCGCCACGCCGGCTGCCAGCCGTGACACAAGCAAGAAAAATACTCATCGTCGATGACGACGCGCTCAGCTCGGCGCTCCTGGCGGAGTTCCTCCAGGAACAGGGTTTCGCCACCACCGTCCTCATGAACGGCCTGCATGTCGAGCCGGCCGTTCGCCGCGCCGACCCGGCCGTGGTGCTGCTGGACGTGAGCCTGCCCGGCCTGGACGGGATCGAGGTGTGCCACCAGCTGCGCCGCTTCTCCACCGTGCCCATCATCATGGTGAGCGGGCGCACCGAGGAGATCGACCGCACCCTGGGCCTGGAAGTGGGCGCCGACGACTACGTCTGCAAACCCTATGGCTTTCGCGAGATCGCCGCGCGCATCAAGGCGCAGCTGCGCCGGTCCGAAGGCCGCGTGGGCGCGCGGTCCGTGATGCATGGTTTTCGCATCGACGACAGCGCGCGGCGGATCGCCTTCGAGGACCACTGGCTGCCCCTGACCTCGCAGGAGTACCGGCTGCTGCGCAAGCTCCTCACCCGCCCCGGACACGTGTTCACGCGCGAGGAGCTGATGGACCTGGCCGACGACGAGCCCCTGCCTCGCGCTGGCAGCGAACGCGCGGTGGACAGCCACGTGAAGAACCTGCGCCGCAAGCTCGAGGCCGCACGCGGCGAAGGCGCGGCCATCGTGTCCGTCTACGGCGTGGGCTACCGCTTCGATCCGGAGCTGTCCGCCGTGCGTTGAGGCTCTGCGGCGGGCCGCAAGCCCAGCCGCAGCATGGAGCGCCTGCGCCGAGGTCCTCCAAAGTTCCTCCACATTGGTTTCCAAGAATGCCGGCTCCACGCCCATTCAAGGATGACGATGCATTCCACCCCTGCCTTCAGGCTCACCCGTTTCCTGCCCTTGACCGTGGCGGCCCTCATGGCGGCCTGTGGTGGCGGTGGCGGTGGCGATGGCCTCGTCGCCGTCGCGCCACCGGAGCCCGCGCCCGTGTCGGTGGACGCGACGGCCCTGTCGCAGCCGCTCTCGCCGGCGGCGGCGAGCATCCTCGCGCTGGACCTGCAGAACCTGCCCGACTACAAGGCGACTCTGCCGCCGCACTATGCGGGCACCGCCGACAACACGCCGCCGGGCACCTTGGACAGCCCCGCCGTCGCGACGCTGGGCCGCGTGCTGTTCTACGACCGCCAGCTGAGCCTGACCTCCACCGTCTCCTGCGCCTCGTGCCACAAGCAGGACGAAGGCTTCGGCGATGCGGCGCGTTTTTCCACCGGCTTCGACGGCGTCGGCAAGACCACCGCGCACGCCATGCGCCTGGCGAACCTGCGCTTCTTCGCCGCCGGCTCCATGTTCTGGGACAAGCGCGCCGCCTCGCTGGAGGCGCAATCCACGCTGCCGGTGCAGCACCCGGTGGAGATGGGCTTCGACGCCGCGCGGGGGGGCATGCCGGCGGTGATCCAGCGCCTGCAGTTCCTCCCCTACTACCCGGAGCTCTTCACCGCCGCCTACGGCGACGCGGCCATCACCGAGGAACGCATGCAGCAGGCCCTGGCGATGTTCATGCGCGGCATGGTCTCCACCAACAGCCGCTGGGACGAAGCCTTCGCGCAGGTCTTCGACCCCAGTCTGCCGGACAAGGGCGTCAACAAGCCGCTGCCCGGCTTCACCGACGAGGAGAACCGCGGCCGCGAACTCTTCATGGCCAGCCGCGCCGCAGGCGGCCAGGCCTGCGCGGCCTGCCACCAGCCCCCTTCCTTCGCGCTGGGCGGCTCGGGCAGCAACGGCCTGGACGCGGGCGAGACGCTCCGCTTCAAGTCCCCGTCCCTGAAGAGCGTGGCGCTCTCGTCCACCTTCATGCACGACGGCCGCTTCTCCTCGCTGGAGGAAGTGGTGGAGCACTACAGCTCCGGTGTGCAGGACGGCCCGGCCCTCGACGGCCGCCTCAAGGGCCCGGACGGCGCGCCGCTGAAGCCGCAGCTCTCGCCGCAGGACAAGGCGGCGCTGGTGGCCTTCATGAAGACGTTGAGCGATCCGGTGCTGGGGACGGACGAGCGCTTTGCTTCGCCGTTCTGGGTGGACAGGCGCTGAGAAGCTGAGCCTGCCGCCGGCAGGATGGTCGATCACAGGGGCGGCGCCGCTTACTCCCGCGCCTGCGCCGCAGCCCGTGGCACGACCAGCCGCCGCACCCACTGGACCAGCAGCGCCACCGCGGCCGCGCCGGCCAGCGCGAGCACGAAGGCCACCACGGGTCCCTGCCGGCCCAGGGCCAGGTACAGCACCACGAAGAAGCCCGCGAAGCCGTGCAATCCCATCAGGAACCCGCCCATCAGCATCGCGGTGGCCTGCGCACCATGGCGAGGCAAGGTGAAGCACGGCAGGATGGTCCCGGTGATGGGCACCGCCAGCAGCAATCCGCTGGCGACCGGCGGCAGAACGTCCGCGCCCAGGATGATGACCGCCGCCATGCCAACCGCGGCCACCAGGCGCAGAACGATCTCCCGGTGCGGCACCGGCACCGGGCCGCCGACGCGGGCTGCACGCGGCGACGCCAGCACGCCCAGTGCCGGGGCCGCGAGCGCCAGGGCGCAGGTGAGCGCCACCGGCAGTTGCAGGCTCGTGAGCGCCAGGCCGGCCAGCAGGAACACCGACAAGCCCGAGCCCACCGCCACTGGCCAGGGAGCGATGCGGGCCGCCCAGGCCACCGTCACGCTGTGCAGGACGGAGCCCGGGATGCACACCAGCGTTCCCAGCGCGATGGCCCGCACCGTCTCGCTGCCGGCGTCCACGAGCAGCACGGCGCAGATCGGTGCCGCGATCATCGGCATGCCCCCGATGACGCCGCCGACCGCGTGGCCGAAGCGCCGCGATGCCGCACTGGCCGCCAGCATGGACGCTGCCACCAGTGCCAGCTTCAGCAGCAATGCCCCGTTCACGAGCCGGTCGGCGGGCCGAAGCCGCCGCCGCCGGGCGTGTGGATCTCGAACACGTCGCCGGGCTGCATCTGCGCCTGCCCGATGTGGTCCAGCGTCTCCACCCTGCCGTCCTCGCGCACCACGCGGTTCAGGCCCGGCTGTCCCGGCTGGCCGCCCTGCATGCCGAAGGCGCCGGACCTGCGGCCGTTGGAGAGGATGCTGGCGGTCATGGCTTCCAGGAAACGCACCCGGCGCACCCCGCCATCGCCGCCGCGCCAGCGGCCGGCACCACCGGAGCCGTGCCGGATCACGTAGCTGTCCAGGCGCACCGGGAAGCGGAACTCCAGCACCTCGGGGTCGGTCAGGCGCGAGTTGGTCATGTGTGTCTGGACCACGGCCGTGCCGTCGAAGCCCTCGCCCGCCCCCGAGCCGCCGGAGATGGTCTCGTAGTACTGGTGGCGCTCGTTGCCGAAAGTGAAGTTGTTCATGGTGCACTGGCTGGCCGCCATGACGCCCAACGCGCCATAGAGCGCATTGGTGATGCAGGTGGAGGTCTCCACGTTGCCCGCGACCACCGAGGCCGGCGGGTCCGGGTTCAGCATGGAACCGGCGGGGATGATCACCTTCAGCGGCTTGAGGCAGCCGGCGTTGAGCGGGATGTCATCGTCCACGAGCGTGCGGAACACGTACAGCACGGCGGCCATGCACACCGCGCGCGGCGCATTGAAGTTGTTGGCCTGTTGCGCAGAGGTGCCGGTGAAGTCGATCTCGGCGCTGCGCGCCTGCGCGTCCACCCGCACCGCCACGCGGATCTGCGCACCGTTGTCCAGCGGCAGGACGAAGCTGCCGTCCTTGAGCCGGGTGATGACGCGGCGCACCGACTCCTCGGCGTTGTCCTGCACGTGCTGCATGTAGGCCTGCACCACCTCCAACCCGAACTGGGCGACCATGCGGCGCAGCTCCTGCAGGCCCTTCTCGTTGGCGGCGATCTGCGCCTTCAGGTCGGCGAGGTTCTGCGGGGGATTGCGGCTGGGCCAGGGACCACTGGCCAGCAGCGCCAGCATCTCGGCCTCGCGCAGGGTGCCCCGGTCCACCAGCTTGAAGTTCTGGATCTGCACGCCCTCTTCCTCGATCCGGGTCGAGAACGGGGGCATGGAGCCGGGCGAGGTGCCGCCGATGTCGGCATGGTGGCCGCGCGAGCCCACGTAGAACATGGGCTCGCCCCCGCCGGCGTCCTGCAGGTACACCGGCGTGATCACGGTCACGTCGGGCAGGTGGGTGCCGCCGTGGTAGGGGTCGTTGAGCACGAACACGTCGCCCGGCGCCATGCGGCCGCGGTTCTCGCGGATGACGGTCTTGATGCTCTCGCCCATGGAGCCCAGGTGCACCGGCATGTGCGGCGCGTTCGCGATGAGGTTGCCCTCGGCGTCGAACAGCGCGCACGAGAAGTCAAGCCGCTCCTTGATGTTCACCGAGTAGGCGGTGTTCTGCAGCTGCAGGCCCATCTGCTCGGCGATGTTCATGAACAGGTTGTTGAACACCTCCAGCAGGACGGGATCGACCTGCGTGCCGATGGCATGGGCGGTCTCGCGTGGCACGCGACGTTCGAGCACCAGGTGGTCCAGCACCGTGAGCTCGGCCTGCCAGCCGGGCTCCACCACGGTGGTGGCGTTCTGCTCGGCGATGACGGCCGGGCCGGCCACCACGTCGCCGGCCTGCAGGTCTTCACGCACGACCAGGGCCGCCTCGTGCCACCTGCCGCCCGAGTACATGCGCACCGTCTCGCGCCGCGGCACCTCGCGCACCGGCGCCACGGGCAGCCGCGGCTCCACCGGCGCTTCGCCCGGCACCACGGCCTCGACCGAGACGGCCTCCACCACCAGGGCGCGGCCCTGCATCAGGAAGGCGAAGCGCTGGCGGTAGGCGGCCTCGAAGGCGGCGACGATGTCGTCCAGCGTACCGAAGGGGACCACCAGCGCCGAGTCGCTGCCCTGGTAGCGCACATGGATGCGGCGATGCACCCGCACGCGGTCGCCGCCGCCTTGCTGGCGGGCCAGCTCGGTGCGCGCGGCATCCGCCAGGGCGTCCAGCTGCGCCTCGATGCGCGGCAGGGCCTCGGGCGAGAGCGGCAGTTCGACGGCCTGCTCGCGGATCACGTTCTGGTCGGCCAGCCCCATGCCGTAGGCCGACAGCACGCCGGCGAACGGATGCACGAACACGCGGGTGATGCCCAGCGCATCGGCCACGCCGCAGGCGTGCTGGCCGCCGGCCCCGCCGAAGCATTGCAGCGTGTAGCGGGTGACGTCGTAGCCGCGAGCGACCGAGATCTTCTTGACGGCGTTGGCCATCTGCTGGACGGCGATGGCGATGAAGCCCTCCGCCACCTCCTCGGGGCTGCGGCCGGTCTGCGCCGCGATGGCAGCGAAACCGTCGGCCACGGGTTGCGGGCTCAGCGGCTGGTCGCCGCGCGGGCCGAACACGCGGGGGAAGTAGCGCGGCTGGATCTTGCCCAGCATCACGTTGGCATCGGTCACCGCCAGCGGCCCGCCGCGGCCGTAGCTGGCCGGCCCGGGATTGGCCCCGGCGCTGCGTGGCCCCACCCGGAAGCGGGCACCGTCGTAGGCCAGGACGGAGCCGCCGCCGGCTGCCACGGTGTGGATGCTCATCATGGGAGCGCGCATGCGCACGCCGGCCACCTGGGTCTCGAACTCGCGTTCGAACTCGCCCGCGTAGTGCGACACGTCGGTGGAGGTGCCGCCCATGTCGAAGCCGATCACCCGCTGGTGCCCGCCCAGGGTGGCGGTACGCGCCATGCCCACGATGCCTCCTGCCGGGCCGGAGAGGATGGCGTCCTTGCCCTGGAAGCTGTGCGCGTCGGTCAGGCCGCCCGAGGACTGCATGAAGAACAGCTGCACGCCGGGCATCTCGGCGGCGACCTGCTCCACGTAGCGCCGCAGGATGGGCGAGAGGTAGGCATCGACCACCGTGGTGTCGCCCCGGCTCACGAACTTCATCATCGGGCTGGTCTCGTGGCTGGTGGAGACCTGGGTGAACCCGCGCTCGCGCGCGAGGCGGGCGGCGGCCTGTTCGTGCGCGGGATAGCGCCAGCCGTGCATGAAGACGATGGCCACGCTGCGCAGCCCTTGCGCCGCAGCGTCGGCGAGCTCCTCGCCCAGCGCGGCCTCGTCCAGCGCCTGCACCAGCTCGCCCTGGGCGCCGACCCGCTCCTGCGCCTCGACGACCCGGGTGTACAGCAGCTCGGGCAGCACGATGTGGCGGTCGAACAGCCGGGGCCGGTTCTGGTAGGCGATGCGCAGCGCGTCGCGAAAGCCCCGCGTGGTCACCAGCAGGGTCGGCTCGCCCTTGCGTTCGAGCAGCGCGTTGGTGGCGACGGTGGTCCCCATCTTGACGCACTCGACGCGCTCGGCGGTGACCGGCTCGCCCGGGGACAAGCCAAGCAGGTGGCGGATGCCGGCGACCGCCGCGTCCGCATACTGCTCCGGGTTCTCGGACAGCAGCTTGTGCGTGACCAGGCTGCCATCGGGCCGGCGGCCCACCACGTCGGTGAAGGTGCCGCCGCGGTCGATCCAGAACTGCCAGCGCGCGGCCGGGCGGGTGGGCGTGGTGTCGTTCATGGCGTCGTGAAGGTGATGACGCGGCCCCGCCGCGCGCATGTCAGGGGATGAATCGCTGCTCGCGGAAGCTGTCGAAGATGCGGATGAACATGTCTTCCGAATCGACGAATTCGTTGAAGCCGAAGCGGCGCGCCTTGGTGTTGTCCAACATGATGTCCCAGGTCGGCGCGAAGGCGTAGTTGGCAAAGGCCCAGCTCGCGGCTTCCTCGAACGGCGTGGGCAGCAGGCCGTGCTCGCGCACGATCTCGTCCCACAGCGGCGCCTTGTCGGCCATCATGAGTTCGAGGTCGATCTGCTGCACGCCGCCGTCTTTCATGCCGAAGTAGTCGGCGATGCGCGGCCACAGGTGCTGCCAGCGGAAGTGGTCGCCGTTGACCATGTTGAAGGCCTCGTTGGCGCAGGCCGGCGTGGTCGCTGCCCACAGCATGCCCTTGTTCAGGAGCTCCACGTCGCTGGCGCAGTGCACCGCGCGGAAGGCCGCCTCGGGGCCGGGGAAGCGCAGCGGCAGGCCGAGCTTCTTGCACAGCGTGGCATAGACGGCCAGGGGCTTGGGCACGTTGATGTCGCTGCGGGCGAAGCCGCACACGATGTGCGGGCGCATCAGCGAGAAGCTCCAGGGCTTTCCCTGCGCCAGTTCGCGCAGGAAGTCTTCCTGCGTGTAGTAGAAGTTCGGCGGGAAATGCCGCGCGTCGCTTTCCTTGGCGGGCGTCTTGAAGGGTCCCAGGTGCCGGCCGTAGTACTTGGAGCCCTGCAGCAGGCAGACGTGCTGGAGCTCGGGCATCGCCGCGTCCACCGCGGTCATGGCGTTGCGGAACAGGTCGGCGTCCTGCGCCGCCTTGTCCACCCAGCGGGTTCCGGTGGCATGGCCGGTCCAGAAGACATGGGTGGTCCGGGAGAGCGCGCCGAGCTGGAGTCGGCAGTCCTCGGGGTCGGCCAGGTCGCAGGCGACGTGGCGCGCGCGCGTCTCGAATTGCGGGGCGCGGCGGGACACGAGGGTGACCTCCCAGTCACCCTCCCGGTCGAGCAGTTGCGCCATGTTGGCGCCGACCATGCCGGTGCCGCCGAGGATGAGAGCTACTTTTCCAGTCATGAGACGAGTCCAGGGGGTTGACCGCGCGCCAGGCGCGGTGATGTCAGTGGCGTGCCGGAAGCACCGCTTCTGCCGCGGCGGCCAGGGCCAGCAGCCTGCGATCCTGGCCACCGGGGGCGGCCAGCATCAGGCCGACCGGGGCCTCGCCCGCGCGGTGGCAAGGCAGGGTGACCGCGCAGCCGTCCAGGAAGTTGATGAAGGTGGGATTGCGCAGCATCAGCAGGTTGATGCGGGTGAAAGCCTCGTCATCCGCTTCGAGTTGCGCCACCGGCGGTGCAACGATGGGCACCGTGGGCATGACGAAGGCCGCGGCGTTGGCCTCGGCCAGGCGGCTCGTGACATCCGCGATCCAGCGAGCGCGCGCCTGTTGCAGTTCCAGGTAGTCGGCGGCCGTGATGCTGGCGCCGCGCCGGATGCGGGCGGCCACCCGGGGATCGTAGGCCTCGCCCGCGGTCTCGAGCAGGCGGGCATGCCAGGCCCAGGCCTCGGCCGCGATGAAGCCGCCGGCGCGGTTCAGGTGCGCCAGCTGGGCGAACTCGGGCACATCGATCTCGACCACCGTGGCCCCGGCGGCGGACAAGGCGCCGCAAGCCGCCTCGAAGGCCGCCCCGACCCTGGCATCCATCCCTTCGCGCACAAGCGTGCGCGGCAGCGCGAGGCGCAGGCCCGCCAGGCTGGCCGGCGGCAGCGGCCGCCACGGCTCACCCGCCAGCACCGCATCCAGGAGGGCGCAGCAGGCGACGCTGCGCGCCAGCGGGCCGACCGAGTCCAGGGTGGGCGACAAGGGCAGGACGCCGTCCATGGGCACCCGCCGGGCCGTGGGCTTGAAGCCGGTCAGGCCGCACAGGGCCGAGGGGATGCGCACCGAGCCGCCGGTGTCGGTGCCGATCGCCGCCACGGCCGCGCCGTCGGCGACCGATACCGCCGCCCCCGAGGAGGAGCCCCCGGCGATGCGTCCGGTGGCGCGGTCCCACGGCGTGCGCGGCGTGCCGTAGTGCGGATTCAGCCCGAGCCCGGAGAACGCGAACTCGGTCATGTTGGTCCGCCCGACGATCACCGCCCCGGCGGCGCGCAGGCGCTGCACCACGGTGCTGTCGGCGGCCGCGGGCGCGGCCGAGGCCAGCACGCTCGAGCCCGCCCGGGTGACCTGGCCCGCCTCGTCGAAGAGGTCCTTGATCGACAGCGGCAGGCCCGCCAGCGGTGGCAGCGGCACGCCGGCGGCGCGCAGCCGGTCGGTCGCATCGGCAGTGGCCCGCGCCGCCTGCGCGTGCACGGCCAGGAAGCTGACCCGATCGGCCTGGGCGGCGTCCAGCGCCTGCTCGGTCAGCTCGCGGCTGCTGATGCGGCCGGCGGCCAGCTGGGTTTGCCAGTGCGCCAGGGTGTGGGGAGCGACGGCCATGGGAAAAGCTTTCGGGGTGATCAGCGCGCGGTCATGGCCCGCGGCAGGCTCAGGACCAGTTCAGGGAAGAGGGAGATCAAGGCCGTGGCGACCACCATCAGCAGGAAGAAGGGCAGGCTCGCCTTGGCCACGGTGAAGATGTCGCGGCCGGTGAGGCCCTGGACCACGAACAGGTTGAACCCGACGGGCGGCGTGATCTGCGCCATCTCCACCACCAGCACGATGAAGATGCCGAACCAGATCAGGTCCAGCCCGGCGGCCTGCACGGCCGGCAGGATCACCGAGGTGGTCAGCAGCACGATGGAGATGCCATCGAGGAAGCAGCCCAGCACGATGAACAGCACCGTCAGGGCGATCAGCAGCGAGGCCGTGCTGAGCCCGGCCTGGCCGATCCACTTGGCCAGCTCGGCCGGCAGGCCGGTGAAGCTCATGGCGGAGGTGAGGAAGGCCGCACCCAGCAGGATGAAAAAGATCATCGTGGAGGTGCGCACCGCGCCCAGCAGGCTGGCCATCAGGGTGGCGCGGTTCAGTGAGCCCCCGGCGGCAGCGATGACCAGCGCGCCGACCACGCCGACCGCGGCAGCTTCCGTCGCCGTGGTGAAGCCGGCGTAGATGGAGCCGATCACGGCCACGATCAGCAGCACCACGGGCAGCAGGCGGAAGGTCGCGCGCAGCCGCTCGCCCAGGGGCTGGCGATGGCTGGAGACGGGAATCGCGCCGCGGTTCAGGAGCGACCAGACGACGAGGTAGCCGGAAAAAAGCAGCATCAGCAGCAAGCCCGGCACGACGCCCGCGATGAACAGGCGGGCGACGGAGACCTGCGCCGCCACCCCGTACACGATCATGATGATCGACGGCGGGATCAGCAGGCCCAGCGTGCCCGAACCGGCCAGCGAACCGATGGCGAGGCTCTCCGGGTAGCCGCGGCTCTTGAGCTCGGGCAGCGAAATGCGGCCGATGGTGGCGGCGGTGGCGGCGGACGAGCCGCTCACGGCGGCGAAGATGCCGCAGCCCAGCACGTTGGCATGCAGCAGGCGCCCGGGCAGGCGCTCCACCCAGGGGGCGAGGCCCGCGAACATGTCGTCGGACAGCCGCGTGCGGAACAGGATCTCCCCCATCCAGATGAACAGGGGCAAGGCCGTCATGGTCCAGCTCGCACTGGAGGACCAGCTGGTGGTGGCCAGGATCGCGCCGGCCGGCGCGTCGGACAAATACATGCCCACGATGCCGACCGCCAGCAGCGCCGGGCCGATCCACACGCCCAGCGCCAGCAGCAGGAAAAGCGCGCCGACCAGGATGGCGGCGACCCAGTGGAGTTCCATCATTCGCTCATCTCCGCCGAGTCGGCCAGCTCGAAAGTGCGCCCCTTGAGCACGCACACCAGGCGCTCGGCGAAGGCCACGACGAGCAGGGTGGACCCGATGGCCATGGGCAGCTGCGGCACCCACATGGGTACCGGGACCAGGCCTTGCGAAACCTCCTTGAAGGTATAGCTTTCCCAGACGAAGGCCACGCAGAACCAGGCGAGGTAGGCGGCGATGGCCAGGGCGATGGCCGTGGCCACGATCTCCACCGCGCGCTGCGCGCGTGCGGGCAAAAAGCGCAGGGTGACCTGCACCCGGATATGCGCGCCGCTGTGGAGGGTATAGGCGAGGCCGAAGAAGCCGGCCGCGGCCATCGACCAGGCGGCGAACTCCTCCGCGTCACGCACGGTGGAGCCCAGGTTGCGGGCGATCACCTGGGCCAGGATGAGGCCGCAGATCAGGACCAGGCACAGCGCCGACAGCAGTCCCGCGGCGCGATACAGCCAGTGCAGCCTCCCCATGGCCTCAGCGACGCGCCGCGTCCAGGACGGCCTTGCCGTCGGCGCCGGCCTTCTTCAGCCACTCGTCGGCCATGGTGGCGCCGATCTTCTCCAGGTCGGCTCCCAGCGCGGGCGGGGTCTTGCCCACCACCATGCCGTTCTTGGCCAGGGTCTGCGTCAGCGTGGCGGTCTGCTTGCGGGCCTCTTCCCAGCCGCGCTTCTCGGCGGCGGCGGCGGCTTCCATCACGGCCTTCTGCGACGCCGGCGAGAGCCGGGCGAAGGCGCGGGCGTTCATGATGGTGACGTTCTTCGGGATGAAGGCCTGCACGTCGTAGTAGTACTTGGAGAAGTCCCAGGCCTGCGAATCGACGCCGGTCGCCGGCGAGGTGATCATGGCCTCGATCAGGCCGGTGCCGAAGGCCTGGGGCACGTCACCGGAGTTCACCGTGGTGGGCGAGGCGCCCATCAGCTCGACCAGGCGCGAGGTGGCGGCGTTGTAGGCGCGGAACTTCATGCCCTTGAAGTCGGCCGTGCTCTTGACCGGCACCTTGGTATAGATGCCCTGCGGAGGCCAGGGCACGCTGTACAGCAGCTTGATGCCCTGCTTGGCCAGGCGCTGCTCCATCGCGGGCTTGCTGGCCTGCCACAGTTTCCAGGCCGCATCGAAGTCCGTCGCCAGCAGCGGCACCGCGTCCACTTCATAGATGGGATCTTCATTGCCCAGCACCGACACCAGCACGTCGCCGATGGGCACCTGGCCGGTCTGCACCGCGCGCTTGAGTTCGGGGCGCTTGAACAGCACGGAGTTGGAATGGACCTTGATCTCCAGCTCGCCCTTGGTCGCCTTGGCCACGTCCTCGGCAAAGGACTTGGCCACGCCGGTGATGTAGTTGCCGTCGGGCTGCTCCGCGGACATGTTCCAGCGCTCGGCGGACTGGGCCGGCAGGGCGACCCAGGCCGCGGCGGCACAGGCGGACAGAAGGATGCGTCGGTTCAGTTTCATCATGCGGACTTCTCCAGGGGTTGAACTCTCAGGCACCCAGCCGCCAGAGCGACTGGAACAGATAGACCTCGCCGGCCGCGACGCCATGCTCGGCGGCCAGCGCCGTGGCCAGGTCCAGGCAGGCCTGCGGCCGCGAGCCTTCCAGCATCACCAGCGCATCGGCGGGGGGCGGCACCGCATCCGCGGTCAGCGGCTTGGACAGCTCGGGGTCGGTGCGCAGCAGCGCGCTGCGCACGATGGCGTCCTGCGAGACCGCCTGGCGCAGGCCGGCTTCGACACCGGCGAGGGCCTGCGCATCGGCCACCACGGCGGCCGGCAGGACGAACGCCGCCAGGCTGCCGCCCTCACCCTCGCCGGCCTCCAGCGTGAGCGCGCCGACACGGCGCTGCGTGCCCCGCATGCGCTTGAAGTTCTCCAGCGACCAGGGGGTCTGGTTGGCGAAGGCGCGGGTGTAGGGCCCGGAGGTGAAGACGTCCAGCGAATCGGTGAAGTACAGCGCCAGGTAGGGACGCGGGCACGGGCCGACGGCTGCGAAACGGCGAGCGCTCTGGAAACCGGGAATGGCCACACGCTCCTGCATGTGCTCGCGGTCGTACCAGCGGTTGAAATCGGCTTCGTGGGCTGGATCGATGTCGGTCCAGATGCACAGGAGGCCGCGGGCTGCGCGGTCGGGGGTCATAGGCGCGGATCCGTGATGGGGCAAAAACCTAGTATTGCCATCCGGCGCCTGCACGTCCAACAAGGAAATCTGGACGCCACCCATCAAATTTCGGCATCGCCCGCTGTCTGCCGCTAGGCCGTTTGCAGGGACAGGGCCCAGGGATCGGCCGCCGGATTGACGCTCGGCAGTCGAGCCACGTGCGCCGGCAGGTTCCCGGCGAAGTCCTGTGCGGTGCGTTGCGCCTCCACGGCGACCTGCTGGATCAGGGGCGTCTCCAGCCCGCTGCGCAGCGAACACACCAGCGGCATGGCCGGCATGTGGGTGTCCATCTTGAGCATCTCCACCGCGCCCTCAGCCAACTCGCGCTGGATGATGGCCGGCGGCAGCATGGCGACCCCGAACCCATCCACCACCAGCCTCACCATGGCCGACACGGAGGTCATGCAGTTGATGTGGACGCGTCCCCCCTGGTACTCGGCGAACAGGCGTTCCAGGAAACGATGCGGCCCGGAGTTGCGCGAGAAGCTCAACACGGGAAAGTGGCTGAGCTCCTGCAAGGTGAGCCGCTCGCCATGCAGCTTGAGCGACCCGGCGCCGACCCAGCACATGGGAAAGTCGCACAGGGCCAGGTTGCGGACGCCGGCGCCGGCCACGTGGTCGGTATGCAGGATCAGGTCGAGATTGCCGCGGCCGAACTGCTCCATCAGGCGGATGGTGGTGTCCCCGGAGAGTTCCACTTCCAGCTTGGGGTAGGCCTGGTGGATGCGCGACATGAGCTGCGGAAACCAGGAATGGATGATCGACTCGATCACGCCGATGCGGATGACGCCGGTGTACGACTCCCGGTCCTTCAGGCTCTCCTGCATCTCGTTCATGGTGCGCAGCATCCGCTCGGCGAAGCCCAGCGCCTTGCTGCCGTCCAGGGTCAGCGTGACCGCGCGGTCCCCGCGCTCGAACAGCCGCACCCCCAGTTCCTGCTCCAGCGTGGCGATCCGGCTGGAGACCGCCGCCTGGGTCGTATGGAGCTTCTCGGCGGTCAGCCGGAAGTTCTTCAACTTCGCCAGCCACACGAAGGTTTCCACGAATCGCATGTTCATGGCGGGATGGTAAGACGGCTGGTCGCGCGTGGCGCTGAGGCAAACCCGGGCAGCGGAGGCAGCCGTGGGGCTTGGCGGCGCCGGCCCGTCAGCCGGCCCGCACGACGCTTCCCCCTCAAGTCGGCGATTGCTGCCCGGCGGCCTCGGGCAGCCGAAGCGGCCTGATCTGGTTCAGCAGCATGCCGCTGGTGAGCGCGGCCGCCGGCACCGTCGGCAAGCCTCCCGCGCGCAGCACCTGGGCCGTCCAGACGTTGCAGGTCTTGAAGGCGTGGAAGGACTCGCGCGAGGCGTAGAAGCGGCTGTCGCCGTACAGCCCCGGACCGAGCGGCTCCAGGGCACCCCCGGCGTCCCGCGCGAAGCTGCCTCGCACCCGCTCGTGCATGCGGTCCAGGCCGCCGGCCGTGACACCCACTTCGACCACCGTGCTGTCCGGCCACGCGAGGGCCGGCGGGCCGGCCAGGCCCACGACATGCAGCGCGCCCGGCGTGGGCCACAGCAGCGCGCGCAGCCCGAGCACCAGGCCCGGCTCCCGTGCGGGGTAGAAGGCGCGGTCGCCCCAGCCGACTTCGATGTGGTGGGCGCGAGGGAAACTGGTGCGAAGCGGCGAATCCGCAGGCAGGTCCTGGCTGCGGAAGACGATGCCGGTGTGCCAGCCGTGGCGGACGACGAAGACGGTGCGCTCGGGGGCGGGTGGTGGCTCAGGCGGTGATGCGCAGCCGCTTGCGAGCAGGGCTGCGAGGAGGATGGCACGACAGGTGTGCGTAGCAGGCAGGTGGGACACGGCGCTGGCATTGTCGCCAGACGGTCTCAAGTCCCCGGGCGGAACCCGTGGGGAGGCCTGGTAGGCCGTGCTGGACTTGAACCAGCGACCAAGGGATTATGAGTCCCCTGCTCTAACCAACTGAGCTAACGGCCCCCGAGCCGACGCATTGTAGGTTCGCGCTCCCGCTATGCTTGCCGGCCATGGCCGACGTCACCGTCTTCCACAATCCTGCCTGCGGCACCTCGCGCAACACACTGGCCCTCATCCGCCATGCGGGGATCGAGCCGCAGGTGATCGAGTACCTCAAGCACCCGCCCTCCAAGGAGAAGCTGCGCGAGTTGGCGGCGCAGTCCGGGCTGGGGGTGCGGGGGATCCTGCGGGAGAAGGGAACGCCCTATGCGGAGCTGGGGCTGGGCGATGGGAAGTGGTCAGATGATGAGCTGCTGGACTTCGTGCTGCAGCATCCCATCCTGATGAACCGGCCGGTGGTCGTGACGCCGCTGGGAACGCGCTTGTGCCGCCCCTCTGAGGCCGTGCTGGAGATCCTGCCTACCACCGGGCCGGTGGCGCCCTTCACCAAGGAAGATGGTGAGGTGGTGAAGGACAGCGGCAAGCGCGCGGGCTGAGGAGCCCAATCAAGGCTTCGGGTGGTGGCTCAGCGCGTTGCTCACCAGCCGTGAGGTGATGTCCACGATCTGGATCATGCGGTCGTAGGGCATGCGCGTGGGGCCGATGACGCCCAGGGTGCCCACCACCTGGCCGTCCACTTCATACGGCGCGCTCACGACCGACAGTTCCTCGAAGGGCACGGTCTGGCTTTCGCCGCCGATGAAGATGCGCACGCCCTCGGCCTGGCTGGAGATGTCCAGCAGGCGCATGAGTTGCGTCTTCTGCTCGAAGAGGTCGAAGGCGCGGCGCAGGTGGCTCATGTCGCTGGAAAAATCGCTGACCGACAGGAGGTTGCGCTCGCCGGAGATGACGACTTCCTCGCTGGCCTGCGTGAGCGCCTCGGAGCTGGCGTCCACCGCGGTCTGCATCAGTTGCGCGATTTCGGCGCGCAGTTTTTCTACCTCGCCCTTGAGGCGCTCGCGCACCTGCTCGATGGCCAGGCCCGCGTAGTTCGCATTGAGGTAGTTGGCCGCTTCCACCAGTTGCTGCTGCGTGTAGTCCACCTCGGTGAAGACCACGCGGTTCTGCACGTCGCCGTCGGGCGAGACGATGATGACCAGGTAGCGGCGCTCGGACAGGCGCAGGAATTCGATGTGGCGAAAGACCGAGCTACGGCGCGGTGCCATGACCACGCCGACGAAGTGCGAGAGGTTGGACAAGAGGCTCGCTGCGTTGGCGATCACGCGCTGCGGCTGGTCCGGCGCCAGGCGCGCGCCGGGCAGTGACTCGCGCTGCACGGTGAGCATGGTGTCCACGAAGAGGCGGTAGCCGCGCGCGGTGGGCACGCGGCCGGCGGAGGTGTGGGGGCTCGCGATGAGGCCCAGCTCCTCCAGGTCGGACATGACGTTGCGGATGGTGGCCGGCGACAGCTCCAGGCCCGAGGCGCGCGAGAGCGTGCGCGAGCCCACGGGCTGGCCGTCGGCGATGTAGCGTTCGACCAGCGCTTTCAACAACAACTTGGCACGGTCATCGAGCATCTTCGGGCGGGTCCTGCTGAATTTTAATGATGTAATCTTTGTGAATGAGTTCCCACTTCCGTCACGTCGCCCTCATCGGCAAGCACCCCGCGTCGGTGGCGGTCAGTGGCGGCGGCACGCCCCGCGCTGCGCTCGAGGATATGGCTCAGTTCCTGCAGGCGCAAGGCTGTGAGGTGTGTATCGAGCGCGAGACGGCCGCGCATGCCGGAGTGCACGCCCACGCCACGCTGGATGTCCCATCCATCGGACGCGAGTGTGACTTGTGTTTGGTGGTGGGGGGCGACGGCACCATGCTGGGCATCGGGCGGCAACTGGCGCCTTTCGGCGTGCCGCTGATCGGCGTCAACCAGGGCCGGCTGGGCTTCATCACCGACATCCGCCTGGACGAATGGCGCACGGTGCTCACCCCCATGCTGCGCGGCGAGTACGACGAGGACCGCCGGCGCCTGATGCACGCGCGGGTCATGCGGGACGGCCAGTGCGTGTTCGACGCGCTGGCCATGAACGACGTGGTGGTCAATCGCGGCGCCACCTCGGGCATGGTGGAGCTTCGCGTGGAGGTGGACGGGCACTTCGTGGCCAACCAGCGCTCGGACGGCCTGATCGTGGCCTCGCCCACCGGCTCCACGGCCTACGCCCTGTCGGCGGGCGGGCCGCTGCTGCACCCGTCCAATCCCGGCTGGGTGCTGGTGCCCATCGCGCCGCACACGCTGTCCAACCGGCCCATCGTGCTGAACGACGCCGGTGAGGTCACCATCGAGCTGGTGGCCGGGCGCGATGCCAGCGCCAATTTCGACATGCAGTCCCTGGCCTCGCTGCTGCACGGCGACCGCGTGACGGTGTGCCGCTCGCAGCACCAGGTGCGCTTCCTGCACCCGCGCGGCTGGAGCTACTTCGACACGCTGCGCGAAAAGCTTCATTGGTACGGAGGCGGCGGCACCTCATGATGCGGCGCATCGTCCTGCGTGATTTCGTGATCGTGCGCGAGCTCGAGCTCGATGTCTCCCACGGCTTCACCGTGCTCACCGGCGAGACCGGCGCCGGCAAGTCCATCCTCATCGACGCCCTGCAGCTGGCGCTGGGTGCGCGGGCCGAGGCCGGCGTGGTGCGCGAAGGCGCGCCGCGCGCGGAGGTGAGCGCGGAGTTCGACACGCCCGCTTCGCTGCACGCCTGGCTGGAGCAGGCCGGCTTCGAGGCCGGCGACACGCTGCTGGTGCGGCGCAGCGTCGATGCGCAGGGCAAGAGCCGCGCCTGGATCAACGGCAGCGTGGCCACCGCGGCGCAGCTTCGCGAAGCCGGCGACCGGCTGGTGGACATCCACGGCCAGCATGCCTGGCAAAGCCTCACGCGCTCGGACTCCGTGCGTGGCCTGCTCGACGCCTATGCCGGCATCGACACCGGGCCCCTGGCCGCGCGCTGGCAGGCTTGGCGCAGCGCGCAGAAGGCGCTGGCCGATGCGCGTTCCGCGCAGGAGTCGCTGCAGCGCGAGCGCGAGCGCCTGGCCTGGCAGATCGCGGAGCTGGACAAGCTCGCGCCCGGCGCCGACGAGTGGGACGAACTCAACACGAGCCACACGCGGCTGGCCCACGCGCAGGCCCTGATCGACGCGGCCCAGCAGGCCCTGGAGCTGCTGGAAGGCGAGGACGGCGGCGCCGCGGGCCGGCTCGCGCGCACGCAGGCGCTGCTGGACGAGCAGCAGTCCTTCGACGCGCAGTTCCGCGCGATGGCCGAGGTGGTGGCCTCCAGCCTCGCGCAGGCCGAGGACGCCGCTCACAGCCTGCATGCCTGGCTGCGCCGCGCCGACCTGGACCCGCAGCGCCTGGCCGAGCTGGACGAACGCATGTCGCTGTGGATGTCGCTGGCGCGGCGCTTCCGCCGCACGCCCGCCGAGCTGCCCGCGGTGCTGGCCGGCTGGAAGGAAGAACTCGCCGCGCTCGATGCCGCGGCCGACCTGGCCAGCCTGGAGGCGGCCGAAGCCCGCGAGCAGCAGGCCTGGCTCACGCTGGCGCGCAACGTGTCGCGCCAGCGCACCAAGGCCGCCCCGGCCCTGGCCACTGCGATCACGCAGGCCATGCAGGGCCTGGGCATGCAGGGCGGGCGCTTCGAGGTGGCCCTGAACAAGCTGGATCAACCCGCCGCCTCGGGCCTGGAGGACGTGGGCTTCCTGGTGGCCGGCCACCCGGGCAGCACGCCCCGGCCGGTGGGCAAGGTGGCCTCGGGCGGCGAGCTGTCCCGCATCGCGCTGGCCATTGCCGTGACCACGAGCCGCCTGGGCGAGGCGCAGACCCTGATCTTCGACGAGGTGGATGCCGGCGTGGGCGGCGCCGTAGCCGAGACCGTGGGCCGCCTCATGAAGCAGCTCGGTCGCGACCGGCAGGTGCTGGCGGTCACGCACCTGCCGCAGGTGGCGGCCTGCGCCGACCAGCACCTGGTGGTGAGCAAGCAGGCCGACGCGCAGGGCACGGCCAGCTCGGTCGCGCCGGTGGCGCACGAGCAGCGCGTGGCCGAGATCGCGCGCATGCTGGGCGGCGAGCGCCTCTCCGGCACGAGCCTGGCGCACGCCAAGGAAATGCTGGGCGACGGCGCCCGGCCCACCTGAGCGGCACGCACCCATGAACCTGGAGCTGGTCCTCATCACGGGCATGTCGGGCTCCGGCAAGTCGGTGGCCCTGCGCGCGCTGGAAGATGCGGGCTACTACTGCGTGGACAACCTGCCGCCGGAGCTGCTGCTGGCCTTCGTGACGCTGGAGGAGCAGATCGCCGCCGGCCAGGTGGCCATCGCCATGGACGTGCGCAGCGCCCAGTCGCTGCCCATCGTGCCTTCGCAGCTGCGCGAGCTGCAGCGGCGCGGCGTGCGCCTGCGCGCGCTCTTCCTCGACTCCACCACCGACACGCTGGTGCGCCGTTTCTCCGAGACGCGGCGCCGGCATCCGCTGTCGGCGCTGGCGGACCGACCGGGCGACGAACTCGCCGGCAAGCCCGACCTGCAGAACGTGCTGGTGGAAGCGATCGAACTCGAACGCGAGCTGCTGGCCGACCTGCGCGAGCAGTCGCTGGTGATCGACACCAGCGTCATCCGCGCCGCGCAGTTGCAGGCGCACGTGAAGTCGCTGCTCGCGGCGCCCGCGAGCCAGCTCACGCTGTTGTTCGAGTCCTTCGCCTTCAAGCGCGGCATCCCGGTGGATGCGGACTACGTGTTCGACGTGCGCATGCTGCCCAACCCGCACTACGAGCCCGAGCTGCGCCCGCTCACCGGCCGCGACGCGCCGGTGGCCGACTACCTCGCGGCCAGTGAGGAGGTCGCGCAGATGTACGCGCACATCGAATCCTTCCTCACCCACTGGCTGCCGGCGCTGGCGCGCAACCAGCGCAGCTACGTGACCGTGGGCATCGGCTGCACGGGCGGGCAGCACCGCTCGGTGTACCTGGTGGAAAAGCTCGCCGCGGCCTTCAGCGACCGCTGGACCACGCTCACCCGCCACCGCGAACTGGACCAGGGCTGAAGCGCTGGCCTGGCGCCTTCTTCAGGCCGTGAGCAGGCGCCGGATCGGCGCGGGCAGGCCGAGCTGCTCCCAGCGCGGTGCCGCAGCCCACTCCCCCGCGGTGGCGGGGCCGGTTGCGCCGAGCTGCACCCGTACCGGGTGCAGGTGCAGGTCCTTGTGGGTCAGCACATGCAGGAAGCCGGGCTCCTCCTCCAGCGCGGTCCCGGCCGGCACGCAGCCGCGCAGGGCCTCGAAGGAGTCGAACACCGGCAGGCAGTACAGGCCCGCCCACACGCCCGAATCAGGGCGGCGCTGCAGCCACACGGCACCGTCCCCGGTGCGGCAGGCGCGCAGCAGCCAGAGCGACTGCGCCGTGCGGCGCAGCTTTCGCGTCTTGACGGGGTAGCGTTCGGGCTCGCCCTGGCGGAAGGCCACGCATGGGGCCTGCACCGGGCAGCGGTCGCACTGCGGGCGCCGTGCCAGGCAGACGGTGGCGCCGAGGTCCATCAGGCCCTGCGTGTAGGCCGGCATGTCTGGCCCGCCCGCGGGGAGCAGTTCGTTCGCGCGGTCCCACAGGCGCCGCTCGCTGGCGGCCTGGGCCAGGTCGGCGTCGAAGCCCAGCACGCGCGTGAGCACGCGCTTGACGTTGCCGTCCAGGATGGCGACGCGCTCGCCGAAGCAGAAGGCGGCGATGGCCGCCGCCGTGGAGCGGCCGATGCCGGGCAGGGTGGCCAGGGCGGCGGCCGAGTCGGGAAACATGCCGCCGTGCTCGGTCACCACCTGCTGCGCGCAGGCGTGCAGGTTGCGCGCCCGGCTGTAGTAGCCCAGGCCGCTCCAGAGCCCGAAGACCTCGTCCAATGGCGCCGCCGCGAGCGCCCGCACGTCGGGGAAGCGCGCGAGGAAGCGCTGGTAGTAGCCCAGGACCGTGCTGACCTGCGTCTGCTGCAGCATGATCTCGGACAGCCACACGCGGTAGGGGTCGCGCGTGGCCTGCCAGGGCAGGCCGCTGCGGCCGTGCGCCTTCTGCCAGGCCACCACGCGGCCGGCGAACGCCTGCGGCAGGGAACTCATGCAGCGGCTTCGGCGCGCTCCAGCGGCGGTCGGACTTCGGCGGCAGCCGACGTGTCCATCAGGGCGCTCGTGAGCGCCGCGAGCTGCCGCACGGACTGGTCGAGCGTGGCTTCCTGCGACTCGATCTCGACGATGCGCTCGTCGAGGCCGGCGGCGGCCTGCTGGATGCGGTCCAGCGCCTCGATGCGCCGGTTGAAGTTGCGGCGGCGCTCGCGCAGCTGGCCGTCGAGCTGCGAAGCCGCCGACTTGTTCCATTGCTCCACTTCGCCCAGCGCGGACTCGTAGACGGCGCGCAGCCGGGCCGTGAGCGCGCGCACGACGCGTTCGGCGAAGGCCGGCTGGGCCATGCGCAGCATGTTGCGCACGCCCAGGTACTGCAGGTGGCTGCGCTCGATGAGGTCCAGGTCCTTGCCGAAGCGGGACAGGTCGGGCTCACGCGGGACCTGCAGCGAAAAGCCCTGCTCGGAATTGAGCTGCCTGAAGGCCGCCGCCAGCATGGCGTGGATCTCCGCGCTGGCCGCCTGCGCCTTGGCGAGCTGGCCGCGCAGGCGCTCGAAGGCCTCGGCATACGCGCGGCTCGCGCCGAGCTTGAGGCCGGGCTGGCGCAGTGTGGTCGCCAGGTCCGCCACCTGCGCGCGCACCTGCGCGGCGCCCAGCATCTCGGTGAGGTCGCGCAGCAACTTCAGGTGGATGGAGCGCACGGCATGCAGGCGCGCGCCGCTCTCGTCGAACTCGGCGCGCTCGAGTTCGATGCGCGACTGCATGTGGCGGATGACGGCCGTGTTCTTGCCACGCAGGCCCTTGAGCTCCACGCGCTGTTCGGCGAGCTCGCGCCGGCGCGCGTGCAGCGAGCGCGCCACGTCCTGGCGCAGCTCCGCGAGGCCGGCGGTGACGGCCGAACGCAGGATCCGCTGGCGCTGGCCCATGGTGCCCTGCGCCAGCGCCAGCTCCAGCTCGGGCAGGCGGCTGGCCATGAGCAGCTCGGTGTCGTTGCCCACCTTGGCGAGCAGACCCTTCTGCGCCGACACGGGAATGACGCGGCTGGCGGGCAGGCCCAGGACCTCGGCCGAGGTGTCGCGCTGGCGCTGGATCTGCGCCTCCACCTGCTCGGGCGTGCTGAGCGCGTCCCAGAGCGTGTCGATCTTGTTCAAAACCACCAGGCGCGAGTCCGCCTCGCCCGGCGCCACGGCCAGGTGCTCGCGCCAGATGGTCAGGTCCGAGCGCGACACGCCGGCGTCGGCCGCCAGGATGAACACCACCGCGTGGGCCTGCGGGATGAGGTTGACCGTGAGCTCGGGTTCGGCGCCGATGGCGTTGAGGCCCGGCGTGTCCAGCACCACCAGTCCCTGCTTCAGGAGCGGGTGGGCGATGTTGATGAGGGCATGGCGCCAGCGCGGCACCTCGATGCGGCCCGCCGCATCCACCCGCGGGTTGTCCTCGGGGGCGTCCTCGTGCCAGAAGCCCAGCTCGCGCGCTTCGTCCACCGAGACGTGGCGCACTTCGGACACCTTCTGCAGCGCCTCGGCCAGCTGCGCCGGGTCCTTCACGTCCAGCTCGATCTGCTGCCAGTGCTCGGGCAGCTGGCGCCACTCGGACAGGGCCTGCGGCTGCAGCCGCGTCTCGATCGGAAGCAGGCGCAGGCAGGCGGGCAGCTCGGGGTCCCAGCCCAGCTCGGTCGGGCACATGGTGGTGCGCCCGGCGCTGGCCGGCATGATGCGCCGCTTGTAGCCGGAAAAGAAGATGGCGTTGATCAGCTCGGACTTGCCGCGCGAGAACTCGGCGACGAAGGCCACCACCACCTTGTCCGAGCGCACCTGCTGCTCCAGCCCGCGAAGGCGGTCGGAGGTGGCGTCGTCCAGGAGTTCGTTGTCGCGCAGCCAGCTGGAAAGGTGCTTGAGCCGCAGCGCGAAATCGCGCCGCCAGAGCGTGTGCTGATCGAGCTGTGCGGTGAAGCTGGGGGTGAGCATTGGCAGGCTGCGGCGACTATAGCAGCCGGGTTGCCGACTGCCCAGCTTGTTCTTGGCTCAGACCGGGTACGTCGCCTTCAGCCGCACCCGCCAGTGCTCCGCCTGGGTGATGAACAGGTTCAGCGAGCGGAAGAAGTGGGGAAAGGAGAGCACCTGCAGCCAGAAACGCTGGCGCACGGTCACCTCGCCGCGCTCGTTCCAGTGCAGGGCGATGCTGTTGTCCCGGGTGGACTGCAGCAGCTGCATCACCTGCGGCTCGCGCAGGTCGACCACGCCCACCTGGGCGCTCAGGTCGACGGCGTTGGCGGACGGCACGGCGGCGAACTGCACGACGACATCGTCGAAGCGCACTGCGCAGCGGCCGCCGGGGCCGGGCTGCAGCCCCTGCAGGTTCAGCTGCTGAGAAAGCTGGTCGATGAGTTCGGTGAATTCCATGCCGCTGGCTCCATGGCGGAAGAAACGGAATGTAAACCGAACCGGTTCATTTTCAGCGCTGGCACTGGGGGCAGTAGTACGTCGCGCGCTGCCCCTGGCGGATCATCCGCACCGGCGTGCCGCACCGGCGGCAGGGCAGGCCCGCGCGGTCGTAGACCATGGCTTCAAGCTGGAAGTACCCGGACTCGCCGCGCGCATTGGAGAAGTCCCGCAGCGTGCTGCCCCCTTGGCGCACCGCCCTGGCCAGCACCTCGCGCACGGCGGCGTGAAGGCGCAGGGCCCGCTCGGGTCCGATGCGCGAGGCGCGCGTGGTCGGCCGGATGCCGGCGAGGAAGAGGGCCTCCGAGGCGTAGATGTTGCCCACGCCCACCACCACGTCGCCGGTCAGCAGCACCTGCTTGATGGGCGCCCGGCGCTGCTTCAGCGCGGCATGGAAGGCGGCCGGATCGAAGTGCTCGCCCAGGGGCTCCACGCCCAGCCGCCCGAGCAGCTTGAGCGCCTCCGGCGCCGCCTCGCCACCCGCGTACACCACGGCGCCGAAACGCCGCGGATCGTGCAGGCGCAGCACGCCCTGGGTGGTGGCGAGGTCGAAGTGGTCGTGGGGGCCGGGCTCGGGATGGTCCGGCGCGAAGGAGAGGCTGCCGGACATGCCCAGGTGCAGCAGCAGGATGCCCTGGTCCAGGTCGATGAGCAGGTACTTGCCGCGGCGACGCACGCCACACACCGTCCGGCCGGCCAGCTCGGCCGGCTCGCAGCCCAGCGCCCAGCGCAACGGCTTGCCGATTCGCGCCGAAAGGATGCGCGCGCCGGTGATCCGGTCGGCAAAACTCAGGCGAGTGACCTCGACTTCCGGCAGTTCAGGCATGGCGGCGAAAGGCGCCGATTATGATGGCCCGAATGAGCTTTCTTCCCCGTCTTGGCGCGGTCGCGCTGGCGCTGTTGGCCGCGTCACAGGCCGCCTGCGCGCAGGGCAACGCGCCCGCTTCGCCACCATCACGGCCCGCGGCGGCCGCGCCGCAACCCACTTCGAGCCCGGGCCCTGCCGCCGCCGCGGCCGCAGCCGGCGGCGGACTCGGCGCGGAGCTGTTCTACCAGCTGCTCCTGGGCGAACTCAACGCCCGCAGCGACGACCCCGGCATGGGGTTCTCGCTGGTGCTCGACGCGGCCCGCAAGACCAACAACCCGGAGCTGTACCAGCGGGCGGTCGAGATCGCCTTCCAGTCGCGCGCCGGCGAATCCGCGCTGCAGGCGGCCCGGGCCTGGAAGCAGGCCCATCCCGGCTCGCGCGAGGCGAACCGCTACGTGCTGCAGATCCTGCTGGCGCTCAATCGGGTTCCCGAGAGCCTGGAGCCGCTCCGGTCGGAGCTGAGCCTCGCCCCCGCCAGCGAGCGAGCGGCGGTGCTGGCCGCCCTGCCCCGCCTCTATGCCCGCGTGAGCGACAAGAAGCAGGCCGCGGCCGTGGTCGAACAGGCGCTGGCCGAGTGGACCGCGCGCGAGCAGACCCGCGCCTCGGCCTGGACCGCCCTGGGCCGCGTGCGGCTTGCCGCCGGCGACACGCCCGGTGCGGTGACCGCCGCGCAGCGCGCGCACTCGGCCGACCCGTCAGCCGAGGGTCCCGCCCTCCTCGCCCTGGAACTCATGGACCCGAAGGAACCGCAGGCCGAGGCCATGGTGCTGCGCTACCTGGCCGGGCCCAAGGCCTTGCCCGAGCTGCGCATGGCCTACGCCCGCGTCCTGCTGGACGCGCAGCGCGCGCCGGAAGCCGTGGGCCAGCTGCAGCAGATCACCACCGAGCGCCCCGAGTTTCCGGAGGCCTGGCTGGTCCTGGGCGCGCTGCAGGTGCAGCAGAACCGGCTGGAGGAGGCCGACGCCGCGTTCAAGCGCTACCTGGAGCTCGCACGCGCCGCCGAGGGCAGCGGCGAGGAGCGCGCGCGCGGGCGGGCCCAGGCCTACCTGGGACTGGCGCAGGTGGCGGAGAAGCGCCAGGACCTGGCACAGGCCAACGCCTGGCTGGACCGCATCGAGAACCCACAGGAACTGGTGGCGGCGCAGACCCGGCGCGCCTCCATCATGGCGCGCCAGGGTCGACTGGAGGACGCGCGCGAGCTGCTTCGCGGCCTGCCCGAGCGCACGCCGGCCGAGGCGCGCACCAAGCTCATGGCACAGGTGCAGCTGCTGCGCGAGAACCGCCAGTACAAGGCCGCCCAGGCGCTGCTGCAGGAGGCGAGCGCAAAGGAGCCAGCGGACGCCGAGCTGCTCTACGACTGGGCCATGCTGGCCGAGAAGATGGGCGACCACGCCGAGGCCGAGCGCCTCCTGCGCAAGGCCATCGAGCTCAAGCCGGATTTCCACCACGCCTACAACGCGCTGGGCTATTCGCTGGCCGATCGCAACCAGCGCCTGCCCGAGGCCAAGCGCCTGATCCAGAAGGCCCTGGAGTTCGCGCCCGGCGACCCCTTCATCACGGACAGCCTGGCCTGGGTGGAGTACCGCATGGGCAACCAGGCCGAGGCCTTGCGCCTCCTGGAGCGCGCCTTCCGCCAGCGGCCCGATGCGGAGATCGCCGCCCACCTGGGCGAGGTGCTCTGGAGCATGGGGCAGCGCGAGCGGGCCCAGGCGGTCTGGCGCGAGGGCCTGATGGTCGACCGCGAGAACGAGACCCTCCAGCAGACGCTCAAGCGCCTGCAGGTCACCCCGTGATCCCCTTGGGCGCACCGATGCGCCTGGGCCTCTGGCTGCTGCTGGCGTGCCTCTTCACCGTGCTCGCCGGCTGTGCAAGCCGCCTGCGCGCGCCCTCCGCGGAAGCGGCCGAGCTGCCCCGCTGGAGCGGCCGCCTGGCCGTGCGCGTGGACAGCGAACCGCGCCAGTCCGTCTCCGCGGGCTTCGAGCTGCGCGGCTCGCCCGAACGCGGCGAGCTCGCGCTGTTCACCCCGGTCGGCAGCACGGCCGCCGTCCTGAGCTGGGCGCCCGGACTTGCGGTGCTGCGCGAGAGCGGCGGCGAGCCGCGGGGCTTTCCCTCGCTGGAGGCGCTGATCACGCACGCGCTGGGCACGCAGGTTCCGGTCGAGACCCTCTTCGACTGGCTCCGGGGGCGCCCGGGCCAGGCCGAAGGGTGGCAGGCCGACCTGTCGCGGCATGCCGAGGGCCGGCTGGTCGCGCGCCGCGATTCACCCGCGCCGCCCGCCGAACTGCGCATCGTCCTCGAAACGCCATGAAGGCCTTCCACGACCTTCCGGCGCCGGCCAAGCTGAACCTTTTCCTGCACGTGACCGGCCGGCGCGCGGACGGCATGCACCTGCTGCAGTCGGTCTTCATGCTGATCGACTGGCACGACACCCTGCACATCGAACGCCGGCCCGGCGGCGCCCTCAGCCGCGAGGACCTGGGCGCCGCCCTGCCGCCGCAGGACCTGTGCCTGCGCGCGGCCGCTGCGCTGCAGCAGGCCACGGGCTGCCGCGAGGGCGTGCACATCGCCATCGACAAGCGCATTCCGGCGGAGGCCGGCATGGGCGGCGGCTCCTCGGATGCGGCGACCTGCCTGCTGGCGCTCAATCGCCTCTGGAACCTCGGGCTCGACCTGCCGGCGCTGGAACGCATCGGCCTGTCACTGGGCGCGGACGTGCCCTTCTTCCTGCGGGGACGCAATGCCTGGGTCGAAGGCATCGGCGAACGCATCACGCCCATCGAGCTGCCGCCGGTACGCTGCGTGGTGCTCAAGCCGCAGCAAGGCCTGGCGACCGCGAAAATCTTTTCCGACGCCCAGCTAAACCGGTCCAGCGAGCCTGCTATACTCACGGGCTTTGCTGCAGGGCCTTACGACTTCGGTCGCAATGACCTGCAACCGGTTGCCCAGAGGCTTTGCCCCGGCATCTCCGAAGCCCTCGGGTGGCTGGAGTCGCAAGGCTGGCAGGGCAGGATGACCGGCTCAGGCAGTGCGGTGTTCGCCATCCTCGGGGAGGGCGAGCCGGCCCGAAAGAGCGATGCGCTGGCCACTTCGGCCCTCACGCCGCCACCGGGCATGCAACTGAGGATCTGCAGCAATCTGCCGGCGCACCCCCTGCGGGGCTGGGCAGGCAGCGACAGTTCAAGGGTGGAAGGCTGAACGGCCTTCCACCTGTGTAGGGGAGTCGCCAAGTTGGTTAAGGCACCGGATTTTGATTCCGGCATGCGAGGGTTCGAGTCCTTCCTCCCCTGCCAAACCGCCGTCGGCACGCTGCAGTTGCCGGGGCACGCGGCGCGGCGTGCCGGTCACGTGCGGCGACGGTAAGAGCGACACAGGCAAGGCGCGACGCAGTGGCCGTGTGTCGCTCACCGCACTCCAGGCTCAAACGTTTCACATCGCTGGCTCCGCAATGCAGGCTGCTCCTTCCCCCGACTTCATGGTCTTCACGGGCAACGCCAACCCGAAGCTGGCGGCCGAGATCGCCGACCACCTCAAGATCTCGCTGGGCGCGGCCACCGTGGGGCGCTTTTCGGACGGCGAGGTCACCGTCGAGATCAACACCAACGTTCGGGCGCGCGACGTCTTCGTCATCCAGCCCACCTGCGCGCCCACCAACGACAGCCTGATGGAACTGCTGATCATGGTCGACGCGCTCAAGCGCGCCTCGGCCGAGCGCATCAGCGCCGTCATCCCCTACTACGGCTACGCCCGCCAGGACCGCCGGCCCCGCTCGTCGCGGGTGCCCATTTCGGCCAAGGTCGTGGCCGACCTGCTGCAGACCGTGGGCGTCTCGCGGGTGCTCACCATGGACCTGCACGCCGACCAGATCCAGGGCTTCTTCGACATTCCGGTCGACAACATCTACGCCTCGCCCGTGCTGCTGGCGGACCTGCGCCAGCAAAACTACAACGACCTCATCGTGGTCTCGCCCGACGTCGGCGGTGTGGTGCGCGCGCGGGCCCTGGCCAAGCAGCTCGGCTGCGACCTGGCCATCATCGACAAGCGCCGGCCCAAGGCCAACGTGAGCGAGGTCATGCACGTCATCGGCGAGATCGACGGCCGCAACTGCGTGATCATGGACGACATGATCGACACGGCCGGCACGCTGGTCAAAGCGGCCGAGGTCCTCAAGGAGCGCGGCGCGCGCAGCGTCTACGCCTACTGCACCCACCCCATCTTCTCGGGCCCGGCCATCGAGCGCATCTCCAAGGGCGAGGCCCTGGACGAAGTGGTCGTGACCAACACCATCCCCCTGACCGACGGCGCCCGCGCCTGCACCAAGATCCGCCAGCTGAGCGTCGCGCCGCTGATCGCCGAGACGATCCAGCGCATCGCCAAGGGCGAGTCGGTCATGAGTCTGTTCTCGGACCAGGACAACCTGTTCTGAGGCACAAGCCGCCCGCCGCCTGCGGCGGGCATTTCCAGCATTGGCATCACACTGGTCGCGGTGGGTGCCGATCGAAACCGGCAGCGCCAGGGCGCTGCACAAGGAGCCAGTCATGAAATTCGTCGCTTTCGAGCGCGCCAAGCAGGGAACGGGTGCGAGCCGCCGTCTGCGCAACACGGGCAAGACGCCCGGCATCGTCTACGGTGGCGAAGGCCAGCCCCAGCTGATCGAGCTCGATCACAACGCGCTGTGGCACGCCCTGAAGAAGGAAGCCTTCCACTCGTCCATCCTGGACATGGAAGTGGACGGCAAGAGCAGCAAGGTGCTGCTGCGCGACGTGCAGTACCACCCGTTCAAGCAGCTGGTCCAGCACGTGGACTTCCAGCGCGTGGACGCCCGCACCCGCCTGCAGAACAACGTGCCGGTCCACTACAAGGGCGAGGCCGAGTCCGATGCCGTCAAGCTGGATCACTGCGTGGTCAACCACGTGATCTCCGAGCTGGTGATCTCCTGCCTGCCCGGCGACCTGCCCGAATTCATCGAGGTGGACCTGTCCGGCCTGAAGAAGGGCATGTCCCTGCACCTGGAAGACATCAAGCTGCCCAAGGGCGTGTCGGCCGTCACGCGCGGCAAGAAGAACCCGGTGCTGGTGTCGGTGGTCGCACAGGCTGCCGAAGAAGCGCCTGCGGCTGAAGCCGCTCCCGCGCCGGAGCCCGCCAAGGGCAAGGGCAAAGGCAAGAAGTAAGCCCCAGAGCCTGCCGCCGCGGCAGGCCTCGATGGTGAAACGGCCCGCCCATCGCGGGCCGTTTCGTTTCTGGCAAGCCTCGCAGGCAGCCACGGGCGCGTGCGGGGATTTCGTCTCTAATAGCCGCCATGATCAAGCTGTTCGTGGGCCTGGGCAATCCCGGGACCGAGTACGAGGGAACGCGCCACAACGCCGGCTTCTGGTGGGTCGATGCGTTGGCGCGCGAGCTGCGCCTGCAACTGGCCCCCGACCGCCACTACCAGGGCCTGCTCGCGCGGGGCAGCGTGCACGGGCAGGCCGTGTGGCTGCTGCAGCCGCAGACCTTCATGAACCTCTCCGGCCGCTCGGTGGCCGCGCTCGCGCGCTTCTACAAGATTGCGCCGCAGGACATCCTGGTCGCCCACGACGAACTCGACGTCGTGCCCGGCCAGGCCAAGCTCAAGTTCGGTGGCGGCCACGGCGGCCACAACGGCCTGCGCGACATCCATGCCCAGCTGGGCACCGCGGACTACTGGCGCCTTCGCATCGGCATCGGGCATCCGGGCGTGAAGTCCGAGGTCACCGACTGGGTGCTCAGGAAGCCCGCACCGGACCAGCGCAGTGCCATCGAGGACTGCATCGCGCGCACGCTGAAGGCCGCACCGGCCCTGCTGGCCGGCGAGATGGAAAAGGCCACGCTGCTGGTCCACACGCACAAGCCGCCCCGGCCCAAGCCGCCGCGCGCGGACGTGCCCCCGGCGGCCGACGGCTGATCGCCCACGCATTGAGGAGGAGATGGATGAAGCCGCGAACCACCCTTGCCATCGCGCTGCTGGCCAGCACCCCCGCCTGGGGGCAGGCCATCTACCGCTGCGGCAACACCTACGCCGACCGGCCCTGCCCCGGCGCCCGCGCCGTGGAGGCCGCGGACGAGCGCCTGCCGGAGCAGCGCGCGCAGTCCGAGCGCGCGGCGCAGCGTGACGCCCGCCTGGCCGACACGCTGGAGCGGGACCGACTGCGCGCGGAAAAGCGGGCGCAGGCGCTGCGGCCGGTGACGGTGAAGGTGCGCTCGCGCACGGAGCCCGCGCGGGACGACAGCGAGTTCGATTTCGCGGATGACCTCTCGCTGCGCGACCAGCCCTTCGTTGCCCGCGTGCCGCGTACCGCGGGCGACACCCGCCCCGGCAAGGGCAGGACGGGCAAACCCTCGGACTCGAAGCACCCGCGCTGAGCCCCCGGGCGCTAGCATCGCAGGGCCATGCGCCTGCTGATGCACCTCTTCGCCTTCATCCATGGGGTGGTCGCACTCCTTTTCACGATGGCAGCCGGTGCGCTCATCGTCATCGCCTTTCGCGTGGCCTGGGTCGCGCTGCAGGCGGACGGCTTCGGCAAGGACGCGGCGCAGGAGGTGATCGAGGCCATCGGCTACCTCGCTGCCGCGGTGCTGGCGCTTCAGATGTCGCAGACCATCGCGGAAGAGGAGATCGTGCGCGGCGCCAACGTGAGCGGCCCCACGCGCGTGCGGCGCTTCCTCTCGCGTTTCTTCGTGGTGATCGTGGTTGCGCTGGCGATCGAGGGGCTGGTGGCCGTCTTCAAGGCGGTGCACGAGGACATGGAACGACTCATGTACGCCGGCGCGGTTCTGGCGGCCACCGGCGTGCTGCTTGCGGCCTGGGGCGTCTTCGTTCGCCTGAACCGCGCGGCCGAGGAGCTGGAGCCCGAGGCGATGCAGCGGGCCAAGCAGGAAGACCGCAAGTTCGAGGAAGTGACCGAAGGCTCAGCCTCGTGAGGCGGGGTCGGACAGGCGCTGGAACTTGCGCCAGAGCGAGTCGCGGTCCTCGATGCGATCGGGGTTGACCGGGATGCAGGCCACCGGGCAGACCTGCACGCACTGCGGCTCGTCGAAGTGACCCACGCACTCGGTGCACTTGTCCGGATCGATCTGGTAGATCTCGGGGCCCAGCGAGATCGCCTCGTTCGGGCACTCGGGCTCGCAGACGTCGCAGTTGATGCATTCGTCGGTGATCATCAGCGCCATGCGAAAGTACTCCCGGGAACAAGTCTGGCATTATCCCGCGCGCCATGAGCCTGTTCCTGGTCAAGCGCTTCATCACCCTGCTCGCGACGCTGGTTGGCACCTCGGTCGTCGTGTTCCTGGTGCTGGAGGTGCTGCCCGGCAACGCGGCCCAGGTGCTGATGGGGCCGGACGCCTCCCCCGAGGCCGTGGCAGCCCTGGCCGCCAAGCTGGGCCTGGACCAGCCGGCCTTTTCCCGCTACCTGCACTGGATCTCGGGCCTGCTTCGAGGCGACATGGGCCTGAGTTACGCCTACAGCACGCCGGTCGGTGAGCTGGTGCGCGAGCGCCTGCTGCTCACGGTGCCCCTGGCGGTGCTCGCCATGACCCTCACCATCGCGCTGGCGCTGGGTGCCGGCGTCTATGCCGCCGCCCGCCACAACAAGGCGGGGGACGTGGGCGTCATGGGCCTCACGCAGCTGGGCATCGCCATTCCGAACTTCTGGTTCGCCATCCTGCTGATCCTGCTGTTCTCGGTGCACCTGCAGTGGTTCTCCGCCGGCGGTTTCCCGGGCTGGGACGCCGGGCTGTGGGAAGGCCTGCGTTCCCTGATGCTGCCGGCGCTGTCGCTCGCGGTGGTGCAGTCGGCCATCCTCGCGCGCATCACGCGCTCGGCGGTGCTGGAGGTGCTGCGCGAGGACTTCGTGCGCACCGCTCGCGCCAAGGGCGTGTCGCAGCGCGGCGTGCTGTGGGGGCATGTGCTGCGCAACGCGATGATCCCGGTGGTCACCGTGATGGGCCTGCAGTTCGCCGAGCTGCTGGCCGGCACCATCGTGGTCGAGAGCGTGTTCTACCTGCCAGGCCTGGGGCGGCTGATTTTCCAGTCCATCGCCAACCGCGACCTGATCGTGGTGCGCAACTGCGTGATGCTGCTCGCGGCCATGGTGGTGGTCGTCAACTTCGTGGTGGACCTGCTGTACGCGGCCATCGATCCGCGCGTGAAGGCGAGCGACATATGAGCGCAGGCACCCGGCCGAGCACGCCATCCCCGCGCGACGGCGTGCCGCATCCGGCTTCCCCGGCCGCGGGCGCCGGTGCCGGGGCAGGCGGCGGACCGGGCGGGGACATCGCACCCGTCCAGCCCGGCGCCGCACCGGTGCACGACTTCCGCCGCCGGGCAATGCGCCACCCCAGCTTCGTCGCGGGCGCGGTGCTCACCGCCTTGCTGGTGCTCGCGGCCCTGCTGTCCTTCGTCTGGACCCCGCACGACCCCTATGACGTGGACATGTCGCTGCGCCTGCTGCCCCCCGGCGGCGCGCACTGGCTCGGCACCGATCCCTACGGGCGCGACCTCGTCTCGCTGCTGCTGGTAGGGGCTCGCGCGTCCATCGTGGTGGGCGTGATCGCGGTGGGCATCGGCCTTCTCGCCGGCACGGCGCTGGGCCTGCTGGCCTCGGCCCTGCGCGGCTGGGTGGAGGAGGCCATCATGCGCGTGGCCGACTTCGGCTTCGCCTTCCCGGCCATCCTCTCGGCCATCATGCTCACCGCGGTGTTCGGCCCGGGGATGGTCAACGCCATCATCGCCATCGGCATCTACAACATCCCCACCTTCGCGCGCATCACGCGCGCCTCGGCCAACGCGGTGTGGGCGCGCGAGTTCGTGCTGGCGGCCCGGGCCTGCGGCAAGGGGCGCCTGGGCATCACGCTGGAGCACGTGCTGCCCAACATCGCCTCGGTGCTGATCGTGCAGGCGACGATCCGCTTCGCCATCGCCATCCTGGCCGAGGCCGCCCTGTCCTACCTGGGCCTGGGCACGCAGCCGCCGCAGCCCTCCTGGGGCCGCATGCTGAGCGAGGCGCAGACGCTGCTTTTCCAGGCGCCGCTGCTCGCGGTGTTCCCGGGCCTGGCCATCGCGGCCGCGGTGCTCGGCCTCAACCTGCTGGGCGACGGGCTGCGCGACCTGCTCGACCCCAAGCTCTCGCGCCGCCGCTGATGCTGGACGTCCGCCACCTCACCATCGAGCTTTCCACGCCCCGCGGCCCGGCCCGCGCCGTGCGCGACCTGAGCTTCAGCCTGGCGCGGGGCGACACGCTGGGGCTGGTGGGCGAATCGGGCTGCGGCAAGTCCATGACCGCGCTGGCGCTCATGGGGCTGCTGCCGGAGAACGCGCGCGTCACCGGCAGCATCCGCCTGGCCGGCCAGGAGCTGGTGGGCCTGCCGGACCGGGCGCTTGCGGGCCTGCGCGGCGACCGCATCGGCATGGTGTTCCAGGAGCCCATGACGGCCCTGAACCCCGTCCACACCGTGGGCCGGCAGGTGGCCGAGCCGCTGCGGCTGCACCGCGGCCTGTCCTCGCGCCAGGCGCGCAGCGAGGCCATCGCCCTGCTCGAACGCGTGGGCATCGCCGATGCCGCCCGCCGCGCCGACGCCTATCCGCACCAGTTCTCCGGCGGCCAGCGCCAGCGCATCACCATCGCCATGGCGCTGGCCTGCGGGCCGGACCTGCTCATCGCCGACGAGCCCACCACTGCGCTGGACGTGACCATCCAGAAGCAGATCCTGGACCTGCTGCGCGAGCTGGTGGCCGAGCGCGGCATGGCGCTCATCCTGGTCTCGCACGACCTGGGCGTGATCGCGCGCAACGTCGCGCGCGTGATGGTCATGTACGGCGGCACGGTGGTCGAGAACGGCCCCACGGCCGCCGTCTTCGCACGCCCCGCGCATCCCTACACCCTGGGCCTCTTCGGCGCCCGCCCGGGGCTGGCCGGCCAGCCCCGCCAGCGGCTGGTGACCATCCCCGGCACCGTGCCGGAGCTGCCCGACCTGCCGCCCGGCTGCCCCTTCGCGGGCCGCTGCGCCTACACCGTGCCGGATTGCCACGCCGGATTGCCCCCACCTGTCACGGTGGCCCCGGACCACCAGGCGCGCTGCATCCGCCTCGACGCCGTCGCGGCCGACCCCGCAAGGCGCCGCACGGAGACCCCGGCATGACCGAGCCGCTGCTGCAGGTCGAGGGCCTGGCCAAGGACTACGTGCTGCCGCGCGAGCGCCTGCTGCAGCCGCCGCCGCGCCTGTCGGCCCTGCGTGGCGTGAGTTTCACCATCGAGGCCGGGCGCAGCCTGGGCATCGTGGGCGAATCGGGTTCGGGCAAGTCCACGCTCGCGCGCCTGGTGATGGCCCTGGACGTGCCCACCGCCGGTCGCGTGCGCTTCCAGGGGCGCGAGCTGCACGCCTTGCCGCGCGAGGACCTGCGCCGGGCCCGGCGCGACTTCCAGATGGTGTTCCAGGACCCCTACGGATCGCTGGACCCGCGCCAGTCCATCGAGCGCATCGTCACCGAGCCCTTGCGGGCGCTGGACGAGGCCTCGCGCGCCGAGCGGCGCCGGCAGGCGGCCGAGGTGCTGGAGTCGGTGGGCCTGCGGGCCTCGGACCTGGCCAAGTACCCGCACGAGTTCTCGGGCGGCCAGCGCCAGCGCATCGCCATCGCGCGGGCGCTGATCACGCGGCCGCGCCTCATCGTCGCCGACGAGCCGGTGAGCGCCCTGGACGTTTCCGTGCAGGCGCAGGTGCTCAACCTCATGCAGGACCTGCAGGCGCAGTTCGGCGTCACCTACATGCTGATCAGCCATGACCTGGCGGTGGTGCACCACCTGTGCGACGAGGTCGCCGTGCTGTGGCAGGGGCAGATCGTGGAGCAGGGGCCGTCGCAGCGCCTGTTCAGCGAGCCGAGCCACCCCTACACGCGCAGCCTGCTCGACGCCATCCCCGAGCCACCGGCCGCGCCATGAGGAAACCCCCATTGCCGTCCACCGCCGCGCCAGCCGATCATGCCCCGCGGCTGAACCTTTCCAGCGGTTCACGATTCCCATCCAGCCCATCCCTTCCGAGGAGCCTTGTTCCATGAAACGACGCAGCCTGCTCACCCACTCGGCCTCGCTGGCCGCCCTGGCCACCCTGCCCGCCGGCGTGCTGGCGCAAGGCAAGAAGAACACGCTCACCCTGGCCATGGCGCTGGAGCCGCCGGGGCTGGACCCGACCGCCGGCGCCGCCTCCGCCATCGCGGAGATCACCCTCTACAACGTCTACGAGACGCTCACCAAGATCAACCCCGACGGCACGGTGAGCCCGCTGCTGGCTGAAAGCTGGGAAGTCTCGCCCGACCTGCGCACCTACACCTTCAAGCTGCGCAAGGGGGTGAAGTTCCACAACGGCGTGCCCTTCGACGCCCACACCGCCAAGTTCTCCTTCGAGCGCGCCGGCGCGGAGAAAAGCACCAACAAGGACAAGCGCACCTTCGCGGCCATGGAGACCGTGCGCGCCGTCGATGACCACACCCTGGTCATCGTCAACAAGGAGCTGGACCCGGACATGCTGTTCCTGCTCGGCCAGGCCACGGCCATCATGGTCGAGCCCAAGAGCGTGGACAGCAACGCCACCAAGCCGGTGGGCACCGGCCCCTACGTGCTGGAGAACTGGGTCAAGGGCTCCTCCGTCACGCTGCGCAAGTGGCCCGAGTACCGCAACGCCGACCAGATCAAGATCGAGCGGGCCACCTTCCGCTTCATCTCCGACCCGGCGGCGCAGATGGCGGCGCTCCTGGCCGGCGACGTGGACGTCTTCCAGCGCGTGACGCCGCGCAGCGTGCCGCAGCTCAAGGGCAACCCGCGGTTCCAGGTGCTGGTCGCGGGATCGCGCGCCAAGACCATCCTGGCCATGAACAACAAGAAGAAGCCGCTGGACGACGTGCGCGTGCGCCGCGCCATCGCGGCCGCCATCGACCGCAAGGCCGTGATCCAGGGCGCCGGCGACGGCTACGGAGCGCCCATCGGCAGCCACTACGTCCCGGGCGCCTTCGGTTACGTGGACACCACCGGCGTGAACCCCTACGACCCCGACAAGGCCCGCGCCCTGCTCAAGGAAGCGGGCATCACGACGCCGCTGGAGCTGACCATCGTGCTGCCGCCGCCGCCCTACGCGCGCCAGGGTGGCGAGGTGATCGCCTCCATGCTGTCCAAGGTGGGCATCAACGCCAGGCTGCAGAACGTGGAGTGGGCGCAGTGGCTCTCCAACGTCTACGGCAACAAGAACTACGACATGACCATCATTTCCCACGTCGAGCCCTTCGACCTGGGCAACTTCGGCAAGCCGGGCTACTACTGGAACTACGAGAACCCCAAGTTCGTCGAGCTGTACGACAAGTACAAGAACGCGCCGCGCCCGCAGGACCGCGCCAAGCTGCTGGCCGATATCCAGCGCCTCATCGCCGAGGACAGCGTGCACGCCTTCCTGTACCAGCCGCAATGGGTCACGGTGGCCAACCGCAACGTGAAGGGTCTCTGGAAGGACATGCCCATCTTCGTGAACGACCTGTCCGCCATCTCCTGGTCCTGATCGGCGTGGGCGCACTGCACGAGCTGTCGGCCGCCGAACTGGTGGCTGCCTACCGCGACCGGGCCGTCTCGCCGGTGGAGGCCACGCGCGCGGTGCTGGACCACATCGCGGCCTGGGAGCCGCGGCTCCATGCCCTCTACCTGCCGCGGCCCGAAGCCGCCCTGGCAGCGGCCCGTGAGAGCGAAGCCCGCTGGCGTCGCGGCGAGCCGCTCGGGCCCATCGACGGCGTGCCGATCACGCTCAAGGACAACATCGCCACGCGGGGCGACCCCACCCCCCTGGGCACGCGGGCCGTGCCGCTCTCGCCCGCGCAGGCCGACGCGCCCCCCGCCGCGCGCGTTCGCGAAAGCGGCGCGGTGCTGCTGGCCAAGACCACCATGCCCGACTACGGCATGCTGTCCTCGGGCCTGTCGAGCTTCCACGCACTCGCGCGCAACCCCTGGGACCTGCGCAAGACGCCCGGCGGCTCCAGCGCCGGCGCCGGCGCGGCGGCGGCGGCCGGCTACGGGCCGCTGCACGTGGGCACGGACATCGGCGGGTCGCTCCGCCTGCCGGCGGGCTGGTGCGGCATCTTCACGCTCAAGCCGAGCCTGGGCCGCGTGCCCATCGACCCCCCCTACACCGGCCGCGCGGCCGGGCCCATGACGCGCACGGTCGCGGACTCGGCGCTGCTCATGCAGGTACTCAGCCGCCCCGACGCACGCGACAGCATGAGCCTGCCCTGGCAGGACATCGCCTGGGGCGAGTTCGACGCCGCTCCCGAACGCCTTCGCGGCCTGCGCATCGGCCTGCTGCTCGACGCCGGCTGCGGCCTGCCCGTGCAGCCGGCGGTCCGTGCCGCCGTGGAGGACGCCGCACGCGCCTTCGAGCGCGCCGGTGCCGTCGTCGAAGCCATGCCGCCCTTCTTCACCCGCGCCATGCTCGACGGCATGGACCACTTCTGGCGCATGCGCTCGCATGTGGACATGAAGGCGCTGCCCGAGGACGCCCGCGCACAGGTGCTGCCCTACATCCGCCAGTGGGCCGACAGCGCCGCCGGCCTTTCCGCAGACGCCATGTTCCGCGCCGCGAGCCAGTTCCACGCCACGCGCGTGGCCACGGTTGCCGCCTGCGCGCCCTTCGACTACGTCCTCTCGCCCACCTCGCCGGTGGTGGCCTTCGAGGCCGAACTGCCCTCGCCCACCAACGACCCGCTGCGGCCGCTGGAGCACATTGCCTTCACCGTTCCCTTCAACATGTCCGAGCAGCCGGCCGCCTCCATCAACTGCGGCTACACCGACGAGGGCCTGCCCATCGGCCTGCAGATCGCCGGCCGTCGCTTCGACGACCTGGGCGTGCTGAAGGTGGCCCGTGCCTGGGAACGCATTCGCGAGCCGCAGCGGCCCTGGCCCACGCCGCTGATCGAAGGCTAGGACACGGGGACCCGCCCATGCCCGCCGCACGCAGCGACAGCCTCGGCAACCCGCTCACGGGCTGCGACAGCGACGCGGCCCTGGCGGCCGTGAACGACTTCGTCGAGGGCTTCATCGCCTGCGAGTCGCGGGCCGTCCACGTGCTTGCCTGCGCACAGGAAGACGAGAGCCCGCTCGTGCAGGCCTATGCCGCCGCCGTGCACATGTTCGCCGAGACGCCCGAGGCGCCGCACCACGCACAGCCCTTCCTGGCGCGTGCACAGGCCGGCGCGCAGCAGGCCACCGACCGCGAGCAGCGCTTCATCGCCGCCGTGGCGGCCTGGGTCGCGGGCGACACCCGGCGCGCCGCGGACCTCCACGAGGAACAGGCGCGCCTGCACCCGCGTGACCTGGCCTCGGTCAAGCTGGGGCAGTACCACCGCTTCAACGCCGGCGACGCGCCGGGCCTGCTGCGCCTGGCGCTTCACGCCGCGCCCGCCTGCGCGGACGTGCCCTTTCTGCACGGCATGCTGGCCTTCGGCTGGGAGCAGTGCCATGCGCTGGAGCAGGCCGAGGCCGCTGCGCGGCGCGCCATCGCGCTGCGCCGCAAGGAGCCCTGGGCCCACCACGCGCTGGCGCACGTGCTGCTCACGCAGGGCCGGATCGCCGAAGGCCACGCCTTCCTCGCCGAGATGAGCGAAACCTGGGTCGGCCTGAACTCCTTCATGGTCACGCACAACTTCTGGCACCAGGCGCTGTTCGCGCTGGAGCTGGACCGGCCCGAGGAGGTGCTGGCCCTGTACGACCGGCAGGTGTGGGCGCACGAGAAGGGCTACAGCCAGGACCAGGTCAATGCGGTCTCCCTGCTCGCGCGCCTGGAGCTGGCCGGCTGGGACGTGGGACCGCGCTGGCACGAGCTCGGCGAGTTCCTCGCGCCCCGGACGGCGGACCAGGTCCTGCCCTTCCTGGACCTGCATTACCTCTACGGCCTCGCCCGCGCCGGCCGGACCGAGGCCGAGGTGCTGCTGCGCCACCTGGAACGCCATGCGCAGGCCGAAGGCGGCGTGTGGATGCAGGTCGCCCTGCCCGCCGCGCGCGGCCTGCTGGCGCACGCGCAGGGGCGCTTCCCCGAAGCGGCCGAGGCACTCGGCGGCGCCCTGCCCCGGCTCACCGCCATCGGCGGCAGCCATGCGCAGCGCGACCTGTTCGAGCAGCTGCACCTGGACGCCCTGCGGCGTGCCGGCGCGCTCTCCGGCGCCCAGCACCTGCTGCAGCAGCGGCTGCGGGCCACGCCCGAGTCCCTGCGCCTGCGGCGCCAGGCCCGTGCGCTCTACGAATGCCTGGGGCTCGCGGCGGTGGCGCCGGTGTTCGGCGCATGAAGGCCCGCCTCGTGCTGCTGCCGGGCCTGGCCGGCGATGCGACGATGTGGCGGGACCAGCTGCTGGGGCTGGCCCCATGGCACCCGGAGGTCAGCGACGTGCACATGCGCGAGGACAGCATCGCGGCCATGGCGGCCTTGCTGCTGCAGGAACACGAGGGCCCGCTCACCCTCTGCGGCGCGTCCATGGGCGGCATGATCGCGCTGGAAGCTGCCCGCCAGGCGCCAGAGCGCGTGCGCGGGCTGGCCCTCCTCGGCACCACCGCGCGGCCCGAGACACCCGACATGCGCAGCCTGCGTGAAGCCGCCATCGAGCTGTTCGAACAGGGCCGCATGGAGGAGGTGATCGAGCCCAACCTGCACTTCGCCTTCCACCCCGATCACGCCAGGGATCCGGCCCTGGTAGGCCGCTACCTGGGATTCGTGTACCGGGCCGGTGCGCAGCAGCTCGCCCGGCAGAACCGCGCCGTGACGCTGCGGCCCGACGCGCGGCCGCACCTGCCGGCGCTCGCCTGCCCGGTCCTGGTGATGTGCGGCGAGGACGACGCGCTCACGCCCCTGGAATGCTCCCGGGAGATTCACGCCGCTGTGCCCGGCGCCGTGCTGCACACGGTGCCCTGCTGCGGGCACATGCTGACCATGGAGCAGCCGGCCCGCGTCAACGCGGCGCTGGCCGACTGGCTGCGCGCGACCGAGCGCTGAAGCGGCGCGCCTACTTCTTCTCGCCCGCCGTGCCTTCCGTGCCCGCGCCCTGGGCCGGCATGGTGGCGCCGGAACCCAGGGTGCCGGTGCGCGAGCTCTCGCCCGGGGTGCCGGTGCTGCCAGCGGCGGCCGGCGGCTCCTTCAGGGTGCTGCTTGCCGGCGTGGCCGCCCCCGCACCCATGGCACTGGTGCCGGAGGTGGTCGGCACATAGGCCTGAGCCACGGCGGAGTGGGTCTGCATCAGGGCGTCGTTGGCCTGCTTGATCGCGTTGTTGCGGGCGTCACCGGCCGGCAGCTTGGCCATGGACTGGATGGAGTCGCGCAGCGAGTCGGCGGCCTGCATCAGCTTGCGCACCGACTCGTCGTAGGTGGTGGTGGACACGCCCGGTGCATTGCGCAGGTTCTCCGGCAGGGCCAGCATGGCCTCGTGCGTTTCGTTCAGCGCCTGTTGGGTCTGGCGGATCGCGCCCACGCGCTCGGAGCCCTCGGGCTTGCTCTGCATGGCCTGGATGGATTCGCGCAGGCGGTTGGCGGCCTGTTGCAGCTTCTCCACGGCCTGCTGCTCGGCGGCGGACAGCGGGGCGCCCGGTCCGGCGCCTGGAGCCTGCGTGCTCGCACTGGGCGTGCCGGACGTGGTGGTGTCCGAGCTGGTGCTGCCCGAAGTGGTCTGCGCTGCGGCGATGCCGGCGCCCAGGAGCAGGGATGCGAGAAGCGGGATGTGCTTGGATGTCATGGCCATTCCTTTGCTGTCAGTCGGAACTAGCCGGCAAGCGGTGCTCGCGGCACGCCCTTGCGGCTTCGGAAAGGTCCGATCATCCGAAGCCGACCTCAGGTGGATGCAGCCGGATGTAAGGCTGCCGGCCGGAAGCCGGCATGCCGCCGCCAGTGATGGGCCGGAAATTTACATGCCGTGGCCGCAGGCAAGACCGCGTTTCAATCGCGACCGAGGCTTCGCACCTTCTGCATCAGGCGCGCCTGCACCAGGGGCGAGACGAACTTGTCGATTTCGCCGCCCAGCACCGCGATCTCGCGCACGAAGGTGCTGCTGATGAACTGGTACTTGTCGCTGGGCGTGAGGAAGACGGTCTCCACCTCGGGCATGAGGCTGCGGTTCATGCCGGCGAGCTGGAATTCGTAGTCGAAGTCGGTGACGGCGCGCAGGCCGCGCACCATGGCCTTGCCGCCGCGTGCCACCACGAAGTCGCGCAGCAGGCCGGAGAAGCTCTCCACTTCCACCTGCGCATAGTCCTTGACGACCTCGCGCGCCATCTCGATGCGCTCCTGCAGCGTGAACATGGCCTTCTTGTGGTGCCCCGCCGCCACCGCCACGATGACCTTGGGAAAGAGCTGCGTGGCGCGGCGCACCACGTCCTCGTGGCCGAGCGTCATGGGATCGAAGGTGCCGGGATAGACGGCGATCACGGGCTGGCCCATGGTTGTCTCCTGCAGGCGGGCCGGTGGCAGCCCGCCCTGTGTGGCGAAATGTTGCGGTGCATTATGACGGCCGCACGGCCAGGCGCAGCAAGTGCGCGTGCACGGCACCGGCGCGCAGGTAGCGGTGCGGCTGCAGGCCCAGCGGAGCCAGTTGCGCCTCGGTCCAGGCCGTGGGCGCCTCCAGGTACAGCCAGCCTTCGCTGCGCAGGGCGGGTGCCGCGGCGGCCAGGGCCTTCTCATGCAGCGGGGCATCGAAAGGCGGATCGAGCAGGACCAGGTCCTGGCTGCGTGCGGGCAGGCCCTGCAGCACGGTGAGGGCGTTGCCGCGCTGCACCTGGACCTGCGCCTGCGCCTGCAGCCGCTGGACCAGGGCGCGCAGCGAATCGACCTGCTGCGGCTCCTGCTCCACGAGCAGCACGTGCTGCGCGCCGCGCGAGGCGGCCTCCAGTCCAAGGACGCCGCTGCCGGCGAAGGCGTCCACCACCTGCCAGCCGGCGAGGTCCTGTCCCAGCCAGTTGAACAGCGTTTCGCGCACGCGGTCCGGGGTGGGCCGCAGGCCCGGCCGGTCGGCCACGGGAAGACGGGTGCGCTTCCAGAGGCCGCCGATGATGCGGACCTCCTGCGGAAGGCGCGCGCCGGCGACGCCAGGGCGCGGACGCGAAGCCGGACGAGACGGGGAAGTGGCCATGGCGCGCAGCTTATCGCCACGGCACGGCCGCTTCGGGCCGCGAAGCCGCAAAAAAAAGAACGCGGCACGTGCCGCGTTCAAACTGCCTTCTTGCTCCCTGGTCACCATTCCTGGCTGGCGCCGGAACCTTGGTGTGACAGAACGCCGTGATTTTCTACGCTTGGGCTGGCCGAGGCGGACAGCGGGCTGACAGCGTTGACAGGGTTCATCGGCTGGCGGCCGCGCCTGCAGCGCCCAGCGTGACGACCGCCATGCGATCGGGCTGCAAGGCACGCTGGAAGGCCGAGCGCACGTCCGCGGCGCTGAGCGCGCGCACGCGGTCCTGCCAGGTGTCCAGGTAGTCGAGCGGCAGCTCGTGCCAGGCGATCGCCGCCAAGTTGCCGAGCAGCTTGGCGTTGCTGTCCAGGCGCAGCGCGAAGCTGCCCACCATGTAGTCCTTGGCGGCCGCGAGCTCCTGCGCGGTGGGGCCCTGCGCCACGAAGCGCTCGATGACCTCGCGCACGACGGACACCGCCTGGCCCGCCTGGTCGGGCCGGGTCTGCAGGCCGACCGTGAAGGCGCCGGCATGGCGGCCGGGCGCGAAGTGGCTGGAGACGCTGTACGACAGGCCCCGCTTCTCGCGCACCTCGGTGGACAGGCGCGAGACGAAGCCGCCGCCGCCCAGGATGTAGTTGCCCACCAGCAGCGGGAAGTAGTCGGGGTCGTCGCGGCGGACGCCGGGTTGGCCGAGCAGCACATGGGCCTGCGCCGACTCGAAGGGAATGTCCAGGCGCACGGGCTGGGTCAGCGGCGGCACCTCGGCCACGGACGGCAGCGGTTCGCAGCGCTGCCCCTGCGGCAGCAGCGACAGCATCCGGCGGGCGAGCTGGTCGGCCTGCGCCCGGTCCACCGCGCCCACGATGCTGACCTTGGCCCGGCACGGCTGCAGGTAGCGGGCATGGAAGCGCCGCATGTCGTCCACCGAGATGGCGGCCAGCGTGGACTCGGTCACCTCCCAGCCGTAGGGATGGCCGCCATAGACCGCGGCCCGGTAGGCCTTGCCCGCCACCGTGCCGGGGCGGGTGTTGGCTTCGCGGATGGCCGCGACCGCGCGTTCGCGATCGCGCTGCCACACGTCGGAGGGATAGGCGGGCTGCCCCAGCTGGCGCGCCGCGAGGTTGACCGCGCGCGACAGCACGGCCGGGTCGCTCAGGGACCGCAGGGTGAAACTCATGCGGTCGCTGCCGGCCGAGCCGCCGAAGCCGGCGCCGAGGTCGGACCAGGCTTCGCTGAGCTGGTTCTCGTCCAGCGCCGATTCATAGGGGCCGTCCGCCGCGCCGTCCTGGCGCCGGATGCCGCTGGCGGTCTGGCTGGCCGTCGCGTTGGCCAGGCCGACCTGCCCCGCCGGCTCGCGCCGCGAGCCGGCATCGAAGTCGATCTGCACGTCCACCATGGGCAGCGAGGGCGATTCGACGAGGTAAACCTTGGCGCCGCTGTCCTGCACCCAGTGCTGGATCGGCAGCGCCGCCAATGCCGGAGCGCCAGCCAGGAGCGAGAGCGCGATGAAGAGGCCCTGGCCTGCATGGGCCAGCGCACGGAAGCTTGTCACGGGGATTCTGTTCATGGGAAGTAAACCGGTCATCAGTGGCGCGCGCCAGCCGCGGGAGCGCGCGGGGGCGCCTGCTTGTCGCGCGGCAGGGGCTTGAGCGTGCCGACGGTGAGCTGTTCGTCGCCGAAGTAGCGGGCCGCGACGGACTGCACCTGCGCGGGCGTGATCTCGCCGAGGCGCCGCAGCAGGCGCTCGCCGGCATCCATCGGCAGGTCATAGACCCAGTACGCGCCGAGTTCGCGCGCCTGGTTGAACAGCGAATCGAGCTTGTACACCTCGCCGGCGATCCAGCGGGTCTTGACGCGCTGCAGCTCCGCCTCGCTCACGCCCTCGCGGGCGATGCGCTCGACTTCGGCGCGCAGCGCCGCCTGGACCTGCTGCGGCGTCTTGCCCGGGGCCGGCACGCCATCGAGCGCGAAAAGCTGGGGGCCGCGGCCCCACAGCCCGTTGGACGCACCGGCGCTGTCGGCCACGCGGTCCGGGCCCTGCGTGAGCGCGCGGTTCAGCCGCGCCGCCGCGTGGCCATCCAGCACCGCCGCCAGCATGGACAGCGCCAGCGCGTCGTCATTCTGCGGCGTGGGTTCGAAGGAGCTGAGCTTGGGCACCTTGAACTGCAGGGTGGTGTAGGGCTGGTCCGCCGGCGCCCGGACCTCGACCTGGCGAGGTCCGTGCTGCGTGGGCTCGCCCTGCGGCTTGCGCGCCGGCACCGGGCGGGCCGGGATGCGGCCGTAGTGCCGCTCGGCCAGCTTCAGGACCTGCTGCGGATCGACGTCGCCCGCCACCACGACGGCAGCGTTCGCCGGCACGTACCAGCGGCGGTAGAACTCGCGGGCATCCTCGGGCGTCAGGGCTTCGAGATCGCTCATCCAGCCGACGATGGGGCGGCGGTAGGGCGAGGCCAGGAAGGCCGTGGCGTTGAGCGTCTCGTAGAGGCGGGCGCGGGGCGAGTCCTCGACGCGCAGGCGGCGCTCCTCCTTGACCACCTCCAGCTCGCGGCGGAACTCCTCGTCCGGCCACTGGTTGTTGGCGAAGCGGTCGGCCTCCAGGCGCATCACGTCTTCCAGGCGCTCGGCCGGGATCTGCTGGTGGTAGCCGGTGTAGTCACGGGCGGTGAAGGCGTTGTCGCTGCCGCCCAGCGCGGCCACGCGGCGCGAGAACTCGCCGGGCTTGAGCTCGCGCGTGCCCTTGAAAAGCATGTGCTCGAGCACGTGCGCCACGCCCGACTGCCCGTCGGTCTCGTCCATGGACCCCACGCGCAGCCAGACCATGTGCACGGCCGTAGGCGCCCGCCGGTCGGGCTTGACGATGAGGGTCATGCCATTGGAGAGGGTGTACTGGTGGACCGCCGGGGCGTTGGCGCTCGCCACCTGCGGGGTGGGGACCGGTGGCGGCGCGCTCGGCTGGGCCGCCGAGGCCAGGGCGGCGGCCAGGAGGCCCACGCCCAGGAAGCTCTGCAGGAGTTGTTTCATAGAATCGTCTGAGTCGCCAAAGCTCATTGATGTTCAGTTTCTTCCGGAAAAAAAAGCCGGCTGCCCCACCAGCACCCGAAGTCGCCGCGCCGACCGAAGGCGTCGAGGCGCCCGCACCAGCCAGCGCCGCACCTGTCCAGGCGCCGGTCGCCGAACCCCCGCCCGCTGCACCCGAGCCCGTGCCCACGCCGGTCGAAGTCGCCGCACCGCCGGTGCCGCCGCCCACGCCCGCTGCGCTGGCGCCTGAGCCGGCACCCGTGCCGCCGCCGCCCGATCCGGTCGCCGCCGAGGTCGCACCCGCCGAAGCGGCGCGCGTCGCCGAGCCCGGGCCGCCGGACAGCGGCCTGATCGGCAGCGCCCTGGTCCAGGCCATGGACATCCCGGTGGCCACGCCCGCGGCCGAGGTCGCGCCGGAGCGGCGCGGCTGGTTCAGCAAGCTGAGCGATGGCCTGCGCAAGACCGGCTCCAACCTGTCGCAGGTCTTCACCGGCGGCCAGATCGACGACGCGCTGTACGAGGAGCTCGAATCCGCGCTGCTCATGGCCGATGCCGGCGTGGCGGCCACCGAATGGCTGCTGGCCGAGGTCAAGCGCAAGGTGCAGTCCACCGGCGCGACGCGTCCGGTGCAGGTCAAGAACATCCTGGCCGAGGTGCTGACGCAGCTGCTGCTGCCGCTGCAGAAGCCCCTGGTGATCGGCCAGCACGAGCCGACCGTGATCATGGTCGCCGGCGTCAACGGCGCGGGCAAGACCACCTCCATCGGCAAGCTGACCCGCCACCTCGCCGACAGCGGCGCCACGGTGCTGCTGGCGGCGGCCGACACCTTCCGCGCCGCCGCGCGCGAGCAGCTCGCCGTCTGGGCGGACCGCAACCGCGTCGAGATCGTGAGCCAGGAAGGCGGCGACCCGGCCGCGGTGAGCTTCGACGCCGTGAGCGCCGGCCGGGCCCGCGGCAAGGACGTGGTGCTGGTGGATACGGCCGGTCGCCTGCCCACGCAGCTGCACCTGATGGAGGAGCTCAAGAAGATCAAGCGCGTGGTGCAGAAGGCCGACCCGAGCGGCCCGCACGAGGTGCTGCTGGTGATCGATGGCAACACCGGGCAGAACGCGCTGGCGCAGGTCAAGTCCTTCGACGCGGCGCTGGGCCTGACGGGCCTGATCGTGACCAAGCTGGACGGCACGGCCAAGGGCGGCGTGCTGGCCGCCATTGCGCAGGAAAAGCCGGTGCCGGTGTACTTCATCGGCGTGGGCGAGAAGCTGGAAGACCTGCAGACCTTCAACGCCCGCGAGTTCTCGCTGGCCCTGCTGGGGCGCTAGCGCATCAGCCGCTCGCGCGCGAGCACGCTGACCGCATCGACCGCCAGCACCAGCACCAGCATGGCCGCCAGCACCGAGGAGGTCTCGGGCATCTGGAACAGGCCGAGATGGAAGGCCAGCATCTGCCCGAGGCCGCCGGCACCCACCACGCCCAGCACGGCGGCGGCGCGGATGTTGTTCTCCCAGCGATAGAGCGTGTAGCTCACCAGCTGCGGCAGCACCTGCGGCAGCACGGCCCACATCAGCACCCGCCCCTCACCCACGCCCCGCACCCGCAGCGCGAAGGCCGGGCCGGGCGGTGCGTTCTCGATCGCCTCGGCGAACAGGCGCCCCAGCACGCCCGTGGTGTGCAGGGCCAGCGCCAGCGTACCGGCCAATGGCCCGAGCCCGGCCGACACCAGCAGCAGCGCGGCCCAGACCAGTTCGGGGATGCTGCGCAAGGCATTGAGCAGGAGGCGCGCGGGGCCGCGCCAGACACTCGCCTCGGCGCCCGGCAGGCGACTGGCGGGAAAGGCGATCACCAGGCCTGCCACCGCGGCCAGCAGCGTGCCCAGCACGGACATGGCGAGCGTCTCGAAAACGGCCGGCACGAGCCGCAGCAGGAAGGCCGCCTCGGTGCTGGGCGCGAGCAGCTGCAGCAGGAACTGCCCCATGCGATCGAGCGCCTGGGCCGAGACGAAGCGACCCCACTGCAGGTCCAGCGACCAGAAGCTCAGGACCACCAGCGCGACGACAGCGAGCACGAACCAGCAGGCCTTGCAGCGCGCGTCGAAGAGCGGCGGCGGCAGGCGATAGACCTCGTTGGCGGCAGGACGGCGCGGCTCGTTCATGACCCGCTTCCTCAACCCAGGCTGCGGCGCAGCCAGGCGCTCATGCGGTCGCAGCCCGCCACCAGCAGCACGAAGACCAGCAGCAGCGTGGCCACCTCGCTGCCGTTGAACATCTTCATGGCGTTGTCCATCTGCTGCCCCAGGCCGCCCGCGCCGACGAAGCCCAGCACGGCCGAGGACCGGATGGCGCACTCCCAGCGATAGACCGTGTAGCTGGTCAGCTCCGCGGCGTTCTGCGGCAGCATGCCGTAGAAGAAGGCCTGCAAGCGCCCGGAGCCGCCGCGCAGCAGGGCGAGGGTGGGTTCGCGCTCGCCGCTTTCCAGGATTTCGCCATAGACCTTGCCCAGCATGCCGGCGTAGGTGAGCGCGATGGCCAGCACGCCGGCCGTGGGCCCCAGGCCCACCACGCGCACGAAGACCAGGGCCCAGATCAGCTCGGGCACGCTGCGCAGCACCACGAGCACGCCGCGCACCACCCAGCGCAGTGCGGCCGGCGCCTTGTGCATGGGCCCGGCGAGCGCCGAGATGGACAGGCTGCGCACCGACAGCAGCGCAAACGGAATGGCCACGACCAAGGCCAGCGCCAGCCCCGCGGTGGCGATGGCGACCGTGCGCCAGGTCTCGCGCAGCACCAGGCCGAGGAACTCCGCATCCAGCCGCGGCGGAAAGAAGTCGGCCAGGAAGCGCAGCGTGGCGCGCAGGCTCTCGGGCGCGAAGAGTTCCCAGGGACGGAACTCCGCGGCCACCGCCAGGGGCCACAGCACGACGGCCGCGGCCAGCAGCCAGAAGAGGCGCCCGGTCCAGGCCGGGTCGCGCAGGTGGCGGGCTGGCAGGGCGGCCCCGGCGGGGGCCGGATGGAGCATGCCGCCGAGGGCGCTCCTGCGCGGGCCTGGGTCCGGCATGCCTGGGGTCCCTGCTCAGCGGCAATGCATGCGCGCAGCGCCGACCGGTGCCGGCGGCTCGTCGCGCGCGGCGGGCAGGCCCGCCAGTTCCTCGGGATGGCGCGCGTACAGCGCCTGCAGGCGCTCGGGCGTGACCTCGCCCACCGGCAGGTCGAAGGCCAGGGCGCCGCCCTGCAGGCCCAGCACGCGCGGGAAATGCGCCAGCGCCATGGGCACGTCGTGCATGGTGCACACCAGCGTGGCGCCCTGCTGTCGGGCGCTCTCGGTGAGCGCCTGCATGGCCTGCCGCGCACGGGCCGGGTCCAGGGCGGACAGCGGCTCGTCCACCAGCAGCAGCCTGGGCCGGGCGACCAGGGCCCGCGCCAGTCCCACGCGCTGGCGCTCGCCGCCGGAGAGCCGGTCCACGCGCGCGAAGAGCTTGTCGGCCAGGTCGAAACGCTCCAGGGCGGCGTCCGCGTCCGCGATGCCGACGGGATAGAAGAGGCTGCGCAGGCTCTGCCACAAGCCCATGCGGGGCAGCCTGCCCGCGAGGACGGCCGTGACCACGCGCTGGCGCGGCGGCAGCGGCGGAATGTGCGGCGCGAGGAACAGCTCGGCACGCAGCCGCCTCAACTCGCGCGCGGACAGCGCCCAGGGGTCGGCGCCGTCGAGCAGCAATCGCCCGGACCTGGGACGCAGCGCGCAGGCCAGGGCGTGCAGCAGCGTCGTCTTGCCCGCGCCCGACGGGCCGACGATGGCCAGCTGCTCGCCGGAAGCGAGCTGCAGTGCGTCCAGGTCCAGGGCCGGTGCGCCCCGCGCGGCGGGATGGCGCAGCGACAGCCGCTCCAGCGCGAGCTTCACCGCGGGACTCCGCGCGCGATGCGCATCACTTCAGCAGCCCGGCACTGCGGGCAGCGGCCTCGATGCCGCGGTAGTTCTCGGCGCGCGTGGGGATGAAGCGGCTCGCGCGCTGCAGGCCCAGGATCTCCTTGCCGTGCGGGGTCTCGGGGGACAGGTCGGTGAAGGCCTGCACCAGCTTCTGGCGCCGCTCGGCGGGCATAGCGGCGTTCACGCTCCAGTTGTAGTCGTAGTAAGGCGGCGTGGTGTAGAAGACGCGCACCTTGGCCGGATCGACCTTGCCGTCGGACACCAGCTTGTCCCATACCGAGATGTTCAGCGCGCCGGCATCCACCTTGCCCGAGGCCACGGCCGCCGCCGTCGCATCGTGCGCGCCGGAGTAGGCCACGCGCCGCAGGTCGCGGTCGGGGTCGACGCCCGCGGCCAGCATGAAGCTGCGCGGCATGAGGTGCCCCGAGGTGCTGGAGGGCGATCCGAAACTCAGGGTCTTGCCCTTGAGGTCGGCCAGCGAACGGATGGCCGGGTCGGTGGTGATGAAGACCGAGCGGAACTTCTCGTCCTCTTCGCGCTGCACCAGGGGGAGGACCTTGCCGCCCGAGCGATGGTTGGCCTGCACGAAGGTGAAGCCGCCGAACCAGGCCAGGTCCACCTGCCCGTTGACCAGCGCCTCCACGGCGGCCGCATAGTCCGTCACGGGCGTGAACTCCACCTTCGTGCCCAGGCGCTCGCCGAGGTAGCGCATGAGCGGCGCGGCCTTGCGCGCCAGCTCGGTCGGCGACTCGTCGGGAATGGCCGTCACGCGCAGCGGCGTGCCCTGCGCTCCCACCCAGGCGGGCAGCGCGAAGGCGGCGGTCGAGGTCAGGGCGCCCAGGAGGACGCGACGGCGCGAGGTGTCGTGCATGGCAGATCCGGGAAGGGTGAGGAGGCTGGATTACACCGCAGGCGCGTCCACCGCTGGCGCACAGCTGCGAAAGCCCGCGAAGATGTCGCAGCGCGCCGGCGGATAGAAGTTGCGAAAGCGCGGATGGGCCAGGCACGCCGGGGTCCAGGGCGAGGCGCCCTTGAGCACGCGCCGGCTGCGGAACCAGGGCTGTGAATAGTCCAGGTAGGGATGCGGCTCGAAGCCCGGCAGCGGCGCGAAGACGGACCCGGTCCACTCCCAGCAGTCGCCCCATCGGAAGCCCGGGGCCGTCATGGCCGCGCATTCCCATTCGGCCTCGGTGGGCAGGCGCCTGCCGGCCCAGCGGCACCAGGCCTCGGCCTCGTGGGCGCTCAGGTGCAGGGCCGCTTCGCTGCCGGTGGGGAAGGTGGGTGCGTGGGGACGCGCCCGCAGCCTCCAGGCCCAGCCCGGCGCGGTCCACCAGCGGGCATTGGCATAGCCACCGGCCTCGACGAAGCCGGCGAAGCGGTCCCAGGAGACGGGGTCGGCGTCGATCTGGAAGGCATCGAGCGAGAGGCGACGGGCAGGCAATTCGTTGTCGAAGGCGAACCCCGGGCCGCACCAGCCGGTGGTCCACGCCTGCGCGGGCAGGTGCAGCGATGCGGGGCCGCACTGCCCAGCTTGCCCATCGGGCGTGCCCGGGTCCAGGAAACCGAGCGAGCGGGCCATGTAGGCCGCCGCTTCGACGTGCATGGCCTCGTGCAGGCAGGCCAGGCGGAAGAAATACAGGGCGTCGTCGTCGGCGTCGTCGGGCAGGCCCTCGAGCAGGGCGAGCGTGCGGGCCTGGGTCGAACCGAGCCAGTCCAGCGTGCTCGCCAGCGGCGGCAGGGGCAGGTCCCAGCGCGTGGCATGCGGCACCGCGCCGGAGTCGTACCAGGCGTCGGCCTCGGGCAGGTCCGAGGGCGGCCGCGGCACCAGCGGATCGGCGCGAAAGCCCCGGGCGCGATGCGGATTGCGCTCGATCCACCATTGCTGGAACCAGGCCACGTGCCCCAGCTCCCAGCGCGGCGGATTGAGCGTCTCGCGCGGGGGCACGGCCATGGCCGGACCGAGGGCCTGCGCATACATGCCCGCCAGCGCCAGGGTTCGAGCCCGCACGGCCTGCAACGCCCGCGACAGTGCACGCGGGCCGCCGCAACGCAGTTGCTGCCCGGCCTCCCAGCGGGCGTGCTGCGCCGGCACGCTATAACCGACCAATGGATCGCTCATCGCTCGTCATCGTAAGCCCCGCACTGGCGAGCGCCAACAATGGCAACTGGCAGACCGCACGGCGCTGGCGCGCGCTGCTGGCCCGCGACCATGCGGTGCGCATCACCGCGCAGTGGCCCGATGCGGCCGCCGCGGGCGACGATCTCATGCTCGCGCTGCACGCGCGGCGCTCGGCATCCTCGATCCGCGCCTGGGCCGAGGCGCGCGGCGGCCGGCGGCTGGCCGTGGTCCTCACGGGGACCGACCTCTACCAGGACCTGGCAGAAGACCCGCTGGCCCGCGAATCCACCGCGCAGGCCGGCCGCCTGGTCGTGCTGCAGTCGCTCGGCATCGAGGCGCTGCCCGAGGCCTTGCGCGCCAAGGCCCGCGTGATTTACCAGTCCACCAGCGCGCGGGCGGCGCTGCCCAAGACGCGGCGCGAGCTGCGGGCGGTGATGGTGGGTCACCTGCGCCAGGTCAAGGACCCAGGCACGCTGTTCGAGGCCGCGCGCCGGCTGCGAGCCGACGAGGGCATCCGCATCGACCACATCGGCGACGCGGCGGAGGCGGGCTGGGCCGAGGCGGCCCGGCAGGTGGCGGCGCAATGCCCCCACTACCGCTGGCTGGGTCCCCGGCCGCACGCCCGCGCCCGCGACGCCATCCAGCGCGCGCACCTGCTCGTGCACACCAGCGCGCTGGAAGGCGGCGCCCACGTGATCATGGAGGCCGTGCGCAGCGGCACGCCCGTGCTCGCCTCGCGAGTGCCGGGCAACGTCGGCATGCTGGGGGAGGACTACCTCGGCTACTTCGAGCCCCGCGACGCCGCCGCGCTGGCCGAGCGCCTGCGGCAGTGCCGGCGCGAACAGCAGGCGCAAGCCCAAGACCACGCCGGCCCGCTGCTGGAGCGACTGCGCGGACAATGCGAGCTTCGCGCCGCCTTGTTCGACCCGGCCCGGGAACGCGAGCGGCTGCTTCAACTGATCGAGGAAATGCAGCAATCATGAGCCACCCTGCCCCGGCCAAGAGCCCCATGGAACCACGCCTGAGCTCGCTGTCGCACGGCGGCGGCTGCGGCTGCAAGATCGCCCCGGGCGTGCTGTCCGAGATCCTCAAGGGCACGGCGCGAATGCCGCTGCCGCCGCAGCTGCTGGTGGGCATCGAGACGGCCGACGACGCGGCCGTCTACAAGCTCAACGACGAGCAGGCGCTGATCGCCACCACCGACTTCTTCATGCCCATCGTCGACGACCCCTTCGACTTCGGGCGCATCGCCGCGACCAACGCCATCTCCGACGTGTACGCGATGGGCGGGCAGCCCATCATGGCACTGGCCCTGGTGGGCATGCCGATCAACGTCCTGTCGACGACCACCATCGGCCGCATCCTGGAAGGCGGCGAATCGGTCTGCCGCGCAGCCGGCATTCCCATCGCTGGCGGCCACACCATCGACTCGGTCGAGCCCATCTACGGCCTGGTGGCCCTGGGCCTGGTCCATCCGGACAAGGTCAAGCGCAACGCCGACGCCCGGCCGGGCGACGTGCTGGTGCTGGGCAAGCCCCTGGGCGTGGGCATCCTGTCGGCGGCGCTGAAGAAGGAAGCCCTGGATGCGGCGGGTTACCAGCGCATGATCGAGACCACCACCCGCCTGAACACGCCCGGGCCCGAGCTGGCGCAGCTGGAGGGCGTGCATGCGCTGACCGACGTGACCGGTTTCGGCCTGGCCGGCCATGCGCTCGAGCTGGCCCGCGGCGCTGGCGCCAGCGTGCGCCTGGACTGGGCGCAGGTGCCGCTTCTGGACGGGGTGCGCGCACTGGCCGCGGACGGTTTCGTGACCGGCGCCTCGGGCCGCAACTGGGCCGGCTACGGCGCCGAGGTCGCGCTGCCGCAGGGTTTCTCGGCCGTGGACCAGGCGTTGCTGTCCGATCCACAGACCAGCGGCGGCCTGCTGGTGTCCTGCACGCCCGAGGCGGTCCCGGCCGTGCTGGCGCTCTTCCGCCGTCACGGATTCGAGCAGGCCGGCGTCGTGGGCGAGGTGCTCGCGGCCGAGTCCGGCGCGGCCCGGCTCCAGGTGCGCTGAAGCGCTACGCCGCTTCGCCGACCTGGGCGCGGACCCAGGCCGCATAGGCCGGGCTGGCCTGCATTTCCAGCCACAACAGCTGGGGCAGTTGGTAGGGGTGCTCCGCGGCGAAAAAGGCTTCGACCGCCGCCCGGCAGGACGGCAGGGTCTTGACCGTGAGCCGCCACTCGGCGTCCAGGCAGTCCCGGCCCTCCCAGCGGTAATGCGAGCTCACGCCTTCGTCGACCTGCACGCAGGCGGCCAGCCGGCGGCGGATGAGCTCCTGGGCCAGCTGCCGGGCCGCCTCGGCCGAGTCGACCGTGGTCGTGATGCTCAGTACGGTGTCCATCCCATCTCCTGCCGGTGCCCGACCGCGATTGTGCGCGCGGCGCTCGGCCGCCCCGACGCCCGTGCGGGCCTCGTTTCGCGATCCGTGGAACTTGCGGCTTAGCACTCCCTCCAATCGAGTGCTAATATGACGACGCACACGACGAAAGGACTCTTCGGCATGTCCACTTCCGCAGTTGGAGCTTCCGGCACCGCGCTGGCGGTGTCCAACCCCTGGGCCGTGGTGCCCTCGCTGGGCAACCTGGACGCCTATATCTCTGCCGTGAACCGCCTGCCCATGCTCACACCTGAGGAAGAGCAGGAGTACGCGCGCAAGCTGCGGGACGACAACGACCTGGAGGCCGCCGGGAAGCTGGTGCTTTCGCACCTGCGCCTGGTGGTGTCGGTCTCCCGCAAATACCTGGGCTATGGCCTGCCCCACGGCGACCTGATCCAGGAAGGCAACATCGGTCTCATGAAGGCCGTCAAGCGCTTCGACCCCGACCAGGGCGTGCGGCTGGTGAGCTACGCGCTGCACTGGATCAAGGCCGAGATCCACGAATACATCCTGCGCAACTGGCGCATGGTCAAGGTCGCGACGACCAAGGCCCAGCGCAAGCTGTTCTTCAACCTGCGCTCCATGAAGCAGGGTTTCAAGGACGACGCCGGCGCGCAGACCCACCGCGACACCCTCACCGACGCGCAGATCGAGGTGATGGCCCGCGAGTTGAACGTCAAGCGCGAGGAAGTCATCGAGATGGAAACGCGCATGGCCGGTGGCGACGTGCTGCTGGACCCCTCGCCTTCCGACGATGGCGACGAGGCCTTCGGCCCCATCACCTACCTGACCGAGGCGAGCCACGAGCCGACCTCGATGATCGAGTCGCGCCAGCGCGACGTGCTGGCCACCGACGGCATCGCCAGCGCACTCGAGCAGCTCGATCCGCGCAGCCGCCGCATCGTTGAAGAACGCTGGCTGCGGGTCAACGACGACGGCTCGGGCGGCATGACGCTGCACGAACTGGCCGCCGAATACGGCGTCTCGGCCGAGCGCATCCGCCAGATCGAGGGTGCCGCCATGAAGAAGATGCGCAAGGCCCTGGCCGCCTTCGCCTGATCGCACCGGCGCCACACCCAACCCAGCCCGGAAGAGCTTCCGGGCTTTTTTGCGGCAACAATGCGGGCGTGAACTTCTTCAGGTGCTTGGCGCTGGTGCTGCTCGTGGCGTGGATCGGCTCCACGGCCAGCGCACAGACGCCTTCACCGCTGCGCCTGGAGCGCAGCAGCGACGCAAGCGCCCTCGGGCCCGGCGCGCTCGCCTGGATCGACGACAAGGCTTACCGCACCGCCGAGGAGATCGCCGCTGGCGCCTCCCGCCTGGCCTGGGAGCCCTTCCAGCCGCAACGCCAGCACCGGATCGACGGCAAGGCCCTGTGGCTGCAGTTCGATGCCGCCACGCCGCCGGACAGCCGCTGGTACCTGGTGCTGATGCACCCCTCGGTGGACCTGATCGAGCTGCACTACCGCCGCCCCGATGGCCGCTGGGTGACCCAATCGGCCGGCCAGACGCTCTCGACGGAGGACTGGTCGGTGCCGGGGCGCCTTCCCACCTTCGAGCTGGCGCCTCCTTCGGACGGCAGCACGCGTTACTGGGTGCGCGTGCTGCGGGAGCGTTCCGAGGTCAGCCTGCCGCTGCACTTCTACAGCCAGTCGGCCGTGCTGGAGCTGCGTGCCTTCGAGCAGTTCACGCTGGGCGGGTACTTCGGCGTGCTGGTGTTCCTGGCGGCCGCCTCGGTCGTCGCGGCCCTCGTCTGGCGTGACCGCAACTTCGGCGCCTTCGCGGTTTACCTGGCCGGCATCGTCGCGATCCAACTGGTCTACCTGGGGGTTGGCGCGCAGCACCTGTGGACCGACTGGCCGCACTGGAACGCCATGGCCCACCTGGTCGTTCCGGGCTGCGCCGTTGCCGCCTGCCTCTGGTTCGTGAAGGTGCTCACCGGGCCGGCCCGCTTCTCGCGTCTGCTGGACCTGGCCACCTGGGGCCTGATCGCGGCGCTGCTCGGCGCCACGGCCCTCAATGGCTTCATCGCCACGCGGGGCAGCGCCACGCTGGTCGCCCTGCTGCTGGGAGCGACCCTCCCGCTGGCCGGCGGCCTGCTCGTGCTCGCCTGGCGGCGCGGCCGCGATCCCTACCTGGGGCTCATGGTGGCGGCCTTCGTCCCGACGATCGTGGGCGCCCTGCTCCCGATCGCTTATGTCCTCGGCCTGCTGCCCGAAGGCCTGCTCACCCGCCACGGCCTGACCTTCGGCACGGCGCTGCAACTGCCCCTGACCTACTACGCCCTGAGCCGGCGCGCCCATCGGCGCCGCGAGCCGGGGCTGCGGGCCGCGCAGCTCACGCACACCGACACGCTGACGGGCCTGTGCGACCGCGACACCCTGCTGCGCCGCCTCGACGAGTCGCTGCGCCGGGCCATCAGCCAGCGCCACCAGTGCGCCGTGCTGGCCGTGCGCCTGACCAACCACGACGCGCTGGACTACGAGTTCGGCCGCGCGACGGCCGAACGCGCGCTGCTGGTGGCCGCCTCCATCCTGCGCAGCGCGGCCAGCGACATCGACCTGGCCGCCCGCATCGGCGAGCGTGATTTCGCCCTGCTGCTCGAAGGACCCACCACGGGTGAAGTGGCCATGTCCCGCGCGCAGCAGATCGTCGCCCAGGGCCTGCAGCACGCCAGCGCCCTGCCCCCCGCGACCACGCTGAAATTCCACGTCGCCGTGACGCTGCTGCCGGACCACGAGCTCGACTCCAGCCGGTGCCTGCGCTGGCTGGAGGAGGCCTGCAACGCCATGCGCGCCGAGCCGCGCCGGGCCATCCGGCCTTTGAACTTCTAGAGGCTCACGCTCCCTGCAGCAGCAGCTTCAGGTCGTGGGCCAGGGCCTCGGGCCCGGTGCCGTAGCGGGTGTAGAGCCGCAGCTTGCCCTGCGGATCGAAGACGAAGCTGGCGGCCGTGTGGTCCATGGTGTAGCTGCCGGGCGTCTTGCCTTCCACCTTCTTGTGATAGACCTTGAAGTCCTTGGCGACCTGCTCGGTCTCGGCCAGGCTGCCGCGCAAGGCGACGAAGCTCGGGTCGAAGTTGGCGATGTAGCCGCGCAGGACCTCGGGCGTGTCGCGCTCCGGGTCCACGGTGATGAAGACACCCTGCACCTTCTCGCCCTGCGCGCCGAGCATGCGCTTGGCCTCGGCCAGCTCGGTCATGGTGGTGGGGCACACGTCCGGGCACTGCGTGAAGCCGAAGAAGACCACCACCGCCTTGCCCTTGAAGTCGGCGAGGCTGCGCGCCTGGCCCTGGGCGTCGCTCAGGCGGAAGTCGCGGGCGTAATCCACGCCGGTGATGTCGACGGCCTTGAACTGCGGCTTCGGTTCGCCACAGGCGGCGAGCGCGCCGGCCGCGAGCAGGCAGGAGAGAAGAGTTCGGCGTTGCATCACGAGTCCGGGTCTCAGAACAGGTAGTGATCCACCAGCAGGGCGGCGAACAGCGCGCTCAGGTGGATGAGGGAAAAGCGGAAGGTCTTGCGGGCCAGCGCGTCGGAGTATTCGCGCCAGAGCCGGAAGCCATAGACGCAGAACGCCCCGCTCAGCACCACGGCGGCCAGCAGGTACAGCCAGGAACTCATGCCGTAGGCGAAGGGCAGCAGGCAGGCGGCGAAGAGCACCAGCGTGTAGAGCAGGATCTGCAGGCGCGTGAACTCGTTGCCGTGCGTCACGGGCAGCATGGGCAGGCCCGACTTGCGGTAGTCCTCCACCCGGTACAGCGCCAGGGCCCAGAAGTGCGGCGGCGTCCACAGGAAGATGATCAGGAACAGGATCAGCGCCTGCGGGCCGACCTCGCCGGTCATGGCCGTCCAGCCCAGCACCGGCGGCATCGCGCCCGAGGCGCCGCCGATCACGATGTTCTGCGGCGTGAGTGGCTTGAGGATCACCGTGTAGACCACCGCATAGCCCACGAAGGTGGCGAGGGTGAGCCACATGGTCAGCGGGTTGACCCAGGCATACAGCAGCCAGGAGCCCGCCGCACACAGCCCGGCGGAAAAGAGCAGCGCCTGCAGGTCCGACAGTTCGCCCTTGGCCGTGGGCCGCCAGGCGGTGCGCCGCATCTTGGCGTCGATGCCCTTTTCCACCAGGCAGTTGAAGGCGGCGGCGGCGCCCGCCACGAGCCAGATGCCCAGGCAGGCCAGCGCGGCAACGCGCAGTTCGGCCAGGGTCGGCAGGCCCGGCACGGCCAGCACCATGCCGATCAGCGCGCAGAAGACGATCAGCTGCACCACGCGCGGCTTGGTGAGGGCGTGGAACTGCGCGAAGCGGCTCATGGAGCGCGCGCCCGGTGGAGACGGCACGGCGTTCATGCGCGCAGCTCCCGCGCGTGGCGCGGCGCCAGCGCTTGCGGTGCGCGGCAGGCGCAGGCGGTCCAGGTGAACACCACCACCAGGGCCGCGGCGCCGCCCGTGTGCGCGACGGCGGCCACGAGCGGCCAGCCCAGGACCACGTTGCTCAGGCCCGTGAGCAGTTGCCACAAGGCCAGGCCCATCATCCAGGCGCCCTGGCGTGCAAGCCCGGCCCGCCGAAGCGCCCAGCCCAGGGCCAGCAGCAGCGGCAGCAGCACGTAGGCGACGAGCCGGTGCGTGTAGTGGATGGCAGTGAGCGCCGCGAACTCGACCGGCTCGCCGGCACCCGTCATGCCCAGGGGCCGCCACAGCTCGAAGGCCTGCCGGAAGTTCATCTCAGGCCACCACTGGCCCTGGCAGAGGGGGAAGTCGCGGCAGGCGAGCACGGCGTAGTTGGTGCTGACCCAGCCCCCCAGTGCGACCTGCAGCCACAACAGCGCGAAGCAGGCCAGCAGCGCGCCGCGCAGGCCCGGCGAGACCATGGGCAGCGGCCGGCGGGACGCCGCCTGCGCATACGTCACGGCTTGCCGGCACAGCAAGGCCAGCAGCACCAGGCCACCCAGCAGGTGCAGGGTGACGATGAGGGGCTTGAGCTTCATGGTGACGGTGAGCGCGCCGAAGGCGCCCTGCACGCACACCCAGACGAGGGTCACCACGGGCCAGGCAATGCTCACGGGCAGCTCGCGCCGGCGCATCCAGGTGGCCACCGCCAGGGCGAGGATCAGCGCGCCCACGCCGGTGGCGAGGTAGCGATGGACCATCTCGATCCAGGCCTTGGTGTGCGTCACCGGCCCGGTGGGCATGGCGGCCTGCGCCTGGCTGATCTCGGCATGCGCGCCCTTCGGGCTCGCGCTGCCGTAGCAGCCGGGCCAGTCCGGGCAACCCAGGCCCGAGTCGGTCAGGCGGGTGAAGGCCCCGAACAGCACCAGGTCGAAGGTGAGGAACAGGGTGAGGACGGTGAGCGCGGCCAGGCGTTGGGCCGGGGAAGCGCCCCGGTTGCGCAGCCAGACCCAGGCGAGCGGGCCCAGCGCGATCAACGCGCCCAGCCCCATGAGCCACAGGGCGGGCGAGAGGTTGTAGAGATCCACCGTTTCGCTCATTGCGGGCGCCCCGCCTGGTCCCAGGAGGCCGAGGCGCGCATCAGCCGTTCCAGGTCCCGCTTGGCCTTGGCGGCGCCGGCGCGGTCGAGGTCGGCTGGAAAGCGCATCATCCAGTGGCCCATGGGATCGACCACGTACAGGTGGCTGGACAGGTCCCGGCCCGGGGCGGGCTGCAGCCACGCCGCGAGCGCCTGCGGGTCGGCGCGCAGCACCGTCGCCTGCGCGAGCGCGGGCTGCAGCGACGAGGGGACATCCGCCTGGTCGTTCACCAGCCAGACGCGGTCCAGGCGATCCATGTTCTTGCCCAGGGACTCGCGCAGCTGCCGCTGCAGGTACAGGTTGTTCTCGCAGCGCGCATCGCAGGCGCCGCCGGCCACCGTGACCAGCAGCCACTGGCCCCGCAGCGACGGCAGGGGCACGGGCTGCCCCGCCAGCGTGGTCGCGCTCCAGGCGGGCAGCGGCCGCTGGGGCTCGATCAGCTCGCCGAAGTTGCGCCGCCCCTCCGGCCGCACCACGTAGTAGGTGAAGTAGGACGCGACCACGGGCGCGGCGCACACCAGCAGCACGGCCAGCATCTTCCAGCGGCCGGCGCGGGTGCGCCGCGCATCGGTGTCGGCCGCGGCCTGCGGGCTGGGCAGGGAGTGGACCGTCAGGTCCAGCGGTTGGTCAGTCACGGCGCTTGGCGCGCCCAGGCGCGATGAATTGGAACCAGACATACATGAAGAGGATCACGGCGCACAGCGCCCACCACTGGAAGGCATAGCCGTAGTTCTTGCCCGCCCCGCTGGCCGGCACCGGCCAGTCACGCAGCAGGCCTTCCGAAGCCGGCCCGGTCTGCTGCACCGAGCCTTCGAGCAGCGGCAGGCGGGTTTCCGCGCGGAAATCGGCGAGGTCGAGATTCTGCCGGATGGGCCCCTGCCCTGCCCCGGCGAAGTCGTATAGCTTGGACGGAGGCGGGGCAATGCGCCCCCGCACGGTGACCTCGCCGGCCGGCGTCGCCACCTCGGGCAGCCGCTCGCGTTCCGCGAAGTTGCGCGGTACCCAGCCGCGCTGCACCAGGACCACGGCATCGGTATCGGCAAGCTGCAGGGGCGTGACCACGTAGAAGCCCGGGCGGCCCTGCATCTGGCGGTTGTCCAGGTACACCGTGTGCGGCGCAAGCCACTGGCCCCGCAGCACGGCCGTGCGGTGCAGCAGCGCGGGTGGGCCGGTGCCGACCAGTTCGCGGGCGTCCACCGCCGGCGCCGATGCCCGTGCTTCGATGGCCTCCTGCAGCGCCAGCTTTTCCCCGGCACGGCTCCATTGCCACAGGCCCAGGCGCGCGGTGAGCAGGGCCATGGCCAGCGCGACCACGGTCACGGCCCAGAAGCGCCATGCCCTCAGGGCACGCACCGGATAATCCCTCGCATGAAAGTTCTCCTGATCTCGCTGGCCTTCGTGGCCATCATCGGCAGCCTGGGGGCGGCGCTGTATTTCATGATGAAGGACAGCGGCGACAAGCCCAAGAGCAGCCACATGGCACGCGCGCTGGCCTTCCGCGTCGGGTTCTCGATCCTGCTGTTCGTGTGCATCCTGGTCGCCTGGAAACTGGGATACCTGCGCCCCACCGGGATTCCCCTGCAGGGCTGAGCCGCCGCCGGGCACCAAGACAAAGGGCCGCTTTCGCGGCCCTTGTCGTGTGCGGCGGCGATCAGAGCCAGTACACCAGCACGTACAGGCCCAACCACACCACGTCCACGAAGTGCCAGTACCAGGCAGCGCCCTCGAAGCCGAAGTGGCGATCGGCCGTGAAGTGGCCCTTCATGAGGCGCAGCGTGATGAACAGCAGCATCAGCATGCCCACCAGCACGTGGAAGCCGTGGAAACCGGTCAGCAGGAAGAAGGTCGAGCCGTAGGCGCCCGAGGTGAGCTTGAGGTTCAGGTCCACATAGGCGTGGTAGTACTCGTAGCCCTGCACGAAGAGGAACACCAGGCCCAGGATCACGGTGGCCCACATGAAGGCGATGGTCTTGCCGCGATGGTTCTCGCGCAGTGCGTGGTGCGCGATGGTGAGCGTCACGCCCGAAGACAGCAGCAGCGCGGTGTTGATGGTGGGCAGCCAGAACGGCGTCATCGTCTGGAAGGGCTCGATGATGTTGCCCGGCGAGGCGGTGACGCCCGGTGCGGCGGTGGGCCACAGGCCCTTGAAGTCGGGCCACAGGACGGCGTTGTCGATGCCGCCCAGGGCCGGCACCGAGTGGGCCCGCATCCACCACAACGCGGTGAAGAAGGCGCCGAAGAACATCACCTCCGAGAAGATGAACCAGCTCATGCTCCAGCGGTAGGACAGGTCGATCTTGCGGCTGTACAAGCCGCCTTCGCTTTCGCGCACGGCGTCGCGGAACCACTGGAACAGGACCACCGCAACCCAGGCCAGGCCGAAGTACAGGGACCACTGCCCCCACTCCACCCCGTTGATCCACTGGCCCGCGCCCAGGATCACGAAGAACAGGCCCAGCGCCATCATCGCCGGGTGGCGCGACGGCTGGGGCACGTAGTAGTACGGCGTGGTGCCGTGGGCGCTGGTACTCATCTCAACTCCTGCTTCCGGATAAGTTCTTGTATGTCGATTTCAGATTCAATTCACGACCCAGTGCACCAGCCCCACCAGGGCCAGCACGAAGAGCAGTGCAGCCACGAGTGCGACCACGATCACGTGCAGGGGGTTCAGGCGCCCCAGGTCCTGCTGGTAGGCGCTGTTCTTGCGCACGCCCAGGAACGCCCAGGCCACGGCCCTGGCGGTCTGGAGGATCGATCCCTTGCGCGGCGAAGCCATGGCAGCGACCTTGTGGCTCATGACCGAGGCTGTGCCGGTGCGGCGGCACTCGGAGCGGAGGGCACCGGCGCGCCCACCTCGAAGAAGGTGTAGGACAGGGTGATGGTGGTCACGTCCTTGGGCAGGCGCGGATCGATCACGAAAGCCACCGGCCACTGCTTCTTCTCGCCCGGCTCGAGCGTGTACTGGTTGAAGCAGAAGCACTCGAGCTTGTTGAAGTGCGCTGCGGACTGCCGCGGCGCGTAGCTGGGAATGGCCTGCGCGGCCATGCGCCGGTTCTGCACGTTCTGGAACTCGTACATGACCGTGGTGAGCTGCCCTGGATGGACCTGCACGGAACGCTGCGCCGGCCGGAATTCCCAGGGCCCGCGCGCATTGGCGTCGAACTCCACGGTGATGGTGCGGCTGGTGTCCACCTGGGTGTTGCTCGGCAGCGCCGTCGATCCGCCCGGGACCTGCCGCTCGCCGATGGCCAGGATGTTGATGCCCAGCGCGTCGCAGACCTTCTGGTAGATCGGCACCAGCGCATAGCCGAAGGCGAACATGCCGGCCGCCACGACGACCAGCTTGCCGACCATGCGAAGGTTCTCGCGCCTGATGCTCACTGCAGCACTCCTGTCACGCTCAGCCACCCAGCAGGAACATCTTGGCGACGAAGCCCAGGAAGAAGGCCGCCGCGATGGACGCAAGGATCAGGCCCAGGCGCAGGTTGCCCCTGCGCCGCTCTTCGGGCGCCGCGTTGTTGCGCGGGTCGTCGTCACGTGCCATGGCGGCTGCTCGTCTTTCAGGCTCAATGCACCGCGTCGGGGTTGCTCGGCTGCACGCGGGCGTCGAGCACGCGGGTGGCCGTGGCGTCCAGGCGGGGAGGCACCTCGAAGGTGTGGAAAGGTGCCGGCGAAGGAACTTCCCACTCCAGGCCTTCGGCACCCTTGCCGTCGGCGTCGTTCCAGGGGCGCTGCGGCGCCACCGCACCCTTGCCGCGCATCACGGGCAGGACCACGAAGAAGAAGAAGTACACCTGGGCCAGGCCAAAGGCGAAGGCGCCCACCGAGGCCACGGCGTTGAAGTCCCAGAACTGCATGGGGTAGTCGGCGTAGCGGCGCGGCATGCCGGCCAGCCCCAGGAAGTGCATGGGGAAGAAGGTGAGGTTGAAGGAGATCAGCGACCACCAGAAGTGGATCTTGCCGCGGGTCTCGTTGTACATCACGCCCGTCCACTTGGGCGCCCAGTAGTAGAAGCCGGCGAAGAGCGCGTACAGCGAGCCGGCCACCAGCACGTAGTGGAAGTGCGCCACCACGTAATAGGTGTCCTGCAGCAGCAGGTCGATGGGCGCCATGGCCAGGATCAGGCCGGTGAAGCCGCCCATGGTGAACACGAAGATGAAGCCCACCGCGAACAGCATGGGCGTCTCGAAGGTCATCGAGCCCTGCCACATGGTGGCGATCCAGTTGAAGATCTTCACGGCCGTGGGCACCGCGATCAGCATGGTCGCGTACATGAAGAACAGCTGGCCGGTCACGGGCATGCCGGTCGTGAACATGTGGTGCGCCCACACGATGAACGACAGGATGGCGATGGACGAGGTGGCATACACCATGGAGGCGTAGCCGAAGAGGCGCTTGCGCGCGAAGGCGGGCACGACCTGGCTGATGATGCCGAAGGCCGGCAGGATCATGATGTACACCTCGGGGTGGCCGAAGAACCAGAAGATGTGCTGGTACATCACCGGGTCACCGCCGCCGGCGGGGTTGAAGAAGGTGGTGCCGAAGTGGCGGTCCGTCAGCGTCATGGTGATGGCGCCGGCCAGCACGGGCATGACCGCGATCAGCAGGTAGGCGGTGATCAGCCAGGTCCAGCAGAACATCGGCATCTTCATCAGCGTCATGCCCGGGGCGCGCATGTTGAGGATGGTCACGATGATGTTGATCGAGCCCATGATGGAGCTCGCGCCCAGGATGTGCATGGCGAAGATGCCCGCGTCCATGGACGGGCCCATCTGCAGCGTGAGCGGCGCATACAGCGTCCAGCCGGCCGCTGGCGCCCCGCCGGGCATGAAGAAGGAGCCCGCCAGCATCGCGCCCGCCGGCACCATCAGCCAGAAGCTGAAGTTGTTCATGCGCGCGAAGGCCATGTCCGAGGCGCCGATCTGCAGCGGGATCATCCAGTTCGCGAAGCCCACGAAGGCCGGCATGATGGCGCCGAACACCATGATGAGGCCGTGCATGGTGGTGAGCTGGTTGAACAGCTCGGGGTTGACCAGTTGCAGCCCCGGCTGGAACAGCTCGGCGCGGATGCCCAGCGCCAGAACGCCGCCGAACATCAGCATGAAGAACGCGAACAGCAGGTAGAGCGTTCCGATGTCCTTGTGGTTGGTGGCGTACACCCAGCGGCGCCAGCCCGTCGGATGGTCGTGATGGTGGTCGTGCGCGTGGTCGGCGCCGTGTGCGTGGTTGTCGAGAACTGCACTCATCTTGGATTACCTCGGGGAATTACTTGGCGCGGAAAGCCTGCACGTCGGCGGGCTGAACCACCTGCCCGGTCTTGTTGCCCCAGGCGTTCTTGGTGTAGCTGATCACGGCGGCGATGTCGGTGTCGGACAGCTGCTTCCAGGCCGGCATGGCACCCTTGCCGTTCAGGAGGATGTCGATGGCCGCGCTCTTCTCGGCGTTGAGCAGCAGGGGCGAGCCGTCGAGCGCCTTGATGGGACCGGCGCCCTTGCCGTTGGCCTGGTGGCAGGCCGCGCAGTTGGCCGCATAGACCTTCTCGCCGCGGGCAGCGATGTCGGTGAGCTCCCAGACCTTGGCCGGATCGTCCAGGCGGGCGGCCATCTTCTTCTGCTCGGCCACGACCCAGGCGCTGTAGTCGGCCGGGGACACCACCTTCACGTGGATGGGCATGTAGGCATGCTCCTTGCCGCACAGCTCGTAGCACTGGCCGTAGAAGTCACCGACCTTCTCGGCGCGGAACCAGGTGTCGCGCACGAAGCCGGGGATGGCGTCCTGCTTGACGCCGAAGGCCGGCACGCCCCAGGCGTGGATCACGTCGTTGGCGGTGGTGATGATGCGCACCTTCTTGCCCACGGGCACCACCAGCGGGTTGTCCACCTTGAGCAGGTAGTCGTTGGGCATGACACCGCGGGCGCCCTCGTCGGACATCTGGCGATGGCTGGCATCCAGCGCCGAGAGGAAGGCGATGCCGGCACCCTCGCCGTTGAGGTAGTCGTAGCCCCACTTCCACTGGTAGCCCGTGGCCTTGATGGTGAGGTCGGCGTTGCTCGTGTCCTTGGCCGCGACCAGCACCTTGGTGGCCGGCAGGGCCATGACGATGACGATCAGGAAGGGAATGGCGGTCCAGATGACCTCCACCGTGACGCTTTCGTGGAAGTTGGCCGGCTTGGCGCCGCGCGAGCGGCGATGCTTCCAGATGGAATAGAACATCACCGCGAACACCAGCACGAAGATGACGACGCAGGTGATGAGCATGAACCAGTGCAGCCAGGCCTGCTCGCCCGCGATGCGGGTGGCGGCGTCATGCAGGTTGAGCTGGCGCACCGCCGGCCCACCGGGCAGGTCCTGGATCTGGGCCAGGGCAGCGCCGCAGCCGGCCCCGGAAGCCAGGAGCAAGGCCAACCGGGAAATGCTCTTGATCGTTTTCACTTCGTATCTACCTCAATGACAATCCGCCGCCTCGATGCGCCGCGCCTCACGCGGTCTCACGCAAGGCCCTTCTGATCTCCTGGGCCAGCGCGGTGCGATGCTCCGGGCGCACGAAACGCCCCACCTGCACCGACTGCCCGCGGCCCGACAACTCGATCAGCGAGCGCTGGTCCGACCGCGGCTCCACCCGGACCCAGTCCCGGTGGAACTCCGCCCGCTCCAGGCGCCCCGCATTCTCCAGCTCGACCACCAGCCGGGGGCCGCTCAGGGTGATGCGCTCACCGTCGGTCGCGTGCCGGGCGTACACCAGGAATGCGATGCCGACGGCCGCCAGCTCCGCCCAGGCGAAAGGCAGGATCAATGTCGCGCCTTGCAGCCAGAAGAACGTTGCGATGCCCAGGGACACCACGCACAGCGAGGCGTAGAACCAGGCCAGCTGACCTGGGGAGATCGAACAGTTGCGCTTCAGGGCCCACTGGATGCGAGGGCCCTGAACCGTGGCGAATCGATATCCCCGCATAGTACGGTGGCCGCTCACAAGATCAACGCGGAATTGTAGCGTGCGCCCACCCCCCACCCCCGCGCCGCAGGACGCTCAATCCCTCGCGCCGTGGTCGACTTCCGACACCGGCAACCCCGGCTTCATCCCCTGGGGCGCCCCTGGCGCAGCAGGCCACGCATGTCCTCGAGGGACACCGCGGCGTCGCCGCCCACGCGCGGCCGGGCCTGCGGTCGCAGCGCGTGGCCGTAGATGATCTCCAGGTCCAGGGCGAGCCGCCCGTCGGACGTCGCCAGGCCCTGCGTCAGCCCGGCCTCGAGCCGCTCGCGCCAGCGCCGCCCGCGAAGCGAGGCGAAGCGCCCCGGGTGCAGGTTGGCGCCCAGCTCGCGCAGCTCAGCGAGCAGGGCGCGCGCGTCGGACCAGGTCAGCGTGAGGCGCTCCATGTCCATCACGGGCTCGGCGAAGCCGGCGTGCACCAGCATGTCACCCCAGTCGTGCATGTCCGTGAACTCGGGCCCGGCCGGCGGCCAGCCGAGCGCCGCATACAGCCGGCGCAGCTCGCGCGCGCTGTCGGGACCGAGGCAGGAGAACATCAGGAAGCCGTCGACCTGCAGCGCACGGTGCCAGCTCGCGATGAGGGCCTGCGGGTCGGGGTCGAAATGCAGCGCCATGTTCGCCCACAGCATCTGCACCGAGGCGTCCGGAAGCGCATCGAGCACCTGCGTCCGAGCGCCACCCCAGCGCCGCCACCACGGCGCGGCGAAGTGCGCAAGCGCCGCCTCGCGCTGGCGCGGCTGCGGCTCCACCGCCAGCGAGGGCGCCTGCGCGTAGCGCTGCGCCACCAGGGCATGCGCCTGCAGGCCTCCGCGCACGGGCGCCCAGTCGGCCCAGCGGGCCGGCTGCAGGCGGATCCATTCGAGCCGCTCCTGCATGCGCCGGCCTACCTCCTCGTGCAACCACGGCGAGCGCGCCGGGGCCCTGGCCTGCCAGCGCGCGGCGGCGACGGGGTCGAGGGTGGGAGGACGCGGATCGGGCATGAGCGGGAAAGCCGGCCAGTATATTGACGCCATGCTCCGCGACCGCCTCGGCTCCCTGCTCTCGCGCCTGCCTTCCCGCTGCGCGGTCTGCGGGGGCTGGCCGCACGGGCCGGTCTGCGAGTCCTGCCATCGCCGCTTCGCCCGCCCCACGCCCCGCTGCGAGGGCTGCGCGCTGGTCGTGCCCGCGGGCGTGGCGCGCTGCGGAACCTGCCTGCTGCAGCCGCCGGCGCTGGACGCCTGCCACGCGGCGCTGGGCTACGCCTATCCCTGGTCCGGGCTCATCGCGCGCTTCAAGTTCCAGGAGCAACCCGGCTGGGCCGCGACGCTGGCAGCCCTGATGCGACGCGACCCGAGGATCGGCATGGCCGTCGATGAGGCCGACCTGCTCGTTCCGATGCCCTTGTCGCCGCGGCGCCTGGCTCAGCGCGGCTTCAACCAGGCGGCAGAACTCGCGCGGCGGCTGGCCGCCGGCAAGCTGCGCGCGGACCTGCTGCGTCGCGTGCGGGAAGCGCCGCCGCAAGCCCAGCTCGACCGCCAGGCGCGCCTGCGCAACGTGGCGCACGCCTTCGCGGTGGACCCGCTGCGCCTGCGCGAGCTCGCCGGGCGCCGGCTGGTGCTGGTGGACGACGTGATGACCAGCGGCGCCTCCCTGCAGGCCGCGGCCTGCGCCCTGCGCCGCGCCGGTGCGGCGCGCATCGTCGGCGTGGTGCTGGCGCGCACCGACGAATGACGCCCATGTTCCACATCGTCCTGGTCGAACCCGAGATCCCGCCCAACACTGGCAACGTGATCCGCCTTGCCGCCAACACCGGCTGCACCCTGCACCTCGTGGAACCCCTGGGTTTCTCGATGGAAGACCGCCTGATGCGCCGCGCCGGCCTGGACTACCACGAGTGGGCGCAGGTGCGCCGCCACGCGGACTGGGCCCGCCTGATGGAGGCCGAGCAGCCTCCGCGCGAGCGCATGTTCGCCCTCACCACGCGCGGAACGCAGCGAGTGCACGATGTGCGCTTCGCGCCCGGCGACTGGCTGGTTTTCGGCTCCGAGTCCCGCGGGCTCGACCCGGCGCTGCGTGAGAGCTTCCCGCCCGCACAGCGCCTGCGGCTTCCGATGCGGGAGGGCCAGCGCAGCCTGAATCTTTCCAATGCCGTTGCGGTGACGGTGTTCGAGGCCTGGCGGCAGAACGGCTTCGAGGCGGCGGCCTGAAGCCTGGACCTACGGATACACCCGCGACAGCGTCTCCGCCACGCACACCGGCTTGTCGCCGCCGTCGCGCTCCACCGTCACCTGCCAGGCCAGTTGCAGGCCGTCCTCGATCGCGTCGCAACCCAGCAGCTTGAAGTGCGCGCGCAGGCGGCTGCCCACGGGCACCGGGGCGGGGAAGCGCACCTTGTTGAGGCCGTAGTTCACCGACATGCGCATGGACTGCACCGTGATCGCCTCGGCGAAGAAGCGCGGCAGCAGCGAGAGGGTGAGGTAGCCGTGCGCGATGGTGGTGCCGAAAGGCCCGTGGCGCGCGCGGTCCTCGTCCACGTGGATCCACTGGGCGTCGCCCGTGGCCTGCGCGAACAGGTTCACCTGCTCCTGGGTGACGGTCAGCCAGGGGCTGGCGGCGACTTCCTGGCCGACCAGGGCCAGCAGATCGGTGGGGGACTGGAGGACTTTCATGACCGGGATGTTAGGGCCGCCGACGCGGCCGCCGTAGACTCGGCCGCACCCACCCTGCCGGAGTCGCACCATCGACCACGCTCCCGTGTGGCTGACCCACACGCTCATCTATCTCGCGGCCGCCGTGCTGGCCGTTCCGCTGACCCGGGCCCTGGGCCTGAGCGCCGTGCTGGGCTACCTGGCTGCCGGCATCGTGATCGGACCGGCGGGATTCGGCCTGGTGACGGACGTGCAGGCCATCCTGCACTTCGCCGAGCTGGGCGTGGTGCTGATGCTGTTCCTGATCGGGCTGGAGCTGGAGCCGCGGAGGTTGTGGACGATGCGACGTCCGATCTTCGGCTGGGGCTCGGCACAGGTCCTGGGCTGCACGGCGCTGCTGTTCGCGGCCGGCTGGCTGGCCGGGGCGTCCTGGACGCTGGCCCTGGTGGCGGCGCTCGGCCTGTCGCTCTCGTCCACGGCCATCGCCCTGCAGGTCATGAACGAGCGCAACATCCTCGGCACGCCGGCAGGCCAGGCGGGCTTTTCCATCCTGCTGTTCCAGGACGTGGCGGCCATCCCCATCCTGGCACTGGTGCCGCTGCTCGGGGCACACGACGCGGCCGCGAGCATCCCGGTGTCACAGCGCCTGCTGGAGGCGCTGCAGATCGTCGCCACCATCGCCGCCATCATCCTGGGCGGACGGCTGCTGCTGCGGCCGGTGTTCCGCTGGATCGCGCGCAGTCGCACGACGGAGATCTTCACCGCCGCCGCCCTGCTGCTGGTCGTGCTCAGCGCGTCGCTGATGCTGTCGGTGGGGCTGTCCATGGCCCTGGGCGCCTTCCTCGCGGGTGTGCTGCTCGCCGACAGCGAATACCGGCGCGAGCTGGAGACCGACCTGGAGCCGTTCAAGGGCCTTTTGCTCGGCCTCTTCTTCATCGCCGTGGGCATGAGCATCGACTTCGCCGCGCTGCGCGCCGCGCCGGGGCTGGTGGCCGCGCTGGTGATCGGCCTGCTCGCGATCAAGGGGGCGCTCATCTGGACACTGGGCGGCGCGCTGCGACTGGCGCGGCCCGACCGCACCGTCTTCACCCTGCTGCTCGCCCAGGGCGGCGAGTTTGCCTTCGTGGTGTTCCAGGCCGCCACCGGCGCCCGGGTGATCGACGCCCCGACCAGCTCGCTGCTGGTGGGGTCCGTGGCCATCTCCATGCTGCTCGGGCCGCTGCTGCTTGCGGCCATGGACCGCTGGCTGATGCCGCGCTGGAGCCAGCCGCGGCGCCTGCCCGAGATCAGCGAGCCGCAGGACGCGCCGGTCATCATCGCGGGCTTCGGCCGCTACGGGCAGATCGTCGCGCGTCTGCTCGCCGCCCAGGGCGTGGCCAGCACCCTGCTGGACCACGACGCCGACATGGTGGAAGCCGCGCGTGCCTTCGGCTCCAAGGTGTTCTACGGCGACGCCCGCCGCCTGGACCTGCTTCGCATCGCCGGTGCCGACAAGGCCAGGGTGCTGGTGGTGGCGGTGGACGACGAGGCGCAGTGCCTGGCCATCGTGGACACCGCGCAGGCGCACTTCCCGCACCTGCAGCTCGTGGTGCGCGCCCGCGACGTCACCCACTGGAACAAGCTGCGCGACCGGGGCGTACGCCACGTGCAGCGCGAGCTCTTCGAGTCCAGCCTTCGAAGCGGCATGACCGTGCTGCAGGTGCTGGGCATGGACGAGGCCGAAGTGGCTCAGCAGGCCGGGCGCTTTCGCACGCACAACCTGGCCCTCTTCGAGCAGATGTACCCCCACTACAAAGACCGTGCCCGCCTGATCGCCGTGGCGCGCCAGGGGCGCGAGCAGTTCGAGCAGCAGATGGCCCAGGAGCGCGCCGATGCCGAGCGCGCGCGGCTGGACCCCGCGGCGGCGCCGGACCCGACCGGCGAGACCGACATCCGCGCCTGAGGCGGCGTACGATCGTCCGATCCATAGCGCCACAGGAGACCGCCATGTTCCAACGCCTACTGGTTCCCGTCGACGGCAGCGACGCTTCGCGCCATGCACTCACCACGGCCGTCGGCATGGCCCGCGAGAGCGGCGGGAAGCTGCGCCTGGTGCACGTGCTCGAGGACGCCACCTACCTCGCGGGCTATGACGCCACCGGCGCCGCTGCCGGCGAGCTGTACCGCGCCACGCGCGACAACGCCACCCGCATCCTCGAGGAGGCCGTGCAGCAGGTGAAGGCCGCCGGCCTGGACTGCGAGGCCGAGCTGATCGACCGCATGGGGGAGCGCATGCCCCACCTGGTGGCCGAGGAGGCGCGGCAATGGAGCGCCGACCTGATCGTGGTGGGGACGCACGGCCGCCGTGGCCTCAACCGTCTGATGCTGGGAAGCGGTGCCGACCAGATCATCCGCCTGGCGCCCGTGCCGGTGCTGGTGGCGCGCCAGCCGGGCGCCTGACCTTCAGATCCGACCCGACAGGAATCCATCCCAGACCAGCTTGCAGCCGGTCAGCAGCATGCCGGCGTCGATGAGCCGGTAGAACAGCACCGGGTCCAGCCGGTGCGCGATCCGCACACCCACCCACACGCCGATGGGCGACAGCGGAAGCAGCGCGGCCGAGGTGGCGAGGTTGCGCGCATCCAGCAGGCCCAGCCAGGCATAGGGTCCCCATTTCGCCACGTTCACCGTGAAGAAGAACATGGCCATGCTGGCCGTGTACACCGCGGGGGCGAGGCGAAGCTTGAGCGCGTAGGCGTTGAGCGGCGGCCCGCCGGCATGCGCGATGAAGCTGGTGAAGCCCGCGACCGTGGTCAGCACGCCCCCCAGCCAGCGCGGCGGCGGCGCGCTGTCCGGCCTGGACGGAAACATCACCCGTTGCGCCAGGAACAGGAGCGTGAACACGCCCACGATGCCGGCCACCAGCCGCGAGTCCAGCAGGGTGAACAGCGCGGTGCCGATGGCCGTGCCCAGCAGCCCGAAGGGCAGCAGGAAGCGGATGAGGGGCCAGTCGAAGTGCCGGCGCCAGGCGTGCAGCCCCAGCAGATCCAGCACGAAAAGCACCGGCACCAGGATGGCCGCGGCCTGCGGCACCGGCACCGCCAGGGCCATGAGCGGCACCGTGAGGGAACCGAAGCCCGCGCCGAAGCCGCTCTTGCTCAACCCCAGCAGGAACACCGCCGGGATGGCGATGGCATAGAAGAACGGATCGGTGATCAGGACCCGTGGCCCTCCACGCGCCGCGCGATCAGACCCGCTCGACCAGCAGCGCGATGCCCTGCCCCACGCCGATGCACATGGTGCACACCGCGTAGCGGCCACCCGTGCGGTGCAGCTGGCTCACCGCGGTGGTCACCAGCCGCGCGCCCGAGGCGCCCAGGGGGTGGCCCAGCGCGATGGCGCCGCCGTTGGGGTTCACGCGCGGATCGTCGTCCTGCAGGCCCAGCTGCCGCAGCACGGCCAGGCCCTGCGCGGCGAAGGCCTCGTTCAGCTCGATCACGTCGATGCGCTCCAGCGGGATGCCGGTCTGCGCCAGCAGCTTCTGCGTAGCCGGCGCCGGGCCGATCCCCATGATGCGCGGCGGCACGCCCGCGGTCGCCATGCCCAGCACCCGTGCGCGCGGCGTGAGGCCATGGCGCTGCGCCTCGGCCTCGCTGGCCAGGATCAGCGCACAGGCGCCATCGTTCACGCCGCTGGCATTGCCGGCCGTCACGCTGCCGTCCGGCCGGACCACGCCCTTGAGCTTGGCGAGCGCCTCCAGGCTGGTCTCGCGCGGATGCTCGTCGCGGTTCACGACGATGGACTCGCCCTTTTTCTGCGGGATGGTGACGGGCACGATCTCGCCGTCGAAGAAGCCCGACTTCTGCGCCGCCACCGCCTTGAGCTGCGAAGCCAGCGCCATGCGGTCCTGCGCCTCGCGCTCGATGCCGTAGTCGGTGGCCACGTTCTCGGCCGTCTCGGGCATGGAGTCCACGCCGAACTGCTCCTTCATCAGCTTGTTGACGAAGCGCCAGCCGATGGTGGTGTCGTACACCGCGTTGTTGCGCGAGAAGGCCGACTCCGCCTTGGGCATGACGAAGGGCGCGCGGCTCATGCTCTCCACGCCGCCTGCGATCATCAGGCCCGCCTCCCCGGCGCGGATGGCGCGGGCGGCCGTGCCCACCGCGTCCAGGCTGGAGCCGCACAGGCGGTTGATGGTCGCGCCGGGCACTTCCTGCGGCAGTCCCGCCAGCAGGAGCGCCATGCGCGCGACGTTGCGGTTGTCCTCGCCGGCCTGGTTGGCGCAGCCATAGAGCACGTCGGTCACGGCCTGCCAGTCCACCTTGGGGTTGCGCGCCATGAGCGCCTTGAGCGGCACCGCGGCCAGGTCGTCGGCACGTACCGGGGACAGGGCGCCGCCGTAGCGGCCGAAGGGCGTGCGCACGGCGTCGCAGATGAAGGCGTGGGTCGTCGTCATGGTCAGTCTCCTTGGGTCAGGTGTCGGGTGTCGATGGGCAGGCCCACCAAAGATTCGAGTTCGGCCGCGCCCAGCCCCGGCACGGCGTCGACCAGCCGCAGGCCCGCGGGCGTGCACTCGAAGGTGGCCAGGTCGGTGTAGATGCGCTTGACGCAGGCCAGGCCGGTCAGCGGATACGTGCAGCGCTCGACGATCTTGCTGGCGCCCTGCTTGGTCAGCAGGTCCATCATCACCCAGGTCTGGCGCGCGCCCACGGCCAGGTCCATGGCGCCGCCCACCGCGGGGATGGCGCCGGGCTCGCCGGTGCTCCAGTTGGCAAGGTCGCCCGTGGCCGAGACCTGGAAGGCGCCCAGCACGCAGATGTCCAGGTGCCCGCCGCGCATCATCGCGAAGCTGTCCGCATGGTGGAAGAAGGCGCCGCCGGGCAGCAGCGTCACCGGCTGCTTGCCCGCATTGATGAGGTCGTAGTCCTCCTCGCCCTCGGCCGGCGCCGGGCCCATGCCGAGGATGCCGTTCTCGCTGTGCAGCACCACCTCCACGCCGGCCGGCAGGTGGTTGGCCACCAGCGTGGGCATGCCGATGCCCAGGTTCACGTAAGCGCCGTCGAAGATGTCCTGCGCCACGCGCCGTGCCAGGGCGTCCTTGCTGCGTCGTGCATACGTCATGCCCTGCCCTTTCACTGCGAACGCTTGAAACCGCCGGCCTGCGTGACCGTGCGCGGCACCCGCACAACGCGGCTGACGAAGATGCCCGGCGTGACCACGGCCTCGGGGTCCAGCTCGCCGAGCGCCACGATCTCGTGCACGCTGGCCACCGTGTGGCGGCAGGCCATGGCCATCACCGGCCCGAAGTTGCGCGCGGCCATGCGGTAGGTGAGGTTGCCCCAGCGGTCGCCGCGCTCGGCCTTGACCAGCGCGAGGTCGCCGGCGATGGGCGACTCCAGCACGTACATCTGCCCGCCGATCTCGCGCGTCTCCTTCCCGCGCGCCAGCTCGGTGCCGTAACCCGTGCGGGTGAAGAAGCCGCCGATGCCGGCCCCGGCCGCGCGGATGCGCTCGGCCAGGTTGCCCTGAGGCACGAGCTCGAGCTCGATGCGCCCGCTGCGATACAGCTCGTCGAAGACGTGGCTGTCCGCTTGCCGGGGGAAGCTGCAGATGACCTTGCGCACGCGCCCGGCGTTGAGCAGCGCGGCCAGTCCGTGGTCGCCGTTGCCGGCGTTGTTGTTCACGAGGGTGAGGTCCCGGGCGCCCTGCTCGATCAGGCCGTCGATGAGCTCGTTGGGAATGCCGGCGGTGCCGAAGCCGCCGACCATCACCGTGGCGCCGTCGGGCGTATCGGCCAGGGCCTCGGCCACGCTGGCCGCGATTTTGTCGATCACGTGGGTACTTCCGGAAAAACAGGCAGGGCGCACCGGGCGCGAGGTGCGTAGCTTACGCGCCCGCGGGTGCTACCCTTGCCCGCATGTTCAATCCCTCCCAGGAAGACGTGCGCCGCTTCTTCTGCGGCGTGCACGCAAAGTCGCGTGCCGGACAGCCGCTGGACGCGCTGGAGACCCTCGCCAGCCAGTGGCTGGGCGAGCACGCCGAATACGACCCGCACCTCGCCGATGCCGAGGCGGCCGTGGCCCGCGTCTATGACGGCGGCGACGGCCAGTCCAATCCCTTCCTGCACCTGGCCATGCACCTGTCCATCAGCGAGCAGTGCTCGATCGACCAGCCGCGGGGAATCCGGCAGGCGGTCGAGCTGCTCGCAGCGCGCCGCAACTCCCTGCACGACGCACACCACGAGGCGATGGAATGCCTGGGACAGATGCTCTGGGAAAGCCAGCGGTCCGGCCGGCCGCCCGATGGCCAGGCCTACCTCGACTGCGTGCAGCGGCGGGCGACGGGCTGAGCCGGCTCGCCACCGTCCGGCGTCCCCCTGCGACGCACTCGGCCGAAGCACGACTGCGGACCGCCTGAGACATCGTCACGAAGTTGTCACCACTGCGCCCTACATTTCAACCTTTATCGAAATATCGAGGTGATGATGCGAGTTGGGATCAACGGCATGGGCCGGATCGGGCGGCTTGCCCTGCGTGCGGCCCTGGGCGCGGCAGAGCGCGGCGCCGACGATCCCCGGGCAGCCAACCGCTTGGACGTTGTTCACCTGAACGAAGTCAAGGGCGGCGCAGCCGCCACGGCGCACCTTCTGGCCTTCGACAGCGTGCAGGGCAAGTGGCGCGCGGGCATCGAAGCCGAAGGGGACTCCCGCATCCGCATCGCCGAGCGCGGCCTTTCCTTCTCGTCGCATGCCAGTCCGGCCGAGATCCCCTGGGGTGAACACGGCGTCGAGGTGGTGCTGGAGTGCACCGGCAAGTTCCTCACGCCCGAGACGCTGCAGGCTCACCTGGACCGCGGTGCCAAGCGGGTGATCGTGGCGGCACCGGTCAAGGTCGGCGACGTGTTGAACATCGTCGTCGGCGTGAACCACCACCTCTACGACCCGGCCAGGCACCGCATCGTCACGGCCGCATCGTGCACGACCAACTGCCTGGCGCCGGTCGTCAAGGTCGTCCATGAGGCCATCGGCATCCGGCACGGCCAGATCACCACCATTCACGATCCCACGAACACCAACCTGGTTGTCGATGCTCCTCACAAGGACCTGCGGCGCGCCCGCAGCGCCATGCTCAGCCTGGCGCCGACCACCACGGGCAGCGCGACCGCCATCGCGCTGATCTACCCGGAGCTCAAGGGCAAGCTCAATGGACATGCCGTGCGCGCGCCCGTCCTCAACGCCTCGCTGACCGACTGCGTGTTCGAGCTGCGGCGGGACACCACGGCCGACGAGGTGAACGCACTGTTCAAGACAGCGGCTGCCGGCCCGCTTGCCGGCATCCTGGGCTACGAGGAGAGGCCTCTCGTGAGCGCGGACTATGCGCGCGACACCCGCAGCAGCATCGTCGATGCGCCGTCCACGATGGTCACGGACGGCACCTTGCTCAAGGTCTATGCCTGGTACGACAACGAGATGGGCTATGCGTGCCGCATGGTCGATCTGGCGTGCCACATGCAGCACGTCGGGATCTGACGATGCAGCACGCAGCGCGCAATTACGCGATCGTCACGGCGGCCTACTGGGGGTTCACGCTCACCGACGGCGCGCTGCGGATGCTGGTGCTGCTGCACTTCTACCAGCTGGGCTACTCGCCCTTCACGCTGGCCTTCCTGTTCCTGCTGTACGAGGCAGCGGGCATCCTGGCCAACCTCATCGGGGGATGGCTGGCGACACGTTTCGGCATCACGCGCATGCTGACGGTGGGGCTGGTGACGCAGATCACGGGCTTCACGCTCCTGTCCATGCTCGATCCGGGGTGGACTGCCGCGCTGTCGGTCGCCTGGGTGGTGCTGGCCCAAGGCATCTGCGGCGTGGCCAAGGACCTCACCAAGACGGCCAGCAAGTCGGCGATCAAGGTGACGCAGGCCCAGGTCAAGCAGCAGGGGGCCGGCCAGCTGTTCAAGTGGGTGGCCTGGTTCACGGGCAGCAAGAACGCCATGAAAGGCATCGGCTTCTTCCTGGGCGGGCTCCTGTTGCAGACGCTGGGCTTTCGCCACTCGCTCTGGGCCATGGCGGGGCTGCTGGCGCTGGTTCTCGTCGGTGTCGCAACGGCCCTGCCCACGATGATGGGCAAGAGCAAGGCGTCCACGAGCGCGAAGGAGCTCTTCGCGAAGAACCCCGGGATCAACGCCCTGGCAGCCGCGCGCGTCGGTCTCTTCGGCGCCCGCGATGTCTGGTTCGTCGTGGGTGTGCCGGTGTTCCTGTACTCGGCGGGCTGGACGTTCACGATGGTCGGCGGCTTCCTGGCCGCCTGGACCATCGGCTACGGGCTGGTGCAGGCCCTGGCGCCGCAGATCGTCCGGCGCAGTCCGGACGGACTCAGCCGCGAAGTGCCGGCCGCCCGGTGGTGGTCCGCCGCGCTCGCGCTCGTGCCCCTCGGCCTGGCCGTGGCGGTGGCCCTCGACGTGCCCGACCTCCAATGGGTGGTGGTTGCCGGACTTGGCGTGTTCGGCTTCGCCTTCGCGGTCAATTCCTCGGTGCACTCGTACCTGGTGCTGGCCTACGCCGGCTCGGAAAAAGCGGCCGAGGACGTGGGCTTCTATTACGCCGCCAACGCGCTGGGCCGCTTCCTCGGAACGCTCTTGTCCGGGCTCCTGTACCAGTGGGGCGGCCTGCTGTATGCGCTGGTCGGATCGGCCGCGATGCTCGGCTTGTGCTGGCTGTTCACCCTGGGCCTTCCCACCCGCGTTCCCGAATCCCCCGGAGTCCACGCATGAACGATGCCGACGTGGTGAAGGCATTGGCTGCCCTGGCCCAGGAGTCGAGGCTGAAGGTGTTCCGTCTTCTCATCGTGGCAGGGCCTGAAGGGGTGACACCCGGCCGGATGACGGAGGAGCTCGGGATCGTGCCGACGTCCCTGTCCTTCCATCTCAAGGAGCTCACCAACGCCGGCCTGATCACCCAGGAGCGCGTGGGCCGCAATCTGATTTATCGCGCCCGGATCGCTGCCATGAACGACCTGCTCGGATTCCTGACCGCCAACTGCTGCGGCGGGAACGCCTGCATGCCAGATTCCGCTGTTGACTGCTCGAACTGCTAGACATCCATGGAACATCAGACCTTCAATGTCCTCTTCCTGTGCACCGGCAACTCGGCGCGCAGCATCATGGGTGAAGCGCTCCTGAACTCGCAGGCGCAGGGCCGGTTTCGCGCCTTCAGCGCGGGTAGCGCTCCGGCTGGAGAGGTGCACCCTTTCGTGCTCGAGCTGCTGGAGCGCCATCGCCTCGTGACCGCGGGCCTTCGCAGCAAGAGCTGGAACGAGTTCGCGCAGCCCGACGCGCCGCACATGGACTTCGTCATCACCGTGTGCGACCGAGCCAAGGCCGAGGTGTGCCCCATCTGGCCCGGGCAGCCCATGTCGGCCCACTGGGGGGTCGAAGATCCCACACAGGCCGAAGGCCCGGAGGATCGCCGGCGCAAGGCCTTCAGTGACGCACTGATGCTCCTGAGCCGTCGGATCGCGATCTTCGCCAACCTTCCGCTGGACAAGCTCAACAAGCTCGCACTCCAAAGAGAACTCGATCGCATCGGCCGGGAGACCTGATGGGGCTGTTCGAGCGGTATCTGAGCGTGTGGGTGGCGCTGGGCATCGCAGCAGGCGTGGGGCTCGGACTGGCGCTGCCAAGCCTTTTCTCCCTCGTGGCCTCGCTCGAGGTGGCCCACGTCAACCTGGTGGTCGCCGTGTTCATCTGGGTGATGATCTATCCGATGATGATCCAGGTGGACTGGAGCGCGGTCCGCGATGTCGGCCGCCGGCCCAGGGGTCTGGCCCTGACGCTCGTGATCAACTGGCTGGTCAAGCCGTTCACGATGGCGGCCATGGGTGTCCTGTTCTTCCAGTACATCTTCTCGCCATGGGTCGATCCGCAGTCGGCCAAGGAGTACATCGCCGGGATGATCCTGCTGGGCGTGGCGCCTTGCACGGCCATGGTCTTCGTGTGGAGCCAACTGGTCAAGGGCGATCCCAGCTATACCCTGGTGCAGGTCTCGGTGAACGACCTGATCATGGTGGTCGCCTTCGCACCCATCGCTGCGTTCCTGCTGGGGGTCACGGATGTCGCTGTTCCCTGGCAGACGCTGGTGCTTGCCACGGCCTTGTACGTGGTGCTTCCGCTCGTCGCGGGCATGCTCACTCGCCGCGCGCTCACCCGCAGATCGGCAACGGCGCTCCCGCGCTTCGTCGCGAGCCTGAAGCCCTGGTCCGTGATCGGCCTCATTGCCACTGTCGTTCTCCTCTTCGGGTTTCAGGCCCGGACGATCATCGAGCAGCCTGCCGTCATCGGCCTCATTGCCGTGCCGCTCATCCTGCAGACCTACGGCATCTTCTTCATCTCGTGGTGGGGCGCCAGGATGCTCCACTTGCCGCGCGAGATCGCTGGGCCCGCCTGCCTGATCGGCACATCCAACTTCTTCGAACTGGCCGTGGCGGTGGCGATCTCCCTGTTCGGGCTCCACTCGGGCGCTGCGCTCGCGACGGTGGTCGGTGTGCTGGTCGAGGTGCCGGTGATGCTGTCGCTGGTCGCTTTCGTCAACGGACGGCGGCCCTCACCGGCCCACGTGAGGATGACGAGCGGCATCAAGAACGATCATGGCCGCTGAGGCCCACGTCGGGCCATCGACGAGCGCTGGCCGTTGCGACGCCGCTTGGTTGACCTAGCCCAAGGGGAAAAATGCCGCCATGAAGCGAAAAGCCCCGCGTTGCGGGGCTTTCGTGTGCGGGCGGTGCCTGTGGGCTAGCGGAAGCGGCTCTGCGGCTGAACCTGCATCTCGCCCTCGAGTTCGCCGATGTAGTCGGCCAGTTCCTTCAGCTCGGCGTTCGTGAACTGTCGGGCGATGGCGCCCATGACGGCGTTGTTTCGGCCCACCACCGGGTTGTTGTCCACCTTGTAGGACCGCAGGGCCACGTAGAGGTAGTCCTTGTGCTGGCCCGCGATCTTGGGGTAGCTGGCATCGACCGGGTTGGAGTAGGTCGTGCCATGGCAGGAGGCGCAGGCGGCCTTCTGCAGCAGCGCGGCCACCCGGGCGTTCGGCTGGGGAAGGGGCGCGGCCGGTTCGAGCGCGCCGGTGCCCTGCTTCTCGTACCAGCTGGCGACGGCGGCGATGTCCTGCTCGGACATGCCGGCGGCGATGCTGCGCATGGTGGGGTGCTTGCGGTCACCGCTCTTGTAGGCGTTGAGCGCGGCGACGATGTACTTGGCGTTCTGCCCCGAGATCAGGGGCACGCGATGCACTTCGGGAAAACTGGCCTGGTAACCGGGAATGCCGTGGCAGCCGATGCACATGGCGACCTTGGCTTCGACGCTGGCGGACGCGGGTGCGGTGGGCGCAGCGGCCGGCTGCGTGGGGGCCGGCGCGGCGGGCGTCTGCGCACTCGCGAAACCGGTCGCAGAAGCGACAAGCACGGCAAAGAGCGAGGTCAGCAACTTGGTCATTTTGCGAGCACAATCGTCAAGTCAAATCAACCGGCGATTATATGGCTCGGCCGTCCAGGCTCCGTCGCCCGTGTCGCGGTCCGCTTCCCGCCGTTATCTTCCGACTCCCATGAAATTCCAAGGCTCCGAGAACTACGTCGCCACGCAGGACCTGATGCTGGCGGTCAATGCCGCCATCGCGCTCAAGCGGCCGCTCCTGGTCAAGGGCGAGCCGGGCACGGGCAAGACCATGCTGGCCGAGGAGGTGGCACAGGCGCTGGACATGCCGCTGCTGCAATGGCACATCAAGTCCACCACCAAGGCGCAGCAGGGCCTGTACGAGTACGACGCGGTGAGCCGCCTGCGCGACTCCCAGCTGGGCGACGAACGCGTCAAGGACATCCACAACTACATCGTCAAGGGCGTGCTGTGGCAGGCCTTCACCGCAGACCAGCCGGTGGCCCTGCTGATCGACGAGATCGACAAGGCCGACATCGAGTTCCCCAACGACCTGCTGCGCGAAATCGACCGCATGGAGTTCTACGTCTACGAGACGCGCGAGCTGGTCAAGGCGCGCCATCGCCCGCTGGTGTTCATCACCTCCAACAACGAGAAGGAACTGCCGGACGCTTTCCTTCGCCGCTGCTTCTTCCACTACATCAAGTTCCCCGACGCGGACACCATGCGGCAGATCGTTGCCGTGCACTTCCCCGGCCTCAAGCAGGAGCTGCTCTCGGCCGCCATGAAGACCTTCTACGACGTGCGCAACCTGCCGGGCCTGAAGAAGAAGCCCAGCACCTCGGAGCTGCTGGACTGGCTCAAGCTGCTGGTGGCCGAGGACATTCCGCTGGAGGCGCTGCAAAGCAAGGACGACAAGGTCGCGGTGCCGCCGCTCGTGGGGGCGCTGCTGAAGAACGAGCAGGACGTCACGCTGTTCGAAAAGCTCGTCTTCATGCAACGCCACAACCGTTGACGCGTTCCCGAGCATGAACCCGGTCGTGCCCGTCACCCTGCAGTCGCCCCGGCTGTCCCTGGAGCCGCTCACGGCCGACCATGCGGCCGCCCTGGAGGCCTGCGCACGCGACGGCGAGCTGTGGCAGCTGCGGATCACCTCGGTGCCCGCGCCCGGCGAGACGGCCGCCTACATCGCCACCGCCCTGCAAGGCCAGGCCGCGGGGCACATGCTGCCCTTCGTGGTGCGTGAGCGGGCGACAGGCCAGGTGGTCGGCACCACGCGCTTCCACGACATCGTGCCGGCCATCGACCGCCTGGAGATCGGCTACACCTGGTATGCCCGCAGCTGGCAGCGCACGCACGTGAACACCGGTGCCAAGCTGCTGCTGCTTGCGCATGCGTTCGAGGTGCTGGGCGCGAAGCTGGTGGGCTGGCGCACCGACAACTTCAACTTCGCGAGCCAGCGCGCCATCGAGCGCCTGGGCGCACGCCGCGACGGCGTGCTGCGCCACCATGCGCTGCGGCGCGACGGCACGGTGCGCGACACGGTGATGTACAGCCTGGCCGCCGGCGAATGGCCCGAGGTGCGCGCCCACCTGGAGTACCAGCTCGCCCGCCACGGCCAGGCCGCGGGAGAAGCGCCATGCTGATCGATTTCTTCTACACCCTGCGCAGTGCCAAGCTGCCGGTCTCGGTCAAGGAGTACCTCACGCTGCTGGAGGCGGTCTCGGCCGGCGTGGCCGGTCCGCGCAGCGAAGACGGCTGGTCGCTGGACGACTTCTACTACCTCGCCCGCACCACGCTGGTCAAGGACGAGAAGCACTACGACAAGTTCGACCGTGCCTTCGCCGCCTACTTCAAGGGCGTGGAGATGCTGACCGACTTCAGCAAGGACGTTCCGCTGGAGTGGCTGCGCAAGAACCTGGAGCTGGAACTCAGTCCCGAGGAGAAGGCCCGCATCGAGAAGAAGGGCTGGGACGAGCTGATGGAGACGCTGAAGAAACGCTTCGAGGAACAGAAGGAGCGGCACGAGGGCGGCAACAGGATGATCGGCACCGGCGGCACCTCGCCCTTCGGCGCCTACGGCTACAACCCGCAGGGCATCCGCATCGGCCAGGACAAGGGACGCAACAAGAGCGCCGTGAAGGTCTGGGACCAGCGCGCCTACAAGGACTACGACGACAGCCAGGAACTGGGCACGCGCAACATCAAGGTGGCCCTGCGCCGCCTGCGCCGCTTCGCACGCGAGGGCGCGCAGGAAGAACTGGACCTGGACGACACCATCCGCTCCACCGCGGCGAACGCCGGCTGGCTGGACCTGCGCATGGTCCCCGAGCGCCACAACAACGTGAAGGTGCTGCTGCTGATGGACGTGGGCGGCACCATGGACGAACACGTGCACCGGGTCGAGGAACTCTTCTCCGCGGCCAAGACGGAGTTCAAGCACCTGGAGTTCTATTACTTCCACAACTGCGTCTACGACTTCATGTGGAAGAACAACCGCCGCCGCTTCTCGGAGAAGTTCCCCACCTGGGACGTGATCCGCAAGTACAACAAGGACTACAAGCTCGTTTTCGTGGGCGACGCCACCATGAGCCCCTACGAGATCCTGCAGCCGGGCGGCAGCGTCGAATACAACAACGAGGAAGCCGGCGCCGAGTGGCTGCAGCGCCTCACGCACGCCTTCCCCAAGTTCGTGTGGATCAACCCCGAGCCGCAGGGCGTGTGGCAGTACCGCCAAAGCATCGGCGTCATCCAGCAGCTCGTGAGCCAGCGCATGTACCCGCTGACCGTGAAGGGGCTGGAGGAGGCGATGCGGCTGCTGTCCAAGTAGGGGCGCCGCTTAGAATCCGCCTCCTGTGCCGCCGTAGTTCAATGGATAGAACGAGCGCCTCCTAAGCGCTAGATGCAGGTTCGATTCCTGCCGGGGGCGCCACGAGCCGCTATCCCGTCCGGGCCCGGACCTCGTGACAAAGCCCCTGCGGCCCTTGCCAGAATCACGCGCGCTCCGGCCGAGACCGCACATACTCGCCTCGTGCCCTTGTTCACCCACGTTCCCATGCATGCCGGCTCGCCTTCGTGCGGTCGGCGGCCTGCTGCCGCACTTCCCCCGGCCCGGCGGCCCTCTGCTTTCCTCTGACGCGCCATCCTCTCCGCCGGGCACCCAGCCGGCGCATTGTTTCGGAGCGCAACCATGCAAGCAGACCTTCGCGTCCAGGAGCGGCAACTCACCGAGCTGGACTTCACCCGCCTTCGCACCCTGAATTCGTCCCGGCCGCTGGCTGAACTCGACGAGGTGCTGGACGCCGCCGATATCGTTCCCGGGCCCGAGATCGAAGCGGCCGTGATCACCATGTACACCCAGTTCGAACTGGAAGAGGTCGACACGCGCGAGCGGCGCGTCCTCGCCATCTGCTATCCGGACGACGCGGAACCCTCCAGCGGTTTCATCTCCGTGCTGTCGCCGCTCGGGCGCAGCCTGATCGGCATGCGGGCGGGGAACGAAGTGCGCTGGCAGACGCCGAGGGGAAGTTGCAGGACCGTGCGGGTAGGTGCCGTGCTTTTCCAGCCCGAGGCGAGTGGTGACTACGTGACGTGAGAAGCGGGCGTCGAGCCTCGCGCCGGATGTCCTGGCGCGGTCCTCACGCCGCAGCGCGTGCTCAGTGCGCGAGCTTGAGCGTCGCCACGCCCGCGACGATCAGCGCCAGCCCCAGCCAGCGCCCGGCCGTGGCGGCGTCGCCGTAGAACACGATGCCCACCAGGAAGGTGCCGGCCGCGCCGATGCCGGTCCACACGGCGTAGGAGGTGCCCATGGGAATGTGGCGCTGCGCCAGCCACAGGAACAGGCCGCTCAGCGCGATGAACACCACGGCCACGCCGATGCCCAGGACGCGCGTTTCGCTTTGCTGCGCCAGTTTCAGGCCCACCGGCCAGCCCACTTCGAACAGGCCGGCCACGATCAGGTACATCCATGCCACGTCTTCACCCTTTCTCGCGAGCGGGGAAGTATCGCCGCGGCGGCCGGCAGCCCGGAGGCGGCGGGCCGCGCAAGCCTCAGAAGGCCTTGGCCAGGCGCAGCTGCGTGAAGCGTCCGTGCTTGGCGTTCTGCGAGGACACCGAGACGGTGTGCTGCAGGCTCACCGACAGCTCGGGCGCCGGCAGGCGCACCGTGTAGAACACACCGGCATTGTTGGTGCGGTAGCGGCTCGCGCCGAAGGGGTTGTTGCGGTCGTCCTGCACCTGGCGCGCGTGCAGCAGCAGCACGCCGAACACCCCGAAGTCCGTGCGCTGGCCGGCTGCCAGCTCCAGCGCCGCCCAGTTGCCGCTGCGCAGGTCGTTGTCCTCGTTGCGCGTGTTCAGGCCCAGCACGAAGCGCGCGGCCGCCGCGGTGCGCGGGCCGATCTCCCACTGCGCTTGGACGGCCGGCCGCAGGGTGTAGAAATTGCCGAAGCCCACGTCCACGCCGCGCGCGGCGTCGTACTTGCCGGTCGGCAGCACCAGGGTCGCTCCGGCGCCCAGGCGCATGCGTTCACCGGTGTGCAGCCAGGCGGCGCTGAGCTCCAGGTCGCCGAAGCCGCTGACCTCGCCGGATTCGCCGCCGCCCAGCGCCGCGATCGCGGCCTGGTAGCCGGCCTGGAAAAGCGGGGTGGCGGCGGCGCGCGCTGCGGGCGGGACCGCCGGCGACCAGTTCAGTGCCGGTGTGGCCGCCTGCACCCGGTAGTTCTGCTGGCGGGTGGCGTAGGGCAGGCTCAGGCCCAAGGCCCAGCGCGAGCCGCCCTGCAGTTCGGAAAGGCGGGCCAGCCCAAGGTTCCATTGCCGCAGCGAACCGGTGCCCTGCAGCCGCGCGAGCGAGGCGCCGTAGCTGGGCCGCAAGGCCGGTGGGAGCGACGTGACCGGCGCCACGCCGCCGGGGACCTGGACGCTCGGCGGCCCGCCGCCGTCCCCGGTGACCTCATGCACCCGCCCATGGGTGTGGGTGAGGCTGCCCACCCAGCCGGCCGCGGGCACCGGGGCGAACAGGTCCTGCCCCAGGCTGCCGGCGAGGTTGTAGCGGATCTGGAAGGCTTCGGCCCCCTGCGCGACAGGTGCCCCTCCCAGCAGGAACAAGGCCGTGGTGATCCAGGTCGTCGGTACAGTTGCCATGCTCAGCTCCTGCCGGTGAGGGACTGTCAGGAATCGTAGCGCTGCTCAACGGTTGGCGCCAGCACTGCCTTCACGTCCCGCCGCATCCAGCCAGCCCGGCAGGCTCCGCACCAGCGCGTCGCGCATGCGGCGCACATGCGAGCCGGGCCAGTACAGCCGACCGCAGTCCGGGCAGGCGCGCACCGGCGTGGGCGGATCGTGCCGCAGGCCCAGCGGCAGCAAGGGGCGGGCCTGATCCAAGTCCACCGGCGCCGACAGCACCCCGTTGCAGACGGTGCAGCGAAGGAAGAGCTCAGCCGGCGGCGGCGGATCGAGCACCCGCACCACCTGCACCAGTTGCGCCAGCGGCGCGTCGTGCCGGATCTCGATGTGCCGGCGCGGTGCGAGCGCGCGCAGCAGGTGGCGGTCGCGCGTGAGCAGCACGCGGTCTTCGGCATCGGCCCGCCGCACGAGCTCAGGATCGTGGACCGTGGCGTCGAAGAAGGTGTCCCAGCCCAGCACGCGCAGCCAGCGTGCGAGGCGCCCGAGCATGGCGTCGGCAGCGAAGCGGGGTTCGGCGGGCGGTCGTGGCGGCATGCTGCGGCGAAGCGGGCCACGTTAGCACCGCGGCGTCGGCACGCACGCAGCCCAGGTCGCGCGATGAGCTTTCGTCCTACATACAGGCGGCGGCCGCTGGCTACCCTATGCCGACCCGCTTACATGGAGCTGCGCGGGCCGGGTCCGCCGCTGGCCCGGAAGTTGCAAAGAACGAGAGAGACGAAGGGAACCCCATGACGCCAGCCGACTACCGCATCGAAAGCAACCTGCCCCTGTCCGGGCGCCTGCTGCCCATGGGCGGCAGCAAGCAGGTGCTGGTGGGGGACCGGGGCCTGGCGGTCGCCCTCGCTGCCAAGAATTTCGTTCCGGCCTCCGGCCACGAGATCCGGGTGGTGCATGTGCCCACGGGCGAGATCGTCTTCCGCAAGCACGAAGCGCAGGCCGAAGCCCTCACCGACGAGGTTTGATGCTCAGGTTCGGGGCTGCCGCAAGGTCCTGCTGAGCAACACCACCGGAATCATCCCCACCAGCACCAGCGCCAGCGACGGCAGGGCCGCCTCGCCCAGGCGCTCGTCGCGCGCGAGCTGGTAGGCCACCACCGCGAGCGTGTCGGTGTTGAAGGGCCGCAGCACCATGGTGGCGGGCAGCTCCTTCATCACGTCCACGAACACCAGCAGGCCCGCCGCGATGGCGGACCGGCGCAGCAGGGGCCAGTGCACGCGCGCCAGCAGACCCAGCCCGGCCGTTCCCAGCATGCGGGCCGAATCGTCGAGGCTGGCGGGGATCCGTGCATAGCCGCTCTGCACCGACTGCAGCGCGACCGACATGAACCGCACCAGATACGCCCAGACCACCCCCAGGATGGTGCCGGTCACCCAGTAGGCGCTGGGCAGGCCGGGCGCTGCCTGCTGCAGCCAGCCGACCGGCAGCAGCAGGCCCACCACGATGACCGCACCGGGAATCGCATAACCCAGGCCGGCCAGCTGCACCACGCCCCGGGTCACCGCGTCGGGCCGCTGGCGCATGCGGAACGCCAGCAGCAGGGCGATGGCCACCGCCAGGGCGGCGCTGATCGCACCCAGCCGCACGCTGTTGAAGCCCCACTGCACGAATCGGTCCCAAGGCAGCATCGACCAGTCGGCACCCAGCGGCCGCAGCATGAAGGCCACCGGCAAGACGAATCCGGCCAGCACCGGCAGCAGGCAAGCGCCGAACGCCGCGCCGGCGCGCCAGCCGCGCAGGCGAACCGGCTGCGCCTCGGCCGCCGCGCCGCGCCCTCCGCGCGAGGTGACGAAGCGCAGTCGCCGCTGGGCGCGCGCCTCCAGCATCAGCACCAGTGCCACCACCGCGAGCAGGCTGGTGGCGAGCTGGGCCGCGGCGACGCGGTCGTCCATGGCCAGCCAGGCCTTGTAGATGCCCACGCTGAAGGTCTGGATGCCGAAGTAGCTGGCAACGCCGAAATCGGCCAGCGTCTCCATCAGCGCGAGCGCCACGCCCGCGGCCACGGCCGGCCGCGCCAGCGGCAGCGCGACCGAGGTGATGCGCCGCCGCAGCGGCGCGCCCAGCAGCCGCGCGGCCTCCATCAGGTGCGCCGCGCGCTCGCCGAGCGCGGCACGCGCGAGCAGGTACACGTAGGGATAGAGCGTGAACACGAACACCCAGGCGGCGCCGGGCAGGCTGCGCACCTCCGGCAGGAGCCGCCCCTCCAGGCCGAAGCTCGCGCGCAGGCCGGTCTGCAGCGGCCCGCTGAACTGCAGGAAGTCCGTGTAGGCGTAGGCCACCACGTAGGCCGGGATGGCCAGCGGCAGCAGCAGGGCCCACTCCAGAGTGCGGCGGCCCGGGAAGTCGAAGAGCGTGACCGCGGCCGCGCACACGGTGCCGACCAGCGCGACACCCAGCGCCACCACGCCGCACAGCAGCAGGCTGGTGAGCGCGTACTCGAGCAGGACCGTGCCGGCCATCTGGCGCAGGATGTCGGCGCTGCGGGCGTCCCACTGCAGCCAGGCGGAAAGCACACCGGCCACGGGAATCACCACCACGCCCCCGAGGATGAGCAAGGCAAGGTCCTGGAAGCGGCGGTGAGGCATGGAAGGAGGTGGAGGACGGACCCGACGGAGCCCGCTGGATGCAAATGAGAATTGTAGGCATCTAGAATGCGCCTCATGCATCTGGAGTTGTCGCAGCTGGGCGTGCACTACCGCGGACGGCCCCGCCCGGCGGTGGACGGCGTCTCCTTCGGGCTGCCGGCCGGCGGCATCGGCGTGCTGATCGGCCCTTCGGGCTGCGGCAAGACCACCTTGCTGCGGGCTGTCGCCGGCCTGGAGCCGGTCAGCGCCGGGACCATCCGCATCGCCGGCGAGGTCGTGAGCGGCAAGGGCGTGCATGTCCCGCCCGAGCGCCGCCGCATCGGCATGGTGTTCCAGGACTATGCGCTGTTCCCCCACCTGGACGTGGGGCGCAACATCGGCTTCGGCCTGGACGCCCTGCCCCGCCGCGAGCGGGCGGCCCGCGTGGCCGAGGTGCTCGAACTGGTCGGCCTTCCGGGGACCGAAGGACGCATGCCGCACGAGCTCTCGGGCGGCCAGCAGCAGCGCGTGGCGCTGGCGCGCGCCCTGGCGCCCCGGCCCGAGCTGCTGCTGCTGGACGAGCCCTTCTCCAATCTCGACGTGGACCTGCGCGAGCGCCTCGCGCACGAGATCCGCGGCATCCTCAAGGCGGCCGGCGCCACGGCGCTGTTCGTGACGCACGACCAGATGGAGGCCTTCGCCATGGCCGATGCCATCGGCGTGCTCCACGAGGGACGCCTGCACCAGTGGGACGATGCCTACACCCTCTACCACCGCCCCGCGACGCGCTTCGTGGCCGACTTCATCGGCCATGGCGTGTTCACGCCCGCGACGCTGCGCGAGATCGAAGGCAAGGTGGTCGTCGACACGCCCCTGGGGCCGCTCAGCGACGTGGCCGAGTGCCCCCTGCCCTGCGCCTACCAGGGCGGCGAGTGCGACGTGCTGCTGCGCGCCGACGACATCCTCCACGACGACGACGCGCCGGTGAAGGCGCAGATCGTGCGCAAGGCCTTCCGCGGCTCGGAGTTCCTCTACACCTTGCGGCTCAAGAGCGGCCAGGTGGTGCTCGCGCACGTGCCCAGCCACCACGACCACCGCATCGGCGAGTGGATCGGCATCCGCCCGCAGGTGGACCACGTGGTGACGTTCAACCGCGCCTGTGCGCTGCAGGGCACCGAGCTGTGCCAGATGCCCTGCGTCGCCGAGACCGATCGGCGCGTGGGCCTGCGCGAGGTCGTGCCGCCGCTCGCCTCACCCTCGGTGTCGGCCGGTCGCTGACCGGTTGCCCGGCCGTGCCTGCGCCCGCGCCGACCGATCCCGACGCCGCACTGCTCGCGGCCCTGCGCGCCGCACCCCGGCGCACGCGCCTGCCCTCCCTGCCGGCCGACCCGCAGGCCGCCGGCCGGGCCGCTCCCGACCTGGCCCTGGCGACGGCCATCGAAATCCAACGGGCGAGCCTTGCCGCCAGCCAGCCCGCGCCCGCATGGGCCGCGCCCCTCTTCGTCGGCGCGCTGGCGGCGCTGGTGGAGACGGCGCTCGCCCCGGTGGGGGGCGACCCCGCGTTCCAGGCGCTGCTGCTGCGCCGCCAGGCGCCCGTCCTGGACGAATTCCTGGCGCTGCACGCGCAGCTGCGCGCCGACCAGCGCCGCGTTCGCACGGAACTGGACCGCTTCGCCCATCCCGCCAAGCACGACGCCCTCGCCGCCACGGGCCTCGCGACCGCGCTGGCGCACGCCCACCAATGCGCCCGGGCAGGCGACTGGGCGGCGCTGCGGGACGCGCTGGCGGCGCTGCACCCGCTGGCGGACCCGCCGCTGCGGCACGCGCTGGACGCGCTGGCGCAGTCGCCCGCGCTCGCCCGACTCGAGCGACTGCAGGCCCTGCAGGCCCATGCCACGGTGCGGCGCCTCCAGGCGCTGCACGCCGCGCGCGGGCCGCTCGCCGGCACTGACGCCGCGGCGGCGCAGGGCCGCGCCTCGGCCCGCGTGGGGCGCCAGGCCGAGGCCGAGGTCGCGGAGGTTTTCGATGCGATGGCCGAGGTCCTGAACGGGCACGCGGCGACCGGCACCACCTGGCGGGCCGTGCGCGGACTGCGCCTGCCGGCCGGCTTTCCGGGCGTGCTGTCCGGCGCGAAGGACGAATGGGACATCGCACTCGTGGTGTTCGCGCACGACGCTGCGCGCGTGGCCCTGCTGGGCGAGGTGAAAGCCTCGCCCGCGGCCGCGGTGCCCGACCTGCCGCGACTCCTGAGCGGCCTGCGCCGCCTCGCGCTGGCGCAGCCCGGCATGCGCTATCGCTTCGCAAGCGAACACGGCCCGATCGATCTGCCCGGCGAAGCGCTGCGCGCCCTTCGGCCGCGAGGCGGCGCCCTGCCCGAGCGCGTCGTCTACTGCTGCAACGCCCCGCCCGAGGCGCAACCCCCGCCGCTCAGCGCCGCGGCCCGGGCCCTGCTGCTCGGCGAAGCCGAGACCCTGGAATTCGCCCTGCGCCATGCCGACGCAGGACGCGCCGATCCTGCGCCGCTCCAGTCGCTCTGGGAGGGCCTGGCCAGCCGCCCGCGGCTTCGCCCGGTCCTGCAGCAGTTCGAGACCGCGCGCATCGTGCGGGACGCCATGCTGCGCCCGCAGGACCTGCTGGACACGGTGCGCGAGCGCCTCTAGATCCGCCGCAGTTCATCCACCCGCTCGCGCAGGTGCTCGGCCCACAGGCGCCTGTCCCGCGCCTGCGCCGCCTCCGGCTGGCCGAAGTGCACCACCGCCACGATGGGGGCCCCGCCCAGGGTGCGCCAGAGCGAGCCGACCAGGCTGTCGTCGCCGATGTAGCAGGCCCGCGTGGTCGGCTGGCGACTGGCCGCGTCCAGGAAGACCAGCGCCACCGGCTGCGCCGGCACGTCGGCGCTGATGGCGGCCTGCAGCAGGTTGGCGTGGAAGGGCAGCAGCGCGATGCCGTTGCTGGTCGTGCCCTCGGGGAAGACCGCCAGCACGTCGCCGGCGCGCAGGCGCTCGGCCATGTGGTGCACCACCCGCAGCGCGTCGCGCCGCGACTCGCGCTCGATGAACAGCGTGCCCGCGCCCTCGGCCAGCCGGCCGATGAGCGGCCAGCGGCGCACGTCGGCCTTGGAGACGAAGCGGCAGTAACGCGCCGCGTGCAGTACCAGGATGTCCAGCCAGGAGATGTGGTTGGCCACCAGCAGCACGGGGCCTTGGGCGGCCGGTACGCCCCGCACCTCCAGGCCGACGCCCAGCACCTGCAGCGTGCGCTCGGCCCAGGCCTGCACGCGCGCCTCGCGCTCGCCGGCCGACAGGCGCGGGAACACGAACGCGAGGGTCATCAGCCCCGAGAGCACCATGCCCAGCGCCCGCGCGAGCTTCCAGCTGGCGCGCAGGGACCTCATGCGAAGCGGGTGCGCGCCGCCATCAGGCCGGCTCGCGCGCTTCGTAGGCGACCTGTCCGCCCACCAGCGTCCAGCGCACCTTGCCGGGCAGCTCGTAGCCTGCGAAGGGCGTGTTCTTGCCCTGGCTGCGCAGGGCCTCGGGGCCGACCGTCCAGCGCGCGGACGCATCGAAGATGCACAGGTCGGCCACGCCGCCGGCCACCAGCTGCCCGCAGCTGGCCTGCAGGGTGCCGAGCGACGCGCCCAGCACCTGCGCGGCCTCGCTGGTGACCACGGCCAGCGAGCGCGTGAGCCCCACCCCGCTGTGCTGGCCCCAGTGGAGCGCCAGGCTCAGGAGCAGCTCCAGGCCGGTGGCGCCGGGCTCGGCCTCGGCGAAAGGCAGGGTCTTGGCGTCCTCGTCCACGGGCGTGTGGTCCGAGACCAGCGCGTCCACCGTGCCATCGGCCAGGCCCTCGCGCAGCGCGTCGCGGTCACGCTGCTGGCGCAGCGGCGGATTCAGGCGGGCGCGGCTGTCGAAGAAGCCGATGTCCAGGTCCGTCAGGTGCAGCGAATTGATGCTCACGTCGCAGCTGACCGGCAGGCCCTGGGCCTTGGCCGCGCGCACCAGGGCCAGGCCCTCGGCGCTGCTGATGCGGCACAGGTGCACGCGCGCCCGCGAGGACTTCATCAGCTCGAACAGGGTGTGCAGGGCGATGGTCTCGGCCGCCACCGGCACGCCGGCCAGGCCCAGGCGCGTGGCCAGCGGCCCGCTGGCGGCCACGCCGCGGCCCAGGTGCAGCTCCTGCGGCCGCAGCCAGACCGTGTAGCCGAAGGTGGCGGCGTACTGCAGCGCGCGCTGCAGCACCTGCGTGTTGCCCAGCGCCACCTCGGCCTGGCTGAAGCCCACGCAGCCGGCCTCGGTGAGTTCGGCCATCTCGGTGAGCACTTCGCCGCCCAGGCCACGCGTGAGCGCGCCCAGCGGGAACACGCGTGCCTGGTGGAGCTTCTCGGCGCGCATGCGCAGCATCTCCACCAGCCCCGGCTCGTCCAGCACGGGGTCGGTGTCGGGCGGGCAGACCAGGCTGGTGATGCCGCCGGCCACGGCCGCGGCCATCTCGCTTTCCAGCATGCCCTCGTGCTCGTGGCCGGGCTCGCGCAGGCGCACGGCCAGGTCCACCAGGCCGGGGGCGACGACGCAGCCGCTCGCGTCGAGCACGCGACTGGGCGTGAAGCCGGCCGGCGCGCTGCCGATGGCGACGATGCGGCCGGCCGCCACCGCCAGGTCGCACAGCTCGTCGCGGTTGCTGGCCGGGTCGATCACCCGGCCGTTTCGGATCAGGATCTTCATGGTGGAAAGGCGCTCACGATTCGTTGCCCGCGACGATGCTCATGACGGCCATGCGCACCGCGATGCCGAAGGTGACCTGCGGCAGGATCACGCTCTGCTTGCCATCGACCACGGCCGAATCGATCTCGACCCCGCGGTTGATGGGGCCGGGGTGCATGACGATGGCGTCGGGCTTGGCGAGCTTCAGCTTCTCGGGCGTGAGGCCGAAGCTCTTGAAGAACTCCTGCGAGGACGGCAACAGCGCGCCGCTCATGCGCTCGTTCTGCAGGCGCAGCATGATGACCACGTCGCAGCCGCGGATGCCCTCCTCCAGGCTGTGGAAGACGCGCACGCCCATGGGCGCCATGTCGGCGGGCACCAGGGTGCGCGGGCCGACCACGCGCACTTCGGCGCAGCCGAGGGTGGTGAGCGCGTGGATGTCCGAGCGGGCCACGCGCGAGTGCAGCACGTCGCCCACGATGGCCACCGTGAGCCTGGAGAAGTCGCCCTTGTAGTGGCGGATGGTGTACATGTCCAGCAGCCCCTGCGTGGGGTGCGCATGCCGCCCGTCGCCGGCGTTGATGACGTGCACGTGCGGCGCCACGTGCTGCGCGATGAGGTAGGGCGCGCCCGACTCGCTGTGGCGGACCACGAACAGGTCCGCCGCCATGGCTGAGAGGTTGGCGATGGTGTCCAGCAGCGACTCGCCCTTGGCGGCCGAGGAGCGCGCGATGTCCAGGTTGATGACGTCGGCCGACAGCCGCGTGGCCGCGATCTCGAAGGTGGTGCGCGTGCGGGTGCTGTTCTCGAAGAACAGGTTGAAGACGCTCTTGCCGCGAAGCAGCGGCACCTTCTTGACCTCGCGGTCGCTTACGCTCACGAAGGTGGCGGCGGTGTCGAGGATCTGCGTGATGATCTCGCGCGGCAGGCCCTCGGTGGACAGCAGGTGGATCAGTTCGCCGTGCTTGTTCAGCTGCGGATTTCGCTTGGAGAGCATGCGTCAGGCGCCTTCCACCGCGAAGCTGAAGCGGCCCTGCGCGTCGCGCGCCAGCGCGAGCGACTGCGCCGCCGGAAGCGTCACCCGCGCCGCGGCCAGGTCCGCCTGCACCGGAAGCTCGCGTCCGCCGCGGTCCACCAGCACCGCGAGCTTCACGCTGGCGGGGCGGCCATAGTCGAAGAGTTCGTTGAGCACGGCGCGCAGGGTGCGGCCGGTGTAGAGCACGTCGTCGAGCAGCACGATGTCGGCATTGTTGACATCGAAGGGCAGCTGGGTCTGCTGCCCCGCACCGGACATGCCGCGCCGCGCGAAGTCGTCGCGGTGCATGGCCGAGGAGATCACGCCGGCCTTGCCGGGCCGCTGCAGGTCCTGCTGCAGCCGCTCGGCCAGCCAGGCGCCACCGGAGGTGATGCCCACCAGGCGGGTGTCGGCGCCGAGCAGCCCACGCACGCCACGCAGCAACTCGCCGTACAGGGCCTCCGCGTCGAGCAGCAAGGCACCGGGTTCACTCATTCGATACTCCTCAGGAACTGTTCCAGGATCACGCAGGCGGCGCCGGCGTCGGCATCGGCCGCCCCGCTGGCCCGCGCTTCGGTCGTGCTGTAGCGCTCATCGACTTCGTACACCGGCAGGCCCAGGTGCGCCCGCAGCTGGCGGGCGAACTTGCGCGCGCGGGCGGTATTTTCGTGGCTTGCGCCGTCGGGGTGGAAGGGCACGCCCACGACCAGCGCGTCGGGCTGCCACTCGCGCACGCGAGCCTGCACTTCGGCCAGGCGCGCGGCGCCCTCGGCCCGGATCGTGCGCTGGGGCGTGGCGCTTCGCAGCAGGCGGTTGCCGCTGGCCACGCCGGTGCGGCGCAGGCCGAAGTCGAAAGCGAGAAAGGTCTGGAAGTGCGCGGGAACGTCGCCGGGGTCCGGGCTCATGCGTGGCCCGCGTCCGGCGAGAGCATCCAGCTTTGCAGGCCCAGCAGCAGCAGCGCCTTGTCGTAGCGCTGCTCGACCGGCGTGTCGAAGATGACGGCCGCGTCGGCGCCCACCGTGAGCCAGCTGTTCTCGGCCAGCTCCGATTCGAGCTGACCCTCGCCCCACTGCGAGTAGCCCAGCGAGACCAGCACCTTGCGCGGGCCGGCGCCGGTGGCCATGGCTTCGAGCACGTCCTTGGAGGTGGTCATCTCCAAGCCACCGGGAATGGTCATGGTGGAGGCGTAGACGCTTTCGTCGCTGGGCTTGTCGTTCGCGAACACCGGCTCGTGCAGCACGAAGCCGCGCTCGGTGGCGATGGGGCCGCCCTGGAACACCGGCTCGGCCATCAGATCCTCGCGGCCCAGCGGCAACTCCACCTTCTCGAACAGGTGCCTGAGGCTGATGTCGCTGGGCTTGTTGATGACGATCCCCAGGGCGCCGCGCGCACTGTGCTCGCACAGGTACACCACGCTGCGGGCGAAGCGCTCGTCTTCCATGCCGGGCATCGCGATCAGGAAATGATGCGTCAGATTGATGGGGTCGGCACCGGCGGGCATGATCGCGATTTTACGAGAGCGCACCCGACCCATGAGCCCGACGCCCGCCGACGACAAGAATTACGACGCCGGCCTGATGTGGTTCCGCCGGGACCTGCGCCCCGAGGACAACGCGGCCTTCGCCCAGTGCCTGGCTGCCTGCCGGCAGGTGCATGCCGTCTTCGTCTTCGACCGCGCCATCCTGGGCACCCTGCCCCGGCGGGACCGCCGCGTGGAGTTCATCCGCGAGTCGCTGGTGCCGCTGGACGAGGCCTTGCGCGAGATGGCGGGCTCACCCGCCGCGGGCCTCGTCGTGCTGCACGACCTGGCGGAAGAAGCGGTGCCGCGCCTGGCCGCGCAACTGGGCGTGCAGGCCGTGTTCGCCAACCACGACGACGAGCCGGCGGCGCTGCAGCGCGACGCCGCCGTGCGCCGGCGCCTGGCCGCGCAGGGCATCGCCCTGCACACGGCGAAGGACCACACCGTGTTCGAGCGCGGCGAACTGCTCACGCAAACCGGCAAGCCCTATTCGGTCTACAGCCCCTACCGCCGCGCCTGGCGAGCCAAGCTCGACGCGGCGGACCTGGCGCCGCACCGCACGCGGCCGCGCGCCCAGGCCCTGGCCGAGCGTCCCCCCGCGCACCGCCAGCCGATCCCCACCCTGGCGGAGCTCGGCTTCGAGCGCACGAACCTGGCGGACCTGCCCCTGCCGGCAGGCATCGAGGGCGGGCAGGCGCTGCTGAAGGACTTCCTCGCCCGCATCGATCGCTACCAGGACGCGCGCGACTTTCCTGCGCAGCGCGGACCCAGCTACCTGAGCGTGCACCTGCGCTTCGGCACCGTCTCCATCCGCGAGCTGGCGCGCCTGGCCCTGGAGCGCGAGCGCGGCGGCAGCGCCGGCGCAGCCACCTGGCTGGACGAGCTGATCTGGCGCGACTTCTACTTCCAGATCCTCGCCAACTTCCCGCATGTGGCCGACGTGCAGGGCAACGGCCACAGCTTCCGCCCCGAGTACGACGCCATCGTCTTCGAGGACGGCGCGCGGGCCGAGGCGCTCTTTGCCGCCTGGTGCGAGGGCCGCACCGGCTACCCCCTGGTGGACGCCGCCATGCACCAGCTCAAGGAGACGGGCTATATGCACAACCGCCTGCGCATGGTCACCGCGAGCTTCCTGTCCAAGGACCTGGGCATCGACTGGCGCTGGGGCGAGCGCTACTTCGCGCGGCAGCTCAATGACTACGACCTCGCGGCCAACAATGGCGGCTGGCAGTGGGCCGCGTCCACCGGCTGCGACGCGCAGCCGTGGTTCCGCATCTTCAACCCGGTAACGCAGAGCGAGCGCTTCGACCCGCAGGGCCGCTTCATCCTGCAGTACCTGCCGCATCTCGTGGGCCTGCAGGGCAAGGCGCTGCATGCGCCCTGGCAGGCCGCGCCGCTGGAGCTGGAAGCGGCCGGACTGGCCTTGGGGACCGACTACCCGCGACCCGTGGTGGACCACGCCGGGGCGCGCGAAGAGACGCTGCGCCGTTACGGCGCGGTCAAGGAACGCGCCCGTTCCGCGTAGCGCCGCACCAGGCCCAGCAGTTCCTCTTCCGAGTAGGGCTTGCCCAGGTAGTGGTTCACGCCGAGCTGCCGCGCATGCTCGCGGTGCTTCTCGGCGATTCGGGAGGTGATCATCACCACCGGCAGCTGCGCCCAGCGCGCATCGCTGCGCAGGTTGCGCACCAGGTCGAAGCCGTCCATGCGCGGCATCTCGATGTCCGAGAGCACCAGCGCCGGCGTTTCTTCGGCCAGGCGCTCCAGGGCCTGCAGGCCGTCGGCGGCCAGCGCCACGCGCCAGCCCTCGCGCTGCAGCAGGCGCTGGGTGACGCGGCGCACGGTGATGGAGTCGTCCACCACGAGCACCAGCGGCACGTCCGGCGTGCTGGAAGCCGCGGCCGAGGCACCGGCTGCGCCCGCCGCGCCCAGCATCTCCGGCTGCGCCGCATCGGCACTGAGCGCACGGGCCATGTCGCCATACACCGTGGCCAGGGCCACCGGGTTGTAGACCAGCACCACGGCACCCGAGGGCAGCACCGACATGCCGGCCAGCCCCGGCAGGCGCGACAGCTGCGGGCCCAGGTTCTTGACCACGATCTCGCGGCTGCCCAGCACCTCGTCCACGTGCAGGGCGATGCGCTGGGAGGCGCTGCGGAACACGACCACCGGCAGCGTGCGGCCCTGCGGCTCCGTGCTGCGGCGCGAGGACTGCAGCAGCGCGCCCGACCAGAAGAAGGGCAGCGCCTCGCCGTCGTGCTCGTAGCGGCCGCTGTTGTAGGCCTGCTGCAGCTCGCGCACCGAGGCGCGGCGCACGATCTCCACCACGTTGGCCGGCACGCCGATGGTGAGGTCGCCGCTTCGGATCATGACGATCTGCGTGACGGCCGTGGTGAGCGGCAGCACCAGGCGAAAGCGCGTGCCGCGCCCCGGTTCGCTGTGCGTCTCGATGCGCCCGCCCAGGGCGTTCACCTCGGCGCGCACCACGTCCATGCCGATGCCGCGGCCGCTCAGTTCGGTGACCTGGCCGGCGGTGGTGAAGCCGGCGGTGAAGATGAGGCTGGCCGCGTCCGCATCGCTCAGCTCGGCGCCTTCGGGCAGGAGGCCCTGTGCGATCGCGCGCGCCCGAATGCGGGCCAGGTCCAGGCCCGCGCCGTCATCGGAGAACTCCACCGACACGTCGTTGCCTTCGTGGGCGAGCGTGATGCGGATCTGGCCCGTCGCGTCCTTGCCGGCCGCCATGCGCTGCTGCGGATCCTCGATGCCGTGCGCCACGCAGTTGCGCAGCAGGTGCTCGAAGGCCGGCGTCATGCGGTCCAGCACGCCCCGGTCCACCTCGATGGCGCCGCCCTCGATGTCCAGGCGGACCGGTCGTCCCGTGTCCTTGCTGGCCTGACGCACGACGCGGTAGAGGCGGTCGGAGATGGCTTCGAACTCCACCATGCGCGTGCGCAGCAGGTCGCGCTGCAACTCCCGCGTCTGGCGAGCCTGGGCGGCCAGGTCGTCTTCGGTGGCGTCCACCGTCCGCTGCAGGTTGCGCTGCACGGTGGCCACGTCGTTGACCGACTCGGCCATCATGCGCGTGAGCTCCTGCACGCGAGTGAAGCGGTCGAACTCCAGCGGATCGAAGCCGGCCGAGTCCTTGGCCTGCGCGAGCCGCGACTGCATCTGCGTTTCGGCCTGCAGCTCGATGTCGCGCAGCTGCGTGCGCAGGCGGTCGAGGTTGCCCGTGAGGTCGTTCAGCGAACCGCGCAGCTGGCGCAGTTCGTCTTCCAGGCGGGCCCGGGTGATCATCACCTCGCCGGCCTGGTTCATCAGGCGGTCCAGCAGCTGCGAGCGCACGCGCACGGCCTGCGACGCCGCGGCGCGCTGCGATGCGACGGACGTGCCCACCGGGGCGGCCAGCAGCGCCCGCGCCTGCGCGGACGGGATGGCCGGCGCTTCGGTCTCCTTCGGCGCTTCGGCCGCCGGCTCGGCCGTGGCCGCCGGCTCGGCCTGCGCCATGCGCAAGGCGTCGAAGGCGGACTGCAGCGCGTCGAAGCGCTGCAGCAGCGGCTCCAGGTCCGCCTCCGTCACCGCATCGGGGCCGATCTGTTCGACCAGGGACTCCAGCCGGTGCGCCATCTCACCCAGGCGCAAGGCGCCGGCCAGCCGCGCGCTGCCCTTGAGCGTGTGCAGGCAGCGCAGCACCGCGTCGCGCGCACTGCGGTTCTCGGGCCGCGCGTTCCACTGGCGCAGCACGCCGCCCAGCTGGGGCAGCAGCTCCGCGGCTTCCTCCTCGAAGATGGGAAAGAGGTCGGCATCGACGGCATCGGCCAGGTCGATGCCCTCGCGCTGGTCGTCCAGGCTGGCGGTGCCGCGCGGTGCCTCCGCATGCGCCTGCGGCTCGGCCGCGAGCGGCGCCGGCTGCGAATCGAGCGGCGCGGGTTGCGAGTCGAGCGGCGCGGGCAGCGACTCCAGCGCGGTCAGCGCCTCCAGCAGCCGCGGGCTGGCCTCCTTCAGAAAGCCGGCAGCGAACTGGTGCAGCAGGCGCCGGATCTCCTCGGCTGCGGCATTGAAGACGGCGGCGTGCGCAGGCGTTCCCCCGTGATGCGCCTGGACGCCTGCCAGCGCATCTTCCAGGAGCCGCGCGATGCGCGAGAGCGCATGGAAGCCCACGGTGGCCGAACTGCCGGCCAGCGAATGCGCCAGCGCGACGGCCGACGACGGCAGCGGCGCGTTGATCTCCAGCGCCCACTCCGACAACTCGACCTGCAGGCGGCGCGACCACTCGTCGGCCTCGTTGAGATAGACGTTGTAGAGGGGAATGCCGATGCGCAGCTCGCCGATCACCTTGACCGGCTCGTCGGCGCAGGTGTCTTCCTCGGGCTCGGGCTCGAGGTCGGGTTCGATTTGGGCTTCTGCCGCCGCGGGCTCGGGTTCGAGTTCGGCTTCTGTCTCCGCCGCGGGCTCGACCTCGGCGGGCTCGGCCTCGGCGGGGAGGGCCGCGGACAGCGGGTCCGCGTCGCTCGGCGCGAAGGCATCGAGCGTATCGTCGTGCTGGTCGAGGAGCGTGCCATCGGGCAGTGCGGCGGGCTCGGCGGGCAGGTGCTCCGCCACGGCGTCCTCGAACGCCGCAAAGGTGTCGAGCAAGGGCTCGGGAACGGCCGGCGCAGCAAGGTGCTCGGCCTGCGCCGATTCGAAGGCGGCGAAGTCCGCGTCGTCGAGTCCACCGATCTCGCTCACTTCCAGGCCGGACAGCTCGGGCAGCGGCGCCTCGGCCTGCGGCATCTCGGCAAGTGCGGCTTCGGCGGGTGCGGCTTCGGCGGGTGCGGCTTCGGTGCGCCCCGGCGCGTCCTCGGCGACCTCGGCGGCTTGCTGCAACGGCGCTGCATCAAGGCTCCGGTCCAGGGGCGGCAAGGCGTCGCCGGCCTGGAAAGCCTGCGCCGCACGACGGAAGGCGTCGGCCTGCCAGCGTGGGGGCTCGGCGCGTGCGAGGTCTTCGGTCCAGCGGCCGAAGGCCTCCAGCGAGGTTCCGGCCAGGGCCAGCAGCGCATCGCTCGCCGGCCGCTGTTCGGCCAGCCAGTCGTTGAACACCTGCTCCAGGCTCCAGGCGGCCTCGCCGTAGGCTTCCAGGCCCACCATGCGCGAGCTGCCCTTGAGCGTGTGGAAAGCGCGCCGCAGCACGGTGAGTTCGGACAGCTCGGACGGCGTGACGGCCAGGACCGCACAGGCGGCGCGGCCGGCCTGCACGACCTCGCGCGCCTCCTCGATGAAGATGGCGAGCAGTTCGTCTTGCGCGTCGTCCTGCGGAACCGCTTGCTCGGCGACCGGCCAGGGCAAGGGCTCCCGCGATGCAGCCGGTGCTTGAAGTTCGACGAGGCCCGAAGGCGCCGCGAGGTCGGCATCGGGCGGTGCGTCCGCCTCGTCGGCCGTGGCCTGCGCAGCTGGCAGGGGTTCGGCAGCCGGGGGCGCCGAAGCGGCGGCCTGCGGCTCGCTCGACTCGATTCCGGGGAGCTCGGGCAGGACCGGCAGGGGGACCTGCGCGCCAGCAAACTCCGGCTCGTCGGCAGTGGCGGTGGCGGTCGGCGAAAGGACCTCCACGGCGCTTTCGTTCGCGGCGGCCGGCCCAGACGGTGCGGGCGCATCCGGATGCGGATCCGCATCCGCTTCGACCGCTTCGACCGCTTCGACCACTTCGACCACTTCGACCGCTTCGACCGCTTCGACCGTCTCGACCGCTTCGACCGTCTCGACCGTCTCGACCGTCTCGACCGTCTCGACCGCTTCGGCGCCCTGCGCCGCGCCGGGGAGCCGCCCGGTCAGCGGAAGCAGCTCACCACGCGCGGCGTCATAGACGAACAAGCTCCTGGCCAGCGCGGGCTGGTAGTTGAGCATGTCGATCAGGAAACCCAGCGCACCGAGGTTGCTGCCCAGCACCTCGAAGCGTGCCGCCAGCGCGTCGGCGTCCTGGTCCGCGTCGGCGGCGATGAGGCCCTCGACGCTCGCACGCATGCGCAGCACGGCCTGGGCCGCCTGGTCCAGGCCGAGCACCGAGAGCACGCCCCGCATCTGCGACAGCCGGGGCGGCGCCGATTGGAGCAGCGGCTTGTCCTGCGGATTGCGGAAGTAGGCGTCCAGGTCCTTTTCCAGCTCGGACAGGGTCTGGCGCAGCTCGCCGACGACGCTGCCCATGGTCTGGCGGTCGCTGACCCGGCGGTACAGGTCCGCCATCCAGTCTTCCAGGGGCGCCGCGCGCCCGTCGGCGAACGACTGCTCCAGGCGCAGCGCGAGCGCCCGGGCGCGCGTTTCGATGCGCTGTTCGTCGTTCTCCAGGTCCTCGAAGGCCGCTTCCAGGTACAGCAGCGAGGTCGCCACTTCCAGCGCCAGCTCGGGGCGCGGGAGGGCGGCGGCCTGTGCGACGCCGTCACCCACCGTGCGCAGTGCATCGGCCAGGGACTGGGTCGCCGGATGCAGGCGCACCAAGGCGTCCGCGAGCTGGCGGAAGGCGCCCGGGCAGCTGCGAAGCTGCGACTCGTCGCCCCCGCTCAGGTGGGACCAGAGCTCCTTGGCCGAGCCGATGCGGCGGCGCGCCTGGGCCAGCAGGGCCGGGTCGAAGCGGCCGAAGTGCTCCAGCTCGTAGTCCACCGGCGTCGCGGGCCGCAGGCTCCAGGCCTGGCGCACGGCGTGCAGCAGTGGCGCTGCCCCCGGTGCGGACACGCCCGCATGGCTGCAGAAGAACAGGAGGTCCTGCGCCAGCCGGTCGGAGACCGAAGGCTCGCCCTTGGCGAGCTGCGCGTACTGAACGAGCACGCGCGAGGCGGCCCGCTTGACGTACACGTCGACCTTCAGCAGCCCCAGGGCGATCGCCTCGAAGAAACCCGCGCACAGCCGCCAGAAGGTGGTCGCCTGCGGGCCGCCGCCGCCGAAGGACAGGCCGAGCGCCAGGCGCCGCAGTTCGGCCGCGGCGGCCGCGTCGCCGGACTTGACGATGCGCAGCACGCAGGCATCGAGGCGCGCGCGCACCGCCGGCCCGCAGGCCAGCGCCGGGACGTCCACGGGGCTGCGGGGTTCGCGCCAGCGCCAGTCGAAGGACCAGAGGTCGGCCGGGTGGACGCGCTCGGCGCCGCCCAGGGCCAGCACGTCCCGGTACTGGGGAAAGAGCGCCACCGACGCGGGCTGCTTGCCCGCGAGGAGCTGCTCCAGGTACTCGAGCAGCGCGTGGCCGGCCCGCTCGATCTTGCCGACGGCCGCTTCGTCGCAGGCCTGCGGCCTGGCCGTGAGCGCCTGCATGGCCGTCTCCATGCCCCGCAGCAGCTGCGCCGGCCCGTGCAGGCCCACCATGTCCAGCGCGCCCAGGGCCTGGTGCAGGTGCTGGCGCGCGACGCGCAGCTGGGCGATGTCGGCCGGCTCGCCGCCTGTCTCGCGCGCCTGCGCGGCTTCGCGCAGGAAGCGCCGGCAGGCGGAGGACGAGGCTTCCAGGGACTTGCGCAGTTCGCCGAGCACCCAGGCCAGCGGCCCCAGGTCCCCCAACTGCGGGTCGTGTTCGAGAGCGTGGACTTGCATGGCGATGTGCGGCGGCCCTCGTGGTTCAGGTGATCTTGAAACGCGCCACCGACTTGCGCAGCTCGTCGGCCATGCGCGAGAGCTCGCGCACCTGGTTGGCGGTGGAGCGCGTGCCCTCGCCGGTCTGCTCGGTCACCGCGAAGATGTGCTGGATGTTGCCGGCCACCACGTTGGCCGACTCGGCTTCGCGCGAGGCGGAGGCGGAGATCTGCTCGATGAGTTCGGCGAGCTGGCGCGAGACCTGGTCGATCTGCGAGAGCGCCGCACCGGCGTTGTCGGAGAGCTTGGCGCCCTCGACCACGCCCTGGGTGGAGCGCTCCATGGCGGCCACCGCGTCCTGGGTGTCGGTCTGGATGGCCTTGACCAGCGCCGCGATCTGGCGCGTGGCGTCGGCCGAGCGTTCGGCCAGTCGCTGCACCTCCTCGGCCACCACCGAGAAGCCGCGGCCGGCCTCGCCCGCCGAGGCGGCCTGGATGGCCGCGTTGAGCGCCAGCACGTTGGTCTGCTCGGTGATGTCGGAGATCAGCTCGGTGATCTCGCCGATCTCCTGCGAGGACTCGCCCAGGCGCTTGATGCGCTTGGAGGTTTCCTGGATCTGGTCGCGGATCGCGTTCATGCCGCCGATGGCGTTCTGCACCGCCTTCAGGCCCGAGTCGGCCGCTTGCAGCGACTGGCGCGCGACCTGCGCCGACTGCTGGGCCTGCCCGGACACCTGGTTGATGCGGCCGGCCATGTCGAGCACGGACTGGCCGGTCTCGCGGATCTCGCGCAGCTGCTCGGTCGAGGCCGCCAGCAGCTCGGTGGAGGTGCTCTCCACCAGCGCCGTGGTCTGCGCCACGCGGGCGGCCGTGGTCTGCACGCTGCCCACCAGCTGGCGCAGTTCTTCCACCGTGTAGTTGACCGAGTCGGCGATGGCGCCGGTGATGTCCTCGGTCACGGTGGCTTCCTGCGTGAGGTCGCCCTCGGCCACGGTCTGCAGCTCGTTCATCAGCCGAAGAATGGCCGCCTGGTTGGCATCGTTGACGCGCTTGGACTCCTGCTGCTGGCGTTCGGCCTCCTGGCGCTGCGCCTCCGCCAGGGACTGGCGGCGGCGGCTGTCCTGCAGCTGCACGAAGACCAGCGACACCGCGCAGGCGATGCCCGCCAGTGCCGCGAGCGACAGGACGGCCACGACGCCCAAGCCCAGGCCCGTGCGGTCCGAGAGCCGGGCCTGCAGCGCTTCCAGCGAGCGGCGCAGCGGCTCGCTGTCCGCGAAGATGCCCAGCTGCGCCTCGCGTGCGGCCACCAGGCCCTGCAGGTTGCCCAGCATGGCATTGGCCTCGGTACGGGTGGCGGCGAACAGCTTCAGCAGCTCCTGCAGCTGCTCGCGCGTCTGCGGGTCGCGGGTGCCCGGCAGGCGCAGCTCGGGGCTTCCGTCCAGCAGGCCCTGGCCGACCTGGCTGAACGAGGCCAGGTCCTTGTTCAGCTGGAACACGGCCTGCGCACTCACGCCTTCGAGCGTGAGGAATTCGTTGGCCGACTTGCCGATGCGCTGCGTGAGCATGACCAGCTGGGCGGCCGCGGAAATCTCGGGGGCCGCCGCACCGGCCTGCAGCTTGAGCGACTGCACGGTCTCGGCCCGCTCCAGCAGGTCGTCCGATTGCTGCGCAACGGTGCGCAGGGCCGTCATCACGCGCGTGAGCGTGTCCTTCTGGGTCAGCACGATGCTGGCGTTGCGGTCGGCCCGCTCGGCCAGCGGCGTGATGGCTTCCAGCTCGCCGCTGGCCCCCAGGACCGGCTTGATGCGCAGGTCCTCGTCGCCGGACTGCAGGCCGTTCACCATCCGGGAGAGCTCGTTGGAGCTGTCCTTCACGTCCTCGAACGCCTGGGCGACGCCGCCCAGTGCCTGCGAGGCCGACTTGGCGAGCCGCTGCGACTGCATGAGTGCCTGGCCCACGCCAGCGACCTGCTGTGCGACCCGGTCGGCCTGGCCGATGGTCCAGGCGCCCACGCCGCCCAGCACCAGCAGCGAGACGCCCAGCAGCACGAAGAGCACGCGCTGGTGGACCTCCACGCTGCGCCGCCCGAGGATCGGCAGCGCGATCTGCTCGCTGGGCGGCCCCTCGGCCGCCGCTTCGCGGGCCTTGCGCCAGGCCTGGGCAGGCACGGTCGGTTCGACCAGCGTGGCGGTATCGGGGCTGCCGGCCCGCGCCGCGTCGGCGGGTCGGCGCGCGAGGAGGTTCTTGACGGAATCGAGGACAGGCATGGGGGGCTCGCTCTCTACGCGCTGATGCTCAGGAACTGAGGTTGCTGGGACATGGCCTGCAGGTTGATCTCCTGCCAGCGGGTGCCATGGAAATCGATGTAGCTGCTGCCGAACCAGCTCGGCGCGGTGGCAGGCGCCGGCTCGGAGGCGGCGAAGGCTTCGAGGCTGCGCAGTCCGCCGAGGCGCTCGATGAGGACGGCGCAGTTGACCTCCAGCACCGCGTTGAGCGTGACCAGCTGCGGCTGCGTGCGGCCGTCGGCGCGCTGGCGGGTGCTGCCCGCGTCCATGAAGGCGGCCAGGTCCACCACGCCCCAGAGCCCGCCGCGCAGGTTGGCCACGCCGAGGAACCAGGGCTTGGTGTAGGGCACGGGCTGCAGCGGCGGCAGCGAGAAGATCTCGCCGGACTGCGCGAGCGGAAACAGGTACTTGCCGCCGGCGATCTCGACGGCCAGCCACGAGGCCTGCACGCCCTGTTGCCGCGCGGCCTGCAGGCGCTCCGCCAGGCGGGTCTGCAGCTCGCGGAGGGCTTCGCGATTGGCCATGGCGTGACGATGCGCGCGATCAGCCGATCGCGCGGATCTTGGCGAGCAGCTCGCGCGGCTCGACGGGCTTGGTGATGTAGTCGCGTGCGCCCTGCCGCATGCCCCAGACGCGGTCGGTCTCCTGGCTCTTGCTGGTGCAGATGATGATGGGCAGGCCCTCGTAGCGAGGATCGCGCGTGATCGAGCGCGTGAGCTGGAAGCCGTTCTGGCCGGGCATGACCACGTCCATGAGGATCAGGTCGGGGCGCTCTTCCTCCAGGCGGCGGAAGGCGTCGTCGGCGTTTTCCGCGGTGCGCACCGCATAGCCGTTCTTGTGCAGCAGGTCGGTGAGGAACATGAGCTCGGTCTTGGAGTCGTCGACGACGAGCACTTTGGTGATGGGCATCAGGTCACTCCGGCAGGGCGGCGCCGAACTGCCGCACGGTCTGCAGCAGCTGGTCTTTGGTGAAGGGCTTGGTGAGGTAGTCCTGCGAGCCCACCATGCGGCCGCGCGCCTTGTCGAAGACGCCGTCCTTGGACGAGAGCATGACCACGGGCACCGAGGAAAAGCGCGCGTTGCGCTTGATGATGGCGCAGGTCTGGTAGCCGTCCAGCCTGGGCATGAGGATGTCGCAGAAGATCAGGTGCGGCTGGTAGTCGTTGACCTTGGAGAGGGCATCGAAGCCGTCTTCGGCCAGCATGACCTCGTGGCCACCCTGCTTCAGGAAAATCTCGGCGCTGCGGCGTATCGTGTTGCTGTCATCGATCACCAGCACCTTCAGGGCTGCGTTCGTGCTCACTGGGTCCCTCTCCTCGCTCACTCGTCGGATCGGGCGCATCCACCGTGCGCGGCGCCGCTCCGATCAAATCTGAACCATCTCGAAATCTTCCTTGCGGGCGCCGCACTCGGGGCAGGTCCAGTTCATCGGAACGTCGGCCCAGGCGGTGCCGGGGGCGATGCCGTGATCGGGTGCGCCGGCGGCTTCGTCATAGATCCATCCGCAGATCAGACACATCCAGGTCTTTGCTTCAGTCACAGCTTAAGAGGGCTTCCCATAGAATGCAACGATTGTATCGAGGCGCCTCCGAGCGATTCGCAACTAGCGCACACGGATGATGCTCACAGGCCCATGACCCACAGCTCCAGCACCCCGCCCTCCGAGCCGCGCGATGAGGACACAGGCCCGCCCGACGTGCCGCCTTGCGTCATGACCTTCAACGCCGGCGACCCGAGCGGCGCCGCGGGCCTGTCGGCCGACATCTCCGCCATGGTCTCGGTCGGTGCGCATGCCTTGCCCGTCACCTGCGGCGCCTACGCGCGCGACACCGCGGACATCTTCGACCACTTCGCCCTCGACGAGGACGCCATCGCCGAGCAGGCGCGCGCCATCCTGGAGGACGTGCCGGTCCAGGTGTTCAAGGTCGGCTTCCTCGGCACGCCCGAGGCGATCGGCGCCGTCGCGGAGATCGCCACCGACTACGCCGACGTGCCCCTGGTCGCCTACATGCCGCACCTGGCCTGGTGGGACGAGGCCGACATCGACGCCTACCTCGATGCCTTCCGCGAGCTCATGTTGCCGCAGACCACCGTGTTGGTGGGAAACCACAGCACCCTGTGGCGCTGGCTGCTGCCGGACTGGACCAGCGACCGCAGTCCGAGCGCGCGGGACATCGCCAAGGCGGCCTCGGACGCCGGCGTGTCCTATACCGTGGTGACCGGCATTCCCCTGCCGGACCAGTACATCGACAACGTGCTGTGCACGCCACAGAGCGTGCTGGCCAGCCAGCGCTTCGAGCGCTTCGAGGCGGTCTTCTCCGGCGCCGGCGAAACGCTGAGCGCCGCGCTGTCGGCGCTGGTGGCCAGCGGGGCCGACCTGCCGGCCGCCTTCGCCGAGGCGCTGGAATACCTGGACCACTGCCTGGACGGGGGCTTTCGTCCCGGCATGGGACACGTGGTCCCGGACCGCCTCTTCTGGGCCCAGCCCGAATCCGACACCGAGCCGCCGGGCAGCGTGACCGAAGAAGAAGCGCAGGCCCTGCAGGTCTTCGACATGCCCGCCCATGACACCAAGCACTGACCGCAACGTCGAACTCTTCGAGCGCGCCCGCGAACGCATCCCCGGCGGCGTCAATTCACCCGTGCGGGCCTTCCGCGCCGTGGGCGGCACGCCCCGATTCGTGCAGCGCGCCGAAGGCGCCTGGTTCTGGGACGCCAACGGACAGCGCTACATCGACTACATCGGCTCCTGGGGTCCCATGATCCTCGGCCACGGCCACCCGGCCGTGGTGGAGGCCGTGCAGCAGGCCGTGCTCGATGGCTTCTCATTCGGTGCGCCCACCGAACGCGAGGTGCAGCTGGCCGAGACCATCGTCAAGCTCGTTCCCACCATGGACATGGTGCGGCTCGTGAGCTCCGGCACCGAAGCGGCGATGAGCGCGATCCGCCTGGCACGCGGCGCCACCGGCCGCAAGCACCTCATCAAGTTCGAGGGCTGCTACCACGGCCACGCCGACGCGCTGCTGGTCAAGGCCGGCTCGGGCCTGGCGACCTTCGGCAACCCGACCAGCGCCGGCGTGCCGCCGGAGGTGGCGCAGCACACCATCGTGCTGGAGTACAACAACCTCGAGCAGCTCGAAGAAGCCTTCGCGCGCCACGGTGCCGACATCGCCTGCCTGATGATCGAGCCCATCGCCGGCAACATGAACTTCGTGCGCGCGACTGTGCCCTTCATGCGCCGCTGCCGCGAGCTGTGCGACCGGCACGGCGCGCTGCTGGTCTTCGACGAGGTGATGACGGGCTTCCGCGTCGCGCTGGGCGGCGCGCAGAGCCTCTACGGGCGCGCGATCCCGGGCTTCCGTCCGGACATCACCGTGCTCGGCAAGGTGATCGGCGGCGGCATGCCCCTGGCGGCCTTCGGCGGCCCGCGGGCCATCATGGAGCAACTGGCGCCGCTGGGCCCGGTCTACCAGGCGGGCACGCTCTCGGGCAATCCCATCGCCACCGCCTGCGGCCTGGCCACGCTGGAGCAGATCGCGCAGCCCGGCTTCTACGACACGCTGGCCGCACGCACGCAATCGCTGGTCGACGGCCTCTCGCTGCTCGCGCGGTCCGAAGGGATCGACTTCAGCGCCGACTGCGAGGGCGGCATGTTCGGCTTCTTCCTGCTGCCCGAGCTGCCGCAGAACTACCGCACCGTGATGACCAGCGACGGGGCCCGCTTCAACCGCCTGTTCCACGGCCTGCTGGAACGCGGCGTGTACATCGCGCCGGCCCTGTACGAGGCCGGCTTCGTGAGCGCGGCCCACACCGACGAGGACATCGCCACCACGCTGGAGGCGGCGCGCGAGGTGTTCGCGACGCTGCGGGCCTGAAGGCCCATGCGGCCTTCAAAGGTGTGAAGGGATCGGAGCGATCGGCCCGGGGTGCAGCTTTTCAGCGCACCACCAGCGCCACCACCGCGACCAGCACGCTCACCGCCGCCACGCCCAGCGCGATGTTGGCGCGCGTCTCGGACGCGGCCGCCTTCACGGCCATCTGCTGCAGCTGCTCGATGGTCTGCTTGAGCAGCTGCGCCTGCTCGGCCTCCAGCCGCTCGTAGTAGGCCAGGCGCTGCGTCAGCGCCTCGATCTGGTCGGCCGCCGAGCCCTGCACCTCGGGCAGGCGCGGGGGCGCATCGGCCCGCTTGAACAGCTTGCCGGCCGCATCGATCAGCGTCGGCAGGTTGGCGACCAGGACACCCCAGGGAAGAGCCACCGCGCAGCTCCTCTCAGTGCCTGAAGTGGCGCACGCCCGAGAACACCATCGCGACGCCGCGCTCGTCGGCGGCGGCAATCACTTCGGCGTCGCGCATGCTGCCGCCGGGCTGGATCACGCAAGCCGCGCCCGCGTCCACCACCACGTCCAGGCCGTCGCGGAAGGGGAAGAAGGCGTCGCTCGCCACCACGGTGCCCTGCAGCGACAGGCCGGCGTGCTGGGCCTTGATGCTGGCGATGCGCGCCGAGTCCAGGCGCGACATCTGGCCCGCGCCCACGCCGAAGGTCATGCCCTCCTTGCAGAAGACGATGGCGTTGGACTTCACGTACTTCGCCACCTTCCAGGCGAAGAGCAGGTCCTGCAGTTGCTCGGGCGTAGGCTGCCTGCGCGTGACCACCTTCAGGTCGGACAGTTGCAGCTCGTGGTTGTCCGCCGTCTGCATCAAGAGGCCCGAGCCCACGCGCTTGACGTCCATGAAGTTCTGGCCGCGGTCCCAGGGCCGCTCGCCGCCGGGCGGCAGGGCAATCTTCATCAGGCGCACATTGGCCTTGGCCTTGAACACCTCGAGGGCTTCGGGCGTGAAGTCGGTGGCGATCAGCACCTCGACGAACTGCTTGCTCACCGCCTGCGCGGCCGCGCCGTCCAGCGGGCGGTTGAAGGCGATGATGCCGCCGAAGGCCGAGGTGGGATCGGTCTTGAAGGCCTTCTCGTAGGCCTGCAGCGCGCCCTCGGCCACGGCCACGCCGCAGGGGTTGGCGTGCTTGACGATCACGCAGGCCGGCGCGTCGAAACTGCGCACGCACTCCCAGGCCGCATCGGCGTCGGCGATGTTGTTGTACGAGAGCTCCTTGCCCTGCAGCTGCGTGGCGGTCACCAGCGAGCCGGGCGCCGGGTACAGGTCGCGGTAGAAGGCCGCCTGCTGGTGCGGGTTCTCGCCGTAGCGCAGGTCCTGCAGCTTGACGAAGCGGCCATTGGACTGCGCCGGGAACATCGTGCGGCCGCCATCGTCCTGCAGGCTGGAGAGGTAGTCGCTGATGGCCGCGTCGTAGTTGCTGATGCGGTTGAACGCCGCCACCGACAGCGCGAAGCGCAGCTTGTCCGAGAGCTTGCCGTTCGCGCGCAGCTCCTCGAGCACGCCTGCGTACTGCGAGGCGTCGGTGAGCACGCCCACGTCCTTCCAGTTCTTGGCCGCGCTGCGCACCATGGCCGGGCCGCCGATGTCGATGTTCTCGATGGCGTCATCCAGCGTGCAGCCGGGCTTGGCGACCGTGGCCTCGAAGGGGTACAGGTTCACCACCAGCAGGTCGATGGGGGCGATGCCGTGGGCCTCGAGCGCGGCCATGTGCTCGGGCACGTCGCGCCGCGCGAGCAGTCCGCCGTGCACCTTGGGGTGCAAGGTCTTCACGCGGCCGTCGAGCATTTCGGGAAAGCCGGTGAGGTCGGCCACCTCGGTCACCGGCAGTCCGGCGTCCCGCAGCAGGCCGGCAGTGCCGCCGGTGGAGATGAGCTTCACGCCCAGGCCGTGCAGCGCCTGCGCGAATTCGAGCACCCCGGACTTGTCCGAGACGGAGATCAGTGCGTTCATGGTTCTTGTTGTCCGTTCAGAGCAGCTTGTGCTCCAGCAGCTTCTTGCGAAGCGTGTTGCGGTTCAGGCCCAGCCACTCGGCCGCGCGCGACTGGTTGTGGTCGGCCTTGGCCATGACGACTTCCAGCAAAGGCTTCTCCACCACCTTCACCAGCATCTCGTACATGTCGTTCGGTTCGATCCCCCGCAAGTCCCGGAAGTAGCCTTCCAGGCTCGTGCGCACACACTCCTCGATGTGTTTCTTGCTCATGTGTCCTCTGCACCCGTATGGGCTTGTTCTTCAGCGCAGGCCTCCACCGTCCGGGGCAGCCGGTCGGTGAGCTGCGCAAGCTCGTCGAAATACGCCGCCACGGCCCGCGACTGGGCCTGGCATTCCTCGATCCCGTTGATCCGCTCCCTCAAGGCCTCGCCGCCGGGCAAGGCCTTCACATACCAGCCGATGTGCTTGCGTGCGCTGCGCACGCCGGTGAATTCGCCATACAGCGCATAGTGGTCCTGCAGGTGCTCCAGCAGCAGGCGCCGCACCTCGGCCACCAGCGGCGGCGCGAGCAGCGTGCCGGTAGCCAGGTAGTGCGCCACCTCGCGGAAGATCCACGGCCGGCCCTGTGCCGCGCGGCCGATCATCACCGCGTCCGCCCCCGTGGCCTGCAGCACCTCGCGCGCCTTCTGCGGCGAGTCGATGTCGCCATTGGCCACCACGGGCACGCGCACCGCTGCCTTCACTGCCGCGATGGTGTCGTACTCGGCGCGGCCGCGATAGCCCTGCTCGCGCGTGCGGCCATGCACGGTGATCATCTGCACGCCCACGTCCTCGAAGGCGCGCGCCAGCGCCACCGCATTGCGCTGCGCATCGCACCAGCCGGTGCGCATCTTCAGGGTGACGGGCACGCCGCGCGGCGCGCAGGCCTGGACCACCGCCTGCGCGATGGCGACAGCCAGCGGCTCGTCCTGCATCAGGGCCGAACCCGCCCACTTGTTGCACACCTTCTTGGCCGGGCAGCCCATGTTGATGTCGATGATCTGCGCGCCGCGGTCCACGTTGTAGGCCGCGGCCTCGGCCATCATGGCCGCCTCGGTGCCGGCGATCTGCACCGCGATGGGCCCCGGCTCGCCCGTGTGGTCGGCCCGGCGCGAGGTCTTCAGGCTGTTCCACAGCTCGCGGCGCGAGGTGACCATCTCGCTGACCGCATGCCCCGCGCCCAGCCGGCGGCACAACTGCCGGAAAGGCCGGTCGGTCACGCCCGCCATCGGCGCGGCGAACACGGCATTCGCCAGGGTGTAGGGGCCGATGTTCATCGGAAGGGGATGGAGGGCGTGCTGAAAAAAGAGGCACGATTGTAGGCGCTTTGCTTTTTGGCACGCGAAACGCGCTGCGGCTTTTTGAGCGTCGGCATCGGCCTCCCATCGGCCTCGCATCGGGACGCCGGCCGACGCGCCGCCGCAGCAGGGCGTCCCTATACTGCGCGCCGATGGAAGCCTGGATGAACGCGCTGATGGCCTGGATGGCGCTGCCGGAGCACGGGCTGAGCACCCTCTTCCTGGTGTCCTTCATCTCGGCGACGCTGCTGCCCATGGGCTCGGAGCCCGCGCTCTTCGGCCTGCTCAAGATCAACCCCGACCTGTTCTGGCCCGCCATCGGCGTGGCCACGGCGGGCAACACCCTGGGCGGCATGCTGGACTGGTGGCTGGGTTACGGCGCCCACCGCGCGGTGGACAAGTGGAAGCACTCGCACGTGCACCTGAAGGCCCTCGAATGGCTGGAAGGGCTCGGCCCCAAGGCCTGCCTGCTGGCCTGGCTGCCGCTGGTGGGCGATCCGCTGTGCGCCGTGGCCGGCTGGCTCAAGCTGCCTTTCTGGCCCTGCGCCTTCTACATGCTCATAGGCAAGTTCCTGCGCTATCTCACGATGACATGGGTCTTGCTGGAGATGTTTCCGGGGCGGCTGTGAGTCGGGCCTTCAGCGCAATCGCTACAGCACCATCCTCCCGCCCTCCCCCACGCTGCGCCGCAGCCGGATGCGCGCATCCACCGCCAGCACGCCCTGCGCATCGGCCAGCAGCGGGTTGATGTCCAGTTCCGCCAGCGCCGGCAGGTCGGCCGCCATGCGCGAGACGCGCAGGAGCACGTCGATCACGGCCTCGCGGTCGGCGGGCGGGCGGCCGCGGTGGCCGGCGAGCAGGCGCGAGATGCGGGTGCGGTCGATCATCTCGCCGGCGAGTACGCGGTCGATGGGCGGCAGTTCCAAAGCGCGGTCCTGGCGCAGTTCGACGGCGATGCCGCCTTCTCCGAACAGCAGCACGGGGCCGAACACCGCGTCCTGCGCGATGCCCACGATCAGTTCCTGCGCGCCGGGCCGCTCGGCCATCTGCTGCACGACGAAGCCCAGCACCTGCGCCTCGGGCAGTTGCCGCGCCAGCCGCGCGCACATGCCCGCGGCCGCGGCCTCGACTTCCTCGGCCGAGCGCAGGTTCAGCGCCACGCCGCCCACGTCCGACTTGTGCACCACCTGCGGCGAGAGCAGCTTGAGCGCCACCGGCCAGCCCAAGCGCGCCGCCTCGGCCGCGGCCTGCGACGCATTGGCCACGCGCACCGTCGCGAGCGTGGGAATGCCGTAGGCCTGCAGCACCTCGCGCGCCTCGCTCGGGTCCAGCCACTCGCTGCCGCGCGCCAGGGCCGCGGCGATGAGGTCTCCCGCGTGCTCCGACGCCGACGCGGGCAGGTGCGCCCCCGGCCCCAGCGGACGCAGCATGGCCTGCTGGTGGCTGCGGAACTGCGCCCGCTGAAGCCAGGCGGTGGCCGCGCGCTCGGGCGTTCCGTAGCAGGGCACGCCCGCGGCGCGGAACTGCGCCGCGGCCTCGGCCACGACAGGGCCGCCCAGCCAGCAGCCCAGCACCGGCTTGTCGGCCTGCGCGAGCAGCGGCAGGCAGGCGCGTGCAATCTGCGCCGCCGGCACGATGGCGGTGGGGGCGTGCATGAAGAGAACGCCGTCGACCTCGGGGGCCGCGAGCAGCACCTCCAGCGCGGCGCGATAACGCTCCACCGGCGCGTCGCCGATGATGTCCACCGGATTGGCCTGCGGCCAGCCGGCGGGCAGCACCGCATCCAGTGCGCTCACCGTCTGCGGCGACAGCGTCGCCAGCACGCCCGCGCCCGCCAGGGCATCGGCCGCGAGCACGCCGGCGCCGCCGCCGTTGGTCAGCACCGCCAGGCCCGGGCCGCGCCAGGGACTCGCATGCGACAGCGCCTCGGCGGCGTCGAAAAGCGCCTCCAGCGTGTCCACGCGCAGCAGGCCGGCGCGCCGCACGGCCGCATCGAACACCGCGTCCGAGCCGGCCAGCGCGCCGGTGTGCGAGCGCGCCGCCCGCGCGCCTTCAGGTGCGCGGCCTGCCTTGACCACGATCACCGGCTTGCACCGCGCCGCCGCGCGCGCGGCGGCCATGAAGCGCGCCGCCTCGCGCACCGACTCCACGTACATCAGGATGGCGTCCGTGCCCTCTTCCTGCGCCAGCAGCTCCAGCAGGTCGGCGAAGCCGATGTCCGCGCTGTCGCCCAGCGACACGAAGTGCGAGAAACCGATGCCGCGGCCCTGGGCCCAGTCCAGCATGGCGGTGGCCAGCGCACCCGACTGCGTGAGAAAGGCCAGCCGGCCCGGGCTCGCCTGGCCGGGCGCGAAGCTGGCGTTGAGGCCCGCGGCCGGCACCAGCGCGCCGATGCAGTTGGGCCCCAGCACGCGCAGCCCCGCCGGCTTCGCGGCTGCCAGCATGGCCTGCTCGTAGCTCGGCGCGCCGTCGTCCGGGCGGCTGCGCAGACCCGCGGACAGCACGATGGCCGCGCGCGTGCCACGCCGCGCCAGCGCCTGCACGATGCCGGGCACGGCGGGCGCCGGCGTGCAGATCACGGCCAGGTCCGGCACCGCCGGCAGCGCCTCCACGTCCGGGAACGCGGCCACGCCGCCGACGCTGGCGTGGCGCGGATTCACGGGCCACAGCGGCCCGGTGAAGCCGCCTTCGCGCAGGTTGCGCAGGACCACCGCGCCCACGCTCCCAGGACGATCCGAGGCGCCGACGAGGGCGATGCTGGCGGGAGCGAACATTCGGCGCAGGGAATCGAGGCTCATGGACAGGGCGTGTTCAAGGCAGGGCGTGTTCAAGAGGGCCAGCTTAGGCGGCCCGATCGGCGCGGCCTTGAGCTGCGTCAAGCCGGTGGCCACGGCCGCGTTTCCAGAATGCAGGCATTACGTTCGAAGGAGAACCATGATGCTCGAATCCAAGGTCGCCCTGGTGACCGGCGCCGCCTCCGGCATCGGATGCGCCATCGCGCAGGCGTATGTGCACGCCGGCGCCCGCGTGCTGCTGACCGACATGGACGCCGATCGAGGCGAAAGCGCCGCTGCGCGGCTTCGCGAAGGCGGCGGCGAGGCGGTGTTCCTGCGCGCCGACGTCTCGCGCGCCGAGGACTGCCGCGCCAGCGTCGAGGAAGCGGTGCGCCGCTTCGGCCGCCTGGACATCGCCTGCAACAACGCCGGCGTGGGCGGCGATCTCGCGCCCACGGCGGACTACCCGGTGGAGGAATGGCAGCGCGTGATCGGCATCAACCTCACCGGCGTGTTCCTGGGCATGAAGTTCCAGATCCCGGCGCTGCTGGCCACAGGCGGCGGCTCGATCGTGAACGTCGCCTCCATCCTCGGGCAGGTCGGCTTCGCCAATGCACCCGCCTACACGGCGGCCAAGCACGGCGTGCTGGGCCTGACCCGCGCGGCCGCGCTCGAATACGGCACGCAGGGCGTGCGCGTCAACGCGGTAGGACCGGCCTTCATCCACACGCCCATGATCGAGCGGCTGGAGCAGGACCCGGCGACCGAAGAGGCGCTGGTGGCCATGCACCCCATCGGCCGGCTGGGGCAGCCCGAGGAAGTGGCGGAACTGGTGCTGTGGCTCAGCTCGCCCAAGGCTTCGTTCGTGACCGGCAGCTACTACCCGGTGGATGGGGGCTTCCTGGCGAGGTGAGGAGGGCCGCTGTGGACGCGGCGCGCGAGTGCGCATTACAATCCGCCGACTAGTAAGGAGCCCTCCATGGCCGAGTCCACGATCACAGCCAAGGGACAGACGACGGTTCCCGCCGACGTGCGGGCGCTCGTGCATGCCGAGCCGGGCACGCGCCTGCTCTGGTCCGTGATGCCCGACGGAACCATCATCGTCCGCGCCAAGAACAAGTCCATCCGCGACCTGGCCGGCATCGTCAAGCTGCCCAAGGGCCAACACGTGGCCACCGAGAACATGAGTCCCTGGCGGCGCTGATGCCCGCGCTCGACACCAATGTCCTCGTCCGCTACCTGGTTCGCGACGACGGCGCGCAGCTGGCCGCAGCCAAACGGCTCATCGAAGCGTGCATCGCGGCCGACCAGGCGCTGTTCGTTCCTGTGACGGTCACGCTGGAACTCGAGTGGGTGCTGCGCGCAAGCTACGAGCTGGGCAAGGATGAAGTCACCCAGGTACTGGCCAGCCTGCTCGCGGCTGCCGAGTTGACCTTCGAATCGGAACACGCACTGGAAATCGCACTGCAGCTGTATCGCGAGGGACCGGCCGACTTCGCCGACTGCCTCCACGTCGCGCTCGCGGAGCAGGCCGGACAGGCGCCGCTCTATACCTTCGACAAGCGCGCCGCGAAGGTACAAGGCGCACAGGCCGTCGGCGGCTCGGGACGATAAGCGCCCCCTCCCCCTCTGGGGGAGGGCCGGGGTGGGGGCCGCGCGCCGACCGCACCGCTTCTCCCGAGCCCCATCCCGGCCTTCCCCCAGTGGGGGAAGGGGCAAGATGTTCCTACCCCCAGCTCACATCCCCGAACCACGCCTGCACCTCGCCGCCGCTGTTGTCCGTGTCGCTGCCGACGGCCACCGCCGCGACATGCGGCATCTCGCCCGGAAAGGCTTCGGCCCAGTCGCGGCGCAGATTGCGCTCGTGCAGGCGCCACTGGCCGGCGTGCCGGTCGCCGCTGTCCAGGACGACCATGCGCACGCGGTCCGTGAAGGGATTCCAGCCAGTCGTCCCCGCCGGCTGCGCCTGGCCCCACACGTAGCACAGGGCCGCCGCCGGCACGGGCCGGCCCGAGAGCGCACGCGCCGCGCCGATGGCCAGGCGCTCGCCCAGGCCCAGGCGTTCCAGCGGCAGGTCGAAGAGGACGTAGAGGCGCGCCGACCAGTCGTCGCCCGGCTTGTGCCGCAGGTCCGAGGCCGGCAGCGCGTGCGAGACCTTCCAGCGCCAGCGCAGGCGCGCGTCGCCGCCCGGCGGCAGGCGCGCGGAAGCGAGCAAGGACGAGGCCGAGGACCGCGACGTGACTTGCAGCACGCGCTCGCCTTCCTGCAACACCACGGCGTAGTCGTTGGCACGCTCCACGCGCGGCAGCGTCTCGTGGACCCACCCGGGAGGGATTCCGGGCCCCAGCGGTGCGCCGGAGAAAGGCGGCGGGTCCCAGGCCGCCTGGGCGTGCGAGGCGCGCCAGCCGATGGAGGCCAGCGTGACGCTCGCGAGCGCGTGGCGCCGGTTCATGTCACAGCCTCCATGCGTGCCACCGCTGCAGCAGGCGCAGCGCCCAGGCCGGCTGGTGGGCGCGGCGCCACTCGCCCGCCGCGTACTTGTTGGCCTCGGCAAAGGTCGGGTAGGCGTGCAGCGTGCCCAGCACCTTGTTCAGGCCCAGGCCATGCTTCATGGCCAGCACCCACTCGGCGAGCAGCTCGCCGGCATGCGCGCCCACCACCGTGGCCCCGAGGATGCGGTCCTTGCCCGGCACCGTGAGCACCTTCACGAAGCCCTGCGTCTCGCCTTCGGCGATGGCGCGGTCCAGCTCGCCCAACGCATAGCGCGTGACTTCGAAGGGCACGCCCTGCTCGCGCGCCTCGCGCTCGTTCAAACCCACGCGGGCCACCTCCGGGTCAGTGAAGGTCACGGCGGGAATGACGCGCGCATCCACCTTGAAGCGCCGCAGGCTTCCGAAGAGCGCGTTGACGGTGGCGTACCAGGCCTGGTGCGCGGCGGTGTGGGTGAACTGCCAGGGGCCGGCCACGTCCCCCGCCGCGTAGATGTTGGGGTAGAGCGTCTCCAGGTACTCGTTGGCCTGCACCGTGCGCTCGGCCGGGATGCCCAGCTCCTCCAGGCCGTAGCCGGCCAGCCGCGCGCGGCGGCCCACGGCGCAGACCAGCGCATCGAACTCGATGGCGCGCTCGCCGGCTGCGCCGCGCACCCAGAGCCGCTTCTCGTCCCCCTGCCGCTCGCAGCGCAGCGCCTCGTGGCCCGTGAGCACCTGCACGCCGTCGGCCTCCAGCGCCGTGCGCACCAGGGCCGACACCTCGTCGTCCTCGCGCAGCAGCAGGCGTGGCGCCATTTCCACCTGCGTGACCTGCGAGCCCAGCCGCGCCAGGGCCTGCGCCAGCTCGCAGCCGATGGGGCCGCCGCCCAGGATGGCCAGGCGCCGCGGCGGCGCATCCAGGCGCTCGAAGGCCTCCCACATCGTGTCGCTGGTGAGGAAGCCCACCTCCTTCAGCCCGGGCAGCGGCGGCACCAGCGGCTGCGCCCCGGCCGCGATCACCACGCTGCGCGTGGCCAGGCGCCGCACGGGGCCGCCGTCCGAAGGCGTGATCTCCACCGTCCACGGGTCCAGCAGGCGGGCGTGGCCTGCCACCACGTCCGCGCCCAGGCCGGTGTAGCGCGCCACGCTGTCGTGCGGCTCGATGGCGCGGATCACCTCGCGCACGCGCGCCATCACCCGCGCGAAGGAAAAAGTCGGCGCCACCGCTTCGCCGCCCCAGTGCCCGGCGTGGCGCATCTGGTGCGCCAGGCGCGCGCTGCGGATCAGGGTCTTGCTGGGCACGCAGCCGTAGTTGAGGCAGTCGCCGCCCATCTTGTGCGACTCCACCAGCGTGACCTTGGCCTTCAAGGCGGCCGCCAGATACGCCGACACCAGCCCGGCCGCGCCGGCGCCGATCACGACCAGGTTGCGGTCGAAGCGCCGGGGCTTGCGCCCGCGCCAGCGCGCATACACGCGCCGGCGCCGCCAGGCCGCCAGGCCCGCGCGCGCCAGCCAGGGGAAGATCGCCAGCAGCACGAAGGCGCCCAGCACCCGCACGCTCAGAAGGCCGCCCAGCGACTCCACGCTGGCGAGCTGCGTGCCCGCGTTCACGTACACCAGGGTGCCCGGCAGCATGCCCAGCTGGCTCACCGCATAGAAGGTGAGCGCGCGCATCCGGGTCAGTCCCATCAGCAGGTTCACGAGGAAGAAGGGCACCAGCGGCACCAGCCGCAGCGTGAAGAGGTACAGCGCCCCGTCGCGCTGCAGGCCGGCGTCGATCTCACCCAGGCGGCGCCCGAAGCGGGCCTGCACGGCGTCCTGCAGCAGGAAGCGCGCGATCAGGAAGGCCAGCAGCGCCCCCAGGCTGGAGGCAAAGGAGACGATGAGCGTGCCCCACAGCAGGCCGAAGAGCGCGCCGCCCGCGAGCGTGAGCAGCGCCGCCCCCGGCAGCGACAGGCCCGTGACGGCCACGTAGAGCAGGAAGTAGAGCCCGGCCGAGGCCAGCGGGCGGGCCGCCACCTGGGCCTGCAGCCCGGCCTGTGCGCTGCGCAGGGCGTCCAGGCTGAGGTAGCGCCCCGCGTCGAGCGAGAAGAACAGGACGATGGCCGCCAGCAGCAGCAGGACGAGGACGAGTTTGGATCGGCGCATCGGGCACTCATTCGCGGCGGTGCCGCAAAGGTTACCGCCCGGGTAACCTTGCCGCGAGTTTGCCGAATCCACCTTCGCATGAGCGATCCGCACGCCACCCCCGCCCTGCTGGCCGCGCTGTCGGCTGCGCTGGCGCACGCCCGCTCGCCCTGGCAGCACGCCCGCCTGGAGCCCCTTCCCGACAAGGGCCTGGCGCACGAGCACGTCCGGCTCGTCGGCACCGGCCTGCTTGCGCGCATCCCCAAGCAGAGCCAGCTCGGCCTCGCGCCCGAGGCCAACCTGCGCTTCCAGCGGGCCTGCTTCGAACGCGCCTTCGCCTCTGCGCGCACGCCGCGCCTGGCCGCCGTGCTGCCGGTGTCGGGCTGGCTGCCGCGCGGGGCGTTGCTGGTCGAGGAGGTGCCCGGCCACAGCGCGCGCCTGCCCGGCGAGTTGCCCGCCATCGCCGACGCGCTGGCCCGCCTGCACCGCCTGCCCCTGCCCGAGCCGGCTGCGCGCGAGCCGCTGCTCGCACCGGCCGACCCGCTGCAGGCCCTGTGGGAGGAAATCGCGCAGCAGGCGCGCCACCTCGACGCCGCCGCGCTCGCGCCGGCCGTGCGGCGCACGATCAGCGCCCAGCTGGAGCAGCTGCGCGGGCAGCTCGCTCGGACCCCGCGACCGCCGGTGCGCCTCATCGCCTTCGACAGCCACCCCGGCAACTTCCTGGTGCGCGCCGACGGCAGCGCGGTGCTGGTGGACCTGGAGAAATGCCGCTACGGCGCCCCGGGCCTGGACCTGGCGCATGCCACGCTCTACACCTCCACCACCTGGGACCAGGGCAGCCACGCCGTCCTGTCGCCGGGCGAAGTGCTCGCCTTCTACGAAGCCTGGGAAGCGCGCGCCGAAGCGCCCCTGGCCGCCGCCGCGCGGCCCTGGCACGCGCCGCTGCGGCGCGCCATGTGGCTGTGGTCGGTGAGCTGGTGCGCCAAGTGGCGCGTGCTCTCGGATCGCGCGCCCGACCCGCTGGACCGCGGGGAGGACTGGTCGGCCCAGCGCAGCTCCACCGCCCTGGTGGCCCATGTGCGCGAACGCGTGGACCACTACCTCTTGGAAGACGTGGTGCTGCACCTGACGCACGAGTTCGCCGCCCTGGAGGACGCCCTGCGGCCATGAGCGGACCGGACTTCCTGGGCGCGCCCGCCCTCGGCGATCCCCGGGCCGCCGGACTGCGCATCGTCATTCCCGTGCTGGACGAAGCCGCCGCGTTGCCCGCGACCCTGCGGGCCGTGCAGCCCCTGCGTGCGCGCGGCGCCGAGGTGGTGGTGGTCGATGGCGGCAGCACCGACGCCAGCTGGGCCATCGCCTGCCGCCACGCCGACCGCGTGCTCGCTTGCGCGCGGGGCCGCGCCGTGCAGATGAACGCCGGCGCCGCCGGATTCCAGGGCGAGCTGCTCATGTTCCTGCACGCCGACACCCTGCCGCCTGCGGACGCCGACCTGCGCCTGCGCGCCGCGCTGGCCCCGGGCCGGCACTGGGGCCGCTTCGACGTTCGTATCGAGGGCAGGCACCCGCTGCTGCGCGTGGTGCAGGGCCTGATGAACCTGCGCTCGCGCCTGGGCGGCATCGCCACCGGCGACCAGGCCATGTTCGTGCGCCGCAGCGTCTTCGAGCAGCTCGGCGGCTTTACCGCGCAGCCGCTCATGGAAGACGTGGACCTCAGCGCCCGGCTGCTGCGCGCGGTGGGACGGCCGGCCTGCATCGGCAGCCCGGTGCACACCTCGGGGCGCCGCTGGGAGCGCCACGGCGTGCTGCGCACCATTGCGCTCATGTGGTGGCTGCGCGCGCGCCATGCCCTGGGCGCCGATGCGGCGATGCTCGCCCGCGACTACGGCTACGCGCCTGCGCCGCCGCTGCACAGCGCCGCCGTCGCCGTGCTCGCCAAGGCGCCGCTGCCCGGTTTCGCGAAGACGCGCCTCATCCCGCTGCTGGGCGCCGCGCAGGCCGCGCGCGCTCAGCGGCGCCTGCTGGGCACGACCGTGCGCGCGGCGCTGGCCAGCCGGCTCGGTGAGGTGGACCTCTGGTGCGCGCCGTCCACCCATCACCGCAGCTTCCGCGCGCTGTCGCGCGAGCCGCGGGTGCGCCTGCATGCGCAGCCCGAGGGGGACCTCGGCGCGCGCCTGCTCGCGGCCATGCAGCGGCACTTCGAGGAGCGTCCCGCCCTGCCGCTACTGATCGTCGGAACGGACTGCCCGCTACTCTCGCCGGGCCTGCTGCAGGCCGCCGCACGCGTCCTGGGCGACCATGACGCGGTGCTGGTGCCGGCCGAAGACGGCGGCTACGTGCTCGTCGGTATGCGCATCCCCCTGCCGACCTTGTTCGAGCCCGGCATCGCCTGGAGCACGGACGCCGTCGCGGCCCAGACGCGCGAGCGGCTGCGCGCCGGGGGCTGGCGCTGGGCGGAGCTGCCGGCACTGTGGGACGTGGACGAACCGGCCGACTGGCAGCGCTGGCAGGCGCTGCTCACGCTGCACGAACACCCCGCCACCGGAACCCGGCCATGACGCCCACCCCTGACGACGACTGGACCACCGCCCGCCTGGCGCCGCCCACCGGCCCGGTGCGCCTGGTCATCGACACCGACGCCGCCAACGAGATCGACGACCAATTCGCCCTGGCCTGGGCCCTGCGCGCGCCCGAGCGCCTGCGGCTCGAAGCGGTCTATGCGGCGCCCTTTTCCTTCGCGCACCGCCGCGCGCAGTACCCCCGCGCGCCACACGATGCGGCGCCGTTCTGCACGCCCGAGCTCGGCATGCGCCGCAGCCTCGACGAGATCCACCGGGTCTTCTCGCTGCTGGACGCGCCGAGCGGCGGCCGCGTCTTCGCCGGCAGCCCCGGCTACCTGCCGGCTCCCGGCAAGCCGCTGCGCAGCGAGGCCGCCGAGCACCTCGTCGCCCTCGCCCGCGCCACCCCGCCCGGTGAGCCGCTCTATGTCGCGGCCCTGGGCTGCGTCACCAACATCGCCAGCGCCCTGCTGCTCGCACCCGACATCGCCCGGCGCATCGTGGTGGTCTGGACCAGCGGCTACCCCTCGCACGCGCCGCAGGTCAACGACTCCTTCAACCTGGAGCAGGACCTGCCCGCCACGCGCCAGCTGCTGGACAGCGGCGTGCCCCTGGTCTACCTGCCCGGCTTCCACGTGGGCGCACAGCTGCGCCTCTCGCGGGCCGAGGCGGACCGGCACGTACGCGGGCGCGGCCGCATCGGCGACTACCTGCATGCACTCTTCACCGACAACCCCTTGTGGGCGATCACCGGGCGCCCCCGCGCCGACAGCCACAGCTGGGTGATCTGGGACCTCATCTGCATCGCCTGGCTGCTGGAGCCCGCCTGGGTGCCCAGCAGCCTGCTGCGCACCCCGGCCGTGGACGATGCGCTGCGCTGGCAGGCCGCGCCCGGCCGTGCGCTGATGCGCGAGGCCCATGCGGTGGACCGCGACGGCATCTTCAATGACTTCTTCGCGCGGCTGCCCTAGGCCCTCTGTCCACTCCTGGTTGACACCCCGTTGCCCAAGTTGCCCGCTGTTGTGCCGGGCAGCGCCCCGCCGCATGGGTGGGCTGTGGGAGGCTTGTTCCCATTGTCCAGGGAGCATGCATGAAGATCGGACCCGATACCGTGGCCGTGGTCACCGGCGCCAGCGCCGGCGTGGGCCGCGCCATCGCCCAGGAATTCGCGCGCCGCGGCGCCAGCGTCGCACTGCTCGCACGCGAGCCCCAGCGACTGGAACAGGCTCGCGCGGAGATGCTGAGGCTGGGCGCGCGGCAGGCCATCGCCATCGCCTGCGACGTCGCCCATGAAGACCAGGTGGAGGCCGCGGCGGATCGCGCCGAGCGCGAGCTGGGTCCCATCGACGTGTGGATCAACAACGCCATGGTCACCATCGTGGCGCCCGTCAAGCAGATCGAGCCCGAGGAGTTCCGCCGCGTCACCGAGGTGAGCTACCACGGCACCGTGTGGGGCAGCCTGGCCGCGCTCAAGCGCATGCGCCCGCGCAACCGCGGCAGCATCGTGCAGGTGGGCTCGGCCCTGGCCTACCGCTCCATCCCGTTGCAGGCGCCCTACTGCGGGGCCAAGCACGCGGTGCGCGGCTTCACCGAGTCGCTGCGCACCGAGCTGATCTACGAGAACTCGGCCATCCACCTCGGCATGGTCGAGCTGCCCGCGGTGAACACGCCGCAGTTCGAGTGGTGCCGCACCCGCATGTCCGGCCACCCCAAGCCCCTGGGCACCATCTACCAGCCCGAGGTGCCGGCCCGCGCCGTGCTGCAGACCGTGGAGACTGGCCGCCGCGAAACCTACGTGGCCTTCTCCAGCGCCATGGCCATCTGGGGCGACAAGCTCGCCCCCGGGCTGATGGACCACTACCTCGCGCACAAGGCCTACGACGGCCAGCAGATGGACGAGCCCCTGGCCGCCGACCGCAAGGACAACCTCTTCGATCCGGTGCCAGGCGACTTCTCGGCGCACGGCCGCTTCGACGCGGAGGCCAGCCCGCACAGCACCAGCCAGCGCATGAACCTGCACCTGCCCTGGCTGCTGCCCTGCGCGGCCGGCCTGCTGGCCCTCACGCTGGTGGCCGCCGGCACCGCCGCCGGCGTGCGCCGGCGTTGACCCCTTCGCGTCTTCCAAGGACCCCCATGCCCACCCTCAGCTCCCTCCTGGGCGAAGAGCCCCAGGCCTTGCGCTACTACCTGCAGGAAGGCGCGGACGACGCACTCACGCTGCGGCGCGCCACCATCGTCGTCTCGCTCCTGGGCATCGCGGCCATGGCCGCCACCACCCTGCTGCAGACCGGCGTGGTGAAGAACCTGCCCGATCCACCGCGCGGCAACTTCCACACCCGCCAGGTGAACTCCTCGCCGGAGGCCTACAGCTACGGCGGCCCCGACAGCCCCATCGCCATCACCACCCACGGCGTCAACATGGTGCTGGCCTCCATGGGCGGCTGGGACCGGCCCGCGCGCCATCCCTGGCTGCCGCTGCTGGCCACGCTGTTCGCCGGCGCGCAGGCCGTCACCGCCGCGCGCTACCTCTTCTGGCAGATGCCCAAGGTGGACAAGGCCTGGTGCCCCTACTGCATCGTCGATGCGCTCACGCACTTCGCCACCGTCGGCCTCACGCTGCCCGAATCGCGTGCGGCCCTGCGGCGGGTTCTGTCGCAACGCACGCTGCGCGGGGAGAGCTGATGAGCGTCGTCCGGCGGCTCGGCGCCCACCTGCCGGCGCTGGCGCTGGGCGCCGTCTTCGTCGCGCTGCTGGTATCCGAACGCCGGCGTCCGCTGCGCGCGCGCAGCGCGCCCGAGCCGCCGCGCCTGGCCGCCAACCTCGCCACCGGCGCGGCGGCCGCCCTGACGGTCGCCCTGGCCGAGGAACCGGTGGTCCAGCGCCTGGCGCGCGAAGTGGAGCGGCGCCGCTGGGGCCTGCTGCCGCGCCTAGGCCTGCCCGCGCCGGCCGCCACCGCCCTGGGCCTGGCGCTCATGGACTACACGCTCTTTCTCTGGCACATCCTGCTGCACAGGAGCGACACGCTCTGGCGCTGGCACCGCTACCACCACGCCGACCCCGACCTGGACACCGGTACCGCCTTGCGCTTCCACCCCATGGAGCTGCTCTGGTCCGTGCCCTGGCGCGCGGGGCAGGTCCTGCTGATCGGCACCTCGCCCGCGCTGCTGAAGTTGTGGGGACAGCTCACGCTGGCCGAGGTCATGTTCCAGCACAGCAACCTGCGCCTGCCGCCGCCGCTGGAGCGGGCGCTGTCCCGCGTCATCGTCACCCCGGCCCTGCACGGGCTGCACCACGCCAACCGCGAAGCCCTGCAGCGCTCCAACCTCTCCAGCGGGCTCACCGTGTGGGACCGGCTGCACGGCAGCTACCGGCCCGCCGAGGCGCCGCAGCATGTGACCATCGGCCTGCCGGTGGACGCAGGCTGAACGCGGCCTCAGCGAACCTCTTCCCGGAAGCCGCGTCCATCCGGCACGCGCCCCAGCCGATGCTGCGCCAGGATCCACAAGCCGCGCGCCGTCGTGCGCCAGACCCCCAGCTGCAGGAAGCGCCGCGCACCGGTCGTCGCCACGGGCGCGAGCAGCCGCCCGCGCGCATGGCGGCGCAAGCGCTCGCAGAACATCACGTCCTCCAGCACCGGCACCTCGGGAAAGCCCCCCACGCGCTCGAAGAGTTCGCGCGTGACAAAGATGCCGTGGTCGCCGTAATAGATGCGGCCAATGCGGCAGGACAGGTTGTGCCCCCAGGACACCAGGCGCAGCCGCCAGTCCGGGTGGTCGAAGCGGTGCGTGAAGGCCCCCGCCTGCAGCCCCGCCGCCACGGCGCGTTCCAGCGCCAGGAGCGCGCCGGGTTCGAGTCGCGTGTCCACGTGCAGGAAGAGGAACACGGACCCGCGCGCGACGGCGGCGGCTGCATTCATCTGCACGCCGCGTCCGGGCGCGCTGCGCACGCAGCGCACACCGGGCAGGGCCTGCGCGATCTCCAAGGTGCCATCGGTGCTGCCGCCATCGGCCAGCAGCAACTCGAAGTCCCCAGCCTGCGCGCGCAAGGCTTCCACCGCCTCACGCACGAGCGCCGCTTCGTTCCGCAGGGGCACGATCACGCTGATCACCCGGCCATGATAGGTGCGCCATGCTGAAGCCGCAGGCCCTGCGGCCGCTGCTCGCGGCCATGGTGCGGGCCGAGGAGCTCTCGCGTGACGTCGCCCTGGCACAGGCGCTCATCGCGCCACCGCCGCTCGCGCCCGTGCTCGCACGGCAGGGCCGGCAGGAAGCCCTGCATGCCCTTACTTTTCGTCGCGTCCTGCAATGCCTTCCGGGGAACGCCCCGTGTCCACCCGCGCTCGTACAGGTCATGGACGCGTGGCAGGCGCGGCTCATGGACGACGTTCAGGCCGGTCGGCTCGCTGCCTCGCTGCTGGGCCTGCAGTGCGTGCTGGAAGGGCTGGCCTGTGCAGCCTTGGCGCCTCCACCCGGCGAGCTGGCCCGCATGGCCGACGCCTGGGTACCGCTGCGGCCGCTGGTGCTCCACCAGGAAATGGCGCACCGGAAGCTGGGCACGACCTGGGTGGCGCGACTCGCGCCCGCCGATGGCGCCGAGCTGCGAAGCGCCCGCGCGGACTACGTCGCCCTGGGCGGCGAGTTGCTGGAAGCCGGGCTGAGCTCGCTGGACTGCCTGGCGGCCGACGCGGACCACTACCGCGCGGCCGTGCGCCGTGAACTGGCCGGGGCCTGCCCCGGCATTCCCGATGGACACCCGACTCCAAGGAGGTTGTGAATGGCAAGCGACTACGACACCCGCACCGATGCCCGCTCCGATGTGCCGCCCCACCCGCACGCGGCCCCGGGCGGCGCAAGGCACGTGGAGATCATCGACGTGCGCCACACCACCTGGTGGGGCTCGGCCGCGTGGGCCGGGGTCATCGCCGGCGTGGTCTTCGCTGTGCTTCAGATGACGCTCACCGCCACGCTGCTGGGCGGCAGCTTCTGGGGACCGCTGCAGATGATCGCGGCCATCCTCATGGGCCCGGACGTGCTGCCCGCGGTGGCCGACATGACGCTGAGCATCATGGTGGTGGGCCTGCTGATCCACTTCGGCCTGTCCATCATCTACGGACTCATCATCGGCGCCATCGTGCATGCGATGACGCTCGGCCCGGCGCTGCTGGTGGGCGGCCTGTTCGGCCTGATCGCCCAGTACCTGCTCAACTTCTACGTGCTCGCACCCGCGCTCTTCCCCTGGTTCGTGGAGGCCACGCACTGGGTCAGCTGGCTCAACCACGTGATCTTCGGTCTGGTGGCAGCGGGGGTGTACATCACGCTGCGTGACCGGCGCGTGCACCGGGCGCCGGAGATGTGAGGCCCGGGAGCAGCGCCGGCACGCCGTACACATGGTCCATCAGCTCCCGGGGACTGTCAAAGCGGCGCGCCACCCGCTTCTCGCCGTAGCGCTTCGCCAGCTTGCCGAAGGGCTCGCCCTTCTGGGCTTGGTGGAGCAGGTAGGGCGCCCATCTTCTTCGCTCCTGCGCCGTGACCAGCTCATGGCTGTGCGGGATCGTCGCGGCCTGCGCGCTGACGCCGCGGAACGTACCGGCCCACCGGACATTCCCCGCACCCGGCTCGCTCAGGCGTACCAGTTCAAACCCCGCGCAACGCAGCACGTTCTGCAGGGACCCGGGCGTCAAATACAGCGTATGGGCCTTGAAGAACATGTACTTCGGTGAGGTGAAGCGGGTGGCATCGGGCACTTCGATAAAAAGGATGCCGTCCTCCTTGAGGCACGCGCCGATCCTCCTCAGCGCACTGACGGGGTCCGCGAGATGCTCCAGCACGTGGAACATCGTGACCAGGTCGAAGCTTTTCCCGGCGTGCGCCTGGAGGGTGCTGCTCAGGGAGCCGTTCGCGACCTGGAGGCCCATCGACTGTGCGTATTCGGCGTAACCACGGTGGGGTTCGACGCCATGCGCGTCGTGGCCCTTGTGAACCATCAGGCTCACGAACTCGCCACTGCTGGACCCGATGTCCAGAGTTCTCAGACTCGGCCCGTTTTCGCGCAGCAACTGCCTGTGCAGCAGCCACTGGTATCTGTCGAGCGCGTTGCGCGCCGCCCTGAGCACGTAATGCATCCTGGGTTGCTCGCAACCCTTGTAGGCCTGCCGGTAGCGGCTTTCGTACCACTGCTCCAGTTCGCTTTCGGTGGGCATGGGATCGATCCGGCCGAGCCCGCAGCCATTGCACGAAACCGTCAGCAGCTTCTCGTCGGTTTTCCCGTCGATGGTGGACACGAGAATGCCCTCGAAAGCGCCGCAACAGGGGCAGGGTGTTTGGGCGGTGAAGGGGCTGTACGCTTGTTCTTGGTTCATTGTCGAGTGGCCAGAGGTCGGCTAGGCGACGCTCGTTTTGATGTACGAGGCAAGGACTAGTTTGCCGACGACCACTCCAACTTGATAACTACTTTTTGTTGTTGAGCTTGAACGGGGTACTCCGTCCGCCAGTTCACGAATTCCTATGGGAGTTCAGCAGCACCGGATGGGCTCGGGTTCACTGCGCGCCAGCGGCAACAAGCCACGCAGAAACTTGTCGCTGCAGCGGCACCATCACGGCAAAGGCGAAGATCACTGCCGAGCCTTCGCTCCTGCTCTGATCGAGCTGATCCGCCACCACGTCAACGAAGCGAAAGCGACCGCTGACAGCAGCCCGATGCTGAATACGCTTAGCAAATAGGGCGAGACCTGCAAGAAGGAAGGTTTCGTCCAGGTTCCGGACACGGCCCACACAACTCCGGGCTCTACAAGGTACTTCAAGAGGATTATTGAAGTGCCTAGCAGTGCAATCATTGCACACCAACACCAGAGGAACCGTGCGATCAAACACTTAATCAAAGCAGCCAATCCTTTCCCTCGTGATTGCTCCGCATACACCCTACCGTCACTTCCATTCAACACCCGCAGCGTTAGCTAAGTATTGTCTGCACTGAATTCAACAACAACAGCACTGATCCGATAGCAGCGGCATCGAACGCGATGCATGCAAATACCCTGAGAGGCCGTGCCCCGGGTTCAAGGATTAGAAGCGTGCTGTGTCGTTCAGTAGCCCTACGAGTACTCCGACAAGCTGATGGCGCCAGTACAGAGTCGCCGCCGCCAACACAAGAACCGGCACAACCAACGTGCCGAAGGCAAGTGCAGCGTATACGAGGGGCGGTCTTTGGCTGGCCAACCAGTTCTGCCAAGCGAGGGGCCCGCCAGTGAACAGGCCTGCCGTTACGCCGAAAACGAAGTAGCGCACCCAGGCTTGGGGCGAAATAGAAGCCGTAAGCGCCTCCCAGGACCAGAAGTTCCCGCTCGTAAACGAGTCCGCATGCACAACGGCGTAGCCGACAACCGGAACCAGCATCACGAGAAGGACAGTTCCGAAGAAGTAGATTGCAAAGATTTCAACCCACAGTCGAAAAGTCGGTGCAATCATCTACTTTCCTTGCCGGCCGTCAATTGCACCCGAGGCCCGCGCTCCAAGATACTCTTGAACGCCGCTGGCTGCGGCATTCCCAGCTGCCGTGGGAACGCTGCTTTGCCCGTTCCATCGAGTCAGACCCAACGGTCCAGCGGTCACCCAATCAGGCTTCCACCACGGATCCGTCCGGACCCGAACAAGTGATTCGATTCCCTTTCCTGCGCTGTACCCGACAGCCGTTCCAACCACAGCGCCCGCAACGGGGCCGTTCCAGTGCTCAAGGTTTCGTGAACCGATTCGAGCGCCGCTGGAGACTAGCCGGCCTGCTGTGGCCGGGAATTGCGGTTGTATCGCTACCAAACCGACGTAGCCGCGGTACAACGGCACCAATACCCCAAAGACAAGCGCAAGCACCACCAAGTTAAGGAGTGCGCAGGTCACGAGTTTCCTGATGTGGTTCCCGGCGTTAGAGCTGTAATACTCAAGCGAGATCAGAACCGTCGCCATCATCAAGCCGCCCGAGACTGAAAAGAAAAGCACAAAGAATACTCCGCCTATGGCGAGAATGCTCCGGACTTCCAGCGCAAACAACTCCAGCGCCGGTCGAGCGAGATACTCGATCATCAGGAGCAATATGACCAATGCAACACTGAGAACGACCCCCATCGATATGAATCGACGCAGCCAGTATAGAAAAGCGTTCATTTCCCCTACCTCGCCTGCAACCCATTAGTTGCATTACTCGTCAAGGCACCTCCGCTGTTGATAAAGACAATCGAAGTAAGGCCCTGAACAGCGCCGCCTCCGCCTGTAAGACGTCCCCGTGCTGCAGCGCCGCTTCGAGCAACCACAGGCGCATGCGCGATGGGTATTTCCCCGAACGCTTCATGCAGGAGCGTGAGGTAGAACAGGTCGCTCAGGTTGAGGGGGCTGTCGTGGCTGAAAGTGAAGCTGCCCTGGAACTTGCCAGTGCTGCGTGTGCCGCTGTCATCGGCAGTGGCCGAGATTCGCAGCGGCATGGGCTGGCGGTGCGCGATGAGCAGATCGCTCGTGCCAGGCTCCTGGCCGGGTGCAATCTCGACGTCCACCTCGGCACTCGGTGCGCGCTGGAAGTTCTCCAGCGCCTGCTCGACGTCGCGCAGGTTGAGCACCTCACCGGAGCTGGCCGGCACGGTATTCCACCGGCTCGCCCGCTCGCCGGTGCCGTCGGTAAAACGAACGGCACCGACGCGCCCCGGCAGCAGCGTGAGTACCAGCGCGCCGGTCTGCAGGTTCTGGGGACCGGCCATCACGCGGCTCGTCACATAACCTGCGGCGACCAGCGCATGCTGCAGGCGGTCGATGACGATCTGGATCCCCTGCGTACCCAGACAGCGCCCGATGACCGGATCGGGTGGGGCCAGCTGCAGGTGCCCGTCGGCATGCCCGAGCAGCCAGCTGAAACGCTCGTGCAACTCGCCCTCCAGGCGGAGGGTATCGATGGGAAAGCAGGGCGCTTCTTCAGGTGGGATCCTGCGCGCGGTGTGATGTCCGTCCGGCTGCAGATGCACCTCGGGGCGCGGCTCGAGTCGCTGTCGCTGCTGGGCCGCACGCTCGGTGGCGCGGCGCTGCTGCTCTGTCGCGCTGGCTTCTGGCGTCTGCGCCGGTGCCGTCGCACCCGCAATGCAGGCGCACAAGGCAAGAACGAGGCGAAACGCCTGCCGGATCCGCAGTAGTAGAAACATTGCTCGCTTCTGGAAAAGCGAGCGATTCTACGGAGCTGCTAATACTTAGACATTCTCGATCCTGTCGAAGCTAGCAGCTTGTATCACCTGAGTCGTACTTACTCCACCGGCGGCGGCGTCGGCAATGGCCCGCGCGGCGGCTGCGGGTCGGGGCCCAAGGGTGGCTTCGGTTGGGGGGGAATGGACGGCTCGGGTCGCGAACTCATGCGCTGCAGGTCGTGTGTCAGAGCATGCCCATGCATTGAGCCGCCCGGCCGCCGGCCTCGGCCGTTGCCGCGAACCATGCGCCCCCGGCGAGCACCAGTCCCATGATGCCGATGCGAAGCATCCGCGCCCGCCGTTGCGCCACGCTTGCGGCCCGCGCCCGCGCTGTCTTGATCCGCCTCATGCTGCACCCCTTTCATCGCGGCCCGCGCGGCCGCACGCCCTTCTTGTAAAGGGCGGGGGAATCCGGCGTGGTCGGCGATGCGCGCAGTCCGGTGGCGGACAAGACGCGCGCGCGAGTAGGCCGCCGACCCTCAGGGCACGCGCACCGTCACGCGCAGGAAGGTGGCCGGGATGGTCGTGCGCCCGGCTTCGCTGGCCTGGTTCTGCCGCTGGAAGAGCGCCTCCAGTTCCTCGCGCAACTGTTCCGCGCGGCCGCTCCTGTCCGCGGCCTCGAAGGCGTTCATGGTCGGGCCGTACCAGCGCCGGAAGCGGTCCACGAACTCGGCCGGCGCGCCCGCGAAGCGGAAGGTGTAGCTCTCGCGGGAAAAGTCGATGCGCTCGCGCGGCACGCCCGCAGCCTCGAAGCGCTCCAGCACGTTGCCCTCCACACCCCAGGTCATCGGGCTGACGAAGCCTTCCGGCGGCGGCGGCGAGTAGGCCGAGCTGATCTTGAGGATCTGGGAGACCAAGGTCGGGTCACCGGGGATCCAGTTGCCCATCACGATGCGCCCGCCCGGGCGCGCGACGCGCACCATCTCGCGCGCCACGTCGAAGGGCTTGGGCGCGAACATGGCGCCGAAGATGCTGACCACCCAGTCGAAGCGGTCGCTTTCGATGCCCTGCAGGTCCGAGGCATCGCCTTCCTGGAACCGGCAGCGCGAGCTCAGGCCCTCCTCGGCGGCGCGCGCATTGCCGGCGGCCACCAGGTTGCTCGCGATGTCCACGCCGAGGACCTCGGCGCCGAGCCGCGCCTCGGGCAGGGCCGTGGTGCCGTCGCCGCAACCCAGGTCCAGGACCCGGTCGCCGCGCTGGATGCCCAGCGACTGCACGAGCGACTCGCCGCTGTCGCGCATGGTCTCGGCAATGCGGGTGAAATCACCCTTCTCCCACAGGGCCTTGTTGGGGTTCATGGCAGCTCCTCTCAACGGGGAAAACGGCCATTGGGCGACGGGGCGCCGCTGCGGGCAAGGGAGCTTTGTCCCGGAGCCGCCCAGGCGCCGGGCGGCCGGGCGATCTACAGGCGCCCCAGGATCGCCCGCACCGCCTCGCGGCTCTCGTGCGCCAGCTGCGCCATGTCCAGCCCCGGAAGGGCTCCGTCCCGCACCACCTCGCGCCCGCCCACCAGCAGCAGGCGAAGGTCCGCCGCGCCGCCACTGGCGACGGGACCGATGGCCGGATCGTGCAGGCCGAAGTAGCGCGGGTTGCGGTCGATGCCGTAGAGCGCGATGTCGGCGGCCTGGCCGACGGCCAGGGTGCCGACCGCGTCCAGGCCCAGCACGCCAGCCCCGCCGGCCGTGCCCCAGCGCACCACGTCTTCCACCGTGACGGCGGCCGCATCGCCCTCGCCCGCGCCACCGCGGTGCAGGGCCACCGCGTCCTGGCCGCCGCGCGCGCGCTGCATGAGCCAGGCGGCATGGGTCTCGGAGATCATGTCGGCCGCCTCGTTGGAGGCGGCGCCGTCCACGCCGATGGAGACCTGCGCGCCGGCCGCTTCGAGCTGCCGCACCGGCGCGATGCCGCTCCCCAGGCGTCCGTTGCTCTGCGGGCAGTGCGCGATGCCGGTGTGCGTCGCGCCCAGGAGGGCGATCTCGTCCGCGTCCAGCTTGACCAGGTGCGCGAACCACACGTCCGGCCCCAGCCAGTCCACGGTCTCGCAGAAGTTCACGGGCTTCATGCCGTGGTGCTGGTGCACCGCGTCGTGGTACTGCACGGTCTCCGACAGGTGCGAATGCAGGCGCAGGCCCATGGACCGCGCGAAGGCTGCCACCTCGCGCAGCTCCTGCGGGCGCATGGAGTGCGGCGGCGTGGTGGGCGCGACCACCACGCGGCGCATGGCATCCGGCCGCGGGTCGTGGAACTCGCGCGCGGTGCGCTGCACCTCGCGCAGGAACCCCTCCAGCGTCTCGGGCCGCGAGGCCGCGGGGAGCTGGTCGCCCGGCAGGCGCGCGAGCGTGCCGCCGCCGCGGCACAGCACGAAGCGCAGGCCCAGGCGCGCGGCCTCCTCGAACTGGATGGCCGAGCCGTCGAAGGGCATGTCCGGCCAGTAGTGGTAGTTGTGGTCGGCCACCGTGCTGCATCCCGACAGGGCCAGCTCGATGAGCCCGATGCGCGTGGCCAGGCGGAACTCGGCCTCGTTCATCAGCGGCCGCAGCCGCATGGGCGTGGCCGCGAGCCAGGGCGTGAGCGTGGCGTTCAGGCCCTGCGGGTCGCCCTTGAGGAGCGACTGGAACAGGTGGTGGTGCGTGTTGACCCAGCCCGGGTAGGCCACGCAGCCGCTCGCGTCGATGACGCGTTCGCCGGGTCGCGGCGAGAGCGTTCCGATCTGCGCGATGCGACCGCCCTCCACGCGGATGTCGCCGCCCCGGGCGCGGGCCTTCACCCCGCCCAGGCCCGTGAGGACGGCCGTCGCTCCGCGAATGAGAAGCTCGCTCATGCCGTGACCCTTTCCGGCGGCGCCGCCTGCCCCACGTTGCCGCGATGCACCTCCTCCTCGCCGTGCTCGCGCAGCAGCGCCATGAGCTGCTTGCGGATCACCAGGCCCGGCTTGTCGGAGGCCATGTGGAACTCGGCGCGGCGCGCGATGTCCACGCAGGCATCCGGGTCGGTGGCCTCCAGGATCTCGCGGTCCTCGACGGTGATGGCCGCGTCCCAGTCGATCAGCTCCTGCGTGCTGCAGTCGGCCTCGGTGTCGCTTCGGTACAGCCACTGCACCAGCATCATGCGCTCGTCGTCGATGGGCGTGGCGCAGTTGTAGATGATGTGGCCGATGCCGCTGGCCGGATACGTGCAGCCGAAGCGCCGGGCGAAGGGCAGGTAGTAGCGGTTGACGAGGTGGCGATGCGTGATGGGCTCGGTGGTGCCGGTCACGCGGTGGCTGGCCTCGGGGTTGCGGATCGGCACCAGCGTCTCGGCCTCGAAGCCGTAGTCGGTCTCGCGGAACTCGTAGGGCGCGGGCTTGGGATTCTCCAGGATGCCGAAGTTGGCCTTGTGCACGTACGAGAAGTGCGAGTTGTCGAAGGAGTTCTCCATCATGCGAACGGGGCTGGTCTTCCACTCCTCGTAGAACTGGAAGATGCGCCGCCAGCCGGGCCGGCCGTCCTCGGGGAAGTGCGGGATGGGCCGCAGCGGGTCCTCCAGCGCCACCCACACGTAGCCGTATTTCTCCTGCGCGCGGTAGGCGGGGACTTTCGCGCCGGGTGGCACCGGCTGGTCGGCGGCCTGCGGGATCTTCACGCAGGCGCCGGTGCAGTCGTAGGTCCAGCCGTGGTAGCCGCAGACGATGTTGCCGCCTTCCACGAAGCCCTTGGAGAGCTTCGCGGTGCGGTGGCAGCAGCGGTCGGCCACGGCCGCGGGCGTGCCGTCGGCCTGCTTCCACAGGACCAGGTCCTCGCCCATGAGGCGGAAGGCCTGGGGGCCCTCGTCCAGCCGGGACATGGGCATGAGCGCGTACCAGAAGCGACGCAGCACGTTCTGCCGGGTGGTCAGCATGCGGCGACCTCCTCGCGCGGCTGCGCATTCCGGGGCCAGCCATGCGCCTCGGCTTCGCCGTGCGCCTGCAGGAGGGCCAGCAGGCGCTTGCGCATGATGAGGCCGGGCCGGTCGCTGGCCATGCTCTGCTCGTCGCGCCGGCCGACGTCCACCGGCGCGTCGGCGTTCACGGTCTCCAGGATCTCCTTGTCCTCCATCACCACGCGCGTGTCCCAGTCGTTGATCAGGTCGGCCGGGCAGTCGGCCTCTGTGTCGTTGCGGTACAGCCATTGAATGAGCTGGATGCGCTCGTCGTCGATGGGCGTGGCGCAGGTGTAGATCACGTGCTGCACGCCGCTGGGATAGACCAAGCCCAGGCGCCGCAGGAAGGGCAGGTGCCACTGGTTGGAAAAGCGCCGCTCGGTGGTCGGCTCGGTGCTGCCGGTGATGCGGTGCGACTCGGGCGGGTTGTTGATGGTGATGACCATCCTGGCCTCGAAGCCGTAATCGGTCTCGGTGATGCTGAAGTGCTGGGGCTTGTGCTGGTCGGCCTGGCCGAAGGTGCCCTTGTGCACGAAGGCGAAGTGCGCGCTGTCGAAGGAGTTCTCCATCAGGCGCAGCGCCCCGGTGCGCCAGGTCTCGTCGAACTGGTGCACCCGGCGCCAGCCCAGGCTCTCCTCCTCGGGCAGCGGCAGGTCGCGCAGCGGCTCGTCCAGCGCCACCCAGGCGTAGCCGAAGCGCTCCTGGCAGTGGTAGGCGGGCACCTTCGCGCCGGGCGGCACCGGCTGGTCGGCCGCCTGCGGGATCTTCACGCAGGCGCCGCTGCAGTCGTAGGTCCAGCCGTGGTAGCCGCAGACGATGTGGCCGCCTTCCACGAAGCCCTTGGAGAGCTTCGCGGTGCGGTGGCAGCAGCGGTCCCGCACGGCAGCGGGCGTGCCGTCCGCCGTCTTCCAGAGGACGATGTCCTCGCCGAGCAGGCGGAAGGGCTGCGGACCGGCGTCGAGCCGGTGCATGGGCATGACGGCGTACCAGAAACGCCGCAGCACGGGTTGTCGGGTCACGAGCATGTCGGGGGTTCTCCGATCGCCTCGCGCCCTCAGGGCAGGACCTTCAGGTCCTTGACGAACTGCAGGGTGTAGGCCTGCTGCCAGTTCGGATTCGGCTTGAGCTGGCCGCTCGAGACCATGAAGTCGTAGGTGGTCTTCCAGCGCGCGTCGGTCATCACGCCCGCGCCCAGGCGCGCCGCGTCGCCGCCGTCGAAGAACTTCATCTCCTTCATCTTCCTGTGCGCATAGGCGAGCATCTCGTCGTCCATCTTGGGGTTGTCCTGCTTGATCAGGGCATTGCCCGCGGCGGGGTTCTCCATGTAGCTCTTCCAGCCCTCCAGCGTGGCGCGCACGAAGCGCTGCACCATCTCGGGCTTGTCCTTCACCGTCTTCTGCAGCGTGACGATGGTGTTGCCGTAGGGCGGATAGCCGTCATCGGCGAAGAGGAAGAACTTGACCTTCTGCCCCGCCTTCTCGGCGGTGAAGGGCTCGGAGCTGGGGAAGCCCTGCTGCGCGAGGCCCTTGTCCGCGAAGAAGGGCTGCATGTTGGAGGTGTAGGGACGGGTCTGTTCGTCCTTGAAGCCGTACTTGAGCTTCAGCCAGGGCCACCAGGTGCTGCGGCCGCTGGTGGCCACGAGGATGGTCTTGTCCTTGAGGTCGGCCAGGCTGTTCACGTCCGGGTGCGTGACCATGCCTTGCGGCTCCTTCTGGAAGATGGCGCCCACGGTGACCATGGGCACGCCCTGCTCCAGCCCGGCGAGGACCTGGAAGTCCTTGCCCATCATGAAGTCGGCCTGCCCGGCGGCCACGAGCTGCACGGCGTTGACCTGCGGGCCGCCCATCTTGACGGTGACGTCCAGGCCATGCTTCTTGTAGATGCCGTTGGCCACGGCCTGGTAATAGCCGCCGTGCTCGGCCTGGGCATACCAGGAGGTGAGGAAGGTGACCTTGTCCTGCGCGAACGAGGCGGTGGCGGCGCAGGCGAGCGCGATGGCGGCGAAGGCGGATTTCATCGAGGAGGTTCTCCGGTGCGAATGACAAGGAACCAGAGCAATGACCCGTGGTGGCATGCGCCGCCACTGCCTGCTTCTACTCTGAGAGCGATGGATCAGTCGCCGCGAAGGTGAATCGTCGCTTCGACCTCGATCCATGCCATGTCAGAAGGCATGAACCGTGCCACCTCCACCACCGTGCTGGCGGGCGGCTGCGTGGGGTAGAACAGGCCCCGCACGCGGTTGTAGAACGGGTAGTGGCGCAGGTCCCGGAAGTACTGCACCAGCTTGATGGCGTCCTCCATGCGCGCACCGTGCTCGTGCGCGATCTGCCGGATGCGATCGAGCACGAACCAGCTTTGTGCGACGACCGGCGCCTCGTACAGGTCCACGGTCATCTGCCCCGTGTCGTAGCCGAGCGCGCGCAGCTGCTCGCGCGCGTGGGAGGGCAGTTCGTCGTAGCGCTGGATGACGGCCTGGCGCGCCGGGTCCACGGCGACGACGCCGCTCACGAAGAGGAAGTCGCCGGCGCGGCGCGCGGCGGCGTAGCGGGCCATGGGGTGGCCGATCTGGGAAGCGGTCATGGGTGGGGGATGCCCTTCGACAGGCTCAGGACAGGCCCTTCGACAGGCTCGGGCGAACGGGCTTGGTGGGCACACCGGCGACGCTCCCCCCCACCGTTCGGGCTGAGCCTGTCGAAGCCCAGCGCGTACAAGCCGCCCTCATTCCGGCACCCCCTCCCGCCACGCCCGCACCTTCCCCGGGTTCAGCAAATTCAGCGGATCGAAGCGACGCTTGGCCGCCACCACCGCCGGGTCGAGCCCGCCGCCGGCCTTGCCGTCCTCCACGATGAAGACATGCGGGTCGTTGATGCGCACGCCGTGCTCGCGGTGGATGCGCATGATTTCCTGCAGCCGCTCCTCGGTCGTGAACTCCACGATCTGCAGCGCGGTGCAGGTCAGCTGCCCGTCCAGCGTGCGGATGAACTCCGCATGCATCTGCACCTCCGGATGCAGCAGCGCGTGGAGCTTGCGCACCTGCGCCAGGTGCTGGCCGGGCGTGAAGGCGCTTTGCAGGTAGGTGATGTCCTTGCGCACCCGCAGGGCCAGCTGCGTGGTGTGGTTCCAGGTGGTCTCCAGCAGGGTGCGGCCGCCCTGGGCGACTTCCGCCGCGCTCTTGGCGTAGCTCACCTCTCCCCGCCAGGCGGCAGCCAGCTCGCGCATGGCGGCTTCGCCGGCCGGCGCGATGGCCAGCACCAGGGCATGGGAGCCGGCCGGCAGGTGCGCGGACCAGGCCGTGAGGTAGCCGGGAATGGGGTCGGCCAGCAGGCCGACCTCGCGCTTGACGATGCCGGGCGCCGCCGCGACCGCCTGGCCGAACTCCAGCGCATCGCCGAAGGCCTCGAAGACCACCAGGTGCTCCTGCCAGTCCAGGGCCGGCGCCATGGCCAGTTCGATCTCCAGCACCAGCCCATTGGTGCCCCAGAGGTGGTGCAGGGCCAGGGCCTCGGGCCCGCGCAGCTCCACGATCTGCGGCGACTCCTCGACGGTCATGACCTTGATGCCCAGCACGTTGCCGCGCGCGGCCAGCGGCCCGTAGTTGATGGAGCCCACGCCGCCGAAGCCACCACCGAAGAGGCCGCCCAGCGTGGCGCTGCGGAAGGTGGACGGCATGCAGCGCAGTTCCAGCCCGGCCGAAGCGCGGGCCTGCTTCTCGAAGTCCGCGAGGCGGATGCCGGCCTGCGCGCGCGCCGCGCCGCCGCGGGCCCACAGGAACTGGTTGAAGCCGGAGAGGTCCAGCACCACGCCGCCCTGCAGCGGCACGCACTGCCCATAGTTGCCGGTGCCGGCGCCGCGGATCGTGATCGGAACGCGCAGCCGCGCGCAGGCGGCCACCAGGGCACGGATTTCCTCCACGCTGCGCGGGCGCGCCACGGCTTCGGCCATCTTGCCGGCGAGCTGCCGCGTGAGCACGGGGCTGAACCAGGAGAAGTCTTGCGAGAGCCGGGCGATGCGCTGGGGGTCGCTCACCCAGTCGATGTCGGGCACCTCGATCTGCAGGTGTTCGATGGGGTTCAGGGGTGCGTTCATGGTTCGATGGGACGGAGTGAGCCTCCCTCCCCCCCTGGGGGAGGGTCGGGGTGGGGGGCGGCGAGGGCGCGCAGCCTCCCCTCCCTGCCTCCTCCCAATGGGGGAGGAGAAATGCGCATCAGTCGCGCGACAGTTCGCTCGCGTGCCAGGAGCCGAGCGCCAACTTGGACAGCCAGGCCATGAGCACGAAGAGTGCGACGCCGGTCAGCGAGATCAGCAGCAGCGCCGCGAACATGCGCGGGATGTTGAGCTGGTAGCCGGCGAAGAGGATCTGGTAGGCCAACCCCGTGTTGTTGCCACCGGTGCCGGCGACGAACTCCGCCACCACGGCGCCGATGAGGGCCAGGCCGCTGGAGATGCGCAATCCGCCGAAGAAATACGGCAGCGCGCTGGGGATGCGCAGGCGCAGCAGCATCTGCCCGCGGCTGGCGCGGTTCATCGCGAAGTAGCTTTGCAGGTCGGGGTCGATGCTGCGCAGGCCCAGCGTGGTGTTGCTGATGATGGGAAAGAGCGCCACCAGGGCGGCGCACAGCACCAGCGAAGCCGTGGGGTCCTTGACCCAGATGATGATCAGCGGCGCCACGGCCACGATGGGCGTGACCTGCAGCAGCACGGCATAGGGAAAGAGCGCCGTCTCGATCGCGCGGCTCTGCACGAAGAGGAACGAGACCAGCACGCCCGCGACGATGGCCACCGCGAAGGACAGCAGCGTGATCTTGAGCGTGAAGAGCAGCGCGCCGCCCAGCATCTGCCAGTCGGTGACCAGCGTCTGCAGCATGAGGATGGGCGAGGGCACGAGGTAGGCAGGCAGCTGGAAGCCGGTGACCGCGCCCTGCCACAGGCCCAGCAGCACCAGGGCCACGAGCAGGGGGTAGAGCACCTTGTCGTGGCGCCGGCGGGATGCGGATGCGGTGTTCATTCCATGTCCTCCTCGTTCTCGCGGCTCGCGCGCAGCAGGCTGTCCTGCAGGTGGCGCGCGTACCCGGAAAAGCGCGGCGTGACCATGAAGTCCGGCGTGCGCGGGTAGGGCTCGTCGATCACCACCTCCTCCACGATGCGGCCCGGCCGGGCGGCCATCATGATCACGCGGGTGCTGAGGAACACCGCCTCGTGGATGGAGTGGGTCACGAAGATGACGGTGAGCTTCTTCTCGCGCCACAAGGCCAGCAGGTCGGCGTCGAGCTTGTGGCGGGTGATCTCGTCCAGCGCGCCGAAGGGCTCGTCCATCAGCAGCAGGTGCGGCTGCACGACCAGGCTGCGCGCGATGGACACGCGCATCTGCATGCCGCCCGAGAGCGCGCGCGGCAAGGCGCGCGCGAACTTCTTCAGGCCCACCAGCGCCAGCGCGTCGAGCACCCGCGCCTCGGCTTCGGCCCGCGGCACGCCGGCCAGGTCCAGCGGCAGGCGCACGTTGGTGGCCACGTCGGCCCAGGGCATGAGCGTCGGCGCCTGGTAGACGAAGGCCATGCGCTTGTCGGCCTCGTGCAGGCGGTCCACGGGCTTGCGCCACAGGAGCAGGCGACCGTCGCTGGGTTCCAGCAGCCCGGCCATCATCTTGAGCAGCGTGCTCTTGCCGCAGCCCGAAGGCCCGAGCAGCGTGACGAACTCGCCTTCCTGCACGGTGAGGTCCACCGGCTGCAGGGCGACCGTGCCGCCGGGGTAGGTCTTGTGCGCCGAGAGCACCTCGACGGCCGCGGCGGCCGGGGCCAGCGCGGCGAGGGGTTCGCGCATCAAGGCAGCACCTTCGTGGTCTTGATGAAGTCCAGCTTGACGGCGTCTTCCACCTTCAGCTTGCCGGCTTCGATCAGCTTGTTCTCGACCAGGAAGGCATGGTTCTGGCGCACGCGCGCCACGTCCATGGTGCCGATGCCCTGCGCCTTGGCCTCGCCCGAAGTGACGATGCCCATTTCCTTGAGCTTGCCCACGCTGTAGGCGATCTGTTCGTCGCTCATGTTGGGGTTGTCCTTCTTGATCAGCGCGGCGCCGGGTGCCGGGTCGGCCAGGAAGCTCTTCCAGCCTTCCATGGTGGCCTTCACGAAGGCGTCCACCACCTTGGGCCGGTTCTTCAGCGTGTCCTCCATGCAGGAGATGGTGGTGGCGTAGGAGGTCCAGCCGTGGTCGGCGAAGAGGAAGGTGTTGGCCTTCACCCCGGCCTTCTGCACCGCGAAGGGTTCGGAGCTCAGGTAGCCCTGCTGCACCGTGTTCTTGTCGGCGACGAAGGGCTGGATGTTGAAGGTGTAGGGCCGCGTCTGCGAGTCCTGGAAGCCGTACTTCTTCTTCAGCCACAGCCAGTAGCCGCGCTGCGCCGAGGGTGCGATGAGGATGGTCTTGTCCTTCATGTCCTCGAAGGACTTGACCTGCTCGTGCGCGATGAAGACCTGCGGGTCCTTCTGGAAGATGGCCGCCACGGTGACCACCGGCAGGCCGCCGGCGCGCGCCACCATCATCTGCATGTCGCTGGAGCCCATGATGCAGTCGGCCTGGCCGGCGGCCATGAGCTGCAGGATGTTGACCTGCGGCCCGCCCATCTTGATGGTCACGTCCAGCCCGGCCTTCTTGTACAGGCCCGTGGCCACCGCCTGGTAGAAGCCGCCGTGCTCGGCCTGGGCATACCAGTTGGTCAAGTAGGTGAGCTTTTCCTGGGCCGAGGCGCCGGCGGCGGTCGCGAGGCCGGCGAGGAGGGTGGCGAGCAGGCGGGTGCGGTGGAGGGTCATGGGGTCGGGTGGGGAGTGGGTCGGGTGAGAGCGCAATTGCAAATTGCGGGCCATGACCAGGGGGAGTTCCTCCTTTCCCCGCTGGGGGAAGGCCGGGATGGGGGCCACGCGTTCGAGCCACATGGCCGGCGCGCGCGGCCCCCACCCCTGCCGTCCCCCAAAGGGGGAGGGGGAATCACGAGCGCGCTGACTCGATGTGTCCGTGCTGGTGCACATGGCCCCAGGACGGCGCCTCGCGCACCACCCAGCGCATCTCGAACAATTCGGTGATGGCCTGCACCCAGCTCGCGCTGAGCGTGTCCAGGATGTCCAGGCCCTGCTCGCGCGTGGCGCCGCAGGGGTCGCCGATGACGCCGCTCGGGCCGAAGTCGCGCGCGGTCCAGGCGCAGGCGGGGCGGCCGTCGGCGGACAGCATCTTCGAGGGGAAAGGCGGCGGGAAGTTGGGCGCGGCGCGGTCCATGTGCACCGTCTGCGGCGCCAAGGCCAGCATCAGCGCGGTTTCCGAATGGCCGGCGTGCATGGCGAGCTTGCGCTCCTGGTCGTGGATGTACTTGCCCGAGGAATTGGGCAGGCGCGAGACATGGTGCGGCACCACCACGTAGTCGCCATGGCGCAGGCGCAGCTCGCGCGCGGCCATCTCCAGCACCTGCGGCTGGCCGCCGTGGCCGTTGGCCAGCAGCAGCTTGCGAAAGCCCGCGCGGTAAACCGACTCGCCGATCTCCTGCACCACGGCGAGCAGCGTGGGGCCGGTGAGCGTCATGGTGCCGGGAAAGTGCAGGTGCTCGTCGGACTTGCCGTAGGTGATGGGCGCCAGGCCGAAGGCGCGCACCGCGGCGGGCAGGCGCTCCAGTGCCTTGCCGAGCACGCCGGCCGAGATGACGCTGTCCACCGCGCAGGGCAGGTGCGGACCGTGCTGCTCGATGGCGCCGACCGGCAGCACGATGACGGTGTTCTCGCGGTCGGGCAGCTGGTCGATGTCGGTCCAGCTCAGGTAGGGCAGGAAGCGTTCGGCAGGGATGTAGCCATGCATCATGGTGTGAGGTCTTTTCGGACGGAAAGGAAATTCAGGCGAAGCGGGCCATCGCCTGGCCCACCCGGGCCATGAAGCGCGCGAGGCGCGGCGGCGTCGCGACGTTCATGTGGTAATAGGCGTGGTAGTCCACGCGGGCGCGGTTGCCGGTGAGGCGCCGCAGGTAGCGCGTGACCATCTTGCGCGGCGGATCGCCCATGTACCAGGCCATCCAGCGCGGGCGGCCGTAGGTGACCACGGCGCCGATGCGGCGGATGTTCGTGAGCAGGGGCTTCACGTTCGCGGGGTCGCTGATGTCGAAGGCCACCCCGGGCATGAGCAGCCGGTCGAAGAAGCCCTTGAGCATCGCCGGCAGGCCGAAGCACCAGGTCGGAAAACAGAACACGATGGCCTCGGCCCGGCGCAAGCGGTCCACGTAGAAACCCAGCGCCGCCTGGTTGGCTGGCACGTCGTGGTAGCCCAGGCGTTCCTCGCGCGACATGACGGGATCGAAGCCTTCGGCATACAGGTCGCAGTCGTCCACGGTGTGGCCGGCCGACCGAAGCTGCCGCAGAACCTCGCGGTGCAGGGCGGCGTGGAAGCTGGTCTCCACCGGGTGGCAGTAGACGACTAGGACATGCATGGCGAGCCGGACGGGGACTTCGGTGCGTCCCGTCTCGCAAGGGCTGTGCCAGCGCCCTCCGGCAGAGTCAGCCGAGCAGCCCCGGATTGCGTTGCCAGACGCTCCAGGTCAGGGCCGCCGCGTAAGTGACCCAGGCCAGGTAGGGCAGCAGCAGCACGGCCGCCCCGCGGTGCAGGCGCCAGAAGCGAACGATGGTGGCGGCCAGCAGCAGCCACAGCAGCAGCACGTCCGCGAAGGCGAACGCCCCCAGGCGCCAGGCGAAGAAGAGCCAGCTCCAGGCCGCGTTGGCCACGAGCTGGGCGGCGAAGAAGGCCAGCGCGGTGCGCATGGCCACGCCCTGCGTGCGCCAGACCAGCCAGGCGGACACGGCCATCAACGCATACAGCACCGTCCACACCGGCCCGAACAGGCCGGCTGGCGGCGCCCAGGCGGGGCGCTGAAGCTGGGCGTAGAACGCAGGCGCTCCCGCCGAGGCGATGGCCCCCAGGCCCGCGGCGGTGAAGCACACGCCCAGCGCGATGGCCAGGGCCAGCGCCTGCCGGCCCGGGGACGGGGTGGGCGGTCCGGCCGAGGGTTCGCCGTGAAGTGTCGAAGGCATCGCAGCTCCTGTCGAGGTCGTTGGCGCAGCATAGGTGAGCCGGGCCAGGGTGAGCCCCTGCCGCTATAGTCCCCCGCTGATCCCAAGGAGTACCCCGTGACCCGGCCCCTGCCCTCCCCCACCGCGCGCGCGCCGCGCTGGTACCACGGCTGGAACATCGTGGCGGTGGGCAGCCTGCTGACCTTGCTGGCCGTGGGCATGCGCCTGGGCATCGGCCCCTTCTTCCTCCCCATCACCGAAGACCTCGGCTTCAGCCGCAGCGTGCTGGCGGGGATCGTGGCGGTGGGCATGATCGTGTACGGCCTGGGCATGCCGCTGGCCGGATGGCTGGTCGGCCGCTGGGGCACGGCCACCGTGCTCACGCTCGGCGTGGCGATCGTCGCCGTCTCCGTGGCCTGGGCGGTGAACACCTCCAGTGCGCAGGGCTTCCTGTGGTCCTTCGGCGTGCTGATGTCCGTGGGCCTGGCCTTCACCAGCCCGGTGGCCATGACCCCGGTGATCAGCCGCTGGTTCACGCGCCAGCGCGGCATGGCGCTGTTCTTCCTGTCCACCGGATCCATGGCCGGCATGGCCGTGATGACGCCGGTGCTGGCGGCCGCCATCGAGGCCTATGGCTGGCGCATCGCCATGATCGGCTTCGCGGCCGCGCTCACGGCCTTCGCCCTGCCGGCGGCCTGGCTGGTGGTGCGCGACCAGGCTCCGGAGCACACCGACCTGCGGCCCGAGGACATCGCCACGCGGCCGGCGACGGCGCCGTCCTCGCAGCCCGCCCCGGGGCTGCGCCACGCCATCGCGACGGTGCCGTTCTGGAACATCGCCCTGGGCCTGTTCGCCTGCGGCTTCAGCATGAACCTGCTGGGCACGCACGGCGTGCCCATGCTGATGGACCACGGTTTCGACGCGCATTCCAGCTCGCTGGGCATCGGCCTGATCGGCCTGGTGGCGATCTTCGGCACGCTGGTGCTGGGCCGCCTGTCGGACCGCATGCCCAAGCGGCAGCTGCTGGCTGCCATCTATGGCGTGCGCGGCATCGGCTTCTTCGTGCTGGTGGCCGTGGGCACGCACTGGGAGCTGTACACCGCCGCGAGCATCGGCGGCATCGTCTGGGCCGGCAGCATCGCGCTGTCCTCGGCCATCCTCGCCGACGTCTACGGCGTGCGCCTGGTGGGCGTTCTGTACGGCCTCACCTACCTCAGCCACCAGCTCGGCGGCATGGTGAGCGCCTGGCTGGGCGGCTGGGCTTACGAGGCCTATGGCACGCACTGGATCGCCTTCGGTTCGGCCGGCGTGCTGCTGCTGGGCGCGGCGGCCGTGTCCTTGCAGCTGCCGCGCGCGGGGGCGGGGGCGCTGCGGACGGCCTGAGCAAAGCTCGAGCTGCCGATTCGTTCGCAGCGTCTCAGTACAGGACGCGGCAGCGGATGGTGCCCGGGATGCCGCAGAGCGAATCGAGCGCCGCCTCGCTGGCGTCGGAGTCCACGTCGATCACCACGTAGCCCACGTCGTCGTTGGTGCGCAGGTACTGCGCGGCGATGTTGATGCCGGCATCCGAAAAGCGCTCGTTGACGCGGGCCATCATGCCCGGCACGTTCCGGTGGATGTGCAGCAGGCGCGAGCGCCCGGCATGGCCGGGCAGCGACACCTCGGGGAAGTTCACCGCCGTGACGGTGGAGCCGTTGTCCGAATAGCGCACCAGCTTGGCGGCCACCTCGCGCCCGATGTTCTCCTGCGCCTCGGCGGTGGAGCCGCCGATGTGGGGCGTGAGCAGCACGTTGTCGAACTTGACCAGCGGCGAGTCGAAGCGCGCGTCGTTGCCCTGCGGCTCGACCGGGAACACGTCGATGGCCGCGCCGGCCAGGTGCTTGCGCTCCAGCGCGTCGGTGAGGGCGTCGATGTCCACCACGGTGCCGCGCGAGGCGTTGATCAGATGGCTGCCAGGCTTCATCCGCGCGAGCTGCGGCGCCGCGATCATGTTCTGCGTCTCGGGCGTCTCGGGCACGTGCAGGCTCACCACGTCGGCGGCCTGCAGCACCGCGTCCAGCGACGAGAGCTGCCGCGCATTGCCCAGCGGCAGCTTGGCCTCGATGTCCACGAACACGACCTGCATGCCCAGGTGCTCGGCCAGCACGCCGATCTGCGTGCCGATGTGGCCGTAGCCCACGATGCCCAGCGTCTTGCCGCGCACCTCGTGGGAGCCGGCGGCGCTCTTGACCCAGCCGCCCTGGTGCAGCACCGCGTTCTTGTGCGGGATGCCGCGCATCAGCATCACGACCTCGGCCAGCACCAGCTCGGCCACGCTGCGCGTATTGGAGAAGGGCGCGTTGAAGACGGGGATGCCGCGCAGCATGGCCGCGCGCAGGTCGATCTGGTTGGTGCCGATGCAGAAGGCGCCGATGGCGGTGAGCCTGGGCGCCTGGGCCAGCACCTCGGCGGTGAGCTGCGTGCGCGAGCGGATGCCCAGGAAATGGGCGTCCTTCAGCACCTCGGCCAGCTCGTCGCCGGCCAGAGCCTTGGGGGCGGTGACCACGCGCGCGTAGCCCGCCTGGTCGAGCGTGTCGATGGCCGAGGGATGGATGCCTTCGAGCAGGACGAACTTGATCTTTTCCTTGGGGTGCGAGAGCCGGGGGGTGTTCATGGGCGATGCGGGAAAGAACGCGCGGCGCCGCGCCGCACGAGAGGGCCATTAGAGCGGAAAGCCAAGCCCCCGTGGTTCGTGGCGGTGCTCCGCGGCGCAGGAGCTCGGCCGTGCAACAGCAGGTAAGTCGGACAACATGAGACGGCGCGGCTGGGCCTGCTGCCTATGCTTGGGCCATGCATGCCGCCCCAGCGCCCGCCGTTTCGAACCGCGAGTTCGGCAAGGGCCTCGCGCGGGCCTACGCCGGGGCGCTGATCTTCGGACTGCCCCTGTTCATGACCATGGAGATGTGGGAGCTGGGCGTCCACCTGCCAGCCTGGAAGCTCGTCACGCTGCTGGTCCTGTTCTTCCCCTTTCTGGTGGTGCTCTCCTGGCACGTGGGCTTCGAGGACACCTTCAGCTGGCGCGGCGACGTGGTCGATGCGCTGGTCGCCTATGGCGTGGGCTTCACCGCCTCGGCGGCGGCGCTCGGGCTCATCGGCGTGCTGACCCCTGAGGGCTCGCTGCGCGAGGCGGTGGGCAAGGTCACCCTGCAGGCCGTTCCGGGGAGCATCGGCGCGCTGCTGGCGCAGTCGCAACTGGGCGAGCGCGGGCCTCGGGACGCGCAGCCTTCGGGCGAGGAGCACTGGGCCAGCGAGGTCTTCATCATGGCCGTCGGCGCGCTGTTCCTGTCCTTCAACCTCGCGCCCACGCAGGAGATGCTGCTGATCGCGCTGCGCATCGGCGCGGGGCAGGCGCTGCTGCTCATGGCGGTGTCGCTGGCGCTGATGCACGCCTTCGTCTACGGCGTGGCCTTCCGCGGCCAGCCGGCCGTTGCCGCGCACGAGAGCGGCTGGCCGCTTTTCCTGCGATTCACCGTGGTCGGCTACGCCCTCGCGCTGCTGCTGAGCGCCTTCATGCTGTGGATGTTCGGAAGCCTGGAAGGAAGCGGCCTGGTGCCGGCGCTCAAGGCCGTCGCGGTGCTGGGATTCCCGGCCGCCATCGGCGCGGCCGCCGCGCGGCTCATTCTCTAGGACCCTCCATGGCACACGAAGGCAGCGAAGGCAGGCAAGCCAGGCAGACCGAGGACAACCCCCTGGCCGAATGGATCGCCGCGGCGGTGGCCGCCGTGCTGGTGGCGGGCAGCGCCTCGGTGCTGGGCTGGCACGCGCTGCACGGAGAGGACGGACCGGCCGCACCCGTGCTGGAGGTGCGCGGTATCCGTCCACAGGGCGGCGACTGGCTGGTGGAGCTGCAGGTGCGCAACGCCGGCCGGCAGGCGGCGGCCGACCTGCAGATCTCGGGCACGCTGCGCGAGGGCGGCGAGCCGGTGCAGCGCAGCGTCGCGCGCCTCGATCTCCTGCCCCCCGGCTCCAGTCGCCGCGCCGCCCTGCTCTTCGACCGCGACCCGCGCGGGCTGGAGCTGCAGCTGCGCGCGGAGGGTTACCAGGCGCCCTGAGCGCGCTGGCTACACTCGCCGGACCGCACGGCCCGGGCATGCGCGCCCGGTGGGCTCGCCATCCGCGGCTGCACCGTGCGAGCCTGCGCCATCCACATGAATCAAGACTGCGTCGCCGTCCGGCGGCACTCCCCCTGGCTGACCGTCAACCTGATCGCCCAGTTCGCGTTCGGGCTGGTGGCCATGACCATCTGCCTGCCCTCCATGCAGGACTGGCCGCGCCTGTTCGCCGCCAGCCAGGCCAGCGTGCAACTGACCTTCAGCGTGTACGTGATCGCCTATGGCGTGATGCAGCTGGTGTACGGCGCGCTCTCCGACCGCCTGGGCCGCAAGCCCGTGCTGATGGCGGGCCTGGTCGTGGCCATCGTCGCCTCCGTGCTGGCAACGATGGCGCCGACCATCGCCTGGCTGATCGCCGCCCGCGGCCTTCAGGGCGCCGGGGCGGCGGCCTGCATGGTGGTGGGCCGGGCACTGGTGCAGGACCTCTTCGACGCGCACGAGCGAACGCGCACCACGGCCTTCATCGGCATGACCATGGGCCTGTGCCCGCCGGCGGCCACGCTGCTGGGCGGCCAGCTGCACGTGCATGTGGGCTGGGCCGCGAATTTCTGGTTCATGGCGATGCTGGGCCTGGCCCTGCTGTTCGCGGCCTGGAAGGGCCTGCCCTCCCCCGCCCGGCGCCCCGCCGGCGAGGACCGCGGCAGCTGGCGCGACAGCGTCGCGGGCTACGCGCGGCTGGCGCGCGTGCCGGCCTTCCTGGCCTACGTGGCCATCCTCGCGGGGTCCACCGCCACCTTCTACACCTTCCTGGCCGGCGCCCCCATCGTCCTGGGCGGCTACGGCGTGGGCCCGAAGGAGATCGGCTGGTACCTGATGTCCATCCCCATCGCCTACATGCTGGGCAACTGGCTCACCACCCGCCTGGTGAGCCGGCTCGGCGACCGCCGCCTCATGAACGCGGGCCAGGCGCTGGCCCTGCTGGGCCTGCTGCTCACGCTGGCCGTCGGCATCGCCGGCTGGCGCTCGCCTTGGGCGCTGGCACTGCCGCTGATGGTGCTGGGCGTGGGCCACGGCCTCCTGGTCCCGCCGGCGCTGGTGGGCACCGTCGGATTGCTGCCGGCGCTGGCGGGGTCGGCGGCAGCGGTGACGGGGCTCATGCAACAGCTCTTCGGCGCGCTGGGGGGTTACCTGGTGGGGCTGGTGCCGCACGAGGGGTCTGTGAACCTGGTGTTGTTGATGATCGGGTGGGCTGTGGTGGGGATCGGGGCGCAGGGGGTGTTGTTCGGGAAGGCGCGGCGCTAGGGCTTTGGCTTTGGCGGCGTGTTGCTGCGTTCGTGGCTTGCCGGGTCTCGGCCCGGCGGCCGACCTCCTTTCTTTTGCTTCGCCAAAAGAAAGGAGGCAAAGAAAAGG
>NZ_SMLL01000002.1 GCF_004681965.1 Ramlibacter rhizophilus | reverse complement strand
GCCGCCGCCGCCGCCGCCGCCACCGCCGCCGCCGCCGCCGCCTGCCCCGGCACCCGCGCCTGCGCCCGCACCGGCACCGGCACCGGCACCGGCACCGGCACCGGCACCTGCGCCTGCGCCTGCGCCCGCACCGGCACCGGCACCGGCACCTGCGCCTGCGCCTGCGCCTGCACCTGCGCCCGCACCTGCACCTGCACCTGCACCTGCACCTGCACCTGCACCTGCACCTGCACCTGCACCGGCGCCCGCACCGGCACCCGCACCGGCACCCGCACCCGCACCCGCACCCGCTCCCGAGCCGCCTGACGATCCCCCTGATGACGATGACGACTGACAACGTCGGTGCCTGCGCGGCGCGAGCGCTCGCCTGATCCCATGCACCTGGAAGGCTCGTGCCACTGCGGCAAGGTCGGCTTCAGCGTCGAGGCGACCGAGCCGGTGCCCTTCATGCGCTGCTACTGCTCCATCTGCCGCAAGACGGCCGGTGCGGGCGGCTATGCCATCAATCTCGGTGCCGCCACGCACAGCATGAAAGTCCGCGGCAAGCGCTTCCTGCGCATCTACCAGGCGCGGCTCGAAAGCGGGGAGGTGAGCGAAGCGCGCCGCTACTTCTGTTCGAACTGCGGCAGCGCCCTCTGGCTATGGGACCCGCGCTGGCCCGAACTCGTGCACCCGCACGCGGGCGCGATCGACACGCCGCTGCCGGTGCCCCCGGGGAACGTGCACATCATGCTGGGCTCGAAGGCGTCCTGGGTGGCGGCCGAAGGCCACGCCGCCGACCCGCGCTTCGAGGCCTACCCGGACTTCTCCCTGGCCGAATGGCACCAGGCCCACGGCCTGGGCGCGCCGCCGGCCGCGAAGGCGCCTCAGCGGAAGAAGGCCCGCAAGGCGCGCTGAGTTTCGGCGTTTTTCAGGCCCGGATCGCGGCCGGCTCCAGCCGCACCCAGGTCGGCGCATGGTCGCTCGCACGCTCCTTGCCGCGCACCCAGGTGTCCACGCCTGCCTCCCGCAAGGCGGGTGCCAGGCGGCGGTTCAGCAGCAGGTGGTCGATGCGCAGGCCGGCGTTGCGCTGCCAGTGCTGTCGGAAGTAGTCCCAGAAGGTGAACACCGCCTCGTCGGGATGCAGCTGCCGCAGCGCGTCGGTCCAGCCCTGCGCGAGCAGCCGCGCATAGGCCTCGCGGCTTTGAGGTTGCAGCAGCGCGTCCTTCTTCCAGGAGCGCGGGTTGTAGATGTCGAAGTCGGTGGGCACGACGTTGAAGTCGCCGGCCAGCACCACCGGGTGCTCGCTCTCCACCAGCGTCCTGGCGTGCGCAATCAGGCGTTCGAACCACGCGAGCTTGTAGTCGAACTTCGGCCCGGGCTGCGGGTTGCCGTTGGGCAGGTACAGGCAGGCCACCACGACGCCGTCCACCGCCGCTTCGAGGTAGCGGCTTTGCTCGTCGGCCGCATCGCCCGGCAGCTCGCGGCGGATCTCCAGCGGCTCACCGCCCCGGCTGAGGATGGCCACGCCGTTCCAGGAGCGCTGCCCCTTCCAGAGCGAGCGCCAGCCGGCCTCGCGCAGCTCGTCCACCGGGAACGCCGCGTCGAGGGCCTTGAGTTCCTGCAGGCAGGCCACGTCGGGCTGCTCGCGTGCCAGCCATTCCAGCAGGTTGGGCAGGCGGGTCTTGATGCCGTTGACGTTGAAGGTGGCGATCTTCATGGCCGGCCATCATCGCGGGGTGCTGCCGCGCGGGCCGTAGGACGGCGTCGGCTGGGATTTGCGCCTATGCCCGCGCGCGGGCCACTGTCACGAGGGCCTGGCGCAGCTCGGCGATGCGGTAGGGCTTGCGCAGCACGGGCGCGCCCTTGCCGGGGTCGTGCGGCGTGTAGCCGGTGGCCACCAGCACGCCGATGCCTGGCCGGTGCTCGTGCACCCAGCGCGCCAGGTCCAGGCCGTTCAGGGTGCCCGGCATGACCACGTCGGTGAAGAGCACGTCGTAGTCGGCGCCAGCGGCAAGGCGCTCCAGTGCCGCATCGGCCGAGGAGAGCAGTTCCAGTGCATGGCCGTCGCCTTCGAGCACGGGCGCCACCACGGAGGCCACGAGCGGATCGTCCTCCACGACCAGGATGCGAAGCGGCGTGAGCGGTCCGTCCACAACCGCGGCGGCGGGCCGCTGCGACTCGGGCCGGACGGTGGCCACGGGCAGCAGCACGGTCACGCGCGTGCCCTCGCCCTCGATGCTGTGGATGCGCACGTCTCCGTTGGACTGCAGGGCGAAGGCATGGACCTGCGCCAGTCCGAGCCCGGTGCCTACGCCGACCGGCTTGGTGGTGAAGTACGGCTCGAGCACCCGCGCGAGCGCGTCGGCACGGATGCCCACGCCGTTGTCCACCACCTCCACGGCGACGTAATCGCCTGCGGGCAGCGCCTGCAGGTCCTCGGGCGTGGCGCGGCGGCCCACCAGCACGGCGCGGCCGCCGTCCGGGAGGGCGTCGCGTGCATTGAAGATGAGATTCAGCACGGCGAGTTCGAGCTGCGCCGGGTCGGCCAGGGCCGCAGGCAGGCCGGGCTCCAGCGCGATGTCCAGCTCGATGCCGCGGCCCAGGGCGTTGCGGATGATGCTGGTGCTGCGCAGGACGAAATCGGCCAGGTCCACCGGCTGCGGATCGGTCCCGACGGAGCGCCCGAAGGTCTGGATCTGCCGCACCAGGTCGGCGGCCCGCAGGGCAGCGTCGCGCGAGCTTTGCAGCGCGCGTTCGTGCGGCCCCGGCCCGGCCGTGCGCATGGCCAGCTCCACGCCCATGGAGATGGTCTGCAGCAGGTTGTTGAAGTCGTGCGCCAGGCCGCTGGTGAGCCGCCCGATGGCTTCGCGCTTCTGCGACTCCACGAGCTGCGCCTGCGACTGGCGGGCCTTGGCCACGGCCTCCTGTACGCGCGTCTCCAGGGCCGCGTTGAACTGCCGCACCTGCGCGGACGACTCGCGCAGCACCTGCCCCACCTCGTTGGCCTCGGCCAGCGGCAGGCCCATGGCGGGCACCGGCCGGTTGCGCGCCAGCTCGCGCGCCCAGGCGCGCAGCGCCAGCACGGAGTCGCTGATCGGCCGCGCGAACGAGAGGGCGACGAACAGGCCGAAGGTGAGCAGCAGCGTGGTCAGGCCGAGCGCCTGCAGCGTGAGGGACCGCGCGGCCGCCGCGAGGGCCTCGCTGGGCAGCGACACCACGGTGCGCCAGCCGTAGGCGTTGGGCGCAGAGACGTGGCTGATGACCGCGCTGCCGTCCAGGGTCACGGACCTCGTGAAGCCGGTGTCGTCCGCGCGGATGCGTTCGATCATGGTGGTGCTGGCGCTCGTGCCGACCCATTTCCCGGGGTCGCGGCTGCGCGCCATGATCAGGTGGTTGTCGTTGATCACGGACACGATGCTGGCCAGCGGATAGTCCTGCGCCTCGACGACCGACTGCATCGCCTCCGTCGCGGTGGCAACGACCACGTTGTAGCGCACCGGCTGCGTGCGCTCCGGCACGAAGGTGCCGACCACCGGCGCACCGGTCACCGGCCCGCGCTGCGCGAAGGCGACCTGGCGTCCGCCGGACTCCAGGAAGGGTGACTCCGGCGCGCGCGCGGTGCCCCGCGCCGACGGGAACAGCGAGTTGTAGACCTGCCGGTCCTTCTCGATGAGCACCACCCAGCGCTCCTTGGGCACGGTGGCCGCCGCGGCCTCGCGCTCGAAGCGCCCGAGGTCCCGCGCGCGCAGGGCCTCGGAGTTGGCGAGGGCCTGGGCGAGGGTGAACTGCTGGTCGAGGACGGCGCCGATGCTGGCGTTCACGCGTTGCGCGAGGTCCTGCAGCGACCGCAGGGCGGCGGCCTCCTCCTTGAGGTAGGTGGCCCGCGCGAGCAGGCCCACGCCAGCGGCCGCAGGCAGCCACACGGCCAGCACGAGCAGCAGCAGCCGCACGCGCGTGGACATCGGTCTCGACAACAGGTTCATGGTCCGGGCGAACGCCGCTCGCTCCCCTTGCTGGAGACGCATTAGATCAGCATTGGCTTGGCCGGCGGTCCCGACGCGAACACCAGCAGCAGGTTGTTGGCGGGCATGGCGTGGCGCTGCGCCAGGCGCAGGCCTGCTTCGTGCGCCTGGGCCGCAACGTCGGGCAGCGCCCGGATGCCCCACGACGCATCGCGCGCCCGCAGGCTCTCGTCGAATGCGATGTTGCTCGCCGCGGTCGGCACGTCCTGCTCGAAGTACGGGCCGTAGGTGATCAGCAGCCCGCCCGGCCCGAGGTGCTGCGCCGCCCCCGCCATGAGGCCGCGGCAGGCCGCCCAGGGCGCGATGTGCAGCATGTTGGCGCAGAAGATGAGGTCGAACGGCCCGGCGAGGTGCGGCCAGGGGAGTGAGGCCACGTCCAGCTGTTGAGCCGGCAGCACGTTGCCGGAACCCGCGGCGCGTGCGTCGATGACGGGCAGCATCTGCGCGTCGGCATCGGTGGGCTGCCAGGTCCAGCCGGGCAGGCCCGCGGCGAAGCACGTCACGTGCTGCCCGGTCCCGGAGGCGATCTCGAGGGCCGTGCCGCGCGGGCCCAGGATGGCGCGCAGTTGCGCGAGGATCGGGTCCTTGTTGCGTTCGGCGGCGGGGCTGTGGGGAAGGCTCGACATGGCCGCAGGATAGGGCCTGTCTCTCCCGCGCCACGGCAGCGCAGTAACTTTTCACTGCGCCTGCGGCCTGCTCACGGAAGTGGCAATGGACCGCGCGCCCCGCCACGGCGGGGCTGCGAGCAGGTCCCCGAGGGTTTTCCACAGCGTTCTCCACGCAATCTGTGAAGTGGCCGGACGGTGCGCTGTGCTAGGCGAGCAAAGGCAGGACCTGGGCACCTGCCTGCCTTGCTTAAACTGGCCGCGCGATGTCCGTCCTCCGACCCATTGCTGCCCTGTTGCCGCTCGGCCTCCTTGCCGCTGCGGGGGTGCAGCGCCGCCGCTGGGCCCGGGACCAGGCGGCCGCGGCGCGCGTGGCGGACCGCCTGATGCAAAGGCCCGCGCTCGCGCTGCCGGAGCGCTTCGCGCCCGAACAGGTCGCCGGGCTGCCGGAGCCGGCGCGGCGCTTCTTCCACTTCGCCATCGAGCCCGGCGCGCGTCTGTGCAGCCTGGCGCGCATCCGCATGGAAGGCGAGCTGTCCCTGGGCACGAAAGCCGCGCCCCGCTGGCAGCCCATGCGCGCGCGGCAGGTGCTCGCGGCGCCGCATGGCTTCGTCTGGGAGGTGGAGGGCGGGCGGGGCGCATTGCGTTTCTCGGGTTCGGACGGCATGGCCGGCGACCACTCGTGGACGCGCTTCTGGCTGTGGCGGCTGGTCGCGGTGGCGCGCGTCGAAGGCGGGCCGGACCACCTGCGCGCTTCCTTCGGCCGCCTGGTCGCCGAGGCGGCCTTCTGGACCCCTGCGTTCCTCCTGCCGCGCCCGGGCGTGAGCTGGTCGGCCGTGGATGGCGACACGGCGCGCGCCACGGTCACGCACGCCGGCCTGGTGCAGGACGTGGACATCCGCGTGGGCCCCGACGGCAAGCCGCTGTGGGTGAGCTTTCCGCGCTGGAGCGACGCCAACCCGGACAAGGTCTTCCGGGTGCAGCCATTCGGCGGCGTGCTGTCGGACTTCCGCAGCGTCGATGGATTCCGTGTGCCGTTCGACGTGCAGGCCGGCAATTTCTTCGGCACCAGCGACTACGCGCCCTTCTTCCGCGCCCGGGTGACCGAGGCCCGCCTGTCGTGACGCGTCGCGGTTCGCGCGCTCAGAAGCTGTGAATGAATTCGGCGCGTCCGAAGCGGCCGCCGGAAAGTGCCCCATCAAGGCGCGAAGCGCAGCCATAGCTCGGGCTATGGCGAGCATTTGCAACGCCGAGGGGGCGCTTTCTGGAGGCCGAGGCGGGCGTGGCGGATTCGTTCACAGCTTCTCAGCTTCTTCAGTCTTCCAACAGGACCTCCGCCACGGGGCGGCGGACCGCCGGCGGGATGCGGGGTCCACGCCCGAGCCGCAGCAGGAGTTGAGGCGCGCCGGCCGTGCCGGCTGCTTCCCGCAGGGCGGGGCGAAGCTCGGAAACCTCGATGGGCTGGTTGAGGTAGGCGGCGGTCAGCCCCGCGGCGGTGATGGCCAGGAGCATCTGCGCATGCGAGGCGCCGGCGGCCAGCCAGTCGCGCGGGGTGTCCTGCGTGGTGGCGACGACGAGGAGCGCCGGCGAGGCGGTCGCGATCTGTTCGTCCTTGGCGGCGACACCGCCGCCCATGTCGAAGGTGCGGACCACCAGGCCGCCGAGGGCCGACATGAGGTCGGGCATGCCGAAGTTCGCGCCCGAGATGCCGTCGCGTGATGCGGCCCGGCGGGAGTGCACCCAGGCGCCGAGTTCGCGCCGGAACGAGGGGTCCGCGAACTGCGCCCGGTCGCCCCGGGCGACCAGGGCCGCGATGGCGGCCTTGTCCTCGTGCGCCGTCACCAGGGCGGCCTGCGTTCCATGAAGGCGCGCAATCTCGTGCAGGTCCTCGGCAAGGCCCGCGGGGAGCGGTTCGGACGCGAAGGCCTTGCGAGTGGTCCGCCGCGCGGCGATGGCCTCGAAGCGAAGCCGGTCGGTGTCGGTCGCAGCGTGCGGCGGGCCCAGCCGCACGCGAGCGAGCCGGTCGGCGTCGCCTGGCGGCAGAAGCTCGATGTCCCCCGCATGGCCGAAGCGGCGCATGGCCACCTGCAGCAGGCCGAGCGCGGCGCCGCAGGAGATGACCAGGGCGCGGTCGTGCGGATCGACCACGGGCAGCGCCCGCCTGCGGTCCGCCAGCAGCTCCAGCTCGTCGCCCGCCAAGCGGAACAGCCAGGGCTGCGTGTTGTGGCTCGAAGGCGCCAGGATCGCGTAGCGCAGCAGGAACCGCAGGCGCTGCGCGGCCGAACCGGAAGCGGGGTAATCCGAGGGGTCGATCCTCCACTCGGCTTCGGGGTCGCGGGCCATCGCTGCCTCCTTCGATCCGCGGGCGGCGGGTGGCCGCCCCCGGGGTGCCGACCCATTGTGCGCAGCGCGGGCGGCGCAGCCTTGCGCTGGATCAAGCGGCCCACGCCCGGGCCGAGGCCGGTCGGCGTGTCCGTCGACTATGATGGCGGCCGCCCGTCATCGGGGAGTAGTCGCCTCGCACCTTCGCGAGGGCCTCGCGTCAACACACTTGGCCGCCCACGGCGTCCATGGCGCAGGCAGCTGGTTCAGCCTGGCAAGACCTTTGACCGCGCAGCCTTCTTCGGAGCCAGGAGGGGTGCGTGGTCATGCGCTTGTCCTGGCCCGGAGTTGTTCAAAAAGTGGAAGCCTTCCTCGCATCGCTCGCGATGGTCACCCTCGCCGAAATGGGCGACAAGACCCAGTTGCTCTCCTTCGTGCTCGCCGCGAAGTACCGCGGCCGGCACACGGCCATCATCCTCGGCATCTTGGTGGCCACCCTGGCCAACCACTTCATGGCCGCCTTCGTGGGGGACTGGGTCGCGGCCCAGGTCTCGGCCGGCGTGATGCGCTGGGTCCTGGGCCTGGGCTTCCTGGCCTTCGCCGCCTGGGCGCTGGTGCCGGACACGCTCGACGAGGACGCCGGCCGCACGCGCGGCAGCGCCGGCGCCTTCGCAGCCACGCTGGTGGCCTTCTTCATCGCCGAGATGGGCGACAAGACGCAGCTGGCCACCGTGGCCCTCGGCGCGAAGTACGCGAGCCTCGCGGCCGTCGTGATCGGGACCACCCTGGGCATGATGGCGGCCAACATCCCCGCGGTCCTGCTCGGCGAGCGCCTGGCGCGCTACGTGCCGCTGTCGCGCATGCGTTTCATCGCCGCCGCGCTGTTCGCGGTGTTCGGCGTGTTGATCCTGCTCGACGTGGACCTGGGGCTGGGGCTGGCGTCGTCCGCCCGCGCCTGATCGGCGTCCGCGGCGTTCTGCCGCAGCAGTTCCAGGAAGCGTTGCGCGAGCGGCGGCAGGGTCGCGCCGCGCCGGGTGAGGGCGCCGATGGCACGCGCGAAGCGCGCATCGCTCATGGGCAGGGGGGCCAGGCCCGCCCCCATCGGCCCGGCGAGGCTGGTGGCGCTCATGAGGGACACCAGGTCGCTGTGCACCAGCAGGCGCGAGAGCGATCCGGCCGTGTTGCTCACCTCCACGGCAACGCGCGGCGGCGGCAGTCCGGCTTCGGCGAGCCGGCCTTCGACGCTGCGCCGGCCGGCGACGCCGGGCCCCGGCAGCAGCCACTCGGCCTGGGCGAGGTCCTGCAGGCGCAGGCGCCGGCGCGACAGCAGGGGGTGGTGCTCACGCACCACCATGCACAGGTCGTCGCGCATCAGCGGCGTGGCCTCCAGGTCGTCCGGCGTCGTGCGGGGCAGCGCACTGAGCGTCAGGTCCAGGTCGCCCAGCCGCAGGGCCGCGAGCAGCGCGTCGTTGAGGTTGATGGTCACCCGCATGCGCGCCGCCGGGCGCTGCCGGTGCAGTTGCAACGCGGCCGGAACGAACAGGCGGTCCGCGTACAGGGGCGACACGCCCACGCGCAGCACGCCCATGGCGCCCAGGTGCAGGTCGGCGGCCTCCTTGATGGCGTCGCCGAGGCTTTCGCGCAGGGCCTGCGTGCGCTGGCGGAACTGCTCGGCCACCGGCGTGAGGCTCATCCCCCGCGCGCTGCGGTCGAAGAGCGGGAAGCCCAGCTCCTTTTCCAGCCGCTGCAGGGCCTTGGTGAGCGCCGGCTGCGACAGCCCCAGCGCCGCGGCCGCCGCCCGGACCTGGCCGTGGCGGGCTACGGCCAGGAAGTAGTCGATGTCGTCCAGCCGCATGGGGCACGCTCTCCTTGACGAATTCCGGCGACGCGCTGCCGAGCCTCGAACGATAACCGTGGGTTATCGGCGCACGGCGCTGGATTATCGGCTGGCGGGGCCGGTTTTCCTAGACTGCGTGCAACCAGGAGGCAAGCCCACCATGAACATCGGCAGGTACATCTCGCGAAGCGCACGCTTCTGGCCGCAGCGCCCGGCCATTCTTTTCCGCGACCGCGCCATCAGCTATCGCGAGCTGGACTCGCGCTCGACCCGCCTGGCGCAGGCGCTGCTCCGCCTGGGCCTGCAGCGGGGCGACCGCGTCGCCGTGGTCTCGCCGAACCGGCCCGAGATCGTGGAGCTGGAATGCGCGCTGTACAAGGCCGGCCTCGTGAAGGTGGCGCTGAATGCCCGCCTTGCGCCCACCGAGCTGGCCGACGCGCTGGGCAATGCCGAGCCGGCGGCGATCCTCGCCGGGCCCGAGCACCGCACGATGGTGGACGAGGCCGCCGAAGCCGCGCCTGGCCTGCGCCACCGCATCGCCTTCGCGCCGGCCCCGGGCTGGCTGGACTACGAGGCGCTGCTCGCATCCGCCAGCGACGAGCCCGTCTGCGTCGAGATGCGGCCCGACGAGCTGGCCGTGCTGCACTACACCTCCGGCTCCACCGGCAAGCTGAAGGCGGCCATGCAGACCGTGGGCAACCGCATGGCCTCGCTGCGCAAGGTGACCATGGGCCGCATGCACGCCGGCCCGGGCGACGTGCTGATGCTGTGCGGCCCCATCACGCACGCCAGCGGCATGTTCATGCAGCCCATGCTGTACCAGGGCGCGACCCTGCTGCTGCTGGAAGGCTTCAAGCCGGCCGAGGTGCTGGAGGCCATCGAGCGGCACCGCGTCACCATGGCCTTCTTCGTGCCGGCCATGATCCACGCGCTGCTGGCCGAGCCCAGCCTGCGCAGCCGCGACCTGAGCAGCCTGCGCCTGGTGAGCTACGGCGCGGCGCCGATGTCGCCCTCGCGCATCCGCGAGGCCTGGGCGGCTTTCGGCCCGGTGCTGTCGCAGGGTTACGGCGCGGGCGAGACCACGGGCGGCGTGATCGCGCTGACCATCGAGGACCACGCCCGCGCCATCGAGGGCGGCCGTCCCGAGCTGCTGGCGGCCTGCGGCCGCCCGGTGTGCGAGTCGGACGTGCAGGTGCTGGACGAGCAGGGCCGCCCGGTCTCGGGCGACGCCATCGGCGAGATCTGCGTGCGCGGCCCGGACGTGTTCGCCGGCTACTGGCGCGCCGAGCCGCAGACGCGCGAGGTGCTGCAGGAGGACGGCTGGCTGCGCACCGGCGACCTCGCCCGCGTGGACGAGGAGGGCTATATCTTCATCGTCGATCGCAAGAAGGAGATGCTGGTCTCCGGTGGCTTCAACGTGTACCCGAGCGAGGTGGAATCCGTGCTGGCGCAGCACCCGGCGGTGTACGAGGTGTGCGTGGTCGGCGTGCCCGACGAGCGCTGGGGAGAAAGCGTCAAGGCCGTGGTGGTGCTGCGCGAGGGCCAGCAGGCCGCAAGCGGCGAGATCATGGAGTTCTGCCGCGGGCGCCTGGCCGACTTCAAGCGGCCACGCTCGATCGACTTCGTGGCGCACCTGCCCAAGAACGCCAACGGCAAGCTCTCGCGCAAGGAGGTGCGCGAGCCCTACTGGCACGGCCGCGAGCGCCGGGTCAACTGAAGGAGCCAAGGTCATGGACGCCAAGCCGACCCCGACGCGTTGTTTCGAAGGCTCCGAGCGCGCTGCCGACTTCATCGCCCGCGTGCAGGAGTTCATCCGCGACGAGCTGCAGCCACTGGCCGCCGAGCACGGCATCACGCATGAAAGCGGCGCCCCGCGCGCGCTGCTGGAGCGGGTGTGGAAGCGCTCGCGCGACAGGGGCTTCTACGGCGTGACCCTGCCCGAGGCCCTGGGCGGCGCAGGCTTCGCGCTGGTGGACCACGTGCTGATCAAGGAAGCCATCTACGCCAGCGGATCGCCCTTCGCGGCCCATGTGCTGGGCGAACTGACCGGTCCGCCGCGCGTGGGCGCGCTGGCCCGGTATGCCACGCCGCATCAGATGGAGCGCTTCATCCTGCCGGTGGCCCGCGCCGAGAAGGCCATCTGCTTTGCCATCACCGAGCCCGAGGCCGGCTCCGACGCGGGCGCCTTGCAGACACGCGCCCGCCGCGACGGGGACGACTGGGTGCTGGACGGCGTGAAGCGCTTCATCTCCGGCTCGCCCTTCTGCGACTTCGCCGTGGTCATCGCCTCCACCAGCGAGGACCCCGCGGTGCGCGAGACCACGGCCTTCTTCGTCGAGCGCGAACGCCAGGGCTTCACGGTGGAGGCCGGCTACAAGACCATGGCGGGCCAGTCCCACACCGGCAACATCGTGCTGGAGGGCTGCCGCATCCCGGCGGGCAACCAGATCGGCGAGCGGGGCCGCGGGCTGGCGCTGGCGCTGGGCCGCATCACGGTCAACCGGGTGCTGCATTGCCCGGCCATGCTGGGACTGGCACGGCTCGCGCTGGACGACTCGCTGGCCCACGCGGCCACGCGGCGCCAGTTCGGCCAGCCGATCGGCGCCTTCCAGGCCGTGCAGCACATGCTGGCCGACATGGCCACCGAACTCGCGGCCGCGCGCGCGCTCATGCTGGGCGTCGCGCGCACCCTGGACAGCGGAGCCGAGGCGCGCGCCGAAGCGTCCATGGCCAAGCTGTTCTGTTCGGAGACGGCCTTCCGCATCGCCGACCGCGCGGTGCAGGTCCATGGCGGCGAAGGCATCGTGCAGGGCAGCCGGGTGGAATTCCTGTTCCGCCTGCTGCGCATGTACCGGGTGCTGACCGGCACCAGCGAAATCCAGCGCAACACCATCGCCCGCGAGCTGCTGGGCGCTGCGGTGCACTGACACATCCACCCACCTGAAGGAGACAACGCATGCAACGACGTACCCTGGCCGCCCTGGTGGCCGGCGCCACCCTCGCACTGTCCGCCGGCGCGCAGGCGCAGGACTATCCCACCCGCCCGATCAAGTGGATCGTCCCCTACCTGGCCGGCACCGCGCCGGACACCACGGTTCGCATCGTGGCCGACGCGATGGACGACATCCTCAAGCAGCCCATCGTCATCGAGAACAAGGGCGGCGCCGCCGGCAACCTGGGCGCGCAGGTCGCGGCCAAGGCCGCGCCGGACGGCTACACCTGGGTGTACTCGGCCTCGCCCATGGCCACCAGCATGCGCATGTACCGCAAGCCCGGCTTCGACGTGATGAAGGACTTCGTGCACGTGGGGCGCATCGCGCAGTCGGACGTGCTGCTGGTGGTGAACGCGGAGTCGGGCATCACCTCGGTGCAGCAGCTGGTGGAGCGGGGGCGCAAGGACCCCGGCAAGCTAACCTTCGCCTCCGGCGGCGTGGGCTCGCCTGCGCACATGGGCGGCGAGCTGATGCTCAACGCCACGGGCATGGAGGCGCTGCACGTGCCCTACAAGGGCGCCTCGGAATCGGCCACGGCCGTGATGGGCAAGCAGGTGGACTATGCGCTCACCATCTTCTCCGTCTCGCTTCCCCATATCCACGGAGGGAAGATGAACGCGCTGGCCGTCATGGGCCCCAAGCGCAATCCGCAGCTGCCCAAGGTGCCGACTGCCGCCGAAGCGGGCCTGCCGGGCATCAACCTCGTGTCCTTCGGCGGCCTGTCCATGCCGGCCGGCACGCCCGCGCCGATCGTCAAGCGCGTGAGCGAGGCCTTGAACCAGGCCCTGGCCGACCCGCAGGTGCGTGCCAAGCTGGAGGCCAACGGCTCGCTCGTGGCGCCCAGCACGCCGCAGGAGTACACCGAGAACCTGCAGGCCGAGATCGGGAACACCGAGGCCATGATGAAGGCCGCGAAGATCGAGGCGCAGTAGGCGCCATGGCGCACACCGTCCGGCTGGCGCCCGGGGAGCGCGCCGCACTCTGCGCAAGCCGCTGGTTCGAGCAGCTCGCCCCCAGCCTGCGCCACGACCTGCTGCGCGTGCTGCGCGTGCGCCGGCATGCCGATGGCGAGGGCCTCTTCGCGCGCGGGGACGAGGTGTCCGAGTGGCTGGGGTGCGCGGCCGGCGCGGTGCGCATCGCGTCCACGACGCCGGCCGGCAAGTCGCTTACGCTCACCTTCGTGCGGCCGGGCCGCTGGTTCGGCGATCCGCCGCTGGGCAGCCCGGTGCAACGCAGCCACGACGCGTTCGCGCAAGGGCCGACCACCACGGTCGCCGTCACACGCGCCGACCTCCTCGGCCTGCTGCGCGAGCACCCCGAGTTCGCGCTCGCGCTGGTGCAGTTGCAGGGACACCGTCTGCGACAGGCCTTCGGCCTCATCGAGGAGCTGTCGAGCGTGACGCTGCGCGCGCGGCTCGCGCGCCAGCTCCTGCACCTGATGCGGGGGCATGGCCAAGCGAGCCAGGGCGGCGAAGTGCGCATCGGCCTGCGGCTGCGCCAGCACCTGCTGGCCGAGCTGCTCGGGTGCTCGCGCCAGCGCGTGAACGAGCAGCTGCGCGAGCTGGCGGCGCAGGAGGTCATCCGCCGGGACAAGGGCCTGCTGGTGGTGCGCAGCCCCGGACGGCTGCAGGACCTCGCCATGCATGGCGAGGCCTGAGCGGCTTGCCTCAGGGCTTCGTGGGCGGCTGCGCGGCCACGAAGTCCACGAACCCCTGCAGGAACGCCTGCAGCTGCGCCTTCATCTTCTCGTCCGTCATCTGTCCCGAAGCGTCGAACACCTGGCCCGCGCGGGACACCAGCAGCCGACCGCCGAACCAGGTCCGCGTGCCCAGGGTGCGCAGCACGGGCAGCCAGGCGTTTTGCGACAGGATGGTGCCGAAGCCGCCGGGCGACGCGCCCATCACCGCCACCGGGCGGTTGCCGAACACGCGCGCGATGTCTGCCGGCGGCCGGCTGAGCCAGTCGATGCCGTTCTTGAGCACGCCCGGAATGCCGTTGTTGTACTCGGGCGTGGCGATCAGCAGGCCGTCGCTGGCAACGATCCTGTCCTTGAGCTGCTGCACGGCCGGCGGAATGCCGTCCTGCGCTTCGGCATCGCCGTCGTAGAGCGGAATGCCGTGCAGCGTGGCGATCTCCAGCGTCGCACCGGCCGGCATCAGGCCGGCCGCCGTGCGCAGGAGTGCGGTGTTGTAGGAGCCTGAGCGCAGGCTGCCGGAGAGGGCGAGGAGGGTGGTCATGGGCTTCCTTCAGGCGCGGGTCGGTGCGCATTCGCCGAACGAGCCTGCACCATACGCCCGCGACCGCCTGCACGGGGCGGCTTCCACGCGGAGAATGCGCGGACCCGCACGATCGCAAGGAACCTTCCATGCCAGAGCTTGCCGACCTGTTCCCCGGCTTTGCATCCGAGTGGCTCGACACCGATGCCGGCCGCATCTTTGCGCGCGTGGGCGGCAAGGGGCCGCCCCTGCTGCTGCTGCACGGCTATCCGCAGACGCACGCCATGTGGCACCAGGTCGCGCCGGCGCTGGCCGAGCGCTTCACGCTGGTGGTCGCCGACCTGCCCGGGTACGGCCAGTCCGACGTGCCGCCCAGCGACGCCCAGCACACGCCATACACCAAGCGCGCGATGGCGCAGGTCATGGCCCAGGCGATGGAGCGACTCGGCTTCCCGCGCTTCGCCATGGCGGCCCATGACCGCGGCGCGCGCGTCGGCTACCGCCTCGCGCTGGACCAGCCGCAGCGCCTGACCCGCCTGGCGCTGCTGGACATCCTTCCCACCTACGACTACTGGTTGAAGATGGACCGGGACTTCGCGCTGCGCATCTACCACTGGACCTTCCTCGCGCAGCCCCATCCGCTGCCCGAGCGCCTGATCGAAGCCAGCGCCGACGCGTACTTCATGGAAACGTTCAGGCGCTGGACCAAGCCGGGCAGGGACCCGTTCGACCCGCGCGCAGTCGCCCACTACCTGGCCGCGCTGCGCGATCCCGCGCGCATCCATGCGGCCTGCGAGGACTACCGCGCCGGCGCCCATGCCGACTTCGAGCACGACCGCGCCGACGTCGAGGCGGGCAGGACCATCGAGGTGCCCCTGCTCGTGCTGTGGGGGTCATCCGGCGTGGCGGCCGGCGCCGGCACGCCGCTGGACGTGTGGCGCCGGTGGGCAACGCAGGTCCGCGGCGGCCCGGTGGAGTCCGGTCACTTCCTGTGCGAGGAGAACCCCGCGGCGACGGTGGCTGAACTGCAGGCGTTCCTCGCGCAGGCCTGAGCATCCGGACGCGCCGGCGCCCGGGCTGCCGGAGCGTCGAAGCCGGTGGCGAGCGCGCCTCAGTAGCAGAGGACCTTGTCGTTCTCGGCGGCGAGCCGCACCAGCAGGGTCGGGTTGCCGAACTCGAAGGACTTGCCAGCCAGGTCCGCATCCGAGACGCCGCGTGCCTTGGACGAACCGCCGGACAGGTAGAACTTGGCGCCCCCGGCGACCAGCTTGTCGTAGTGCTCGCGCAGCGAGCCGGTGCCCAGGCCGACCGCTGCGTCCAGCACCGCGTCGCGCAGGAGCTGCACGGCGTCGCCTGCCAGGAACACACTGGTCTCGTGGCCTTCCTCGACGGCCGCCCGGGCGACGAAGAACGCCAGGGCGGCCCGCGTGGGCTGCTCGGGTCCGCAGGTGATGTGGACGAGGAAACGCATCGCAGGACTCCTTGGAGCGAAGTGGGGAAAAGAGGATACGCCGGCCGCCGCTCAGGCAGTGGCCCAGTGCCGGTTCTCCATCACCGCCAGGATCTGCCGGGCAGCACGGTCGGCGCCGTCGAGCTCCACCGGCTGGTAATGCACCGGCGACGCCATGGCCTGCAGGGCCTTGTCCGCCAGCGACGCCGCCGTCAGGCCCCGGAACGGGACCGCGCAGTCCGCGCAGTAGTTGCGCAGCCGGTGCTGCACGTGGATGCACTGCTCGAAGTGGCGCTCCAGCGGGAAGCTCAGGAAGCGCTTGCCGCAGGCCACCAGCTCCATGCAGGTGCTCAGGCCTCCTTGCACCAAGGCCAGGTCGGAGCAGGCCAGGTGCTCGAAGAGGTTGTGGACATAGGGCAGCACGCTCAGCCCCTCGTGCGCCGGGAAGGCATCGCGTGGCACGCGCGGTCCGGCCACCAGCAGCAGGCGCAGCTCGGGCACCTGGCGCTTCATGAGCGGGAACGCCTGGGCGATCTTCTGCAGCAGGGGCGCGCCCACCGCGGTTCCACCGACGGCAGCGATCACCAGCTTCTCGTCCTGTCGCAAGCCGAGCCGCGCGCGCAGGGCCTCGGTGTCGGCCAGCGCCTTCGGGTCGAAGGGCAGGGCGTAGCCGGTGAAGGCGAAGTTGCGGCAGGCCCAGTCGCGGATGATCGGCATGCCGGGGCCGAAGGGCAGTTGCGGCACGTCCTGCGGGTTGCCCACGAAGAGGGCGCGGTCGCGGATCCACGGATAACGCTCCACGTGCGCGATGTCGTCCGCGTTGCGGTCCGCGCACAGGAAGGCTTCGCGCTCGTTCCCCTCCTCCATGGGCAGGCAGCCCACGAAGTCGGTGAGGAAGACGAAGGGCTGGCGCTTGAGTTCCGGGTTCTCGTGGTAGTGGTAGTCCACCTCCCAGGCTTCGTCGCCGACCACGATGTCGTAGTGCTCGTGCTCCAGCAGGTCTTCGAAGACGAGGAAGTTGCGCGCCATCACTTCGTCCATGGTGCGCAGCGCGAAGAAGGCCTGCAGGTCGTGCTCGCCGGCCACGCGCTCGAAATGGCTGCTCTCGTTGGCCAGGCGCGCGCAGGCAGGGTGCACGCGCTCGCCCTCTCGTTCCAGGTACGTGGAGGCCGGCGGCACGGTGAACCAGTCCACCTGCAGGTCCGGATGCAGCGCGCGCATGGCGCGGGCGATCGCCAGGTCGCGCTGGACGTGGCCCAGCCCGATGGCGCTGGAGACGAACAGCGCCTTGCGCTTGCGCCGCATCGCGCGCACCCAGGTGCTGCGCTCGCCGGGGCGGCCGACGAACTGCGCCAGCAGGCGGCAGAAGGCCACCGGGTCACGCGCCGGCATGAGGTGGCCGCCCTCGCCCACGGTCACCAGGCGAGCCCCGGGGATCAGGGCAGCCGCGGTTTCTCCCTGGGCGTAGGGCACGCGGCCGTCCTGGTCGCCGTGGATCACGAGGGTGGGGCAGCCGAGTTCGCGGGCCGGCTCGCGCAGGTCGTGGCCCATCCAGCCGGCCAGCGCCATGGCGACGGTCTCGCCGTCGGTGGACCAGCCCTGGCGGACCGCGTCCTCGTAGGGCTTGGTCGAGTGCGGCTCGCTGAAGCAGACGCTGAAGAATCCGTCGAGGTAGGCGGCCCAGTCGGCACGCATGCGCGCCATGTTCTCCTGCAGCGCCTGGGCGGCCTGCGGATGCGCCAGGCGCCGTTCGATCCAGCCGCCCACCAGGACCAGCTGCGCCACCCGTCCGCGCTGCTCGTGCGCCAGCCGGATGGCCGTCATGGCGGTGGCGGAGATGCCGACCACGGCCGTGCGGTCCACGCCCAGGCGGTCCAGCACGGCCACGAAGTCGGCGTAGTAGTGATCGAAGGAATACTGCTGCGGCTCCACGGGCCGGTCCGACCGGCCGCTTCCGCGCAGGTCCATGACCACCACGCGGTAATGCTGCGACAGCCAGGGCACGACCGCGCGCAGCAGGTGGGTGTTGGCGATCTGGAAGATCGGCGCGAACGCGATCCAGGGGCCTTCTTCGCCGTACTGCGCGTACCAGGAGCGCACCCCGTCACGCTCGACGTATCCCTCGCGGGCGGGCGCCACGGTCTCGTAAGGGTAGGGCTGCGGCAGCGTGCCGGCGGCCGGCAGGGGACCGGCTTGCAGCGCAAGCCGCCGGGGCGGTTCGAGTGGGCTCATGGGTGGCGTGCTCCTGTGCTCCTGCACCTGCAACCACAGCCGGCGGATCGTGCCACGGTGGTTGAACGACTGTTCAAGATATTGCCAGTCTCGGAAGCTGTCAACGGAATGATTTCCTGAGCCATGTTTCGGAAGAGTTGCCCCGGACGCTGGCACCATGGTTTATCCACATGGTTAATATCTGCCCATGCCCGCACGCATCACCGAAGCCGCCGCCGCGCCTGCACGCCACGACACCAAGGCGCGCATCCTGGAAGCGGCATTCCAGCGCCTGGCGCGCGAGGGCTACGGTGGGCTGAGCATCCGAGAGATCGCCAAGGATGCGGGCGTGAACCACGCCCTCGTCAACTATCACTTCAAGTCCAAGGAGCAACTGGTCATCGCGGTGCTGGACGACGCCAACCGCCGGCTGCTCGCCCGCCAGGAGCGCCTGTACGCGGGCCCGGGCAGCTATGCGCACAAGTGGGCGCAGGCGCGTCGCTACTACGAGAACGACCTGGCCTCCGGCTTCGTGCGGGTGCTCATGGAGCTGTACGCGGCCAGCATGTCCAACCCGGCCCTGCGGGACGAATTCCAGCCGCGCATGAACGCCTGGTTCGACCTCATCGGCAAGGTGGTGGCCGAGGCTTTCGAGCACTACGGGCTGGATCTGCCGGTGTCGCCCGAGGTGGTGAGCTGCTGGATCTGCAACTTCTGGATCGGGACCGAACTGGCCATGCTGGCCGGCACGGGCCGGCCGGAGACGCACCGGGCTTCGCTCGTGGCGGTCGAGACCTTGCTGGAGGCGCTGGAGGCGGGCAAAGCGAAACGCGCCAGGACGTCGGCGCCTTCCCGTGCCGGCGCCGGCCGCAGGGCGAAATCGCCCTGAGCGGTCCGGCCCAGGAGGCCCGCGCGCGAAACGGCTCGCCGCCTGCGCGTTGGCCACGCAGCTTCAACGCGTCGCCGTGCCGCGCAGGTCGCTCTCTTCGAGCGGCGGCATCCTGAAGTTGCCCTTGCCGCGGTGCGCATTGACGGCCTGCGTGTTCATCGCGAACTGCAGCACCGCATACGCGATGGCGTCGCTGTTGGTCTCCAGGGCGGCGTTGCTGTTGTTGTCGAAGGTGTCGCAGGCGAGGTGGTAGCAGGGGTCGTACTGCTCGCCCGCCGTGCCGCCCCAGATCGCTTCTTCCTCAGGGGTCTTGATGCCTTCGGCGCCCGTGAACAGGCCGCCGGCGGGGATGCCCTGGGCGATGAACGGTCCGTAGTCCGAGCGTCCGCTGAAGTCGGTGCCCTTGAAGGGAATGCCGCGTGCGGTGAAGAAGCCTTCGAACACCTTCTCGATCTGCGCCGAGCCGCCGGGGCCGGGGCCGGCACCGACGCCGTCGGAGTCGTCGCCGTCATAGATGAAGAAGACGTGGTTGGGCGAGCCCACCATGTCGAAGTTGAGGTATAGCGCGATGCGCGCCTTGTCCTGTGCGCTCAGGCCTGCGACGTAGGCCGTGGAGCCCACCAGGCCGGCTTCTTCCGCGCCCCACCAGGCGAAGCGCAGCTTGTTGCGGGGCGTGACGCGGGCCATCTGGATGGCCGTCTCCAGGATCGCGGCGCTGCCGGAGCCGTTGTCGTTGATGCCGGGGCCGCGCTGGACGGAGTCCAGGTGTGCGCCGGCCATGACCACGTTGTTCGGGTTGCCGCCCCGCGACTCGGCGATCACGTTGTACTGCGTGACCTCCCGCGGCGCCTCGACGCGGACCCGGGCCACCGAGCCGGCCTGAGCCAGCGACACGCCGTTGGCGAACGATGCGCCCACGACCGGAATGGACGTCGTGGCGGGCGTGAGGGTGCCCACGATCAGCGGCTCGCGGTCGGACGTGTTGCCCTGGTTGAAGATGATCACCGCGGAAGCCCCGGCGGCCTGCGCATTGAGTGCCTTGACCGAGAAGTTGCAGGTGCCCCGCTGGACCAGCGCGATGCTGCCGGCCGGGAAACCCGCGAAGTCCGCCGCCTCGCAGCCGCTGGTGTTGTCCCGGGGAAGGGCGAGGTTGATGTCCACCGCCGTGACGGCGGCGGTCACGTTGCCCGTGCCGCTGCCGGTAAAGGTGCCGGTCTCGTAGGTCGCGCTCACGGGCGCGGTCTGCTGCAGGACGGCGGGCGGCACATAGTTGAACAGGAAGGCATCCAGCCGCACCTCGTAACCCGCGGCCGTCATCATGTCCGCGATGTAGCGCACGCTCGCGTCGTACCCCGGGGTCCCAGCGGCCCGCGTGTCGTCGTTGGCGTCGGCGATCGCCTGCAGCGCCGCCTGGTGCCGGCGAACGCCGTCCAGCGTCACGCAGGCGAGCAGCTTGTCCTGCGTGTTGTTGACCCGGTATTCGCAGGACAGCTCCGGGCCCGCCTTACCCGCGAGATCGGAAGCGCCGAACTCATTGCCTCCGCCGCAGGAGACCAGGGCGAGGGTGGCAGCGGTGGCAAGGGCGCAACGGCCGAGGGAGCCGGGCGCGCCGCGGGGCAGGACGAGAGGCTTCATGGCATTCCTTTCAACGCGAAGGTGCGCCCATGGGCTGTTCGCGCATGCCGCACCCGAGCGGCATGGAGGAAGGCTGAACGGCCCAGGCCGCGGGCGCAGCATGCTCCCCTTCGCGCTGCATCGCCATGCCTCGCGCCGTCGAGCAGACCGGTGCGTTCAGGCCACGCCGGGGACCCGGAAATGCAGCGGGTTCCGAGTAGAAGCAGCAGGCCGGCGCGTGCTTCTCCTTCCGCCCGGCACCCCGCATTCGCAATGCCCCTTACAAAGCGTGACGCCCTCAACCGCTGCGCCGGGGGTGCTGGATGGGCTCACGCCACCCGCTTAAGGAAGTCCAGCACGCGCTCGTTGAAGAAGCCGGGCTGCTCGCGGCTGACCCCATGTCCGGCGCCCGGCACGCGCAGCACCGTCGCCTGCGGCATGGCCTCGGCCAGGTTGGCGAAGATCTCGCGGTGGATGGGGGCCGTGCTCTCGCCCGAGAGCAGCATCACGGGCATGGGCAGCGCGGCGAGTTGCGCAGGCGCGAGGAGCGGGAATTCGTCCGTGGACAGCGCCAGCATGCGCATGGCGCGCAGGTTCTGCAGGCGCCGCTGCATCTGCTGCGGCGAACTGGCGGGGGCCTGCGCGCCGTTGATGCCGCCGGTCATGATGCGCCCGGCCAGTTCGTCGTCGCCGCCGCGGAAGGCGGCGTTGGCTGGCTCGATGGTCTCGCGGCGGAACGCGGCGCGTGCGGTGCGGCCGGCCTCGCTCAGTTCGGCATAGCGCATCATCGGTGGCTCCACGGCCACCAGGGCCCGCACGCGCTGCGGCTGCGAGACGGCCAGTGCCAGGGCGGTGAAGCCACCGTACGAACTCCCGACCAGGATCGCACGCTCCACGTCCAGCGCGTCCAGCATGAGGCGCAGGTCCTCGGCCTCGTGCAGCGCCGAGTGGTCCGGCGAAGGCATGTCGTTGCGGTTGGGAAAACTGTAGCGGCGGCTGTAGGTGATGCAGTCGTAGCCCGCCGTGAATGCGGGCCACTGCGCCTCCCAGGAGCGCCAGTCACCCATGGCGCCGTGGATGAACACCAGCGGCGTGCCCCGGCCCGCGCGTTCGTAATGCAGCTCGACGCCGTTGGAAAGGCGCACGCGCTCCATCATTCGACCCGGATGCCGGCGTCCCGGATCACCCTGCCCAGGCGCGCGCTCTCGGCGCGCAGGAACGCCTGCAGCGGCTCGCCGGAGACGAGGCGGTCCGGTGCGACCATCGCCAGGTCCTCCAGCTTCTGGCGCACGGCGGGCGTGCTGCGCACCTTGTGCCATGCGGCCGAGAGCTGCTCGATCACCGCCTGCGGCGTGCCAGCCGGGGCGAAGGTGGCGATCCAGCCGAGGTACTCGAAGTCCCGCAGGCCCGACTCGTGCACGGTGGGCGCATCGGGCAGGGAGGGCACGCGCTCGCGCGTCGTCACCGCCAGCATCCGCAGCCGGCCGGCCTTGACCTGCGCGGCCGGTACGTTGGGCGCGGTGATCATGAGCTGGATCTGCCCGGCCAACAGGTCGTTCACCGCCTGGCCGTCGCCCTTGTAGGGCACGTGCAGCATCTTGATGCCGGCCAGGGAGGACAGCAGCTCGGTCGCCAGGTGGCCCGAGGACCCGTTGCCGCCCGAGCCGTAGGTCACCTTGCCGGGGTTGGCCTTGGCATAGGCGATCAGTTCGGCCATCGACTTCACCGGCAGCGAAGGGTGGCAGACGATGACGAACGCACCGGCGCCCAGCATGTTGATGGGGACGAAGTCCTTCTCGGGCTTGTAGCCCAGCTTCGGGAACAGGTGCGGTGCGACCGCGATGCTCGAGGGCCCGGAGACGTAGAGCGTGTAGCCGTCGGCCGGCGACTTCAGGACGTTCTCCGCGGCGAGCGTGCCGCTCGCGCCGGGCCGGTTGTCCACCACGAAGCTCTGGCCCAGCGTGGGGCCGACGTTGTCGCCGAAGATGCGGGCCATGAAGTCCGACGGGCCGCCGGGAGGCGCGCCGACCACCAGCTTCACCGCGCGCGTGGGGTAGCCCTGGGCGTGCGACAGCAGCGGCGTGGCCGCGAGGGCGGCAATCACTTGCCGACGGTTCAAAAGTACGTGCATGGCTTGTCTCCTGGATGCGGGAACCGGCTGGAATCCGGTCCTGGCTGCGTCGCATTCTGCGGGCCGCATCCTTAAGCGAGAAATAGAATCGAGGCCCCTGCGATCACACCTGCTTATACGTGCATCCACCCGCCTCCGTCCTCATGAACCGGCTGCTGGCGCGGGCGCGCTTTCGCCACATCCAGGTGCTGGTGCAGCTGGCCACGCTGGGCAGCGTGCGCCGCACGGCCGAGGCGGTGGGCATGACGCAGCCGGGCGTGACGCAGCTGCTGGCCGACCTGGAACGCATGCTGGAGGCCCCGCTCTTTCACCGCCATGCGCGCGGCGTGCGCCCCACCGAAGCGTGCAGCGACGTCCTGCCTTTCGCGCGCCAGATGCTGATCGGCCTGGGCGCGAGCGCGGAGGCCGTGGCCGCGCGCCGCGGCCTGGGCGAGGGCGTGGTGCGGCTGGTCGCCTCCACGGCCACGGTCAACGGCCTGCTGGTGCGGGCGCTGCCGGCCTTCAACGAGGCCTTCCCGGGGGTGCAGGTGCAGCTCAAGGAGGCCGAAATCGACGACGCCCTACTGGCCATCGCTCGCGGCGAGGTGGACATGGTGGGCTGCCGCGAACCTGCGGTGGTGCCGCAGGGCTGGCAGTTCACGGCGCTGCTGCCCGACACCTTCGTCGTCGCCTGCAGTGCCGATCACCCGCTGGTGCGCAGACGCAGCCTCGGCTGGGCCGACCTGGCCCGGGAAGCGTGGTTGCCCGCTCCGGCGGGGTCCGCCGCGCGCACCGAGTTCGACGCGCGCACCGCGCCCCTGCCGGGCGAGTTGCGCATCTGCCAGGTCATCACCCGCGTGCCGGCGGCCACCTGGTCCATGCTGCGGCACCAGCGGCTGCTCACGCTGGTGCCGTTCAGCGTCGTGCGGCATCTGGTGGAAAGCGGTGAGCTGGCGGTGCTGCGCCTGCGCGAACCCATGCCGTTCAAGCCGCTGGGGGTGCTGCTGCCCGTGCAGGATGCCAGCGTGGCCGCGGGCAAACTCGCGGCCTTCATCGAACAGTTCGAGGCCCAGGCCCGCAAGAAGGACAAGCGCAAATGAACCCCCGCGACGACGATACCGCCCGCGAACTGCAAACCCTGGCTTCGCCCCTGCCCGTGCCCCAGCCGCGCGCCACCCTGGTGTGGACCGCGGCCGTCGATGTGCACGCCCGCGAGTCGCTCGGCAGCGGCCCGCTGGGCGAGCGCTTCATCGTGCCCATCGCCGGTGGCCGCTTCTGGGGCGCGCCCGGCTATGAAACCCTGTGCGGCACCGTGCGCGCGGGCGGGGCGGACCGGCAGCTGCTGCGCGCCGACGGCGTGAAGGAGCTGCGCGCCGAGTACGAGATGGAGACCACGGACGGCGCCGTGCTCACGGTGGTGAACGAGGTGATCGTCGACGAGCGCGTCCAGCCCGAGCGCTATGCCCTGTCCCGCATCACCGTGCGCGCGCCCGCCGGCCCGCACGAATGGCTCAACCGCCGTCTTTTCGTGGGGACGCTGCAGACGCTGCGTCCCCAGCGGGACGCGGTGCTCGTGCGGGGCTACCTGGTGGAGGCCTGAGGCCCGTCGCGCCGCGCGGTCAGGACGCGGGCGCCGCCTGGCCCAGCAGTCCGCGCGAGCGCAGCTTCTCCACGGTGGTCGCCACGGCGGCGGCCGAATCCACCCCCAGGCGCTCGAACACGCGCGCACGGTGCACTTCCACCATGCGCTCCGAAATCGCCAGCTTGCGGGCGATCGTCTTGTTGGCGTCACCCTCGGCCACCAGCGTGGCCACGCGTGCCTGCTGCGGCGTGAGGTCCTGCCACAGGCCGGCGAGGAAGTCGGCGCGCCGCCCCTCGGCCTGCCAGTCGGCTTCGCGCGCCAGGGCCTCGTGGAGCTGGGCGACCAGCGCCTCGTCGGCATAGGGCTTTTCCAGGAAGGTGACGGCGCCGCGACGCATCGCCGCCACCACCAGGGGCACGTCGGCATGCCCGCTCAGGAAGATCACCGGGTTGCGCTCCTTCAGCCCGCGCGCGATGAGCTGTTCGTGCAGCTCGGGCCCGGACATGGGCTCCATGCGCACGTCCAGCAGGAACACGCCGCGCACCGGCGCGGCCAATGTGTCGATGGCGGCCAGCAGCTCGGGGCCGCTCGCATGCGCCTGCACCTGGAAGCCGTGCTGGCGCAAAAGGAAGGCGAGCGCGCCGCGCACGCCCGGGTCGTCGTCGCACAGGAACACCGTGCTCATGGAAGCACCTCGTGGGCGGTGGGGGTCGGCAGGTCCGGCAAGGCGAGCCGGGGCAGGCGCAAGCGCAGGCACGCGCCGCCTTCGGGCGGGTCGCTGGCCTCGAGCAGGCCGCCATGCGCTTCCACGATGCTGCGGCAGATGCCCAGGCCCAGGCCGAGCGATGCGCCGGCCTGCTTGGTGGTGCGAAAGGGCGCGGCCAGCTCGTCGAGGGTGCGGCCGCCGAGCCCGGGCCCGTTGTCGTGGACTTCGACCCAGACCTCGGTGTCGGACGCGCCGGCGCGCACGCGGATCAGGCGCGGGCCGGTGCGGGCCGACAGGGCGTCGCTCGCGTTGCGCAGGAGGTTGGTGAGGACCTGTTCGATGCCGATCCGGTCCAGCGGCACGGCCGGCAGCTGCGGCGGAACCTGCTTGTCCAGGCGGATGCCCCTGCGCTCCAGCGAGCGGCTGCGCAAGGCGCAGACGGCCTCGACCAGCGCCCCGAGGTCCTCGGCCTGCCGCTGCGGCTCGCCGCGCTGCGCCTGCCGGCGGATCCAGTTGACGATGTCACCGGCCTTGCGCGCATGGCGATGCACCTGCTCGGCGGCGTCCATCAGCACGGGGTCGGGCGAGGGCTGCGAACGCATGGCCTTGGCCAGCCCCGCGCCGTAGCCCATCACCGCGCTCAGGGGCTGGTTCAACTCGTGCGCGAGCTCCGAGGCGAGCAGCCCCAGGTCGTGCAGGCGCGCGTGCTGGGCGAGCAGCTCGCCGTGGCGCTGCTCGCGTTCCTCCAGCTGCTTGCGCACGCTGATGTCCACGATGGACCCCATCCACCCCACATGCCGGCCCTGCGGGTCCAGCAGCGGCGACTCGAAGATCATGACGTCGATGCCGTGCCCGTCCCGGTGCAGCCAGTGCGTCTCGTAGCCGGTGCGCGGTGCGCCGCCCGCGAGCGTGTCCAGGTTGCGCGCGAGCATGGCGTCCACCGCGTCGGGCGGCCAGAAGGGAAGGGGTGGGGCCAGGCCGACCAGCTCGCCGGCCTGCCAGCCGACCATGTCGCACAGGGTGCGGTTGACGTACAGGATGCGGCCCTGCAGGTCGCGCGCCCGCAGGCCGACCAGGGCGGAGTCCTCCATGGCCTGGCGCCAGGCGGCTTCGCGATGCGCTTCGGCCATGGCCCGCGCCACTTGCCGCATCTGCCGGCGCAGCAGCAGCGAGCCGGCCGTCCCCAGCATCAGCAGGCCCGCGAGCAGGGCCAGCGTGTGCGGGCTGCGCCACCAGGCCGGCGGCTGCGCGAAAGGCCGCAGCACCACCCGCAACTCGGGCGAGGCGGCGAGCGCCCGTTCGTGCGCCATGCCGCCGGGCGGGCGCGCGAAGCTCGCGGTGGTGGCGATGACCTCGCCCAGGGCCGAGAGGAAGGAGACCTCGTAGCGCTGGTTCAGCCACACCAGGTCCGTGCTGCCCAGGAGGTCGGTGATCTCGTAGCGGGCCAGCAGCTGCCCGCCGCCCGGCACCGGCGCCTGCAGGTGCTGCGCCAGCCCCCGCGCGCGGATCTGCAGGTCGCCGCCCGCCGTGGCCGCCCGGCTCGGCGTGCGTGCCGCGCGGCCGACCACCTGGTGGCTCGCGTCCAGCCACACGAGGCGGTTCCACAGGCGATCCAGCCCGGCGCGCACCGGCGGCAGGGCCTGCAGCGCCGTGTCCCCGGCCGCGCCCGCCGCCGGGAGCTGCGCGGCGATCTCGCGCAGGCTCGCGCGTTCGGCGTCCAGGCGGGCGAGCAACTGCGCCTCCACGCTGGCCGCATCGGCCTCCAGCAGGCGCCGGAAGGCGTTGCGCTCGTTGGTGTCGATGCCGTGGACCCACGCGACCACCAGCGCGCAGAAGGCGAGGGCGAGCGCGGCGGGAAAGAGCCACAGCTGGCGCCGCCAGGCCGCTTCGGGCGCGAGCGGCTGGAAAGGCGCGGGGGGCGAGGCCATCGGCATGCAATCATTCTAGAAACCGAAGCGCCCGAAATCGGGCCGCGAGGCCGACGGGTGTGGAAACCCACACCTGTGGACCGCCACACTGTGCCGCCGGCGCGGCGCTTCCTAGACTGCGACGCATCGAACCTGCCGCCTGGAGACACACCATGCCCATCACGCCCAGCCCGCTTCCCGCCCGCCTTTCGCGGCGCACGGTCCTGCGAGCCGCCGGCTTGGCGGCGGCGCTCGGCGCCGGCCGGGCCTTCGCGCAGCGGCCGGTGCTGATCCAGTTCAGCCACGTGGTGGCGGAGGACACGGCCAAGGGCCAGGCGGCGCTGCGCTTCAAGGAGCTGGCCCAGGCGCGAAGCGGCGGCCGGGTGCGGGTGGAGGTCCATCCGGACAGCACCCTCTACAAGGACCGGGAGGAACTGGAGGCGCTGCGGCTCGGCGCGGTGCAGATGCTGGCGCCGTCCCTGTCCAAGCTCTCGGCGCTCGGGGTGCCGGAGTTCGAGGCCTTCGACCTGCCCTATCTCTTTCGCGACCACGCCGCCTTCCGCGCCGTGACGTCCGGCCGGATCGGCGCCGGCCTGCTGCGCCGGCTCGAACCCCTGGGTGTCGAGGGCCTGGCCTACTGGGACAACGGCTTCAAGGTGTTCACCGCCAACCGCGCCCTGCGTTCGCCCGACGACGTGCGCGGGCTGAAGGTGCGCGTGCAGGCCTCGCGCACCCTGGTCGAGCAGATGCGCCTGCTGGGCGCCGAGGTCTCGGTGTCGCCGCTGGCGGACGTCCACGAGGCCCTGCGCAGCGGCCGCCTCGACGGCCAGGAGAACGTGCCGAGCAACATCGACACGCAGCGCCTGCACGAGGCGCAAAGCCACCTCGCGGTCACGCGGCACGGCTACCTGGCCTATGCGGTGATCGTGAACCAGGCCTTCTGGCGCGGGCTGGACGCGTCCCTGCGGGCGCTGCTGCTGTCCGCGCTGCAGGACGCGACGGCGCATGCCAACCGCATCGCGGAGCAACTCAATGCACAGGCCCTGGCGCGCATCGCCGCCAGCGGCCGGGTGCAGGTCGTGGAGCCGGGGCCGGCCGAACAGGCCCGCTGGCGGCGCGCCATGCTGCCCTTGCACGCCAAGGCGCAGGCCTGGATCGATCCCGCGCTGATCGACGCGATGCAGCGCGCCGGCGCGGCACCCGGCTGAGCGCCGGCGGTCCGGCCGCCCCTTCACCGTCCTGCAGACGCTCGACGACGCGCCGCGGCGCGTCGGGGGGAGTCGCACGCCTTCACTTCGTCCCATGAACAACAGGAGATCGACCATGAACCCTTCCATCCCCGGTGATTCCGCGATCGGCTGGCTGCGCTGGGCCGCCATTGCCGCCGGCGTCGCGACCCTCGGTCTCATGCTGCCGCTGGTGTGGACCGCGGTCCTGGCGGGCGCGGGCCTGCTGGTGCTGGTCTTGCTGCTGGGGCTGGCCGCGGCCGTGGTGCAGGCCTTGCCCTGGCTCGGGCAGCGGCTGGAGAACGCGCTGCTCTCGCGGCGCAAGGCCGAGGCCCGGCGCAATCCGATCGAGCAGCTGCAGAACGAGCTGCTGCGGCGGGCCGAGCGCCTGGTGGCCTTCCGCGAGGCGCTGGTCACCGTCGGCGGCCAGGTGGAGTCGATCGCGCAGATGCTCTCGGAGCGCCGCGAACGCGACCCGGCCCATGTCATGGAGCGGCACCAGCGTGCGCTGGACCGGCTGCAGCAGTTCCACCGCCTCAACATCGCGCGGCTGCAGCAGGCCCAGGCCGCCCTGGACGACTTCCGCATGCTCATCGAGCGCAAGGAAAGCGAGTGGCGCATCGCCCTGGCCATCGACGACGCGAGCTCGCTGCTCGATCCGCGTTCCGCCGACGCACTGCTGCAGGACCTGCTGACCGACACGGCGCTGCGCACGGTGCAGGAGCGCTTCAACAGCGTGTTCGCGGAGCTGGACGTCCAAATGAGCAGCCTGGACGCGCCCACCCGGCAGCTGCTGGAGCCGACCGGCAGGACCCCCTTCGCGCCGCTGGAACTGCACGCCGATGCCGGCGCGGGGAGCGTGCGATGAACTTCTGGACCCGCTATCGCCGCATCGCCCGCTGGCTGCTGCTGGCCCTGCTGCTGGTGTGCCTGGTCGCCCTGTTCTCAGCGGGCCACGTGCCCGCCGGCAGCCGCGACACCACGGGCCTGTGATTCCCCTTGTCCCCAACCCTTCACTTCACCCCCAAGGAGCTCCACCATGCCTTCCCGTTCCAAGATCGCCCTGGCCGCCGCGGCCCTGATGCTGGCGTCCACCCTTGCCGGCGCCCAGGCCGCCAAGCCCGCGGCCGTAGGCCCCGACGCGCACCACGTGCTTCGCATCGCCACCGGTGCCCAGGGCAAGGGCTTCTCGCGCGTGTTCGCCGACCTGCAGGCCGTGTGCGGCCAGCAGGTCGCCCTGAGCGAGGTGCCCACCGAAGGCGGCCTGCAGAACCTCACCGTGCTGGTGGCGAACAGGGCGGACCTGGGCTTCGTGCAGGTGGACACGCTGGCCGAGATGAAAGGCTCGGACGACTCCATCAAGCGCCTGCAGACCGTCGTTCCGATGCACGCCAACCTCCTGCACGTGGTGGCGCGCAAGGACGGCTATCCGCGCTGGGGCATCGTGCCCCTGGTCGGGCCCCTGAACCACCGCTGGTTCAACCAGGGCATCGACAGCTACTCGGACCTGGATGGCCTGGCGGTGGCGGTCGTGGGCTCGGCCCGCAAGCTGGGTCGCACGCTGAACCAGGAGCACGGCCTGGACATCCGCTTCGTGGACGTGGAGACCGACGAGGCGGCCATCGCCATGGTCAGGAACGGCGACGTGGCGGCCATGCTCACCACCAGCGGCTGGCCGAGCGGCCCCCTGCAGCGCCTCAAGCGCACGGACGGCCTGAAGCTGGTGCGCTACGACCTGCCGATCCAGCAGCCCTACCAGAAGCTGCGCAAGAACTACGACAACCTGGACGCCTGGAACGTGGACTTCCTGGCCGCCGAGAACGCCCTGGTCGCGCGGCCCTTCACGGCCGACGGTCCCAAGGGCAGGGCGGTGCAGGCGCTGCAGTCCTGCATCTTCGAGAAGCTCACGCAACTGCAGGAAGGCGCCTTCGAGCCGGCCTGGCGCGACGTGCGGCAGCCCGCGGACGGCGATGTCCACTGGACGCGACCACCGGGTGCGGCGCGCACGGCGGCGAACTCGGACGCCACGGCACCGCGCATGCGGCCCTGATGCCGTGACCGCCTGAAGGAGCCATGCCATGAACCTGAAGCCGGCCAGCCTCAAGCGCCGCGTCCTCGCGGCGGTGCTCGACACCGCCATCCTCTTCGTCCTCGTGCTGCCCGCGGGCATGGCGGTCGGCTTCGGGGTCGTCCTGGCCGGCGGCCAGCCGGACTCGCCCGCCGTCACCTTCTGGGGCTCGCTCGTCGGGGTGCTGGTCGGGGGGGTGTACTCGGTCTGGACCATGGCCGGTCCGGCGCAGTCCACCTGGGGCCAGCGCGCCGTCGGCCTGCGCAACTACCACCTCTCGGAGGGAATGCTGGACGCCAGCACGGCGCTCGGCCGCTACGTGGTCAGCATGCTGTCCTCGTCCTTCTTCATGCTGGGCTATCTCACGGCGCTGTTCTCGCGGCGGCGGCAGACCTTGCACGACATGCTGCTGGACACCATGGTGGTCGATCGCCACACGCATGCCTGGGCCATGCGACGGCGCGGCGGCGAGTGAACGGATGAAACGTTCCTGCCGGTCGGCAGGAGCGCCTCATCCATCCATCACTGCGGAAACTCCACCAGCGTCCGCCCCGACACCGCGCCCTGCAGTTGCTGCTGCGCGTGGCCCAGGAGTTCGTCGAGAGCGATGTGCCTGACCTGCGGCATCAGGCATTCCATGTCCGGCTTCCAGTCGCTCGCCAGGCGCGCCCACAGCCGCCGGCGCTGATCCCAGGGCGCGTTGGCCACGATGCCGAACATCTGCACGCGCCGCATGATGAAGGGCAGCACGCTGCCCGGGAATTCGTTGCCGCCGGCATTGCCCACGCTGGCCAGGCAGCTGCCGTCCTTCAGGGACCGCAGCAGCCAGGACAGCGTCGCGCCGCCGACGTTGTCGATGGCCGCGGCAAAGCGCGGCTTCTCGAGCGGCCTCTGCGGCTGCTGCAGCACCGCCGCGTCGATCACTTCGGTGGCGCCCGCAGCCCGCAGCGCATCGGCCTGCTCCATGCGGCGCGTCATCGCCGCCACGCCGAAGCCGGCGCGGGGCAGGATGCCCAGGGCCATGAGGCCCACGGCGCCGCTCGCGCCGCTCAGCGCCACGGGACCGGCCTGCGGCGTCACGCCCAGTTCGAGGAAGCGCTCAAGCGCCATGGCCACCGTGAAAGCGGGCACGCCCAGCACCGCCGCCTCGTGCGGCGAAAGCCCTGGCGGCAGCGCGTGCACATGGCCGGCGGGCACGCGCGCGTATTCCGCGAAGCCGCCGTCGAAGGCGATGCCGGTCTGGAAGCCGTGCACCAGCACGTCCTGGCCCGGTGTGAACGAGGGGTCGGACGATTGCAGCACCTGGCCCACCAGCTCGATCCCGGCGATGCGCGGGAACTCCGTGATGATGCGGGCCTGCCCGTACAGGGACAGGCAGTCCTTGTAGTTCACGCCCGCATAGCGCACGCGCACCAGCACCTCGCCGGGCGAGAGGTCGTCGATGCGCACACGCTCCAGCCGCGACTGGACGGCGCCATCGGCCTGGTGGGTGCGCAGCACCTGGAAGTTCTCGGGGAGCGCAGTGGGCATGGGGACGGTCTCCGGTGATGGACGCCGCATCAGAGCATGCGCGGGGGCGCGCGTGAAGCCGGCGTTTCGCACATCGAAACGGCGACTCGACAGGGGCCGCCCAGGGCGCATCATCGACGCACCCACGGAGACCGCCATGACCGACGCCCGCCTGTTCGGCGACCATTTCCTGCGTGCCCTGCCTGCCGAGGAGCAGATGACCGTCCAGCACGTCCGCGCCCTGTGCGCCAGCACGCTCGGCCCGCAGGCGGCCGAGGTGGCCAAGCAGGACGTGTTCGCCTGGGAGACCTTTCGCCTGCTCGCGCGCGAGGGCATCGTGGCCACCGCCTTTCCGCGCCGCTTCGGCGGAACCGACGCGCCGCAGCGGCTTCGCGTGCGCATCATCGAGGAGCTGGGGCGCGTCTGCAGCACCTCGGCGTCCCTCATCACGGGCACGGACCTGTCGTCGCGCGCCATCGTGGCCGGCGCGTCCGAGGCGCTTCAGCAGCAGCTGCTGCCCGGCCTGTGCAGCGGCGAACTGCAGGCCGCCTTCGGCCTCACGGAGCCGGGCGCGGGCTCGGACGTGCGCGGCCTCGCCACGACCTTCCGGCGCACGTCCGAGGGCTACCTCATCACCGGCCGCAAGAAGTTCATCACCCGCGCGAGCACGGCCGACTGGTTCGTGATCGTCGGGCGGGCCGAGGACACGCCGGGCACCTTCCTCGCGGCACTGGTGCCGCGGGACGCACCGGGCTTCACCATCAGCCCCGACGTGGGCAAGCTCGGCTGGTTCGGCGTGCCGATCGCCTCGCTGGACCTGCGGGACGTGGCGGTGCCGCTCGCGCACCGGCTCGGCGAGGAGGGCGAGGGCTTCAGCCTGGCGCAGGACGCGCTGCTGCGCGCGCGCATCGGCCATGCCGCCATGGCGCTCGGCCGGGCCATCGGCGCGGTGGAGATCGCCGCCGCCTACGCCTGCGAGCGCAGCACCTTCGGCAAGCCGCTGGGCGAGCACCAGGGCGTGCAGTGGATGCTGGCCGACATGGTCACGCAGGTCGAAGCCTCGCGCGCGCTGCTGGCGCTGGTGGCGGACAAGTACGACCGCGGCGACTCCGACGTGGCGACCTTCGCGTCCATGGCCAAGCTGCAGGCCACGGACCTGTGCATGAAGGTGGTGACCGATGCGCTGCAGCTCACGGGCGGCCGCGGCTACCTGCAGGACTTCCCGCTGGAACGCTTCTTCCGCGACGCCAAGCTCAACCAGATCGGCGAGGGCGCGAGCGAAGTGCACAAGAGCGTGATCGGGCGGGACCTGGTGCGGCGGGCGAGGGCGGCCGAGCGCCATCCCTGCCTGCGCGAGGGCTCGCTGGTGGACTATTGACGGGCTGGGCCGCCAGCGCGGCGCGCGCCAGCGGGAACGCGCGATGCGCCATGGCGCCACCGGCAGCTGCGAGAACACGCGGCGCAGTGCATCGCCGGTGCCTGTCACCCATTCAGTCGGCGTACTCGCCGGCCTCCTTGATGACCTTGGCCCAGCGTTGCTTCTCCGTCTCAACGAACCTCCTGTGGCCCGCCGGATCCAGGCGCTCGTCGCTGATGACGGTCAAGCCCAGGGCCCCCTGTCGTTTGATGAGGTCTGGATCCTTCAACGCTGCGCGCAGTGCAGCGTTCAGTCTGGCGAGCACCGGCGCCGACGTTCCCTTCGGGGCGTAAAGCCCGTGCCAGACTTGCACATCGAAGTCCTTCAGTCCGGCCTCGGCCAAGGTCGGCGAGTCCTTCAAGGCGGCAATCGTGAGGCGGCGCGAACTCGTCACGCCGAACACTTTGACCTTGCCGCCTTCGATCTGCGGTACAGCGTTCGTCGCCTGCTCGCACATGAGGTTGACCTGCCCGCCGATGAGGTCCGTCATGGCCGGCGCGGTCCCCTTGTAGGGGATCGTCGTCAGGCTGGACTTCAAGGCACTCTGAAGCATCAAGCCGCAGAGGTGAGAAGCAGACCCCAGCCCCGCGTTGGCCAGGTTCACCTTGGACCCATTGGCAGTGATCCACTGACGCAATTCGCTGAAGTTGTTTGGCGGCAGACTGTTGTTGCCTATCAGAACGGAGGGCGCCTCATTGATGAGTCCGAGCATCTCGAAGTCTTCCGGAACCTTGTACGGCAGCTTCCGATACAGGGCCGGTGCCGTTGCCATGCCGATGTGATGGACCAGCAGCGTGTAGCCGTCTGGTGCGGAACGGGCAACCTTCGCGGCACCGATGGTGCCGCCGGCGCCACCTGCGTTCTCGACAACCACGGTTTGTCCCAGCGGCTTGCGCAGGGCTTCTGCCAGATCGCGGGCGATCTTGTCTGTGGGGCCTCCCGCAGCGAAAGGAACGACCAGAGTGACGGGCTTGTCCGGGAAGTCGGCCCAGGCCAGGGTGGCGGTGGCGGCCAAGGCGAAGCCGGCGACGATGCGCCTCGATGCGGTCATGCGTATCTCCTCGAGTGGTGAACTGAATCAGGAAGACAGGGCCTGCATCTCGCGGTAGAGGTCGGCTTTGCCTTCGAAGCCGATGCCCGGCAGGTCGGGCAGCGTCACGTAGCCGTTGTCGACCTTGACGCCATCCGGGAACCCACCGAAGGGCTGGAACAGGTCCGGGTACGACTCGTTGCCGCCCAGTCCCAGCCCTGCCGCGATGTTCAGGGACATCTGGTGGCCGCCATGGGGAATGCAGCGGCTGGCAGACCATCCGTGCTCCTTCAACATGTCCAGCGTACGCAGGTACTCCACCAGCCCATAGCTGAGGGCGCAATCGAACTGGAGCCAGTCCCGGTCCGGCCGCATGCCGCCGTAGCGGATCAGGTTGCGGGCGTCCTGCATCGAGAACAGGTCCTCGCCCGTTGCCATGGGGTTCTTGTAATAGCCGCGCAGAGTCGCCTGCAGCTCGAAATCCAGCGGATCGCCCGGCTCTTCGTACCAGAAGAGGTCGTACCGTGACAGCGCCTTGGCATAGGCGATGGCCGTGTCCAGGTCGAAGCGCCCGTTGGCATCGACGCAAAGCTTCTGGCCGTCCTGCAGCACTTGCATGATGGAGTCGATGCGACGCAGGTCTTCATCGAGGGAAGCGCCGCCGATCTTCTTCTTGACGACCGTATAGCCACGGTCGATGTAGCTGCGCATCTCGTCCTGCAGCTTCTTGTGGTCCTGGCCCGGGTAGTAGTACCCCCCGGCGGCGTAGACGAACACCTTGCGGTTCGGCTTGCCGTCGCCGTAACGGTCTGCCAGCAACTCGAACAGCGGCTTGCCTTCGATCTTGGCCACCGCGTCCCAGACCGCCATGTCGATCGTGCCGATTGCCACGGAACGCTCGCCGTGGCCGCCCGGCTTCTCGTTCTTGAACATGGCGTCCCAGATCTTGTGTGGATCGAGGTTCTTGCCGCTGCCGTCGATGAGCGACTCCGGGCTGGCTTCCAGAATGCGCGGGATGAAGCGTTCACGCATCAGCTTGCCCTGGCCGTAACGGCCATTGGAATTGAATCCATAGCCCACCACGGGCCTGCCGTCGCGCACCACATCGGTAATGACCGCAACGAGGCTCAGCGTCATTTTGCTAAAGTCAATGTACGCGTTTCGGATGGGCGAGCTGATGGGTAGCGTTTTTTCGCGAATCTCGACAATCTTCATTGCAGGTCCTGGAGCTTGGTCTGGAGAGGACGTGAATCATCGAAGAACGCTGTCCAGGGCGCCAATGCTCATTTCCTAGACTTTGATGCACTGGACGAACCACCGATGAACCTGGTCTGGCTGGAGGATTTCCAGGCACTCGCAGCCAGCGGAAATTTCTCGCGGGCCGCCGAGGCTCGCCATGCCTCGCAGCCCGCCTTCAGCCGGCGAATCCGCGGCCTGGAAGAATGGCTTGGGTCCGATCTTTTCGACCGTACCAGTCAACCTGCCCGGCTCACCGCGACCGGCGAGTGGTTCCAGCCGATCGCCGAGGATCTGCTGGCGCGCGTCAGGCGTCTACCCTCTGAAGCACGCGCAGTGGCGGGCTCCAATGCAACGACGCTGCGACTCGCCGCAACCCACGCGCTGTCGTTCACTTTCGTCCCGCATTGGCTCCAGTCGCTGGAGGCTCACACGGTGCAGGGGTCGATCCGGCTGCTATCCGATGTCCTTGCCCAATGCGAGACGCTGCTCGAGCAAGGCCAGGTGCAATTCCTGGTCGCTCACGCGAGGGCTGGCCAGGACACACGGGGCGTTCCCTCCCTCGTCATCGGCCGAGACATGCTGCTGCCAGTGAGCGCGCCGAACGCGCCGAGGCGTGCACTGCTGCAGTTCAGCGAGGAGTCGGGCTTGGGGCGGATCTTGCGGCAAGAGCTCGGCGCCGAGCTGAGTGCATTGCAGGCAGTCTTCACCGCCCACCTCGCGTCGGTGCTCAAATCGATGGCACTGGAAGCAAAGGGCATCGCATGGCTACCGCTCTCCCTGGTTCAGGATGACCTGGATAGCGGGCGATTGCAGGACGCGGACGGACCCTCCAATTGGCGTGTACCGCTGGAAATCCGCTTGTACCGGCGCACCGCTGCCCTGAGCGCGCACGCGGAGGGATTCTGGCAGGCCGCGTGCGAACTCGCGGCAGCGAGCGCTGCATCAGGGTCGGACGCTACAGCCTCAGCTGCAGCGCAAGCTCCGATGCGCTGATGAGAGATCCTCAGGCGCCCATCTTCGTGCCCACTGGAGCCTGGTGCACCGAGCGGTTCATGGCAATGATCTCTGCATGGCTGGGATCGGAACCCAGGCTTCCCATGCGCTCGTAGAGATGGTTGCGGATCACAGGCCCCTTGCCGGGGACTGCCTGCGTCAAGGCCTCACGCATCTTTCCGCATCGACTGGCACTGCGCCGATCTCCTCGGCGAAGGAACGGACACCCTCCGGCCCTTTCGAATTTGCGACGCGGACATCGTGCCCCGCCGCACTGAGCTTGCGGGCGAGCGTGCCGCCGATGTTGCCGATTCCGATCACGCCGATCTTCATGTCCAATCCTTTGAGTTTGGTGGGGGTTGTGGCAGTCACGGCGAGGTGATCTGCCACGTTCCCACCCGATGCATCAGACGCGATCAGGCGCCGGCCGAACCCGTCTGATCAAACTCAACTCGCGCTGCACTGGTAGCTGCTGGCGCTGTTGACGTCCCCCGTGCCGTTGTACTTGGGGTAGGTCGGATACTGGCAGAGCGGACGGGTGAACAGCGTGGCACCAGATGCGTTCACCTTCGATGCAATGGGCGTGCCCGGATCGGCACCTTGCTCGACCCACGCCATGGTGGGAGTGAGCAGGTCGAAGGTATCAGCACCTGGTCCGCCGGCGCAGTGGTTCACGCCCGCAGCGATGTACATCCTTGAATTGGCCGTAGCAGCCGCCCCGGCGTCGGCTGCTACCGGCCGCCAGGTGCGAATCGTGTCCGTGTGCGACAGGAGCCCGTCCTCGGACCCGTGCCACACGACGATCTTCTTGCCCGACCTGAGGAAGTTGGACAGGCCGCTCACCGAAGCATTGAATCCGTACCTGCCCTCGATCACGTCGTTGATGGTGGGATAGAAGGCATCGACATCGAAGCCGGCCGGAGACCAGGAGGCGTCATTGAGAACGATGTTCCTCATGTGCCCGACGCCGAGCGCCGCGTAGGCCGGACCGAATTGCGCCATGCTGCCGAACCCGTATCCGGAATAGATCGTCGTGCCGTTCGACAACTTCAGGTCCGTCATGAGTGCCTTCACCGCGGCCGCTTCAGCGGTCGTGAGGCCGGCAGACGCGGGGACATCGGTGGTCGGATCGAACTGGCACGCGGCCCAGTTCGACGCGATGCCATCCGTGACGCCGTCAAGCGCATCGCACTTGGCCACGGCTGCGGCGTGGACTGCGGTCAGCTTGGTGGCATTGGGCATGGCCAAGGCGGACGCCCGCGTCCATTGTTCGATCTGCCCGGTCAGGTTCCGGGTGGGCGCACCGGCAATGACCGCGTCGTAGTGGTCCCCATACTTGGCGGCTGCATTCAGTGCGCCGCGGCCGCCATTGGAGCAGCCCTGGTAGTACGAGTAGTTTGGACGACTGCCGTAATACTGCTGCGTCACGGCCTTGCCGAACTTCGCAGCCACGTCGATCGCGGTGTGGGCGTACAACTGCGTCACGGCTGGATTGTTCAGGAACACCGCGCCGCTGCGATCGCGGTGGCCGCCGTTGTTCGCTGTCAGCACCGCGTTCTTGCTGAGGGCAACGTTCGTGGAACCGACACCGGGTATCGACCCATCGAACCCGCCGCCACCTTGCTGCACGAAGCGCTGCTGCCAGGTGCCTGGCAGGCGCACCTCGATATCGTGCTCCGTGCCCACCTGTGTTCCGTTGACCTTGCAGTAGGCAGGCAGCGTATCGGTGGCCGCGACTTCGGTGGCGCTGGTCACCTGCACGTTTTCGATGGTCTGCCCTGCGAATGAGGCACAGGCCTTCACGGGCGCCCGCTCTGCCGTGAGTGCTGCGCCATCACTGCCGCCGCAGGCGGTCAAGAGCGCAGCTGCGGCTGTGCAGGCGAGAACCACTGCCGGACGCAAATGGGCGTCCCGTGAAGTGCAAAGGGATGAATCAATCATGCATGTCTCCTGGTTGAAATGGTTGCTGGTCAATCTAGCTTGATGCCGTTCGCCTGGATGAGACGCCCCCAGCGTTCACGTTCGGCCTTGACGTAGTCGGTCATCTGCCGCGGAGTTCCCCGCATGGCTTCCAGGGCAAGCGCCTGGAAACGCGCCTTCACCTGGGGGGAGTCCAGCGCTGCGTCCAAGGATTTGCTCAGTTGTGCGACGAACTCCGGCGACGTCCCTTCGGGCACGACGAGCCCCTGCCACGCATACGCCGTGAAGTCCTGGATCCCCTGCTCGGAGAGCGTCGGAATGTTCGGAAGCAGGTTCAGCCGCGCAGGACTGGCGACCCCCAGGGCGCGCAGCTTGCCGGCGGCGACGTACTGCTGCACGCTGGCCGTGTCCATGAATGCGAACGGAATCTGGCCCCCGATCAGGTCCTGTACCGCGGGGGCAGCGCCGCGATAAGGCGCATGCTGCATCTTCAGCCCCGTGCGCTCGCGAAACAGCTCGGAAGCGAGGTGGTGCGGGCTGCCAACGCCGGCGGATGCATAGGTAACGGCTGCATCCGAAGCTTTGGCCCACGTGATGAACTCATTCAAGCTGTTCGCCGGCACGTTGGTACCCACGACCAACAACATGGGGAACCGGGCGAGCATGCCAACCGGGGCGAAATCCTTCTCGGGGTTGTAAGGCAGCTTGGTGAAAAGCCAGGGATTCGCCGCGAGCGTCGCGAAATCGGCCGTGAGCATGACGTGCCCGTGCTCCTTGGAACGGGCCACGTAACTGGCTGCGATGTTTGTCGCGGCCCCCGGCTTGTTGCTCACGATGATGGGCCTGCCCAGCGTCTTGCTCATCGCATCAGCGACCGTCCTGGCGACCACGTCTGATCCGCCCCCGGCTGCATAGCCGACGACCCATTCGATCGCACGGTTGTCCTGGGCGAAGGCGACCGCCGGTGCCGCGACTGCTGCCAGGCCGCCGCACAGGATCGCGCGTCGGCGAAATTGGTGTTCGTTCATCTTGTCTCCGTTGTTCCAGTGTTCAGGGGATCAGGGCTTGAACGCTTCAGCGTCAGGGACCTGCGAGCCGCGAGCCGCGTGCAGCGCTTCGCGCAGCACGTCTTGGGATCCGACATGGTTTGCAAGCAGCAGAATCAGTCGGGCATTGAGCGCCTGGCTTTGCTCCGGGGAGAGGTCCTTGTGCGCGTCGATCAGGGCCTCGTAGAAGTCGTCGGGCGCGCTGAGGTTCGGGCTGGTGATCAGGGACATGCGGGAAGCTTTCAGGAAAAAGCGAGTGCCTTGCGCAGCGCTGCGCGCAAGGCGGCCGTGTCCGCACCGCTCCAGCGGGCGCAGACATGCTGATCCGGTCTGAGCAGCACCACCGAGTTGTCCGCGAGCGCGTAGCGCTGTGCGAGCAGGCCCTGCGCATCGATCAGGTCGGCGTCTGCATCGCCCGCAGATGCGACCGTCAGCACCTTGAGCGGCGCAACCCCCTCGGCAGCGCGACGTAGCTGGTCGGCGACCGCCGCAGAATCGACTCCAGCGCTGACCAGCGCCGTGAAGCCCTGGCCAAGTTGCCGCAGCAGCCACACCGAGCGTCCGTCGCGCAGTTGCACGGGCGCGTCGGTCGCTGCGGCGCCGGGCACCATTGCTTCGCTGGCGGGCATTTGTGCGGACGGTGTGTTGAGCGGGCTCTGGTGAAGCGTCGTTGGCACCGAAAGCCGTCCGCTGTTCACCAGCATGCGTGCGAACGCGTGCGTCTTCGAGAGTTCAAGCACGGCATCGCGGAACACGCGGCTGATCGCACTCTTGGGCGTAATGAAGTCGGTCGAGCGCGTCGATTGCCGGATGTTCTCGTCGGCCGCGTGTTCGCGTTCGGCTGCGTAGGTATCCAGCAGTGCGTCGGGTGCGCGCTGCTGCAGCACGGCAGCAAGCTTCCACGCCAGGTTCTCGGCATCCTGGACGCCGGAGTTCGCGCCGCGTGCGCCGAACGGCGAAACGCCGTGCGCCGCATCGCCGGCAAAAAAAATCCGACCATGGCGGAAGCTGTCCATGCGCAAGCAGGCGAATGTGTAGACGCTTGCCCATGCGAGCTCGAACTCCGCATCCTTCATCGAGGTGTGCGCCAGCATCTGCCGCACGCGCGGAATGATGTTCTCCGGTCGCTTTTCCTTCTCTGGATCCGCGTCCCAGCCGAGCTGGAAGTCGATTCGCCAGACGCCGTCGGGCTGCATGTGCAGCAGCACGCTCTGGTTGCGGTGGAACGGGGGATCGAACCAGAACCACCTTTCCGGCGGTTGTTCGAGTTTCATCTTCACGTCCGCGATCAGGAACCGGTCGCGAAACACTCGGCCTCTGCTTTCCTGCCCAAGCAACTGCCGCACCGTGGACCGCGCACCGTCGCAGGCCACGACATAGTCGGCCTCCACCTGGTACTGGCCTTCCGGCGTTTCGATCGTCACGAGCACGTGATCCGCCATTTGTTCGACACCCGCGGCCTTGTTGCGCCAACGGACTTCGAGCAGGGGTAGCTCAGCGGCCCGGGTCGCCAGATAGCCCTCGACGTAAAACTGCTGCAGATTGATGAAGGCAGGCCGCTCGTGACCGCTCTCGGGCTGCAGGTCGAACTGGTAGACCTGCTCGTCGCCGAAGTAGACCCTTCCGACGTTCCAGGAAACTCCTTTGGCAACCATGAGGTCGCCGCAGCCCAGGCGATCGAAGATCTCCAGGGTCCGCTTGGCGAAGCAGATCGCCCGGGAGCCGGTGGACAAGGCGTTGTCGTTATCGAGAACGAGCACCGGCACTTCGCGTTGCGCAAGGTCGATGGCCAGGCTCAGTCCGACTGGCCCGGCGCCGACGACGACCACCGGCCGCCGCACGGGGTGCGCCGCATCCTGGTCACCCGAGCGTTCATAGTCGAACTCGAGCGCCTCGTAGTTCAGCGCGCCGGCACGCTGCTTGCGCAAGTCCGCCAGCTTCACAGTCGGGTTTCCACTAGTTCGGCTGAGTGATCGGGGGCTTGTCTCATCGCGCGCTACCTTCCGGTTCCTGTGAGCGCTGGACGATAGAGACCGGCCTTGCGCCGGTCAACGCGATGCGCCTCATCCCCAGAATGAACGCCGCGCATGGGGCGGCCGCGCGCTAGGATGAGGTGCATGTCCCTAACGCCAGAAACCCGCCTGAAGCAGTTGGACCTGAACCTCCTGACGGTTCTCGACGCCCTGTTGCGCGAGCAGAGCGTCACGCGTGCCGCCGACAGCCTGGGCACCACGCAAAGTGCGATCAGCCATTCTCTCGGCCGCCTGCGTGCATTCTTTGACGACAGCCTTTTCGTCAAGGCATCGCAGGGGATGGTGCCCACGCGAAAGGCGGAGTTGCTGCGCCAACCGGTCGTCGCCATCATGGCTGCGATCCGGAACGAGGTGCTCGCGGAGGCCGGCTTCGACCCGGCGCGGTCGCGTCGGGCCTTCGTCTTTGCCATGACCGACGTGGGGGAGCTGGTGTTCCTTCCGCCACTTCTCACTCAGCTGCGCAAGGCCGCCCCCGGCTGCACGGTGCGCACCGTGCAGGTTCCCATCGAGCAGATCGAAGGCCTGCTTGCCTCGGGAGAGGTTGACCTTGCTCTCGGCTCGATCAAGTCAGCTCCGGAAGGGCTCTACCGACAGCGACTGTTCATGAACACGTTCGTCACCATCGTGAGTGCGAGCAACACGTCGATCGGAGAGAACATGACGCTGGAGCAGTTCCGGCGCACGCCGCAGGTCGTGGTGTCCCTCGAGGGCAAGCCAGGCACTGCCTACGACAACTTGATCGAGGAACAGGGCGTCGAGCGCAATGTGTTCCTGACGACTCCGCACTTCCTGGTGGTCCCGTTGCTGCTGGAGCGACAACCCGATCTCATTGCGACCGTACCGATGGAACTGGCCAATGCCTTCGCACGGTACGGCACCGTGCGCATCCTGAAACCGCCTGTGGAGCTCCCGCAGTTCGCGCTTGACCAGCACTGGCACCCGCGCTTTCACAACGATCCTGCAGTCGTCTGGCTCCGCACAATGGTGAAGCAGACCTTTGAGCAATACGCAGAACCGGGCGGCGGTTAGATGCACAAGTGGTCCGCGCGAGCCACTGAGGCGTTTCCGATGATCTTCTCGCCTTCGGCCGCGCTGCCGTTGTAGCCGCCCAAGATGGCGCAGGCCTGCCACCCCATGGCGACGGCAAGCTCAAGAAGCCTTTTCTCCTCCTGATGCCGGCACGGTCATGCGCGCCGGAACGTTTCGGGAACGCGCGATGCGCAGGATGATGTCCTGGCGCGGCCGCTGCGATGCAGGGACCGCGCCGAAGCGACGCCATCGTCGCTTCCCCTTCAGGAGGTTCGCCATGCAGATCGCCCCCGCGAATGTTGGCCTCAAGTGGCAGGCGTCCGCCAGCTCGCGCGAGACGCGCGAGCGACGCCACCGCGCCCGCCTGGCCCAGATCCAGTCCACGCAGGTGGTCTGCGGCCGGGGCGACCGGGCACGCGTCGACACCGAAGCCACGCTGATCGAGCGCGCCTGCCTGCTGGCCGACGAACTCGCCGCCCATGCGGCGACCGAGCGCGGCCTGGAGGCGCTGTCGGCGCTGTTGCGGCGCGTGGAAGAAGATCCGTCGCCACGCACGCGGGACATCCGCGTCTTCATCGAGGCGGTATGGGAGTGCAAGCCCCTGCCGCTTGCGGCGCTGCGCACGCCCTGCGAGCCCGCACAGGCCGACATGCTGGCGGTGCTGGACGCATGGCGGCATTCGCGATGCGTGCTGGCCGAGCAGGTGGAGGGGGGCTTGGCTCGGGTGGCAAGGGCGGTCGAACGACGTCGCTGATGGCTGCGGTGGCTCGGGTCGTGGCCTGGGTGCGACAGCTTGTCGGGCTGGGCCGGCTTGCACGAACCTCCAGAGGGAATATCCCGCCAGGCCGATCGCGATCACGGCGAACAGGACCCAGCCGTACGGTTGCTGCAGGACCGTGCGCAGCGCGCCCGAGGAATCGGTCGTTTCGCCGCCACGTCCGAGCGCCGGCTCGGGCGACCGGGGCACGGCCCGATGGCCGGCGCGCGAACGCATGCCGCTTCGCGAACGGTCCGGCGCCCCGCCGCGGCGGCCACGCATCAGCCGGCCGGCCGGATGTTCTGGTTCACGCGGAAGAGGTTGTCCGGGTCGTATCGCGCCTTGACGGCTGCGAGGCGGGCGTAGTTGTCGCCGTAGGACGCCTGCACCCGGCCATCGGCTTCGTCGTCCATCATGAAGTTGACGTAGGCGCCTTCGAGGTTGTAGGGGTGCACCGCCTTCCAGTAGGCGCGTCCCCAGGCTTTCAGGGCCTCGGCCTTCTTCGGCTCCGGGTCGATGCCCGCGATCACCATCGACCAGCGGGCATCGCGCGTGCTCCAGGCCGTGGCGTCCTTCGGGACGCGCTGCGCGGCGCCGTCGATCGGGTACAGGTGCATCAGGCACAGGTCGCTCGGGGCCTCGGCGGCCTGGGCGATGTGGACGTCGATGGCGGCATCGGGCAAGGACCTGACGAAGTCACCCTTCCAGTACCACTGCAGGCCCTTCGGGAAGAACGCGTCGAACAGCGAATTGATCGCCGGGAAAGGCATTTCGCCCATCCAGTTGAAGATGGGCGCGGGCAGCTCCCGAAGCAGCTGGCCCATGATCTTCTCGCCGTCCGCCGCGCTGCCGTTGTAGCTGCCGATGATGGCGCAGGCCCGTCGCCCCCAGTAGTCCTTGGGGAAGGGGTCCATGGGCGGCACGGTCTTGAGGCCGACGAAGATGCCCAGGTCCTCCGGCGCATGGGGCAGGAAGTCGCGGTACGCGCTCATCACCGCCTTGGCATGGGTGGCCTCCCAGAAGATCGGCCCCGCATACACCATGCGGACCGGATGCGCCTTGAACAGGAAGCTGGTGACGACACCGAAGTTGCCGCCGCCGCCCCGCACGGCCCAGAACAGATCGGGATGCTCGCGCTCGCTGGCGGTGACGAGGCTGCCGTCGGCCAGCACCATGTCGACTTCGAGCAGGTTGTCGATCGTCAGGCCGTGCCTGCGCGTGAGGTAGCCCGTGCCACCGCCGAGCGTGAGCCCGGCCACGCCGGTGGTCGAGACGATGCCGAAGGGCACGGCGAGGCCGAAGGCGTGCGTGGCGTGGTCCACGTCGCCGGAGGTGCACCCGGGTTCGACGCGCACCGTCTTGCCCTGGGGATCCACCCGCACGCCCTTCATCAGGGACAGGTCGATCATCAGGCCGCCATCGCAGCTGCCGAGCCCCGGGCCGTTGTGTCCGCCGCCGCGGATCGCGATCAGCAGGCCCTGCTCGCGACCCTGCTTCACCGCGGCCATCACGTCGGCCGCATCGACGCAACGGGCGATGACGCGCGGCTTCTTGTCGATCATGCCGTTGTAGAGGGACCGCACGGCATCGTAGTCGTCGGCCTCCGGGCCGAGGACGCGGCCGCGCAGCGCTTGCTGCAGCGTGGAGACGATGGGATCTGACATGGTGCTCTCCTTCCTCGATGGGGTGGCGGGTGGGACCTTGGACTGAACCGGCGCGCGTGCGTGCTCCAGGCGGCAATCTGCCGCAGCCATGTAATCGCGCTGTGTCGAAGGCCGCCCGGCACGTATCGGCCGTGTATCGCCCGCGCTGCCGAGGCACAGGGGTGCGGCTTCGCTCCGGCTAGGCGGGCGTCGGGGGAGGCGGGCCGAGCGGCGTCGCGAAGCTCAGCTCGTGCCCGTCGGGGTCGCTGATGTGGAAGTAGCGCTCGCCCCAGGTCGCGTCGCGCGGGGGGGCCTGGGGCTGCAGGCCGGCGCCCACGGCCTGGGCGTACAGGCGGTCCACGTCCGCGACGTGGAAGATGATCCGTCCCCACCAGGACCACGCGCGCTCGCTGCCCTCGGTCGTGACGTTCAGGCAGCCGCTGCCCGCGCTGAAGCTGCTGAAGGCGGCGGCGGCGCCGCCGTAGCGAAGCACGAAACCAAGGGCCGTGTAGAAGCGGACCGCCCGGGCCATGTCGTGGGTCGCCAGCGTCACGGCGCTGATGGACGTGATGAGTTCCGGGCGCCTGTCGCGTTCGCTTGCGCCGCTTGAAGACGCTGGCGCCATGGCAGCTCTCCCGAGTACGAGGAAGAGCCAGAGACTAGGGCGCGCGACCGCGTCCTGTCCAAGCCTGTTGCATCCGGTAAAGCGACGCCGGCAAGGCGCTTCTCAGCCCTTCGACACGGTCTCGATCAAGGCCATGATGTTGCCTTCGCTGTCCTTGAACCAGGCGGCCTTGGCGCCGCCGGCGGTGACCGCTCCCTGCGGGCTGCGTTCACCGGGCATGTCCTCGTAGGTCTCGAACCGCAGGCCCCGCGATTTCAGGGCCTGCATCTGCGCGTCCACGTCCGGCACCGACCAGAAGGCCTGGCTGGCCTGCGAGGTGCCGGCGTTCGGCGTGGGGTAGAGGAAGGCGGCCGTGCCGCCGCCGAACTCGTACACGACGCCGCCATTCGTCTCTTCCTTCGGGCGCAGCCCGAGCACGTCCTCATAGAAGCGGCGTGCGCGGGCGATGTCCTTCGCCGGGATGTAGGCGTACATCGGGCACGCCTGCAGCATCACTTCACCTCCAGGATGGCCTGGAAGCCGCCGAAGATCATGCGCTGGCCATCGAAGGGCATGTCCTTCATGTCCTTCAGCCGCGGGTCGTCCATGAACTTCTTCATGCCCTCGTCGCGCCGGGCCTTGTCTGGCCAGCTGATCCAGGAGAAGACGACGGTCTCGTCCTCCTTGCGCTGGACGGCCATGGGAAACGAGGTGAGCTTGCCTTCCGGCACGTCGTCGCCCCAGCACTCCACGATCTCCAGGGCGCCGAGCTCCTTGAAGATCTGAGCGGCGACGCGGGCGTGCTGGAGGTACATCTCCTTGTTGGCTGTGGGCACGGCGATCACGAAACCGTCCACGTAACTCATGTGCGTTCTCCTGGTTGCGGCGCGCGGATGCGCGCCATCGGGAGTACGACGATCGAGCCGGCGGCGTTTCGACACCTGGCTGTAACGAACGGCAGCCGGGCGGCTGCACCTGGGCAGCTGGCGTGCTCAGGCCATCGGCACCGTCCCCCCGTCGATCACGTACTCCGTTCCCGTGATGGCCACCGCACGAGGCGAGACGAGCAAGCCCACGTTCCCGGAACCGAAGCAAGGGGTGCCACGGCTTGCAGTGCTCAGGCCCGCAGCGCGGCCTGGGCCTGGTTCGCGGGCTCGGCCGTGTGCGCCGCAATGGCCACCTCGGCCTCGGCCATCGCCCGGGCGCGGGCCTCGTCGCCCATCGCGAGACCTTCGGCGCGGACGATGCGCACGTCGGTGATCCCGAAGAAGCCGAACACCGTCCGCAGGTAGCTCTCCTGGTGCTCCATCGCCTCCATGGCGGGCTTTCCGGCGTACTGGCCGCCGCGGGTGGACACCACGATGACGGTCTTGCCGCCGGCCAGGCCTTCCGGGCCGCTCGCGGTGTAGCGGAAGGTGCGGCCGGCCTGCGCGACGCGGTCGATCCAGGCCTTCAGCTGGCTCGGGATGCCGAAGTTGTAGAGCGGCGCGCCCACGACGATCACGTCCGCATCCAGGAACTGGCGCACCAGACGCTCGGACACCGCGTTTTCGCGGCGCTGGGCGTCGGTCAGCGCGGCCGCATCGGGCTGCAGGCGGAAGCCGAGGGAGTCGCCATCGAGGTGGGCGGGCGCCTCGGCCACCAGGTCGAGCGCCTCGACCTGCGTGCCCGGATGCGCGGCAGTCCAGCGCGCGACGGTGCGGCGCGTCAGTTCACGCGATGCGGAGGCGCCCGCCAGGGGGCTGGAATCGATGTGCAGCAGTTTCATTTCAGGTTCCTTTTGCGATGCGAGCCAAGGGCGACTCGCTTGGGAACGAGTATGAAACTGGGACGACGATGCGATAAGACGGCAGAATCGGCTTTCACCGTTCCACCAGAAGGACAATCGTGCAGGACCTCAACGACATGTTCTTCTTTGCCGAAGTGGTGGACCGCAGCGGTTTTGCCGCGGCCGGGCGCGCGCTGCACGTGCCCAAGTCGCGCCTGTCGCGCCGTGTCGCCGAGCTGGAGGAGCGCCTGGGCGTGCGGCTGCTGCAGCGAACGACACGGAAGCTGTCGCTCACCGAGGCGGGGCAGATCTACCACCGGCACTGCGTGGTCGTGCGCGAGCAGGCCCAGGCGGCCGAGGAGGCGCTGGCGGGCGTGCGCAGCGAGCCCAGCGGCACCGTGCGCATCAGCTGCCCCGTCACGCTGGCGCAGTCCACCGTCGGCGCCTTGCTGCCCCGCTTCATGGCCACCTACCCACTGGTGCGCGTGGAGATGCAGGTCAGCAACCGCGTGGTGGACCTGGTGCAGGAGGGCATCGACATTGCACTGCGGGTGCGAAGCACCGTCGATGACAGCGGCTCGCTCGTCGTGAAGAACCTCGGCCCCACGCGCTCCGTCCTCGCGGCCAGCCCCCAACTGCTGCAGCGCCTGGGCACGCCGGCCCGTGCCGAAGACCTGGCGCGCCTTCCCACGGTGGCGATGGCTGCCGCGGACGGCGCGGCGCGGTGGACGCTCGCCGGGCCGCGCGGCGCCACCTTCGAGCTGGTGCACCGCCCCGTCTACACCGCCGACGACCTGTTCACGCTGCGCTTCGCGGTGCTGCAGGGGACCGGAATGAGCGTGCTGCCCGACTACCTGTGCACCGACGAACTGCGTGACGGCCGGCTCGTCCCGGTGCTGCCCGGCTGGGAGCCTCCACCCGCCCGGGTGCTGGCGGTGTTCCCCTCACGCCGCGGCATGGTCCCCGCCGTGCGCCGGCTGCTGGACTTCCTCGGGGACAACATGTCGGGCGAGCGCGTGGTCCCGTCCTGACCGCCGCCCGCGGACCTGCTCCGGCGCCTAGCCCGCCCGGATGCCCAGCTGCCGGACCAGCTGCGACCAGTGATCGACGTCCCGCTTGACGATCTGGCGCGCCTCGTCGCCCAGGGCGGACATCGGCTTGCCGCCGGTCTTGGTCAGCGATTCCTGCACGTCCGGCATCGCGGCGACCTTGGCGAAGTCCGCCCGCAGCTTCTGCAGGACCTCCGGCGGTGTCCCGGTGGGGGCGAAGAGACCGAACCAGGATTCGAGCTGCAGGTCGGCGGCGCCGGTCTCCTTGACCGTGGGCACGTTGGGGTGCATCGGACTGCGCGCGGCGCCGGAGACGGCCAGGGCCTTCACGTTGCCCGCGTCCACCTGCGGCCGCGCGGTGGGGGAGAGGTCGAAGAACAGGTCCACCCGCCCGCCCAGCAGGTCCTGGTAGGCCGGCTGCGCGCCACGGTAGGGCACGTGGGCCAGGTCCACCTTGGCCAGGTGCCACAGGGCGGCGGCCAGCACATGCTGGCCGGAGCCATTGCCCGCGGAGGCGTAGCTCAGCTTGCCCGGGTTGGCCTTGGCATGCGCCAGCACGTCCTGCAGGCTGTTGAAGGGCAGGTCTTTCCGGCCGAGCAGCGTGTAGCTGTAGCTCACCAGCAGGCCGATGGGCTCGAAGTCGCGCAGGCTGTCGTAGGGCAGGTTGGCGTACAGGCCCGGGTTGAGCGCGATGTTGGAGATCGAGCCGATCACCAGCGTGTACCCGTCGGCCGGCGCCTTCGCGGCCAGGTCGGTGCCCACCAGGGTGCCCGAGCCGGTGCGGTTCTCGACCACGAAGCTCTGGCCGCTCAGCTTGCCCATGCGGTCCGCGATCAGCCGGCCGACGGAGTCGAAGCCGCCTCCGGGCGGCTGCGGGACGATGATGCGAACCGGCTTGCTCGGGTAGGCCTGCGCGAAGACGGCCGGGGAAACGATCGCCGATGCAGAGAAGGCCATGGCGGCGCGGCGCGTGATGGGCATGCTTGTCTCCTGTCGTGGTTTTGTCCGCACTGTAGGAGTCCACGCCCCGGGTGCCCATGGGCTGCCCAGGAAATGAGTTTTCCGGTTCACGGAAAAGCTCGGCGCGCCGCCTCTCGGCCCGTCAATGCACCGGCCGGGCGAGCCGGCGGCTGGCCCTGGACAGGGCGTAGTTCACCAGGCAATACAGCACCGCGACGACCAGGTACACGGGCACGAGCGAGCGGTAGTTGGCGATGAGCACCCGGGCGTTCTGCAGCAGTTCGCCGTAGGTGACGACGTAGCCGAAGGTGGTGTCCTTGACCACGATGACCAGCACGGCGACCAGGGCCGGGACGATGAAGCGCAGCGCCTGGGGAAAGACGACGTGGGCGAAGACCCGAGCTTCGGTCAGGCCCAGGGCGCGCGCCGCATCCGTCTGGCCGCGGGGGACGGCGAGCACGCCGGCGCGGTACACCTCGGCCACGACGGCTGCGGTGCTCAGGGCCACGGGCAGGGTCAGCATCCAGTAGGCACTCAGCTTGATCCCGACCGAGGGCAGGACCAGGAAGCACACGTAGATGAGGAGCAGGGTGGGCACGCCGCGCAGGAATTCGATGACGGCGACGGCCGGCCAGCGCACGAGCCGCAGGCGCGACAGGCGCCCCAGGAGCAGCACCAGGCCGAGGACCAGCGCGATCGCCGCCGCCATGGCCGCCGAGGCCAGCGTGCCCAGCAGGCCCTTGCCCAGGAAGGCCCAGGTCGTTTGCCAGGCGAAGAATTCCCACAGCCGGGCTTCGAACTGGCCGGCGGCATGGAAGCGCCAGACGACAGCCGCGCCCAGGGCCAGCAGCGCCACGGCCAGCGTCACGCTCGCGGCGCGGGCCAGGGCCTGCGCCTTCGGACCCAGGTCGCCGAAGAGGATGTCTTCCATTGCACGGCTCATCGCAGGATCCGCAGCTTCCTGTCCAGGGTGGCGCCCGCCCAGGCGATGACGAGGCCCGACGCCAGGTACAGCGCCGCAGCGACCGCGAACGCCGGGATGCCGGCGGCGGAGTCGGTGGCGATCTTGGCCACGAGGGCCGTGAGTTCGCGGCCCGGCACCGGCACCTGCGAGGCCAGTGAGGTGGACAGCATGAGCGCGATCAGCAGCGACGTCATCGGCTGGACGACCGAGCGCAGCGCCTGCGGCAACACGATGGAAAAGATGACGACCAGCGGCCGCATGCCCAGGCTGCGCGCGGCCTCCACCTGGCCGCGCGCGACCGTGTTGATGCCCGTGCGCACATAGTCGGCGGTGAAGGCGGAGCACACCAGGGTCAAGGTCAGGATCACGCTGGGTTCATAGTCGATCAGGACGTTGAGATCGGGCAGGGCGAACACGATGAAGATCAGCAGCGCCACGCTCGGGATGTTGCGAAAGACCTCCACGTAGGCCGTCAGCACGAAGCGAAGCGGCCGCAGCGGAAGCAGCCGTGCCACCGTCACCACGATGCCCAGCACCATGCCGGCCGCGAAGGACAGGACCGTGAGCTTCCAGGTGAACAAAAGGGCCTGCCCGTAGGCAGGCCCCCACTCGGCCAGCAGCCGAAGGACACCGTCCATTGCTCAGCGGATGGGGGGCGGCGTCGGGACGTTGGTGTTGCCGGTGCGCTGGCCGATGCTCACCGTCCACAGCTTGGCCCAGGTGCCATCGGCCTGGATCTTCTTCAGGAAGTCGTTGACGAAGGCCACGCCGTCCGAGCCCTTGGGCAGGCCGACGCCGTAGGGGTCCTGCGGGCCGAAGGGGGCACCCGCCAGGCGCGCCTCGCCGGTGCCGAGGCTCAAGGCATTGAGCAGCAGGGTGTAGTCCGTCACGTAGGCGTCCACGCGTCCCTGGCGCAGGGCGTCCAGGGCTTCCTGGTGGGTCTGGAACTCCTGCACGACGGCCTTGGGCGCGAACTGCGCGAGGATGGCGGGGCCGGTCGATCCGGCCTGGGTGGCGACCTTCTTGCCGGCCAGGTCCGTGTGGGACTGGATGTCCTTGTTGTTCGACTTGACCAGCACCCCCGCCCGCGAGGTGTAGTAGGGGCCTGCGAACGCAATCTTCTCCGCGCGGGCCGGGGTGATGGAGTAGGTGGCCAGCACGGCGTCCACCTGGTCGTTGATGAGCACCTGCTCGCGGGTGGAGGAGGTGACCTGCGTCAGCTGGTACTTGGACCCGTCGCCCAGGATGTAGCGCGTGAGGAGCTGGGCCAGGCCCGCATCGAAGCCGCGGACCTTGCCGTCCTTCTCGTTGAGCAGCGAGAACAGGTTGGAGGTGCGCGTGCCGCCGAGGCGCAGCGTGCCGGACTCCTTGACCTTGCTGGCCCATTGGTTCGACACGACGGTCTTGGCGTCGGCCACGGGGCCGCTCGCCACCAGCGCGTCGAAGGCGGCCGCATCGATGGGTGTGCCTTGCGCGAATGCCGGCGCAGCGGTCGCAGCCGCCAGTGCCATCAGGGTGCCATTCAGGATGGATCGGATCGACATGGTTTCTCTCTGGAATTGTTACCGCCAGCCAATGTATAGCAGTCCTGGGCGAAGTGGCGCAGGCGCCCGGCCCGGACGCGCCGGCGACAGCAGCAGCGGTCCGGCCGATCCAGGTGTGCGCGCGGCTCAGGCCGCGAGCCGCTGGCGCAGCAGCCGGTGCAGGATCTTGCCGGTGGCGGTGCGCGGCATGTCGGCGTCGGCCACGAAGGTGACGACCGTCGGGCACTTGAAGCCCGCCAGCCGCTCGCGGCACCAGGCGCGCAGCGCGTCCGCGCTGGCCGCCTGGCCATCGTGCAGGACGACGACGGCCTGCACGGTCTCGCCCCACTTGGCGTGCGGCACGCCGATGACGGCGACGTCCTTCACCGCCGGGTGCGCGCCGATGACGCTTTCCACCTCCGAGGGGTACACGTTCTCGCCGCCGGTGATGATCATGTTGCTCTTGCGATCGACCAGCCAGATGTAGCCGTCGGCGTCGCGCCGGGCCATGTCGCCGACGCTGCACCAGTCGCCGCGGAAGGCTTCGGCGGTCTTTTCCGGGTTCTTCCAGTAGCCGTCGAAGACGTAGGCGGTGCGCGAGTAGAGCTCGCCGACCTCGCCGTCCGGCACCTCGTTACCTTGCTCGTCGAGGAGGCGGATCGCGCCGCTGCCCGCCCATTCGCGCCCGACCGAGCCGAGCTTGTCGATCTGCTCGTGCGGCCGCAGCAGCGTGACCCAGCCGTGCTCCGTGGAGCCGTACAGCTCGTACAGCTTGCCGTTGCGGAAGTACTCGAGGATGGCGAGCTTGGTGTCCTTGCGCACGGGCGCGGACGAGACGAGCAGCTTGCCGACGCTGGAGACGTCGTAGCGGCGCTTCACCTCCGGCGGCAGGGCCAGCACCATGATGTAGTGGGTCGGCACCAGCGAGGTGAAGGTCACCTTGTCGCGCGCGAGCGTGGCGACCAGCGCCTCGGCGTCGAAGCTGCGGCGGTCGTCGATCACGCAGGTGGCGCCCAGGTGGATGAAGGTCGTGCCGAAGTAGAGCGAGTTCGCGTGGCACAGCGGCATGACGAGCAGGCCCTTGTCCTCGCGCGTGAAGCCCATCTCCAGTGCGGTCGCGTAGGCGATGAGGCTGCTGCCGCCGTGGCTGCGGATGGCGCCCTTCGGGCGGCCGGTCGTGCCCGAGGTGTACATCAGCGCGCACGTGTCGTCCTGCGTGACCGGATCGAAGCTGCGTGCCGGGTCGCCGCCGGCGATCAGCGCCTCGTACGCGACCCAGCCGGCCGGCGCCTCCCCGATGACCACGCAGCGACCGGCCGGCAGGGGGAACTCGCCGCGAATGCCGTCGATGAGCGCGGTGAACTCGGGGCCTGCGATCACCGCCGCCGCTTCGGCGTGCTCCAGGATGTAGGCGACCTCCGGTGCCGTGAGCCGGAAGTTGATCGGCACGGCGACCAGCCCGGCGCGGGCGAGGCCGACGTAGATCTCCATCCACTCCAGGCAGTTGTAGGCCAGCACGCCCACGCGGTCGCCCTTCACCAGCCCGCCGTCGAGCAGCCCGGCAGCCAGCCGGCGCGCGCGCTCGTTCCACGCCGCGTAGTCGAGCTCCCGGCGCGAATCCCGGGCGCCGACCTTGCGCGGCGTGAGTCTGGCGTGGGCGGCGACGGCGTCGGCGATCGTGAGCAGGCGGGTCATGGAAGTCCTCGGGTGGCGGGAGCAAAGGGTGTTGGCGAGCTTGACGAATTCCGAACTCTGAATTCAGAATGCGGCTATGATGCCGGCGGCCGCGGCGGAACGCAAGCACGGCCGCCGCCCATCCCGCCCGCGCCACCGTCCGCCTCGACCAGGAGACCTGCCATGCCCGCCATTCCCGTCACCGACCAGAGCGCCGCCGCCCTGATCGCCCGCTTTCTCAGGCAGCGGGGCGTGCAGCGCGTCTATGCGCTCTGCGGCGGCCACGTCATGCCGATCTGGATGCGGCTGGATGCGGAAGGCATCCGCATCGTCGACGTCCGCGACGAGCGCGCCGCCGTGCACATGGCCACGGCCGAGGCGCAGCTCACCGGAACCATCGGCGTCGTGCTGGTCACGGCCGGCCCCGGCGTGACGAATGCGATGACCGGCATCGCCAACGCGCACGTCGCGCGCACGCCGGTGCTGGTGCTGTCGGGAACGCCGCCGCGTCCGCAGGAGAACCGCGGCGCCCTGCAGGACATGGTGCACACCGACCTGGTGAGGTCCGTCACGCGCTATGCGCGCACCGTGCGCGAGCCCGCGCTGGTGCTGCAGGAGCTGGACGAAGCCGTGTCGCGCGCGCAGGGGGAGGGCGGCGAGCCCGGGCCGGTGTACCTCGACTTTCCCGTGGACACGCTGCGCGCCGAGGTGCCGGCGGCCGTGCAGCTGGCCGAACACTTCGCGCCCAAGGCCCCGCCGCGCTTCGCGCCCGATCCGGCGCAGATCGATGCCGCCGTCGATCTGCTGTGGTCCGCGAAGCGTCCGCTGGTGATCTCGGGCCGCGGCGCGCAGGGCGCCGGGCCGCAGCTCACGCAACTGCTGACGCGGCTCGGCGCGGCCTACCTCGACACCGGCGAAAGCCGCGGCCTCGTCGCGGAGGACCACCCGTCCGTGGTGGCCGCCATGCGCGGCTCGGTCATGGGCCAGGCCGACCTCGTGGTCACCATCGGGCGCAGGCTGGACTTCCAGCTCGCCTACGGTTCACCGGCCGTGTTCGGCGACGCGCGCTTCCTGCGCATTGCCGATGCCGCATCGGAGCTGCGCGACAACCGCCGCGGCGCCGTCGAGCTGTTCGCCACGCCCGCGCTCGCGCTGGACGCCATCCTGGCCGCGGCCGGCCAGCGCGAGCCCGCGACCGACCGCGCGTGGGTGCAGGGCCTGCGCGCGAAACACGCGGAGCGCTCCGACAAGCTGGCCGCGACGATGCGCGAGGCGCCCGCCGGCAGCGACGGCCGCATGCATCCGAACCGCGCGCTCGCCGCGCTGCGCGAGGCGCTGCCGGCCGACGCGATCGTCGTGGCCGACGGCGGCGACTTCCTGAGCTTCGCGCGCGTGGGCCTGCCCGCGTCCACGTACCTCGACCCGGGGCCGCTCGGCTGCATCGGGGTGGGCACGCCCTTCGGCATCGCCGCGGCGCTCGCCTGTCCCGACCGGCCCGTGGTGGTGGCCACGGGCGATGGCGCCTTCGGTTTCCAGGCGATGGAGATCGACACGGCCGTGCGGCACCAGGCGCCGGTGCTCATCGTCGTGGCGAACAACGGGTCCTGGGCCATCGAGGTGCGCGACCAGCAGGAGTCGCACGGCAAGGTGGTCGGCACGCGGCTGCAGTACAGCGACCATGCGGCCATGGCCCGCGCCTTCGGCATGCACGCCGAGCGCGTGGAGAAAGCCGAGGACCTGCCAGGCGCGATCGCCCGTGCGATGGCCAGCCGTCCGGCCCTGCTCGACGTGGTGGTCACGCCGGAGGCCGTCTCCTCGGACGCCAAGTCCGGCCTCGCCTGGGTGCCCGACCTGCAGCCCCTCGAAGCCTGGGACGAGGCCGAGAGGAAGTGGCGCGCCCGGTAGCATTGACGGCATGAAGATCCTCGCCGCGCAGCCCAAGCTGGTCGAACTGGTGCAGGAGGCGATCCTGGCAGAGATCGCCTCCGGCAAGCTGCCGCCCGGCGCGCGCGTGATCCAGGAGCAGCTCGCGCAGGAGCTGGGCGTCTCGCGCCAGCCGGTGCAGCAGGCGCTGCTGCTGCTGCGCAACCTGGGCGTGCTGCGCGAGGCGCCCGGCCGCGGCCTGCAGGTGGCGCCGCTGGACCTGGAGCACGTGCGCAATATGTACGACGTGCGGGCGGTGATCGAGGGCCTCGCCTTCCGCAAGGCCGCCGAGCGCAATCCGCAGCGTGCCGCGGCCGAAGGCCCGGCCTACATCGCCGCCGGACGCGAAGCCGTCGCCGCGGGTGACGTCGCCCGCATGATCCAGGCCGACATGGCCTTCCACGCCTTCGTGTACGAGCTGTCGCGCAATCCGCTCGTCGCGCCCGCGATGGACACGCACTGGGCCAACACGCAGCGGGTGATGGGCGAGGTGCTCATGCGCGACGAGCGCCCGCGCGACATCTGGGACCAGCACGAGGCACTGCTGCATGCGCTCATGGAAGGCGACGGTCGCAAGGCCGAGAAGCTCGCGCGCGAGCACATCCAGCAGGCGGCGGATTTCATGATCGATCGGCTGCAGCGCGAGGCCGCGCCGGCCTGATGAGCCCCTGGCCGAGGCGCACGCGCCCACGGCACCGCCGGCCTCGGCACAATCCGCAGGTGAACTCATCCCCATTGGCGCCCGCCGGCGTCCCGACCGAGCAGCGATTCCAGACCTTGTTCGAGCAGGCGCCCTTCAGCGCCCAGCTGCTCTCCGTGGACGGCCACACCCTGCAGGTGAACCGCGCCTGGAAGGACCTGTGGGGCACCTACGAGGGCGATCCTCTGCTGGAGTTCGTGCTGTCCGGCTACGACATGCTTGCCGACCCGCAGCTCGAAGCCAAGGGCGTCACGCCTTACCTGCGGCGCGCCTTCGCGGGCGAGGCGGTGCGGATTCCGGCCATCCGCTACGACCCGGCCGAGATCGGCAAGCCCGGACTCGCGCGCTGGGTCGAGGCCACGGCACGGCCCATCATCACGCCCGATGGCCGCGTGGCCGAGGTCCTGTTGATCCACGAGGACGTCACCGAGCGCCTGACGGCGGAGCGGCAGCTGCGCGAGAGCGAGGCGCAGTTCAGGACCATCGCCGACGCCATGCCGCAGATGGTGTGGTCGACCCTGCCGGACGGCCAGGCGGACTATCACAACCAGCAGGCCTACGAGTTCACCGGCATGCCCGCGGCCACCCTGGATGGCGAGCGCTGGGCCGAGATCCTCCACCCGGACGAACGGCGGGCCACCTGGGACCGGTGGCGCCACAGCCTGGAAACCGGCGAGCCTTACGAAACCGAGTGCCGGCTGCAGCACCGCTCGGGCGAGTACCGGTGGGTGCTGGTGCGGGCACTCCCCGTGCGCAACGAAGCGGGGGATGTCGTGCGCTGGATGGGCACCTGCACCGACATCCACGAGCACAAGCGCATGCGCGACGAGCTGCTGGCCAGCAACCGGCGCAAGGACGACTTCCTGGCCATGCTGGCCCATGAGCTGCGCAATCCGCTGGCGCCGATCAGCACCGCCGCGCACCTTCTGCAAACCTCGGCGTCGGACCCGGCCAAGGTGCAGCATTCGGCGCAGGTCATCGAACGCCAGGTGCGGCACATGACGGAGCTGGTCGACGACCTGCTGGACGTCTCGCGCGTCACCCGCGGACTCGTGGAGCTCGACCGCGCGCCCGTGGAGATGAAGGGCGTGGTGGCGGACGCCATCGAGCAGGTGCGGCCGCTGGTCGAATCGCGCGGACACGTGCTGTCCACGCGCATGCCCCCGGGTGGCGTTCATGTCATGGGCGACCGGCCCCGCCTGGTCCAGGTCGTCTCCAACCTGCTGAACAACGCCGCGAAATACACGCCGCCGAATGGCGCCCTGTCCGTGAGCCTGAGCGTGGATGAAGCCGTGGAGATCCGCGTCGCGGACAACGGAACAGGCATCGAGCCCGAACTGCTGCCCCACGTCTTCGAGCTGTTCACGCAGGGCGCGCGGACGCCGGACCGGGCGCAGGGGGGCCTGGGCCTGGGACTCGCACTGGTCAAGAGCCTGGTGGAACTGCACGCCGGCCAGGTGTCCGTGGAAAGCGCGGGGCAGGGCCAGGGCGCCGCCTTCACGGTCAGGCTGCCGCTGCTGCCGGTGGACGAAGCGCTCACGCCTTCTTCCGGGGGCCCCATGTCCCTGCCGGCTGCCTCGCGCAAGCTTCGGATCCTGGTTGTCGACGACAACCAGGACGCGGCCGACACCCTGGGCCTGCTGCTGGAAAGCCTCGGCCACGAGGTGCAGCTCGCACACGACTCCGCACGCGCACTCGAGCTTGTGGGGCACGACGCGTTCGACGCCTGCGTGCTGGACATCGGCCTGCCCGGCCTCGACGGTTACGCGCTGGCCCGGCGCCTGCGGGCCCAGCCTTCCAACGCCGACGTCACCTTGATCGCGCTCACGGGATATGGGAGCGCAGCGGACCGGAAAAAAGGTGACGACGCGGGGTTCGATCACTACCGCGTGAAGCCGGCGGATCTGGGGGAGCTTGCGCGCTTGCTGCAGGCGGGGCGCGGGGGCAGCGGCGAGCGGGCTGCGGGTTAGACCGCATGGTCGCTTAATCTGCTTGCTCCGCATGCCCGCTCCTCGTCGCCGATGATCAGAATGGCTCACAGTTCGTCGGACGATTCTGCGAGTCGAGGAAGTCTCGGCTCAACGAAGGCAACTGCGTTTCAGTCGGCGTGGATGTGTCGCGCAGAACGACGCCCACGTAGCTCACGGACACCAGGCACAGTTTCAGTCCCCCGCCCTGGCAGTCGTCATCGGGGCTGGGTACCAGCGTCAGCGAGGCGGTGATCTGGCCGTTCTTGCCCGAGTTGAAGGTGCCGCCCGTCTGCAGCGTCGATGGGAACACGTGGTTGGGCTCGCCCTGGGGTGTGTTGTGGCTCCTGGTGTAGCACTGATAGGTGAATCGAGTGCCGGGTCCCGCGCTCAAGACGTAGCTGATGTTCTGGTTGGCTCCGAGGCCGGCCTCCTTGAAGTTCGCCACGTATCCGCCATCGGCGTTGATGGAGCCGTCCGCGCGGATGAAGTGGGGATTGCCGGCCAAAGCGACGGTTGCAGCGGCAGCGGTCAAGGAAACGAGAAGGATGCGAGAGTTCATGGTGACCTCCTGTTGCCGCACCGGGTTACTTCGGTGCGGGCACCAAGACTATGCAGATCAGGTGTCACGTTCCGTTCGGTACCGCACACAAGTCCTGGCCACTCTGGCTCGTTCGCACACACCCCCAGCGAACTCGAGCTGTTGATCACAAACGCGGCCAAGCAGCCGGTCGTATTCCTTCTTGACCACCTCGTAGCACTCGCAGGCATGCAACTCCAGCTCCTTGCGGTGCAGGACTGTGATGTGTCCGCGCGAGTACTGGATCAGTCCCTTGCATTGCAGCTTCGCTGCGGCCTGCGTCACTCCTTCGCGTCGTACACCCAGCATGTTCGAGATGAGCTCCTGGGTCATGTTCAGATCGGTTGTGGCAATTCGGTCGAGACTCAGGAGCAACCAGCGACACAGTTGCTGCTCGATGCGGTGGTGTCGATTGCAGGCCGCGGTCTGCGTCATCTGACTGATCAAAGCTTGCGTGTACCGCAGCAGCAGGTGCATGACCGCGCCGTCACGTTCGAACTCGGCCAGGAGCATCGACGAAGGGCAGCGTATGGCATGCCCGCTACCCTGGACCACCCCGCGGGTTGACGTGCTGCCTCCCCCCAGGAAGATCGAGATGCCGACGGCCCCGTCATTGCCGACAATTGCGATCTCCGCCGAGGCGCCGTTGTGGAGGACGTGTAGCAGCGATACCAGCGCTGTCGTTGGAAAATAAACATGACGTTGAGGCTGGCCAGCCTCGTACACCGAATCACCGAGCCTCAATTGGACGGGCTCGAGTTGCGGGAGCCAACGGCGAAGGACGTCTGTCGGCAATGCCGCGAGCAGACGGTTCCTGCAGGCTTCGATGCACTCGACCATCGTCTCGTTCCTGTTTCGGGCGCAGACATACTTCGCCCATGTCGCCTGACAGTTGTAGGTGAACGCACCTTGCAGCAGCAATGGGAGGTTCGTCCCGCGGAGAACTTCTGTGTGGTAGCGAACAGAACATGATCTCCCCGAGCTACAGACTGTCGGTCCACAACTGCGGAAGCGTATGCCGCAGGGGCCGCAGCGAAACGGGGGCTCAGATGCCAGCAGATCCAGCACAAGAACCGACGCATCTCGACCGAGCCGATATTCCTGCCGTCCACTCGCTGTCAAGTAGCACAGGCCCACCGCTGTCGGTCGTCAACGCTGGAAACCGCGTCGAAGTTCCACAGGGGGCAGCATTCAGTCCTTTTGCCGAACTCGGCTATGCGTCGAACCAGTCGCCGGCCGTGTCTGAGCCACCGCAGATGGCCGACTGGTCGCCGACCGTTGTCGCGGCGCTCGTGGGCGCGGCTTGCATCGCACGATTGCTCAGGCTTCTGCTGCATTAGCTGGGAAGCGCTAATGCCCTTCGGCTCTACGAATCAGAGCGAACAGCTCGCTGCGAAAGTGCAGGCCCATGCGGTGGAACGCGCGGTTGCGGTAGGTCTTGACCGTCCCCAAGGTCAAGTCCAGGTCGTTGGCGATGCCGTCCATCGTCATTCCCGCCAGGAGCCTCTCGCACACGTCGAGTTCGCGCTCGGTGAGGCGCGGATGGAGGCTCGCGAGGCGACTGCGTGTCGCCAGGCCGTGGCTGCGGTGGGCCAGTGGGTTGCCGTGCAGTGGGATGCCGGTGAGGGCCAGGTGCTTGCGCGTCAGCGCCAGCACGGACGGCGCGATCTGACCGAACCCGGCCAGCTCGGCATCCCGGAACGGCGGCTGGCCCGCGTGCCGGTAGAAGTTGATCGCGAAGACGGAGCAGTCGCTGTCGCGGACGACGACGGATACGCGCTCCGCGCGGCCCTGGGACTCGTAGACCTTCACGCGGTGTTCGCCCGGGACCTCCTGGGCCGTGATGTGGCACAGCACCGGGGTCTGCGGATGAGCCGCTTCGACCGCGGACAGAAGCGTGACATCGCCCCGCCAGGGACCGGACAGGTAGCCGTTCCAGCAACGCAGTGTGGTGTCGGGACGCGCGTGACTGGCCGACAGGTAGCGCTCAGGCCGTGATCCTGGGCCTGTGCGGTAGACCGACAGCGAGCAGGCGGGAAGGACTTCGCGCACCTGCGCGAGCAGCGTCGACGCATAGCCCGGCAGCGCCAGCGATGCGATGAGGCCCGGAAGGACAGCCGTCGGCGTGGAAGGCGGGGTCTCGATGGGGAGCCAGTGGCGCATTTGCCGAGCCTTGCTAGGTGGGCAGCGAAAGGATGCTCGCGGGTTTGTCTGTCGTCTTCATGGTGGACAGCGGTCGGGCCGGGGCAGTTTACGCTCGGGACAACGGATGTACCGACGCGCCAGCTCGGGTTTTCCCTGGAGGACTTTCTTGTGGCAACAGCACTTTCCCGCCGTCATGCCTTGGCACTTCTCGCAGCACTCACCGGCGCAGCCGGCGTCTGTGCCCAGCCCGCTTCGTCCTACCCGGACAAGCCGGTGCGACTCCTCGTCGGCTTCCCCGCCGGCACGGGCCCGGACATCCTGGCACGCCTGTTGGCGCAGAAGCTCTCCGAGACCTGGGGGAATGCCAACGTCATCGTGGACAACAAGCCCGGCGCGGGCGGCGTCATCGCCGCGAGCGAGGCGGCGCGAGCGCCGGCGGACGGCTACACCCTGCTGCTGGGCCTGACCGGCAACATGGTGATCGCACCCGTGAGCTACCGGAAGTTGCCCTACGACCCCGCCAAGGACTTCGTTCCGGTCAGCCAGGTGGTGAGCAACGATTTCGTCCTGCTCACCAACCCCGCGAAAGTGCCCGCGCGCAACCTGGCGCAGTTCGTGGACTGGAGCAGCAAGCAGCCCAAGTCCATCTTCATGGGGACCTTCGGCGCGGGCACGCCAGGCCATTTCGCTGCCTACATCTTCGGTGACGCCGTCAAGATCAAGCCGGAGGTGGTGCACTACAAGAACACCGGTGACGCGCTCACGGGGCTGATCAGCGGCGATGTCCATGGCATGTTCGCCAGCGTCGGCGTGTCCGCCCCCCAGGTGAAGGCCGGAAAGCTGGCCGCGCTTGCGGCCACCGGCCCTGCGCGAAACCCCGCCTTGCCGGACGTTCCCACCATGAAGGAGCAGGGACAAGCGGACCTGGAGATCACCTCCTGGTTCGGCATCTTTGCCCCCGCGCAAACGCCCGACGGCGTCATCAGGAAGCTGAGCGCGGATGTGCAGAAGGCCATCAAGTCGCCCGAGATGCAGGCGAAGATCGAAGCGGCCGGCTTCACGCCGACGGGGACCACGCGCGAGGAGTTCGCGCGCATCATCGCCAGTGACGCGAAGGTCTGGGGCGACGCTGTTCGCACGACGGGCTTCAAGGCCGACTGATGAACGAGACCTTCGATGCCGACGTGCTGATCGTCGGCGCAGGTCCCGTGGGGATGACGATCGCGATGGACCTGAATCGCCGCGGGATCGGCTGCATCGTCGTTGAGCGCCGGGCCTTCCTCGAACTGCCCAGCGTCAAGTGCAACCACGTGTCGGCGCGTTCGATGGAGTCGTTCCGCCGACTGGGCGTGGCTGGCCTGCTGCGTGGCGCGGGGCTGCCGGTGGACTACGAACACAGCGTGGCGTTCCGCACCACGGTGACCGGCACCGAGCTGTCGCGCGTGTTCATCCCCTCGCGCGGTGAGCGCTTCACCGACACGAGCGGCCCGGACGGCAACTGGCCCACCCCGGAACCCCCGCACCGCATCAACCAGACCTACCTGGAGCCGCTGCTGCAGCAGCACGTGGCCACCTTGCCCCACGTCCAGCTGCTGAATCGGACCGAAGTGACCGGCTACGCACAGGACGAGGAAGGCGTGACCACCACGGCCACGGACGACGCGGGGACGTCGAGGACGTACCGCACCCGCTACATCATCGGCTGCGAAGGCGGAAGATCGCTCGTGCGCAAATCGATGGGCGCACAGCTGCAGGGGACGGCCGTCATCCACCACGTCCAGTCCACCTGCATCCGCGCGCCGCAGCTGCTGGACATGATTCCCCACCGCACGGCATGGGGGGTGTACGCCATCAACCCGCGCAGGTCCGGCACGGTGTATGCCATCGATGGCCGTGAGACCTGGCTGGTGCACAACCACCTCCAGCCGCAGGAAGAGGAGGGCGCGGGGGTGGACCGCGACCGCTGCATCCGCGACATCCTGGGCGTGGGCCCCGATTTCCAGTACGAAGTGGTCAGCAAGGAGGACTGGGTCGCACGCCGCCTCGTCAGCGACCGCTTTCGTGACCGTCGTGCCTTCATCGCCGGTGACGCTGCGCATCTGTGGGTGCCGTACGCGGGCTATGGAATGAACGCCGGTATCGCGGACGGCTTGAATCTCTCGTGGCACCTGGCGGCCCGGCTGCGGGGATGGGCGGACGAAGGCGTGCTGGCTGCATACGAGCGTGAGCGCATGCCCATCACGGCGCAGGTGTCGCACTTCGCGATGAACCACGCACTGGCGCTCACCAGCATGCGTGCCGCCGTGCCGCCCGACATCGAAGCGCCGGGCCCGCAGGGCGATGCCGTGCGAGAGGAGATCGGCAGGAAAGCCTACGAGCTGAACGTGCAGCAGTTCTGCTGCGCCGGCCTGAACTTCGGTTACTTCTACGACGCCTCGCCCGTGATCGCGTATGACGGGCAGCAGGCGCCTGCGTATTCCATGGGCGGCTTCATTCCATCCACCGTGCCGGGCTGTCGGGCGCCGCACCTGTGGCTGTCCGATGGCCGATCGCTCTACGACGCCTTCGGGGACGACTACACGCTGCTGCAGTGTCGCGGTTCGCTCGACCCGTCTGCGCTGCTGGACGCGGCGCGAAGCCGCAAGGTCCCCATGGTGCTGCTCGACCTGCGGCCCGAGACCTTGCCGCCTGCCTATGAGCACGACTTCGTGCTGTGCCGGCCGGACCAGCACGTCGCCTGGCGTGGCAATGCATTGCCAGGCGATCCGCTGGCGCTGGTGGATCGGCTGCGCGGTGCGGCGTGAGGGCGGCAGCTGAGGCAGGCACCCAGGCGGAGCGCGGCGAGTCACGGTAAAGACCGGCCTCAGCCGGCCACCGCGTCGGGCGGCCCCTTCAGTTCGACCGTGTTGCCTTCCGGGTCCTGGAGGTAGATGGAGGGCCCGCGCCCCTCGGCGCCGAAGCGGGACGCCACGGCGCCGGGCTCCACGCCGTGCGCGCGCAGATGGGCGAGCAGCGCGGCTGCATCCCACGGGTCCACGCGCAGGCAGAAGTGGTCCACGTTGCGGCCTTCAGGCCCCGGTGGTGCACCTCCCGCGCGGCCAATTTCGCTGTCCACCGGGACGAGATCGATGAGGCTGCGGCCCGCACGGAGTTGCACGAGACGGTTCTGCTCGTCGATGCGGTGCACGGGGCAGCCGAGGACCTCGCCATAGAAGGAGACCATCGCGTCCACGTCCCGCACGCGCAGGACGAGGTGGTCGATTTCGCGGATGCGCAGCATGGGGGGATTGTGGACCTGCCGACCTGAACCCGGGTGCACGGGGCGCGTGCGCGTGATTCGATTGGGGTGCTGATTCGCGTCGCCGAATGATGCGATAAACGTGATAATCACATCACGAGACGATTTGAATAGCGCATGCAATCACCTCACTACGTCTGGCAGCAGCCGAGTTGGCCCGCTTTCCGCTTCGACACCGCTCGGGTATCGCAGGAGCTTGCGCTCGCCCGGCGGGTGCAGGGCCTGGTGGAAGGAAAGCTCGCAGTCCTCGGCTTCCAGGAGCGGCAGGCGCTCGCTGCCGAGGCATGGGCGCAGGACGCCGTGGCTACCGCCGCCATCGAGGGCGAACGCCTTGACCTGCTGACGGTGCGCTCCTCCGTGGCCCGGCGGCTCGGCACAGGTGAGCACAAGGGGCCGATCGTGCCGCGCAGCGTCGACGGCCTGCTGGACATCATGGATGACGCCGTGGTGCGCGCGAAGGATCCGCTCACTGCCCAGAGGGCATGCAGCTGGCAGGCAGCCCTGTTTCCGACCGGCTTCTCCGGGATCCGTCCGGTGCGCACCGGTGCCTTCCGCATCGACCCGATCCAGGTCGTGAGCGGCCCCGCCGGCCGTGAGAAGGTGCACTACGAGGCGCCACCGCCGCAGCAGGTGCCTGGCGACATGGACAAGTTCCTCGCCTGGTTCAACGCCGAGGACGGCCAGGACAGCATCGTGAAGTCGGCACTCGCGCACCTCTGGTTCGAGACGATCCACCCCTTCGACGACGGCAATGGCCGCGTGGGTCGCAACATCGTGGACCAGTGCCTGGCGCGCGACGCCGGGGAGACCGTGCGCCTGGTTCGCATCTCGCAGCGCCTGCTCGCTGAGCGCGAGGCCTACTACGAGCAGCTGGCCGCCGCACAGCATGGCGACCTGGACATCACCGAGTGGATGGTCTGGTTCGTCGCGCAGGTGCGCCTGGCGTGGGAAGCGGCTTCAGAGGTCGTGGAAGTTTCGCTGGTGAAGGCGCGGTTCTGGGCAAGCCACGCGGCACTGCAGCTCAATGCGCGCCAGCGCAAGGCGGTGAACGCCGTCCTGGACCTGGGCCCCGGCGGCTTCGAGGGCGGACTGAACACGCGCAAGTATGCGGGGCTCACGGGAGCGTCGAAGCCGACGGCCTCGCGCGACCTGATCGAGCTCGACCAGCTGGGCGTGCTCAAGCAAGTCGGCGCGGGCCGCTCGACCCGCTACTACGTGAACCTGCCGGGCTGGGTGCCTGAGGACGCCTGAGCCGGGTCCACTCGCACGCGTCGGGGGGCTTGGCACATGACAAATCAGGGCGCACCGCGAGTCTCCAGCTCAGTCGGCCCTTCGTTCGTAGAACCTTGCCAGCGCCTCCTGGTAGCGGCGCAGCAGCGGCAGGAACTGCGCCATCGCGCCTGAATGGGCTCGCAGCTGCTCGTGCAATTCCGACACGACCGCCGCTTCGTCCACGCCAAGCACCGCGCCGTCCTGCACGACGGTCTGGCCAGCCACCACGAGCGTTCGGACGTTCGCCGCGGTTGCGCGCGCATGGAACAGCGTCGCTACGTCCGACAGGGGTTCGCACAAGTCGGCGACTTCGCGCTTCAGATCGAGCAGCAGCAGGTCGGCCGGTCCGCCGATCGCAATGTCGCCCGCCCCGTCGATGCCCGCTGCGGCCGCGCCGTGGCAGCAGGCTGCCTCCAGCACGGCGTCGCTCGGCACGCCGGCGTCGAAGCCGGTGCCGGCATGCAGAAGCCGCAGCAGCCGCATCTCGCGCAGCAGGTCGTCGTCGTCGTCCAGCGCGAGCGCGTCCAGGCCGACGGCGAACTTCAGGCCCGCTTCCCGGATGTGCCGCAGGGGCGCGATGCCGGAGCGCAGCCGCAGGTTGGAACTCGTGTTGATCGAGACGAGCACGCCGCGGCTGGCGAGGAGCTCGCATTCGTCCGGGTGCAGCCAGGTGCCATGCGCCACCGTGAGCCGCGGCGACAGCAGTCCGATCTGGTCGAGGTGGCGCACGATGCCTTGCGGGTACGTGCGATCCGCCCAAGCGCGCTGGTAGCGTGACTCCAGCAGGTGCGTGTGCACGCGGCGGCCGCTGGCGGCCGATGCAGTGGCAATCCGCTCCAGCAGCGGATCAGAGCACCATTCGGCGCCGACGGGCCCGTACTGCACCTGGAAGCGGGGCGACTCGTACGCCTCGGCGATCTCTTCGACCACGGCCATCTGCTCCTCGACGGAGGCGATCGGCCGCAACCAGCGCGTGCGGATGGCGTCGGCGTCCGAAGCGTCCAGCCACTGCAGGATGGATTCGTCGGGCCCGTAACCAAGCCGGTGCCGGTCGCGCATGGGGACGACGAACGCCAGCCGGATGCCCACGTCGCGGGCGGCGCGGCACACCGCCTCGGCCTCGCGCACCAGCGTGCGCGGGTCGCGCGACAGATGACAGTGCACCACATGGCCGATGCCGCTGCGCGCCATGCGGCAGAACGCAGCTGCAGCAACCAGATAAGGGTCCACCGGGGGCAGGGTGTAGGTCGCGGGAACCCACGCCTCCACGGGCGCGTCGAGCGCGCCGTAGGCCAGCGAGCGGATGCCGCGGCCGTGGTCGTGCGCGTTGGCCAGCGGCGGCATGAGCAGCATGGCGCCGCCCCCTTGCACATCCCGCTCGATGGCGCGGACGCCGGACGCGTCGTAGCGGACCTCCACCCCTGGCTCGATCGAGCCAGCGCGCGCCGAGGCCAGCAGCCAGTCTGCGCGCAGCGTGGCGGTGTTCACTCGAAAGGCTCCTCGAAACCGCGCGCAAGCGCGCTCAACGGACTTTGGTCAAGCGGGTCGGTGCACCGCCGCGCCGCTTGTTCGGCGTGCGCGTCGCGGCGGTGGAGCCGGGGTCGAACTCGTTCACGTACGGAATCTTGGCCGTCGTGCGGGCCAGCAGATCGAGGAAGAGGTCGGCTTCCTCGCTGGTCAGGTCGGACAGAAGTCGTCGCTCCCGCTCCAGGGCAACCTGGATCACCTGGTCGTGCAGCTCGTAGCCTTTGGGGGACAGCTCCAGGGTCTTGCGACGCGAGGACGTTTCATCGCTGGACACGATCAGGTAGCCCTTTTCCTCGAGCTTGCGTGACTCGCGGCTGATCGAGGCCTTGTCCAGCCCGATGACCTGCGAAATCCGCGCCGGTGCAATCCGAGGCTCGATCGCCAGCATGGCCATGACACGCCATTCGATGATGCCGATTCCGAATCGCCTGAGGTACAGGCGCGAGGCCCCGCTCGACAGCTTGTTGGCCAGTACCGTGAAGAAGTAGGTCGCGTAATGCGAGAGGTCGAGAACCTCGCGCCGGGCCTTGCTCGGCGCGGCGGCGGTGACCCGGGTTGCGGCTGTTGCCATCGGTGAATTCGTCTGCGTATCCCAGCGCCGACTTTAACGGGTCGGCCTTGGGGCCGGCATCACAGGTTCGCCGAGAACTCGGCAATGTCTGCGGCCAGCGCATCCGGGACGTCGTAGCCGGGGAAATGACCGCCCGCGGAGAACTCGGTCCAGCGCACCACCCGGTAGACCTTGTCGACCAGGCTGCGGGGCGGCGGAACGAAGATCGGGTCACGCGTTGCCGCGAAAGCGGTCGGCGTCTCGACGCGCTTGCCGCCGGGGTAGCCTGGCGGCCCTTCGGTCGTGATGCCGCGATAGATCCACATGGACGTGGCCACGCTGTTCGTCACCAGGTACAGCATCACGTTGCGCAGCACGCGGTCGGCGCGCTCGGGCGTCTGGTAGACGGCGGACTTCTGGCCCTCGGCCGGGTCGCCCCAGGCCGCGAACTTCTCCAGCATCCACGCGAGCAGGCCGACCGGGTTGTTCGACAGCGCGAAGCCGGCGGTCAGCGGCCGGGAGGTCTGCAGCCGGAAGTAGGCGCCGTCATCCTCGAAGCGCTCGCGGAAACCGGCCAGCCACTGCTGCTCCTGCTCCGTGGATGCGGCACCGGCCACGAACTTCGGGCTGGCCATGGTCATGTGGGTGCCGATGCAGTGCTGCCCATGATCGAAGCCCAGCCATCCGGCAATGATCGAGCCCCAGTCGGCCCCATGCGCAACATAGCGCTCGTGGCCGAGGACGCGGGTCATGAGTTCATGCACCAGTGCGGCGACGCCACGCGGGCCCAGGACCTGGTCCGGCGCGCTGGAGAAGCCGACTCCCGGCAGGGAGACCAGCACCGCGTCGAATCCGCGGCGTGCCAGCTCGCGCCCCACCTCGATGTACTCGAGGAAGCAGCCCGGCCATCCGTGCATCAACACGACCGGAACACCGGTGCGCGGGCCCGTCGCGTCGATGCGGACGTAGTGCAGGTCCACGGCGCCCACGCGGGCCTTGAAATGGGACAGTTCGTTGAGGCGGGCCTCCTGAACGCGCCAGTCGAACCCGTGGGTCCAGCGCTCGGCGACGTACTTCAGCGTGGCCGGATCGACACCCATTTCCCAGCCGGCGCCAGCCGGTGTCTTCGGCCACTCGTACTCGGCAACCTGCCGCGCGATGCGATCGAGTAGCGCCTGTTCGGCGTGGAGCGTGAATCGTGTCTCCTGGCTCATCGGAGTCTCCCGAAAAAGGATTTGAAAACTTGGTTGGCGTCGCGCAGAATGTTGCAACATCAACGTTGATTCTGCAACCCAAAACCGTGGAAGGAGACCCGATGGGCACGACCGATTCCCCAGCGCCGCACCAGGCGAACCACCGTGTGATGCACACCATGATCCGCGTTCGCGACCTGGATGCTTCGCTCGATTTCTACACCCGCCTGCTCGGCATGAAGGTGCTTCGGCGCAAGGACTACCCCGAAGGGCGCTTCTCGCTCGCCTTCGTGGGCTACGGGCCGGAAATCAACCACGCCGTCGTGGAGCTCACCCATAACTGGGACCAGGACAAGGCCTACGACATCGGCAACGCCTACGGGCACCTGGCCATTGCCGTGGACGACATCTACGCCACGTGCGAAGAGTTGAAGCGCAAGGGCGCGAACATCACCCGTGCGCCGGGCCCGATGAAGAACGACACGCTGCACCTGGCCTTTGTCCAGGATCCTGATGGCTACAAGATCGAGCTGATCGACTCCAAGACGGTCGCTGCCTGAAGGACCGGGATGATCACCTTCTTCACCTACCCGGGTCCGAACAGCCGCAAGGCGCAGATCATGCTCGAGGAGTCCGGCGAGGCGTACCGGACGCAAACCATCGACATCACCAAGGGCGAGCAGTTCGATCCCAAGTACCTCGAGATTTCGCCGAACAACAAGATTCCCGCCATCGTCGACGAGGGCCCGCAAGAAAAAGTCGCGGTGTTCGAGACCGGTGCGATCCTGATCTATCTCGCCGAGAAGTCGGGCCGGCTGCTGCCGCCGTCGGGTGCGGCACGTGCCGACACCCTGGCATGGCTGTTCTGGGGGACCGGCGCCCTGGGGGCGACCCTGCCGCAATTGCATCATTACGCAGACCTCGCGCAGCGCATTCCCGGCACCGTCGAGCGCTTCGGCACCGAGGCCGTGCGACTGTTCAACGTGCTGGAGCGGCGCCTTTCACAGCGCGAATTCATCTGCGGCGAGTACTCCATCGCCGACATCCCATCGTTCTGTTCCACCGCGGGTTGGCTCGGCCGCGTCAAGCAGCTTTCGGACGGGAAACTTGGCGATACGCCGTCCATCGATCGCTGGTTGAAGGCGGTTGCGCAACGTCCGGCTGTTCAACGGGTCGGCTGAGAGGCTGGGCGTGGAAGAAAAGGGGTCGGCTCGTCGCCGACCCCTTTTCCTTTCTACTGCGCTACGACCTCCGGCACGCGCGAGCGGGGCGCGGCCGGTTGCCGAAGCCGGGCGTCTTCCTGTTCCATCCGGTTGATGATGCGGCGCAGGTGAATGCGGCTCGCGTCGGAGGCGATGTCCACGAGATCCGACTCGCCGAATCGCTCCAGCCGCTTCTGCTGCCCTTCGCAGACCAGCAAGTCTTCCATGAACGCCGTCGAGATGTGCTTCATCAGGTCGTCGGTCGCGGTCGGGTCGTCCTGGCGATAGCCGTTCGCCGGGGCATAGAAGTAGAAGCAGGAATTCTCCGTCTCCGGCGTGAGGCCGTGGAAGATGCGAAGCGAGAACCCGCCTTCCCGGTTGCCGTTTTCACGCGCACCGGTCCCGGCGTCGACGGCGCCGCTCCATTGCAGGACATTGCTCGGGGGGGCGAATTCGAACTCCTGCCACCGGTCCACGCGGCCCTTGAATCCCACGGCCGCGACATAGGTGGGCGGCGGGATGGAGTTGAGCATCCAGCGCACGTAGCTGAGGCTGGTTTCGGTCTTGTGGACGTCCATCAAGGCTTCCACGTGCGTCTGGGGATTTCCGCCGATGGTCGAGCCGTGCACGTACCCCAGGTGGGTCAGGTCCATGAGGTTGTCCACCATCAGCACGTAGTTGGACTTGATGTGATAGAAGCCCTGGTGGTGCGGCCACTTCTCGTGGTCGTCATTGAACGGGTAGTCGATGATCTTCGACTCGTCGGCCAGCTCCGGATTTCCCATCCACACCCAAATAAATTCGTTCTTCTCCACGGCCGGGTAGGCGCGAACCTTGGCCCGCGCCGGAATCTTGTCCTGGCCCGGGATGTGCACGCAGCGCCCGGAGCAGTCGTGCACCACGCCGTGGTAGCCGCATTGCAGGCCGGCCTCGACCACCACGCCGAGCGACAAGGGCGCTGCACGGTGGCAGCACTTGTCCTCGAGGGCGGCAATCTTGCCGGAGACCTTGTCACGGAAGAAAACGAGCGGCTCGTTGCAGATCGTCCGCGCGAACGGCTTCTCGCCGATCTCGCTGGCCCAGGCCGCGATGTACCAGGCATTCATGATGAACATGATGGGTCTCCTCTATGCGTTGCGATGGTTCAGGACGCCTTCTTGCCGTGCTTGGCAATCAGTGACTTGGCGGATTCGAGCAAGCGCTTGCCGTCGTGGCCACGGCTGTTCATGTCGGCGACCCACTCCTGGTCGATCTTCGAGGAGAGCTTCATGAACTCCTTCGCCTCTGCATCGGACAGCGTGTAGATCGTGTTGCCGCGGCTCTCGGCGGCCTTCTTGCCGATCGAGTCGCTGTCCTGCGTGATCTTGCCGAACAGGCCCGAGGTGAGCATGCCCGAGTTGTCGTCGATCACCTTCTTCAGATCGGGCGGCAGCGCGTTGTACTTGGCCGGGTTCATCGCCATGACGAAGGTGCCGGTGTACATGGCGGGTGCGTCGCGCGGGAACTCGGTCGAGAACTTGGTGAGCTCGTGCACCTTCACCGAGGGCACGACATCCCAGGGCGTGGCCAGTCCGTCGATGGTCCCCTTGGCGAGTGCGTCCGAAACGGCCGGAAGCGGCATCCCCACGGGAATCGCGCCGTACGCACCGAGCAGCTTGGCAACCTGGCGGGTGGGTGCACGAACCTTCATTCCGTTCAAGTCCTTCGGCGACTTGATCTGGCGGGTCGAATGGAACACGCCCGGGCCGTGAACGTGCAGCGCCAGCACCTTGGTGTCCTTGAACTCGTCGGGCGCGTTCTGCTGGATGTACTCCCAGAACGCACGCGAGGTCGCCTCGGCCTCGTTCATCATGAACGGAAGCTCGAACGCTTCGGAACGAACGAACCGGCCCGCGGTGTACCCCGGCAGCGTCCAGACCACGTCCACCACGCCGTCGCGCGCCTGGTCGTAGAGCTGGACCGGCGTGCCGCCGAGCTGCATGGCGGGGTAGGCCTCGAATTTGATGCGTCCGCCGGAGTCCTTCTCCACCTTCTCCATCCAGGGCTTGAGCATCAGCGTCCAGACGTTGGACGTCGGCGCCATGAAGGTATGGAACTTCAGCGTCACGGGCTGCTGCGCCAGGCTGCCGAGGACCGGTGCCCCCAGCGCCAGGGCTGCGCCGGACTTGAGGATGCTGCGTCTCTGGATCATGCTTGTCTCCTTCAGTTGAGTTGGATCGGGTACAGCCGCGGATCGATGCGTCCTGCTGGGCTCATGCAGCTCGGTGAACCGTTGCGCTCGTCGCGCATGCATGCACGGAATCCCGATCGCCTGCTGTCGAGTTGGAGCCGGGTTCGATGGAAAGCCTCCGGTTCGAGTCGCCATCATGTTGATGTTGCAACGTTGCTCAATCAACTTCTAGGATTCCCTCTTGACAACGTCGATGAGAACCCTGTCAGCCCAGGGCGGCGTCCGCCACGGGCTCGACCGCAACACTCAGCGCGTCGTACGAGAAGAGCCAGTCGTAGCGGGCGTGGACCTTGTCGGGGGTCCATTCGCGGTCAACGTATTCGGCCGCGCCTTGCTCCTGGGCCAGCGTGTGGTCGTGAAAGCGCCGGGCGTTCTCGGCGGACCCCCGGACGGCGCGAGCCGTGCGGGCCGAGCGCAGTTGCTCATAGCGCAGGAGCGCCGCCGCGGGCTCGTGCGGCGACGCGGCGAGGCACCGGGCCAGCACGACACCGTCTTCGATGGCCATCATGGCGCCCTGCGCCAGGAAGGGCAGCATCGGATGGCAGGCATCACCGAGCAGCGTCACGCGGCCCAATGACCAGCGGTCCATCGGGTCGCGCCCCAGCAGCGCCCATTTGTAGGGTTGCTCGATGCCGCGGATCAACTGCTGGACGTCCTCGTGCCAGCCGGCGAAGTCCTGCAGGCACTCCTCGGTCGTGCCACGCGTGGTCCATGACTCCGTGCGCCAGTCTTCACGCTCGACCACACCGACGAAGTTGATCAGCCGGCCCGCGCGAACCGGGTAGGTGACCACATGCGCGCCGGGACCGACCCAGTTCGTTCCGACAGGCTCCGCGAATCGGGCGGGCAGGGCATCCAGGGGCACCAGGCCCCGCCACGCCATGCAGCCGGTGAACCAGGGGACGGCACCGCCACCGAAGAGCGAGCTGCGACAGGCGGAGTGGACGCCGTCGGCTGCGACCAGCGCGTCGAACGACATCGCCGCGCCACCTTCCAGCGTCAGCGTTACGCCGTGCGCATGCTCGTGATGCGCCAGGTACCGGCGCTGCAGGTGGATCGTGCCCGGCCGGATGTCCTCGATGGCCTTGACCAGCACCGCATGCAGATCCGCCCGATGCATCATCAGGTAGGGGAAGCCATAGCGATGAACAGCATCTTTTCCCAGATCGAACAAGGTCCAGCGCCGGCCATTGCTCCACAGCCGGATCTCCTTGCCCGAGGGCTGCGCAGCCAGTCGCATGACCTCGGACTCCAGTCCAAGATGGAAAAGGCAACGGGTCCCGTTCGGGCTGAGCTGGAGGCCCGCGCCCACGTCCCCGAAGCTGGACGCTTTTTCGAAGACATCGACGTCGACGCCTGCCCGAAGCAGTGCCAGGGCGGCAGTGAGGCCGCCGATACCGGCGCCGATGATGGCGACATGGGTCTGGTGTGGCATGGAACGTTCTCGCAGGACAGACACGGGTCCGACAAGGCCATTCAACGTCATTCCCGCCCATAGGGGAACTTTGTATAAGCTATCGAGTGATTTGATTAGCTTATGAACGTCACGCTGCGTCAACTCCGGGGTTTTGTCGCCATCGCGCAGTCGGGCAGCTTCACGCGCGCCGCCGAGCAGGTGCACATCACCCAAGCCGGCCTTAGCCTCATGATCCGGGAGTTCGAGGTGCAGATCGGCTGCAGCCTGTTCGAGCGCACGACGCGTGCGGTGCGGCTCACGCAAGCCGGCAGGATGTTGCTGCCCTTTGCCGAGCGCACGCTACGCGACGCAGCCGAGGTGCTGGACCGTTTGAACAAGCTGTCCGACCACGCCGCACGGACCCTCACCGTCGCGGCGACGCCGCTGGTGGCGGCGGACGTGCTGCCGGCCGTGTGCCAGGATCTGACCACCACGCGTGCGGATATCCGGGTGATCGTGAAGGATGTGGACCGGCGGCAGATCCAGGCCATGGTCGAGTCCGGCGAAGTCGATGCGGGCCTGGGTATCCTGTTCAAGTCGAGCTCGACGCTCGCCAAGGAACTGCTCATGCAACTGCCGCTGGTCTGCGTGAGCGCCGCCGGCGCTCTGGCGGGGGTGGCCAAGCGCAACTCCGTGACCTGGGCGCAGCTGAGGAATCTTCCGATGGTCCGGCTTCCCACCGACAACGCCATCCAGCAGCTCGTCGACAAGAACCTGGGCAGCCGCGCACCCGCAGCGGACCCGCCGACCTTCTCCAACCTGTACACGCTGATCGCGATGGCGGAGGCGGGCCGTGGCGTGGCCGTGCTGCCGTCCTTCGTCACGCAGGGATGCCGGCGCTACCGCGTGGACGTCTGTCCCATCGTGTCGCCCAGCGTCTCGACGGGATTCTTCTGCATCACCAAGCAGGGCGCACAACCCTCGCCGGCGTTGGCCCCGTTCCTGGTTTCGCTGAAAGCACGCATGGAGGCGTTCTCCCGCAGGACTTGAGGCTCAGGGAAGCCCGCATTGGGGCCGCTTCGGCGCCCAGGCTGATCCGTTCGCATCCGGCATCGTGGTCGCGAGTTCGGATCTCGAGGTCTCTGGCGCCCCCAAGACCTATGCGGTTCGGGAAGCAGTGGCCGGGTGACGACCCGCAGCTTCTGCGCCGAATGCGGCACCCCGTTATTCACTCGAAGCGAGGTGAACCCACAGTACACGTCGATCAGGTTCCCTGCGCTCGAAGGTCATGCGTCAGGCTTCGCCCCCATGCTGGACATCTGGACCTCGCGCGCGCAGCCCTGGGTATGCCTCGACCCCGACATCCCTCATTTCGCCGAGTCGCCTCAGTAGGCGGCATCCCTCCTGGAGCAGGGTGGGTGCGGCAGCGGTAGGCGCGGTGATGCAGCTTGCGCCATGGCATCACACCGCAACCATCGGTTGACCCCGGAGCGAGGCGCCATAGGCCTCGATGGTCTCGAACGTCGGGTTCCAGCTGCGCAAAGCCTTCATGCGGCGGAGCCAGGCGTCCAGCGCCGGATAAGCCGCGAAGTCGCTGCCGGTGAGTTCGCCCACATGCACAAACGGTGCGGCGAAGTAGTCGGCCAGCGTGATCGAGTCGCCGCACAGATAGGTGTTTCCTTGGCCGAGGAAGTGGCTGTCGAGGACCTTCAGCCAGCCCTGCGCGCGCTCGCGTCCCCACTCGAGCTGCGCCTGATGCGCCTCGTCGCTGCGTCGCTTGTGGAAACCGAAGATCTGCGGGTACACGAAGCCATAGCAATAGTCGCGACTCAGTTGCGTGTTGACCCAGTCCATGACTTCGTTAACGCGCGCACGCTGCTTCAGGTCGGCGGGGTAGGCGCGCGAGCCGGTCTTCTCCGCCAGGTACTTGAGGATGGCCGAGCTCTCCGTCAGCCGGAACCCGTCGTCCTCCAGCACCGGCACCAGGTGGTTGGGATTGACGGATTCGTATTCGGGCTTGTACTGCTCACCCGTGAAGAGATCGACGACCTGCTGGTCCAGCGCAATGCCCTCTTCCGCCGCGAACAGCATGACCGCGCGGGAAGTCGTTGAACCGGGATGGCAGTAAAGCTTCATGACAGGTCTCCTTCGGAGCAACGGCAATCCGGGGGGGGGACGCCCCCATTCACTTGGTCGGTTTGGCCGGCCCTTGCGCGCCCGGCGCCCACGGTTCCGGCACGCGGTTGCGCACCGGCGGGATGGTGCGAAGGAAGGCGAAGACCGCCTTGAGGTCGTCGTCGGTGTAGTTCTTGTAGACGGGGATCGGCATCGGCGGAAGGATGTCGCGCCCGCGCCCCTGGTGCTTGCCGGTGCGGATGGCCATCATGAAATCACGCTCGCTCCAGCGGCCCAGGCCGGTTTCCATGTCGGGCGTGAGGTTGGCGGTGAAGCTCACGCCCCACGGCCCCGCCCAGGCGGTGTTCGTCCCCGATGCGATCATCTGCCATGGGCCTTCGGGCAGCTTGGGCACCGGCGGCATCACGAGTCCCTCCGGATGCCCGGCGAGCAGACGCGACATGTCCCATTCCGGGCCATTGGCGCCCATCTTCATCGGGGTGTGGCAGTCCATGCAGCCCGACGTCCCGACGAGGTACCGGCCGCGCGCCACGGTGGGATCGGCGGATGCCGGACCGGGCAGCTCCGCCCATGCGCAGGTGGTGGCGGCCGCCAGCATCGCGGCGGCAAGGGGGCGAATGCAGTGGTTCATCGTGGTCGCTCCTTGGGGTTGACGAGGTCCTGCTCGATCCAGCTGCGCATGACCGCCAGCGCGGCATCGTCAGGAACGATGGTGGCGAGGGGCGGCATGCGGGTCATCGGATTGGTCGAGCGCATCCGGTCGACGAGCACGCTGTCGGCTGCGTGCCCGGGCACGACGATGGCTGCGCTGTCGCGCCCGGCCTCGCGGAAGCGGCTCTCGCCGAGCAGCGTGCGCAAGGCCATCTGCTCGCGGCCGGGGTGCAAGCGCTGCTGCAGGTCCAGCTGTACGGGCACGCGCTGCGGCGAGCCGTTGTGGCAATGCGCGCAGTTGCCGTGCAGGTAGCCGAGCGCGGCGTGCTCCACGGGCGTGCGCGCCTCGATGTCGCTCGCCTGCACACCCGCGGGCAGGCCGCGCAGCCAGCCCTCGCGCACGAGCGCGCGCAGATCGGGCATGCCCGGAGCCGGCGCGCGGGAAAGCTGCACCGCGGAGAAGCCGAGCACCGGCACGGCCGCGCTCTCGTGGCACGCGAGGCAATCCTGCCGGCTCGGTATCCGGTACTTGCCGTTCGGTGCGCCCGCGACGGGCAGGGACTTGAATCCCGATTCGGGCGCGAGCGCGGCATCGCGGCCCGCGTCGTCCCAGACATACGTGACGAACCGCCATTGACCGCTGGCCAGGCGCTGGATCATCCGTGTCTCGACCGGTCGCCCCGCGACCGCGAATTCCTTCCAGAAGCGGGTGCCCGGCGGGAAGTCCCAGCGATCGGCGTCTGAGGCGTCGATGGACGAGTTTGGTGGAAGCAGCACCCAGCGGCGCTTGGCCGCGCCATCGGACCAGAGCGGGAAGCGGGGCTCGAACTCGCGAACGCCCGGTGCGAGGGTGCGCAGGGCGGTGTCCGTGTAGAGGCCGGATATGCTGAGCATGGCCGGAGCCGGGCCCTGTCCGGGCTCGGGCTCGGCGGGGGCCGAGTGCACCGCGCCTGCGCCGGCAAAGGACAGCGCGGTCATGCACAAGCAAAGCAGGTGAACGGCAGGCACGGCTAGCACCTCCTTGACCGATCCCGCGGCCCTGGTCGCGGGCCGGAACATTGTGGGCAGGGAGCATCGAGTCGTCCACCTGGACCGCTTCCGCCAATTCGCAAAACTCACATCGCGAATGTCACAAAGCCACTCGTCGGTACCGGGGGGCGCAGCCCGGAAAGAAAAGACCGGGTCAACCGGCCTACTTGCCGGAACCGGCAGCGTTGGTCAGCAACGTGTCCTCAGCGCTGCACCAGCACCCCCAGCACCACCGCGGCATTCAGCAGGATCCAGCCGACGCAGGCCACATAGATCGTCTTGTCGCGCAGAGCCAAGCCATGGACGAACCACAGGCACGCGCCGAGCAGGTAGGTGCCCCACGACAGCAGCGAGACACCGGCGACCTCGCCGTCCACCCAGATGGTCCAGACCTGCGGCAGGGTCATCACCATGGAGGCGACGGACATGAAAGGCAGGATCTTCGCGACCGGGCTGTCCGGTGGGGGCGCGGCCTGCGACGCGCCGGGTCCATGGTCCATGTGCCGCTCCTCGGAGGTGGGACGACGGCATCATGCCGCTGCCGCGCAGTGGCGGATGACAGGGCGCAAGGTGGCCGGCCTTGACACCTCGAACGCGCTGAGGTTCAGGCTCTGCCGCACGAACTCGTACCCCACCGGGATCCGGCCATTTGGGAGCGCGATAGTTGAAGCCATTTCTTTTATGCCAGCCAGGAAAATCTGCAATCGGCGTCTATTCCGGCAGTTTTTACTTTTCTCCAGCCCCTCGGCACCACAGCCGGTGCAAGGCCTATTCGGCTCCTGTCGGAGCTGCGGCGATGGGCATCGGTTGAAGCACGATGCCCTGCTGCCCTTACGTGAGTGCGGGCGTGTGCATACCGTTTTCGATCAGACCCGGAGCGTCGTCGGCGCGAGCGTCGCGTCGGGCAGGTCAAGGCAGAAGAAATATTCGGAGTACGGCATCGCACCATCGTCCATGTGCCGCTCCCTGCCGTCACGCCGATACCCAAAGCGCCCGAAGAACTGGTGGGCGCGCTTGAACCGGCTGTCGGACCAGAATTCGACGCGCTTAAGACCCAGCCGGCGCGCTTCGACGATGGCCCAGTTCATGAGGACGTTGCCCATCTCGCCACCGCGGTGCGTGGGGTGCAGGTAGAGCCGCTTGAACGAGCACAGGCCCGAACTCCCCGGCGCGGGTAGGACCGCATGGGTGGCGACGATCCGACGTTCCTCGTCCTCGACGACGATGAAGCTGCCACCCGCCTGGAAGTATTTGGCTTCGATGTCGAGGAGATCGGGATCCGCTCCTTCGAGCATCAGGCGGTCTCCATATTCGCGGTACACGCTGTCGATCAACGCGGTAGCGGCTTTCGCGTCCGCGTTGGTGGCGGCGCGCAAGGTGCATCGACCGATGCGCATCGTCGGGGTGGTGTTCATCGGGCTCTCCTTGGGTTTATGGGTGGCGTGCTCATTAGGGTGCTTTTATTCGGTCGGAATATGCGGAATCGCTGACTCGCTTCACCGCTGCCGTTGAGTAACATTGCTTCCGTGCCGCACCGTCGCGGCAGTTTAGACAGGAGCAGCGATGGCAAGGCGGGGAAGAAAAAGCAATGCCGAAGAATGGGTCGACCTGGTCGCACTGCTGCCCTGGTGGGCGTGCCTCGGCTTGGCGCTGGCGTCCTTCCTGCTCTTCCGCGCGCTGAGCGCGCCGCCTAAGGTCATCAATCCCGCTCAGATAGGACAGCTGATGACCGGCACCATGATTGCCGGCGTGGCAATGGCCGGCCAATGGATTGCGCCACTTATCTGCGGGATGGCCGCGGTTGTGTCTTATTTTCGCCGGCGAAAGCGCTAGGAACTCGTGGCCAATGCGGCCGCAACGGGAGTCGACAGTGGACCCGGCAGCATCGCTGGCATGTCCTGGCGAGAGTTCGAACTGCTGGTGGGTGAGGCATTTCGCGTTCACGGCTACCAAGTCACCGAGAACGGGGCCGGGGGCCCCGACGGCGGCGTGGACCTGCGGCTGCGGCGCGGCAAGGAGACCTTCCTGGTGCAATGCAAACAGTGGCGAGCCACGCGGGTGGGCGTGGATGTGGTGCGGCAGTTGTATGGGGTCATGGCGGCTGAAGGGGCCACAGGCGGGTTCGTGGTGACTTCGGGCAGGTACACCCCTGATGCCCAGGCTTTTGCTTCTGGCAGGAACATCGAATTGATCGACGGTAGCGGCCTGCATGACTTGATTCAGAAGGCTCTGGCGTCCAACAACGCCAAGGTTCTTCCGGTCGGACTGCCATCCGTTTCTGCGGTTATGCCGGTCGCCTCCAGTGATCCCCTATGCCCCAAGTGCAACTCGCAAATGGTCTTGCGAACGGCGCGGAAGGGAGTGAATGCCGGTGGTGAGTTTTGGGGTTGCAGTCGTTATCCGGCTTGCCGGGGGACTCGGTAGAACGCGTCCGCTTCGGGGTCAGAAGCGGCCATTGCCCGGGGTGTGGGATCCCACATCTAGGCTTGATCCCCGCGACTGGCTAACGTCTGACCTTCATCCACTGCAGCCGATGCATAAATTGGGAAGCCATATCGGGGCTGGCAGGGGGGGCCTTCGTGAACTCGATGCAATAGCGCTGCAGGGCTATCGCGTGATACCACAAATGCAGGACAGCAGAAATCATGGCGCCGCTGACGTTTCCGTGTCTGCGGATGGCAGCTTTGATCGGCAGCGCCCCCCTGCGCGGCTACACGTGCTGCTGGCGCGGGGTTCGCCGCAGGCGCTTGTCATTCGCCGAGGGCCGAGCCGGCATGTCGCTGTGATCGCCTGGAACCGCGCGATCGATCAATTCACGCTTGGTCAATGGCTGCGCGGCCGAATTTACGAGCGACGCTGTGACCTATCGCCCGACGGGCGCCACTGGGTGTACTTCGCCATGCATGGCCGGTGCGATGGTCCGGCACATGCCACCTGGACGGCCATCGCTCGTGCTCCATATCTCAAAGCGGAAACGTTAATGCGATGGGTTGGCACCTATCATGGCGGTGGCCTGTTCACCTCGGACGATGAGGTGTGGGTAAACCAGCGCTACGGGTACGACTTACTAAAAGATTCTTCGCACATCAAGCGCATGGGAAAGTGTTCGCCGCAAGAGTACTCGGACACGTCGTGCCTACGTGTCTACTACCCGCGCCTGCAGCGCGATGGTTGGACGATGGTATCCCGCGTGAAGCATCGGATGGAACATGAACTGACCATTTTCGAGCGCCGCATCGACCAGCGTTGGACGCTTCGCAAGCTCGCTTATGCGACGAGCGCGATGCATTTGGTTGGCCGCGGCTGCTACTTTGACGAACACGAGTTGCGTAGTGAGCGCGATGGCTCGGTCACGCGGTGCCCCGGTTGGGAGTGGGCGGACTTGGATGGCCTGCGACTCGTGTGGGCCCAGGCGGGCTGTCTTTACAGCACCTATATGCAGCCGGACGGGCCGGGTCCGGTCAAGCTACTCTTCGACTTCAATCCAATGGCGTTCGAGGCTATAGAAGCGCCGTATTGAGGGGTGTTTTTGCGGCCAATACTGGTGCACGCGAAGATTGAGCATTCCGTTCAGATGGTGATACTGAAGGCTGGTTCCGGCCACAAGCGTCCGCGAGAAGAGCGCGATTCAGAATTGGAGGCTGCGTACGCAGTGACTAGGTCCGCCCCTCCGCAGATCGAACTAAGGCAAATAACCCCGCTGAAGTCATGAGAAAAGAAGGGACCATCATCCGCTGGGACGACGCCAAAGGCTTCGGCTTCATCCGCAGCCCCGCGATCGCGCAGGACGTGTTCGTGCATGTCCGCGACTACCGCGCCAGCGGCGATGAAGCACCGCGACAGGGGCTGCGTGTCACGTTCGAGGACATCCTGGTCGGCGGGAAGGGGCCACGCGCGATAGCGGTGCGACCGGCGGCCGAGGCCTTCGCGAGCAAGGCGGGCCGAGAGCTCACTCGCCCGGCAGCATCGACGCGGAAGAGGGCGGCGTCGTCGCCAGCGCCGGACAGGCGGCGTGCTGATGCCTGGTGGGTCCTGCCTCTCATGCTCGGCTACGGCATGGCGCTGACCTGGTTGGTCTCCCAGCGGCTGCTTCCCTCCTGGGTACTCCCCGCGTCCATCCTCCTGAACCTGGCCGCCTTCGCGGCCTATTGGCGGGACAAGTACGCAGCGCGGACGGGACGCTGGCGCATGAGGGAAGACACCCTGCACCTTTGGAGCCTGGCAGGCGGATGGGTGGGTGCCTGGTTCGCGCAGCAGGTGCTGCGCCACAAGTCGTTCAAAGCGAGCTTTCGCACCGCGTACTGGTTCACCGTCATGACCCACTTTGCCGCCGCGGCGGGCATCTCGTGGATTCTTCGATCGACCTGAGCACGCCCCGTCACCCAGGCCTCACACGACCCCCTCGTCCTTCAGCCGCTCCAACTCCGCCGCACCGATCCCCAGCTCCCCATACACCTCCCCGTTGTGCTCTCCCACCGCCGGCCCCGTGCGCGGCACCGGCATCTCGCGGCCCACGATGCGCGGCACCACGCAGGGCGCGGGTAGCGAGCCGTAGTCCGCATCCGGCAACCGCACGATGGCCCCGCGAGCGATGTAGTGCGGGTCCTGCTCGATGTCCTCGATGGTGTAGGCCTTGCTGAAGGGAATGCCCGCTTCCTCCAGCCGGGTGGCGATGGTGGCGTAGTCATGCGCCGCGAACCATGCGCCCAGATGGTTGTCGAGTTCAACCAGGTTCTTCACCCGCGCCGGGTTGGTGGCAAAGCGCGGGTCGTCGGCGAGGGCGGGCTCGCCGATGGCGCCGCACAGGCGCGCGAAGATGGCGTTGGACGAGGCCACCAGCGAGAAGAACTGCCCGTCCCGGCTGCGGTAAATGTTGGAGGGCGCCGTGTAGCTCGCGCGGTTGCCTTCGGGCCGGCGCACCTGGCCGAGCATCTCGTGCTCCACGGGCAGGCAGTCCAGCAAGCGGAACAGCGCCTCGGTCGCGGCCAGGTCCACTTCCACGCCTTTCGCTTCCGGGTCGCCGCGCAGGCGCGCGACTTCAGCGGCGATGGAGAAGGCGCAGAAGAGGCCCGCCACCGCGTCGCCCACCGGGAAGTTGCTGTGCAGCGGCGGGCCGCCGAACTCGCCGGTGAGGTTGGTGAAGCCGCTCATGGCCTCGAAGATGCGCGCATACCCGGGGCGCGCCTTATAGGGGCCGGTCTGTCCGAAGCCGGTGAGGCGCAGCACCACCAGGCGCGGGTTGGCGCGGTGCAGCGTCTCGATGTCCAGGCCCCAGCGGTCCAGCGTGCCGCTTCGGAAGTTCTCCACCAGCACGTCGAAGCGGGGGAGCATGGACAGGAAGATCTCGCGTCCGCGCGGCCGGCGCACGTCCAGCGTGATGCCGCGCTTGCCGCGGTTGGCCACCTTCCACCACAGGGGCACGCCGTCCTTGACCGGCTGCAGGCCGCGTAGCGCGTCGCTGCCGTCGGGCAACTCCAGCTTCACGACGTCGGCGCCGTGGTCGGCGCAGAGCGTGGCGCCCATGGGCGCCGCGAGCACCGTGGCCATGTCGAGGATGCGGACACCGGCGAGGGCGCCAGCGGAAGTAGGGGAGGGGGTCACGGGTCGAGTCCTTGCGCCGCGATGGCACGGCCGCACCGCAGGTTGTGCCAGAGGGTTCCGCTGCCCACAATGCACGTTTCGCACAGCGAAACACCCGTTCCAACCCTGCCCACGAGCCCGCATCATGGCCTCCACCAAACCGAAACGCAGCATGGGTTCGATCGCGCTTCCCGGTCTCGTGCACCCGCACGACCTCGCCGACGACCGCCAGTTCTCCATGAACCTGGCGCGTGGGCTGGAGGTGCTGCGCGCCTTCACCGCCACCGCGCCCCTGCTCGGCAACCGCGAGATCGCCGACCGCACCGGCCTGCCCAAGCCCACGGTCTCGCGCCTGACCTACACGCTCACGCTGCTGGGTTACCTCACGCGCGACGCGGCCCTGCAGAAATACCGCCTGGGCAGCGGCGTGCTGTCGCTGAGCCATCCGCTGCTGGCGAGCCTGAACGTGCGCCAGGCGGCCCGGCCGCTCATGGAGCAGCTCGCGCGCAAGACCGGCTGCACGGTGAACCTGGGCATGCGCGACCGCGCCGACATCGTGTACGTGGACACGGTGCGCGCCGACGCCGCCAACCTGCACCTGCCCGACATCGGCAGCACGCGGCCGCTGCTGGCCACCTCCATGGGCCGGGCCCTGATCCTGGGCATGCCCGCCGCGGAGCGCACGGCCATCCTCAATTACCTGAAGGTGCACGACCGCGCCCTGTACGACCAGCACCGCCCCGCCTGGGAAGCCGACCTGAAGCTCTTTGCCGCGCACGGCTTCTGCCACTCGCGCGGCGACTGGCAGAAGGACGTGCATGCCGTCGCCGTGCCGGTGCGCCTGCCGCAGCGCGAGCAGCCGGTGGCGATGAACTGCACCCTGGCCGCCTACCGCATGCGCCGCGACCAGCTCACGCGCGAGGTCGCGCCGCTGCTGATGGAGACGGTGCGCCAGCTCGAGGCGGCACACGGCCTGCGATCCACGAACTGACGAGACGCCGAGAACCTTCCATGATCCGCAACCCTGAATCCTTCGCGAAGCTCCTGGCCGAGGTCCGCCGCTTCGTGCGCGAAGAGTGCATCCCGATCGAGGCCGAGGTGGACCGCACCGACCTCATCCCCGAGCCGGTGGTCGAGCGCATGCGCGCCTTGGGCCTGTTCGGCCACAGCATCCCCGAAGCCTATGGTGGCGCGGGGCTCACCAGCGAGGAGCTGTCGCTGGTGAACATCGAGGTGTCGCAATGCGCCACCACCTTCCGGGCGCGCTTCGGCGGCAACACGGGCATCGCGTCCGAGTCCCTGGTGGTGGACGGCACCGACGCGCAGAAGGAGCGCTGGCTGCCGCAGCTGGCCAGCGGGCGCCTGACCGGCTGCTTCGCGCTCACGGAGCCGGAGGCCGGCTCCGACGCCACCGCGCAGAAGACCGTGGCGGTGCGGGAAGGCGACGACTTCGTCATCAGCGGGCGCAAGTGCTTCATCACCAACGCGCCCATCGCCAACCTCTTCACCGTGTTCGCGCGCACCGACCCGAACGGCAAGGGTGCCCAGGGCATCACGGCCTTCCTGGTCGAGCGCGGCACCCCGGGCCTGTCCACGCCCGAGGCGTACCGCAAGATGGGCCAGCACGGCTCGCCCGTGGGCGAGGTGGTGCTGGAGAACGTGCGCGTGTCCGCCGAGGCCATCGTGGGGGGGCCGGCCATGGAGGGCCAGGGCTTTCGCACCGCCATGCGGGCCCTGAACAAGCAGCGCATCAACCTGGCCGGCCTGTGCATCGGCCCAGCCATTCGCCTGGTCGAGGAAATGGTGGCGCGCGCCGCGAGCCGCAAGCAGTTCGGCCAGGCCATCGCCGAGTTCCAGCTGGTGCAGCAGATGATCGCCGAGAGCAACACCGAGGTGCACGCCGCCCGCGCGCTGCTGCTGGAGACCGCGCGCAAGCGCGATGACGGCGTGGACGTGACCATGGAGGCGTCCATGTGCAAGCTCTTCGCCAGCGAGATGTGCGGCCGCGTGGCCGACCGCGCCGTGCAGGTCTTCGGCGGGCAGGGCTACATCAACGACAACGTGGCCGAGCGCTTCTACCGCGACGTGCGCCTGTTCCGCCTGTACGAAGGCACGAGCCAGATCCACCTGACCAACATCGCCCGGCGCACCATGGCCCAGGCGACGCGCGACTGATTCCCTTCCAGCCACCACCACGACCAGGAGACAAGCCATGACCCTCAACCGCCGCACCTTGATGGCCGCCGCTGCCGCCATGGGCCTCGCCGCCGCGCCTGCGTTCGCGCAGGAGGCGTATCCGAACAAGCCGATCCGCATCATCGTGCCCTTCACGGCGGGCGGCATCGTGGACTCCATCGCCCGCACCATCGGCGAGAAGATGTCCACCCGCTACGGCCAGCCCGTGGTGGTGGAAAACCGCGCCGGCGCCGGTGGGGCCATCGGCACCGACCTGGCGGCCAAGGCGCCGGCGGACGGCTACACGCTGCTGCTGGTGAGCCCCGGCCATGCCGTCGCGCCCACGCTGCAGAAGGGGGTGAGCTGGCATCCCACGCGGGACTTCAAGGCGGTGGCCGGGATCGGCGTGGTGCCCAACGTCATCGTGGTGCACCCCAGCGTGCCCGCCAAGACCATGCCGGAGCTGATCGACCTGGCCAAGAAGGCCAGCGCGCCCATGACCTACGCCACGGCCGGCATCGGCACCTCCAATCACCTGGCCGCCGAACTGCTGGCGCAGGAAGCGGGCATCAAGCTCACGCACGTGCCCTACAAGGGCCAGCCCGATGCGCTCAACGACCTGCTCGGTGGCCGTGTCGACCTGATGCCGCTCACGGCGGCCCTGGCCATGCAGCACGTGAAGGCCGGCAAGCTGCGCGCGCTGGCCGTGACCACCGCCAGCCGCGCGAGCGCCGCCCCCGAGCTGCCCACGGTGGCCGAAGCCGCCAAGCTGCCCAACTACGAAGTGGGCACCTGGTTCGGCCTGGTCGCGCCCGCCAAGACGCCCGAGCCGGTGATGCGCAAGCTCTCGGCCGACGTGGCGGACATCCTCACGCAGCCGGACGTCAAGGCCAAACTCCAAGGCATGGGCATGGAGCTGGCCCCGCAGAAGGGTGCCGAGTTCGACGCCTTCGTGGACCGCGAGTTCACGAAGTGGAGCAAGGTGATCAAGCAGGCCGGCATCGAGCCGCAGTGAGCGTGATGGTGCGCACGCCGATCTGCGAGCGCCTGGGCATCCGGCATCCGGTCTTCGGCTTCTCCCACTCGCTCGACGTGGTCGTGGCGATTGCCGATGCCGGCGGCTACCCGGTGCTGGGCCTCGCGCGGGAGCTGCCGCACGAGGTGCCGCAGCTGCTGGACGAGGCACGGCGGCGGCTTGCGGGCCGGCCCTATGCCATCGACCTCATGCTGCCTTCGCAGGTGCCCGAGGCCGCACGCATCGAGGACCTGCGCGGTGCCTTGCCGCCGGCACACGTGGACTTCGTGCAGGGCTTGCGCGAGCGCTTCGAGGTGCCGCCGCCCGTGAAGGAAAGCTTCTTCACCTCGCAGGTGCGCTCGCAGGCGCTCTTCGACGAACAGATCGAGGCCGTGCTGGCCTCGGACTGCAGCGGCGTGGCCACCGCCATCGGCCTGCGGGCCGACCTGATCGAACGCGCCAAGGCGCGCGGCAAGCTCACCTTCTCGCTGGTGGGGTCCGTGCGCCATGCGCGCAAGGCCATGGACATGGGCGTGGAGGTGCTGGTGGCGCAGGGCTACGACGCGGGCGGCCACACCGGCCCGGTCGGCACGCTGTCCCTGCTGCCGCAGGTGATCGCGGTGGCCGAGGGCCGGCCCGTGCTGGCCGCCGGCGGGATCGCCACGGGCGAGCAGGTGCTGGGCACCATCGCCATGGGCGCGGAGGGCGCCTGGCTCGGCACGCTCTGGATGGCTGCGCGCGAGAACCACACGCCGCCCGCGCTCCTCAAGCGCCTGGTGGACAGCGCCAGCGAGGACACGCTGATCACTCGCGCGCACAGCGGCAAGCCCTGCCGCGTGGTGCGCAGCGACTGGATCGACGCCTGGCAGCAGCCCGGTGCGCCCGAGCCCCTGGACATGCCGCTGCAGCAGGTGCTCACCGGCGACGTGTTCGCCTCCATGCACGAGCACGACGACGCGCGCCTCATCTACGAGGCGGCGGGGCAGAGCGTCTTCGCCATCCGGGGCGAGACCACCGTGGCCGCGCAGATGGCCGAGCTGGTGGCTGGCATGGAGCGCGCCTGGAGGCGGCTTGAACGCCTCGCCGCCTGACGCTTCGCCTGGGCTCGGAGCGCTGCTGTCGCCGCGCTCCATCGCGGTGGTGGGCGCTTCGACGCAGCCGCACAAGGTGGGCGGCATGCCGATCCGCCTGCTGCGCGAGAACGGCTACGCGGGGGCCGTGTACCCGGTGCACCGCAGCGCCGACCGGATCCAGGGGTTGCGGGCGTTCCCGTCTGTGGACGCCATCGGCGCGCCCGTGGACCTGGGGGTGGTGGCCGTGCCGCAGGCGGAGTGCGAGGCGGCCCTGGCGCAGCTTGTGCGCGCCGGAGCGCGGGCGGCCGTCGTCTTCACCTCCGGCTTCGCGGAGGTCTCGCCGGAAGGCGCCCGACTGCAGGACCGCCTCGCGGCCATGGCACGGGAGGCGGGCCTCGCCTTGCTGGGGCCCAACTGCCTGGGCGCGATGAACCTGCACGAGCACGTCTTTGCCACCTTCTCGCCGGTGGTCCTGGGCGGCGCGCCTCCAGCCGGCCCGGTCGGCCTGGTGAGCCAGAGTGGCGCCTTCGGCGGCTATGCCTTCTCGCTCGCGCGCGAACGCGGCGTGGGCATCGGCCACTGGATCACCACCGGAAACGAAGCGGGGGTGCAGGTCGCCGACGCCATCGCATGGCTCGCGCGCGAGCCCGCGTGCCAGTCCATCCTGGCCTACCTCGAAGGCGCGCGGGACCTGGAGCGGCTGCGCGCCGCGCTGCTCGCGGCGCGGGCGGCGGGCAAGCCGGTCACCCTCGCCAAGGTGGGCCACACGCAGGCGGGTCGCCGCGCGGCCCGGTTGCACACGGGCAGCGACACCGGCGACGCGCGGGAGTACCGCGAGCTCTTCGACGCCTGTGGCGTGCGGACGGTCTCCACGATCGCCGGCCTCTTCGGCGAGGCGGCGCCGTATGCGCCCATCGCACCGGCCGCGTTGGGCCAGGCCGTGGCGATCTTCAGCATCTCGGGCGGCGTGGGCATCATGATGGCCGACCGCGCCGAGGAGCTCGGGCTCGCGCTGCCGCCACTGCCGGCCGACGCCGCCGAGCGGCTCACGCACGCGATCCCTTTCGCCAGCACCGTGAACCCGATCGACGTGACGGGGCAGGTCTTCTCGCAGCCCGAGGTGCTCGTACGGGCGCTGCGCGACGCGGCGACCTGCGGCCGCTACGACCGGGTGGCGGTGTTCCTCGCCGCCGCGGGACAGGCGCCGGGCGTGTGGCCGCTGCTGCAGGACTGCATCGCGCAGCTGCGAACCGATGCCGGCGCGGCGCGCCTGGTCCTGAGCGGCATCCTCAGCGCCGGGCAGCGTGAGTGGCTGCAGGCGCAGGGATGCCCGGTGTTCGCGGAGCCGACGCAGGCCATCGAGGCGGCTGCCACGCGCTGAGCGCGCTACTTGCGCGCCTCCAGCACCAGGTTGAACGGCGTTTCGGTGGCGCGCCGGAAGCTCTGGAACCCCGCCTGCTCGAACACGTCGCGCAGGCGCCGCTCACCGGCCTGGGCCCCCAGTGCCAGCTTGACCGGCTGGGACAACGCGTTGGGCGTGCAGATGCAGGTGGATGCCGCGTAGAACAGGCGCCCCACGGGGTTGAGGTTCTCGTCCAGCTCGTCCTTGGCGTAGGGCTCCACCAGCAGCACCGAGCCGCCGGGCTTGAGTGCGGCATGCGCGCGGCGCGCCGCCCCCACCGGGTCGCCCATGTCGTGCAGGCAGTCGAAGAAGCACACGAGGTCGAAGCCGGAGCCTGGGAAGTCCTGCGCCGTTGCCCGCTCGAACTGCACCCGCTCGCCCAACCCCTGCGCCGCCGCGCGCTGGCGCGCCTGCTCGATGGAGGGGGCGTGGAAGTCGAAGCCGACGAAGCGCGAAGCGGGATAGGCCTGCGCCATCACCACCGTGGACGCGCCATGACCGCAGCCGACGTCTGCCACCAGCGCGCCTTTTTCCAGCTTGGACACCACGCCTTCCAGCGCGGGAAGCCAGCTGCTCACGAGATGAGCCCGGTAACCGGGGCGGAAGAATCGCTCGGTGCCTGCGAAGAGGCAGGGGTGGTGGTCGCCCCAGGACAGCGCGCCGTCACCGCGCATGGCCGCCGCGATCTTGTCCTTGTCCAGGTACAAGCTGGCCAGCACCACCGCGCCCCCGGCCACGTACACGGGCGAGTCCTCGTCGGCCAGCGCCATGGCCTGTTCTTCGGGCAACCGGAAGCGGCCGTTGTCGTGTTCCACGTAGCCGCTGGCGGCCTGCGCGCTGAGCCATTCGCGCACCAGGCGGGCGTTGCAGCCCGTGCGCTGCGCCAGCTCGTCCGCGCTGACCGGCTGGTTGTCCGCCATGGCCCGGTACAGCCCGAGCTCTTCACCGAGGATCACGTTGGCCATCATGGCCGCCCCTCCCATGTCCCCGACCAGCTTGCCCATGAAGTCCTGGAGTTTGGCTTCGTTCATTCGTCGTCCTCTCTCGCGGGCAGCCGAAGGAACACCGCACGGCCGGCCCGCGGCAACCGTGCCGTGGGAGAGGAAAGTGAACACCTGAGGTCCGGACGCGTCAAGTGGGCAGCCGTGGGCGGCCCGCTGAGGGACCCGATCAGCGTCCGCATCGCCCGGCTGCCAGGCTCTGCCGTCAGTCCTCGCTCATCGCCTCCGGATCGCTGACGTGCTGCGGGACCTGGCGTCGAGGACGACGATCCGCGCGTCAACCCGAACGGCGGCGCCAGCGGCCCTGTGCACCATGTGCCACCGGCGTGGGGCAGGGGATCGCCGTAGTGCTCGAACGCGTCTAGCATTCCGGCCATGCGATCCCACGAACTGACGATGACGGTGCTCATGACACCCGACATGGCGAACTTCTCCGGGAAGGTACATGGCGGCGCGCTGCTGAAGCTGCTGGACCAGGTGGCCTACGCCTGCGCCAGCCGCTATGCGGCGTGCTACGTGGTGACCGTGAGCGTGGACCAGGTCGTGTTCCGGCAGGCCATCCAGGTGGGTGAGCTCGTCACCTTCCTGGCCAGTGTCAATCATGTCGGCACTTCGTCCATGGAGGTGGGCATCAAGGTGCTGGCCGAGAACATCCAGACCCGCGAGGTGCGGCACGTCAACAGCTGCTTCTTCACGATGGTGGCCATGGACGAGAACGGTCGCAAGAAGGCGGTGACACCGCTGGAGCTGGTGACGCCCGACCAGCAGCGGCGAAGTCGCCAGGCCGTGCTGCGCCGCGAGCTGCGCCGGGAGCTGGAAGCGCGCTTCAGCTCGGTGGGCCGGGGCTGAAGGCCGCCGCCGGGGCGCCGTTCAACTGCGCCGCTTCGCCAGCCCCGCGATCTCTTCGCGCTGCTCGGGCAGGATGATCACCGCGGTTTCCTCGTCGACGAGCAGCAGCCGAGGTGGGCTGGCCAGGCCCAGGCGCGCGGCCACGCGATCTTCGTCCTCGCCCAGTTCCTGGCAGGCGCCGGCCAGCCGCAGGCGGGTGCCGTCGGACACGTCGGCGAACCGGGGCAGCCGACGTCGGGTGAAGAGGCGGTCCAGCCAGCCCATGCGTCAGCCGGCCACCCGCTGGAAGGGCAGGACGGCAAAGGCGAGCGCCTGCAGCAGCAGCGACAGCACGATCAGCCGCAGCGCCCAGGTCCGGTGCCGGGAGCTCGCGGCGTTGCCGCGCAGGTACTGTTCGTAGGCGACCGCGTAGCTCGCCGTGAGCGTCGCACGCAGGCGCGCCTGCGCTTGCTCCGGTGGGGTGCCGGGCGGCTGCACCAGGTCCGCGACGCGCGGCGGCTCGTGATAGACGAACAGCCACTCCGCCATGAGCACCTGCCAGGCCGAGGCGAACAGCGCGGCGATGGCGGCGGCGCCGAGCACCAGGATGGCCAGGCCCGGCGCCTCTTGCCAGCGACTGGCGTCGATTTCGGAGGCCAGCGTGCCGAGGGCGAACACCGCGAAGGAGATCGCGGCAACCGGCGTGCTGATGCTGCCGCGGATGGTTTCGCGTCGGGCGCGCTCGCTCAGGAAGAGGTGACGCGTGTGCTCCAGGTGCAGGTCGGTCGCTTCGGGCATGGAGGGCTGCATCGTATGCCGTTCCCAGGGGGGCCGGGCGTCGGCAGAATGCCTGCATGATCGAACTCCCCAAAGACGTCCGCGACCAGGCGGTCGCGTCCATCGAGCGCTACTTCCGCGAGAACATGGACGAGAAGATCGGCAACATCGCGGCAGGTGGGCTGCTCGGTTTCTTCGTCGAGGAGATCGGCCCCGCCATCTACAACCGGGCCGTGCGCGACGTGCAGGAGCGACTGCGCCTGCGGGTGGAGGAGGTGGACCTCGAAGTGAACGAAGACGAGTTCACCTACTGGAAGAAGTTCGAGAACAAGGCCGGCAGGCGCCGCTGAAGAAAGGACCGCGAGTGATCACCGAATACGTGCTCTTCAAGCTGCCGCCCGGCATCACCCGCGACGAGGTGGTCGCGGGCATGCGCGAGGTGGCCCCGCGCTGGCGCCGCGAGCCGAACCTGGTGCGCAAGACCTTCGTGTTCGACGCGCAGGCCAACGAGGCCGGTGCCTTCTACCTGTGGACCGACCGCGCCAGCGCCGAAGCCGCCCACGACGAAGCCTGGCGCCAGCGCATCCGCGACGCGTATGGGAGCGAGCCGCGCATCCGCTATTTCGACACGCCCCTGGTCGTGGACAACGCCTTGGGCAAGGTCGTCGAGTAGCCGCGCTGGGGTCCAACACCTCCGTTCGCCCTGAGCGGTTAATCACCGCAGCCGGGGCCGCGGTGAAAGGCACTGCCGATCAAACACATCCGTTCGCCCTGAGCCTGTCGAAGGGCTCGCGTGGCGGTCTCGCGCGATGGGCTTCGACAGGCTCAGCCCGAACGGTTGGGACCCGACGGGGTCCCGTGGATTCGCTCTTTGTTGAGACCCTGTCGAAGGGCTCGCGGGGTGGGGCTCAATCAGACGGCGCGCGCGACACCTGCAACCACTTCTCCAGCAGCAACCCGTCCACCCCCGCACCATAGCGGCCACGCCGGATGCCGACTTCATGGAAGCCCAGCTCGTTGTAGAAGCTGCGGGCGGCCGCGTTGTCGCGTCGCGTTTCCAGGCGGATGCGCCGTGCACCCGCGGCGCGGGCCGATGCCTCCAGCCAGCCCAGGAGTGCGCTGCCCAACCCTTGCCGTTGCCGGGCGCTGCGAACGGCGAGCAGGGACAGGTAGGCATCGTCGTCCAGGAATTCCATGATGCCGAAGGCGGCGAGCTCGCCCTGGAGTTCCGCGACGGCCACGCTGGTCTGCGGATCGGCGATGGCGGCAAGCACGCGCTGGGGGCGCCAACGCCAGGGCAGGCCGGTTTCGATCAGCTCGCGCGACATCCCGGCGATGGCCCGGGCATCCGCGGGCCGTGCCAGGCGAACGGAGACGACGGCGGACATCGCAGTGTGCCGCTCAGCGCGCCTGCGCGGAGGCGGGCAGGCCGAAGAGCCGGTCGAACGCCAGGTTGAACACGAAGGCATACACCAGGAAGAACGCGATCATGGCCGCGTTCAGCGCCAGCGCAGCCAGCAGGCTGACCCCCAGGACCCAGGCAAAGAGCGGCACCAGCAGGGTGACCAGGCCGGCCTCGAAGCCCACGGCATGCGCCGCGCGCCGCAGCAGGCTGCGGCCCTTGCGCGCCTGGCGGGCCTCCCAGGCTTCGAAGAGGCTGTTGTAGAGGTAGTTCCAGGCCATGGCGATGGCCGAGGATGCGGCGGCGGTGATGCCGGCCGTGCCGGTGGGGCTGTCGGACAGCAGCCGCAGCAGGCCGGTGGCGAGCGCGATGGCGATGGCCTCGAAGCTGATGATGTAGACGATCTTGCGTTGGAGTCCCTGCACCGACGTGATTCTAGGCAGGCCGTGGCGGGGAACCCGATGAGCCTGCCGCCACTCCACAATGCTCGTTCCACCCGACCCCCACCCGCAGGCCTCCCCATGTCCCAAACCGAAACGCAAGCCATCGTGTCCCTCTCCCTCATGGCCGCCTTCGTGGACGGCGACAAGCACGACCGCGAGCGCGCCGAAGTCCGGCGCATCGCCGACGCGCTCGCGCAGTCCGACGCCGTGCACCTGCCCAGCCTGGTGCAGGACGTGCTCATGAAGAAGGTGGACCTGGCCACCGCCGCCGGGGCGCTGCGCTCGGCGGACGCGCGCCAGCTCGCCTACGAGATGGCCGTGTGCGTGTGCGACGCCGACGGCGCGCAGTCCGTGCCCGAACAGCGCTTCCTGAACGAACTGCGCAGCACGCTCGGGCTCGATGCCGGCCTGGCGCGCCAGTTCACCGAGGATGCCGAATTCCTGGCGGCCGCGCCGATCGACGGCCCCCTTCCCGCCCCGGCCGGCGCCGCCGCGGCCGCCGGGCCGGTTCCTGCACCGGCGCAACCGCCGGCTGGTGCCGGCGCGCGCACGCCGCAGGTCAGCGAAGCGGAACTGGACCAGTCCATCCTCAACGCCGCCATCACCAACGGCGCGCTGGAGCTGCTGCCCGAGACGCTCTCGACCATGGCCATCATTCCGCTGCAGATGCGCCTGGTCTACCGCATCGGCCAGTCCTATGGCTACGAGCTGGACGCCGGCCACGTGAAGGACTTCCTCGCCACGCTGGGCGTGGGGCTGACCTCGCAGTACCTGGAGCAGGCCGGCCGCAAGCTCCTGGGCGGCCTGCTGGGCCGCATGGGCGGCGGGTTGATGGGCGGCCTGGGCAAGCAGGCGGTGAGCTCGGGCATGAGCTTCGCCGCGACCTTCGCACTCGGTCACGTCGCCAAGCGCTACTACGCCGGTGGCCGCACCCTGTCCACGCAGATGCTGAAGGAGACCTACGCCAGCATCACGAACGAGGCCCAGGGCCTGCACGGCCGCTACCTGCCGCAGATGGAGCAGCAGGCGCGCACGCTGGACGCGGGCAAGGTGCTGGCGATGGTGCGCGGCCGGGCCTGAGAGGCGCCGCAGCGCGCGCTTTCCTAAATCTCCGCTTGCGGTTCATTAAATAAACGCTAAGCGGCCGGATCGGTGTTTCCATCGGGCCGCGTCGGGCAGACACTCGCGTCCCTGCGTTGCGGGTCCTCCGCTGCGCATCGACGCCACCCCACCCGACGAAGGAACCACGATGGAAAACGACGCCCACGCAGCGCGCCGCGTGCGCATGCTCGAGCGCATGCTGCTGATCCGCGCCTATGAAGAAAAGCTCGCCGAGCTGCACGCCACGCAGGGCCTGCCCGGCACCTGCACCTCGGTGGGCCAGGAGGCCTGCGCCGTGGGCGTGGTGCAGGCGCTCCAGCCGGAAGACCGCATCCTCACCAACCACCGAAGCGGCGGCCACCTGCTGGCGCGCGGCGCCGATGCGGGCCGCATGATGGCCGAGGTGATGGGCCGCAGCACCGGCTACTGCCGGGGCAAGAGCGGCTCGCTGCACGTCTCCGTCAAGGAGCTCGGCGTGGTGCTCACGTCCACCATCGTGGGCGGCGAGCTGTCCCTGGCCACGGGCGTGGGCCTGTCGATGTCCATGCTGGCGCAGGACGGCATCGCGGCCTGCTTCTTCGGTGACGGTGCGGCCTGCGAGGGGCGCTTCCACGAGTCGCTGAACCTGGCGGCGGTGTGGAAGCTGCCGGTGCTCTACGTCTGCGAGAACAACCAGTGGCAGGCCTTCGTGCACCGCCGCGAAACCATGCTGACGGACAGCATCGCCACCTGGGCCGAGCGCTACGGCATGCCCAGCCGCAGCATCGACGGCAACGACGTGGAGGCCGTCGCGGCCGCCGCCGAGGAGGCACGGGCGCACATGCTGCGCGAGGGCGGCCCCTACTTCCTGGAGCTCAATACCTATCGCCTGCGCGGCCACTTCGAGCCGGACGACCAGTCCTACGTGGACAAGGACGAACTCGCCGCCGCACGCGCCCGCGACCCCATCGTGCTCATGCAGCGCCGCCTGCAGGACGAAGCACTGCTGGGCGCGCAGGACTGGACCCGCCTGCAGGCGCAGGTCGCGGTCCGGATCGAGCAGGCCCTTGCCTTCGCGAGCGCCTCGCCCTTCCCGGACGCGAGCGAACTCACCACCGATGTCTACGCCTGAGGAGCAGCACCATGAACCGGATCACCGTGAATGAAGCCATCGGCCAGGCGCTGGCCGAAGAGATGCGGCGCGACAGCCGCGTCGTGATGTTCGGCGAAGGCGTGGCCACCAAGCGCCCCGAGCTGGTCGAAGCCTTCGGCGCCCGGCGCGTGCGCAACACGCCGCTGGCCGAGGGCATCATCGCCGGCACCGCGGCCGGCGCCGCCGCGACGGGGCTGCGCCCCGTGGTGGACCTGCTGTTCGCGCCCTTCCTCTGCTACGCCATGGACGAGATCGTCAACAGCGCGGGCAAGCTGCGCTACGTCTCGGGCGGGCAGTTCTCCTTTCCCATGGTCGTCATCGCCATGACGGGCAGCGGCTGGACCGTGGGCGCGCAGCACAACCACAACCTCGAAGCCTGGTTCGTCCACAGCCCGGGACTGAAGGTGGTCATGCCCTCGAGCGCGGCCGACTTCAAGGGGCTGCTGAAGGCCGCGGTGCGGGACGACAACCCGGTGCTGTTCTTCGTGGACATGGCCCTGGGCCCCACCGAAGGCGAGGTGCCGCAGGACGAGGACCATGTCGTGCCACTGGGCAAGGCGAACGTGCTGCGGGAAGGCACGGACGTGACGATCATTTCCTACGCCAAGATGGTCGGCACCTGCATGGAGGCGGCCACGCAACTGGCCGACGCGGGCGTGTCCGCCGAAGTGATCGACCTGCGCTCGCTCAAGCCGCTGGACGAGGAGACCATCCTGCGCTCGGCGCGCAAGACCGGCCGCGTGCTGGTCGTGCACGAGGCCAGCCGCATGTGCGGGGTGGGCGCCGAGGTGGCCGCCATCGTCTCCGAGCACGCTTTCTCGCAGCTTCGCGCGCCCGTGCTGCGGGTCACCGGACCGGACGCGCCGGCGCCATCGAGCTACATGCTGGAGCAGGCCTTCATGCCGCAGGCCGCGGGCATCGTGAGCGCGGCGAGGACGCTGATGCAGGGCTCGCCCGCCAGGCAGGGCGAGCAGGCGCAATTCGCCTGAGCCGATCAGCGCAGCGGCGCGAGCAGGTGCTTGAGGCCGTTGTGGTCGATCTCGTGCATCAGCGCGAGGAGTCGCCCCAGTTCGCCCGCGGGAAAGCCCTCGCGGGCGAACCAGTTGAGGTAGTTGCCCGGCAGGTCCGCAATGGGCGTTCCCTTGTACTTCCCGTAGGGCATGCGGGTGCGCACCAGGAGCTCCAGCGAGTCGGTCATGGGCCGATTGTCTCGCGGTGCGGCAGGCTGCCGTGCCGGCAGCGGCCCGACCTGGGATAAAAAGCGAACGCAGTCCACGGGCGCCAGCCCTGCGTGGGCGATGGCAAGCACCGCGCTACCATCGCGCGATCCCTGCGTGCCCCGCCCCGGGGCGCGGTTTCGAAGAATCGCCTTGAGCCCTCCGTCGTCCCCGCACACCCGCCTTTCGCTCGCCCGCCGGCTGCGGCTGCAGCAGCTGGTGATCTTCGAGAAGGTGGTCGAGGCGGGCTCCATCCTGGCGGCATCGCGCGAGCTGGCCATGACCCAGCCGGCGGCCAGCAAGTCCATCCACGAACTGGAGGAGCAGCTGGGCGCGCCGCTGTTCGTTCGCGGCAAGTACGGCGTGGTGCTGACGGAGTTCGGCCAGGTGTTCGAGCGCCATGCCCGGACGATGCTGGCGCAGCTGCGCTACCTGGCGGAAGACCTGAACGCCGCGCAGTCGGGCAGCTCCGGCCACGTCATCGTGGGGACCCTCATCACCGCGTCGGCGACCCTGCTGCCGCACGCCATCACGCGCCTGCGCGCGGCCGCGCCGAACGTGGCCGTCACCGTGCGCGTGGGGCCGAATTCCCTGCTCTTTCCAGCGCTCGCGCGGGGGGAGCTCGACGTGGTGGTGGGCTTCCTGCCGCTTGAGTCGCAGCGCGGGCTCCCGCACGCCGAGGGCGCCCGGCTCAGGCACGTGAGCCTGTACGAGGAGGCCCTGCGCGTGGTCGTGGGCAGCCGGCACCGGCTGGCCGGCCGGCGCAAGATCAAGGCGTCCGAGCTGCGGGAGCTCGAATGGATCGTTCCCACGACCGACTCGGTCGCCTTTCCGCACGTGACCGCGTTCTTCGAGCACCACGGCCTGCCGCTGCCGCGGCACCCCATCGAGTCGATCTCGATGCTGACCAACCTGGAGCTCCTCGGCAGCAGTTCGATGGCGGCGCTGATGCCGCAATCGGCAGCGGCGCAGTTCGTCGATGCCGGACTGCTCTGCGCCCTGCCGGTGGAAGGCCTGAGCCCCTTCAGCGAGGTGGGCTACACGGTGAGATCCGACCGCGCGCCCACCGCGGCCACGGAGCGCTTCCTGCAGGCCTTGCAGGAGGCTGCGCGCGCGCTGCGCCGCCCTCGCTGATGTAGTCCTGCGGGTTATAGCTCAGGCCGAAGAAGTCATTGGTCAAGAATAGATCCGCTGACTAGACTGGCCTGCACGCCGCAGCCGCGGCAGAAAACGAGCAAGGGGGCTTTCGGGCATGGCATCCGGCACCAGTACTGAAGCGAAGGTCGTGCCCGGCAAGGCAACGCCTCGCGGGCGGTTCCCGCACCTCAAGCGCGCGGGTGACTTCCTCTTCGTCTCGGGCACCAGCTCCCGGCGCCCCGACAACAGCTTCGCCGGCGTGAAGGTGGACGCGCTGGGCGTCACCGACCTGGACATCCGCGCCCAGACCCGCGCCGTGATCGAGAACATCCGCGACATCCTGGCCAGTGCGGGCGCGGACCTGGGCGACCTGGTGGAGGCGCAGTGCTTCCTCGTGAACATGAACGACTTCGGCGGCTACAACGAGGCCTGGGCCGAGTACTTCGACCACGAGGGTCCGACGCGCACCACCGTGGCCGTGCACCAGTTGCCGCACCCGCACCTGCTGATCGAAATCAAGGCCGTGGCGTACAAGCCGCTGCGCGCGAAGGAGTAGCACCATGCTCGAACTCAAGTACGGCAACCCGCTCAACTTCAACCGGTGGCTGGCCGAGCATGCCCACCGCCTCAAGCCGCCCGTGGGCAACCAGCAGGTCTGGCAGGACGGTGACTTCATGGTCACCGTGGTGGGCGGGCCCAACGGCCGCAGCGACTTCCACGACGACCCGACCGAGGAGTTCTTCTACCAGTTCAAGGGCAATGCCTACCTGCTGATCTGGGACCGGGGGCGCTTCGAGCGCGTGGACCTGAAGGAGGGCGACATCTTCCTGTTGCCGCCGCATGTGCTGCATTCGCCGCAGCGGCCCGAGGCGGGCAGCCTGTGCCTGGTGATCGAGCGCCAGCGCCCCGCGGGTGAGCGCGACGCGTTCCAGTGGCACTGCGCGAACTGCGGCCAGCTGATCCAGCGGCACGAGGTGCTGCTGCAAAGCATCGTGGACGACCTGCCGCCGCTTTATGAACGCTTCTATGCCAGCGACGAGGCGGCACGGCGATGCAGCGCCTGCGGCGTCGTTCATCCGGGCCGCGACTACCCCGCCTGGCATGCCCAGCTCGAACGCGCGCAGGAGGCCCGATGATCGACATGCACTCCCACTTCCTGCCGGCGACCAGCCAGGCGGAGGCCTACGCGGTGGATGCCGAGCGCGCGCCGTGGCTGCGCGTGGACGGCGACGGCCGCACGGGGCAGGTCATGCTCGGCGAGCGGCCGTTCCGCCCCGTGCACGACGCACTGTGGGACCCCGATGCGCGCGTGCGCGAGCTGGACGAGGCGGGCATCGCGCTGCAGGTCGTCTGCGCCACGCCGGTGATGTTCGGCTACGGCTGGGAGCCCGAACGCGCAGCCGAGTGGGCCGTGCGCATGAACGAGAAGGCCCTGGCCTTCTGCGCGCGCCACCCCACGCGCCTGAAGGCCATGGCGCAGGTGCCGCTGCAGGACCTGCGCCTGGCCTGCGACGAAGCGGCCCGGGCGGTGGCCAGCGGCTGCATCGGCGTGCAGATCGGCAACCACGTGGGCGACAAGGACCTGGACCATCCGCAGATGGTGGAGTTCCTCACCTTCTGCGCCGAGCAGGGCATTCCGGTCTTCGTCCATCCCTGGGACATGATGGGCGGTGCCGGCCGCATGAAGCAGTGGATGCTGCCCTGGCTGGTGGCCATGCCGGCGGAGACGCAGCTGGGGATGTTGTCGCTGATCCTCTCCGGTGCGCTGGAGCGCATTCCGCCATCGCTCAGGATCTGCTTCGCGCACGGCGGCGGAAGCTTCGCCTACACCCTGGGCCGCGTGGACAACGCCTGGAGGCACCGCGACATCGTGCGACAGGACTGCCCCGAGTTGCCCTCGACCTATGCCCGGCGCATGTACACCGACAGCGCCGTGTTCGACCCCGGTGCGCTGCGACTGCTCACCGACGTGATGGGGACCGAGCGCGTGATGTTCGGCACCGATGCGCCGTTCCCGCTCGGTGACCAGGAGCCGGGTGCGCTGGTGCGGGGTTGTGATTTCCTGAGCGCCGACGCGCAGCAACGCATCCTGGAAGGCAGCGCCCGGGAATTCTTTGGCGCCGGCCGGCTGGACTGAATCATGTCTCCGACTGTCCGGGCCACCATGCCGCAAGGCACCGTCACCGGCCTGCGCGAGGCGGCGTGCTGCCGCTTCAGTGCCATCCCGTATGCGCAAGCGCCGGTGGCCGAACTGCGCTTCAAGCCGCCGCTGCCGGCGACATGGAAGGGCGAGCTCGATGCCACGCGGCCCGGCCCCGTTGCGCCGCAACTTCCATCGCGCCTGCGCGGCGCGATGGGCGACTTCGCGGCGCCGCAGTCCGAGGATTGCCTGCACCTGACCGTCTGGACGCCCGCCCCCGACCGCGCGCGAAGGCCCGTGCTCGTGTGGCTGCACGGCGGCGCCTGGCAAAGCGGCGGCGGCGCGGTGGACTGGTACGACGGTGCGCGCCTCGCGGTGCGGGGCGACATCGTGGTGGTTGCGCCCAACTACCGCCTGGCCGGCCTCGGCTGGCTCGCGCCCGAAGGCGGCACGGCCAACCTGGGCATCCTGGACCAGGAACTTGCGCTCGACTGGGTGGCGCGGCACATCGAGGCCTTCGGCGGCGACCCCGACCGGGTCACGGTCATGGGCCAGTCGGCGGGCGGCATGTCCATCGCCAACCTGCTGATGCGCGGCCAGCCGAAGTTCCAGCGCGCCGTCCTGCAAAGCGCCTCGCTGGGACGCGGCATGCGCAGCGCCGCGCAGGCCGCCGAGATCGCCCGCATCTTCCTTCGGGCGGCAGGCGCCCACAACGTGGAAGAGGCACGCCGCCTGCCCGTGGCGGCGCTGCTGGAGGCGCAGAAAGCCCCGGACGTGCTCGCGTGGCTCGCCGCCGAGAACGCCCACCGTGCGCTCTTCGGTCCGGTGGCCGATGGCGAGGTGCTTCCCGCCGACGAGCAGGCCGCGCTGAAGCGCGCGAGCGGCCGGGTCGATTCCGTCGCGGGGTACACGGCTGACGAGATGAACGCGTTCCCGACACCGTCGGCGCCGGGCCTGGGTGACGAGGTGTTCGGCGCACCGGCCCGGCGCTGGGCGGCCGATGCGGCGGCGCAGGGACGCCGGGCCTGGAGCTTCCGCTTCGACCACGCACCCAACGAGCGCTTCGGGGCCTGCCACTGCATCGAGCTGCCCTTCGTCTTCGGCACCGTGGAGGCTTTCAAGGACGCACCGATGCTGCAGGGCCTTCGACCCGAGGAGGCTGTGCGGCTGGTGACCGAGATGCAGCAGGCCTGGATCGGCTTCATCCGCGATGGCGATCCGGGGTGGCCTGAATGGCCGCAGCAGAAGGTCTTTGCCTGAACGAGAACCCACTGGAGACGACGTGAGCGAACCGGATATCGACAGCATCAACCACGTGGGCATCGTCGCGCGCGACCTGGCCGCGACCAGCGCGCGCTACGAGGCCCTGGGCTTCACGCTCACGCCGTTTTCGCCGCATTCGGGCGCGTGGAAGCCCGGCGAGCCGGTGCAGCGCCTGGGCTCGGGCAACCGCTGCGTGATGTTCGGGCGCAATTACCTGGAGATCCTGGCCAACGAGGACGCGGCGCAGCCCAGCGCCCGGCTGGAAGGGTACCTGCGCCACCACCAGGGCGGGCACATCATCTGCTTCAATTCCGAGAACCTTCCCTCGGTGGAGCGGCGCATCACGGACAGCGGCCTGAAGACCTCGGGCGTGCTGCCGCTTCAGCGCGAGATCGACACGCCCGAGGGCGTTCGCACGGCGAAGTTCGAGCGCGCGCAGTTCGCCCCCGACGAATCGCCCGAAGGCTACATCCAGGCGGCGCGGCACCTCACGCCGCAGTACATCTACCAGCCGCGCTACACGGGCCACGAGAACGGCTGCACCGAGCTGTCGAGTGGCTACGTCGTGGTGGACGACCTGCGGCGCTTCCGTGAGCGCTACGAGGTCTATACCGGCCTGCGCCCGAGGCTGGAGGAGGGCGCCGCCATCTTCGACTTCGCGCTGTGTTCCCGCCTCGTGTTGATGGACACCGCGCGCGCCCTGCGCGATCTGCCCGGGACGCTCTACCCGCCGCTGCCCGGCATCGCGGCGGTGGGCTTTCGCTGCCCGGATGTCCCGGCGCAGGCCCAGCGCCTGCGCGCGCGGCGCATTCCCTTCGCCACCACCGCCGAAGGGCGGCTGGTCGTGCCGGCCGAAGAGGCCAGTGGCATCGCGGTGGTGTTCGAGCCCCTGGAGAAGCGGTGAGCGCGCGCCAGGCATTCGCCGCATCCGACCCTGTGCAAACGTCAATTAGGAGACAAGCCATGAAGAAGTCCATCTCCCGCGCCATCCTGGTGCCCCTGCTGGCGGGCGTGTGCCAGTTCGCCGCCGCGCAGGACTTCCCGAGCGGGCCCGTGCGCCTGGTGGTGCCGTACCCGCCCGGAGGCGGCGTGGACGGGTTGGCGCGGCCCCTGGCCGAACGGCTCTCCAACCTCTGGGGCAAGCCGGTGATCGTGGAGAACAAGGCCGGAGCCGCCACGATCATCGGCAGCGACCACGTCGCCAAGGCGACGCCCGACGGCCACACGCTGCTGTTCACGAGCGACTCCAGCATCACCAGCAACCCGCACCTGTACGCCAAGATGCCGCTGGACCCGATGAAGGACCTGGTGCCCGTGACGCAGCTGATCGACCTGTACCAGATGGTCGTGGTCCATCCCTCGGTCAAGGCGAACACCATGAAGGAGTTCGTCGAGCTCGCCAAGTCGCAGCCCACGCCGATGAACTACGGCTCCTACGGCGCCGGCAGCCAGCCCAACCTGCTCTTCGAGGGCCTGAAGCTGCAGACCGGCATCAACATGACGCACGTGCCGTACAAGGGCATCGCCCCGGCCATCCAGGCCACGCTCGCCAACGAGGTGCAGGCCACGCTGGGCGGCGCGGCCACCACCGGCCAGTACTTCTCCGCCGGCAAGATGAAGCCGCTGGCCATCTCGGCGCCCAAGCGCAGCGCCCTGCACCCGAACGTGCCCACCTTGCAGGAAGCGGGCTTCCCCGACATCGGCCCGCAGGCCTGGTTCGGCATCCTCGCGCCGGCCGGCACGCCCCAGCCCGTGCTGGACAAGATCAGCCGCGACGTCGCGAAGATCATGGCCGAGCCGGCCTTCGACTCCGCCCAGATCACCGGCAAGGGCTACCAGCGCGTGGGCAGCGCGCCCAAGGACTTCGGGGCCTTCATCGAGAAGGACTTCAAGCAGAAGGGCGAGGTGATCAAGGGGGCGGGGATCAAGGTGGAGTGAGGTTCAACTCCCGAGCAGCAGGCCTTCGTCGAGCAGGCTGCGCACGATCTCGGCCTGCCGCTTGTCACGCCGGCGCTTGATTGCGGGTCGGCCGCGGGCGGACTCGGCCATCCACAGCTTGAAGGACACGAAGGCCTCCGGCGCGATGGTGCGCATCAACGCCATGCGCCCGGTGCTGGATACGACGGTGTGCTCGAAGCGCGGCGCGTCGGTGAGCACCGAAGCGCGGACGGCCTGCACCGGCCAGAGGTCTTCCTCGTCCTCCGAGAAGCGGAAGGGATGAGGGTCACCGTCCACCGGCTGGCGCCGCAGGAAATCGATCTGGAATCCGCGGTCGTTGATGGCCGTTTCGTTGTGCAGTTCCTTGCGTCGGAAGGTAGGGTCCACGCCCTGGAGCAAGCGCAGCATCGACGTATCCAGTCGCCGCAGGTCGCTGATGAACTGCACGCGCCGGCGCGCGTCCCATAGCAGGTCCACGTCCTGCGTTGCCAGCGCGCCCTGCACCACGCGAACGCCCGCTGCCGTTTCGTAGGCATACAGTGCATGCGTGCCTACGACCACGAAGTGCTGCCCGAGCCCCGCGTCGTCGAGGGTCTGCAGCAGCGTGACCACCAGGGGCGGCACCCGACCCAGCTTCACCGCCTTGTTCAGCCGCTGCGCCTCCGTCATGGCCTCGCGCAGTGAACGCAGGCGCTGCTCGACCTCCTGCTTGTGGCGCGTGAACACTTCGTAGCTGCGCTCCGTCTCCGGCGAGCGCGGCCCGATCCGCTGCTGGCGATTGTCCGGGCTGGTCTTCACCAGGTACTCGTAGTCGCCCTGCCGCTTCCAGTACATGCCGCCGGCGTACTTCCCCGCTTCCGCCTTCACGCGACGGAACTCATCGAAGACCGCGGTCGAGTCGATGAGTTGCCGGGCCGCGTTGTCGGGGAGGGGGAGGTAGTCCATGGCCGTAAAAACATCAAAACCCGATTTTATACGGCCAATGTGGGGCGAGTCTGGCGCAGCGCGTTCGCCGCGAGGGTTGCTTTCTGCTTTAGCAGGTGTGTCCCGCATTCATAAAAGAACGACCCTTAGGACGCGAACTTTGGAATGCATGAATGCTTTACTCGCTACGGCCCGCTGTTCCCGAGGACATTGACGCCTGCATCGAGGTGCGAGGACGAACGCGCGAGAACGCGTTCTCGATCGAGGAATTGCGAGCGTTGGGCATTACGCGCGAGAGCTGGCGTGCCGCGGTCGAGACGGGCGCACTGTCGGGCCATGTCTGTTGCGTGCACGGCCAAGTCATCGGCTACTGCTTCGCCGAACGGATGTCGGGGAAATCGTCGTGCTTGCCATCCTGCCCGAGTGGGAAGGTCGCGGTATTGGCAAGCGTTTGCTGGCAATGGCCATCGAAGAACTTGCGACGCTGGGCCTGGCGCGTTTGTTCCTGGGTTGCTCCACGGACCCTAACAGTCGCTCGTATGGGTTCTATCGTCGGCTGGGCTGGCGCTCGACCGGACAGATCGACGCTGCCGGTGACGAGATACTCGAGTACTTCACCTCGAACGACGAGCCATGAACGCAAAGATCCAAGCACAGGAATTGCTTGGACGTCACGTGGGGAGCTGGGAAAGTTGACCGATGTGGGCAGGTCGCGGCGCTCACGAGGGCGCCGATCCAGCCGTGGCCCTGGCGCATCCGCACCGCGGCCAGCGTGATGCACAGCGCGACGGATGCGCCGAGCAGGACGACGACGAGGCGCCCGATCGCCTGCTGCAGCGGTGTCGCGGCGTGGCCGCCCGCGGCCGCCGCGCGCGCGATCTCGCCATAGCGGATTTGCGCGCCGATGGCGATGACCCGCAGGCATGCCGTGCCGGTCAGGAGGCGGGTCCCTGCGGTGCCCCAGTGCACATCGGGCGGTCGCTCCTTCTTTCCCCAGGGCGCGTGGATCGCTGACTATCCGGCGGGAGTGGTCCTGCAAGGGACTGCTGGCGGGCGATCAAGGCGCCTGCCGGGCAAACACGATGCTTTGCCTGTCGCGCGGGTCGACGACGCCGGACCCCGGCGGCCAGGCGGCCGGTGTGCCGACGTTGTTCGTCCTGGTGAATGCCGCGACGAAATCCTCGCCGTCGCTCGCCAGTCCGACATAGTCGCCGGGGAAGTAGCCGCGCTGGGTCAGGGCGCTCATGCGCATGTCGAACGAAGACGACGTCAGTCTCCACTCCCTCACGAAGCCGAGTTCGGGCGTGAAGACCGACAGCCAGACATCCGTGCTCAGCGATGGGTCGCCAGGCTGGTCGTTGCGGAAATCGTAGAACAGCACACCGACCGTTCCGTCCTGGTTCACGGCGACGATCGGCAAGAACGCCTGCACGTCTTCGGCCGAGCCCTGGTTCACCCGGACCGGGGCCGACCACTGCCTGCCACCATCCGACGAGACGGAAATGTTGACGCCGACGCGGCCGTCGCTGCGTCTCGCCTGCCACGCAACGTAGGCGTAGCCGGTGGTCGGGTTGGCTGCGGCACTCGGCAGCGTGCCCGCGTCGCGTACGGGGATTCCCCTTTCGATGTCCACGGCCGTCGCGCCACGGAAGGTCGCGATGGGCAGGTCCACCCGCGACCAGCTCTTGCCCTGGTCTGTGGAGCGCAGCACGGACTGCTCGGTGCGCTCCTCGCCGGTCCTGGGGTTGAAGACAAGGCGGTAGTACACGTTCAGGAGCGTCGGGTTACCTCCAACGTCACGCAGGACGATGACCTGCGCGCCTTGCCGGAAGTACGCCTGCTCGGGTGGCTGCTCCACATTCAAGGTGGCGATCGGACGGGGCGCGCTCCATGAGAGGCCCTTGTCCGTGGACCGCGAGAACATGACCGACCACGAGCGCAAGCGAAACACCGTCCAGGTGGCGTAGACGTAGTTCGGGTCGAAGGGATCGGCCGTGATCGAGTTCTTGTCGTGGAACAGGGATCTCAGCGTCGGGTCCTGGGCCGGCGAACGCACGATCACGACCGGCGCCGACCAGCTCACGCCATCGTCCGACGAACGCGCGACCACCATGGCGTTTTCGTTCACCGAGTTGTCCGTGACCAGCCCCATGAGGTACGCGGTCCCGTCCGGGCCGAAGCTGACCCACGGATCGGAAGCGCGCTCGTAGTCGCCGCTGGAGCGCGCCTGCGCGCCGGAACAGCGGGTGAACGGGATGGTCACCGGCTGCCACGTGGTGCCGCCGTCGATCGTGTACGCGGCGCCCAGGCCTTGGGCGCCGCCCGAGCTCCACCGGTCCTGGTGCCAGCTGGAGATCATGTTGGCCCGGTTGACCGGATTCACCGCAAGGTGCGGCTCGCTTTCACTGTTGCGGAAGAGGTTTCCTGCCTGCGGCGCGCCGTTGCACCGCGTCACCGCGGCGAAATCGCTCTCGCTCCCATCGACGAGGTAGGGGCTCAGCCCGCTGATCGGAACCTCCGCCTGCGCGGGTAGTACGGCGGCAGCACCGGCCACGATCCAGGTGCCGACCCAGGCACCTGCGACGAGTGCGGACGCACGTGGCCGCGAGCTGATGGACAACATGGCGTACCCCCGAAGCGAGGAACATGGCGCGGCCATCGTGCAGCGACATCCGGAGGCGGGACAAGCGCTGCGCGGGTGACAGAACGCCGCAGGCGGGTAAGTTGTGTAGCAACTGCACTCACTGCCGCGGAGCTGGCCGGCGCACAGCAGCACCGCGAGGTGCTCGGGAGGCGAGCCCGGCGCCTGCCGCGCTCCTCGTCCTTGCCAGTCAGCGGCCGGATCCGGCGCGAGCGGACCCCGCGGCGTGGCTGCGCCTGCGCAGCAGCGCCCATTCGAGGCCATCGAACAGGTACTGCGTCAGCAAGGCGAGGATTGCCGCCGGCACGGCGCCTGCGAGCATGTACGCCGTGTCGTTGACGGCCAAGCCGGCCACGATCCGCTCCCCCAGGCCGCCGGCGCCGATGAAGGTCGCGATGGTGGCCACGCCGACGTTGATCACCGCGGCCGTCTGGATGCCGGCGAGAAGGGTCGGCGCGGCCAGCGGCAGCTCGATGCCGCGCAGCACCTGGCCACTGCGCAGCCCCAGCGCCAGTCCTGCCTGCCGCATGCCGGGCGGCAGCGAGACCAGCCCCGCGTGCGTGTTGCGCACGATCGGCAGCAGTGCGTAGAGCGACAGCGCCAGCAGGGCCGGCACGAAGCCGATGCCGCCCACCAGCGCAATCAGGAACGCGAGCAGCGCGAGCGAGGGCACGGTCTGCAGCATGCCGATGGCGGCCAGTAGCGGCTGACCCAGGCGGGGCCGCCGCACCGCCAGCACGCCCGCCGGAATGCCGATGGCCGCGGCGATGGCGACCGAGGCGGCCACCAGCGTGACATGTTCGCGCAGCAGGCGCCCAAGGTCCGGCGCCAGCAGGCGGTCCAGGAAACGCTGTCCGTGGGAGGCCGGGGCCGAGCGCACGGCAGCGGACGGGCCGGAGCCGGTGGCTGCCTTGTTGCGGGCGATGAAGTCGCGCGCGACCTGCTCGAAGCTCTTGCCGTCGATCTCCGCTTCGGCGTTCAGCGCCTGCATCGTGCGTTCGTCGATGCGGCCGGCCAGCGCCGCGGCGAGCGGAGCTTCGTCCAGCTGCGCCTGCATCAGCAGCACGGCGTCGTAGCGCGGAAAGAAGTTGCGATCGTCGCGCAGCACGCGCAGGCCCAGCCGGGCGATCTGCGCGTCGGTGGTGTAGACGTCCATCACGTCCACCTGCTTGCGCGCGAGTGCCTGGTACGCCAGCCCGTGGTCCAGGCCGCTGCCGGGCGTGAAGGGCATGCCGTACGCCGCCTTGAGCGCATTCCAGCCATCGGCGCGCTGCAGGAACTCATGCGACAGGCCGAAGCGCAAGGAAGCGCCAGCCCGCGCCAGGTCCGACAGCGTTTCAATGCCCAGGCGCGCGGCGTCGTCCTCGCGCATGGCGAGCGCGTAGCTGTTGTTGAAACCGAGCGGCACCGCCGCCTTCAGCCCGCGTGGGGCGAGCCAGCGGTTGATCTGCTCCAGCGGGGGAGCGGCGGCCTGCGCGCCTTCCTTCTTCAGCAGCTCGCGCACGATGGTCCCGGTGTACTCGGGATACACGGCGATGGCACCGCTGGCCAGTGCCTGCTCCATCACCGCCGTGTTCCCCAGGCCCTGGCGGTGCAGGGCCGGCACGCCGGCGTCCTCCAGGGTCTGGCGCAGCACTTCGCCGAGCACATAGCTTTCGGTGAAGCGCTTGGAGCCGACGACCACGGGGTCGGACGCGTGTGCCGGCAGGCAGGCGCCCAGCAGGCCGAAGGCGATGACGAGGGGAGCGAGGATCATCTCAGTGGCGGAGTATGGGCCACTCCGCGGCAAGGGCATGAGGGCGTCATTCCCACGTTCCGGGAGCGGCACATGACGTCTGACTCGCCTAGACCTCGGCGAAGAATGCGCTCGGCGTCTCTCCGAGCTGCTTCCTGAACATGGAGGCGAACGCACTCGGGCTGTCGTAGCCGAGCGCAAGCGCTACATCGATCACCTTGTCCCCGGTGGCGAGCAGTTGCAGCGCCCGAAGCAATCGCGCCTGCTGCCGCCATTGGCCAAAGGTCATGCCGGTCTCCTTCACGAACAGCCGCTGGATCGTCTTCGCATCGACCCGCAGGCGCTGAGCCCAGTCGGCCACCGTGGATGCATCGCCCAGGTTCTGCTGCAGCGCCTCCGAGATCCGGACAAGCCGCGCGTCGCTCGGCATCTGCAGGTGCAGTGGCAGGACAGGCAGCGCTCGCAGCTCATCGAGGATCAGGCGCATGAGGCGCCCATCGCGGCTGTTCGCCACATAGGGTTGCCGCACGTCCATCGCGGCGCGGATCAACTCGCGCAGCAGCGTCGAAATGCCGACCGCTTGCGTGCCGTTCAGCAGCTTCGGTGCGGCCTCAGGTGCCACCATCAGGCTGCGCATGTGCACCGCGCCGACACAGCGGATGGCATGGGTCATCCCGGCCTCCATCCATATCGCCCGCGTCGGCGGCACCACCCAGTGGCCGGCGTCCGCCTGCACCACCATCACGCCGCGTACTGCGTAGATCAGCTGGTGCTTGGTGTGCGTGTGCGGCGCGATGTGCCAGCCCGGCGGGTAGTCCGTCGCACGGCCGGCGACCGGCGAGGACACCGCCTCGATCTCCTTCAACACCTGGTGCAGCGGTGGCGGGGCCTGTGTGGATGGCGTGTCCGTTTTGCGATGGTTCATGGACGTTTGGCGCGAGACAGGAGAGCCAGTCTTGCACAGAATCCAGGCCGATCGCCCCGAAGCCCTGCAGTCCGATATGCCCCTCACTCCCACCGGCCGCGAGGTCGCCACGGCCATCAATGCCGTCAGCTCGCCGTTCGGCAGAACTTGCCCACCCGCGTCCGAGACCCGCGCCACGGAGAACTGAGATGAGCACCCTGAGCGCTGATGCATTGCCAGCCACGGCCCGCGCGGGCAATTCGATGGCCACTCGATGGCTGCTGAACATCGGCCATGCCATCGACCACATGTTCCTGTTGATCTTCGCCACAGCAGTGACGACGATCGCGAGCGACTTCCAGGTTGCGCGCTGGGAAGACCTGATGCCCTACAGCGTTGCAGCATTCTTCTTCTTCGGCGTCGGTTCCCTGCCGGCCGGCAGGTTGGGCGACCACTGGGGTCGCCGCAACATGATGCTGGTGTTCTTCTTCGGCATGGGCGCTGCTGCGCTCCTGGTCAGCGCGGTGCAGTCGCCGTGGCAGATGGCGCTGGCCTTGGCCCTGCTGGGTTGCTTTGCATCCATCTATCACCCCGTGGGGATTCCGATGCTCGTGCAGGGCGCGCTGCGGCCCGGCTGGACCATCGGCATCAACGGCCTCGTGGGAAACCTGGGCGTGGCCGTGGCAGCGGTCGCCACGGGCTTCCTGGTGAAGTACTTCGGCTGGCGCATGGCCTTTGCCGTGCCCGGCGTCATCTGCCTGCTGATCGGCCTGGTTTTCGCCCTGGTGGCGACGCGCGAGCAGGGTGCGCCGGCGAAGAAGAAGGCGACGTCGAAGCCACCGCCCGGGGTCTCGATGGCCAGGCTGTTCCTGGTGATGACCATGGCCGCCACCAGCGGCAGCCTGTTGTTCAATTTCTCCACCAACAGCAACTTCGAATTGCTCACCGACCGCCTGCGTGGAATCCTCCAGGACCCGGCGCAGATCGGCCTGCTGCTGGCCGCCGTTTATGCGGTTGCCTCGCTCACGCAGCTTCTTGTCGGGAATCTGATCGACCGCGTGGCGCTGAAGCCTCTGTATGGAAGCATCATCGCGGCACAGGCCGTTCTTCTTGCGCTGTCGATGCTGGTAGAGGGATGGTTGTTCTTCGCGGCCCTGTTCTTCTTCATGACGATGATCTTCGGGGCCATCCCGTTCACCGACGCGATGGTCGTCCGCTTCGTGGACGACAGCATGAGATCCCGCGTGTCGGGCATGCGAATGGCGGTGTCGTTCGGTGCCAGTTCCATTGCGGTCTGGCTGATCGGCCCCGTGGTGAAGCAGGCGGGCTTCACCGCGCTCCTGGGACTGATGGCTGCAACGTCCGTGGTGACGCTGCTTACCCTGAGCCAGTTGCCGTCGACGCCCGCCCCGGGGCGTCGGTCCGATCAGGCCTGAACCGCGGATTGGTACAGGTCGCAGCCACCGACTTCGACGTGACGCGGACTCAGCGATTCGCCGGGTGGCGCTTGACCAGTGGGGCGTCGATGGGCGCCCATGGTGCCAAGTGCCGAGTCGGCACGTGCCCAGCGGCGGCTGCCTGAATCGAAAAACCCGAGCACGGCAGCTACAGGGTGGCTTCTTGGCCCCAAAGGAAAAAGGGTTTGCTGCACTATTCGTAGCAGCAAACCCTTGCCAAATTTGGCTCCCCGACCTGGGCTCGAACCAGGGACCTACGGATTAACAGGCCCGATCAGCCCACCTGTCAGCGTATCTGGACACCACTAGACGCCAGATTACACCAAGTTCGCTCGCTATGCTCTTGCCGGCGCAGAACGGTCACAGCCCTCCGAACTCGGCATCGCCAGTTACCTTCGACTTGGCAGGAGGGCGGTCGGGCTATAGTTGAGGTAGTCCTGTACTCCGAGGGGTGGCTTTGTCGCACTACATTTCCAACGACGTTTTCGACAAGCTACTGACCGCGGCGGATCGCGAGGAGCGCCTCGCGCTCACACAAGTGGTGAACAGCGAAGCGACGGTGCCGCTCCCCCCGGGAGAGCTAAAAAAGCAGATGTCCCTAGCAGCGGGGCACAGCGTGTTCAATGCGCTTCGAGGTGGTGAAGGTATCTCCTACGCGGAAATGCTTTCAGACGCCTGCGACACTTTGAAGGTAGAGGGGCGCCGGAGCTACTTCAGTTCGCCGGCGCATGGGGTCTGTATTGCTGATGCCGATCGCAGCACGGCGAAGGTGCCGGATGGTGTCACACAGGCTGATCGGAAAATTGCTGTACTCGAATACATCAAGGACCATCAGAAGATGCTTCTGTCGAAGCTCATGGTGGATCTCTATACGGGACTAACAGCTGATCAACGTCGGAAAGTTGACGCGGAGCTCGACAAGCTTGCAAAGGACAATGGGCTTGTCAGTGTCAGCCAGGGAGCAGCACTGCTGGCCCTTGGGAACGCGGGTGGCTTCGCGACGTACACGTTGATGTCGACCTTGCTCAGCGCTGTCTCGTTCGGCACCCTGTCTTTCGGCGCCTACACCTTTGCTTCTACGGCGCTAAGTGTCGTGCTCGGCCCTGTCGGATGGATTGCGCTTGGCGCTTACGCCGCCAACAAGCTAGGCGCTCCCAGCTCTCCCAAAGTTGTTCGGATGGCGGCGACATGTTCGATGGTCTACGAGCGCCTGGTCACCACCAGGGCGTTGCAACGGATCGCGTGATTCGTTGGAGGGAAGCTCGCGAGTTCTCGTTGATCTTGCCCTCGCCGCGCTCCGCTCGAAGGTGATCGAGCAAGCGCTGCATCTGCGCGTTGTCGGCTTGCGAGATGATGGCGTGCTCCACATCGAGACCATTACCGTACTCGATGACGGGCACGCCAGCCGCGGCAAGCTGCTCGGGAATGCCTGGGGCAAGGCTGTGTCCGAGTCGCGGTAGAGGGCGACGTCAAAGCCGAGTTCACGCAGTCCAAGGGCGATCGCAGGCGCCTCCGCGCCGTTGCCGTCGGCGATGAAGCCGCGAACGTGCTCTATCGGCATGCCACTGTGCAGCGGAGGCCAGAATTCGCGAGCGCCGTTGAGGATGCCGACCTCGGTCATGCCCTCGCTGATCATGATTCGACGCGAGAAGAGCGCTCGCGGCGCGTGTCGCATCAAGGCGCGAATCGGCTCCGGCGCGCCAGGCTTCACGATCGTGGTCACTCGATCGGGTCGACTAGTGCGGCAAACGCGAAGACTCGGCGCGCCCGCCTCGCTAAAGGCCACCTCGGAGTGCGTCGTGAGCAGTATCTGACCGTTAGGCTTTCCGTCCGCCTGAGCGCGCGCCTGATCGGCGCGAAGCTGGGAGATGGCGCCCATCACGCGATGCGGCTCCAAGCCGTGCTCGATCTCGTCGACCAAAACGATGGCGCCTTCGGCGATGGCGGACTTCTGAATCGCAAGGGTGGCCAGCCGGCGAGAGCCCAGCCCCGCGAGCCGCAGCGGCACGCCCCCGTCATGCAGCGCGATCGACCCTGTCGACACGCCTCCGCGTCCTAGCTCGAGGCCCGGCCCATAGCTGCTCTCGACATAGGCGCCCAGGCTTCTCGCGAAGCGCTCCGCGGCGCCGGCGGCGTTCGCAAGGGCTTCGATCTCCGAGAGGTTCGCGCTATCTCGCGCCGCCTTGTACGCCGCCCCGAGCCTGGCGGCCGCCTCGTCGGAGTCTCCCGTGAGCCGCGAGAGGATCGAGCCTTGCCCCCAAGCGAGGTGCCTGGCGTCGTCGCCCGCAAGCCGGACAAGGCCAAACAGCGCGCGGTCGCGGTTGGAGATCGTGCGCGGCTCGTCCGCGCGCTCGGAAATGATCTGCCACACAGGCTCGAGCGTCGCGTCGACGGTCAGTCTCACCGTCAGCACCGCCTCGTCGTCGCCTTCCGGCTCGTCCCGAAGCTGGTCGTCGGCGGTCCAGCCGCGGATGTAGAGCCCGAGCGCTCGTCTGACCGCAACGCTTTGGACAACTCGCCCACCGTGACTTCGACGAGGATGGCCTTGGAAGTGTCTCCGCCTGCTCGCCGAAAAACAGTCAGCGCGAGGAGAGCGCGGCCTCGATGGCGTCGAGAACGGTGGACTTTCCGGCGTCGCCAGGCCCTATCAAGCAGCAGAACGCCGCGCCAGGCGCCCAATCGAGCGTCGCGATTCCCCGAAAGTTCTCCACCCTGAGGTGCCGAATCTGCATCTCGCGCTTCATTGCCGTCAATGTGCGTTCACATGATATTTCATAAGCATCTCGGCCCGTTTTCCTTGGAGACGGCGCGCCTCGCCCCTAGAATTACACTGCGATAGCAAACAGCCTCATTCACCCGAACTACATCGCGCAACTTCGACTTGGATGAAGGTTCCGCGGAGGCTGGGGAGAAAAGCGAGTGTGCGTTGATGGCCGCGGGGAGCAGGTTCTCCGCATGAAGTCAAGGAGGAGGCTTGGAGGACAATATCCACGCGCCAGATGGGCATCGATTGACCATTCTCCGCTGCGAGATAACAGCTCCGCGGCTGCCGTCCAAATATGCCGCACGGCGCTTGTGATGACTACGGCCTTCAGCTTCACACAACGACTCTCGGTCGCGGATATACCTGCCCCTGCGCAATCCGTCGGCGCCCACCTGGCGGCTAAGCTGCAGATCTTCCAAACGGACGAGCGAACGCTGACGGACGAGCTCTGCGACATGATGTGCATTTGGCTCGGTATGCAAACGCGTCGGAGTCCGAAATCGGTTAAGGATTTCACTCTAACGCTGTCAAAAACGACAACGGCGGAAGAGGTCAAGAATGGTGCCGACCTCGAGCTTCTTATTTCAAGTCCACTCGGGTCGAAGCGCTGCCTGATTCAGGCGAAAGTCCTCGATCCGGTTTCGAAAAAGCTACGGTGCGATACCACGGCTGGATGGAAAAAGCTCCGGAGGCAACTAGTTGCTGCACGTGACGTGGCTGGAGATCTCGCGTTCCTCCTGATATACATTCCCGGTGAGTTGCTCAATGGAAATGGCTACGGGTTCGGCACCTATGAGCAGCACGATCATTTTGTCGGTCTCGGGCCGGCCGAAGCTTTTCATGGTGCGACCCTCATTGCGGTCGACGACCTGCTTGGTAAAACCGGCCGATGGCGCGACGCGAAGCGAAAAGTCCCTCAGATCGCGCCAGGGCAGTTCAAAGCTGGCGTACCGTTCTGGCAGCTTTTCATGGAGCTTCTCCTCTGCCGTCGATCCAGCTGGACGAGAGATGCGGCCGTTCTGGAGCGCCATGCGATGGCGTTTCGGACATTAAGGGTAGAAGCATCCGAGCCCGCGGGCGATGATTGGACCGCGGTTCAGAGAGATTCTGATGATTGGCTGCCACCTGGCCCACAGCGACAGCGGGGGTGAGATGCGGCATAACAGACCGTTCAAGACGAACACGCACCTGCAGCGGTGCGAGACCGCTAGATGAAGAGACTTCGCGGTGCCCTGCTGCTGCGTGCACACACTGGTGGATACTGCAATCAACCTCCACTCACGGGCGACTGAACTTAGACGTGGGTCCCACCGGTATGTTTCTTCGAGCGGTGGTGATGGCGGTGGGGGTGGGTAGAGCAGTGAGGTGAAGCATGGCGATTAACCGGAAGCAGTTCCATCTTCTTGAACCAGACGTCTTCGACGTCCTCTCGGCGGCTTGGGTCCTGGCTAGTAATGACGAGAACAACGTGATCACTTATGAGGGTTTGGTCAAGAGATTGGACTTGCAGGACGACTTTCCGATTCGAGCGCTGATCCGGAAGCGACGCGACCTGTTCCGGTTGGGTATTCCAAAAAGTCAGCTCGAAACCTGGAAGGAGAGCATGCTGGCGGGCAAGCGTATTCCGGTGTGGATTCGTGAAATGGACCCGTCTGATAGGATTGCGACGATAAATAACTTAGACCGGGATGATGGATTTCGAAGTCAGTTTCGCGCAGAAGCGTGGGCCGAGAAATCTGATCTAAAAATACTCGAATGGGGGCTTGGCCACATCGAGAGGCTGCGCAAGGCGCACTACGAGGCCAACGACAAATCGGCAAAGAGCTGGCAGATGTGGCTGGTCTTTGGGACGACTCTACTAAGCATTGCTGTGTCTGCGTGGCTTGCGATTGGGTTTCCGCATTGACGGAAGTTCTGTCTCGTCCACCTGAGCAGAGAAGGGCGCTCTGTCTTGTTCTCCACGAGGAAGCGCATCAACAGCGCCGATGCGCCGCAATTCTCTAGCAAGGCATTGAGGCATTCCATGAGCGGACGCGCTGCATCGCTAAGCGGCGGATTGCACGTCCAGCTGGCCGCTGCAGCTGCCGCAGGGGAAGGGCGGTCGGCCTGAGCCAAGCTAGGAGGGCGCGAAAACAGCGGAAGCGGGAACTCTTAGGCCCTATATGTCCGCTTGGGTCGAAAGCCGACGTACCATGCCGAGCCACGACTAGAGCCTTCTAACAGACACAGTCATGCACTTCCATCGCGGGCGCCATCCGACTGCCTTCATCTTCAGTGCACCTGGAGCAAAAGAAAAGGCCAGCGGCAAGCCTGTCACCGGTGATACCGGTACGAACCTCGAAGAAGCACTTGCGTACTTGGCCGACGCTCGACCCGACGTTTTTCCTTCACGTACAAGGTACGACTACAGAATCACTAACGCCTTCGCCACGCCACTAGCGAGAAGTCTTGGCGACCGCCGAACCGAGGCTACTCGCGAGGAGATTCTCAGTCCTGAGAACGTCCTGCGCGTAAAGCAGGAGCTGAAGGGCATTCCACTCGTCGTGCTGTGTGGAGCGAAGGCTGCGTACCTGGCAGATGTGCTGCGTGAATCTGGCTTCCAGGTGGTCCGCTGTTCACATACGGGTAATCGAGGTCTGGTGTCTAAACACAATGCCGCTTCCAAAGGCGGAGCGACACCGGAGGCAAGACGTGCGCTGCGAATACGCGCTTGGGCGCAGTGCCTTCTTGAGCAACTCCCTGTTGAGCGTGGGTGAGGGCGGTTTCGGCCAGAAGCGCCCGCCGCTGGACGCGGGGCCGGGGAGGCTCTTCCCATCCGGCACCTGCGGACTCTCAGACCCGATCAGCACGACGTTGTTTGGACATGCAGAGGCTACATCCTCAAAGCCAGGCACTAGCCAGGAGCGGGACCGACGATGCCGTGCGTCTGACGAGGCGAGCAGGCGTCGCTGAAAGGCGACTCCCGCCGGCAGGTGATACAACCTGACAGATCGCGAGCCCATCGAGTGGCACTCTTCAGCTTAAGCGGCTATGACTGAACATTACTACCTGATCAAACCGACTCTAGAAGAGCACAGTGTGTGGGAGCGGGACGTCCTTCCTGTCCTCCAGGACCTTCCTGAAAACGTGACGAACACCTGGAGCTACTGCTTCACCGAGATGTTCAATAACAGTATGGACCACTCAGAAGGAACCGTGATATGGAGCTCCATACTTCGGCTTCCGAGGCATACGAGAATCATTGTGGGCGATGATGGAGAAGGCATATTCCGCCGCATTCAACGCCTCTTAGGACTTTCAGACCCTCGGGAGTCACTCTTCGAACTGTCAAAAGGCAAATTGACTACAGATCCTTCAAACCACTCGGGCGAGGGCATTTTCTTCTCGTCACGGCTGATGGACACGTTTTCGATCCTGTCCCGGGGGCTTGTTTTTGTCCATGACGCCAGGTTGGAAGACGACTGGTTGGTTCGCGCCAAGCACACGCACGGGACCGCAGTCATAATGGAGCTCTCTAACTCGACGACAAAGCGCACCGTTGATGTATTTAGTGCGTACGAGTCCGATGATGGAGACCTTCGGTTTAACAGAACGGTTGTACCTGTGCGCCTGGCGAAAGAAGCCGGTCATAACCTAGTGTCAAGATCTCAGGCAAAACGATTCCTTGCTCGGATCGACAGGTTTGAGCACGCAGTATTAGACTTCGCTGGTGTCACTCATATCGGCCAGGGATTTGCAGATCAGGTCTTCCGCGTCTTCGCGCTCCAGCATCAGGGCATTTCGCTGGATTTTGTAAATGCCTCTCCTGAAGTCGAGCGGGTCATCCGGCACGTGACGAGTCGCGTTAACCCCCCCACTCACGGTTGAGTGAGAACGTCGAGGGTACGGCAGGAATGCCGAGACGGACTGATATTTCCCTAGCCAGCTCGACTGCATGACCCCCTCTACTGTTGTCTGTCAGGACCAGCTTCGGAGCGACTGCCGAGACGTACTCGAGGATGCCCGCGAACTCCGCGTGGTCTGACATTGCAACGCGGAAGTCCTTGTCACTGAATCTAAGAAGCGGCTCCCTCGGGTCACTGATGTACTGACTAAGTGTGATCCTCGTGAAATTTGAATCAATGAACGCTGGTGGGCGTTCATGCATGCGCAGCAGCACCAGGCCTACCCCGGGAAATCGAGTCGTGGCCGGGAAAGCGCTCAGCTCTTGAGGCGGATAACCGTGAGCTTCGTAAACTCGATATTCCTTTATTGTCCGATCGCTTGCGAATACGGGCACACTAGCTTGACCGCACAGCAGAGTTATCGCCCGCTGTAATAGGCCTGTGTGGCCTCGGAGAGCAACTGGGCCAAATCGCAGTTGCCGGAGTAGAAGCTCTTGCAGTTGCGAATCGACCTGGTCTTGCCGATATTGTCTCTGATACCGCGGAGAACCATGAGTGCTATCTAGAACTAGACAGTCGCAGCTAATAACTGAATCCATCGGCCATTGAAAGTCTCCCGAATATCCGAGCCGCCTTCCATCATCAACAACAACCTGCACCTGTGCCGCACCCAGAATGTGATTTGTAGGGAGCAAGGTGATCGTTGAAGAGCCAAATCGTATACTCTTTCCGAATGGCACCGCGGCGAAGTTCCGGCGATATGGCAGATCAGCGTTCTTTGCGGTCACGAGGAGGTCATACGAGCCGGGGCTGGTGATGATCTCCTGGTACCCCTTGCTGGTCTCGAAATCATGCAAGTGGTCTGCATGTACGTGTGTCTGGACTCGGACCGTACAGTCACGCCGGAAGCCGTCGCAGATCACATCTGGCCCAAGGCGAACGCCCCCGAGCGGGCCCACATCTACGGCATCAAGAAGGGGCATAACCATTACACAGGTTCTGTTGGATAGCCTGACAGACGGCCTGTTCGAAGTCGGGCTGCAAACTCCGAACTTGATCCCCTACTTGCTGAGAACCAGAGATCACGAATCTCTTCGGCTGGAGCCGAACGGCCGCACCTGATATGCCGAGGCCAAGCAGCGACCGCCGGAGCAGCTCGTCTCGGTCCGTTTGGACGAGCTGAAGCAGCGCGTGTTGGACGGATTCGTCCTGTATTGCGCCCACGAGCACCTCCCGAACGGTGATCGTCGGACGCATGGCAAGAGTCTGATCAACGCACGCGCCAACTTGACGGCCAGTCCGCAGCTTGAGTTGTACGACTTGCTGAGTTTCGCTCTTGTTCAATTGATGCTTGAGAACGGCAGCGCTCAGTGCAATCTGCTCATTTTCCGGCAGTCGCGCGATTTCCAGGGCAGAGGACATGCTTAGAAGCTTTTGCTTCGAACCCCAGTCGACTAATGGACGCACATCTTCGGCCAGATTCAGCAGAGTCAAAAACTTCGCGACCATAGATGCGTCGTTAAGATGAAGCTTCGACGCAATGGTCGCCTTAGTCTCACCGGCCCTTACGAGACGCTGAATGAACTCGGCAACTTCAATAGGAGAAAGCGGCCTACTACCTTGGTGTGTGCCAACGGAAAGCAGCAGGTTGCGCCACTCTGCTCCATCGAGCATTTAAGAAAAACCCTTCTGACCTAGGGACTCCTCGATGAGAGATGCTGCCGCATCGTCCATAGATGTGTCTTCATCTTTAGCGTACTTCTTCAGGCCCTCATGTACCCGAATGCCCAACGTGACCGTGATCTGTACGATTTTGTCGCCTGATTTCGCCGCCTCGATTACATCCTCAATTTCTCGTCGAGGCTCATCTTTAATTGTGTCAACGACCTTCCTTTGCTGAGCGCCCGACATGAGCCTCATTTCTCTCGCCAACTTCACTGCTTGGTTAGGGTCGAACTGACCAGATGCAGCTGCCGCGTCTTGTGCGCGAAGCGCAGCTTTGATATCCATGTCGCCGGAATCCACCAGCTGGCGCAACTCAGGAACCAAGCGGTCGTACTTGACGTATTCCTGTACTTTCGCCTTAGGCAATCCTGTCTCTTGAACTACCAGATCGACCGAACCGTATCTCTTGTAGAGACTAGTGCATACGTCGATAAGATCAGCACGGTTGAGATCGAGTCTAACTAGATTTTCAGTTACTGAGATGATCTTTGCGTCGATCTCTTCGACGGCACCACTTAACACGGCGCACATGATCGAGTCTTTCTTCAGCTTTTGATGCGCCAGGAATCGGCGTTGCCCAGTGACTATCTCGTATCTGTCGTTCCCCAGGGGCGCGACGACGATCGGCTCCAGCAGTCCGACCTTGCTGATGCTGTCAGCCAGTTCATCCAGATCCTTGCTGACCTCCCTCAGGCGAACCTGTGATTTGCCGATAGTCAGCGCGGAAAGCGGAATATCCTTCACTGATTCGATACGTGCCTTCGTGGCCATAAGAATCTCCAATTTCAGGTGGCTGGCAAAATCATGTACTTCGACTTCGGATCCGGCGATTCCCGTGAGATCCAGAACCGAATATTGTTCAACTGGCCTCGGTTAGCCACTCGCAACTTTTCGAGGCCCGCCGTCAAACTGGCGGATGAAATCAAAAGTGTGTACCTCACGCCTCCTGGTAACTCCACGTCCAGCATAGGAGCGTAGCCCATGCGAGTCGCTACCAAGTATGGTGGTGATACCACTTCCAAGAGCTTGGGCGCCTGCGTGGCCTGAAAACGGTCGAACTGGGGCATGTCGAAAACAACAAGTCCAGGGTTAGCTTTATCGTTCAAGGAGAGCTCCAGGCTGCTTAAGCTTAACCGCAGTTGGAACGCGCTGCCAGACTCGTGGCCCGGGCTCCGGCAGATCGTCGCGCCATCATTGATTGCTTTCGACCTATCCTGACTGGGCAGGGGGCGGTCGCACTAATGTGTACTCGCGGTGTGAAGCAGCGGAGCGAACCGCAGGCCGCTGAAATGAATAGCGGATTGTCAGTCCGAACGTAGTCTGCTCCTAGGCGTTGCGCTGGATCTATCGAAGTGCGGAAACGGCCCAGCTCCGACGTCCGTGTTCTTCTACATTGACACCAGGAGCTCAAGGCATCAGGCCGCGTGGCTGATCCACCCTGCCTGCGGAGCGCTGGTCACTGAGCCGAGTTGCCATCGGCCTTTGCATTCTCCGTCTAAGACCCAAGACCTAGTTCCGAGTTGAGGTGATGTTAACGGCGGGCTTGCACGCCAGGTCCCATGCGGGTGGAAAGGCTAGGGCGGAGGCAGTGCGGCCAAGCGATTAGGGTGTCCCATCCGGCCTTACACGGCGCAGCCGCGGAGCGGGCGGTTCCCACGTCGCCCGCGCGGGCGGAGCCTGTTCGTGGCCGCTCTAGTTGGAAGTGTTGCCACGGCTCTGCTCCGGGACCGCCTGCGCCACAGAGACTTGCCTTGCAACTAATCGAGCTTAGGCTGAAGGCGCCACTCGCCGCGATCCGACATTTCCGCCGCTTGAACGATCTTTCGCTCCCGCAACTTCGTACATGCCCATCGCATGTCGTACTGCCACGTATAGAAAAGATCGCCTGATGATTTGAGCTCGGACTCGTGGTGCTCCCAAATGTATTTGGCCACTTCGACGATGCTCGCTGCACCGCCTGCAGCCTTCAGCGCTTGGATTACCCAGTCCTGAAGTTCGCTCCGTGTCGCCATGAAGGCTCCTTTCGTGCAAGGGGCATCAACCATGTGGTTGCGAGAAGCAGCGCCTCCCACCAGTTCACGTTATAGCCCGTGCCGGAGCACAGGTCACAGCCACGACGCACGGATTTTCACCCTAGAAACTTTCGCGACGGGCATTCAGAACTTCATGAAGCCAAGCTGTGTCTTGGCGGCCTCGATCTTCTGCCGCTGAATGTCAGCGTTGGACCCAAACGGAGCATCCGGCTGGTACGCGATTTTGTATACGATCGAGATTGCACTTTCACTCCTGCCGAGCGAAGTGGCTAAGTGAGCGATGTTCGTTTTCGTGGGCGGTAGGCTCAAGATAAGTTCGAGCTCGCCAACCCGGTACTCGCGCCCTTTATTCTCTAGATGATTCATTCAGCTGCTCCTAGAAAAGTTTGGTCCATCAGCGGCCGCTCACCAAGGCGCGATTTCCTCAGAGCGAATCCATCTGCCTTGCCTGACGTTAGTCGGCGGCCGCAGTACTAACCGTCGCTCCCGCCTCGTGAGACTGTGTCAGGCGCACTGTCCAATAGTGACCTTCTTCCTGCTGCACCGCCAGTAGGTCGTACGTGCGCAGCATATCCAGCAGACCGGAGTGGCCGTAAGTCTGGGGAGAGAATGCAGGGTCGGCGCGCTTCAGATACTGCCCCAAGGGGCCGAGGTGAACCTTGCCTTCGGGAGTATCCACCGCCATGAGCTTGACGGCCTCCACCACCATCAGGGGCCGACGTTTCGTCGCGGGCTTGGTCGGTTCCAGCTTGGGCGCTACCGACCGCGCATCAGCCGGCTTCGTTATCGGGATCGTGGCACTGCCGGCGGTTTCAGGTGTGCTCGCCGGCTTCACCCACTCAAAAAACTGATCGCTGGCATTTCGAAGCGCATCTGGCGTCTTTGTCTCACCCACGATGTGTACAGTGGCGCCGCGCTCGCGAAGCTTGCGGCACAAATAGGCGAAGTCGGAGTCGCTGGTGACCAGGCAAAACGTGTCGGCACGCTGGTCAAACAGCGCCTCCATGGCGTCCAGCGCTAAGGCAATGTCGGACGTGTTCTTGCCGGCCGCGTACTGATACTGGAGGCAAGGCGTGAAGGCTAACCGGACCAATGCGTCCTGCCAATTGTTTGCCAGTGTCGTGTGGTTGCCGTAGCCACGACGCAAAACCACCCGACCGAACTGCGCGACCACACGAAGCGCGTGTTCCAGCACCTCTGGGGTGGTGTTGTCACAGTCCACTAGTACAGCAACGCGCGGATCCGTCTGCGTCTGAGTGTTTTCCATCTGTCCCCTCCTAGTGTCCACAATGGTAGCGCCCCTCAACTGGCTTGACCTGGCCGTAGGCTTAAGGACAATAGAGGACTACAGGGGGGGGCGACATGGCTAGGAAGAAAGCGATCATCCACAGGTACGACAACTTGCCGGATATTGAAGCTGTTGAGAGGAACGGATGCACCGAGGTTTACAAACGTGCCAAGGACGATGACTTCGAGATCGTGGTAGTCGTGCCGACCTCGAAGGCCAAGACTCTGAAGGCACTCGTCGCGGACGCGGCGAGTGGGCAGTTCGCGCCAGATAGGGCGAAGCCGTGGCCTGGCCGACCGGACGCTTATCCGGTACGAATCAATGTACGCAACGTTCGCTACACCAGTCTGCAGCGCGTCAGAGAAGCCATGAAAAAGGCTGGACATTCATGGGCGGCCGCTTGGGTGATCAAGAGCGTTGAACTTGAAGAGTCAGAGCTTCTCTGAGCCAGCGGGCTCTTGGCAATTGGCGACGAGGCCAGGTCCCCGTCTACTCCCCAGCCAAAGCGAGACTGCTGGGTTTCCTGATCCATTTGGATGAAGCACAGTGAGTCCTGCGAGCGGCCGTCGGACTATCCGTCCGGCGATGCTGCCTTGCGACGGCGAGCGGAGCCTCGAGTTTCTCAGCTGGGTCCGGTGGGCGGCAGAGGATGAGTTCTACCAGGAGTGGCACTCTGCGGGGTCGGCGTTCCCAGTTTCGCGCTGGTCGAAGATAATTGGGAGCAGATGCACAGGGGGGGCCGCGCGTGGATCCACATATTGCTCGACTAAAGACAGTTGAGGACTGCTCCAACTTCGAAGTGAATGCGCTCGCGAGGGGAGAGAGTGCACTTGCTCTTGCCGCGAGGAGGCGAGCTGTTCAACTGAGAGCAGAGGCTCTTGGTGCTGCAAGCGATTTGGAACGAGAATGCCTTGAAGCTGTCTACGCGTACGAAGAAGTGCTTTCAGCGGAACGCGGCCGGCGCCAACCTGCCTCACGAACGTGGCAGATGATCAAGCGGCACGGGATTGTGGCCGCGGTCGAGAGGATCGTGACGAACCGGGCTGACTCTTCCGGCTTCAATGCGCTTGCCAGGATGCACCTGTTGGATCTCGCTTTCGAGGCGGTTGTGCTCAGGCATCCTGAGAACTTCTCTGAAGCGGCGGTACGTCTTTCGCGCGAACGCTTGGACGCGTCGGGCGTCTCCGCACCACCAAATGTAAGCTGAGTCGACTTACGTTAAGGACACTCTGGACCGCCGGTCCAAGCTAGGGAGTCGACAAGAGGTTCTTAGCCGGCCCTCGTCAGGCCCAGTGCACCGGGTGCGTACGCTTTGTACATTTCTGGGATTGCTGACCTCGTGCCGGTGGCTGACTGTCACACGTCACAAAGGCTTCCACTTGTATATGTAGGGCTTTGGAAGAAAGGCCCAGCCAACGGCCGGCTATCTTGCCTCAATCAATGGTGCGAGCCTGACCCTCCGCCGCCACTGGGATGAAGTACTCGCCAGGAGCGATGTAGTTGCGGCACGGATCCCCTTCAGCTAATGAAGAAGCGGCCGTCTCGCTTGCGCGGGGTGGCCGATCCCAAGTTGATAGGCTGAGGTGCGTTGGGGACGTGGTTGTTACTCTTGACAGCCCATTCGATGTGCCCAGGGGTGTCACCGTCCTGGGTAGGCCCTGCGAGCTCAATGCGCAGATGTTTGGCATATTCGCGTCTGGCAGCGACGACGTCGCTTTCCGGCAGCCCGGAGGCTCCTGTGGCCGCCACTACGGCAATTTCACACAGTCGCCCTGCACGTTTACGGGAAAACTGAAGCACGGCCCCACGCTTGACCAATTCGACGATCGCGCGGCAGCGGCTGCAGGTGCACGCGAAGATTTGTTCCTTGAAGTCGTTCCGATTAGGCATGCAGTCAATGGGTGTCAAACAGGCGTCATTCTAAAGCTTTCGAAGACCGTCGCCGATCGATAGTGCGTCATGTAGCTTCAATCAATGTGCGCTTCTATTGGCCCCCGCTCACACTACAGTATTTGCGCCAAACGCAGGCCTTCAGCAATGTGCGGTCGCATCGTCCACACCCAATGATTCTCGCCTCTTGCAGGATCGCGACCACCAGTCGCGAATGTGAACGTCATCACCGGTCGGCCCGTCCGCTGGTCGATCGGAGGCAGCGGTGTAGGAGCGACCCGTGTCGCTGAAGCGGCGGATTGCAGGTCCAGTCGAACCTCAGTGCTCCGCATGCGAGAAGGCAGTCGACGCGCACAAGGCGACTGCAAACCCGTCGGGAGGACAGGGCTGGGCGCTGCAGAACGAGCCCAAGGATCGCAGCAAACTTCGATTGTGACGAGTAGCCGTCGATCGCCGTGCCATGCGATGATTGACCCCGTGATGGACAGACTACCAAGAAATCCGCTGCCTTTAGGAGTCCGCTTTCTGATGCCGGCAGAGGCGTTCTATCGCCTGACTCAGGGCTACGAGTCCGCAGAGCAAAGTGAAAAATGGTCGTCGTGTTTCCGCCCTCCATGGTTGGAGATTTGGCGGCCGAACTCGGAGGGGTGGTTTTGCTATGCCGTGCGTTTTGAGCCGACTTCGGAGGGGAGCTTCGCTGCTGCTGACTCTTGGGTTGGGGAGGAAATCCGCTCGGAGAGAAGGGGCCTTGGCAGCGATTTAGCTAGGCATCGGGAGATCTTGACCTCGTTGTTATGCGGACTCAGTGGCTATGATCCCGCAGCTTTCGCCAACGAGAACGTCAGCGGACGAATCGGGCGCGAAAGCGTGACCTTCTCTGGCGCTGTCCGAAACATGTCCGATGTTGAGCAGCTGACCGCTCTGCTACGCGAGCAGCTGGTGCGAATGGAGGAGGCGCGAGCGTGAAGCGCCGCCCGTCGACCTGCCTGGCAACGAACTATCGATGGCGGAGATGCCACAGGACATTGGGGGAGTCCGTTGCTGCAATCCTTCTCCACACTGCTCCTGTTTGGCGAGTAACTCCTTGACTTCAGGAAACGGGCGCTGAAATGGCTCGCTGATACCATTGCATGAAATCGCTGGCAATCCAGGGCTGTTCCTCAGGGTAGCTCGCAACAATCGCGTTGAACCCGCCATTTGCATAGTCATTCAACCTCTCAAATCCTTTAGGGGTCAATGCAACGGATGCCTCCGGACTTACGTATCGAGAAAGCAGGTCCTTGATGCGCGCCCGGTTAGTTAGCTCAATGCCTAGCGCGCGCGCCTCTGTTGCGATCAGAAGACCGATGATCTGGCTTTGTACTGAGCGGTAATCGAGAACAAAGTTTTGTACAAATTCGACCGCATTCGTGACGGGGGTCGCCTTGCCTCGCGAAAAGCCCATCATCAGGCACAAGTAGTAATAGTCAAATTTTGTCGACAGTGGCGAGTCTTTCGCCTTGTATATGCGAGAGAACCAATCGTCGACTTCTGTGCGAAGCTTGAAAGACATGTGTCACTCCTCCTTGACGGCGAACTGGACGAAGAAGTCGCGGCCTTCCACCACACTTGACTGCCCATTGGTGACGTGGTCTGGAGGTAATCTGGCCATCAGGTAGGCGTTTCCGGGAGAGTTACGAAATGCGGTGATGTACTTCACGTCGCCTTCGGCGCTAGCCTCCAGTGGCTCGAGAAAAGCTTCCCGCTCAGTTGAAATAGTGAACGCTACAAACTGATTGCACAACCCAGGCACCATGGAGGCCACTTCTCGTCGCACGTCGTGATCGAGCGGGCCAGCGGGGCTATCAACTACCAAAGGAAATTCGTGCGAGCCTTTGTGGAGCGCCTGCGCCAAGAACGTATACCCAATCGCAAGATTCTGCCCGGCGCTTCCGGAGGAGCGTCCATCTAGAACGAGAGAGCGATCAATGTCCTTAATCTGGATCGGATCTCCCTTCAGGACCTGCTGCAATCGATGATTAGCCCGCTCGAGAATCGTTTTCTTGAGCATGAGCTTGGCCGTATCTCGCGCGCCTTTGCAGATCTCCTTGAGGAGGTCCAGCCGTTGCCTGAGCTCTAGAGTGCCGTTGATCCGGCTGATCTCCTCTCGAACGAGTTTGAGTTGGCGCTGCACCGCCGCGACCTCGAATAGATCGTCCACCTCTGTCGGCGAGGTGAGCATTGCGGTGTCTTTGGCTGCGGCCGTGCCGGTGAGTACCTCAAGCTGATCAGTTAGCTCCTGCGCTTTGCTCTCATATCGAATCAGTTCCTGCCGATAGCTCTCTGGATCCTCCCCCGCCGCGGCAAGTGACAGCTTCTCAATCGCGGTCATCTCGGAAATGAGCGTCGCAATTGCGTGTCGCAGCTCAGAAATCTTCTCGCTTGATTTCTGAAGCTCGAGCGATCGACTCTGCGGCTCCAGCAGATCAACTTCTTGCTTGAATGCGTTTAGAACTCCGGCGAGCTCTTCGCCAAGGAATTCTTCTGCGCGACCAAGGATCGTCTCCTTCTGCTCATGGCCGATTGGGCGCCCGCAAATGCAGAGCGGTTCCTTGGACAGTTCGAGAAAGAATTGGCGTGATGTGCTGTCTGGAAGCTTTACCTTGTCAAGGCTGGCTTTCAGGGTTTGCAGCGAGCCGCCGAAGTCAGGACACAGCGCCTCAGGACGCCTCATGTGTGCCATTAGCATACGGAGTTCGTCGCTAAGCGCCTGCTCTTTCTCAAGCTTCAACCCGTTCTTCTCATGCCAAAGCTCGCGGTTGCGGCCGTTCTGCTCGACCAGTCGTTTAACTTGTGCGTTCAGGTCTTCGATCCTCTTTGTCGTTGCGGCTAACTCCTGGCGCATTGAATCGACATTCTTTCTGAGAAGATCAAGTCTCAGCACTAGCTTCCCTTCGATATTCTTATACCGAGCCAAGCCCTTTTCATTCTTTGCGCCAGACCTGGTCTCGCGCTCCCACACTGCTTCACAATCAGCAGAAACACTGTCCAGCAAGTCTAGTTGGCAGAGCGTCTCAATTGCTTCCTCGGCCTTAGTCTCTCTCGCGTCTAGCAGGCTCGCAGCTAACTCGCCGTCAAACACGAAGAGATCGACGAAACGTCGCGTCAGAAAACGGCGTACTGCTGCAGGAGGGGCCCAGCCCTTGTTGAAGCCACCGACCTCAGGTGAGGTCGTCGTGTAGGACACCGCACCGCTTTCGAAGTCGCAGGTCAACTCTAGCTTCAATGGCCGCTCGTTGATTCGCAAGTCCACAGAGAACTTGCCGACACTGGAGCCCGCCCGACGGATTTCTTGAAGCTGGGTAGGCGTCCACTCTGACGCCGTCCCCGTTAACGTTGCCTTCAGCAGCGTCAGCGTTGTCGTCTTCCCCGTCCCGTTCGGCATCTGAATCAATGCCACTCGCGGGACATGGTCGCCAGCGACAAGGTCGATCGTCATGTCGGGGCAACGGAAGCCGCTGCATGCCCACTTCTCGAGCTTGATATCCATCAGAATCTCCGCACCTGGCTCAAATCGAGCTCGTCTTTAAGCAGGTTCACCCGCTGGAGCCGCGTCTCGGCGGTGACCTCACCTTCACTCAAAGCGGTCAGTAGCGCAAGGAGCTGTGTTTCGACAGAGCGCGGCTGCTGTGCCGCAATGACCGCCTGGTGCACCGCCGTGCGAAGTTCTTCATCAATTGGCATTTGTCCTTCTCACTTCAGAAAGCTCACTTAACCACTCTAGCCGCTGCCGGTCCGCGCTGCCCTCGCGGGGTTCACCGTTTTCGGTCAGAACGAAGTCCACAACGAGTGCCCGCTTGTATGGGTTATTCGGATCGCTTCTCAGGCAGCGCCCGATCCGTTGAATCGTTTCTAACTTAGCTCGGGCTGACGAGAAGAGCACGACAGTACGTAGGCTTCGAATATCGATGCCTTGCGAAACTTTGTGGCAGGTCACTAGGCAGTCGATTTCGCCGCGACCGAACATCACCAGATGGTCGCGGTCGTCTTCCGCGTAATAGGTTCTGTACTTCACTCCCGCTTGGTGAAGCATGGGGAGTATTCGTTCGCCGTACGACTTCTCCTCCACGAACAAAATGCACCCTTGGAGCACCGAGCCGTGGTCCGCCAGATAGTTGTCGAAGACCGAGGGCTTCATCTCAGCTGTCTTATAAACCTTGGAGAGCTCCGTCCACAGCTCCTCCTGCGACATCGGCGTGCCGTTTGCCTGCCGCGCTGCCTTCTTGCTGTATACAGCCTTCAGTCGGATTCGGTCACCTTCAGTCAACTCATATTCGAGTGGGACATAGTCGAATTCAACAAGAATTCCTCGCCTGATTGCTTCCTCAAGGGGAAACTGGAAGATGACAGAGCCTATCTCACTCGCAATGAACGCGGTGCCTTCGCTGTCATATTCGCGTTCTGGTGTGGCGGACAGCCCAAGGACATATCCGTATTGGCGGTGCATACCCGCTAACGTGCCGCGGAGCGAGGGCGCTCCAAGTCCGTGGACCTCATCGTGAATGACCAGCGTGCGCCGGCTTTGTGCTGCGGTAAGCTGGGGCAGGTATCTGGCGAGTTGCGCCCTGGAAACAATCAGGGCGGCGCCACTGGACGCCAGTAAGTAGCGCATGCCCTCATGCATCGCTCCAAAGTGACGGTAGACGGCGAGCTTGTGCGGACGTCGTGAACTCCACTCGGCCAGCTCCTCGAACCATTGGGTTAGCAGGTCTGTACCGTCAGTCGTGACGATGATTGAATCGATGTCTCCACGGGCGAAGAGCTCGTTCGCAATCCGTAGTGCCGTCTTGGTCTTGCCCGTGCCGGTCGCCATCTCCAAAACGCCCCGGCGTTTTGCAAGAAAGATCTCGGCCGCTTGCGTTTGGTGCCGCCAGCGCTCGTCTTCGAGTGGCGGTTGTACCACTGCTGGCGGCGTGGGCGCAAATGGATTTGCGGTTGGTGCTCGTTCCTTGATCTTTGCAAGTACCGAAGGTCCCAAGGGTTCGACCAGCAGGTCCTTGTCGACTCCTTGCCAGAGCTGGCCAAACTCCTCCTCAACAAACTGCACGCGCTCTAGATCTGCTGAGACCCAGCTTCGAAATACCTGCAGGCTCTCATAATTGCGTTCATGACCTCCAGCGCTCTCGTTGGCAGATCCATCAAAGCCGACCTTGTCCTCTCCATCGAAGTCAAAGATGCCGATTTTTTGGTGAAACATCCCTGGATTGCTTAAGTGGACGGGGATCGCAAATCGGAGCTCCAGATGTCCGGACGCAATCAACCAGAGCAGGTAATCTGCGCGGACAACATCGGACCCGGATTGCGCGAGGACCGACTCGATCAGGTGATCAGCGCTACGTGTGAGGATTTCTCGGCATTGGTCTTCGGCCAGTGTTCGCTCCAATGCCGCCTTGTCGGGTGAGGATAGTTCGGGCGATATTAGTAACTGCAGCTGTAGTTGGTCTTGGCTTGGATTACTTCTGAACCCCTCAGCCCAGGTCAATAGCGCGGAGCTTGAGAAGAATCCAGCTGCTCTGCGGTAGCGCGTGCACCAGGTAAAGCATGGTAGGAAAAAAGTATGTTTCAGCGAGCCGTGACGCGTCGCATACCCTGACTTCAAAGACCGCCACACGGGTTGCGTCATTGCACCCCCAACTGTCGTCTAAGTACTTCGCGTCGCAAACGCAAGGCGAGCTCGCGGTCAGCGTCCTTCGTCTGAATCGGCGAACTTCTCTCTTTATGCGGCTCGCGCAGGTGCGCCAACAGAACATCGCGCAACTCGCTGCCCCGATCTGGCAGCACGGCACGAGCGACGGACGGTCCCCTCCGAAGCCGTTCTTCGCCGTGCACGTCCGCAAGCATCGAGGCCGCAGCGTTGATCGCTCGATACCATTCCCTTTTGCCAAGCCGACTGACTATCCAGCAACCATCGAGCAGCCAAAAGTGCAGATGATCGTCCGCGAGCTTCGTGAGGAAGTAGCGGTGGAGATCAGCATCTTGAGTGTTGGTGCCCAGCCATGTATCAACGACGTGGAGCGCGTTGAGCTCCAGAGGGGCTGCGCGCCGGGCAAGATGCTCGGTGATCAAACGGGTCACGTACGCGCAGATCGGATGCTCTGTAAGAGTAGAGATTGCGCGTTCCTCCGCTTGCCGTAGGGGCCTCAAATCCACTACGCCAAGGTACGAGGCTGCTTCGCGCAGACTTTGACCTGCGCCCACCTGACCGGAGCGTACAAGTACAACCTGCGCTTCCAGCTTTGGAAGCGTGCGCCGCACAATGACGTCAAAGTCTGCGGCGAAGGTCGTCTCGCCAGGAGCAAAACCTAATGCCTCATTGATGGCTTCGGCTGGCTGAACCCCCTCTGCTCGCCCGGTCATTGCGTTGCAGATCAACACGGCAAGTTCTCTCAAAGACTTGCTCCCCATCCGAGGCAGCTTCAAGAGCCCAGAGTTTCCGAAGCGCGCCAAATCACCGACTGTCTTGACGCTGTGCTCGTTGAGCACGTTGGCTTGCCGTACGCTCAGCGTTAGCTGGTGGACTGAAAGGGCGAGCAACCATGGTGGTGCGCAACTCAAGTTATCAAGAAGCGTGGCGGGGTCAGCCTCTACGCCAGCAAGATGTCGATAGCGCGCCAGTCCGACGGCGAGGCGAAGAGGAAGCGGGAGGGCGGCGTCGAGCTCTACGTACGAGTCTTCATCTTGCACGCCCGCAGCAAGCAAGCGCGCGTGAACTTCCGGTCGCTCATGGTGCAAAGCTTCTAGCCACGACATCCTTGGTCTATGGCGAGCCTGGCTAATAGAAGCAAAAGGTGGCAGCGACCGCTCGGACGTCTCAGCCCGCGTCCAGCCCACTACATAGTGGAACTGCAGGCCAGAAGCTTGCAGCGCGCACCGCTGGCCAACCTTGCATTCAGCTTGAAACACGGCGCACGCCGCATCTGAAGCGACAACGGCACCCGGCGGCAACTGCTCCAGCGCAGAGCGAACTGCGTTTTCGTCCGGTACGCCAAACCCCACATGAATCGCTGTGCGCTCAAAGCTCGAATGAAGAGCTGTCACCACCGCCTGGTGGATCTGATCTCCAAAAACGTGACGCTGCGTACTCCCGTCGTAACCCGAAGATACTATTAGCGTTGTCAGTTGTTGCATTCGTCCCGCCCCTGCTCAGCTATCGTAACCAATGCCGCCACGGTAACGTGCCTCTTCCGTTGACCTGCAGTCCTGGAAGTGTTTTAATGACTTCCAAGTTGGGCTTGGAAGCTAAAATGAGCGAAAACAGCTACTTCCACTCGTTTCCTGCCGTGCGCGGTGTTCAGGCTAGACGGGAGTTTTACATCGCAATGTGTCCGCTCAGGCTGGTGCCTAAGATCTTCGTCTTTGACGAGGAGGAGGTTCCGCCTGAGATGCGGGCTCAGAGGACTTTGAACCGGGCGCGGGTCCCAGAGATCGCAGACTACCTCGTTACTCATCCAGCCTCGTACGTCTTGTCAGCGCTGACCGCGTCTGTCGACGGTCCTGTGAATTTTGTCGGCAGCAGTGGCGCGGATACACCGTTGGGGATGCTCCAAGTGCCCATGGGCGCTCGCATCCTCATCAACGATGGACAACATCGGCGCGCTGCGATCGAGGAAGCGGTCAAGCACCGCCCGGAACTGGGGCAAGAGAACGTGCCGGTGCTGTTCTTCTCCGACGAAGGGCTGCAGCGCAGCCAGCAGATGTTCGCGGACTTGAACAAGTACGCAGTTCGCCCAAGCCACTCCCTCTCAACGCTCTATGACCATCGCGACGCCGCGTCTGAGTTGGCGCGCTTCCTCGCTGCGAACTGCGTCACTTTCAAGGGCCTCACTGAGATGGAGAAATCAACCATATCAAATCGCTCGACGAAGCTTTTCACATTAAGCGGGATCAAACACGCGAGCCGTGCGCTGCTCGGTCCCAGCTCCCGGCAGACTGTCAGCACTGAGGAGAAGCTGCTTGCTCAAAGCTACTGGGAAGCAGTCGGGGAAAGCATTCCTGATTGGGAGCGCGCGCGCAGCCGCCAAATCTCGACAGCGGAGCTACGCCAAGAGTTTGTACATGCACATGGTGTGACGCTTCATGCCTTAGGCATCGCGGGCTCCGCGCTTCTTGCTGCGCACCCGAAGGATTGGCGAAGCCGTGTAAAGCACTTGCGCAAGGTCGATTGGTCACGAAGAAACGCCAGCCTTTGGGAGGGCAGGGCGCTTCAAAACGGCCGCCTGAGTAAGGCAAATACCAGTGTGCAGCTGACCGCGAATTCCATCAAAACGGTCTACGGCCTAAAGCTCTCGCCGGAAGACCTCGCTTTCGAAAAATCTTAATATTGCAGGAGGGTCCTTGAAGCACCTTGAACAAACGAAGACGGACATTGCGTCCATCTACCTTTCTGATGCGAGGCCTTGGGTCATCGGCTATAGCGGAGGCAAAGATTCCACCGCCGTTGTGCGGCTTGTCTTTGAGGCGCTGATGGAGCTGCCGCAGGAAAAGCGGCTTAAGCCGGTTTTTGTGGTGTCTTCCGACACCTTGGTTGAGACTCCGCTGGTCGTCAATCTCATCAAAGACACATTGGCGAGCATGCACGACGCCGCCGAAGGGCTCAAGCTCCCCCTCAATGTCGCCAAGCCAGTGGTTCCAAGGCTTGATCAGACGTTCTGGGTCAATCTGCTTGGCAAAGGCTATCCTGCGCCGACACGACAATTCAGGTGGTGCACTGAACGCATGAAGATCGACCCCGTCAGCGAGTTCATCACCGAAAAGGTAGCCGCCTTCGGCGAAGTCGTCGTTGTACTTGGGTCTCGACTTGAGGAGTCCTCCTCACGCGCGCAAGTGATGCGAAAGCATCGCATTCAGGGCTCGCGCTTGGCACGACACACGACGCTTCCTAACGCTTACGTCTTCACGCCCATCGACCAATGGTCCGCGGACGACGTTTGGGAGTACCTATTTTCCGGACCCGCTCCCTGGGGGGGCGATCATCAAGCGCTCTTTGATTTGTACAAGGACTCAAACGCGGGGGAGTGCCCCCTCGTAATTGACTCGTCGACGCCCTCGTGCGGCAACTCTCGGTTCGGATGCTGGGTGTGCACCGTCGTCACGAAGGATCGGGCGATGGACGGTCTGATCGAGACCGGTCATACCTGGCTCATTCCGCTCCAGCAGTTTCGAAATCAGCTTTATGAGACCACTCTTCCGGACCAGAAGAAGAATTACCGCAGCGCGCGCCGTCGCGATGGCTCTGTCACCGTCGTGCTCAAGCAAGACAAGCCTGGCAAGCTTGGCGAGCCCGGAAAGCCTGTCGAAGAAAAGCATGTGCTTGGACCTTACCGGCTCGAGGTTCGCAAAAAGCTGCTCAAGCAGCTGCTGGAGAACCAGAAGCTGGTTAACGAGAATAATCCTGGCGAAGCCTACGAGCTCATCACGCACGATGAGCTGGAGCAGATCCGAGTTGAGTGGCGTCAAGACCCTAACGAGCCCGATTGGGACGACTCCGTCCCACGGATTTTTGACGAGGTAATGGGTGCGTCTCAGGCGCGCCAGTGGCAAGGGACCGATGACTTCATCTTCGGTGCAGAGGAAGCGAATTTGATTCGTACTTTGTGTGCTGAACACGGCATAGCTCCTCAGCTTTTCATGAAGCTAATGGAAGTTGAGGTCTCTTACGAAGGCTACGCGAGAAGGTCAAATGTTCAGGTCGAAATCAAAGAGCTGCTCGCTCGCGATTGGGGGGCTGATGAGGAGCTTGTGAAGTCGGTGGGAGAGAAGAAGCAGCGGCTCTACGCGGCAGATCAAGAGGAGCAAACGGCCGCTCAGAAGTACGCACGCCTGACACAGGAGCTCAGTGATGCTGCTTGAGAAACTAGTCCTTTGCGACATCGGCACCTTCCGCGGCGAGCAAGCATTCGATTTGGCGCCGCGCGGGCGCCCCGTCGTCCTGTTTGGAGGGCTGAACGGGGCAGGGAAGACCACTGTTCTGACCAGCGTGCGCCATTGCCTGTACGGGCGGCAGGCGCTGGACGGCGCCGTCACGCAGGCGCAGTACCAGGAGTTCTTACGTGGACTGATCCACAATCCGTCGCAGCAGTTGATCAAGCCGGATCGCGCCCACGTGCAGATCCACTTCGTGTACTCCCGCTTTGGCAAGCGCACCCGCTACCAGGTCACACGTAGTTGGGTCGATAAGGGAAGCTCAGTTGAAGAATCGCTGGTCGTACGTCAGGAAGATGACGCGACGGTATTGCTGCAAGGCGACAGCGCGCAGACGTTTCTGAGCCAGCTGATCCCAGCCGGCGTCTCTCAGTTTTTCTTTTTCGACGGCGAGAAGATCGCCGCCTTGGCCAAGGACGATGCAGACACAGTTTTGTCCGATGCGATCCGGCGTCTGCTCGGCCTAGACACCGCGGATCGACTGCGAAGCGACCTTGCGGTGTTCCTGCGAGCGCGTCGGCTTCAAGGCGCTGCAGGCCGTAGCAGGAGCGAACTGCTAGACGTGAGCGCGCTGATCCAGAAGGTTGAGGCAGAGATCAAAGCAGGCGAAGCCGAGTTGGAAGGCAACTGCACGCGTGTAGTGTTAGCAGCCCAGGAGAAAGTGTCACGCGCGAAGGCGTCACTGACGGAGCGCGGCGGCGGATGGTCAGTTGATCGAAAGGCGCTTGAAGCAAGGCTGGATCGACTTCAGGAGGAGCAGTCAGAAGCGGAGCAGCAGCTGCGCGAAGAGTTCGCTGGGCTAAGCGTCTTTGCCCTCGCGCCCGTAATGTGCAAGACCCTGCTCTCGGAGGCAAAAAAGGAGCAGAAGGCGCAAGAGGAAACTGCGGCACTCGTCGCAGTGTCTGCTAAAGCCGCGCAACTTAAGGAGATGCTTGACTCCGCACTGCGAGGAACTGCGCTTGCACCCGAGGCCAAGCAGTGTGTCGACGCGTGGGTCTCGGGGCTTGGCACCCCGTCCAGCAATTCGGCGCCACTGCATGGGTTCGCAACAAGTGATGTTCGGCGCCTGGAGGAGAGTTTGCTCGAGCTGCTGCCTCTGGCCAAGGAGAAGGTCAGCCAGCTTGGCCGCAAGTTGGACACCTTGCGTGGGGAGCTCACCGCTGTTCAGGACCAACTTGCACGCGCTCCTACCGAGGAAAGCCTACAGGAGACGTTCGAGCGCTATCAAGCTGCTGCCGCCGAGCTCGCCCGGGCGCAAGCTCAGAAGAGACGGCGCCTCGAGCTGCTGCGAGCTTTGGTGATGAATCATATTGGTCTTCTCCGAAGGCGCCGCCAGCTCGAAGAGCAGCTCGAACGGGTAGACGGAGACTCTCGGGCCGAGGAGACAGCCCAGAAGGTGCAGGAGTTGATTGAGCTGTATAAGGCCCGCGCGGCGCGCGAGAAATGCAAGACGCTTGAGCGGCATTTTGTCACTGCATTTCGTCGTCTTGCTCGAAAAGAAGACATCATCGACCACGCAGTGATCGACCCAGACAGCTTCGCAGTAACGCTCGTCGATCGGCATGGGCGCGAGACGCCGAAGAAGCGACTGTCAGCGGGAGAGAAGCAGATATTCGCAATCGCGATGCTGGAAGCGCTCGCCAAGACCTCGGGGAGAAATCTACCCATCATCATCGACACCCCGCTAGGCCGTTTGGACAGCAAGCACAGAGCCAAACTTGTCGAGAGCTATTTCCCAATGGCGAGCCATCAGGTCATCGTGCTTTCAACCGACACTGAGGTTGACCAAGCCTTTTATACAGGCATGCGCCCGCACATCTCGCATTCCTTCCACCTGGTCTTCAGTGAAACGGAAGGATGCACCACGGCTTCAAAGGGCTACTTCTGGAGCACTCAACAGGAGCTTAAGCATGCTGCCTAAGCGCCTCAAAATCTCTAAATCGGCCAGTGACACGCTGCGAGTCTTAAAAGGACGCACGGGGTTGACCCCGAACTTGGTGTGCCGAATGGCGCTTCTGCTGTCTCTCGAAGAGGGGGCTGGGGGAGGGTCTCGGCGTATCGACGAATTCGGGAGCGAGTTCAATGCGCCCACGCTGTTTGGGGAGTTCGGTTTTGTCTTCGAAGGCTTGCTTCGGCAGGTCCACGGCAGGCTCGATGCAAAAGATGTCCCGTTGATCGTGGCTAGCCACATAGACTCAGGCTTGGAGCGGCTGCGAAAGTCCCGCTCGTTGCTTGAGCTGACGCAGCACTCTGGGTTGCTCGCGGCGTGAGATCGGCCCACGACGGCTGGGTCAAAGTTCCAGCCGTCGTGGGAACAGCCGCCCAACCGCAGAGACAGACATGTGGTAGATCTCCCCAACTGGTGCGGACGAGTAGCTCACATGCAGCGGCTTGTCTGACCCGTAGAAGTACAGCCGATCAAAGGGGAGGTTCTGCGCGATCCAGCGTGCAACCTCCAACATGTCCTCATCACGCACGAGAAAGTCGCAAGCGGCTCCACCCCGAGCACAGATTGGTTGTCCTCGGGCGTTGTGTTCGCAGCTGGCGTGCTGATCTAGCTTCGGCGCAATTCGCGATTCGATGCATTTGGCCAGGGCTGACGAGCAGAAGCCGTACGTGAGCTCGATACTCCCGAAGTAATCGACAATCGGGTCAATTATATACACCGCAAGTTGTTGCAGTGCGTTGTACGACTCCGGCCGAAGCGGCACGTTGCGGATCCCCAAGCTTTTCTGAGTCTGGCCACACTCGATGAAATCTCTGAACGTATAGCGTGCACCGCAGCGTGCGTCGAGTTCGGGAATGGTTGTGCTCGGAACGAGCGATAGTCCCTCAATCTGCAGTCGCTTTGCTTCCAAGTCTTCTGTTATTTGTGGCAGCTGAATGCGATGTTGTTCGGTTTCGCTGATGCAGCAGAAGACCCTAAGTTGCTCCTCGATCGCGCATTGTCTTGCATAGTTCGGTAGATCCTCATGCTGGTAGCGGCTCTTAGGAAAAAGCCAGGAGCGTTCTGAGTGCGCTTCGCCGTACTCAAAGATTGAGTAGTCGAGCTTGCGGATGTTCACCTTCACGCGCCGCTTCAGCTCTGGTATCGGGCCGTCGAAGTCGTAGTGCTCAAGCAGAGTCAGCTTGCCTGACGTGATGTGGATTTTGACCATGTCCACTTCACTAACGCTGTCCCAGAGTACAAGGCCGCATGCAATGTAGGCGCGCAAAACAACTGGCAGGCGGTCGACTAAGCCCATGCTCAATTGCAGCGAATGCTCGTCATCGAGCCAACCTAAGCCGTTAGCAGCCGCGAGCTTGCATGCATAAAGGATTTCATCGGTCGAACCAGCCTGCGCAAGCAGCGTGATGCCGGCCTGCCTAGCGGCCTCGTAGCTGCCGAAGAAGGCCCGTACGTCGCGCTGAAGCCGCTTCTCGAGCTGGCCGTAGTTTGACCGCTTGCTGAACGCCCGCACTGCCATGAAAAGTCGCAAGTCGTCCTTTCTGACCTTGGCAGCCTCCTCAAGCAGCGATAGATCATAGTGGCGGCGAATCAGCGCCCACGCGCGCCCAACGCTGCCAGCCGCCGCTTCCAGTTGAAAAAGATCGACAGACACTTCGTCCACTTCGGGAATGCGTCCAAGCTCCAGCGCATCGCGCCAAAGCACATCTAAGATTGGCTTGGCGCGCCCGAAGCGGTCCAGTTTCGGTTTCCTTTCTGACAGTGGTTTTTTTGCCGCGAGCTGCTTGGGCGGACTGCTTAGCGCACGAGTGCGGGTGCTGCTGTCGCTGGTCGGCGGCTGTGGAGCGCGCCGGGCCCGAAGCGCGATGAGTCGTCTGGATACGTCACTGGTGCGACAGCGGCCGGCGGCAAACTGCTGCTCGGCGGATTCGCTGGCGAAGATAAAAGCGATTCCAGGCCCGACCATGTGCGGTTCGCGATGAAGAACGTGCTCGATGTAGTCTTTGAGCTCGGGCTGACTGAAGTACTTTTGAAATGTGTTGCGCGAGGTGAGAAAACCGTCGCCGAAGCGGCGGCCTGGGGGCGCGGCTGGATACAGCATCACGGACACAGCGAGGACGGTGGAAGCGAGTGCGAACGCAGACTGAAGCGCGTACACGCGCTCGGCTGGATCTTCGATTACGTTGATGACGAACCCGAGGTTCACCACGTCTGCTGGGACACGGGTGTTGTGCGGCGCGTAGTACGGGTCCCAGCCACGCGCGTTGATACCTGCTGCTTCCAGCTCCGTGATGTCGCCGCCACGGCCGCATCCATAATCGAATACGGTGCAGCCAAGCGTAAAGAACCCGTGTCGCATCAAAAGCTGCATCGGCGCGGAGAGTGCTTGTCGATGCAGTGCAGTGAGATGTCTTTGTACGACGCCAACTTCTGCGTTGAGATCGCCGTCCTCTCCATCAGGAATGACATTGCCAAGGGGAGCCAACACCTGACCGTCGATGGTGTAGCCGTTTTGCGCGATCAGTCGTTCCCAGTTCATTTTGAAGCCGATCGTTGTCGTCTCCGAAAACAGCCCGAGTTCTTCCGCTTGCTGGGTGAGCCGCACCCAGGCTTCTCGCTGCGGATGGTCGTTTTTGACGAGCAGCTCCTTGCGATGCAAGATCGGTGGATTCAGACTGGCGTCATACGATCTGAACACTGGTGCAGTCGCCAAGTCCGGCGCTACCGCCCAACTGGCTGCTAGGGTTGGGAATGCTTCCTCGTGAAAGCGCGGATATGAAAGTAGCGACACGCGCCTCGAGCGCAAGTTGAGCTTGGCGACGTCCGGCGCTGCATTTGCAGGCAGGCGTGCAAGGGCGCTTTGGATGGCCAGCCGGTGGTCGGCATGGGCGAGGGCGTCCAAGGCGGACAGATGGACGTAGAGCTCATCTACTACGCGCTTCCCGACTTCTTCCATCAAGTACTCGCACGTTCAGGTGGGAGCGGCAGCTTACTGCCGGAGCAGTCCTCAGTGAGATTCAGCGGAGGGCAGGACCGGTTAAGCCCGCCTCGTACTGGCCGAGAAATGCACAGATGGTCGGATATGAAGGTCAGGCTGAAGTAAGTTCGCATACCACGTTCAGCTGAGCTCAAGTGCCCTGCAGTTGCCAGACGCTGGTGTCACGTTGCGGCCAGGTCTATTGCTCCCGTCAACAGCAGTCGCTTAGCGCTTATCTTCGCCGTTTCCTGTGGGACCTTGGTCATGGAGTACGAACTCTGCTGTTGACCAGGAACAGGCGTGGCGGTCCTGTTTAAAACTCGATGAGGTGATTGCCATGTGCCGCGCGCAGGGAGCCGCTATGCACTACTCCGCCAGGAGGGAAAATAATGGCACGTTCTGGGCGGTGCGTGGTACAGGCCACCGCTGCCGCTTTGCTTCTTGCTAGGCCGGGCACCGCTGCTGCCATGCATGTTTCGGTTCAGAAGCACTGAATCGTAGGGCGCTCAGGCCGCACCGACGGATTGAGGCTCCGTGCGTCCGCGGACCAGGGGAGTAGCGGCTGCCAACAGGACCAAAACAGGACAGGCTCAACGCAGCGGTCCGCTCGCCCGGCGAGATGTTGCGCGATGGCTGCTTTCCGGCCAGAACGAAAGTGACAAACCGGCTGCCGGCTCCGGGAGAATGCAACAAGGCACGCCCGAGCCGAGCGCTGGCGCCGAGACTGTAGAGCAGTCCGTGACCGCTCGGGAAGACAGAGGGGGATGAAGAGAAGCGGTCCGCGCGCATGCTTGCAGCGTGTGAGCAGGAGCGCCAGCTTCTCCGAACTGGCTGGTCACACGGGAGGCAGGCCGTCGATGGGGGCAGACTTCGACAGGTTCTCGCGCCAGGGCCGCCCGGAGGAAGTCGTCGGGTTCTTCGACCCGCTTTGAGGTCGGCTTCCGGGTCAAAACTGCCATAGACAACTGGCCCCGCCAATTTCAGAATCGCAGGCGCCTTTTCATAGTTCAAGTATGCCAGCCATTCATTTTGTCGAGCGCCTAGGAAACACGCGGAAGGTCCAGGATGCCGAACATCCTCACGAGTACGACTGCGGGTTTTGGGTTGTGGCGGTGAGCACTGCGGAACGACTTGTTCAGGAGGGCGCTGACCTTTACCTTCACGATGGTCAGAACGAACCTTCTCGGTTCGGCGGAAGGATCGTTGGCTTCCGTGTGCATCAAGGAGGAGTTGAGGATGGCCGGATAGTTTTCCGAATCCAGGCTACTGCAGCACACCGGGGTGTGAAAACAGACCGACAAGGCTGGGGAAACGAAAAAAAGATCGTTTGGTGATCTGAAAAGAAAAAGAGTCGGAGTCGAACCAACTACTCACCCGACGCATCCTCGTTGGAGCGCGGCCATCGGCGGCAAGCGGAGCGCCTCATTTTTCTCCGTGAAACGTCTGCGTTGGTTCGGAATCAGTTGCCCATAACTGCTTGTTCATCCGCGGTTGGCCACAGGCGGCCTCGGACTACGACTTCGCCGTTCCAACTGGCGCCAAAAAACTCGGCAGTAGGAATTCGCGAATGCGAGTGCTACCATCCCGCCATGCGAGAAATCGCGTTGTTTCAACTGGCTATCGCAGGCGTCGTATTCCTACTGCTATCAGTGCTGCTGCCAACACCGCGGCCCACGAGACGCGTGACCTACAGCCGCGGGCGTAAGTCGATCAGCCGCCGCGTCGGTCCGGGGTTCAGTTGGACCGATGGACTTCTCTATGCGATCGCTTTCTACTTCGCACTTCCATACTTTGTCTATCGGTTCGGATTGCGTCGCGCGGTACTCATGGTGCTCATGCCATATCTGGTCGTCCTGCCAAGCGCCTGGGGATTAGCAGCCGTAAGTCTGGGCGACGCAATGCCGGTAAGCCTGATTGGGGTAGGTGTGGTGCGGGGCTGCGTCGGGTGCTGGATTGGGTTCGCCACTTGGCGCTGGCGGGACGCGGCGCTCGTTGCCCGCGGATGGACTGAGGTCACCGAGCCGGCGGGCGCTACTCCCAGCCGTCCGAGTCCGTTTCTAGCATTGGGCAAGGAGATTGAGATGACAACTCCATCCACCAACCATCGCTCAGCTGGGTTAGGCGCGCGAATCCGCGGAGGCTTGCAGCACCAGCGGCTAGCTAAGTCTACTGCCGCGATGGCAGGCGTCGCGACAGCCGCCTCTGCTGTTACCGGCCTTGCTGCTGCCGCAGCAGCTCCCACCGGCCTTGCGGCTGTCGGAGTCGCATTGGGCATCACCAGTGCGCCATTGGTAGTCGTCGCGGCCCCCGTCGTTGCAGGTGTCGCTACAGCAGCCGCCGCAGCTGCAGGCATTGTGAGGTTCTGGTCTTGGGTACGTGAGGGCGCCGACGAACAAGCAGTTCAGCCACAGGAGCCTCCGCCTGTGGTTAGTGAAGCCGTGAGCGACTGCGGTGAACCGATGGCCGGCGCCTAAGGCTTTAGCGGTCGACGTAGGCGGTGGTACAGCGCTACAGCGCACGCCCGTTCCGCGTCCTCGATCAGTTTTGGACCCGACCGGCGGATTGCGAGTCCGGCGGCCTGATGTCCCAGCCTGATGGGGGTATGGAGCGGGTGCGACCAATGTCCGGCGAAAGCAGATCCCGTCAGGCATCGGCACGCACGGGGACAATGCTGCTGCTGACTGTTCCGCCATACTCGATGTAGCGTCCGCGTGATCTTCCGCTAGGTGCAGCTCGAGATCTTTGCGGTAGATTGGGCCTCGCATCTCGGGGGCGAGAGTGTCCGCTCATTGCTTCGAGTTGCGCAATGTAGAAATACTGCGTACTCTGAGCAGTCCCACTGCCTACAGGGGACACGCAATGAACCGGTCACTCGCCTCCGAAGCTGTGAGGGTGCTTGTAGTCGATGACGATATGGACACCGCTGACCTTTTCGGACTGATCTTCGACGAGAGCGGCTGTTGCGTGGCCGTGGCCCACGGGGGCGAACGGGCGCTGTGCATAGCAGAGAGCCTTCGACCTGATGTCGTGTTGCTGGACCTAAGCATGCCAGGCATGAGTGGTCTTGAGGTTTGCCGCCGTTTGCGGCTGGAGGCCTGGGGCAAGGCCACCGAGAGCAACTCTTCGATTCCCGTGGGCTTCGCAATGAATCCGTCGAAGCCAGACTCTTTCGCCTCGACATGGTCACCCTCGCGGCTTGAAAGGAGATTCGCACTGAAACAGCAGCTCTCGCCAAGACAAACGCGGAGCAGCCGGAAGCAGATCGCCGCCATGCGGCGTTAACTGAGTGAGCTACAGCGCTGTATCAAGCAACTCCAGAGGAGTGAGAGATCGTCCTCTGCCACGCCTGGAAGGGGGCAGACACATGCGCAAACGGCGCCGGCATTGCGCTGGCGTCCAGACGGATTCGGCCAACATCGTAAGCGCTTGGGTTTGAGCGCCGAGCAGATGCCGCGCTTGGTTGGCTGCTCGGCGCTATCGATCTACAAGTGGGAATCCGGAAAAGTTCGACCACGACAGGCGCAGCTTGACGCCATCGCCAGGGTACGCAAATTATCCAAAACGGAAGCGTCAGAGGCGTTGCGACAGGTCAGGACGATCGCATGACTGAGTGGCATGCGGCTTCAGCCCGGCGGTGGAACGATCCCAAATGATCGTTCTTCAATCGAAGCTTGATACGACGATGACTTCCGGCGTGGACTTCGCCTAGTACCGCGCGTGGCTTTCCCGGCGGAAGGTCCACGGCGCCTCTGGTGCATGTTGGCTCCAGATCGCCCGGCGTGATGCGCGCGCCTGAACTTCTGCTTCCGCATAGATGACCCGGTCTGTTCGCGACTGCTCCTGTTCGTATGCCTTGTAGTGCCAAGCCAGCCCGGACTGAATCTGGCGCAGCCCACAATCCACACGACCGACGGTGACTTTTCCAACTACACGGCCGTAGCGGTCGGTCTTGCCTCTCTCGACCTGGGCGATCCTGCCAAACGCACAATCCGACAGCGCCTCCTTCGAGCGCTGTCCAAACGCCTGCCTCTTTTCCGGCGCATCAATACCGGCAACCCTGACGCGCACCTGTTCGCGACCTCGCACGAGGAGCGTGACCGTGTCTCCGTCAGCGACGCCAACGATCTTGCCCGTTAGCACGTCGGCGTGAGCGGAGAAAAACACCGCACCAAGGAGAAGGGCGGCTGCGCTGCGCGTGAATCTCATTCGTCGAGGTTATCAGCTGAACTGCGACATGGCCCCGGTCAGAACGAGTGGAACTGGAGAGGCGAGGCGGTTACTCAGGCTGGATGAGCGATACACCTCCCTCCAACGCTGCCCAGTACATCCGCATGTCGACGGACCAACAGGACCTCTCGCCTGAAAATCAGAAAGCCGCCATCCAGCAGTACGCGTCCAACAACGGACTCCAGATTGTTGCCACGTACGAGGACCAGGGCAAAAGCGGGCTGGCCGTGAGGAACCGACCGGGCATGCAGCGCCTTCTGGCCGACGTTATGGATCCAGCGTGCATCTACAGAACGGTGCTCGTTTACGACGTGAGCCGATGGGGGCGGTTTCAGAACACCGATGCCTCAGCCTACTATGACTACCACTGTCGCCTGCATGACGTTGACGTTGTCTACGTCACTGAGAGCTTCGGACGCGATGCGGGCCCGATTGCGGCCCTTGTCAAGAGCCTGAAGCGCGCCATGGCCGCAGAGTACAGCAGGGAGTTGGCCGTGAAGGCCCGCGCGGGCCAAGTGCGGGTGATTGGCATGGGCTACTCAGCAGGCGGCAGGCCAGCAATCGGACTGATCCGGCAGACGGTCACCAGAGACGGCGTGCCCAGAGGACTTCTTGGCGTCAATGAGCGCAAGGGAGTTCAGTCGGATCGCATCCGGCTTGTGCCTGGACCTGCGGAGGAAGTCGCGCTCCTTCGCCGGATTTTCGACCTCTATGCGAACACACCCGCAAACATCAACGACCTGGTGCGTCTACTTGCGGAAGAAGGGCACCGCACGCGTGCGGGCGGTCCGTTCACGCAGGGCATCGTGGACTCCCTGCTCTCCTGTGAGCTGTTCACCGGAACGTATGTGTGGGGCAAGAAAATGCAGACGCCTCGCGGCCTGCTACCTGTTCCCCCCGAGAGGTGGCACCGCTTTCCGAGCGCCATAGAGCAGCTGATCGATAGGCAGACCTGGGATAGGGTTCAGGCAAAGAAAGCTGCACGGGCAACCCCACGGCGCAGCCCTGAGTGGTTGCTCGCGGAACTCGCCGCTGCCCTGAAACAGTGTCCGGACCTCTCCGCAGCCGACCTCTCGAGATACGGGTGCCCACCCGCGCAGACGTACCTGAAGGCGTTTGGAACAATGGAGGCTGCCTACGCCTTCGCTGGGCGGACGTCGGACATAGCAGGCGCGATCTCCCGGGAAAGGATGAACAGGACGAACGCGGCGACGAAGGTGCTTCAGGATTCTGTGGCTTCCCAACTCGCCGAGTTCGGCTGTGACGTCGAGTGCGACTTCCAGAGCCACATGCTCACCGTGAACGGTCGCTGGTACGTGCAGCTCTACCTTTCCTGGCGTCGGTCGTTCACGAAAATCGCTGCTTGGTATGTCCAGCGCAGGCGGATAACCCGCAGCGACTACCGGTTGGTCGTGTTCATGGGCGAAGGCGGCGCAGCAGATCGCTACTACCTCATCTCGGAGGAGGACCATCGCAAGGTCCCCATGTTGATCCGCCCTGAGGGATTGGATGCGATGAACCCGTACGGTCTCTTCAATATCGAGCACCTTGCTCATTACCTCACGCTTAAATCAGCGGCTCAAGATCCAGATGAACACCTGCCGACAAGAGGCCGACGGCCACCGAGTCGAAGGTAAGCCGTATCCAGGTCAGAACTTGCCCCAACCCCCGGAGCGCGGCATAGTCGCTCATCGGTGAGGTGGTCATGCGCTCTCCAGTTGTTCTCAGCGTGGTTTTCCTCGGCGCCATCGGTCTGGTGCTCTGGGCGAGGTCTCAGGACCAAGCGACGATGGTGACCGTTTCGATCGGGCTCCTGCTGCTCATAGGGTGTTGGGGGTGGAATCGGATGCTGGATGGTGAAGAACGCCAGGATTTCAAAGAGCTCGCCCGGATAGGACAGCTGATCAACGACGCACAGGCGGAGAACGGGCCAAGGGAATGACTTGGTCTGGTAGTGTCGATTCGCTGACGAAGAGGCATTACTGGTTTCGGCCTCGCTTCAAGGCTTCCAACTCGCGCCATGGATGTGGCGGCATGCCGTCGCGGTTGTCCTGCCCCTTGCTGTCATCGCCTCCCGGTTCCTTGCGCAAGCTGCGTCAGCCTGTCAACTAGCTGCTGGCGGTCTGCAAGCCGAAACCGCCCAATCGTTGGAGGGACGTTCAACGAGAGCCAGCGTGGAAACTCCGTCCGGAAGTACGGAGCGGGAACGGTGAAGAAGTCCAGAGCCGTCACGCCGTCGGGATTCATCCTCATGATGAGAACTTCCTGAAATGCGCATATCGACTCGAAATCACCTACGGACCACATCGAGCGGCTTCCTTTTCGTGCAATCCAGACTGGATGAACCCGCAATGTCACCGCGTCGTTTAATGTGATCGTTCGGAATCGCCCGTGCTGAGTCGATCTGATGCCGTGCTCCTTTAGAAGCTGCACAACGTCAAGCGAGAACCGGTAGCACACAGTAGCTCGTTCTGAATGATGCCGCGCCGCTCCGACTTTCATCGCATTCGCATCGCCGCCTGCCAGAGAGATTGCAGCAGGGAAACTACCGAAGGCTCGCCTGTAGGTCGTCACGTGCGCACACCCGTGGGAGGCAAGGTCGCGTGCAGTGAGGTCGGGAGTGAGGCGAAGCGCTTCCCGGAGGTCTGCAAGGAGCCGAGTCTGCGTGCGCTTGATATTCCCAGTCGCCGCTCGCTTGTCTTGAACCAGGAGCCACGTGTCTTCGTCAACGATCGCCGGAACACTTCCCTTGATACGTATTGGCTCTGATCTTGGCCGGATCGTACGGGTGCGAGCGTTCTCTAGCCGGCCCCAGACGAAGCTCCCTATCACTGCCTCGCAGGACAGCAGGGTAGAGAGCATGTCGCGGGTGATGACGTCGCCGTTCGCCGTCCTGTGCCCCTCCGTGCTCAGCGTCGCTGCAATCTGCTTCAGAGTGACCCTAGTGGACGCGTACACGTGGAAGATGCGCCGGACGAGTTCGAGCTCCTCGTCTGGCGCCAGAGCCCAGGAGACCCGGTCAGTCTCGCGAGGTTTTCGCTCGCCGCGCTCGAGCACCCGCCGCTTCGATCCATCGGCGCTTACGGCTACCCGGCGGAAGCCGAGACAGGGTGTAGGTCCCATTTGATAGCCGAGTGCCATCACCCGCTCCTGTCCCGCCGCGGTCTTCGCGGCAAGCTCGCGGCTGTACTCGGCGGCCATCGCCCGCTTGAGATTCTTCAGCACAGATGCGAAGGGGCTGGCCTCGTCGCTCAAGGGTTCGGCGACGTAGACGACGGTGACCCCGTTCAGCTTGCAGTGGTAGTCGTAGTAGGCGGAGGCGTCCGTGTTCTGGAATCGGCCCCATCGGCTGATGTCGTAGACGAGGATCTTCGAAAACGGGCAGTCCCGCCCCTCTACATCGGCGAGCAGTCGCTTCATCCCCGCCCGGTTCACGATCTGCAGACCGCTCTTGCCGCCATCTTCGTACGTTGCGACGACCTCGATGTTGTGCGAAGCGGCATAGGCCGCGATCGCCGCCTTCTGCAAATCGGGCGAGAGGTCTTGCTTGTCCGTAGACATGCGCACGTACTGCGCGGCGGGAGTGAGGTCCATGGCGTGCTCCAGAGAACGAGGTTCGATGAACATAAGCGCCGCCTCCATCGCTGAAAAGTGACGCCCTGGCCATTTCGGCTGGGCTGCAACGACCTCAGCCCTTGAGCACGTCATGTCCTCACCGCGGCTTCAACCTAGCTCGTCTGGCGCCTGTATGAACTCGCCCACAGGGCCGTGCAGCGCAACGTCTGCTCTTGGCCAAAGCGGGCTTGGGGACCACAGGATTGTTCATCCGTCGCTTTCGCGTGAACACGGACAAGGCGACGGCGGCCTTCGCCCCCAAGAAAGCTCACTCACGGTGGAGTGGCCGAGTACTGTACTACTACCAGTACCGCGCACGTTCCGGCAGCACAAACCGGACTCCTCCTCGCGGGTCAGGCGCATCGCCTCGGTAGCGCGGAATCATGTGAAAGTGAAGCTGCCCAACCGTCTGACCGGCAGCTTCACCGTCATTGAGTCCAAAATTGATGCCATCTGGCTTGGGCTGCAGAGTAGAGTACAGGTGGTCTGTCGACCACGCCATCCAGTGCATCAAGCGGCTCCGCTCGTTATCGGTGAGCTCTTGAAATCGAGCCACTGGCCTTTTCACCACGATCAAGAGGTGCCCAGGCGAGACGGGGTACTTGTCCCAGATGAGAGTGAATAGATCGTCTTCGGCCACGATGCTACGAGGGTCGAAGTTTCCAAATGTTTTCATGCGTTTGACCTTGAGGATTGCCCGCAGGTGCCCGAACTGGCACTAGTGGCGCGCTCACTATTTGACATTGCCGGACACTGCTCCATCTGCCGTAGGCGCTGGGTTCGCGGCACTGCGACCATCGCTTGCTCGCGCTTGCCCCTTCGCGCCGGTGCGCTCTTGAGCATTCCCAGTGCTGGCGGGAAGGGCGGGCTGACCTTGTTCTGGAGCTGCTGCGGGTCTGCTGTTGGATTCCTTGTGAGCTGCAACGAGGCCGGACGGTTCGCTGCGACGAACGAGTTCTGGAGAGATCGCACCACAGACGCTGATGACGCCACCGGCTCCGAGGAGCAAGGTCCAAATGCCAATCACTACGTACTTCCATGATGATGCGGCTGCAGGCCCGTCTAGCGTATTGCTCTCGTACTTCATCTGGTAGGCGAGGTTGCGCTGGAACAGCATCCGCATGCGCCAAACGATGGGGATCATCAGAAGGTCGACTGCTGCTGTAAACCCTAAGGCAATTCTCTTCGATTGAAGGTTCTCGATGCTTGCAGCACCGAACCAGAGTCCCCCTGTGATCGCAATCACGAGACCGGGGACTTGCCACAGGAACGTGTTCAGCGAGCGCATGTGCTGGCCGAGCTCGAGATACACGACTTCGGAGCGCTTAGCCCGACGAGCTTCTTCTTCTCGCTGCGCGCTCAGCCGATGCTTTTCTTGCTCGAGCTCAGTCTGCAGCCTGCTCTTCTCCCTTTCCAGGTCAATCGACAGAGATGCCTTCAGTCGCTCCAACTCGAGGGCGCTAGGTGCCGAAATCTGGGTATTCACGATATTCCTCCTCGTTGCCCTAAATCGGTTACGCGTGCCGAACCAACAGCGCGTCACCTCAAGAATCACTGATTATCTGCGGCGCCCTTCATGTCGACTCGACACGGACGCCGACCAGCATTGAGCCCTGTCCCGCTGCAGATCTAACGCAGGAAGGGGATCTCGTAGAAATCGCCGCCGTCATCCCCCCGCTCTCTGATCCAGCCGCGGCGCTCGACCGCAGCGAACGCAAGTGCGTACCGATGCCTGGTGCGCCAGTGCAAGCAAGAGAATCAGATCTGGCATAGAGCCAGGGTAGTGCTCCCAAACCTCTTTCATCACCGACTGGCTCATTCTTCTCCTTTCAATTTGTCAAGCGTCAACCAGTTTTAAATCGCAGTCACTAGGATGTCGCTGGGGGTCGAATCACCCGCATCTACTTGCTGGTGGAAGTACCTATACGGAGGTGCCTTCCTTCTATTGGCGAAGGCGCCGGCTCAACTCGCGGACAAATGCAGGTACAGGAGTCGCCAGCAGTGCATCGCGCTCGATCTTCACCAGCGCTGGGTCACGGTCACTAGCCGCATCCGGGAGCCTCTGTCCGGTGCGACTCGGTGTGGACGCTGCCTGCAGCTCATTAAGCAATCGAGCAACGCCGTAGGCGAAAGGGTTCGCGGCGTGGGCCGAGCGGGTGATTGCGTCGAGTACATCCTGCAAGGAGGCGCCCAGCCGGATCACCTCCCGCAGTTCTGCAGTCACGAACACCTTGGCAACTCCTGCCGCTGCGAGAGCTTTGACCATCGAAGTTGTTTCATCGAGCGCGCGCACAGGGCGGGTGGTGGTGGTTTGATCTGAGTGTCTGGTTATGCATGACGCCGGCGTCATTGGTTGAATGACGCCGCGGTCAGCAGTTGCTGAACTGGAGGTCAGCTCATCAGTGACAGGCGCGCCAGCTGCGAAGCAACCACTCTGGGGTGATGTCACCTTCGTCATCTGCTCCTGTTCTGCGACCTTCGTCATCTGTGTTGCAGCCATCGCGCCCGACCAAGAGGCACCGGGTGCTGTCCCCCCCAGCTTGTTCCAACCAAGACCGCCAGAAGCAGTGGTGCGCTCAAGCATCAAGGTGAAGACGCTCTTGCCACCAGGGCCGCCCTTCCGGATGGCGAGCTCACCACTGCTGCGCAGAGCCGCCAGTGCACGAAAGGCCTGCCGTTTGCTCAGTTTGCAGCGGCGGGCAATCTCGCCGACCGAGATCGACCAGGTGCCTGTTGCATCATTCAACGTCTCGGCAACGCAGGCAAGTACAAGAAGCTCGCTGCCGGCGTGCGAGGACGAGGTGAAAACAATGCCAACGTGACGACCGCTCACAGGCAATCCTCCTTCGGGCGGGCCTTGGGAGCTTGCTGATTCTCACCACTGTCTTGGACGGTCGAAACCGCACGACGCGCCTGCCTCTTGCTCAAGGTGCAGCGACGACCCATCGGCAGGACGAACGTTGACGACACAGCCGGCACGAGCGACCTCCCGCCTTCGAGCGACGCGGCAGCGAAAACAGGATTGACGAGACCGCCGCTCACAAGCGATCCTTCTTCACGCAGCGCTTTGTCGCTTGCTCGATCGCGTGCTCGCGTGCAACCTGTACGAGCTTAGGCATGTGGATGAACAGCATGCCCCGGTGCAAACCCAAGGCACCGACGTCGGCCAGCCGTCGTTGCAGTTGGCGAATGGCCCAGCGCGCAGATTGCTCGGACGGGTAGGGTGGATTGGCGCCCTCCCACAGTGCTCGCAGGGGGTGAAATTCTGCCCCCATGACCGGATCCCACGTCGGATCCTCCTTTTTCTTGGTCATTTGAAAACTCCTGATCTACCGGTGTTTCTCCCGAACCCCGTAGTGGAGATTTCAGTCCGTTCGTGTTGTCCTGAGAAGGAAAGAAGGGCCTTCTAAATTGGTTGACGCCGGCGAGCCCAGGCCTTGGCGAAGCTGACGTTTCGCGTGCTCATCTCGTACCTTTGGGCGAGTTCCTCAATGGTGCCGACCGCCGTGCCTTCGAGCAGTGCGGCTCTGAGCTCGCTGGTGGTTCTTCTGACACCCTCGCCGCCACCTCGTGCGCCCGACTCGTGCGACTGCTCGAGAGCCCAACCGAGTTCTTCTGCGCGGCCTAGTGCGCGCCAGCCCTCATTGATCAGTTCTCTGAACATCACCGGATGAAACTGCTGGGTGGCGGCCAACATGCAGCGAGCACATTCGGCGAGAAGCTGAAAGAACCGCGTCGCCATGGTCTTGCGCCAATGATCCTGCGGGAAGGACGTGGCCACGTCGATGACGGCGTCCAGCAGCAGGTCAACTTCGGCTTCGCGACGCCGGTGCTCGGTCATCCGGCCGAGACTAAGCTCCTGGTGCGCCTCGCCCCAAAGATCGTAAAAATCCGCGGCGGCGCTCAGTGCCCGGAGCTCCCTCTGGCACCCCTCGACGACGGTCTTGTTCTTAGAACGCCGCAGTGTGGCCAGGACTGCAGCCGCCTCGCCCTCGAAGACGCGGCCAGCAAGAGGATTCGTCTCAACTGCGGCAGAGGGCATGCGTGCTCGTCTAGCAGCCGATGCCGGACAAGGCCGTCCTCATCGCTGCTGCTTTGGTCTGGGTGGTCAGATGTGCATAGCGGCGTGTCATGTCCAGCTTGCGATGCCCGAGGACCTCCGCAATCACGTTCAGGGGCGTTCCCGCCTGGGCTAGGTAAGAGGCGCAGCAGTGCCGCAGGTCGTGAAAGCGAAAGTCACGGATCTTTGCTCGCGCCACCGCATCCCTCCAAGCGGAGTCAACGGAAGCTGGCTTCTGGTGCTTCGAGGCGACCGACCCAAAGAGATGGCGGTCGCGGTCGCCTGCGAATGGGCGCAGCACGTCCACGAGCTCCGGTAGTAGTACTAACGTGCGACGGTCGCCGTTCTTCGTCCTGGCGAGAGTGGCCACGCCGGCATCGAGGTCCACCTGCCGCCATTTGAGTCCGAGCAGTTCACCCTTGCGTGCGCCGGTGAGCATGGCCATGAGCGCTAGGGCGTAAAGCCGCGGGTATTGAGAGGCACGGCAGGCTTCGAACAGCCGAATCCTCTCCGCATCGTCCAAGTACCGCACGCGCCCGTCTGGCTCTGGCAGTCGCTTGATGCCGCGGCATGGGTGGACCCAGCCGCGGGGGGCCAGGCGCTGCTCGATCGCCCAGGTGAACACCGCGGCCATGGCAACCATGTAGCGGTTCACCGTCGCGGGGGTCTTTTCCTGTTTTCGCCCTTTGGCGCGAAAGATTTGCCGCCCTTGGTGATCGAGGCCCAAGTAGACAAGAGCGGGCTGCTGGGAGAGCTCGGCGCGTCCGGCATACATGACATCGCTGTCGATTTGCTCGAGGGTGAACTCACCGATCAAGGTAGACCAGGCGGACAGCCGTTGCGCGCGTGTGGTGTCCGCGCCCGCGTAGGCAGCCATGTACCGGTCGATGAGCTCGCGCGCAGTCAGAGACTGCGGCCGCGCAGAAAGCGCTTTGAGGCGCTGCGCGAGAGAAGAGGCTGCGGGGGCGTCGGGAATCGCCCCCGCAGCGGGGTGGGTGTGCTCAATGCTCATTTCGTGCTCCGTTATGTGCCGAAAACCGGCGGACTAGCGGAGTCCGAGAAAAAACACTGGCAGATCAGTAACTTATGGCTCCCCGACCTGGGCTCGAACCAGGGACCTACGGATTAACAGTCCGGCGCTCTACCGACTGAGCTATCGGGGAACAAGCCTCAGATTATAGGCTGGAAAATTGGCTCTTCCGTGGAGGGGCGTAGAAAAATGCAGAGGCGCTTGCGAGCGGCGCGCGAGACCTCAATCGAAGACCGGCGTGTCCACGCCCAGCACCTTGTGCAGCCGGGTGGACGTGGTGGTGTACTGCAGCGGCACCTTGCCTTTTTCCGGGAAGACGATGGGCGCGGCGCCGAAGGCGGCGAGGGCGCATTCGTGGAAGCCGCAGAGGATCAGCTTCTTCTTGCCCGGGTAGGTGTTGATGTCGCCCACGGCGAAGATGCCCGGCACGCTGGTGGAGAACTTCTCGGTGTCCACGACGAGCTGCTTGCGCTCGATGTCCAGGCCCCAGTCGGCGATGGGGCCGAGCTTGGGCGAGAGGCCGAAGAAGACCAGCAGCACGTCGAGCGGGACCACGCGGGTGACGGCATCGCCGCCGGTGACCTTCAGGCCTGTGAGGCGCCCCTCGCGTTCTTCGTAGCCGGTGACCTGCCCGACGATGAACTGCATCTCCTGCCGATCGCACAGCTCGCGCATGCGGGCGATGGAGGCCGGCGCGGCCTGGAAGCCGTCGCGGCGGTGCACGAGGATGACGCTTTCGGCGCGGTGCGGGCCTTCGCCCGCGAAGTGCAGCGCCCAGTCCAGCGCGGAGTCGCCACCGCCCAGGATCACGAGGTTCCTGCCCGCGAAGTCGGCGGGCTTGCGCACGCGGTAGAACAGCTGGCGGCCCTCGAAGGCGTCGATGCCCTCGACCTTCAAGGCCCTCGGCTGGAAGGCGCCGACGCCCGCGGCGATGAAGACCGTGCGCGAGAGAAAGCGCGTGCCCTTGCTGGTCTCGATGAAGAAGCGGCCATCGGCCTCGCGGCGCACGGTGGTGACTTCCTGGCCCAGGTGGAAGGTGGCGCCGAAGGGCTCGATCTGCTTGAGGAGGTTGGTTGTGAGTTCCTGGCCCGTGCACACCGGGACGGCCGGAATGTCGTAGATGGGCTTGTCGGGGTAGAGCTCGATGCACTGGCCGCCGGGGTGCGGCAGGGCGTCGATGACGTGGGCCTTGATCTCCAGCAGGCCCAGCTCGAACACCTGGAACAGCCCGACGGGACCGGCGCCGATGATGACCGCATCGGTTTCGGTCGCACGGTCCTGCGCGGCCACCGTGCCGCGCAGCTGCTCGCCGAGTTCGGGGCTCATGCCGGGGGAGACGATGCGCGCGTCAGCGGACCAGCTCGGAGATCTTGCCCGGCTTGTCCTTCCACTCATCGGCATCCGGCAGCGCGGGCTTGCGCTTGGTGATGCTCTTCCAGCTGGGGTCGCGGGACAGGTCCGCGTTGAGCTTGACGAAGGCGAGCTGGTCGGCCGGGAGGTCTTCCTCGGCGTAGATGGCGTTGACGGGGCATTCGGGGATGCACACCGCGCAGTCGATGCATTCGTCCGGGTCGATCACCAGCATGTTCGGTCCCTCGCGGAAGCAGTCCACGGGGCAGACGTCGACGCAGTCGGTGTACTTGCAGCGGATACAGGATTCGGAGACGACGTGGGTCATGGCGGTGAAGACGGGGAAACCCGTAATTCTAGGCGGGTGAAAACGCAAAAAAGGCCGGGGCAGCCCGGCCATGGTCCGGGGAGGGGTGAACTCAGTCCACCAGCACCGCGCCGGCCGTGCGGTGCGTGGCAGTGTCCACCAGGACCAGCGAGCCGAGCACGCGCGAGCGGGCATAGGGCTGCGTGGCCAGGGGCTCCTGGAGGGCGAGTTCCACGCGGCCGATGGCGTTGGCCTCCAGCTGCGCGGCCTCGGCTTGGGAGAGGGTGTGGATGTCCAGGCGGTGCAGCACCCGCTTGACCTTGGCCTTGACCCAGCGGTGGCCGTGCAGCGCCCAGTAGGCGCGGCCAGGTACCAGGGGCTCGTCGTCCAGCCAGGCGACGGTGGCGGTGAGTTCGCGCGAGGGCTCGGCCGATTCGGGGGCGAGCAGCCAGTCGCCGCGCGAGACGTCCACCTCCCGGTCCAGGACCAGGCCGGCGCTGTGGCCGGCGGGAATGTCCCGCGCGTGGCGCACGTGGTCCAGCACCTGGGCCACCAGGGCCGTCTGGCCGCTGGGCATCACGCGCACCGGCTGGCCGACGCGGGCCTGGCCCGAGGCCACGCGGCCCCAGAAGACACGGCGGCCCTGCGCGGTGTCGGCGCGGTCATGGAACTTCTCCACCCACTGCACCGGGAAGGCGAATTCGGCCTGGTCGGGGGCAGGGGTGACGTCCAGGGATTCGAGCAGCTGCAGCAGGGAAGGGCCGTGGTAGTCGCACCAGCCGGGCTGCGCGGTGGCGACGTTGTGACCCTTGAGCGCGGAGATGGGCACGATGGCCCGCACGCCGACACCGGCCGCGAGCGCGAAGCGCTGCAGGGCCGCGCGGATGTGCGCGAAGGCGAGGGCGGGGTCGTCCACCGCGTCGAGCTTGTTGACCGTGAACACGATGGCCGGCACGCGCAGCAGGTTCACCAGCAGCGTGTGGCGGCGCGTCTGCGCGAGCAGCTCCAGCTGGGGGCTGCACCAGTCGAGCTTGGTGGCGTCCACCAGCACCACGGCCGCGTCGGCGCTGGAGGCGGCGGTGACCATGTTGCGCGTGTACTGCTCATGGCCGGGTGCGTCGCCGATGATGAACTTGCGCGCGGGCGTGGCGAAGTAGCGGTAGGCCACGTCGATGGTGATGCCCTGTTCCCGCTCGGCCGACAGGCCGTCGGTGAGCAGCGCCAGGTCCGCCTGCCCCGAGCGCGAGACGCTGGCGAGCTGGTCCTGGAGCACGGCACGGCTGTCCACCAGCAGGCGGCCGATGAGGGTGCTCTTGCCGTCGTCCACGCTGCCGCAGGTGATGAAGCGCAGGGCGGCTTCATGGTCGCCGTGCGGCGGCGCCTGCACGGGGGCGGAGAGGGTCTGGGGGGCGGCGGTCATCAGAAATATCCGTCCTTCTTGCGCTTTTCCATGGAGGCGTCGGAGGTCTTGTCGTCCATGCGGGTGGCGCCGCGTTCGCTCACTTCGGCGGCCAGGGTTTCGAGCACGACGGCCGAGGCGTCGGCAGCGGGGCTTTCCACCGGGCAGGTGCAGGTGATGTCGCCCACGGTGCGAAAGCGCACCGTGCGCGTGACCACGGCCTCGCCCTCGCGCGGCGGGGTGAGCTCGGTCACGGGAACGAGCAGGCCGCGGCGCTCCACCACCTGGCGCTGATGCGCGTAGTAGAGGGCGGGCAGCGCGATCTGCTCGCGCTCGATGTATTGCCACACGTCCAGCTCGGTCCAGTTGGAGATGGGGAAGACGCGGAAATGCTCGCCGGGTTGCAGGCGCGTGTTGAACAGGGTCCACAGCTCCGGGCGCTGGTCCTTGGGCTGCCACTGGCCGAAGCCGTCGCGGTGGGAAAAGATGCGCTCCTTGGCGCGGGCCTTCTCCTCGTCGCGGCGGGCACCGCCGATCAGCGCGTCGAAGCGGAACTCCTCGATGGCCTCCAGCAGCGTGACCGACTGGTGCGCGTTGCGCGACTCGTCGGGCCGCGCGAGCCGCACCGTGCCGCGCTTCATGGAGTCTTCCACGCTGCGCACGATGAGTTCGGCGCCCAGCTCCTGCGCGCGCTGGTCACGGAAGGCGGTGACTTCCGGGAAGTTGTGGCCCGTGTCGATCATCAGCAGCGGGTAGGGCAGCCGGCCACGGCCGAAGGCCTTCTCGACGCAGCGCAGCAGCACCAGCGAATCCTTGCCGCCGGAGAAGAGCAGGGTGGGCCGCTCGAAGGCAGCGGCGACCTCGCGCAACACGAAGATGGCTTCCTCCTCCAGCGCGTCGAGGTGGCGGTTGCTCAGGCGCTCGAGATAGCGCGGTTCGGTGCGTGCGTTCATGCCGGGGTGTCCTCCGTCGTCTTCTTCACGTGCAAGCCGCATTCCTTGGCGGCCTCGTCCTCCCACCACCACCTGCCGGCGCGGAAGTCCTCGCCCAGGCTGATGGCCCGGGTGCAGGGCGCGCAGCCGATGCTGGGATAGAACTGGTCGTGCAGCGGGTTGTAGTCCACGCCGCGCGTGGCGATGTAGTGCCACACGTCGCCCCAGGTCCAGTCGGCCAAGGGGTTGAACTTGGTGCGCGCCTCGCTGGTGTCGATGAGCGGCACCTCGGCGCGCGTGGCCGACTGCTCGCGCCGCAGGCCGGTGATCCAGGCGCGCTGGCCGTCCAGGGCGCGGGCGAGCGGCTCCATCTTGCGGATTTGGCAGCAGGCCTTGCGCAACGCGAGGCTGCGGTACATGGCGTCCTGGCCCTCGCGGGCCACGAAGGCGATGGTGGCTTCCTCGCGCGGCTGGAATACGCGCACCGGCACGTTCGAGCTGGCGCGGGTGCGTTCCAGCAGGGCCAGCGTCTCGGCGTGCAGCATGCCGGTGTCCAGCACGAAAACCGGGATGTCCAGGCCGAGCGCGTTGATCAGGTGCGTGATCACCACGTCCTCGGCGCCCAGGCTGGAGGCCTGCGTGAGCGGGGCGAATTCGGCGGCCGCGCGGCGCAGCAGGGCCTGCGTTTCGGCCAGGCGGGTATCGAAGCCGGCGCTGGGCCGGGCATGCAGGTGGGTGGCGCTCATCACGCGGCCTTCCGGAACAGCGGCATGGCTTGCTGCGTGTCGCCCTGGTAGTAGCCAGGAAAGCGTGCGAATTGCGGTTCCACGTGGCTCAGGTCCTGGTCGGAGCGCAACACGGCGCTGGTAAAGCCCGTGCGCTGCATCTGCACCAGCTGGTCCACCAGCACGTCGCCGGTGGCGCGGATGTCACCGGTGAAGCCGCGGCGGCGGCGCAGCATGGCGGCCTGGCTGTAGGCGCGGCCGTCGCTGAACTTGGGGAAGTGCAGGTCGATGCGGGTGATGCCGTCCAGCGGCGCGGTGAGCGGGTCCGCGTCGTTGGCAAGGACGAGCACCTGGGCGTCGGCAGGCTGCGCCTCGTGCTGGGCGCCGCCCAGGAGTTCGAGGGTGCGGTTCATCACGCCACCTCCCGGGCCGCGAAGCGCGCGCCGTTGGCGGCCGTCTTGAACGGCTCCAGGCCGACGCGGCGCAGGGTTTCGACGAAGGTTTCCGCGCGCTCGCCGCTGCTGCGGCGCTGGGCGCGGTAGGTGTCCAGCACGGCCTCGATCACCTCGGGCACTTCGGCCGCGGAGAAGGAGGGGCCGACCACCTTGCCCGCACCGGGCGCGCCCGACAGGCGCGAGCCGTCCGAGCCGCCCAGGGTGACCTGGTACCACTCCTTGCCGTCCTTGTCGACGCCGAGGATGCCGATGTGGCCGCTGTGGTGGTGGCCGCAGGAGTTGATGCAGCCGCTGATGTGCAGGTCGATGGGCCCGATGTCGTGGAGCTCGTCCAGGTCCTGGTAGCGCTGGGTGATGGCCTCGGCGATGGGCAGCGAACGGGCATTGGCCAGGGCGCAGAAGTCGCCGCCGGGGCAGGCGATCATGTCCGACAGCAGGCCGATGTTGGCCTTGGCCAGGCCCACCTTGCGCGCGGCGTGCCACAGCGCCGGCAGGTCGCGGGCGCGGACCCAGGGCAGCAGCAGGTTCTGGTCATGGGTGACGCGCGCCTCGCCGGCGGAGAAGCGCTCGGCCAGCTCGGCGGCGGCGTCGAGCTGCTCGCCCGTGGCGTCGCCGGGCGCCTGGCCCAGGCGCTTGAAGGACAGCGTGACGGCGCGCAGATGCGGGTCGCGGTGGCGGGTGACGTTGGACTGCAGCCAGCGCTGGTAGGCCGGCTCCAGGTCCACCTGGCCTTCACCGTCCGGCGCGGGCAGGGCGTTGCCCTGCGAGATGCGCGGCGCGAGGAAGCTGGCGGACACGCGGTCGAGTTCGGCCGGCGTGATGGTGTGCGGGGCGCCGTCCTGCTCGGTGATGGCGCGGTACTCGGCCTCCACCTCGGCGATGTAGCGCTGGCCCTCGGCCTTGACCAGGATCTTGATGCGGGCCTTGTACATGTTGTCGCGCCGGCCCCAGCGGTTGTAGACGCGCACCACGGCTTCCAGGTAGTTGAGCACCTGGTCCCAGGGCAGGAACTCGCGCACGACAGTGGCGGTGACGGGCGTGCGACCCATGCCGCCGCCCACCAGCACGCGAAAGCCCAGCCTGTCCTCGGGGTCGCGCACGAGGTGCAGGCCCACGTCGTGCCAGTAGGTGGCCGCGCGGTCCTCGCGAGACCCGGAGACGGCGATCTTGAACTTGCGCGGCAGGAAGGCGAACTCGGGATGCAGCGTGCTCCACTGACGCAGGATCTCGCAGAAAGGGCGCGGGTCGGCGACGTCGTCCGGCGCGATGCCGGCCAGCGCGTCGGTGGTGATGTTGCGGATGCAGTTGCCGCTGGTCTGGATGCCGTGCATGTCCACGCTGGCCAGCAGCTCCATGACGTCGGCACTCTTGTCCAGCGGGATCCAGTTGAACTGGACGTTCTGGCGGGTGGTGAAGTGGCCGTAGCCGACGGTCAGGCGCGAGTGCACCGAGCCGCCGCCGGGCAAAGGCACGGGGCCGAGCGCGTCCTGTTTCTCGCGCGCCTCGGCGAAGAGCTCGGCGCTGGGCTGGTCGTACTCACGCGCGATGCGGGCCAGCACGCGCAGCTGGGCGCTGGAGATTTCGCCGTAGGGCACGGCAACGCGCAGCATGGGTGCGTAGCGCTGGATATACCAGCCGTTTTGCAGGCGCAGGGGGCGGAACTCGTCTTCGCCCAACTCGCCGCGCTGGAAGCGCTCGAGCTGGTCGCGGTACTGGGCCGCCCGCGCGCGCACGAACTCCCGGTCGAACTCGGTGTACTGGTACATGCGGGCACTCTAGAGGCCCGCCTTCGGATTCCAAACTAACTTTTTCTCTGGGCGTTATATGGCGCAGGGCATATGAGCCTCGCGACCGCCTACTTGCGGGCCTTGCGCGCGCGTCGCTGCACGTATTCGCGCCAGCCGACCACCAGCAGCGTCACGACCGTCAGCGGCGCGACGAAGGCACCCATGGCGAAACCGAAGGCCGAGGCCGCCTCCCGCTGCTGTGCCGCCATGAGGACATAGGCCGTGTAGGCAACGTAGAACGCCAGGAACAGCGCGCCCTCCCAGCGCGCGATGACATTGCCCGTGAAGAAGATGGGCAGGCAGGCGATGCCGATGCCGATCAGCACCGGCAGGTCGGCGTTGAGCATGGCCGGCGCCACCGGCAGCGCCTCGGGTGCGACCAGGGACGAGACCCCCAGGACGCCCAGCACGTTGAAGATGTTGCTGCCCACCACGTTGCCCACGGCAATGTCGCGCTGGCCGCGAATGGCGGCGAGGACGGATGCGGCGACTTCAGGCAATGAGGTGCCCGCCGCGATGATGGTCAGGCCGATCACCAGCTCGCTCAGCCCGAAGAGGCGGGCCAGCGCCACGGCCGCGTCGACCAGCGCGCGCGCGCCGAACACCAGCAGCGCCAGGCCCGCCGCGATGAGCAGGAGCTGCACCCAGAGCTTCGAATCCCAGCCGTCCTTGGCCGGCGGGCTCTCGTCGCCGTTGCGCTGCTGTTCCCGGCGGCTTTGCAGGATGAGGAACACGTTGTACAGGCCCAGCAGCAGCACGCCGGCGAAGCCGTCGAAGCGGCTGATCTTCCCGTCCAGCGCGAAGAGGTAGAGCAGCACGAAGCAGCCGAGCATGATCGGCACCTCCTGCCGGATCAGCTGGCGTGCGACCAGCAGCGGCGAGATCAGCGCAGCCACGCCCAGGATGAAGAGCACGTTGAAGATGTTGGAGCCCACCACGTTGCCCATGGCGATGTCCACCTGGCCCGCATAGGCCGAGCGGATGGACACGGCGACTTCCGGTGCGCTGGTGCCGAAGGCCACCACCGTGAGGCCCACCACCAGGGGCGAGATGCCGAAGGACAGGGCCAGCTTCGAGGCGCCGCGCACCAGGAGTTCGGCGCCGGCGATGAGGGCGATGAGGCCGAGGGTGAAGTCGAGGGCGATCAAGGCGCTGGGCGGCGGACAGGGGTGGCCAGTGTATGCACCAGCCCGCGCTGCTGGGGGGCGTGCAGCGCTTGCTTACCCGCTCAGCGATGCGCGTCCAGCGCCATGGCCAGCGAGAGCGGCAGCGGCAGCGGCTCCTCGTGCAGCCGGGAGGCGATGAGTTCGGCGCACAGCGCGGCGAAGGTCAGGCCGCGCGAGCCCATGGCCGTGCTCACCCACAGACCGGGTGCGATCTCGCCCACCAGCGGCCGGCGGTCGCCGCTCGCGCAGCGCACGCCCGTCCAGGCCTGCACGCGGCCGGCGGCGAACTCGGGCGCGAGCTGGTCCGCAACGGCGGGCAGCAGCGTGCGAATGCGCTCGAAGTTGGCCTGGTGGTCGGCCTCGCGTGGCTGCAGCTCGCGCTCGCCGCGGCCGTAGCTGGAGCCGCTCATCCAGGCCATGCCCCCATCCAGGGGCACGGCCGGCAGGAAGTGGCCGTTGCCGTTCACCGGCCGGGCCGGCAGGCGCTGCCCGGGACGGTGCGGCGCCCAGGACACCTGGCCGCGCACCGGATGCAGCAGGAGCCGATGGTCCAGCAGCGGTGCCGAGCCCAGCGCGGCGGCAACGACGAGCAGCGGCGCGTCGGCCAGTGCGCGCCCGTTCGAATCGAAGAGGTGCCACGTACCGGCGTCATGCTCGATTCGCTGCACCTGCAGGCCACCGCGCCACGCGATACCGGGCTGGTCCAGCCAGGCCCGCACGAGCGCGCCGGGTCGGATCCAGGCCGCGCGGGCGTGCCACAGGGCGGCGGCGTTCCCGGGCAGCAGGGCCTCCTGCTTGTGCCGGGCGCCGGCGGCACAACTCCAGTCGTCGGCGAAACCGACGGCGGGACGGCGCTGCAGCAGCGATTCGAGTGCGTCGGCGGGTGGGGCGTCGCGCTCCTTGCGCCGGCTGGCGGGCTTGATGCGGTGCTCCAGCGTGCCTTGGCCGTCCCAGTCCACGCCTGGCCGCAGCAAGGCCTGCGCTTCAGCGCGCGTGAGCCGCAGGCCCGCGCGCGACAGGCGGGACAGCAGGTTGTCGTCCGGCGAGACATGCGGCGCGAGCAGCCCCGCGGGCAAGGCCGAGGCGCCGGAGGCGGGATGCGCGGCGGCGTCGATCACCTGCACGCGCCAGCCACGCCGCGCCAGCGACGAGGCCACGGCCGCGCCGGCCAGCCCGCCGCCGACGACCACCGCGTGCTCGGAACCGTGTCGCTCGTTGCCTCGCCGTGCGTCGCCTCGTCGCACCCTGGGCGTCCAGGCCGGGGCATAGATCGCCTCCAGGCTTTCGCCCCGGTCGTGGCGGATGACGAAGCCGGCGCTCGCGAGGCCATGGCGCAGGGACTCGTCCGCGTCGCTGGCCCGCAGCACCGTGCCCCGGCGGCACAGTCGCGCCACGGGCCGCAAGGCCGCGGCGTCGCGGGGAACGGCCGCACCCGCGGCGCCGAGGTGGACCTCGTCGGCCGTGAACGCGAGCTCGCGCAGGGCGTCCTGCGCCGGGCCGACGAAGACAGAGACGGTGACGCGCCCACGCTCGAAGGCCATGCGGTGCAGGCCAGGCACCAGTCCCCACCAGGCCTCGCCGAGCCGGGCGCCGAGCGCGGACAGTGCGGGCGGAAGGTCGGGGAGCCACTCGGCGGCGGGTTTCGGCCAGGGCTCGATGGCCAGCAGGTGCAGCCGCGCCGCCTCCGGGGCGTCCTGCTGCCAGGCCTGCCAGGTCTCGAGAAGGTCGCGCGGTGTCCCGGTGCCGGTGAGGAACAGGGCGACCCGCAGTCCGCCGATGGGTGCGCTCATGCGCGCGGGGCGCGCCTTGCCTGCATCAGGAGGTGGCGCTGGGCGGCACGTAGCCGGCCGCCTGGTCGGCGCCGGAGCCGAAGAAGTGGCTCTCCATCTGGCGCTTGAGGTACTCGCGGGCGCGCTGGTCGGCCAGGTTGAGACGGTTCTCGTTGACCAGCATGGTCTGGTGCTTGAGCCAGTCGGCCCAGGCCTGCTTGCTCACGTTGTCATAGATGCGCTTGCCCAGCTCGCCCGGGTAGGGCGGCAGGTCCAGGCCTTCGGCTTCCTTGCCGAGCTTGATGCAGTGAACGGTACGGGGCATGGCGGCCTTCTCGTGGATGGGGTGGAAACAGGGGAGGGGACGCGGACCCTGCTTGCGACGGGCCTGCGACTTTATCAAGAGCCCGCGGCTGCAAGAAAGGAAAAGGCCGCGTGCAGCGGCCTTTCCGGCAGGGGGCGCGAAGGCCCGGATTACTTCTGGCTCATGACCCAGGCGGCGAGCTTCTTGGCTTCCGCCTCGCTGACCTGCGCGTTGGCGGGCATGGGCACCGGGCCCCAGACGCCCGAGCCGCCCTTGATGATCTTGACGGCCAGCTTGTCCGCGGCGCCCGAGTCGGCGGCGTACTTGGCCGAGATGTCCTTGAAGGACGGCCCCACCAGCTTCTTGTCCACTGCATGGCAGGCCATGCAGTTCTTGGCGGTGGCCAGGGCTTGATCCGCCAGTGCCGGGCCCGCAACAGCGGCGGCGGCGAACAGGACGAACACAGCGCGTTTCATGCAGTCTTCCTCTTGGGTTGGTTTACAGTCAGCCAACGCAATTGTAGTGATGGCGGTTGACTGCGGCCCCCAAGAGGCACCGACACCGCCCTGATTCGAGGGGAACCACCTATGTATCTGCTGGGGCTCGGGCTGCTGCTCGTCGCGCTCAAACTGCTGGGCGTCGCACCCGTGGCCGACTGGCCCTGGTGGGGCGTCATGCTGCCTTTCCCGCTGGTGTCGTTCTGGTGGGCGTTCTGCGACCTCACCGGCATCACCAAGAAGCGCGTGGCCGAGCGCGAGGAGTCGCGCCGCATCGCGCGCATGCGCAAGATCATCGCGCGCAACAACGGCCGCAACACCGTGCTCTGAAGCGGCGACGCTTCAGGGCTCCAGCGACCTCGGGTGACGGCGGGCCAGCGGCCTGAGCGCCGGCCCTTCGATGACCGTGCCGTCCGGCCGGAAGCGGCTGCCGTGGCAGGGGCAGTCCCAGCTCGTCTCCACGCTGTTCCAGTGCACCTTGCAGCCCATGTGCGTGCACACGGACGAGACCGCGAACAGTTCGCCCTGCGGTGAACGCCAGGCGGCGCAGCTCTCGCCTTCGGAATCGACCACCGCGCTGTCGCCCGGCGCGAGGCTGGAGAGTTTTTCCTCCTGCCGGTGGGTGAGGTAGTCCTTGACCAGCGAGCGGGCGGTGACGGTGGCTTCCTCCAGGATGGTCCGCGCGCCCTTGATGGGCGACAGGCGCGTGGGCTTGCACAGCGCGGCGAAGGGCGGGCTGCGGTCGGCCACTTCCTCGGCGAGCAGCCGAGCGGCGACCGTGCCCCAGGTGAGGCCGTCGGTGGCGAAGCCGGTGGCGACCAGGCAGCCCGAGGCATCGCGGCCGATGTAGGGCAGTCCGTCAGCGCCCTTGTAGTGCTGGGCCGACCAGCGGTAGGCCGGCTCGGCGTCGCCGAAATGGCGCTGCGCCGCCGCTTCCACCGCCATCAGCGCCGCCTTGGCGTTGTGGGCCCCGGGCGGATGCTCCTGGCCGACGCAGATCAGGAACCTGCGCCCGTCCGGCTGCTCCAGGGTGCGCATCGACAGGCCCTCCTCGCCCTTGGCCCAGAAGATGCCCGGCCCCGGGTCGCGGGCGCCGTCCACGAAGGGCAGCGCCACCGCGTACTCGCGGTACACCGGCATCTCGGCATGCACCAGGCGGATGCCCTTGGGCGTGTGCGTGGCCATGACGATCTCGCGCGCATTCACCGCGCCGGTGGCGGTGTCGACGATGCGCGTCCTGGCATTGATGTCCAGCACGCGGCTGTGCTCGTGGATGCGCGCGCCGGCTCGCGCGGCTTCCTGCGCCAGGTGAACCAGATACGCCTGCGGCTGGAACTGCGCCTGGTCCGCAAGGATCACGGCCGGGCCGGCAGCGGCGGGCAGCGCGGCGGGAACCGGGCCGCGCTGGACGGCGCAGCCGGCGGCCGACAAGGCCTCGAACTCCTGGTCCACCAGCGACTGCTGCTTGTCGGCCAGCGCGTAGAGCACCAGGGGGCAGCGGCGGAAGGCCGCGCCGGGGGCATCCTGGGCCTGTTCCTGGATGAACTGCAGCGCCGCGCGGCGCTCAGCGACGACCTGCCGGGCCACGTCCTTGCCCCAGCGCGAACTCACGTCGTGCAGGCCGTGCGAGAGCGTCTCGTAGAGGTTGCCGGTGGAGTTGCCCGTGGTGCCGCTGCCGATCTCATGCGCCTCCAGCAGCGTGACCTGGCGCCCCTGCCGCGCCAGCAGCCAGGCCAGCGTGACGCCGGTGATGCCGCCACCGATGATGAGGACATCGGTGGAGATGTCGGCCGACAGCATGGCAAAGCCGGGCGAGGGCGCGATGCCGCGCCAGACGGACAGGGTGTTCATGAGGGCCTCCGGTGCCGCCTCATGCTAGGCAGCGCGCCCGGGCCGCCGCGTAGGACGGCGCCCGGGCCTCGCGTCAAAAGGCGTCGAGCACGGCGCCCTTGCTGGCGCTGGAGGCATTGAAGGCGAACTTGGCTTGCACGCCGCGCGTGTAGCGCGGTGCGGGCGCCTTCCACGCGGCGCGGCGGCGGGCAAGCTCGTCCTCGGGCACGTTCAGCTGCAGCAGCAGGCGGTGCGCGTCGATGGTGACCGAATCGCCCTCGTGCACCAGCGCGATGGTGCCGCCCACCGCGGCCTCGGGCGCCACGTGGCCCACCACCATGCCCCAGGTCCCGCCGGAGAAGCGCCCGTCGGTGATGAGGCCCACGCTCTCACCCAGCCCGGCGCCGATGAGCGCGCCGGTGGGTGCCAGCATCTCGGGCATGCCGGGGCCGCCCTTGGGGCCCAGGTAGCGCAGCACCATGACGTCGCCGGCCTGGATGCGACCGTCCAGGATGGCCTGCAGCGCCGACTGCTCGTCCTCGAACACCCGGGCCGGGCCGGTGATGACGGGGTTGGCCAGGCCGGTGATCTTGGCGACCGCGCCCTCGGGCGAGAGGTTGCCCTTGAGGATGGCCAGGTGGCCCTGCGCGTACATGGGCTTGTCGATGGGACGGATCACGTCCTGGTCGGCGCGCGGCTGCGCGGGCACGTCGGCGAGCACTTCGGCAATGGTCTTGCCGGTGATGGTGAGGCAGTCGCCGTGCAGCAGGCCGGCCGAGAGCAGGATCTTCATGACCTGCGGGATGCCGCCGGCGCGGTGCAGGTCCACCGCCAGGTGCTTGCCGCTGGGCTTGAGGTCGCACAGCACCGGCGTGCGCTGGCGGATGCGCTCGAAGTCGTCGATGGTCCACTCCACCTCGGCGGCGTGGGCGATGGCCAGGAAGTGCAGCACCGCGTTGGTGGAGCCGCCCGTGGCCATGATCACGGCCACGGCGTTCTCGATGGACTTGCGCGTGACGATGTCGCGCGGCTTGATGTCCTTGCGGATGGCCTCCAGCAGCACGCGGGCCGACTCCTTGGCGGAGTTCATCTTCTCGTCGTGCGGGTTGGCCATGGTGGACGAGTAGGGCAGCGAGATGCCCAGCGCCTCGAAGGCCGAGGACATGGTGTTGGCGGTGTACATGCCACCGCAGGAGCCGGTGCCCGGGATGGCGTGCTGCTCGATGGCCTTGAGTTCGGCGTCGTCGATCTTGCCGGCGGCGTTCTGGCCCACGGCCTCGAACACGCTCACGATGTTCAGGTCCTGGCCCTTCCACTGGCCCGGCAGGATGGTGCCGCCGTACACGTAGATGGCCGGCACGTTGGCGCGCAGCATGCCCATGAGGCCGCCGGGCATGTTCTTGTCGCAGCCGCCGATGACGACCACGCCGTCCATCCACTGGCCCTGCACGCAGGTCTCGATGCAGTCGGAGATGACTTCGCGGCTGACCAGGCTGTACTTCATGCCCTCGGTGCCCATGGCCATGCCGTCGGAGATGGTGGGCACGCCGAAGACCTGCGGGTTGCCGCCGGCTTCCTGGATGCCGGCCACCGCCGCGTCGGCCAGCTTCTGCAGGCCGCTGTTGCAGGGGGTGATGGTGCTGTGGCCGTTGGCCACGCCGACCATGGGCTTGCCGAAATCGGATTCCTTGTAGCCCATGCCGTAGTACATGGAGCGGTTCGGCGCGCGCGACTTGCCTTCGGTGATGTGGCTGCTGCGCAAGTGCATCTGGATCGGCTTGGTGTCCATACGTCTCTCGGGAGGTTCAGGGGTTCGCGCCGCGGCGGCAGGCGGCGGGCGCGACATTCTCGCACCGCGCGCGGCAGGGGCCCGGCGCGGCAAGGCGCGGCGGCACAATAGCCCGCATGCTGACCTATCCCCAGATCGACCCGGTGGCCCTGCAGATCGGGCCGATCGCCATCCACTGGTATGGCTTGACCTACGTGGTGGCCTTCGCGCTGTTCTACCTGCTGGCCGTGCGGCGCCTGCACCACGAGCCCTATGCCTCGGTGCGCGGCCCGGGCGCCTGGAGCCGGCGCGACGTGGAGGACATGCTGTTCTTCGGGGTGCTGGGCGTCATCGTCGGGGGCCGGCTCGGCTATTGCCTGTTCTACAAGCCCGGCTACTACGCCGCGAACCCGCTGGAGATCTTCGCCGTCTGGCGCGGCGGCATGAGTTTCCACGGCGGCCTCATCGGCGTGCTGGTGTCTCAGTGGTGGTTCGCGCGTTCGCGCGGCAAGCCTTTCTGGCAGGTGATGGACCTGATCGCGCCCTGCGTGCCGCTGGGCCTGGCGGCCGGCCGCGTCGGCAACTTCATCAACGGCGAGCTCTGGGGCCGCCCGGCCGACCCCTCGCTGCCCTGGGGCATGGTGTTCCCGCAAAGCGGCTCCATGGTGCCGCGCCACCCCTCGCAGATCTACCAGTTCCTGCTGGAAGGCCTGCTGCTGTTCGTGATCCTCTGGTTCTTCGCGCGCAAGCCGCGGCCGCGCGCGCAGGTCTCGGCGGCCTTCCTCATCGGCTATGGCGTGCTGCGCTTCATCGCCGAATACTTCCGCGAGCCCGACGCGCACCTGGGCGTGCTGTCGCTGGGCATGACCATGGGGCAGTGGCTGTGCGTGCCCATGGTGCTCGCGGGCATCGGCCTGTGGGTGTGGTCGCAACGGCGTGCAGGAGTGGCGCACGCTTAGCCCTGCGCGAGGACAAGCCCCGATGGCGGCCGGCGCGCGTCGGGTTATCTTCCGGCTTTCTGCTCATCCATAACGGAGACAAGACATGCATTCGCATCCCACCCGCCGCGCCGTGCTGCGTACCAGTGCTCTCGGGGCGGCGGCCGCCCTGGCCGGCTTCGCGCCGCTCGTGCGCGCGCAAGGCGCATCGGGCGCAGGCTGGCCCACCAAGCCCGTCAACCTGATCGTTCCCTTCCCGGCCGGCGGCGGCACCGACGCCTTCGCGCGTCCGCTGGCCGCGCAATTCGCCAAGCAGACCGGCCGCACGCTGGTGGTGGAGAACCGGGGCGGGGCCGGCGGCACGGTCGGCGCCTCCCTGGCGGCCAAGGCGCCCGCCGATGGCTACACCCTCTTCATGGGGGCGGTGCACCACACCATCGCGCCGTCCATGTACGCGCGGCTGGACTACGACCTGGAACGCGACTTCGTGCCGCTGATGGTGGTGGCCAACGTGCCGCAGGTGCTGGTGGTCAACCCGCGCCAGATGCCCGTGGCCGACTTCAAGGCCTTCCTCGCCGAGGTGCGCGGCAAGCCGGGGCGCTTCAACTACGGATCGGCCGGCACGGGCACCTCGCACCACCTGGCCGGCGAGCTGTTCAAGCAGCAGAGCAAGACCTTCATCACGCACATCCCGTACACCGGCGCCGGCCCGGCGCTGCGCGACCTGGTGGGTGGGCAGGTGGACATGATGTTCGACGGCCTGGGCTCTTCGGCAGCGCACATCAAGGGCGGTCGCATCAAGGCCCTGATGGTGTCCGGCAACAAGCGCGTGGCCGCCTTCCCGGACGTGCCCGCCGCCACCGAGGTGGGTTTTCCCGACTACACCGTGAGCACCTGGTACGGCCTGTGGGCGCCCAAGGGCACGCCGCCCGAGGCGCAGGCCCGCGCCATCGAGGAAATCCGCAAGGCCCTGGCCAGCGAGGAGCTCAAGGCCGTGTGGGGCAACCAGGGGGCCGAGGTGCCGAACCTGGACCAGCAGCAGTTCGCCGCCCTCATCAACAGTGAAATCAAGCGCTGGGCCTCGGTGGTGAAGGCATCCGGCGCCAAGCTCGACTGAACTTCAAGCTGCTTCCATGAGCCTTTCGAACCAGAACCTCTTCGTCGCCCTGCGCGAGGCCTTCCCCGAGAACCTGGACGCGGTCGCCGTCGAAACCGACGAGGGCCAGGTCTTCACCTGGCGCGACCTGGACCGTGGCACCGCGCGCCTGGCGAACCTGCTCGCCTCGCTGGGCCTGCCCGAAGGGGCTCGCGTGGCCGTGCAGGTGGAGAAGTCGGTCGAGGCCATGATGCTGTACCTGGCGACGCTGCGCGCGGGCTACGTGTTCCTGCCGCTCAACACCGCCTACCAGTCCGCCGAGATCGAGTACTTCCTCGGCAACGCGGAACCGGCGGTGGTGGTGTGCACGCCGCGCAACCTGTCATGGGTCGCGCCCATCGCCAAGGCCTGCGGAACGCCCCATGTGTTCACGCTGGGCGAGGACCGCAGCGGCACGCTGCTCGAACGCGCCATGCACCACGAGAGCGAGCACGCGCCGGCGCAGCGCGAGGCCTCGGACCTGGCGGCCATCCTCTACACCAGCGGCACGACCGGGCGCAGCAAGGGCGCCATGCTCACGCACGGCAACCTGCTGTCCAACGCGCGGGTGCTCAAGGACTACTGGGGCTGGCGCCGGCCCGGCGAGGAGGGCGGCGACGTGCTGCTGCACGCCCTGCCCATCTTCCATGTGCACGGCCTCTTCGTCGCGATCCACGGCGCCCTCATCAGCGGCAGCCGCATGATCTGGATGAACCGCTTCGATCCGCGCCGGGCGATCGCGCGGCTGTCGCAGGCCACCGTGTTCATGGGCGTGCCCACGCTGTACGTGCGCATGCTGGCCGAGCCCTCGCTGGGCCGGCAGGCGGTGCGGCGCATGCGCCTGTTCATTTCCGGCTCGGCGCCGCTGCTGCCCGAGACCTTCGTCGCCTGGCGCGAGCGCACGGGGCATACGATCCTGGAGCGATACGGCATGAGCGAGACGCTGATGCTCACCTCCAACCCCTACGATGCCGCCCAGGGCGAGCGCCGCGCCGGAACGGTCGGCTTCCCGTTGCCGGGCGTGGGCGTGCGCGTGCATCTTGACGACGGCACGCCGGCCCCGGCAGGCGAGATCGGTGGCATCGAGGTCACCGGCCCGAACGTCTTCACGGCCTACTGGCGCCTGCCCGAGAAGACCCGTGAGGAGTTCACCGCCGACGGCTGGTTCAAGACCGGCGACGTCGGCCGCTTCGACGAGCAGGGCTACCTCACCATCGTCGGGCGCAGCAAGGACCTGATCATCAGCGGCGGCTACAACGTCTATCCGGCGGAGATCGAAAGCGCCATCAACGAGCTGCCCGGCGTGGCCGAGAGCGCCGTGGTGGGCGTGCCGCATCCGGACTTCGGCGAAGTGGGCGTGGCGGTGGTGGTTGCACGGCCGCTCGCGAAAGTCGATGGCGAGGAGGTGATCGCGCAGCTCAAGACCCGCCTGGCGAACTTCAAGATCCCCAAGCGCTGCTTCGTGGTGGGCGACCTGCCGCGCAACACCATGGGCAAGGTGCAGAAGAACCTGCTGCGCGAGCAGCACAAGGGGCTGTTCGCCTGAGAAGCCGTGACGGCCGTCAGCGCTGCCGGATCATGTAGCGCACGAAGTCGTCCGCCTGCGTGAAGCGGTCGTAGAGGCGCCGCGCCGCGAGGTTGTTCTCCTGCGTCATCCAGTACACGCGGGCCCAGCCTTCGGCGCGCATCGCATTGCGCAGCCACTCCAGCAGCGCGGTGCCGATGCCGCGCCCGCGCGCCGAGGGCAGCACGTACAGGTCCTCCAGGTAGCACACGGGCTGCGTCTCCCAGGTGTTCTCGTGTACCACGCAGTGCGCGAAGCCATACACCTGCTGCTCGACCTCGGCCACCACGCACATGATGGCCGAGTCCGGGTCGAGGATGCGGGTCCAGGTGCGCGTGGTCACCTCCTCGGGCAGCACGGTGCCGTAGAAGCTGCAATAGCCGCGCCAGAGGCTGCGCCAGGCGGCTTCGTCACCGGGCAGCGCGGCGCGGATCACAACGGGGGTCATGCGGGCATTGTGCATGGCAGCAGCGTTGCGTCGCGTCCCGCTCGCGGCAGCGTCCTACACGAGGCGGCCGCGGCGGCTCCCTAGCATGCCTGCATGACCCCGACCGAAGCCCCCCGCCGGCCCGTCGATCTCGCGGGCGAATCCGTTGCCGGTGAAGAAGACCCGGGTGCGACGCTCGACCTCGCGGCGCCCGCCGTTCGCGCGGGCGCGCAGGACGGCAGCAAGCCCGGTGTCGATGCCCCGCGCGCGACGCCCCCCATGGCGCCGGGCGACGAAGCGCCCCCGGGCACGCCCGGCACGGGCGAGGACGTGTGCCCCCGTTGCGGCGGCAGTGGCCGCATCGACGCAGGCCCATGTCCCGACTGCGCCGGCACTGGCAAGGTGAATGTCGGCATCGGCGGCGCCTGAGAGGCTGCGGGTGGACTCGGGCCGTTCGCGTCGCGCGGCCTGAGACGATGCCTGGCGCGCTGCCGCCGCGGCAGTTCGTTGCGACGAGCGCCGGCCGCCTCGAGTTCGTGCGCTCCGGGCGAGGCCGCCCGACCTGGCTCCTCTTCAACGGCGCGGGCATCGGCCTGGAGGGTTGGCAGGGCCTGTATCCCGCCATCGAGCAGTTCGGCACCGTGTTCGCTTGGAACCGCTTCGGCCTCGGGCGCAGCGACCCGCCGCGCGCGGCGCAGACCGGAGACGGTGTGGTCGCGGTGCTGCGCGAGGCGCTGGCGGCGCTGTCGCTGGAGCCGCCTTACGTGCTGGTGGGCCACTCGCTCGGCGGCCTGCATGCCCACCTGTTCGCGCGCCGATATCCCGAGCAGGTGGCGGGGGTGGCCTTGCTGGAGGCCACGCATCCTGAGGAACAGGACCACGGGCGCGGGCACGAGTCGCGCTTGGTGCAGGTGCTGGACCGCCTGTTCCCTCTGCCGAAGGTGCGCTTCAGGGCCAACCTGGAGGCCGAGTTGCGCTGGCAGGCCGAGACCGCGCGCGAGGTGCGGCAGGCACCGCCGTTTCCGCCCGTGCCGCTGGTGGTGGTCACCGGCGCGCAGGCGCCGCCCCGATGGCTGGCCGACGCGCAGGCGGTGGAGCGCCGGCGCCTGCACCAGCGCGAGCTGGCGCGACTGTCCCCACAGGGAGAGCAGGTGATGGCGTGGCGGTCGGGGCACTTTCCGCAGCGCACCGAACCGCAGTGCGTGCTGCGCGCGCTGCGTTCACTCGCGGCGCGCGTGGGCGCTCAGAAGCCGTGAAGGGTCTTCAGGCCGTGAGGCCCTTGTAGGCCATGTAGGCCGCCAGCAGGTACAGCACCGTGGCGAAGACGCGCTTGAGCGGCTTGACCGGCAAGGCGTGCGCCGCGCGTGCGCCCAGCGGCGCCGTGAACACGCTGCCCGCCGCCACGACCACCAGCGCCGGCAGCCAGATGTAGCCGAAGGAGTAGGCCGGCAGGTTCTCCACCGCCTGGCCGCTCACGACGTAGCCGACGACGTTGGCCAGCGCGATGGGAAAGCCCAGAGCCGCCGACGTGGCCACGGCGTTGTGGATGGCGACGTTGCACCAGGTCATGAAGGGCACGCTGATGAAGCCGCCCCCCGCGCCCACCAGGCCGGAGAGGAATCCGATCGCACCGCCGGCCGCGAGCTGCCCGCCCGTACCCGGCATCTGGCGCGTGGGCTTGGGCTTCTTGTCCATGAACATCTGCGTGGCCGAGAAGCCGACGAAGGCCGCGAAGAACAGCGCAAGCCACGAGCCCTTGAGGAGGGCGAACACGCCCAGGCTGGCCACCAGGCTTCCCAGCACGATGCCGGGCGCGAGGCGGCGGGCGATGTCCCAGCGCACGGCGCCGCGCCTGTGGTGCGCGCGCACGCTGGCGACCGAGGTGAAGATGATGGTGGCCATGGAGCTGGCAATGGCCATCTTGACGGCCAGCTCGGCCTCGACGCCCCGGGCGCCGAGCATGTAGGTGAGGAAGGGCACCATCACCATCCCGCCACCGATGCCCAGGAGCCCGGCCAGGAAGCCGGTGCCGATACCCAGCAGCACGAGCTGCGCGATGAGGAGGGGTTCGAGAGACATCCGCCGCCGGTTCTTCTTTTGTTATGAGACTTCTTTGTTCTTCTTGTGTGCCGTCCGGACGAACGGAACCCAGGGAGCAACAGCCTAGGGAGAAAAAAGGCGTCTGCAAGTGCCACCGGACCGGCATCCTGAACCAGGGGTTCAGGTGGGCGAGGTCAACCCCGCGTTGGGTTCATCTGACGCGAGACGATCACGCTCGCGAGGTTTGTTCCAAGCCCGAGCTCAGAGAGCATTGGTTCAAGGAAATATAAAGCCCGGCACGCACTGCAGACACGGGGGGATTGTAGGGGCATGCATGCCGCGTGGGGTGCGCAAGCCCCATGCGTTTCGAGGGGGCTGGAGGGTCCGGCTTGACAAGCGAGGCGCGAAGCTCAACTGCCTTGATCAGTCACGATTCAGAGCAGCCGTCCGTCGTCTGCGAGCGCGTGGTCGAGCCGATCGAGCAGCTGCGCGAGGCGCGGATGGCTGGCCGGCGCCGCGCTCGGCGTTGTCGCTGCTGCTGCGGCGGCGGCCGCCGGCCGCTCGCCGGCGTCGAAGGCGAGGTTGAGGGCGGCCAGCACGGCGATGCGGTCGCGCGCCTTGACCTTGCCGGCGTCGCGAATGCGGCACATGGCCGCATCCACCTTGTCCACGGCTTCGCGCAGGCGCGCCTCGCCGCCTTCGGGGCAGGCCAGCAGATAGCTCTGGCCCATGATCTGGACTTCAACTTGTTTCATGGCCGCCATTCAGGGCTTTCCAGTGGCCTTGTCAGGCCGCGTTCTTCAGCGTGGGCAGGCGTTCGAGCAGCGCGTCCACCCGCGCGCGCGCAGCGGACAGCCGCGACTTGAGCGATTCGCGCTCCTGCGTGAGCGAGTCCACCTGCTGCTGCAGCAGTGCGTTGGTTCTTTGAAGCTCCTCGTATCGCACCAGCAGGCGCTCGATGCGATCGGCGAGCTGGTCGATCTGGGAGGAGGGTGCGGCCATGGCGGCAAATTGTAGGGGGCGGCCCGCGCGGCGCTCCTAGAATCGTTTCCACGGTGTGGCTGCCATGCCGCAGCCGCTCGCCATGACGTCCGCCTCCCCCTCGTTGCCGCCCACTCTGCTCGGCCCCCGCCGCATCGTCTGCCTGACCGAGGAAACCACGGAGTGGCTGTACCTGCTGGGCGAGGAGGCGCGCATCGTGGGCATCTCCGGCTACACCGTGCGTCCGCGCCGCGCGCGCCAGGAGAAGCCGCGCGTGAGCGCCTTCCTGAGCGCCCGCATCGACCAGATCATGGCGCTGGAGCCCGATTGCGTGCTGGGCTTCTCGGACCTGCAGGCGGACATCGCGAGCGAACTGGTGCGCCGCGGCGTGCAGGTCACCGTCTACAACCAGCGCAGCGTTCAGGACATCTTCAACGTGCTCTGGCAGCTGGCCGCCATGGTGGACCGCGCCGCCGAGGGCCAGCGGCTGCTTGCCGGCATGCGCCGGCGGCTGGGCGAGATCGCCGCGGCGGCCCGGGCCCTGCCTCGAAGGCCGCGCGTGTTCTTCGAGGAATGGGACGAGCCGCCGATCAGCGCCATCCGCTGGGTGAGCGAACTGCTGGCGATTGCCGGAGGCGAGGACTGCTTTGCCGAGTTGTCGCGCCATCCCCTGGGCAAGGACCGCATCGTTCGAGACCCCGCCGAGATCGTGCGCCGCAACCCCGACATCGTCATCGGCTCCTGGTGCGGCAAGAAGTTCAGGCCCGAGCGCGTGGCCGCGCGCCCCGGCTGGGCGCAGGTGGCCGCGGTGCGCGACGGGCAGCTGTTCGAGATCAAGTCCGCCGACATCCTGCAGCCCGGTCCGGCCGCGCTCACCGACGGCGTGGAGCAGATGGCCCGCATCGTGGCCGACTGGAGCCGGCGCCATGGCTGAACTGCAGGTCGTGCGCAGCGAGTTGATCCTGGGCACCGGCAGCGGCGGCCGCAGCGCGCGTGCGCAGGCCCTGGCGGTCGCCTGGATGGACGCCGCGCCCGCGCACCGGGCCATCTGCATCGACACCGCGCAACCCTGGGACGACGAGCTGCGCGAGCTGATCGAGCGTTGCCGTCGGTCGGGTGCCGGCAATGACCGGCTGCCCCGGCTGGAGCAGCCCACCGAACTGGCGCACGCGCTGGGCATCCACAGCCGGCCCGACACCTTGATCGTGGTCGATTGCCTCAGCTTCTGGCTCACCGCCAGCCTCATGAAGGCCATGAGCCCCGACGACTCCTCGCCCGAGGCGCCCCCCATCACGCGCCGCACGCCGGTGCGCCTGGCCGATGCGGTGCAGGCCTGCGCCGGGCCGCTGGTCCTGGTCAGCAACCACATTGACATCGGTGGCCTGGCGGGCCAGCCCGACCTGGGGCGCATCGTCGATACGCTGGGCGCGCTGGAGCAGCAGGCCGTGGCGGCCTGCGAGCGCGTGACGCTCATGGCAGGCGGCCTGCCCCTGACCATCAAGAGCCATGCATGACGCCGCGCGCCGGCGTCGAAAGCACGGCTGCCGCGAAGTACTTCACGCGCGCGGCGCCTTGCCGACGGCGTGACTGTGGCTTCGGCGCCACCGGTTCGCCACTTTCAGGCATTCGCAAGCATTCAGTGGCTTGCCTGAGTTGCTGCTGAGCCTTGTTGAAAACCGTATCCAAACGTATTCTCCAGCACAGTTACAAGCTTTAGAGCCTTTGCCTCCGCCTCCGCTGTCATCGAGGCCGACGGGCGTTCGGCAGGAGTCGTCATGAGGAAACCGGGGATCATCCGCAGGCCGCGCCTGAGCGCGCTCGCCATTGCCGTGCAAGCTGCCATGGGCCTGCCGGCCTGGGCGCTGCCGCAAGGGGCGCAGGTCGTGAGCGGGCAGGTGGCGATCTCGCAAGGGGCGCCCGGAACCTTGCAGGTCACGGCCGGCAACGGCGCCATCATCAACTGGCAAAGCTTTTCCCTCGGCGCGGGTGAACTCGCGCGCTTCGTCCAGCCCTCCGCGCAAAGCGCCGTCCTGAACCGCGTCACCGGCGCGCAGGCCTCCGAACTGCTCGGGCAGTTGCAGGCCAACGGGCGTGTCTTCCTGATCAACCCCAACGGCATCGTCGTCGGCAGCGGCGCGCGCATCGACACCAACAGCTTCGTCGCCTCCACCCTGGACATCGCCGATGCCGACTTCCTGGCCGGCCGCATGCGCTTCATGGCCACCGGCAGCGCCGGGGGCATCCGCAACGAAGGCCTGATCACCGCCGGCCCCGGCGGCAAGGTGGCGCTGATCGCCCCGGACATCGTCAACAGCGGGATCATCCAGGCGCCTGGTGGCGAGATCCTGCTGGCCGCGGGCCGCAGCATCGAGATCGCCAGCACGGACCAGGCCGGCGTGCGCTTCGAGGTCCAGGCGCCGACCGACTCGGTCCTCAACCTGGGCAAGCTCCTGGCCGACAACGGCGCCGTGCGCGCCTTCGCCGCCACGCTGCGCAACGCGGGCGAGATCCGGGCGGACCGCCTGGTGCAGGGCGCCGACGGCCGCATCGAGCTGGTCGCCTCGGGCGAGTTGCAGCTCATGGCGGGCGGCGTGGTGAGCGCCAGCGGTGGCACTGGTGGACAGGTGCGCGTGCAAAGCCTGGGCGGCACCACCCGCGTGGGCGGAACCGTCGCAGCGACGGGCGACGCCGGCACGGGCGGCTCGGTGCAGGTGCTGGGCGAGCGCGTGGCGCTGGATGCCAGCGCGCTCGTGGATGCGAGCGGCGCTGCGGGTGGCGGCCAGGTCCTGGTCGGCGGCGACTACCAGGGCGCCAATGCCCAGGTGCAGAACGCCAGTCGCGTGAGCGTGGCCGCGGGCGCCCGCCTGCGGGCCGATGCCACCGCACAGGGCGACGGCGGCCGCGTCATCGTGTGGGCCGACGAGAACACCCGCTTCGGCGGCGCCATCTCCGCGCGCGGCGGCGCCCTGGGCGGCAACGGCGGCTTCGCCGAGGTCTCGGGCAAGCAGAACCTGAGCTTCACCGGCAGCGCCGACCTGAACGCGCCGCGCGGCGCGCTGGGCACGCTGCTGCTGGACCCCATGGACATCGTGGTCGCCATCGGCAGCGGCATCCTGCCCACGGTGACCGACGAGTTCGCGGACTTCGCCGACAACGTGGTCACCATCGACCCCACGCGGCTGGCCGCGCTCGGCGCCAACGTGACGCTGCAGGCCTCGCGGCACGTGTTCATCAAGGACCGCATCGCGCTTACTGCGGCGGGCGCGGGGATCACGGTGCTGGCGGGCGGGGCAGCGGCGGATGCGGGGGGCATCTACCTGGAAGAGGGCATCACGACGGCTGGCGGCGGCGTCAACCTGTCGGCCCAGGGCATCCACGGCACGGGAGACATCAGCACCTCGGGTGGGAACGTGAGCATCACCGCCACGGGAACGCTCGCCTATGCCGGCGCGATCCGCTCGGGTGGCGGCGCCGTGAGCCTGGTCTCCACGGGTGGCTCGGTCAACTACGCGGACGTCGACGCCGGCGCTGGCCGCATCGATGCGAGCGGGCGCCTGGGGGTGTCCGGGGGGACCTACCGGAGCTCGGGCACGGTCGCGATGACGGCCGCAGAGGGCGGCATCACGCCGAGTGCGGTCACCGCCTCGGTGGTGGACCTGCAGGCACGCGACGGCGTCGGAGCTTCCATCAATGCGAGCGAGCGCGTGAACGCGAGCTCTGCGCAGTCATCGGTGTTGCTCTACGCGCTCGATGCCAGTGTCCTGCGTCTCGGTACTGTGAGCGGCTCCCGCGTCGATCTGTACGCGCCCGACGGGGTGGCGCAGGCGGCAGGCGGCTCGGTCACCACTTCGTCGTTGTCCATCGATTCGGCCAATGGCTCGGGAAGCATCGGAACTGCGGCGGCGCCACTGGTGCTGCTGTCACGGATGGTGGGTGACGCTCCAAGCCCGGTCAGCCTGTCGATGGAGAACCTCGGGGCATCGGCGCATGTCCGGCTTGGCGAGAGCAGCAAGCTCTACAGCCTGAAGCTGGATGGAACCGTCGCCGCACTAGGTGCCTCCACGCTGTCGGGTGGCACGAACATCGCAGGCTGGAGCTTCGGCAGTGCCAACGGTTCGCTCACGGTATCGGGCGCCACGATGCTGAACTTCGGCGGCAACTTCGAATTGCGGGTGCGTGATGGCGGCGTCAACCTGCCGTCGCTGAACCTGCAGGAAGGTGGCGCCATCATCCAGGCCGCCGGCCCGGTGACCCTGGGCACCGTCGTCACCGGCCGCGCCTCGACCGGCAGCTTGGATCCGACGCTGTCGGTGTCCACCGGCCTGTGCACGCTGTGGTACCAGGCCTGCGGCACGAGCAACTCGATCGCCTTTCAAAGCATCGACGCCGGCACTGCCGGGCATGTGAGCCTGGCAACGAACGACAACGGCAGCATCACGGGCGGCAGCATCCTCGCGCGCAGCCTTTCCGTGGATGCTGGCGGGCTCTACGCCACCGGCTACTCGTACAGCGTCGGCAACCTTTACAAGGCCACCGACAACCTGATCGACATCGAGTCCGTGAGCACCACCGGTGCCGCGACGATCAACAATCTTGGCAGCGGCAACATCGTGCTGCGCTCGCTCAGTGCCGGGGGGCAGGTGCAGGTCCGGGCGGGCCAGTCGCCCTATTGGGTGACTGCCAGCTCTCAGGAGCGCACCTCGAACAGCATCAGCATCGCAAACGTCGACGCCGCCGCCCGCACCGGTGGCTTCTCCGTCACGAACAACGGCACGGGCGGCCTGTCCGTCACGGGTGGCGCCTGGCGCAGCGGGAGCATCAGCCTGTTCGCCAATGACGGCAGCATCGAGGCGCTCGGACGCCTGGAAAGCCACACCAGCGCCACCCTGAGCGCGACCCAGGGCGCGGTTTCGGCGGGCACCGTCGTCGCCCGTGGCGCGGTGTCGCTCAACGGCACCGGCGGGGTCATCTTCGACTCGCTTCAGTCGACACAGAGCAATGTCATCCTGCAATCGCAGCAAGGATCCATCTCGGCGCGCGGCGATGCCGGCATCGAAGTGCGTGCCTGGACTGACGTGACGATCGACGCGGCGGGAGCCATCGGCGATTCCGCGCTGGCGAATCCGCTGGACATCCGCTCCGACCTGAGCCGCAGCGTCACGCTGCGAGCGGGGAGCGACATCGGCGCACAGGCCAGGGCGGTCCGGGTGGACACCTCGGGGACCATCGACGTCACGAGCACGGCAGGCGAGTTCCACGTCGCGGCCCTCGATCTCGTGGGCAGTGCCGGTGAGCGGACCGTCTCGACCATTCGACTGTCGGCGTCGGCCGCGGGCGTGGGCGCGGGCGACAGCGCGAGCTTCACGTCGGCGGGGCTGGACATCACGGCCACCAGCAACGGCACATCGCTCGAGCTGGGTGCCATCGCAACAGCGCAGACGCTGCAGGGCCTGCGCTTCGACGGCCGCGAGGGCGCGCTGTCCTTCGGCAACGTGGCCCTGACCGGCACCGGTTCGCGAACCCTGGAGCTCGCCGGCGAGGGCGGGCTGGTGCAGGCGCCTGGCGGGAACATCCTCGCGGGCAACATCAGCCTGGCCGGTGGCGCCGGCGTGAGCGTTGGCAACGTGGCCTCCACCGCCACGGCGCTGCAGACGGGCGTGGGCATCGTGAGCAGCGGCACCGTGGCGACGGGTGACCTGAGCGGCAGGCAGGTGGTCGTGACGGGCGCAGACCTCTCGCTCGGAACGGTGAGCAGCACGGGAACCTACCGGACCTACTGGGGTGGCAGCGAAGGCATCACTCTCACGGCGACGTCCGGCAACCTGAGCACGGCGGGCGCGGTCACCAGCGCCACTTCGGCCAGCCTCACGGCGACTGGTGCGGTGAGCATCGCCGCAGGCATCGGCGCGGTCACGGGAGGCAACAACTCGTCGTACTGGGAAGGGACCGACACCGTCGCCATCGGTGGGGCATCCCTGGCCGCCGGCAACGTCGCTGCCCACGCGGTCGACCTCGACGTGCAGGGCCTGGCCACGGTGCGCGACGTGGCGTCCACGGGTAGCCTGAGCTTCGACGGCGGCGACCTGAGCGCCCGGCAACTGAGCGGTGGTGCCATCCGCTTCACCGGCAACGACCTGCTGGTAGAGCGGGGCATCAGCGGCGGCTCCATCGAGTTCACGGGCCACGCCATCGTGGCAGCCACCGCCCAGGCCACGGGTGACCTGCGCATCACGGCCGATGGGGCTTTCGACGCCGGCGCGATGGCCATGACCGCCAACCGCGCCTTCATCTCGGCGGGCGGTGACCTCACGATCGGGAGCCAGGCGCCGCTTGCGGCGAACGAGGTCACCCTGACCACGAGCGCCGGATCGGGGGGCCTGATCGATGCGCAACTGGACCGGCGCGATATCAACACCACCCGCTACGCCACCAGCCGGCTCACTTTGAATGCGGACTCGCGCTTCAACGTGGATGCCGCCAACACGCAGCTGACCGATCTGGACATCACGGCCCGGTTCGCCGCTGCCACGAACGGGGGCGACAGCCGGGTACGCACGTTCTCGCAAGGCCTGCTGGACTTTTCCGCGACCACGCAGGAGTTCACCATGTCCAGCGTGGAGGTCCAGCGCATCACCGCCAGCTCGCTCTTCGGTGGCCTGAGCCTCGATCCGCTCCGGAACTGGAACATCACTTATCGAGACGTGGCCGCCGCAGCGGTACCGGGCGACATCTACGTCAACGTCGACCACGACATGGCCGGCTCCGTGGCGATGTCCTTCGCTTCCGACACCGCGCTGACGGTGGGCAGCAGCCTGGGCCTGCTGGGCCAGCCCGGCACCCAGGGCTACGAGACGGGCGGCACGATCACGCTGCAGGACGTCCGCACCTACGGCGGCGCCCTGACCGCGCGGTCGCGTGCGGGCGACATCTCCCTCGGCTCGGTGGACACCCGCGGCAGCATCGCGGGCGGCAACGTCACCCTCACCAGTGACCAGGGCAACATCGTCCAGCAGGCCTTCGGGTCCGGCATCACGGTGGGCCTGACCGACGGCGAGGTCAGCACGGGCGTGGGCGGCATCGTCACGCTCAACGCGGTGGCCGGAAGCATCCATGGCACGCCCGGAATCGCCGCACTGATCGGCGGCGGTGCACCGCTGAACGTGACCAACGCGCTCACCCTCAATCTGAACGCACGCAATGACATCGACGTGCGAGCCGACGGCGCGTCGCTGGCCGCCCTGGACATCCGCACGAGCGTGGGCGGCACGGGAAGCGTCAGCGTGTGGAATGGGGTCAGCGGTTCGGCGCTCGGCGCTTTGAGCGTCGTGCGCGACACCGGCGCCGGCGCATTGCGCTTGTCCGGCGTCACGACCAACACCCAGGCCGCTGCCCTGTCGCTGACGGCCACCGATGGAGGCATCCAGGTGGACAGTGACCTCACCGGCCTGAGCAGCCTCGCGCTGGCAGCCGGCGACGGCGATCTCACCATCGCCGCCAGCGCCGGGCCCCGTGTCGTGGCGGCCAGCGGCAGCGTCGCTCTGAGCGCTTCGGGCAACCTGTCCCTGAGCTCCGGTGGTGTCGGTGACACCCTGCAGCTCACGTCGGGCGGACAGCTCCAGCTCAGCGCCGGCGGCAACCTGTCCATCCTTGCCGGCGACGCCAGCGTGCTCGTGTCAGGCGGCAACGTCGGCGGCTACTTCCAGAGCATCACGGCCGGCGGCGACCTCACGGTTCGCGGAGGCACAGGCACCGGTGCCTCGGCCCATGTGCTCACGGGCTCGGGCGGCTCGCAACAGCTGACCGCGGGCGGGGCGATCACGATCGCGGGCGGCAGTGGCCTGGGCAGCGCAGCGCTGGTCGAAAGCAGCTTCACCGATCAGTCGGTCCAGGCCAGCTCGCTGCGAATCGAAGGTGGCTCGGGCGTCAATGCCTCGGCCAGCCTGCGCCACGTTCCGGGTGGTGGCGGCACCCAGACCCTCACCCTGAGCGGTGACCTTGTGGTGCAGGGCGGCAATGCGGTGAACCAGGGCAGCGGCGCTTCCGCGCAGCTGCTGGGCCAGACACAGAACCTGGCCAACATCGGTGGTGGCGTGCTCGTGGCCGGAGGCAGTGCCCAAGACAACACGGCGGCCATCACGGCGCTGGGAAGCCAGAGCCTGGGGCAGTACTGGGGCAACGAAACGGATTACATCCGGGTGCAGGGCGGCACCGGGCAGGGCGCGTTCGCCCGCATCGCCGCAACCGGCTCGCAGACGCTGCATGCCGGACACGACGCCGCGAATCCGGCCGCCGTGGGTGACATCGAGGTCCTCGGCGGGTCCGGCCTGAACGCCCGGGCCGAGCTCACTGCCGGAGGGTCCCAGACCATCGGCTCCACGAGCACCTACTGTTCCTGGAGCAGCTGCTACCGACCCACCCGCGACATCAAGGTGGCGGCAGGAATGGGCGAGGGTGCCGCAGCGGTCATCAGCGCCAACGGAACCCAGAACGTCCTGGCAAGCCGAACCATCAAGCTGATCGGCGGGCAAGGCAAGAACGCCACAGCGGAGGTGACGACGACGGGGGCCCAGGCCATCGGATCGGCTGGCACCAATTACGCGGACGCCACCGACAACGTCCTGCTGCAGGGCGGTACGGGCGACGGAGCCTCGGCATCGCTCAATGCCGGCGCTTCGCAGACCGTGCATGCCGGCTATGCGATCGCCCTGGCCGGTGGCACCGGTACCGACGCCGACGCCCTGATCGCCAGCGCGGCGAGCGGCCAGTCGATCGGCCACCTCGCAAGCGGGTACTCGGGCAGCTATGGCTACGCCTACGACAACACCGACCTCATCACCGTGACCGGCGGCAGCACCGGCTCCGCCGCCCGCATCACCAGCGGCGCGGGGCAGAGCGTGCAGAGCTCGGACCAGATCACGCTGCAAGGCGGCACAGGCGCCGGCTCGCAGGCGCAGATCGTCGCCAGCGGAAATCAGACGGTCACCGCCTGGGGCGATTTGCGCATCGCCGGCGGCACGGACAGTGGCACGGGTATGGATGCGACGGGCATCGTCCTGCTCGCGGCCGGCGACCAAAGCGTGGACGCCGGCGGCTCGCTTTTCCTGTCCGGCGGGGCGGGCGCCACGGATGTCGGCATCCGCCACCTCGGAACGAGCGGTGCGCAGACGGTGCAGGCGACGAGCGGCATCGCGCTCTCGGCCGCGCTGGCCTCGAGCGGTGTCGTCGGCATCGACAGCAGTGCCGGCGCGCAGACCGTCAGCACGGGTGGCGTGCTGTCCCTGGACAACCAGGGCGCAGCGGCGGTGCGGGTCCTCGCCAGCGGCGGGCAGCAGACGGTGGAAGCGCAGTCGATGTCCATCGCGCTGGCCGGCACCCAGGCCAACGCCTTCGCCGGCTTGCGCACGGCCGCCGGTTTCGACCAGGAAGTCACGCTGGCTGGCGACGGCCTCACGGCGGGGACCGCCAGCCTCACGGTGCGCAACACCAGCACCGGCGCCAACGCCGTGGCGGGAATCCAGTCGGGCGGCGCGCTGTCGCTGCGGGTGACGGACGACAACTACGACACCGCCGGTGCCGTGCAGGTCGGCCACACCGCCGACACCGGCCGCTCGGAGATCAGCGCCGCCACCGACCTGGACCTGGTCGCTGGTTCGCTGACCCTGCAGGGCGGCGCGACCGCCACCGCCGTCGCGGCCCTCAATGCGCCCGGCACCATGAACGTGAGTTCGCTGTACGGCGGCGTGCAGCTCCTGGGCGGCGCGGCCGGCGCGGCGGGCATTGATCCGTTACTGCTGAGCGTGGTCTCCAACGGCTCGGTCCTGCTGCAGGGTGGCGGGTCGGCAGCGGCGACAAGCACCATCCAGGCCGGCACCTTCAACCTGGCTGCGACGGCAGGTGACCTGAGCCTCGTCAACAGCATCGGCGGCGCCACCATCAACGCCACCACCTTCAGCTTCACCGGCCCGAACGCACTGAACCTCAATGGCGGCACGATCACGGTCAGCAACACGGGGGCCATCAGCATCGACGGCGTGTGCGTCAACTGCGACACCAACCTGATCGGCACCTTCTCCATCCGCTCCTACGTCGCGCCGCCACCGCCACCTCCGGGGCCCGGCACCGCCCCGGGCACCGGCTCAGGAAGCGGCCCCGCCGCCGACTACGTCACCCAGGTGGCCAACAACGTCGCCATGCTGACCGATGCCTGGGGCAACAGCTTCGAGCTGGTGCTCCTGGAAGACGGTACGGTGAACTGGCGGCCGACGCGGCGCAACCAGTGCCTGTGAGGAGGGTGGACATGAACCTCGCTCACCTCACCGCCCTCCTGCGCCTGCCGCGCGTGCTGCTGCTGGCAGCCGCCTTCGCCGGATCGGTTCACGCCCAAGCACCCGCTCCCGCGCCCGCCGGCCAGGTCACGCACGTGCAGGGCATGGCCACCGCGCAGCAGCCCGACGGCAGTTTCCGTTTCCTGGGGCAGGGCGACGCCGTGCTCGAAGGCGACACGCTCGCCACCACCGAGCGCGGCTTCGCCGTGCTCACCTTCCGCGACGGCAGCAAATACACCCTGCGCCCCTCCAGCGCCTTCACCGTGGAGCGCTTCGCGCACGGCGAGGGCCAGGAGGCCGCGTGGCTCAAGCTCCTCAAGGGCGGCGTGCGCGTGGTGACGGGCCTGGTGGGCAAGCGCAACCCCGCGGGCGTGGAACTGCGCACGCCCACGGCCACCATCGGCATCCGCGGCACCAGCTTCGACGCGCGCCTGTGCGGCGACGATTGCCGCAGCGAGAGCGCCGCCACGGCCGGGGCCGCACCGCCAGCGCCGGTCGTTCCCGTCGCAGCCCGCGTGGTGCAGCTCAATGGGCAGGCCAGCGCCTTCAACCGCGAGCGCGTGAGCCGCAGCCTGGCGGTAGGCGGATCGGTGTTCGAGGGCGAGGAGGTGCGTACCGGCGAAGGCAGCACCATGGTGCTGGGATTTCGCGACCAGTCGGTGGTTTCGCTCAATCCCAACACGGTCATGCGCGTGACCAGCTTCCGCTTCAACCAGCCCGGGGCGCAGAACGAGTCGACGCTGGGCCTGCTGCGCGGCGGCATGCGGGCGCTCACGGGCCTGATCGGCAAGCAGTCGCCGGACGCGGTGAAGATCAAGACCGTGACTTCGGTCATCGGGATCCGCGGCACGGGCATGGACATCCTGTGCGAAGGGCCCTGCGTGGACCCTGAACTCGGCCTGCCACCGCCCCCGCCGTCCGAGCCCGGTGCGGCGCCCCGGCCCGAACATGGCCTCTTCATGGTCACCTGGGAAGGCACTCCCTATTTCGCCCTCGGCCCGCTGGACGTTCCCCTGGACCGCGCCGGCCACATCGGCGCGGACAACATGCCGCGCATCCTGCTGAGCGTTCCGGAGTTCATGCGGGCCTTCGCCGCGCTGCGTCCGGACACGGTGGCCGTGGACTGGCCGCGCCTCTTCGCCACGGTGGACCCGGGCGGCGCGGACGGCCTCTACGTCTATGTTCGCGATGGCCACGTCTACCTGCGCTCCGGCGACTCGGTGATCGACCTTGGCCCCGGCGAGGCCGCCTGGTCGGGCAAGACGGGCGAGGCGCGCCGCATCGACCCGGTGCCCGGCGCGCTCACGCTCGACCCGACGCCGATCCCCGACAACTTCAGCGGCCTGTCCGGCCCGCTCATGCACCTCTTCGGAGTCACTGTCGGCCGAGCCGGCACGGACATCTGCACGCCCTGACGACATGAATCGCGATCCGATCTCCACGCCGCGCCTGGCGTCCCTGCTGCTGGCCGCCGCCCTGTCGTCCCCGGCGGCCCTTTGGGCCCAGGCGGCCGAGCCCACGCTGGACGTGCAGCGCTACACCATCGCCGGTCCGCTGCCGATTTCGCAGGCGCAGGCGCAGTCCGCTGTGGCCCCCTTCATCGGCGCCAAGCGCACGCTGCGCGACATCGAGGCCGCCGCGCAGGCACTGGAGCAGAAGCTGCGGGACGAGGGCCATGCCTTCCAGCGCGTGTACGTGCCGGCCCAGCGGCCCACCGGGGGCGAGGTGCGCCTGGAGGTGGTGCAGTTCACGCTGGGCGAGATCGACATCAGCGGCATGCGGCATTTCGACGAGGCCAACATCCGCGCCAGCCTGCCCACGCTGCGCCCCGGCGAGCCGCCCGACGTGGAGCGCGTGGCCGCCGACGTGATCGCGGGCAATGCCAACCCGGCCAAGCAGGTCAGCGTCACCTTCCGCGAATCGCGCCAGCCTGGCGCGGTGGACGCGGTGGTGCGCGTCAAGGATGCGCCGCCCACCGCCTTCATCCTCGCGAGCACGCTCAACGAAGGCCTGCACGGAACCGGCCCGGACAACGACATCCTGCGCGTCACGGCGGCCTGGCAGCACTCCAACCTCTTCAACCGCGACCACGTCGCCACGCTCACCTACACCACCGACCCGCGCGACGTGGGCAGCGTCAAGCTTTTCGGCGCCTACTACCAGGTGCCGTTCTACGGGACCGCGACGACGGCGTCGGCCTTCTACGCCGAGTCGGACGTCAGCTCGGGCCGCGTGCTGCAAGGCGCCAACTACTTCGACATCAGCGGCAGCGGGCGCTTCTGGGGCCTGCGGGCGACGAAGGCCCTGCGGCGCCTGGGCGGCCTGCAGCCCAGCGTGTCGGTGGCGCTGGAGGACCGCCTCTTTCGCAACAGCAGCACCTTCAACGGGGTGCAGATCCAGCCGGACGTGCGCTCGCGCGTGCTGGGTTTGCAGGGCCAGTTGCGGGACGATGTGTCCTGGGGCCAGTGGAGCGCCTCGCTCGAATGGTCCGGCAACCTGGGTGGCGGCAGCGCCAACACCGAGGCGGCGCACGCGGCCAATGGCGGCGAGCGTGACTGGAGCCTGTGGCGCTGGTCGGCCGATGCCGTGACGGTGGTTTCCAGCTGGCAACTGGCCGGGCGGGTGCGCGGCCAGCTCACGGACACGCGGCTCGTTCCCGGCGAGCAGTTCGGCCTGGGCGGCAGCAACTCGGTGCGCGGCTTCGCGGACCGGGTGGTGGCCGGCGAGCGCGGCCTGCAATGGAACCTGGAGGCCACCGGCCCCGGGTTGATGCAGACCAGCGTGCGCCCGGTGGTCTTCATCGAGGGCGGCCAGGTCAAGGCCCTGTCCAGCGGCCGGCAGGAGAACCTCGCGGCGGCGGGAGCGGGCATCCGCTGGGGGCAGAGCGGCTGGCAGCTGTCGGCGGACCTGGCCCGCGTGCTCAGCGACGCCTCCACCGCCCCGGACCCGCGCGCCGTGCGGCTGCACCTGGGGCTGCTGGCGCGGTTCTAGCGGCTCACGCGTGGCTTCGAACGGCGCGGGTTGATACACCTTCCCCCTCTGGGGGAAGGCCGGGATGGGGGCCTCGAGAGAAGTGGCATGGCCGGCGCGCGGCCCCTACCCCAACCCTCCCCCAGAGGGGGAGGGAGCAACTTCGCTACCGCCCACTGCGGGTTTCCTCGTCTGCCGCCGCGCTTGGATCGGGGTCATCCTGCGCCCATCCACACCATCGGGAGCGAGCGCATGTACAAGCGAATCCTTTTGGCCTATGACGGCAGCGACGCGGGCCAGAAAGCCCTGCTCAGCTGCCGCGAGCTGGCCCAGTGGAGCGGTTCCGAACTGGCCCTGGTGGCGGTCATGCCGTCCACCATGAGCTTCGTCGGCCTGGAAGGCGGCGTCTACGACGTGGAACTGGAGGAGCGCGAGCGCACCAAGTTCAAGGCGGTCCTGCGCGATGGCCTGAACCGCCTGGAAAGCGCGGGCTTCGCGGCGCGGGGCGAAGTGGTCGTCGGCGAGGCGGTCGAGGAGATCACCAAGTACGCCCGCAAGATCGAGGCCGACCTGATCGTGGTCGGCCACAAGCACCTGGACAGCTGGGCCGCGCGCTGGTGGCGCGGCTCCATCTCGGGGGCGCTGATCGAGCATTCCCCCTGCAGCGTGCTGGTGGTGATCCTCTGAGCGCAGGAAGGCGGACTGCCTTCCTTCACATCAGCTCTTGGCCAGCAGGGTGAAGTGCTCCACCAGGGGCGGTGCCGCGAAGAAGGGCCCCACGATCGCACGCCACTGCGCGAAGAGCGGTCCTTCCCGGAAGCTCACGGTGTGATCTTCCAGCGTGTCCCAGAAGATCTGCAGCAGGTAGCGCTGCGGCGTCTCGATGCACTTGTTGACCTTCCAGCCGCGCATGCCCTGGGCCTTCGCGATGACCGTGGCGAGGCCATGCTGGATGGCCTGGTCGAATTCGGCTTCGCGGCCGGGGTGGATGCGGATGTCGGCGATCTCGAGAATCATGGTTCTTCTTGATGGGGCTAAGGGAAATCAGATGCGGCTGAAGTACTCGCGGCGCTGCCAGTCCTCCGGGTCCTTGGCCTGCTCCAGCCGCGTCTGCTCGCTGCGCTTGATCTGCAGCAGGTAATCGACGAAGGGTTTGCCGAAGGCGGCGGTGAGGTCCGTGTCGGCCTGCAGGGCCGAGAGCGCCTCGCCCAGGCTGGTGGGCAGCAGGGCGTCGGCCGTCGCATAGGGCGTCTCCGTGGCCGGTGGCGGCGCAAGGCCCCGCTCGATGCCGTCCAGGCCGGCGTGGATCTGCGAGGCCATGTACAGGTAAGGGTTGGCCGCGGGTTCGCCGATGCGGTTCTCGATGCGCGTGGCCGCGTCGCCGCAGCTTCCCACCAGCCGCAGCATGGCGCCGCGGTTGTCGCGTCCCCACAGGGCCGACTGCGGCGCCAGGGCGTTGGGGCGGAAGCGCCCGTAGCCATTGGCCGTGGGCGTGCAGAACACCGCCATGCCGCGCGCGTGGGCGAGCAGCCCGGCCAGCCACTGCGCGCCGATGTCCGACAGGGCGTGGCGCGCGTTCAGCGGGTCGGTGCCTTCGGCCGGGGCATCGCGCCGGAACAGGTTCCTGCCCGTGGCCAGGTCCACCACCGACTGATGCAGGTGCCAGCCGCTGGACATGATGTTGGGAAAGGGCGGCCGGCACATGAAGGTGGCGTGGTAGCCCGCGCGCCGCAGGGCCTGGCGCACGCTGCTCCGGAACAGGACCATGCGGTCGGCCGCGGTGAGCGCGTCGGACGCCTCGAACACCGCTTCCACCTGGCTCGGACCGAGCTCGATTTCCAGGGACGTGAGCGGCAGCTCGAGCGCCTGCGCCGTTTGCTGCACGATGCGAAGCGGCTCCTCGGCCATGTCGAACCAGCCCTCGGTGAGGAGGTTGTAGCCTGGGTGCACCATGCTGACCTCGGGCGGCAGGCCCGGCCACTCGGCGCGCTGCGGGTCCAGTTGCGCGCCGGTGTCCTCGATGCGGTAGATGTGGAACTCCACCTCCAGGCCGCACTTGAAGCCCCAGCCGCGCTGGGCCAGGCGTTCGAGCGCGCGCTGCAGCACCCGCCGGCTGTCGAGGTCCACGGGGCTGCCGTCCTGGAACCAGGGCTGGCCGCGCAGCCAGCCGGTGCCGTCGGCCCAGGGCAGCACGCGCAGGCTGGTGGGGTCCCCCAGCAGCATGAGGTTGCTGGCGCCCTGAAAGCCGGGAAGGGAGGCGATGCCTTCGGGCTCGAACACCTTGTAGGCGGTGCGGTCGCCGCTGTCCTTGAGCATCAGCGTGCTGACCATGCCGACGCCGTCGCGCAGTGCCGGCACCACCGCGCGCGCGGTCAGGGTCTTGCCGCGCGTGACGCCGTGCAGGTCGCACCAGACGACGCGCACCAGCTCCAGGCCGTGCCGGTCGATCTCGCGCGCAAGGCGCCCCAGCGCGGCTTCGCGCGCCTCGTCGTGGACGCCGCAGCGCTCGGCGAAGCTCGGGCTCATTCGGCCGCGACCGGCGTCGAGGCCGGTGCCGCCGTCCCGGCCCAGGGCGCGCCGTCGCGCTTGGCCTGCACGCGCTCGCGCCACCACTGTGGCCAGGCGCCGGCCGGGGCGATGCCATCGACCGTGTCCGGACCGCGAAGCTCCGGCGCGCGCGCCGGATCGGCCGCGCCCGGGGCGCCGCCTCCGGCCTGCACGGCTTCGATGGCCTGCATCAGCATGCGGCGGTTGGCCATGATCACCTTGTCGCTGGTGCCCAGGTGCTCGCGGGTGCGGTCCTGGATGGGGCCCATGCTCTCGACCGCCCATTGGTCGTGGACGTTGATGTCGTCCTCGCCCATGCCCAGGAAGGTGCGGCTGGCCTGCTCGGCCGGGTCGTAGCCCCACTGGTTGTGGCGCCCCGAGGTGGGGAGGTAGTCCGGCAGCTGGGTGTACTTGAGGCGCTGCGCGCGCATGGCCTCCTTGTCCACCGGCCCGGCGAAGCTGGTGAAGACCGAGTACCAGTAGGTGTGCGTGTCGTCCACCGGCACGTGCATCTGCGTGATGGTGAGCGTCTCCGACAGCGGGATGACGAAGGTGCTGGGGAACACCGCCTGCGTGACGCGCACGTGCGTGAGCTCGGGGGTCATGGGCCGCAGGGCCGTGAGTTGCAGGCCCCAGGGGCGCGGCTCGAAGCTGATCTCGGGCCGGTGGAACTCGCGCATGATCCGCGTCATGGGCCAGCGGTGGCCCTCGGCCTCGCCGACGCTGGCGCTGCGGAACTGCTTGCCGCCCGCGTTGTCGCCGATCTCCTCCAGCGCCTCGTCGCTCAGGAACCGATGCAGGAAGGACGGGTGCGCCGGATCGATCCCCACCTCGAAGGCCTGCAGCCAGTTGCAGTGCCACAGCCCCTTGAAGGCGAAGGTGTGCGTGCCCGGGGCCACGAAGGCGTCAAAGTCCGGCAGCGGCGGCGGCGTGCTGCCCTCGGCGCCCAGCCAGCCGAAGAGAATGCCGCTGCGCTCCTGCACGGGGTAGCTGCGCTGGCGCACGCGTTCGCACAGGCGGCTGCCCACGGGCTCGGCGGGCGTCTCCAGGCAGCGGCCGTTCACGTCGAACTTCCAGCCGTGGAAAGGGCAGCGCAGGCCGTCGCCCTCGTGGCGCGCGAAGTTGAGGTCGGCGCCCCGGTGCGGACAGTCGCGGTCCAGCAGGCCCCAGCGACCCTGGGCATCCTTGAACAGCACCAGGTCCTGGCCCAGCACGCGAACGGCCTTGGCCGGGCGCTGCAGCATGCGCGGGTCGAGCGCGGGGTTGAATTCGTCGAGCAGCGCTACGGGCTGCCAGTAGCGGCGCATCAGCTCGCCGCAGGGCGTGCCGGGGCCGATGCGGGTGATGAGCTCGTTCTGTTCGGCTTTCATGGGGTACTTCCTTCACGTCTGCAAGGGGTGATTCTGACCCCAGCCGGGGCAGGGCGGTCAAGCCGGCGGCCGAATGCGTTCGAGAATGCATGGCCGTTTATGCTTGCAGGGCCATGAAGCTGTACAACTACTTCCGATCCTCCGCGTCCTTTCGCGTCCGCATCGCGCTGGAGCTCAAGGGCCTGCCCTACGACTACGTTCCCGTGCACCTGGCCAAGGGCGAGCACCTGCAGCCGCACTATGCGGCGGTGTCGCCCACCCGGCTCGTGCCCACGCTGGTCAACGACGCGCAGGAGCGCCTCGGGCAGTCGATGGCGATCATCGAGTACCTCGACGAGGTCTATCCCCAGCCCGCGCTGCTGCCCACCGACGCCGTCGGCCGGGCGCAGGTGAGGGCGCTGGCGCAGCTGGTCGCCTGCGAGATCCATCCGCTGAACAACCTGCGCGTGCTCAAGTACCTGGTGCGCGAGATCGGCGTGTCCGAGGACGCCAAGAACAGCTGGTACCGCCACTGGGTGCGCGTCGGCCTGGAGGCCTTCGAAGCCGAGCTGGCGCAGCTGCCGCCTTCGACCTACTGCTGGGGCGAGACGCCCACGCTGGCCGACTGCTGCCTGGTGCCGCAGATCTTCAACGGACAGCGCTTCGGCGCGGACTTCTCGGGCCTGCCGCGCACCATGGCCGCCTTCGAGGCCTGCATGCAGCTGCCGGCCTTCCAGAAGGCGCAGCCCTCGAGCTGCCCGGACAACGAGCCCTGAGATTTCCGAGCCCGAAGCCATGGACCTGCTGCGACCCGACTGGCCGGCCCCCGCGAGCGTCCGGGCCGCCTGCAGCACGCGCAAGGGTGGCGTGTCCGCGCCGCCCTATGACAGCCTGAACCTGGGCGACCACGTGGGGGACGATCCGTCCGCCGTGGCGGCGAACCGTGCGCGCTATGCCGCCGCGCTGGGGGCCAGGCCCGTGTTCCTGCGGCAGGTGCATGGCAGCACCGCCTTGCGGCTGGACGCGGGCACGCCCGATGGTGTCGAGGCCGATGCCTGCGTGAGCACCACGCGCGGCCTGGCCTGCACCATCATGGTCGCGGACTGCCTGCCGGTGCTGCTGTGTGACGACGAGGGCAGGGCGGTGGCGGCGGCCCACGCGGGGTGGCGCGGGCTCCTGGGAGCGCAGGGGCGCGGCGTGCTGGAGGCGGCCGTGGGTGCGCTGGCCCGGGAACTGGGCCAGCCGCTCGAACGCGCGGCCCCGGGGCTGCATGCCTGGCTCGGGCCCTGCATCGGCCCGCAGGCCTTCGAAGTGGGACCCGAGGTGCGTGAAGCCTTCGTCGCGGGCGATGCCGGTGCCGATGCCTGCTTCACGCCGCGGCCGGCAGGCAAGTGGCTGGCGGACCTGCCCGGGCTGGCCCGCCGCCGCCTGCGGGCCTGCGGCATCGAATCCCTCCACGGCAACGACGGCAGCCCCGGCTGGTGCACCGTCACGCAAGCCTCACGGTTCTTTTCGCACCGGCGAGACCGGGTCAGCGGCCGCTTCGCGGCCAGTGTCTGGCTCGCCTGAGCGGGCGGTTGCGTTCTCACGCGCACGCTGCGCTTCGGCGGCCTCGGCCGCCTCGCGGGCCTTGATGGCGCGGCGCCGGCCCGGCGTTCCCAGGATGTAGGCGAGCAGGCCCGCGGGCAGGAGTCCGTACAGCACGAAGGTCACCACGGCACCCAGGACGCTCCCGGTGGTGTTGGTGGCTTCGGCGACGGACATCATCAGGACGACATACAGCCAGCCGATGATCACGAGGTACATGGGACGATTTTTTCTACGGATGAGCTTTGGCGTCGGGCCGAGTTGGGGTGATACTCAAAACGAAGCGACAAGCGTGGTGAACGAGGAGACGCAATGAATTCTCAGGCAGACTGGGCCGAGGCCGCGAGCCAGATCCAGCAGCAACTGGGGCAGGGCTGGACCCAGGCCTTCGAATCGTTCCAGCGCATGGCAGGCGCAGCGGGCACTCCGTCTGCCTCACCCGCCGCGCCGATCGGGTTCGACGCGAACAAGCTCCAGGAGTTGCACAAGGCCTATGTCGCCGAAGCCGCCGAACTCTGGAACAAGGGCCTGCAGGACGGCAAGGCCGCTGACCGGCGCTTCGCGGCCGAGGCCTGGTCCAGCAATCCGGTCAGCAGCTTCTCCGCCGCCATCTACCTGCTGAACGCGCGCACCCTGCTGGGAATGTGCGAGGCGGCCGAGACCGACGAGAAGACCAAGGGCCGCCTGCGTTTTGCCGTGGAGCAATGGCTGGCCGCCTCGGCCCCCAGCAACTTCCTGGCGCTCAATGCCGAGGCGCAAAGGCGCGCCGTCGAAACCCGCGGAGAGAGCATCGCGCGTGGCGTGCAGAACCTCTGGAAGGACCTGCAGCAGGGCTATGTGTCCATGACCGACGAGAGCGTCTTCGAGGTCGGGCGCAACGTCGCCACCACCGAAGGCGCCGTCGTGTTCGAGAACGAGCTGTTCCAGCTCATCGAATACAAGCCGCTCACGTCCAAGGTCCACGAGCGGCCCTTCCTCGTGGTGCCGCCCTGCATCAACAAGTTCTACATCCTCGACCTGCAGCCCGAGAACTCGCTGGTGCGCCACCTGGTGGAGCAAGGCCACCGCACTTTCGTCATGAGCTGGCGCAATGCCGACGAGTCCCTGCAGGACAAGACCTGGGACGACTACGTGGGCGATGGGGCGCTGCGGGCCATCGAGACCGTGCGCGAGATCGGCAATTCGAAACAGATCAATGCGCTGGGCTTCTGCGTGGGCGGCACCATCCTGGGCACCGCGCTGGCCGTGGCGCGCGCGCGCGGCGAGGACCCGGTCGCCTCGGTCACGCTGCTCACCACCTTCCTGGACTTCAGCGACACCGGCGTGCTGGACCTCTTCATCGACGAGAACTTCGTCAAGTACCGGGAGATGCACCTGGGCCGCCGCGGCCTGCTCAAGGGACAGGAGCTGGCCTCCACCTTCAGCTTCCTGCGCCCGAACGACCTGGTCTGGAACTACGTGGTGGGCAACTACCTCAAGGGCGAAACGCCGCCGCCCTTCGACCTGCTGTACTGGAACAGCGACTCCACCAACCTGCCGGGGCCCATGTACGCCTGGTACCTGCGCAACACCTACTTCGAGAACAACCTGGCCAAGCCGGGCAAGGTGAAGGTCTGCGGGCAGAAGGTGGACCTGGCGCGCATCGACATGCCCGCCTACATCTACGGCTCGCGCGAGGACCACATCGTTCCCATCGGCGGGGCCTATGCCTCGGTCAACCACCTGGGCGGCAAGAAGCGCTTCGTGATGGGTGCCTCCGGCCACATCGCGGGCGTCATCAATCCGCCGGTGAAGAAAAAGCGCAGCTACTGGACCAACGACGCGCTGCCGCGCAGCTTCGACGAGTGGCTGGCCGGCGCCACCGAGCACCCGGGCAGCTGGTGGACCGACTGGATCACCTGGCTCAAGCCGCACGCCGGCAAGCAGGTCGCCGCGCCCAAGAGCTACGGGCGCGGCAAGTACAAGCCCATCGAGCCCGCCCCGGGCCGCTACGTCCAGGCCAAGGCCTAGCAGGCGGGCGCGAACACCCGAACCTCATTCAGAAGGAGCAGTCCATGGAAGACATCGTCATCGTTTCGGCCGTCCGCACCGCCGTCGGCAAGTTCGGCGGCTCGCTGGCCAAGATCCCCGCCACCGAGCTGGGCGCCATCGCCATCAAGGAGGCCCTGGCGCGTGCCAAGGTCGATCCCGCGCAGGTGGGCGAGGTCATCATGGGCCAGGTGCTGGCCGCCGGCGCGGGCCAGAACCCGGCGCGGCAGGCACTGATGAAGGCCGGCGTGCCCAAGGAAGTGCCGGGCCTGACCATCAATGCCGTGTGCGGCTCGGGCCTGAAGGCCGTGATGCTGGCCGCGCAGGCGGTGGCCTGGGGCGACTCCGAGATCGTGGTCGCCGGCGGCCAGGAGAACATGAGCGCCGCCCCGCACGTGCTGCTGGGCTCGCGCGACGGCCAGCGCATGGGCGACTGGAAGATGCAGGACACCATGATCCTGGACGGCCTGTGGGACGTCTACAACCAGTACCACATGGGCATCACCGCCGAGAACGTGGCGCGCGAGAACGGCATCGACCGCGCTGCCCAGGACGCGCTGGCGCTGGCCAGCCAGCAGAAGGCCGCGGCCGCGCAGGAAGCCGGCAAGTTCAAGGACGAGATCGTTCCGGTCAGCATTCCGCAGCGCAAGGGCGACCCGGTGGTCTTCGACACCGACGAGTTCATCAACAAGAAAACCAGCGCGGAAGCGCTGTCGGGCCTGCGCCCGGCCTTCGACAAGGCCGGCTCGGTCACGGCCGGCAATGCCTCCGGTATCAACGATGGCGCCGCGGCCGTGGTGGTCATGAGCGCGAAGAAGGCGGCCTCGCTCGGCCTCAAGCCGCTCGCGCGCATCGCCTCCTTCGCCACCGCCGGTCTGGACCCGGCCACCATGGGCATGGGGCCCGTGCCGGCTTCGCGCAAGGCGCTGGAGCGCGCAGGCTGGAACGCCCAGGACGTGCAGCTCTTCGAGCTCAACGAGGCCTTCGCCGCCCAGGCCTGCGCGGTCAACAAGGCCTTGGGGCTGGACCCGTCCAAGGTCAACGTGAACGGCGGTGCCATCGCCATCGGCCACCCCATCGGCGCCTCGGGCTGCCGCATCCTGGTCACGCTGCTGCACGAGATGCAGCGGCGCGAAGCGCGCAAGGGCCTGGCGGCCCTGTGCATCGGCGGCGGCATGGGGGTTTCCCTCGCGGTCGAACGCGGTTGAACGGTTAGAAGCTTTGAACGGGCGGGCGCGCCCGGAAGTTCGGCCCCACAGGCCCAGACAAACCTGAAGCAAGGAGATCGAGATGAGTCAAAAAGTCGCCTACGTGACCGGTGGCATGGGTGGCATCGGCACGGCCATCTGCCAGCGCCTGCACAAGGAAGGGTTCAAGGTCATCGCGGGCTGCGGGCCCACCCGCGACTTCAGCAAGTGGCTGGGCGAGCAGAAGGACAAGGGCTATACCTTCTACGCCTCGGTCGGCAACGTCGGTGACTGGGACTCCACGGTGGAGGCCTTCGGCAAGGCCAAGGCCGAGCACGGCCCCATCGACGTGCTGGTCAACAACGCCGGCATCACGCGCGACCGCATGTTCGTCAAGATGAGCCGCGAGGACTGGGACGCAGTGATCGAGACCAACCTCAACTCCATGTTCAACGTCACCAAGCAGGTGGTGGGCGACATGGTCGAGCGCGGCTGGGGCCGTATCGTCAACATCAGCTCGGTCAACGGCGAAAAGGGCCAGGCCGGCCAGACCAACTACTCGGCCGCCAAGGCCGGCATGCACGGCTTCACCATGGCCCTGGCACAGGAGCTGGCCAACAAGGGCGTGACCGTCAACACCGTGAGCCCCGGCTACATCGGCACCGAGATGGTCAAGGCCATCCGCCAGGACGTGCTGGACAAGATCGTCGCCACCATCCCCGTCAAGCGCCTGGGCACGCCCGAAGAGATCGCGTCCATCATCGCGTGGCTGGCCTCGGAGGAGGGTGGCTATTCGACCGGGGCGGACTTCTCCGTCAACGGCGGCCTGCACATGGGTTGATGAGAAAGGGGCCGAGGCCCCTTTCTCATCCCATGTCCTCGATCACCAGCTGCCGGTACTTCTGCGCGAAGCTGGGCGCATGGCCCTTGAGGGCGTTCATCACGAGGTCGCCGTCCTTCTGGTGCGGTGCGTGCACCAGCAGGCCCCAGTGGCCCTGCGCGGCCAGGTGGGTCATCTGGCGGACCGTGTCGGCCTCGGTGCCCACGGAGGGCATCGGGATGTCCGCGCTGCCCACCGTGCGCGCCACGTCGCCCATGATGACTTCGGGCGCCATGACGGAGATGTCGTCCTCCGCCACGCCGGCTTCGATCAAGGCCTTGCCGGCGCGCTTGGTTTCGTCCTTGCCGGGAAACATGAGCACGGCGTGTCCGGTTGGGTAGAACACGCCGGCCATGGTCGTCATGCTCGAGTCCAGGATGAATGGCTTCATGAGTCGCTCGCCTCCTTCTGATTGGGCTTCGTGGGCCTGCGGCCGTTGAGTCATTAGGCGCAGGAACCGCGGGCTTGCCTGTCAGTACCCTCGCCAGGGGTTTGTAGGACACCGGCCGTGGGTGGCACAGCGCGGCCCCTTCCTCTTGCACGCGTCCGATCGAGAAACGCCAGGCAAACGAGAGAGTCGTTGTGTTTTTTTCAAGGTATTTCTAGGGCAAGCTACTTTTACCTTGAAGAACGCTTATCCTCGAAGGCCTTGTCCTCACCGCCCCGTCCCTTGACAACCACACCTCGCTTCCTCGATCTGAACGAAGCCCAGCGGCGTCAGCAGATTGACGCCGAGTCGCTGTTCGAGGCGTTGGAGGCCGCCGAGCAGGAGGCTTGGCGCCACCGTGGGTCCATGTTCTGGCGGGAGCAGGGCGGCCGGACCTACCTCATCAAGCTCAGCCCGGACTCCAGCCAGCGCTCCCTTGGCACGCAAAGCGAGCAAACCCAGGAGACCTACGAGCGCTTCATGAGCCGGAAAGTGGTTTCCGAAGCGCGCGTGAAAGATCTGCGCGAGCAGGTCGAGGTCATGAAGCGCATGAACCGGGCACTGCGAGTCGGGCGCGCCCCTGACCTGCTGATCGAGGTGCTGAACGCACTGGCCAAGGCCGGGGTTGCCGAGCACTTCCTGGTGGTGGGCACCAACGCCTTGTACGCCTACGAAGCCGCCGCCGGCGTGCGCTTCCCGGGCGAGGTGATGGAGACGCGGGATGCCGACCTGCTGTACGACACCAGCAAGCGCGTCGAATTTCTTCGGGTGATGCAGGGCCGCAAGCTCTCATTCATCGACCTGCTGCGCAAGGTGGACAAGACCTTCGAGCGCCATGGCACGGACAACTACACGGCAGTGAACAGCAAGGGCTATGAGGTGGATCTGCTGCGGCGCTTTCCACCGCCGGAGAAAGCGGTCGAGGAACATACGCTGCAGATCACGCCCAACGACGAGGATCTCTGGCCGGTGCGCGCGCCCACCGGCCAGCGCTTGCTTGCCGTGCCCCGCTTCAGCCAGGTGGTGGTGGGCACCAGCGGCAGAATGGCGCGGATGACCACGGTGCACCCGATGGCCTTCGCGCGCATCAAGCGCCAACTCGCGGTCGACCCTGCTCGCGACCCGCGCAAGGCCCCCAAGGACGCGGCGCAGGCTGAGCAGGTGGAGGAACTGGTGCTTCATTACCTGCCGAATCTCCTGGCGACGGGGGCCGACGAACCAACGACGCTCTCGTAGTGCACACAACAAGATGAATGTGTTCGAACAACAAGGCGTCGCGGCCTGGCGCCTGTCCGTCGCCCCCATGATGGACTGGACCGACCGCCACTGCCGCTACTTCCACCGTCTCCTCAGCCGCCGCGCGCTGCTCTACACGGAGATGGTCACCACCGGTGCGCTGCTGCACGGGGACGTGCCGCGCCACCTCGATTTCGACGAGACGGAGCACCCCGTGGCGCTCCAGCTCGGCGGCAGCGAGCCGGCCGATCTGGCGCAGGCGGCGCGGCTGGGGGAGCGTTGGGGCTACGACGAGATCAACCTCAACTGCGGCTGCCCGAGCGAGCGGGTGCAGCGCGGGGCCTTCGGCGCCTGCCTGATGGCCGAGCCGCGCCTCGTGGCCGATTGCGTGTCGGCCATGGTGGACGCGGTGTCGGTGCCGGTCACGGTCAAGCACCGCATCGGCATCGACAAGACCGAGGACTATGGTTTCGTGCGTGACTTCGTGGGCACGGTGGCCGAGGCGGGGTGCCGCGTGTTCATCGTGCACGCGCGCAATGCCTGGCTCAAGGGCCTTTCGCCCAAGGAGAACCGGGAGGTGCCGCCGCTGCGCTACGAGGTGGTGCTCCAGCTCAAGCGCGACTTCCCCCAGCTCGTGATCGCGGTGAACGGCGGCATCACGCAGGACGAGCAGGTCGCGCGCGAGCTGGAGCGGGTCGATGGCGTCATGGTCGGGCGCGAGGCCTATCACCACCCCTGGTGGCTCGCGTCCTGGGACGAAGCGTACTTCGGCGATGCGCCTTCCACCCGCACGCGGGAAGATGTGGAAGAGGCGCTGGTCGCCTACATGGAGCGCGAGGCGGCCGCGCGGGGCACGCCCTGGCATGCCGTGGCGCGCCACATGCTCGGGCTCTACAACGGGCTGCCCGGCGCGCGCCGCTGGCGCCAGGTGTGGAGCGACCACCGCCTCAAGGGCCTGCCGGCGCGCGAGGTGATGCACCGGGCGCGCAGCCGCGAACGCGTGGAAGCCTGAACAAAGCGCGCGGGCCGGAATTCCCGCGCGGCCCGCTCAGGCTCCCCGTGTCGCGGAAATTGCTTTAGACTTAAAACATCTAGGTTCGGAGCATTTCCATGAACATCGTCTGCATCGGTGGCGGTCCCGCGGGCCTGTACTTCGCGCTTCTCATGAAGAAGCAGAATCCCGCGCACGAGATCACGGTGGTCGAGCGCAACCGGCCGTACGACACCTTCGGCTGGGGCGTCGTCTTTTCCGACCAGACGCTGGGCAACCTGCAACTGGCCGACGCGCCCACGGCCAATGAGATCCTGGGGGCCTTCAACCACTGGGACGACATCGAGGTCAACATCCGCGGCCACCGCATCCGCTCGGGCGGGCACGGCTTCTGCGGCATCGGCCGCAAGCGCCTGCTGAACATCCTGCAGCGCCGCTGCGAGGACCTGGGCGTGAAGCTGCAGTTCGAGACCGACGTGCAGGACGACGCGCAGTACCCGGACGCCGACCTCATCATCGCGAGCGACGGCCTCAACAGCCGCATCCGCGCCAAATATGCGGACTCCTACCAGCCCGACGTCGACCTGCGCGACTGCCGCTTCGTCTGGCTGGGAACGCACAAGAAGTTCGAGGCCTTCACCTTCGCCTTCGAGGAGACCGAGCACGGCTGGTTCCAGGCCCACGCCTACCAGTTCGACGGCGACACCTCCACCTTCATCGTCGAGGCGCCGCAGGCCGTGTGGGAAGCCGCTGGCCTGGACAGGATGGAGAAGGAGGAGTCCATCGCCTTCTGCGAACGCCTGTTCGCGAAGTACCTCGATGGCAACCCGCTCATGTCCAATGCCTCGCACCTGCGCGGCTCGGCGCAGTGGATCCGCTTTCCGCGCGTGGTGTGCGGCACCTGGGTCCACCACAACGGCCGCCAGCCCGTGGTGCTCATGGGCGACGCCGCGCACACGGCGCACTTCTCCATCGGCTCGGGCACCAAGCTGGCGCTGGAAGACGCAATCGAGCTGGCGCGCTGCATCGGCAATGCCGGGGGCGACCTGAACCAGGCGCTGCGCGACTACGAGGCGGTGCGCAGCGTGGAGGTGCTCAAGATCCAGAACGCCGCGCGCAATTCGACCGAGTGGTTCGAGAACGTCGCGCGCTACGTCAACCTGCCGCCCGAGCAGTTCGCGTACTCCCTGCTCACGCGCAGCCAGCGCATCAGCCACGAGAACCTGCGCCTGCGGGACCGCGACTACGTGGAGGACTACGAGGACTGGATCGCCGAGCGTGCCGGCGTGCACCGCGCCGAAGGGCGCGAGCCGATTCCGCCCATGTTCACGCCCTTCACGCTGCGCGGCACCACGCTCAAGAACCGCGTGGTGGTCTCTCCCATGGCGCAGTACTCGTGCGAGAACGGCCTGCCCGGCGACTTCCACCTCGTGCACCTGGGCGCGCGGGCCCTGGGCGGCGCGGGCCTGGTCATGGCGGAGATGACCTGCACCTCGCCCGACGCGCGCATCACCCCGGGCTGCCCGGGCCTCTGGAACGGCGAGCAGGAAGCCGCCTGGAAGCGCATCGTCGATTTCGTGCATGCGAACAGCGAGGCCAAGATGGGCATGCAGCTGGGCCACGCGGGCCCCAAGGGCTCGACCCGCGTGCCCTGGGAGGGCGAGGACCAGCCGCTGGCCGAAGGCAACTGGCCGCTGATCGCCGCCTCGCCCGAGCAGTACCTGGACGGCGTGAGCGACTGGGCCCGGCCCATGACCCGCGAAGACATGGACCGCGTGAAGGCCGACTTCGTGCGCAGCACCGAAATGGCCGCGCGCGCCGGCTTCGACTGGCTGGAGCTGCACTGCGCCCACGGCTACCTGCTTTCCAGCTTCATCTCGCCGCTGACCAACCAGCGCACGGACGACTACGGCGGCTCGCTCGCCAACCGGCTGCGCTATCCGCTGGAGGTGTTCGCCGCCATGCGCGCGGCCTGGCCGGAGCACCTGCCGATGTCGGTGCGCATCTCCGCGCACGACTGGGTGGAAGGCGGCATCACGCCCGACGATGCGGTGGAGATCGCGCGGGCCTTCAAGGCGGCCGGCTGCGACCTGATCGACTGCTCCTCGGGCCAGGTGAGCAAGCGGCAGAAGCCGGTGTACGGCCGCATGTACCAGACGCCCTTTGCGGACCGCATCCGCAACGAGGCCGGCATCGCCACCATGGCGGTGGGCGCGATCTCGGAGGCCGACCACGTCAACAGCATCATCGCGGCCGGCCGCGCGGACCTGTGCGCCATCGCGCGGCCGCACCTGGCCAACCCGGCCTGGTCGCTGCTGGAAGCCGCCAAGATCGGCTACCACGACCTGCGCTGGCCGGTGCAGTACCGCTCGGGCAAGCAGCAACTGGAGCGCAACATCGAGCGCGAGAAGGCCATGGCGTCCGCGCCGGTCATCGTGCGCGCGGAAGAAGGCTGATCGACAAGAGAAGGACGACATGGAACAGAACCTCGACCCCGCCCTGGCCGCCGGCAACCGCCAGCAGCTCGCCGACTACCAGGCCCGCCATTTCAAGTGGCAGGCCGAAGCCGGCGTGGCCACCATCACCCTCAACCGGCCCGACCGCAAGAACCCGCTCACCTTCGACTCCTACGCCGAGCTGCGCGACCTGTTCCATCGCCTGAAGTGGGCCCCCGACGTGCATGCCGTGGTGCTGGCCGGCGAGGGCGGCAACTTCTGCTCCGGCGGCGACGTGCACGAGATCATCGGCCCGCTGGTGCGCCTGCCCGCCCCTGAGCTGCTGATGTTCACACGGATGACGGGCGATTTGGTCAAGGCCATGCGGGCCTGCCCGCAGCCCATCGTGGCCGCGGTGGACGGCGTGTGCGCCGGCGCGGGCGCCATCCTGGCCATGGCCTCGGACCTGCGACTGGGCACCGCGCGCAGCAAGACGGCCTTCCTCTTCAACCGCGTTGGACTGGCGGGCTGCGACATGGGCGCCTGCGCGATGCTGCCGCGCCTCATCGGCCAGGGGCGTGCCAGCGAGCTGCTCTACACCGGCCGCGCCCTGGGCGGCGAAGAGGGCGAGCGCTGGGGCTTCTTCAACCGGCTGTGCGCGCCGGAGGACCTGCACGCGCAGGCGCTGCAACTCGCCCGCGACATCGCCGCCGGCCCCACCTTCGCCAACGGCATCACCAAGACCATGCTGCACCAGGAATGGGCCATGACGGTGGACCAGGCCATCGAGGCCGAGGCGCAGGCCCAGGCCCTGTGCATGCTCACCGGTGACTTCAAGCGCGCCTACGAAGCCTTCGTGGACAAGCGCAAACCCGTCTTCGAGGGCAACTGATGATCGCCGACGCCCTGGACTGGCCCTTCTTCGAGGAGCGCCACCGCAGCCTGGCCCGCGAGCTCGACGCCTGGGCGGGGGACCATGTTTCGCCCGCGCATGGCCCGGACGTGGACGAGGCGTGCCGCCACCTCGTGCGCGCGCTGGGCGAGGGCGGGTGGCTGCGCCACGCCATCGCGCCCGAGGGCGCTGCCATCGACACCCGCGCCATCTGCCTGATCCGCGAAACGCTCGCGCGCCACAGCGGCCTGGCCGACTTCGCCTTCGCCATGCAGGGCCTGGGCTCGGGCGCCATCAGCCTGCAGGGCACGCCCGCGCAGCGCGCGCGCTACCTGGAGCGCGTGGCGCGCGGCGAGGCCATCGCGGCCTTTGCGCTGTCCGAGCCCGAGGCGGGCTCAGACGTAGCCGCCATGCAGTGCGCCGCGCGCATCGAGGGCGACCATGCCGTCATCGACGGCGAGAAGACCTGGATCTCCAACGGCGGCATCGCCGACTTCTACGTGGTGTTCTGCCGCACCGGCGAGGCGCCGGGCGCGCGCGGCATCTCGGCCTTCATCGTCGATGCGGACACGCCCGGCCTTCACATCGCCGAGCGCATCGAGGTCATCGCGCCGCACCCGCTCGCGCGGCTTCGCTTTGAGAACTGCCGGGTGCCGCTGACCCAGCGCATCGGCGAGGCGGGCGAGGGCTTCAAGGTGGCCATGCGCACGCTGGACGTGTTCCGCACCTCGGTGGCGGCTGCCGCCCTGGGTTTCGCGCGCCGCGCCCTGCAGGAGGCGCTGGGCCGGGCGACGGGCCGGCGCATGTTCGGCCAGGCACTGTCGGACTTCCAGCTCACGCAGGCCAAGCTCGCAGAGATGGCGACCACCGTCGATTCGAGCGCCCTCCTGGTGTACCGCGCCGCGTGGCAGCGGGACCAGGGCCGCACCGTCACGCGCGAGGCCGCCATGGCCAAGCTCGCGGCCACGGAAGGCGCGCAGCAGGTGATCGATGCGGCGGTGCAGATGTTCGGCGGGCGCGGCGTGATGCACGGGGAGATGGTCGAGAGCCTCTACCGCGAGATCCGCGCACTGCGCATCTACGAAGGGGCCAGCGAGGTCCAGCAATTGATCATCGCGCGCGAACTGCTCAAGGAGATGAAGGCATGAACGACAAGGACAACAACACCAAGCGCGCGGTCCTGCCCGAGGGCTGGCCGCGGCCCAAGGGCTACGCCAACGGCGTGCTCGCCAGCGGCCGGCAGCTCCACGTGGCCGGCATGATCGGCTGGGACGCGCAGGGCGTCTTCCACACCGATGACTTCGCCGGTCAGGTGCGGCAGGCGCTCACGAATGTCGCCGAGGTGCTGCGCGCGGCCGGCGCCAGCCCCCACAATATCGTCCGCATGACCTGGTACGTCACCGACAAGCGCGAGTACCTGGCCGCGGGCCGCGACATCGGCCGGGCCTTCCGCGACATCATCGGGGACTACGACATCGCCATGACGGCGGTGGAAGTGCGCGCCCTCATCGAGGACCGCGCCAAGGTCGAGATCGAAGTCACGGCCGTGGTGCCGCAATCTCAGGAGTAATGAACATCATGGCCACCAAGGCGAGCTTCAACTGGGCCGACCCGCTGCTGCTGGACGCGCAGCTCACCGACGAGGAACGCGCCGTGCGCGAGGCCGCCCAGGCCTACTGCCAGGACCGCCTGGCCCCGCGCGTGCTGGAGGCCTTCCGCGCCGAAACCGCCGACCCGGGCATCTTCCGTGAGATGGGCGAGCTCGGCCTGCTGGGCCCCACCATCCCCGAGCAGTACGGCGGCGCCGGCCTCAACTACGTCTGCTACGGCCTCATCGCGCGCGAGGTCGAGCGCGTGGACTCGGGCTACCGCTCCATGATGAGCGTGCAGTCCTCGTTGGTCATGGTTCCGATCAACGAGTTCGGCAACGAGGCCACCAAGCAGAAGTACCTGCCCAAGCTCGCCACCGGCGAATCCATCGGCTGTTTCGGCCTGACCGAACCCAACCACGGCTCCGACCCCGGCAGCATGATCACCCGCGCGCGCAAGGTGGACGGCGGCTACAAGCTCACCGGCAGCAAGATGTGGATCTCCAATTCACCCTTCGCCGACGTGTTCGTGGTCTGGGCCAAGGACGACGAGGGCGCCATCCGCGGCTTCGTGCTGGAGAAGGGCTGGAAGGGCCTCTCTGCGCCCAAGATCCAAGGCAAGGTGGGCCTGCGTGCGTCCGTCACCGGCGAGATCGTGATGGACGAGGTGTTCTGCCCCGAGGAGAACGCCTTCCCTGAAGTGCGCGGCCTGAAGGGTCCGTTCACCTGCCTCAACTCCGCGCGCTACGGCATCGCCTGGGGCGCGCTCGGCGCGGCCGAGGACTGCTGGCACCGCGCCCGCCAGTACGTGCTGGACCGCAAGCAGTTCGGCAAGCCGCTGGCGGCCAACCAGCTCATTCAGAAGAAGCTGGCCGACATGCAGACCGAGATCACGCTGGGCCTGCAAGGATGCCTGCGCCTGGGCCGCATGAAGGACGAGGGCACGGCCTCGGTGGAGATCACCTCCATCATGAAGCGCAACTCCTGCGGCAAGGCCCTGGACATCGCCCGCCTGGCCCGCGACATGATGGGCGGCAACGGCATCAGCGACGAGTTCGGCGTCGCGCGGCACCTGGTGAACCTGGAGGTGGTCAACACCTACGAGGGCACGCATGACATCCACGCGCTGATCCTGGGCCGGGCGCAGACGGGGATCGCGGCGTTCTGAGGCCGTCGACGGGCCCGCGTGGTGGTCTCGCGCGAGGCTTCGACAAGCTCAGCCCGAACGGGAGTCAGGGAGACGCGCCTCATGGCCGTTCTTCCTGAGCTTCCAATCACCGCGGCCAAAGCCCCGGGGAAAGACATTTCTGATCAAACACATCCGTTCGCCCTGAGCTTGTCGAAGGGCCTGTCCTGAGCTTGTCGAAGGGCTCGCGTGGTCGTCTCGCGAAATGGGCTTCGACAAGCTCAGCCCGAACGGCTTGGGGGGCGACGGGGGCTCTCCCCACCGCCGAACTCGATCTGCAGCCACTCGCCCCCGTGCGCGAACAGCACCCGCCGCGCGGTGATCTTGCAGGCCCAGGTCTGCTGTGCGTGCGGCTGGGGCAGGCGAAGCGACTTCGGCTCCAGCACGGCCTGGCACCGCCCACCTTCGTGCCGGGCCGATTCGTAGCGGATGGCATCGATGACCGGTGAATGCGTCCGCACGGCATCGGCCAGGCGCTGGCAGGCGACGTAGTCGTCCGGGTCGCGCCAGTGCTGGCGCCGCGCGTCCCAGGGCGGTGCGCTCAAGTCCAGCTCGGACCCGCTGAAGCGCGCGCGGAAGAAGGTGAACTCATTCACCAGCTCACCCTCGCGCAGGCCGTCCGAGTCCATGAAGAAGCGCCAGCGCCAGTACGCGATCTCGTGCGCCACGGTCGCGGGTGCATCGGCGCCGTACCAGACCCCCGCGTGGTCGGCGCGCCGGAAGCGCGACGGCCAGGGCGAGCGGTAGCGAAAGGGCGTGGCGATCAGGTAGTGCAGGCGCTCGCAACCCGGGGGCAGGGGCGGCTTGCTCGCTTCGAGCAGCTGCTCCAGCAGGTGCTGCTCGTCGAGGTCGTCGACCAGGCGCATGGTGGCGACCTGGTGCTGCGCTTCCACGCCCCGCCAAAGATCCCGCCGGGCCGGGGCGGCGCGTTCGAACCAGTCGGCCGGCCACTCGGCCTGCGTCATGCGAGCGCGCGGGCGCCGTCCAGGTAGCGCAGCACCTGCACCAGGCCTTCGGCCGTCTGCACGGCCTCGCGCGGGGTCTGGTTGAAGGCGCGGTTGAAGCTGTCCATCCAGGCGCGGCGCTGCCGGTCGTCATTGCCGACCAGGGCGTCCAGCGAGCGATAGACGCGCACCAGCAGGGTGGCCAGCTCGGCCGGCTTGGTGTCCAGCTCGAAATGCCGCTTGCCGCTGGCCATGCGCGAGATGCTGGCTTCGCTCAGGCCCACGATGCGGGCCAGGGCGGCGTGGGTGAGGCCGAGGAGGGTGGCGGCGCGCACCACGGCCTTGGTCAGCACGACTTCGGCGGGGGTGGGCTCCGGAGTGGCGTAGTGGCGCTGCATGGTCGGTGGTTGCTGTGGACGATGTTAGGCTTCTTTTCTTTCCATGGCAAGACGCTAGGGGCGCCGCCGTGCCGGCCCGGCCCCCAGCGGCAGGCCCATCGCCCGGCTCAGGAACCGCGACCCCGCCCAGCCGAAGCGCCAGGGAACGTCCATGGCCTTGGAGATGCCGATGCGGGGCCCCGTGGCCACCGGCACGCCCTCGGGCGCGGCCCAGACCTCGAAGGGCCGCTCGTCCAGCCGGCAGCCATTGAGGGCGTGCGTGATACCCAGCGCCTGGCCGACCCGTCCCGGCCCCGAGCACAGCAGGCGCGGGTCCGCGAGCCCGCGACGCTCGCGCATGCGTTCCAGCCCGTGGGTGGGCTCGATGGCGCGGATCAGCACGCCGGCGCCGTGGCCGGCTTCACGGCAGACGAAGTTCAGGCACCAGTGGATGCCGTAGGAGCGGTACACGTAGGCCCGCCCCGGCGGGCCGAACATGGCGGCGTTGCGCGGGGTGGGGCCGGGGTGGGCGTGCGAGGCCGGGTCGTCGCGGTCGTAGGCCTCGGTCTCCACGATCACCCCGCCCACGCCGTCCACCAGCAGGGTGGCGCCGATCAAGCAGGGCGCGACCTCATGGGCGTCGAGCGCGAAGTCCTCGGGTTGGAGCAGGCGGGTGGCAGGGGGAGGGGGCGTGGGCATGTGAACAAAACGTGGGTGCGGCGGAAAACCGGGGCGAGAACTTTCCGGGTCTGCCCATCCAGGGCAAAACACTGTATAAACAAACAGCTTTCCTGGCCCTGCCGTCGTCCCGTGTCCGCCATTCTGTCTTCTCCACCCGCAGCCGATCTGGCCTTGCCGTCCCATGTCTGGCGGGGCGCAGAGCAGGCTGCGCAGGAAGAATTCGTCCTGCCTACCGGCCTTCCCCCGCTCGACGCCGTGCTGCCGGGTGGCGGCTGGCCGGTGGGGCAGCTGGTGGAGGTGTTGCAGACGCGCCCGCAGCAGCATGTCTGGCGCCTGCTGGTGCCGGCCCTGGCCCGCGCGGTGCAGGCCGGGCGCGGGCCGGTGGTGCTGGTCGGCCCGCCGCATCCGGTGTTCGCCCCCAGCCTGGCGGCCCAGGGCCTGGCGCCCGAGCGGCTGCTGTGGGTCAAGGCCGTCCCGCCGGCGGCCCGCCTGTGGGCCGCCGAGCAAGCCCTGCGTTGCGCCGAATCGGTGGCGGTGCTGGCCTGGCTGCCGCAGGTGCAGTCGGCCGAGCTGCGTCGCCTGCACCTGGCCGCGCAGCAGCACCGCCGCCTGCTGTTCGCCTTCCGTCCCGAATCTGCCCGTGCGCAGAGTTCGCCCGCCCGCCTGCGCCTGCTGCTCGAGTCGGGCGAGGCGCTCAAGGTGCATGTGCTCAAGCGCCGCGGCCCGCCCCTGGTCTCGCCCGTGCTGCTGCCGCCCTGGCAGGCGCTGCTGGCCGATTGGCTGCGCGCCCGTGCGCGGGGGGAGGCTGCCGTGGGCGAAGTCCCGTCTCTTGCTGTCGCGCCGCCCCCCAGGGCCAGGGCGCGAAGGCCGCTGTCCCATGCCGCACTGGATCGCACTCCCACGTCCGCCGGCTGAGGACGACGCGCAGGCCTGGAGCTGGCATGCCCTGCGCTTCACGCCCCGCGTCGCCTGGCTGGACGAGGCCCTGCTGCTGGAGGTGTCGGCCAGCGAGCGCCTGTTCGGCGGGCGCGAGTCGCTGCGCCGGCAGTTGCTGGCGCCGGGCGAGCCGCTGGCGGCGCCGGCGCACTGGGCCGAGGGCGCCACCTGCCTGGTCGCGCTGGCCTTGCTGCGCCTGAAGGCACGCGGCCAGGCCCTCCCGGCGCTGCTGCCGCAGGGACTGCCGCTCGGCGCCATGAGCGCCGCCCTGCCGCACGTGCCCCTGCTGGAGCGCACCGGCGTGCGCACCTGGGGGCAGCTCAGGGCGCTGCCGCGGGGGCCGGTGGCGCGGCGTTTCGGAGCCGGGCTGCTGGAGGCGCTGGACATCGCCTGGGGCGAGCGGCCGGCGCGCCACCATTGGCTGCAACTGCCCGAGGTGTTCGACCTGAACGTGGAGCTGCCCTCCCTGGCCACCGCCGCGCCCGAGCTGATGTGGACGGCCCAGCGCCTGCTCGGGCAGATGCAGCTGTGGCTGCGCGCACGCCATCGCGGCGTGCTGGCCCTGGCGCTGGAATGGACGCTGGACCTCAAGCGCCTGGACGGCGTGGCCTTGCCCTCGCACGAGCGGCTGGTGGTGCGCACCGCCGAGCCGGCGCAGGAGACGGCCCACCTGCGCCGGCTGGTGGGCGAGCAGCTGGGCCGCGCGCAGCTGGCCGCGCCGGCCAACCACCTGCGCCTGCGCAGCCTGGAGACCGCCCCCTGGAAAGCCGCCAGCCGCAGTTTCCTGCCCGAGGACAACGTGAGCGGCGACAAGCTGCACGAGCTGATCGAGCGCCTCTCGGCCCGGCTGGGCGAGGACAGCGTGCTGGTGCCCCAGCCCCGTGACGACTGGCGGCCCGAGCGCATGCAGGCCTGGACGCCGGCCGTGAAGGCGCCGCCTTCGCTCCGGCCATCGGCAACGCCTCGCGCGGCAGCCCCCACCCAACCCTCCCCCAGGGGGGGAGGGGAAGACAGGTCCGGCGCCGGCGCGCTCTATCCCCCCTGGCTGCTGCCCGAACCCCTGCCGCTGCCGGTGCGCGACCACCGCCCCTGGTACCAGGGGCCGCTGCGCCTGCTCACGCGTCGCCAGCGCATCGAGACCGGCTGGTGGGAGGAGGGCGGGGCGGTGGTGCGCGACTACTGCATCGCCCGCAGCGAGCAGGCCGGCCTGCTGTGGGTGTTCTGCGAGCAGTCCGCCGCCACGGGCGGTGAGCCGCGCTGGTTCCTGCAGGGCCTGTATGCCTGAAGCCCATGCCTGAAGCCCATGCCTGACAAGCAGCGCAAGGACCTGCTGCGGGGTCCGTTCGACAGGCCGCAAGGCCACGCGCCCAAGGAGCCGGCCGGCCCCTTCGACGGCGACGACGAGGCGCCGCCCCCCTGGGCCGGCAGCGACGAGCTGCCCGGCTACGCCGAGCTGCACGCCCTGAGCAACTTCAGCTTCCAGCGTGGTGCCTCGCATCCGCACGAGCTGGTCCAGCGGGCCTACAACCTGGGCTACGAGGCCCTGGCCCTCACCGACGAATGCTCGGTGGCCGGCGTGGTGCAGGCCCACGTGGCCCTCAAGGAGCACTTGAAGGAAGCGCGCCGCCTGCAGGAGGCCGACGGCCAGCCGCGCCTGCGGCCCTTCCGGCTGATCTTCGGCAGCGAGTTCCGGCTGCCCGAAGGCACCGTAGTGGCCCTGGCGCGCAACACCTTCGCCTGGGGCGACCTGTGCGAGTTCATCAGCGCCGCGCGGCGGCAGGCGGACAAGGGCGAGTACCTGGTCGGCTGGGACCGCAGCGACTGGACCCTGCTGGCCGGCTGCGAAATGCTCTGGGTGCCCGACCGCGACGCGCCGGGCGCCTTCGATGCGGACACCCTCACGGAGAACCTGCGGCGCGCCCGCGCCCACCTGGGCGAGCGCCTCTGGCTGGGCGTGCGCCTGTCGGGCGAGCTCGCCGACGAGCTCTGGCTTGCGCGCCTGCGCCAAGCCGGCGCCGACTGCGCCGTGCCGCTGGTGGCCGCCGGGGGCGTGGTCATGCACCGGCGTTCGCGCAAGAACCTGCACGACGTGATCACCGCCGTGCGCGAAGGCCGGCCGGTGGCCGACTGCGGCTTCGCGCTGCAGTCCAACGCGCAGCGCTACCTGCGCTATCGAACGCGCCTCGCGCAGCTGTACCCGCCCGAGCTGCTCTCGGCCACGCGCGCGGTGGCGGCGCGCTGCCGCTTCACGCTGGAATCCATCCAGTACAACTACCCGCTGGAGACGGTGCGCGCCGGCTGCACGCCCATCGGCATGCTCGCGCGCCTGACCCTGCGCGGCGCGCGGCGGCGTTATCCGCAGGGCGTCTCGGCCGAGCACCGCGCGCAGCTGTCCAAGGAACTGCGGCTCATTGCCGCCAAGCGCTACGAGATGTTCTTCCTCACCGTGGAGGACATCGTGCGCTACGCCAGGAGCCAGGGCATCCTGTGCCAGGGGCGCGGCTCCTCGGCCAACTCGCTCGTGTGCTACTGCCTCCACATCACCGAGGTCTCGCCCGAGCGCACGCGCATGCTGTTCGAGCGCTTCATCAGCATGGAGCGGCACGAGGCGCCCGACATCGACGTGGATTTCGAGCACCAGCGGCGCGAGGAGGTCATCCAGTACATCTACCGCAAGTACGGCCGCGAGCGCGCGGCCATCGCCGCGGTGGTGGTGCGCTATCGCAGCCGCATGGCCATTCGCGACGTGGGCAAGGCGCTGGACATCGACGAACGCCTGGTCGATGCCTTCGCCAAGGACCATCACTGGTTCGAGGTGGACATCCAGTCCGACCGCCTGGTCGAGCTCGCGCGCGGCATGGGCGTGCAGGAGAGCGCGCACCGCATCGGGCTGTGGATGTCGCTCGCGCAGCAGCTGCGCGGCTTTCCGCGGCACCTGAGCCAGCACGTGGGCGGCTTCGTGCTCACGCAGGACCGCCTCACGCGCCTGGTGCCGGTGGAGAACGCCGCCATGCCGGACCGCTCCATCATCCAGTGGGAAAAGGACGACCTGGAAGCCATGGGCCTGCTCAAGGTGGACGTGCTCGCCCTGGGCATGCTCAGCGCGCTGCGCCGCTGCCTGGCGCTGTCCAACCGCTGGCGCGCAAAGGACTGGCAGTTGCAGGACATCCCCGAGGAAGACCCGCAGGTCTACGACATGCTGTGCCGCGCCGAGAGCGTGGGCGTGTTCCAGGTGGAAAGCCGCGCGCAGATGGCCATGCTGCCGCGCCTGCGCCCGCGCCGCTACTACGACCTGGTGGTGCAGGTGGCCATCGTGCGGCCCGGGCCCATCCAGGGCGGCATGGTGCACCCCTACCTGCGCGCGCGGCAGGCGCAGCGCGAAGGCAAGCCGGTGCGCTACGTCAAGGACGAACTGGCCCTGCCCCTGGGGCGCACGCTGGGCGTTCCCATCTTCCAGGAGCAGGTGATGCAACTGGCCATGGTGGCCGCCGGCTTCAGCGCCGACCAGGCCGATGCGCTGCGCCGCTCCATGGCGGCGTGGTCACGCAAGGGCGGGGTGCATCGCTTCCGCGAGCCGCTGGTGGAGGGCATGGTGGCGCGCGGTTACCCGGTGGAATTCGCCGAGGGCATCTTCAAGCAGATCGAAGGCTTCGGCGAATACGGCTTCCCGGAAAGCCACGCCGCCAGCTTCGCGCTGCTGGTGTACTTCAGCAGCTGGTTCAAGTGCCACGAACCGGCCTGCTTCCTGGCGGGCATGCTCAATGCGCAGCCCATGGGCTTCTACACGCCCTTCCAGCTCATTCAGGACGCGCAGCGCCATGGCGTGGAGGTGCGGCCCCTGGACGTCACCGCCAGCGACTGGGACTGCACCCTGGAGGCACCGGGCGGCTCGCGCGAGGCGCACGAGCCGATCGACGGGCGCGGCAACGCCTTGCAGCCGGCCGTGCGCCTGGGCCTGCGCCTCGTCGCGGGCCTGAGCGCCAAGGGCGCAGAGCGCATCGAGGCCGCCCGCAGCGAGCGGCCCTTCGCCGACGTGGAGGACCTCGCCCTGCGCGCCGCCCTGGACCGCAAGGACATGGGCCTGCTGGCCGCCGCCGACGCCCTGTCCACCCTGGCCCGCCACCGCCGCCAGCAGGTCTGGACCGCCACCGCCGCGCGCCGCGCGCCGGGCCTGCTGCGGGACGCCCCCATCCAGGAGGACCTGCTGCACCTGCCGCAGGCCGGGGAGGGCGAGGACATCGTCTTCGACTACGCCGCCACCGGCCTCACGCTGCGCCGGCATCCGCTGGCGCTGCTGCGCCCCCGGCTGGACGAAGCCGGCTGGCGCAGCGCGGCGGCGCTGGGCCGCCTGCCGCACGAGGCCCGCGCGCGCGCCTGCGGCATCGTCAACATGCGCCAGCGCCCGCCCACGGCCAAGGGCGTGATGTTCGTCACCCTGGAGGACGAGACCGGCACCATCAACGTCATCGTCTGGAACGACCTGGTCGAGCGCCAGCGCAACGAGCTCCTGCGCGCGCGGCTGCTGGCCGTCGAGGGCACCTGGCAGCGCGACCCGCAAAGCGGCGGCCGCGTGCGCCACCTGGTCGCGCACCGGGTGGAAGACCTCACGCCCTGGCTGGGGCGTCTGGCCCAGCAGGGGCGCAGCCGGGATTTCCACTAAGGTCGCCCGTCATGCCTGCCCTGCCCCCCATGCCCGACCTGCGTTCCCTCACCCGAACCTTTCCCCAGGCCGGCCGGCTCGATGCCATCCTGCTGCGCCCCGCGCGCGGGCAGGAAGTCGTGAGCGTCGCCTCGGCGCAGGCCCTGGCCGGGCGCGGCCTGGACGGCGACCGCAGCGCCGCCACCGGCCGAGCGGGTGGCAAGCGGCAGGTGACGCTGCTGCAGGCCGAGCACCTGCCGGCCGTGGCCGCCTTCCTCGGCCGGGCCGCACTCGATCCCGCCCTGCTGCGGCGCAACCTCGTCGTCTCGGGCCTGAACCTCGCCGCCGCGCGCACGCTCTTTGCGGACCAGCCCCTGCTGCTCGCCATCGGCGAGCAGGTGCGCCTGCAGATCACCGGGCCCTGCGATCCCTGCTCCAAGATGGAGGCTGCCCTTGGCCCCGGAGGCTACAACGTCCTGCGGGGTCACGGCGGCCTCACGGCCCGCATCGTGCAGGGTGGGGCGCTTTCCTGCGGCGACGCCGTCCGCGTGGTCCAGGCTTGATCCTTCCGCCACCTCGCCATGCCGAACGCCCCCGCCGCCGAACCCCATCGCCGCCTCTTCATCGGCCTCATCGCCCCGCCCGAGGTGCGCGAGACCGTGCTCGCCTGGCGCGCGGGCTGGCAGTGGCCGCGCGGGGTCGCCTTCTCGGCCCCCGCGCACTGGCACCTGACCCTGCACTTCCTGGGGGACACGCCCGAATCGACGCTGCCGGCGCTGCAGGACGCCTTGGCCACGGTGCGCTTTTCCCGCTTCACGCTGCGCCTGGGCCAGCCCGAGGCCTGGCCGCGCGGGCTCGTGGTGCTGCGGCCGGAACCCGAGCCGCGGCTGGATGCGCTGCATGCGCAGGTGCTGCAGGCCGTGCAGGCCTGCGGTCTCGCGGCCGACGCCGGCCTGCCCTGGAAGCCCCACCTCACGCTGGCGCGCAAGGCGGGCGGTGCCGTGCCGCCGACGCAGGCACTGGCCACCGCGTGGACGGTGGATGCGCTCTCGCTCGTCTGGTCGCGCCTGCCGCCTTCGGTGCCGCGGACGCGCTACGAGGAAATCGGCCGCTGGCCGGCGAACGACGGAGTGACTCCCTCCCCCTCTGGGGGAGGGTAAGGGTGGGGGCCCGTGCGCCGACCACGCTGCTGCAAGCGAGCCCCCATCCCAGCCTTCCCCCAGAGGGAGAAGGGGCCGAAGCCTCTGACCAGCGCCGGCTGAATGCGAGCTGACGACCGGCCCTTTTGCTGGGTATTCCCGGGACCGTGGCAAGGCGCCGCGCCGATAGCCTGCGCACTCCTACAACGCACCTGCGGAGATATCCATGAACAACTTTGCCGGCTTCTCGTCAGCTCTTGGCAACCTGTCGCGCACGGCGATGACGCGCACGGCCAAAGAGTTTCCACCCATGTCCCGCGCGCGTGGCCTGTGTTCGGAGGGCTCGAAGACCGTGCCGGGCACCACCGCCGCCCGGCCCGCCATCGAGCGTACGTCCGTGCTCAAGGATGGACGCGAGGCGACGGTGCGCCGCCTCGAACCACGCGAGGTGGGCGCGCTCGCGAGCTTCCACGCCAAGCGGATGCAGTTCGCTGATCTCTTCGCGCACAAGGAGCTCAGCGAGCGCGCCGTGCGAAATCACTTCCTCGCCCACGAGACGCCGGGTGAAGACGCTCTCGCCGCGATCGTCGCTGACAAGGTCGTCGGCACCGCGACCATCGAAGCGCAGCCGCTGGAGATGGAGCTTCCGATCGACGGCCATATCCTCGCCGCGAAGGGCATGAAGGAAAGCGAGGTCTGCGTCGGCCGGATGATGGTCGATCCGGACTTCCGCGGCATCGGCGTCGGCCGTGCCCTCAAGGAGGCCCAGCTCGTGGCCGCCGCGGATTCCGGCTACAAGGCCGTCGCCGGCCTGACCCACAGCGCCGCGCTCAAGCACGTGGTCCGCACGCTGGGCGGGTCGGTGCAGGAGGGAATGGGGCAGACCTGGACGGTCGTGCGCTGCGACGGCCCCGGTCCGGCACCCGAGAAGACATGAGACCGGCTCGGTCCCTGCCACAGGTGCTTGCACGCGTGGCAGGCTTCGGCGCACCGAATTCCGCATCGGCCTGACCATGCTTGCCGCCAGCGCCCCGCGGCACGCCTGCGCCGTCGGCGTCACTCCCCCGGAGGCCGCGGAGCGCCTGGCCCACGCCGCACAGCTCGATGCCGCCCTCGCCGATTCCGAACTGCACGGCTTGGGCCTCTCGCTCCTGGAATGCCTCGAAGGCGCGCACCTGGATCTCACGCGCTTGCCGCAGGGCATCGGCTACCTCGTGCCACTGGGCGCCTGGGAGGTGCTCGCTCGACATGGTGTCACGCAGCTCACCTTGCCCGCGCCGCGCGACAACGAGGAGCTCCAGTCGGTTCTTCCCGGACTGAACGCCTTGCCTGTCCTGGAGCAGCTCACAGTCGGTGCGCCGATGCGCGGCGAAATCATCGAGCTGCACAAGCTGGATGGCCGGCCTGGCCTGTCCATCATGATGGACTGCGGGCGCGTGGCGGGGTGGCGGGTGACCGCCCCGCCGCGCGCGCACGTGAGGGCCATCGGTGCGTGCGCGCAGCAGCTCCATTCGCCCGAAGCGACCGTGGAGTACCTGGAAGCGGACGGCCGCACGACAGGAACGCGCATCGTGCTCGCCGGCTTGTGGCGCGTCCGCAGGCACGCAGACGCGCGAGGCGCCGTGGACCTGAACGGGCAGGCGCGGTTCGGGTCGGGTGAGCGTCACCGCGAAGGCCTGATGCAAGACACCATCGTTTGCCGCCATCTCTCCCTGCAGTGGCTGATGAACCGGGCGGCCGACGTCGAGTCCTCCGCGCCGCGCGGGCGTCGGGGCTTCGCCTCCAGCAAGGACATCACGCAGCAGGTGGCTGGCGCCGTGAACAAGAGCTATTACCGCCTGTCCCGCGGCGAAGCCCGGCCCGTGGCTCTCTGCACCCGCGGCGGCTTCGTGGCGCTGCTGCGGCACCTTTTCGATTCCATGCAGCCAGGCCAGGCCCGTCGCTTCGCGCTCGTCACCCACACGCACGTGCTTGGGCTGGAGTTGCAGATGGCAGCAGGCTCACCGGACGCATGGGGCGGGCGCGAACACGTCGTGACCCTCTACGACCCCAACGATACGGCTGCCGAATACGTGCTGGTGGTCCACGACGCGCAGCACCTGGTGCACTCCGACATTCCGTTCTGCGCGTCCTACTTCTATCCGGATGCCTTGCAGGTGATGGCTGCCTACGCATTCGACCGCCCGGCCAGCGAGCTTGCCGCGCCTGCCACACGGTGCTTCGGCCTGCACGATGCGCGCCTTTCCGACCCATCGCATCTGTTCGTGGCCATGAAGGTGGGTTGCACGAAGTTGATTCACGGCGGTGTCCAACACCTGCTCGGCACGACCGGGCTGAGTCGCGAGGATCGCCTCCGCGCTCTGGTGTCCGAGGTACGAACGTCAGGCGATCGCGTTGCCAGCTCGGCCCTGGACATAGGCCTGGAGTTCGGGCGATGCGATGCCGTCGCTTTTTACGTCGATGCCCTGGTGCACGCGCCGGCCGACGTGCTCACGGACGAGGAGCGCTGCGCCATATTGCTCACCGGCGGACTGGAGGAGGCGACCGGACGGCGCAGCGTGATGCTGGACCTGCTCCAGTATCCGTCCTGCCCGCAAGCACCTGCGCTGTATGCGCGCCTGCTGCTCGAGGCGGCCCGCAGCCGCTGCGGGCTCCGGATCCGCCTCTCCCAGGGCGACGGCGCCGGCTGGCCACGCGCGCTGGCGATCGCAGCCATCACGCCGACGCGAGGCGCACCCTTGCCACCCTCCGTGTCCGGCAGCCGGGACACGAACATTTACGCCGTGGTCCTGGAAGTGATCGCCAGCAAGCACCTCAGTCCTGCGGACAAGGAGAACTTCCTGCGCTGGGCGCTGCCCTTGCGTCCGCGTCCCAGCGCCGCGGCCGCAATGGCCTGCGCCATCCTCGACGCGGGCATCGATGCGCGATGGCAGGTGCGCCTGCTCCGCGCCATGCGTTTCGACTTCGCGGCCACGGCTCGGCGGCTCGTCGAACGGCCTCGCCATGCGGACCTGGACTGGCTGCGGCGCATCCTGCACGCCATGCCCGAATCGGCCCTGTCCTGGCCGGAGCGACGCCTCGCCGATTCCCTGCAGGTCCTGCTGAAAAACTTCGTGCGGCCGCATGCGCGCCCGCCCCTGCAGGAACTGCTGTCCGCCCCCGGCGTGCAGGTCACCGCCACGGACCACGACGAGGACAGTTTTCGCCGGCATGGCCTGCGTGCCCTGCGGGTTGACCGGAACCCGGGCTGGATGGTGTGCGACGCCGAGGTGGCGCTGGAGGGGCTGGAGCCGTACCGGCTGCGTCCTGGCATGCGGGCTGGCGCTTGCGGGGATGGCGGGCGCATTCTGTACCTGCTCGCGGTGGAGCGGCTGCGGCCTCGGCAACGCAGCCGGTTGGAAGCTGCAGGGGGGGCTGTGGCCACTGGACCGTTGCCCGACACGACGCCGGCGGCGCCCGGACCCGGCGAGCCTCGGCGGGCTCATTTCGGCTCGCCGGCACGCAAGGCGCCGCCACGCCCGGCGAGTGAGGCGGCCTCGGGCGGCAAGGCGCTGCGCACCGAGGCCGATGCGGCGGCGCGTTGGCATGTCGTGGATGCGGCCGACCTTGGCTCGCGGCGCCGCTGAGCCCTCGACCTTGCCCTCACCGCCGGGGTGGGCGCTGTGGGGGCAGCGCGGGATCCGCCGCGGCGTCGGCCGGCGCACTGCGCTGCAGCCCCACTGCGCCAAGCACAGAATCCCCGTCATCGCCGCCGCCGCAGCCCGCCAGCCCCAGGCTCATGCCGAGCAACAGGGCGAGCGCCCAGCGAAGCCGGGAAAAAGCAGCAACCACGCGCAGTGTTTCCATGAAATATTCCTCCCGCAAGCGAAGCTCAGGCTAAGCAGGCGGCAGGCGGCCCGGCGTAGGACGCCGCCGCAGGGTGGGAGGCGCCGCCGGCTCGTGCGAATGTCCGAACCCACGGAGCGGGCAAGACTGCTTACGAATTAAGCAACCTGCCGCGCCGCCTTATGCAATGGGCCTTCCCGACCCGGCCACGCGCGTTCCGCACAGACTTATTCACAGAAGCTGTGAGCAGATCCCTGCGGGCCGGCGGCGTCCTGTCCTACGCGCCACGGTCTCCGGCATGATCCGCCCGAAGCACCCGGCGCGGGCGCTAGCATTGCGCCCGGCGCAGACCTGACGGAGCTCGATCGATTGCAGTCTCATTCCCCACTTCCGCCGGTGCGACCCCGGCGTTCCGGTCACGTTTCCGCTTTCTTTCTTCTTGCCCTGGCGGCCCTGGGCAGCGCCGCCGCCCCGGCAGCGGCGCAACCGGCGTCGTCGTCCGGCAACGCACAGGCAGCTTCCGATGTGGACGAGCTCTTGCACCAGGCCCGTGCCCACGCGAGCGCCGACCGCAACCGCGAATCGGCCGATGCCTTCGCCCGGGTGCTGGAGCGGGCTCCGCAGCGCCGGGCGGAGCTGCTGCCCGAATACGCCGACCAGCTCACCTATTCCGAGCGCGCGGCGCAGGCCGTGCCCCTGTACCGCGAAGCCCTGGCGGGCGTGCCTGAGGGTGAGCCGCGCCAGCGCCTGCGCAAGGGTCTCGCGTTGGCCCTGCTGTGGTCCGGCCAGCACCTTGCGGCCCGCGAGGCCTACGAGGACGTCCTCGAGCGCAGCCCCGGCGACCGGGATGCGCAGCGTAACCTGGCGCGCGCCCTGGCCTGGGGCGGCCAGCCGCAGGCCGCCGTCCAGCGCCTGCGCGAGCTGCTGCGCACGGAGGCCGACGACCGCGAGGCGCGCCTGCTGCTCGCGCAGACGCAAAAGGACATGGGCGAGGCCGATGCCGCCCGCGAAACGCTGTCCCATGCCTCGCTGGCGCAGGACGAAGCCGCCGTGCGCCTGCGCCGCGAACTGGAGGGCGCCCAGGCGCAGCCGGCATCCGATGCGCCGGCCATCGAGCGCCTCGTGGAGCAGGCCCGCGACGCCGCTCGCAGCGACCGCAACCGCGAGGCGGCCGGTCTGTTCGCCCAGGCCCTGGCGCGCGCACCGCAGCGCCGGCGCGAGTGGCTGCTGGACTACGCCGAGCAGCTCACGTATTCGGAGCGCGCGCGGCAGGCCGTGCCGCTGTACCGCGAAGCCCTGGGCGGCGAGCTGGGCGCCGAACAACGCCAGCGGGCCCTCCGAGGGCTGGGGCTTGCCCTGCTCTGGTCGGACCGGCCCAGCGCGGCGCGCGAAGCGTACGAAGAACTGCTGCGCCTCGCCCCGGGCGATGTCGATGCGCGTCGCCAGCTCGCGCAGGCACTGAGCTGGAGCGGCCGCCAGCGCGCCTCGGCCGCGGTGCTGGAGGGCGTGCTGCGCGAGAACCCGCAGGACGCTCAGGCCCGCGCCCAGCTCGCGCAGTCGCAGCTGTGGCTGGGACGGCCGGACGCTGCCGCGCGGGCGCTTGCGCAGCCCGGGCTGGACTCGGACGCGCGGGTGCTCGCGCTGCGCAGGGACATCGCCCAGGCCGTGGCGCCGCGCACCAGCGCCGAGACGCAGCGCTCGACGCAGTCGGACGACCTCGACATCGACAGCCTGCGCCTCGCGCACGAGGTGCCGCTCGCGCAGGGCCGGGGCGCGGCCGGCCTGCGCCTGGCACGCACCGAGTTCGAGCGCGAGGACGGCAGCGACGCGGTGCGCCTCACGCGACCGTCGGCCTTCGGACGCTGGCGCTTCAACGACGCCTTTGAACTCAACGCCGAGCTGGGCGTTGAGCGCATCGAGCCTCGGGCCACCGATGGCATCGACAAATGGGTCTACGCCACCTGGCTCACCTGGTGGCCGAGCGACCTCGTGCGCATGGACTTCAGCTCCTCGCGCGTGAGCTTCGACAACCTGCGCTCGCTGCGCCTGGGCCTCACGGCCATCCAGAACGGTGTCTCCATGGACCTCACGCCCGACGAGCGGCAACGCTACAACGTCAAGATCGAACGCGGCCTGTATTCCGACGGCAACCGCCGCTGGACCGCACAGGCCAGCGGCGAGTGGCGATGGCGGCCCAAGCCCGAGGTCTGGCTGGGACTGCGGCACGGCCGCTCCGAGTTCGCGCAGCGCCTGGACAACGGCTACTTCAACCCGGACCGCGTGCGCGTCACGCAGGGCACGCTGCGGGTGAACCACCGGTTCGCGGGCGACGGCCCCTGGGACCTGTCCGCCTTCCTCGCGCTGGGCCGCGAGCAGGCAGTGCCGGACGGCAGCAAGCCCGCGTGGGACGCCAGCCTGGCGCTGGGCCGGCGGCTCGGTCCGGACACGCGGCTGGAAGCCCGGCTGCAGCGCTTCAGTTCGCGCACGGGCACGGCCGCCGGCGTGAGCGGCTTCGAACGCACCACCGCCGGCCTGCGGCTGGAGCATCGCTGGTGAGCGCCGTGCAGAACCCCGCGGCGGCCGCGGCCATCGCCCAGCAGCCGCTGCTGCTCATCGGGTTCGGCAGCGACACCGTGTCGGAGGTGATCGCGCCGCTCGCGGCGGCCGGCTACAAGCTGCGCCTGGGCGGACCGCAGGACCTCGCGCGCGGGGGGCCGTGGAGCCTGGTGATCGCGACGCCCTCCATTCCCGGCCTGGGCTCGCTGGAACTGCTCGCAGCCCTGCGCGGCGAGACGGCCGCCACCGCCGCCGGCCTGCTGGTGATCGGACCACAGCAGCAGCTGGCCGCCTCGGGCGCACTCGGCTCGGCGCGGGCGCACACCGGCGTGGACGTGCAGGGCCTGCCCTGGCCCTTCGAGCCCAGCCAGCTCGTGGAGCGTGTGCAGGCCATGATCCGCGCTGCGAGCACCGCCCTGGAAGGCAACACCATCGACCTGCAGCCCGGCATGGCGCCGCAGCTCAAGCTGCTGCAGGAGTCCGAGCTGCTCGGGCGCGTGGCCTCCGAACGCGAGGACCTGCGCGCCGGCCGCGCGCCGGGGGACAGCTTCGTGGCGGCCATCCAGCTGGACGAACTGGCGCACTTCGGTGGGCGCCTGCCGGCGCAGGCCTTGCAGCACCTGTGGCTGCAGGTGGCCGAGCTGGCCGAGCCGGACGCGCTGGCCGACGAGAAGCTCGCCTTCGGCCAGGCCGGCGACCTGCTGCTGCTGATGCCCGCGACCTCGCCGCGCGAGGTGGCGCGGCGCCTGCGCGCGCTGAGCCGCCGTATCGCCGCGCACCGCTTCGATCTGCAGGGCCAGTCGGCCCAGTACACGCCTGCGCTGGGCTACGCCTCGGTGCGACGCAGCGAGGACGCGGTGGAGGCGGTGCGCCACGCGCGCGAGGCGGCGCGGCAATCGGCCCTGCACCTGGACCTGCAGCCGGCGCTGTACCGCGCCCCGCGCGAGGCCGCGCCCAAGCCGCCGCCCAGCTCGGCGCTGGTGCAATGGCTCAGCGGTCTGAAGGCCCGGCATGCGCTGTGGATCCAGTACGCCATCACCATGCTGCTGGGGCTGGGCCTGCCCTTCGTCGTGTACTGGCTGCTGGGGACCAACGGGCTGGACATCAGCCGCGGCGTGTACCTGTTCGTGGTGGTTTCGCTGGCGCTCACGGCCGCCTCGATCTGGGCCGAGGGTTTCCTGGCGATGGAGCGCAGGGACCCGCCCAGCGAACCGGCGGCGCCGTATCCGGCTGCCTCGGCCATCATCGCGGCCTACCTGCCCAACGAGGCGCCGATCATCGAGGACACGGTCCGCGCCTTCCTGCGCGTGCAGTACCCCGGGCCGCTGCAGATCATCCTGGCCTACAACACGCCCAAGGACATGCCCGAGGTGGAGGAGCGGCTGCAGCGCATTGCGCGCGAGCATCCGCGTTTCGTCCCGATGCGGGTGCGCACCAGCACCTCGAAGGCGCAGAACGTCAACGCGGCGCTGCCCTATGCCACCGGGGAGTTCACCGCCGTCTTCGACGCCGACCACCAGCCCGACCCCGACAGCTTCCGCCGCGCCTGGCGCTGGATGTCGCATGGCGCGGACGTGATCCAGGGCCACTGCTTCATCCGCAACGGGGCATCGTCCTGGGTGGCGCGCATGGTGGCGGTGGAGTTCGAGCAGATCTATGCCGTGAGCCACCCGGGCCGCGCGCGCCTGCACGGCTTCGGCATCTTCGGGGGCAGCAACGGCTACTGGCGCACGCCGCTGCTGCGCGAGTTGCGCATGCACGGCTTCATGCTCACCGAGGACATCGACTCGTCCATGCGTGCCGTGCTGCGCGGCAAGCGCATCGTCTCGGACCCGTACCTGGTCTCGCGCGAGCTGGCGCCGGAAACGTTGCAGGCGCTGGCCAAGCAGCGCCTGCGCTGGGCGCAGGGCTGGCTGCAGATTTCGCTCAAGTGGGTGCTGCCGGCCCTGCGTTCGCCGCGCCTTTCGCTGCAGCAGAAGTTGGGCATGCTGCAGCTGCTGGCCTGGCGCGAGGTGTATCCCTGGGTCTCCATGCAGATCCTGCCGCTCATCGCCTGGTGGGCCGTGGAGGCGGGTTCGCTGTCGCGGATCGACTGGTTCGTGCCGCTCTTCGTGGTGACTTCGCTGTTCACGCTCACGACCGGGCCGGGACAGATCTGGTTCGTCTGGAAGCTGGCCGATCCGCAGATCCGCAAGCACTCGCGCTGGCTGTGGTTCTACATGCTCACGTCCACGCTGTTCTACGCGGGCCTGAAGAACGCCTGGAACCGCATCGCGCACCTGAAGGAGGCGCTGGGCGAGACGACCTGGGTGGTGACCACCCGGGCCAAGGCGAAGAAGTGACGGCGCTGCGGCGGGCTCAGGCCTGGGCGGCTGCGATGCGCGCCAGCCGGTCGATGAGTTCGGAGAAGTCGAAGGGCTTGCCCAGGTAGTCGTTGGCGCCGGCGGCCAGCGCCCGAGTGACCAGCGCCTCGTCGCCCTGGCCGGTCAGCATCATCACGGGAACCGTGCGCCAGGCGGGCAGGGCGCGCAGCCGCTCCAGGAGGCTGAGCCCGTCCATGCCGGGCAGCACCACGTCCAGAAGCACCGCGTCCGCCACCGGCCCCTGGGCCAGGGCGGCGAGGGCCTTCTCGCCGTCGTCGAAGGCCTGCATCTCCCAGCCGTTTTGCTCCAGCACGAAGCCGAGCAGGTAGCGAATGGTGGGATCGTCTTCCACCACCAGCGCACGCCGGCGCTGCGGTGCCGTGGGCACCGCCTCGGGTGCATCGGCCAAGGCGGCGGCGATCCGCTCGCACAGCTGGGCCGGATCGAAGGGCTTGGCGATCACGTCGCGCACGCCGAGCGCGCGGTAGTGCACCACCTCGCGGGCCTGCGTGCGGGCCGTGAGGAACACCGCCGGCACGCTGCGCAGGGATTCCTGCTGGCGCAGCGCCGCCAGCGTCTGCGGTCCGTCCATCTCCGGCATGGCCACGTCCAGCAGCAGGAGCTGCGGCCCGAAGGCGGCGGCCTGCGCGACCGCCTCCTGCCCGCTGCCGACGGCCAGCACGTCGCAGCCGCACAGGGCCTCCAGGGTGGTCTGGGCCACCGCGCGGATGCCCTCGTCGTCCTCGACCAGAAGAATGCGTGCGCGTGTCATCAGGAAGTCGCTCCAGGCAGCCAGAGGTGGAAGGTGGTGTGGCCGGGCTCCGACTCGAAGCCGATGCGCCCGCCCATCTGCTCGGTCATCTGCCGCGCGATGGACAGGCCCAGGCCCGAGCCGCCCTGGGCCCGGGTGGTGCGCGCATCGGCCTGCGCGAAGCGTTCGAAAACCCGCGGCCGGAAGTGGGCGGGAACGCCCTGGCCGTGGTCGCTCACGCCCAGCCAGACGCCGCCTTCATCGGTCCGCGCGCGCAGCTCGACCTGGCTGCCGTCGGGCGCGAACTTGATCGCGTTGGACACCAGGTTGGCCAGCACCTGCTGCAGCCGCTGCGCGTCCGCGCGCAGCAGGAGGCCGCCTGGCGCCCGCACGTCCAGCCGCACGGAGGCGGCCTGCGCCAGCGGCAAGGCCGCCTGCGCGGCCTGCTCCAGCACGTGCCCGGCCTCCAGCGGCTCCAGCCGGAAGCTCATGCGCTGTGAGGTCATGCGGTCCAGGTCCAGCAGGTCGTTCACGATGGCGAGCAGGCGGTCGGTGCTCTGCGAGGCCACGCTCACCAGCTTGGCCGCCGCGTCGGGCAGCGCGCCGGCCGCGCCGCTGTCCAGCAGCTTGATGGCGCCGCGGATGGAGGTCAGGGGCGTGCGCAGTTCATGGTTGATGAGCGACACCAGCTCGTCCTTCATGCGCTCCAGGGCCTTGCGCTCGCTGATGTCACGGGCGATGGCGACCACCAGCTCGCGCGGCCGCGCGGGCAGGCGTTCCCAGCGGATTTCGGTGGTTCGCGGCAGGCCGTCGGGGCCGGGTTCGGTGTACTCGTCCGAGGCCTGGGCGGCGCCGCCCTGCAGGCGCTGCATGGAGGCGTCGAATCGCTGCTGGCTAAGCGCGGGCACGGCCTCCACGGGGCTCATCTGCCGCAACCGTTCCATGGGCAGGCCCAGGTCGGCCAGGGCGTTCGCATTGGCGTGCAGGTAGCGGTGCGACTCGCCGTCGATCACCGTGATGCCCACGCGCAGCCGGTCGAGCAGCAGCCCCAGGTACTCGTGGCGGCTGCGGTCGCGGCGCGCCTGCAGCAGGGCGATCACCACGTCGGCCAGCTGCTCCATGGCCCGGCGCTGCTCGTCCGAGAGCGTGCGCGGCTGATCGTCCAGCACGCACAGCATGCCCAGGTTGTTGCCCTTCTCGCTGCGCAGCTGGCTGCCGCCATAGAAGCGCAGGCGCGCACCGTGGTCCAGGGCGAGCAGGGGGTTGTCCATGAAGCGCACGTCCTGCTGCAGGTCGGGCACCTCGAAGAACCGTTCCTGCAGGACGGCGTGGCCGCAGACGCTTTGGTCCCGGCTCGTCTGGTCGAAGCGCAGTCCATGGCGCGACTTCAGCCATTGCCGGTCCTCGGCCAGGAACGTGACGGCCGCGTAAGGCGTGCCGCAGATGGCGGCCGCCAGCTCGGCGATCTCGTCGAAAACCTGTTCCGACGGGCTATCCAGGATGTCGTAGTCGTGCAGGTCGGCGAGTCGCTCGGACTCGTTGGCGGCAAGGGGTGGGGCGATCACGTGCGGCTCGACAAGGGCTACGGAAGAGTGCGCGCATTCTGGACCAGCTCGAGCCCGGGGGAACGTCGCGGGGCTTGCGAGCGGTGAGCAGGCGTTTCAGGCCGCGTCGGAGGCGACGGGGCTGCTTCCGGAGCCGACCACCGGCTCGCGCATCGTGACGAACTCCTCCGCCGCGGTCGGGTGGATGCCGATGGTGGCGTCGAACACCGCCTTGGTGGCGCCGGCTTTCATCGCAACCGCGAAGCCCTGCACGATCTCGCCGGCCTCGGCGCCGACCATGTGCAGGCCCACCACCCGGTCGCTGGCGCAGTCCACCACCAGCTTCATGAGCGTGCGCTCGGTGCTGCCCGAAAGCGTGTGCCGCAGGGGCCGGAACTCGGTGCGGAAGACGGCGATGGCGCCGAGGCGCTCGCGCGCTTCTGATTCGGTCAGGCCCACCGTGCCGATGTTCGGGTGGGTGAAGACGGCCGTGGGAATGCACTCGTACCCCACCGAGCGCGTGCCGCCGCCGAAGAGGTGGTCCACCAGCGCCATGGCCTCGGCCAGGGCCACGGGCGTGAGCTGCACGCGCGCGGTGAGGTCGCCGATGGCGTGGATGCCCGGCACGCTGGTCCGGTAGTGCTCGTCCACCTCGACGGCGCCGTGTTCGTCCTGGCGCACCCGCGCGGCTTCCAGGCCAAGGCCCGCGGTATTGGGGCTGCGGCCGGTGGCGAAGAGGACGGCGTCGGCCGGCAGGACCTCGCCGTCCTGCAGGCTCACGGCCAGGTGGCCGTTGGCGCGGACGACGCTGCGCAGGTCCGAACGCAGGCGCAGGTCCACGCCGTGCTTGCGCATCTCGTGCGCGATGAAGGGGCGCACGTCCTCGTCGAAGCCGCGCAGGATCTGCTCGCCGCGCACCAGCTGCGTCACCTGCGCGCCCAGCCCCTGGAAGATGGAGGCGAACTCGCAGGCGATGTAGCCGCCGCCCACGATCACCAGCCGGCGCGGGAAGGGCGCCAGGTCGAAGACCTGGTCGGACGTGATCACGAGTTCGCGGCCCGGGAAGTCCGGCACCCAAGGCGTGCCGCCGGTGGCCAGCAGGATGTGGCGTGCCCGGTGGCGGCGCAGCTCTCCGCCCAGTTCCACCTGCACCGTGTGGGCTCCGGCCAGCTGCGCCCAGCCCCGTTCGATGCGCACGCCCGCCGTGCGCAGCAGGTGCTCGTAGACGCCATTCAGGCGCGAGATCTCGGCGGCGCGACGGGTCTTGAGCGTGTCCCAGTCGAAGCGGGGCGCGTCCAGCTCCCAGCCGAAGCCGGCCGCGTCGGCGAAGTGGTCGGAATACTCGGCCGCATAGCTGTACAGCTTCTTGGGAATGCAGCCGACGTTCACGCAGGTGCCGCCGAGCGCAGCCGCCTCGGCCAGCACCACGCGCGCGCCGCGCTGGGCAGCCATGCGGGCGGCGCGCACGCCGCCGCTGCCGCCGCCGATCACGAAGAGGTCGCAGTCGAACTCGTTCATGTCGGCTCGGCTCGGGTCGAAGCGTTGCCGGGCGGCCGTGAACTGCCCACCGCTTCCATGATGGCCTGCACCAGCGTATGCGGGTTGAGCGGCTTGGCCACGTGGCGGTCGAATCCGGCTTCCAGCGCGCGGCTGCGGTCCGTGGTGCGGGCGAAGGCCGTGAGGGCCACGGCAGGCAGGTGCCGCCGGCCGAGGTCGCGCTCGAGCTGGCGCAGCTCTCGGATCAGCTCGTGACCGTCACGCTGCGGCAGCCCGATGTCGCTGAGCAGCACGTGCGGCCACGTGGCGCGCACGGCCGCCACCGCCGAATCGAAGTCGCTGGCCAGTCGGACCGTGGCGCCCCGGTCGGCCAGGACGACGGCCAGCATTTCGCTCGCGTCCCGGTCGTCTTCGACGACGAGGATCTCCAGGCCCTCCAGTGGACGCTCGCGCACGTCGGCCGGCGCGGTCGCCGAGCCCTCGCTTGCAACGTCGTCGTTCTCGGAGCCCAGGGGCGGCGCCTCTGCCGGAATGTCCACGGTGAAGGTCGCGCCCTGGCCGGCGCCGGCGCTGCCGGCGTTCACCTTGCCACCATGCAGCTGGGCCAGTTCACGCACGATGGACAAACCCAGCCCGAGCCCGCTGTGCGAGCGGTTGCCGGCGGACTGCGCCTGCGAGAAGCGGTCGAAGAGGCGCTCCAGGAAGTCGGCCGCGATACCCTGGCCATGGTCCCGCACGGTCAGGCGCAGCAGGGGGCCCTCGCGCGTCAGGGTCACGTCGATCCAGCTGCCGCGATCCGAGAACTTGATGGCGTTGGTCATCAGGTTCCACAGGATCTGCTGGTAGCGGGCCGGGTCCAGCCAGGCGGGCTGGCGGCCGCCCTCGACATCGACGCGCAGCCTGAGCTGCTTGTCCTCGATGCTCTGGCCCAGCGAACTGAGCGCGGTGGCGACGATCTCGGCGGGATCGACCAACTCGCGCTCGAGCGTGAGCTTGCCGGAGTTGATGCGGGAGACGTCCAGGATGTCCGAGATGATGCGGGCCTGCGCCTTCACGTTGCGTTCGATGGCCTGCAGGCCGCGGCTGATCTCCGGCTGCGGCTGGCGGTGCATCAGCACCGCCACCCATCCGACGATGGCGTTGAGCGGGGTGCGCAGCTCGTGCGAGAGCACGGCGATGAATTCGTCCTTGGTGTGGCTGTTGCGCTCGGCGGCTGCGCGGGCGGCCTGCTCGCGCTCCAGCACTTCGCGCCGCTGCCGCTCCAGTTGCTCGCGTTCGGAAGCGTCGGTGGCGATGGCAATGCGCAGGCCCGGCTCGACATGGCCGGACATCGCCCATTCGATCTGCACCCGTGTGCCGTCGCAGCGGGTGAGGGGAAAGCGGCCGGCCCAGTCGGTGCGCTCGTGGGTGTGCCCGGTGAACTGCTCCGACGCCAGCGCGCGCCATTCAGGTGGCACGCGGTCGATCAGCGGCAGGCCGACCAGCTCCTCGCGGCGGCAGGCCAGCAGCTCCAGCAGGGCCGGGTTGGCGTCCTGCGCCACGCCGTCCGCGTCCAGCACCACGATGCCCACCGGCGCGTTGTCGTAGATGGCGCGCAGGCGCAGCTCGCTGCGTCGCAGCCCCTCTTCGGCCACGCGCGCGCGGATCAGCGCCTGCAGCGTGGCCACCAGGATGGCCGGCTCCACCGGATGGATCAGGTAGCCGTCGGCGCCCGCCTCCAGGCCGGCGACGCGGTCCTCGTTGCGCGTGAACTCGGCCGACAGGTGGACCACCGGCAGCGTGCGCGTCTGGACATGCGCGCGCAGCTCGCGGCAGACGTCGAAGCCGCTCATGTCGGGCAGGTGCACGTCCAGCACCACGGCCGACACGTTCTCCCGCACCAGCGCCAGGGCCTCGGCGCCGCTGCCGGCCTCGCGCGTGCGAAAGCCCGCCGCCGTGAGCACCCGGGTGGTGCTGTAGCGGGTGGCCGGGTTGTCGTCCACCACCAGGACGGCATGCCGGGAGCGGTCGATGGAGGCGGCGATGACGCGGGCGTCGATCATGGCGACGGGGCGGAGGGCGGGGCGGAGGGCGGCGCAGAAGGCGGCGCAGAAGGCGGCGCAGAAGAGGGTGCTTGCACGCCCAGTTGAACCGGGATGGTCACGCGGAACACCGAGCCTTTGCCAGGCTCGCTTTCCAGTCCCACGCTGCCGCCCAGCAGCTCGGCCAGGCGCTTGCTCAGAGACAGGCCCAGGCCGGTGCCGCGCAGGCGCTTCTGCAGCGGCGAGTGCACCTGGGAGAAGTCCGCGAACAGTGAGCTCTGGTATTCCGGCGCGATGCCGATGCCGGTGTCGGACACGAAAAAGGTGACGCGGTCTTCTCCCTCGCGCCGCACGGACACCCGCACCTCGCCCTTGGGCGTGAACTTGAGCGCGTTGGAGATGAAGTTGCGCAACACCTGCGAGAGCTTGCGGTCGTCGGTGTACAGCTTGGGCACGCCCTGCGGCTCCTCGAAGACGAGGTTCACCTCCGGGTTGGTCAGTACCGGCTTGAACATGCCGCGCAGCGCCGAGAACAGGTCCACCATCTCGAACCAGGCCGGCGAGATTTCCACCCGGCCGGCCTCCACCTTGGCCAGGTCCAGCAGGTCATCCACCATCTCGGCGAACTCGGTCGCCTGCTGCTGGATGAAGAGGACCTGCTTTTCCTGCTCGGCGGTGAGCGGGCCGTCCACGTGGTCCAGCAGCAGGCGGGTGAGGCTGCGGATGGAGCTGATGGGCGTGCGGAACTCGTGGCTCATGTAGGCCAGGAACCGGCTCTTGAGTTCGGTCGCCTCGCGCAACTGCTCGGCCTGCGCATCCAGCTCGGCATACAGGGCGAGCACGCCCCGGTTGGTTTCTTCCAGCTCTGCGCGCAGCGCGTCGACCTGCGCCTGCAGCAGCGGGGTGTCGGTTTGATCCATGAGCTCTACATCCTGCGCCGAATAACGGTTGCTGTGGCGTCGTCGCGCTCGCGTGAATGGTCACGCAGCAGCAACGCCGCCGCAAGCGCCGGATCACGCATCAGCAGCGGATAGAAGCGTTGTGCTTCCCAGCGGGAGGCGATGCCGTCGGTGTGCACGATCAACAGCGCATGCTGGGGCCACTCGATCTCGACCTCTTCGGGTCGGCGCATTTGCAGGCCCGCCGTGCCGTGCTGCATGACGAGGCTGCGGTCCACGGCGCCGGAGAGCACGCGGGCCGAAACATTGCCGGCTCCGCAGGCGCGCAGCCGGTTGCTCGCGGCATCGGCCTGCAGCAAGGTGACTGCGGCGCCTCGCGTGGAGCGCAGGCGCGCATGGATCACCTCCAGCAGGACGCGTGGGGCGCGCCAGGGGTCGGCCGCGAACACGTCGAGCGCGGCTTGCGCCGCCTCCGACGCGTCCAGGCCGTGGCCCAGGCCATCGGCCACGATGACGCTGGTGCGCGTGCCCTCGACCGCCGCCGCCCAGGCGTCCCCGCACACGATCTCGCCGCGAAGGGGCAGGGAAACGCCCCCCACCTCGATCGCCGGCGCGGCGGCGAGCGCCGCCGCCTGCGCCCGCCCGACGCGCGCGACGGCCAGGGTGCCTTCCGGCGAGGAGTGCAACTCGAAATCGCGCGCCTGGCGGCGGATGGCGCCCAGACCGGTGCCGGGTGTGCCGCCGGTGGAAAAGCCATCGTCCATGCTGCGCCGGATGTCGGCGATTCCAGGGCCATGGTCGATCGCCACCATCTCGACGTCGCCGGCCTCTTCGCGTACTGCCAGCAGCAGCTGTCCGCGTTGCGCGTGCCGCACGAGGTTCGTCCCCAGCTCGGTCACGACGATGGCCAGGCGCCCGGCTTCCAACTCGTCCAGCCCGGCGCGCAGCGCGAGCGCGGCGGCGAAGCGTCTTGCTTCGCCGACCCGGGAGTTGTCGTCCATCGGGAAGCTCGTGTGGTGCGAGCTGCGGATCATTTCCAGCGCGTGATCGACACGCAGGTGCCTTCGCCGGGCGCGGAGCGGATGCTGAAGTCGTGGACCAGGCGCTTGCTGCCCGGAAGCCCCAGGCCCATGCCGCCGCCGGAGGTCCAGCCGTCCGTCAGCGCAAGCTGCATGTCGGAGATGCCGGGGCCGGTGTCCTCGAATTCCAGTTGCAGGCCGCGGCGCAGGCCGTCCTCGACGATCCGCCAGCGCATGAGGCCGCCGCCGCCGTGCACGACGGTGTTGCGGGACAACTCGCTGGCCGCGGTGATCATCTTGGTCTGGTCGACGAGCGAGAATTTCAGCTCCGCCGCCAGCCGGCGCACGGCCTGGCGGCTGGCCACGATGTCCGCTTCGGTACGCAGCGGCAGCTCGCCGGTGGTTTCAGCGGGCAAGAGCGCGCCCCCGGCGGGCCGAGGCCAGCAAGTCCATGCCGCGCTCGACGTTCAGTGCGGTGCGCACGCCGGTCAGCGACAGCCCGAGCTCGACCAGGGTGATCGCCACCGCCGGCTGCATGCCCACCACCACGGTGGTGGCGTCCAGGATGCGGGCGATGCCGGAGATGCTGGCCAGCATGCGTCCGACAAAGGAATCGACGATTTCCAGCGCCGAGATGTCGATGAGCACGCCGCGGGCGCTGGTGTCGGAAATCCTGGAGGCCAGGTCGTCCTGCAGCGCCAGGGCGGTCTGGTCTTCCATGTCCACCTGGATCGTCACCAGGAGGATGTCCCCCATGCGAAGGATCGGAATGCGGTTCATCAGTCGGCCGTCGCGGCTGCGACGCGCGTGATCCGGAAGCCCGTCTGCTGCAGCGCCATCGCGAGGGCGTCGGCCAGGCTGGACTTGGAGGCGATGCCCTGCAGGTCGATGCCGAGGTGCACGATGGTCTGCGCGATCTGCGGGCGGATGCCGCTGATGATGCAGTCGGCCCCCATGAGGCGAATGGCGCTGACGGTCTTCAGCAGGTGCTGCGCCACCAGCGTGTCGACCGTGGGCACGCCCGTGATGTCGATGATGGCCAGCTGCGCGCCCGTTTCCACGATGCGCTGCAGCAGCGCCTCCATGACCAGCTGCGTTCGCTGCGAGTCCAGCGTGCCGATCATGGGGACGGCCAGCACGCCGTCCCACAGCTTGATGACCGGCGTGGACAGTTCCAGCAGCTCGTGCTGCTGGCGTCGGATGACTTCCTCGCGGGTGCGCTGGTAGGTGGTCACGGTCAATTGCGCCATCTGGTCCACCAGCACCGAGCCGGCCCACAGCACCGCCATCGCCTGCTTGGGATCGGCGCCGTGGTGCTGCTGCAGCGTTGAAAAGAGGGGACGCTTGAACGCGAGCACGAAGGCGCTGGTGTCCCCGGCTGTCTGGCCTTGCGCCACGCGGGAGCGCGACAGGCCTTCCAGTGCAGCGCGCAGGTCTGCCCAGGCTGCGCCGTCCAGTGACTCGGGCGAGGCGCCGGCGCGCAGGCCCGACAGCACGTGCTGGAGCAGGTCCCGCGCCTCGGCCTGGATGGCCTGGGCGCTTCCGGCCCCGCCCAGTGCGCCGGCTGCCTGTACCCAGCCACGGAGCACATCGTCGTGTGATCGCTCCAGCAGCTCGGCCAGGGCCTTGTTCTCTCCGGTCATGTTCTTCTCCTCGGGTTCCGGGCAAAGGCGCCATTCTGCGTTACGGCTGAGGCCCGCCGCGTAGGAGGTGGCCGACAAGGGCGGCGACGGGGGCAGGGTGGATCCCGGGCTCGTCACTTCCGCGGGGCTCGCATAATTTCGCACCTGCCCTCGGCAGTGCACGGAGCCCGCGATGCAGTTCGATTCCTTCTCGCGCTTCTATGCGTTCTACCTCACCCAGCATGCGCACCCGGTCTCGCGCCTGCTGCACTTCGTCGGCAGCACGCTGGTGCTGGCCATCCTGGTGTACGCCATTGCCGCGCCGCAGTGGTGGGCGCTGCTGCTCATGCCGGTCGTCGGCTACGCCTTCGCCTGGACCGGCCACTTCGTCTTCGAAGGCAACAAGCCGGCAAGCTTCGGCCACCCGTTCTACAGCCTGGCCAGCGACTGGGTGATGTGGTGGCACATGCTCACCGGCAAGGTGCCGTTCACCGGGAGGCTGGCCGGCGGGGCGGAGGAGTTGGTGCACGGTCCGGCGGACGCGTCGCACTGAGGGCCGGGCAGGCCGACAAAGGCCATGCCGGGTATGAGGATCGGCGTGAATGCCGGCCCATGGCCGCAGCGCCGACAGAAAGCAATCAGCGCGCTTCAAAAGCGAGCGAGTTCGTTGCGCGCGTCTGCCGAGCCGCTTGCATGTCACCGAAGAGAGGGGGCGGCGACCTCGGCCTGGTCGGCCAGCGACGCCTCCTGCAGGAAGCGGGCGACTTCGGACCAGAGGCTTGCGTCTCGCCCCACCCAGACATGCCCGCCGGACGGATACACCACCAACCTGGCGCCCGGCACCGCCGCGGCGATGTCCCGCGCCGTCGAGGCCGTTCCGAAAAGATCGTCCTGCGCGGAAATCACGAGCGTCGGCACCGTGATCCTGGAGAAGGCAATGCGTGCGGGACGGCCCGCGAGGGAGGCGTCGTTGAGCATGCCGCGCGTGCGCCGTGACACCGGCAGGATTCCCCGCAGGATGCGCTGGACCCGCTGCTGCTCCTCGATGGGTGCGGCGCGCACCAGGGAGGGCTGCGTCGCGAGCAAGGTCCGGATCATCGCGTCGCGCCTCAGCTCGAGCCCGATCCAGAAAAGCAGGTCCGAACCCGCCAGCAGTCGCACGAGGAACGCCTGCAACGCAGTCATCTGAACGGGGTCGGTGCCACGGACGTTGGCTGCCGGCACGATGAGAATCAGGGCCGAGCAGCGCTGCGGGTGACGCAAGGCGAACTGCAGCGCCGAGAGCGCACCGGCCGAACCGCCTGCCACCGCCACGCGGCCCACGTCGAGCCGGTCCAGCAACTCGGCAAACGCATCCGCTTGGCGTTCGGAGGAGGGAGCGTCCGGAAAGTCGCTGCGCAGGTAGCCGAACCGGGACGGTGCGATCACGCGATGGCCTCGCCGACTGAGCTCTTCGGTGAAGGCCAGTCCCTGATCGAAGCCACCGCCGGTGCCGTGAACCATCAGCAGGTCTGGCCCCTGTCCCGCCACGGCGTACTCGAGCTGGCCGAATGAACTCGCGATCACCTCACTGCGACCCGCAATGCGGCGCTCGGCCTCGCGCATGTCCCGGATGAAGGCGGCGCCCACCAGGGCTGCGGTGCCCACCAGTGCGCCGGCAAGAAGGACTGCGGTGGCTTTGCGCATGCCGAAAGTTCGCGCGGCCGCGGCAACCACAGGTTGACGCGTGTCAAGCCGACCGCAGTGCGTCAGGCTGGATACCATCGTCGCCAGGAGTGGTGACCATGCCCAAGAGCGAAGCAACCGACGCCCGTACCGTCGCCCTGTACTGGGATTTCGAGAACATCCATGCCGGGCTGTGCGAAGAGCGGGAGCCGGGTTCCTATCGCAACCCCGACGCGCGGTTCAGGCCGCAGGAACCGCTGGTGAACGTCGAGGCCGTGGTGGACCTTGCTGCCTCCTTCGGTCCGATCGCGATCAATCGCGCCTACTGCAATTGGCAGTTCTTCGGCCGATACAGAGATGCCCTGCTGCAAAACGCGGTGGAACTCGTCCAGCTGTTCCCACCCGGTGGCGCGGCCAAGAACGGCGCCGACATCAAGCTGTGCCTCGATGCCACGGAGGACATCGGAAGGTTCGCCCACATCGGAACCGTCATCATCGTGGGCGGCGACAGCGACTTCATGCCGGTGTCGCAGAAGATCAAGGCGGCCGGCCGGACCCTGATCGGCGTGGGCACGCGCAAGGCGACGAACCGGCACTGGGCCAAGAGCTGCCACGAGTTCCGCTATTACGAGAACCTCGTGGAGGTCAGGGTGCAAGCCGATGCCGAAAGCGCACCGGCGGCTTCAGGGACTTCCGCCGAGCCTTCCGCCGGCGTGGTGGCAGCGCCAGAAGCCCGGCCCGACGAACAGAGCAGCGGATTGGCGCTTGCGGCTGCGGGCGGCCACTTCGACCTGGTACGCCGCGCGATGCGGCTGCTGGCGGAAAAGCACGGCGACCCCTGGATCAACAAGGCTGAAATCCTGCCGATGGTCAAACGTCTCGATCCCACCTTCGACGTCGTCGAGCACGGCTACACGACGTTCTCCGGAATGCTCAAGGGCATGGAGCCGCACATCGAGGTGCGAAAGAGCGAGTACGACCAGCAGATCCGCCTGCGATGAGTCGTCGCCTGCTGGCGCGCGTGCATGGGTTGTTGGCTGGCTGCGGCGCTGGCGCGCGGCGGGGGCGGCGATCGCTGCGGCTCCAGCAACGGTCCGCGCGGGGGTCGTGGCGACCAAGCACGATTGGAGCGGGCGATGGGAATCGAACCCACGTCTTGAGCTTGGGAAGCTCAGGTCCTGCCATTGAACGACGCCCGCTGAACAGCGGCGGATTCTACGCGCGAAAACGGGCGCGGCAGCCCGGTGCGAAGGCGACGCCGAGGCGTGGCCGACGCGGCCGGAAGCGCCCGGGTGTCACATTCCCAGCAGCTTCTTGGCTTGGCCCAGTGCTGCCATGGACTCGGCGTGCTTGCCGGCCTTGTGGTGGGCTTCGCCCTGCGCGCGCAGGGCAGCGACCTTGTCGGCGTTCTCCTTGGACAAGGCGGGCTTGGTGGCCAGCTTGGCGTCGATGGCCTTCATCTCGCTCGGGCAGCTGTTGGCGAGGGCGGCGCCACTGAAGGCCAGGCTCAGGACGATAAGCAGCATGCGCATGGGGTTCTCCTGAAAGTGGACCCCCACCATAGGCCCGCCTTATTTCGTTCGTCTCCGGACGAACCCTGAGTGGCTGCGACCCGACCCGGAGGAAACGCGAAACGCCCGAGCACGAGGCAACGAGCCGTGACAGGTCTGTCCTGCCGTAACGAGGTGCGCGGCACCGGGTCCTTACAGTGGCAAGGCGACCGACAGGAGGCTGCCATGAAGCTGCTCTCAAATTCCCCGTCCATCAGGGCCGGACTCATCCTCATCGGGATCGCTCTGGCCAGCGTGGCACAGCCGGCCCTCGGCCGGCCGTTCAAGGGTTCACTCGACCTGGAGGAGCGCATCGGACGCATGTCGCGCTGCCCCGGTGCGCAGGGGCAGCCCGGGACGGGGGGGACCCTCAACGGAACCGGGCATGCGACGCATCTCGGCGCGGTGCAGCTGTACGGGTCGCATTGCATCAGTTCGGAGCCGGGCACGCCGCCCGCGGCTTTCACGGTGTACGACGGACAAATGGCAATGCGCGCCGCCAACGGAGACGTCGTGATGGCGGACTACTCGGGCGTGTTTTCACTCGTCGTCACGGGCAGCTACACCTTCGAGGGCCAGTACGTGGTGACCGGGGGGACGGGCCGCTTCCAGAATGCGAGTGGAACAGGGAGGCTCTACGGAGCGCTCCAGGGTGACGTGCCATCGTTCCAGCAGGCCGTCTCGATGGATGCGCAGGGCGAGATCGACTACTGAGAGCCGGGCACGCTGGGTCCAAGCGTGCCCGGCCCGTTCGATCAGTTCGGCAGCACCACGCTGTCGATCACGTGGATCACGCCGTTGTCGGCCACGATGTCGGTCTTCACCACGTTGGCGCCGTCCACCTTCACGCCGCCACCGGCGGTGGTGACGTCGAGGGTGTCGCCCTGCACGGTCTTGACCTGGCCGGCCTTCACGTCCTTGGCCATGACCTTGCCGGGAACCACGTGGTAGGTCAGCACGGCGCGCAACTTGGCGGGGTCGGCCAGCAGCGCGTCGAGCTGCGCCTTCGGCACCTTGGCGAAGGCGGCGTCCGTGGGCGCGAAGACCGTGAAAGGCCCCTTGCCCTTGAGCGTGTCCACCAGGCCGGCCTTCTGAAGGGCGGTGGCCAGGGTCTTGAAGTCGCCGGCGGCGACGGCGGTGTCAACGATGTCCTTGGCCTGGGCGGCGGCAGCGGCGACGGTCAGGGCGGCGGCGAGCAGAACTTTCTTCACGGTGAACTCCTTGCTGGAAGCGGTGGGTTGAGGGAAGCAGACTCGGCAATCGACTCTTTGAGTTTGTCCAGGACAAACTAGAATCTGTCCGGAGGTTAGGCGCGCAATTCGCGCATGTCAATGCTTTGTCCTGGACAAAACAATGGAAATTGAACCGGACTTCACGATTGCCGCGGTCGAGCGCGAGGTGGGAGTGTCCAAGGACGTGCTGCGCGTCTGGGAGCGGCGCTATGGCTTCCCAAGGCCCACGCGCGACGCGCACGGGGAGCGGATGTACCCGGCCGAGCAGGTGCGGCGGCTGCGCCTGGTCAAGCGGCTGATGGACCAGGGCGGGCGGCCGGGGCGGCTGCTCGGGCAGAGCGTGGAGGAACTGACGGCCCTGGCGTCGTGCCGCATGACGCCGCAGGCGCCGGACGCGGCGGGGCCGGCCGACGACGCCACCCGCGTGTTGATGGCCCACCTGCACCGCCACGATGCGCAGGCATTGCGCCAGCAGTTGCAGCAGACACTGGCGCGCGACGGGCTTTCCCGTTTTGTCCAGGACACCATGGTCCCGCTGGCCGCCAGCGTCGGCGAGGCCTGGGCCCGGGGCGAGCTGGAGGTGTTCGAGGAGCACCTCTTTACCGAGGCGACGCAGCGCCTGCTGCGCCAGGCTATCGCCGCCGTGCCACCCGGCGAGCGCCCCATCGTGCTGCTGACCACCGTGCCGGACGAGCCGCACGGGCTGGGGCTGCTGATGGTGGAGGCCACGCTGGCGTTGCAGGGGGCGCATTGCATCAGCCTGGGCACGCAGATGCCGGTTCAGGACATCGTGCGGGCCGCGCAGGCTTACAAGGCCGATGTGGTGGCGCTGTCCTTTTCCTCGGGCTTCGGCGCCCGGCGCATTCCGGCGCTGCTGCAGCAGCTCAGGCAGCTGCTGCCCGCAAGCGTCCAGTTATGGGCGGGCGGTGCCGGGGTGGGGCGCATTGCGCCTGTGGAGGGTGTGCAGCTGCTCGCCTCGTTGGAGGGCGCATCCGAGGCCCTGGCGCGCTGGCGTACGGTGGCAACCCGCGGCTCGGCCTGACGCGCCCGGATCAGCTCGTGCTCGCCGTCACGGGCAGCGCGGGCACGGCCACATCCTGCGGCAGTCCCTGGTGGCTGAGGGAACACGTTTCCCTCCGGGTCCTGCAGCACGGCCTGCCACCGCGTAGGCGGCTATAGTCCGTGGCCGATCCGCAGGTATGCAACCGCTGCGGAGGGACACACCATGAAACAAACCTGCCTGTGCTGAACGGCCGATCCCACCCGAACCGATTCTTTCGAGGCTTCGTCGGCAACCCGCGTTCGGTGGGCGCCGTGCTGCCGGCCAGTTCAAGCCTGTCGCGCGCCGTCGCCGCGGCGACGGCCGCCTGCGCCGGCCCGACGGACCCCGAGCCATGTCCCCTCGTGGAGCTGGGCGCCGGCACCGGTGCGCTGACCGAGAGCATCCGCGGCATGCGGCCCGTGCTGGTCGAGCGCGACGAGGCGTTCGCGGCCGTGTTGCACAAGCGGTTTCCGGAGCTGGAGATCCGCATCCAGTGCGCCACCGACGCGCTGCGCAATCTCCAGGAGCCCGTGGGGGTGGTCAGCTCCATCCCGCTGCTGAACAACCCGCAGAGCGCTGAACTCAAGCGGACGCTGGAGCAGTGCTTCGCGGAGGGCCGGGTGCGGTTCCTGGTTCTTTACAGCTATGGCCTCGCCGACCCGTGCGGGGAGACCTCGTTGCCCCGGGGCCGGCGTGCAGCGCGCGTGTGGCGCAGCATGCCCCCAGCCTCGGTCTGGGTGTATCAGCCGGCCTGCGCCATGGCGCGCGGTGCGCCGATCCACTGCAGCCCTTCGCCCAGCGCGTAGCGGGCGGCCAGGGCGGGGTCGCGAAACAGGCGGGTGAGGCGCACCACGCGGTCGGTGGTGGCGCTGCCACAGCCGGAGCGGATGGAGACGGAGCAGGCGATCCAGCCGCCCTCGACGGCCTTGGTCAAGGGAGAGATCAGGTACTTGCCCACGGAGACGGGTGCGTGCTTCGGATGGATGTTCATTCGTTCCTTTGTCGTTGTTGTTTGCTTGAAAAGCCAGCCGGGCCGCCGCGGGGTTCAGCGGCGCACCGGGGGGCGATGCGCACCGGCGCCCGGCGGCCGGTTACGGTCGGGCAGGTGACGGAACATGATCCGGCCCTTGTTGAGGTCGTAGGGCGACAGCTCCAGCGTCACGTCGTCGCCGGCGATCACGCGGATGCGGTGCTTGCGCATCTTGCCGCCGCTGTAGGCGACGAGTTCGTGTCCGTTTTCCAGGATCACGCGGAAACGAGAGTCGGGCAGGACTTCTTCGACGCGTCCGCGCATTTCGATGAGTTCTTCTTTGGCCAATGCAGTAAAGCCTTTCGAGGTCAGAGTGGGCGCCGCTGCGCGCAGCGGCAGGTGGTGCTCGCCGGCGCGAGGCGGGCAAGCACGAGCTTGGAAGGAAAACCGGGCCGGCGCTGCCGGCCGGGGCGTGCTGCGGGTCCGCAGGGTCCTTGCGAGGACCTGGAGCACCGCGGGAGAGAAAGACGCTTCGAGAAGAAGCTGGCAGAACGCAATTGTAATGGTTCTGCACGCCCCGAGCCCCGGAGGGGGCTTGGCCGCGCACGGGCACGCGGCGCGCGACTACAGCAAGCCCGGAAACCGGAGCGCCCGCGCTGCCCATCCGCCGCGATAGGGTGCCGGCTTCCCAAACAAAGAGCCACCAACATGCCTCAGCAAGACGCCATCACCCTGCTGGATGACGACCACAAGAAGGTCGAGCAGCTGTTCCAGGACTACGAGAAGGAGAGCGACCGCGGCCGCAAGGACCACATCGCGCGGACGATCTTCGCCGAGCTCATGGTGCACACGCAGATCGAGGAGGAGATCTACTACCCGGCCTTCCGCCAGAAGGCCAAGGACAAGGAAGCGCTCGAGGATGCGAAGCACGAGCACCAGGAAGCCAAGCAGCTGATCCGCCAGATGGAGTCCGGCGGTGTGCAGGACGCGAAGATGAAGGAGCTCAAGAAACTCATCGAGCACCATGTGAGCGATGAGCGCGAGACCATGTTCCCCGAGTCGCGCCAGGCCGGCATGGATCTGGACGAACTCGGCAAGCGCCTCGCACAGCGCAAGCACGAGCTGATGGAACACCAGACGGTCTGAGCGCGCAGTCGTTCCTGCCCTGAGCCGCCGCATCCGTTTGGATGCGGCGGCTTTTTCATGTCCGGATCGAGTTCTATCGAATTCACACGCGCTCGACCCGAGAACCTTGGACCTCGGAAGCTCGTCGTGAGATTGCGTAACTTGTGTCTCCGGCTGATGCGCGCCTCTGCCAGCCGTTGCAGGAGCTTACGTTTCCTTCCTGCTTTCCTACACCGCCGTCAGACCGGTCCTACTAGCATTCGCGCCAGTTACTGCTGAGCCAGAGCCTGTAGAGCCCGCTCCCGTGCAGGGAGATCGAGCAGAACCCACACCGCCCAGCCCGAGCCGCGGACGTCGAGAAAGGATCGACCTGTCCCTTGGGCGAAGCCTTGCCTGAACTCAACCGGACTGATTCCATGCATAGCCGCCACTCCTCCCTGCGCCCCGCCGACACGGTCGCCGAAGCGCGCAGCCATCGACGCCTCGCGCGCCGCCGCGCCGCACTCCGGCACGGCCTTGCAGCCGCTTTCGCGCTCAGCGCCGTGCCGCTCGCCATCGCGCAGGCGACCGCGCCGACGATTCCGATCGGCAGCTACCCGCACCTGTGGCTGCAGGCCGGCAACCCGAATGACGCCTACTTCATCGAGGACAACCGCTGGGGCGCCAACGGCGTCACCGAGGGCGTGAGCGCCAGCCAGTACGAGCAGCAGGTGGGCCGCAGCACCAGCGTGGGTCCCAACGGCGAGGTGGCCTTCCGCACCAAGTGGCGCTGGCCGCAGGGTACGAACGAGGTCAAGGGCTACCCGGCCGTTCTGTACGGCCGCAAGCCCGGCTACTACAGCACCAACAACCTCATGGGCGGCAACCCCATCCAGCTGCCCGACGGCAGCCACTCGCAGACCGCGCCGACCGGCCACACGCCCGGCACCGTGCTGCCTGTCAAGCTGCCGGTGCCCTCGATGAAGGCCAAGTTCGCCTTCAAGCACAACGCCACGCCCACCGGGCAAGGCCAGCTGGCCTTCGACATCTGGCTGCAGTCGGCGCCGCAGCAGGACCGCGGATTCACCAACTCGTCGATCACGCACGAGATCATGATTCCGCTGAGCAACTGGGGCAACTACGGCGGACACAACGTGCCGGGCGGACGCAACCCCGGCTGGTACGACCACACGGCCACCATCGGCGGCAAGACGTACCACGTCTATGCCACCAAGGGTTCCGACAACTGCCTGCGCTACAACTTCGGCGGTCTGAACGGCGCCTATGGCAAGACCGGCTGGAAGATGATCGCCTTCGTTCCGGCCCAACTGCCCGTGGCCGCCGGCGAGATCGACCTGGCGGCCATCATCAACTACATCAGCACGCGCAAGGACGTCTGCGGCCAGCCCTGGGGCCTGGGCAACGAGTACGTGAGCAGCATCGAGCTGGGCGTGGAGCCGGTCGTGGGAACCGGGGACATCACGGTGTTCGACTACAAGATCTCGACGGGCGCAATGACGGCCGCACCCGCACCCGCACCCGCACCGGCACCGGCCCCTGCACCCGCACCGGCCCCTGCACCCGCACCGGCCCCTGCACCGGCCCCTGCACCGGCCCCTGCACCGGCACCGGCACCGGCACCGGCACCGGCACCGACAACCACGACGGCACCCGCGCCGACCGCGAGCTGCAGCTACGCCACCTGGAGCACCAGCACCCGCTACCTCGCTGGTGCCCGCGTGACGCGCCTGGGCCAGGCCTACGAGGCCAAGGCGATCTCCTCGACGGTGTGGAACCTGAACAGCCCGCCCGAGTGGACCCCCACCTACTGGGCCCTCATCAGCTGCGCCAGCGTGAGCACCACGGCGCCGGCACCGGCTCCCGCACCGGCGCCTGCCCCGGCACCAGCCCCTGCGCCCGCTCCGGCCCCGGCCCCCGCGCCCACGACCACGACCACGACCACGACCACGACCACGACCTCCGCGAGCTGCAGCCCCGCGGCCTGGAACACCACCAGCCGCTACATGCCGGGCGATCGCGTCTCGCGCCTGGGAAGCCTCTACGAAGCCAAGGCCATTTCGGCCACGGTCTGGAACGTGAACAGCGCGCCGGAGTGGACGCCGACCTACTGGGCCAAGATCAGCTGCACGTCCTGATTCCAACGGACCTGGCGCGTGTGCGGGGCGGGCACGCGCGCCCCGGGGCGATCACCCTCGAAACCTATAATCGAGGGCTTCGCCCGCGCCCCGTTCGGGGCGCCCGGGGCACCCACTCGCCAGCACCATGAGTTCCCAACCCACCCGCCCCGCCTTCACCGTCGCCGACATCCGCAAGACCTTCCTGGACTTCTTCGCGGCGCGCGGGCACACCGTCGTCGAGTCCAGCCCCCTGGTGCCGGGCAACGACCCGACGCTGATGTTCACCAACTCGGGCATGGTGCAATTCAAGGACGTGTTCCTCGGCACCGACAAGCGGCCCTATGTGCGCGCGGCTTCGGTGCAGGCCTGCCTGCGGGCCGGTGGCAAGCACAACGACCTGGAGAACGTGGGCTACACGGCGCGGCACCACACCTTCTTCGAGATGCTGGGCAACTGGAGCTTCGGCGACTACTTCAAGCGCGAGTCGCTCACGTGGGCCTGGGAACTGCTCACCGAGGTGTACAAGCTGCCGCCCGAGCGCCTCTGGGCCACGGTCTACATCGAGGACGACGAAGCCTACGACATCTGGACCAAGGAAATCGGCCTGCCGCCCGAGCGCGTGGTGCGCATCGGCGACAACAAGGGCGCGCGCTACGCCTCCGACAACTTCTGGATGATGGCCGACACCGGCCCCTGCGGCCCCTGCTCGGAAATCTTCTACGACCACGGCCCCGAAGTGCCCGGCGGCCCCCCCGGCAGCCCCGACGAGGACGGCGATCGCTACATCGAGATCTGGAACAACGTGTTCATGCAGTTCGACATGCAGCCGGACGGCAGCGTCAAGCCGCTGCCCGCACCCTGCGTGGACACCGGCATGGGCCTGGAGCGGCTCGCGGCCATCCTGCAGCACGTCCACAGCAACTACGAGATCGACCTGTTCGACGCGCTCATTCGCGCCGCCGCGCGAGAGACCGGCACCACGGACCTGGCCAACCCCTCGCTGCGCGTGATCGCCGACCACCTGCGCGCCACGGCGTTCCTGGTCAGCGACGGCGTCATCCCGAGCAACGAGGGCCGCGGCTACGTGCAGCGGCGCATCGTGCGCCGGGGCATCCGCCACGGCTACAAGCTCGGCTGCAAGCGGCCCTTCTTCCACAAGCTCGTGCCCGAGCTGGTCGCCCTCATGGGCGCCGCCTATCCGCGCCTGCAGGCCGAAGCCCAGCGCATCGGCGAGGTGCTCAAGGCCGAGGAAGAGCGCTTCTTCGAGACGCTGGAAAACGGCATGGAGATCCTGGACGCCACCCTGAAGGACGGCGCGAAGGTCCTGCCGGGCGACGTGGCCTTCAAGCTGCACGACACCTACGGCTTCCCGCTGGACCTCACGCAGGACGTGTGCCGCGAGCGCGGCGTGTCGGTGGACGTGGCCGGCTTCGACGCCGCCATGGACCGCCAGAAGGCTGCCGGCCGCGCCGCCGGCAAGTTCCGCATGGACCGCGCGCTGGAGTACGGCGGCGCCGGCCATCCCTTCACCGGCTACGAGCGCCTGGAGGAGCCTGCGCGCGTCGTGGCCCTCTACCGCGAGGGCACGCCGGTGCAGGCGCTGGAAGAGGGGCAGCCCGGCGTCGTGGTCCTGGACACCACGCCCTTCTATGCCGAAAGCGGCGGCCAGGTGGGCGACTGCGGCGTGATCGCGGCCGAGGGTGTGGCCTTCGGCGTGGAGGACACGCAGAAGATCAAGGCCGACGTGTACGGCCACCACGGCATGCAGACGCAGGGCACGCTCCGGGTGGGTGATGCCGTTCTGGCCAAGGTGGACGTGCCGCGCCGCCAGGCCACCATGCGCAACCACAGCGTGACGCACCTGATGCACAAGGCCTTGCGCGAGGTGCTGGGCACGCACGTGCAGCAGAAGGGCTCGCTGGTCGATGCCGACAAGACGCGCTTCGATTTCACGCACAACCAGCCGCTGTCGGCCGACCAGATCCACGAGATCGAGCGTCGCGTCAACGCCGAGATCCTCGCCAACGAGGCCACGCAGGCCCGCGTGATGGAGATCGAGGCGGCCAAGGCCACGGGCGCCGTCATGCTGTTCGGCGAGAAGTACGGCGAGAGCGTGCGCGTGCTGGACATCGGCACCAGCCGCGAGCTGTGCGGCGGCACGCACGTGCAGCGCACCGGTGACATCGGCCTGTTCAAGATCGTGAGCGAAGGCGGCGTGGCCGCGGGCGTGCGCCGTGTCGAGGCGGTCACGGGCGCGAATGCGCTCGCCTACCTGCAATCGCTGGAGGCTACGGTGCAGAGCGCGGCCGGCGCCCTCAAGGCACCGGGTGCGGAGCTGCAGTCGCGCATCGGCCAGGTGCTGGAGCAGGTGCGTGCGCTGGAGAAGGAAGTTGCCGCGCTCAAGGGCAAGCTCGCCTCCAGCCAGGGCGACGAGCTCGCCGGGCAGGCGGTGGAGGTCAAGGGCATCAAGGTCCTGGCCGCCACGCTGGCCGGGGCCGATGCGCGCACCCTGCGCGAGACCCTGGACAAACTCAAGGACAAGCTCAAGTCCGCCGCCATCGTGCTGGCCGCCGTGGACGGCGGCAAGGTGCAGCTCGCGGCCGGCGTCACGGCCGACGCCATGGGCCGCGTGAAGGCCGGCGAGCTGGTCAACTTCGTTGCGCAGCAGGTGGGCGGCAAGGGCGGCGGCAAGCCGGACATGGCCATGGCCGGTGGCACCGACGCCGGCAAGCTGCCGCAGGCACTGCAGTCGGTGCGCGGCTGGGTCGAAGAGCGGGCGTAGTCGAAACTCCCTCCCCCTCTGGGGGAGGGCAGGGTGGGGGCCCGCGCGCCGACTATGCTGCTTTGCGCGAGCCCCCATCCCAGCCTTCCCCCAGGGGGGAAGGAGCAGGTCCCTCAGCGCCGCTCGAACACCACGTCCCAGACCCCGTGTCCCAGCTTCAGCCCCCGGTTCTCGAACTTCGTGAGCGGCCGGTAGTGCGGCTTGGGCGCAAAACCCTCGGCGGTGTTGCGCAGCAGCGGCTCGGCGCCCAGCACCTCCAGCATCTGCTGGGCGTAGGGTTCCCAGTCGGTGGCGCAGTGAAGGTAGCCACCCGGCCCGAGGCGGCGCGCCAGGCGTGAGACCAGGGCCGGCTGGATCAGCCGGCGCTTGTGGTGGCGCAGCTTGTGCCAGGGGTCCGGGAAGAACACGTGGATGCCCGCCAGCGAGGCCTCGGGCACCATCTGGTCCACCACCTCCACCGCGTCGTGCGCGACGATGCGGATGTTCTCCAGCCCCTGCTCGCCGATGCGCTTGAGGAGCGCGCCCACGCCCGGCTCGTGCACTTCGCAGCAGAGGAAGTTGGTGGAAGGCAAGAGCGCTGCGATATGCGCCGTGGCCTCGCCCATGCCGAAGCCGATCTCCAGCACCGTGGGAGCGGCGCGGCCGAACGCAGCCGCGAAGTCCAGCGGCTGGCCCGTGTAGGGAACAAGAAAGCGGGGACCGAGGGTCTCGAAGGCGCGGGCCTGGCCGGTGGTGGTGCGGCCGGCGCGGCGCACGAAGCTGCGCACGGCGCGCGGAAAGGGCACGCCCTGGGGCGTGGAGGAGTGATCTGGCATCAGCCGATTGTCTCGCGTGCGGCCCACGCGCCCGTCGCCTGCGCCAGCCAGCCATCGACCGTGGTGGCGCTCACGGACAGACCCAGCACCTGTCCGGCGGCACGCAGGCAGGCGAGCGGCTCGGTGGTGTCCAGCGGCGCTGCACCGTTCTGCTTGGAGAGCTTCTCGCCATTGGCGCCGCGCACCAGCGGCGCGTGCAGGTACAGGGGCGTGGACAGGCCGAGGGCCTGCTGCAGCCACACCTGACGCGCCGTGTTGTCGGCCAGGTCTTCGCCGCGCACCACGTGCGTGATGCCCTGCGCGGCGTCGTCCACCACCACGGCCAGCTGGTAGGCCCACAGGCCGTCGGCGCGGCGCAGCACGAAGTCGCCCACCTCGCGCTCCAGATCCTGCTGCTGCGGCCCCAGGCGCCGGTCGGTCCAGTGCAGCAGGCCCGCGCCCTCGGTGCGCATGCGCCAGGCCCGCGCGGGCCGCCCGTTCAAGCCCTGGCGACAAGTGCCCGGATACACCAGCTCGCCATGGCGTTCACGCGGGTGGCCGCCAGCGAGCAGGGCCTGCTCGATGTCCTTGCGCGAGCAGGCGCAGGGGTAGGCCATGCCGCCGGCGACGAGGCGGTCCAGGGCCGCCTGGTAGTGCGCGCCGCGGCTGGACTGCCAGATGGGCGGCTCGTCCGCGTGCAGGCCGCAGGCGGCGAGCTGTGCGAGGATGGTGTCGTCCGCACCCGGCACGCAGCGCGGCGTGTCCACGTCCTCCATGCGAACCAGCCAGCGCCCGCCGTGGGCGCGCGCATCGAGCCAGCTCGCGAGCGCTGCGACCAGCGACCCCGCATGTAGCGGTCCGGTGGGCGAGGGCGCGAAGCGCCCGCGGTAGCCGGCCGGGGCCATGGCGGCTCGCTCCCCGGTCAGAGGGCGGCCAGCGCCAGCTCCAGCCCGGAGACGAAGGCGTCCTCGACGCGGTGCCCAAGGCACCAGTCGCCGCACACGCCCAGGCCGTGCTCGGCGTCGAGCAGGAAGCTCTGGCCCAGGGGAACGTGGGTCTTGGCATAGCGCCAGCGATGCACCTGGGCATGGGTCGGCTCGGCCCGGATGCCGGTCACCTCCGCGAAGCCCTTGAGCAGCTTCGCGGCCACGCGCTGCGCGTCGTCTTCCAGGTGCTCGGTGGACCAGCTGGCACTGGCCTGGACCGTCCAGCGCTCCACCGGGTCGCGCCCCGGCTTGGACGACTCGCGCGAGAGCCACGCGATGCGGTGGTGCGTGCTGGTGGCGGCGTTCCATTGCGGGCCGAGCTGCCCGGCCGACTGTGCATGCGGGAAGGCGACCATCAGCGTCCAGCAGGGCGCCACGCGCACGGCCTCGATACGCTCGACGAAATCCGCCGCGAGCCCGCTGGCACGCAGGAGTTCGCTCGCCTGCGCGGAGGGCAGGGCGAGCAGCACCTGGTCGAAGCCGGCGCTGGCTTCGGCCGGCATCTCGCCGCCTTCGAGTTTCAGCCGCCAGCGCGCGTCGCCCGCGTCGGCCGCCTCGATGCCGACCACGCGCACACCCTGCGCGATGCGGCCCTGCGCCGCCAGGGGCTCGGCCCAGGCGCGGGGCAGGGCGTTCATGCCGGGCACCGGCACCCAGTGGGCTTCCGGCCGATGGCGGGCCACCTCGGCCACGCGGCCGAGCGGATCGAGCACGCGCACGGCGTTCGCGCGCCAGGGCTTGCACAGGCCCGGGTTCAGCTTCAGCACGCGGGCGAAGCGTTCGTCGCGGACGGTGAAGTACTGCACCCCGTGGTCGAAGCCGCCGAAAGGCGTATCGCGGCAGGCCATGCGGCCGCCCACCTGCCGGCCCTTGTCGAAGACCCACACCTCGTGCCCGGCCTGGGCCAGGGTGCGGGCGCAGGCCAGGCCCGCGATGCCGGCGCCGATGACGGCGACGCGGCGCGCGCGCGCGTGCGGCGTGCTGGGGGAATCGGAAGTGGGGCGGGTTCGCGAGGACGAACGAGAGGCGAGGCGCTGCATGGGCGGCGATTGTGGCATCACGAGCTCGCATGCCCGGGGCGGTGCTGCAGCAGGGCGCTGCGGGTGGCCTCGCCTTCGAGCTGCGCGAGCCACCACTGCAGGCCCCGCCCCGGCCCTGGGGGGCCGCTTTCGCGCCAGGCGTAGCTGGCCCGCGCCACGCGCGCCGGGCGCTGCATGCGCTTGGCGACGAGCCGGCCGGTGTCGATGTAGGGGCGGGCCAGCGGCTCGGGCAGGAAGCCGCTGCCCAGGCCGCGCAGCTGCGCCTCCAGCTTGGCGCCCATGCTGGGCACGGTGAGCACGTCCTGCCCGGCGAGCAGGCCCAGGGTGAGCCCGCTGCCGCGCGGGACCGAGTCCGCCACGGCAACGGCGCGATAGCGCTGCACCAGCTCGTCGGACAGGGGCTCGGGCGCCGAGGCGAGCGGGTGATGTGGCGCGACGGCGTACACGAAGGCGAGTTCGCCCAGCACGCGGTTGCGAATGCCGGCGGCGGTGCCGGGCTCGCTGGACACGCCGATGGCCAGGTCCGCCTGGCCCGAGACCAGCGCCTCCAGCGTGCCCGAGAGCGCTTCGTCTCGCAGGCGCAGCCGCGTCTGCGGCGCGACCGCGAGGAAGGCCTCGGCGAGCTCCATCACGGTGCCGCAGTCGATCACCGAATCGACAGCCAGGGTCAGCTGCGACTCCCAGCCCGTGGCCACGCGACGCACGCGGTTGGCGACCGCATCCACTTCGCCCAGCAGCCGTTCACCTTCGCGCAGCAGCTCGGCACCGGCCGGCGTGAGGCGGGCCTGGCGGGACGCGCGGTCGAAGAGGAGTGCGTCGAGCGCGTCCTCGACCAGCCGCACGCGGTAGGTCACGGCGCTGGGCACCAGCCCCAGCTCGCGGGCCGCACCGGCGAAGCTGCCGCTGCGTGCCACCGCTTGCAGCAGGCTCAGGGTGTCGGGGGTGAGGACGTCGCGGGGGCCGGGCATGGACGTGAGACCGTTCGAAAGTTTTGAATGATGCCATCAAGCCGATTGGCACTCGACGGGGCGCTCGGCCGGCACCATGGCGGCATCGCATCCCTACCGGAGACCCCATGCTCACCTTGCGCAGATCCCAGGAACGGGGCCACGCCAACCACGGCTGGCTGGACTCGTACCACAGCTTTTCCTTCGCCGGCTACTACGACCCCCGGCACATGGGCTTCGGGCCGCTGCGGGTGATCAACGAGGACCGCATCGCCCCCGGCCGCGGCTTCGGCGAGCACGGGCACCGCGACATGGAAATCATCAGCTATGTGCTTTCGGGCGAGCTGGCCCACCGCGACACGCTGGGCAACGTCAAGGGCATTCCGCCCGGCGACGTGCAGCGCATGAGCGCCGGCACCGGCGTGATGCACAGCGAGTTCAACCACGCCCGCGACGAGGTCACGCACTTCCTGCAGATCTGGATCGAGCCGAACGTCCGCGGGATCGAGCCGAGCTACGAGCAGCGTTCCTTCGCCGAGTCCGACAAGCGCGGCCGGCTGCGCCTGGTGGCGTCGCCCGATGGCGCCGAGGGCTCCGTGACGATCCACGCCGACGCGCGGGTGTACGCCGGCCTCTTCGACGGCGACGAGACCGCCGAGCTGGCGCTGGCCGCGGGCCGGCGTGGTTACGTGCACGTGGTACGCGGCGAGCTGGAGGTCAACGGCCAGCGCCTGCGCGCGGGCGATGCCGCCAAGCTCGAGCAGGAGGAACGCGTCGCGCTTGCGGGCGCAAGCCATGCCGAGGTCCTGGTTTTCGACCTGGGCCAATGATCGACCCTTTCGCATGCCCGGCCCCGGCCGGGTCCGACACACCCATCCACCAGAGGAAATCACCATGAACACGACCACCATGACCCATTCGACCGGCGTCACCACCACCACGGGCCAGGATGCGCTCGCGCTGGCGGGCCGCGCCTTGATCGCCCTGCTGTTCATTCCCGCGGGCTTTTCCAAGATCGGCGGCTTCGCGGGCACGGCCGGCTACATCGCCTCCAAGGGGCTGCCCCTGCCGGAGGTGGCCGCCGCCATCGCCATCGCCGTCGAGCTGGGCCTGGGCCTGATGTTGCTGTTCGGGTGGCGCACGCGCCTGGCGGCGCTCGGCATCGCCCTGTTCACGGTGGTGGCCACCTTCATCTTCCACAACTTCTGGGCCATGCCGGCCGAGCAGGTGATGCAGCAGCAGCAGGCCTTCTTCAAGAACATCGCCGTCGTCGGCGGCCTGCTGGCCTTCATGGCTTTCGGTCCCGGACGCTGGAGCCTGGACGCCCGCACCGGCCGCCACTGATTCCGTTTTCGTTTTTCTTGTCTCAATCTTTCTGACATCGAGGAGCTTCTTTCATGGCAACGATCGCAGTCGTCTACCACTCGGGCTACGGCCATACGCAGCGCCAGGCGCAGGCCGTCGCCCAGGGGGCGGACGCCCACCTCATCGCCATCGACGCGGACGGCAATCTGCCCGAGGGCGGCTGGGAGCAGCTGGCCGCCTCGGACGCCATCGTCTTCGGCTCGCCCACCTACATGGGCGGGCCGAGCTGGCAGTTCAAGAAGTTCGCCGACGCCACCTCCAAGCCCTGGTTCGCGCAGGCCTGGAAGGACAAGCTCTTCGCCGGCTTCACCAACAGCGCGAGCACGGTCGGCGACAAGACCGCCACGCTCAACTACTTCATTACCCTGGCCCTGCAGCACGGCGGCCTGTGGGTCGGCAACGGCATGATGCCGTCCAACACCAAGGCCGCCACCCGCGACGACCTGAACTGGATCGGCGTGTGGAGCGGCGCGGCCTCGGTCTCGCCCTCGGACGCGTCGCCGGCCGAGATGTTCGAAGGTGACCTGAACCTCGCGCGCCGCTTCGGCGAGCGCGTGGCCCAGGCCGCAGCGCGCTGGAAGCGCTGAGGAGCCCGCCATGGCCGCGGCGCAGCTGATTGCCGGAAGCGAAAAGGACCTGGGCGGTGGCTTCAAAGTGCGGCGCTACCTGCCCGCGCCGCGTCGCCGCACCGTCGGGCCCTTCATCTTCTTCGACCACTTCGGTCCCGTGACCGAAGTGCCGGAGGCGAACCACGATGTGCGGCCGCACCCGCACATCGGCCTGGCCACGGTCACCTACCTGTTCGAGGGCGCGATGATGCACCGCGACAGCCTGGGCTCCGAACAGCTGATCGAGCCCGGCGCCATCAACTGGATGACCGCCGGCGCGGGCATTGCGCACTCCGAGCGCCGCCCGGCCTCGCTGCGCCAGACCGCCTTCGTCAACCACGGCCTGCAGCTCTGGGTGGGCCTGCCCACGCAGCGCGAAGACGGCCCGCCCGGTTTCACGCACACCCCCGCGGCCGACATCCCCGAGGACGCCGTGCAGGGTGCGCGCGTGCGCGTGCTCGTGGGCGAGGCCTTCGGCCTGCGCTCCCCGGTCGAGCCGGCGTCGCCCACCCTGTACCTGGACCTGAAGCTGGGCGACGGCTGGAGCATCGAGCTGCCACCGCTCGCGCCCGAGATGGCGGTGTATGCGGTGGAGGGCGAGCTGCTGCTGGACGGCCAGGCCGTGCCCCCGCAGCAGATGGTGGTGCTGGGCGGCGGCCAGGAGGTGCGCCTGCAGGCGCGCGGCGCCGCGCGCGTGGCGGTGGTGGGCGGCGAGCCGCTCGACGGCCCGCGCCACATCTGGTGGAACTTCGTCCACAGCCAGCCCGCACGCATTCATGAGGCTGCACAGCGCTGGGAGGAGCGGGCCTTCGAGCCGATACCGGGGGAGTCGGAGTTCATTCCATTGCCGGCGCACCGCTTCGTGGCACCCCCCGCCCCGCAGGGGAACGGAGCGGATCCGCAGTACCTGTGACCTCGCCGCTGCGCGCGCGGGGAGGCGTCAACACCGGCGTCGCGATCCTATGATCGCGCCATGCCCACCCTCGACCTGCTCCCCTGGCCCGACGCGCTGGCCCTCGCGTGGTTCCTTTGCGTGTGGGCCGGCTACGCCTGGTACAGCGCGCGGGCGAGCGAATCCGGGTCCGTGACCCTGCTGGCGACCACCAACCTGTACCGAAGGGCCTGGATGCTGCAGGCCACCTCGCGCGAGCCGCGCATGCTGGACGGGCTGATCGTGCAGGGGCTCTCCAGCAGCCCGTCCTTCTTCGCCTCCACGGCCATCATCATCATCGGCGGCCTGCTCGCGCTGCTCGGCACGACCGACAGCACCGCGCAGGTGGTGCGCGAGATCCCCTTCGCCGCGCAGACCAGCCTGCAGGTGCTGGAGCTGAAGATGCTGCTCCTGGCCGGCATCTTCATCTTCGCTTTCTTCCGCTTCTCCTGGTCCATGCGCCAGTACACCTTCGCGGCGCTGATGCTCGGAGCCATGCCGCCGCCCGAGGCCTTCGAGCGCGGCGAGGTCGATCGCGAGCGCTTCGCGCAGCGCGCGGGCAAGCTGGTGGGCATGGCGGCCGAGACCTTCAACGACGGCATCCGCGCGTATTACTTCGCGTTCGCGGCCATCGCCTGGTTCGTCTCCCCGCTGGCCTTCGCGGTCGCGGCGGCGCTGGTGACCGCGGTGCTGTACGGGCGTGAGTTCCACTCCAACGTGCTCGACGTGCTGCGGCATTGAGCCGCGGCGTCGCTCGCCGGCGCCGGCGGCAGGCCCAGGGTGACGAAGCGCGCGAAGGCGGTGATCACCCGGCGGTCCGCCGCGTGGAAGACGATGATCCCGCCGCCCCGGGGACGCACCACCAGGCGCGGCGTGATGAGCCACTCCAGCCCCGGCATGCCGACCAGCCGGGCCTGCGTGACCTCGCTCCAGCGGACCTGCTTGCGCCAGACCCAGCTTTGCTGCACGCCCTGCGCATCGACGCGGGTGCGCGAACGCCACATCCAGGCCAGGCACCACAGCACCAGCGCCAGGGCGCCGAGTGTGAGCAGCGCGGCGCTCGCCGTCCACTGCGCCTGCAGGACCTGCGGGCTGCTGCGCGCGGCCCAGTACAGCATGAGCAGGACCATCGAGGTCGCCAGCAGGCGCGTGGCCCGGGGGAAGGCGGGGCCCTCGACGGCGTCGGCGTCCGGGGGCTGCGTCGCGTGCGCGTTCATCGCGCGCCTTCCGTGGCCGGCGACGGCTGCAGCTTGAAGAGGTCGTCGATGGTCTTCTGTTCGTCCACCGGGGAGGGCGCATCCAGCGGCGCCATGGGCGCTTCGATCTGCACCTTGTCCACGTCCACCGTGGGCGCCTCGTCCAGGAACATGGTCACGCTCTGCGGAACGAAGATCACCACCAGCACCAGCGCCAGCTGCAGCAGCACCCAGGGGATGGAACCCAGGTAGATGTCCCGCGATTCCACCGGCCGGGGCAAAGCGCCGCTCTTGAACAGGCTGTCCGAGATGCCGCGCAGGTAGAAGAGGGCGAAGCCGAAGGGCGGGTGCATGAAGCTGGTCTGCATGTTCACGCACAGCAGCACGCCGAACCAGATCAGGTCGATGCCCATCTTGTCGGCCACCGGACCGAGCATGGGCAGGATGATGAAGGCGATCTCGAAGAAGTCGAGGAAGAAGGCCAGGAAGAAGATGAACAGGTTGACGACCAGCAGGAAGCCGATCTGTCCGCCGGGCAGGTGTGAGAGCAGGTGCTCGATCCACTTGCCGCCGTCCACGCCCTGGAACACCAGCGAGAACACGCGCGAGCCGATGAGGATGAACACCACCATGGCGGTCACGCGCATGGTGCCGGCCATGGCGCCCTTCATCAGCGGCCAGTCCAGCCGCCGGTGCAGGGCCGCGAGCACGATGGCGCCGACCGCGCCCATGGCGCCGGCCTCGGTCGGCGTGGCGATCGCCGTCGAGATGCCGGGCAGGCCGCCCATGCTGCCCAGCACGAGGAAGATCAGCACGGCCGAAGGAATGATGCCGCGCAGGCACTTCCTCCACAGCGCCCAGCCTTGCAGCGTGCGCGCCGATGCCGGCACGCCCGGCAGCATCTCGGGGCGCAGGCGCGTGAGCACGAAGGTGTAGAGCGCGAACAGCAGCACCTGCAGCACCGAGGGCCCCCAGGCGCCCTTGTACATGTCGCCCACCGAGCGTCCGAGCTGGTCGGCCATGACCACCAGCACCAGCGAGGGCGGCACCAGCTGCGTGATGGTGCCCGAGGCGGCCAGCACGCCGGTGGCATAGCGCATGTTGTAGCCGTAGCGCATCATGACCGGCAGCGAGATCATGGCCATGGCGATCACCTGCCCGGCCACGGTCCCCGTGACCGCGCCCAGGATGAAGCCGACGATGATGACCGAGTAGCCCAGGCCGCCGCGCGCGGTGCCGAACAGCTGGCCCATGGAGTCGAGCATGTCCTCGGCCAGGCCGCACTTCTCCAGCACCGCGCCCATGAGCGTGAAGAAGGGAATGGCCAGCAGCAGCTCGTTGGAGAGGATGCCGAACACGTTCAGCGGCAGGTTGGCCATGAAGGCCGCCGGGAACCAGCCCATGGCGATGCCGTAGAAGCCGCACAGCAGGCCCAGGGCGGCCAGCGAGAAGGCCACGGGGAACCCGATCAGCATGATCAGGATCAGGCCCGCGAACATGAGCGGGGGGAAGTGCTCCATGCTCATTGCAGGGGCCTCTCGTAGTGCGTGTCCATCTCGTGGGCATGCGTGAGCCAGCCCACGCGCTTGATGATCTCGGAGACGCCCTGCAGGATCACCAGCGTGAAGCCCAGGGGCAGCATGAGCATGGCCGGCCAGCGCACCAGGCCGCCGGCGTTGCTGGACATCTCGCCGCTGCGCCACATCTGCAGGAACAGGGGCCAGGCGTGATAGAGCATCACGGCCATGGCCGGCAGCAGGAAGAACACGAGGCCGAGCAGGTCGATCCAGGCGCGCCCCCGGCCCGAGAGCCGGCCGTAGAAGATGTCCACGCGCACGTGCTCGTTCAGGCGCAGCACCTGCGATGCGCCCAGCATCACGCAGGCGGCGAACAGGTACCACTGGATCTCGAGCCAGCCGTTGGAGCTGATGTCCAGGCCGTAGCGGATGATGGCGTTGCCCGCGCTGATGGCGCAGGCGAGGATGACGGACCACTGCGCCAGGGTTCCGAACCGGTCGGTGACCCAGTCGATGCAGCGGGCCAGGGCGAGCAGTGCGTGCACGGGTGCGTCCTAAGCCGGAATGACGCGGCAATGTATCGGCGCCCCCGTAAACGGCGCGTAAAAAGACCGAGCCTGCGCGCGCGGCTGCGCCCCGGCTTCAGGTCGCCGTCAGGATGCGGAGATCAGCCGGTAGCCGACGCCGATGTCGGTCATGAGGATGCGCGGCTCGGTGGGCGCCTCCTCCAGCTTCTGGCGCAGCTGGCGGATGTAGATGCGCAGGTAGTGCCCTTGCTCCAGGTGACCCGGCCCCCAGACGTCCCGCAGCAGCTGGCTCGTGGTCACGACCCGGTCGGCGCGGCGCGCCAGGGCTTCGAGCAGCCGCCACTCGGTGGCCGTGAGTCGAACGGCAGCGCCGGCACGCGAGACGCTCCTGGCTTGCAGGTCGATGCGCACGCCGCCCGCCGCGCAGACCACGGCGCTGCCCTGCAGCGTGGTCTGCGCAGCGTGACGCAGCGCAACGCGCAATCGGGCGTGGAGTTCGGCCGCGCCGAAGGGCTTGACCAGGTAGTCGTCGGCGCCGGCGTCCAGGGCCTGCACCTTCTGCGCTTCGTGGGCACGCGCGGACAGGACCAGCACCGGCCGCAGCGTCCATTCGCGCAGGCGCCGGATCAAATCCAGCCCTTCGCCGTCCGGAAGCCCGAGGTCGACGAGGAACACGTCGATGCGGCGGCCCGCCGCCATGGCCTCGGCCTGGCGGACGCCGGCGGCCACCTGCACCCGGTAGCCCTCGGCTTCCAGCGAGGCCTGCAGGAAGCGCTGGATGGCCTCGTCGTCCTCGACCAGCAAGACCGTGGGCATGGGGGACATCAATCGTCCCCCAGGTCGGGGCGCGCGGGCTGCGGCAGGTTCAGCATGAAGCGCGCGCCCGCGTCGTTCTCGGCCTGGATGCCACCCTGGTGGAGCCGGGCGACGGCGGCGCAGATTGCCAGCCCGAGTCCGAAGCCGCCGCCGGCGGGCTCGGACTGCCCGCGCTGGAACTTGCGGAACAGCTCCTGCTCGCGGCCTTCGGGCAGTCCCGGTCCCTCGTCGGCCACGACGAACTGGCACACGCCGGGCTGCAGGCGCACCTCGATGCGGATGCGAGCCTCGGCGGGCGTGTAGCGCAGGGCGTTGTCCACCAGGTTGAAAAGGGCCTGCTCCATCAGGCGCGGGTCGCACCAGACGATGGCGTCGGCCGCAAGCGTGGTGTCCAGCCGGCGGCCCTGCAGGCGCGCGGCCAGGGGCGCGAGCGCCTCGGCCACCAGGTCGTCGGCCGGACACCATTCCGGCTGGAGTTGCACCGCACCTTCTTCCATGCGCGCGAGGTCCAGCAGGTCGGTCATCTGCCGGTGCAGGCGCTGGGCCTGTTCGAGCAGGCCGCGCAGGAGCAGCTCGTGCTGCGCGCGGTCGAGCCGGTCGCCCTGTTCAAGCAGGCTGGTGGCCGTGCCGACGATGGTGGTCAGCGGCGTGCGCAGGTCGTGCGAGATGCCGGCCAGCAGCGTGCTGCGAAAGCGCTCGGTCTCCGCCTGCTCGGCCAGCCGCCGCTGCTGGCGCGCCTGCTCGGCCAGGCGGCTGATCATGAAACCCACGCCCAGCATGACGGCGAAGGTGAAGAAGTGCGAGGTGTTCAGCGGGTTCAGCCCCCACCGGGGCGGAACGAAGAGGAGGTTGAAAAGGAAGGTGCTGGCAACCACGGTGCCCAGCGCGATGCGCACGGGCTCGCGCAGGGCCACGTACACGACCCCGGCCAGGTACACCATGATGATGTTGGCCAGGTCGAGGCGGCTGGCGATCAGCTCCGACAGGGCGGTGCAGGCGGCCACCACGCCGAGCGCGCGCAGCGCGCCGGGCAGCGCTCTGGCGGGCGCCGCGGCATCGGGGCGGGCCTGGGAAGGAAGGGCGCGAGCGGGGGGCGTAACGGGCTTGTCCACGTCGCGCGCATTCTCACACTCCGTGGCTCGAAGCTGCGCGGCCCCTGCGCGCGCGCATCAGCAGGGCGTCCAGCGACCAGCGGCCCGCGCCGCGCCCGATCAGGAACAGCATGAGCGCCGCCCAGGACAGGTGGGTGGACCAGGCGTCGGGATAGACGAAGACCTGGATCACCAGCGTCATCCCCAGGAGCGCCGCGGCCGACAGGCGCGTGGCCAGGCCCAGCACCAGCAGCAGCGGGAACAGATGCTCCGCGAAGGCGGCCAGGTGCGCGGCCCATTCCGGCGGCAGCACGGGCACCTGGTACTCGCTTCGGAACAGCTCGATCGCGCTGTCGGTCACGCGCCAGCCCTCGACCTTGGTCTGGCCCGAGCGGAAGAAGATGCCGGCGATGGCGATGCGCGCTGCCAGTGCGAGCAGGTCGTCGCTCACGGCTCGGTGCAGGCGTTCATGCAGCGGCACGCGGGCAGCCCCCGTCGAGGGGGAGCGGGTGAAGGACTCCATGCTGTTCATGTCGGGTCTCCGGGTTGAGGCGAGCGGAAGGCGCCGGCGGCCAGCAGCGTGGCCAGGGCGGCCGGCAGGTCGTTGGCCTGCGCGCGCAGGGACAGGACGCGTTCGGCCGCCGCGCCCAGGGGCAGCCCTTGGGCGCAGCCGTCCAGCAGCAGGCAGGCCGAACGGCTCACGCGCGTGCACTGCACCTTGAGCTGGGGCCGGGTGAGGAGCAGGCCCTCGGCCTGCCAGTCCCACTCGGCGGGGGCGGAGCCGGCGGTGGCCGGGTGGTTGCGCCGCCAGATCGAGGCCGCGGGGTGCGCCTCGAACCAGGCCCAGCGGGCGGTGGGGTGGGGCGCCAGTCGCTGTGCGGCCAGGCGCTCGGGCGGCATCGCGCCCAGGCCGTCGGCCGGCAGCGCGGCGGCGCCTTCCGCGCCTTCGCTCGCGCGGAAGGCGCCGTCCAGGCTGGCCACGTCGGCCAGCCAGGGCAGCGGCGCGGCGCTGGGGAGCGACTGCACGAAGACGCCGAAGTCCTCGTCGCCGTAGGCGTGCAGCCAGGCCGTGCGGGGTGGATGCGCGCGGGCGTAGAGGGCCGCAGCCGAGCGGAACCACTCGCGGCCGACCAGGCGCGCCACGGCCGGGAAGTTGGCTTCCAGGGCATCGATGCAGGCGCAGGCGACGGTGTTGCGATAGACCGCGAAGGCTGGGTGCGCCGGGAGCGCGGCCCAGGGCGGCGGCAGCGTGGCTGCCGGGTCCCGCACGGCCCGCGCGAAGAGCGACTGGAAGCTCATGCCGCGAGCTCCCCGCAGCGCTGCGCGAGGGCGTCGTCCATCAGCGCGCGTGCCTGCCGGGCCTCCCGCAGCAGCTCGGGCCAGGATGGAATGTTCGCATCCCGCTCGACGAGCGTCGGCCGCGCACCGGCCCGGTCGAGGAAGCGACGGTACAGGGCCCAGACCTCGGGAGCGACCGGCGCATCGTGCGAATCGACCAGCAGCCGCTCGCCGAGTGCCGGATCGCGCGAGTGGCCGGCCAGGTGGATCTCGGCGACGTGCTGCGCGGGAAAGCGGTCCAGCCAGGCGGCCGCGTCGAAGCCGAGGTTGTGGGCCGAGACCAGCACGTTGTTGACGTCCAGCAGCAGGCGGCAACCGCTGCGCCGGACGAGGGCGTCCAGGAAGTCGATCTCGTCCCACTCGTGGCCGGCCAGCGGCAGGTAGTGGCTAGGGTTCTCGATGGCGATGGGGCGCCCGATCGCCTCCTGCACCTGCGCCACGTGGCGCGCGGTGCGCGCGAGCGCGCGGCTGGTGCGCGCGAAGGGCAGCAGGTCGGGCAGGTAGTGGCCACCCACGCGCGACCAGGCGAGGTGCTCCGAGACGCACAGCGGCTCGAAGCGCCGCACCAGGCAAGCGAGCCACTGCAGCGCCGCGGCATCGGGTGGAGCTTCGCCGGCCAGCGAGAGCGACACCCCGTGCAGCGACAGCCCATGCCGTGCGCGGACCGCCTCCAGTGCCGCCAGGCGCGGTCCGCCGGCCATGGCGTAGTTCTCCGGGTGCACCTCCAGCCACAGGCCCGGTTCGCGCGCGGCACGGGCGGCCTCGAAGTGCTCGGGCTTGAGCCCGACGCCGGCGCGGATCGATTCGGCCATGGCGCCGACGGCCTCAGCTGCGGATGGGGGTGAGCGAGCCCGTGCCCTTGGGCGTCTTGATCTCCGTGCAGGTGCCGGCGGGAACGTACTTCCAGGCATTGCCCTGCCAGTCCGCCTTGGAGGTGCCGGCGCAGGTGGTGCCGGGGCCGGCCGCGCAGTCGTTCTTGCCGGCGAGCGCGACGCCGTAGCACTTCTCCATCGCGGGCTTGCCGTCGTTCATGGGCTTGGACTGGGCCAGTGCGGCGCCCGCGGCGAGGGCGGACAGGGCGATCGCGGAGACGGCGAGGGTGTGGCTGGGGTTGTGGCTCATGCGGATCTCTCCATGGACGGTTGATGCGAAGGTCGGGACCGGCTGGCAGCGCGGTCCCTCCGGTTTCGGATCGCCGACGCGAAGCGTTACGCGGCAGTGGCGAAATTTGTTCTTCGGGCGGCTGTAACCGCCAGGGCCGCCGGCCCGAACTTCCCGCCAGGAACCAAACGATGACCCCGAACGACACCGAAGCGCAGTTGCACGCGCTCTTCGTGCGCGGCCTGGAGGGCGACGCGGCGGCCTACCATGAGTGCCTGCGCCGCATCGGTGCCCACCTGCGGGCCTGGCTCGGCCGCAAGCTGTTCGGATGGCCCGATGACGTGGAAGACCTGGTTCAGGACTGCCTGCTCGCGATGCACCTTCAACGACACACCTACCAGCCCGCCCAGCCCTTGACGGCCTGGGTGCATGCCATCGCCCGCCACAAGCTGATCGACCTGCTGCGCGCGAAGTCCGCCCGCGAGGCGCTGCACGAGGAGTTGGATGACGAGCTGCCGGTGTTCGCCGCCTCCGACACCCAGGCCCGCGAAACGAGGCGCGACCTGGACGGCCTGCTCGCCAGCCTGCCCGAGCGGCATCGCCTGCCCATCGTGCACGTCAAGCTCGAAGGCCGATCCGTCGCCGAGGCCGCGCGGCTGACCGGCATGTCGGAGGCCGCGGTGAAGGTCGGCATCCACCGGGGCATCAAGGCGCTGGCGAGCCGGCTCGCCGCACGGGAGATCGCCACATGAGAACCGACGACCTCATCACCCTGCTCGCGCAGCAGGCGCGGCCGGTGCCCCGGCAGGCGGCGCTGCGGCGTCTCGCGCGGCTCACGCTGCCGGCGCTGGTGATGTCGATGGCGTGGATGGCGCTGGGCTATGGCCTGCGGCCGCAGCTGCTCGCGGGCGCAGTGGGGATCATGGACTGGGCCAAGATCCTGCTGCCTGCCGCCGTGGCGGCCTGCGCTTTCGTGGCCCTGGAGCGCCTGGGTCGCCCGGGCGTGCCGGCCGGCCGCTGGCTGTGGGGCATGGGGCTGCCGGTCGTGGCCCTCTGGGCCCTGGGCCTGGCCACCTGGCTGGCGGCGCCGTCGGCGCTGCGGCCTGCGCTCCTGTGGGGCAGCACCTGGCAGGTATGCGTGCCGAATGTCGCCCTGATGGCGATGCCGGTGTTCGTCGCCTCGCTGTGGGCGCTGCGCGGCCTGGCGCCCACGCGGCCCCGCCTGGCGGGCGCGGCGGCGGGGGCATTTTCGGGGGGCGCCGGCGCTGCGATCTACGCCATGCACTGCCCCGAGCTGGCTGCGCCGTTCCTGGCCGTGTGGTACGTGCTGGGCATGGCCGTGCCGGTCGCTCTGGGGGCGGCCGTGGGCGGCCGGGTTCTGCGCTGGTGATGGCCGGCAGCGCCCGCGCCGACAGCACGGCCTGGCTGGTCATGGGCGTGTCCGGCAGCGGCAAGTCCAGGCTGGCGGGCGAGCTGGCGCAGCGCCTGGGCGCCCGCTGGATCGATGCGGACGACCTCCATCCCCGGCGCAACCTGGACCGCATGGCCGCCGGCCTGCCGCTGAGGGACGAGGATCGCTGGCCCTGGCTCGCCGCCGTGGCCGAGGCGGCCGCGCGGACCTCGGCGGAAGGCCCCGGCCCCGTCTTCGTGGCCTGCTCGGCGCTCAAGCGCAGCTACCGTGAGCTGCTGCGCGAGCGGCTGCCGGGCCTGCGCGTGCTGTACCTGCGCCTGGACGAGAGGTCCGCGCGGGCGCGCATGGCACAGCGCCAGGATCATTTCATGCCGGCTGCGCTGGCCTACAGCCAGGCGCGCGACCTTGAATCGCCGGAAGGCGAGCCGGGCGTCCGGGTCATCGAGGCCGCAAGCCTTTCGAACGCGTGGTGGAACTTTGTGTTGCAGCCGTGGCATCGGCGTCGCCCTGAGCTCGGCCATATTCACGCTTTGCAGCTGATCCGGGACATCCCCCGTGCACATGTGGGGTGGGGCGCCTACGATGAGCTACAACGCGCCCATGCCGAAGTCACTCCTGCTTCGTTCGCCCCGACTCCTGCTCCGTCCCGCGGCCCTGGCCGCCGCAGCGCTCGCGGCGCCCGTGGTGCTGGCGCAGGCACCGGGCCTGGCCAAACCGCCCCCGCTGCCCTCGGCCGTGGCCGTGCGCCCGGCGCCCAACCTCGAGATCCGCTACCGACTGCTGGAGGCACCCGGGAGTGCGGGGCCGGGGCGGCTGGAAGGCATCGTCTCCGGGCGGCAGTGGGAGCTGCGCAGCAGCATGCTGGTGGTGCCGGGGGCCGAGCTCACGCCGCGCACCCTGCGGCTCGACTCCGGCCTGCAGCTTGAAGGCATGGGGCCGCTTCGCACGGTGGTGGTCGGCGACACGCTGGCCAGCGGCGGCGCGTGGAGCCGGCCGGTGCGCCTGGGCGGCCTGCGCCTGGGGCGCCCGCTGGCGCTGCCCCCGGGCTTCGACGCCACGCCCCTGGCCCGCGTGGGCAATGCCGGGGCGCTCCCGCGGGCTGGCCTCGGCTTCGCTGGACCATCCGCGCAGGGCGGGCTGCTCGGAACCCCCCGGCTGCACCCGCCCGCGCCCGCCCCCCGGCTGCCGGCGACTTCCGGGCCTCGGCCGCTTGGGGCCGGTCACTACGACTATGAAATCGAGCTCGGCCGCCTGCGCACCGGCTGGGGCACCGACCAGGACCGCTATGGCGAGGGGTATGCGGCCGCGGCCTTCCGGCGCGGATTCGGCCACGGTTTCACCGGGGAGTGGCGCAGCGAGTGGACCCGCCTGCGCCAGGCCACCGGCCTGGAGCTGGTGCACGGCTTCGGGTCTGCGGCGTTGGTCCATGCGGTGGTGGCGCACTCGGCCGCCCTGGGTGAATCGGGCCTGCGCTGGGGCCTGGGCACGGTGCGGCAGGCGCTGGATGCCACCTGGCGCCTGTCCTGGGATGCCTTCGAGCAGGACTACACGCCCGTGGCCTTTCACGAAGGCGAGGCCGACCCGCGTGCGCGCCTGGAGGCGGCGGTCAACGCGCAGCTCGCGCGACACTGGCACGCTGGACTCAGCTATGCCCGCGAGTCGGCCTGGAACGCGCCGGCCGCGCAGGTCTTCGGCCTCACGACGCAACTGCGGCTGGCCGGGGGACGCAGCCTTGCCATCAACCTCACGGACCGCCTGGGTGACCAGGCGGGGCGGCAGGCCCGCATCGTCTATACGCTCCCGCTCTGGGGCCCGGTGCCGCGCGGTCGATGATCGACCTGGCGATCCTGCTCGCCTTCGTGCTCTGGGGCCTGGCCTCGGGACTGCGCGCGCGGCGCCAGGCTTCGCAGGGATTGCACGAGTACTTCCTCGCCGGCCGCAGCCTGCCGGGGTGGCAGGCCGGAACCTCCATGGCGGCGACGCAGTTCGCCGCCGACACGCCGCTGCTGGTGACCGGGCTGGTTGCGACGGCGGGCGTCTTCGCACTATGGCGCCTGTGGATCTACGGCCTGGCCTTCCTGCTGTTCGCCTTCCTCTTTGCCGCCTGGTGGCGCCGTGCCGGCGTGCTGACCGATGCCGAGCTCACCGAGGTCCGCTACAGCGGCCGCGGCGTGCTGCCGCTGCGCGTGCTCAAGGCGGTGTACTACGGCACGGTGATCAACTGCGTGGTGCTGGCCATGGTGCTGGTGGCTGCGATCCGCATCGCCGAGGTCTTCCTGCCCTGGCATCAGTGGCTGCCCAGCGGCATCTACGAGCCGATCGCCAGCACGCTGGAAGCAGCCGGCGTGCGCCTGGGCGAGAGCGTGACCGGCCTGGAGGCGCGGGTGGCCAGCGCCAACAACCTGATCTCCATCGCGCTGATCCTGGCCTTCACCGCGACCTATTCCATCACCGGCGGATTGCGTGCGGTGGTGCGCACCGACGTGCTGCAGCTCGCCATTGCGCTGCTCGGGACCGCCCTGTACGCGTTCTACGTGATCGACGCCGTGGGTGGGCTGAACGGACTGGGTGCGCGCATCGCCGAGCTGTATGGCGAGCGGGGTGCGCAGCTGATGTCCTTCGGCCCGGCGCCGGGTCCGGGCGAATGGCTCACGCCATTCTTCGTGCTGGTGGGCATGCAGTGGCTGTTCCAGATGAACGCCGACGGGACCGGCTACCTGGCCCAACGGGCCATGGCCTGCCGCAGTGAGCGGGACGCCCGGGTGGCCGGCGTGGTGTTCGCCTGGCTGCAGATCCTGCTGCGCAGCCTGCTGTGGCTCGCGATCGCGCTGGGCCTGCTGGTGCTGTATCCCTTCGATGCGGCCCAGGCCCAGGCGGAAGGCTTCGCCGCCGCGCGCGAGCTGCTGTTCGTGCAGGGGATCGCCGACCTCCTGCCCCCCGGCGTGCGCGGGCTGATGCTGGTGGGCCTGCTGGCGGCCCTGGCCTCCACGGTGGACACCCACCTAAACTGGGGCGCTTCCTACTGGAGCAACGATCTCTACGACGGGCTGGTGTGCCGCCGCATCCTGCGGCGCGCGGCGAGCGGCCGCGAGCTGGTGCGCGTGGCGCGCCTGTCCAACGTCCTGATCCTGGTGCTGGCGATGGCGGTCATGGCGCGGCTCGGGTCGATCCAGACCGCCTGGTTCATCTCGCTGCTGTTCGGTGCCGGCATGGGCGGCGTGCTCGTGCTGCGCTGGTTGTGGGAGCGCGTGAACCTGCAGGCCGAGGTCGCCGCCATGGTCGCCTCGCTGGTCACCGCGCCGCTGCTGCTGGTGTTCTGGGGCACCGCGCCGGGGGACGAATGGAAGCGCCTGGCCGTCATGGCCGCGGTGAGCACCGGGGTGGCCGTCATCGCCAGCCTGGTCACGGCGCCGACGCAGGCGCACACGCTGGATGCGTTCTACCGTCGCGTGCGGCCGCTCGGATGGTGGGGCCGCACCGCCCGGCGCTGCGGCGAGAACCCGGGCGCGCCGCTGCGCGGACTGGTCGCGCCCCTGCGACGGGCGGCAGGCTGCGCGCTGTCGCTGTTCACGATCCTGTACGGGCTGGGCAAGCTGCTGTTCCCCGCGCCGGGCGAGGGGCTGGTAGCCGCCTGGGTGGCGCTTGCGGTCGGACTCGCGCTGGTGCCGCTCTGGTGGCGGGCGCTGCGCTCGTAGGAGCGCGCTCGCTGCCGGCGCCCGCGCGCCGCGTCGCCAATCAGCCGCGCGTCGCCTGCTCCATGCATTGCGAGAGCTTGGCCATGTGCTGCAGGGCGGCCTTGGTCAGCTCGATCTGCTTGCGGCGCGCGTCCTCGGTCTCGGCCAGCACGATCCAGCCCTTCTCGCGCATGGACTTCAGGCGCCCGTGGATGGTCGCGGGGGCACCCAGTTCGTCCTTGGCCATCATGTCGCGAACGGAAAGCCGGGCCTGCTGCTGCGTCGCGCGCGCCACCAGTTGCAGGATGCGTTCCTCCAGCGGGTCCAGCGGCGGCAGCGTAGGCAGCCCGCGAATGGCTTCCGCAAGCTGCAGGAAGCGCATGTACACCTCGGCGCCCGGGCGTGATTTTTTCAAGACTTCTCCTCGGTTGCGGTAGCGGTTCGTTGCGACGTCTCCAGCGTCCCCTCTTGCCTCGCTGACCGCGATGCTAACAAGCGCATCCGCTGCCCCTGTCGCGCCTCCACGATAACTTGGTTCGGTCCGCGAACGCGTTGTTCCTCGCGACGCCACGTGCGTGTGTTGGTGGTTTCCCCGAGGCAGGGCCATCCGCATGCGCCGACACGCCGCAGCGAACCAGCGCCATGGAGTGCGGATACACCTCGATACGTCCCGACGTGCGTCGCAGACGCAGGCTCATCCGTTCATTCCTAGAATGGCCCGGCACTCACTTCATCGAACGCTCATGGCAACACGCACCACCTTCCTCCTCGCCCTGGCAGGCGCCGCGCTGGCGCATGCGCCATGGGTCTCGGCCGAACTCGCCACCGCCGTGGGCGGTGGGGCGGGCGGCGCTGCGGGGGCCATCATCGGCCAGGGTGTCGGCGGATCCAACGGCGCCGTCATCGGCGGCGCCCTCGGCGCGGCGGTCGGCGCGGGCGCCACCACCTCGGGGCGCGGCCAAACGGGTGCCGTCATCGGCGCTGCCGCCGGAGGCGCCGCCGGCGCCGCGGTGGGCCAGCAGGTAGGGGGCAGCACGGGTGCCGTCGTCGGCGCCGGTGCCGGGGGCGCCCTGGGCGCCGAATTGGGGCGTTCCGTCACGAGCCAGCGCAAGCCGGGCGGCGCGCCGGCCGTGATCGCGGTCCAGGCGGCGCCCTCGCCGGTGATCGTGCACGGGGGGCACCCGGGCAAGGGCAAGAAGCACGGCCGGCCGCCGGGGCGTGCGCTGGGCTGGGACAAGCACGGGCGGCACTGAACCCGATTGGGGCCCCTCAGGCGGCCGCGGCGAGCACCCGGCGCTGGGGCCGGTGCGGGCGCATGGCGGCCCGTTCGTCCTCCAGGGCGCGGGTGAGCGCGGCATCCCCCGCGCGGCGCGCGGCCTCGATGAGGGTGAGGTCGATCACGTCGCGCTGCGCATGGCTGCCGCCGAAGCGATGGGCGCGGCTGCGGATGTCGCGCAGCAAGCGCGCGCATCGCGCATCGTGGCCCTGGCCGAAGTCGTACACCGCCTGCGTGGCCGCCGCGCCGACCTCGCGCGTGAACCGTGCGTTGTCCCCGGCGCGCGCGAGCGCCTCGTCCTGCGCCGCCAGCACGCGCTGCTGAGCGTCCTGCCAGCCGGCGCCCACGAAGGCCATCATCATGTGCAGGTCGTTGAAGGCGTAGTGGCCGGGCACGCCCGCGTCCTGCCAGCGCTGTGCCAGCGCCTGCCACCGGTCGCCCGTGTCCACGCCGCGCAGCAGGAGGCGCCAGAGCATGGCGCTCGCATCGACGAGGTCGAGCATCAGGCTGGAGCCCGCGCCCGCAATGGCCCGGTCGTACAGGCGCAGCACTTCTTCCGCGTCGTCCAGCGCCAGGTGAAAGAGGGCCAGGTGCCATGCGTTGTGCGTGGCCAGGAAGCTGCCTTCCTGCCAGGTGTCCTGCGTGGGGCCCAGCCACTGCGTGCCGGCGGCCGGCTCGTGCCGCATTTCGTGGACGTGGGCGACCGCATGCCAGCCCCAGCCGTCGCGCGGCTCCAGCGCGACGGCCTCTCGGCCGGCGCGCTCGGCCGCGGCGTAGTCGCCCGTCTCCTCCAGCCCGAAGGCGTGCATGCTGAGGAGGGCGTGGTAACCGGGCAGCGTGCGTTCCCAGTGCGGCAGGGCCCGCGCGATGCGGTCGCGCAGCATGCGGGAGTCGCCGGTGAAGAAGTCGAGCTGGTGCCCGACCTGCAGTGCGAGCAGGTCGCGCGGCCAGCGCACGCTCAGGTCCTCCAGCAGGCGCGCGGACTCGCTCCAGCGGTCCTGTGCCAGCGCCGAGGCGGCGCGCAGGTGCAGGGTCTCGCGCTCGGTGGCGGGGAGCGCGGCGGCCGCCTCGCAGGCCGCGAGCGCCACCGCCGGGCCGTCGGGTTCCGTGCCGAGCAGGTGGAGCCAGGCGCGCAGCGCGTGTGCCATCGGCATGCCCGGGCTGTCGGCCAGGGCCTGGTCGGCGGCGGCCAGGGGGTCGCCGACAAAGCATCTCAGCTGGTCGAGTCCGCCCTGGTAGGCGGCGGCCGCGCGCTCGCTTGCGCCGCTAAGGTCCAGTCCCAGTTCGTCGTGTCTCATGGTGGCTCCTGCGGGTGGTGAAGGGTGGGGAGAGATCCGGCCTGTAGTCTGGGCGGCAGGCGCTGCCTACACTAGCGGCATTCGTGCAACGAACCGGTCGTTCCTGCCATGTCCGATGCCCCGGCCCAAGCGATCACCGTCGCACTGCTGGCGGTCGAGGAGTCCTCGGCGGCCACGCTCTACGGCTTCTATGACGCACTGGCGAGCGTGCGCCGCGACTGGTCGCTGCTGCATGGGGAGCCGGTACAGCCCTCGCCCTTCCGTCCCGTGGTGGTGAGCCTCGACGGCCAGCCGCTCGCGACCGGCAACGGGGTGCGCATCACGCCGCAGGCGTGCCTGGCGGACGTGCCCACTCCAGAGGTGGCCGTGGTGACCGACATCAACGTGGCGCCGGGCACGCCGCTGGACGCCCGCTTCGAGCCCGTGGTGGCCTGGCTGCGGCAGTGCCATGCGGCCGGCGGCCTGCTCGCCTCGGCCTGCTCGGGTGCACTGGTGCTGGCGCACACCGGCCTGCTCGACGGGCTGGACGCCACCTCGCACTGGGCCTACTGCGAGCACCTGCGGCGCAGCCATCCGCAGGTGCGCTGGCATGCCGACCGTGGCCTGGTGGTCGGCGGCGAGGAGCGGCGCATTCTCATGGCCGGCAGCGGCGTGTCCTGGCACCTGCTGGTCCTGGCGCTGATCGCGCGCTTCGCGGGACCGCAGGAGGCCATGCGGGTGGCACGCATCAACCTCATGGACCTCAACACCACGAGCCCCCAGGCCTACGCGTCGCTCACGCACGGCTGCCACGCCGCGGACCCGCTCATCGCCCGCTGCCAGGCCTGGGCGGCCGAGCACTATGGCGACCCGAGCCCGGTGGCCCGCATGGTCGCCTTGTCGCGCCTGCCCGAGCGCACCTTCAAGCGCCGCTTCAGCCTGGCCACCGGCATGGCCCCGCTGGAGTACGTGCAGCACGTGCGCCTGGAGGAGGCCAAGCAGATGCTCGAAGCCAGCGAGTTGCCAGTCGATGCGGTGGCCCTGGAGGTGGGCTACAGCGACACCAGCTTTTTCACCCGGCTCTTCCGGCGCAAGGTCGGCCTGCCGCCGGCCCAGTACCGCCAGCGCTTCGGGCGATTGGCGCGGGAGTTGCGCAGCGGCGACCCCGTGAGCGGCTGAGGCGCCGTCCGCGCGCAGCCCCCCTCGCTGTTACAGCCTGGGCATTGCGGCATGCGCCCGGGCGGGCCATACTTGTTGCGCCGCAGCAATTCCTTTGGGGCGCGCACCATGTCCGATCCCGCGCAACGCACCCGCTATTTCACCGTCGTCGACGAATCCGGCCGGGCCGAGCCCGTGGTGGAGTTCTGGGCCAGCACGGCGGTTCGAGGCGTCAGGCGCATCGAGACCGACCCCCTGCGCCGCTTCGTGCAGCTGCTCGCAACCGGGGAATACCTGCGCGAAGAGGTCGAGGGCGTGTACGTCGAAGGGCGAACCGGCCGCAAGCTGTTCGCGGTCGCCAGCGGCGCCTGAAACAAACCTCAGCGCGTTCCGGGGTCCGCGCCGCCGTCCTGGCGTTCGGGGATGGCCTGCGTCCAGACTGCGATTTCTTCGGCGGTCATGGTGCTCGCCGGCGTGAGGCGTCCGTCCATGTAGCCCAATCGGGTCACGTCGTGCAGGTACTGCTCGCGCGACAGCAGGGTGCCCGCGCACACGTGCGGGTCTTCGCCGGGCGGTGCGGCCGTCTCCAGGAACAGCCGGGCGAGCAGCCGGTCCATGACCCAGCGCGGGATGCGGTGCCGCTCGCCGGGATAGATGTAGCCGAACAGGGACAGGTGGGCCAGCAACACGCGCCAGTGGCTGCCGAAGCGCTCGATCAGGCCCGGCCAGTCCACATGCTCCGCATTCGCCTGCAGCAGGTGCGCGACGTCGGCGCCGTCATAGCGCTCGCGCTCCATGATGAAGGCCTTGGTCAGCAGGCTGTCCTCCAGGTTGGCCACACGCACGGCGACGCCCAGGACCTCGACCTCGATGTTGTTGCGAAACCACCGCTCGTCCACCGGCGCCACGCCATTGCCGGAGTTGAAGATCAGGTCGATGAACTCCTCGCCCTGGTACACCTTCGCCAGCCAATGGCTGTAGGGCAGCTCGCAGCGCCAGCCGGCATCGGTGAGCACGCGCGTCGCTCGCGGGTAGTCCTCCCGGCGGATGAACAGGTCCAGGTCCTTGGTGGAGCGCCGTATCCCGGTGAAGCAGGCCTGCGCAAATGCGCCGCCCACGAGGAAGGGAATGCGCGCGGCCTGCAGCGTGCGCAGCACCCCGCGGTAGAACTCGGCGGTGCCGGTGGCGACTTCTTCCTCCAGGGAGGGGGCCAGGGCCGGGGAGGGCATGCGATGGGCTTTACGGGTTCAGGGAGCGCGAGCCTAACCAGGGGCAACGCGCCGCCGTACAGGACAAGAGGCCCGCGCACCATCAGCATCGGCCTACAGCCCGGCACGGCGGATGGACGATGGCCCCGGCCCGCCTGAGCCTTCAGCATGGCTTCCCATGCCCCACACGCCTCGACCCGCCCGACACGCCCGCTCGGAAAGCACCGTGCGCTTCGCGGCCGTCGGCGACATTCACGTGACCAAGGATTCGGCCGGCAGCCTGCGCGGCTTCTTCGCGCAGGCGAGCGAAGCGGCGGATGCGCTGCTCCTGTGCGGCGACCTCACCGACTACGGCACGGCCGAAGAAGCGCAGGTGCTGGCGGAGGAACTGGCCACGGTGTCGGTGCCCATCGTCGCGGTGCTGGGCAACCACGATTTCGAGTCCGGCACGCCCGAGGTGGTCACGGACATCCTCACGCAGGCCGGCGTGCGCGTCCTCGACGGGGGCGTGTGCGAGATCGAGGGCGTGGGCATCGCCGGCGCCAAGGGCTTCGCGGGCGGTTTCGGCCGCGGCTCGCTCGGTGCCTGGGGCGAGCCGGTCATCAAGCTGTTCGTCAAGGAGGCGCTGAACGAGGCCATGAAGCTGGAGGCCGCCCTGGCCAAGCTGCGCACGCCGCGGCGGATCGCGCTGCTGCACTACGCGCCGATCGTCGGCACGGTGCAGGGCGAGCCGGTGGAGATCTTCCCCTTCCTGGGCAGCAGCCGCCTGGAGGAGCCGCTCCTGCGCTACCCGGTCGATGCGGTGTTCCATGGCCATGCGCATCGCGGCACGGTGGAGGCGCGCACGATGAACGGCGTGCCGGTGTTCAACGTCGCCCGGCCGCTCCTGCTACGCCGGCGTCCCGAGCAGCCGCCGTTCTGGCTTTACGAGTTGCCACGCGAGGAGGAAGCGGCCTCGGAGTCGGCCGCCGCAGGGCCCGCGGCCTGAGCGCGCTTCAGCCGGCCGGCGGCAGGCGCAGTTCGACGAGGTCCCAGCGTGCGAAGCCACGCCGCTCGAAGACCAGCGTGACCGGCCGCTTGGGCGAGCTGGCGCCATCCGGTGCAGGCCGGGGGACGACGACGAGGCGGTTGGGCCCCTCGCGCTCGTAGTGCCAGGCACTCGTGCGCCCGCGAGCCGCATCGGCCGGGGACGTCGCCGGCGCCGTGGGCGCCCGTGGCGCCGCGCCGTCCCCGGACACGACCAGCTCCTGCCGCAACGCCAGCATGACCACCTCCGGGCGCACCAGGGTCTCCACCACCGGGTCGATCATGGCCAGGCCCACGATGCGGCCCATGCCGGCCAGCGGGTGCTCGCCCGGCACGTCGGTGGCCGAGCGCTGGAGGCGGGCGGCCATCTGGGCCTTGAGGCTTTCGCGCACGCGCGGGTAGTCGACATGGGCGCTGAAGCGCTCGCCGTCTCCGGCCCGCGCCGCGGCGCCTAATTCGCGCACCGCCAGGTAGGGCGACGCCCACCAGTAGGCGGCCAGCAGCAAGGCAAGCCCGGCAAGGGCGAGGGCGGCAGCGCGCGTGCCGCGGCGAATGGAAGGGCGGGACATGGCTGGGCCTCGGCCGGAAGGGGGCAAGTGGCGTGCCCGCCCCTCACCGGGGCTGCGCTGCCGCCGGGCGATCGGGCTTGCCGCAGTTCCTGCACGGTATCCGCACTTCCGGGCCTTGGGATGTGCGGCTTCGGCGCAACGCTCGCGGCGATCCGTACGCAGCCGGCATATCTCGCAGGGTTGGACGGATGGGCGCCGGCCCGGGTGAGCTAGCATGCCAGCGCCCGGCCGCAGCCGGGTCCCGACCCACGATGCTTGTCCCCTTCAATTCCACAGACCCACTGATCGAGCGCAACAACCTGCTCGAGCTGGTGATCGAGAACATCCCGGCCGGCTTGATCGTGCTGGACGAGCAGCTGCGGGTGGTCGCCAGCAACAGCCGCCTGCGCGAGCTGCTCCAGCTGCCGCGCGAGCTGTTCGCGCAGGCGCGCCTGACGCTGCACACCGTGGCGCGCTACCTCGCCGAGCGGGGCGACTATGGCCCGGGAAACGTGGAGGACCTGGTGGCCCAGCGCATCGCCTTGGCGCAGTCGGGCACCTCCTTCCGCCGGGAGCGAAACGCACCCGGCGGGCGGCTGCTGGAGCTGCGCGTGACGTACCTGGACAACGGCTGGGTGGTGCAGACCTACCAGGACGTGACCGAGGAGCGGGCTGCCGAAGCCCGCCTGCGGGCGAGCGAGGAGCGGCTGGAGGTGGCCCTGCAGGCGAGCGGCCTGGGCCTGTGGGAGTTCACGCCGGGCGACGACCGCGTCTATCTCTCGGCCAGCTGGCAGCAGATCATGGGTTTCCCGGCGCGCGCCCGGACGGTCTCGTCGCGCGAACTGCTGCCCCTGGCCGTGGACGAGGCGAGCGCCGCCGCGATGCGCGCCGGCCTGGTCGATCTGCTCAAGGGCCGGATCGCGCAGCTGTGTTTCGAGCACGAGGGCATCCGGGCCAACGGCACGCGGGTGTGGTTCCAGACCGAAGCCCAGGTCGCCGGCCGCGATCTGGACGGCCGGGCCTTGCGTGTGGTCGGCACGACCAAGAACATCGCCGAGCGCAAGCGCGAGGAGAAGGCGCTCAAGGCCGCTGCCGAGGCGGCGGAGAGCGCCAGCCGCGCCAAGGCGGAGTTCCTCGCCACCATGAGCCACGAGATCCGCACGCCGCTCAACGGCGTGATCGGCCTCTCGCGCGTGCTGGAGCAGTCCGCACTGCCCGAGCGCGAGGCCGGCTACGTGCGCCTGATCAACAGCTGCGCCAACAGCCTCCTGGGCATGGTCAACGACGTGCTCGACTTCTCCAAGATCGAGGCCGGCCAGATGGTGCTGGAGCCCAGCGAGTGCGACCTGCACGCCCTCGTGCGGGAGACCGGCGACGTGTTCGCCGACCGGGCCCGCAGCAAGGGCATCGACTTTGCCGTCGAACTCGCGCCCGAGGTGCCGCGCTGGGTCACGCTGGACGCCAATCGCCTGCGCCAGATCCTCATGAACCTTCTGGGCAACGCCATGAAGTTCACCGCCGCAGGCAGCTGTTCGCTGCGCGTGGGCACCGGCATGCTGGCGCGGCAGCGTTCGCTGCAGTTCGCGGTGACGGACACGGGGATCGGCATTCCTCCGGAGGATCAGGCCAAGCTGTTCAAGCGCTTCTCGCAGGTGGATGCCTCCAGCACGCGGCGCTTCCAGGGCAGCGGCCTGGGGCTGGCGATCTCGCGCGACCTGGCCCAGCTCATGGGCGGCGACATCCGCCTGTCCAGCGCCACAGGGGCGGGTTCAACCTTCACGCTGGAAATCCCGCTGGTCGAGGCCGCGGCGGCCGCACCGCAGGCGGCCGATACCGCCGCGGCGGCGAGCACGCGGGCCCTGCTGCTGGTGGAGGACAACCCCATTAACCAGCTGGTCGCACAGGCCCTGCTGGAAAAGCTCGGCTATTCCGACGTCACCGTGGCCGAGCACGGCGAAGAAGCGCTGCGCCTTGCGCAGGAACGCGCGTTCGACCTCGTGCTGATGGACTGCCAGATGCCGGTGATGGACGGCTTCGAGGCCACGCGTCGCATGCGGGAGCAGGGCATGCACATGCCCATCGTCGCGCTCACCGCCGGCGCGGTGAGCAACGACCGTGAGCGCTGCCTGGAAAGCGGCATGAACGACTATGTCGCCAAGCCGATCGACGCGGGCCTGCTCGGGGGCGTGCTGAGTTTCTGGCTGGCGAGCACGAGCTTCGGCACGCGCGGAGGCTGAAGGCGGGCAGGGCGCGACAATCGGGCGCTTCACCCCTCCAGTGCGATCCGACCATGCCCCAGACCGACATCTTCATCGTCTCCGCCGTCCGCACCGCCATCGGTACCTTCGGCGGCAGCCTCAAGGACCTTCCCCTGGCCGAGCTGGCCACCACCGCGGTGCGCGCCGCCGTCGAGCGCAGCGGCGCGCCTGCCGATGCCATCGGGCATGTGGCCATGGGCAACGTCATTCCCACCGAGCCGCGCGACGCCTACCTCAGCCGCGTGGCCGCCATGCAGGCCGGGCTGCCGCAGGAGGTGCCTGCATTCAACGTGAACCGGCTGTGCGGCTCCGGGTTGCAGGCCATCGTCTCGGCGGCGCAGGCACTGATGCTCGGCGACGCGCAGCTGGCCGTCGGGGCCGGCGCGGAATCGATGTCGCGCGGCCCGTACTTCGCCACCGGCGCCCGCTGGGGCGTTCGCATGGGCGACGTGCAGATGCTGGACTACATGCTCAACATCCTGCACGACCCCTTCCACCGCATCCACATGGGCGAGACCGCCGAGAACGTGGCCGACCGCTGGGGCATCAGCCGCGCGCAGATGGACGAGCTGGCGGCCGAAAGCCACCGCCGCGCGGCGCGCGCCACGGCCGAAGGGCGCTTTCGCGGGCAGATCGTCCCGGTGACGCTCGCCACCCGCAAGGGCGAGGTGACATTCGACACCGACGAACACGTCAAGCCGGACACCACCGCCGAACTGCTCGCGAAGATGAAGCCGGCCTTTCGCAAGGAGGGCGGGCGGGTCACCGCGGGCAATGCCTCGGGCATCAACGACGGGGCCTCGGCGGTGGTGCTGGCCACCGGCGAGGCCGTGCGCAGCCACGGCCTCACGCCGATGGCGCGGCTGGTGTCGTACGCGCATGCCGGCGTCGATCCGAAGGTCATGGGCATCGGCCCGGTGCCGGCGAGCCGGCGTGCGCTGGCGCGGGCCGGGCTGCGGGTGGACCAGATGGACGTGATCGAGTCCAACGAAGCCTTCGCTGCCCAGGCCTGCGCAGTGGCCCAGGAACTCGGCTTCGACCCGGACAAGGTCAACCCCAATGGCTCGGGCATCTCGCTGGGGCATCCGGTGGGCGCCACGGGCGCGATCATCACCACCAAGGCGCTGCACGAGTTGCAGCGCATCGGCGGGCGGCATGCGCTGGTCACCATGTGCATCGGCGGCGGCCAGGGCATCGCTGCGGTCTTCGAGCGCGCTTGAGGGGAACGGCCATGGATCTCGGACTCCAGGACCGCCACGTCCTCATCACCGGCGGCAGCAGAGGCATCGGCCTGGCTTGCGCCCAGGCCTTCGGGCGCGAGAAGGCGCGCTGCACGATCGTGGGCCGCGACCCCGGTGCGCTCGCCCGCGCCGTGGACCGACTGCGAGCCGACGGCGTCGATGCGGAAGGCCTGCAGGCGGACCTGCGCGACGCGGCGGCGGCGCAGGCCATGGTGGAGCGCGCGTGGAGCGAGCGCGGTCCGGTGGACGTGCTCGTCAACTGCGCGGGCGCCGCGCGTCGCACCCCGTTCGCCGAACTCACGCCGCAGGCCTGGCACGACGCCATGCAGGCCAAGTTCTTCGCCTACGTCCATGTCATGGACCCTCTCGTCAAGCGCATGGCCGCCGCGGGCCGGGGCAGCATCGTCAACGTGGTGGGCGCAGGCGGCAAGGTGGCCAGCCCCACGCACCTGGCCGGCGGCTCCGCCAATGCCGCCCTGATGCTGGCCAGCGCCGGACTGGCGGCGGCCTATGCCCCGCAGGGCGTGCGCGTGAACGTGGTCAATCCAGGCCTCACGCGAACGGAGCGACTGGACGAGGGCCTGGCCGCCGAAGCGCGCCTGCAGGGCATCGCCGCGGACGAGGTCCTGCGCCGCCACGAGCAGCGCCTGCCCCTGCGCCGCCTGGCGCAGCCCGAGGAGATCGCCGACGCGGTCGTGTTCCTGGCGAGTACGCGCGCCGCGTACATCACCGGCGCCGTCATCGCGATGGACGGCGCGGTGACGCCGATGGTCGTGTAGGAACGCCTTCTCCCGAGGCGCCTGCGCGGGCAGACGCCTACAGCGGCAGCAGCACGTTGCCGATGGTGTGGATCACGCCATTGCTCGCGAGCGTGTCCGTCGCCGTGATGGTGCTGCGGCGGCCGCGTGCATCGGTGATCGCGAGGTCCGACCCCACGGTGAAGGTGTCGCCTTCCAGCGTGGTGATGGGCTGCCCGACGGGGACGCCCGCGCGCAGCACGCGTCCCTGGACCACGTGGTAGCGCAGCACCTGGTCGAGCAGGGCGGTGTTGGCCAGCAAGGCCGGCGCCGTGGTGCCCAGCTCGGCCAGGAGGCTGGTGAAAGCGGCATCGGTCGGGGCGAACAGGGTGAAGGGTCCGGCGGCGGAGAGGGCATCGACCAGGCCCGCCGCCTGTGCGGCCGCCACCAGCGTCGAGAACTGCGAATGCTGCTGCAGGGTCTGCACGATGTTCTGGTTGGCGGGCAGGAGCACGCGGTCGATCACGTGGACCACGCCGTTGCTTGCGAACAGGTTCGCTTCCACGACATTGGCCGTGCGGTTGCGGCCGTCGGTGATGACCGGGCCGTTGTCGATCTTGAAGATGCCGCCCTGGACCGTGGTGATCGCCTGGCCGAAGGGAATTTCCGCAGCCGGAACGCGCGCCGGAAGCACGTGGTACGTCAGCACCGTGCGCAGCAGCGCCGTGTCCGCGAGCAGGGCCTGCTGGGTGACGCCCAGCTCGGTGAGCAGGCCGGCGAAAGCCGCATCGGTGGGCGCGAACAGGGTGAACGGGCCGGTGCCGGACAGCGTGTCGCCCAGGCCCGCGGCCGCGACGGCGGACTCCAGGATGCCCAGGCGCGGCTCGGCCTGGACCACCCCGAGCACGTTCGGGTCGTCACCGCCGCCGCAAGCCGCCAATAGGCTCGTGGCGGGCACCAGGGCGCAGGCTCGCAAAACTGTCCTTCGGTTCAAGTCCATGGATGCTCCTTCGGTTGGGGCCAAAGAGCGGCAGTCTATGACTGCATGGTAATTACGAAAACCGGTAAGTATAAAAAGCGTCTGATGAGTGGGTGATTTCGCCGGCGCCCTGCCGTCAAGCGTTTCGACTTCGTCCGAAAGAATCCTTACATCGGGACCATGTAGACGTTTATGCTTCAGTCCCTGATCGACGAAGTTCCGACTTCATGCCTATGCAGAGCAGGTCCGCATGAGTGCCGACGCCGGCCGCTTCTTCCAGCGCTACAACCGCACGATCGCGCTCGCCTACGGCGCGCTGCTGCTTGCCGTCGCGGCGTTCTTCGCCTGGCAGTTGCAGGACACCCTGCGCCAGGAACTCGCCCTCGTGCGCGGCCAGGTCGATCGGCACCACCAGTTCCTGGAGTTCCTGCTTCGCAGCGCCGCCGACCAGGTGGAGACGCTGCGCATGGCGGCAGGGCGCCCGGCGGCCAGCGAAGCGCCTGCCCGGCGGTCCTGCCCGATGCCATCGACGCGTCTGGCCCAGGCCGGCCTGCGCGAGCAGGGTCCCGGCTTCGATCGGGACGCCCTACAGGATCGTGACGCGGGCGCCAACCTCGTCGGCGAGGGCTCGCTCGGCGGGCGCTCGGCGCATTTCTACTGCGACCTCCAGGCCGCGCTGGCCCTGGACAGCCACTTGGCCGCCATGGCCTTCCACCTGCCGCAGGCGGCCCGTGTCCGCTTCCTGTCCGGCCAGCGCTTCCAGCTGGTCGCGCCCTGGCGCCCCGCTCGCGAGCTGCCGTTCGCCGGCGACCTGTACGACGACCCCGTGTGGCGCCTCGGCCAGCCGGCGGCCAATCCCGAGCGCCTGAAGTACTGGGTACCGGTCCATTTCGGCGGCGCCGATGCCGGCCTGCTCGCCACCGTTGCCGCGCCGGTCTTCGACCGCGATCGCTTCATGGGCGTGATGGCCATCGACCTGAGCCTGGACCAGCTCCAGCGGATCAATGCCGGATTCGGCCATGCGCTCGGAAAGATCGCTGTCATCGATGACTCGGGCAAAGTGCTGGCGCATCCGGGCCTCTACGCTGACCCTTTGGCGGTGCGGGTGCCCGCGGGCTTGCGGCAGCTGTTCGAGCCGGACGCGATCGACTCCATGGACGCGCTGCTCGCCCTGCCCGAAGGCGAGCTCGTCCAGCGTGGCGGCTGGACACTGCTGCGGCGCTCCTTCCGTGCGGCGCCCTGGCAGCTGGTGTGGGCCGCGCCGCAGGAGCAGCTGTGGCGCAAGCTGCTGGCCGAGCGGGCCGGCACCATGGGCGCAGTGCTGCTGGCACTGGCCGCGATCATGCTCGTGACCTACGCCATCACCCGGCGCGAGTTCGTCGGGCCGGCGGCGCGGCTCGTGGAGCACCTGGTGGCGCAGGCCCGCTTGGCGCCGCGCCCCATTCCCCGCGTGCCTGCGGCCTGGCGGCCCTGGTTCGAGGCGATCACCCAGGCCTTCCGTCGCTCGCTGGAGCTGAACGCGCTGCGCGCCGAGCTGGACATCGCCGCGCGCCTGCAGCAAGTCCATCCTTCCGCGCCGCTGGCCGGCCGACCCGCGCTTCGGGCTCTGCGGCACCACCACGGCGGCACGTGAGGTGGGGGGCGATTTCCACGACCACTTCCTGCTCGCGGACGGCCGCTGCGTTCTTGTGGTCGCCGATGTGAGCGACAAGGGCGTCGCGGCGGGCCTCTTCGCCATGGTCTGCCGCACCCTGCTGCGCGCCGTGGCCCTCCAGCGCCAGGCAGACCCGCCCGAAGTCGCCCGGCACGTGAACGAGGGCCTGTGCGCCGACAACGAAAGCAGCATGTTCGTCACGGCCTTCGTCGGGCAGTACCACCCCGAGTCCGCCCGTCTGGACTACGTCAGTGCCGGCCATCCGCCGTCGCTGCTGGTGCGTTCGAACGGCGCATGCGAGTGGCTGTCCCCCACCGGCGGGGCTGCGCTGGGCGTCGTCGAGGAGGCGCGCTATGCGCAGGCCACGGTCGTGCTTTTGCCGGGCGACACCGTGTTCGCCTACACCGATGGCGTCACCGAAGCCGAGAACGCGCAGGGCGAGCTGTTCGGGCGGGCGCGTCTGCAGACCCTGTTCGAGCAGCGGCCCTGCGCCAGCGCGCGCGAAGCGGTCGATCGCGTGCTGCAGGCGGTGGCCGACTTTTCGCAGGGCGCGCAGCCCTCGGACGACATCACCTGCATGGCGCTGCAGTGCCATCGAAACGGGGCCCCGGCATGAGTGCGCCGCTGCGCTGGGTGGCCTGCGCGCTCGCGTGCTGCGGCCTCCTCGCTCCCGCCGCCCGTGCCGACCGCTTGGACGACATCGTGCAGCGCGGCACGCTGATCGTGGGCGTGAAGAAGGACGTCCCGCTGTGGGGGCAGCGGGGTCGACAGGGTGTTCCCGAGGGCCTGGAGCCTGACCTGGCGGCCGATCTCGCGCGTCGGCTGGGCGTGAAGCTGGAGCTGGTGGGCCTGCTGTCCTCCGACCGCATGGACGCGATGGCGCAGCGGCGCGTGGACGTCATGATCGCCACCTTCTCAGACACACCCGAGCGTCGCCGGCAGCTCGCGCTGGTGCGGCCGCACTACTACGCCTCGGGCGTGAACGTGATGGTGCGGCGGCAGACCCGCTTTCGCGCGTGGACCGAACTGCGCCACCACCGTGTCTGCGGCCGTCGCGGCGCGTTCTACAACCGCGCCATCACGGTCGCCCATGGTGTGGACGTGGTCGCGCTGCACAGCAACCAGCTCGCCCTGGCGGCGCTGCGCGACGGGCGCTGCGACGCCGTGCTGTACGACGACACGAACATCGTCGCCCTGCTGCAGGACCCGGCCTGGGCACGCGGGTTCGAGATGCCGCTGCCGACCGTGCAGGTGGTCCCCTGGGCCATCGCCCTGCACCCCGAAGAGGCGGGCGGACGGCTGGAGGCGCTGGTGTCGCGCGCGGTCGTCGAATGGCACCGCTCGGGCGAGCTGATCCGGCTGGAGCGCAAGTGGGGCATTCCGGTCAGCGCCTTCAGCCGGCGCATGAACACGCAGTGGAACCGGCGCCTGCCCTCGGGTGAGCCGTACTGCGGCGAATGGGCGGGCCCGCGCACGCCCGCGGACTGCCTGTGAACGCGCCGGACAAGGCGCTGCGCGAGCAGATGCGCGCGCTCTATGACCTGTACTTCCAGTCCAGCGACTACCAGCGGCGCTATCCGCGCCCCAACCCCGGCACGCTCGCTTTCCTCTGGCGCCACGGCCTCGCCCGCGCCCGATGCGTGGCCGACGTCGGCTGCGGCAACGGCCGCTATGCCTTGCCGCTGCTGGATGCCGGCGCGGTTCGCCGGCTGGTGGCCTGCGATCTCTCGCCCGGCGCGCTGGACGCGCTGGCGCAGCGCCTGGCCAGGCACCCGCTGGGCAACCGGGTCCAGCCCGTCCTGGGCGGGCCGGAAGCCCTGCCACGGCAGGAGCGCTTCGACCGCCTGCTCATGATGTTCGGCGTGCTCAGCCACATCGGCCCGCGCGCGGCGCGGCTGCAGGCGCTGCGCGAGCTGCGCGATCGCGCCGCGCCCGATGCGCGCCTGCTGCTGTCGGTGCCCACCCTCGGGCGCCGCTGGCCGCTCGAACTGCTCGCGTCCCTGTTCCAGCCGGGCCACGAGTCCTGGGGCGACGTGCGCTACGCCCGCACGCTGGGCGGCCAGCGCCGGCAGTTCTACTACCACCTCTACAGCCTGCGCGGCCTGCGCGAGGACCTCGCCCTGGGCGGCTGGATCCTGGAGGCGGCCGAAGCCGAGAGCCTGGCGCCGGAGTGGCTGGTCACGCGCTGGCCGCGCTGGGGCCGCATCGACGCGGCGCTGCAGCCCTGGGTCCCGGCGTGTCTCGGCTACGGAATCCGCGTGGTGGCCCGGCCGGCGCCTGAACCATGAGCCGGCACCACGGCCTGGGCACGGCGGCGCTGCGCGCCTGGCGCCTGGCGCTGATCGGCCTTCTGCTGTGCCTGGCCGCGGCCCCCGTGCGCGCCGAGGAGGCGCCGCGCCGCGCCAGCCCGGCGCTGGAGGCCATCCGGGCACGCGGCGCGCTGGCGGTGGGCGTGAAGAACGACTACCCGCTCTTCGCAGCCCCTGACGCCGCAGGCCGCCTGCGTGGCCTGGAGATCGACATGGCCGCCGAGCTGGCGGCGGCGCTGGGCGTGTCGCTGCGGCTGGTGCCGGTGACCGCGGCCAACCGCCTGCAGCGGCTGGAGGAGGGCGCCGTGGACATGGTGATCGCCACCATGGGTGACACGGCCGAGCGGCGCCGCGTCGCCACGGTCGTGGAGCCGAGCTACTACGCCTCGGGCGCCACCCTGCTGCTACGTCCCGAGTCGCGCGTGCGCCAGTGGCAGGAGCTGCGCGGCCAGACCGTCTGCGCCGTGCAGGGCAGCTACTTCAACCGGGGCATGAGCCAGCGCTACCTGCTGCAGCTGCTGGTCTTCGGCAATGCGCGCGATGCCCGGCTCGCGCTGCGCGACGGCCGCTGCGTCGGCTTGCTCTACGACAGCACCGCGATCGGTGCGGACCTGCGCGATCCCCAGTGGTCCTTCTACCAGGCGCCCCTGCCGCCGGCCATGCCGGTGCCCTGGGTGGTCGCGCTGTCCCGGCGCGAGGCGGGCAGCGAACTCGCGCACTGGGTCGGCGAGCGGCTGGCGCAGTGGCACCGCGAGGGTTTCCTGATCGAGCGGGAGCGGGCCTGGGGCCTTGCGCCTTCGCCCTTCCTCGCGGACATGCGCGCGCTCTGGCTGGCGCGCGAGCCGGACGGAGCGTGGCGGTGCCGGCGCGGCCCCGATGGCGACTGGCCGGCGGCCTGCCGGAACAAGGCCTTGCTGACCGTGCAGGACGTGGGCGGCCTGCACCGGCTGGGGTTGCGGCTGCGCGAACTCACCGGCTGGGACCTGAGCTTCGTCTATGACGACTTCGACCGCGGGCGGCTGTTGCGGGGGCTGGGCGTCACCACGGGCCTGATGGCAGCCTGCGTGCTGGGCAGCCTGGCCCTGGGCATCGCGGGCGCGCTGCTCGCCCAGTCGCGCTGGCAGCTGCTGGCCGTGCCGGCCCGGGCCGCGGCGCTATGGAGCCGGATGACGCCGCCCCTGCTGCAGATGTACCTGCTGTTCTTCGGCGCCGGAGCGGCCACGTGGGCCTTGTGGGGCCTGAGCCTGCCGGCCTGGGCGGTCGCCGTGTGGGCGCTGAGCGCCTATGCCGGCGCGGCGGTGATGGCGGCGCTGGAGGAGGCCGCGCGGTACCTGCGCGAGCGCAGCCCCGGCTTCCGGCTGGACCGCAGGAGCCTGGCGCTGGCCTACGCGCACGCGGCCGAGTCCATCACCGCCACGCTGGTCAATGTCTGCAAGGCCACCATGATCGCCTCGGCCATCGCGGTGCCGGAGCTGCTGTCGGCGGCCACCGGCATCCTGGCCGACAGCGGCAACGTGGCGGAGGTGATGAACCTGCTGATGCTGGCCTTCCTGCTGCTCGTCGCCGCCGCGGTTCGCCTGCTGCGGGCCCTGGAGCGCAGGCTCTGCCGGCTGGCCCTGCGGCCGCAGGCGCGGGCGTCCGCCAGCGCAGTGGAGCCGTCGCGGTGAAGGAGCTTGCGGCGCTCGCCACCTGGACGCCTTTCCTGCTGGAAGGCCTCGCCTGGAACGTGCTGATCGCGTCCGTCGCGATGCTGCTGGGAACGCTGGGCGGCGCATCGCTGGCCTGGGCGCGGCTGTCGCCGGCACGCAGCCTGCGACGCGCGAGCGAAGCTGCCACGGCGCTGTCGCGCAACGTGCCGACCCTCGTGTTCCAGTTCTACCTCGCGCTCATGCTGCCGGGCGATTCCTGGCCGGCGTGGTTGAAGGCTTCGCTGGCGCTGGCCCTTGCCGTGGTGGGCTTCACCTCCGACAACCTGCTGGTGGCCCTGCGGGCCTGGCGCGAGGACCGCCGCGCCGTGGCGCTGCTCTTCGTGCCGTCCTGGGGCAGCTACCTGCTGGTGGTGGTGATCGCCTCCAGCACGGCCTCCATCATCGGCGTGGGTGAGCTGGTCAGCCGCGCCAACACCGTGATCGCCGCGAGCGACGACCCGGGGATCATGGTTCCGGTATATCTCTACGCCAGCCTCGTGTTCCTGCTCTTTTGCTGGGCTGCGAGCGGCATGCTCGGATGGCTGCGCGGCGCCCTGGCGCGTCGGTACCTCGCCTGAGCCTGCCGCGGGTTCGCCTCGGTCACAATCGGCCGGATGCATTCACAGGTCGTCTATGTGCCGGGCACCACCGCGCTGGTGCTGGATTCGCCGCACAGCGGCACTGCCTATCCCGAAGATTTCCGGTTCTGCTGCGAGCATGGCGTGCTGCGCCGCGCCGAGGACACGCATGTGGAGGCGCTCTACGACTTCGCGCCTTCCCTGGGCGTGGCCTGGATCGAGGCGCTCTTTCCGCGCAGCTACCTAGACGCCAACCGCAACGTCACCGAAATCGACCTCGAACTGCTCGACGAGCCCTGGCCCGGCGAGTGCGCCAGCGACCCGGCCGTGCTGGCCAAGGTGCGCCTGGGCAAGGGCCTGATCTGGCGCTGCACCGACGACGGCGTGCCCCTGTACGACCGGCGCCTGGGCGTGGCCGAGGTGCAGGCCCGCATCGAGCAGTGCTGGAAGCCCTACCACGCGAGCGTGGCCGCCGCCATCGAGGCGGCGCACGCGCGGCACGGCTACAGCATCCATATCAATTGCCACTCCATGCCGGCCGTGGCCGCCAGCCACGCCACCGATTTCCCTGGCCTGGTCCATGCGGACTTCGTCGTGGGAGACCGCGACGGCAGCACCTCGTCGCCGGCCTTGTCCCGGTGGCTGTGCGAGCAGTTGCAGGACCTGGGCTACAGCGTCTCCTACAACCATCCCTACAAGGGCGTGGAGCTGGTGCGACGCTACGGCGACCCGGCGCACGGCCGCCACAGCATCCAGCTCGAAATCAACCGGGGCCTCTACATGAACGAAGACACGCTGCAGCGCCATGAAGGCTTCGAGCGCCTGAAGGCGAACCTGCGCTCGCTCGTGGGGCGGCTGCTGGCGCTGGACCCGCGGAGCCTCGCCTGATGGAACGCGTCGATGCCATCGTGATCGGCGCCGGTGCCGTCGGCCTGGCGGTGGGACGCGCACTCGCGCAGGCCGGGCACGAGACCATCGTGCTGGAGGCCGAGACCGCCATCGGCCAGGGCGTGAGCTCGCGCAACAGCGAGGTGATCCACGCCGGCCTGTACTACGCGCCGGGTTCGCTCAAGGCGCGCCTGTGCGTGCGGGGCAAGGAGATGCTGTACGCGCTGTGCGAAAGCCATGGCGTGGAGCATCGCAACTGCGGCAAGCTGGTCGTGGCCAACAGCGCGCAGGAGGCGGAGGCCTTGAAGGCACTCGCCGCCCGCGCGGCGACCAACGGCGTGGCCGTTCAGTGGCTGGACGCCGGCGAGGCGCGCGCGCTGGAGCCGGCGCTTCGCTGCACGGCGGCCCTGCTGTCACCGAGCACCGGCATCGTGGACAGCCACGGCCTCATGCTGGCGCTGCAGGGCGACCTGGAGCGCGCCGGCGGCATGGTGGCCCTGGCTTCGCGCGTGGACGGGGCGGTGCTGGGCGCGCGCGGCGAGCCGCACGTGCTGCGCCTGGCGGACGGCAGCGAGATCGCCGCCGGCATCGTCGTGAACTCGGCCTCGCTGCACGCCTGCCAGCTCGCGCGGCGCTTCGACGGCCTGGCCGCCGAGCACGTGCCCGAGCCCTCGTACGCCAAGGGCAACTACTACGCGCTCACGGGCCGCTCGCCCTTCTCGCGCCTGGTCTATCCCGCACCGGCCGACGCCTGGCTGGGCGTGCACCTCACGCTGGACCTGGGCGGCCAGGCCCGTTTCGGGCCCGACCTGCAATGGCTGGACGTGGACTCGCCCGAGGCCATCGACTACACCGTCGATCCGCGCCGCGCCGACGGCTTCTATGCCGAGGTGCGCCGCTACTGGCCGGAGCTTCCGGACGGCGTGCTCGCGCCCAGCTACAGCGGGGTGCGCCCCAAGATCCATCGGCCGGACCAGCCGGCACCGGACTTCCGCATCGACGGGCCCGAGCGCCACGGCGTCGGCGGCCTGGTGAACCTGTTCGGCATCGAGTCGCCGGGCCTGACCAGCGCGATGGCGATCGGGGAGCTGGTGGCGCAGCGGGTGGCGCAGGCTTAGCGCCCGGCCTTCGCCTTCGCCATCGCCCGGGCCACTTCCGGAACCAGTCCGGGGCCCCGGTAGATCAGGCCCGTGTACACCTGCACCAGGTCCGCCCCCGCGCGCAGCTTGGCCACGGCGTCCGCGCCGCCGAAGATGCCGCCCACGCCGATGATGGGAAAGCCCGGGCCGAGGGCGACGCGCAGCTGGGTGATGACGCGGTTGCTGGCGTCGAACACGGGTCGGCCGCTCAGGCCCCCGGCTTCTTGCGCGTGCGGCAGGCCCGCCACCGCATCGCGCGCGAGCGTGGTGTTGGTGGCGATCACGCCGTCCATGCCCTGCCGGCGCAGCGTGGCGGCGATCACGGCCACCTGGTCGGCGTCCAGGTCGGGCGCGATCTTGACGAACAGCGGCACGCGGCGGCCGCTGCGTGCCTGCAGCTCGGCGCGGCGATGCGCCAGGGCGCCCAGGAGCGCGTCCAGCGCCTCGTCGGACTGCAGCTGCCGCAGGTTTTTCGTGTTCGGGCTGGAGATGTTCACCGTCACGTAGTCGGCATGCGCATGCACGCCGTCCAGGCCGGCGAGGTAGTCCTCGGTCGCGCGCTCGATGGGCGTGGCGGCGTTCTTGCCGATGTTCAGGCCCAGCACCAGCGGGCTGCCGCGCCTGCGGGCGTGCGAGCGGCGCACGTTGGCGAGGAACGCCTCCAGGCCTTCGTTGTTGAAGCCCAGCCGGTTGATCAGGGCGTCGGCCTGGGGCAGCCGGAACATGCGCGGCTTCGGGTTTCCGGGCTGCGGCCGTGGCGTGACGGTTCCCACTTCCACGAAGCCGAAGCCCATGGCCGCGAAGGCATCGATGCAGCGCGCGTTCTTGTCCAGGCCCGCGGCCAGGCCCACGCGGTTCGCAAAGCGCAGCCCGGCGATGTCGATGGGGTCATCCACCCGCGGCTGCTGCCAACCGAGCTGCAGGGGCGTGCCCTGTAGGCGGGCGAGCGTGTTGAGCGTGAGGTCGTGGGCGGCTTCGGCGTCGAGGCGGAAAAGCAGGCTGCGCGCCAGCGGGTAGGGCAGGAGGGCCATGGATAATCGCGGGTTCCGAAGCGGGGGATTGTCGCGTGACTCAGGATGAATTGAAGGCGCTCGTCGGCCAGGCGGCGCTGAAGTACGTGGTGCCGGGCGAGTTGGTCGGCGTGGGCACGGGCTCGACGGTCAACAAGTTCATCGATGCACTCGCGTCCATCAAGGACCGCATCCGCGGCGCGGTCTCCAGCTCCGAGGCATCCACCGCACGGCTGCGGGCAGCGGGCATCGAGGTGTTCGATGCGAGCGAGGTGGAGGAGCTGTCCGTCTACATCGACGGCGCCGACGAGATCGACGGCCAGGGCTACATGATCAAGGGCGGCGGCGCGGCGCTCACGCGCGAGAAGATCGTCGCCGCGCAGTCGCGGCGCTTCGTGTGCATCGCGGACGAGTCCAAGCAGGTGCCGGTGCTGGGGCGTTTCCCGGTGCCCGTGGAAGTGATCCCCATGGCCGCCGGTCGCATCATCCGGCAGTTCGCCGCCCTGGGCGGCACCGCACGCCTTCGCCTGCGTGGCGATGCGCCCCTGGTGACCGACAACGGCCAGCACATCCTGGACGTGTCGGGCCTGTCGGTGACCGACCCGCTGGCCTTCGAGTCGCAGGTCAACCAGTGGCCGGGCGTGGTCTGCGTGGGGGTGTTCGCACACCAGAAGGCGAACGTGTGCCTGCTGGGAACCTCGCAGGGCGTGCGGACGATCGACTGGTCCTGAGCGGCGCGAAAATGAGACGGCCGCCTTGCGGGCGGCCGGGGACCGACACGGCCGCCTCGCGGGCGGCTGGAAGGTGAAACGGCCGCCTTACCGGCGGCCGGGGCATCAACCGAAGATGCGCGGCCCTTCGGCCAGGTGCGGCAACTGGGCCATGGGTGCCGCGGCGTTCACGGAGGTCTTGGCTTCGCCCAGCCGCTTCTTCCAGCGCTCGGCCTGGTTGACGAAGGTCTCGACCATCTTCTCGAACGAGGCGTCGTCGAGCTCGGTCACCATGCGGGCCTGGGCCAGGATCACGCCGTTGGTGGCATCTTCCAGGCCCAGGGTGGCGCCGTCGGTGCGGTGCCAGTACAGGTTGGCGACCATCAGTTCACGCAGGATCGCCTCGGGCGAATCGACCGGCAGTTCGTCCAGGTAGGTGGACAGGATCAGCTGTCCGGTCGGTTCGTCGAATTCGATGTTGAGGACGATGTCTCCGTCGAAGAGCAGGACGCAGCTGTTGCTGTGGTCGTCGAGCCTGAGTTCCGGAAGGGTAAGTAGGGTGCCGAACTTGGAAATCAGCTTCTCGGCGAGCTGGCGTTTGTCCATGGGGTTGCTCCTGAACGCCCGGGGCCAGGCAGCGAGACGGGGATCGTCGGGAGCAGGACACGCATTTCGCGCTTGCAGCTACTCGCTGTGGCTGGGCCCGCCTTCTGTGACGGCCGTCGGAGGCGGGTTCCGAGCTGACCCGCTGGACGCGCGCCGCTTTGCTTCGCACTAGAACTGGATGCCGGCCGGATTGCTGCCGCCCCCGCTTCGGGGCGCGGAATGCGGGGTGGCAGGGCGGCTCGCCGTGGCCGCGGGCGCTTCCGGACCAGTCGCGGCCGCGGACGGGGCCGACGGCGAGGCCGCGGCTTCCACCGTGCTGCCGGCAAGGGCCTGCGCAGGCGCCGGTTTCCAGCCGGCCGGCAGTGCGGAGGTCCTGGGGTAGCCGGCCGCATCGAGGTACTGGTTCCACTCGCTGCCCGAGAAGCCCTTGATGTGCTGCGCGCCGATGGCCAGGAGCGGGAGGTCGCGGCCGCCGGTCAGACGCTGCAGCGCCTGAATATCCGACTGCGAACTCACGGTGCGCTCCGAATACGGGATGCCGCGGGTCGCGAGCAGCGCACGGCCACTGTCGCAGGGCGCGCAGTTCGGTGCGGCGTACAGCACCACCGGAAACTTGCCCGCGACCTGCCGCAGCGCGAAGGGCAGGGCCGGGTTCGCGCCCGCAGCGCCGGCGCCAGGGATGACCGGCGAATGGGCGGCCTCGGCCGCAGGACGGTCCGTGAAGACCACCCGCCCGTCCGGCGTGACGCTGCGATACACGCCCTGGGCCTGCACGGCCATGGGCACGGCGAGGGCAAGGGTGGCGAGGGCGGACAGGCTGCGAAGCAGGGACATCGAGTACTTCCTTGTTTCTGATCGGGCGCCGGAGCGGCCGCTTCAGGCCATGCCCTGGTGCCGCAAGAGCGCATCCAGGGTGGGCTCGCGCCCCCGGAACGCCTTGAACGATTCGATCGCCGGGCGGCTTCCACCGGCCTCGAGGATCTCCTGCCGGTATTTTCGGCCGGTTTCCAGGCTGGGCAAGCCCTGCGCGTCCATCGTTTCCTCGAAGGCCGACCAGGCGTCCGCCGACAGGACCTCGGCCCACTTGTAGCTGTAGTAGCCCGCGGCGTATCCGCCCGCGAAGATGTGGCTGAAGGTGTTGGGCGTGCGGCTGAACGCGGGCGCCGGAAGGACGGCCACTTCGTCGCGGACGCGCCGCAGCAGTGCCATGTAGTCCGCATCGGGCGCATGCTCGGTGTGCAGCAGCATGTCGAAGAGGGCGAACTCCACCTGCCGCAGCGTCTGCAGGCCGCTCTGGAAATTACGCGCCGCCAGCATCTTGTCGAACAGCTCGCGCGGCAGGGGCTGGCCGCTGTCCACGTGCGCGGTCATGTGCCGCAGCACGTTCCATTCCCAGCAGAAGTTCTCCATGAACTGGCTGGGGAGTTCGACCGCGTCCCACTCCACGCCGCTGATGCCGGAGACGTCGTGCTCGTTCACGCGCGTGAGCATGTGGTGCAGGCCGTGTCCGGATTCGTGGAACAGGGTGGTCACGTCGTCGTGCGTGAGCAGTGGCGGCTTGCCGTCCACGCCCTCGGCGAAGTTGCACACCAGGTGCGCCACGGGGGTCTGCAGGCGGCCGTTGTCCGGCCGCAGCCACCGGGCGCGCACGTCGTCCATCCAGGCGCCGCCGCGCTTGCCGTTGCGGGCGGCAGGGTCCAGGTAGAACTGGCCCACCAGCTCACCACCACGCTCGATCCGGTAGAACTCCACGCACTCGTGCCACACCGGTGCCTGGTCGCGCCGGATGGCGACTTCGAACAGCGTCTCCACGATCTTGAAGAGGCCGCCCAGCACCTTGGGCGCGGTGAAGTACTGCTTGACCTCCTGCTCGCTGAAGGCGTAGCGCGCTTCCTTGAGCTTCTCGCCGATGAAGGACCAGTCCCAGGGCTGCGGGTCCGCGATCCCCAGGTGTTCGGCCGCGAAGGCCCGCATGTCGGCGACGTCGCGCTCGGCATACGGCCGCGCCTTGGCGGCCAGGGTGCGCAGGAACTCGATCACCTGCTTCGGTGAGTCGGCCATCTTGGGGACGAGCGACATCTCGCCGAAGCTCCCGTAGCCGAGCAGGCGCGCTTCTTCCTGCCGCAGGGCGAGGATCTCGCGAATGAGCGCGGAGTTGTCGAAGCGGCGCAGCTCCTCGCCGGCCTGCTCGCTCGCGCGCGTGACATAGGCGCGGTACAGGCGCTCACGCAGGGCGCCACTGCGGGCGAACTGCATCACCGGCAGGTAGCTGGGCATCTTGAGCGTGAGCTTGTAGCCTTCCTTGCCTTCGGCCTGGGCCGCTGCGCGCGCGGCATGGACCACGTCATGCGGAACGCCCTCCAGTTCATCGGCGCTGGCGTAGTAGGCGAAGGCATCGGTCGCGTCGAGCGCGTTCTCGCTGAACTTCTGGCTCAGCTCGGCCTGCCGTTCCTGGATGGCGGCGAAGCGCTCCTTGGCCGCGCCGGTCAGCTCGGCGCCGCCGAGGACGAAGTTGCGCATCGCGTTCTTGTGGGCCTGGCGCTGCTCGGGGTTCAGGCCGGCGGGGTCGATGGACTTGTACTTGGCATACAGGCGCTCGTCGCTGCCCAGGCGGGTCCAGAAGTCGGTGACGCGGGGCAGCGCCTCGTTGTAGGCGGCGCGCAGCTCGGGCGTATCGGCCACGCTGTTGAGGTGGCTCACCGCGCCCCAGGCGCAGCCGAGGCGCTCGGTGGCGCAGTCCAGGGTGGCCGCCAGGCGCGTCCAGTCGGCGGGGAAGTCCGGGGCGACCACCTGTTCCAGGGCCTGCTCGCCCTGCGCCAGCAGCGTGTCCACGGCCGGGCCCACGTGCTCCGGCCGGATGCGGTCGAAGCGGGGGAGATCGTCGAAGTCGAGGAGGGGATTGCTCATGGCCGGCATTTTGCGCCAGCGTCCCAGGCCACAAGGGCCGGGGCGAATTGATTTGCCCGATGGACCCGATCAGGCGCTGGCGCGTTCGGCCGCCTCGAGCGTGTTCACCAGCAGCATGGCCCGCGTCATGGGGCCCACGCCGCCGGGCACGGGGGTGATGTGGCTGGCGACCTGGCGCACCGCTTCGAAGTCCACGTCGCCGCAGAGCTTGCCGGCTTCGTCGCGGTTCATGCCCACGTCGATCACCACCGCGCCGGGGCGAACCATGTCGGCGGTGAGGATGTTGCGCTTGCCGACGGCCGCGACGATGACGTCGGCCTGCCGGGTGAAGGCGCCGAGGTCCGGCGTGGCGCTGTGGCAGATGGTGACGGTGGCGTTCTTCTGCAGCAGCATCATGGCCATGGGCTTGCCCACGATGTTGCTGCGGCCGATGACGACCGCGTGCTTGCCGCGCAGCTCATAGCCGATGGACTCGAGCATCTTCATGCAGCCATAGGGCGTGCAGGGCCAGAAGCCCGGCCGGCCCACCATCAGCGCGCCGGCGCTGGCGACATGGAAGCCGTCCACGTCCTTGGCCGGCGAGATGGCCTCGATGACCTTCTGCGCGTCCATGTGCCGCGGCAGCGGCAGCTGCACCAGGATGCCGTGCACCGCGCGGTCCTCGTTGAGGGCGCGGATGCGTGCCAGCAGCTCGGATTCGGCCATCTGCGCCGGGTAGCGCTCCAGGGTGGCGGCCAGTCCGGTCTCGGTGCCGTCCTTGACCTTGTGGCGGGTGTACACGTCGCTGGCGGGGTCGTCGCCGACCAGGAGGATGGCCAGGCGCGGTTCGATGCCGCGGGCCTTCAGGGCCGCCGTGCGGTGCGCCACGTCGGCGCGGATCTTCGCGGCGAGCGCGTTGCCGTCGATCAGGTGAGCCGCCATGGGATCAGCTCTTGGGTGCGTTCTGTCCGAGCGCGATCTTCAGCAGGTCGGCCACGGTGTTGGCATTGAGCTTTTCCATGATGTTGGCGCGGTGCGCCTCCACCGTCTTGATGCTGATGCCCAGGTCGTCGGCGATCTGCTTGTTCAGGCGGCCGGCGACGATGCGCTCGAGCACCTGCGCCTCGCGCGAGGTGAGCTTGGCCAGCAGGGCGTCGCGGCTGGCGGCGCTCTGGTACTCGGCGAAGGAGCCGCGCGCGTGATCGAGCATGCGCTCGACCAGGTTCAGGAGTTCTTCTTCCTTGAAGGGCTTCTGGATGAAATCCATGGCGCCCTTCTTCATGGTGTTGACGGCCATGGGCACGTCGCCATGGCCGGTGATGAAGACGACGGGAAGCGGCGACTTGCGCTCGATCAGCTTGTCCTGCAGCTCCAGGCCGGTCATGCCGCCCATGCGGATGTCCACGATCAGGCAGGCGACCTCGCGCGGGTCGTAGCGGGAAAGAAAGGTCTCGGCGGAATCGAAGCAGCGGACGCGGTAGTCCTTGCCTTCGAGCAGCCACTGGACCGAGTCTCGGACGGCTTCGTCGTCGTCCACCACATAGACGGTGCCCTTCTTGGGAACCAGGCTCATGCTGTCACCCCTGCGTCCTTGCCTGCTGTGTTGTTCATCGCGACGTTGACCGGAATCCAGAACGAGAACTCGCAGCCCGCCACGTCCGGGCCATTGTAGATGTTCTGTGCATGCATCCTTCCCTGGTGCGACTCCACGATGGTGCGACACAGGTTCAGGCCGATGCCCATGCCCTCGGCCTTGGTGGAGAAGAAGGCTTCGTAGAGGCGGTCCATCACCTCAGGCGCGAGGCCCCGCCCGGTGTCGCGCACCGAGAACTCCACGACCTCCTGCGCGTCGATCTGGCGCGGCACGACGCGCAGCTCGATGCTGCGCGCCGAGGGTCCCCGCCGCGCGAGGTCGATGGATTCGGCGGCGTTCTTCAGCAGGTTGACCAGCACCTGCTCGATCAGGATGGGATCGACCATCAGCGCCGGCAGCCGCGCCGCGACGAAGTGCGCCAGCTTCACGTTGCGGCGGCGCAGTTCGATCTCCACCAGTTCCACGGCCTCCGTCACCATGGGCGCGATCTCGGACAGGGTGCGATTGGGTTCGCTGCGCTTCACGAAGCTGCGTATGCGCTGGATGATCTGCCCGGCGCGCTGCGCCTGCCGCGCGGTCTTCTCCAGCGCCGCCAGCAGGTCGTCCTCCTGGATCTGGCGGCTGCGGATGCGGGTCAGCAGCCCGTTGCAGTAATTGTTGATGGCCGTGAGCGGCTGGTTCAACTCGTGCGCCACGCTGGAGGCCATCTCGCCCATGGTGATCAGGCGGCTGGCTGACTGGGCGCGCTCGGCCTGCAACGCCGCCTGCTCCTCGGCATGCCGGCGCGCGCTGATGTCGGTGGCGATCACCATCTGCGCCAGTCGGCCGTCCACCCAGTTGAGGTAGCGCGATCGCACCTCCAGCCACTTGCCCAGCTCCGGCACGAAGATCTCGGCGTTGCCGCTGTGCACGGCGTCGAGCTGCCCCGTGGGCAGGCCCACGTAGGAGTCGACTTCGTCCATGGTCTCGTCCGAGCGCGCATGGCCGGGCGTGCCCGCCTGCGCCACCATCTGCAGGTGGCCGACCGTATGCGTGCCGAACCACTGGCGGTACAGCTTGTTGGCGAAGAGCAGTTCCTCGCTGCCCAGGGGCGCGACGGAGACCGACGCATCCAGCGCCTCGAGCACCGTGGTGAAGCGTTCGTGCGAGGCCTGCAGCTGCTCGCGGATCCGATTGGGCTCCGTGATGTCGGTCATGGACGTCATCCAGCCGGTCTGCTGGCCCTTGGCGTCGATCAGCCGCGAGACGTACAGGCGGGCATCGAAGAGGCTGCCGTCGCGGCGCTTGACGCGGACCTGGAAGCCGCCGGGGGTGGTGCGCCCCTGCAGTTCGTCCTCCAGCCGCGCGGTGAGCAGGTCGCGGTCCTCGTCGGGCCAGTAGGGAAAGGGCGGCTTGCGGCCCACCAGGTCCTGTTCGCTCCAGCCCGTCATCTGGCAGAAGGCGTGGTTCACGTAGGTGATGCGGCCCTGCATGTCCATGGCGCGCATGCCGGTGAGCACCGAGTTCTCCATCGCGCGGCGGAAGTTCGTCTCGGCCACCAGGGCGCGCTGGGCCTGCAGGCGCCTGCGCACGTGGCGCCAGTTGCCGATCAGCATCCAGGCGGTCATGGCGCTGAGCGTGCCCACCAGCCAGAACAGGCCGCTGCCGATCACGCCCAGGGACGTGCGGTAGGCCTGCGCGCGGATCACCAGGCCATTGCCCACCGGGGAGACCGGCACCTCGTAGCTGTTGGCCTGCGGCGTGATCCAGGGCAGGAGCTGGCCGGCCGCGCTGCGGACCGGCACGGTGGTGCCGGCGAGCATCTGGCCGTTGCCGTCGAGGAGGGCGACGGCGTACTTGGCGGCGACCTCGGTGGGCACGCCGTAGCGAAGCAGGCTGTCGATCGAGTACTCGCCCAGGATCACGCCGGCGAAGCGGCCCTGTTCCGTGAGCGGCACGTGCAGCTGCAGCAGGCCCGCGTTGTCCGCGCGGGCGGTGGGCTGCGAATACACCGGCTGCTGCAGGTCGCGCGCGAGGCTGTACATGGTTTCCGTCTCGCCCGCGCGCAGCACCTCGCCGGCCAGCCGCTGCTGGAAGCTGGCCACGCTGGGGGCCGAATAGCTCGCCTTGATGCGCCTGCGCTCGTCGATCCAGGACAGGGCCTGCAGCTCCGGGTACTGGATCACCATGCTCTCGGCGCGGCCGACGAATTCGTCCGGGTCCACCTCCTGGTTGGAGATGTCGCGGGCGATGCGCATCAGCTGCTCCTGCCGCTCCAGCAGGCGCAGGCGCACGCGCTGCTGCGCGTACTCCACGTCCCGCTTGACGGCCTCCATCTCGCGGTCTTCTTCCTCCAGCCGCAGGTAGGCGAAGGCCGAGGCGATGGCCGCGAGGAAGAGGAACACCGCCACCAGCGGCGCCAGCATGGCGAAGCGGTCCTGCCGGCTGGGCGTCTGCCGACGCCACCAGCGCTTGAGCCAGGGGGCGGGCGGCACGCTTTCGTGCAATTCCGACGGGGTGACCGAGTCCTGCATACCCCGCCGAGTGTAGGCTGGCGCCGCAAGTGGCTGCGGGGGACAAACGTCGGTATAGGGCTCTTGTTTTTCATAATGCTGAACGGGGAAGCGCTATTTGAAAAACACGGTGGCCTGTGTCACACTCGCCCCCGCTGCGGACCTTGAGTCCATCCGTTAACCTGCCTCACTCAATCAGGAGACAAGCCCATGTCAGCCCAGCCCGACCGTCCCCTCGGTGCGGCCGCCAACGACGCGGACGCCCAGGAAACCCGTGAATGGCTCGATGCCCTGTCCGCGGTCATCGCGCAGGAAGGTCGGCAGCGCGGGCACTTCCTGCTGGAACAGTTGCTGGAGCAGGCGCGGCAGGAAGGCATCGATATGCCGTTCTCGGCCACCACGGGCTACGTCAACACCATCGAGCCGCAGGACGAGGAGCGCTGCCCCGGCAACCTGGAGATCGAGGAGCGCCTGCGCGCCTACATGCGCTGGAATGCCATGGCCATGGTGGTCAAGGCCAACCGCATCCATCCCGAGGACGGCGGTGACCTGGGCGGCCACATCAGCTCCTTCGCCTCGCTCGCCACCATGTTCGGCGCGGGCTTCAACCACTTCTGGCACGCCGAGAGCGAGCAGCACGGCGGCGACCTCATCTACTTCCAGGGCCACAGCGCCCCGGGCATCTATGCGCGGGCCTTCATGGAAGGGCGCATCTCCGAGGAGCAGCTCCTGAACTTCCGCCAGGAGGTGGACGGCAAGGGGCTGTCGAGCTACCCGCACCCCAAGCTCATGCCCGACTTCTGGCAGTTCCCCACGGTGTCCATGGGCCTGGGCCCGCTGATGGCGATCTACCAGGCGCGCTTCCTCAAGTACCTGCATGCCCGCGGCATCGCGGACACCTCCAAGCGCAAGGTCTGGGTGTTCTGCGGCGACGGCGAGATGGACGAGGTGGAGAGCCTGGGCGCCATCGGCGTGGCCGCGCGCGAGAAGCTGGACAACCTGATCTTCGTTGTCAACTGCAACCTCCAGCGCCTGGACGGTCCGGTGCGCGGCAACGGCAAGATCATCCAGGAACTCGAAGGCGAGTTCCGCGGCGCCGGCTGGAACGTCATCAAGCTGATCTGGGGCAGCTACTGGGATCCGCTGCTCGCGCGCGACAAGGAAGGCATCCTGCGCCAGATCATGCTGGAGACGCTGGACGGTGACTACCAGGCCATGAAGGCCAACGACGGCGCCTACGTGCGCAAGCACTTCTTCGGCAAGCACCCCAAGGCGCTGGAGATGGTCGCGAACATGAGCGACGAGGACATCTGGCGCCTGCAGCGCGGCGGCCACGATCCCCAGAAGGTGTATGCGGCCTACCACCGCGCGGTCAACCACAAGGGCCAGCCCACGGTGCTCCTGATCAAGACCGTCAAGGGCTTCGGCATGGGCAAGGCCGGCGAGGGTCGCAACATCGCGCACCAGGCCAAGAAGCTGTCCGACGAGGACATCCGCACCTTCCGCGACCGCTTCAACATCCCGGTGCCGGACGACAAGCTCGCCGAGATTCCCTTCTACAAGCCCGAGGACAACACGCCCGAGATGCAGTACCTGCACGCGCGGCGCCAGGCCCTGGGCGGCTACCTGCCGAAGCGGCGCGCGCGCGCCGACGAGCAGCTCAAGGTGCCGCCGCTGGAGGCCTTCAAGGCGGTGCTCGACCCCACGGCCGAAGGCCGCGAGATCAGCACCACGCAGGCCTACGTGCGCTTCCTCACCGTGCTGCTGCGTGACAAGGAGATCGGCCCCCGCACCGTCCCCATCCTGGTGGACGAGGCGCGCACCTTCGGCATGGAGGGCCTGTTCCGCCAGATCGGCATCTACAGCCACGAGGGCCAGAAGTACACGCCGCAGGACCGCGACCAGGTCTCCTACTACAAGGAGGACGAGTCCGGGCAGATCCTGCAGGAGGGCATCAACGAGGCCGGTGGCATGGCCAGCTGGATCGCGGCGGCCACCTCCTACTCCACCAACAACCGCATCATGGTGCCGTTCTACATCTACTACTCGATGTTCGGCCTGCAGCGGGTGGGGGACCTGTGCTGGGCGGCCGGCGACATGCAGGCGCGCGGCTTCCTGCTGGGCGGCACCTCCGGGCGCACCACGCTCAACGGCGAAGGCCTGCAGCACGAGGACGGGCACAGCCACATCATGGCCGGCACCATCCCCAACTGCATCAGCTACGACCCCACCTTCGCGCACGAAGTGGCGGTCATCATGCAGCACGGCCTCAAGCGCATGGTGGAAGACCAGGAGAACGTGTACTACTACATCACGCTCCTGAACGAGAACTACCCCATGCCCGGCCTGCAGCCCGGTACCGAGGGCGAGATCGTCAAGGGCATGTACCTCCTCAAGCCGGGCGCCGGCCAGGGCAAGGCGCAGGTGAACCTGCTCGGGTCCGGCACCATCCTGCGCGAGTCGCTGGCGGCGCAGGAGCTGCTGGAGAAGGACTGGGGCGTTTCCGCCCACGTGTGGAGCTGCCCCAGCTTCAACGAGCTGGCCCGCGACGGCATGGACTGCGACCGCTGGAACCTGCTGCACCCGACCGAGGCGCCGCGCAAGGCTTTCGTGACCACGCAGCTGGAAAAGCGCGAGGGGCCGGTGGTCGCGTCCACCGACTACATGAAGGCCTACGCCGAGCAGATCCGCAACTTCATTCCCCAGGGCCGCACGTTCCGCGTGCTGGGGACCGACGGCTTCGGCCGCAGCGACTTCCGCACCAAGCTGCGCGAGCACTTCGAGGTGAACCGCCACTACATCGTGGTCGCCTCGCTGAAGGCGCTGAGCGACGAGGGCACGGTGCCTGCCGCCAAGGTGGCCGAGGCCATCGCCAGGTACGGGATCAAGACCGACCGCGTGAACCCGCTCTACGCCTGAGAGCCGGCGTCAACGACAAGAAGGAGAACACGAAACATGGCGTCGATCGAAGTGAAGGTTCCCGACATCGGGGACTTCGATGAAGTGTCGGTCATCGAGGTGCTGGTCAAGCCGGGCGACACCGTCAAGCCCGAGCAGTCGCTGGTCACCGTCGAATCGGACAAGGCCTCGATGGAGATCCCGTCCTCGGCGGGCGGCGTGGTCAAGGAGCTGAAGGTCAAGCTCGGCGACAAGGTGGCCGAGGGCAGCGTGCTGCTGGTGCTGGAAGGCGAGGCAGCGAGCGCGTCTTCCCCTCCCCCTCCGGGGGAGGGCAGGGTGGGGGCCGCGCCGGCAGCCGCATCCTCGTCCGCCGCACCAGAGCCCCAACCCCAACCCTCCGCCAGTGGGGGAGGGAGTGGAGGCCCGGTCGAAGTGCGCGTGCCCGACATCGGCGATTTCAAGGACGTCGCCGTCATCGAGGTGCTGGTCAAGCCGGGTGACGCCATCAAGCAGGAACAGTCGCTCATCACGGTCGAATCGGACAAGGCCTCGATGGAGATCCCGTCGTCGGCCGCCGGCACGCTCAAGGAGCTGACGGTCAAGCTGGGCGACAAGCTCAACATCGGCGACCTGATCGCGGTGCTCGAAGGTGCTGCAGGCGCCGCGGCGCCTGCAGCATCCGCGGCATCCGCAGCGCCCGCCGCATCCGCGCCGCCCGCGGCTGCCCCGGTGCCTGCGTCGGCTCCGTCGCCGGCGACCGAGCGCATCTCCCCCACCGCCTCGCTGCCGCCGCACCAGCCGGAGGTGCGCACGGGACTGCCGCACGCCTCGCCCTCGGTGCGCAAGTTCGCGCGCGAGCTCGGCGTGCCCCTCGAAGAGGTCAAGGGCACCGGACCCAAGGGGCGCATCACGCAGGAAGACGTCCAGGCCTTCACCAAGGCCGTGATGAAGGGCGAGGCCAGCACCAAGGCGGCGGGCGGCAAGGCGCCGGCGGGCGGTGGCGAGGCGCTGGGCCTGCTGCCCTGGCCCAAGGTGGATTTCACCAAGTTCGGCCCCATCGAACGCAAGGAGGTCGGGCGGATCCGCAAGATCAGCGGCGCCAACCTGCATCGCAACTGGGTCATGATCCCGCACGTCACCAACCATGACGACGCGGACATCACCGAGCTCGAAGCCTTCCGCGTGCTGCTGAACAAGGAGAACGAGAAGAGCGGCGTGAAGGTCACCATGCTCGCCTTCCTGATCAAGGCCTGCGTCGCGGCGCTGAAGAAATTCCCGGAATTCAACAGTTCGCTCGACGGCGACCAGATCGTCTTCAAGCAGTACTTCCACATCGGCTTCGCGGCGGACACGCCCAACGGCCTGGTGGTGCCGGTGATCCGGGATGCGGACAAGAAGGGTGTGCTGCAGATCAGCCAGGAGATGGGCGAGCTGGCCAAGAAGGCACGCGACGGCAAGCTGAGCCCCGCCGAGATGCAGGGCGCGAGCTTCACCATCTCCTCGCTCGGCGGTATCGGCGGGCGCTACTTCACGCCGATCATCAACGCGCCCGAAGTCGCTATTCTTGGCGTCTGCAGGAGCCAGACCGAACCGGTCTGGGACGGCAAGCAGTTCCAGCCGCGGCTGATGCTGCCCTTGTCGCTGTCGTGGGACCATCGCGTGATCGATGGCGCTGCGGCGGCTCGTTTCAACGCCTACCTGGGGCAGATCCTGGCCGACTTCCGGCGGGTGCTCCTCTAAAGAAGAAAAGCGGCTTCTACATGACGACTGTGGTTGTGGTGCGCAAGGCGGGGCAGATCGCCATCGCGGCGGATACCCTGGTGACCTTCGGTGACACGCGCCTGGCGCAACGCTACGAAGAGAACACGAAGATCTTCCGGATCGACACCGACGCTGGACCCAACTACATCGGCATGGCCGGCACCGTGGCGCACTTCCCTGTGCTGCGCAAGGCGCTGGGCACCATGCCGCGCGAGATCCTGCAGCTGGGCAGCAAGGACGAGGTCTTCGACACCTTCACCAAGCTGCATCCCTACCTGAAGGACAACTTCTTCCTGCAGACGAAGGAAGAGGATTCGGACCCCTACGAGTCCAGCCAGTTCAGCGTCGTGATCGCCAACGCCAGCGGCATCTACGGCCTCTACAGCTACCGCGAGGTGTTCGAGTTCAAGGAGTTCTGGGGCATCGGCTCGGGCCGCAGCTTCGCGCTGGGCGCCATGCATGCCATCTACGGCAAGGCCAAGACCGCGCGCGAGGTGGCCGAGGCTGGCATCTCCGCGGGCTGCGAGTTCGACCGCAACTCGGCCGGACCCTGGGACGTCTTCACCGTCAAGACCAAGGACAACAACAAATGAGCCTGATCGATGTGAAGGTGCCGGACATCGGCGATTTCGACGAGGTCGCCGTGATCGAGGTGCTGGTCCAGCCCGGCGACACCATCCGCGCCGAGCAGTCGCTGGTGACCGTGGAGAGCGACAAGGCGTCCATGGAGATTCCTTCCAGCCACGCGGGCGTGGTGAAGGAGCTGCGCGTGAAGCTGGGGGACAAGGTCTCCGAGGGTAGCGTGCTGCTGGTGCTGGATTCGCAAGACGCGCAGGCCTCTTCCCCTCCCCCCCTGGGGGAGGGCAGGGTGGGGGCCGCCGCGCCAGCAGCAGCCACCTCGTCCGCGGCGCCCGTGCCCCCACCCCAGCCGTCCCCCAGCGGGGGAGGGGGCCCGCTACCCGCGCCGGTCGCGTCCTCCTACGCCGGCGGCGCCGACCTGGAGTGCGACATGCTCGTGCTGGGCGCCGGCCCGGGCGGCTACTCGGCGGCCTTCCGCGCAGCCGACCTCGGCATGAAGGTGGTGCTGGTGGAACGCTACGCCACGCTGGGCGGCGTGTGCCTGAACGTGGGCTGCATTCCGTCCAAGGCGCTGCTGCACGTGGCCGCGGTGATGGACGAGGTGAGCCACTTCGAGTCGCTGGGGGTGAGCTTCGGCAAGCCCACGGTCGATCTGGACAAGCTGCGTGCGCACAAGGGCAAGGTGGTGGGCAAGCTCACCGGCGGGCTGGCGGCCATGGCCAAGATGCGCAAGGTCACGGTCCTGCGCGGCTACGGCAGCTTCATCGACCCGCACCACGTGCAGGTGGAGGAAACCGGTGGCGAGGGCCAGGAGCGCACGGGCAAGTCGCAGACCATCCGCTTCAAGCAGGCCATCATCGCCGCGGGGTCGCAGGCCGTGCGCCTGCCCTTCATGCCGCAGGACCCGCGCGTGGTGGACTCCACCGGCGCGCTGGGCCTCTCGGCCGTCCCGAAGCGCATGCTCATCCTGGGCGGCGGCATCATCGGGCTGGAGATGGGCACGGTGTACTCCACCCTCGGCGCACGCCTGGACGTGGTCGAGATGCTGGACGGGCTCATGCAGGGCGCCGACCGCGACCTGGTGAAGGTCTGGCAGAAGATGAACGCGCCGCGTTTCGACAACATCATGCTCAAGACCAAGACCGTGGGCGCCGAGGCCACGCAGGACGGCATCCTGGTGCGCTTCGAGGGAGAGCAGGCGCCCAAGGAGCCGCAGGTCTATGACCTGGTGCTGCAGGCCGTGGGCCGCACGCCCAACGGCAAGAAGATCGGGGCCGACAAGGCCGGCGTCGCGGTGAACGAGCGCGGCTTCATTCCGGTGGACGTGCAGATGCGCACCAACGTGCCGCACATCTTCGCCATCGGCGACATCGTCGGCCAGCCCATGCTCGCCCACAAGGCGGTCCACGAGGCGCATGTGGCGGCCGAAGTGGCCGCCGGCGAGAAGGCCGTGTTCGACGCGCGGGTGATCCCCAGCGTGGCCTATACCGACCCGGAGATCGCCTGGGTGGGCCTGACCGAGGAACAGGCCAAGGCGCAGGGCATCGCCATCAAGAAGGGCCACTTCCCCTGGACGGCGTCGGGCCGCGCCATCGCCAACGGCCGCGACGAAGGCTTCACCAAGCTGCTGTTCGACGCCCAGTCGCACCGCATCGTGGGCGGCGGCATCGTCGGCACGCACGCCGGCGACATGATCGGCGAGGTGGCACTGGCCATCGAGATGGGCGCCGACGAGGTGGACATCGGCAAGACCATCCACCCCCACCCCACGCTGGGCGAGAGCATCGGCATGGCGGCGGAAGTGGCGCACGGCACCTGCACGGACGTTCCGCCGGCGCGGCGCTGAACTCGTTTCGGGCCGGCTAGTACCCGGTTTGCGCTGAACCGGTGCTCGCCATCACCCGGCGCGCGCCGTCGAAGCGCCGCGCCCAGTAGCGGCCCTGCATGCTCTCCACCCGCACCTCGGCCCCGGCACGCGGCGAGTGGATGAAGCGGCCGTCCCCCACGTAGATGCCCACGTGGCTGTAGGCGCGGCGCAGGGTGTTGAAGAACACGAGGTCGCCGGGCTGCAGGTCCTGGCGGTCGATCACCTGCGTCGTGGCTGCCTGTTCGTCGGCACGGCGGGGCAGGGCCACGCCCCGTGTCTGCTCGAACACCGCCTTGACGAAGCCGCTGCAGTCGAAACCGGTTTGCGCCGAGTTGCCGCCGAGCCGGTAGGGAACGCCGACGAAGCCCATGGCATGGACGACCAGGTCGGCCGCATTGCGCTCCTCGGCGGGGCTGCGCGGCGATGTGGCCGACGGCCCTTCGATGTCACGCCCGCCCCCCTGGGGCGGGCTGGCGCAGCCGACGAGCGAGAGCGCCACCACGAGCAGGCAGAAGAAGCTGCGCAAATTCATGAGCTGGAGCATATCGACGAGGCTACAGCTTGTCGAAGGGCCTGTCCTGAGCTTGGCGAAGGGCTTCGACAGGCTCAGCCCGAACGGTGTGGTTTGGTTCGCCCTGAGCCCCAACCTCCGTTCGCCCTGAGCCTGTCGAAGGGCTTCGCCCAGCCACGTCGGCTCCTTGACTCAAGGCTTCACCAGCCCCTTGCGCACCGCATACCGCGTCAGTCCCGCGATGTCGTTGATCTGCAGGCGTTCCATGATGCGGGCGCGGTGCACGTCCACGGTCTTGGGCGACAGGCCCAGGTCGTAGGCGATTTCCTTGGAGGCCTTGCCCTGGGCGATGAGGCGCAGGATCTCCACCTGCCGGTGGGTGAGCTCGTCGTCCACCGTCGGCTCCGAAGGCTGCAGCAGGCGCTGCGCGATCGCGGGGCTGAAGTAGCTGCCCGTGGCCATGACGCTGCGAAGGGCCTGTTCCAGCTCGAAGGGCGGTGCGTCCTTCATCAGGTAGCCGCAGGCGCCGCTGGCCACCGCACGCTTGACGAAGTCCACCGTGTCGTACATGGACAGCACCAGCAGCCGCACCTCGGGGTGACGCGCATGGATCTGCGAAATGGCGGCGATGCCGTCCATGCCGGGCATGGAGATGTCGGTCATCACCACCGCGGGGCGCAGGCTGTCCACCAGGGTGACCAGCTCGCCGCCGTCGCGCGCCTCCGCGATCACTTCCACGCCCTTGATCATGCCCAGCAGCGCCTTGATGCCGGAGCGGACCAGGTCATGGTCGTCGGCGAGGACCACGCGGATCGCGGGAGGGTTGTCCTTGTTGGTGTTCATGGCGTGGGCGCGAAGCGGAATTCGGCGTAGCCTACAGCACCGCCCGCAGCGTGACCCCGCGTCCGGGCGCGGTGCGGATCTGCAGCCGCCCTCCGCCCAGCTCGGTGCGCTCGATCATGTCGCGCAGGCCCAGGTGGCGCTGCGCGCCCGATTGCAGCAGGCGTTCCTTGTCGAAGCCGATGCCGTCGTCGGCGACGATCACCACCAGCCGGCCATCCGGCCGGAATCGCAGGCGGACGTGCACCGTGGCCGCGCGGGCGTGGCGAACCACGTTTTCCACCGCCTCCTGCACCAGGCGCACGGCGGCCGACGCATTGGCGGCCAGTGCCGGCGGCTCCTGGCCGCGCGTGCTGAACTCCACGTGCAGTCCAGCGGGTTCGGCCGCCTGGCTGACGGCGGTCTCGACCGTCGCCGCCAGGCCGAGCAGGTCCAGCTGCGCCGGACGCAGCGAGAACGACAGGGCCTTGAGCCGGTCGATGGCGCCTTGCGCCATGTCCAGCGCGGTGTCGGTGTGCCGCCGGGCGTTCTCGGCCGCCGGGCTCAGGCGGGCGGCGTGCAGGTGCATCATCATCCCGGCCAGCGCCTGGCCGAGCTCGTCGTGCAGCTCGCGCGAGATGAGGTCGCGCTCGCGCTCCTGCGAGGCGACCAGCCGCGCCGACACCCCCTTCAGGCGCCGCAAGGCGCTCTCCAGCTCGGCAGCCATGTGCTCCTGCTCGCGCTGCTGGCGCCGCTCGGCCAGGACGCGGTCGATCACCTGCGGCAGCGTGGCCAGCCGGTCCTTGGTGACGTAGTCCTTGGCGCCGTAGCGCAGCACGTGGACCGCCGCCTCCTCACCGATGGCATGGGTGAGCACCACCACCGGAATGTGCCAGCCGCGCGCGCGCAGCAGGTCCAGCACGCGATAGGGCGAGACCTCGGGCAGCTTGAAATCGCACAGCACGACGTCGATGCGCGGATGCAGGGCGGCGAGCAGGGCGTCCTCGTCCCCGACCCGCTGCAGCTCGTACTGGCGCAGCGACTCCGCGCCGTGCAGCGCGCGGGCGATGCGTGCGGCGTCGTCCGCACGGGCCTCGACGCACAGCAGGTGGACGACGGAGGGCGGTGCCGCGTTCGGGGCGTGGAGCATGAAGGCGTGGGTCGTCGTTCGGGAATCGGTGTGATCCGCAGCCCAAGCTTCGGCTGCGCCGGGGCTGGCTGCATAGGTATTTTTCCTAGGGGCCAGGCGGCGCGGCTGTGTCAGTTCCGGGACAGCGAAGGCGGCTGGAATAATCCCCTGATGCTCCTTGATTCTGAAGACTCCCAACTGATCCTGGTCGATTTCCAGGAACGGCTCATGCCGGCCATCGACGGTGCGCAGGCCGTCCTGGCCAACGCCGTGCGGCTCGCGCGTCCTGCCCAGGCGCTTGCGGTACCGGTGCTGGCCACCGAGCAGAACCCGGCCGGGCTGGGCCCCACCGTGGCCGAGCTGCGGTCGCAGGCGGCGCAAGTGCTCCCCAAGATGGAGTTCAGCGCCGCCGGCGTCCTGCTTCCCCGCTTGGTGCCGCCGCCCAAGGCGCCCGCCGGCAACGCCCGCAGCCTGCCGCGCCACCTGCAGAAGCCCGCCCCGGCCGCCCCCGCGCGCGGCACCCTGGTCATGGCGGGCTGCGAGGCGCATGTCTGCCTGCTGCAGACCGCGCTGGAGCTGCTGGACGAAGAGCTGGAGGTCTGGGTCGTCACGGACGCCTGCGGCTCGCGCACCGAACGCAATCGGGACGCCGCCTTCGACCGCCTGGCCGCCGCCGGCGCCGAGCTGGTCACCACGGAAATGGTGGTCTTCGAGTGGCTGCGCAGCAGCGAGCATCCGCGCTTCAAGGAACTGCAAGGACTGATCAAGTAGGCGCCCAGGCGACAGGCGCGGTGGATCGAACGAACCAGGAGACACGTCATGAGCTACGCAGCCTTCTACCAGCGCTCGATCGACGAGCCCGAAGCCTTCTGGGCCGAGCAGGCCCGCCTCATCGACTGGGAACGCACCCCCACCCAGATCCTGGACGAGAGCCGGCCGCCGTTCACCCGCTGGTTCACCGACGGGCGCACCAACCTGTGCCACAACGCGGTGGACCGCCACCTGCGTGAACGGGGCGACCAGCCGGCGCTGATCCACGTCTCCACCGAAACGGGGCGCGAGGAGCGCTACTCCTTCACCCAGCTCCATGAGCAGGTGCAGCGCACCGCGGCCATGCTGCTTGCCCTGGGCGTGGGCCGCGGTGACCGCGTGCTGGTGTACATGCCCATGATTCCCGAGGCGGTGTTCACCATGCTGGCCTGCGCACGCATCGGGGCCATTCATTCGGTGGTGTTCGGCGGCTTCGCCTCGGTCTCGCTCGCCTCGCGCATCGAGGACGCCATGCCGCGCCTGGTCGTGAGCGCCGACGCCGGCTCGCGCGGCGGCAAGGTCATCCCGTACAAGCCGCTGCTGGACGAGGCGCTGCGCCTGTCGGCGCACCAGCCCGACGCGGTGCTGCTGGTGGACCGGCAGCTCGCGCCCATGGAGCGCGTGCCGGGCCGGGACCATGCCTGGGAGACGCTGGCCGAGCGCCATGCGGGCGCGCAGGTGCCCTGCGAATGGCTGGACAGCGGCGAGATCAGCTACACCATGTACACCAGCGGCACGACCGGCCGCCCCAAGGGCGTGCAGCGCGACGTGGGCGGCTACGCCGTCGCCCTGGCGGCCAGCATGAAGCACATCTTCCAGGGCGCGCCGGGCGAGACCTACTTCTGCACCAGCGACATCGGCTGGGTGGTGGGGCACAGCTACATCGTCTACGGTCCGCTGATCGCCGGCATGGCCACGATCCTGTACGAGGGCCTGCCGATCCGGCCGGACGCGGGCATCTGGTGGCAGCTGGTGGAGAAGTACCGCGTCAACGTGATGTTCAGCGCGCCCACGGCGGTGCGGGTGCTCAAGAAACACGACATCGAGCACATGAAGCGGCACGACCTGGGCAGCCTGCGCGCGCTCTTCCTCGCCGGCGAGCCGCTGGACGAGCCCACCGCGCGCTGGATCAACGAGGCCCTGGGCGTGCCGGTGATCGACAACTACTGGCAGACCGAAACCGGCTGGCCCATCCTCACCCTCGCGCACGGCGTGGAGCGGCAGCCCGCCAAGTTCGGAAGCCCGGGCCTGCCCATGTACGGCTGGCGCGTGAAGATCCTGGACCAGGCCACCGGCGAGGAACTCACCGAGCCGAACAAGAAGGGCGTGGTCGCCATCGAGCTGCCCACGCCGCCGGGCTTCATGCAGACCATCTGGCGCGACGACGAGCGCTTCGTGCGCACCTACTGGCAAGGCATCCCGGGTCGCACGGTCTACAGCACCTTCGACTGGGGCATCCGCGACGAGGACGGCTACTACTTCATCCTGGGCCGCACCGACGACGTGATCAACGTCGCGGGCCACCGCCTGGGCACCCGCGAGATCGAGGAGAGCGTCTCCAGCCACCCCGCCGTGGCCGAAGTGGCGGTCGTCGGCGTGGCCGATGCCGTGAAGGGACAGGTGGCCATGGCCTTCGTCGTCCCGCGCGAGGCCGCTGTCCTGGAGGACGAGGCCGCACGCCTGCGCCTGGAGGGCGACATCATGAAAACGGTGGACACCCAGCTCGGCGCCCTGGCCCGCCCGGCCCGCGTGCGCTTCGTGGGCGCGCTGCCCAAGACCCGCAGCGGCAAGCTCCTGCGCCGCGCCATCCAGGCCGTGTGCGAGGGCCGCGACCCCGGCGACCTCAGCACCATCGAGGACCCGACCGCGCTGGAGCAGATCAAGGGCAGGTAACCGAACACGTCGCAGGAACGCCACGTTCCCATACCAGCGGCCACCGCGGAACCGGCTTTGCCGGGCCGCTGGTGGCCCCCCTGGGGGGGAAGAGGGCGATAGCCCGACGGGGGTCCGCCGAAGGCGCTTCGGGGGGCATAATCCGGTTTGCAACGCGGTCCTTCCAGCCACAGTCGCATCCGCCAACCGGTTCAGCCGTGTCGCGGAAGGTTGATCAACCAGCTCAATGCTCCCTGCAGGGGGGCGGAAAGTAGCGAAAACATGAGTGAGACGAGCCCCGTCTACACGGCCTATCGAGGCAACTCCTACCTCTTCGGCGGCAACGCGCCCTATGTCGAGGAGATGTACGAGAACTACCTCGCCAATCCCGGCAGCGTCCCCGACAACTGGCGCGAGTACTTCGACGCGCTGCAGAACGTCCCCGCCTCCGACGGCAGCAACGCCAAGGACGTTCCCCACCTCCCGGTCATCAACGCCTTCGCGCAGCGCGCCAAGCAGGGCGGCACGCAGGTCGTGGTCGCCTCGGGCGCGGACTCCGAGCTGGGCCGCAAGCGCACCGCCGTCCAGCAGCTGATCGCCGCCTACCGCAACGTCGGCCAGCGCTGGGCCGACCTCGACCCGCTCAAGCGCGCCGAGCGCCCGAACATCCCCGAGCTGGAGCCCTCGTTCTACGGCTTCACCGATGCCGACCAGGAGACGGTGTTCAACACCAGCAACACCTTCTTCGGCAAGGAGACGATGACGCTGCGCGAGCTGATGAACGCGCTGCGCGAGACCTACTGCGGCACCATCGGCGCCGAGTACATGTACATGACCGACCAGGCCAGCAAGCGCTGGTGGCAGCAGAAGCTGGAGTCGATCCGCGCCAAGCCCAACTTCAGCGCGGACAAGAAGAAGCACATCCTCGACCGGCTCACCGCCGCCGAGGGCCTGGAGCGCTTCCTGCACACGAAGTACGTCGGCCAGAAGCGCTTCTCGCTGGAAGGCGGCGAGAGCTTCATCGCCTCGATGGACGAGCTGATCCAGCAGGCCGGCACCAAGGGCGTGCAGGAAATCGTGATCGGCATGGCCCACCGTGGTCGCCTGAACGTCCTGGTCAACACCCTCGGCAAGATGCCGCGCGACCTGTTCGCCGAATTCGAGCACACCGCCAAGGAAGACCTCCCCGCGGGTGACGTCAAGTACCACCAGGGCTTCAGCTCCGACGTGTCCACCCCCGGCGGCCCGGTCCACCTGAGCCTGGCCTTCAACCCCTCGCACCTGGAGATCGTCAACCCGGTGGTCGAGGGCAGCGTGCGCGCCCGCATGGACCGCCGCGGCGACGCCAAGGGCCAGCAGGTGCTGCCGGTGCTGGTGCACGGCGACGCGGCCTTCGCCGGCCAGGGCGTGGTGCAGGAAACGCTGGCACTGGCCGAGACGCGCGGCTACTTCACCGGCGGCACGGTGCACATCGTCATCAACAACCAGATCGGCTTCACCACCTCCGATCCGCGCGACAGCCGCTCCACGCTGTACTGCACCGACGTGGTCAAGATGATCGAGGCGCCCGTGCTGCACGTGAACGGCGACGATCCCGAGGCCGTGGTGCTGGCCACGCAGTTGGCCCTCGAGTACCGCATGGAGTTCAGCAAGGACGTGGTCGTGGACATCGTCTGCTTCCGCAAGCTGGGCCACAACGAGCAGGACACGCCCTCGCTCACCCAGCCGCTCATGTACAAGAAGATCGCCCAGCACGCCGGCACGCGCAAGCTCTACGCCGACAAGCTGGCCACGCAGGGCCTGGGTGACTCGCTGGGTGACGACATGGTTCGCGGGTACCGCGCCGCCATGGACGCCGGAACCCACACGGTCGATCCCGTGCTCACCAACTTCAAGAGCAAGTACGCGGTCGACTGGAGTCCCTTCCTCGGCAAGAAGTGGACCGACGCCGGCGACACCGCGATTCCGCTCACCGAGTGGAAGCGCCTGGCCGAACGCATCACCACGGTGCCCGAGAACTTCACCGTCCATCCGCTGGTGCGCAAGGTGCTGGAAGACCGCGCCGCGATGGGCCGCGGCGAGGCCAACGTGGACTGGGGCATGGGCGAGCACATGGCCTACGCCTCGCTGGTGGCCAGCGGCTACCCGGTGCGCCTGTCCGGCGAAGACGTGGGCCGCGGCACCTTCGTGCACCGCCACTCCGTGCTGCATGACCAGAACCGCGAGCGCTGGGACGTGGGCACCTACGTGCCGCTGCAGAACGTGGCCGAGAGCCAGGCGCCCTTCGTCGTCATCGACTCCATCCTGTCCGAGGAGGCGGTGCTCGGCTTCGAGTACGGCTACGCCTCCAACGACCCCAACACGCTCGTGGTCTGGGAGGCGCAGTTCGGCGACTTCGCCAACGGCGCGCAGGTGGTCATCGACCAGTTCATCGCCTCGGGCGAGGTGAAGTGGGGCCGCGTCAACGGCATCACGCTCATGCTGCCGCACGGCTACGAGGGGCAGGGCCCCGAGCACAGCTCGGCGCGCCTGGAGCGCTTCATGCAGCTGGCCGCGGATGCCAACATGCAGGTCTGCCAGCCCACCACGGCCAGCCAGATCTTCCACCTGCTGCGCCGGCAGATGGTGCGCCCGCTGCGCAAGCCGCTGGTCATCATGACGCCCAAGTCGCTGCTGCGGAACAAGGACGCCACCTCCCCGATTTCCGAGTTCACCAAGGGCAGCTTCCAGACCGTCATCCCTGATGCCATGGAGCTGCGGGCCGAGAAGGTCAAGCGCGTGATCGTGTGCTCGGGCAAGGTCTACTACGACCTGGCCAAGCAGCGCGCCGAGCGCGAGCTGGCGGACGTGGCCATCCTGCGGGTCGAGCAGCTCTATCCCTTCCCGCACAAGGCCTTCGCGGCGGAGCTGAAGAAGTACCCCAACGCGACCGATATCGTGTGGTGCCAGGACGAGCCGCAGAACCAGGGCGCGTGGTTCTTCATCCAGCACAACATCCACGAGAACATGCTGGAAGGCCAGAAGCTCGGCTACGCCGGCCGCGCGGCCTCGGCCTCCCCGGCCGTGGGCTATTCGCACCTGCACCAGGAGCAGCAGAAGGCGCTGGTCGATGCGGCCTTCGCCAAGCTCAAGGGCTTCGTGCTGACCAAGTGACGATCTGAACGACACGACCTCGGCGCCCGGCGCGCCGGGGTCGCTTCACATCGCGCGTAGGAAAAGAATCATCCTCAGAGGAAAGAACACAAATGGCTATCGTTGACGTCAAAGTGCCGCAGCTGTCCGAATCGGTTGCCGAGGCGACCCTGCTGCAGTGGAAGAAGAAGCCCGGCGATGCCGTGGCGCAGGACGAGATCCTGATCGAGATCGAGACCGACAAGGTCGTGCTCGAAGTGCCCGCGCCCAGCGCCGGTGTGATGGCGGAAGTCGTCGTCGGCGACGGCGGCACGGTGGTGGCCGAGCAGGTCATCGCCCGCATCGACAGCGAAAGCCGCGCCAGCGCGGCGGCCGGCATCTCCGCCGCAGCGCCCGGTGCTCCCGCCGCTGCCGCCGGCTCCGACGGCACGGCCGCACCCATGCCGGCCCCTGTGTCCGCGCCCGCCGCGGGCGGTGCCAAGGCCGGCGTCGCCATGCCGGCGGCCGCCAAGCTCATGGCGGACAACCAGCTCGCCCCCGGCTCCGTGGGCGGCACCGGCCGCGACGGCCGCGTCACCAAGGGCGACGTGCTCGGCGCGCTGTCCTCCGGCGCCAAGCCCGCCGCTGCGGCCGTGCCGGCGCCCGCGCCGCGGCCCGCGCTGCAGCAGGTGGCGGCGCCCGCGCCTGCCAACCTGGGCGAACGCCCCGAGCAGCGCGTGCCCATGAGCCGCCTGCGTGCCCGCGTGGCCGAGCGCCTGCTGCAGTCGCAATCCACCAACGCCATCCTCACCACCTTCAACGAGGTCAACATGGCCCCGGTGATGGAGATGCGCAAGCGTTTCCAGGAGAAGTTCGAGAAGGAGCACGGCGTCAAGATCGGCTTCATGAGCTTCTTCGTGAAGGCGGCGGTGCACGCGCTCAAGAAGTTCCCGGTCATCAACGCCAGCGTGGACGGCAACGACATCGTCTACCACGGCTACTTCGACATCGGCATCGCCGTGGGCTCGCCGCGTGGCCTGGTGGTTCCGATCCTGCGCAACGCCGACCAGATGTCCTTCGCCGACATCGAGAAGAAGATCGCCGAATTCGGTCAGAAGGCGCGCGACGGCAAGCTGGGCATCGAGGAGATGACCGGCGGCACCTTCTCCATCTCCAACGGCGGCGTGTTCGGCTCCATGCTGTCCACGCCCATCATCAACCCGCCGCAGTCGGCCATCCTGGGCGTGCACGCCACCAAGGACCGCGCCGTGGTGGAGAACGGGCAGGTCGTGGTGCGGCCCATGAACTACCTGGCCATGTCCTACGACCACCGCATCATCGACGGCCGCGAAGCCGTGCTGGGCCTGGTCGCCATGAAGGAAGCGCTTGAAGATCCGGCGCGACTGCTGTTCGACATCTGAGGCGCGGCGACATGAGCAAGCAATTCGACGTCATCGTCATCGGCGGTGGCCCCGGCGGCTACATCGCGGCCATCCGCGCGGCGCAGCTGGGTTTCAACACCGCCTGCATCGACGAGTGGAAGAACGACAAGGGCGGCCCGGCCCCGGGCGGCACCTGCACCAACGTGGGCTGCATCCCGTCCAAGGCGCTGCTGCAGTCCTCCGAGCACTTCGAGCACGCGGGCAAGCACTTCGGCGAACACGGCATCCAGGTCCAGGGCCTGGGGCTCGACCTGCCGAAGATGATCGGGCGCAAGGACGCCGTCGTGAAGCAGAACAACGACGGCATCCTGTACCTGTTCAAGAAGAACAAGGTCGCGTTCTTCCACGGCCGGGGCGCCTTCGTGAAGGCGGCCGAAGGCGGCGCAGGCTACGAGATCAAGGTGACGGGCAGCGCGGAGGAGACGCTGGTCGGCAAGGAGGTCATCGTGGCCACCGGCTCCAACGCCCGCCCGCTGCCGGGTGTTCCCTTCGACGAAACCAAGGTGCTGTCCAATGACGGCGCGCTTCGGATCGGCGCCGTGCCGAAGACGCTGGGCCTGATCGGCTCGGGCGTCATCGGCCTGGAGATGGGGTCCGTGTGGCGCCGCCTGGGCGCCGAGGTCACCATCCTCGAAGGCCTGCCCACCTTCCTGGGCGCGGTGGACGAGCAGATCGCCAAGGAGGCGCACAAGGCCTTCACCAAGCAGGGCCTGAAGATCGAGCTGGGCGTGAAGGTCGGCGAGGTCCGCAGCGACGGGGAGGGCGTCTCCATCGCCTACACCGACGCGAAGGGGCAGGCACAGTCGCTGGACGTGGACAAGCTGATCGTCTCCATCGGCCGCGTCCCCAACACCGTCGGCCTGAACGCCGAGGGCGTGGGCCTGAAGCTGGACGAGCGCGGCGCCATCCTGGTCGATGACGAGTGCCGCACCAACCTGCCGGGCGTGTGGGCCGTGGGTGACGTGGTGCGCGGCCCCATGCTCGCGCACAAGGCGGAGGAAGAGGGCGTGGCCGTGGCCGAGCGCATCGCGGGCCAGCACGGGCACGTGAACTTCAACACCATCCCCTGGGTGATCTACACCAGCCCGGAGATCGCCTGGGTGGGCCGCACCGAGCAGCAGCTCAAGGCCGACGGCGTGAAGTACAAGGCCGGCACCTTTCCCTTCCTGGCCAACGGGCGGGCGAGGGCGCTGGGGGACACCACCGGCATGGTGAAGTTCCTCGCCGACGCGGCGACCGATGAAATCCTGGGCGTGCACATCGTCGGCCCCATGGCCAGCGAACTGATCTCCGAGGCCGTGGTGGCCATGGAGTTCAAGGCATCCAGCGAGGACATCGCGCGCATCTGCCACGCGCATCCGTCGCTCTCGGAGGCCACCAAGGAGGCCGCCCTGGCAGTGGACAAGCGCACGCTCAACTTCTAAGCACAGGCGCATGTCCGGTCCCGTGCGCCAGGCCTACGACGCCGAACTCGCCGCGCGACACTACTCCAGCGACCCCGCGCAACTGCGCGCGGTCGAGGCGCTGGAGCGTTGCGCGCGCGAGTGGGCCGAGTTCAAGGAACAGCGCTCGAACCTGTTCAAGAAGCTGATCAACCGGCCCGACATCCCGCGCGGCGTGTACATGTACGGCGGGGTGGGGCGGGGCAAGAGCTTCCTCATGGACTGCTTCTACAACGCGGTCCCGCTGCGTCGCAAGACGCGGCTGCATTTCCACGAGTTCATGCGCGAGGTGCACCGCGAGCTCGCGGACATGCAGGGCACGGTCAACCCGCTGGACGTGCTGGGCGAGCGCATGGCGCGCCGCTATCGCCTCATCTGCTTCGACGAGTTCCACGTCGCGGACATCACCGACGCCATGATCCTGCACCGGCTGCTGCAGTCGCTCTTCGACAATGGCGTCGGCTTCGTGACCACCTCCAATTTCCGGCCCGACGACCTGTACCCGAACGGCCTGCACCGGGACCGCATCCTTCCGGCCATCGCGCTGCTGAACGACCGGCTGGAGGTGATCAACGTGGACAACGGCACCGACTACCGGCGCCGTACGCTCGAGCACGTCAAGCTCTATCACACGCCGCTCGGCCCGCAGGCCGACGCCGACATGGACGCCGCCTTCAACGAGCTGGCCGCCTCGCACGACGAGAACCCCGTGCTGCACATCGAGCAGCGCGAGATCCGCGCGCGGCGCAAGGCGGGCGGCGTCGTGTGGTTCGACTTCAGGACGCTCTGCGGCGGACCCCGTTCCCAGAACGACTACCTGGAGATCGCCACGCAGTTCCACACGGTGCTGCTCTCGAACGTGCCGGCCATGTCGGCGCGCATGGCCTCCGAGGCGCGGCGCTTCACCTGGCTGGTGGACGTGCTGTACGACCGGCGGGTCAAGCTGATCCTCTCTGCCGAAGCGCCGCCCGAGGGGCTCTACACCGAAGGCGCGCTGGCGCACGAATTTCCCCGCACCGTCTCCCGGCTCATGGAAATGCAATCGGCCGAGTTCCTTGCTCAGGAGCGGCGCACCGTCGACACGAGGCTCACATGAAACGAAGCGCAGCGTTGACCGTGGTCCTGGTGGTGCTGGCCTGCGCGGCGGGCGCGCAGGACCGGATCGATCCGGACGCCGAGCGCGCCCGCATCGACATCGAGCGTTCAGCCGCGCAGGCGCAGTTCGCGCGCGAGGAACTGGCCTGCCGGGCCCGCTTCGCCGTGAACGACTGCGTGGCCGAGGCGCGCACGCGCCTGCGCGCCATGCTGGCAGCGCTGCGTCGCCAGGAGCTGGCCGTCAACACGGCCGAGCGGCAGCGCGAAGGCGAGGCGCGGCGGCGGGAACTGGACGAGCGGGCGCGCGAGGCGGGCAGCGCACCGGTGCGCTGAGACGAACGTTTTCAGTCCATCAGCGCCTCGAGCTTCACCACCACCAGCGACAGGTTGTCGCCCGCGCCCTTCGCGCGCGAACGGGCCTTTTCCACCAGGTGCTCGCTGGCCTCCCGCGGCGACAGCGTGGCCAGCGCGGACCCCAGCTCCGAGGTCTCGAAGTAGTGCCACAGCCCGTCGCTGCAGGCCAGCAGGGTGTCGCCCGGGCGCAGTTGCGGGATGAAGTGCAGGTCGGCCGGCGGGTCTTCGTCGGCGCCCAGGCAGCCCAGGAGGATGTTGGACTGCGGATGGTCGCGCGCCTGCGCTTCGCTCAGCTCGCCTCGCGACACCAGGGCCTGCACATAGGAATGGTCCAGCGTGCGGTGCACGAGCTCGCTGCCGTGGAAGTGGTAGATGCGCGAGTCGCCGGCGTGCACCCAGTGGCAGTCGCCACCCGGGTTGATCAGGAAGGCCGCCAGGGTGCTGTGGGGCTCTTCCTCGGCGGAGATGGCGGTCAGGCGAATGACCGTGTGCGCCTCCTGCACCAGCCGGCGCAGGAAGTGGGCTGCATCGTCCTGCTCGGGCGAGTAGCGCTCGAACAGCTGGCGGGCGGTGAGCATCACCTGGTCCGAGGCCTTGCGCCCGCCGCTGCGGCCGCCCATGCCATCGGCGACGACGCCGAGCACGCAACCGGGAAAGCGGGGGTGGCCGATCAGCGCGAGCTGGTCCTGCTGGTAGTCTCGATCGCCCTTGTGCAGACCCGTCGCTGCGGTGATTCGGAAGCCCTTGGCCATGCGTTTCCCAGATCCGGACGGCGTCCGCGAGCCGCTATTATCAGCGCGGCCCGCTGCCCTTCGCCCATTGCGGCGTCACCCTGTTGCATACCCCCGAATCCACCCCCACCGGCCCGCCTTCCCTGCAGGACGCGGTGCGCGAAGCCTTCGAGGCCGGCGCCGCCCTGTCGCGCGCGGCCGATGCCTTTCGACCCAGAACGGGTCAGACCGACATGGCGATGGCGGTCGCGCGCACCATCGAGTCCGGGGGCGTGCTCGTCGTCGAAGCCGGCACGGGCGTGGGAAAGACCTTCTCCTACCTGGTGCCGGCCCTGCTCTCGGGCGAACGCGTGCTGCTGTCGACGGCCACCAAGACCCTTCAGGACCAGCTCTATGGGCGCGACCTGCCCCGGCTGGTCAAGGCCCTGGGCCTTCCGGTACGCACGGCGCTTCTCAAGGGGCGCGGCAGCTACCTGTGCGTGCACCGGATGGAGATGGCCCGCCAGGACGCGAGCCTGCCCGATCGCAGTGCCCTGCGCACGCTCGCCAAGGTGGAGTCCTGGGCGCAGGTCACGCGCAGCGGCGACCTGTCCGAGCTGCCCGGCCTGGACGAGCGCTCGCCCATCATCCCGCTGGTCACCTCCACGCGCGAGAACTGCCTGGGCTCGCAGTGCCCGCGCTTTCGCGCCTGCCACGTCGCCAACGCGCGCCGCGAGGCACTCGCGGCCGACGTGGTGGTGATCAACCACCACCTGTTCTTCGCCGACCTCGCGGTGCGCGAGTCGGGCATGGCGGAACTGCTGCCCTCGGTGCGCGTGGCAATCTTCGACGAGGCGCACCAGCTGAACGAGACCGGGGTGCAGTTCCTCGGTGCGCACCTGGCGACGGGGCAACTGATCGACTTCGCCCGCGACCTCCTGGGTGCCGGCCTGCAGCTCGCCCGGGGCCTCGTGGACTGGCAGGGTGTCGCCAGCGCCGTGGAACGCGCGGCCCGCGACCTGCGCCTGGTGGTCGGACGCACGCCCACGGGGGCGAGGCTGCGCTGGACCGGCGCCGCGCCCGAGCAGGCCGATGAACATGACTGGCAGTCCGCCCTGGACGGCGTGGCGCGGGCCTGCGAAGAGGCGATGGAAGCCCTGGAGACGGTCAGCGAAATCGCGCCGGACTTCGTGCGCCTGTCCGAGCGGGCGCACTCGCTCGCGCAGCGCGCCGACCGTTTCGCGCAGCCCGGCCCGTCCGGCGTGGTGCGCTGGGTCGATGTCGGCCTGCAGCTTCGGCTGCTGGAGTCGCCGCTGGACATCGCCGAGGCGGTGCGTACGAGGTTGCTGGGTCAATCGCCGGCGGGCGATCCCGCAAGCGAGTCAACGCAGAACGATGCGGCCGATGACGAAGCCCGGTCGATCCGCGCCGAGGCCGCTGCATCGCGGGCCTGGATCTTCACCTCGGCCACGCTGGGCGACGATGCCCGCCTGAGCTGGTTCACCGAGCCCTGCGGCCTGCAGGGGGCCGAGGTCCTGCGGGTGGGCAGCCCCTTCGACTACGCGCGGCAGGCGGCGCTTTTCGTGCCGCGTGACATGCCGCGCCCGGGCGATCCGCTTCACAGCACGCGCGTCGCTGCCGTCGCGGCGCAGGCGGCTGGCGCGCTCGGCGGGCGCACGCTCGTGCTCACCACCACATTGCGCGCACTGCGCACCATCGGGGATGCGCTGCAGACGCGTTTCGGGATCGAGGGCGGCCTTGACATCCTGGTGCAGGGGCAGGGGCCCAAGCGCAGCCTGATCGAACGCTTTCGCGAAGGGGCGACGCAGGGCCGGCCCGGGTGCGTGCTGGTGGCCTCGGCCTCGTTCTGGGAAGGCGTGGACGTTCCCGGGGACGAGCTGCAGGCCGTGGTGATCGACAAGCTGCCCTTTCCGCCGCCGGGCGACCCGCTGGTCGAGGCGCGGTCCAAGCGGCTGGAGTCGAGCGGGCGCAGCGCCTTCAGCGACTACCACCTGCCCGAGGCCGCGGTGGCGCTCAAGCAGGGTGCCGGACGGCTGATCCGGCGCGAGACGGACACCGGCATCCTGGTGGTGTGCGACCCGCGCCTGGCCACCATGGGCTATGGGCGCCGGCTGCTGGCGGCGCTGCCGCCGATGCGGCGGCTGGATTCGATGGACGCCTTCGAGGCGGCGCTGGCAACGCTCGCGGCGGCTACCAGAGCTTCCACCACGGATCCTGCTTCGGCTTGAATCCGCGGGCCAGGTAGTCGCTGGCGGGGTAGTTCTTCTCCAGCACGCGGCGCGCATCGGCGGCAAGCTGGTCCATGCCAAGGGCCTGATACGAGCGGTGCAGGATGAACAGGGCCTCCTCGGCCGCCGGCACTTCCTTGTAGTCCGCGATGGCGGCCTGCGCGCGGTTGATGGCCGCGACGTACGCGCCGCGGTTGTAGTAGTAGCGCGCCACGTGCACCTCGTACTGCGCGAGCGAGTTCACGATGTAGGTCATGCGCGCCTGCGCGTCGGGGGCATAGCGCGATTCCGGGAAGCGGCGCACCAGCTCCTGGAAAGCCTCGAAGGATTCGCGCGCAGCCTGCTGGTCGCGCTCCGACAGGTCCTGGCGAGCCAGGAACGAGAACAGTCCGAGCTGGTCGTTGAAGTTGACCAGGCCCTTGAGGTACATGGCGTAGTCGGCCGCGGGGCTGGCCGGGTGCAGGCGAAGGAAGCGGTCCAGCGTGGCGATGGCGTCGGCCTTCTCGCCGGCCTTGTAGTGGGCGTAGGCTTTCTCCAGCTGGGCCTGCTGCGCCAGCGGCGTGCCGGCGGCGCGGCCTTCCAGGCGCTCGAAGAGCGGGATGGCCTTGTCGTAGGAGCCGGCGGAGGCTTCGTCCCGCGCTTCGCTGTAGAGGCGACCCGGGCTCCAATTGGCGGTCTTGTCTGCTTCGGTCGTGGAACAGCCGGCCACGAGGCCCATGCCGCACGCGAGGAGGCAAGGGGCGAGGAACGATAATTTCGCACGCAACATCGCGCAGGCTTCTATGGACGTCAAAAGGGCCGCAATTATATCGACCGACCCCCATCCGACCGGCTCGCCGTCCCCGCTGGACGCGGCGCTTGAGCAGGTGATCGACGAAGCCGCGGACAGCGCCGCCGAGGTGGAAGTGCGTGACTTCACCATCGGTGCGCCGGACCACGGGCAGCGCCTGGACCGCACGCTCGCGGGCATCGTGCCCGAGTTCTCCCGCAGCTACCTCCAGCAGCTGATCGAGGGCGGGGCGGTGCAGTTGCAGGGCCGGCCGTGCCTGCGCAGTGCCCAGCGGGTCAAGGCGGGCGAGCGCGGGCGCATCGAACTGCGGGCCACGCCCCAGAGCCAGGCGTTCGTTCCCGAAGCCATCGAGCTACCGGTGGTGTACGAGGACTCCTGCCTGCTGGTGATCGACAAGCCGGCGGGCGTGGTGGTGCACCCGGCCCCGGGCAACTGGCGCGGCACGGTGCTCAATGGCCTGCTCGCGCGGGACCCCAAGGCCGCCGCGCTGCCGCGCGCGGGCATCGTCCACCGGCTGGACAAGGACACCAGCGGCCTGATGGTGGTGGCGCGCGAGCGGCGCACCATGGACGCGCTGGTGCGCCTCATCGCCGCGCGGGAGGTCTCGCGCCAGTACCTGGCGCTGGCGCACCGCCCCTGGAGCGGGCCGCCCGCGCGGACCGTCGATGCCGCCATCGGCCGTGACCCGGCGAATCGCCTGCGCATGGCGGTCGTGGACCCACAGCGCCACCCGGGCAAGCCGGCCCGGACCGACTTCGAGCTGCTGCAGAACGCGCAGTCCGGCTGCCTGGTGCGGGCCCGACTGCACACGGGGCGCACGCACCAGATCCGCGTTCACCTGGCGCACCTCGGGCATCCGCTGCTGGCCGATGGCCTCTATGGCGGTGCACCGGCGGCCGGCATGGCCCGCCAGGCCTTGCATGCCGAGCGCCTGGCCTTCAGGCACCCCGAGACCGGCAAGGCGCTCGTGTTCGAAGCGCCCTTGCCTGCGGACCTCGCGCAGGCGCTGGCCGCCTGGGGCCTGGTGGTACCTCCGGGAAGCGGGTCGGGGCACTGACGATACAATCCGCCCACGCATGCCCGGACATGCGATTCCCGGCCAGCCCGGCCATGCCGGGCCCTTCCTGAAGGCCTTGCAGGCCTTCATTTTTCGCCAGCCGCCTCGGCGGCCTTCCTGCGACACGAGACCATGAACACCTTGGATGCCAAGCGCGTCCTGGAGACCGCCCTGATCTGTTCGCCGCAACCGCTTGCGGTGCGTGATCTGCGCGTGCTGTTCAATGACGAGCTCGGCGCCGACACGGTCAAGACGCTGCTGCGCGAGCTGCAGGAGGAGTGGACGCAGCGCGGGGTGGAACTGGTGCAGGTCGCCACCGGCTGGCGCTTCCAGAGCCGCCCGCAGATGCGCGAGTACCTCGACCGCCTGCATCCGGAAAAGCCGCCGCGCTACACCCGCGCCACGCTGGAGACGCTGGCCATCATCGCCTACCGGCAGCCCGTCACGCGCGGTGACATCGAGGACATTCGCGGCGTGACCGTCAACTCCCTCATCATCAAGCAGCTCGAAGACCGCGGCTGGGTCGAGTCCATCGGCCATCGGGAAGCTCCTGGCCGTCCCGCGCTCTTTGCCACTACCCGCCAGTTCCTGGACGATCTCGGGCTCGAGTCGCTCGACCAGTTGCCCGTCCTCGAACACCCTTCGCAGGCCGTCGCCGCCCTGCAGGCCGTCGCCCCCGAGGCGGGTCAGGCCGAACTCGCCATCGAAGGCGACACCGCCGGCCCTGACGAGGCCACCTCCAGCTCCTCCGACCCAGCATGACACGACATTCCCACGACACCGGCGCGACCGACGGCGATTCCTCCGAGCCGGACCCCCACGAGCCGGTACAGCCGAAGCCCATGGATGCCGCCGATGGCGCGCCGCGCGAGGACGAGACCGATGCCGAGGCCTCCGAGCAGGCCGAGACGAAGGCAGCCCTCGACAACGACAACGACGACGACATCGACGACGACTACGACGGCGACGGCGATGAAGAGCGTGACGAGCCGCCGCGCGCCGGCGCCTCCGCCGCGCGTGCGCAGGGCCCCGTGCCGGCGATCCGCTTCGAGGACGTGGTCTCGGGGCAGTTCGACGCCGACGAGCAAAGTGCCGAGGTGGCGCTGCCCAAGCGCGTGCTCGCCCCGCAGCCCGAGACGCCCAAGCTGCACAAGGTGCTGGCCCAGGCCGGCCTGGGGTCGCGGCTGGAGATGGAGCAACTCATCACCGAAGGTCGCATCTCGGTGAACAACGAGCCGGCCCACATCGGCCAGCGCATCCAGTGGGGCGACCAGATCAAGGTGAACGGCCGGCCCATCAAGGTCCGCATCGCGCCGCCTCCGGCCCGTGTCATCGCCTACCACAAGCCGGTCGGCGAGGTGGTCACGCACGACGATCCGCAGAACCGCCCCACGGTGTTCCGCAAGCTGCCCAAGCTGTACCAGGGCAAGTGGCAATCCGTCGGCCGGCTGGACCTCAACACCGAGGGCCTGCTGCTGTTCACGAGTTCCGGCGAGCTCGCCAACCGGCTCATGCATCCGCGCTTCGGCCTGGAGCGCGAGTACGCGGTGCGCGTGCTCGGCCCCCTGAGCGATGAAGAGAAGCAGCGCTTGCTGGACGGTGTCGAGCTCGGCGACGGGCGGGCGCAGTTCGGCTCCATCGAGGACGGTGGCGGCGAAGGCGCCAACGCCTGGTACCGCGTGACCATCTCCGAGGGCCGCAACCGCGAGGTGCGGCGCCTGTTCGAAGCCGTGGGCCACGCGGTCAGCCGCCTCATCCGCATCCGCTATGGGGCCATGGTCCTGCCGCGCGGCCTCAAGCGCGGCGCCTGGATGGAGCTGGACGAACGCGACATCCGGGCCCTCATGCATGCGGCAGGCGTCAACGCACCGGATGGTCGCGGCCAAGGCCAGGGCAAGGGCAATGGCGCGGACGGAAGGCGCGGCGGCAAGCCCCGGCGCGGCGGCGACGGTCCGCCCAACCGCGCGGGCAAGCCACCCGGCATGGGTGGTGGTGGCGGTGGCGGAGGCGGTGGCGGCCAGTCGCGCCGCAAGGAGCGGGGCGATCGCCCGGCAGGCGGCCAGCCCGATCCCATGAAGACCTCGCTGGGTTACATCGGCGCCGACAGCTTCACGCGCCAGCGCCAGGGCGGCATGCCCGGGCAACGACGAGGCGGTGGGGGCGGTGGGGGTGGTGGCGGCGGCGGCGCCGGGCCGCGCCGCAACCGGGGCCGCTGAGCTGACTCGGTGCTCGCCACGAAGCGTGGCGGCTTAGAATCAGCGGCTTTGCCGAACTTTCGGACGCCGGCTCGACACGAAGCCTGTGCCGCACCCGCTGGCGGTGCGAAGGCCGGCGCCTTTCCCGTTTCATTCACTCCATCCAGGAAAACAACATGGCCATCGAGCGCACCCTGTCCATCATCAAGCCCGACGCTGTCGCCAAGAACGTCATCGGCCAGATCTACTCGCGCTTCGAAGGCGCGGGCCTGAAGGTCATCGCCGCCAAGATGGCGCACCTCTCGCGCGGCGAGGCCGAGCAGTTCTACGCCGTGCACAAGGCCCGTCCCTTCTTCAAGGACCTGGTCGATTTCATGGTCTCCGGCCCGGTGATGATCCAGGTGCTCGAGGGCGAGAACGCCATCGCCAAGAACCGTGAGCTCATGGGCGCCACCGACCCCAAGAAGGCCGAGAAGGGCACCATCCGCGCCGACTTCGCCGACAGCATCGACGCCAATGCGGTGCACGGCTCCGACGCCGCGGAAACCGCTGCCGTGGAAGTGGCCTTCTTCTTCCCCGGCATGAACGTGTACGGGCGCTGATCGCGCTTCACATCCCATGACGGCCAACCTGCTCGACTTCGACCTGGAGGGCTTGGCCGCGTTCTGCGAGTCGCTGGGCGAGAAGCGCTTCCGCGCCACCCAGCTGTATCGCTGGATCCACCAGCGCGGCGCGAGCGACTTCGAGCAGATGACCGACCTGGCGAAGTCGCTGCGCGGCAAGCTCCAGGCCACGGCGCGCGTGGAGGGCCTGAAGGTCCTCACGCAGCAGGAATCCGCCGACGGCACCATCAAGTGGCTGTTCGACGTCGGCGGCGGCAACGCCGTCGAGTCCGTCTTCATCCCCGAGGACGACCGCGGCACGCTGTGCATCTCCTCCCAGGCCGGTTGCGCCGTGGGCTGCCGCTTCTGCTCCACCGGCCACCAGGGCTTCGCGCGCAACCTGAGCACGGGCGAGATCGTCGCGCAGCTCTGGTTCGCCGAGCACTTCCTGCGCCGCCGCCTGGGCACGAGCGAGCGGGTCATCTCCAACGTGGTGATGATGGGCATGGGCGAGCCCCTGCAGAACTATGCAGCGCTGGTGCCCGCCCTGCGCACCATGCTGGACGACCATGCCTATGGCCTGTCGCGTCGTCGCGTGACGGTGTCCACCTCGGGCGTGGTGCCCATGATGGACCGGCTCGGTGCCGACTGCCCCGTGGCGCTGGCGGTCTCGCTGCACGCGCCCAGCGACGCCTTGCGCGACCCCCTCGTGCCCCTGAATCGCAAGTACCCGCTCGCCGAACTCCTGGACGCCTGCCAGCGTTACCTCGCCTTCGCGCCGCGGGACTTCATCACCTTCGAGTACTGCATGCTCGACGGCGTCAACGACCAGGCCGAGCATGCGGACCAGCTCATCGCGCTTCTGCACGGGCATGGGGGCCGCGGCATCGCCTGCAAGCTGAACCTCATTCCCTTCAATCCCTTCCCCGCCTCGGGCCTGTCTCGGTCGCCCCACGCGCAGGTGCTCGCCTTCGCGAAACGGCTCAGCGATGCTGGTATCGTCACCACCGTGCGCAAGACGAGAGGGGACGACATCGACGCGGCCTGCGGCCAGCTGGCCGGTGACGTCCGCGACCGCACGCGCGTTGACGAGCGCATGGCCCAGCGGCGCACCGTCATGCTCACGCCGGTGCCCACGGCACCCACAGCCAAGGAGAGGATCGAATGAGCACCCGCGAGAACGCACAGGCCGTATCGGCGCGCCTTGCCGGCTGGCCTGCGGGCGGCCTCCTGGTCGCCCTGCTGCTCCTGTCGGGGTGCGCCTCGCCCCCGGGATCGCCGGCCGCCGGCGCCTCCGGCGCGCGTGAGGTCATGACCGAGTCGGACGAAACGCCCGAGCGCAAGCGGGCCCGCATCCGGCTGGAACTGGCCATCGGCTACTTCGAGCAGGGCCGCACCGAGATCGCGCTCGACGAGATCAAGCAGGCCCTCGCGAGCGACCCGGCCTTCGGCCCGGCCTACAACCTGCGCGGCCTGATCTACATGCGCCTGAACGACAGCCGCCAGGCCGAAGAGAGCCTGCGGCGCGCGCTGGCCATCAACCCGCGTGACGCCGACGCCCTGCACAACCTGGGCTGGCTCGCCTGCACGCAGGACCGGCACGAGGAGGCGATCAATGCCTTCCGGCAGGCGCTGGCCAACCCCACCTACGGCGGCCGCGCCAAGACCACCATGACCCTGGGCCTGTGCCAGGCACGGGCGGGACGCTTCGAGGACGCCGAGCAGTCGCTCGCGCGCTCCTACGAGCTGGACGCCGGCAATCCCGTGACCGGCTACAACCTCGCCAGCCTGCTGATGCGGCGCGGCGAGCTGGCCCGGGCGCAGTTCTACATCCGCCGGCTGAACAACAGCGAGCTGGCCAACGCCGAGTCGCTCTGGCTCGGCATCCGGGTCGAGCAGCGGCTGGGCGACAAGCTCGCCATGACGCAGCTGGCCGAGCAACTGAAGAAACGCTATCCGCAGTCCCGCGAGCTGGCTGCGTACGAGCGGGGAGCATTCCATGAGTGAGACCGTCGCCGAGAGTGACATCAGCGCCGGCGCGCTGCTGCGGCAGGCACGTGAAGGCGCGGGCCTGCATGTCGCAGCGCTCGCGGGCGCACTGAAGGTTCCGCAGCGCCAGCTGGAGGCCCTGGAGCAGGATCGGCTGGAGCTCCTGCCGGACGTGGTCTATGCGCGTGCCCTGGCCGCGAGCGTGTGCCGCAACCTCCGGCTGGATCCGCAGCTGGTGCTCACGCGCCTGCCCAAGGGGAGCGACTCGCGCCTGGGCAAGGACGTCCCGATCAACGTTCCCTTCCGCGCCACCGGCGATGCCGCGCATTCGCCCGTGCGGGCCTTGCTGCTGCGCCCGCCGGTGTTCGCGGCACTGGCCTTGCTGGTGGGCGCACTCGTGCTGCTGGCGCTGCCCCTCATTCCCAACCGCGCCCCGGTGGCCGACGCGCCCGCCGCATCGGCGGCCGACCCCGCGGGCCCCGCGGGGTCGGTGCCCGGTGCACCGACCGGCATGGTGAGCGAGACCGTCACGCCGCCGCTGGCGCCGGCCCAGGACGTCGCAGCCGCACCCGCTGCTGCGCCCGCGCCTGCAAGCGCCACCGCGCCGGCCACCGCAACGGCCCCGGTTCAAGCGGCGCCGGCCCCGCCCGCGGCGGCGCCCGTGCCCACCACGGCCGCGGCCACGCCCAACCCGGCGGCCGCCGCCGGCGCGCCCGTCGTCGAATTCCGCGCTTCGCAGCCCTCGTGGATCCAGGTGACCGATCCGCGCGGCGCCGTGTACCTGCGCCGCATGGTGGCGGCCGGCGAGGTGGTGAACGTCTCCGGCGCCACGCCGCTGCAGGTGGTGGTCGGCAGTGCCTCGGGCACGCAGGTGCAGGTGCGCGGAAGCGCCTTCGACCTGCGCCCGTTCACCCGGGACAACGTCGCCCGCTTCGAGATCCGATGAGCACCCCCGGGAGCGCCGCCGACATGAACGCAGCCTGCACGCCCATCGAAGCCGCGGCGCCGCGCCCGCGCCGCTCGCGGCAGGCGCGCATCGCCTGGGGCTCGCGCGTGGTCACCGTGGGCGGCGACGCGCCGGTGCGCGTGCAGTCCATGACCAACACCGACACCGTCGATGCGATCGGCACGGCCATCCAGGTCAAGGAGCTGGCGCAGGCCGGGTCGGAGGTGGTGCGCATCACGGTGAACACGCCCGAGGCGGCGCAGCAGGTTCCCTACATCCGCGAGCAGCTCGATCGCATGGGCATCGACGTGCCGCTGGTGGGCGACTTCCACTACAACGGCCACCGCCTCCTGTCGGACCATCCCGCCTGTGCCGAGGCGCTGTCCAAGTACCGCATCAACCCCGGCAACGTGGGCAAGGGCGACAAGCACGACCGGCAGTTCGCGCAGATGATCGAAGCGGCCCTGCGCTGGGACCGGCCGGTGCGCATCGGCGTGAACTGGGGCAGCCTCGACCAGGAGCTGCTCGCGCGCATGATGGACGAGAACAGCCGCCGCGCCGAGCCCTGGGACGCCAAGGCCGTGATGTACGAGGCGCTCATCACCTCGGCCATCGGCTCGGCCGAGCGGGCGCGGGGCCTGGGCATGAACCCGGACCAGATCCTGCTGTCCTGCAAGGTCAGCGGCGTGCAGGACCTCATCTCGGTGTACCGCGAACTGGCCCGGCGCTGCGACTACGCCCTGCACCTGGGCCTGACCGAAGCCGGCATGGGCACCAAGGGCACGGTCGCTTCCAGCGTGGCCATGGGCATCCTGCTGCAGGAGGGCATCGGCGACACCATCCGCGTCTCGCTCACGCCCCAGCCTGGCGAGGCCCGGACGCAGGAGGTGGTGATCGCCTCCGAGATCCTGCAGGCCCTGGGCCTGCGCAGCTTCGTGCCCAGCGTGACCGCCTGCCCCGGCTGCGGCCGCACGACCAGCACCACCTTCCAGGAGCTGGCCAAGCAGATCGACGACCACCTGCGCGCGCAGATGCCGGTGTGGCGCGAGCGCTATGCCGGGGTCGAGCGGCTGAAGGTGGCCGTGATGGGCTGCATCGTCAACGGCCCGGGCGAGAGCAAGCACGCCGACATCGGCATCAGCCTGCCCGGCACCGGCGAGGCGCCGGCCGCGCCAGTCTTCATCGACGGCGAGAAGGCCCTCACGCTGCGCGGCGACAACATCGCGGCCGAGTTCCACCAGATCGTCGAGACTTATATCGAGAAGAGGTTCGGGGCCGCAGGCTAGGGACTGCGGACCTGGAGGTCACGGAGCGCGGCTTGCGCCCATGGACGTCCTGGCCCCCGGCCCGCGCCCGAGTCCCTCGTTCCCAGCCCCAGTCCCCGGAAAACATGTCCCCGCCCAAACTCGCCGCCATCAAAGGCATGAACGACATCCTGCCGCCCGTCTCGGGGCAGTGGGAGTGGCTCGAAGGCATCGTTCGCTCCTTGATGGCCCGCCACGCCTATCGCAACATCCGCACGCCGATCGTGGAGCCGACGCAGCTCTTCGTGCGCGGACTGGGCGAGGTGACCGACATCGTCGAAAAGGAGATGTACTCCTTCGAGGACCGGCTCAACGGCGAGCAACTCACGCTGCGCCCGGAGAACACGGCCGGCGTGGTGCGGGCCGTCGTGGAGCACTCGATGCTGTACGAGGGTGGCAAGCGCCTCTACTACATGGGTCCGATGTTCCGCCACGAGCGCCCGCAGCGCGGCCGCTATCGCCAGTTCCACCAGATCGGCGCCGAGGCGCTCGGCTTCGCGGGACCGGACGTGGATGCGGAACTGATCCTGCTGGCCGACGCGCTCTGGCGCGAGCTGGGCCTCACCGACGTGCGCCTGGAGATCAACAGCCTGGGCCAGCTCGACGAGCGCCAGCGTCACCGCGCCGAGCTCATCGCCTACCTGGAGCGGCACGCCGACCAGCTCGACGAGGACGCGCGCCGGCGGCTGCACAGCAATCCGCTGCGGATCCTGGACACCAAGAACCCGGCCATGCAGTCGCTGGTCGAGGGTGCGCCGCGCCTCATCGACTTCCTGGGCGCGGCATCCCTGGCCCACTTCGCGGGCCTGCGCGCCATCCTCGACGCCAACGACATCGCCTACCGGATCAACCCCCGGCTGGTGCGCGGCCTGGACTACTACAACCTCTCGGTCTTCGAGTTCGTGACCGACCGGCTCGGCGCGCAGGGCACCGTCTGCGCCGGTGGGCGCTACGACGGCCTGATCGGCGAGATCGGCGGCAAGCCCGCACCGGCGGTCGGCTGGGCGCTGGGCGTGGAGCGCGTGCTGGAGCTGCTGCGCGAGCAGGGCACCGAAGCGCCTGCGCTGCAGCCGGACGTGTACGCCATCGTGCCCGATGCCCAGGCCATGCCGCTGGTGCTGCGCACCCTGCGGGCCCTGCGCGCGGCCGGCGTGAGCGTGCAGATGCATGCGGCCTCGGCCGAGGGCCTGGGCAGCATGAAGTCGCAGTTCAAGAAGGCCGACGTGAGCGGCGCCCGCCATGCCTTGATCTTCGGCGCCGACGAGCTCGCCACCGGGGAGGTCACGCTCAAGTCCCTGCGGGACGGCGCGGGCGCCCAGAGCCGCCGCGTCCTGGCACAGGTGGACGAGTGGGCCGCGAGCCTCAAGCCCTGAAGAGTCGCATCACTACAATCGCGCACAGTTTTTCACCATCCGCATGGCCAAACACCTCGACCTCGAAGAACAGGAGCAGCTTGCCGAGATCAAGCACTTCTGGAACAAGTACGGCAACCTCATCAGCACCGTCCTGATCGTCGTGTTCGGCGGCATCGCCGCCTTCAACGGCTGGAACTGGTGGCAGACGCGGCAGGCCGGCGAAGCTGCCGCGCTCTACGAGCAGGTGGAGCAGGCCGCCGCGGCACGCGAGACCGAGCGCCTGCAGCGGGCCCTGGCGGACATCCAGAAGTCCTACGGCGGCACCACCTACGCGCAGCAGGCCGCGCTGCTGGCGGCCAAGACCCTGCAGGACGCAGGACAGGTCGATCCCGCCCGCGCCGCGCTGGCCTGGGTGGCGGACAAGACCTCCGATGCAGGTTATCGCTCGGTCGCGCGGCTGCGCCTGGCGGCGCTGCTCACGCAGGCCAAGGCCTATGACGAGGCCCTGCAGCGCCTGGCCGAACCCATGCCCGCCGCCTTCGAGCCGCTGGCGGCGGACCGGCGCGGCGACATCTACACCCTGCAAGGCAAGACGGCCGAAGCCATCGCGCAGTACCAGAAGGCCGTTGCCGGGCTCGACGCCGGCTCCGAGTACCGCCGCCTGGTGGAAGTGAAGCTCGCCTCGCTCGGCGGCGAGATCGCCAAGTCATGAGCGGCGCGCCCCTCGTCCGTGGCGCACGCGTGGCGGTGCTGGTTTCGCTGGCAGCGATGCTGTCCGCCTGCTCCGCGCTGCCCAGCTTCCTCGGTGGCGGTCCGGACCGGCCCAAGCCGGCCGAGCTCGCCCCCAACCCGGCGCTCATCGGCGTGCGGCAGGCCTGGTCGGCCCGCATCGGGGACGTGGGCTTTCCGCTGTCGGTCCAGGTGAACGACACGCGTGTCACCGTCGCGGCGGGCGACGGCACCGTGGCGGCCTTCGATGCGGCGACCGGGCGCGAGCTGTGGCGGGCCGCCGTGGGCGCGCCGCTCGCGGCCGGCGTGGGCAGCGACGGTACGCGCAGCGCGGTGGTCACGCGCGAGAACCAGCTCGTGGGCCTGGCCGACGGCAAGGTGGCCTGGCGCGAGCCGCTCCAGGCGCAAAGCTACACGCCGCCGCTGGTGGCGGGTGGGCGCGTGTTCGTGCTGGCGGCGGACCGCTCGGTCACCGCGCACGACGGCGCCACCGGCCGCAGGCTGTGGTCCCTGCAGCGGCCCGGCGAGCCGCTGGTGCTGCGCCAGGCAGGCGTCCTGCTGCCGGTGGGCAATACGCTGCTGGTGGGGCAGGGCGGCCGCCTCGCGGCCCTGGACCCGGACACCGGCAACGTCCGCTGGGAGGCGCCGATCGGCACCTCCCGCGGCACCAATGACGTGGAACGCCTGGTGGACCTGGTCGGTCCGGCCAGCCGGGTGGGCGAATCGGTCTGCGCGCGCGCCTTCCAGGCTGCGGTGGGTTGCGTGGATGTGCAGCGCGGCAGCGTGCGCTGGACGCGCCGCGCGAGCGGCGCCGAGGGCCTGGCCGGCGACGAGCGCCAGGTCTTCGGCACCGAGGCCGACGGCCGGGTCCAGGCCTGGAACCGCGCCGACGGCGATCCCGCCTGGAATACGGACCTCCTGAAGTGGCGGGGCCTCACGGCGCCGCTCCTGATCGGCCGTTCGGTCGCCGTGGGCGACAGCACCGGCCTGGTCCACCTGCTCTCGCGCGAAGACGGCAGCCTGCTCAATCGCCTGTCCACGGACGGCTCCGCCATCGCGGCGGCGCCGGTGCTGGCCGGCAACACCCTGGTCGTGGTCACCCGCAGCGGCGGCGTCTTCGGCTTCGTTCCCAACTGATCCTGCGCCAGGGCGCCACGCCATGAAACCCGTCGTCGCCCTCGTGGGCCGCCCCAACGTGGGCAAGTCCACGCTCTTCAACCGCATGACCAAGTCGCGCGACGCCATCGTCGCCGACTACGCCGGGCTTACCCGCGACCGCCACTATGGCAATGCGCGCATGGGCAAGCGCGAGTTCATCGTCATCGACACGGGCGGCTTCGAGCCGACCGCCGAGACCGGCATCTACGTGGAGATGGCCAAGCAGACGCGCCAGGCGGTGGCCGAAGCCGACGTGGTGGTGTTCGTTGTGGACGCACGGGACGGGCTCTCGGCGCAGGACCACGACATCGCCAACTACCTGCGCAAGCTGGGAAAGCCCACCGTGCTCGTGGCCAACAAGGCCGAAGGCATGACCGAGGGCACGCAGCTGGCCGAGTTCTACGAGCTGGGCCTGGGCGAGGTGCTGCCGGTGTCGGCCGCGCACGGGCAGGGCGTGCGCAGCCTCGTCGAGCAGGCGCTCGATGCCTTGTCCCTTCCGGAGCTGGACGAGGAGGAGGCCGAGCCGGACACCAGCGTCATCAAGCTGGCCGTGGCGGGGCGACCGAACGTCGGCAAGTCCACCCTCATCAACACCTGGCTGGGCGAGGAGCGGCTGATCGCCTTCGACCTGCCGGGCACCACCCGTGACGCCATCAGCGTGCCCTTCGAGCGGGCCGGACAGAAGTACGAGCTGATCGACACGGCCGGCCTGCGGCGCAAGGGGCGGGTGTTCGAGGCGATCGAGAAGTTCTCGGTGGTCAAGACGCTCCAGGCCATCGAGTCGGCCAACGTGGTCCTGCTGCTGCTGGACGCGACGCAGGGCGTGACCGACCAGGACGCGCACATCGCCGGCTACATCCTGGAGAGCGGGCGCGCCGTGGTGATCGCCATCAACAAGTGGGATGCGGTGGACGAGTACGAGCGCCAGCAGGTCCAGCGGCAGATCGAATCGCGCCTTCCCTTCCTCAAGTTCGCGGCGCTGCATTTCATCTCGGCGCGCAAGCGCCAGGGGCTGGGCCCGGTCTGGGCCTCGATCGCGCAGGCGCACCAGTCGGCCATGTGCAAGATGTCCACGCCCGTGCTCACCCGCCTGCTGCACGAAGCCGTCCAGTTCCAGGCGCCCAAGCGCGCGGGCATGTTTCGCCCCAAGTTGCGCTATGCCCACCAGGGCGGCATGAACCCGCCGGTGGTGGTGGTGCACGGCAACTCGCTTGAGCACGTGACCGACGCGTACAAGCGCTTCCTGGAAGGCCGCTTGCGCAAGGAGTTCAACCTCATCGGCACGCCGCTGCGCATCGAGATGAAGACGTCGTCCAACCCCTACGCGGACAAGGACTGAGTTCCCGTTCGCGGTGCGGGGCGCGGCACCCGAACAGTGCCGTTCGGGGCTTGAACGCACCGGCTTCGGGCCCATGTGGGGACGTATGCGGTGCTTGGCTTGCTCGGCGCTTTGCTGTGGTAAGGTGCGATTTCAAAAAACTTCCGAACACGGAGAATATCGTGAGCAACAAAGGGCAGCTACTACAAGACCCCTTCCTCAACACCTTGCGCCGCGAGCATGTGCCTGTGTCGATCTACCTGGTCAATGGGATCAAGCTGCAGGGGCAGATCGAGTCCTTCGACCAGTACGTCGTCCTGTTGCGCAACACCGTGACGCAGATGGTCTACAAGCACGCCATCTCCACGATCGTCCCCGGGCGCGCCGTGAATTTCTCCACGGCTGACAGCCACGAGGCGCCTGCCGCCTAAGGTGCGGACAGGGCGCCCGTCGCGCCGCCCGGGTCTTCTCAACTGAAAGATTCCGGGTCCGAACGCATTGCCATCCACCACCCCTGAGTCCCTGGTCCCCGTCCTGCTGGTCGGCGTCGACTTCGGAACTCCCCACTTCGATTCCGAACTCGAGGAACTCGGCCTGCTGGCGCAGACCGCCGGCATGCGCCCCGTCGAGCGCATCAGCTGCAAGCGCAAGGCGCCCGACGCCGCCTTGTTCGTCGGCTCGGGCAAGGCCGACGAGATCAAGGCGCTGGCCGAGGCCTGCGGCGCCACCGAGATCCTGTTCGACCAGTCGCTCAGCCCCGCCCAGCAGCGCAACCTCGAACGACACATCGGGCTGCCGGTCAATGACCGCACCTTGCTCATCCTGGAAATCTTTGCCCAGCGGGCCCGCAGCCACGAGGGCAAGCTGCAGGTCGAGCTTGCACGGCTGCAGTACGTGAGCACGCGCCTGGTGCGACGCTGGTCGCACCTGGAGCGGCAGACCGGCGGTGCCGGCGTGCGCGGCGGCCCGGGCGAAAAGCAGATCGAACTCGACCGCCGGATGATCGGCGACGCCATCAAGCGAACGCGAGAGCGGCTGGAAAAGGTCAAGCGCCAGCGCAGCACGCAGCGCCGCCAGCGCGAGCGGCAGGGTGCCTTCAACATCTCCCTGGTCGGCTACACCAACGCCGGCAAGTCCACGCTGTTCAACGCCCTGGTCAAGGCGCGCGCCTATGCCGCCGACCAGCTCTTCGCCACCCTGGACACCACGACGCGTCAGCTGTACCTTGGCGACGGCCAGGGGGCTGGCCGCTCGGTATCGCTGTCGGACACCGTCGGCTTCATCCGGGACCTGCCACACGGCCTGATCGACGCCTTCGAGGCGACGCTGCGGGAAGCGGCCGACGCCGACCTGCTGCTCCACGTGGTCGATGGTGCGAACCCGAACCATCCCGAGCAGATTGCGCAGGTGCAGCGCGTGCTGCACGAAATCGGGGCGGCCGACGTGCCGCAGGTGCTGGTGTTCAACAAGCTGGACGCCGTCTCGCCGCAGCAAACGCCCACGCGCGCGGTGGACAGCTTCGAGCTGGAGGGGCGCAACGTTCCACGCCTCTTCGTGAGCGGCCGCACGGGCGCGGGCCTGCCCGCGCTGCGCGAGCAGCTCGCCCGCTCGGCGCAGGGTGGCGCGGCCGCCGCCCACGTGGATACCCCCGAGTTGCATGAGACGTCCGCCTGATTGGGCACAATGCAACCGCTACAGGACAAACCCATCAAAGCCCGAATGAATCCTCCGCTCGCCAAGCGCTCCCGCCCACCGCTCGTCGCTCGTGTGCTAGGCATGTTCAACCTGAACGACCCGCGCTGGGGGCGGGAAGACGACGTCCGGTCGGAGAACAACAACCGCCCCGACGGTCCGCAGGGAGGCCCGCCCAAGGGCCCCAACCAGGGCCCGCCGGACCTGGATGAGCTCTGGCGCGACTTCAACCGCAAACTCGGCGGCCTCTTCGGCGGCCGTGGGCGCGGCCCCGATCCCGGCGGCGGCGGCAACTTCCAACCGGACATGAAGAGCGCGGGCGTGGGCATCGGCCTCATCGCGGCGGTCGTCGTGCTGATCTGGCTGGGCACCGGTTTCTTCATCGTCCAGGAAGGCCAGCAGGCTGTCATCACGCAGTTCGGGCGCTACCAGTCCACGGTGGGCGCCGGCTTCCACTGGCGGCTTCCGTACCCCATCCAGCGCCACGAGCCGGTGACGGTCACGCAGATCCGCTCGGTGGACATCGGCCGCGACAACGTGATCCGCGCCACCGGCCTGCGCGACTCGGCCATGCTCACGCAGGACGAGAACATCGTGGAGATCAAGTTCGCGGTGCAGTACCGCCTGAACGACGCGCGCGCCTGGCTCTTCGAGAGCCGCAACCCGGCGGAAACCGTGGTCAACGTCGCCGAGACGGCGGTGCGCGAGGTGGTGGGCAATATGCGCATGGATGCGGCCCTGTCCGAGGAGCGCGACCAGATCGCGCCGCGCGTGCGCAGGCTCATGCAGAACATCCTGGATCGCTATGGCGTCGGGGTCGAAATCGTGGCGGTGAACCTGCAGCAGGGTGGCGTGCGTCCGCCCGAGCAGGTGCAGGCGGCCTTCGACGACGTGCTCAAGGCTGGCCAGGAGCGCGAGCGCGCGAAGAACGAGGCACAGGCCTATGCCAACGACGTGATCCCGCGCGCGGTGGGTTCCGCGTCGCGCCTGCGCGAGGAGGCCGAGGGCTACAAGGCCCGCATCCTGGCGCAGGCCCAGGGCGACTCCCAGCGCTTCCGCTCCGTGCTCACCGAGTACCAGCGTGCCCCGCAGGTCACGCGCGAGCGCATGTACGTCGACGCGCTCCAGCAGATCTACTCCAACGTGAACAAGGTGCTGGTCGATTCGCGACAGGGCTCCAACCTGCTGTACCTGCCCCTGGACAAGCTGATCCAGCAAAGCGCGGAGGGCGCCGGCACCTCGGCGGCGACCACGGCACCGGCGCCGGTGACTGCGCCATCCAACGGCACGCCCGTGCCCAACGACGCGCGGGCGCGGGACAACATGCGCAGCCGCGAGCGCGAGACGCGCTGACCAGGGCAGGGGACAACTCACATGAATCGACTCGGAATCATCATCGCTGCGCTGCTGGTCGTGCTGGCAGTGGCCAGCTCCATGCTCTTCGTGGTGGACCAGCGCCAGTTCGGCGTGGTGTATGCGCTCGGCCAGATCAAGCAGGTCATCACGGAGCCGGGGCTGCACTTCAAGCTGCCGCCGCCGTTCCAGAACGTGCGCTACATCGACAAGCGCCTGCTCACCATGGACAGCGCCGACGCCGAACCCATGCTCACGGCGGAGAAGCAGCGCGTGGTCATCGACTGGTTCGTGCGCTGGCGCATCACCGACCCGCTGCAGTACATCCGCAACGTGGGCCTGGACGAACAGGCCGGCGCCGTGCAGCTCAACCGGGTGGTTCGCAACGCCTTCCAGGAAGAGATCAACCGCCGCACGGTGAGCGAGCTGCTGTCCACGCGCCGTGACGAGCTCATGGCCGACGTCAAGCGCGAGGCGCAGGAAGTGGTCAAGGGCAACAACCCCTGGGGCGTGGACGTGGTGGACGTGCGGATCACGCGGGCCGACTACGTCGATGCCATCACCGAATCCGTCTATCGGCGCATGGAGGCCGAGCGCAAGCGCGTCGCCAATGAACTGCGTTCCACCGGCGCGGCCGAAGGCGAGAAGATCCGCGCCGAGGCGGACCGCCAGCGCGAGGTCACCATCGCCAACGCGTACCGCGAGGCGCAGAAGGTCAAGGGCGAAGGGGACGCGCAGGCCGCCGCCGTCTACAACGAGGCCTTCGGCCGCGACCCGCAGTTTGCGCAGTTCTACCGCAGCCTGGAAGCCTACAAGTCCAGCATCGGAAAGCGCGGCGACGTGCTGGTGCTGGACCCGTCCACCTCGGAGTTCTTCCGCACCTTCCGCGGTGGCGGCGGCAGCGGGGGCGCCTCCGCCGCCACGCCGGCACCGCCGGCAGCGGCAGCGGCCGCAGCCGGAACTTCCGCTCCGCGCCGCTGAACCGGACGGCGCCTGCCTTGAGCTCGGAAGTGTTCTGGACGGCGCTGGCCCTGGTGCTGGTGTTCGAGGGCCTTTTCCCCTTGCTCGCGCCGGGCAACTGGCGCCGCACCTTCCTGCAGCTCACGCAGCTTCGCGACGGGCAGCTGCGCTTCTTCGGCCTGTGCAGCCTGCTGCTGGGCCTGTTGCTGCTCTGGCTGGTCGGCTGAATCGGTTCGTGCCGGCTGAGTTGCCCGGGCGCCTGATGGGCGCTCGGTAGAATACGCGTTTCTTTCAGCCTGCCTCCCCATGTCTGCCTGGGTCCTGCCGGATCACATCGCCGATGTTCTGCCTTCCGAGGCCCGGCACATCGAAGAGCTTCGACGAGAACTGCTCGACACCGCCCGCAGCTATGGCTACGAGCTGGTGATGCCGCCGCTGCTCGAACACCTGGAGTCCCTGCTCACCGGCACGGGCGAGGCGCTGGACCTGCAGACCTTCAAGCTGGTGGACCAGCTGTCCGGGCGCATGCTCGGCCTGCGCGCCGACAGCACGCCGCAGGTGGCGCGCATCGACGCGCACCTGCTCAACCGCAGCGGTGTGGCGCGCCTGTGCTACTGCGGGCCGGTGCTCCACACGCGGCCGGGCCGGCCCCACGCCACGCGCGAGCCTTTGCAGTTCGGAGCGGAGATCTACGGCCACGCGGGCCTCGAAGCCGATCTCGAAGCCCTCACGCTCGCATTGGACTGCCTGCGCGAGACCCAGGTGAGTGCACTCACCGTGGACATGGCCGACGCCCGCATCGTCGCCGCGCTGCTCGAAGGCAATGCCATCGCGCCCCAGCGCCTGGCCGAGATCCACGCCGCGCTCGCGGCCAAGGATGCGAGCACGCTGGCCGCGCTGACGCGCTCCCTCAGTGCCCAGAGCCGCGACGGGCTGGCGCGCCTGGTCAGCCTTTATGGCGACGTCCGCGTGCTGGACGAAGCGACCCGCGCGCTGCCGGACCTTCCGGCCATCGGCGAGGCGCTGGCCAGCCTGCGCTGGCTGGCCTCGCACCTGGAAGGTGCCGCCATCAGCTTCGACCTGGCCGACCTGCGCGGCTATGCCTACTACACCGGCGTGCGCTTCGGCATCTACACGCCCGGCGCCACCGAGGCGCTGGTGCGCGGCGGGCGCTATGACGAGGTGGGTGCGGTCTTCGGCCGCAAGCGGCCCGCGGCCGGCTTCAGCCTGGACCTCAAGGAACTCGTGGGCGTGGCGAGCCGGCGTGCGCTCAAGGCCGCCATCCGCGCGCCCTGGGGCGAGGACGCGGCCTTGCGCGGTGCCATCGCGCGGCTGCGCACGCAGGGCGAAACCGTGGTGTGCGTGCTCCCGGGCCACGAAAGCGAAGCGGACGAATTCCTCTGCGACCGCGAGCTGGCCCTCCTGGGCGGCACCTGGGCGGTCCGCGCCCTCTGAACATCTTTTCGACGTATTCGCAAATGAACAAGACATCTGGTCGCAACGTGGTCGTGGTCGGCACCCAGTGGGGCGACGAAGGCAAGGGCAAGCTGGTGGACTGGCTGACCGAGATGGCCCAGGGCGTGGTGCGCTTCCAGGGGGGCCACAACGCGGGCCACACGCTGGTGATCAACGGCGTCAAGACGGCGCTGCACCTCATTCCGTCCGGCATCATGCGTCCGGGCGTGAAGTGCTACATCGGCAACGGGGTCGTGCTGTCCCCGGCCAAGCTGTTCGAGGAGATCGAAGGGCTGGAGAAGGCCGGCGTGGAGGTGCGCTCGCGCCTTCGCATCAGCGAGGCCTGCCCGCTGATCCTGCCGTTCCATGCCGCGCTGGACGTGGCGCGCGAGCGCCTGCGCGAGCAGGGCGGCAGCGAGAAGATCGGCACCACGGGCCGCGGCATCGGACCGGCCTACGAGGACAAGATCGCCCGCCGCGCGCTGCGCGTGCAGGACCTCAGGCACCCGCAGCGCTTCGCCGAGAAGCTCAAGGTGCTGCTGGAGCTGCACAACCACGTGCTCACCACCTTCCTCAACGCACCGGCGGTGGACTACCAGCAGACGCTGGACGAAGCCCTGGCCCTGGGCCGGCAGCTGGAGCCCATGATGGCCGACGTCTCGCGCGAGCTCAACGAAGCGCACCGTGACGGCAGCAACCTGCTCTTCGAAGGCGCGCAGGGCACGCTGCTCGACGTGGACCACGGCACCTACCCCTATGTCACCTCCAGCAACTGCGTGGCGGGCAATGCCGCCGCGGGCGCGGGGGTGGGGCCGGGCATGCTGCACTACATCCTGGGCATCACCAAGGCCTATTGCACGCGCGTGGGCGGGGGCCCGTTCCCCACGGAGCTGGACTGGGAGACGCCCGGAACCGTGGGCTACCACCTGTCCACCGTGGGCGCCGAGCGCGGCGTCACCACGGGGCGGGCGCGGCGCTGCGGCTGGTTCGACGCGGCCCTGCTCAAGCGAAGCGCGCAGGTCAACGGCCTGTCGGGCCTGTGCATCACCAAGCTGGACGTGCTGGACGGACTGACGGAGCTGCAGCTGTGCACCGGCTACGAGCTCGATGGCGAGACCATCGACCTGCTGCCCCTGGGCGCCGACGAGATCGCCCGCTGCCGCCCCATCTACGAGACACTGGACGGCTGGAGCGAAAGCACCGTGGGCGTGACGCAGTACGAGCAGCTGCCGGTCAATGCGCGCCTGTACCTGCAGCGCATCGAGCAGGTGACCGGGGTGCCGATCGACATGATCTCCACCAGCCCGGACCGCGACCACACGATCATGATGCGCCACCCCTATCTGGCCGCCTGAAGCGAACCCGAGAGAACGAGGAGTCCCAAGATGTTGACGGAAGACGGCAAGCACCTGTACGTGAGCTACGACGAGTACCACAACCTGATCGAGAAACTCGCGATCAAGGTGCACCAGTCGGGCTGGCAGTTCGACACCATCCTGTGCCTGGCGCGCGGGGGCATGCGCCCGGGCGACATCCTGAGCCGCATCTTCGACAAGCCGCTGGCCATCATGTCCACCAGCTCCTACCGCGCCGAAGCCGGCACGGTGCAAGGCCACCTGGACATCGCCCGTTACATCACCACCCCCAAGGGGGAAATCGCCGGCCGCGTGCTCCTGGTGGATGACCTGGCCGACTCGGGCCACACGCTGCACAAGGTGGTGGACCAGCTGCGCAACAACTACAAACCCATCTCCGAGCTGCGCAGCGCCGTGATCTGGACCAAGGGCCTGTCCACCTTCACGCCGGACTACTCGGTCGAATTCCTCCCCACCAATCCCTGGATCCACCAGCCTTTCGAAGGCTACGACAGCATGGGGCCGGAGAAGCTGCTGGAGAAGTGGCGCATCTGAGGAGTGGCGGCGGGTGCGCCTAAGATCGCCGCATGAGCGACCGCGTCACCCACCTCATTCACCACCCCTACCAGCCGCCCGCCGGCTTCGAGGCGCCGCAGCCGGGCGTCTTCAAGGCCTCCACCGTCATATTCGCCAACGTCGCGGCCATGCGCGCGCGCGACTGGAAGCACAAGCACGGCTACACCTACGGCCTGCACGGCACGCCCACCACGTTCCAGCTGGAAGAGCGCATCGCCACGCTGGAAGGAGGTGGGCAGTGCCTGCTCGTGCCCAGCGGGCTGGCGGCGCTGGCGCACGTCAACCTGAGCCTGCTGGCCAGTGGCGACGAGGTCCTGGTTCCGGACAACGCCTATGGGCCGCTCAAGGCGCTCGCGCAGGCTGAGCTCGCGCGCTGGGGCATCACGCACCAGAAGTACGACCCCATGGACCCGCAGGACCTGGCAGCGCGCCTGGGCCCCCGGACGCGGCTGGTCTGGCTCGAAGCCCCCGGCTCGGTCACGATGGAGTTTCCGCCGCTGGCGCGCCTCGCGGCGGCGTGCCGGGAGCGCGGCATCACCACCGCGCTGGACAACACCTGGGGCGCGGGCCTGGCCTTCAACGGCTTCGAGGGTGGCGGCGCGGACATCGTGGTGCAGGCCCTGACCAAGTACCCGAGCGGTGGCGGCGACGTGCTCATGGGCAGCGTGGTCACGCGCGACGAAGCGCTGCACCTGCGGCTGCGCGAGACGCATATGCACATGGGCTGGGGCGTGGGTGCCAACGACGCCGAGGCAGTGCTCAGGTCGCTGCCCACCCTGGAGCTGCGCTATCGGGCGCAGGACGCGAGCGCGCGGGAACTGGCCCGCTGGTTCAGCGCCCGCGGCGAAGCCGCGCAGGTCCTGCACCCCGCCCTGGAAGGCTCGCCCGGCCACGAGCACTGGCGCGAGCTGTGCGGGCCGCAGGGGCTGGCGGCCGGATTGTTTTCCGTGCTGTTCCGCCCCGACCTCGAGCCCCGCCGCGTCGATGCGTTCTGCGACGCGCTGCGCCTGTTCCGGCTCGGGTACTCCTGGGGCGGACCGGTGAGCCTGGCCGTGCCTTATGAGCTCTCCTCCATGCGCAGCGCCGATCTGGGCACCGGCCGGTGGCGCGGGGTGCTGGTGCGTTTTTCGGTCGGGCTCGAATCCCGCGCCGACCTTCAGGACGACCTGGCCCAGGCCTTGCGGGCACTCGCCTGAGCAGGCACCGGTGGCCAATGTCCTCTGCGCCCCGAATGGCGTACAGTGGGCCAGTCAACGGTCTCAGGAGTCGATGTGCCCACACCCAATTACGGCTATGAAAAGCGCCAGAAGGAACTGGCCAAGAAGCGCAAAAAAGAAGACAAGCTGCGCGCCAAGGCCGAACGCAAATCCGGCCAAGGGCCTGCAGATGAGCAAACCCCGTCGGAGCAGGGCGAAGAAGGCGACGGTTCCGCGCAAAATTTCCCTTCCACACGCGACGCGTCAGCTTCCAGCTAGCAAAGAAATAGTTCCTAACGATTAGCATCCGAAGCTTCGTTCGTTCGAAGGTTCGGGTTTGCGTGTTGTTGTCCATCGCCCGGCGGGCACCGCCGGGCAGCAGTCCCAGGAGCCGGTCACATGACCGGCTTTTTCGTATGGTCGCTCGCGCTCGGCTGGGCCGCCGCCTGTGCCTGGCTTGCCCACCGGATCGGAGACGCCTTCATCGAGTCGCCGCTGCGCCTGGAGCTCAAGATCGTCATGTTCCTGGCCTTGCTCCCCGTGCCGGTCATCGACGAGCTCTTGGCCAAGCCGCAGTTCGACCAGCTGTGCGCGACCAAGGCCAACGTGTCCCTGCATGCCGACCGCCTCCGCGGCCGCACTGCCTACGAGACCGACGTGCCGCCCGAACTCCTGGAGGGCACGCTGGTGCCCATGCATCTGCACCGCCGCATCTACCTGGACGCGGGAAGCCATCGGCCGCTCCTGAGCGTGGCCTACATCCAGGCATCCGGAGGCAAGCTCGTCGGCGCGCTGCAGCCTGGGCAGCGCCGCCCCTTGACCTTCAAGGGCTGGTGCGCGCCGCAGCACTGGCTGGACCCCCTGGGCGCCCTGGGCGTGCACCTGGCCGACCCCGAGCCGGCGGGCGCCCGCTGACGCGGTGCGGCAGCCGCGGCGCTTCAGGCCTCGATGAGGACGCGGGCGAGGTCCCGCATCGCGCTGGGGGCGCGGCTGGCGGCCTCCACGGTGCGGGCCGATTCCCACTGGGCGAAGTTGCGCCGGATCGAGGCCGCGTACATGGGGTCGTAGTGCTGCACGAGCAGTTCCTGGACCACCTGCGACGTGAAGCCCGCGCGGACCCGGTCCTGCCACTCGCGCACCACGCCCCTGCCGCGCAGCTCGGCCAACGCGTCCAGGCGGCTGCAGAAGTGCTCGGGATCCTTGACGAACCAGTCGTAGTCCTCCAGCAGCAACGCGACGCGCTCCTCGTCGCGAAGCGCCAGGTGGAAGCAGGGGCTGGCCCGCATGGCACTGATGAGCGCCTCGGGCACGGCCACGTTGCCCACCTTCTTGCTTTCGCTTTCGACCCAGACCACCCGGGCGGGATCGAAGCCGCGCAGGCGTTCCCAGATGCGGGTGTCGAACTGCTTCTGGCTCGGCTGGGTTTCACCGGGCGCCAGCCCCAGCACCGAGCTGCGGTGCTGGGCCAGGGCTTCCAGGTCCAGCACCTGGGCGCCGGCTTCGGCCAGCGCCTGCAGCAACCGGGTCTTGCCGGAGCCGGTCGGACCGCAGACGACGCGGTAGGACAGGCATTGCGCCAGTGCGGGCAACTGCGCCAGCAGCTGCGTTCGGAAGGCCTTGTAGCCGCCGTCGAGCCAGTGAACGCGGAACCCGATCTGGTCCAGCACCAGCGCGAGGGCGCCGCTTCGCTTGCCGCCACGCCAGCAGTACACAAGGGGCTGCCAGCCCTTGGGCTTGTCCAGCACCTCGCGCTCGATGTGCCGCGCGATGTTGGCGGCCACCAGAGCGGCGCCCTGTTTCTTGGCCTCGAAGGGGCTGACCTGCTTGTACAGCGTTCCGATGCGATGCCGCTGGGCGTCGTCCAGCGACGGCCAGTTCACGGCGCCGGGCAGGCGGTCTTCCTCGTACTCGGCCTGGCTGCGAGCGTCGATGAGGGTGTCGAACTCGCCGAGCCGCTGCATGGCCTCGGCGGCCGTGATGCGAACGAGGCTCACGGGACGAGCAGCTTGCGCAGTTCCGGCCACACGTTGGCCAGGATGAGGGGCTGCGCCTCCTCGGTGGGGTGGATGCGGTCTGCCTGGAAGAGGCGCAGCGCGTCCGGCCCGTCGGCCACGCCCTTGAGCAGGAAGGGCACCAGGGCCGTTCCCTGGCGCCGCGACACCGCCTCATAGAGCCCCGCGAAGCGCTCGCCATACTCGCGCCCGTAGTTCGGCGGCAGCTGCATGCCGGCCAGCAGCACCTTGGCACCGGCCCGGCGTGCCGCCTCGACCATCGCCGCGAGATTGCCTTGCGTCATCTCCAGCGGCAGCCCGCGCAGGGCATCGTTGCCACCGAGTTCGATGACCACGTGGCTGGGCCGGTGCTGCTGCAGCAGGGCCGGCAGGCGCGCCCGCCCGCCCGAGGTGGTGTCGCCGCTGATGCTGGCATTGACCACGCGGGCCGCGATCTTCTCGCGCGCCAGGCGCTGCTCCAGCAGGGCGACCCAGCCGCTGCCGCGTTTGAGGCCATACTCCGCACTCAGCGAATCGCCAAGCACGAGAATCACCGGCTCCGCTGCCGCCGCAGCCCCCAGGGCCGCGGGCCCCAGCAGCAGGCTGGCTAGAAATTGCCTTCGCTCCAAATCCACCACTCCATGTCCGAAGCCATCATCGCCGTCGAGCACGTCCACAAATCGGTCACCGACTCGACGGGCACCCTGGAGATTCTCCGCGATATCGATTTCACCCTGGCGCACCGGGAGACAGTCGCCATCGTGGGGGCCTCCGGGTCGGGCAAGAGCACGCTCTTGTCCATCGTCGCCGGCCTGGACACGCCGACGCGGGGCACCGTTCGCCTAGGGGGCCGCGATCTGTTCGCCATGGACGAGGACGAGCGTGCCGGCTGGCGCGCCCAGAAGATCGGCTTCGTGTTCCAGAGCTTCCAGCTCATGGCGAACCTCAGCGCGCTGGAGAACGTGATGCTGCCGCTCGAACTCGCGGGCCGGCGTGACGCGCGCGCGGCCGCCGCCGAGATGCTTCGCCGCGTGGGCCTGTCCGAGCGGCTGGGACACTACCCGCGCGTGCTGTCCGGCGGTGAACAGCAGCGGGTGGCCCTGGCCCGTGCCTTCGTCGTGCAGCCGGCGGTCTTGCTGGCCGACGAACCGACCGGCAGCCTGGACTTCGCGACGGGCGAAACCGTGATGGCCCTGATGCTGGACCTCAACCGCGAGCAGGGGACCACCCTGGTGCTGGTCACGCACGACCGCGAGATCGCGGCGCGCTGCGATCGGCGCATCACCATCGAGGCCGGCCGCATCGCAGTGGCCTGAACGTCAGGACTCTTACAGCTCGCGCGCGACCGCCCGCAGGAAGCCTTCACGGTCCGGACCTTCCGGCAGCTGTTCGGCCAGTGCGGCGACCAGCTCGGGGCCACGCAGGCCCGCGGAAAGCGCACGCTCGAGGGTCGCTCGGGCCAGGGGCCCGATGAACCGGCCGAGCACCGATTCGAGCCGATCCAGGGGCTCAGGCCGCGCCGGCGCCGCGCGCCGCGCACGGGGCGCGGGCGACTTGGCCACGGTGGACGGCGCCACCGCAGCGGGTGCAGCGCGTGCGCGCCGCGGACGGGGGCGCGGTGCCACCTCGTGCAGTGGCCGGGCTTCGCCGGCACCCTTGGGGCCGGCCGCCGGCCCGGGATGGACACCCCCCGACGCGTCGCCCAGGAAGGCCCTCCGCACCGCGGGGTCGGGCAGGAGCTCCGCCAGCCACTGGCGCATCTGCGCCGGCGTGGCGCCCCGCTCGGCAAGGCGCGCGACCAGGATGGGTGCGATGGGGCCGACGAGGCCCGTCAGTTCAATCGCGATCCGCTGCCGCTCGGCCTCCTTGCCGTCGCCGTCCGGGTGCGCACGATCGCCACCGGACTCGCGGCAGCTCCAGCGATCGATGCGCTCCAGCGCGAGGCGATGCACCTCGTGCGCACGCCCATGCTTGTCGCGCAGGCGCCCCAGCGACACGCAGGCACCGGGGCCGAGTTCCCCGGTGCGCAGCAGCAGCGAGCGGAAGGGGCTGGACACGAGGATCTGGTCGGGCTGCGCGAAGTCCATGATGCGCTGGGCCACGTTGATGCCGTCGCCCACCACGTTTTTGTGGTCGTTGATGTCCGGAACGATGCGCACGAAGCCCAGGTGCAGCCCGATGCGGGCGCGCAGGCGCGGATGGTGGAGCCGCTGCAGCAGCCCGCGCAGCACCACGGCCGCCTCCAGCGTCTGCTGCGGGTCGGCGATGAAGCAGATCGCGGCGCCGTCGCCCGTGTCGATGGCCAGGCGGTTGCGGCGGGGGACGCCGTGGATGGCGCGGGCCACCAGCCGGTTCATGGCGTGCTTGGCTGCGACCTGCCCGTCCACGGGCAGCATGGTGTAGCCGACCAGGTCGACGAACAGGATGGTGCACAGGAGGTCGCGCCGGTTGCAGGCGGTGGAAAAAGGCGATGGCGCCATCGCGACATGCGGACCGCGTACGCCTGCGGCGGACGACAGGTCCGTTCGGCTTGGCGTCGGCCCGATGGCTGTATTCATGCGGAAGGCTCCGGCGTGAGAAGCCGCAGTGCGAGCGTCACGCTGCGGCGCATGCGGTTGAAGGCATGACCCAGCAGTGCGATGTCGTCCGCGCTCGCGTCCGAGAACTCCGGCTGGTCGAAGTCACCGAGGCTCACGCGGGTCGAGATCTCGGCCAACTCCCGCAGGGGGCGCCCCACGAAGCAGGCATAAAGGCGTTCGAGTACCACGAACACGGCGATGAAGAGACCCGCCAACTTGAGCGCCAGCGGCCAGAACACCGCGTCCGCCTGCCGCGCCGCCACGATCGCCGGCACGGAGACGATCTGCACCGATGCCAGTTCGCCGGCGCCTCGGGTGGTTCCGTCCGCTGCCCCGTCGCTCTGGAAAGCGCCGCCGGTCCTGACCGCGCGGGCCAGTACCAGGAGTGTCCCACCGGCCGCCTCAGTGACCAGCTCATGCAGCTGCGCCTGCAGCCGGAAGCGGTCGATCAGTGCGTGTTCCCAATCCGCGTCCGGTCCGCCGGGCTGCACCGGATTTGCGACGGCTTCCGTGTAGTGGAATTCGGCGTGGCGTCGGCGAACGCGCTCCACCGCCTCGTACGCCGCGAACGACGGCTCGGATGGCGGCAGGAGGGGGGTAGGCATCACGAGGCTTCGAGACTGGTGTTGGTCCATTGTGTCGCGGCGGGCCGTTTCTGCGGCGTCCAGAACGAGACGGGCCTGGCGAATGACGTCCCGCCTCGCGTTCTGCTCCAGTTCGTGCTCGCACAGCAGGAGCGTGGCTGCCAAGCCCGCCAGGAGGCCGACTCCCATGGCGACGCTGAACTTTGGGCGTAATCCCATCGTATTCATCTCCCTCCAGTGGCCGGATTCTAGTGCTGGGGCACCCGGATAATCGCGCCATGTCAGCTCCCAAGATCCTGTTCGGCTTCCACGCGGTGGGCGTGCGCCTCAAGACGGCACCCCAGACGGTCATCGAGGTGTTCTTCGATCCCGGCCGCCGCGACGCGCGCATGCGCCAATTCCTGGAGCGGGCGCGCGAAGCCGGCGCGCGGCTCGTCGAGGCGGACAGCCTGCGGCTGGCCAAGCTCGCGGGGAGTGCCGGCCACCAGGGGGTGGCCGCACGTGTGGAGCCTGTCGAAGTGGCGCGTTCGCTCGACGATCTCCTCGATGCGCTGGAGGACCCGCCACTTCTCCTCGTGCTGGACGGCGTGACCGATCCCCACAACCTGGGTGCCTGCCTGCGCGTGGCCGACGGCGCGGGCGCCCACGCCGTGATCGCGCCCAAGGACCACGCGGTGGGCCTCAATGCCACGGTGGCCAAGGTCGCGAGCGGCGCCGCCGAGACGGTGCCTTATTTCATGGTGACCAACCTCGCGCGCACGCTCGGCGAGCTCCAGGAGCGCAACATCTGGTGCGTCGGCACCAGCGGGGACGCACCCCGCACCCTCTACGAGGCGGACCTGAAAGTGCCGCTGGCCCTCGTCCTCGGCGCCGAGGGCGCCGGCATGCGCCAGCTCACGCGCAAGACCTGCGACGAGCTGGTCAGCATCCCCATGCGTGGCGCGGTCGAAAGCCTCAACGTCTCGGTCGCCAGCGGCATCTGCCTGTACGAGGCGCGCCGCCAGCGCGGCTGATGCCCAGCCTAGACCCAGCCGAACCAGCCCAGGACCGCGCCCGCGCCGAGCAGCCACAGCAGGTGGATGCGGGTGCGCCACACCACCAGCGTCGCGATGGCGCTGACAAGCCACAGAGGCCAGCGCCCGAGGTCATAGCCCCCGCCCGTGGCCAGCAGCCAGCCCGTGGCGACCAGCAGCGCCAGCACGATGGGCGTCATGCCCTGCTTGAAGGCGCGCACGGCCCGCAGCTCCCGATTGCGGTGGCCCCAGCTCGCGGCGGCATAGGTGAGGGTGGTGCTGGGCAGCAGGATGCCCAGGAGCGCCAGGAACATGCCCGTGGCCGCACCCGGCAGGCCGCCCGCGTTCAGTCCGACGTTCCAGCCGAGGAGCCCGACGAACAGCACGTTCGGCCCCGGTGCGGCCTGCGCGATGGCAATGGAGGCGGTGAACTGCGCGTCCGTCAGCCACTGCTGCCGGTCCACCAGGTAACGGTGCATGTCCGGCGCGGTCGTGATGGCGCCGCCGATGGACAGCAGCGACAAGGCGAGGAAGTGGCCGAAGAAAGCGAGCCAGTCGACGGTGGCGACGCTCATGGGGCGAGCCGTCGCCAGGTCAGCCAGAACGCGAGCGATCCCAGCACGAGCAGCACCCAGGCGAGCGGGACGCGCAGCAGCGCGATGGCCACGAAGGTCGCCACCGAGAGGCCGACGCAGGCGAACATCCCCATCGGGTTGCGGCCGAGGGTGGACAGCAGCTTCAGCCCGGTGGCGGTGACGAGCCCGGCCGCGACCGCGCCCATGCCGCGCAGCGCGCCCATGACCTGCGGATGCCCGGCATAGCCCGCGTACGCGAGTGCCAGGCCGATCACGACCAGGAGCGGGAACACCAGCATGCCCGCCAGCGCGGCCAGTGCGCCGCGCAGGCCGAAGTAGCGGTGGCCGATCATCAGGGACAGGTTCACCACGTTGGGGCCGGGCATGATCTGCGCCACCGCCCAGTCCTCCACGAACTCCTCGCGTGTCATCCAGCGCTTGCGTTCGACCAGTTCGCGCTGCACCACGGCCAGCACGCCGCCGAAGCCCTGCAGGGCCAGCCAGCTGAAGGAGAGGAAGAGATCGAGGAGGGAGCCTGGCCGCGGCGTCTCGGGCGCAGCCTCCTGGCCAGTCGGAAGGGACGGAATCACGCCCGGATTATCGAGCCACGCAGGCCGTAAGCCGGACGAAAAAAATCCCCCACGGCCTTGCGCGCCGGGGGGGAACTGCCGGGGGAAGAAACTTGAAAGAAAACCCGGCTTGCGTTTGAGCAACAAAGCGCCTGTGGGTTCCCTTCAAAAAAAGTCACGGGAGTACGCCCTAGCACGGCAGATGCTCTTGCATGCTGCGGCGCTATGCCCGTGTCTCTGTAGGATGGCTCCGACATTCTTTGTGCCACGTTCTGCCCTTGAAAGACAACATGTCGGATTTATCGGCCAGCACCCCCCAGAGACCCGAATTCACCAAGGACGAGCCGCCCGAGGGCAGCTTGTGGCTGGCCGTCAAGAAGGCGGCTTCCAGGCTATCGGATTGGTTCGTGATCCAGTCCACCGCGGTCAAGCTGCTGCTGCTGGCCCTCGCCTTGATGATCCCGGCCACCGGGATCTACTCCATCATCCTGACGCAGCGCCAGGCGGCCGTCGCCGAAGAGGTCAAGCGCATGAGCGCGGGGCAGGGCGCCGAGGGGATGTGGAAGCTCAACGAGTCGCTTCCGGTCGTCTTCGGCTCAGGCTCGGTGCTTTCCTTCCTGGAGAACAACCCCATCGAGCGCATCACGGTGATCTACCGCCCGCTGATGTGGAATGTGTCCGAACGTTTCATCCTGGTCGAGTCCGGCGGCAGGCAGCACGCCTTCTATCCCTCGGACATGGAAACCAAGATCTTTGCCGACAAGGCCGTGGCGGCGCCGTGGGGCGGCAAGCTGAGCTTCGTGCCCAAGGCCGAACTCAGCCCCAGCAGCCAGCAGATGGTCGCGCGCCTTGACCAGCGCTTCGAAGGCGCCCGCCCGCAGTCCGAGAAGGACGCCTGGAAGGCCGGCGTGAGCGGCGTGCTGTCGGCCTCGCTGACCCTGGGCCTGCTCGGCTTCCTGTACTTCCAGCTGCGCGGGCAGCACAAGTCGCTCAAATTCATCGAGCCGGCGCAGGTGCAGGGTTCGCTGGAAGACCTGGTGGGCATGGACGACATCAAGTCCGAGGTCTCCCAGATCAAGGACCAGTACCAGCGACGCGCCGAGTACGCGGAGTACGGCATCAAGAAGCCGTTCAACGTGATGTTCAGCGGCCCCGCCGGTACCGGCAAGACCAAGCTGGCGAGCTACCTGGCCAAGGAGTTGAACCTCCCGATTCTGTTCCACTCGGCCGTCAACCTGGAGACCGGCTACGTGGGCGGCGGCGCCAGCACGCTCAACCGCATCGTGTCCATGGCCAAGCGCCGCAAACGCTGCATCGTCTTCCTCGACGAGGCGCAGGACCTGTTCATGAAGCGCGGCGGCCACCGCAAGTTCGACGACGACACGCAGAACATGCTGCTGGCCGTGCTCGACGGGGTGCGCACCAAGAGCGACGCCGAGATCATCTGGATCGTGGCCAGCAACTTCAACAGCGAGACCATGCAGATGGACGAGGCCATGCTGCGCCGCTTCCAGATGAAGGTGGACTTCCGCCTGCCGAACAAGGAAGAGCGCGCGGCCATCATCGGCCACTACCTCTCGCAGCGTGCGGACAAGGTGCTGCCCGACCTGGACCTGCGCCACCTGGTGGAGATCACCGAAGGCCGCAGCCCGGCGGACCTCGAGACCATCGTCAACCAGGCCGGCATCTCGGCCGTGCAGGCCGGCGACATGATCGGCGCGGACACGCTGATGCAGGCGGCCGAGCGGGTGATGGTGGGCAACGTCAACACCAACACCACCAAGGAGCGCGAGCGCGACCGCCGCATCATCGCCATCCACGAATGGGGCCACTTCCTGGTGGACTTCGAGCAGGAGCGCAAGCGCTGCGGCGACGACTGGGAGCGCATCCTGAGCGAAATGAAGACGCTCAAGATCTCGCTGAAGGCCAACCCGCGCAACAACGCGCTGGGCTTCGTGTTCCACAAGCAGGGCGCCAACCTGCTCAAGACCAAGGGCGATATCGAGCACGACGTGCGCGTCCTGCTGGGTGGCATGGCGAACGAGGAACTGTTCTTCGGCGAGGAAGGCACCACCAACGGCGCCCACAACGACATCACCCGCGTCACGCGCCTGCTGCACCACGCCGTGGGCGAAATGGGCATGTACCGCAAGACGCGCCTGAACTTCGGCGCCCTGGCCTCGGAAGGCGGTGGCCGCAACGTCGACGAGGAAACGCGCAGCATCATGGAGGCGCAGAGCGAGCGCCTCTACACCGAGACCAAGGCCTCGCTGTCGCGCCTGAAGCCGCTGACCGAGCACCTGGCGGGCAAGCTGATGGAAGCCGGCGAGATGAGCCTGAAGGAGGCGCTCGGCGAGATCCGCAACTTCGAAGCCGCATGCCAGAGCTTCAACGCCCGCGTCGGCCTGGTCCAGCCGGTCTGAGGGGCTTCGCGCCGGACACGGAACAGCCGCCGAGAGGCGGCTTTTCGTTTTTCGGCTGAGCGTTTTTTCTTCGGGGAAACCCTGGGTCTGGCGATCCGCGGCTGCCCGGCACACTGGCCGGCGCACTCCCAGGAAATGGACGTATGGACCGGCGGCACTTCATCGGCACCTGCAGTGCAGCGACTGCCTGCACTTCATGGGTGGCGGCGCTGCCGGCGTTGGCGGGCAACGCGCGCGTCACCGAGTACGAGCCCGTGGTGCTCGGCGACGAGTCCGGGCGGCCGCTGAAGGCGGCGAGCCTCAAGCCGCAGGTGAACTACGTCTTCCACTATCCCTATGTGGCCACGCCGGTGTTCCTGCTGCGGCTGGGGCGCACCGTCCCCGGGCAAGCCGTTCGGGGGCCCAGCGGTTCCTACGACTGGCCGGGGGGCATCGGCCCGGATCGCAGCATCGTCGCCTTCTCCGCGATCTGCGCGCACAAGCTGGTCTATCCCAACAAGGACGTGAGCTTCATCAGCTTTCGCAAGGGGCGCGCGCGGCGCGGCGTGCAGGACGGGCTGATCCACTGCTGCGCCGAGAACAGCCAGTACGACCCGGCCGCAGGCGCGCGCGTGGTCTCCGGCCCGGCCGAGCAGCCGCTGGCCGCCGTGCTGCTGCGTCACGATGCCAGGGAAGACACGCTCACGGCCTACGGCACCGTCGGGCCGGAGCTGTTCAAGCAGTTCTTCGAGAAGTACGCCGCCAAGCTCGCCCTGGACGTGGGCCCGCAGGCGGTGCTTCCCGTCAGCGCCAACGCGCGCGTGATGGAGCTCGAGCGCTTCTGCCGCAACCCCGTCAGTTGCTGAACCCCGTCAGAGGCGGGACAGGCGCTCCAGCGCGCTGCGCAGCGTCTCGTCGCGCTTGGCGAAGCAGAAGCGCACCACCCGCTGGTCGAAGCCGTTGCCGTAGAAGGCCGACAGCGGGATGGCGGCGACGCCGATTTCCCGCGTGAGCCAGAGGCAGAACTCCGATTCGGACAGCTCGCTCACGGCGGAGATGTCCACGCACTGGAAGTAGCTGCCCTCGCTGGGCAGCAGGCGCAGGCGCGAGCCGGCAAGGCCCTGGCGGAACAGGTCGCGCTTGCGCTGGTAGAAGGCGGGCAGGTCCAGGTGGGGCCGGGGGTCGGCCATGTAGCGCGCGAGCCCATGCTGCATCGGCGTGTTCACCGTGAACACGTTGAACTGGTGCACCTTGCGGAACTCGGCCATGAGCGGCGCCGGCGCGGCCACGTAGCCGACCTTCCAGCCCGTGACGTGATAGGTCTTGCCAAAGCTGGAGACGATGAAGCTGCGCGCGGCCAGCCCGTCGAAGCGCGCCGCGCTCTGGTGTTCGCAGCCGTCGAAGACCATGTGCTCGTACACCTCGTCGCTGATCACCAGGACGTCGGTCGGCGCCAGCAGCTCCTGCAGGCGCAGCATGTCCTCGCGCGTCCAGGCGGTGGCGCTCGGGTTGTGCGGCGTGTTGACGATGATGGCGCGCGTGCGCGGCCCCAGCGCCGCGGCGATGCGGTCGAAGTCGGGGCGGAAGCTGTGCGGCGTCAGCGGCACCCGCACCGGCGTGGCGCCCGCCAGCTCGATGTTGGGCACGTAGCTGTCGTAGCAGGGGTCCAGCACGATCACCTCGTCGCCGGCGCGTGCCACGGCCAGGACGGCGGTGATGATGGCCTGCGTGGCACCGGCCGTGACGGTGATCTCGCCCAGCGGGTCGTAGCGGCGCCGGTAGAGCGCCTCCATCTTGGCGGCGATCGCTTCGCGCAGGGCGGGCACGCCCGCCATCGGCGGGTACTGGTTGTGCCCGTCGCGCATGGCCTCGTTCACGGCATCCAGCAGCCGCGGGTCGCAGTCGAAGTCCGGGAACCCCTGGCCCAGGTTCACGGCGCCAAGCTCGCTCGCCAGCTGCGACATCACGGTGAAGATGGTCGTGCCCACGGCCGGCAGCTTGCTGGCGAGTGTGGGGGTGCGGACCGGGAATTCAGAGTTCATAGTCGTTCACGTGGCCGGTCATGGCCTTGGCGATCAGGTGACGGTCGAGCCGGTCGGACAACAGCTCGGCGAAGTGGTAGACGAAGTTGCGCAGGTAGGCGCCGCGCTTGAAGGCCACGCGCGCGACGTTCTGGCCCAGCAGGTGTCCCAGGGGGCGCACGGCCAGGCGGGCGCCGGGCGCTTCCTCGTCGCGCACGGCCATTTCCGCCACGATGCCCACGCCCAGGCCCAGGCGCACATAGGTCTTGATCACGTCGGAGTCGATCGCCTCCAGCGCGATGCGCGGCGTGAGCTTGCGCTGTGCGAAGGCAGCGTCGATGCGGGTGCGGCCCGTGAACGAGGGGTGGTAGGTGATCAGCGGCTCGTTCGCCAGGTCCTCCAGCGTGATCCGCTCCTTTTGCACCAGCGGGTGCTCGGGCGCGAGTACCAGCACGTGCTGCCACTCGTAGCAGGGCAGGGTGACCAGGTCGGCGTAAGCGGACAGCGATTCGGTGGCAATGCCGATCTCCGCCACCTCGTCCAGCAGCATGCGGGCCACCTGCTCGGGCGAGCCCTGGTGCAGGCTCACGTTCACCTTGGGGTAGGACTCGCGCAGCTTCGCCACCGGCAGCGGCAACACGTAGCGCGCCTGGGTGTGGGTGGTGGCAATGGACAGGGTGCCGCTGTCCTGCGCGCTGAACTGCTCGCCGATGCGCCTGAGATTGCCCACCTCCCGCATGATCAGCTCGATGCTGCGAAGCACGTGCTGCCCTGGCTCGGTCACGCGCTTCAGGCGCTTGCCGTGGCGCGCGAAGATCTCGATGCCCAGTTCCTCTTCCAGCTCGATGATGGCCTTGGAGACACCCGGCTGCGAGGTGTGCAGCGCCTTGGCCGCTTCGGTCAGGTTGAGGTTGCGCCGAACCGCCTCCTGGACGAAGCGGAACTGGTGGAGGTTCATGCCAAATTTCTAATAAGAGAGGGCTTCATTATGCCGCCGGGCCGACTCACGACCCAGCACGACCCAAGGCCATTTCGGCCAGCAGGTCCAGCAGGCGCGGGTCCTCGCCGACCGCCTGGGCGAGCTCCCAGGTGACCTGCGGATGCGTCTTGCGCAGTTGATCCACCAGCGCGGGCAGGTCCTCCCGGGCATGGCGGCCCACCCCGAGGAACAGCGGAACGATCCGCGCCCGACCGATCCCCAGGCCGGCGAGTTCGCTGGCCACCGTCGCCAGATCGGGCGCCGTGAGCTCCAGGAAGGCGCAGCGCACCGACAGCCCGGGGGCGCGCGCGGCGATGCGCTGCGCCACCGCGTCCATGGGCGCGCGCCACAGCGGATCGCGCGAGCCATGGGCAAAGAGGATGACGGCGTGCTCGCTCATCGTCGCAGCACCAGCCAGCCGAAGGCCGCCAGGGAGAGCAGGGAGTAGATGAGCCCTGGGGCCGCCGCCGTGAGCCAGGGCCACCAGTTGCGCAGGTTGCCGATGTAGCCGAACACGTTGTTCAGCAGGAAGAAGCTGATGCCGATGAGCACCCCCGCGAAAACGAAGCCCGTGATGCTGCCGGAGCGGAAGTGCAGGTAGGCGAAGGGCAGGGCCATCACCACCATCACCAGGCAGCTGAGCGGATAGAAGACCTTGCGCCAGAACTCGATCTCGTAGCGCTGCGTGTTCTGTGCGTTCGCCTCCAGGTGGCGGATGTACTGGAACAGGTCCAGGGTGCGCATGCGCTCGGGCTTGAGCAGCGCCACGGTCACCATCTCGGGGCTCAGGTCGGTCGGCCAGTGCAGGGAGGCGTGCTGCTGGTTGCGCACCACGGGCACGCCTTGCGCGCTGGTGCCGAACACGCGTTGCTGGACGCTGGCGAGGGTCCAGCCCTCGGGTGCGAAGCGCGCCTGTTCGGCCTGCGTCGCCGAGACCAGCGCGCCGCTGCGGTCGGCCTCGAAGATGCGGATGGATTCCAGCGTGCCGTCGGCGCGCAGTGCGCCGACATTGACGGTGATGGTGTGGTCGCCGCGGCGTTCCTTGAGCCAGGCGCCGGTCTGGCCGATGCTGATGTTGCCCTGGAAGCGCGCCTTGAGCAGCTGCGCCGTCCGGTCGGCCACGGGCGCCAGGTAGTCACCCACCGCGAAGGTGACCACGGTGAACACGGCGCCCAGCAGCAGCAGTGTCCGCATCGCGCGCCAGGGGCCCAGGCCCGAGGTGCGCAGGATGGTGTACTCCGAACTCTGGGCCAGCCGGGCCATCACGAAGATGGTCCCGATCAGCACGGCGATGGGGATCAGCTCGTAGAGGTGGCTGGGCACGAGCAGCAGCACGTAGGTCAGGGCCTGCGTGAGGCCGTAGGCCCCGCCCCTGCGGCCCACGTCGGGCAGTTCGTCCACGAAGTCGAAGAAGAAGAAGAGGGCCAGAAAGCCCGCGGCCACGAAGCTCACGGACCCCAGCACCTCGCGGTAGATGAGGCGGCGGATCGTCTTCAAGCGCTGCCCCCGGGCGCACGGCCGCGCCGGCGCGGACGCAGCCGCAGCACCCAGTTGTTGTGCTGTTTGGCCAGTGTGAGCAGTGCAAGCACCAGCACGCCGCCGTGCAGCAGCAGTGTGAAGCGCAGGGCGCCGATGCGTTCGCCGCCGATCCAGCTCTGGCCAAGGTTCAGGAGGTTGAAGTACACGACGAAGGCAAACAGGGCGAACAGCAGGTGGCCGCTGCGCCCCACGCGCGGATTCACGCCGGAGACCACGGCCGCGATCACCACCAGATTGCACGCGGCCAGCAGCAGGCCGATGCGCCAGGCCAGCTCGCCGCGGTTGCGCGGGGTCGGATCGCGCAGCAGCTCGATGGAAGCGCGGGCCTTCGCCGGCGCCTCGTCACGCTCGGCGCCCGAGGCCGCGCCCACCCGGGTCCCGAGTTCCTCGAACACACTGAGCTTGACCTCGTCGTTGCCGGTGGAGCGCTCCATGCGCTGGCCGTCGGACAGCAGCAGGAACTGGCTGTCGCCCTGGGTGACGACCTGGCCCGTGCGGGCCGAGGTGACGGTCTCGCGTCCCTTCTCCTGGGTGGCGATGAAGATGTTCTTGCCCGACTTGTTGTCCGGCGTGTCCTTGTCCAGGAAAAACACCCGCGTGCCGCTGGCGGACTCCTGGAACTGCCCTGGCGCCACGCGCTCGAGGTCGCCGCGGCTGCCATAGCGATCGCGCAGCTCGCGGGCCTGCTCGTTGGCCCAGGGCCAGCCGAAGAGGGCGAGCAGCCCGATGACCGCCAGCACGGGCCAGGCGAAGCGAAGGAGCGGCGCGAGCAGGGCCGACAGACCACGGCCGGCCCCGAACCAGATCACCATCTCGCTGTCCCGCCACATGCGCGACAGCACTGCGACGATGGCGACGAAGAGCGACAGGGCGAGCAGCGGCGCCAGGTAGCCGAGCACCGTGTAGCCCATGACCATGAGCACCTCCTGCGGGTTCACGCTGCCGCGGCTGGCCTGGCTCAGCGTGCGGATCAGGGTCATGGTCATGACGATGGTGATCAGCACCACCAGCGTCGCGCCGAAGCTTCTGGCGAGCTCCTTGCGGACGGAGGAATGGAATAACATCGACGCGCAAAGGCAGTGGCGAAACAACAAGGCATTATGGACTTCGAACTCAAGACCCTGGACTGGGCCGGTGCGGCGAACGAAAAGGGCGACGCCCTGGTGGTCCTGGTCGAGGAGGGGTTCAAGCCGGGCGCCGATGCGCTCTCCCGGCTCGCCGCCGATGCCATCAAGTCCAAGGTGTTCGAGGCCAAGCCGGGCAAGACGCTGCAGGCCTGGCGCCCCGCCGACATCGCATCGCCCCGCGTGATCCTCGCCGGCTGCGGCGACGGCAGCGCCCGCCGCGTACATGCCGCGGTGCATGCGGTGGCGGCCTCGCTGCGCAGCGCCGCCGTCAGGCGCCTGGTGGTCTGCCTGCCGCGCGAGGCGGGGGCGCATGCGGTGCGCGCCGCCGTTGCCGCGGCCGCCGAAGCCAGTTACGTCTATACCTCCACCAAGTCCAAGCCCGAATCGCGGGAGATCGAGAAGGTGGTCATCGGCTGCGCCGATGCGGCGGCCTGCCAGGACGATTTCACCGCGGCCCGCGGCGCGGCCACCGGCATCGAGCTGGCACGCGAACTGGGCAACCTCCCGCCGAACATGGCCACCCCCACCCGCCTGGGCGAGGAGGCCAAGCGCATGGCCAAGGCCGGCGGCTTCCAGTGCGAGGTGCTCGGTCCCAAGGAAGTGGCCAAGGCCGGCATGGGATCGTTCATGGCGGTCGCCCAGGGCTCGGAGGAGCCGCTGCGATTCATTGTCCTGAAGTACCAGGGCGCGGCCGCCTCGGAGGCGCCCGTGGTCGTCATCGGCAAGGGCATCACCTTCGACAGCGGCGGCATCTCGATCAAACCCGCGCCCGAGATGGACGAGATGAAGTTCGACATGGGCGGCGCCGCCAGCGTGCTGGGAACGTTCCGCGCGCTGGCCGAGCTCAAGCCGGCCCTGAACGTGGTCGGCCTGATCCCCGCCTGCGAGAACATGCCCAGCGGCCGTGCCTTCAAGCCGGGCGACGTGGTCACCAGCCTGAGCGGCCAGACCATCGAGGTCCTCAATACCGACGCCGAAGGCCGCCTCATTCTTTGCGACGCACTGAGCTATGCCGAGCGCTTCAAGCCGCGCGCGGTCATCGACATCGCCACCCTCACCGGCGCGTGCGTCATTGCGCTCGGTGGCGTGCGCAGCGGCCTCTTCTGCAGCGACGAGGGCCTCGCCCAGGCGCTGCAGTCGGCCGGCGAGGTCGCGCTCGACCCCTGCTGGCGCATGCCCTTGGACGAGGAGTACGGCGAGTCGCTCAAGTCCAATTTCGCCGACGTCGCCAACGTGGGTGGCCGTCCTGCGGGCGCGGTGACGGCCGCCAAGTTCCTCCAGCGTTTCGCGGGCAAGGCGCCCTGGGCGCACCTGGACATCGCCGGCACCGCCTGGAAGGGCGGCGCCGCCAAGGGCGCGACCGGCCGGCCCGTGGGCCTGCTGGTGCAATACCTGCTCGGGCAGGCGCAGCATCGACCGGCCCCCGTGCCCAAGGCCGGCAAGGCAGCCGATAGGGCCAGCAAGGCCGCACGGCCCGCGGCCAAGCGCGACAAGCCGGCCCGCGCCGCGCGCAGCCGGGCCACGGCGCAGGGTGGCGCCCGGGGAACATGACGCAGGTCGCCTTCCACTTCAACGCGCCCGGGCGGCTGGCCTATGCCTGCCGGCTGCTGCGCAAGGCCACTGCCGGGGGTGCCACGGTGGTCGTCGCCGCCGGCGACGAGACGCTGGACGAACTCGACACCGCCCTCTGGACCTTCTCTGCCACCGACTTCCTGCCGCACTGCCGGCTGCCGGGCGCTTCCGAGGCGGTGTTGCGACACAGCCCCATCGTGCTGAGCGGAGCGCCTTTGATGGCGCCGCACCGCGACGTGCTGGTCAACCTCGGGGACGAGGTGCCGGAAGGCTTCGAGCAGTTCGAGCGCGTCATCGAGGTGGTGGCGCTGGACGAGGACGAGCGGCAGCGGGCCCGCAGGCGCTGGAAGCGCTACGCCGACCAGGGCCTTGCCATCCAGCGCCATGACCTGGGGCAGGCCGCGTCATGACCACGCGTCCCGTGCCCCGCAACGTGCCCACTCTCACCGAGGTGGTGGAGCCCGGGCCGCAACAGGTCTTCGCCAGCGCGCCGGCCAGCGCCGAGGAGCGCATCGTGCAGCGGGTCATGCAGCGCATCGACGCCGAGCTCGACCAGCGGCTGCGCGAGGCGGTCGCCTCCCTGGTGGTGGAGCAGACGCGCGCGCTCGGTCCGCGACTGCGCCAGGAGATCGAAGAAGAGGTGCGCCTGGCCGTGACGCAGGCCCTGGCCGAGCAGGCGGCCGCGAAATCCTGAGCGGATTGCGGCTGGGTCTTCGAACGGCTCCGGGACGTCCCTACCTAGGCTTTCCTCTAGGCTGCTGGCGCGGGAATTGCGATATGTTCCCCCGGTTGAGAAACCTGAACTCAACCTATTTCCCATCTGGAGGTTAGAACCCATGCAAATGAAGATGAAACTGTCCGTGGCCGCCACCCTGGCCGCGGTCGCCGCCATCGCCTCGGCGCAAGACGCCCAGGTCGTGAAGATCGGCCACGTCGCTCCCATGTCGGGTGCCCAGGCGCACTACGGCAAGGACAACGAGAACGGCGTGCGCATGGCCATCGAGGACCTGAACAAGCAGAACCTGCGCATCGGCGGCAAGCCGGTCAAGTTCGAGATCCAGGCCGAGGACGACGCCGCCGACCCGAAGCAGGGCACGGCCGCCGCCCAGAAGCTGTGCGACTCGCGCGTCGCGGGCGTCGTGGGCCACCTGAACTCCGGCACCACCATCCCGGCCTCCAAGGTCTACAACGACTGCGGCATCCCGCACGTCACGGGTGCGGCCACCAACCCGGCCCTGACCAAGCCCGGCTACAAGACCACCTACCGCATCATCGCCAACGACAACGCCCTGGGCGCCGCGCTGGCACTGCATGCAGCGGACACGCTCAAGCTCAAGAAGGTCGCGATCATCGATGACCGCACCGCTTATGGGCAAGGCGTGGCCGACGTCTTCAAGCAGACCGCCCAGAAGAAGGGCATGCAGGTGGTGGACCAGCAGTTCACGACCGACAAGGCCACCGACTTCATGGCCATCCTCACGGCCATCAAGTCCAAGAACCCCGACGCCATCTTCTTTGGCGGCATGGACCCGCAAGCCGGCCCGATGCTGCGCCAGATGGAGCAGCTGGGCATGACGAACGTGAAGTACTTCGGCGGCGACGGCATCTGCACCTCGGAAATCGCCAAGCTCGCCGGCGGTGCCAAGACGCTGGAGAACGTCATCTGCGCCGTGGGCGGCTCGTCCATCGACAAGATGCCCGGCGGCGCCGAGTGGAAGAAGAAGTACGACGCCAAGTTCCCCGGCCAGTTCCAGGTGTACAGCCCCTACACCTACGACGCCACCTTCGTGCTGGTCGACGCCATGAAGCGCGCCAACTCCACCAACCCGAAGGACTACATCCCCCACCTGGGCAAGACCAGCTACAAGGGCGTCACGGCCAACATCGCCTTCGAGCCCAACGGTGAGCTGAAGAACCCGGCCACCACGCTCTACACCTACAAGAAGGGTGAGAAGACCCCGATGAACTGATCGGCGTTTTCCGCGTCAGCCACCAAGCCGCCTTCGGGCGGCTTTTTTCCTTCCGGCGCGTCATCCCGGCGCCTGCGCCGGCTGCAAGCGGCAGCCGTCACGCCTGTCGGCCTGCGCCTCCTGTTGGGGTAGGCGCCGGCCTACATGCCGCGCCAGCAGGGCACTTCCGGCTCATCCGTAGCCTCTTCGGCTTGTGATGCGACCGTGAAGTCACTAACCTCCACCGCGCGCTGTCGTCAGGCGGCGCTCAGGACAAGGATCGAGGTATGGAAGTAGTGGCGAAGCGGGACCCTGCCGACTGGCGCGAACGCGAGCTGGCGGCGATCCTCCAGGCCTTGGGGGCGTTCCGCCGGGGTGACAGCGGCGTGAGCCTGCCGACCGACTGGGGCGGCATCCACGGCCGCATCGCTGCCGAATTCAACGAGCTGGTGGCCCAGACGGCCCGCTCTTCGCACCGCCTGCGTGGCCTGCAGGCCAATGTTGCCGGCGGCAGCGAGCCCCGGCGCCTGCCGGAGGACCGCCTCATGGGCTTCTGGCTCGACGACGTCGCGGCCGTCAACGTGCTGATCGAGCAGACCGAGCGTGCGAACGAGCGCACCCGCATGGGTCTTGCCGCCCTGCAGCGCCTCAAGAAGGGCGACCCCGAGGCGCGCCTGCCCCAGGACTGGCCCGGCGTGTACGGCAAGGTCGCCGATGCCTTCAACGACGTGGTGGACGAGAACCTGCGCATGGCGCGCGAGCTGTCGCGCCTGTCGCGCGTGGTGGGCAAGGAAGGCAAGCTCAAGGAGCGCGCGCAGATGGCGCACGCGGCGGGCTTCTGGCGCGAGCAGGTGGACTGCATCAACTCCCTCATGGCCGACCTGGTGCACCCCACTTCGGAAGTGGCCCGGGTGATCGGCGCGGTGGCGCAGGGTGACCTGTCCAAGTCGATGGCGCTGGAAGCCGAGGGCAGGGCGCTGCAGGGCGAGTTCCTGCGCACGGCCACCATCATCAACCGCATGGTGCGCCAGCTCGGCACCTTCGCCGCGGAAGTCACGCGCGTGGCGCGCGAGGTGGGCACCGAGGGCAAGCTGGGCGGGCAGGCCGAGGTGCA
>NZ_SMLL01000012.1 GCF_004681965.1 Ramlibacter rhizophilus | reverse complement strand
ATGGCAAAAGGAAAATTCGAGCGGACCAAGCCGCACGTGAACGTGGGCACGATCGGTCACGTGGACCACGGCAAGACGACGCTGACGGCGGCGATCACCACGATCCTGTCGGCCAAGTTCGGCGGCGAAGCCAAGGCCTATGACCAGATCGACGCGGCGCCCGAGGAGAAGGCGCGCGGCATCACGATCAACACGGCCCACGTCGAGTACGAGACGGCCAACCGCCACTACGCCCACGTGGACTGCCCGGGCCACGCCGACTACGTCAAGAACATGATCACCGGTGCCGCCCAGATGGACGGCGCCATCCTGGTGTGCTCGGCCGCCGACGGCCCGATGCCGCAGACGCGCGAGCACATCCTGCTGGCCCGCCAGGTGGGCGTGCCCTACATCATCGTCTTCCTGAACAAGTGCGACATGGTCGACGACGCCGAGCTGCTGGAGCTCGTCGAGATGGAAGTGCGCGAGCTGCTGTCCAAGTACGACTTCCCGGGCGACGACACGCCCATCGTCAAGGGCTCGGCCAAGCTGGCGCTGGAAGGCGACAAGGGCGAGCTGGGCGAGCAGGCCATCATGAAGCTGGCCGAGGCGCTGGACAGCTACATCCCCACGCCCGAGCGCGCGGTGGACGGTGCGTTCCTGATGCCGGTGGAAGACGTGTTCTCGATCTCGGGCCGCGGCACGGTGGTCACGGGCCGCGTCGAGCGCGGCGTGGTCAAGGTCGGCGAGGAAATCGAGATCGTGGGCATCAAGCCGACGGTCAAGACGACCTGCACGGGCGTGGAGATGTTCCGCAAGCTCCTGGACCAGGGCCAGGCCGGTGACAACGTGGGCATCCTGCTGCGCGGCACCAAGCGCGAGGACGTCGAGCGCGGCCAGGTGCTGTGCAAGCCCGGCTCGATCAAGCCGCACACGCACTTCACGGCCGAGGTGTACGTGCTGAGCAAGGACGAGGGCGGCCGCCACACGCCGTTCTTCAACAACTACCGTCCGCAGTTCTACTTCCGCACGACCGACGTCACCGGCGCCATCGAGCTGCCCAAGGACAAGGAAATGGTCATGCCCGGCGACAACGTGACGATCACCGTCAAGCTGATCAACCCGATCGCCATGGAAGAAGGCCTGCGCTTTGCCATCCGCGAAGGTGGCAAGACCGTCGGCGCCGGCGTCGT
>NZ_SMLL01000011.1:2500-5719 GCF_004681965.1 Ramlibacter rhizophilus | reverse complement strand
TTGGGCTGGATTAATAGCCTGACGATGACCTACTTTCACACGGGAATCCGCACTATCATCGGCGCAGAGGCGTTTCACTGTCCTGTTCGGGATGGGAAGGAGTGGTACCACCTCGCTATGATCATCAGGCATAACTTGTTGTCGTCTTGACGGGGTCAAGAAGACCAATTCATAGAGCCAATCAGCTTTTATTTGATTGCGTTCAACCCTTGGGCATACGCCTTGATCAATGATCAAAGTTATAGGGTCAAGCCGCACGAGCAATTAGTATCGGTTAGCTTAACGCATTGCTGCGCTTCCACACCCGACCTATCAACGTCCTGGTCTAGAACGACTCTTCAGGGGGCTCGAGGCCCCGGCAGATCTCATCTTGGAACGAGTTTCCCGCTTAGATGCTTTCAGCGGTTATCTCTTCCGCACTTAGCTACCCTGCAATGCCACTGGCGTGACAACAGGTACACCAGAGGTGCGTCCACTCCGGTCCTCTCGTACTAGGAGCAGGCTTCCTCAAATCTGCAGCGCCCACGGAAGATAGGGACCAAACTGTCTCACGACGTTTTAAACCCAGCTCACGTACCTCTTTAAATGGCGAACAGCCATACCCTTGGGACCGGCTACAGCCCCAGGATGAGATGAGCCGACATCGAGGTGCCAAACACCGCCGTCGATATGAACTCTTGGGCGGTATCAGCCTGTTATCCCCAGAGTACCTTTTATCCGTTGAGCGATGGCCCTTCCATACAGAACCACCGGATCACTATGTCCTGCTTTCGCATCTGCTCGACTTGTCAGTCTCGCAGTTAAGCACGCTTATGCCATTGCACTATCGTCACGATGTCCGACCGTAACTAGCGTACCTTCGAACTCCTCCGTTACGCTTTGGGAGGAGACCGCCCCAGTCAAACTGCCTACCATGCACTGTCCCCGACCCGGATAACGGGCCTAGGTTAGAACCTCAAACGCACCAGGGTGGTATTTCAACGTTGGCTCCACCTGATCTAGCGACCAGGCTTCAAAGCCTCCCACCTATCCTACACAGATCCGTTCAAAGTCCAATACAAAGCTACAGTAAAGGTTCATGGGGTCTTTCCGTCTTTCCGCGGGGAGATTGCATCATCACAAACATTTCAACTTCGCTGAGTCTCGGGAGGAGACAGTGTGGCCATCGTTACGCCATTCGTGCAGGTCGGAACTTACCCGACAAGGAATTTCGCTACCTTAGGACCGTTATAGTTACGGCCGCCGTTTACTGGGACTTCGATCAAGAGCTTGCACCCCATCACTTAATCTTCCAGCACCGGGCAGGCGTCACACCCTATACGTCCACTTTCGTGTTTGCAGAGTGCTGTGTTTTTATTAAACAGTCGCAGCCACCGATTTTTTGCAACCGCTTTTGGCTCCGTCCGCGAGGGACTTCACCGACTTGCGGCACACCTTCTTCCGAAGTTACGGTGTCAATTTGCCGAGTTCCTTCTCCCGAGTTCTCTCAAGCGCCTGAGAATACTCATCTCGCGCACCAGTGTCGGTTTGCGGTACGGTCGTGTGCAGCTGAAGCTTAGTGGCTTTTCCTGGAAGCAGGGTATCACTCACTTCGGCGGCAAGCCGCCTCGTTATCACCCCTCATCTAAGCCCGGCGGATTTACCTACCAGGCACGACTACAGGCTTGAACCGGGACATCCAACACCCGGCTGAGCTAACCTTCTCCGTCCCCACATCGCACTGCACATCGGTACAGGAATATTGACCTGTTTCCCATCAGCTACGCATCTCTGCCTCGCCTTAGGGGCCGACTCACTCTACGCCGATGAACGTTGCGTAGAAAACCTTGCGCTTACGGCGAGCGGGCTTTTCACCCGCTTTAACGCTACTCATGTCAGCATTCGCACTTCTGATACCTCCAGCAGCCTTTACAAGCCACCTTCACAGGCTTACAGAACGCTCTCCTACCACGTACGCTTGCGCGCACATCCGCAGCTTCGGTAACTGGCTTAGCCCCGTTACATCTTCCGCGCAGGACGACTCGATCAGTGAGCTATTACGCTTTCTTTAAATGATGGCTGCTTCTAAGCCAACATCCTGACTGTTTTAGCCTTCCCACTTCGTTTCCCACTTAGCCAATTTTAGGGACCTTAGCTGGCGGTCTGGGTTGTTTCCCTCTTGAGTCCGGACGTTAGCACCCGGTGCTCTGTCTCCCACGCTGTACTCTTCGGTATTCGGAGTTTGCCTTGGTTTGGTAAGTCGCCATGACCCCCTAGCCAAAACAGTGCTCTACCCCCGAAGGTAATACGTGAGGCACTACCTAAATAGTTTTCGGAGAGAACCAGCTATTTCCAAGTTTGTTTAGCCTTTCACCCCTATCCACAGCTCATCCGCTAGTTTTGCAACACTAGTCGGTTCGGACCTCCAGTACCTGTTACGGCACCTTCATCCTGGCCATGGATAGATCACTTGGTTTCGGGTCTACACCCAGCGACTGAACGCCCTGTTCGGACTCGGTTTCCCTGCGGCTTCCCTATTCGGTTAACCTTGCCACTGAATGTAAGTCGCTGACCCATTATACAAAAGGTACGCCGTCACCCCGAAGGGCTCCGACTTTTTGTAAGCATGCGGTTTCAGGATCTATTTCACTCCCCTCCCGGGGTTCTTTTCGCCTTTCCCTCACGGTACTAGTTCACTATCGGTCGATGATGAGTATTTAGCCTTGGAGGATGGTCCCCCCATCTTCAGACAGGATTTCACGTGTCCCGCCCTACTTTTCGCTAGCTCAGTACCACACAGGTCTTTTCGCATACGGGGCTATCACCCGCTATGGCCGGTCTTTCCAGACCGTTTTGCTAAGTCCCGTGCTATCACTAGCAGGCTCCTCCGATTTCGCTCGCCACTACTTTCGGAATCTCGGTTGATGTCTTTTCCTCGAGCTACTGAGATGTTTCAGTTCACCCGGTTCGCCTCGCATGACTATGTATTCATCATGCGATACCCTTGCAGGTGGGTTTCCCCATTCGGAAATCCCCGGATCAAAGCTTATTTGCCAGCTCCCCGAGGCTTATCGCAGGCTATCACGTCCTTCGTCGCCTATCATCGCCAAGGCATCCACCACATGCTCTTATTCACTTGACCCTATAACTTTGACCCCTCCGGACCCGAGCCTCACGGCCCAGCACGGGAAGTACACAAGTCAATCAAGGAATCGCGAGGTCTCTCACCTCGCGCGTTAT
>NZ_SMLL01000010.1 GCF_004681965.1 Ramlibacter rhizophilus | reverse complement strand
CACCTCCACCAGCTGCCCAGGTACCCCCAGCAGCCTGCGATCAGCGAAGCCTTGCATTCTATACCGGAAATCTCGCTGCTCACAAGAGCTTGCGCAAAAATCCGGCCGAGCACGCCGCTCGCGTGCTGGCGTGCCGGATAACCTCCAGGCCTTGCTTCAACCTGTTCCCCATGGCCCTGCTCACCCTCATCGACGCTCATCTCGCCTATGGCCACGTGCCGCTTCTGGACGGCGCTGCCTTGGCCCTGTCTGCGGGGGAACGGGTGGGGCTCATCGGGCGGAACGGGACCGGCAAGACCTCGCTGCTGAAGATCATTGCCGGCCAGGAGAAGCTAGACGACGGCTCGCTGCAGTGGCAGCAGGGAGTGCGAACGGCGTATGTCGCGCAGGAGCCGGTGCTCGACGCATCCAGCACCGTCTTTGACGCCGTGAGCGCCGGCCTGGCACCGGTGCTCGACCTCATCGACCGTTACCAGCGTGAAGACGACCGACTGGACGAGCTGCAGCGCCGGATCGAGGCGCTGGATGGCTGGAACTGGCGCCAGCGCGTGGACGAGACGCTCGATCGCCTCGGGCTGGATTCCCAGGCCACGGTCGGGGCGCTGTCCGGTGGGTCGCGCAAGCGCGTCGCGCTCGCGCAGGCCCTCGTCGCCAAGCCCGATGTTCTCCTGCTGGACGAACCCACCAACCATCTGGACCTGGAATCGATCGAGTGGTTGGAGGACCTGCTGCTCGCCTTCAAGGGGAGCGTGCTGACCATCACGCACGACCGCGCCTTTCTTGATCGAGTGGCCACGCGCATCGTCGAGCTCGACCGGGGCAAGCTCAGGTCCTACCCCGGCAATTTCAGCCGCTACCAGATTCTCAAGGAGGAGCAACTCGCGCAGGAGGCCGTGGTGACCGCCAAGGCCGACAAGCTGCTGGTCGAGGAAGAAGCCTGGATCCGCAAGGGCGTGGAGGCGCGCCGCACACGCGCGCAGGGGCGCATCAGTCGCCTCGGCCGGCTGCGAGCGGCCCGGGCGGCACGCCGCTCGGCCGTGGGGCAGGTCCACATGGAGGTCGCGGCCGGACTGCCGAGCGGCAAGCTCGTTGCGGAGCTCACGGACGTGCGCAAGGCCTTCGGCTCGCGTCAGGTGATCGATGGCTTCTCGGCCACCCTGCTGCGCGGTGACAAGGTCGGGCTCATCGGGCCCAACGGCGCCGGGAAGACGACGCTGCTCAAGCTGATTCTTGGCGAGCTCGCGCCCGATTCCGGGCAGGTTCGGCTCGGGACCAAGCTGCAGGTTGCCTACTTCGACCAGATGCGCGAGGCGCTCGATCTGGACGCGACCCTGGAGGATTTCATCAGCCCGGGCAGCGAGTGGATCGAGATCGGCGCCAAGCGCAAGCACGTCAAGAGCTACCTGGGCGACTTCCTCTTTTCGCCGGCACGCGCAGGCTCGCCGATCCGCTCGCTCTCGGGCGGCGAGCGCAACCGCCTCCTCCTGGCCCGGCTGTTCGCACGGCCGGCCAACGTGCTGGTGCTTGACGAGCCGACCAACGACCTGGACATCGACACCCTCGAGATGCTGGAGGACCTGTTGCAGGCCCACGAAGGCACGGTGTTCCTGGTCAGCCACGATCGCAGCTTCCTGGACAATGTGGTGACCAGCACCATCGCCTACGAAGGCGAGGGCGTCTGGCGCGAATATGAAGGCGGCGTCGAGGACTGGCTGACGCAGTCCCGGCGCGCTCGAGCCGCCGCCCAGCCGAAGGCAGCCGCGGCAACCCGCGAGTCCCCACAGCCCCCACCGCCGCAGGAGCCGCGACCGGGCGCGAAGCGCAAGCTGAGCTACAAGGAGCAGCGCGAACTCGATGCGCTTCCCGGCTTGATCGAAGCCTTGGAAGATGAGCAGCGGTCGATCTCCGACGCCCTGACGGACGGCTCCCTCTACCGAACCGATGGGGCACGGGCTGCGCAGCTCGCGGCGCGCAGTGCAGAGATCGAGGAAGCCTTGATGGCCGCACTCGAGCGTTGGGATTCGCTGGGCACCCTGTAAGCGCATTTTTCCCGCACGGGGTCGCGGCTACGGCTGACCCTGGGCGCCACTGCCGAGCCGCGGTCGTGGCTACAGTGGCCGCAACATGCTTGCGCCGACTCCCGCCCCGCCAAACGCTCGTTGGTCCCGAGGCTGGCATCTGGCGCGCGTGCTCGCACTGCTGACGTGCGCCGCCATGGGCAGTGCCTGCGCCAGTCTTCCTTCCGACGTGGTGCGCACGCCGAGCCAGGCCTGGTCGGCACCCGGCCAAACGCCGCTGGGCCAGCTCACCTCCCAGCGCCGCAACGCCGCCGCTGCCCGCAGCGATTCCGGTTTCCACCTGCTGGACAGCGTCGATGCGGCTTTGACCAGTCGGCTCGCGCTCATCGAGTCCGCTCGGCACACCCTGGACCTGCAGTACTACGCCGTTCATGCGGACGCGAGCACGGAGCTGCTGCTCCAGCGCATCCGCCAAGCCGCGCAGCGGGGCGTGCGGGTGCGACTCCTGCTCGACGACTTCAACACGGCCGGCAAGGACGCCCAGGTTCTGCGACTGGGGCTGGAGCCGAACATCGCCATCCGCCTGTTCAATCCACTGCCGGGGCCGCGCAGTTCCTTCGTCGCACGCATCGTCGGATCGCTGCACGACATGGACCGCATCCAGAAGCGGATGCACAACAAGCTCTTCATCGCCGACAACGCCTGGGGCATCACGGGCGGCCGCAACCTGGGCGACGCCTACTTCGGCAGCGACGAGAAGAGCAACTTCGTGGACCTCGACGTGCTGGCCGCCGGCCGGATCGTGCGCGACATGTCCGCCAGCTTCGACCGCTACTGGAACGACGAGCTGGCCTACCCGATGGATTCGCTGCTCTCGCCGAAGGACCTCGAACGGCTCCGCGAGCAAGGCCTCGCGCGCAGCGCTCCCGACGCGCCCGCCGGCGCCGTCCTCCCCGGAGTGGATGCGTCGGAGATCGCGAGCGTGCGCAGGGCTCCCATGGACCTGGCTCGCGTGCCGCTGGTCTGGGCGCCCTCCGTGCTGCTTGTCGACAAGCCCGGCAAGCTGTCCGCCGACGAGGAAGCGGGCGCGCAGGAGACCGTGGTCGATGGCCTCCTCGGCCTGATGCGCGAGGCCCGGCAGGAAGTGCTGATCATCTCGCCCTACTTCGTTCCCGGGCGCCAGATGATGGACACCTTCGCCGAGCTGCGTGCCCGCGGCATCGCGGTCCGGGTCCTGACCAACTCGCTCGCTTCCAACGATGCGCCCGCCGCGCACGCGGGTTATGCCCGCTACCGACCCGACCTCATCGCGCTCGGCGTGCAGTTGCACGAGATGCGTGCCGACGTGTCCGCCGAAGGCGCGAGCGCGGGCAGCGGGTTCGGCATCGGCGGCTCCAAGGGCCTGAGTTCGCGGGCCAGCCTCCATTCCAAGGCCGTGCTGATCGACCGCCGCCTGAACGTGCTCGGATCCATGAACCTCGACCTGCGCTCCCAGCTCCAGAACAGTGAGGTCGCCCTGCTCATTCGCAGCACGCGGCTCGCGCAGCAAGGCGCTCGGCTCATCGAGTCCACCATCGCACGCGGCGCCTACCGTGTCACCGTGGAGGACGGCGTCCTGGTCTGGCGCGCGCCGCCGGGGGCCGCCTTCGGCGATGAACGGACCGAGCCGCTGGCCAGCTGGTCCTTGCGCCTGCTCGTTAAGCTGCTGGGGCCGCTCGCGCCCGAGGAAATGCTGTAGGGCGCGTGGCGTTTACAGTCGGCGCATGCCCGCCGTCCTGTGTCCATGAACGCCACCGAACTGACCGCGCTGCTGGTGTTCTGCAGCGCCATGAGCTTCTCGCCAGGCCCCAACACCACGCTCTCCACGGCCCTGGCCGCCAACCACGGGCTGCGGCGCGCACTGCGCTTCTGCCTGGCCGTGCCCACGGGCTGGACGCTGCTCATGCTCGCCTGCGGCCTGGGGCTGGGCGCCATCGTCACGGGGGTTCCGGCACTGCGCTGGACCGTCAAGCTGGCGGGCGTTGCCTACCTCGTCTGGCTGGCCTGGAAGCTCGCGCGCCAGGCCACCCTCGCGCCCCTCGAGGGGAGCCAGCTCGACGTGAGCTTCCCGCAAGGTGTGGGACTGCAGTTCATCAACATCAAGGCCTGGATGCTGGCGCTCACCCTGACCGCCGGGTGGGTGGTCAACGCCGGCGGCGCCCCGGCGGCGAATCCGGGCCAGCGGCTGGCGATCGTGTGCGCGCTCATGATCGCCTTCGCCTTCACCAGCAACTTCGTCTATGCGCTGGCCGGCTCGCTGCTGCGCGACTTCCTTGCGCAGGGGCGCCGGCTGCTCTGGTTCAACCGCATCCTCGCGCTGGTGCTGCTGCTCACGGCCGCCTGGATGCTGGCCGTGTGAACGCCGGCCGGACCAACGCCCGTGATGACACCCGCCCCATGACCACCAGCCGCCCCTTCCAGCAGATCGACGTCTTCACCGACAGGCCCTATCGCGGCAACCCGCTCGCCGTGGTCCTGGACGGCCGTGGCCTGAGCACCGAGGCCATGCAGGCCTTCACGGACTGGACGAACCTGTCCGAGGCCACTTTCCTGCTGCCTCCGGAAGATCCGCAGGCCGACTACAAGGTCCGCATCTTCTGCCCGGGCCGCGAGCTGCCCTTCGCCGGCCACCCCACGCTGGGAAGCTGCCATGCCTGGCTGCAGGCCGGTGGCACGCCGCGCGGCGAGTTCGTGGTGCAGGAGTGCGGCGCCGGGCTGGTGCGGCTGCGGCGCGACGGCGCGCGGCTCGCGTTCGGCGCCCCGCCCCTGCTGCGCAGCGGCCCGCTGCCGGAGGAGGAGGCCGAGGTGCTCGCCCGCGGCCTGGGCCTGGCCCGTGACGAGGTCGTGGCGCATGCCTGGTGCGACAACGGCCCGGGATGGCGAGCCCTGCTGCTGCGCTCGGCCGCACGGGTGCTCGACCTGCGCCCCGACCCTGTGGTGCTGGGCGAACGATTCGTCGGCGTCGCCGGGGCGCATGCCGCCGGCAGCGAATGCGCCTTCGAGGTCCGGGCCTTCTTTCCCGGGCCGGGCGGATTCGCCGAAGACCCGGTGACCGGAAGCCTGAACGCGGCACTGGCCCAGTGGCTCATCGGCGACGGCCTCGCGCCCGCGCGCTACATCGCCAGCCAGGGCACGGCCCTCGGACGGGCCGGGCGCGTGCACGTCGAACGCGACGCCGCCGGCACCACCTGGATCGGCGGCGACTGCGTCGGCTGCATCGAGGGCACGGTGAGGCTCTGAGATGGGCACGCTCTACCTCGTTCGCCACGGGCAGGCCTCCTTCGGCGCCGACGACTACGACCAGCTCAGCGAGCTCGGCCATCGCCAGAGCGTGCGGCTGGGCGAGTACTTTGCCGAACGCGGCCTGCGTTTCGATGGCCTGATCGCCGGGACGCTGCGCCGCCACAAGCAGACGCTGGCCGGCATCCTGGAAGGCATGCGCCACGCCGGCGACCACCTGTCCTGGGACGGCCTGAACGAATACGACAGCCAGGCCGTGATCGCCGCCATCCACCCGGACCCGCTGGAGCGGCCGGACACGCCCGAGAAATACCGCCATCACTTCCGCCTGCTGCGCGACGGGCTCGCGCGCTGGATGGCGGGCGACGCCCATCCGCAGGGCATGCCCACGTACACGGATTTCGTCGCGGGCGTGGCCGGCGCGCTGGACCACGTGCGCGCGCAGCACTACGGCCAGAACGTTCTGATCGTCAGCAGCGGCGGCCCGATCGCCACTGCCGTGGGTCACGTGCTGCACACGCCCCCCGAGACCACCATCGAGTTGAACCTGCGCATCCGCAATACCTCGATCACCGAGTTCGCGTTCACGCCGAAGCGGCACATGCTGGTGAGCTACAACAGCGTTGCGCACCTGGACGCGGCCGCCTACCGGGACTGGGTCACCTACACCTGACCACGACGCCATCCCGCACCCGCCCCATGAACGACACGCCTTCCCTCCCGCCCGCGCCGGCCGACGATGCCTGGCAGGTGATCTGCCTGTGCGCCGACTGGTGCGGCACCTGCCGCGAATGGCGCGCCCCCCTGGAGGCGCTCGCACGTGCTCACCCGCAGGTGCGCTTCGCCTGGGTGGACATCGAGGACCAGGCCGACGCGGTGGCCGACTACGACGTCGAGACGTTTCCGACTCTGCTCATCGCCAAGGGAGCCACGCCCCGCTTCCTCGGCCCCGTACTGCCGCACGCGGGGAACATCGAGCGCCTGCTGGCCAGCCTGCGCGAGAACGGAGCCGCGACCGCAGTGTCCGAGGAGGCACGTGCCCTGCTGCAACGCCTCCAGTCCGCCCAGCTCGAGCCCATCTGATCAGGCCGAAAAATGCAGGGCGCGTCCTCTCGGAGCGCGGGGTTCCGTCCTACGAAGCTCTAGTAGCCATCCTGACGAGCGCGCAGCCTGTGCAATCGCTCAATGGCACCCGTGGCCGGTATCCGATGCGGCGCCGGTCATGGAGAAACCAACCCACGTCATCCAAGGAGTACCACATGGCATCCAGCAACCAAGGCGGCAAGACCGGCAGCTCCAACCGAGGCTTTGCCTCCATGGATCCGCAGCGTCAACGCGAGATCGCCAGCCAGGGGGGCCGCGCGGCCCACGAGAAGGGCACGGCCCACGAGTTCAGTTCCGAGGAAGCGCGCGAAGCCGGCCGCAAGGGCGGCCAGGCGCGCAGCCAGAACCGGGCCAACGGGAGTGCCAACAAGAGCTCGTCCTCGACGCGCTGAAGAAGTCGCGGGGTGTTCAGTCACCCCGCTCTTCGTGTGCTCGCTCAGGCCTGCGCGCGAAGCGGAATCACGCGGGATGCGGGCGGCTGGACCCGCACCCGCAATTGACCGCAAGCGGCCTCGACGTCCTGCCCGGCCGACTGCCGCAACTTGGTCAGAATGCCCCGCCGGTGCAGCGTGCGCGCCATGTGCGCCGCGCGCTCCCCACCCGGACGGCGGAATGCAAGTCCTTCCACGCTGTTGAAGGGGATGAGGTTCAGCACGGCGTACTTGCCTGCCAGCAACTGCGCCAGGGCCTCCACTTCATCGTCCCCGTCGTTCACGCCTTCGATCAGGGTCCACTGGTACTGGATCGGATATCCCGTCGCACGCGCGTAGTCCTCGCCCAGGCGCACCAGTTCGTCCGGCGCCAGCCGCGGTGCACGCGGCAGCAGTTCTTCCCGCAGCGCAGCCTGCGTCGTGTGCAGCGACAGCGCCAGTGCCGGCTTCACCGGCCCGCGGGGCAGCCGTTCGAAAACGCGCGGGTCGCCCACCGTGGAGAACACCAGGCTCTTGTGGCCGATGCCGCCTGCCGTGCCCAGGAGCTCGATGGCCTCCATCACGTTGTCGAGGTTGTGCGCCGGCTCGCCCATGCCCATGAACACCACCTTGCGCACACGCCGCCGCGCCCGGGCCAGCACCACCTGAGCGACGATCTCGGCGCTTTCGAGCTGCCGCTGCAGCCCGCCACGGCCGGTCATGCAGAACACGCAGCCCACGGCGCAGCCGACCTGCGTGGACACGCACAGCCCCTCGCGGGGAAGCAGCACGCTTTCGACCGAGGCGCCGTCGGCCAGCGACACCAGCAGGCGCTCGGAGCCATCGGTGCCGGCATGGACCGAGTGCAGGCGGGCAAGCGCATCGAGCTCGCGTTCGATGGCGGGCAGTGCTTCGCGCAATGCGCGGGGCAGGAAGTCCTGGATGCGGCGCCGTCCCGCGTCCTGCGGCAGGCCCTGCGACCACAGGCGCAGCACGCGCTCCTCGTGCCGGGGGAGTGCCCCCAGCCCGCGCAGGCGCTGCCGCAATGAATCGATTCGCATGCGGCGAGCTTAATGGCTCGCGTTCCGCTAGGGCTTGGCCGCGCCGGCGCTGGCGGACCGCTCCCCGGAGCGGTCCGGCTCCGCGGGCTCGGAAATGTCGCCCAGCGACATGCCGATTTCGGCTTCGTCGTCGCCGCCCTTGGCCGCGATATCGCCCAGCGAGACGATGCCCACCAGCATGTCGTTCGCGTCCACGACGGGCATGCGGCGGATCTGGGCGCTGGACATCTCGGCGAGCACGTCGTCCACGTCGTCGTTCTCGCGCACCGTTCGCACATGGCCGCTCATCACGTCGGACAGCTTGCAGTCCTGCAGGCTCACGCCCCTGGAGACGCCGCGCACGACGATGTCGCGGTCGGTCACCATGCCCACGAGGCGGTCCCCCTTGCACACCGGGATGACGCCCACGTTGAGTTCGTCCATGGCCTGCGCGGCCTGCACCACGCTGTCCTCGGGCTTGAGGCTGCGGACACCCCGGGTCATCACGTCGGCAACAGTTGCCATCATTGCCCTCCTGTCGGGATCGAAGGCCGGCACACGCCGGTACGGCCCCAATCTAGAGCGCGGCGCGCAGTCCGCCATCGGCGGCCGCGCACCCTACCGTAGGACGGCAGCGTCTTCGGCGCCTACACCGGCAGATCGGGCCGGTCCACCAGCGTGGAGAGCGGAAGCTGGGCGATTTCCTGCAGCGCCTGCGCGAGCTGGAACCCCGCGGCCTCGATGACGGCCAGGCCTTTCTCCGGCGTGGCTGCGGCGGCATTGCCCGCGGCGCCCATGGCGTTGTAGTCCTGCATCTGCCAGCCGAGCTTGGCGCTGCTGCCGTTGCCCAGGATGGCGAAGCGCTCCGCGCGGTCCTGCGAGCTGGAGCGGAAATCGCGCGCCTGCGCCATGTCCACCAGCGCGGGCCGCAAGGACAGCATCATGGAGGTCTCGATGTCGCCCGCGTGGATGCCGAAGCGGTGTTCGCGCGCATCGAACAGGCCCTGCACCGCATCGCCGAGGGGCAGGCCGAACCAGTTGATGGACCAGACCATCATGTCGCAGCGCGTGCGCAGCTCGCGCGCCACCACGTCCATCAGCCCCACGTGCCCGCCGTGCGCATTGAACAGCACGAGCTTGCGAACGCCCGCGCGCGCCACCGATTCGCCGATCTCGGTCCACAGCCGCATCGTGGTCTCGGCCGATAGCGTGAGCGTGCCGGGAAAGCGCTGGTGCTCGTTGCTCTTGCCGACGGATTGCGTGGGGAGGAACAGGGCGGCCAGCGTCTCGGGCAGGTGCGGCAGGCAGGCGGCGATCACGCCGTCGGCCAGCGTGGTGTCCACGCACAGCGGCAGGTGCGGCCCGTGCTGCTCGGTCGCGCCCAGCGGCAGCACCGCCACCAGGTCGGCGGCGGCTGCGGATGCCTGCAGGCGGGCGAAGTCCAGCGTGGTCAGGTCGGCCCAGAAGCGAGAGGGATGGCGCATGGCTGCGATCTTAGGCGCCCCGGCACCGCGGCCCCCACCCGCGCCGGCCCCGCCCGCATCGCGACCGTGCGTGCGGTCCCCACCTACAGGCGCATCAGCCCGCCGAACGGCAGACTCGGTGAATGCGCCGACAGACCGTGCTCGCACTTTGCCTTTCCGCTGCGGTCGCCGCCTGCGGTGACATGGCCCGCCTGCCGCCGCGCGCCACAGTCGGTCCCACGCCGGTGCTGCCGCCGCCGCCCGAGCCCGGCCTGCTTCCCACCGTCAAGATCGCGCCAGCCCGCGGCTGGTCGACCGGCATGCAGCCGCAGGCCCCGGCGGGCTGGCGCGTGACCGCCTTCGCACGCGGGTTGGACCACCCGCGCTGGCTGCATGTGCTGCCCAACGGGGACGTGCTGGTCGCCGAAAGCAACAAACCCGCACCGCCGGACGAGTCGCAATCCAGGGGCTTGCGGGCTTGGGCGATGCGCCTGGTCATGAAGTGGGCCGGCGCCGGCGTGCCGAGCGCGGACCGCATCACCCTGCTGCGCGATGCGGATGGCGATGGCGTGGCCGAGACCCGCGCGGTGTTCCTGTCCGGCCTGCGCTCGCCCTTCGGCATGGCGCTGGTGGGCGAGCAGCTCTACATCGCCAATGCCGACGCCATCGTGCGGGTGCCCTACCGTGCGGGCGAGCTGCGCGCGGCGACAAGGCCCGAGCACGTCACTGACCTTCCGGCCGGCAGAAACCACCACTGGACCAAGAACATCCTCGCCAGCCGGGACGGCCGGCGCCTGTACGCGACCGTCGGCTCGAACAGCAACATCGCCGAGCACGGCATGGAGGAGGAACAGGGCCGCGCGGCCATCTGGGAAGTGGCGCTGCCCGGTGGCGGCAAGCGCCTGTTCGCCGAGGGACTGCGTAATCCCAATGGACTGGGCTGGGAGCCCGAGACCGGCATGCTCTGGACCGTGGTGAACGAACGCGACGAGCTGGGCAGCGACCTGGTGCCGGACTACCTCACGAGCGTGCGCGAAGGTGCGTTCTACGGCTGGCCGTGGAGCTACTGGGGCCAGCACGTGGACACGCGCGTGCAGCCTACCCGGCCGGAGCGCGTGGCACAGGCCCGCGTGCCCGACTATGCGCTCGGCAACCACGTGGCGCCCCTCGGCCTGGCCTTCAGCGACGGGCGCCTGCCGGCACCCTTCGCGCGCGGCGCCTTCATCGGGAACCACGGCTCCTGGAACCGCCGGCCGCTATCCGGCTACGAGGTGGTGTTCGTGCCCTTCGAGAACGGGAGGCCCAGCGGCCCGCCGCGAAGCTTCCTGGCCGGCTTCCTCAGTACGGACGAGAAGGCCTACGGCCGCCCGGTGGGCGTCGCCGTGGACCCGCGCGGCGCGGTGCTGGTGGCCGACGACGTGGGCAACACCGTCTGGCGCGTGGCGCCCGCGCGCTGAGGCTCAGGCCTTGCCGAGCAGGTGCCGCGCCGCCGTGGCGACGGCCTGCGCATCGACCCCGAAGAACCTGCGCAGCGCCGCGCGCGTGTCGCTGCGCCCGAAGCCGTCCGTGCCCAGCGTGAGCAGGCGCCGGCCCGCGGGCACGAAGGCGCGAATCGACTCGGGAACCGCGCGGACGTAGTCGCTGGCCGCGACGATGGGCGCATCGCTCCCCGACAGCAGCTGCCACACATAGGGCGGCTCCACCACGTCGCCCTGCAGCGCGCGTTGCTCGGCCTCCACCCCCGCGCGGGACAGCTCGCTCCAGCTGGTCACGCTGACCACCTCGCAGGACGTCCCCTCCGCCGCGAGCTGCCGCGCCGCGGCGATCACTTCGGTGAGGATGGCACCCGACCCCAGCAGCGTCACTTGCGCAGGGCCTTCGCCGTAGACGCCGAAGCGGTAGCCCCCCTGCACGATGCCCGCGCGCGCCGCCTCGTCCACGTCCGGCTGCGCGTAGTTCTCGTTCATCAGCGTGAGGTAGTAGAAGACGTCGCGCTGCTCCACCAGCATCTCGCGCATGCCGTGGTCCAGGATCACCGCCATCTCGCCGGCGAAGGCCGGGTCCCAGGCGCGGCAGTTGGGGATGGTGGCGGCCACCAGGTGGCTGCTGCCGTCCTGGTGCTGCAGGCCTTCGCCGCCCAGGGTCGTGCGGCCCGAGGTGGCCCCCAGCAGGAAGCCCCGCGCGCGCTGGTCCGCCGCGGCCCAGATCGCATCGCCCACGCGCTGGAAGCCGAACATGGAGTAGTAGATGTAGAAGGGCAGCATGGGCACGCCGTGCACGCTGTAGGCGGTGGCCGCCGCCGTCCAGCTTGCAATGGCGCCGGCTTCGCTGATGCCCTCTTCCAGGATCTGTCCGTCCAGCGCCTCGCGGTAGGACAGCACCGAGCCGATGTCCTCCGGCTCGTAGTGCTGGCCCGCGCTGGAATAGATGCCCACCTGCTTGAACAGGTTGGCCATGCCGAAGGTGCGCGCCTCGTCGGCCACGATGGGGACGATGCGGGGACCCAGCTCGCGGTCCTTGAGCAGGTTGCCCAAGAGGCGCACGAAGGCCATGGTGGTGGACATCTCCTTGCCGCCGGCCTGCACCGCGAACTGCGCGTAGTTGGCGATCGGCGGCACGGGCAGTTGCGGCGCCTGCGATTCACGCCGCGGCATGTAGCCACCCAGGGCCTGCCGGCGCTCGTGCAGGTAGCGCATCTCGGCGCTGTCCTCGGCGGGCTTGAGGAATTCGAGCTGCGTGGCCTGCGCGTCGCTCAGCGGCAGGTTGAAGCGGTTGCGGAATTCGATGAGGGCGGCGTCGTCCAGCTTCTTCTGGCTGTGCGTGGTCATGCGGCCCTGGCCGGCCGCGCCCATGCCATAGCCCTTCTTGGTGTGCGCCAGGATCACGGTGGGCTGGCCGCGGTGCGCCGCCGCCGCGGCATAGGCGGCGTGGATCTTCACCAGGTCGTGCCCGCCGCGCTTCAGGCGGTCGATCTGCTCGTCGCTCATGCCCTGCGCCAGCCGCGCGAGTTCAGGGTCCTGGCCGAAGAAGGTGTCGCGGTTGAAGCGGCCGTCCTTGGCGGCGAAGGTCTGCATCTGTCCGTCCACCGTGTGGGCGAAGGCGCGCACCAGGGCGCCCGTGGTGTCACGGGCGAAGAGGCCGTCCCAGTCGCTGCCCCAGAGCAGCTTGATCACGTTCCAGCCCGCGCCGCGGAACAGTTTCTCCAGTTCGTCCACGATGCGTCCGTTGCCGCGCACCGGGCCATCGAGGCGCTGCAGGTTGCAGTTGACCACCCACACCAGGTTGTCCAGCTTCTCGCGCGAAGCCAGCGTGAGCGCGCTCATGCTCTCGGGCTCGTCCATCTCGCCGTCGCCGAACACGCCCCAGACCTTGCGGCCCGCGCAGTCGAGCAGCTGGCGGTGCGTGAGGTAGCGCATGAAGCGCGCGTGGTAGATCGAGCTGATCGGACCCAGGCCCATGGAGCCGGTGGGGAACTGCCAGAAATCCGGCATCAGCCAGGGATGCGGATAGCTGGACAGACCCCGCGCGCCGTGCTCGGGTGCGGTGATCTCCTGCCGGTAATGCGCGAGGTCCTGCTCCGTGAGGCGTCCTTCGAGGAAGGCGCGTGCATAGACCCCCGGCGCGCTGTGCGGCTGAAAGAACACCAGGTCGCCACCCTGCTCTGCGCTCCGGGCACGGAAGAAATGGTTGAAGCCCACCTCGAACAGATCGGCCGCGCTCGCGTAGCTGGCGATGTGGCCGCCCAGTTCGCCATAGGCGCTGTTGGCGCGCACCACCATGGCCAGCGCGTTCCAGCGCATGAGGGACGCCAGGCGCTCCTCGATGGCGAGGTCACCCGGGAAGAGGGGTTGCCGCTCCACGGGGATGGTGTTGACGTAGGGCGTGACCAGCTCGGGTGACCAGCCGACGCGCGGGTCGCGCGCCAGCGCCGCGAGCTCGTCGAGCAGGAAGCGGGCGCGCTCGGGCCCTTCGCTCTCCAGCACGGCGCGCAGGGCGTCGCGCCACTCGGCGGTCTCGGCGGGGTCGGTGTCGCCCTGGGCGTGGAGGAAGCGGGTGAAGCTGTGGTCGGTCATGGCGTGGCGGGCGGTGCGGGCGAACACTGTAGGGCGCCGGACGCATCATTGGGTGCCGAAGATGCCAGTCACTCACGGTTCAGCAGCACAATCTGCCGTCGTCAACCGCAAAATCAGCACGAATGAAGCTGGACGCCATTGACCGCCACATCCTGCGCGAGCTGCAGAAGGACAGCGCCATCACCAACGTGGAGCTGGCCCGCCGCGTGCACCTGTCGCCTTCGCCCTGCCTCACCCGCGTGAAGGCGCTGGAGGCAGCGGGCGTGATCACCCGCTACGTGGCCCTGGCCGACGCCAAGCAGCTGGGCCTGGGGCTGAACGTCTTCATCTCCGTGAGCCTGAAGGAGCAGTCGCGCGACGCACTCGCCGAGTTCGAGCGGCGCGTGGGCGACTACGAGGAGGTGATGGAGTGCTACCTCATGACCGGCGACAGCGACTACCTGATCCGCGTCGCCGTCGCCGACATGGCGGCGCTGGAGCGCTTCATCCTGAACCAGCTCACGCCGATCCCGGGGGTGGAGAAGATCCGCTCCAGCTTCGCGCTCAAGCAGGTGAGGTACAAGACGGCGCTGCCGGTGCTGGGGTCATGAGCGTTCGGGAGGCGCTGGGATGCCCAGAAGTGTGTACAGCTCCGTGCGCAAGCGGCTGCAAGGGTCCGCGTAAGTGGCCGACTCAGCGGCGCCTGTGATGCGACCAGCCAACATCGCCTGCCTGAAAACTTCCTGCACGACGCCCGAAGCTTGCATGAAGGCCAGGTGCCGCTGCGCCTGCCGGGCCTCCAGCGCCTTCGTGTCCTGTAGCAGGTTCCATCGCTTTCGCTGTGGCTGCACCTGTGGTGCCACCGCGTCCGACAGGGCACCACCAAGCCCGCGCAGGAACACCAGGTTGTAGACGCCCCAGTACTGCGTGTCCGGTTCGCTGCGCTCTCCAAGTGCGCGAAAGAGCTCGCCCGCCATCACCCGAGCATCAGCGCCCAGCATCTGCGCCAGTCGAGAGCGACCGCTGCCGTCCACCTGGAGCAAGGCGGTGACCACGGCTGCTGGGGAAGGCACCGTAGGCGCGGCGCGGTGACCGTCGGCCTGAATCGGACACACGACATCGAGCATGAAGGGGGCCAGCCCGGCAGCTTCCTGTTTGACCAACTGCGCAACGGCGGGGATGGAAACGGCTCGGAAGATCGCGCCCTTCTGACCGGCCACGGTCGCGCCGTGCTGTCCGATCCAGGCCTGAAGAGCGTCGAGCGCGTCACGCAGCGGCGGGCTCGCCTCGGTAGAAGCCGCTGACAGGGACGAGGACTGCGGGCCCGCCGTGGATGACGCGGACGGCTCGGCCGAACTGGCGTATTGCGTAGGCGTGCTGTGTTTCGTGTCCCTCCACTCCACCTGGTCCCCATCTTCCCCGGGCGAAATCGATTTGCGCCGAAAAGTTTCAGGCTCCAGGCTTCCGACGTCGGCCTCTGCGGTGGGCACCTTAGGAGGTGGCGGGAACAAGGTCAGCAGCTCCGCGCGCAGCCCGGTAACGGCCGGCGCCGGGGGCTCCTTGCAGGCGGCCTCCAGCAACATCTCGAAAGCGCGGCCCGTCCACATGCTGGCGCTTTTCTCCATCGCCGATTGGGTGAGCCGATCCTTCATGCCCCCCTCGCGCGTGAGCAGCGCCACGACGGCTTCAAGACCGCCCTTCCCGTTCGCCGCAAGCAGGGTCGGGCGCAGCTCGGGACCGAGCAGCCGCGCCAGTCCCGAGTGGCCGGCATCATCCCGTGCCGCAAGCCATGCGTTCACGGCGGCCTTGACCTGCTCCAGGGTCGGCGGCGGGCGGTTGGGCTCCACTGTTGGCATCCCGCTGACAAGCGAGTCCAGCGGTGCGCTGCGGCTGAAGTCAGCCAGCTCCACACTGGCCACGCTCCTACGCGGATCCACTGCCGGCCGAGCCGGCGCCGCCGTGCGCTCAGACATCATTCGTCTGACGTGCTCTATGCCGTTGCTGGCCCAGGCCGAGAACGCGGCAGCAGCGTTGCGCAGTGCGGCGCCGATCTCGGCGACGACGCGCCCGACGCTCTGCATCCTTGACGCGGTGACGCCCCCCGTGGGATTCATGTGCGAAATGTCTGGCATATGCCTCTCCTTGAATCGATATCACGCCGCCTCGGACCGAAACTGGTCCAGCCGGCTTCTCCATTCACGGCAGGCCGTGACCAGCCGTGCCAATTCATCGGCCAGCGCCTGAGGACCCAAGTCGTCTGCCAGCGACCGGCACAGCACCACGGCGGCGCCGCGGCGCGCAAACCACGCGTCCCCCGTGGCGCGCAGGTCCAGGTTGGCCCGCAGCAGCCAGTTCACGCAGCGGCCGCGGTCGCGCGGGGACAGCAGGTCCACCTCGGTGGCCAGGCACAGCGCCTGGGCCTCGGGCTCGTGGCGCATGTCCACCTGCACGTCACCCCCGAAGCGCAGGGCGCAGCTGTTGGATGTGTCCAGCGGCAGGCCCGCCAGGCCCAGGGCCCGGCCCAGCTCGTTCAGAACGGTTTGGGTGCTCATGGGGATCGTCCTAGTGCGTGAAGCGGGGCATCGTTCGCGTCTCCAGGCACTGGCGCCAGCACTCCGCGAGGTTGGCGAAGCGCTCCAGGCTGGCGAGGAAGCGGGGGAAGGCGAGCTGTCCGGGATGGAAGCGCTGGGAGAGCCAAGCCTGCCCCTGCGCGTCCAGGCCGACGGCGCTGCCACCCACGCCATCGGGAAACAGGTTGCCGGCCAGAAGGCTCTCCTGGGTGTCGAGGTCGCCGATGTCCACCTGGCCCAGGGGGCACATGAGGGTGACGGCATCGTCGGCGTCGGGGTAGAAGGACAGCGTCATGCCGTCCAGGCTCAGGGCGCAGGCGCCCTGCGGGTCGGGCGCCGGAGGCGGCAGCCGCAGCTCGACCCCCAAGCGGTTCATCAACTCCTGGAAGTGCATCGCACGGTCCTTTCGAGGGAGCGAAAAAGAGGGATGCCGGCCGATTGATGAAGCCCAAAGCAATCCAGCCCAGCCGTTTCAATGTAGCTCATCAATACTTTTAGGCTCAAGCCTCTTTTCCACGCAGGCGGGCCTTCTCGGGAAAACCCCGACAATTGCCGCCTCCCGGCCGCCCGCGAACCTTTTCGGCATGGCCGAGCTCTGACCCACTCACATGTCCTTCGCGCCCCTGCTCCGCCTCGTCTCCATGCTGCTGGTCGCCCTGGCCCTGTCGCCATCGGGTGCCTTCGCGCAACTGGCCACGGGTTCGGCGCAGGTGGTCACCGAACGCGTGCGCGCCGAGCTGCTGGCCCACGCGCCCGAGGGCGTGGCGCCCGGCAAGCCGGTGTGGCTGGGGCTGCAGCTCGCCCACCAGCCCGAGTGGCACACCTACTGGAAGAACTCCGGCGACTCGGGCCTGCCCACCACGCTGGAATGGACGCTGCCCCCTGGCGTGGTGGCCGGCGACATCGCCTGGCCGGTGCCGAAGAAGATCCCCATCGGCAACCTGGCCAACTACGGCTACGAAGGCACCGTGCTCCTGCCGGTGCCGCTGACGATCACGCCCGAGTTCAGGCCGCCGCTGCTCGGTGGCAACCTGGACGTGAAACTCAAGGCCCAGTGGCTGGTGTGCAAGAAGGAGTGCATCCCCGAGGAGGGCGAGTTCGCGCTCAAGCTGCCGGTGCAGGGCTCCACCGGGCTGCACGGCGCAAACTTCCAGGCCGCCTTCGACGCCCAGCCCCAGGCGCTGCCCACCTCAGGCTCCGCGCGGGTCGAGGGGCAGACGCTCAAGCTCGAAGTCCCGGGCCTGCCCGCCGCCGCGCGGGGCCAGTCGTTGGAAGCCTTTCCGGAAACGCCCGGCGTCATCGAAACGGCGGCGGCCTGGCGGCAAGGCTGGCGCGGCGAGACGTGGACGGCCGAGATCCCGCTGGCGACGCACCTCGGCGCCACGCCCGCGCAGCTGCCTGTCGTGCTGGCCTCGGGCGACAAGGCCTGGCGCGTGGACTTGCCGGTGGCCGGCACCTGGCCGGCGGCGAGCGCGGCGGCAGCGGTGTCGCCCGGACTGGAGCAGGCCCTGCGCGCCAATGCCGCGGCGGCCGCCGTGCCCGCAGGCGGCGCGAACCTGTCGCTGTGGGCGGCCCTGCTCGGCGCCCTGGTGGGCGGCCTCATCCTCAACCTCATGCCCTGCGTGTTTCCGGTGCTCGCGGTCAAGCTCGTGGGCTTCACCCGCCACGGACTGGACCGGCGCGCCCGCCGCGTTGGCGGCCTCGCCTATGCGGCCGGCGTGGTGCTGTCCTTCCTCGCGCTCGGCGCTCTGATGCTGGCGCTGCGGGCGGCGGGCGAGCAGCTCGGCTGGGGCTTCCAGCTGCAGTCGCCCTGGGTGGTGGCCGGCCTGGCGGCGCTGTTCACGCTGATCGGCCTGAACCTCGCGGGCGTGTTCGAGTTCGGCGCGTTGCTGCCCTCGCGCGTGAGCAGCTTCCAGCTGCGCCACCCCGTCGCCGATGCCTTCCTCTCCGGCATGCTGGCCGTGGCCATCGCCTCGCCCTGCACCGCGCCCTTCATGGGGGCCTCGCTGGGCTTCGCGGTCGCCATGCCGCCCGCGCAGGCGCTGCTGGTCTTCGCGGCCCTGGGCCTGGGCATGGCGCTGCCCTACCTCCTCGCAAGCTGGGTGCCGGCCACGGCGCGGCTGCTGCCGCGGCCGGGTGCGTGGATGGACACCTTCCGCAAGCTCATGGCCTTTCCCATGTTCGCCACCGTGGCCTGGCTGGTGTGGGTTCTGGGGCGGCAAAGCGGCGTGGACGGCGCGGGCGCCCTGCTCGCCCTGCTGGTGGCACTGAGCCTCGTGACCTGGACCTTGACACTGGCGGGCCGCACGCGCGTGGTGCTGGCAAGCCTGGGCCTGGCCGCATTCGGGCTGCTGGCCTGGGTGGCGGCGCCGCAGCTGGCCAGCCCCGCGCCGGATGCGCCGGCCCTGGCGGCCGACGGTCGCTGGGAGCCGTGGTCGGCCGAGCGCGTGGCCACCCTGGTGGCGCAGGACCGCCCGGTGTTCGTCGACTTCACCGCGGCTTGGTGCGTGACCTGCCAGTACAACAAGCAGACCACGCTGGCGAATCGCGAGGTGCTGGCCGACTTCGAAGCCAGGCGCGTGAGCCTGCTGCGCGCCGACTGGACGCGGCGCGACCCGGCCATCACGCAGGCGCTGTCCGACCTGGGCCGAAGCGGCGTGCCCGTGTACGTCCTGTACGCCAAGGGGCGCGCGCCCGTGGTCCTGTCGGAGATCCTGTCCACCAACGAGCTGCGCGCGGCCCTCGCGGCGCTCTGAAGCGAGGGGGCCGCTCTCAGCGGCCCTCGCGCCCCATCCAGAAGTACAGCCCCGGCACCGCCACGCCCTGCTCCTCGCGCACCGGCGCGCGCCAGCAGGCGCGGGTGGCGAAGCCATGCCGGGCGGCGATCTCGGAGACCGAAGCCTGCGAATGGGCGTAGCGCATGCTCGCCTGCAGCAGCAGGGGCTCGCCCTCGCTCTCCTCGACCGTGAAGCCGAGCAGGGCGCCGGGCGCGAGCGCGCGGGCCAGCGCCTCGAACACCGGCTCCAGCGCCCCGAGGTAGATGAACACGTCGGCCGCGACGGCCAGGTCCCAGGCCGGCGAAGTCGAGGAGAGCCAGTCCACGATGTCCTGCTGGTGCAGCTCCTGGTAGAGGCCGCGCGCACGCGCACGCGCCAGCATGCGCGCCGACAGGTCCACGCCGCACAGGTGTTCGGCCAGGGGCGCCAGCCAGGGGGCGCACAGGCCGGTGCCGCAGCCGAGGTCGAGCGCACGCCCGAAACGCAGCTTCTGCTCGCGCAGCGGCTGCGTCAGCCGTTCCGGCACGCTGTAGTGAAGAGTGCCCACGAGGTGCTCGTCGAAGCGGTCCGCATAGCCATCGAACAGGGCGGCGACATAGCCGGGGGGCGGCGAGGCCGGCGCCTGCGGGCTGCCGCGCAGCGCCGCGACCGAGTAGCGGTGCATCTCGGCATCGCTGCCCAGCGCGATGGCCCGCTCCAGCGCCTCGATGGCCTCGGCCGGGCGGCCCAGCGTCTTGAGCAGCTCGCCCCGCAGGCCCCAGCCGCGGCCGTAGTCGGGCGCCAGTTCGAGCACGCGCTCGATGTCCTGCAGGGCCTCGTGCGGCCGGTCCATCTCCGCGCGCGCCATGGCCCGGTGCGCCCGCGCCTCCACGTTCTGCGGCTCCTGCGCCAGGGCTTCGTCCAGCACCGGGATCGCCTCGTCGAAGCGCCCGCGCCGCACGCGGACCACGCCCAGGTTGGTGAGAATGGAGGGCCGCCCCGGCGCCAGCGCCAGCGCGGCTTCGAAACGGGTCTGCGCGGTCTCCAGCCGTCCGGCCTCGAATTCCGCCACGCCCTCCATGAAGAAGGTCCGGGCCTGGTCCTGTGCGCTGCGCATGCGGGTCTCCTTGGACGCGGATCATAGTGAGCGCCCTGCGACAATCCCGGCCCATGACCGCACCCCTGCGCAACGACACTTTCCTGCGTGCCTGCCTGCGCCAGGCCACCGACCACACGCCGGTGTGGCTGATGCGCCAGGCCGGACGCTACCTGCCCGAGTACCGCGCCACCCGCGCGCGGGCCGGCAGCTTCATGGGCCTGGCCACCAACGTGGACTACGCCACCGAAGTCACCCTGCAACCGCTGGAGCGCTTCCCGCTGGATGCCGCCATCCTGTTCTCCGACATCCTCACGGTGCCGGACGCCATGGGCCTGGGCCTGAGCTTCGCCGAGGGAGAGGGCCCACGCTTCGCCTCGCCGGTACGCGACGAGGCCGCGGTCGCGGCGCTCTCGGTGCCGGACCTGGACAAGCTGCGCTACGTCTTCGACGCCGTCACGTCCATCCGCCGCGCCCTGGACGGGCGCGTGCCGCTGATCGGCTTTTCCGGCAGTCCCTGGACGCTGGCCTGCTACATGGTCGAAGGCGGCGGCTCGGACGACTACCGCCGCGTCAAGACCCTGATGTACAGCCGCCCGGACCTGATGCACCGCATCCTCGCGGTCAATGCCGAGGCGGTGACCGGCTACCTCAACGCCCAGATCGAGGCCGGTGCGCAGGCCGTCATGGTGTTCGACAGCTGGGGCGGCGTGCTGGCCGACGGCGCCTTCCAGGCCTTCAGCCTCGCCTACACCGCGCGCGTGCTCTCAGGCCTGAAGCGTTCGCACGACGGCCAGACCATCCCGCGCATCGTCTTCACCAAGGGCGGCGGCCTCTGGCTGCAGGAAATGGGGCAGCTCGACTGCGAGGTGCTCGGCCTGGACTGGACCGTGAACCTCGGCCGCGCCCGTGAAGCGGTCGGCGCGCACAAGGCGCTGCAGGGCAACCTGGACCCCACCGTGCTGTTCGCTGCGCCCGAGCAGGTCCGTGCCGAGGCGCGGCGCGTGCTGGACAGCTTCGGCCGGCCGCACCAGGGGACGGGCCAGGGGCCCACGCACATCTTCAACCTTGGCCACGGCATCAACCAGCACACGCCCGCCGACAACGTGGTGGCCCTGGTGGACGAGGTGCATGCCTATTCCCGGCAGCAGCGCGGCTGAACCGTGCCCGTCGTCATCAGGGGTTTCCCGAGTAGCCTGGCGACTGCGAAGCGCGCCGGACCTTGACTTATGCACAAAAACGAGCCAGCGGGTGCCCAAAAAAGTCCGCTGGACGCTGGCCCACGTTCTATCGGGAGAATGCACGCAAGTGCTTGATTTTGAAGGAAATCGCCGCCCTGCTCGTTTTGTGTGCATTCCAGCGGTCCGCCCGTCGCGACGGCCCGCGTCACGGTTGAGCTACCAACTTTCAACAAAGTTATCCACAGGATCGTGGGACGAGTGGGAAACCCGTTGAGATTCAATCACTTGCAAGCAAATGCTTCGAAACGGCTGAGGTTCGGCAGCTCGTGAGCGCGTCGAACGGTCACCGCGTCCGTGTCGTCGTCGCCACCCCGGCGCACAGCGGTCTTCGCGGCCCCCTGAGCTACGAGAGTGAGCGAGCGCTTCCACCGGGCGCCTTGCTGCGCGTCCCTCTGGGCAAACGAGAGGTGCTGGGCGTTGTGTGGGATGCCGAGCCCGATGACGATGCGGGCGCCGGATTCACGGCCCGCCCGGTAGCCGCCTGCCTGGACGAAATTGCACCACTGCCCGCGGCCTGGTGCCAGCTGGTGGACTTCACCGCGAACTACTACCAGCGTGGCGTGGGCGAAGTGGCCCTGGCGGCCTTGCCCCCGCAGCTTCGCGATTTGGACGGCACGCAGCTCGCCCGGCGCCTGAAGAAGGTCGCCACAGGCCACCCCGCGGTCCGGGGCGCGGACGTGGGCCCGCCGCCCAGCCCGGAGCAACAGGGGGCGCTGGACCGCATCGCGGCAGGCGACGGACCGTTCCTCCTCTTCGGCGCGACGGGGAGCGGCAAGACCGAGGTGTACCTGCGCGCCGCCGAGCGCGTGCTGGCCCGGGACCCGGCCGCGCAGGCCCTGGTGCTGGTCCCCGAGATCAACCTCACCCCGCAGCTGCTCGCACGCTTCGTCGATCGCTTCGGCGCCGCGCACGTGGTCGCCATGCACAGCGGCCTCACGCCCGCGCAACGCCTTCGCAGCTGGCTGGCCGCCCACCATGGGCATGCGCGCATCGTGTTGGGCACGCGCATGGCCGTGTTCACCTCGCTGCCGCGCCTGGGCCTGATCGTCGTGGACGAGGAGCACGACCCCAGCTACAAGCAGCAGGAAGGCGCGCGCTACTCCGCGCGCGACCTGGCGGTGCTTCGCGGCCGCCTGGAGACCGTGCCGGTGGTGCTCGGGTCCGCCACGCCCTCACTGGAGAGCTGGCAGGCCTGCGAGAGCGGGCGCTACCAGCGGCTGGAGATGCCCTCGCGCATCGGTGCCGGCGCACTGCCGCGCGTGCGGCTCGTGGACATGAACCAGCAGCCACGCAAGACCCTGCTCGCGCCGGCGCTGCTGGAGGCCATCGGCGAGCGCATCGCGCGCGGGGAGCAGTCGCTCATCTTCCTGAACCGCCGAGGCTACGCCCCGGTGCTCGCCTGCACCGCCTGCGACTGGAAGAGCGACTGCCCGCACTGCAGCGCCTTCCGCGTCTTCCACAAGGCCGACCGCACGCTGCGCTGCCACCACTGCGGCTACACCGAGCGCGTGCCCCGCGCCTGCCCGGGCTGCGGCAACGTGGACATTGCACCGCTCGGGCGCGGCACCGAGCAGCTGGAGGAACACCTGTCGGAACTGCTGTCACAGCAGCTGCGGCCAGGGCCGGATGGCCAGTCGAGGCCGGTGCGCGTGGCGCGCATGGACGCCGACACCACGCGCGCCAAGGGGGCCCTGGAGGCGCAACTCGCCCAGGTGCATGCCGGCGAGGTGGACGTGCTGGTGGGCACGCAGATGGTCACCAAGGGACACGACTTCCGGCGCATCACCCTGGTGGCGGCCGTCAATCCCGACACGGCCCTGTACTCCAGCGACTTCCGCGCGCCCGAGCGCCTGTTCGCCCTGCTGATGCAGGCCGCCGGGCGCGCCGGCCGCGATGCCGCGCACGCCGACGCGAGCCAGATGTGGGTGCAGACCTGGAACCCTGGCCATCCCCTTTTCACCGCACTGCGGCGACACGACTACCCCGGCTTCGCCGCCAGCCAGCTGCGCGAGCGGCGCGAAGCCGGCATGCCGCCCTTCGTCTTCCAGGCCCTGGTGCGCGCCGAAGCCCGCACGCAGGAGGCGGCGCAGGCCTTCCTGAAGGCGGCGCGGGAAGGCGGGGAAGGCCTGGATGCAACGGGGCAGGTGATGCTGTACTCGGCCGTTCCCATGTCGCTGCAGCGGGTCGCGAACGTCGAGCGGGCGCAGCTGCTGGTGGAGAGCGCCTCGCGCCCCGCGCTGCAACACTTCCTCGCGGCGTGGCAGCCCGTGCTGCAGGCGCTGCGCACGCCGGGTGTGCTGCGCTGGGCGGTGGACGTGGACCCGCTGGCGGTGTGAGGCCCGCGCGGTCCGACGCCTTCAGCCCTCGCCGCGCAGGCGCAGGGCTGTCTCGTACAGGGCATTGCGCGGCGCGCCGCTCGCCTGCGCCGCGATCCGCACCGCCGTCTTGAGCGGCAGCTCCGCCAGCAGAAGTGCCAGCAGCTCCTCGCCCGGCGCGGCCGCCTGCGCCTCGGCCCAGGGGTGCAGGACGAGCGCGAACTCGCCGCGCAGGCGCTGCGCATCGGCGGCCAGCCAGCCGCGCAAGTCCTTGCACGCCAGGGTCTCGACCTGCTCGAACTGCTTGGTGAGCTCGCGGCCGACGGTGAGCGGCCGCTGGTCGAGCACCTCCAGGGCCTCGGCCAGCTCGGCGATGCGGTGCGGCGCCTCCAGCAGCACCACCGCGCGCGATTCCTGCGCCAGCGCCTGCACCGCCGTGGCCCGTTCGCCCGCCTTGCTCGGAAGAAAGCCCCGGAACACGAAGCCGGAAGATTCGCCCCAGGCACCGGCGACGCTCAGCACCGTGGTCACGCTGCTCGCACCCGGCAGGGGAATCACGCGATGTCCGCTCGCGCGCACGGCGGCCACCAGGCGCGCGCCGGGGTCGCTCACCGCGGGGGTGCCGGCGTCGCTGACATAGGCCACGCGCTCGCCCGCGGCCAGCCGTCGCAGCAGCTGCTGCGCCGCCTCCGCCTCGTTGTGCTGGTGCAGCGGAATCAGCCCGCCGGCGGCCCGCTCGACGCCGAGGGACCGCAGCAGGCCCTGCGTGTGGCGCGTGTCCTCGCAGGCGATGGCGTCCACCAGCGCGAGCACGTGCAAGGCGCGCAGGCTGATGTCGGCGAGATTGCCGATGGGCGTGGCCACGACGTACAGCGCGCCCTGGGGATAATCCTGCGCGCCGGCCGCCGCGCGCGCGGCCCCGCGGGCCATGTCGAAGGAAGCGCTCAATGAAACTCCCGGAAAGATGGACCCTCAGCACGCGGCAGCGGGGAGACGCGGCGGAGGACCGCGCCCTCGCGCACCTGCAGGCGGCGGGGCTGCGGCTGGTAGCGCGCAATTATCGGACGCCCGGCCGCGGGGGCGGCGAGATCGACCTGATCCTGCGCCAGCCCGACGGCACCCTGGTGTTCGTGGAGGTGCGCCAGCGGCTCGCCACGGCCTTCGGTGGCGCCGCGGCCAGCGTGGGGGCGGTCAAGCAGCGGCGAATCGTGCGGGCCGCGCGCCACTACCTGATGCGACTGGGCGCGCCGCCACCGTGCCGCTTCGACGTGGTGGCGCTCGACGGCGAGGAACTCACCTGGATTCGCGCCGCCTTCGACGCCGTCTGAGAAGCGGCGTTTATCATCGCCGGCCATGCTCGAACAACGCATCCAACAGCACTTCATCGACAGTGCCGACCTGAAGTACCAGGCGGCGCAGACGCTGACCGCGCCCATCGCCGCCGCCGTGCAGGCGGTGCTGGCCTGCGTGACCAGCGGCGGCAAGGTGCTGGCCTGCGGCAACGGCGGCTCGGCCGCCGACGCGCAGCACTTCGCGGCCGAGTTCGTCGGCCGCTTCGAACGCGAGCGGCCCGAGCTCGGCGCCATCGCGCTGACCACCGACACCTCCATCCTCACGGCGGTGGCCAACGACTATGACTTCACGCAGGTGTTCGCCAAGCAGGTGCGTGCGCTCGGGCAGCCCGGCGACGTGCTGCTGGCCCTGTCCACCAGCGGCAACTCCGCCAACGTGATGGCGGCCGTCGAGGCCGCGCACGAGCGCGAGATGACCGTGGTGGCGCTCACCGGGCGTGGCGGCGGGCGCATCGGCCAGGCCATGCGCGACACCGACGTCCACATCTGCGTCCCGCACGAGCGCACCGCCCGCATCCAGGAAGTGCACTTGCTTACCATTCACTGCCTCTGCGACGGCGTCGACGCCCAGTTGCTGGGCGACCAGGAAACCTCCGCATGAAGACCATCCGACGACTCACCCTGGCCACGCTCGCGGCCGCCGCACTGGCCGGTGCGCTGTCGGCTTGCGCGCCTCTCGTGCTTGGCGGCGCTGCCGTCGGCGCCCTCGTGGCCGTGGACCGCCGCACCTCGGGCGCGCAGCTGGAGGACCAGGGCATCGAGCTGCGCGCGGCCAACCAGCTGCAGGCCGCCTTCGGCCAGCGCGCCAATATCGCCGTGGACAGCTACAACCGCCAGGTGCTGCTCACCGGGCAGGTGCCCGACGAGGGCGTGCGCCAGACCGCCGAGGACATCGTCAGGCGGGTGGAGAACGTGCGCGGCGTGGTCAACGAGCTCGTCGTCGGCGCCCCCAGCACCTTCGGCCAGCGCTCCAACGACGCCATCCTCACCACCCGCGTGAAGGCGGCCCTGGTGGATGCCCGCGACCTGAGCGCCCCCGCGTTCAAGGTGGTGAGCGAACGCGGAACGGTCTACCTCATGGGCCGCGTGACGCAGCGCGAGGCCGAGCGCGCCACGCAGGTCGTGCGCAACGTGGGCGGCGTGCAGAAGGTGGTGCGCATGTTCGAGGTCCTCACCGACGACGAGCTGGCCCGCATCACCACCGTGCCCTCGCCGGCCAGCCGGTCGCGGTAAGAAAGTCAGACCTGCCGCTCGGGCAGGCGGACGGTCAAGGCATCCAGGCCGTCCGCCGCCATGAGCTGGCAGCTCAGGCGGCTGTTCTCGCGCCGCTCGGCCGCGACGAAGTCCAGCATGGCGAGTTCTTCGTCCCCGGGCGGAGGAAGCGCCTCGCCGCCCTGCTCCACATAGACGTGGCAGGTGCCGCAGCTGAGGCAGCCGCCGCATTCGGCCTCGATGCCGGCCACGTTCGCGTCAATGGCCGCGCGCATGACCGACTGGCCCGACGGCACCTCGGTCTCATGCACGAAGTCGCCCTGCGGCGACACAAAGCTCACGCGGGTCATGTTCAGCGCAGGCGCTTGATCAGGCTGGAAGTGTCCCAGCGCTTGCCGCCGAGGGCCTGCACGTCGGCGTAGAACTGGTCGACCAGGGCCGTGACCGGCAGGCGGGCGCCGTTGCGCCGCGCCTCCTCCAGCACCAGGCCGAGGTCCTTGCGCATCCAGTCCACCGCGAAGCCGAACTCGAACTGGTCCTGCACCATGGTCTTGCCACGGTTGTCCATCTGCCAGCTCTGGGCCGCGCCCTTGCCGATCACCTCCAGCACCTGCTGCATGTCCAGCCCGGCGCGCTGGCCGAAGGCGATGGCCTCGGACAGGCCCTGCACCAGGCCGGCGATGCAGATCTGGTTGACCATCTTGGTCAGCTGGCCGGCACCGCTCTCGCCCATGCGGGTGAAGGCGCGGGAAAAGGCCATCGCGACCGGCCGCGCCACGTCGAAGGCCGCGGCATCGCCGCCGCACATGACCGTGAGCTGCCCGTTCTGGGCACCGGCCTGGCCGCCCGAGACGGGCGCGTCGATGAACTGCACGCCCAGCTCCAGCGCCTTGGCGTGCAGTTCGCGCGCCACGTCGGCCGAGGCGGTGGTGTGGTCCACGAAGATGCTGCCGCGCTTCATGCCGGCGAGGGCCCCGTCCGGGCCGAGCACCACCGAGCGCAGGTCGTCGTCATTGCCGACGCAGCAGAAGACGATGTCGCAACCCGCGGCAGCCTCCCGGGGCGTGGGCGCGCTGCGGCCGCCGAACTCGCCCGTCCAGGCCGTGGCCTTGGCGGCACTGCGGTTGTAGACGGTGACCGCATGGCCGGCGCGGGCAAGGTGGCCGGCCATGGGCAAGCCCATCACACCCAGGCCGATGAAGGCGACGGGGCGGGCGGGAACGGATTCGTAGGGGCGGGCGTTGATGCTGCTCATGGCCCGCAAATCTATACGATCGCCAGGTGCTCCGTGCCGGCGGCGAGGTTCTGGGACTTGGCGCGCTGGCTGTTGAGCTTGATCTGCAGGCGCAGGTCGTTGACCGAATCGGCGTTGCGCAGCGCGTCTTCGTAGGTGATGAAGTTGCCTTCGAACATGTCGTAGAGCGCCTGGTCGAAGGTCTGCATGCCCAGGTTGCGGCTCTTCTTCATGATCTCCTTGATGGCGGCGACCTCGCCCTTGAACACCAGGTCGGAGATCAGCGGCGAGTTCAGCAGGATCTCGACCGCCGCCATGCGCCCCTTGCCGTCCTGGCGCGGGATGAGGCGCTGCGAGACCATGGCGCGCAGGTTCAGCGACAGGTCCATCAGCAGCTGCGAGCGGCGCTCCTCGGGGAAGAAGTTGATGATGCGGTCCAGCGCCTGGTTGGCGCTGTTGGCATGCAGCGTGGCCATGCACAGGTGGCCGGTCTCGGCGAAGGCGATGGCGTGCTCCATGGCCTCGCGGTCGCGGATCTCGCCCATGAGGATCACGTCGGGCGCCTGGCGCAGCGTGTTCTTGAGCGCCGCCTCCCAGCTGTCCGTATCCAGGCCGACTTCGCGCTGCGTGACCACGCAGTTCTTGTGCGGGTGCACGAACTCGACCGGGTCCTCCACCGTGATGATGTGGCCGAAGGAGTTCTCGTTGCGCCAGTCGATCATGGCCGCCAGGCTGGTGGACTTGCCAGAGCCCGTGGCGCCGACCAGCACGCACAGGCCGCGCTTGGCCATGGCGACATCCTTGAGCACCGGCGGCATGCCCAGGCCGTCGAGCGTGGGCAGCTGCTGCGGAATGACCCGCAGCACCATGCCGACCTTGCCCTGCTGGATGAAGGCGTTGACCCGGAAGCGCCCCACGCCGGCGGGCGAGATGGCGAAGTTGCACTCCTTGGTGCGCTCGAACTCGGCCGACTGGCGGTCGTTCATGATCGAGCGCGCCAGCGCCAGCGTGTGCGCGCCGGTGAGCGGCTGCGGCGACACCTTGGTGAGCTTGCCGTCCACCTTCATGGCGGGCGGGAAGTCGCTGGTGATGAACAGGTCGCTGCCGTTGCGGCTGATCATGAGCTTGAGCAGGTCGTTGATGAACTTGCTCGCCTGATCGCGTTCCATGCGGGGTCCCCCTCGTTTGTCTTGTCAGCCGCGCCGTCGCGTCGCGGACGGCGTGCTCAGCGCCCGCTCTCCGTCACGCGGGCGCTCACGGCGCGCAGGCGCAGGGAGAGCTTGCGCGCCAGCAGGCCGATCAGGCTCGCGGCCAGGCCCGGGTCGTTGGTCATCATCTCGTCCAGCGCCTGCGGGTCCATGACCGCGATCTCGCACTCGGTCAGCGTGATGCAGTGCGAAAAGCGCGAGCCGCTGTCCAGCAGCGACATCTCGCCCAGGATGTCGCCGGGGCGGGCCTCGGCCAGGCGCACGTGCTCGCCCCAGGGCTGCACCCGGTCGACCGCCACGCTGCCCGAGAGCAGCACCACCATGAAGTTGCTGTATTCGTCCTGGCGGATCACGTCGCGGTCGGGCGGCACGCTGGCGTACTCGAAGAACCGCTCCATGCGCTCCATGGCTTCAGGCGACAGGCGGCTCATGAACCGGTCCTTGCTCCAGAGGCTGCGCAGGAGCTTGCCCCCCTGGCTGGCGCCGATGCGGCGCGCGCCGATCTCCACCGCCCGCGCGTCCCATGGCACGAGCATCCCGGCGTCCAGGCCCTGCTCCATGAAGGCGGTGGAAAACATCAGCGAGTCGCCGCCGTCGGGCGTTCCGTTGCTCCGGCCGCCGCGCTTGAACAGGCCCAGGACGTTCTTCATGTGCAGGCTTTCTGTAGGGGGTTCAGGCGTTGAAGTTCTCGGGGATCTTGGCCTTGGCGCGCGCCTCGCCCGAGCTGATCAGGTTGCGCTTGACCAGGTCGGTGAGGCACTGGTCCAGGGTCTGCATGCCGTAGCTGTTGCCGGTCTGGATGGCCGAGTACATCTGGGCGACCTTGGCTTCGCGGATCAGGTTGCGGATGGCCGGCGTGCCGATCATGATCTCGTGCGCCGCCACCCGGCCGGAGCCGTCCTTGGTCTTGCACAGCGTCTGCGAGATCACGGCCTGCAGCGATTCGGACAGCATGGCCCGCACCATTTCTTTCTCCTCGGCCGGGAACACGTCGATGATGCGGTCGATGGTCTTGGCGGCGCTGGAGGTGTGCAGGGTGCCGAACACCAGGTGGCCGGTCTCGGCGGCGGTCATGGCCAGGCGGATGGTCTCCAGGTCGCGCATTTCGCCCACGAGGATGGCGTCCGGGTCTTCCCGCAGGGCCGAGCGCAGCGCATTGGCGAAGGACAAGGTCATGTTGCCGACCTCGCGCTGGTTCACCAGGCACTTCTTGGACTCGTGCACGAACTCGATCGGGTCCTCCACGGTGAGGATGTGGCCGTACTCGGTTTCGTTGAGGTAGTTGATCATCGCGGCCAGCGTGGTCGACTTGCCCGAGCCGGTGGGCCCGGTGACCAGCACCAGACCGCGCGGCTTGAGCGCCAGGTCGCCGAAGATCTTGGGGGCGTTGAGCTGCTCCAGCGTGAGGATCTTGGAGGGAATGGTGCGGAACACCGCCGCCGCGCCGCGCTGCTGGTTGAAGGCATTGACCCGGAAGCGCGCCAGCCCTTCAATCTCGAATGAAAAATCGCACTCGAGGAACTCTTCGTACTGCTTTCGCTGGCTGTCATTCATGATGTCGTACACCATGGCATGCACCTGCTTGTGCTCCAGCGGGTCGATGTTGATGCGCCGAACGTCGCCGTGCACGCGGATCATCGGTGGCAGACCGGCCGACAGGTGCAGGTCCGAGGCCTTGTTCTTCACGCTGAACGCCAGCAGCTGAGTAATATCCACGTTCTTTTTCCCGTAACGGTTCAGTTCGCCCGTTGGATTATGACCAGCATTGAAGACAAGCTCCAACGGGTGAGGCAGCGCATTTGCAGCGCCTGTGCGGCGGCGCAACGGGAACCGGACGAAGTCCTCCTCCTGGCGGTCTCCAAGACCGTGCCGGCGCAGGGCGTGGCCGCGGCGGCGGCCTGCGGCCAGCGCGCCTTCGGCGAGAACTACATCCAGGAAGGCGTGGACAAGCAGCGCCAGCTGGCCCACCTGGGCCTGGAGTGGCACTGCATCGGACCAATCCAGGGCAACAAGACGCGCCTGGTGGCCGAGCACTTCGACTGGGCGCACTCGGTCGACCGTCTCAAGATCGCGCAGCGCCTGTCGCAGCAGCGGCCGGCGGACCGCCCGCCGCTGAACGTGTGCATCCAGCTCGACGCCGAGGGCAGCGCCACGAAGGCGGGCGTGCCGCCGGCTGAAGCCCTCGTGCTGGCGCGCGAGGTGGTGCAGCTTCCCGGGCTGCGCTTGCGGGGGCTCATGCACATCCCGGAGCCGTCCAGCAGCTTCGACGCCCAGCTCGCGTCCCATCGCCGCGCCAGGGCGGTCTATGACGAGCTGCGCGCCGCCGGCCTTCCCCTGGACACCCTGTCCATGGGCATGAGCGACGACCTGGAAGCCGCCGTGGCGGCCGGCAGCACGATGGTGCGCGTCGGAACGGCCATCTTCGGCGCCCGCCCCAAGGCGGGCCCGGACCGCTGAAGCGCGCCTGCCACGCGTCGCCATGCCGGCCCTCCACACCATCCTCCTGCTCGTCGCCTCGAACGTCTTCATGACGATCGCCTGGTACGGGCACCTGAAGAACCTGGCCACCGCGCCCTGGTGGGTCGCGGCGCTGGTCAGCTGGTGCATCGCGCTGGCCGAGTACCTGCTTCAGGTCCCGGCCAATCGCATCGGCTACCAGCAGGCTGGTTTCAGCGTCGGGCAGCTCAAGATCATGCAGGAGGTCATCACGCTGTCGGTGTTCGTGCCGTTCGCGGTGATCTACCTCGGCGAGCCGCTCAAGCTCGACTACCTGTGGGCCGGGCTGTGCCTGGTCGGCGCGGTGTACTTCATCTTCCGCGCCGCCTGAGATCAGCCGGTACGGCGGCCCGGCGACGGTCGCGCCTCGCCGCCCGCCGCTTCCGGTGCCGCCCGTGGTTCGCGGCCGGGTTCCTGACCTGTTTCGCCCAAGTAGGCGTGTCCCTTCAGGAGGGTGCGCGCGGTGAGCTTGCGCCGCACCTTGCCACGGCCCATGTGGCCGTGGGAGTTCCATTCGGTGGCATCGCTGGCCCTGAACTTTTCGGTCATCGTTGTCGCTCCTTCGTTGTGGAGCGAGCCATGTTGGGCAAACGCGAGCTGCAGGCCAAGGGCGGGTTCCGCACGCCCTCCTGCGAATGCCTCGTACCGTGACAAAACCGGCGAATCGACACCCCGTGCGGTGGACGGGGCGTGGCGCGGCGTCCGACATGGTCCGGCTGCCGCAACCGACGCCCCCGCCATCGGCGCTCCTTTCAGACTCGGGTCCGGGTTTCAAGCGCTCGGTGGCGCATCAGGAGGAACCATGGCCTACAGCAGCATTCTCGGCGCCGACAAGGCGCCCACCCAGGCGAGCGGCCGCGACAGCGACGCCCTGGGTCCCAGCGACAACTCCGATTCCGGCAGTGACGCCATCGGCACCAGCGAACTGCACGCGGACAGCGACGCGAGCGGCACCGGCGAGCGCGGCTCCGTGTCCGGGGGTGAAGGCCGCGAGGGGGGCGACATCCTGCCCGACCACGTGGTGCGCGCCGAGCACGGCACGCCCGCCTTTCCCGAAGCCGACCCCGACAGCCAGGAGTTCACCGACCTCGACGCCGACAGCGACGAGGACAACCTGGACGACGAGGCCGACCGTTGAGCGCCGCGCCGGCGCGCGCGCACCCCGAGCCCTCACGGCGACAGCAGGTCGCCTCCACCCTGCGCGACGTCTTCGGCATCGAGCGGCTGCGCCCCGGCCAGCGCCTGGTGATCGAGCGCGTGCTGGACGGGCGCTCCACCCTCGCCGTGATGCCCACGGGCGCGGGCAAGTCGCTGTGCTACCAGGTTCCGGCGCTGCTCATGGAGGGACGCACGGTGGTCGTCTCGCCGCTCATCGCGCTCATGAAGGACCAGTGCGAGCACCTGCAGGCCGTGGGCATCCCGTCCGTGCAACTCAATAGCGCGCTGGACTCGGAGGAGGCGCGCAGCGCCCTGGCCGCCGCGCAGGACGGCAGTGCCCGGGTGGTCATGCTCACGCCCGAACGGCTCGCCGAGCCAGGTTTCGCTGAATCGCTCGCCGCGCATCCCACGGACCTGCTGGTGGTGGACGAGGCGCACTGCATCTCGGAGTGGGGCCACGACTTCCGACCGGCCTTCCTGGACATCGGCCCGGCCATCCGCCGCCTGGGCAAACCGGTGGTGCTGGCGCTCACCGCCACCGCGACCGATGCCGTGGCCCAGGACATCGCCCGGCAGCTGGGCATCGCGCCCGAGGATCGCATCCACACCGGTTCGTACCGGCCCAACCTGGCCCTGAAGGTGGAATCGGTCGGCCGCGAACGCGACAAGCTGGCGCGAACACTCGAACTGGTCGCAGCCAACACCGGCAGCGGACTGGTGTACACCGCCACGGTGAAAGCGGCCGAGGCGGTGTACGAGGCATTGGCCGGGGCCGGCGAGCGCGTGGGCCTCTATCACGGCAAGCTCGGCGCGGCGCAGCGCCGCGAGGCGCAGGACGCCTTCATGGCCGGCGAACACCGGGTGATGGTGGCCACCAATGCCTTCGGCCTGGGGATCGACAAGCCCGACATCCGCTTCGTGCTGCACTACCAGCTGCCCTCGGGCCTGGAGGCGTACTACCAGGAGGCGGGGCGCGCCGGCCGCGACGGGCAGGCGGCGCTGTGCAGCCTCCTCTTCCTGCGCAGCGACCGCGCCGTGCAGCAGTTCTTCCTGGCCGGGCGGTACCCGAGCGAAGAGGACGCGGCAGCACTGTACGCCGCGCTGCACGAGCCGCCGCAGGACGCTCCAGCCTGGACACTGGACCTGCTGCACGCCCGGCTGGCACGCCCGCGCAACAAGCTGCAGGTGACGCTGGGCCTGCTGCGCCGGCGCGGCATCGTGCGCGTCGACGCACAGGGGCAGGTACTGCTGCGCGACCGCGGGCTGGCCGAGGACGTGCTGCGCGAGCTGATGACGGCCTACCGCGACAAGCGCGAGCAGGACCGCCAGACGCTGGAGCGCATGGTCTTCTACGCCCAGACCGGCCAGTGCCGCTGGCGCCTGCTGCTGGAGCACCTCGAAGGCGAGAGCGAGATCGAGCACTGCGGCCATTGCGACAATTGCCTGCGCATCCGGCAGTTGCAGGAGCGCGAGGAGGAGGAGGACGCGCACCGGCAAACGCCCGCGGTGCCCGAGCCGCCGCCCGCGCGGCAGCCGATCTTCGCGCCCGGCGAGCTGGTGCAGGTGAAACGCTACGGCCGTGGCGAGGTGCGGCAGGCCAGCACGGCCGAGATCACGGTGGTGTTCGCCGACGGGAGCGTTCGCAGCTTCCAGCCCGACTTCGTGGCCCGGCCGCGTGCCGGCCGCAGCCGGGCCAGCGCCACTGGGTGAACCGCGCCGATCACCGAACCAGCGTGGAGGCGCCGAAGAGGCTGTGGATGAATTCCACCGCCAGTTCGGCCGTGCGATTGCGCACGTCCAGGGCGGGATTGATCTCCATCACGTCCAGCGAGCCGAGCCGGCCGGTGTCGGCGATCATCTCCATGCACAGCTGCATCTCGCGGTAGGTGGGTCCACCGCGCACGCCGGTGCCGACGCCTGGCGCGTCGGCCGGGTCCAGGCAGTCGAGGTCGAAGCTCACGTGCAGGTGCGTGTTCTCGTGCACGTCGTGCAGGGCCTCCGACATCGTGTTGCGCATGCCGTGCTCGTCGATGTGGCGCATGTCGAAGACCTGCAGGCCCAGGGTGTGGATGGCCTGTTTCTCCTCGGCATCGACACTGCGGATGCCGATGAAGTCGATGTCGCCGGCCCCCAGCGCCGCGCGCTCGCCACTCCATCCCACCAAGGGCGCCGGACCGTGCCCGAGCAGGCATGCGACGGGCATGCCGTGCAGGTTGCCGCTGGGGCTGATGGTCTCGGTGTTCACGTCCGTATGGGCGTCCAGCCAGATCACGCGCAGCTCGCGCCCCTGCCGGCGGCAGTGCCAGGCGATCGCGCTGATCGAGCCGATGGCCAGGCAATGGTCTCCGCCCATGAGCAGCGGCAGGTCCCCGCGCCCGAGCGCCTCGTCCACCGCGTCATAGACGAGCCGGTTCCAGGCGACCACCTCCGGCAGGTGGCGCAGCCCGTTGTGCGCCGTCTGGCCGGGGTTGGGAGGCCCGGCCAGGTTGCCGCGGTCGGTGACGCCATAGCCGCGCGAGCGCAGGACCTCCACCACGCCGGCGACCCGAAGTGCATCCGGCCCCATGCTGGCCCCGCGCACGCTCGCGCCGACGTCGGTCGGCGCACCGATGAGGGCGATGCTTCCCTTGCTGGTCATGCAGGCATTGTGCTGCGGGCCCCGCATTTCGTGGGGCCGGGCGCGGCACGCCGTTTGCCCCTGCTGCATCGACACCAACCCCAACCTGGAGCAGACCTGATGCTGGCAATGAACTACCGCGGCCCGTACCGCGTTCGCGCGGCGCAGAAAGCCGAACCCGACATCGAGCACCCCAACGATGCCATCGTGCGCGTCACGCGCACCTGCATCTGCGGCTCGGACCTGCACCTGTACCACGGCCTCGTGCCGGACACGCGCGTGGGCAGCACCTTCGGGCACGAATTCACCGGCGTGGTGGAGGAGGTCGGCTCGTCGGTGCAGAACCTCAAGAAGGGCGACCACGTCCTGGTGCCCTTCAACATCTTCTGCGGCACCTGCTTCTTCTGCCGCAAGGAGCTCTACTCCAACTGCCACAACACCAACCCGGGCTCGACCACCGTGGGCGGCGTCTACGGCTATTCGCACACCGCCGGCGGCTACGACGGCGGCCAGGCCGAGTACGTGCGCGTGCCGCTGGCCGACGTCGGCCCGACCGTCCTTCCCCAGGACCTCGACCTGGACGACGCCGTCCTGCTCACCGACGTGGTGCCCACCGGCTACCAGGCCGCTGAAATGGGCGACATCGACGAGGGCGACACCGTGGTGGTCTTCGGCGCCGGGCCGATCGGCCTCATGGCCGCGCGCTGCGCGTGGCTCTTCGGCGCCGGGCGCGTCATCGTGGTGGACCACGTCGAATACCGTCTCGCCTTCGCCCGTGATTTCGCGCACTGCGAGACGGTGGACTTCAAGGACGTGCGCGACATGGCCATGCACCTCAAGAAGATGACGGGCGACCTGGGGCCTGACGTGGCCATCGACGCCGTCGGCGCCGAGGCCGCGGGCAACGCCATGCAGCGCCTCTCGGGCGTGTCGCTCAAGCTGCAGGGCGGTTCCGCCACCGCGCTGCACTGGGCCGTCAACTCGGTGCGCAAGGGCGGCACGGTCTCGATCGTGGGCGTCTACGGGCCCACCTTCAACGCGGTGCCGATCGGCAATGCCCTGAACAAGGGGCTGACGATGCGGATGAACCAGGCAAGCGTCAAGCGCCACCTGCCGCGGCTGATCGAACACATCCAGGCAGGGCATATCCGACCGAGCGAGATCATCACCCACCGCCTGCCGCTGGAGGACGTGGCCGATGCCTACCACCTCTTCTCCAGCAAGCTGGACAACTGCATCAAGACCGTGCTGATCCCGCCCTCGGTCCGGGCGCATTGAAGGGGAACGCCATGGACACCACGCAGACGCCTTCGAGCCGCTACCACGCGCCGACCGTGGCCGAGCGCACCGACCCTGCCGAGCGACAGCAGCACGGAGACATGTCGCACATCCCCGGCTGGGGCGCGGACCTGGACCGCGCCATGCGGCCGGCGGTGCCCATGGAACGCACGCCGCCGCGCCTGGACAACGTGCACTGGGACTCGCCCGCGCACCAGCAGCCCCGCGTCGAGGTGCTGCATTCGATCGAGCGGCCGGGCCTCACCCCGGTGTTCGGCACCTCGGCGCCGCCCTCCGGCCTGAGCGGGCGGCTGCGCCACATGGCGTATCGCTGGAGCGAGAACGACCTGCGCCACTGGATGACGCTGCTCCTGGCCGACCGCATCAACGTCGGCGAAGGCCTGATCGACGACCTCGCGCACGGCCATGTGCCGAACGTGCTGGCGGAGATGGGCGCGCGCGCCGAGTGGAAGCACAACCGCGCGGGCTTCGTGCGCAAGGCGCTGGTGTTCTCGGCCCTGGTGGCGGCGACGGCCTATCTGTTGCGGGAGCGGCGCGATTGAGCGAGCGCGAGCGTCTCAGGCCGCCGTCACCAGCAGCAGCGCGGCCTCGACCCGCGCAAGTTCGGGGGTGAGGTCATGCAGGTGCACCGGGGGCTGCGGCGGGTGCTGCAGCATGCCGCCTTCGACCGCCTGCAGCACGACACGCGCATCCAGCAGGGCGTGCAGGATGAGCTTCAGTTCGGCGGCGGTGAACTGCGGCGAGACGACCGGGGTCATGGCAGCCAGTCTGCGCCCACGGCCCGGCACGTTGAATAGCCCCCTTGGGCCATTCTGGTGAGCAGCGGTAACGGAACCGGCTCAGCCGGCGAGGCGGCGCAACGTGAACGCCGACTTGCGCTGGCCCACCTGGGTCCCACGCGCATTGGCGATGGCCTCGGCCCGCCAGGGACGCAGTTCTTCGCGCTGGCGCGCGTCCAGCCAGCCGAGCTGGTCCAGCACCGCCACCGTCGCAGCCTGCACGGCGACCGGGCTGCCGTCGGCGATCTTCAGGGCAATGGCCTGGCCGCGGCTGCGGCTGGCCAGCGCCTGCACGCCGTCCGCGCCGCCCTTGCAGATCCAGTCGCCGCGGCCGGCCTGCATGAAGGCCAGGTCGGCGCGGCCGGTGCCGGAGACCAGTTCGGGGTGCCGCACCATGGCCCCGCCGAGCGCGGCGAAGCTGGCGCCGAACTCCGCATCCTGCGTGCCCAAGGCAAGGCGGGCATAGGCGCGCGCCAGGCGCGACAGGGGCATGGCCAGGTTGGGCGCGGAGCAGCCATCGGTCGCAGTCTTGAGCTGCTCGGCCGACAGGCCGGTGACTTGGGCCACGCCCCGGCGGATGGCAAGCTGCAAGGGGTGCCCAGGGGCCAGGTAATTCGCCGTCGGCTGGCCGTGCTGCACGCACCAGAGCAGAAAGCCGGCGTGCTTGCCGCTGCAGTTGTGGTGCCGCTCGTCGACCTGCTCGGGAGGCTGCGCGCCGGGCAGGGTCGCGAACATCGGCACATGGCAGCCGCACTGCAGGGCCTTCACGCCCAGGCCGGCCCGCTGCAGCAGCGTGTCCACCTGCGCCACGTGCATGGGCTCGCCGCTGTGGCTGGCACACAGCAGGGCCAGCTGCTCGCTGGCCAGCGAGAACTGGCGCGCGCCGCCCGATTCGAGCAGCGGCAAGGCCTGGAAAGGCTTGAGAGTGGAGCGGCTGAAGCTCAGCCAGTGCGGGTCGCCGGCACAGGCCAGCAGCTCACCGCGCGCATCGCAGACGGCGACGGCGCCATGGTGCAGGCACTCGAGCGTGCCGCCGCGATAGGTTTCGATGAGGGGAAGCAGGGCCGACATGCCGGCATTGTCGCCGGCTGGCGGGGCGGCCAACCCGACCGAGGGGCGGGGCGACTGGCCGGCTGCGAAGGAAGGAAAACGTTCAGCGACGGTGGCCGCCGCCAGGCGCGCCGGGCGGGCGGCGGTCCGGCAGGTGCCGGAACATGATGCGGCCCTTGTTGAGGTCGTAGGGCGACAGCTCCAGGGTGACGTCATCCCCCGCGATGATGCGGATGTGGTTCTTGCGCATCTTGCCGCCGCTGTACGCGACGAGCTCGTGCCCGTTCTCCAGGATGACGCGGTAGCGCGAGTCCGGCAGCACCTCGGCCACGCGCCCGCGCATTTCAATCAACTCTTCCTTGGCCATGACAACCTTTGCTTGCGTCCCGGCGTCCCGCCGCCGGGCCTCGAAGCTGCGCCCGGGGCACGGCTTCCAAACGATGTGAGATGAACGAGCCGCCGGCCTTGCCCCTACCACAGCGGCTCCCCCTGCCGGCCCAGGGAGGGCCGGAGCGCGAAACCTTCGCTCGAAGCGGGGATTGTAGGCAATTCGAGCCAGCAGCCCGCACTACTTCATCAGGGCGACGGCGGCTGAAAAGGAGAAGAAGGACGCGGCCGTGGTCAGCAGGATGATGCGGGCGATCCGGCCGGTGTCGGCGCCGTAGCGCTCGGCCAGCATGGCCACGTTGCTGGCGCTGGGCAGGGCGGCCACCAGCACCAGCACCCCGAGCGAGAAGGCATCCAGCGGCAGGCCCAGCCAGCGCGCGAGCGCGCCCACGCCCAGCACGAGCAGCGGATGCAGCAGGAGCTTGGCCAGCGCCACCGGCAGGAATTCACGCGCCTGTGGCGCCTGCCGCTCGGCTTCGGCCGCGAGCAGCTGCGAACGCGCCAGTACGGCACCAATGGTGAACAGCGCCACCGGCGAGGCCGCGTCCGCCAGCAGTTCGATCGTGCCCATGATGGGCGCCACCGGCCGCAGCGCGAGCGCCGAAGACAGGCCGCCCAGCAGGATGGCCCAGGGCAGCGGGTTGAGCGCCACGCCCTTGAGCGCCTTGCGCGCGGCCTCGGCGGCGCCGCGCTGGCCGGCACCGTCCAGGCGCGACAGCGCCACGCACACCGAGGTGGTGATGACCATGTCGATCAGGATCGTGGCGATGGTCGGGCCCGCGGCCGCCGCGCCGAGCAGCGCGATCAGCAGGGGCACGCCCATGAAGCCGGTGTTGGGGAATGCGGCGACCAGGGCGCCGAAGGCAGCGTCGTTCCAGACGAGGCCGCGTCCGCGGCTGAAACGCACCGTGATGGCCACCATCAGCAGGGCGCAGGGCAGCCAGACGGCGAGCACGGCCGGATCGAAAAGGCGCGCGATGGGCGTTTCCGCGCCGAAGCGATACAGCATGGCCGGCAGGGCGAAGTACAGCACGAAGCCGTTGAGGCCACCGATGGCCTCCAGCGGCAGCATGCGGCGGCGGGCCGCCACGTAGCCGCACAGGACGAGCGCGAAGAACGGGAAGGTGACCTGCAGGATGTCAAGCACCGCCGTATTGTCGGCGTAACTCAGCGGGACTCTTGCGCAGCGCGAGGAAAGGCGTCGCTATGATTCGCCGCTTTGCGCCGAACCGCTCCGTCTCCATGTCAGGCCTGAACCTCGCGCAGCAGGAAGCGGTCAACTACCTGCACGGTCCCTGCCTGGTGCTCGCCGGCGCCGGCTCCGGCAAGACCCGCGTCATCACCCACAAGATCGCGCGCCTCATCCAGGCGGGCCTTGCGGCCAAGCGCATCGCCGCCATCACCTTCACCAACAAGGCCGCCAGCGAAATGCGCGAGCGGGCCAAGGGCCTGATCGGGCGCGAGGCCAAGGACGTGGTGATCTGCACCTTCCACGCCCTGGGCGTTCGCCTGCTGCGCCAGGACGGCGCCTCGCTGGGCCTCAAACCCCAGTTCTCCATCCTGGACAGCGACGACGTGGTGTCCATCCTCAAGGATGCCGGCGGCACCACCGACGCGGCCACGGCGCGCCAGTGGCAGTGGGCCATCAGCCTGTGGAAGAACATGGGCCTGAACGCCGCCCAGGCCGAGGCGCAGGCCAAGGACGACAACGAGCGCGTCACCGCGCGCATCATGGCGCGCTACGAGGAGCGCCTGGCCGCCTTCCATAGCGTGGACTTCGACGACCTGATCGGCCTGCCGCTCAAGCTGCTGCGGGACCACGAGGACGTGCGCGCGAAATGGCAGCAGGCCATGGGCCACGTGCTGGTGGACGAGTACCAGGACACCAACGCCACGCAGTACGAACTGCTCAAGCTCATGGTGGGAGAGCGCGGGCGCTTCACGGCCGTGGGCGACGACGACCAGTCCATCTACGGCTGGCGCGGCGCCACGCTGGACAACCTGCGCAAGCTGCCGGTGGACTATCCGCAGCTCAAGGTCATCAAGCTGGAGCAGAACTACCGCTCCACCAGCGCCATCCTGCGCGCGGCCAACAACGTCATCCAGCCCAATCCCAAGCTCTTTCCCAAGACGCTCTTTTCCGAGCTGGGCGAGGGCGAGCCGGTGCGCGTGGTGGACTGCGACAACGAGGAGCACGAGGCCGAGCGCGCCGTCGCGAGGTTCCAGTCCATCCGCGCCGCCGGCGCGGGCAAGGACTGGAAGGATTTCGCCGTCCTCTATCGCGCCAACCACCAGGCGCGCGTGTTCGAGCAGGCGCTGCGCAAGGCACAGATCCCCTACAAGGTCTCGGGCGGCCAGAGCTTCTTCGACCGCGCCGAGATCCGCGACCTGTGCGCGTGGCTGCGCCTGTGGGTCAACAACGACGACGACCCCGCCTTCCTTCGCGCCGTGACCACGCCCAAGCGCGGCATCGGCCACCAGACGCTGGCGAGCCTGGGCACCTTCGCCAGCCAGTACAAGCTGAGCCTGTTCGAGTCGCTCTTCTCCTCGTCCCTCGGCTCGGTGCTCAACGCGCGCGCGGTGGGCAGCCTGCACGAGTTCGGCCGCTACGTGAACGACCTGGAGTACCGCGCCCGCCACACCGAAGGCGCGGAGGCGGCCCGGGCCTTCATCACCGACTGGCTCAAGGACATCGGCTACGAGAAGCACCTGTACGACAGCGAGGACAGCGAGAAGCTCGCCGCCTCGCGCTGGACCAACGTGCTGGAGTTCTGCGACTGGATGGCCAAGCGCTGCGGCGGCGAGATCGACGACGCGTCCGGCGCCAACATCGCCAGCGAGAAGAAGACGCTGCTGGAAGTGGCGCAGACCATCTCCCTGCTGTCCACCATCAGCGAGCGCGAGCAGGACCAGAACGTGGTCACGCTCTCCACCCTGCACGCCTCCAAGGGCCTGGAGTGGCCACACGTGGTGCTGGCCGGCTGCAACGAGGGCCTTCTGCCCTTCAAGCTCGATGACGACAACGGCAAGGCCGGCCAGGCCAACGAAGGCATCCTGCAGAAGCTGCAGGAGGAACGCCGCCTCATGTACGTGGGCATCACCCGCGCCCAGCGCTCGCTGGCCGTGAGCTGGGTCAAGCGGCGCAAGAAGGGCCGCGAAGTCGTGGCGGGGGTGCCGAGCCGCTTCATCGCCGAAATGGCCCTGGACAAGGCCACGGTCAAGGAAGACCCGCGCGAGAAGCTCAGGGCGCTGCGGGCGGAGTTCGCGGCGCGCAAGGCGCAGGCGGACGGGGCCGCGGCGGCCGGCGTCTGAAGCACGTCCGTAGACCGCGCCATGACCCGCATCCGCGTCGACAGGCGCCCGCTCTCCTACCGCGGCGCAGGCCTGCCGCGCGGGTACTTCTGCTCGGTGACGCCGCCCTGAGGGGCCGTCCGCCGCTGCCTCCCCTTCTTCCACAGAACGCCGCGCCGCCGCGGCGCCCGTTCCAGATTCCCCCAGGCCGCCCCCGGTGGGCCTGACCCTTGCTTTTCTTCTTTCCAATGCACTTCCAACACATCCGGCAGGACTGGTTCTCCAATAGCCGCAAGGACCTGCTCGCCGGCCTGGTCGTGGCCCTGGCGCTCATCCCCGAGGCCATCGCCTTTTCCATCATCGCGGGGGTGGACCCGGCCGTCGGCCTCTACGCGTCCTTCTCCATCGCCACGATCATCGCCTTCACGGGCGGCCGCCCCGGCATGATCTCCGCGGCCACCGGCGCCATGGCGCTGGTGATGGCCTCGCTGGTCAAGGAGCACGGGCTGCAGTACCTGCTCGCAGCCACCGTGCTCACGGGGGTGCTGCAGATCGCGGCCGGCTGGCTGAAGCTCGGCCGCCTCATGCGCTTCGTTTCGCGCTCAGTGGTCACCGGCTTCGTGAACGCGCTGGCCATCCTCATTTTCCTCGCGCAGCTGCCCGAGCTGACCAACGTCACCTGGCACGTCTATGCCGTGACCGCCGCGGGCCTGGCCATCATCTACGGCCTGCCCCGCATCACACGCGCGGTGCCCTCGCCGCTGGTGGCCATCGTGGTGCTCACCGGCGTCGCCCTGGCCCTGGACCTGGACATCCGCACCGTGGGCGACATGGGTGCGCTGCCCGACAGCCTGCCGGTCTTCCTGCTGCCCGACGTGCCGCTGACCTGGCAGACGCTGCAGATCATCCTGCCCTACTCGCTCACGCTCACCGTGGTCGGGCTGCTGGAGTCGCTCATGACCGCCACCATCGTGGACGACATGACCGACACCCGCAGCGACAAGAACCGCGAATGCGTGGGCCAGGGCGTGGCCAACCTCGCCACCGGCTTCATCGGCGGCATGGCCGGCTGCGCCATGATCGGCCAGTCGGTCATCAACGTGAAATCGGGCGGGCGTGGGCGCCTGTCCACCCTGACGGCCGGCGTGGTGCTGCTGGTGATGGTGGTCTTCCTCGGGGAATGGGTCAGTCGCATCCCGATGGCCGCGCTGGTGGCGGTGATGATCATGGTCTCCATCGGCACCTTCGACTGGAACTCCGTGCGCCGGCTGCGCCAGACGCCGCGCAGCTCCAGCGTGGTGATGCTGGCCACGGTGGCCGTGACGGTGGCCACGCACGACCTCGCGCAGGGCGTGCTCGTGGGCGTGCTGCTCTCGGGCGTGTTCTTCGCGGGCAAGGTGGACCGCCTGCTGCAGGTGCGCGCGCTGGACACCGGCGCCAGCCGTCACTACGAGGTCAGCGGCCAGGTGTTCTTCGCGAGTGCCGAACGCTTCGCGAACGCGTTCGACTTCTCCGAACCGGTGGACGTGGTGAGCATCGACGTGAGCCGGGCGCACCTGTGGGACATCACCGCCGTCGCGGCGCTGGACAAGGTGGTGCTGAAGCTACGCCGCTCGGGCGCACAGGTGCAGGTGCTGGGGCTGAACGAGGCGAGCGCAAGCCTGGTCGCGCGCTTCGGCGTGCACGACAAGCCGCTCGCGCAGCTGGCGCCCGGTCACTGAGCGCCTTGCGGCGCCCACTGCGGCTTCAGACCACGCCCTGCGCCAGCATCGCGTCGGCCACCTTCACGAAGCCCGCCACGTTGGCGCCGTCCACGTAGCTGACGCTGCCGTCGGCACGCGTGCCGTGGCGCACGCACATCGCGTGGATGCTGCGCATGATGGAGTGCAGGCGCGCGTCCACCTCTTCCCGCGGCCAGGACAGGCGCATCGCGTTCTGGCTCATCTCCAGGCCCGAGGTGGCGACTCCGCCCGCGTTGCTGGCCTTGCCCGGCGCGAAGAGCACGCCGGCTTCCTCGAACACCTTCACGGCCTCCAGGGTGGAGGGCATGTTGGCACCCTCGGCCACGCATTTCACGCCATTCTTCACGAGCGTGCGCGCATCGTCCTGGCCCAGCTCGTTCTGGGTGGCGCAGGGCAGCGCAACGTCCACCGGAACGTTCCAGGGACGCAGGTCCGCATGAAACGCCACGCCGGCGCGCTGCGCATAGTCGCTCACGCGGCCATAGAGGTGGTTCTTGACCTCCATGAGCTCGGCCAGCTTGGCCGGCGTGAAGCCCGCTTCGTCGACCACCGTGCCGCTGGAGTCGGACACGGTGACCACCCTGGCACCCAGGGCCATGGCCTTTTCCACCGCGTACTGCGCCACATTGCCCGAGCCGGAGACGCTCACGCGCAGGCCCTCGAAACTCATGCCCTTCTGCCTGAGCATCTCCTCGGCGAAATAGACGGTGCCGTAGCCCGTGGCCTCCGGCCGGATCAGGGAACCCCCGAAGGACAGGCCCTTGCCGGTGAAGACGCAGTCGGCGCGGTTGGTGAGCTTCTTGACCATGCCGGCGATGAAGCCGACCTCGCGCCCGCCGACGCCGATGTCGCCGGCTGGCACGTCCGTGTCGGCGCCCACGTGGCGGAACAGCTCCGTTGCAAAAGCCTGGCAGAAGCGCATCACCTCGCCGGGGCTGCGCCCCTTGGGGTCGAAGTCGGCGCCACCCTTGCCGCCGCCCATGGGCAGCGTGGTCAAGGCGTTCTTGAAGGTCTGCTCGAACGCCAGGAACTTGAGGATGGAGAGATTGACCGAGGGGTGGAAGCGCAGGCCGCCCTTGTACGGGCCAATGGCCATGCTGTGCTGGATGCGATAGCCGCGGTTCACCTCCACCTCGCCCCGGTCGTTGACCCAGGACACGCGGAACATGACGACCCGCTCAGGCTCGATCAGCCGGTCCAGCAGGCCGTGCTCGGCGTATTTCGGATGCTCGGCGATGAAGGGCCAGAGGCTGTCGATGACTTCGGAGACGGCTTGCAGGAATTCCGGCTGGCCCGGGTTGCGATCGGCGACATGGGCCAGGAAGTCGTGGCTGGAGGCGTATTTCATCGTTGGTGGGTTGCTGGGGCGTGGTCGAAAGCACGCGATCTTGCCCTAACCCGGTGCCATCCCGATCCGTTTCCGTGCAGGTGCGCACCATAGATGCCCCATCAGCACCGAATTAGTGCAACGACGGCCGGCCACTCGCGCCATTCAGGAACGCGAAGGGAATGTCGCCAGAAGGTGCTTACGCTGCGCGTCCGTTCCAGCTCATCCGTAAGCGATCCCTCCGATGTTGCTTTCCCCTTTGGCCGCTCCGGCCGCACGACGTCTAGCCCCTTGCCTCCCTTCCGAAAAGAAGGCCGGCACGCCGCCCCGCCGAACGGCCTGTGGCCAGGGCACGGCGTCATCGACCAGCATCAAGCATTTGTTCAGCCGCACGGCGACCATTGCAGCCGCAGGCGCAGCGAATTCCAAGCGCACAAGCGTGTCCCCGGTCGCAACGGCCTCACCCGTGGACCAGGTCTACCATCTCGTAACCCTCGCGAACCAACGTCCGCGCGACGCCGCAGCCGTGGCCGCCTCCATCGACCAGCTCACGGCCTTGCAGCGCCGCCACCCCGACCGGCTGCAGCCGCTGCACGTGCTGTCGGCCGCGGCAGGACTGGGCCTGGGGGCGCTGCCGCCGGCGACCCGCGAGGCCGTGGAGACGCTGGGTGCGCAGATCGTCCGCCTGGGCGAGACCTGCGGCTATCCCTGGGACGAATGCGCCCTGGCCCTGCTCGAACTCGCTCGCCTGGCGCCGCCGCGGCTTTCGCTGGCCGAGCGGATCAATGTCACGCTGGCCTTCAAGCGGCGCTTCGATGCCTTGGGCGAAGCCAGCCAGGGGAAGTTCACGGCGCCCCAGGTCAGCGCGTACAAGGACAAGCTCGGCTCGATCGCGGAACTGGCCCTGGACGATTCCGACCACGCGCTCGAAACGCGTGCGTCCGTGCCGAACACCGCCATCCAGCTTCAGAGGGTGAGCTCGTAGCCGATGGTGATCGGCGCGTGGTCGGAGAACCTTTCCGCCTTGTAGATGGCCTCGGCACGCGCCAGCGCGCCGAGGGCCGGCGTGGCAAGGTGGTAGTCCAGCCGCCAGCCCACGTTCTTGGCATAGGCCTGGCCGCGGTTGCTCCACCACGTGTAGCAGGCCTCGGTGGTGTCCGGCTGCAGGCGCCGGTACACGTCCACGAGGCCGGTATCCGACAGCAGCCTGGACATCCAATCGCGCTCCTCGGGCAGGAAGCCGCTGTTCTTCTGGTTGCCGCGCCAGTTCTTCAGGTCTTCCTTCCGGTGGGCGATGTTGATGTCGCCGCAGAGGATGAACTCGCGCTGTGACTTCAGGCGCGCCAGGTGCGGCTCGAAGCCGGCGAGGAAGCGGAACTTGGCCTGTTGCCGCTCCTCGCCCGAGGAGCCGGAGGGGAAGTAGGCGCTGATGATCGACAGGCGGCGTGCCGGCGTGTCGAAGCGCAATTCCACATAGCGACCCTCGGCGTCGAACTCGCCGCCGTCCCAGCCGACGACCACGTCGCTGGGCTCGCGGCGGCTGTAGATGCCGACACCCGAATAGCCCTTCTTCTCGGCGCAGTGGAAGTGCCCGCGCAAGCCCGCCAGCTCCTCGAAGCGGCCTTCCAGGTCGCAGGCCTGGGCCTTGACCTCCTGCACGCAAATACAATCGGGCCGGCTCTTGGCCAGCCAGGCCTCCAGCCCTTTGCTCGTGGCCGAACGGATGCCGTTCAGGTTGAGGCTGGTGAGCGTGAACAAGGAATCTTTTCCCATGGCGGCAGGTGAGGGCCAGGACGCGCTGGCGCAGGAGTTCGTGCAGTTTGCGGTGGAGGCCGGCGTACTGCGCTTCGGGCAGTTCCGCACCAAGGCGGGCCGCGATTCGCCCTATTTCTTCAACGCCGGGCTCTTCGACGACGGCGCCAAGCTCGGCCGGCTGGCGCAATTCTATGCACGCCGCATCGTGGCTTCGGGCGTCGAGTTCGACATGCTGTTCGGCCCCGCCTACAAGGGCATCCCGCTGGCCGCGGCCGTGGCGATCGAGCTCGCGCGCCTGGGGCGCAACGTGCCCTTCGCCTACAACCGCAAGGAAGCCAAGGACCACGGCGAAGGCGGCACGCTGGTGGGCGCGCCCCTGCGCGGGCGGGTGCTGATCGTGGACGACGTCATGTCGGCGGGCACGGCGGCACGCGAGTCCATCGCCCTCATCCAATCGGCCGGCGCGACGCCCCACGCCATGGCCATCGCGCTGGACCGCCAGGAGAAGGCGACCGAGGACGGCCGCGACGTGGACCACAGCGCCGTGCAATACGTCCGCGACCGGCTGGGGCTGCAGGTCTGTGCGATTGCCAGGCTGGCCGACCTGCTGGACTATCTGCAGCGCCAGGCCGCCGACGCGCTGGGCACGCACCACGCCGCGGTGCTGGCCTACCGCGAACGGTACGGCGTCATCGACTGACCTGCCACGAAGCATGCGCTCCCCAACCTCCGCCGCCCTCATCACCGCTGCCGTCCTGGGCGCCGCGAACACCGCCGGGGCGCAGCAGATCTTCAGCTGCGTGGACGCGCAGGGCCGCACCCTGACCTCGGACCGGCCGATCCTCGAATGCATCGACCGCGAGCAGCGCGTGCTGTCCCCGAACGGCACGGTCAAGCGCCGGCTGCCGCCGTCCTACACGGCGCCGGAACGTGCCGCCCTGGAAGCCAAGGCCCGGGCCGAAGCGGAGGAACGCCAGCGCCAGGCCGACGAGCGCCAGCGCCAGCGGGCCCTGCTGGTGCGCTTTCCCAACCCGGAATCACTGGACCAGGAACGCCTCGCCACGCTCGCCCGCGTCGACGGCATCATCGCGAGCGCCCGTGAGCGGATCGCCGCCCTCGCCGCCGACCGGCGCCGCCTGGAGGCCGAGGCGAATGCAAAAGCCGGCGAGCGCGCGCGCGTCCCCGGCAGCCTGCAGTACGCCCTGGAGGAGAACGAGCGGCAACTGGGCGCGCAGCAGCGTTTCCTGGCCAGCCAGCAGCAGGAGCACCAGCGCCTGCAACAACAGTTCGAGCAGATGCGAAGCCAGTTGCTCGCGCTGTGGCGGCAGCCGGGCGCCAGCACCGACTAGGCGATAGCAGCGCCCCTCAGCCCGCCAGCTTGCTGCGCAGCAGCTCGTTGACCTGCCCGGGGTTCGCCTTGCCCTTGCTCGCCTTCATGACCTGACCCACCAGGGCGTTGAAGGCCTTGTCCTTGCCGGCCTTGAACTGGGCGACGTTGTCGGGGTTGGCGGCGATGACCTCGTCCACGATCTTTTCCAGAGCGCCGCTGTCGTTCATCTGCTTGAGGCCCTTGGCCTCGATCAGCGCATCGACATCGCTGCCCTCGCCCGCCCACAGCCCCTCGAACACCTGGCGCGCGGCGTTGTTGGAGATGGTGCCGTCGGCGATGCGCCCGATCAGCGCAGCCAGCGTGGCGGCATCCACCGGCGCCTCTTCGATGCCGATCTCCTGCGCGTTCAGCCGCCGCGAGACCTCGCCCATGATCCAGTTGCTCGCGAGCTTGGGCTGGCCGCAGGCCTTGGCCGCCTGCTCGAAGTAGCCGGCCATGGCCTTGCTCTGCGTGAGCGTGGTGGCGTCGTACTCGGGCAGGCCGTAGTCGGCCACGAAGCGGACGGCCAAGGCGCGCGGCAGCTCGGGCATGTCGGCGCGCACGCGCTCCACCCACTCGGGCGCGACCAGCAGGGGCGGCAGGTCCGGGTCGGGGAAGTAGCGGTAGTCGGCGGCGTCTTCCTTGGTGCGCATGGCGCGGGTTTCGCCCGTGTCGGGGTCGAAGAGCACCGTGGCCTGCTGGATGGCGCGGCCGTCCTCCAGTTCCTCGATCTGCCAGCGCACCTCGAAATCGATGGCCTGCTGCATGAACTTGAAGCTGTTCAGGTTCTTGATCTCGCGCCGCGTGCCCAGCGGCCCGCCGGGGCGGCGCACCGACACGTTGGCGTCGCAGCGGAAGCTGCCTTCCTGCATGTTGCCGTCGCAGATGCCGATCCAGGTGACGATCTTGTGCAGCTCCCGCGCATAGGCCACGGCCTCGTCGCTGGAGCGGATGTCGGGCTCGGTCACGATCTCCAGCAGCGGCGTGCCGGCGCGATTGAGGTCGATGCCGGACTGGCCGACGAAGTCCTCGTGCAGCGACTTGCCCGCGTCTTCCTCCAGGTGGGCGCGCACCAGGCGCACCGACTTCTTTTCTTCACCCAGGAAGAACTCGACGACGCCGCCCTGCACCACCGGGATCTCGTACTGGCTGATCTGGTAGCCCTTGGGCAGGTCGGGATAGAAGTAGTTCTTGCGCGCGAAGACGCTGCGTGGCGCGATGGCCGCGCCCACGGCCAGGCCGAAGCGGATGGCGCGCTCGACGGCACCCTTGTTCATCACCGGAAGCGTCCCCGGCAGCGCCAGGTCCACGGCACTGGCTTGCGTGTTGGGCTCGGCGCCGAAGGAGGTGGCGGCGCGGCTGAAGATCTTGCTGCGGGTGGACAGCTGGGCGTGCGTCTCGAAGCCGATGACGACTTCCCAGCCCTGGACGAGTTTGGCGGTCATGGCTTCAGAACCCTTCGGGGCGGCGCGCGTGGAAGTCGGTGGCCTGCTGGAAGCGGTGGGCCGCGTTGAGGAGCTTGGCTTCGCCGAAGTAGTTGCCGATCAACTGCAAGCCCACCGGCATGCCGCCCTCGCCGAAGCCGCAGGGAATGCTCATGCCCGGCAGGCCCGCAAGCGAGCCGGGCAAGGTGAAGATGTCGGCCAGGTAGTCGGCCAGCGGGTCGTTGCCGTGCTCGCCGAGCTTCCAGGCCACCGTGGGCGCCACGGGGCCGGCGATGAGGTCGCAATTCGTGAACGCTGCCCGGAAGTCGTCCGCGATCATGCGGCGGATCTTTTGCGCCTGCAGGTAGTAGGCGTCGTAATAGCCGTGCGAGAGCACGTAGGTGCCGATCATGATGCGGCGCTTGACCTCGTCGCCGAAGCCCTCGGCGCGGGTCTTCTTGTACATGTCCAGCAGGTCCGTGTACTCCTTGGCGCGGTGTCCGAACTTCACGCCGTCGAAGCGCGAGAGGTTGGACGAGGCTTCGGCCGGCGCGATGATGTAGTACACCGGGATGGACAGTTCGGTGCGAGGCAGCGAGATGTCCACCAGCCTGGCGCCCAGGCGCTGGTACTCGGCCAGCGCCGCGTCGATGGCGGCGCGCACGTCGACCGCCAAGCCTTCGCCGAAGAACTCGCGCGGCACGCCGATGCGAAGCCCTTCCAGCGAATCGCCCAGCGCGCGGCCGAAGTCCTCCGCCGGCACGTCCAGCGAGGTCGAGTCGCGGTCCGGATCGGGGCCGCAGAGGGCCGAGAGCAGCACCGCGCAATCCTGCGCCGACCGGGCCATCGGCCCCGCCTGGTCGAGGCTGGAGGCGAAGGCCACCATGCCGTAGCGCGAGGCGCGCCCGTAGGTGGGCTTGATGCCGGTGATGCCGCAGAAGGACGCCGGCTGGCGGATGGAGCCGCCCGTGTCCGTGCCGGTGACGGCGGCGGCCAGGCCGGCGGCCACCGCGGCGGCGCTGCCGCCGGAGGATCCGCCCGGAATGCGGCCCGTGTCCCAGGGGTTGCGCACCGGGCCGAACGCCGAGTTCTCGTTGGCCGAGCCCATGGCGAACTCGTCGCAATTGAGCTTGCCCAGCGTGACCGCGCCGGCCTCGGCCAGGCGGGTGACCACGGTGGCGTCGAAGGGCGAGCGGTAGCCGGCCAGCATGCGCGAGCCGGCGGTGGTGGGAAAGTCGCGGGTGACGAAGATGTCCTTGTGCGCGATGGGCACGCCCAGGAGCGGCGCGGTGTCGCCGGCCGCGATGCGGCGGTCGGCCTCGGCGGCCTGCGCCAGGGAGACTTCCGGGTCGGTGGCGAGGAAGGCGCCGAGGTCCTGGTGGCGCGTGATGCGGTCCAGGAAATGCTGCGCAGCCTCCACGGCCGAGACCTCGCGCTTCGCGAGGGCCGCCGCCAGCGCCGTGACGCCAAGGTGGTGCAGTTCGCTCATTCGATCACCTTGGGCACGAGAAAGAGGCCGCGCTCGACGGCCGGGGCGCTGCGCTGGTTGGCCTCGCGCTGGTCGGACTCGCTCACCACGTCCTCGCGCAGGCGCAGCGAGACCTCCTCCAGGGCGTCCAGGGGGTGGGCCAGCGGCTCCACGCCGCTGGTGTCGACCGCACGCATCCGCTCGACGATGTCGAAGAAGCCGTTGATCTGCGCCAGCATGCGGGCCTGCGCGTCGGGATCGAGTTCGAGCCGCGCCAGGTGCGCGATGCGGCCGATGTCTTCGGGGGTCAGTGCCATGGGCAACAAGCCAAGGAAATAGTGCCGTCGCGGCGCAGCGCAGGGCTCGCGCGAAAGGCGGTTGCTGACAGGGGATCAGGTATTATCGGCGCCTTCGGGAGAACCGGCCGAGGCCGCGCTTGGCCACGGCACCCCGGCGATCCCCTGCAACGGCCGCGACAGCGGCCGCTTTCGCAAAATCACGAGGAATTCCCTGATGTTCGGAGCTTTCCGACGCTACTTTTCCACGGACCTGGCCATCGACCTGGGCACGGCCAACACCCTCATTTACGTCCGCGGCAAAGGCATCGTGTTGGACGAGCCCTCGGTGGTGGCGATCCGGCACGAAGGCGGCCCGCAGGGCAAGAAGACCATCCAGGCCGTGGGTCACGAGGCCAAGGCCATGCTGGGCAAGGTGCCCGGCAACATCGAGGCCATCCGGCCCATGAAGGACGGCGTCATCGCCGACTTCACCGTCACCGAGCAGATGCTCAAGCAGTTCATCAAGATGGTCCACCCGCGCTCGGTGCTCAAGCCCAGCCCGCGGATCATCATCTGCGTGCCCTGCGGCTCCACCCAGGTGGAGCGCCGCGCCATCCGCGAGTCGGCCCTGGGCGCCGGCGCCTCGGAGGTGTACCTGATCGAGGAACCCATGGCCGCGGCGATCGGCGCGGGCCTTCCGGTGTCGGAAGCCTCCGGCTCCATGGTGGTGGACATCGGCGGCGGCACCACGGAAGTGGGCGTCATCTCCCTGGGCGGCATGGTCTACAAGGGCAGCGTGCGCGTGGGCGGCGACAAGTTCGACGAGGCCATCATCGGCTACATCCGCCGCAACTACGGCATGCTGATCGGCGAGCCCACCGCCGAAATGATCAAGAAAAGCATCGGCTCGGCCTTCCCCGGCAGCGAGGTCAAGGAGATCGAGGTCAAGGGCCGCAACCTCTCCGAGGGCGTGCCGCGCTCCTTCACCATCTCGTCCAACGAGATCCTGGAAGCCCTGACCGATCCCCTGAACAACATCGTCTCGGCCGTGAAGAACGCGCTGGAGAGCACGCCGCCCGAGCTGGGCGCCGACATCGCCGAGCGCGGCATGATGCTCACCGGCGGCGGCGCGCTGCTGCGCGACCTGGACCGCCTGCTGGCCGAGGAGACCGGCCTGCCCGTGCTGGTGGCCGAGGACCCGCTGACCTGCGTGGTGCGCGGCTGCGGCACCGCCCTGGAGCGCATGGAGCGCCTGGGCTCGATCTTCACCAGCGAGTAAGCCCCCTACCGCGCAAGGACAGCGATGCCGCTCGGTACGCTGGACAGAACCCCCCCGCCGTTCTTCAAGCAGGGCCCCTCGGCCCTGTCCAAGCTGATGGTGTGCAGCGCCCTGGCGCTGTTCCTCATGGTGGCCGACACCCGCTTCAAGGTGACCGGCCCGCTGCGCTCGGCGGTGGCCACCGTGCTCTACCCCGTGCAGTGGGTGGCGATGCGCCCCGTGCTGGCGGTGCAGTACGCCGGCGGCTATTTCCAGTCCTTGCGCAGCGCCCAGGCCGCCGAGACCGAGGCCCGCGCCCGCCTGGCCGAGCAGTCCCTGCGCGCGCACCAGGTCGAGCAGCTCGCACAGGAAAACGAGCGCCTGCGCAAGCTGCTCGAGCTGCGCGAACGCCTCCAGGCGCCCGCCGTGGCCGCCCAGGTCCTCTACGACGCACCCGACCCCTACACCCGCAAGGTGATCATCGACAAGGGCGCGGCGCAGGGCATCGCGCCCGGCTCGCCGGTGATCGACGAAGGCGGCGTGCTCGGCCAGGTGACGCGGGCGCACGGCATGGTCAGCGAGGTCACGCTGGTCACCGACCGCGACCACGCCACACCCATCCTGAATGCCCGCACCGGCGTGCGCGGCGTGGTGTACGGCGAGCCGTCCGGCAGCCAGGTCGGCTCGCTGGAGCTGCGCTTCATGCCTGCGGGCGCCGACGTGAAGGCCGGCGACCTGCTCACCACCAGCGGCATCGACGGGGTCTATCCGGCCGGCCTGCCGGTGGCGCGGATCGACAAGGTCGAGCGCCGCGCGGACACCGCCTTCGCCCGCATCCACGCCACGCCGCTGGCCCTGGCCGCCGGCGCCCGCCACGTGATGGTGCTGCAGCCCACCGCCTCGCTGCTGCCGCCGCGCCCGCCCGCCGACGACCCGGTGCCCGGCGCCAAGGGAGGCCGCCGATGATCATGCGCCCCGGCCAGCAGCTGCTGCTGCCGGCCAATCCCCTGTTCATCTGGAGCAGCCTGCTGGTCGCGCTGCTGGTGAACATGCTGCCGCTCGGGCGCGTGGCCTGGATGCCGGACCTGCTCGCGCTGGTGCTGGTCTTCTGGAGCGTGCACCAGCCTTTGCGCGTGGGGATCGTGACCGCCTTCGTCTTCGGCCTGGCCATGGACGTCCACCAGGCCGGCCTGCTGGGCCAGCATGCGCTGGCCTACACCACGCTCAGTTACTTCGCCATCACCATCCACCGGCGCCTGCTGTGGTTTTCCGTGCCCTCGCAGGCAGTCCAGGTGCTGCCCCTTTTCGCCGCCGCCCACGCCATCGAGCTGGCCCTGCGCCTGCTGGCCGGCGGCATCTTCCCCGGGCCGGAGATCGCGCTCGCGCCCGTGATCGAATCCCTGCTTTGGCCGGTGGTGAGCGTACTGCTGCTGGCCCCGCAGCGAAGGGCGCCGGACCCGGATGAGAATAGGCCGCTGTAGCCGCCCTCCCCTCAGTGACAGAACTCCGCAACATCGAAGCCGACCTTTCGCGGTTCCGCCTGCGCGTGCTGGTGGCCAGCGTGGTGGTGCTGGTGTGCTTCCTGCTGCTGGTGGCGCGGCTGGTCTGGCTGCAGGTGGTGCGGCACGAGCAGTTCAGCGAACGGGCCGAGGCGAACCGCACGGCGGTCGTGCCGGTGGTGCCCAACCGGGGGCTGATCCTGGACCGCAACGGCATCGTGCTGGCGACCAACTACTCGGCCTACACCCTGGAGATCACGCCTTCGCGCCTGCAGGCGCCGCTGGAGGACACGATCAACGCGCTGTCCAGGATCGTAGAGATCCAGCCCCGCGACCGCCGACGTTTCCGCAAGCTGCTGGACGAGTCCAAGAGCTTCGAGTCGCTTCCGATCCGCACCAAGCTGAACGAGGAGGAAGTCGCCCGCTTCACCGCGCAGCGTTTCCGCTTTCCCGGCGTGGACATCCGGGCCCGGCTGTTCCGCAACTACCCCTGGGGTGAGCTGGGCAGCCATGTGATCGGCTACATCGGCCGCATCAACCAGGCCGAGAAGAAGGCCATGGAGGAGTGGGACGAGGAGGTCCAGGCCAACTACCGGGGTACCGAGTACATCGGCAAGCTCGGCGTGGAGCAGAGCCTGGAGCAGCGCCTGCACGGGACCACCGGGGTGGAGGAGCTGGAGACCTCGGCGGGCGGGCGCGCGGTGCGCAAGCTGGCGAGCCTGCCCGCCACGCCCGGCGACACGGTGATGCTCTCCATCGACATCAAGCTGCAGCACCTGGTGGAGCAGATGTTCGGCCCCCGCCGCGGGGCGCTGGTGGCGCTGGACCCCAAGTCGGGCGAGGTGCTGGCCTTCGTCTCCAAGCCCACCTTCGATCCCAACCTCTTCGTCGATGGCATCGACAGCGAGAACTGGCAGGCGCTGAACGAGTCGCTGGACAAGCCCCTGCTCAATCGCGCCCTGCGCGGCACCTACCCGCCGGGCTCGACCTACAAGCCCTTCATGGCGCTGGCAGCCCTGGAGACGGGCAAGCGCACCGCGGGCCAGATCATCCAGGACAACGGCTCCTGGTCCTTCGGCGGCCACGTGTTCCGCAGCCACGGCGACCACGGGCTGGGTCCGGTGGACCTGCACGTGAGCATCGTCAAGTCGAGCAACGTGTACTACTACTCCCTGGCCAACGAGATGGGGGTGGATGCGATGCACGACTTCATGAAGCCGCTGGGCTTCGGCCAGCTCACGGGCATCGACATCCCCGGCGAAGTGCGCGGCATCCTGCCCAGCCAGGAGTGGAAGCGCAACTACTACCGCCGGCCCGAGCAGAAGAAGTGGTTCGCGGGCGAGACCATCTCGCTGGGCATTGGCCAGGGCTACAACAGCTTCACCATGCTGCAGCTCGCGCACGCCACGGCCACGCTGGTCAACGGCGGCATCAAGCACAAGCCGCGACTGGTGATCGCCACCCAGGACCCGGTGAGCCACCAGACCGAGCCGCTGCCGCTGGAGCCGGGCGTGAACCTCAACTACAAGCCGCAGCACGTGGAAGCGGTGCGCCGGGCCATGGTCGGGGTGACCCAGGGCGGCACCTCCACGCGGGTGTTCGCCGGCTCGCCCTACCTCAGCGGCGGCAAGACCGGCACGGCGCAGGCGGTCACCATCGGCCAGCGGCAGAAGTACGACGCGGCCAAGCTGGAGGAGCACCAGCGCGATCACTCGCTCTACATCGCCTTCGCGCCGGCCGACGACCCGAAGATCGCGGTGGCGGTGGTCGTGGAGAACGCCGGCTTCGGCGCCGCGGCTGCCGCGCCGATCGCGCGGCGTGTCTTCGACTACTGGCTCGCCGGCCTCTACCCGAGCGAGGAGGATCTCGCCGCCGTGCAGAAGGGACAGGCCGCGGCGCCGGTAGGCAAGCAGCGCCCTGCCGCCGAGGTGGCCTGGCCACCGGGAGCGGCGGCGGCGGAAGCCGCTGCGGCAGCCGCGAGGACGCCCGCACCCACCGCCGCGGCTGCAACGACGGCGCCGCGCAGCGCCCTTGTCCCTACCGCCGCACGGCGCGCGCCCCGGCAGCCGGCACGCTGAAGCCTTCTCAAGGCAGCGCGGCCAGCAGCCAGCGTCCCACCTGCTCGGGCATGAAGCGCACGTGGCCGCGCGGCTGGCCGCTCGGGAATCCCACGTGGCCGCCCTCGGCGGGCTGCCAGAGCGTCACCCAGGCGCCGGCCTCCTGCGCCCGCGGCAGGCTGGCGGCGGGCACGAAGGGGTCGTTGCCCGCATTGAGCGCCAGCGCCGGAATGCGGATGCGTTGCAGGTGCGGCTTGGCCGAGGCGCGGGCGTAGTAGTCGTCGGTGTCCCGGAAGCCGTGCAGGGGCGCGGTGAAGATGTTGTCGAAGGCGTACAGGTCGCGCGCGGCCAGCAGCGCCTCGCGGTCGAACAGGCCCGGGTGCTGCGCCAGCTTCTTCAGCGCCTTGGGCTTCATGCTGCGCAGGAACATGCCCGTGTACACCAGCCGGTTGAAGCCGCGCCCGATGGCCCGACCCCCGGCGGCGAGATCCAGCGGCGAGCACACCGCCGCGACCGCGCGGACGACCTGCCGCGCCTGGTCGCCCGCCTCGGCCGCCCAGCGCAGCAGCGCGTTGCCGCCCAGCGAAATGCCGACCGCCAGCACGGGGCCCGGGTGCGCCTGCCGCAGCCCCGCCAGGATCCAGCCGACCTCCTCGTAGTCGCCCGAGTGGTAGGCCCGCGGACCCAGGTTGATCTCGCCGCTGCAGCCGCGAAAGTGCGGCACCGCGAAATGCAGGCCCTGGCTGCGCGCGAAGTCGGCGAAGGCCTCGGCATAGTGGCTGCGCGAAGAGCCCTCCAGGCCGTGGAACAGCACCAGCAGCGGCGCCTCCGGCGGCGGCCGGTGGCCGGCGGACTCCAGCCAGTCGAGGTCGATGAAGTCGGCATCGGGCGTGGTCCAGCGCTCGCGCCGGTACACGACGGGGCCGTCCCAGGTGCGACGGCCGAAGAGCGCCGGCCAGATGGTCTGCAGGTTGCCGCCGGGAAGCCACCACGGTGCGCGGTAGTCCAGGCGCGAGGCACCGTTGCGTGCGGGCAAGGCCATCCCCACGCCGGACGCCTGTCCACCCGCCATGCAGCGGCTCCTCAGTGCAGCACGGAGGGCCGGTCCGACACCTCCTGCAGTTCGCCGGCCGTGCCGGGGCTGGCATGGTGGGCCACGAGCCGCCAGCCCTGCGCGGTCTTGAGATAGACGTTGGTGGCGATCACCCAGGCCTGGCGCGGGCCGGCCGGTGTCTGCACCTCCACCCGCTCGACCAGGTGATGCACGCAGCTGCCCACGGACTCCAGTTTGCGCACCTGCTGCGGATGGGCGCTGATGCTGCCGTTGGCGAACATGGCCTCGAAGGTGGCGCGGATGGCCACGGGCCCGACCACGCGTGGCCCACCGGGGTGCACGCAAACGATCTCGTCCTCGTCGGCCCAGCAGGCCATGAGCTGGTCGATGTCCCCGTGCTGCAGGGCGTCGTAGAACGCCGCCTCCACGTCGTCGGCATTGCCTTCGAGGTTGGCGGCCTGGAGCTTGTTTCGGGTCATGGCCGGCCGATTGTGCCGGCAACGGCGCCCCGGGCCGGCGTCGCTGTGCTACTGTTTTCGCCCCGATCCGCTTCCCGAGAGTTCGTCGCATGAAACGCTGGTTTGCCCTCCTCGTGGCCGTCCTCGCCCTGAGCGGCTGCGGCTACAACGATTTCCAACGCCTGGACGAGCAGACCAAGTCCGCCTGGAGCGAGGTCCTCAACCAGTACCAGCGCCGCGCCGACCTCGTACCCAACCTGGTGGAGACCGTCAAGGGCGAGGCGAACTTCGAGCAGGAGACGCTCAGCCGCGTGATCGAGGCGCGCTCGCGCGCCACCAGCATGCAGGTCACGCCCGAGACGCTGAACAACCCGCAGGCCTTCGAGCGCTTCCAGCAGGCGCAGGGCGAACTGTCCTCCGCGCTCAGCCGCCTGATGGCGGTGAGCGAACGCTACCCCGACCTGAAGGCCAACCAGGGCTTCCGCGACCTGCGCATCCAGCTGGAGGGCACCGAGAACCGCATCACCGTGGCACGCAACCGCTACATCCAGGCGGTGCAGCAGTACAACGTGCTGGCACGCAGCTTTCCGACCAACCTCACGGCCATGGTCTTCAGCTACGACCCCAAGCCCACCTTCGCGGTGCAGAACGAGGCGCAGATCGCCACACCGCCGCGCGTGGACTTCGGCACCGGGGCGCCCCCGGCCAATCCGAACGCCACCACGCGCTGAGGGCTCGCGGGGCATGCTGTCCGCCGCGCGCCGCTGGCCAGCGTTCATCGCGCTGGTCCTCGCGCTGCTGGGCCTGTGGGTGCCGGCCGGCGTCCTGCGTGCGCAGGAGCTCCAGCCCGTTCCGGCACTCACGGCCCGGGTCATCGACCAGACCGGCACGCTGGCGCCCGAGGCGCGCTCGGCGCTGGATGCACAGCTCGCGCAGCTGGAGCGGGAGACCGGCGCGCAGGTGGTGGTGCTCATGGTGCCGGGCACCGCACCCGAAGACATCTTCAGCTACGCCAACCGGGTGGCCAACGACTGGAAGATCGGCCGCCGCGAGGTGGGCGACGGCGTTCTGATCGTCGTCGCCAAGGACGACCGGCGGGTGCGCATCGAAGTGGCCAAGACGCTGGAAGGTGCCATCCCCGACCTGCGGGCGCGGCAGATCATCGAGGAGGCGATCACGCCGCGTTTTCGCCAGGGCGACTTCGCGGGCGGCCTGCAGGCGGCCATCGAGCGCATCGGCGCGCTGGTGCGCGGCGAGGCTCTGCCGCCGCCGCGCAGCGAGGGCCGGGGCGTTCCGGGTGATCCCGGCTTCGACTTCTTCGAGCTGCTGATCCTGCTGTTCATCGCCGTGCCGGTGGCTGGCGGCCTGCTGCGCCGCCTATTCGGTCGGCCGCTGGGATCCGTGCTCGCCGGTGGCGCCGTGGGCTTCCTGGCCTTCGTGGTCACGACAAGTTTCGTGATTGCCGTGCTGGCTGGGCTCGTCGGCCTCTTCGTCGCGCTCATCGGCGGCATGGGCGGCGGGCTCGGGGGCCGGGGCATCGGGCGGCACCGCGGCTGGGGCGGGGCTCCGCCGGTTACGGGCGGCTGGGGCAGCGGTCACCACGGCAGCTGGGGCGGCGGCGGCTTCGGCGGCGGCTTCGGCGGCGGCTTCGGTTCGGGCGGCGGGGGCGACTTCGGCGGTGGCGGCGCCTCGGGAGACTGGTGATGGGAAAGCTCATTCGTCGCATCGGGCGCCTCATGCGCCACCGCTGGCAGGACGACACGACCCTGCGGCGGGCCATGTCGCCCGAGCTACTGCAGCGCCTGGAGCAGCGCGTCGCAGCCAGCGAGCGGCGGCACACGGGCGAGATCCGCATCTACGTGGAAGGGGGTCTGCCCAACAGCTACATCTGGCGTGATGCCTCGGCGCGTGAGCGCGCGATTTCCATCTTCGGCAAGCTGCGCGTGTGGGACACCGAGGACGACAACGGGGTGCTGATCTACCTGCTGCTGGCCGAGCACGCGATCGAGATCGTGGCCGACCGGGGCCTGGCGCGGCACGTGGATGCGGCGCGCTGGCAGCAGGTGGTGGGCCGCATGCGCGAAGCGTTCCGCGCCGGGCGCTTCGAGGACGGGCTCACGCAGGCGCTGGAGGAAGTGTCGGCGCTGCTGGTGGAACACTTCCCCGCCGAGCCGGGCCGCGCGAGCCCCAACGAATTGCCGGACGCGCCGGTGCTGGGGTGATGGGTGGCGCGTGGGCGCTCGTCGCTGCGCTCCCGCGCCCAAGGGGCGCACACAAAAGAGCCCCGCTCTTTCGAGCGGGGCGCTCGTCGCTGCGCTCCCGGCGCCCAGGGGCGGTACGTAAAAAAGCCCCGCTCTTTCGAGCGGGGCGCTCGTCGCTGCGCTCCCGGCGCCCAGGGGCGGTACATAAAAAAGCCCCGCTCTTTCGAGCGGGGCTAGTGCGCGGGTTTTTAGCGCGTTCTTGTTGCGGGGGGCCGGTCAGCGCTTCTGGCGGTACTTGCGCAGGGCGGCGATCTGGGCGGCCATGACGGCGAGTTCGGACTGGGCCTTGGCCAGGTCGATGTCGCTCTTGGCGTTCTTCAAGGCTTCTTCGGCGGCGCGGCGCGATTCGTTGGCCTTTTCCTCGTCGAGGTCCTTGCCGCGGATGGCGGTGTCGGACAGCACGGTGACGGTGTTGGGCTGCACTTCGAGCACGCCGCCGGCGACGAAGACGAACTCCTCGGTGCCGTCGGCCTTCTCGATGCGCACCGAGCCGGGCCGGATGCGGGTGATCAGGGGCGTGTGCCGGGGGTAGATGCCCAGCTCGCCGGCTTCACCCGGCAGCGCCACGAAGCGGGCCTCGCCGGAGAAGATGGACTCCTCGGCGCTGACCACGTCCACGTGGATGGTGTGGGTGCTGTCCACCATGGCTTAGCCCGCCAGCTTCTTGGCCTTCTCGAAGGCTTCGTCGATGGTGCCGACCATGTAGAAGGCCTGCTCGGGCAGGTGGTCGCATTCGCCGGCGGTGATCATCTTGAAGCCGCGGATGGTCTCGGCCAGCGGCACGTACTTGCCGGGCGAGCCGGTGAAGACCTCGGCCACGTGGAAGGGCTGCGAGAGGAAACGCTGGATCTTGCGCGCGCGGGCCACGGCCAGCTTGTCTTCCGGCGCCAGTTCGTCCATGCCCAGGATGGCGATGATGTCGCGCAGCTCCTTGTAGCGCTGCAGCGTGCCCTGCACGGCGCGGGCCACGGCGTAGTGCTCCTCACCGACGACCAGCGGGTCGAGCTGGCGGCTGGTGGAGTCCAGCGGGTCCACGGCGGGGTAGATGCCCAGGGCCGCGATGTCACGCGAGAGCACCACGGTGGAGTCCAGGTGGGCGAAGGTGGTGGCGGGCGAGGGGTCGGTCAGGTCGTCCGCGGGCACGTACACGGCCTGGATGGACGTGATGGAGCCGACCTTGGTGGAGGTGATGCGCTCCTGCAGGCGGCCCATTTCCTCGGCCAGCGTGGGCTGGTAGCCCACGGCGGAGGGCATGCGGCCCAGCAGCGCAGACACTTCCGTGCCGGCCAGGGTGTAGCGGTAGATGTTGTCCACGAAGAACAGCACGTCGCGGCCTTCGTCGCGGAAGGACTCGGCGATGGTCAGGCCCGTCAGCGCCACGCGCAGGCGGTTGCCGGGAGGCTCGTTCATCTGGCCGTAGACCATGGCCACTTTCGATTCGGCCAGGTTGTCCAGCTTCACGACGCCCGAGTCGGCCATCTCGTGATAGAAGTCGTTGCCCTCGCGGGTGCGCTCACCGACGCCCGCGAACACCGACAGGCCCGAGTGCGCCTTGGCGATGTTGTTGATCAACTCCATCATGTTCACGGTCTTGCCCACGCCGGCACCACCGAACAGGCCCACCTTGCCGCCCTTGGCGAAGGGGCACACCAGGTCAATCACCTTGATACCCGTCTCCAGCAGCTCCTGCGAGGGCGAGAGCTCCTCGTAGGAAGGCGCCTTGCGGTGGATGGAGGCGGTGAGGGCGTTGTCCACCGGACCACGCTCGTCGATGGGGTTGCCCAGCACGTCCATGATGCGGCCCAGCGTGGCCTTGCCCACCGGCACCGTGATGGGGTTCTCGGTGTTGTAGACCATGTTGCCGCGGCGCAGGCCGTCGGACGAGCCCAGCGCGATGGTGCGCACGACGCCGTCACCCAGCTGCTGCTGCACTTCGAGGGTCAGCGCGGTGCCTTCCATCTTGAGCGCGTCGTAGACCTTGGGCATCCGGTCGCGCGGAAACTCGACGTCCACGACGGCGCCGATGCACTGGACGATCTTTCCCTCGACGCGTCCGTTCACTTGAAGATTTTCTTGGGCCATGTCTTGCTCCAATCTCGATTTCTTTAAACAGCCGCGGCGCCCGCGACGATCTCCGAAAGCTCTTTCGTGATCGCGGCCTGGCGCGTCTTGTTGTAGACCAGCTTGAGTTCGGCGATGACGTTGCCGGCGTTGTCGGTGGCCGCCTTCATGGCCACCATGCGCGCGGACTGCTCCGACGCCATGTTCTCGGCCACGGCCTGGTAGACCAAGGCTTCCACGTAGCGCAGGAGCAGGTCGTCGATGACGGTCTGGGCGTCCGGCTCGTAGATGTAGTCCCAGGAGTGCTGGCCTTCGTCGGCCTGCATGCGCTCGGAGGTGAGCGGCAGCAGCTGCTCGACCACCGGCTCCTGCTTCATCGTGTTGATGAACCGGGTGTAGCACAGGTACACGGCGTTGAGCTTGCCCTCGGCGTACTGGTCCAGCAGCACCTTCACCGGGCCGATCAGCTTGTCCAGGTGCGGCGTGTCACCCAGCTGTGTGACGTGCGAGACCACCTTGGCGCCGATGCGGTTCAGGAACCCCAGGCCCTTGTTGCCGATGGCGACCGCCTGCGTGTCCACGCCGGCGCCCTGCAGCTCGCGCAGCTTGCCGGTGACGGCGCGCAGCACGTTGGTGTTCATGCCGCCGCACAGGCCCTTGTCCGTGGTGACGACGATGAAGCCGGCAGCCTTGGACTCGTTGGCCTGCATGAAGGGGTGCGTGTACTCCGGGTTCGCCTTGCCGAGGTTCACCGCGATGTTGCGCACCTTGTCGCTATAGGGCCGGGCCGCACGCATGCGGTCCTGCGCCTTGCGCATCTTGGAGGCGGCGACCATTTCCATGGCCTTGGTGATCTTCTTGGTGTTCTCCACCGATTTGATCTTGCCGCGAATCTCTTTTCCTGCAGCCATGCGACTCCCCTGCGCCTTACGCGAAGGTCTTCTTGAAGGCCTGGATGGCGGATGCCAGTTCGCCTTCGGCGTCCTTGTCCATGGCCTTGTCGTTCTCCAGCTTGGCGAGCAGGGCGGCGTGCTTGTCCTTCAGGTAGGAATGCAGGCCGGATTCGAAGGCCAGGACCTTCTTGACGTCCACGTCGTCGAAGTAGCCCTTGTTCACGGCGTACAGCGACGCGGCCATCAGCGAGATGGGCAGCGGGCTGTACTGCGGCTGCTTGAGCAGTTCGGTCACGCGGGCGCCGCGGTCCAGCTGCTTGCGGGTGGCTTCGTCGAGGTCCGAGGCGAACTGGGCGAAGGCCGCGAGTTCGCGGTACTGCGCCAGGTCGGTACGGATGCCGCCGGAGAGGCTCTTGATCAGCTTGGTCTGGGCCGCGCCACCGACGCGCGACACCGAGATACCCGCGTTGATGGCGGGCCGGATGCCGGCGTTGAAGAGGCTGGTTTCCAGGAAGATCTGGCCGTCGGTGATCGAGATCACGTTGGTCGGAACGAAGGCGGACACGTCGCCGGCCTGAGTCTCGATGATGGGCAGCGCGGTGAGCGAGCCGGTCTTGCCCTTGACTTCACCCTTGGTGAAGGCTTCGACATAGTCGGCGTTTACGCGGGCGGCGCGCTCCAGCAGGCGGCTGTGGAGATAGAACACGTCGCCGGGATAGGCTTCACGGCCCGGCGGGCGGCGCAGCAGCAGCGAGACCTGGCGGTAGGCGACGGCCTGCTTGGACAGGTCGTCATAGATGATGAGCGCGTCCTGGCCGCGGTCGCGGAAGTACTCGCCCATCGTGCAGCCCGAATAGGCCGAGACGTACTGCATGGCAGCCGACTCGGAGGCCGAGGCGGCCACGACGATGGTGTAGTCCATCGCGCCGGCCTGCTCCAGCGAGCGGACGATGTTCTTGATCGTGGACGCCTTCTGCCCGATGGCGACGTACACGCAGGTCATGTTCTGACCCTTCTGGTTGATGATCGCGTCGACGGCCACGGCGGACTTGCCGGTCTGGCGGTCGCCGATGATCAGCTCGCGCTGGCCACGGCCGATGGGGACCATGGAGTCGATGGACTTGAGGCCCGTCTGCACCGGCTGGTCCACCGATTTACGGGCGATAACGCCGGGCGCGACCTTCTCGATGACGTCCGTGAGCTTGGCGTTGATGGGGCCCTTGCCGTCGATGGGCTGGCCCAGGGCGTTGACCACGCGGCCGATGAGTTCGGGGCCGACGGGCACTTCCAGGATGCGGCCCGTGCACTTGACGGTGTCGCCTTCGGAGATGTGCTCGTACTCGCCCAGGATCACGGAGCCGACGGAGTCACGCTCGAGGTTCAGCGCCAGGCCGTAGGTCGGCTGGCCGCCGGGCGTGGGCGGGAATTCCAGCATCTCGCCGGCCATGGCATCGGACAGGCCGTGGATGCGGACGATGCCGTCGGTCACGGAGATGACGGTGCCCTGGTTGCGGATGTCGGCGCTGGCACCCAGGCCCTCGATCCGGCTCTTGATCAGTTCGGAGATTTCAGCGGGATTGAGTTGCATGACTCTTTCCTTTGGTAAGGGTTGCGGGCTGCGAGCGGCACGTGGCGGCCCGTGGGATCAGGCCGTGAGGGCGGCTTTCATCTGTTCGAGGCGGGCCTTGACCGAGGTGTCGAGCACCTCGTCGCCGACCACCACGCGGATGCCGCCGATGAGCGAAGGATCTTCCTGGACCTGCAGGTTCAGGCGGCGGCCGAAGCGCTTTTCAAGCGCCGCGCCGATGCCGGCCAGCGCATCGCCCGAGATGGGGAAGGCGCTGAACACGATGGCATCGCGGCTGCCGCCCTGCGCGTTGCACAGGGCGCGGTACTGCGCGGCGATCTCGGGCAGGGCCGCAAGGCGGCCGTTCTCGACGACCGTGCGCAGAAAGTTCTGCGCGTGCACGGGCAACTGGACCTTGGCCACACCCGTGATCACGTCCAGCACCTGCTGGTCGCTGACCTTCGGGTTCGCCGCGAAATCCAGCAGCTGCGGGCTGCCGGCGACCGAGGCCAGGGCATCCAGCCACTGGCCCGTGGCCTCACGGTCGTTCGCAGAAGCCTGGAACAGCGCCTCGGCGTACGGCCGGGCGATGGTGGCGAGTTCAGCCATGGCGGGTCCTTCGCGTTACAGCTCGTTCTTGAGGCGGTCCAGCAGGTCCGCGTGGACGCTGGCATTGACCTCGCGGCGCAGGATCTGCTCAGCGCCCTTGACGGCGAGTGCAGCCACCTGGGCGCGCAGGGCCTCGCGGGCACGCACCGCCTGCTGCTCGGCCTCGGCCTGGGCGGCGGCGATGATCTTGTTGCCTTCATCGTTGGCGCGGGCCTTGGCTTCCTCGACGATGGCCTGGGCGCGACGCTCGGCGTCGGCACGCAGGGCCGCGGTCTCGTTGCGGGCGCGGCCGAGTTCTTCCTCGACGCGACGGTCGGCGGCAGCGAGGTCGGCCTTGGCCTTGTCAGCGGCGGCCAGACCCTCGGCGATCTTGCGGGCGCGCTCGTCCAGCGCCTTGGTGATCGGCGGCCAGATGAAACGCATCGTGAACCACACAAGGATCGCAAAGACGATCGCTTGCAGGATCAGGGTCGCGTTGATGTTCACGGAACGGTCCTTTCCGTCGTGACCGGGCGTGCGCCGATCAGGCCAGAACGAAGGGGTTGGCGAAGGCGAACAGCAGGGCGATGGCCACGCCGATCAGGAAGGCCGCGTCGATCAGGCCGGCCAGAATGAACATCTTGGTCTGCAGCTCGTTCATCAGCTCAGGCTGGCGGGCGGAGGACTCGAGGTACTTGCCGCCCATGAGCGCGATGCCGATCGAGGCGCCGATCGCGCCGAGGCCGACGATGATGCCGCAAGCCAGCGCGACGAGACCGAGGATGTTTTCCATGATTGCTCCTGTTTAGAAAGTGGAAAAGGAAAGGGAAAGGGAAACTCGCGGATCCGATCAGTGCGCGTCGTGGGCCTGGCCGACGTAGATGAGCGTCAGCATCATGAAGATGAAGGCCTGCAACGTGATGATCAGGATGTGGAACAGCGTCCAGACGGTGCCCGCGACCACGTGCCCGATGGCCAGGCCGATGCCCGTAGCCGAGAGCGTGAACGCGCCACCCATCAGCGCGATGAGCATGAACACCAGCTCGCCCGCGAACATGTTGCCGAACAGTCGCATGCCGTGCGAGACCGTCTTGGCGACGAACTCGATGATCTGCATGAGGAAGTTGAACGGCCACAGCAGCGGGTGGGCACCGAAAGGCGCGGTGAAGAGCTCATGCGTCCAGCCGCCGAGTCCCTTGATCTTGATGTTGTAGAAGAAGCACAGGAGCAGCACGCTGACCGACAGGCCCAGCGTCGTGGACAGGTCGGCCGTGGGCACGACCCGCATGTAATCCTTGAAGCCGAGCGCGGGGCCGGCGGCATGCCAGGCCTGGGGAATCAGGTCCACGGGCAGCATGTCCATGAAGTTCATCAGGAAGATCCAGACGAACACGGTGAGCGCCAGCGGCGAGACGAGCTTGCGGCTCTTTTCGTTGTGGATGACGCCCTTGGCCTGGGTCTCCACCATCTCGGCCAGGATCTCGACCGCGGCCTGGAACCGTCCCGGCACGCCCGAGGTGGCACGGCGGGCGCCGCGCCAGAGGATGAAGCAGCCGATCACCCCCAGCACCAGCGAATAGAACACCGAGTCCAGGTTGAAGACGCTGAAGTCGATGATGCTGGTCTGCGTGACGCTCTCGAACTGGAAGTTCTTCTGCAGATGCTGCAGGTGGTGCTGGATGTACTCGCCTGCGGTCGGTGCGTTTTCGGCAGCCATGAGTCGTCTAGTTCCAAGTTCTTCGTTGCGGGCGCCGCGCGAACGCGAACGCCACCCAGTACATCTTTGTCGCCAGGATCACCCCGGCCAGCAGCGCCAGCCAGTTCAGATCCGGCACCAGCTTCGGCGCGGCGGCGAGCAGCGCCACCGACAAGCCGACCTTCACCAGCTCCCATGCCAGCACGCCGGCGCCGGCGGCGCGGCCCAGGGCACGCGCATACAAGGCCGCCGGAATCGCGATCGCCCAGGCCCCGTAGAGCACAGACGCCGCGATGCCCCAGCGGCCCGACACACCCCCGGCAACGCCTGCCACGAGCAGTCCGATGCCAAGTTGCGCCGCCACGATCCGCCAGGGCGACAGCCGCGGCAGTCGCTCCCGAAGCCGCTGCGCCTCCAGGGGCGAAAGCGGAACGAATTCAGGCTCGCCCTGCGCGTCGGGCCCGAAATCGGACCCGGCCTCAGGCTCATGGGCATCCCGGTCACCGGGGCGCGCGGGCAGCTGTCTCATCTGGTCTTCTCGTGAGGCGCTCTGCCGCGCAGCAGGGCCCTGAATTTCACAAAGCCTCCGATTATAGGGAGAAACCCCGGCGGTTCCGCCAGCTCAGCGGTCCTTGCTCATGCAGCATCCCCCTGCCCGCGCGCGGACCCTCGCCGCGCGCCACAATGCCGAAGCCATGAGCCGTCACGCGTCCCGCCATCCCCACCGCAACTCCGAGAGAAGCCTGTGGCGCCGCATGCGGCACTCGCTGGGCAAGCGCATGCCGGAGCGCGACGTCCTCGCGGGACATCCCATGCTGCGCCCGCTCGCCCGCCACGTGCTCGCGCCGTGGCTGTGGCACCTGCAGCACGAATCCGTGGCGCGCGGCGTCGCCATCGGCTTCTTCTGGGCCTTCGTGATGCCGCTCGGACAGATCCCCATCGCGGTGGCCCACTGCATCTGGTGGCGGGCCAACATCCCGCTGTCCGTCGCCGCCACGCTGATCACCAACCCGCTCACGCTGGGCTTCTGGCTGTGGCTGTCCTACCGCATCGGAACCCTGTTCGTGAGCGCGCCGCCGCTGGTCATGCCGCGCCAGGGCACGAGCCTTCTGACCTGGATGCAGGACGTGGGCACGCCGGTGGTCCTGGGCATGGGCCTGCTCGCGGTGATGTTCTCCCTGGGCTCCTATGCCCTGATCAAGCTGGCGTGGCGGCTGCGGGTCGTGCTGCACCTGCGCCAGCGGCGCCTGCGTCGCCGAGGCCGCGACCTGTGAAAGCCACGGACCTGCCGCCGCTGCCCTGTTTCCTGGACGGGGAGTTCACGGTGCTGTCCGAAGCACGCGTGAGCGTGATGGACCGCGGCTTCATCTTCGGCGACGGCGTGTACGAGGTGGTGCCGCTCTATGGAGGCCGGCCGTTCCGGTTCGCCGAGCACATGGCGCGCCTGCGGCGCAGCCTGGCCGCCGTCCGGATCCCCAGCCCCCTCCCGCCGGAGGAATGGCTGTCGGTCATCGAGCGGCTGGCACGCTCCCTTCCGGACGAGCGCGACCTGCTTGCCTACCTGCAGGTGACCCGGGGTGTCGCATTGCGCGACCACGCCATGCCCAAGGACATCGAGCCGACCGTGTTCGCCATGGTGAGCCGCTTCAACCCGGTGCCCGAGCCCGCCCGCCGCGACGGCGTGCGCTGCGTCACCGCAGCGGACTTCCGCTGGGAGAAGGCCAACATCAAGAGCACGAGCCTGCTGGGCTCCGTCATGGCGCGGCAGATCAGCGTGGACGCCGGCGCGGCCGAGACGATCATGTTCCGCCATGGCTACCTGAGCGAGGCGGCCGCCTCCAACGTATGGATCGTGCGGGGCGGCACCGTGATGGGCCCGCCGCCCGACCACCTGCTGCTCGAAGGCATCCGCTACGGCCTCATCGAATCGCTGTGCCGCGAGGCCGGCATCGCCTTCGAGCTGCGGCGCATCAGCCTCTCGGAGGTGTTCCGCGCCGACGAGGTTTTCCTGTCCTCCGCCACGCGCGAGGTACTGGCCGTCACGCGGCTGGACGGGCAGGCCATTGGAAGCGGGCGGCCCGGCCCCATCTACGACAAGCTGTACGCGCTCTACCAGCGCGCCAAGCAGTCCGGCACACCTTCATGACTACGCCCACCTCCCCGAACACGCGCACCGATTCGCTGATCGAGTACCCCTGCCGTTTCCCCATCAAGGTGATGGGCGCCAAGGTGGAAGGCTTCGTCGAGGCCATCACCATGGTGGCCGGCCACTTCGACCCGCAGTTCGACCCCGCCAGCGTGGAGCTGCGGGACAGCCGCGGCGGCAACTACCTGGGCATCACCATCACGGTGACGGCCACCAGCCGCGAGCAGCTGGACGAGCTCTATCGCACCTTGTCCACGCATCCGCTGGTCAAGGTCGTGCTCTGACGATGCAGCGGCGCCTGCTCGGCCGCGTCGAGTACCTGCCGACCTACGAGGCCATGCAGGCCTTCACGGCGTCCCGCGACGAGGCCACGCCCGACGAGCTCTGGCTGTGCGAGCACCCGCCCGTCTATACCCAGGGGCTGGCCGGGCGCGCCGAGCACGTGCTGGCCGCGGGCGCCATCCCGGTGGTGCAGACCAACCGGGGCGGACAGGTCACGTTCCACGGTCCCGGCCAGGTGGTGGCCTATCCCCTGGTGGACCTGCGCCGCGCGGGCTACTTCGTCAAGGAATTCGTCTATCGCATCGAAGAGGCCGTGCTGCGCACCCTGGCCCACTACGGCGTGACCGGCCACCGCGTGGCCGGCGCGCCGGGCATCTACGTGCGCCTGGACGATCCGTTCTCGCACCAGGCCCTGGCCGGGCCGGCCCACCCTCACGACCCGTTCCGCGGCCTGGGCAAGATCGCCGCGCTGGGCGTGAAGGTCAGCCGCCACTGCAGCTACCACGGCGTGGCGCTGAACGTGGCCATGGACCTGGAACCCTTCTCGCGCATCGACCCGTGCGGCTACGCCGGCCTGCGGACGGTCGACCTTTCTACAATCGGCGTCTCCACCCCCTGGCACGAGGCGGCGCACCTGCTGGGCCAGAAGCTCGAGGGTTTGCTCGCCGCCTGAACTCCTCCGCCCATGAGCTCGAACCCTGTCGTCCGCGAGGCCCAAGGCCTCGATACCTACAACCCCTCGGCCAAGCAGAAGGCCGCGGCCAAGCTGTCGCGCATTCCGGTGAAGGTCGAGCAGGCCGAGGTGCTGAAGAAGCCCGACTGGATCCGCGTGCGCGCGGGCTCGCCCACCACGCGCTTCTACGAGATCAAGCAGATCCTGCGCGAAAGCCACCTGCACACGGTGTGCGAGGAAGCGTCCTGCCCCAACATCGGCGAATGCTTCGGCAAGGGCACGGCCACCTTCATGATCATGGGCGACAAGTGCACGCGCCGCTGCCCCTTCTGCGACGTGGGCCATGGCCGGCCCGACCCCCTGGATGCGCAGGAGCCCGAGAACCTGGCCCGCACCATCGCCCGGCTCGGCCTCAAGTACGTGGTCATCACCAGCGTGGACCGGGACGACCTGCGCGACGGCGGCAGCCAGCATTTCGTCGACTGCATCCGGCGCACGCGAGAGCTTTCGCCGGCCACCACCATCGAGATCCTGGTGCCGGACTTCCGCGGCCGCGACGACCGCGCGCTGGAGATCCTGCGGGCCGCGCCGCCGGACGTGATGAACCACAACCTGGAGACCGTGCCGCGCCTGTACCGCGAGGCGCGCCCGGGCTCCGACTACGCCTTCAGCCTGCAGCTGCTGCGCAAGTTCAAGGCCCTGCATCCGCAGGTGCCGACCAAGAGCGGCCTGATGGTCGGCCTGGGCGAGACCGACGAGGAGATCCTGCAGGTCATGCGTGACATGCGGGCCCACGACATCGACATGCTCACCATCGGCCAATACCTGGCCCCGAGCAGCTCGCACCTCCCGGTGCGGCGCTACGTGCACCCGGACACCTTCAAGATGTTCGAGCAGGAGGCCTACGCCATGGGCTTCAGCCATGCCGCCGTGGGCGCCATGGTCCGCTCGAGCTACCACGCGGACCAGCAGGCCCACGCGGCGGGCGTGGCCTGAGCCGCGCCGCGGCCCCGCGCCAGGCATGCTGTCCGGGCCCAACCTGCATGCGCTGGGCGCCATCGCGCTGTGGTCGCTGCTGGCCACGCTGGGCCTGCAGCTTGCGCACCTGCCCCCTTTTCTCCTGACCGGCATCGCCCTGGTGATCGGCAGCGTGCCGACCTGGCCACTGCTGCGGCACTGGCGCGTGCCCCTGCGCACGCTGGCCCTGGGCGTCTATGGCCTGTTCGGCTTCCACTTCCTGCTGTTCATCGCCCTGCGCACCGCGCCGCCGGTGGAGGCCAACCTCGTCAATTACCTCTGGCCCCTGCTGATCGTGGTGCTTTCGCCGCTGTTCCTGCCCGGCATGCGGCTGCGGCTCGCGCACGGGGTGGCCGCCGTACTGGGATTCACCGGCGCGGCCATCGCCATCCTGGGCGGTGCGGGCACGGTGGCGGGCGCCTGGTCCTGGGGCTACGTGCCGGCGCTGGGCTCGGCGTTCATCTGGGCCAGCTACTCGCTGGCCACCCGGCGCGTGCCGCCGTTCCCGACGGCCGCCGTGGGCCTCTTCGGCCTGGTCTCGGGACTGCTGTCCCTGGCCTGCCATGCCGTGCTGGAAGCGCCGGCCACACTCACCCCGCGCGACGGCCTGCTGCTGGCCCTGATGGGGCTGGGCCCGCTCGGCGCGGCCTTCCTCCTGTGGGACAAGGCGCTGAAGTCGGGCGACGCCCGGCAGATCGGCATCCTGAGCTACCTCACGCCACTGGCCTCCACCGCCTGCCTGCTGCTGGCCACCGGGCGCAGCCCGAGCGCCTCGGTGGCGCTGGCGGCCATCCTGGTGATTGGTGCGGCCGTGCTCGGAACACGCGCGAGCCGCCCCGAGGCGGCCGGTGCGCAGCCCGGCGCGGCCTGACCCGACAGATTCAGTCCAGCAGCTGCGACGGCTCCTCGGCTTCCAGCACGCGCTGCGCCCAGGGCGCGAGCCGCGCCGCATCCGAGCGCAGCACTTCCTGCTTGACCGCCAGGATCTGCGCCGGGTGCATGGAGAAGCTGCGCAGGCCCAGGCCCAGCAGCAGGCGGGTCAGCGCCGTGTCGCCCGCCATCTCGCCGCAGACGCTGACCGGCTTGCCCTGCGCCGCGCCCTCGGCGATGGTCTGCGCCACCAGGCGCAGCACCGCCGGGTGGCAGGGGTCGTACAGATGCGCCACCGACTCGTCCGCGCGGTCGATGGCGAGGGTGTACTGCGTCAGGTCGTTGGTGCCGATGGAGAGGAAGTCGAAGTACTTGAGGAAGGTCTTGAGCGTGAGGGCCGCCGCCGGGATCTCGATCATGGCGCCGATGTCCACCGGCCCGTGGGCGACGCCGCGGCCGTCGAGCTCGGAGCGGGCGTAGTCGATCAGCGAGAGGGTCTGCCGTATCTCGCTCACGTGCGCGAGCATCGGGATCAGCATGTTCACCTTGCCGTAGGCGGCCGCGCGCAGGATGGCGCGCAGCTGGGTGAGGAACATGGCCGGCTCGGCCAGGCTCCAGCGGATGGCGCGCAGGCCCAGCGCCGGATTGAGGTGGGCCGCGTCGCGGCGCGTGTCGTCCAGCGGCTTGTCGGCCCCCACGTCGATGGTGCGGATGGTCACCGGCAGGCCCTGCATGCCGTCCACCGCGCGCCGGTAGGCCAGGTACTGCTCCTCCTCGTCCGGCAGGTGGCCCTGCCGGCCCATGAACATGAATTCGCTGCGGAACAGGCCGACACCGACCGCGCCGGCGGCCAGCGCGCCGGCAGCGTCCTCGGGCTGCTCGATGTTGGCCAGCAGCTCGATCTTCTGCCCGTCCAGCGTCACGGCCGGCGTGTGGCGCAGGCGGGAGAGGCGCCCGCGCTCCAGTTCGGCCTGGCGCTGCTTGAACCCGTACTCGGCCAGGATGATGGGCGAGGGATCGACGATCACCACGCCGGCGTCGCCGTCGATGATGACCCAGTCGTCCTGGCGCACCAGGTGACTGGCGCTGCGCGAACCCACCACCGCGGGAATGTCCATGCTGCGCGCGACGATGGCGGTGTGCGAGTTGCGGCCGCCCACATCGGTGACGAAGCCGGCGAAGACGCTCTGCTTGAACTGCAGCATGTCGGCCGGCGACAGGTCGTGCGCGATCAGCACCAGCGGCACGTCCACCGTGCCTTCGAGCAGCAGGTCCTGCTGGCGGCCCTGCGAGGCGCGACGCGGCGGCGCCGCCACTGGCGAGGCCACGCCTTTCATGTAGCGGAGCACGCGTTCGGCCACCTGCTCCAGGTCCGCCTTGCGCTCGCGCAGGTACTCGTCCTCCATCTCGTCGAACTGGCGCGAGAGGGCTTCGAGCTGCGTGGTGAGGGCCCACTCGGCGTTGTAGAGGCGCTCGGTGATCCAGTGCCGCACGCCGTCGATGAGGTCCTGGTCCTGCAGCAGCATGAGGTGCACGTCAAGGAGCGCGGTGAGCTCGTGCGGAGCCTCCTTCGGCCCCATGGCCACGATGGTCTGCTGCAGCCGCCGGATCTCGTCGGCCACGGCATCGCGCGCGCTGCGCAGGCGGGCGATCTCCTCCTCCACCTGCGAGGCCTCAATGAAGTAGTGCGCCACGTCGACGCGGCCGGCCATGATCACGGCGCGCCCGATGGCAATGCCGCGTGCGACCGGAAGTCCGTGGATGGCGAAGGTCATGGGGCGGTCCGCTTCATTCGCCTTCGCCGAACTTGTCGTGGATGAGCGCCAGCAGCGCGTCCATGGCCTCCTGCTCGCGCGGACCGTCGGTTTCCACCGTCACCTCGCTGCCCAGGCCGGCCGCCAGCATCATCACGCCCATGATGCTCTTGGCGTTGACCCGCCGCTCGCCCTTGGCGAGCCAGACCTCGCAGGGATAGGCACCCGCCAGTTTGGTGAGCTTGGCCGAGGCGCGCGCATGCAGTCCGAGCTTATTGCTGATGCTGGTCGTGTTCTTGATCATGTTTTCGAAGCGTCTGGTTCTGCGGCGCCACGTTGGCCACCTGCATCACGCCTTGCGTCCCCCCGGTCACGGCCCGGGCCACCAGGGCCTCGAGCGGCTCGTGCCGGTAGCTCACGCTGCGCAGCAGCATGGGGAGGTTCACGCCGGTGACCAGGCGCGATCGCGCGCCGTCCACCAGCTTCTGGGCCACGTTGCTGGGGGTGGCGCCGAAGATGTCGGTGAGCACGAGAACGCCGCGAACCTGGGGCACGTGCATCAGCTGCTCCAGCGCGATGCGCGCCGTCGCCAGCGTTTCTTCCGGGGACAGGTTGGGTTGCACGTCGATCGCCGCCACCTGCGCCGCGCAGTCGGGAAAGACGTGCAGCGCGCACTCGCGCAGCGCGTGCGCGAGCGGCGCGTGCGCAATGATCAGGATGGCGTTCATTGGCGGGGATTATCTGGTGCGCGGCGGACGAAGAACACCCAGGCGCCGATGCTGCAGGCGAGGAAGACCGCCAGTGCGGCGCGAAAGCGACTCACCTCGGACAGGCCGAGCCGCTCGAAGCCGTCGATCAGCAGGCCCACGCCCCACTGCACCGCGAACACGCCGGCGAAGATGACCAGGTTGTAGGCCGACAGCGCCCGTCCGGCCAGCGCCGGCGCAAACGCCATCCCGACCGCCGGCTGGGCCAGCGAGAGGAAGGTGGAAGTCACGCAGAAGAACGCCCAGGCGCCGGCTCCGGCGGCGGGCCCGGCCGTGATGATGGCACCCATCGCCACGAAGCTCAGCGGCATGCCCCAGGTGATGAGCCGGTCCGTGTTCCAGCCGCTGGCGGCCAGGCGCGGATTGAACAAACCCCAGCTCCAGAAGGCCACGAGCATGGACACGTTGATGACGAACAGCCCGCTCGCGGACTCCAGCGGCTCGTGGCCCGCCACCCGCACCAGCCACGGCCCGATCCAGAGCGTCTGCATGGCCAGCATGCCGCCGTAGCTGAAGAAACCGACGGGCGCCATGCGGCGGAAATAGGGGTGACGCCAGACTTCGCGGTAGCTGCCCTGCGCCGGCGCCGCGCCACGCTCGGACCAGCGCGGCACGCGCAGCGCGATCAGGACCATGCAGACCACGAGCAGCGCCGCCAGCACCCAGAACACCGGCCGCCAGCCCACCCGGGGCACCAGCCACTGCACCGGCAGCGTGGAGGCCACCATGCCGAGCGAGCCCGTCATCAGCATCCAGGAGTTGGCGCGCAGCTGCATCTGGGGCGACAGCCAGCGGCGGAAGCCGGTCAGGGGCGCCATGAGGCAGGCGCCCAGGCCCACGCCGCACAGCACACGGGCCGCCAGCAGGTAGGTGAAATCCGAGGCCAGGGAAAACGCAAGGCAGCCGACCGCGGCGACGCCGAGGAAGCCGACCAGGACGTTGCGCGGACCGTGCGCGTCGAGCCAGCGGCCCAGCGGCAGCTGCGTCGCGGCGAAGCCGATGAAGTAGCCGCCCCCCAGCAGTCCGAGGTCGCGTGCGTGCAGCTCGAACTCGGCGGTGAGGGTCGGAGCCAGGGTCGCCGTCACGGCACGGACGAGGGCGGCGAAGAAATACGTGAACGCGAAGACCAGGAAGACCAGGACCGCGTCGCGGCGGGACAGCACCATATCTCGGCATTATCGAAGCGCGGGCTGCATGACAATGCCGGGCATGAACTCCCTGGATGGCATTCGCGTTCTGGACCTGTCACGGGTCCTCGCCGGTCCCTGGTGCACGCAGACCCTGGCCGATCTCGGCGCCGACGTGATCAAGATCGAGCGCCCCGGCGCGGGCGACGACACCCGCGCCTGGGGCCCGCCCTTCATGCCCGACGCGCAGGGCCAGGACACCCGCGAGGCGGCCTACTTCCTCGGCACCAACCGCAACAAGCGCTCGCTCACCTGCGACATCGCGGCGCCCGAAGGCCAGGCGCTGGTGCGCGAGCTGGTGGCGCGCTGCGACGTCTTCGTGGAGAACTTCAAGGTCGGCGACATGCAGCGCTACGGCCTGGACTGGGCGTCGCTGCGGTCCGTCAACCCGCGCCTGGTGTATTGCAGCATCACCGGCTTCGGCCAGACCGGCCCCTACCGGGAGCGCGCGGGCTACGACTACGCGGTGCAGGGCATGGGTGGCCTCATGAGCATCACGGGCGAGCGTGACGACCTGGGCGGCGGGCCGCAGAAGGTCGGCGTCGCGGTGGCCGACCTCTTCACCGGGCTGAACGCCACGGTCGCCATCCTCGCGGCCCTGCGGCACGCGGAGCGCACGGGCGAAGGACAGCACCTGGACATGGCGCTGCTGGACTCGCAGGTGGCCATGCTCGCCAACCTGGGCGCCAATTACCTGGTCAGCGGCAAGGTGCCCGGACGGGCCGGCAACGCGCACCAGAACATCGTCCCCTACCAGGTGTTCGAGGTGGCGCCGCAGGCCGACGGCTCGCCCGACCACATCATCCTGGCCGTGGGCAACGACGGCCAGTTCGGGCGCTTCTGCGAGCTGGCCGGCTGCCCGGAACTGGCGCGCGATCCGAGCTATGCGCGCAATGAGGACCGCGTGCGCCACCGCGCCACGCTGGTGCCGCAGCTGGCCACCGTCATGAAGCAGCGCGCCAAGGCCGACTGGCTGGCGGCACTGGAGCAGGCCAAGGTGCCCTGCGGGGCCATCAACAACCTGGCCGAGGTGTTCGACGATCCGCACGTGAACGCCCGCGGCATGGTGGACGCCTGGACGCATCCGCTGCAGCCCGGGCTGCGCCTGGTGGCCAGCCCGCTCAAGCTCGGTGCGACACCGGTGCGCAAGGACCGTCCTCCGCCCCTGCTGGGCCAGCACACCACCGAGGTATTGCGGGAGGTGCTGGGCTGGGAGCGCGGACGCATCGATGAACTCAAGGAACGCAAGGTGATCTGAATGGCGCAATACGTCCTGGTCCATGGCGCCTGGCACGGTGGCTGGTGCTGGCAACGCGTGGTGCAGCCGCTGGCGGCGGCCGGTCACCGCGTGCATGCCCCCACGCTCACCGGCCTGGGCGAGCGCAGCCACCTGCTGTCCTCCGCCATCACGCTGGAGACCCACATCGCCGACGTGATGGGCGTGATCGAGGCCGAGGAGCTGCAGGACGTGATCCTCGTCGTGCACTCCTACGCCGGCATGCTGGGCACGGCCGTGGCCGACCGCATGACCGCCCGGCTGCGGCGCCTGGTCTATGTCGATGCGGTGGTGCCGCGTCCCGGCGAGAGCTGGAGCAGCACGCATGCCGGCACCACGCGCGCGGCGCGCATCGCCTCGGCCGAGGCCTCGCCGGACTATGCCTTCGCGCCGCCCGATCCCCAGGTGTACGGGCTGTCCGGGGCGGACGCGCAGTGGCTCCAGCGGCGGCAGACGCCGCACCCCGGCCACACCTACACCGCCCCGCTCGCCTTCGACGCGGCGCGCGTGGGCCGCGTGCCGCGCACCTTCGTGAACTGCACCGCCCCGGCGCTGGCTACCATCGACGCGATCCGTCCGCGCGTGGTCGATGCGTCGTTCTGGAGCGGGCACTGGCTGCCGGGCTCGGACGTGGTCGAACTGAAGACGGGGCACGACCCCATGGTCAGCGCGCCCGCGCCCTTGTGCGAACTGCTCACACGCTACGCATGAGCGTGGGATTGACGTAGAGTTCGCGGCGAGGACGAGGAGCCGGGACGTGAACAACCCAACGATCAACCCCCCTGCGGCAGTCGCCGAGACTTCGGCCCCCAGCGGGCCCTTGGTGGCCGAGCTTATCGGCATCAGCCTGGCCGATCCGGTGACGCATCTGCGCGAGCTGGTGCAGGCCCTGCGGGCGCAATTGCCGCCGCAGTCGCGGCAGTTCGCCGAACTGGAGCTGTGCGCGCGGCAGCTGCACCGCGTGAGCGTGCAGAGCCAGCAGCTGGCGCGCGTCATGAAGGGGCGACTGCGGCAGTCGCACGAGCGGCTGTCGCTGCACGCCATCGTGCTGGACATCCTGGTGCAGGCCCACGGCGGCTTCAAGCAGCAGGGCATCCAGGTGCGGCAGCACCTGCGGCCGGTGGACGTGATCGTCGATCCGGGACTGCTGGTCGCTCTGGTGGAGACCCTGGTGGACTGGGGTGCCCAGCTGGGCCGTGAGCTGCAGGTGCGGCTGGAAGTGAAGAACTGGCCCGCGCACGCACTCCTGAGCCTGCGCGTGCTGGACCTGCGCACCGACGCCCACGGCGCCCTGCCCCTGGACAACCTGGCCTGGCAGCTCGTGGTCGAGACCGCCCGGTTGATGAACGTCACGGTCCGGCGCGAACTGGGCCAGGACGCCGCCCAGGCCAGCCTGGAGTTCTCGCGCACCGTGCGCCAGCTCTCGGGCATCACCGCCCTTGACGCGGAGCGACAGACCGGCGCGGACAGCTCGCAGCTGCAGTCGCAGTCAAGCCAATTGGCCGGACTGCGCGTGTTGCTCGTCAGCGACGACGTTCGCCTTCAACGCGAGGTCAAGTCGGTGTGCACCGAACTCGACCTGCGGCTCGAGGTGGCACTCACCGCCGCGCAGGGGTTCGAGATGAGTGAACTATCGCAGCCTTCCATGATCATTCTGGACGAGAGCCTGCGGACCGATTTCTTCGACGACTACCTGCAGCGGCTGATGCGCGAGCGCCTGCACTTCCACGCGGTGGAGGTCGCCGCCACCACCCACACGGGCTTCGAGATTTCCTCCTGGGACCAGACGACCGCGAGCCGCATCGGCCGCGACACCGTGAAGGAACAGCTCAAGACCGTGATCCTGCTTGAGCTCGGTCGCTGAAGCGGCCGACCGGAAGCCAGCGAGACAGAAAGAACACATCCATGAACAAGCGAATGCTGGGAGCTGCTGCCGTCGCGGTCGTCCTGGCCGCATCGGCCGGCGTGTACTTCGCCACCGGCCAGACCCCTGCGCCGGCCTCGCGCTTCGTGCTGCTGGACGGCTCCACCCAGACCACCGCCGACCTCAAGGGCAAGGTGACGCTGGTCAATTTCTGGGCCACCAGCTGCACCACCTGCGTGGCGGAAATGCCCGAGATCGCCTCCACCTACGAGAAGTACAAGGGCCGCGGCTACGAGACGGTGGCCGTTGCGATGAGCTACGACCCGCCGGCCTACGTGGTGAATTTCGCGCAGACGCGCAAGCTGCCCTTCAAAGTCGCCATCGACAACACGGGGGCCGTGGCCAAGGCCTGGGGCGACGTGCAACTCACGCCCACCAGCTTCCTGGTCAACAAGCGCGGCGAGATCGTCAAGCGCTATGTCGGCGCGCCGAATTTCGAGGAACTGCACCGGCTCATCGAAGAGCTGCTCGCCCAGGCCTGAAGGCAGGACGGCTTTGCGCACCGGGCGTGCGGCGATACACTGGCCCGTCCATCACTACGACCAGCCTTCGGTGGACGCAGTCCAGCTACCCCGGATCGACATCCTGCCGCCCGCGTCGCGCGACGATATCCACGCCGCTCGTGAACTCATCAGCGAGTACGCCGCGGACCTCGGCGTGGACCTGTGTTTCCAGCAGATCGACGAAGAGCTCGCAACCCTGCCGGGCGAATATGCGCCGCCGCGTGGCGCGCTGCTCCTGGCCTGCGTGGACGGCTCGCTCGCCGGCTGCTGCGCGCTCCGGCCGCTCGACAACTCGGACTATCCGAACGCTGCCGAGATGAAGCGCCTTTATGTGCGAAAGGCCTTTCGCGGCTTCGGCTTGGGCCGCCAGCTCGCCGAGGCGACCCTCGACGCGGCCCGGCAGCTCGGCTACGCCTGCGTACTGCTGGACACGCTCAGCGACATGGAGGCCGCCCGTGCCCTGTACGAGGACCTGGGCTTCGAGGACATCGCCCCCTACTATCACAACCCCATTGCGGGGGCGCACTACCTCAAGGTCGATCTCTGAAGAAGGGCTGAACGCGCCGTGCGGCGCGTTCGCTCGCGCTCAGGCCCGCGCCTGGGCCAGCAGCGTGTCGGCGTCGCTCACCTCGAACTTGCCCGGAGCCTCCACGTTGAGGGTCACCACGCGGCCGTCGCGCACCAGCATGGAGTAACGCCCGCTGCGCAGGCCCATGCCGCGCGCGGTGAGGTCCAGCGTCAGCCCGCAGGCCTTGGCGAACTCGGCCGATCCGTCGCCCAGCATGCGGACCTTGCCCTCGGTCTTCTGGTCACGCGCCCAGGCGCCCATCACGAAGGCGTCGTTCACGCTCACGCACCAGATCTCGTCCACGCCGGCCTGGCGCAGCGCATCGAAATGGCCGATGTAGCCGGGCACGTGCTTGGCCGAACAGGTCGGCGTGAAGGCACCCGGAAGGCCGAACAGGGCGATGGTCTTGCCGGCCGACGCCTTGGCCACGTCGACCGGGTTCGGGCCGATGCTGCAACCATTGCCTTCGACTTCCACGTACTCCTGCAGGGTGACGTTCGGGAGCGGATCTCCGATCTTGATCATGGGCTGGGTTTCCTGGTTGAGAAAGAAAAACGGCCCACATTGTGGGCCGTTTCGGGACAGGCTTGCCGGGGCGGGGAAATCAGACCGCGGCGGCCTTCTGGACCAGGCGCGTGGCGACCCAGTTCTTGGTCTTGGAGATCGGGCGGCTCTCGGTGATCTCGATCAGGTCACCGACGTGGAACTCGCCGTTCTCGTCGTGCGCGTGGTACTTGCTCGACTTGGCAACGATCTTGCCGTACAGCTCGTGCTTCACACGACGCTCGACCAGCACCGTCACGGTCTTGGCGCGCTTGTCGCTCACGACCTTGCCGACCAGGGTGCGCTTGAGGGAGGGTTTGGCTTCCGTCATGGTCACTCCTTACTTGGCCTCGGTCTCGGCGCGCTTCTGGGCCAGCAGGGTCTTGGCGCGCGCGATGTCGCGGCGCGTCACGCGCAGCGATGCCGTGTTGTTCAACTGTTGCGTGGCTTTCTGCATGCGCAGGCCGAAGTGGGCCTTCTGCAATTGCTTGACTTCGGCTTCCAGGCCGGCCACGTCTTTCTGGCGCAGTTCAGCAGTTTTCATCTTGTTCACTCCTGAATCAGGCGCCGATGGTGCGCGCGACGAACGTCGTGCGCAGCGGCAGCTTGGCCGCGGCCAGCTTGAAGGCTTCGCGGGCGAGTTCCTCGGGCACGCCGACGATCTCGTACAGCACCTTGCCCGGCTGGATCTCGGCCACGTAGTACTCCGGGTTGCCCTTGCCGTTGCCCATGCGGACCTCGGCCGGCTTCTGGGAGATGGGCTTGTCCGGGAACACGCGGATCCAGATGCGGCCACCACGCTTGACGTGGCGGGAGATCGCGCGACGCGCGGCCTCGATCTGGCGGGCCGTCAGACGGCCACGGTCCGTGGACTTCAGGCCGAAGTCACCGAAGGCCACCGAGTTGCCCCGGGTGGCGATGCCGGTGTTGCGGCCCTTCTGCTCTTTGCGGTATTTGCGGCGAGCGGGTTGCAGCATGTTTACTCTCCTTTGCCGTCGGGAGCGGGAGCACCCGGCGCGGCGACTTTGCGGACGCGCTTAACGGCAGATTTCGGTGCCTCGGCACCTGCGGTTGCTTCTTGCGGCTTGTCGCTGCCATCGGCGGGGGCCACGTTGCCCGCGCCGGCGGCGCTGCGACGCGGACCGCCACGGCGGTCGCCACCCGGACGATCACCCGGCCGGCCATCACGACGCGGGCCGCGCGGACGGCGCTCCTCGCCCTCGGGGCGCGGCGTGCTGTCCAGCGAAGGCGCGTCGCTGCGACCCAGCGTGTCACCCTTGTACACCCACACCTTGACGCCGATGACGCCGTAGGTGGTCTTGGCCTCGGAGAAGCCGTAGTCGATGTCGGCGCGCAGCGTGTGCAGCGGCACGCGACCTTCGCGGTACCACTCGGTGCGCGCGATCTCGATGCCGTTCAGGCGGCCGGCGGACATGATCTTGATGCCCTGGGCGCCCAGGCGCATGGCGTTCTGCATCGCGCGCTTCATGGCGCGGCGGAACATGATGCGCTTCTCGAGCTGCTGGGTGATGCTGTCGGCGATCAGCTGGGCATCGACTTCGGGCTTGCGCACTTCCTCGATGTTCACCGCCACCGGCACGCCCAGGCGCGTGGAGAGTTCCTTCTTCAGGTTCTCGATGTCCTCGCCCTTCTTGCCGATCACCACGCCCGGACGCGCCGAGTAGATGGTGATGCGGGCGCTCTTGGCCGGGCGCTCGATCAGCACGCGCGAGACCGCGGCGTTCTTCAGGCGCTTCTTGAGGTACTCGCGAACCTGGATGTCCTCGGCCAGCATGCCCGCGAAGTCGCGGTTGCTGGCATACCAGCGGCTGGCCCAGTTGCGGCTGACCGCCAGGCGGAAGCCGGTCGGATGGATTTTCTGTCCCATGTTCTTCCTGAGCCTTAGTTGCCGACGGTCACGTACACATGGCACGTGGGCTTGCTGATGCGGTTGCCCCGACCCTTGGCCCGCGCGGTGAAGCGCTTGAGCGTGGCGCCCTGCTCGACGTAGATGGTCTTGACCTTCAGCTCGTCGATGTCGGCACCGTCGTTGTGCTCGGCGTTGGCGATGGCCGACTCGAGCACCTTGCGCACGATGCCGGCGGCCTTCTTCTGGGTGAAGTTCAGGATGTTCAGGGCCTGGTCCACCTTCTTGCCGCGGATCATGTCCGCGACCAGGCGACCCTTGTCGACCGACAGACGGACGCCCCGAAGGACTGCACGTGTTTCCATGGTCTTTCCTTACTTCTTCTGGACTTTCTTGTCCGCGGGGTGACCCTTGAAGGTGCGCGTCAGGGCGAATTCGCCCAGCTTGTGGCCCACCATCTGGTCGGTGATGTAGACCGGCACGTGCTGCTTGCCGTTGTGCACGGCGATCGTCAGCCCGATGAACTCGGGCAGGATCATGGAGCGGCGCGACCAGGTCTTGATCGGCTTCTTGTCCTTGGTCGTCACGGCCTTGTCGGCCTTGTCGACAAGGTGCTGGTCAACGAAGGGACCTTTTTTGAGAGAACGAGCCATTGTTTCAGCCCCTTACTTCTTGCGACGCGACACGACGAAGACCTGCGTGCGCTTGTTGTTGCGGGTGCGGTAGCCCTTGGTGAGGTTGCCCCACGGGTCCACGGGCGCGCGGCCCTCGCCGGTGCGGCCCTCGCCGCCGCCGTGCGGGTGGTCGATCGGGTTCATGGCCACGCCGCGGACGGTCGGGCGGATACCCATGTGGCGCTTCACGCCGGCCTTGCCGAGCTGGCGCAGGCTGTGCTCCTCGTTGGCAACCTCGCCGATGGTGGCGCGGCACTCGATGTGGATGCGGCGCACCTCACCCGAACGCATGCGGACCTGGGCGTAGGTGCCTTCGCGCGCCAGCAGCGTCGCCGAAGCGCCGGCCGAGCGGGCGATCTGCGCGCCCTTGCCGGGCTGCAGCTCGATGCAGTGGATGGTCGAGCCCACCGGGATGTTGCGGATCGGCAGCGTGTTGCCGGCGCGGATGGGCGCCTCCGAACCGGAGACGATCTGCGCGCCCACTTCCAGGCCGCGCGGGGCGATCACGTAGCGACGCTCGCCGTCGGCATAGCACACCAGGGCGATGTGGGCCGTGCGGTTCGGGTCGTACTCGATGCGCTCCACCTTGGCGGGGATGCCATCCTTGTTGCGGCGGAAGTCCACCACGCGGTAGTGGTGCTTGTGGCCACCGCCCTTGTGGCGGGTGGTGATGCGGCCGTTGTTGTTGCGGCCGGACTTCTGGTGCTGGGGCTCCAGCAGCGGCGCGAAGCCTTCACCCTTGTACAGGTGGTCGCGCGTGACCTTGACCACGGCGCGCTGGCCGGGCGAGGTCGGTTTCATCTTGACGACGGCCATGGCTTACGCAGCCTCCCCAGAGAGATTGAGCTCCTGACCGGGCTTGAGCAGCACGTAGGCCTTGCGAACGTTGTCGCGGCGGCCCACCGAGCGGCCGAAGCGCTTGGTCTTGCCTTTGGTGTTGACCACGGAGACGCCCTTGACCTCGACCTTGAACATCAGTTCAACGGCGGCCTTGATCTCCGGCTTGGTCGCGTTCTGCAGCACCTTGAAGGTCACGGCGTTGGTCTTGTCCGCCACATGCGTCGCCTTCTCGGAGACGATGGGGGCGACCAGCACCTGCATCAGGCGGCCTTCATCGAACTTGCGTTCGGCGGGGGTGGGGTTCACACGGCTCATGCGAACATCTCCTTGAGCTTGTCGATGGCACCCTTGGTGACCAGCACCTTCTTGTAGTGCACCAGCGACAGCGGGTCGGCGTAACGGGGCTCGACGACGAGCACGTTCACCAGGTTGCGCGAGGCGAGGTACAGGTTCTCGTCCACCTCTTCGGCGATGACCAGGACGGAGTCCAGGTTCATGGCCTTGAACTTGGCGGCGAGCTGCTTGGTCTTGGGCGAATCCACCTTGAGGGACTCGACCACGGCCAGCCGGCCTTCACGGGCCAGCTGCGAGAAGATGGACGCCATGCCGGCGCGGTACATCTTCTTGTTGATCTTCTGGGTGAAGTTCTCTTCCGGGCTGTTCGGGAAGATGCGACCGCCGCCGCGCCACAGCGGCGAGGAGGTCATGCCGGCGCGCGCGCGGCCGGTGCCCTTCTGCTTGAACGGCTTCTTGGTCGAGTGCTTGACCTGCTCGCGGTCCTTCTGGGCGCGCGTGCCCTGGCGGGCGTTGGCCTGGTAGGCGACGACGATCTGGTGGACCAGGTCTTCGTTGTACTCGCGGCCGAAGACGGTCTCGGGCGCGTCGTAGGTGGACGCGGCCTGGCCCTGGTCGTTCAGGAGTTCGAGTTGCATCACTGGGCTCCCTTCGCCTTGGCCTTGACGGCCGGACGCACGGTCAGGAAACCGCCCTTGGCGCCAGGGGTGGCGCCCTTGATGAGCAGCAGCTGCATGGACTTGTCCTTGCCGGCGGCGGCGAACTTCTCTTCGATGCGGATCACTTCCAGGTTCTGGGTGGTGACGGTCACGTCGCCGAGGTGGCCGGACATCTTCTTGCCCGGGAACACGCGGCCCGGGTCCTGGGCCATGGAGATGGAGCCCGGGACGTTGTGCGAACGGCTGTTGCCGTGCGAGGCGCGCTGCGAGGCGAAGTTGTGGCGCTTGATCGTTCCGGCGAAGCCCTTGCCGATCGAGGTGCCCTGCACGTCGACCTTCTGGCCCACCGAGAACAGGTCCGCCACGGCAACGACGGCGCCCGCCGTGTACTTGGCGGCCGTCTCGGGGGTGACGCGGAATTCCTGGATGATCTCACCGGCTTCGACACCTGCCTTGGCGAGGTGGCCGGATTGCGGCTTGGTCACGCGCGAGGCCTTGCGCGAGCCGAAGGTGACCTGCAGGGCCACGTAGCCGTCGTTCTCTTCGGTCTTGACCTGGGTCACGCGGTTGTCGGACACATCCACCACCGTGACGGGCACTGCGTCCCCGTCGTCGGTGAAGAGGCGCATCATGCCCACCTTGCGGCCCAGCAACCCGAGGGAGTTGCTCAGACTCATGTTATTGCTCCAGAAGGTTCACCGCGGCCGCTTCAATTGGCTGCCGCGTTGCGATGTGAACTTGGGTTGAAAAATCTCGGGAACCACGCGCCCCGCAACCGGGGCCGCATCCAAAACGCGCACCCCTTCGAAAAAGGGCGCGCAATTTCGGCCGAGCCGGCGATTATAGGGCGCCTGCCTCAGGCCGCGCAAGGCCTTGGGCCCCAAGAGGCGCGGGCGCCGCTCCTGCAAGAACAAGGGCCTCCCGAAGGAGGCCCTTGTCATGGCGGTCACAAGCGGCTTATTGCAGCTTGATCTCGACGTCCACGCCCGCGGGCAGGTCGAGCTTCATCAGCGCGTCCACGGTCTTGTCCGTGGGATCGACGATGTCCATCAGGCGCTGGTGCGTGCGGATCTCGAACTGGTCGCGCGAGGACTTGTTCACGTGCGGCGAACGCAGGATGTCGAAGCGCTTCATGCGGGTCGGCAGGGGCACGGGGCCCTTGACGATCGCGCCGGTGCGCTTGGCGGTGTCGACGATCTGCTGGGTCGAGTCGTCGATCAGCTTGTAGTCGAAGGCCTTGAGGCGGATGCGGATCTTCTGCTGGGCCATTTGATTACTCCAGGATCTTGGCAACGACGCCGGCGCCGACGGTCTTGCCACCTTCGCGGATGGCAAAGCGCAGGCCTTCTTCCATGGCGATCGGGTTGAT
>NZ_SMLL01000001.1 GCF_004681965.1 Ramlibacter rhizophilus | reverse complement strand
GTCACGCGCGTGGCGCGCGAGGTGGGCACCGAGGGCAAGCTGGGCGGGCAGGCCGAGGTGCAGGGCGTGGCCGGCACCTGGAAGGACCTCACGGACAACGTGAACTTCATGGCCTCCAACCTCACCGCGCAGGTGCGCGGCATCGCGCGCGTTGTGACCGCCGTGGCCAATGGCGAACTCGATCGCAAGCTGCGCGTGGAGGCCAAGGGGGAGGTGGCGGCGCTGGCCGACACCATCAACTCCATGACGGACACCCTGGCGACCTTCGCGGACCAGGTCACCACGGTGGCCCGCGAGGTGGGTGTGGAAGGCAAGCTGGGCGGCCAGGCCAAGGTGCCCGGCGCGGCGGGTACCTGGAAGGACCTGACCGAGAACGTCAACCAGCTCGCGGCCAACCTCACCACGCAGGTGCGCGCGATCGCGGAGGTGGCGACGGCGGTGACGCAGGGCGACCTGACCCGCTCCATCACGGTGGAGGCCCAGGGCGAGGTGGCCGCCCTGAAGGACACCATCAACGAGATGATCCACAACCTCAAGGACAGCACGCAGGTCAACACCGAGCAGGACTGGCTCAAGACCAACCTGGCCAAGTTCTCCCGCATGCTGCAGGGGCAGAAGGACATCGTGGCGGTAGGCCACCTGATCCTCTCCGAACTCGCGCCGGTCGTCGGCGCGCAGCGTGCCGAGTTCTACGTACTGATGCCGGGTCAGGAGCAGCCCGCCCAGCTGCGCCTCATGGCGAGCTACGCCGGGGACGGCCACAGCGAATACGGGCGCGAGATCGGCCTGGGTGAGGGGCTGGTGGGGCAGTGCGCCCTGGACCGCCAGAAGATCCTGCTGACTTCGGCCATTCCCGAATCGCTCGGCATCTCCTCGGGCATGGTGCGGCTCACGCCCATGAGCCTGCTGGTGCTGCCCATCGTCTTCGAAGGCGAGCTGCGCGGCGTGCTGGAGCTTGCCTCGCTGGACCGGTTCAGCTCCACCCACCTGGCCTTCCTGGACCAGCTGTCCGAGTTCATCGGCATCGTGATCAACACCATCGCGGCCAACATGCGCACCGAGCACCTGCTGGCGCAGTCGCAGTCGCTCGCGCAGGAGCTGCAAAGCCGCCAGGAGGAACTGCAGCAGACCAACCAGGAGCTGCAGGAGAAGGCGCATCTGCTCGTCCTGCAGAACCAGGAGGTCGAGCACAAGAACCGCGAGGTGGAACAGGCCCGCCAGGCGCTGGAGGAGAAGGCCAAGCAGCTGGCCCTGACCTCCAAGTACAAGTCGGAGTTCCTGGCCAACATGTCGCACGAGCTGCGCACGCCACTCAACTCGCTGCTGATCCTGTCGGACCAGCTGTCCAAGAACCCGGACGGCAACCTCAGCACGCGGCAGGTGGAGTTCGCCCGCACCATCCACTCGTCCGGCAACGATCTGCTGATGCTGATCAACGACATCCTGGACCTGTCCAAGATCGAGTCGGGCACGGTGGTGGTGGACGTGGGCGAGCTGCGCCTGTCGGACCTGCAGCTCTACGTGGAGCGCACCTTCCGCCACGTGGCCGAGGCCAAGCACCTCGACTTCGTGATCGAGCCCGGACCGCAGTTGCCGCAGACGGTCGTGACCGACAGCAAGCGCCTGCAGCAGATCCTGAAGAACCTGCTGTCCAACGCCTTCAAGTTCACGCACCAGGGACAGGTCAGCCTGGCGATCGAGGAGGTGGTCGGTGGCTGGAGCCGCGACCACGAGGAGCTCAATCACGCGCAGCGGGTGGTCGCCTTCTCCGTGTCCGATACCGGCATCGGCATCGCCTCGGACAAGCAGCAGATCATCTTCGAGGCTTTCCAGCAGGCCGACGGCTCCACCAGCCGCAAGTACGGCGGCACCGGCCTGGGACTGGCCATCAGCCGCGAGCTGTCCAAGCTGCTGGGCGGCGAAATCCGCCTGGCCAGCGCGCCGGGGCAGGGCAGTACCTTCACGCTGTACCTGCCGCTGCATTTCCCCTCCACGCGCGGCACGCGGCGTTCGCTGTCCCTGCCGGCTCCGCGGCTGGAGCCACCTGCGCGCCGGCCGGGCGAGGAGGCCGACGCACGCCGCCCGGCGCCGCGCCGCCTGCGGGCGCCTGCGGACATCGAATCGCCCCAGGCTCCCACCGTCCTGCCCAACGTCGCGCAGGACGACCGCGACGCCATCGCCGCCGGTGATGCGGTTCTCCTCGTCGTCGAAAGCGACCTCGCCTTCGCGCGGGTGCTGCTGGACGCCGCGCGGGCGCAGGGCTTCAAAGGGCTGGTCACTGGCACCGGAGCCGGCGCGCTCACGCTCGCGAGCCAGTTCGCCCTCAGCGCGATCACCCTGGACATGCACCTGCCGGACATGGACGGCTGGCGCATCCTGGACCGGCTCAAGCAGGACCTGTCCACGCGGCACGTACCCGTGAGCGTCATCTCCGCCGCCGACTCCAGCGAACGCGCGCGCGACGCCGGCGCCGTGGCCTTCGTGGCCAAGCCGCTGGACCGCGATGAGTTGCTCGATGCGCATATGGCGGGGCTTCGCGCCTTCGCCGGCCGCCCCGAACGCCGCGTGCTCGTGGTGCTGCGCGAGCCGCACCTGCGGGTGCGGCTCGCGGAACTCCTGGATGGAGAGGGCTTGGTGCTGGACATTGCGCGCAGCCCGGATCACTTGCTGTCCACCGTGGCCGAGCAACGCTACGACGCCCTGGTGCTGGACGACTCGGTGGAGCGCATCGATCCGCGCCAGCTTGGCGATGCCATCGCGCAACACCCGCATTTCGGACGGTTTCCGGTCATCGTGCTCGGCCCGCAGGCGGCCCGGAACTTCAGCGACGACGGTGACGAGCGGCTCGCCCTGCAGCGCGTGCCCGACCTGGACGCCGTCTTCGAGGCGGTCGTTCGCAACGTCCACTACCCCTCTTCGCGCCTCGCGCCCGCCACGCAACAGCTGCTGCGCGAACGCGGCGCGGCACATCGGCCGCTGGTCGGCAAGCGGGTGCTGATCGTGGACGACGACATGCGCAACATCTTCGCGCTGGCCACCGTGCTGGAGGAACACGGCGTGGACATCGTCTGGGCCGACAACGGCCGCGAGGCGATCAATCGCGTGGTCAACGATCCGCAGATCGACGTCGTGCTGATGGACATCATGATGCCGGAGATGGACGGCATGGAAACCATGAAGGAGATCCGCAAGCTCCCGCACGGCCGCGGGCTGCCCATGATCGCCGTGACCGCCAAGGCGATGAAGGGTGACCGCGAGAAGTGCATCGAAGCCGGCGCCTGGGACTACCTGTCCAAGCCGGTCAACACCGCGGACCTGCTGTCCGTGCTTCGCGCCTGGCTGCAACAATGACCCACGCCGTCGCCCACCCCGCCGCCGCCGCCGACCGCCAGGACGGCCGCGTGAACATCCTCATCGTGGACGACCTGCTGGAAAAGCATGTCGTCTTTCGCAGCGTGCTCGAGGAGCTGGGCGAGAACGTGGTCAGCGCCCGATCGGGCCGGGAGGCGCTGGCGCACGTCCTGAACAGCGAGTTCGCGGTCATCCTGCTGGACGTGAACATGCCGGACATCGACGGCCTGGAAACCGCCAGCCTCATCCGGCAATACAAGCGCTCGGCGCAGACGCCCATCGTCTTCATCACCGCCTACGTGGACGAACTGCAAGCCAAGCGTGGCTATGCCCTCGGTGCGGTGGACTACATCCCCTCGCCGGTGGTGCCCGAAGTCCTGCGGTCCAAGGTCAAGGTCTTCGTGGACCTGTACCGCATGCACAGGCAACTGCAGCTGCGGGCCGTGGAGCGCGAGGCGCTCGCCCGCGCGGAGGCCGCACGCGCTGCCGCAGAGGCCGCCACCGAACGCGCGGACTACCTGTCCGAAGCGAGCCGGCGCCTGGGCGGCTCGCTCGACCTGAACCAGACCGCCGCCGCCCTGCTGGAACTTGCCGTGCCGCGCCTGGGTGCGCAGGCGCTGCTGGTGGCCAGCGGATTCGACGGCAGCGTCGCCGTCCTGAATGCACATCCTGCGGCGGCCGCGGCCTGCGAGCTGGCGCAGGGCCTGCGGGTGGCAGTGCTATCGGCCCTGCACGACGGGCGGATGGCGCGCTGGCAGGACGGCACCGATGCGGCGCTCGTCTTTCCCTTGCGCGAGGGCGAGCCGCCTCGGCGGGCGCTGATCCTGCGCGGCCCCGAGGACCGGTTCGATCCGCCCGCCGTGGCGCTGGCCACAGAGATCGTCGGGCGCGCCTCCATCGCGATGGAGAACGCGCGGCTCTATGCCGCCGTGCAACAGGCCGACCGTCGCAAGAACGAATTCCTCGCCATGCTTGCGCACGAGCTGCGCAATCCGCTCGCGCCGATCCGCAATGCGGTGCACATCATGCAAGGCGGCGAGGTGCCGGCCTCCACCCTCCACTGGGCGCGCGACGTCATCAGCCGCCAGGCCGACCACATGACGCGCCTCATCGACGACCTCCTGGACGTCTCACGCATCGTGCAGGGCAAGGTGGTCGTTCGGCCCGAACGGCTGTCGCTGTCGAACCTGGTCGAACGCTCGGTGGAGGCCAGCGCACCGACCATCGCCTCGCGCGGCCAGCAGCTGAAGGTCAGCCTGCCCGAGGAGCCGGTCGCCCTGATGGGCGACGGTGTTCGACTGGCGCAGGTGGTGTCCAACCTCGTCAACAACGCCTCCAAGTTCTCGCCGGCAGGCTCGGCCATCGAGCTGGGCGCCAGCTTCGACGGCAGTCAGGTCACCCTCCGGGTGCGGGACAAGGGCTGCGGCATCGACCCCGCCTTCCTGCCCCACATCTTTGACCTCTTCGTGCAGGGTGACCAGACGCTGGACCGCGCGCAGGGTGGCCTGGGCATCGGACTCACGCTGGTCAAGCACCTCGTGGAACTGCACGGTGGACAGGTCGAGGCGCGCAGCGAAGGCTCGGGCACCGGCGCCGAGTTTCTGGTGCGCCTGCCCGCGCAGCCGGGGGAGGCTGCCGCCGCGCCGCAGCCCGGCCCCATCGAGGTCGTGCGCCCAGGCGCAGCGCAAGGCAGCTCGTCGCGCGTGCTGGTTGTCGACGACCTGGCCGCTTCGGCCGAGACACTCACGCTGCTGCTGGAGATGGAGGGCTACCGCGTTCGCGTCGCCCCCGACGGCCCGACGGCCCTGCGGGTGGCCGAGGAGTTCCGGCCGGACGCCGTCCTGCTGGACATCGGCCTGCCCGGCATGAACGGCTTCGAAGTCGCGCAGCGACTGCGCCAGCAGCCCAGCGGCATCGACACCCTGCTCATCGCGCTCACCGGCTACGGCGAAGCCGAAAGCCGCCACCGCTCCGCCGAGGCGGGTTTCGACTTTCACATGGTCAAGCCCGCCGACGTGGACCTGCTCCTCTCCCTCGTGGCCGATCCGCAGAAGGCGCGGCAGGTGAGGGCGGGGTAGCGCGCGCTGCTACAATCGCGGGCTTCGCAGGAGAGGTGGATGAGCGGTTTAAGTCGCACGCCTGGAAAGCGTGTGTGGGTTAATAGCCCACCGCGGGTTCGAATCCCGCCCTCTCCGCCAGGAACATTATGAGAAGGCCCCCGCAAGGGGGCTTTTTCATTGGAAAAGCATCTCCCGCATAATCTCTTATCGTCCCGCTTGATAGCATCCCGGTTGATGGGTAAGAAGATGAGAGGCGCCGATGCCACGAAAAGCTCCTGAACTTTCCGCCTTGCACGTGAGGCGCTTGACGCAGCCGGGGCTACACGCCGTCGGCGGGGTGGCAGGCCTGTGCTTGCAGGTTGCGCCGGGCGGGGCGCGTACCTGGATCCTGCGGGTCTCCATTGCGGGTAAGCGGCGCGACATGGGCCTCGGTGGCTACCCGGATGTCGAACTGGGGCAGGCCCGGGAGAAGGCGCGCGCAGCTCGTGCCCTTGTCGAGCAGGGCATCGATCCGATTCTTCAACGGCAGCAGGCAAAGAGCGCCTTGGTCGCACAGCGCGCGGCTCAAAAGACCTTCCAGCAATGCGCCAGGGCCTACATCGATGCCAAATCCCCTGAGTGGAGCAACCCGAAGCACGCCAGCCAGTGGACGAACACTCTGGAAACGTACGCATACCCTGTCATGGGGGAACTGCTGGTCGGCGACGTAGCGCTCCCGCAAGTCCTTGATGTGCTCAGGCCAATCTGGCAGGTCAAGACCGAGACGGCTGTTCGCCTGCGAGGGCGCATCGAGGCGGTGCTGGACTGGGCGACGGTACACCGGTACCGCGAGGGTCCGAATCCCGCACGCTGGAAAGGCCACTTGGACAAACTGTTGGCGGCTCCCACGAAGGTGGCGAAGGTACAGCACCACAAGGCGCTCCCGGCCGATGCCGTGCCCGACTTCTTCGGCGCCCTTCGCCAACAGACCGGTCTTGGCGCGCGCGCGCTTGAATTCGCGATCCTGACGGCCTCGCGCTCCGGGGAGGTGAGGGGAGCGACTTGGGGCGAGATCAGCCTCGACAAGGCCGAATGGCTCATTCCGGCCGACCGCATGAAGGCTGGCAAGGAGCACCGGGTCCCACTTTCAATGCCGGCGCTGGAGCTCCTGCGGAGGTTGGAGCGGGTCGAAGGGTCGGACCTCGTGTTCCCGTCGAAAACCTTAACTTCCCTAAGCGACATGACGCTGCTGGCCGTCATGAGGCGGATGGCGGTGGACGCAGTGCCGCACGGTTTCCGATCCAGCTTCAAGGACTGGGCGACGGAGCGGACCAGCTACTCTCGAGAAGCCGTGGAGATGGCGTTGGCGCATGCGATTGGCGACAAGGTCGAGGCGGCGTATCGGAGGGGCGACCTCTTTGAGACTCGGCGCAGACTGATGGACGACTGGGCGAGGTTCTGCGGGACGCCGATCATCGGCCACAACGTCGCCCCGCTGCGGCGCCAAGAGGCCGTTGCGGCTTGAGCGGGGAACCTCATGCGCTTGCCCGTCATCAATGGTCGCCAAGCAGTTCCGGTAAGGGCAATCCCCTATCTCACGAACTTCGACCCTCTTTGCCCGGATCTACTTGTTCTCATCCTGCTTGATGAGATGCCAGGACGACGGTGGGTTCTGCGGGCAAATGAGATTGGTGCATCAGGCGAGCAGTACCAATGGCTCCCCCCTCAATGGGAAGACGTGCACGAGAGGCTTGAAGCGGAACGTGCGCGCATTGCCCGCGATCAAGCGTCGTCGCCGGAAGGCTTCGTCGAATGGAAGGACTGCTCCGTCCGTGTACTGCCACCGGGCGTGTTCGTTTGGCGAGATGAACTCGAACGCGACTATGCACGGACGTTCGGTAAGCCGGACTACGGCCCGCCACCACCTGATGACGAAATCGGACCGGAGTCTGAAGAGGACCAGGTACTGAAGGATTTTTCGCTTTGGACCCGACAAGCCAGAAGAGAAGGGCACCGCGCACTGGACATTGACCGAATGCCCGAACCCAAGGCGGCCCTACGAGAGGTCCTCTTCGAGGGGTTTGATTCGCCTGAACATCGAGCGGATGTGGCACCTCCGGGCTCAGACAGCGCCGGGGCAAAGCAAATAGCTCATCCGGTCACGCGGAAACAGATCGTGGCCACCTTCAAGAACTTGGGCTGGAATTGGGATCGTCTCTGGGAAGATCGGCGCAGGAACGGCCTTCCCGAGCCTCTCGCGGAGAAGCAAGGCAAGCAGCTTTGCTATGACGCTCTCGCCATCGCCATCTGGGTAGCGAACCGGACCGGAATCCCACTCACGCGAGTGAAAGCTCAGCTCGGCATCGTGGACCGAGCGTCCACAGCCGCCACTCCGTTTTCCAACTTGTAGCCACTCGCGGCACGTGATTCATAGGGCGTGCTCCGGCGATTGCCCCCTGTTACCCCCCCCCCGCAAGCCCCCCCACCAGCCCCCCGTTTTCGACCTTCTCAGCGAAACTCTCGAAAGTGCCGCCTCATCCCGCGATGTCCCGCGGGACAACACAGGAGTTCGGCACATGGATCTCGCTCTTTCACCCTCACTGCGCCCAAGACAGGCGGCAGAGTTTCTCGGTATCGGCCTCTCCACCCTGTGGCGGTGGGTAAAGGAGCGCCACGGCTTCCCGCAGCCGATCCAGCTCGGCCCCCGAACCACGGTCTTTGAGGGGGCGAAGCTGGCTGCCTGGCGCAACGCTCAGGGAAACGTGCCGGTGGCGTCGGCACCGAAGGTCCGGCGCAAGGCGAAACGAGCGTAGCGGCACCATCATGCTTCGGCAGCAGGCCATGCGGGCGCGGAAGCCTCATCTCGCTGTAATACGGGGGGAAAGGTGTTCCAGCCCTTTCAGATATGCGGGCCGGTGTTGTAGTGACATCCACGCTCACTGAGATCGACTGGCTCCGGCTGAGGGCCCAGACAGATCCTTCCACTGCACTGGAGGCAATCAGGCCTGTCTTTGGCAGCCGATCGACCATGCTCCACCTCGGCCGGGCAGGCCGGGGGCACCAGGGGTTCGCACGGGGGGTCGGAATAGCCCTCGGAGACGCCTCAGTGGGGAGGATGGATTGGGGAGGGGACAGTCAGCGAGGCTGGCTCCGGCTGGACGTCACCGGCGAGGGTTGTCGCTTTGTGTCCAACTGGGACGCCATCCATCACCTCAAGAATCTGCCCGGTGCCGAAATTCGCCGCTTGGACATCGCGCTCACGACCTTCATGGGCGAGATCAAGCACGAGCAGGTTGTAGAAGCCCACCGCGCCGGAATGTTCACAACTGGAGGGCGCCCCCCCAATCTCCGCCAGATCACGAGCAGTGATCCGGCCGCGAGCCGTACATGCTACGTGGGGTCACGGCAAGCCGATAAGTATTTTCGTGGCTACGAAAAGGGGAAGCAGCTGGCAGCCAAGCTGGCCCCGGCTGGCCGCTGGGAAACCTTCGAGGTTGAGGGGTACCCAGCCGGAGGTGTCTACCGCTGTGAGGTGGAATTCAAGGCCGGGGCCGAGGCCATCGCCTGGGACGCGATCGCCGCCCGTGACAGATTCTTTGCGGGCGCTTACCCGTTCTGCGAGACGGTTCTGCCAGGCATCCGGCCGCGCACATTTTGCCGAGGTAGAAAGGTTGGCTCGCGGCATGACATGGCCGCCGCACTGGCTCACATCAGGCGCCAGTTCGGCGGCACCCTCTACACGGCGCTGGTCGTTAACGGGGGCGACATCGGGGCCGTATGGGAGCAGATCTGTGGCACGGCGCATAGCCCACGGCTCCTCAGGGCTGGTGTCCTCTTGGAGGCGAAGGTGGGTGCGTGAATTTCGCGACCATACGCGCGAGCAATGGTCGAAATATTGAGTTGTGATAAGGGTCTGCTGAAAAGCAGTCCGCCCGTTTTGCAGGCGGAAGTGACAGGGTTTCGCGACCAGTACGCGCGCGCGCGAGCAGCGGACAAATCAAGACGTTGCGACACGCTGATTGCCTGTTCTCTTGGAGCCGCTGCTTGGAGCGAACTCTCGGCTGGCACCGTAAGCGGTTCGAGGCCATGGGCGGCAAATTTCCGGCCGCCGCGCGCGGCGCCAGACAGAAAACCAAGCCCAGCACCTTGCCGTAACAGGCGGCTTGTGGCCAGTGCTATATAACGTCGCTCAGCTCTGCTCCGAACTCCAGGATGACCATTCCCACTGTAGAACTTGTGCCAGGCACCGAACAGCCCGTAGGGGATGGCGTGATGGGGGCGTTTCGATGCCTAGTGCGATTTCCCGATCACAGCCTTCGCGGCGCTGTCGCGAAACGTATGCCGCCCGAAGGGGTCGCTGCCGAGGCGTTTTGTGCCCTGTTGCTCCGGGGCTGGGGTCTCACTGTGCCAGACCCGGCGCTCATTCAGGGCCCTCCCATCGCCTTCGCGAGCATGGACGTGGGGTACCCCAGTTTGAAGCAACGCATTTGCTGGAGCCCCGCGTTGCCCCCGCAAGTTCGAGCAGTTCTCGAGCGCAGCGGAGCGAAGCTCGTAGCTGGTTTCCCAGACACCCCGCGCGCGATCAGTGCTGACGAGGCGATTGCGAACCGAGACCGAAATTTGGGAAACATCCTCTGGGATGGGCAGACAGCAACCTGGATCGACCATGAGCGGGCCTTGGGCAGGGAAGGCCTGCCCGATGTGAACAAACTCGCCGCGCTGGTGACCATGTCAGGCATAGATGATCGGGACATTCAGCGGGCGGCCGTCGGAATTTCGCTGACCCTGGGCGAGCAGGCAATCCGTGAAGCGGAAGCGTCGTGTGGTGACCTCAACGTATCAGGTTTTGCCCAGCAGGTCGCGGACCGACTCGGCCCGTTGGCCACCAGGGTCCTGCAGCGCTTTCCACAACCGCATGACCTGTTTACAGAAGGCGACGGTACTGCGGGGGGGCTGCAATGAGGGCCGAGTGGAACCCCCTGTTTTGGGAGCCGGTCGAAGGCACTGGCGAGCGGCTGATGGCTGGTGTTGTGCTCCGCTTTGACGGTCAATGGTCAGCGCATCGCGTAATACGCGACGACACTCTCGAAGCTCTTTACGGCAAAGCCGCGGGAAGCCCAAAACAGCTTATCGAACACGCGCTAAATCTGTGCCAGGCGGTAGCTGAAGCCGGAGGACAGGAGGCGTTGGGAGCGCTCGAAGTACCGCTCATGGGTCTTTATGTCGGGCAAAGTCGAGTTACCGATGCGTTTTCCGCACTTGAGGCCGTGCGGCAAGCGGCCCTGCTGCACGGGAGTCTCGCCCATATGGAGAGCTGGGACGACCTTGAGGAAGCGGACGCGCCGGCTCCCGAAGAAGTGAACAAGCGGTTTGCTACAGAGGTGCGTGACGCTGTCATTCACGCCAGACCGGAACTGGCAAAGAATTTCAATCGCGCTGCAAAGCTCTTGGAAGGTGGGGTGCCGGTCAAGTTTGGGTACTTGTCTGAGGTTGCCGTATTGCATTTCTCAGTTCTGCACCCCGTGCGCCAAGCCGCGAGCGTGCGAGATGCTCGTGCTCGACTCTGGGAGCTGTCTCGAGCCAAGACTTGGGCGGGTCTGGCGAAGGCAGCCCTTATCACTGCGGTGCCTCGAGCAGACGAGGTCACCTTGGGGAGCAAGCAGCGGGATGCGCTGAGAGCCAATCAGGTCGAAATTGAGCGAGAGGCTGACGCCGTGGAAATGCGCGTGTATGCCGTAACCAGCGTCGACGAAGCTCGTAGCCGGGTTCTTGAGCTTGCTGCTTGACCTTGCCGCCCCCTTACCCTGAACCATGATCCTGGGCGGAGACTGCCTCCGCATCAGCTGAACGTTCCGCGGTGCATGCCGGCCGGATAAATCTTGAGCCCACCGAGTTACCCATCTACTCATCGGCCAGCGAGTTCATTCGTCGCCTTTTGCACGCGCTGCCCGGAGTTCCTTTCGCGCCGTGCGTGCTCCTGGCCCGCTCATCCTTCGACTGACGCCGTCGCTTCTCTTCAGCGGCTCGCCGCCACTCCGGGTGAGCTGCCACCCTGCGGCGGCCTAGGACCGATTTCCCTGAGCATCCGCTCGGGTGTCCAGCTGACCCGTCAGATGAACAGCCTTCTGGTTCAGCAGCGGTTGGCCGCAGGTGTCGAATGAGACTTGCGCCTGATGCGATTACTCCAGTCGACGCAGGACAACGCGCAGTTGCAGGTCACCCGGTGCCCCTTCAGCCCTCAAGAACTCGTTTGCATTCGGCACCGGAAGGGTGACGGCACTCGCTGTGGCACCACTCTGCCAGTTGATGATTGCGAGGTCGTCCAAGCTGGCGAGTGCTTGGCCGGCCAGGGGCGGGGAATGCCGGATGAATAGCCTCACCGCCCGAGCATTTTCGGCACCGCCTCCCGTGGTGGTGTCGGCGGGCATCGACAGGTCCGCCGTGAAGGGTCGCCACCCGAAACTGCCCGCGTCCAGGCTCACGGCAGTCTCTTCTCCGAAGCTCGCCTCGCCCTCGGAGGCGTAATACCTGGCTACCACGCGGACCGCGCCTGCAGATTCGCCTCTCGCCCAGCCGTACAGGGTGAGCCGCTTGTTCGGCTCATTCTCCGGATCGCCCAGGACGCGCACTCGATTGCGCAGCGCCACCACGGAGTCCTGGCTGTCGCCCGCCTGCCGGCGACTGCACAAGGCCATGGCGCCTGAACGGGGTGCCATGAGGCATGCGAACGAGGACGTTCCCGAGGTGTCCCAGCGCGTCGTCTCGCCCACTTGGTCGTCAAGGTCGTAGTCTTCGAACTCTCCGTGCTCCAGGCGGTCGCGCCCCGCGACGAGCCGGACGCCGGGCGAGAGGGTGGTGGCCATGTAGAGGGACTCGCCGGACTGCAGCAGCCCTCGCAAGTCCAGCACGCCGAAGCCTTGGGGCCCGACCGAGACCGTCACCGTCAGCTCGCGGTCAAAGACGCGCGCCGTCTCGGCCGCACCGAGCACACGGCCCCGGCCATTGACGGGCATGACCGTCGTGCCGTGTGCCTGCGAATCCTGGCCGATGCGCCGAATGAACCGGTCCGCCAGCGCGCCGGCGATCGGCCGCGGGCGATAGTCTTCCAGGTACACGGGGATGGCCTGCGCCCGGCGCACCTCGCCGGCCTGCATGTCCACGCGGGCCAGCAAGCCCAGCATGGTCTCCAGCCGATCCTGGTCGAAGGCGAAGTTGCCCAGCGAGTGCGCCATCAAGACACCCTGGTGTCGGCTGAAGCCCTGAGCCACGTGGGGATGGTGAGCCACGACCAGCGAAGCACCGGCCTCGGCCGCCGTCCGCATGCGGTCCAGCGCGAAGTCGCTGGGCGACTCGGTGTATTCCTGGCCCGTGTGGAGGATGGCGATCGGGTAGGCACCTGCGGCAACTTCCGCGGCGATGGCGCTGCGTACCCGCACGGTGTCGCGCAGGTCGGCCGAGCCCCCCTTCGTTTCGGTGGCTACGTAGGTGATGGGGTGATCGGCGCCACTGATGGACGACATGGAGAGCAGCGAATAGCGGCTCCCCCCCAGCGATACGCGGCTCGGCGCGAACGCTTCTGCCGCCTGCCGGCCTGCGCCGCTGTGGGCCAGCCCCGCGGCTGCCACATGGCGCAGCGTGTCGGCGATCCCGGCTTCGAGGTAGTCGTAGACGTGGTTGTTGCCCAAGCCGGCGTAGTCGACACCCGCGTTCCGCAAAGCGCTCAGCGAGGCCGGCAGCGTGAAGAACACGAAGTCCTTGGTGGGGTGGGGCGTGGCCGGCTGGCTGGTCACCGGTGTCTCGAGGTTCACCGCGCGGAAGTCCGCCGCGTCGAGCACGGGCTGGATGAAGGACAGTACTTTGCGCGATCCCGGCACCGGGTCCGCCGACTGAATCAGCGCCTGCGGGTCGCTGGGTGGTACCTGGTCGGGCGGGGTGTCTGCGTCCGGGTCCAGGAAGCGCCGGCCGAAGGAGGTGTCGCCTGCGAAGAGAAAGCGGACGCCCTGGGCTCCAGTCGGGCTGAGGACAAGCGGTTGGAGGATGACTTCCGCATCGGATGCAGGGTGCTGCAGGAACACGGCGGCCTGTTCGTCCCGATGGGCGTCCGCGCTCGCTGTCAGCAGAGCATTGCGCCGAGACAAGCCCTCGATGAGGAACTGCCCCTCGGCGCCCGAACGTACGGTCCGGCCGCCAATGCGCACCAGCGCATTTTCCAGAGGCGCACCCATTGCCGAGACCACCTGTCCGCGCAGCGCAATCGGGGTCGAGTTGAAGCGCGCGATCGCCTCCTGCTCGCGCTGGCTGATTGGGTCTGTTGCCGCCCCACCGCCCCCGCCGCCGCAGCCCGCGAGAGCGGCCAGCAGCGCCGCCGACGTGGCTGAAGAGAAAGATCGGGCGAAGGGGCGGGGCAGATTCATGGCGGGTCCCGACATCGTTTTCCAGCGCCCAATCTAGCGCCGCCAAGCAATGCGGCGGCTGCGGATCCCCGGCCCGTTACGCCTGCACGAGAACGCTTACGAACTCGCGGCCGGATCGTTCACGGGGTGGCGGCGAGTTGCCCAAGCCGGTTCATCACGTCCGCATCTGCCGACGTCTTGGCATTCACGTCGTACACGGTCCAGCCGCCACCCATCTGCCGCGCATTGTCGAAACTGTGCTGCGCGCCCGGATGGACCAGGAGATCGACGGGGTTGCCCATCGCCTCGGAAGAGCCGGCCGCAACGGCAAGTTCGACCCGCTTCTGGCAGTAGCCGCTCGTGAACAGCGGGTCAATGTCGCCGTGGTAGATCGCCATTGCCGCATAGGGCATCCACGTGCTGGTGGAAATGCCTCCGAAGGCGTTGTACAGCCCGCATCCTGGGTAGAACGCGAAGCCGGCGCGGAAGCGCCCCTCCTTGCGCTGGGCCATGGTGTCCGACAGGGCGGAAAAAGCGGAGCTGCCGCCGTGCGACCAGCCCACCACGAAGGTGCGTCCCGGATCGGTCGCCGCCTTGCTCTTGCGCGAGACCAGGTAGGCTCGCGCCGCATAGGCGTCGTGGGGCCGATCACCCACTTCCGAGGTTCCTGCCGAACCGTTGCCGCATTGGTTCTGGGAGGCTCCACGCGCAGTGAAGCTGTCTACCAGCAAGGCGTGGTAGCCGGCGGTAGTCAGGCGATCCGCCCATTCGGTGTAGAGCTTGGCCACTCCGCGCACCGGGTCGCTGTACGAGTAGATGCCGGCGCAGCCGTGCAGCATGACCACCGCCGGCCGCGCCCCGCCCCAATGCGTGCGGGCGAGCTTGCCCGTGATCCGGATTCCTTGCGAATTGACGAAGGACACATCTTCAAAGGTGACCGCCAGTGCCGGTGCATGCAGGACCGCGAGCGCAACGGCGGAGAGAACGATTCGCATAGAAGGAATGGATGAGCTTGAGGTCCTTCTTTATCGAGGGCGGGCCAATGCACCGGTTTAGGGAAAAAACGCCTCTGCACTTCAGCGGCGTGAAGAAGTTGGCTCCGCAGTTGCGGCGCCACGTCGGCTGGAGCGGCCGCTCAGCCCCGGCCCCAGCTGCGCAGCTTCTGGCCCACATCGGTCCGCAACCAGCCGCCCTTCTGCCGCTGCGTGAGCGCCTGCAGTTCCGAGACGGCGCGGGCCTCGCCGATGCGGCGCGTGACCAGGTCACGGTAGATGCGGTCGGCGCGCCGGCGCCGGCGGATTGCGTCCGTCGCGTCAGCCATGCCTTCAAGCCAGCCGAACACGGTGTCCAGCCATCCGGCGCGGCGCACCGACTGCATCTGCGCACGCACCCGCTCCATGGCGGCCGCTTCGCTGGCGGCGATCGCATCGATCTGCGCCCGCACGGACGCCTGCTGCCCCAGGGACGTTTCGCGAAGGGCTCCGAGGCGTTCGCGGAGCCGGTCGTGCGTGAGGACTCCCCATTCCTGAAACCCGGTGAGCGTCAGCAAGCCCTTGCGCTGGACCATGGTGTCGCGACTGGCGAGCTGGTCGCAGGCGCGCGCGCAGGTGTCCCAGGCAAGCCAGCGATACACAAAGTCCAGGCCGGTCCCCTTGATGTTCTGGATGCCCATCACTCGGTTGCGAAAGCCCGGCGGTGTCGCGTCGCGCACGCGTGCGATCACGGCGTCGCCCGTCGCGTAATAGTCCTCGACGACGTGGATGCGGCGCTCGAACCAGACAGTCATCTGCTGGCGCAGCGCGGCATCAAGTTCGGGCTGCGCACTCGTGCCCGCCTGCTCGACGCGCTGCGCGATCTGCGCGAATTCACGCTGCGACTCCAGGTCGCGGCCGTGGAACCGCAGCACCTCATCGGCGTGTTCCAGCCCCAGGGGAGCGAGCGCCTCCTGCAGGGACTCCAGACTCCCCGAGTGACTCAGAATTTCCTTCGGCGCACCAACGCTGGCCAGCATGACCTCAAGGCGGGCCCGCACGAGCGTCTCGCTGTGCACGACACGATAGCGCCGGGCAAGCAGGCGCAGCACCGCGGCCGGTCCGCCCTCGACGGGCTGCTCCGGCCAGAGCGTCAGTGCAGCGGCATGCGCCGCCCAGGATTCGCGGATGTAGCCCTTGAGCCCGTCGACGTTCCCGCCGATCAGCAGATGGACGTCGGCTTGAATGTCCTCGGCGATGACGCCGGCGAAAACGCGAGAGCGCGCAATGCGATCGGCGCGGTTGTTCACCACCGTGCTGATCATCACGCCTGGTTCGGCCTCGAAGTCCTGCGTGTCGAAACCGAGCCGGGTCCAGTTGCCCAGGCAGCCGTAGCGCTCGTTGGCGGACATGCCGTTGGAGAACTCCAGCACCCGCAGCGAGACCCGCGCCGGCGGAAAGGTCTTGAGCACGCCAAGGTCGGGCACCACGTGGTCGGCCATGGACTTGAGGGCGAAGTCCCGCGCGTAGCCCAGTTCGGCGCCCAGGGCCGTGACCAGCGCGATGTTGTCCGGATGCTCCTGATACGGAAACCGAGCCAGCACGTCCGGGGCGATGAGACCCGACTCCAGCCAGCCGACTCCTTTGAGCCGCGTACCTAGTCGGTCCGCCGCTTCCTGCAGGATGGGCCGCATCTGCTCTTCGGTGGTGAAGAGGAGGCCCCGCTCAGGAATGAAGTTGGTCATGACCTGTGGGATGTCGATGCCCGCCGGACCTTGCAAGTCCTCGTGGTCAGGGAAGGTGTTGGTCAGCGTGGCCATGTCGTCGCGCATCCAGGCGCGCTGCATCAGGCGCACGAAGGACGGCGTGAGCGCCATGCACTCCCAGAGGAACACTTCGCAGCCGAGGCGGCGGGCCAGTCGCACGACGTTGAACTGCTCCCAGATGGTCGCCTTGTCGTAGGGCCGGAACAGGAAAAGCTCGCGCGGCGCGCCGAAGGGCTTGCTGTAGACGAACATAGCCTCGCAGCCCGTGGTCTTGCTCACGACACAGTAGCCCTGCCCGTTGAACATCGCGGCCTTGAGCCGTTCGGTGCCCGACTTTCCGCGGGTGCCCCAGCCGCCCACTACGAGCGGGATCGCTTCGCGGGCGCGGCGCATGCTCCGGTTGACGAGCATGTGATGGCCTAGGAACGCAACCAGCCCGCCGGCGATAAACAGCGCCAGGTCGAAGAGGGTGTTCTCGTAGGCCGAAAAGAAGTAGTTCTCTATGCGGGCCCGGAATTCGGGCAGCGACGCCATGCCCAGCGGTGTGGCCGAGAAGAAGCGCAGCACTGCACTGTCCGCCGAGGTTCCGGGGTGCGGCCGGAACCTGAACTCGAAGCCCAGCTCCGCCAGCATGCGCAGGTAGGTGTTCGGATGCGCCGCGCTGCCTTCCACCCAGTTGCGTGCACTGGCGTAGTGGGCGAAGCGGCGTGTCAGCGCCGAACGGGCCCGCAGCCGCCGGGCTGGTTCCAGCGGTGGATCGACTTCGGTCACCCCCTCCGCGGTATACAGGCGCAGCGGACCCTTGGCAGGGTCCTGCTCCAGCAGGGACAGGAGCTCGTCCACAAGTGGCAGGTAGGGGCGCCAGCCTGATTCGGTGGCCATCTGCAGTGGCTCTCCCGGCACCTTGGTCTGCGCGAGTTCGGCCAGAATGGCTGAGGGCGCGCGCAGCGTGCCGTGGAAGATCCGGCCGATGGTGTGCCGGTGGGCCTGTCGCTTGTCCGGCGACGGATGCCGCCACTCGTGCAGGAATCGCCAGAGTCGGAACCCGAACTGGTGGCCGCGCCAGGCCCGCAGCCGGCCGCCTCCGGCGCTGACGTCCAGCGGGAAGTCCCGCTGGGTCAGAACCGACATCACCCGGCCCAGGATCGGCTCTGGCGTTGCGACCGGCAGGTCCAGCGTGCGCGCACCGCCGCCCGGCGTCGCGCCGTGTGCCTGAGGCGCGAGCGCCTCGGCCACCGCACGCGCCTCGTCGTCGCTGGCCAGCCAGAGTCGCTCCCGGGTCAACGCGGCCCACCGACGCACCGGCAGCAGCTGCGCCCCCACGTGCATGGCCTCCACCGCCGGCATCACCGCCGCGATCCAGCGCTCGCGCGTTGACCCCTGCAGCCGCTGGCCGCCATCCTCAGCCGCGTGCAGGGCAACGCGCGCGAGAAAGGCCGACTTCTGCCCCGGGTCCAGCGCGGCCTGGATCCAGCCGAGCGCAGCATCGGCCAGTTCCTCGCGGCTAGCCAGCAGGGGCAACTGCAGGAAGGCTGCCGCCGCCACGGCGGCGACGGGCTCGTCCTGGCCCAGCCGGGGCCAGACCACCCGGACCACGTCCGCCGGCATGCTCGGAATGACTTGCGCCGCCGCTTGACGTACATGGGCGCTGGGATCGTCCGCCACGTGCGCAAGCAGGTCGGCGAGCCGCGCATCGATGTGCAGCGAGCGCCCCAGCATCTCCACCGCGTGCCGGCGCACGAAAAGGTCATCACCCGCGGCGGGTTCGCGCAGCCGGCGCCGCAGCACGGTCGCGACCTGGTCGGGAGCGATCGCGGCCAGCAGGGTCATCGCCTCCCGCTGGATCCAGATGTCCAAGCTGGGGTCCAGGCTGGCCCGGTACACATAGGCCACGGTCGAAGGCTGCATGGCCTGCGTGGCCTCTTCGGGCGCCAGCGGCGCCAGACTCTCGGCCAAGGCGAGGAACGCGTGCGTGCGCACCCGGGCATCGCCCGTCCAGCGCAGGAGCGGCTCGAGCGGCTCTTCCAGCTGGAGCTCGCGCCACGCCGGCGCGCCGCTGCGCTGTTGAAGGGCAAGGGGCGCCAAGCGACCGATGCCGCGCAGGGCGAAAACCAGGGTGCGTTCGTGCTGCCCGATCTGGTAGGCGACGCGGTCCATCAAGGCGTCCGGGCCGAACCAGCGCCGGAACGCGCGCCGGTCGCCGCGCAGCTGCGCCCGTGTGGCGCCGAGCTGGGCGGCGAACTCGATCATGGTCAATCGCTTGGCCGCCGGGGTGGTCGCCGCGGCGAGGCGCTGCGTGAACTCGGCCTGCCGGGCGCGGATCAGCGCGACGCGCGCGGCGAGCGCTTGCACCTGCTCGCCTAGGAAACGGGACACTTGCGCCGCATCGACCGGAGGTCCGCTGCGCCGGCCGGCCGCCCACTCCCGCTCCAGGAACCGCAGCGAGCGCTGCTCGAGGCGCCGTTCGTGCGCGGGAAGGCCGTCCTCCAAGAGTTCTCTCAGCTGTCGCCCGGAGCTCATCGAACGTCCTCCACCCGGAAGTCCAGCGGTGCGGTCTGCCACTCGCGCAATTCACGGAAATCCCGCTCGCCGGGCCCCAGGTCCCAGAGGCGCCGGCCAGCGCTGTGATGCCACTCCAGCTCGATGCCGGCCGTCACGGATCCGGTGAGGGAGTCGCGCCGGACCACGCCTCGAAGGGCCAGCCGGCTGCCGTCGGGCCGCCAGAAGTCGCGCTGCAGGCTGAGCACGGGCTCGGTCACGCCCACCGCGCGCGCCCGGTGGCGGTCCGAGAAGTAGCGGGTGTGGCGCACGCCCGCGGCCATCAGCCAGGGGCCCGCGAGCTGCTGCGCCTGGACTTCGAGGCGGACGTTGTCCGGCGTGAGGTTCTCATTGCTCACGATGCGCCCGCGCAGCGCCAGTTTCGTGTCACGGTGCGGATACCAGCTGAGGGCATCGGCCAGCCGCAGGCCGAAGCGGTGGCTTTCGCGGTAGCGGGAATAGACGTCCGTGTCGATGTGATCGAGCTCGCTGGCCGGAACGTCGCGCAAGCTGCCCAGGCGCACGAAGGCGCCGACCTGCGGGCGGTGCGCGAGGCTCGGCGCCAACCGTCGGGTCTGCGCGACCGCCAGCTCGGCTTGCACGCTGGCGCCCAGCCCGGCGGGGGTGGACTGCAGCACCGAGACCGCAGACGCCGCGAGCTCCAGCGGGTGCGGGAATGCGGGCCACCAATCGATCGCCTGCGTGGCCTCCACCCTGAGGCCCAGCACCGGATCCCCGCGACGGTGTGCGCGAGCGAAGGCGTCGGCCATGCCCCAGCGTTGACCGTCGGCGCTGCGCTGCATGGCGCTGACGCCGACCTCGGCGAATCGCTCCTCGCGGGTCTGCTGGGCGCCGCCCGTGGCCTCGGTGTCCCGGCGTTGGCGCAAAGCGAGCCGGGTCGTCCAGGTGTAATCCAGGAGCCGGGCCACCGGGGCCGGATCGATGAATCGAACGCCCGAGGGCGCGGGACCCTCGGTCGCTGCGGCCCACGGCAACGCCAGCTCGGGGACCGGGTTGGGCAGGTAGGGCGAGGGGCGCGGCGGCCGCGGCGGAACCGGCGCGGCCTGCGGCCGGCGCAGATACACGCGGTAGAGCGTCTGTTCCTCGCCCGGCGCGGCCGGCAGTCTGATGGTCCGCAGCTCGTCTCCCTCCACGTACCGGTCCTCGCTCTGGAGCTCGCCGGCGGCAGTGCGGCGATCCACGCGCAGCCAGGCCGGCGCCGCCACCGCGACCTCCACGGGCTGGTCGCGGGTGGCGATTTGCCAGTCACGCCGCAGCTCGGGGAGCGCAGGTCCCGCGTGCTCGAAGCGCACGCGAAGCAGCTGGTTGGCGTAGGTATCGACGCTTGACACAGCGATGTCGTGCTCGCCGGCGGGCAGCTCGATGCTCACCGTGGCTTCGGTTCCGGGCGCGGGCAACTCCAGCGTCCGGTGTTCCCTGCCATCGACCAGAACTCGTGCGCGCAGGGGCTGCGGCGGCAGGCCCGGCAGATCCTCCGACCGCAGCCGAACGCGCGTGCGGCTGGGGCCCGGATCGGTGACGGAGAACACCGCGCGGGAGTCGCCCGAGAGGCGCAGCTCGTCGGGCTCCAGCGGCTCGAGGAGCGCCGCGCGCAACCGGGCCGCGGGCGAATGCGCCTCGCCCGGCGTGGCGGGCACCGCGCGCAGGCCGGCGCTGCGGGCGACCAGCGGCTGGTGCACCCATTCACTGGCCTCGGACAGCTGCTGCCAGGCGGACAGCATGTCCGGGTCCGTTGAACGGCCGCGAACCGCCGCCGCGGTGGCGAGCGCCCGGGCGCGATCGGCGGGCCGGGTCTGCGCGATCCACGCCAGCAGCCGCATCTTCTCGGCCGGGTCCTGCGCCTGGTCCACCGCGCCCCAAGGGTCGCCGCCGGCCAGCCGTGCGGCCGATGCGTCCCGCTGCGGTGCGGGGGCCGGGGCGCCCGGCCAGCGCCGCCCGGCGAGCAGGACGTGGAAGGGCTGGAGTGGGTCGTCCAGCTCCAACGCGCAGGCGCCTGCAAAACCGCATGCCGGGGCGGCGATCCGCTGCGGAGCCCGGAAGTCCTGCGCGGAAAAGTACGGCGCCGTGGGAGGGGGCAGCAGCCACTGCGCCTGCAAGGCGGGCCGCTCGATGGCGTAGCGAATGGCGAGCGGCTGGTCCGCCGCATGCACTCGCAGTTCGTGGAAGCCCGGCGGCAGCTCGATGATCCGCTCAACGCGCTCGCCCAATGTGGCCTTGTCCGCCGCGGCGCCTTCGAGCGCCAGTCCAACAGCGCTTCGGTTGCGGCTGTACGGATGAACCCACAGCTGCCCGTCGGCCTCGATCCGCAACCAGCCCTCCAGGAGCTGGTCGGCGGACGCATGCAACGGCCGGGCCTCAACCCGCACGCGCGCAGGCCCTGCCACCTGGAGCACCGCCGGCTGCCGGCCCTCCGCACGCCACCACGTGGAGCGCAGGTCCCGCGCAATGGACCGGGCGACCAAGCCGCCGGCGTGGGCGACCAGGGCCGATTCCTCGGCGGTCCAGTAGCGGGGTCCGGGATGCGCGGACTGCCAATCCCCCCATCCCCGCACCGCCTCCAGCGAAGCGCCGCCGGCCAGTCGGCGGGAGAGCTCCAGCGCCTGGCGGACGCTGCGCAACCACTGGGTGTGACCGCCACGCTCGAACAGGACGAGGGCGGCTTGTGGGTCGCCACGGTGCAGGGCCTGCTGACCGCGCCAGAAATCCATGGCCGGCTGCTCGCCCCGCACCCCGGCGATCAATGCCTCGAAGGTAGCGGGCAGCTCCGCCCGCAAGGCGCTGCCGAGGAGGGCCGGCAGCAGCCCGTCGGTTTCTGGCGGCGGCCGTCGTGGCGCCGTGAGCGCGGCCACCAGCGCAAGGCGATCCTCGCCCGCGCGCGCGAGCAGTATCGCCAGGGCCGCCAGGTGGGCCGGGTCGCGCGCAGCGGCAGCGGTGGTGAGGGTCAGCAAGGCCTCGTCGTCCCCCTCGCGGCGGTAGAGCGCCTGCAGCGCTTGCAGTGCGGCGGCCGACAGGGCCGGGTCTTCGCCCAGCCAGAAGCTGCGCAGCAGCTGCTGCGCCGCGAATCGCTCCCCGCCGGTGTAGAGGGCGGCGGCCATGCCCTCCAGCGCCTCCGATCGCAGCCGCGCGTCGGCCGCACCCAGCAGGCTGCGCCACCGCGCCAGCGAGGTGGCCGGGTCGCTCTCCTGACGGGCGAGCGCCGCGAGCCCTTGCGCGCGCGCCTCGACGATGGGCGCGGGGCGCGCCACGGCGCTGCTCCCCGCGGCCAGCTGCGCGAATGAAGCCTGCAGCAGGCGGTCCACCGTGCGCCAGGCATCCTGCGCCAGCGCCGTCGTCGGGTCCCCGGCCGCAGCCGACCGACCCGCGACGAAGCGGGCCGCCAGGGTGGCCAAGACGCCGTCGTCCAGCCGCAGGTCGGCGCTGTCCCGCCAGTCCAGGGCGACACGGGCGCTGCCCTCCAGGGCGCGAAGCGTGAGGCGGGTGGAGCCTTCGGGCAGCCACCACTGCACTTCGCCCCCGTCGAGCAGTACGGGGTCCAGTCGGGGCACGGTCTGTCCGTCCGCGCCGGGTTCCGCCGTGGCCTGGCTGCGTAGCTCGCCCGGCCCGAGCGCCGCCGGCCCGGTGCGCACGCGCCAAGCCAGTCCGCGATCGTCCTGCAGTTCCAGGACGGCCGGCCTGGATCGCGGCTCCAGGACCCGCAGGCGCATGCGCCTTGGTCCCTGCCCCCTGGGCAGCTCGAACCGCAGCGGCTGCGTCGCCACCCACTGGAACAGCGCACCCGGCGGAGCGTCCGGTGCCGCCGCGGGGCTGCGGGGGGAGATCCCCTCATCCTGCAGGGGATCGACCGCCGTCGGCGAGGGCGTCGCAGCCCAGAGCAGCTCGCCCGGCGCCGCCGCGCCAGACGAGGGAACGGCGCGCCACAGCCCCACGAGCCCGTCAAGCTCGCGCGCGAGGCGCGCCAGGTCAGGGCGGTCCGGCCGCTCGCGGGCGGCGTGGTTCAGGCGCTCGACGACGCGGCTGCCCGCATCGCGCCAGCGGTTCGCCGTGGCTGCCGTGAGGGCCTCCTGCACCCAAGGGGTGTCCTGCTCCGAGGGCACCAAGGCGGACCAACCGGCGGGAGTGTTCAGCGCCAGCGTGAGGTCCGGCCCCTGCAGTTCCCAGAGGCGGGCCAGCACCGGATGGCTCGGTGTCAACGCAACCCGGTGCGAGCCCTCCGGGACCTCGAACTCGAAGCGTTCGAGCCGGCCGACGTTGCGCCACGCCCCATCGACCTCGACCGGCGCCCGCCATTCCGAGCCGCTGGGCAGCCGGACCAGGGGCAGGGCGTCGGCTCGAGCTCCGATGGCCGCGCGCCATGCAAGCAGCGTCTGCGCAGGGTCGGCCGCACCTGCGAGCCGTGCTTCGAGGCGGAAACGTGCCGGCCCTTGGAGGGTCACCTCGGTTTGGTGGCCAGCGTCGAGCCGGGCGTAGGGTTCTTCGCGGGCTTGGTCGGCGGGCCGCACGCTGCTCGCCGGAGCCGGCAGCGGCACCAGCCGGTCCGGCACGGCGTAGGTGGGTGCGACTTCCGTGCGCGCCACGTACAGCCCATAGCGGTGCGCGGACCCGCCGGGCGGCGCAACGATATGCGCCACCATCGGCTGCGGCATCTGTGTCTTCAGGAGCCAGCTTCGCCCGTCCACCCCCGGGAGCAGGTTGGCTTCGATGGACAGCCCGGTGCCGGTGGATAGCCTGACCTGGGGCATGGGCGTCTGGCCCCGCGCATCTGCCTCGATCCGCAGCCAGCCGAGCGCGGGCAGCAGGACCCGCGCCTCGCTCCCGGGCGCCAGCGCCAGACGCGAGGGGCCGAGCGCGCCGATGCGGGCGGGCCCGCTGGCGGACACCCAGTACGGGCTGCTGGCCGTCACTGGCTCCCACCGCAAGATCGCTGGCACGACCTGATGCGCCATGGGCGCGGCCGATGCGTCCGCCGGGGCCCCCTGGGCCGCCGAGATCGCCAGCCACGGCCCGAGCATGAACAGCGCCCAGCGAAGCGGCGGGCTAGCCGGTGCCGCCCGTTTCGTCGATCGGCGCTTCACTGCGGCACCCCCAGGCAAGTCAGCAAGGCGCCTCGACGCCGCGCGTCATCCCGCAGCGACCTCCGAAGGTCCAGCCCCATTTCCAAGTGGACGAAGCCGTGGAAGCCCGAGGCCGCGAGCTCACGGGCAATCCGGTTGCGCGTGCCGCCCAGCCGCTGGGCGTCCACGCCGAAAAGTCGCGTTGCAGGCTCCACGCCGCTGCGCATGCAGTCGGCGACGGCCCGGGCCGCCGGCGAGGGAGGCCGGGCGGCGGAACTGACGATAGCCTCCTGCGCCTTGTCGCCGGCGCGATCGTCGCGATCGGCGTCGAAGCCGTGGAGCTGGATGATCCGCTGCTGGGGAAAGCGGCTCGCGAAGGCCCGGGAGAACGCATGCAGGGCGCTATCGTGTAGGTGGGGCAGGTCAGCTTCGCGGCGCGGCACGGTGTTCCAGGCGATCGCGCGCGGCTGGGCCTGCTCGCCCATGGCGACGGCGATTTCGCCTGTGTGCAGATCCGATGGCACATGCGGCGCCTGAATGGCATGCTGTCCGCCTTCGTCCGCGAAGGCATAGAGGCCGCGCCCGGAACGGCGCCCGGGCAACTCCTCCAGGACGGTCCAGCGCCCCTTGCCCGCTTGGCCGCGCCGCAGCCGCCATCCGAGCTCCGCGGCGCGTTCGTCGACCTCGCGCGAGCGATCGCCTTGCAGCAGCCGATCCATGAGCGCCTGCGTGGCCCGCAGTTCGGCGTCGCCGCCCGGCACGTCGTAGCGGACCGCACCAGCGTCTTTCCAGGCCTCGCGGAAGGATTGGCGGAGCACGGACCCGCCGGCTTCGCTCTCGGCCGACACCGCGGGCGAGAGCCACCACAGCGGGCAGGTGATCAGGACGGCCCAGGCGCCGCGCCAGCGGCCGGCTCGCTTACTGCTCATCGACGTTACCCTCCACAGTGAGTTTTCTTTGCGCGACGAGGCCCGGCGTCACGCGCGAGAGCGTCATCCAGCCGGCGCGCGAATCGGGCTCTATGGTGATGCGGTAGCGCCCGCGCGGCGCCCCGTCGGGCAAGGGGATGAAGAACGAGCGGCCGGGATCGGTGCGGGCCTGTGCCGTCTCGGCGACCGGCAGCGCCCGCTGGCCGCTGGGCTGGACCTCGTGAACCCGCTCGGTGAACAGCCAGCCGGGAAATGGCCCGATGGACTCGGCCGGTTCGGGCGCCTCAATGCGTACGCGCAGGCGCAGCGGGCGGCGGGCGTCGGCCGGCTGGAAGGCGCGCACGGAGAGGAACTCCTGCTCACTGGAGCGGCGCTCCACCTCGAAGCTCAAGGGTCGGTCCAGCTGCAGTGCCTCGCGTCGAACCCAGGGTTCACCCTGGGCGGCGTGATTGATCCACCAGCGCACCGGTGCGTCCGACTGCACGCCCACGACGTGGGCGCCCGGGGCGAGCGGCGGGAGCAGGACCTCGCCGGCCATACCGGCGGCAGCGGCCTTGATCACGGGCCCGCCGTCCACGCGGATGCGAAGGTGAAACGGTGGCTGCCTGCCCGAGCGGGTCGCCCATGCCAGACGTGGCTGCACAGTCTGGCGTCCTGGGCTCGCGCGCAGCGCGACCCTGCCATCAGCGGGCAGTGGCCGAAAGGTGGAGGAGAGCGCCTCGTCCCGATCGGGCACGCCGGGCTCGCGCGGCGCGAGGAACACCCGCGCCGCCGCCTCGGTGACCGGGTCGAAGTCCTCGAAGACGTACTGGCCGGCGGCCAGGTCAGGACGGTCCTCTGGCGGCCGCGACTGCACGCGCAGAACACGCGAGGCGCCGTTCACCAGGCGCGTTTCATGGTCCAGCGGGCGCAGCGTAAACCAGGCCGGGATGGGCCCCGGGGCCCCGGCCGCCGCGAAGCTGTCGTCCGGCGTGCGGACCTGGCGGGCGAGTCCGGCCGGCCGGGTGTACGCGCCGACCAGCAGCGGCTCCGAGGAGGAGATCCGCACCCGCTGCACCGGTGGCGGAACACGGAAAAAGGCCTCCGTGGGCTCCGTCGCGGCAAAGCCACCTGCCGGCTCGGCCGGGATGTCGTACATGGAGGAGGTCGTTATCAGGGGCACCTGCGCGCGCTTGAGCGCGCTGCCGTCTCCCAGAAGCAGTTCCACCCGGGCGGGCGCGTCCGATGCCGTGGCGCCCGCTGCGGCCAAACGCCTGAACACCAGCCGCAATGGCGTCGCGTCGCGGCCCGCGTGCGTGATGTCGTAGGTGAGCGGCTCGCCCGGGCCGGCGCTCCACAGGCGCAGGAAGGCAGGCTCGGGCGTGACCTCGACAGTGCCGGAGGGCGTGTCTCCCCAGGCCCGCAGGGCGGCGGGACGTTGCGAGGCCACTTCGACCCATCCGGCACCGAGGGGCAAGCGCAGTTCCAGCGGCTCCGTCCCGGCCCAGCGGTGCTTCGAGACCTGGCGCTGGAACGCGTTCTCGCCCGCCCATCGCACCACGACCTCCCCCGGCTGCGGTGCAGCGGTCCCCGGGGCTGCCGCGAGCGGGGTGAGTTGGAGGTGGACCCCACCGGTGCCGGGCTGTAGCGGCAGGGTCGCGACCTGCCCTGGGCCCACGGGCAGGCCGGGGGGCGGCGGTGGCGTGGCGTCCACCGGGTCGGTCGCCGGCAAGTCACGCACGACATAGAGCTCGCGGACCGACGCGCCCCGACGTGGCGCCACTGGAGCCCAGCGCGAGGCGACGAGGCGCTCCCGCTCGTCCTGTGACAGTACCTGGGGCGGAAACAGGTTCCCCGAGGCCATGCGGGCGCGTTGCTCGGGACTGAGCCGCTGCCACTGGACGGCGGCGTCCCGGCGCGACTGCGGCACCGGCACGTACACGCGTGCCAGGACGTCCGTGATCGCCGGGTCCGCTTGCGAGAGGCGCAGGCGCAGGCGGGTGGGCGTGGTGGTGCCCTGGAAGTCCAGGAGCACCTGGTCGGATCGCAGGGGCACGGGAGCAGAGCGGTCCAGGTAGAACGCGCCGGTGGTCCGGGTGCCGTCCGCAAGCGCGGCTTCCTGCAGGTCGCGGCGGAAGGTGTAGGGTCGGTCCAGCACCGGCCGACCTCTGCCGCCCAGGACCTCGACAGCGATGGTGTAGCCGAGGCGCAGCTCGGGGTCGGCGAGTCGGCGGGCGCGGAACGCCTCGAAGTCGCGCAGCCCAGGATTCAGCAGGATCCGAACCGACGAGGCGTTCGGCGGCAGTTCGAACTCGACCGCCTGGGGCCCGGCGAGCACGGCGCCCCGGTCCAGGTCCGAGCGCTCCACCAGGCGCGAGGACACCGGATCGGCACGGGGCGCCGTGGCGGCAGGGGCGGCGGACTGCGCGGCCGCGCCCGTTGGCACGGCGAACAGGGCGGCGACCAGGCAGGCCAGAAGCCCGCCCGTGCAGCGGGTTCGAAGGTGTCGCGCAATCATGGTGAGGCCTCCAGCCATTGATCCCGTGCGGCGAGGAATGCCTGCGCGGTGGCCGCGCTGATGGGACCGGGCGGCACCGTGCGACGGCCGCCCCGCAGCCCCTCGGCGAGCGCGAGGACTGCCCTGAGCCCTCCGCCTGGCGATTTCAGCAGCAGGAAGGCGCCGCGGCCGGCTGGGTCCTCGATCCGCTCCAGCGAGCCCTGGAAGGCACTCTGCAACGCCGACAGGGCCACCACGTCGCCGCTGGCGAGATAGCGCTGCGCCCGGTCGCGCACCCCCTCGGGTAGTGCGGGGCCGACCAGGCGAGCGCCGGTGAGCACGGCCCCGATCTCCGCCTGGCGCACGGGAATGCCCAGGCCCTCGAAGGCGCGGCGCTGCGTCTCCACGGACTCCTGCTGCACGCCCGCGCGCATGTCCCGGGCCACCCATAGCGCGGCAAAGAGCTTATTCTGAACCTGCTCCATGTACGCGGCCTGCGGGCCGCCGGCGGGACCGAAGCCCGCGGTGCCGGGCGCGCCGGCGTGGACGATGGCCGGAATGCCGTGGCGGCGGAGGTCCTCGACGAGCTGGGCGGCCACGCCGTCGAGGCGATTCGGGTCGTTGGAAAGCCGATTGAAGGCGACCACGGCGTCGGCCGGCGGTGGCTCACCGGCGCGCAGGCTCATCGCTCGCACCTGGACGGCCACCGCAGGCTGGTCGCCGAGCTCGCGCAGCAGCACCTGGTGGGCCAGCTGGAAGAAGGTCTGCTTGTTCGCGGCTTCCAGAACGTCGGCGCTGCCGTCCGCGTTGGCGTCGGCGGCGGCGCCTGCCACCACCAGGGCGCGGGCCTGCGCATCGCTCCAGAAGCGGGCCGCTGTCTCCAGCGTGGCCCGCTCGCGCACGGGGCGGGGCACTTCGATCAGGTACGGGTCGGACATGCCCACGCGCAGGACCACCAGGCCCCCATGCTGCGCACGGTCCTGCAGGACGATGAAGTCGCCGTCTGCGGCCGAAACCAGGGCCAGCTCCAGGCGCAGGGCCCGCGCGCTCGCGGCGGCGCCCGACAGCGCGCCCAGGGCAAGCGCATCCTGCAGGCGGGGCCCGGGTGCCTGGAGCGCCACGCGCATCACCGGCCCGAGAACCTCCCGCTCGATGCGCAGCAGCTCGTCAAGGCCACGCCGCCGATAGGCTTCGCTGCCCGGCCCGGGAAGCTGTCGGGCCTCCATGCGGCCGATCACCATGGCGGCGATGGAACCGGGCAGCGCCTCGCGGCGCGGTTCGGGAACGCTGCCGGCGAACAGGCGGGCACGCTGGGCTGCGCTGCTGGCGAGCGATAGCTGCGAGAAGCTGCCGCGCATGGTCTCGCGTTGGAGATTCCGTTCAGCATCGGCGCCGAAGTTGACCTCCAGGGGGCCCACCAAGTCCCGTAAGGCCGGCAGGTCGAGCCCTTGCGGGAGGCCGCCGGAGACCAACAGTCGGGCCTGGGGGGCTTCGCGGCTGCGCACCTGCAGAACTTGGTCGGATGCCATTTCGCGGTGGAACACCTGGAAGATGGACTGCGGGGAGTTCAGGACGCTGCTGCGGCGGCGCCTGTCGTCGTCCAGCGCCTGCGCCGGCGCGGCGGCGAAGCCGTTGGCCTGCATGCGCTGCAGCAGGAAGGTCGCCGCCTCGAAGGCCAACGGCTCAGTGAGCGGAAACGGCACCTGCAGCAGCAGCCGGGACGCCGGCCTGGAAGCGAGCGCGTACACGCCCCAGTGACGACGGGGCTCGCGCTCGTCCAGCACGAAGTACTCCGTCCCGCGCTCGGCCTGCGTGATGGTGACCCGGTACCCTGCAGCGTCGAGCGCGGCGCGCGCCTGCTGCAAAACGCCGGGGTCGAGTCCGCTGCGGTAGGCGAGAAGAAGCCGCAGCCCCTGCGCGAACGCGGCCAGCTCCTCGGCCCGGGGATCCAGGATCGGCGCCCCCAGGGACACCCGGTAGAAGCCGGTCTTCGATTCAGCCAAGGCTTCCTGCACCAGCCCGTCCAGCCGCTCGGGCTCGGGCGGCAGCTGCGGTGTGCGCGGCGCCGCGGGTCCTGGGTCGGGAACGATCACCAGCACGAAGCCGATCAGCGTGGCCACCGCCACGCCGGCCAGCGAGGTCTGCACCACGGCCTGCGTCAGCCGGCCGAGGATGTTCTTGTCATGCGCCTTGATCGCGATCAGCGTGGCGAGAAGGTAACCGAATCCGTAGTAGTCGCTTGTGAGCTGCTGCGGCAGCCACACCGCCATGGCCCAGCCGACGACGAACTTGTAGGCCAGGCTGACGCTGAAGAACAGCATGAGCTTGCGGCCGCCTTCCATGGTCATGTTGCGGAAGTAGGGCAGCTTCAGGGCCGCGCTGGACAGCAGCAGGATGGCAATGGCCTCGGCAAAGGTGGCCACGATCTTGTACGGCTGGTACCACTGCAGGGCGAGCAGCGAGGGGATGAGGATTCCGCTGAAGTCCCAGCCGTAGAACAGGTTGAGCCTTGAGGCGACGAAGGCCGTGACGATCAGGATGATGTAGGCCTTGGGGCTGGCCAGCATCGATGCGGCGATATCCTCGTAAAGCACCGCCGTCGAATCCGCGTTGAAGTTCGTCAGCGGAATCAGGATGAAGCGCACCAGCAGCCAGGTGAGCGCTACCTGCACGGCCATTGGCGCGGCGCCCCGCAGCAGTCCGGTCTTCCAGAAGTTGTTCGCGATCAGCGAGACAACGATCAAGCCGAAGCTGTGAAGGTCATTGCGATAGTCGAAGACGAAGCCATGTTGCTGCTGCAACGATGCGCCCAAGGCGGGGAGCAGCCAGCCATCGCCAGCGAGCCGGACGGCGACGCTCACGAGTACCAGCGCGAAGAAGCGGTCGCGGCCGAAGAAGGTGGACCAGCGCAGGCGCGGGGCCAGCACCTCCGAGTACGACCACACGACGAGATAGGTGATGACGCCTTCGACGAACACCACGGTGGCCGAGAGCGGGTTCGCAATGATCAGCGGGACCATGTAGCCGGGCACCACCAGCCCGGAGAGCACCCAGCCGAGGCGCAGATTGCTCACCGCGACGATCATGGCTCCCAGCCACACCGTCACCGTCACCGATCCCGCAAGCGCGGGTGGAAGCAGGGGTAGCGCGAGTCCCTCCATCGCGGCTCAAAGGGCGGCAGGCATGGCGATCCGCACCCGGTATCCCTGGCCGAGTTCGCTGTGGAGTTCGAAGGAGCCGGCGCGAAACGCCGCCTGCCGCAGCGACCGGATCTTGCGCAGTGGCCCGGAGGCCGGTGTCTGCGGGCCATCCAGCGCAGCGCTCAGAGCCTCCGCCGGAACGCCGAAACCCCGCGCGGCCAGCTGGATCACGACCTCACTGCGGCCCTCTGCCTGTACTTCATTCACACAGACCGAGATGGTCCCGGGCAGGGTGGCATCTTCGGCCAGGAGCTGCATCACCGCGGCGACGGCCTCCGTGAACGCGTGGGGGCGGGCGGCCAGAGGCGGAAGGTCGCGCGGGCCGTCCATCTCGAACTCCAGGCTGTCGAACTGCGGCAGGGAGGCCACCCGCCCGAGCGCGCGTTCCAGCGCATCCCACACGTGGACGTGCTCGCTGTGGGCAGGCGCATCCGGGCGCGCCAGAGGCAGCAGTTCGAGCTGCAGCCCCAGCACGGCCCCCGCGTCCTGCGGTCCTCGCACCGCCGGCGCATCCCGCAGAGCCGTGGCGCGCAGGATGTAGCGGTCCTCGTCGCAGCGCGCCGTGTGCTCGAACTCGTGCCCCTCGAACATCACCGCCGCGAGGGCCTCCCTTGCGCCGGCCGGCGGAAGCTGGCAAAGCACTTCGAGCAGGTGCGGCGCGTTCACGAGCGATGGATCGGTGCAACGCGTGAACACCTCCTTCATCCGTGCATTCACTGCGATCGTCCTGCCGAACAGATCGAACACGACCGTAGGCGTGCGCAGGCCCATGAAGATGTGCTCGCTCAGCCGGAAGTGGCGGTCGATGGCGTGCAGGTTGTCGGACAGTCTCTGCAGCTCACGGTCGGTCCCGGCGGGCTTGAAGCCAGTTGCGGGGTCCTGGTGGGCCCGGTGCTCGCGTACCGATTCGGCCATTTCGTCCGCCACTCGCCGGAATGCGTCGGCCAGGGTTGGTCGCAGCGAAAGCCGGTCCGCATCCACGCCGAAGACCCAGAAGCCAAGCAACTGCTCGGAGGCGCGCAGGGGCAGCATGAGCACCTGCTCGTCGGCCTCGCCGCCTAGCAGGAAGGAGGGGGTCGGGTGGGGCGTCCCGGAGGAACGCGCGGCCTCGTAGGGAGGGCGGCGCAGGTCCCGGCGCCTGTCTGCGATCTGTTCCGGCACGCAACGCAGCGTCCCCTGCAGCCGCAGCTGATCCTTACCTTCGTCCCGGATCAGCAGGACGGCTCGCGTCAAGGGCAGCCACTGATCCACCATCGCCAGCAAGTGAGACCAAAAGACCTTGTCGTCCATCGGCGCATCCGCCGCCCAGCGATTGGCCAGGGCAACGGAAGTCGTGGTGAGAAGCGAGCGCAGCTGGCGCGCCTCGCGCCGGCTCTTGTCGTGCAACACGGCCACCGTGGTGACGGCGATGGTCAGCAGCATTGCGACGACCGGCAGGTGGAAGTGCGCGAGCGGCACCAGCGCGACTTTGAGCACCAGGATGCCGAGCCCGAGCAGCGTGGCCGTGATCCAGGCTTTGCGAAAGGGCAGGTAGATCGCGATCCCAACCGCTGCCAGCCAGCCCAGCGCGACAAGGGCCAGCTCGGCGAACGCCGGGATGGTCCGTCCTGCGGTGCCGCGAAGCAGCGTGTCGAGGGCGTACGCATGGAACTCGAGTTCGCTCACCGCCACTTGCCTCGTCGTGAGCGGCGTCACCACACTGGCTTCGAAGCGATTCGAGACCGGGCCGACGAGGGCGACGCGTCCCCGCACGGCTTCGGGAATCAGCTTGCCGGTCCTGACCTGCTCCAAGGTGGCCCGGGGCAGTCTCTCGGGCGGCCCGGTGGAGAAGTCCACGAACAGCTCGCCGCTCGGGACCTGCCGCCCCGCGTGCTGGGCCACGACAAGCTCCAGGCTCGGCAATTCGCTGGAGGCGACCGCCACCGGCCCCGGGACGTGACGATGCACCCCGAGACCAGAGGGACCCAGGTGCGTGACACTCCCGATGTCGATGCTGGCCAAGGCCGGCGGCACCCGCAGGATCTTGCGATCCGGGTTGGCCGGATCGACGTCCACCGCTGCAGCGGCGTCGATCAGGGGGTTCGACAGCAGCGCCGCGAGCCGATTCGGCTCAAGCGTGGGCAGGGCCGTGAAGGCGACGCGCTTGGCGCCGAGCGCAAGCAGCCTGGCGGCCAAGGCGGGCCAGTCCGTTTCAGGCGACACGAAGGCCTCGACGGGCGCCTCGACCAGCAGCACCTGGCGCTGGCCATCGGCCTGCACGGGGCTCAACCGGACGCCCTGGTCAGCAATCCGGCCATCGATGGACTGAAACAGGGAGAACCACCCCGCCAGTCCGATGACCCCCGCGACGAGGGCGCTCTGGACGATGCCGGCCATCCCGGCGCTTGATCCCGGTGCCCGCGGCACGGATCAGTTCTCTGAGTACGTGGCGCTCCTGTGGGCTTCCGGTTGACTGTGTAGTGCAACTTTCCCGACGATGTCTCCAAACTTCATAGTGCACCTGTGATTATTCGAGTTGGTCGGCTTCAGTTTGCCCTAATCAAACCACTGGGCTTGTGGGAGGAAACCCGTGATTCGTCGAATGCAGTCAGGCGCTTCCCCTGGACCTACCCGGCTTGCTGCTCTGCTGGTAAGCCTTGCCGTCTTGCCGTCGCTCTCCAGCTGTGCAGGGCGCGAGCACGACTATTACCGAGCCAAGTGCAAGCAAACGCCCCAGACATGCACATACCAAATCCCCCGGGGCAGCCAGCCGCCAATTGCCAAACCTTGAATCGCCACGGAATTTTGGCGGCCGGTTGCTCCGAGAGACTTGAGGCGCTGCAAAACGCGCGGTATTCGATGGCGCGTCGGCCAGCCTTTGGCGGTCAAACAGCTGCACTGCTGACCTGGTGCAGCCATCAGCCCCGTGCGGCCAGCCGGATGATGGGTAAGTGGCTGGGAACATATCGGAAGCGCCTGGCATATGCACGTCCCTGGCCGACCAGCGGCGGACGCCCTCTCCGCCAGGAACACAGCAGTTTGCTTCTGAATGACGCCCCGAAAGGGGCGTCATTCATCGTCGACGCAACTCCGAACAGTCTTCTCCGTCGTTCGCCCACACCTTCCACGGTCGCATCGTGGCTGTCGGCAGGTCGGATGAATGAAGACAGCAGTTGCATAGGGGCCGGCGCGACATGACAGCCAAGGAAGTCCGGCCTCAGCGGCCGACGAACTCGGGTCGGACTTTGGCCAGGAATGCGGCCCAGCCGATGCGGAAATCCTCGGTGTCGAAGCAGTCGTAGCACTCCTGCACTTCGGCGGCCGAAATCGGTTGAGGCTGCTCCAGCCGCCGCACGAACTTCTTGTGCCAGCGTGCGACCAGCGGCGCGCCTTCGGCGATGCGGCGGGCGGTGGCCTGCACCTCCGCCTCGACCTGCGCGTCGGGCACCACGCGCGTGACCAGGCGCTTGTCCCGAGCTTCGGCCGCGCCGAACACCCGTCCCTCGAGCAGAATCTCGAGCGCGACATCCGGGCCTGCCAGCCGGATCAGCGGCGCCATCTCGGCATAAGCCTCGACCAACCCCAGGTTTTTCACCGGCACGCCGAATCGGCTGGACTCGCCGCAGATGCGGATGTCGCACAGGCTGGCCACCAGCAGCCCGCCACCCACGCAGGCGCCATGGATCTGCGCAACGATCGGATGCGGGCAACTCCCCATCGCGTCGACAGCCGACTGGATCACCCGTCCATACTCCGCAGCCTGCTGCGCGTTGCTGCGCTCGTTCGCGAACTCGCTGATGTCGGCGCCCGGACAGAAGGCCTTGTCGCCGGCGCCGCGCACGACGATGCAGCGCACGTCGGTGTCCGCAGACAGGGCGTGCATGGCCTGCGCCAGGCCGGCCCACATGGCCTTGTTCATAGCGTTGAGGCGGGCCGGCTGGTTCAGCACCACGCGGGCGAGCATGCCGTCGCGCTCGACGAGGATGGGGTTCATCCGGGCCTCGCGTTCTTTCGCGCGGCATAGAGCGCGAGGCGCATGGCCGTGACGCCGTTCGCCTGCGGCGCCTGCGCGAGCGGCGTCCACTCGGGCAACTCGTGCTTGCGGTGGCAGGCCACGACCTGGCCGGGTCCGGCCTCGTCCAGCATCGGCTCCTCGACCCGGCAGCGTTCGACCGCGAAGGGGCAACGCGGATGGAAGCGGCACCCCGTGGGCAGGCTGGCGGGGCTGCCCGCTTCCGCCGCGACCATCGGCTGGTGCCGCGGCGGCTGCCCCGGCTGGGGCCGCGGGATGGCGTCCAGCAGCATGCGCGTGTAGGGATGCCGCGGGTTCGAGAACAGGGCGTCGCGCGGCGCGAGTTCGACCAGCTTGCCCAGGTACATCACCGCCACCCGGTCGGCCATGTGCTTGACCACGGCCAGGTCGTGCGCGATGAACAGGTAGGTGAGGCCCAGCTGCTCCTGCAGATCCTTCAGCAGGTTCACGACCTGGGCCTGGATCGACACGTCGAGCGCGGAGACTGGTTCGTCGCACACCACCAGGTCGGGCTTCAGCATCAGCGCGCGCGCGATGCCGACCCGTTGCCGCTGTCCGCCCGAGAAAGCATGCGTGTAGCGGTCCGCGTGGTGCTGGCCGAGACCCACCAGGCCCAGGAGCTCGTCGACGCGCGCGCGGCGTTCGGCGGCATTGCCGATGCCGTGCACGATCAGGGGTTCTTCCAGCGTCTGGCGCACGGTCAGGCGCGGATCGAGCGATGCGAACGGATCCTGGAACACCATCTGCATGCGTTGCCGCAGGGGGCGCAGGCTCCGTTGCGAAGCCGCGGTGATGTCCGTTCCCTGGAAGCGGATACGGCCTTCGCTCGCCTCGATCAGGCGCAGCACCAGCCGCGCCGTGGTCGATTTGCCGGACCCGCTTTCGCCCACCAAGGCCAGGGTCTCGCCACGCTGCACCGAGAAGCTCACGCCGTCCACGGCGCGCACGGTCGCACGCGACCTTTGGAACAGGCCGCGCGAGCCGAAGTGCTTCACCAGGCCCTCGACGGCCAGGAGCGGCTCACTCATGCCGCTTCCTCGGGCTCTTGCTGCGCCATGAATCGCTCCACCGGCGCGTGGATGCACGCGGCGCCGTGTCCGGGGCCGAACGCGAGCAGCGGTGGGTCCTGCAGCGTGCACTCGTGGGTGCCGAAAACGCAGCGCGGATGGAAGCGGCAGCCGGCGGGCACGCGGCCGGGCGGGGGCAGGGTGCCTTCGATCACCAGCAGCCGGCTGCGTTCTTCCTCGATGCGCGGCATGCTGCCCAGGAGCCCCAGCGTGTAGGGATGCTGCGGGTCGTTGAAGATGTCCGCCACCGGCGCGCGTTCGGCGACGCGGCCGGCGTACATGACGGCCACTTCATCGGCCATTCCTGCCACCACGCCCAGGTCGTGCGTGATGAGCACGATGGCCATCCCGGTGTCGCGCTGGATGTCGCGCAGCAGGTCCAGCACCTGGGCCTGCACCGTGACGTCGAGGGCCGTGGTCGGCTCGTCGGCAATCAGCAGGTCGGGCGAACAGGCCAGCGCCATCGCGATCATCACGCGCTGCCGCATGCCGCCCGAGAGTTGGTGCGGATAGGCGTCGAAGCGCTGCGCGGGCGCCGTGATCCGAACGCGCTCCAGCGCGGCGATGGCGCGCGCCTTCAGCTCGGCGTGCGGGGTACCCGACTCGTGCGCGCGCATCGCCTCGACGATCTGGAACCCGACCGTGTAGGCCGGGTTCAAGCTGGTCATGGGCTCCTGGAAAACCATCGCAATCCGCTTGCCGCGCAAGGCGCGCAGGCGGTCGGGCGATGCGCTCGTCAGTTCCTCGCCGTCGAACACAATGCGGCCGCCGGCGATGCGCCCCGGCGAAGGCACCAGGCCCATCACCGAGAGCGACAGCATCGACTTGCCGCAGCCGCTCTCGCCGACGATGCCCAGGGTCTGTCCGCGGCGGACGGTGAGGTCGACGCCGTCGACGGCGGCAAGCTCGCCCGCGTTCGTGGCGAACACGGTGCGCAGGCCCTCGATCTGGAGCAGGGGAGGGGCCGTGCTCATGTGCGCCCCCGTGATTTCGGGTCCAGCACCACCTGCAGCCCGTCCTGGAACAGGTTGAGGCCGAACACGAGCAACAGGATGGCCAGGCCCGGAAAGATCGCGAGGTGCGGCGCGATCAGCAAGGCGGTGCGGCTGTTGGCGAGCATCGCGCCCCATTCGGGCAGCGGCGCCTGCGCACCCAAGCCCAGGAAGCTGAGGCTGGCGCAGGTGAGGATGTTGATGCCCACGCGCAGGGTCGCGAGGGCCATGATCGTGGCGGCGATGTTGGGCAGGATGTGCCGGCCCAGGATGCGCAGGTTGCTCATGCCCATCGCGCGGCAGGCCTCGATGTAGGGCTCCTCCTTGACCGCCAGGGTCTGGCCGCGGGCGAAGCGCGCGAAGATCGGGATGGTGTAGATGGCGACCGCCAGGATTGCGTTCGCGAGGCTGGGGCCCAGGATGCTCACGATCACGATCGCCAGCAGCACGCCGGGGAACGCCAGCAATACATCGATGAGCCGCATGATCACCGCGTCCACGTTCTTGCCGGCATAGCCGGAGAGCATGCCGATGGGGACGCCGATGGCCGCTGCAATCGCCGCCGACAGCACGCCTTCCATCAGGGAGATGCGGGCGCCGTAGAGAACGCGCGTGAAGATGTCGCGCCCGAGTTCGTCCGTGCCGAACCAATGCTCGCGCGATGGCGTCGCCATGATGTTGGCGAGGTCGTTGGCATAGGGGCTGTACGGCGCGATGAGCGGTGCGAACAATCCCGCGAGCACGAAGACGGAGAACAGCAGCAGGCCGGGCAGCGCGAGCCGCGAGCGACGGAACTGCGTCCACTGCGCGCGCCACCACTCGCGGCGCGCGGACCCGCCCTCGTGCGGCTCCGGCGCGGTAGAAGCCAGGGGCAGGCTGCTCATTGGGCCGAAATCCTCGGGTCGAGAAGCGCGTACAGCAGGTCGGTGGCGATGTTGACCAGGATGAAGGTCACTGCCACCACGAGCACAGCCGCTTGCACCACGGGAAAGTCGCGCGCCAGGATGGACTGCACGAGCAGCCGTCCGAGGCCCGGCCAGGCGAAGACCGTCTCTGTGACCACCGCCGAGCCGAGCAGGTAGCCCAGCTGCAGGCCCGCTACCGTGACCACCGGGATCAAGGCGTTGCGCACGCCGTGTCGCCAGATCACCAGGTGTTCACGCAGGCCCTTGGCGCGCGCGGTCCGCACGTACTGGTTGTCCATCACCTCGACGAGGCTGCTGCGCATGATGCGGCAGATGACCGCGGTGCTGGCCGCCGACAGCGTGAGGGCGGGCAGGATGACGGCCTGCCACGAGTCGAAGCCCGTCATGGGCAGCACGCTGGCCCAGACCGCGAACGCGAGGATCAGCAACAGCCCGAGCGAGAACGCGGGCGTGGAGATCGCGAGGATCGACAAGGCGAGCGCCAGGTTGTCGATCCAGGTGAACCGGTTCACCGCCGCCACGATGCCCGCGAGCCCGCCGACCACGGCGGCAATCAGCAAGGCCACGCTGCCGAGCAGCAGCGTGTTGCCGTAGCGCGCCAGGATCTCCTCGCTCACGGGCCGTCCGGTGCGAAACGACGTGCCGAAGTCCCCCGTCAAGGCGCGCCCCGCGAACTGCAGGTACTGCTGCAGCAGGGGCTGGTCGAGTCCGAGCGCCTTGCGCACGTTCTCGACGTCCTCGCGCGTGGCCATCTGCCCGGCCACCATCTCGGCCGGGTCGCCCGGGATCAGGTGGATCATCAGGAAGACGGCGATCGAGACGCCGACCAGCACGGGCACGGCCTGCAGCAGTCGGCGGAGCAGGAAACGAAGCACGTGCGCGCGGTCCTCAGGCTTTCCAGGCCTTGCTGAAGTCGATGAACTCGTTCACGTAGACCTTGACGCCGTGCACGTTGGAACGCGTGGCGCTGACCTGGTCCTCGTAATAGAGCGTGATGTGCGGCGCCTCCTGGTAGACCTTGGTCTGCAGCGCCGTGAGCAGGCGTTGCCGTTCCTTGGGGTCGACGGCCACGCGCTGCTGGTCGATCAGCCGGTCCACCTCGGGGTCCTTGAACTTGAAGTAGTTCATCCGGCCCGTGCTGTGGTTCAGGAGCGCCTGGGTGAAGTCCATGTCACCCGTCGGGCTGCCCTTGCCGCTCATGAAGAGGGGCACCTTGCCGCCGTTCAGGGCCGCCAGGTAGGCGCCGAACTCGGGCGACTGGATGTTGGCCTTGATGCCCACGGCCGCGAGCTGGCCCTGGATGGCCTCCGCGACCTGGCGGTCCATGTTGTAGCGACCGGTGGTCACCATGAAGTCGGTGCTGAAGCCGTTCGGAAAGCCCGCCTCGGCCAGCAGCTTCTTCGCCTTGACCGGGTCGTAGGGGTAGGGCGGAAGGTCCTTCGCCGTGCCGTCGATGACCGAGGACTCAAGCGAGCCGCCGAGCGTGCCAATGCCGTTCAGCATGCCTTGGACCAGCGCCGGCTTGTTGACCGCGTGGGCGACCGCCTGGCGCACCCGGATGTCGTTGAACGGCGGCATCGACAGGTTCATGCCGAGGTAGATGGTGCGGTAGCCGGGCTTGCGCACCACCTTCACCGCGTCCAGCGAGCTCAGCTTCTTGACCATGATGTACGGCAGCTCCGAGATCACATCGGCCTGGCCGCTCAGGAGCAGCAGCGTGCGCGCGGAATCCTCGGGCACCACGCTGTACACCACCGAGTCGAGCTTGGCCTTCTCGCCCCAGTACTTGTCGTTGCGCACCACCACGAGCTTTTCGCCGGGCTGCCAGCTTTGCAGCTTGAAGGGCCCGGTGCCGGACGCCGTCTTGCTGAAGTTGGCGCCTTCCTTCTGCACGTGCGTCGGGCTGAGGATGTAGGCGTTGTACGCGCTCAGTTGCGCCAGCAGCGGCGCGAACGGCGCCTTGGTGGTCAGGCGGAAGGTGAGGTCGTCCACCACCTCGGTGGACTCCACCATCGCCAGCGTGCTGCGGCGGGGCGAGCCGGTCGCCGGGTTCAGGAGCCGGTCAAAGGTGAACTTGACGGCCTGCGCATTGAAGGGCGTGCCGTCGTGGAAGGTCACGCCGGGGCGCAGCTTGAAGGTCCAGGTGCGCTTGTCGGGCGACACCGTCCACGACAGCGCGAGGCCCGGGCCGATCTCGCCGTTCTCGTCCTGCTTGGTGAGCGCCTCGTACATGGAGCCGACGCCGCGGAAGGTGGTCACGTCGGTGATGAACTGGGGGTCGAGCGTCTGCGTGGCGGAGCCCGCCGCATAGGTGAGCGTGCCGCCGGTGCGCGGCTTGGGCTGTGCCAGCGCGCTGCCGGCCATCGCGAGCGCGGCGCTGGCCACCGCTGCCTTGTGGAAAGCTCTCCTGCTGGTCATGGTTGTCTCCTGGTGTTGTGGGTTGCGCAAAGGCTTCGTTTCACGCGAAGGCGGAGGCTATCCGCCCCAGCAGCGCGTCGCAATGGGGTTTGTCGACCCAGCGCGTCACCGCCACCAGGTCGAGGGAAGGGGCGACCCAGACGATGTGCTGGCCGCCTCCGAGGGCGAACACGCCGTCCTCAGGCACGGACGGAAACAGGCCGCGGCCCGTGTTGAGCCACCACATGAATCCGTACTGCGGGTTGGCCGCGCAAGGCCGGGTGAGTTCGTCGAGATAGCCGTCGGAGATCAGCCGCCGGCCCTGCCACTCGCCGCCGCGAGCGACCAGCAGGCCGACGCGCGCATGGTCTTCGGTGGAGATGAAGAGGCCGGCGCCCCAGTGGCCGCCGCCGGACACCGACTCCACCTCAAGCTCGCCGAAGCGGACGCGGGCGTTGTCATAGCCGCGCCATTCCCAGTTCGTGGAAGCGCCGATGGGCTCCATGATCCGTTCGCGCAGCACGTCGGCGAGCGAGCGGCGGAACAACTGCGTGAGGCACAGCGCCAGCCGGTTCACCCGCACGTCGTTGTATTCCCAGCGTGTGCCGGGCGGCTCGAGCTCTCGCGTGACGCCCTTGCGGCTGTGGTCCGTCTCGTGCGCGCCCACCTGGCGGTTGTGGTCCACGCTGTCGGGCTTGCCCCACACGGCGCCTTGCCATTCGCTCGTTTGCTGCAGCAGGTGGCGCCAGGTGATGGCGGTGTTGTGGTCGCTGGAGAAGCCATCGTCCAGCGCGTAGCCGCTCACGCGGTCGTCGAGCGAGCGGATCAGCCCATCGTCGTAGGCCAGGCCGGCCACCAGCGCGACATAGCTCTTGGCGGCGGAGTAGGTCGTGTCGGCACGGGAGACGTCGCCCCACTGCGCCACGACCCGGCCGGCGCGGACCACCAGGCCCGCCGGTCCGCCGCGCGGGCGCACGATGCCGATCGGCTGGTCGTGCGGCGGCTTGTCGCCGACGTAGGCGTTGCCGATGTAGCGGCCGTCCGGCAGGTAGAGGCTGTACGGCCATTGCGAGTCGTGCTGCTGCGCGTACTGCGCCGCCGCTGCCAGCGCCTCGCCGGACATGCCCGCATCGGCGGGGGCGACCCGGGCCCACTCACCGCGCGCAGGAAAGTAGCCGCTCATGGCGCCTCGGCTTTCGCAAGTGCCTGCGTGATGCCGTCCAGGAGCACGTTCACCTTGTCCCGGGCGTGTTCCCAGCCGCGTGTGTGGCCCATGCGCACCACCACCAGGTCCAGGGACGGGCAGACCAGCGTGTACTGGCCACCGCCGCCGGCAAAGTAGTACGTGTCGGACGGCAGCGCCAGTTCGCCCACGCTGTTCAACCAGATCTGCGCGCCGTACTCGCGGTGCTTCCACGCAGGCGCCGGCGAGGTCGCGAAGCTGACCCAGCCCTCGGGCAGCACGCGCTTTCCATCCCACACGCCATCGCGCAGGTACAGCAGCCCGAGGCGCGCCCAGTCGCGGGCGGTGCCGTAGTCGAAGCCGCTGATGATGAAGTGGCCCCAGCGATCGGTTTCCAGCACGAAGCCATTCATGCCGATCCGGTTGAACAGCTCCGTTTGGGGCCAGGTCAGCGGATCACCGCCGAGCTTCAGCACGGTCTCGCGGTAGATGGCGGCCAGGGCGAGCGGATCGCAGTTGCGATAGCGACCGACGGTTTCCGGCGCGAATTCAAGTGGACGCTCCGTCGCCCATTCCGCGGCGTTGAGCGCTTCGGCATACGGCAGGAAATGCTCCGGCAGGCCATGGCGCCATGTCTCGCGCGCGTCGTCCTGTCCGGTGCAGCGAAGTCCGCTGGACATGTTCAGCAGGTGGCGCAGCGTGATCTCCCGGCGCGGGTCGCCGGGCCGGTCCCATGCCTCGATGGGTGCGCGCGCATCCAACTGCAGCGCACCGCGTCCGATCAGCAAGCCGATCAGCGTCCCCATGGTGCTCTTGCCCATCGACCAGCTTTCCAGCGGTGTGTCGGCATCGATGCCATCGCGGTAACGCTCGCCCAGGAGGCGACCCCGATGTACGACCAGCACGGCGGCATGGTAGGCGTCGGGGTCGGCGAAGCCGGCGTCCAGCGTCTTGGCGATCGCCTCGCGGATGCGGCGGGTTTCGGGGTCCCCGTCCGTCACTTCGCCGCCGGGCCAGCCGGCGCTGGAGGCAGGTCCATGCGAAACCTCGCGCGGTTCGAAGTGCAGGCTGGCGTCACCATCACGGGGCAGGATGTAGCAGCCCTGGCCGGTCGTCGACTGCGCGGAGCGCAAGACGCTGCGCAGGGCCAGCAGCCGCGCGCGTTCCGCTTGCCAGTCTGCCTCGAACGCCGGGTGCGCCTCGCGGTGCGCAGCGATGAGGTCGTCGGCTGCGGCCGGCGTGAGCTCGATGGACACCTCGACCCGTCGCAGGTCGCGGTCGATGCGCCAGCGCGCGTGCCGCTGCAGCGCATCCGGCAGCAATTGAGCCTTGAGCGACCACAGGCAACTGTGCGAGATCGCTTCCTCGGGATCCCGGCCCGATACGTACACGGCCGAACAGAGCGTCTTGGCGACGGTCGCCAGCATCATTTCGACAGGGACCACGGCATCGTGCAGCACGGGAAGGGTTCGCTCGGAAGGCTTGCTCATGTTCATGTTTTCAGGTCATCGGCCGGCGGCAGGCGCCACCTGGAGTACGTACTGGCCGGTGATCAGCTCGCTGATCTCGTCGTCTGAAAAGCCGGCCTGGGCGAGCACCTGGGACGTGTGCTCGCCCAGGCGCGGCGCCGCCGTCGAGGCGGGTTCGTTGCGGCCGCTGAAGTGGATCGGCAGCCCGATCATCGGTCGAAGTCCGCCGTCGGCCGTCTGCGCATCCACCACCATGTCCACAGCGCGCGCCTGCGGGTGCGACAGCGCTTCGGCAACCGACTGAACCGGCCCCGCCGGGACGCCCGCGGCCGTCAGGAGCGCCTCCCAGTGCGCCCTCGTGTGGCCCGCAAGCGCAGCGTTCAGGCACTCGGTCAAGGAAGCCCGGTTCCGTAGCCGCGCCTGCGACGTGCTGAAGCGCGGATCGTCGCGCCACTCGGGGTGCCCGACCACCTCCGTGATGCGCGACCAGTTCGATTCATTGGCTCCGCCAAGAGCGATTTCGCCGTCGGAGCATGTATACGTCTGATAGGGCGCCGCCACCGGATGGGCCGTACCAAGCCGCTGGGGCACTTCCTGCCCCGAAAAGAACAGGGCGGCATACCAGTACAACTGCTGCATGGACGCCTGGAGCAGTGAGGTTTCGACATGCTGGCCCTGTCCGGTGCGCAGCACATGGACGTAGGCACCCAGCACGCCCAGTGCGGCAAGGATGCCGGCATTCACGTCCGCGATTGAAATCCCTGGTTTCACCGGCGCGCGACCGGGCTCGCCGGTGACGCTGATGAGGCCGCAGAAAGCCTGCAGGATCAGATCGAAGCCGCCGCGGCCGGCAAGCGGGCCCCGGTTCCCGTAACCGGTGACGCTGCAATAGATCAGCCGCGGATTGATCTCGTGCAGATCCTCGGGACCCAGCCCGAGCGCCTGCATGGTTCCCGGGCGAAAGTTCTCCGTGAGCACGTCGGCCCGGGCTACCAGGCGGCGCAGGGCGGCACGGCCCTGGTCGGTCTTCAGGTTGACGGCGATGGAGCGTTTGCCGCGATTGAGGACCTCGAACGAGGCCGTGACACCGCCAGCGCCCTGGCTGTTGAAACCGCGCGCGTCGTCTCCTCCCGGAAACTTCTCGACCTTGATCACATCCGCGCCCAGGTCGGCAAGCATGAGTCCGGCTACGGGCCCGGCCATGATCTGTGCGAGCTCCAGCACGCGCACCCCCTTGAGGGGTTGCCAAGCCGGGGAGGGCGTCGCGTTGGTCATCGCGGCAGATCGTATTGAGGCGCGGCGCCGCGTGGAAATACCAGTACGGCCTACCCCTATCGTGAATTACGATAGCCCGTCCGCAAGATGTCACCATGGATTTCCGGCGACTCAAGAACTTCATCACGGTCGTCGAGACCGGCAGCATTGCGCGCGCCGCGCAGGTGTTGCATATCGCCCAGCCCGCACTGAGCGTTCAGATGCGCCAGCTCGAGAGTCTGGCGGGATGTCAGTTGTTGAGCCGCAGCTCGCGCGGCGTCGTGCCCACCGCCACCGGTCTCGAGTTCGTGCGGCGCACGAAAGAGATGCTCAAGATGCTGGAGGGGCTGAGGGGCATCGGGCAGGAGCAAGCCTCCTTGCCTTCGGGCCACGTGGTGATCGGTACCGCCGCCAGCGTGGCGGCGATGATCGCGGTCCCACTGGTCAATGGCGTGCGCGAGCAGTACCCGGCGATCACCCTGGAGCTGGTCGAGAGTCCAGGGGCCTACGTCGGCGAAATGCTGCTGCGCGGACGCATCGACATCGCGATCATGGTGGGCGACTACTCGGCATCCGGCATGCACGTCCAGCAGGTCGCCACCGAGGACCTGTTCGTCCTCGGCTTGCCTGGCACGGCGGGCGAAGTCGAACTGCAGCAACTGGCCGGCGCACGACTGATCATGCCGGCGCGGCCGAACAGCCTGCGCACTCTGATCGACCGCGCATGCGTCGAGCGCGGAGTCTTACCAAACGTCGTGACAGAGGCGTCCTCCCCGTACACGATGCTGCAGCTCGTGCGCGCGGGTGTCGGCGCCACGGTTTTGCCGCTCTCTATGCTCGGCGACACACGCCCCACCGACTTGCCGGTAGGGCGGCTGGTGAATCCCGTGCTCACGCGCGCCATCACGGTGGCCACCGCGACCGAGACTCCTCTGTCGCCGCAGTTGATCGCGGTGAAACGCCTGCTGCTGTCAATCCTGGAGCGGCAGGCGGGCAACAGTGTGTGGGAAGGCGCGACCCGCCGAGCCTGAGCAACCCGCCTGCTCGACCCGCCGCCCACCGCAACGGTTTTGCTCCTACTACGCCGCCGGCAGGCACACCGTGAAGCGACTGCCCTTGCCCGGTCCTTCGCTGTAGGCGGTCAAGGTCCCGCGGTGGAGCTCCACGAGCTTGCGGGCCAGTGCCAGGCCGATGCCGAGCCCCGCACGGGCAGCGTGGCGCGCATGGTCCGCTTGCGAGAAGAGCTCGAACAGGCGGGGCGTGAATGCCGGATCGATGCCCACGCCGGTGTCGCTCACCTCGATGGAAAACGTGCCCGTGCAGCGAAGCAGGCGTATGCCCACGCAGCCGCCTGGCTCCGTGTAGCGCGCGGCATTGCCGATCAGGTTGGCCAGCACCTGCACCAGCCTCGCGCGGTCGCCCACCAGCATCGCGGCCTCGGTGGGCAGCTCCACGTCGAACCGGTGGCGGCGTTCGTCGATGAGGGGGCGCACCTGCTCGGCGGACTCCTTGACGACGTCGCGCAGGTCCAGCCGGTCGGGATGCAGCGTGAGGGTGCCGCGGGTCACCCGTGACACGTCCAGGAGATCGTCGACCAGTCGCGTCATGTGCGCCACCTGGCGCGCGATGACGGCCGCTGCGCCAGCGACGCGCGCCGGATCGCCGGACACCCGCTCGAGCAACGCGGCACTGGTGCGGATCGGCGCCATGGGGTTGCGCAATTCGTGCGCCAGCACTGCCAGGAATTCGTCCTTGCGCTGGTCGGCGCCACGCCGCTCGCGGTCGGCATCGACGCGCGCGGTCATGTCGCTGAACAAGGCGGCGACGCAGTGCTGCGCATCCATGCGGAAGGCGTAGACGTCGAACCAGCGACCGAGCGCCTGCGCCTGCCGTTGCAGGCGCACGGGCTGGCCCGTGCGGACGACCTGCGCGAACGCCTCGACCCACTGGGGTTCGTGGCCGGGCACCAGCGCCAGGATGCTCTTGCCGACCACGTCACGCAGGCCCGTGTGATGCTCGAAGGCCGGGTTGACTTCGCGGAAGATGAAGTCCACGGCGCGTCCGGACGGGTCGTAGACCAGCTCCATGACGCAAAAGCCCTGGTCGATGGACTCGAACAGCTTGCGGTAGCGCTCCTCGGTGCGCAGCAGCGCCGCCTCCCGGGCTGCGTCTTCGCGGGCGAAGAGCTCGCCGTACTGCCACAGCAGCGCGACCAGCAGGAAACCTGCGGCCAGCAGGCCATAGATGCGTCCCGCGTAGAAACCGAGATCGAAGCGCCCGGCGTTCAGCACCGCCGCCAGGCCGATCTCGCACAGCCAGACGCACATCACCGCGATCAGCCAGGCGTCGAGGATGGTCCGCGCCGGCTTGCGCCAGAGCACGTACAGCGCGCCCAGGCTCGTCAACCAGACCAGGCTGACCACCCCGTAGTAGCCGGTGCGGTAGCCGTGGCCGGCCATGATCGGGGGCAGCAGCGACTGCCCGGCGGTCGCGAGCCAGGTGACGGCCAGCGCCGCCGCCACGGTCGCGAGTTGCCACGGCCAGGCGCGCCGCGTGGCCTGCACGCCGCTTCCCGCCCTCGCGTACGCGACCACGAAAAGCGGAAACGCTGCATGCCAGACCATGTAGAGCCATGCCGTGCTGTGCGGCCCCGCCCCGAGGAGGCCCGTGGGCGCGAAGAGGCCGGGGAAGGTGAGCGCATGGGCCACCGTCAGCATCAAGGTGAACAGGTAGCCGCACCCGAGCAGCAGGAGCGCGCGAGACTTCGTGACGCGCTGCTGCCCCAGCAGCAAGGAGGCGATGATGCAGTCGAGCAGCACCAGTCCGAACTGGTAGGCCGAGATGAACGGCGGGACCGGCGGCAGCTTGACCTGCGCAAAGGGTGCCAGCAGCACGAAGGTGGCGAGCGAGGCACCGATGACCCAGGCCACCACGCGTTGCTGGGCGGGTGTGGCCGGGGCACTGTGGAGCGCGGTGGCAAACATGTGCTCGGGGATGCTACACACCGCTGAGCTCGGGCGGACTGGGGCTTTACGCCTATTCCCGAGTCGGAGGACGGCTCGGCTGGGGCATGGCAACACGCGCCGCGCGGCAGCTGTCGCGGTTCAGGGACGCTGCGATCGCGCGCCTTTGCGAGGGCTCGCCGTCCCGGCCTCGCGCACGCGGGCCATGTAATCCTGCACATGGCGCGCGAGCAGCTCGGCCATGATGCGCGCCATGCGCGGTGGCGAGCGCCCGGCGCTCGTGGCCACGCTCACCGATTGCGGCTGCGCGCTCTTGTCTCTGAGGGGAATGAAGCGAACGGCGCCGTCGAGGATCTCCGGCCCCATGTCCAGCTCCGAGGTGAGCGCCACGTGGCCGCCGCTGCGCACCAGGCTTTTCACCAGCTGCAGCGAGTTGGTCACCAGGGGCGGCCGTGCCTGCTCCAGCAGCCAGCCGTGGCGTCGCTCCAGGTACTGGCGGATCGCCAAGGCCCGGCTTTGCACCGCCAGCGGCCATGCGGCAACGTCCTTGAGGTCGACCCGCTCCTCGCGGGCGAGGGCGTGGTTCGCCGCGACAGCGCAACCGAGGGGCAGGGCTGCGCTCCAGATGATGTTCAGCTCGCGCTGCGGCTTGACGTTGAAGGCCACCGCCACGTCCACGCCGCCCTTGGCCAGCAGGTTCACGGCGTCGTCCGGACTCGCGATGTCCACTTCGAGCTGGATGCCCGGGTGCTCGCGCCCCACCGCCACCACGAACTCGGGAAGGAAGCCGTTCACGTGGCTGTCCATCGCGGCCAGGCGCAGTTCGCCGTGGCTCACGCCCTGCAGCTGGCGGATGTCCGACAGCGTGCGGTTCAGGTCGGCCTTCCATCGCTGCGACAAGGCCAGGAGCAGCTCGCCGGCGGCCGTGAGGCGCATGCCGCGCGGCAGCCGCTCGAACAGGGGCACGCCCAGGTCCTCCTCCAGCAGCAGGATCTGCCGGTCCACGGCCGACGCGGAGATCGACACCTCGCGGGCCGCTGCCTGCACGGAGCCGAGTTGCGCCACGGCCGCGACATAGCGCAGGGCCTTGGGATGAAGCGAGCCCGCATGACCGCTCATGGATGCTGATTAATAGAACGCAACGTGCTCAATTATGCGATAGACAGCAACGCATTCGAGCGCGAGACTGCGCGCCAATGACCGATCGCCAAGCCCCCTGCATCCCGCTTGCCGCGTTGTTGGCGCAAGGGGAGGGCGCTTTCGTTGCGCGGCTGGGCGGCGTCGTGGAGCACTCGCCCTGGGTGGCGCAGCGGGCGTGGATGCGCGGCCCCTTCGGCTCCTGGAAGTCGGTCTATGAAGCCATGGCCGGCACCATCTTCCAGGCCACGCGGCAGGAGCAGGTCGCCCTGCTGCGCGCGCATCCCGAACTGGCCGGCCGAGAGGCCACGGCCGGCGCGATGACCCCCGACTCCAACGCCGAACAGGGCCGGCTCGGCTTGCTGGCCCTGGCCCCCGGCCAGATGGCCCGGCTCACTGCCCTCAATGCCCGCTACCGCGGCCGCTTCGGCTATCCCTTCGTCGTCGCCCTGCGGCTGCACGCTTCGCTCGAGTCGGTGTTCCAGTCACTGGAGGAGCGCCTGGCCCATGACGCTTCGGCCGAACTGACGACGGCGCTGCAGCAGGTCTGCGAGGTCATGCGGGGCCGGCTGCTCGCCCTGGCCGGCACGCTGGACGACTGACCCGCAGCGCGCGCCCCATGTGCTTTCTCGTTCCGCGCTTGCCTTCCTTCCTGCCCAGCACCACCGTCCTCTGTCCAGAAAGATGCCCATGAACCCACTTCGCCGCGCGCTCCTTGTTTCCACCGCCCTCCTGGCCGTGCCGGCCGGCTCGGTGTTCGCCCAGGCGGCCTGGCCCACCAAGCCCATTCGCCTCATCGTCACCTTCGCGCCGGGCGGCTCCTCGGACGTCATCGCCCGCTTGCTGCAGCCCGGACTGCAGCAGAAGCTCGGCACGCCGGTGCTGGTCGAGAACAAGCCGGGCGCGGGCAGCACCATCGGCGCCAACGAAGTCGCCAAGGCGCCGGCCGATGGCTACACGCTGCTGCTGTCCAACACCGCGCCGATCAGCATCTCGCCCTTCATGATGGACAAGGCGCCCTACGACCCGGTCAAGAGCTTCACGCACATCGCCTACATCGGCTCGGTGCCCAACGTCTTCGTGGTCCACCCCTCGGTGCCGGCCCGCACCCTGCCGGAGCTGGTGAGCTGGATCAAGGCGCAGTCCAAGCCCGTCAACTACGGCTCGGGTGGCGTCGGCTCCATCGGCCACATCGTGGGCGAGGTGTTCAAGCAGCAGTACGGCCTGAACATGGAGCATGTCCCGTACAAGGGCTCCGCGCCCATGCACAACGACCTGCTGGGCGGCTCGCTGCAGTTCGCCGTCGACACGCTCACGCAGAACGTGCCCTTCATGAAGGAGAACAAGCTGATCGGCATTGCAGTGACCTCGCGGGCGCGCTCCGCCATGGCGCCGAACCTGCCCTCGGTGGTCGAAGTGGGTGCGCCCAAGCTCATTGCCGACAACTTCCTGGGCGTCGCGGCGCCGGCCGGCGTGCCGCGCGAGGTGGTCGAGAAGGTGCACAAGGCGGTCGCCGAGCTCGTGGCGACGCCCGAGCTGCAAAAGCGCCTGCTCGATCTGGGGGTCACCCCCGAGCCCATGAGCACCGCGCAGTTCACCGACTTCGTCACCCGGCAGGTCAACGAGTGGGCGCCGGCGGTCAAGGCCTCGGGCGCGCGGATGAATTGACGCCATGAATGCAGGCCTGTCGGTCCACTGCGTGGACGTGGCCCACGGCCGGGTGGCCGAGGGCCTGTCGGTGAGCCTCTACCGGCTCGGTGCGGACGGGGAGCCCGCGGGTGCTCCCTTGGCGAGCGGCCGGGTAGGCACCAGCGGCGCGTGGACCGACCCCGTGCTGACCGGGCCGCAGATCACGGCCGGCGGCTACGAAGTGCGCTTCGACGTGGGCGGCTTCTTCCGCCGCCTGGGCGTCGCGCTGCCGGATCCGGGCTTCCTCGAGGTGGTGGTCTACCGCTTCCACGTCACGGACGCCGCCCAGCATTTCCACCTGCCGTTCAAGTTCACGCCCTGGGGTTTCTCGCTGTTTCGCGGTGGCGCCTGAACTTCCTGCCGCGCGAGCCCAAACTCGCGTACCCTGCGCAGTCAGGGGCGTCACACGGTGCTTATCGACGAATTGTTGTTCTCAGCGGTCCGCATCTCGACCTTCTCGGGCGCCCGTCTGCTCACGTCCGCCAGCGGCTTCCTGTACGAGCGGTCCGGGCGACTGTTCCTGGTGACGAGCCGCCACGTGCTCCACGATGCGCCGGGCGGCCATCACCCGGACCGCATCGAGTTCGTCATCCACACGGACGCGGTCGATCTGACATCCTGGGCCACGCTGTCCATCCTGCTGTACCGCGATGGCGTCAGCCAATGGCGCCAGGGCATCGACTCGGGTGGCGAGGTGGACGTCGCGGTCATCGAACTGCAGCGCGCCGTCCTGCCGCCGACGGCAGTCCTGCGGCCCTTCAGCGCCGAGTCCTGCGCGGCACGGGATGCGGTCTTCGCGATCGGCTCCCCGGTGCTCGTGGTCGGCTATCCACTGGGCTTCTACGACACGGTCCATCAGCTGCCGGTCGTGCGCTCCGGCGCCGTGGCGTCCGCCTACGGGGTGCGCTTCCAGGGCAAGGGCTACTTCCTCAACGATGCGCGCACGCACCGCGGCACCAGCGGCGCACCGGTCGTCGTCCGCAGCGACGGCCCGTTTCCCTGGACCTTGCTCGGCATCCACTCGGCCAGCCTGGACATGAACACGCGAGAGGACGATTTCGACGAGCGTCTGGGTCTCGGCTGCGTCTGGTATGCGGACATCCTGGAAACCCTCACCCAGCCGAGCGGAGAAGCTCCATGACCACGCACCCCGACGAATTCGGCGACCTCAAGCAGAGGCTCCTTGAAAGCGCACTCGACGCCACACTGGGTCAACTGGACGAGGCGGAGAAACTCGTCGCCCAGCGTTTCCCGGACTTGAAAAGCGGCGCGCAGAGGAGCCAGCTCGTGCTGGTCGTGGCGCAGGTCATCGCCACCAACTACCTCGCTGCCGCCACGGTCCGCAACGTTCCGAAGGGCTGAGGACGCGCGGGCGGCCTGGCGACCGCACTGTCCGCGACATCGCCAGACCCTCGCGCCACAGCGCTACACCGCCAGCACCATCGCCAGCACGTCGTTGCGCGGGTTGCGGAACTGCCCGCCCAGGATGCGCGCCGGCGTGGCGGCCTGCGTCGCGTAGTAGGCGCGGTTGGCTTCGCTGTCGGCCACGATCCCTTGCAGGCCCAGGTTGGCGCCGCCATACAGACCGGCCGTGCCGCTCCAGACGTATACATCGCTCAGCTTGCCGGTGGAGGCCATGGCCTTGGCCGACCAGGGCGCGATGGTCAGGCCGGCCTCGGCGCTGAGGCTCACGTTGTTGTCGGAGCGGAACTGCCGCACCGCTTCAGGCGTCATCAGCATGAAGGCCATCGGTCCGCCCGAGGCGCCGGCCTGCGGGCCGACGGTGATGCCGCCCATGTTGTAGAAGACCGGGTTGGCCCAGCTGTCGCCCTGGCGGGTGATGAGCACGCCTTCGCCGCCTTGCACGCCCACGCCCAGCGCGGCGCGCCCGTAGGCCGTCACGATGAACACGCCCTGCGCGCGCTGCAGGGCCTGGGCCACGGCCGGGTCGTTCTTCATGCGCTGCACCACCTGCGTCGCGTCGCGGATCTGTTCCTGCGCATCGCGCAGCTCCTCGCGCATGTCCTCGCGGTCCATGGTGCCGGGCGACACGAGCGGTGCGGATGGGGCCGGTGTGCGATAGGCGGGCTGCGCCTGGGCCATGGCGACGGACGAGGCAGCCGCAAGCGCTGCAAACAGGCAAGACTTCTTGAATCTCATGTGAACCTCCTGGTTGGTCATGCCTGTTGGAAGGCCGGGGCGCCCGAGGTTCCCGGCCTCCGGGAACAGGATGTTGCGGCAGCATTGCCCATGGGCATGGGCCGGGCGTAGAAACGGGTCAGGCGTAAAAAACATCCGCTCATCCGCTTGACATTCCCATGATGTGAAGGTTGAAGGTGCGATCAGGTCGGGCACCCCGGCCCTTGTTCATGGAGACCCAGATGAAGCCTGAACCCGCCAGCCCGGTGCATGCGCACACCAGTACCCATTCCCACGCGGCGCACGATCCCCACGCGTCGCACCACGCGCACGAGGCGCACCACTCCCAGGCAGGCCCGCATGCCCACGGGGCTGCGGCCGCACCGCCCGAGGTCGAGCCGGCCCCCGGCACCGTGTATTCCTGCCCCATGCACCCGGAGATCCGGCAGGATCATCCCGGCAACTGCCCCATCTGCGGCATGGCGCTGGAGCCGCTGATGCCCACGCTGGACGAGGGCGAGAATCCCGAGCTGGTCGATTTCCGCCGGCGCTTCTGGTGGACGCTGCCGCTGACCTTGCTCGTCGTGGTGCTGGCGATGTTCGGCCACCAGTTCGGCTTCATCCAGCCCGCCGCATTCAGCTGGGTCGAGTGGGTCCTGGCCACGCCGGTCGTGGTCTGGGCCGGATGGCCCTTCTTCGTGCGCTGGTGGCAGTCGCTCGCGCGGCGCAGCCCCAACATGTGGACCTTGATCGGCACCGGCACCGGCGCGGCCTACCTGTATTCCGTTGCGGCCACGCTCGCGCCGGGCCTGTTTCCACAGAGCTTCCAGGCGCACGGCCGGGTCGGGGTGTACTTCGAGGCGGCGGCGGTGATCATCTCGCTCACGCTGCTCGGGCAGCTGCTGGAGCTGCGGGCACGCTCGCAGACTTCCGCGGCCATCAAGTCGCTGCTGGGACTGGCGCCCAAGACCGCGCGCCGCATCGCTGCCGACGGCAGCGAGGAGGACGTGCCGATCACGCACGTGCACGTCGGCGATCGCCTGCGCATCCGGCCGGGAGAGAAGGTGCCGGTGGACGGCGTGGTGCTGGAAGGCCGCAGCGCCATCGACGAGTCGATGCTCACGGGCGAGCCCATGCCCGTGAGCAAGCGCGCGGGCGACAAGGTGATCGGCGCCACGCTCAACACCACGGGAGCGCTGGTCATGCAGTCCGAACGCGTGGGCGCGCAGACCATGCTGTCGCAGATCGTGCAGCTCGTGGCCCAGGCCCAGCGTTCCCGGGCGCCGATGCAGCGCATGGCCGACGCCGTGGCCGGGCGCTTCGTGCTGGCGGTGGTCGCGGTGGCCGTGCTCTCGTTCTTCGCGTGGGGGCTGCTTGGCGGCGAGCGCGGCTGGCTGTTCGGGCTGATCAACGCGGTGGCCGTGCTGATCATCGCTTGTCCCTGTGCACTGGGGCTGGCCACGCCCATGTCGATCATGGTGGCCACCGGCCGTGCGGCGACCGAAGGCGTGCTGTTCCGCGACGCGGCCGCCATCGAGCACTTCCGCCGCGTGGACACCTTGATCGTGGACAAGACCGGCACCCTCACCGAGGGCAAGCCGGCTTTCGATCACGTCGTGCCGGCGCCTGGCGTTTCCGCCGACGAGGTGCTGCGCCTGGCCGCCAGCCTCGACCAGGGCAGCGAGCACCCGCTGGCCGCCGCCATCGTGAGCGCCGCCAGGCGCCAGGGGCTGGCGCTGGCCGCCGCCGAGGAGTTCGAGTCCTCCACCGGCATCGGCGTGCGGGGCCGCGTGGAGGGTCGTCGCCTGGCCCTGGGAAACAGCGCGCTCATGCAGGAGGACGGCGTGGACACCCAGGCCCTGCAGAACGCCGCGGAAGATCTGCGCAGGCAAGGCAGCAGCGTGATGCACCTTGCCGCCGACGGGCGCCTGCTCGGCCTGCTCGCCGTGTCCGATCCGGTCAAGGACAGCACGGCCGAGGCCCTGCGCTCGCTGCACGAGGCCGGCGTGCGGGTGGTGATGGCCACCGGAGACGGCCTCACGACGGCGCGTGCGGTCGCGGCGCGGCTGGGCATCGACGAGGTGCATGGCGAGGTCAAGCCGGCCGACAAGCTGGCGCTCGTCGAGCGCCTTCAGGCGCAGGGCCGCGTGGTGGGCATGGCCGGGGATGGGATCAACGATGCGCCGGCCCTGGCCCGCGCCGACGTGAGCGTTGCCATGGGCACCGGCACCGACGTGGCGATGAACAGCGCCCAGGTGACCCTGGTCAAGGGGGACCTGCGGGGCATTGCCCGCGCGCGCGAGATCTCGCAGGCGACGGTGCGCAACATGCGGCAGAACCTCGTGTTCGCGTTCATCTACAACGCGCTGGGCGTGCCGCTCGCGGCCGGGCTTCTGTACCCGTGGACGGGCTGGCTGCTCTCGCCCATGGTGGCCGCGCTGGCGATGAGCCTGTCCTCCGTCAGCGTGGTCGGAAACGCCTTGCGATTGCGCAGTGCGGGAGTTGCCGCACGCGCCGTCCAGTGACGAAAGTGAGCGGCTGTATCCGAGTCCGCCCAGGGCGCGCCCCCCATGGCACGATGACCTCACCCCGTCGCCGGTTCCTCCGTGTGTCAAAGGCAAGCTCGGCGGAGAAGTACGATGAAGCAACACTCCAACAAGCTCGGCCTGGGCATCTTCGTCGGCGCCTTCGGCCTGGTGGTGCTGATGGGCCTGGCGGGGCTCGCGGTGGTCTACACCGGCGCGTACAACGTGGCCGCGACCGAGGAGCACCTCGCCCCGACACGCTGGGCCTTGGCCACCACCATGCACCGTTCCGTGCGCCAGCGCGCCGAAGAGGCGAGAGGCGCCGAACAGGTGCCCCCGGCCATGCTCGCGGCGGGGGCCAGGGCCTACCACTCCATGTGCCAACACTGCCATGCGGGCCCCGGCGTCGAACGTGAACCCTGGGCCGACGGCATGCGGCCCCGGCCGCCGCATCTGACGGAGGCAGCGACCGAGTGGGAGCCGGGCGAGATCTTCTGGATCGTGCGGCACGGGATCAAGATGACCGGCATGCCGGCGTTCGGGCCGACCCACGATGACGAGGCGATCCGGGGCATTGCCGCCTTCGTCAAGGCGCTGCCGGCCATGACGCCCGAGCGTTATGCGCAGCTCGGCGCACGAAAGCCCGAGACCCCAGGGGGGCACGATCACGGTCCAGGGGCAGGCGGGCAAGCTCCTGCGCAGCGCTAGCAGGCGGCCTGTATGCAGATGTCCTACTGGCGTTTCGCTGCGATGATCGCCACGTCCACGGTGGTGATGTACATCCTGATGTACCTGAACACGTATGCCTGGGAGCAGGTGTTCTGGAGCGAGACGCGCGCCTGGATGGCCCTGCTCATGGGCGCCACGATGTCCGTGATCATGCTGGCCTACATGCTGGCCATGTACAAGCGCAAGGGCCTGAACCTCGCGATCTTCGGCGGCTCGGTCGCCGTGTTCGCGCTCACCCTGTGGCTCGTGCGCAGCCAGGCCACGGTGGACGACATCGACTACATGAAGGCGATGATCCCGCACCACTCCATCGCCATCCTGACCAGCAGCCGGGCCCAGATCTCGGACCCGCGCGTTCGCAAGCTCGCCGACGAGATCATCGAGGCGCAGGAACGCGAGATCGCGGAGATGCGCTACCTGGTGCGCGACCTGGAGCGGCGGGACTGATGGCGCAAGCCTCCTCCCTTCGCCGCCTGCGGGGCCTCGCGCTCGTGCTCGCGGGCGCGCTGGCCGGCTGCGAGGGGCGGCTGGTGGCCGACGATGCACCCGCGTCCGCGCCCGAAGTCGCCACCCTCAGGCCCGTCGACGAGGTGCTCGCGGGCGCGCACATCCCCACGCTGGACCCGGCGACATTGAATGGCGCGCAGATCGCGAAGGTGGTCGGCGCGGGTCCTCTGTGCCTGTTCCGCTATACCAGCGCCGGCCGGCCGGTGCTCGCCTTCGGCTTGCAGGCGGACGGCGCCATCGGCCCGGGGCTCGTCAGGCTCAACGGCAGTCTGGTGCAGCTGGAAGCGCTTCGCGCACGGGTCGATCCGGCCGGCGTGATGCTCGCCGCCGGTCCCGTCCGCCTGGGTGTGCTCGTGACCGGCGAGGGCGGCCGCCTGCCGACGCAAGGCCGCCAGGTGGAAGCCGACATGGGCTTCGAAGTCGCCCAGGCGCTCACCGTTGGCTACGCCGGGTTCCTTGAATGCAGGGCGGGGCCGCCACTGGCGGTGAAGTGAGGCACCGTTCGGGCTGGGCCCTTCGACGCGCTCAGGGCGAACGGGAGTGCGGGCCCCAGCGCGCTTTTCAGCGCACCGGCTCCAGCGCCGTCACCGTGTACTGCCCCTGGGACTCGGTCGCCTTGAAGCGCACCTTGTCGCCGGTCTTGAGGCCGTCCAGCAGCTGGGGTTCGGCGGCGCGGAACACCATGGTCATGCCGGGCATGTCCAGGTGACGGATCGGCCCGTGGCGCAGGGTGAGCTTGCCGGCTGCGGCGTCCACCCGGCGCACCTCGCCCTCGGTCCAGTCGGCCTCGGCGGGCGCCGAGGCGGCCGGGACGGTCGGGTCGGGCGGCGGTGTCTGGGCCTGGACCGTCCAGGCGCCGGTCCCGAGGGCCAGCATGACCAGCAGGGCGCGCGCGTTCATGCCTTGTTCCCCGGGTAGGCCTGCCACACGCGCGAACTGCCGTCGCGCGCCAGCAGCAGGACCTTGTAGGCGTCGCGTCGCCCGCCGTAGGCAGGGTCGTCCATGCCCGGCGAACCCACGGGCATGCCGGGCACGGCGAGCCCCAGGGCCTGCGGCTTCTCGCGGAGGAGGCGGAGGATGTCGGCCGCGGGCACGTGCCCTTCGATGGCGTAGCCCTCGACCAGCGCCGTGTGGCAGGAGCCGTAGCGCGGATCGATCCCCAGGCGGCTGCGCGCGGCCGTGTTGCCCACGTCGTTCACCTTGACCTGGAAGCCGTTGTCCTCCAGGTGCTTCACCCAGTCGCCGCAGCAGCCGCAGTTCGGGTCTTTCCAGACCTCGACCGGGACCGCTTTCGCGGGCGAGGCGGCGCGGCCCAGCGCGGGCGCGGCGGCCAGGGCGGCCACGGTGGCCAGGAAGCCGCGGCGCGGCATCGTCGTCTTGTCGATCATTGCTTTGCTCCTTGGGTGGGGACCACCCGGATGGTGCCGGTCATGCCGGCGTCGTAGTGGCCTGGAATGAGACAGGCGAAATGGAAATCGCCCGGGCGGTTGAAGTTCCACACCAGCTCGCCCGTGCGATCCGGCGCCACATGGGCCATGTGGGGTTCGTCGTGCTCCATGCCACGGTGCTTCTTCATCAGCGCGGCATGCTCGTCCAGCGCGGCGCGGGTGCCGATCACCAGCTCGTGCATCGCCTTGCCGGCGTTCTTCACGCGCAGGCGCACCGTCTCGCCCTCGCGCACCTCGATGTGCGCGGGCGAGAAGCGCATGGAGTCGCGCATGTCGATGTCGATGGTGCGTCGCGCGGCGCGGGCCTCGCCGGCGATGCCCCAGGGCTGCTGCTCGGCGGGCTGCATCGCGGCGGACGAGTGCTTGCCGGTCGCGGCGCCCGGGGCGTGGGCATGCGCCGCGAGGGCGAGGGCCGCCAGGGCCGCGGCGAGGAAGTGTCGTTGCAGGGTCATGGATCGCTCCTGGATCAATGGTTCGAATGTCCGGACCGGCCGGCGCCGGGCTTGCGCACCTGCACTTCGACCGGGGGCCGCGGGGTCGCGGGCATGGAGCCGCCGGCGGGCGCCGGGGCCTGTGTCGTGGCGGGGGCGGCGCCGGTGAACTCGTGGGCCACGGTGCCGGGAGGATGCGCGAACCAGCCGGGGTCCGTGTAGTGGCCCGGCTTCTGGTCGGCGCGCACCTTGAGCACCGTGAACATGCCGCCCATCTCCACGCTGCCGAAGGGACCTTGCCCGGTCATCATCGGAATGGTGTTGTCCGGCAGCGGCATCTCCATCTCGGCCATGTCGGCCATGCCGCGCTCGCCCATGACCATGTAGTCGGGCACCAGCTTCGTGATCTTGCGCACCACGTCGCGGTGGTCCACGCCGATCATCGTCGGCACGTCGTGGCCCATGGCGTTCATGGTGTGGTGGCTCTTGTGGCAGTGCAGGGCCCAGTCGCCCGGCTCGTCGGCGATGAACTCCACCTGGCGCATCTGGCCCACGGCGATGTCCGTCGTCACCTCCGGCCAGCGGCTGGCCTTGGGCGTGGGGCCTCCATCGGTGCCCGTCACCTCGAACTCGTGCCCATGCACGTGGATCGGGTGGTTGGTCATGGTGAGGTTGCCCACGCGCAGGCGCACCCGGTCGCCCAGGCGCACGTTCAGGGAGTCGATGCCGGGAAAGATGCGGCTGTTGAAGGTCCAGAGGTTGAAGTCCAGCATGGTCATCACCTTGGGGGTGTAGGCGCCCGGCTCGATGTCGAAAGCCGAGAGCAGCCAGACGAAGTCGCGCTCCACCGGCGCGATGAGCGGGTGGCGCTCCTTCGGGTGCGTGACCCAGAAGCCCATCATGCCCATGGCCATCTGCACCATCTCGTCGCCGTGCGGGTGGTACATGAAGGTGCCGGGCCGCCGGGCGGTGAACTCGTACACGAAGGTCCTGCCGGCCGGAATGCCGGGTTGGGTGAGGCCGGTCACGCCGTCCATGCCACTGGGAAGGCGCTGCCCGTGCCAGTGCACGCTGGTGTGCTCGGGCAGCTTGTTCGTCACGAAGATGCGCACCCGGTCTCCCTCGACCACCTCGATGGTGGGCCCGGGCGACTGGCCGTTGTAGCCCCACAGGTGCGCCTTCATGCCGGGCGCCATCTCGCGCACCACGGGTTCGGCGACCAGGTGGAATTCCTTGACGCCGTTGTTCATGCGCCAGGGCAGGGTCCAGCCGTTGAGGGTGACCACGGGGTTGTAGGGGCGCCCGGTCGGCGGGCTCAGGGGCGGCATGGTGTCGGGCCGCGTCTGGAGCACCGGCTCGGGCAGGGCGGCCAGGGCCACCTTGCTCACCGAGGCGGCTGCGACGGCACCGGTGATCGCGCCGGCGCCGCTGAGGAAACTGCGTCTGCTTGTCATGGAAGTGGTGCTCCTGTTTTCAGTGCCCGCCGCCCGCTGCGGCCTCGGCCGGCGCTGCGGAAGACGTGATGGGGGATGCGCCGAGCGGGCGGCCGACCAGGCTGGCGGACAAGGCCGCGTCGGCCAGCCAGAACTGCTGCTGCGCCTCGATGGCGGCCTGCACCGCGGCGACCTGCTCGCGCTGGTCCGCCAGCAGCTCGAAGACGCCGATCAGCATGCCGTTGTAGCGAAGCAGGTTCTCTTCGGAGATGGTCCTGCGCAGCGGAACCACTTCCTCGCGGTAGTGGCGCGCCAGGTCCCAGGCGGTGCGGTACCCCGAGTACGCCTCGCGCAGTTGCGAGGCCGCAGACCGCACCACCGCCTCGTAGCCGTTGGCGGCGGCCAGGGACTGCGCGTTCATCGAAGCGCGCAGCGGACCGCCCCAGTCGAAGAGCGGCACCCGCAGGCTCAGCTCGAAGCCTCGGCCGGTGCTTCGCGTGCCATCGGCGTTGTCGAACACCGTCTCGCGGCGCAGGCCCAGCTCGGTGTCGAAGAGGGCGCCGAGCAGGTCCAGGCCCTGGGCGCGACCGGCCTGCGCGAGCTGCAGGCGTGCCAGCTGAACGTCGAGCCGTTGCGTCATGGCCTGCTCCGTGAGGGACTGAACGGGACGCGGCGAAGCCGGCACGTCCGGCAGGCGCTCGGGCAGCTTGAGCGCGGACGCCTGCGCGGGCGTGAGGCCGAGGCGCCGCACCAGCTCCTCGCGCGCCGCGGTGGCGGCATGGGAGGCGATCGCGAGCCGCGCCGCAGCATCGGCATAGAAGGCCTGCTGCCGCGCCCGCTCCAGCCGGTTGAAGTTGCCGGCCTGCTGCATGCGGCGCGCAAGTTCGGCTGCCGCCTCGGCGCTTTCCTGCACCTGGCGGGCATAGCCCAGCACCTCCCGCGCCGCCACCGCGCGCACCCAGGCCTGGCGCACGCCCGAGACGTGCTCGACCACGGAAGACGCGAGCTCGGCGCGAGCCAGCGCCATGCGGCCCTGCGCCAGGGCGTGCCGCTGGGGCAGGGTGAGCAGGTCCAGGAGACCGAAGGACAGCATGCGGCTGATCTCCAGCTCATCGGCGATGCGAAAGCGCTCGAAACTGAAAACCGGGTTGGCGATGCGGCCACCCCGCGCGGCGCGCGCTTCGGCATCCCAGGCCTGCGCCAGCAGCGCCTGGAAGGCCGGGCTGGTGGCCAGTGCGAGCTGCACGGCCTCGGCAGGGCCCAGCGGCTGGGCCAGCAGGCCGCTCGCCAGCCGATCACGCTCGTCGCGCTGGGCGTCGGTGCGCGCCAGGGCGAGCGGGGCGCCCTGCGTGACCTCGGCGGTGAGCCGACCGGTGTCGGCCAGCGTGCGGTCGATGTCCACGGTGGCGCAACCGGCCAGCAGCATCGCGGCGCCGGCGGTCGCGCCGAGTCGCCATGGAATAAAGGCCATGCTGCCCCCCTAGTGGTGGCGGTGCGCACCCGCCGGCCGGGACGGCGCGGGTGCCTGGGGTGGATTGGCCGTGCCGGGTGCGTTCCCGCCCGGAGCGGCCGGCTCGGGCGCCTGCGCCTCGCGCGCATAGGCGCGCCAGCCGCCGATGCGGCCCACGGTGTCGTTGGATTCCTTCCAGGGCCGCACGGGTGCGTCCTGGAAGCGCTGGTAGTCCTGCAGCGGCGAGTGCCCGGGCAGGGGGGCGGGGACGGGGGCCTGCTGGGCCCCTGCGGGCGCTGCGAGGGCAGCGGCCAGCAGCGCCAGGGGCCAGGACGGCGAGGGAACGGTGATCAAGGTGGACTCCTCGGAATGCCATGGGGTGCCGCGGGCGCATGAGGCGACCGGGCAGGAGGGTGCGAGGCGGCCGCGAGGGCCGCCGCCACTCAGGCGCGAGGAGGTTTGTCGGGCAGGGCCGGAGCGCGGCCCTCGCCCCAGGGCTGCGGCTCGGGTGCGGGAACCCGGGGCGCGGCGGCGAGGACTTCGGCACGGCTCTCGGTGGCCACGGCCACGCCGTGGCAGGTGGCCGCGCACAGGCTGCAGCCATGGCCGGCATCGAGGCTCAGCAAGGGCGGGGGGACGTCCGGTGCAGCATGGGCATGCGCATCGTCGTGCTGCGCATCGGCGTGTCCGGCGTGGTGGCCGTCGTGCTGCGCATCCCGCTGCGATGGACCGGCCTGGTGGTGCTTGCCGTGCCCTGAACCGGCCGCGACCTCGGCGGCCGCGACCGTCGCGAACTGGGCGGCCTCGATGCAGGCCTGCATTCCGGCAGCGGCGAGCCCCTGCAGGGGCAATGCCAGCAGGAGCAGCCAGGCCAGGAAGAGGCGACAGCGCGACATGGGCAGCGATTCTATGCCGAGTGGTCTTCGCGGCGCCCGTGGCCGCAAGAACTCAGCGCCAGAACACCACGGCCGCGATCGCGACCCAGCCCAGGGCGAAATTGATCCGCACGAACAGCGCGATCTGCCCCAGGCGGCGGGCGCCCTCGGGCCACTGGGACGCGGCCACCGCAGCGCGCAGGCGGCGGTAGGGTGCCGCCACGATGTGGGCGAACAGCAGCATCATGAGGACGCCGATGCCCGCCATGGCATGCCAGCCGGGAGGCAGCCCCCGGCCGCCTGCCGCGGCCATCAGCAGGCCGCCCGTGAGCAGCAGCACGCCGATGGCGACGCCCACCACCACGAAGAAGCGTCGCAGTGCATCGCTGAGCAGGCGCACGCGCTCCGGCGGCTGCAAGGTCGCGGCCGCCGCGGGGCGCAGGGCCAGAAGCATGAATCCCATGCCGCCCATCCAGAAGATGGCGCCGGCAAGGTGGAAGAAGAGGAGGAGCTGGTGCATGGGGCGCAGGGTAGGGTGCAGCCGCGATTGTGCTGCCCCGAGCCTGCAGCCGCCGGCTCAGCCTCCGACGCTGATGTTTTCCTCGCGCACCAGTTTCTGCCACCGCGCCACTTCGCTGGCGAGAACGCGACTGGCTTCCGCGGGCGTGGAGCTCACGGCGCCCAGTCCCTGGCGGGCCAGCCGGTCGATCACGTCCTGGCGGGCCATGACCTTGGCCGTCTCTGCGGCCAGGTAGTTCACCACCGGCGCGGGCATGCCCTTGGGCCCGGCCAGCGCGGTCCAGCCCATGACCTCGTAGCTGTCGCCGATGACCTCGGCCACCGTGGGCACATCGGGCAGGGTGCGCCAGCGCTGGCCGCTGCTCACGGCGAGCAGGCGCAGGCGCCCGCTCTGGATCAGCGGATCCATGCCGGCGAGGTTGTCGTAGACGGCAGCGATTTCGCCGGCCGCGGCGGCCATGGGGGCGAGGTTGCCGCCCTTGTAGGGCACCTCGGTGAAGCGCACGCCGGTGCGGTTCTGCAGCAGCGCCCCCGCCAGGTGCATGCCCGTGCCCACGCCGGCATGGCCCATCGTCACGGACTGCGGCTTCTCGCGCGCCATCTTCATCAGCTCGGACAGGCTCTTGATCGGGGACGAGCCCGCGACCGCGATGCCGAAGGGAAAGCGCGTGACCATGGAGATCATGCTGAAGTCGCCCACGCTGTCGTAGCTGAGGTTCTTGTACAGCGCCGGCGCGATGCTGTGGCCGGAGGCCATGAGGAACAGGGTGTGGCCGTCCGGCTCGGCCTTGGCGACCTGACCCGCGGCCAGGGTCCCCCCTGCGCCGGGGCGGTTCTCGACGATGAAGGTCTTGCCGGTGCTGTCGGCCAGGCCCTGGGCCAGCAGGCGGGTGGTGATGTCCACGCCGCCACCGGGCGGAAAGCCCAGCATCACCTTCACCGGCTGGCGGGGATAGTCGGCGGGTGCGGACTGGCCGAAGGCCAGTGGGCTGCTGCCGGTGGCGACAAGTGCTGCCAGCACGTGCCGGCGGTTCATCAGGGTCGGGCCGTTCATCGCTTCGTCTCCTTCTGAAGTTGCCGGCCTCAGTTGCCGGTGGTGATGTTCTCGTCGCGGATCACGCGGGTCCAGCGCGCCACGTCCGTGGCCAGGAACTCCTGCGCCTCGCGCGCGGAGCTGGGCCAGGGTTCGGCGGCCTGGGCCCGCAGCGTCTGCTGGATGGCGGGCTTGGCGAGGGTGGCCTGCACCATGGCGTTCAGGCGGGTGACGACGTCCGGCGGCAGGTTCTTCGGGCCGGCCAGCGCATACCAGGCGCTCACGTCGAAGCCGGGGAGCACGGTCTCGGCGATGGTGGGAATGTTGGGCATGCCGGGAAAGCGCGTACCCGAGGTCACCGCCAGCGCCTTGGCGCGGCCGCTTTCGATGTGGCCGCTCATGCCCGCCAGCGAAGTGAAGATGATCGGCACCTCTCCCGCGACGACTGCCTGCGCGGGTGCGCCGCCACCCTTGTAGGGCACGTGCGTGAGCTGCACGCCGCCGCGCGACTGGAACAGCACCGCGGCCAGGTGCATGCCGCTGCCCTGGCCGCCCGAGCCGTAGTCGATCTTGCCGGGCGCGGCCTTGGCCTGGGCCACCAGGTCCTGCACCGTGCTGCCCTTGAAGCCCGGGCCCGCGATGATGGCGAAGGGGCTGCGCGCCACCATGGAGACCATGGTGTAGTCGTTCACCGGGTCGAAGGGCAGGGACTTGTACAGGCCCGGCGCCGCCGAGTGGCCCGAGGCCATCAGGAAGAGGGTGTAGCCGTCCGGCTCCGCCTTGGCGACGAAGTTGGCGCCGATGGTGCCGCCCGCGCCGGGCTTGCCTTCCACGATGGCCTGCTGGCCGAAGTGTTCCGGGAATTGCGCCGCCACCAGGCGCGCCAGCGTGTCCACCGGCCCACCGGGCGGAAAGCCGTGGACGATGCGCACGGTCTTGGTGGGCCAGGCCTGCGCATGGGCGGCAGGCAGGAGCAAGGGCGCGGCCAGGACCATCGCGCAGGCGGCGCGCAGCAGGGTGCTTCGTTTCATGGTTTCTCCAAGGCGGGGACGGACACGGGAAAGAGGCGCTCGCGCACGCGGCGGGTCGCGGCGCGTGCTTCGTCGCGGTCCAGGTGCAGCAGCCGGCCACCGCGCTTGCGCAGGGCGCCGCCGACGATCACGCTGTCCACGTCCTGCGGGCCGGCCTGCAGCACCACGTGCGCGGCCGGGTCGCCGAGAGAAGGCTCGTACGCGCCGGGACGCAGCAGGACCAGGTCCGCCAGGCAGCCGGGCGCGACGCGGCCGAGGACCTCGCCCAGTCCCACGGCGCGCGCTGCGTTCACGGTGACGTACTCCAGCAGGTGCCGGGGCTGCGCGCGCGGCGTGCCCGGATAGCGGGCGAGGGGCCAGCGTCCGGCGGCGCGCTCGGCGGCGGCTTCCTCCTGGCGCAGCAGCCAGAAGGTGAGCTTCATCTGCGAGAACAGGTCCAGCGCCACCCGGGACGGCACGTCCACGCCCAGGCTGGGCGTGATGCCGCGCCGGTGGGCACGGGCGATGACGGCGGTGTCGCGGCCGTCGCCCACCTCGCTCTCGGGCGTGAAGGAGATGCCGCATCCCGCCTGCGCCACCAGCTCCAGCTCGGCGTCCAGGATGGGGTTGCAGTGCACCGGCAGCAGGTCCGGCCCGAGCAGCCCCGCCCCGTGCAGCTCGTGCACCTGCCCGGCCACGTTCTGGTGGAAGCTCATGGGCAGGCCCAGCTCGCGCGCCAGCTCCACCTCCTGCCGGAACAGGGGCAGGCCGGCGTACTCCAGCGAGGCGAGCGCCACGCCCAGGCGCACCATGGCCGCGGGATCGCTCGGCTGCGTTCGCGCCAGCCCGCGCACCTGTTCCATGCGCCAGCCGTGCTCGGCCTGCAGCTTGTCGATGCTGCCCAGCATGCCGTAGGCAAACAGCACGCGCTGGCCGGTGCGGGCGTGCGCCTCGATCGAGCGCTCGGCATGCGCCGGGCTCATCACGTTGTGGCAGAAGTCCAGCGCGGTGGTGATGCCGTTGTCCAGCATCTCCACGCCGGTGGCGAAGGTGGCGTCGGCCATGTCCTCGGCCGTGAAGGCTTCCCTCAGGGAGAAGATGTGGCGGTGGTAGTCCGCCATGCCCCACATGGCGGCGCCCAGGCCCTTGAGCGGACCCTGCCACATGTGGGTGTGGGTATCGATGAGGCCCGGAAGCAGGAGCATGCCGTGTGCATCGAGCACCTCGGCGCCGGCGTCGGCCAGTCCATGGCCGACGGCGGTGATGCGGCCGCGCTCCACGCGCACGTCGGCGTCCAGCAGGTCGCCCAGGGCCGCGTCCATGGTGAGCACGGTGGCACCGCGGATCAGGAGGGGGGTCATGCGGTAGCGCCTTCCAGGGGAGCGCCCGCGCGCGGCGCCGCGACTTCGCGCAGGCGGTGGCAGGCCCCCTGCACGCCGGCCTGGGGCGCCGCCTGCAGCAGGGGCATCACGGTGCGGCAGTTCTCGGCGGCCCAGGCGCAGCGGGTGTGGAAGGCGCAGCCGGTCGGCGGCGCGAGCGGGCTGGGCAGCTCCGAGCGCACCTGCCCGCGCCGCTCGCGCGAGCGCTGGGCCTGCACCTTCGGGTCGGCCACCAGCGTGGAGGCCATGAGCATGCGGGTGTACGGGTGGCTGGGCGCGCCGTGCACCGCCTCGGCGCCGCCTTGTTCCACGAGCCGCCCCAAATACAGCACGCCGATGCGGTGGCTGATGTGGCGCACCACGTCCAGGTTGTGCGCGATGAACAGGTAGCTCAGGCCGAACTCGCGCTGCAGGTCCACCAGCAGGTTGATCACCTGGGCCTGCGTGCTCACGTCCAGCGCGCTCACCGGCTCGTCGCACACGATCAGGCGCGGCCGCACCGCCAGCGCCCGGGCGATGGCGACGCGCTGGCGCTGGCCGCCCGAGAGTTCGTGGGGGTAGCGCTCGGTGTAGTAGGACGCCAGGCCCACGCTGTCGACGAGGCGGCGCACCTCCCGGCGTCGCTCGTCCGCGTCCATGGGGCGGTGGCGGGCGATGGCCTGGGCCAGCGTCGTTCCCACGCTCTGGCGCGGGTTGACCGAGGACATGGGGTCCTGGAACACCACCTGCACGTCGCGACGGTACGCCAGCGGCGTGTGGCGGCCGAAAGCGCCGATGTCCTGGCCGTCGAAGACGATGCTGCCGCCCGAGCTGGGGACCAGCCGCAGGATGGCCCGGCCGATGGTCGTCTTGCCCGACCCGGATTCGCCCACCAGGCCGTAGGTCTGGCCGCGCTCGATGTCGAAGCTCACGCCGCGCACGGCCTGGAGCGTGCGCGCGGGTCGCAGCAGTCCGCGCTTGAGGCGGAACTCGACGGCAAGGTCGCGCACCTGCAGCAGCGGCGTGCTCATCGTGCGGTCTCCAGGGAGGTGGACGCCGGCGCGGGCGCAGGGTCGCCTTGGGCACGGATGCAGCGCACGCCGTGCTCCAGCGGCACCGATGCGTCGGCGCAGGCGGGCAGGGCGCGCGGGCACCGTGGATGGAAGCGGCAGCCGCGCGGCCACGCCCAGGCCGGCGGAACGCGTCCGGCAATGGTGGCCAGGCTGCGCAGTCCCGACTGGCCGCGCGGCATGGCCTGCAGCAGCGCGGCGGTGTAGGGGTGGCGCGGCGTGGTGAGGGTCTCCTCCACGCCACCGGTCTCGACGATCTGCCCGGCATACATGACCGCGACGCGGTCGCACAGGTCGGCCACCACGCCCAGGTCGTGCGTGATCAGCAGCACCGACATGCCCAGCTTCTCGCGCAGCTCGGTCAGCAGGTCGAGCACCTGGGCCTGGATGGTCACGTCCAGCGCGGTGGTGGGCTCGTCGGCGATCAGCAGCTCGGGCTTGCAGGCCAGGGCGCCGGCGATGACCACGCGCTGGGCCATGCCCCCGGAGAACTGGTGCGGGTAGTCGTTCATGCGGCGCGCGGCGTCGGGCACGCCCACGAGTTCCAGCAGTTCCACCGCGCGGGCCAGGGCCTCGCGCCGGCTCACCTTCGTGTGGGCGCGCACGGCGTCCACCAGCTGGGTGCCGATGGTGTGCACGGGCGACAGGGCGGCGTTCGGGTCCTGGAAGATCATGCCGATGCGCTTGCCCCGGATCTGGCGCATGGCATCCTCGGGCAGGCCGACCAGCTCCTGTCCGCCCAGGCGCACCGACCCGGCCCCGATCCGCGCGCCGGGCGGCAGCAGGCCCATGAGGGCCGAGGCCGTCATGGACTTGCCACAGCCGGACTCGCCCACCAGCCCCAGCACCTCGCCGCGGCGCAGCTGCAGGTCGACTCCGCTGAGCAGTTCGGACTCGCCTGCCATGACGGTGAGGCCGCGAACCTGCAGCAGGGCCCCGCCGTCCGCGCCCTCGGGCTGCACCGGGGAGGGCACCGCGGCTGCCGCTGCCGCCGATGCCGCAGCCGCGCCCGCGCGAACGCGCGCCACCGGCCCGCCGCCGGGCAGCAGCCGCTCGCGCAGCACGTCGCCCAGCAGGTTGTAGGACAGCACGGTGAGCGTGATCGCCAGGCCCGGCATGACGGGCAAGAGCGGCTGCTCGCTCTGGAACTGGCGCGCCGTCTCCAGCATGGCGCCCCAGCTGACCTGCGTGCTGTCCGCGCCCACGCCCAGGAAGCTCAGCATGGCCTCGATCAGCAGGGCCGTGCCCAGGGCGATGGACGCCTGCACGACCAGCGGCCCGGCCACGTTGGGCAGGATCTGCCGCACCATGATATGCAGGGGCGGGAGGCCCAGTACCCGCGCGGCGTCCACGTAGAGCTGTTCGCGCTCGGCCAGCACCACGGCGCGCGTGATGCGCATGAAGCTCACCGAGAAGATCAGGCCCACCGCGAGCATGGCATTGCCCAGTCCCTTGCCCAGCACGCCGATCAGGGCCAGCGCCAGCAGCACCGCCGGGATCGACTGCATCACGTCCGCGAAGCGCATGGCGGCGCGGTCCACCCAGCCGCCGACGTAGCCCGCGAGCAGCCCGATGCTCACGCCCAGCACCAGGCCGATGGAGACGCTCTGGAACGAAGCCACCAGCGCGGTGCGCGCGCCGAAGATGAGGCGCGAGAGCATGTCGCGGCCCAGGTCGTCCGTGCCCAGCCAGTACACCGGGCCGGGCGGCGCCAGGCGGTTCTTGATGCTGGGAAGAAAGGGGTCGTGCGGCGCGATGGCCGGCGCGAACAGGGCGCACAGCAGCAGCAGGAGCAGGAAGCCGGCCGGCACCAGCGCCAGCGGGCGCATGAAGGCATGCCATCCGGGCCGGCGCGGTGCGCGCGCCTCGCCGTCCGGTGCCAGTGCTTCGGGGGTGGGGGTGGTTGCGCTCACTGGGGCCGCACCTTGGGATTCAGGAGCGCGTAGCCGATGTCCGCGAGCAGGTTGACGGCCAGCACGATGGTGGCGATGACCACCACGGCGCCCTGCAGGATCGGGAAATCCCCGCGCACCACGCTGTCGATCAGCAGGGTGCCGAGTGCCGGAATGGCGAAGATGCGCTCGACGGCGATGCTCGCGCCCACCAGAACCGACATCTGGATGGCCATGACGCTCAGCACCGGCACCATGGCGTTGCGAATCGCATAGCGCGAGACGATCAGCCGCTGCGGCAGTCCGCGGGCGCGCAACGCATGCACGTAGCTGGAGCGCAGCACCTCGATCATGGCGCTGCGCACCTGGCGCGCGATGACCGCCGCCGTGTGCACGCTCAAGGCGAAGGCCGGAAGGACCAGGCCGCGCGCCCACTGCAAGGGGCTGTCGGAAAACGGCGTGTAGCCCACCACCTGCACCCACTGCAACTTCACCGCGAAGACCAGCGAGAGCAGCAGCGCCAGCCAGATGCTGGGCACCGCGAGGCCGAGTGCCACCACCATGGAGACCAGCCGGTCGGCCCAGGAGCCGTGCCGCACCGCGCCCCAGATGCCCACGGGAATGCCGATGAGGAGCGCGAGCGTCATGCCCGCCACGGCCAGCGTGAGCGTGATGCTGATGCCACTGGCCAGGGCCTGCGAGACCGGCAGGGCCGTGTAGTAGGACACGCCCAGGTCGCCCTGGGCCGCGTCGGTTACCCAGCCCAGGAACTGGTGCGGAAGCGACCGGTCCAGGCCCAGGCGCTGCGCGTACTCGATGCGGTCCTGCTCGGAGGCGCCGGGTCCGAGGATCTGCACCACCGGGTCGGTCGCGGTGAGGCGGGTGAGGGCGAAGGTGAAGAGCGAGACCGCCAGCAGGATGGGCAGCACCGACAGCAGGCGGGAGATCAGGAGCTGCTTCATGGCCGGCCCGCTGCCTCACTGCGCCAGGACGCGGCTGCGCACCCGCCGCGTGGCGGCGGCGGCCTCGGCGCGGTCCATGTCCTGCAGCTCGCCGCCGCGCTTGCGCACCACGCCGCCGACGATGACGGTGTCCACGTCCGAGGCGCTGGCCTGCAAGGCGACGTGCGCTGCCGGATCGCCCACGGACATGCCGTAGGGATCGGTTCGCAGCAGCACCAGGTCGGCGATGCAGCCGGGCGCGATGCGGCCCAGGCACTCACCCAGGCCGAGCGCGCGGGCGGCGTTGACGGTGACGTACTCCAGCATGTGGCGGGGCTGCGCATGGGGCGTTCCGGGCCGCCGCGCGAGCGGCCAGCGCCCTGCGAGTCGTTCGGCCAGCGCCTCCTCGGCCCGCATGACGTGGAAGGTCAGGCGCATCTGCGAGAACAGGTCCATGGCCACGCGCGAGGGAATGTCCACGCCCAGGCTGGGCGTGACGCCGGCGCGGTGCGCGCGGCCGATGATGGACATGGGACGGCCGCCGCCGAACTCGCCTTCGACGGTGAAGGAGATGCCGGCGCCGCAGGCGGCCAGGGCCGCCAGTTCCTCGTCGGTGGCCACGTTGGCATGCACGGGCAGCAGGTCGGGCCCGAGCAGGCCGGCCGCGTGCAGTTCGCGGATCTGGCCCGGCGGGTTCTGGTGGAAGCTCATGGGCAGGCCCAGCTCGCGTCCCGTCTCGATCTCGCGGCGCATGGCCGCCAGCCCCACGTATTCCAGCGAACCCACGGCGATGCCCAGGCGCAGCAGCGAAGTCGGCTTCGCGTCCAGCGTGCGGGCGAGCTCGCGAACCTGCGCGAGTCGCCAGTCCTGCTCGGAGGCCGGGGCGCCGTGGCTGCCCAGCATGCCGTAGCCGAAGACGATGCGCTGGCCGGTGCGGCGGTGCGCGGCGAGCGCCTGGTCCGCGTGCGCGGGCGTCATCACGTTGTGGCAGAAGTCCAGCACCGTGGTGGTGCCCTTGTCCAGCATCTCCACGCCGGCGGCGAAGGTCGCGTCCCCCATGTCCTCGGCACCGAACTTCTCGCGCAGCGGGAACACGTGCTTCTGGTAGTCGGCCATGCCCCAGTTGCCGGCGCCCAGGCCCTTGAGCGGACCCTGCCACATATGGGTGTGGGAGTCGATCAGGCCCGGGATCAGGATCATCCCGGCCGCGTCGATGCGCTGCGCGCCCTCGGCGGACAGCTGGTCGCCGACGGCCGTGATGCGGCCGTCCTCCAGCAGCACGTCGCCTTCGGTGAGGTCGCCCAGCGCCGCGTCCATGGTGAGGACGCAGGCTCGCTGGATCAGGATGCGGGAGGTCTGGCGGGTCATGGGCGCTGCACTCAAGGCGCGAGGACCTTGACCTCCGGGTAGCGGAACACCGCCACGTCGCCCACCGTCGAGTTCACGTTGCCGATGCGCTTGGGGTTGTAGGCCCAGTAGGCGGTGTAGTCGAAGAAGCCGCAGTCCAGGGCCTCGTCGTCGATCACCTTGATCATCTTCTGCCAGGCCGCGTTCTGCGCCGCCGGATCGCTCGCCGCGAGGGCCTCCTTCACGGCCGACTCGATGGCCGGGAAGGTGGTCTTGAGCGGGTTGCCGGCGCCGGTGGGCGCGAAGTGATAGAGGTAGTAGTCGTAGGGGCCGGTGTCCTGCGAATCGGTGAGGATGGCCGCCGGGTACTTGCCACTGCGGAAGGTGCTGAAGAACTGGCCGAAGGTCATGATGTCCAGCTTCACGTCCACGCCGATCTGCGCCATCTGCGCCTTGAACAGCTCGGCGATGGTGCGCTGGCTGTCGAAGGTGGCGAGGGTGAATTCCACCTTGGGGTTGCCCAGTTCGGCCATCAGCGCCTTGGCCTTGGCCAGGTCGTGCGGGTAGCCCTTGACGTCCGGGCTGTAGCCCACGTTGCCCTGGCGCAGGCGCTGCGTGTGCACCTTGCCGTTGCCGCCGAGGGCCGCGTCCAGGTAGTCCTGCGGGTTCATGGCGTGGCAGATCGCCTTGCGCAGCTTGGGGCTGTTGAAGGTGTTGACCGTGTCCATCATCTGCAGGTGCCACAGCACCGAGGGGAACCAGGTGGTCTTCATGCCCTCGCGCTCGGCGCGCTTGGCGATGGAGGCGCTGGTCCAGACGATGTCCACCTGCCCGGTGCGCAGCGCGTTGTAGAGGCTGTCCGGGTCGTTGATGTGGGTGACCTCGATGCGGCGCGGCCCGACGCTCTTGGGGTCGTGGTAGCCGTCGTACCAGTTCACCACGGTGCGCAGGCCCTTGACGCTGTCCTTGGGCTCGAACTTCCAGGGGCCGGTGCCCACCGGGTGGGTCTTGTAGCTGCCGTCGTCCAGCGCCTTGGGCGAGACCATGTAGGCGCCCCGCCGCGCGAGGTTGGGCAGCAGGTTGGGGGCCGGGCGCTTGAGGTGGATGTCCACGCGCGTGGGCGAGACCACGACGAACTTCTCCACGGGGTTGAGCACGCCGCGCCACTGGCTGGGCGTGTCGCGCACGCGTTCCAGGTTCTTCACCACCGCGGCGGCATCGAAGGGCGTGCCGTCGTGGAAGGTCACGCCGGGCTTGAGCGTGATCTCCAGCTTGCCGGGGCTTTCCTTCCAGGAGGCGGCGAGCTTGGGCCGCAGGGTCACGCCGTCGGCGGCCATGTCCGCCAGGCCCTCGTAGATGAGGGAGGTGTAGGTGCTGTTGGCCTTGGTGAGGGTCTCCCAGTCGTCCACCTGCTGGTTGGTGCCGAACTTGAGCGTGCCGGCGGGCTGCGCCAGTGCGGGCGCGGCGGCAAGGGCAAGCGCCGTGGCGGCCAGGAGGACGCGAAGGCGCGTCCAGAAGTTCGAATCGCTGCTCGTCATCGTGAAAATCTCCTGTGAGGACGGGTCGATGAGAAGGCGCCGGGCGGACCCGGTTTCAGATGTGGAAGTGCGCTGGCTGCGGTCCGCGCTCGACGGGCTCGCAGCGGAACTGCCCCTGCTCGAACAGGCGCAGCCGCGAGTGCAGCAGTTCCTCGCTCAGGCGTTCGAGGCGCTGGGCGTCGAAGGTGAGGCGGCCTGCACGCTTGGCGAAGCGGCCGGCCACCAGCACGTTCTCGATGTCGGAGGTCTCGGCGTACATGACCACCAGGTGCGCCGGGTTGCCGCCCGCGCCGCCGGGGAAGAGGTTCATGGTCCGCGTGTCGAACATGATCAGGTCGGCCTGCTTGCCCGGCGTGATGGAGCCGGTCTTGCGGTCCAGGCCGAAAGCCTTGGCGCCGCCCATGGTGGCCCAGTAGAGGGCGTCCCGCGTGAGGGTGGAGTGCTGCGTCTTCGCCGGCCACTGGCCTTCCTTCCAGAGGCTGCGGTTGTCCAGCTCGCGCTGGTGCAGGAAGGCGTGCCGCATGACCCACAGCATCGAGCTGTTGAAGTAGGGATCGCAGTCGGTGCCGATGGAGGGCGTGGCGCCGTACTTCACGATGCGCCCCAGCATGGCGGGCTGCTCGTAATTGAGCATCTCGGTGAGGTTGGTCGCCGTGATGGTGCAGCCGGCGTCGAGCACCAGCTTGAGTTCGTCCTCGTCGAAGCAGTTGCCGTGGCCGATGTTGTGGTCCGGCCCGAGCAGGCCCTCCCGGGCCAGGCGCGGGTAGCCGTCCTCCACCACGCGCTTGCCCTTGCGGCCGTAGGTGTGCGCGGAGTTGATCAGGCCGTACTCGCGTGCCAGGCGGATGTCGTGCACCGCCACGTCGTACTCGCCCCAGTCGGGACCGAGGATGGCCATGGCCAGCGTCACCAGGCGGTCGTCGGAGGCCAGGCGCCCGGTGCGCAGGCGATGCACTTCCTCGCGCGGGAAGGGCTTCTTGTGGAAGGGGATCTCGCCGGGGCGCTCGGGTGGCTTCACGGTGCCGCGTGCGAACACGGCGCGGATGCCGGACTCCTCCAGCGCATCGATGGCGACGTCGGTCATCTCGGCGTCGCGCAGGATGTGGCACCAGTCCACGATGGTGGTCGTGCCGTTTCGCAGCTGGTTGAGCGCCCCCAGCAGGTTGCCCAGGTACACGTCGCGCGCCTCGTAGTGCAGCGCGAGCTTCTTGTGCATGTTGGCGTGGTAGTCGCGGTTGCCCACCCAGTCGGAGCCGATGCCGCGCAGCTGGTACTCCCAGGTGTGGATGTGCGCATTGACCATGCCCGGCGTGACGATGCGCCCTCGGCCGTCCACCACCTCGGCGTCGCCGGCGTTCAGGTTCGGGCCGACCGCGGCGATCTTGTCGCCCTGGACCAGGATGTCGGCGTCGGCGAAGTCGCCCACGGCCGGGTCCATGGACAGGATGGTCGCGTTCTTGATGAGGAGGTTCTGGCTCATGGGGTCCTTCGTGGGGAGGCGGTCAGGCGCGAGGCGCGGCCATGGCGGCAGCGTCGCGCAGGGCGAGGGTGGATGCGCGCACCACCAGCTCGGGGCGCAGCACCACGGTGGCGGGGGACAGGGAGGTGCCGTCCAGGCGTTCGAACAGCAGCTGCGCAGCGCGCCAGCCGAGCTCCCGGTGCGGCAGGCCGATGGTGGTCAGGGGCGGGTTGACCATGTCCACCAGCGGCATGTCGTTGTGGCCGGTGACCGAGACATCCTCGGGAATGCGCAGGCCCGCGGCCCGCAGGGCGTCGTAGGCGCCGAGCGCCACCAGGTCGTTGCAGCACACCACGGCGTCGAGGCGCTTGCCCACGCGGGCCAGCAGCTGCGCCATGGCGCTGCGGCCGGCCTCGCGGCTGTAGGACTCGCAGGTTTCCACGCCGGCCGCACTCTGCCCGGCCTCGCGCAGGGCCTGCTCGAATCCGTGCAGGCGCCCCGCGCCGGTGGGCAGGTGCTGCGGGCCGGCCAGGTGCGCGATGCGGCGGCAGCCCGTGCGCAGCACGTGTTCCACCGCCAGCTTCATCGCCAGCCGGTCGTCGCTCACCACCGAGGGCAGGCGGCCGGATTCGTCGGCGCGGTTGACCATCACGGCATGCAGGCCGCTCGCGGTGATGAAGTCCACCAGCGGATCCTCCCGGGCGGCGGTGGCCAGCACGATCCCGTCCACCTGCTGGGCCAGCATGCGCTCCACCACGCCCATTGCCATGGCCGGGTCCGAGGCATTGGCCACCAGCACGAAGCAGCCGCGCGCGGCGGCGCAGCCCTCCACGCCCTGCAGGATGGGCGGGAACACGGGGTTCGTCATGTCCGGCACCAGCACCCCGATGGTGTGCGTGCGCCCGGTGCGCAGGGCCGAGGCGGCACGGTTGGGCCGGTAGCCGAGCCGGCGCGCGGTGCGCTCCACCAGCTCCACCATCTCGGCGCTCACGCCGGCGCGGCGGCGCGGGTCGAGTGCGCGGGAGACGGTGGACACGTGCACCCCCGCCGCCTGGGCGACGTCGCGGATGGTGACTGGCGGGGTAGGGAGCATGCGGACGGAGTGGGTGGCGAAGGGGTGGCAAACGTTTGCGCCATTCTTGGGGAGGTCGCCGCAAAGCTCAAGACCTTTGAAACGCGGGTTTACCCGAGGCGGTTGGGGCAGTCGGGGCGCCCACAATCCCGCAAACGTTTGCAGCCGGACCGTTGCCATGCGACTGATCTCATCCCCCGATTCGGTGCTGCCCGCCGTGCTGGCGGCCATGGAGAACACGCCCGATGCGCGTTTGCGCGAGCTCATGGGCGGCCTGGTGCGCCACCTGCATGCCTACGTGCAGGAAGTGCGCCTGACCGAGGCCGAGTTCGAACGCGCCATCGGCTTCCTGGTCGGCATCGGCCAGGCCACCGGCCCCACCAAGAACGAGGTGATCCTGGCGTCCGACCTGCTGGGCGTGTCCACGGTCGTTGCCCTACAGAACAACCTGGACCCCGGCGGCGAAACGCATGCGGCGCTGCTCGGCCCCTTCTGGCGCGCGAACGCGCCCGTGTGCCAGCCGGGCGAAAGCATCGCGCGCGGCGACACCCCCGGACGCGAGCTGCTGGTGCGCGGCACCGTGTACGACGAATCCGGCGAGCCCCTGGCGGGCGTGACGGTGGATGCCTGGCAGGCCTCTCCGGTGGGCCTGTACGAGAACCAGGACGAGCAGCAGCCCGACATGAACCTGCGCGGACGCTTCAGCACCGACGCACAGGGCGCCTACCACTTCCGCACCGTGGTTCCGGCCGGCTACCCCGTGCCCACCGACGGGCCCTGCGGCGAGTTGCTGCGCGCCCAGCGGCGCCATCCCAACCGGCCGGCGCACCTGCACTTCATGGTCAGCAAGCCCGGCTACCGCGTGCTCGTCACGCAGGTCTTCCTGGACGAAGAGGATGCGCTCCTCACGGACCCGGTGTTCGGCGTGACGCAGCCGCTGGTCGGGCAGCTCGCCGAGCAGGACACCGGGGGCGCCGCCGAGCTGCAGCGCGACTTCCGGCTCGTCCCCGGGCCCACCGTGTTTCCCACTCCCCCCATTCCCTGACATGGCTTTCGAACCCCAGACCCGACTCGACGGCAAGGTGGCCGTCATCGCCGGCGGCACGGGCGCCATCGGCCTGGCCACGGCGCGGCGCCTGGCCGCCCTGGGCGCTGCCTGCGTGCTGCTGCACCGGGGCGACCCGCAGGCCGCGCAGGCCCGCGCGGACGAACTTCCCGCGCCATCCGAAGGCCGCCACGGCGCGCTGCGCGCCGACATCACCGACAGCGCCACCCTGGTGCAGGCCGCCGCGGCCGTGCGCGAGGGGTGGAAGCGCTGCGACATCCTCGTCAACAGCGCCGGCTTCACCCGGCCGGTGCCCGCCGCCGACCTCGACGGCCTGGACGACGCGCTCATCGACGCGCTGATGCAGGCCAACTTCCGCGGCGTGTTCGCGACCATCCGTGCCTTCGCGCCGCTGCTCAAGGAAAGCGGCGACGGGCTCATCGCCAACGTGTCCAGCATCGCCGGCTTCACCGGCACGGGCAGCAACCTGGCCTACGTGGCGGCCAAGGCCGGCGTGGACATCGTGGGCGAGGCGCTGGCCAAGGCGCTCGCGCCGGCGGTGCGGGTGGTCTCGGTTTCGCCGGGCGTGGTGGCCTCGGGCTTCGTTCCCGGGCGCGGCGCCGACTTCAATGCCAGGACGGCGGCCACCACGCCGCTGGGCCGCGTGGGACAGCCCGACGACGTGGCCGCCGCGATCGAGGCCCTGGCCACCACGCTGCGCTTCGTGACCGGCACGCGCCTCGTGGTGGACGGAGGGCGCCACCTGTGAGCCCGAACGCGAGGAGCCTGCCGTGAGCTGGACGAATCCGCTGGCGCAGAAGACCGTCATCACCTGTGCGGTGACCGGCAACCTGGTCAAGCCCGAACACACGCCGCACCTGCCCATCACGCCCGAACAGATCGCCGCCGAATGCCTGGCCGCGGGGGAAGCGGGCGCGGCCCAGGTCCACATCCACGTGCGCGATCCGGCGACCGGACGCCCCTCCATGGACGTGGCGCTGTACCGGGACGTGGTGGACCGCATCCGCCGCGAGAACCGCGAGCTCATCATCAACCTGACCACCGGCCCGGGCGGGCGCTTCGTCCCCAGCGAGGAGGACCCCAAGGTCGCCGCGCCCGGCACCACCCTGCTGCCGCCGCTCAAGCGCGTGGAGCACATCACCGCCATCCGGCCCGATGTGTGCTCGCTGGACCTCAACACCATGAACTCCGGCCCGGACGTGGTGATCAACACGCCGCGCAATGTGCGCCTCATGGCCCAGGCCATCCGCGCGGCCGGCGTGCGACCGGAGCTGGAGATCTTCGACAGCGGCGACATCCACCTGGCGCTGGACCTCATCGCCGACGGCACGCTGGAGGGGCCCGGCATGTGGACCTTCGTCATGGGCGTGAAGTACGGCTTCGGTCCTTCGCCACAGACCGTGGCCTATGCCCGCGAGATGCTGCCCACGGGCGCCTTCTGGACGGCCTTCGGCATCGGCCGCATGGAGTTCCCCATGGTGGCCCAGGCCTGGCTGTCGGGCGGGCATGTGCGCGTGGGCATGGAAGACAACATCTACCTGGCCCGGGGCGAGCTGGCGCGCAGCAATGCGCAGCTGGTGGCCAAGGCCCGCGACATCATCGAAAGCCTGGGCGGCCAGGTGGCGAGCGCCCGCGAGGCGCGCGGCTTGCTGCAACTGGAGCATTGATGGCCACGCAAGAAAGCACCTTCCCAGAACAACCCGAAGCCAGCGCCCGCCAGGACTCGACGCCCGGCCGTGCGCTGCGCCTGCTGGCCAAGGCCGATTCCATCGACGCCGTGGCCCCGCAGGTGGTAGAGCAGCCACAGCGCGCGCCCGCGCCGGGCCACGCCCTGGTGCGCATCGCCGCCGCGGCCGTCAACCCCAGCGACGCCAAGGCGGCCCTGGGCCTCATGCCCCAGGCCGCGTGGCCGCGCACGCCGGGCCGCGACTATGCCGGCACGGTGGTGGCGGGACCGGCGCAGTGGCTGGGGCGCAGCGTCTACGGCTCCGGTGGCGACGTGGGCATCACCCGCGACGGCTCCCATGCCTGCTTCCTGGAGCTGCCGGTGGCCGCCCTGCGGGCAATCCCTTCGCGCCTCTCGATGGACGAGGCCGCCGCCGTCGGCGTTCCCTTCGCCACCGCCTGCGAGGGGTTCCTGCGCAGCGGCTGGCCGCGGGCGGGGCAGGTGGTTCTGGTGCTGGGCGCCAACGGCAAGGTGGGGCAGGCGGCGGTGCAACTGGCGGCGCAGGCCGGCGCGCGCGTGCTGGCGGTGCAGCGCCGCGCCGGGCCGCATCCCGGCTTCGCGTGCACCCCGGTGGAGGCCATCGACGCGAGCGCCTGCGACGTCGCCGCCACGGTGCGCGACCTGACTGGCGGTCGGGGCGCGGATCTGGTCTTCAACACCGTCGGCAGCCCCTACTTCGAGGCGGGCAACAAGTCGCTGGCCAAGCGTGGCACGCAGATCTTCATCGCCACCCAGGACCGGGCGGTGCCCTTCGACATCTTCGCCTTCTACCGGGGCATGCACACCTTCGTCGGCGTGGACTCGCTGGCCCTGGACTGCGTGGAGACGGCCACGCGCCTGGACGCCCTTCACCAGGGCTTCGCGGCAGGCACGCTGCGCCCCTTTCCCGTCGCGCGCGCCTACAGCCTGGACGAGGCCGCCGAGGCGTACCGCGCGGTGCTGGGCGGAAGCCCCGACCGGGTGGTGCTTCATCCCTGAACCGGAGCTGCCATGCACTTGACCCGATTCGACACGGCGCAGCCCTACGAGGCGCCGAACCACTTCGACATGCACTGCCTGCGGCTGCAGGGCAAGGAGGCCGGCCCCTCCGCCCAGATGTGGATGGGGATGAGCCAGATCCTCCCCGGCGGCCACACCACGCTGGACCCGTCCCCCATGGAGAAGCTGTACTTCGTGCTGGAGGGCCGCGTGAGCTTCACGGCGCAGATGCCGGACGAGCCGCCGCAGACGGTGGAACTGGGGCCCTACGACTCCTGCCGCTTCGCACCAGGGGAGGCGCGCAGGCTGGACAACCCGGGGCCGCGCCCGGCGCTCGTGCTGCTCGTGATGCCGCTGGCCGCGCCGGCGGCTGGCTGACCCGGGGACCGATCGGCCCGGGGGAGGGTGAAGAAGAACCGCGCACCCTGACCTGGCGCGCTGTCCACCCCCATGTGGCCTCCCTGCGCCTCCGCGATTCCCTTGGCGATGGGAAGTCCCAGCCCCGCGCCGTCGCGGCGCGCGCGGTGCGCCTGCCAGAAGCGGTCGAAAAGGTGCGGAAGGTGCTCCGCCGGGATTCCCGGGCCGGTGTCGTGCACCCAGAACAGGACCTCGCCCTCACGCTCCTCGGCCCCAAGCGTGACCTGGCCGCCATCACCCGCAAACTTCAGCGCGTTGCCGACGAGGTTGTCCAGCACCTGGAACAGCCGGTCGCGGTCGGCCCGCACCGGTGCGAGTTGCGGCGGCGCGTCCAGCCGCAACGCGATCGCTGCGGCCTGTGCCGGCGCCTGCTGCGCGGCAAGGTACTCCCGCAGCAGCGTCAAGGTGTCCAGCGGCGCCGCGTGCACCGAGAGCTGCCCCGCCTCGATGCGGCTGATGTCCAGCAGGTCCTCGATCAGTCGCGTCATCCGGACCGCGGCGCTTCCAATGGTGCCGGCGATGGCGCTCTCGATGGCCTGGCGGTGCTGCGCACGCCGCAGCAGGGCCGCCTGCGTCGCGATCACGTTGAGCGGATTGCGCAGGTCGTGCGCAACGATGGCCAGCACCTCGTCGCGCCGCTGGCTGGCTTCGGAGGCCATGCGATACAGGCGGGCATTGGCCATGGCCAAGGCCATGCGCGAGCCCAGCTGCCCGACAAGGAGCAGGTCACGCGCGTCGTGCTCACGGGAGCCAGCGGATGCGATCAGCGCGACGGCGCCGATCACATGGCCTGCGACCACCAGCGGCACCGCGACCAAGGAGGCGATCTCCAACGCCCGCAGCAGGCGCAGGTGTTCAGGGGTTTGCGAGAGAGCGGCCAGGGACTCGTCGGACGGGTGGCGCAACAGGGTCGCCTGGCGCGCGCGCATGACGTTCGCGAGCAGGTGGGGCCCGGCAGGGTCCAGCGTCAGGTGCAGCACCGGCTCGACCATCCGCTGGCGTGCCGGGTCGCGGCAGGCCGCGCGCTTGTGCAGGAGGCGCTCGTCCGCGCAGGCGTCGATCACGATGCAGGCGTCCGCGAGCGTTCGCGTCGTCAGCGCGACGACCCGGTCGAGGATCTGCTCGCAATCGAGGCTGGAATCCAGTGCGGGCCCAAGTTCGGCCAGGAACTGCTGCGCCTGCTCGGTGCGCCAGCGTTCGGTGACGTCCTCCACCTGGGCGATGAAGTGCAAGGGACGGCTTTGCGCGTCGCGCAGCACGGAGCCACTCAGACGGATGTGGACGATGCTGCCGTCCTTGCGCAGGTAGCGTTTTTCCAGCGTGTAGCGGGGAATCTCGCCGCGGGCGAGCTGGCCTGCGAGCGCCAGGTCGGAGTCCAGGTCCTCCGGGTGGGTGATGGCCTGGAAGGTGAGGCCGGTCAGTTCCTCGGCGGTGTAGCCCACGATCTCGCACAGCACCTTGTTCACGCGCAGGAAGCGCCCGTCCGTGCCGGCCATGCCGATCGGCGCCTCGTCGAACGTGAGCCGGAAGCGCTCCTCGCTTTCGCGCAGCGCGGCCTCGCCGCTGCGGGTCGGCTGCAAGGGGTCGAACACTTCGCTGTCGCTTTCCATGGAAGGGCGGGCGCGCCCGAGAGCAGGACCCGAGGGGAAGATGAGCGCAAAGCGTGACAGCCGTTGCGGGCTGTGAGCTTGATCGCGCGCAAGTGTCCTTCCGGAGAACCATAGTCCTCCGGGGAGTTTTCGCCGGGTTGATATCTGCCCGGGGCGGAGTAGGCTCCTGCCCCCGGTCAAGCCTTTCCGGTGATGCCATGGCCTTTTGCGCGCGCAGTCGTCCTCGCCGACGTGATGCGCTCCTGTGCCGGCCATGCGGTGTTCTAGAGCAACAGGTGGAACAGGTAGCACGCGTTGTCCTGCAGCTTGTGCCAGGCCCCGCGGCGGTGCCAGCTTTCCAGGTCCAGCGCCTGCGCTCGTTGCACGTAACGGTCGAAGATGCCGTCGAGCCGCGCCGCGAGCGCGCGGTCCAGGATCCCCAGGGTGAGTTCGTCGTTGCTCTCGAAGGAGCGGTCGTCGAAGTTGCTCGACCCGATGGCGCTCCAGACGCCGTCCACCGTCATCGCCTTCTGGTGCAGCAGCGTGTGCGGGTACTCGTAGATCCGCACGCCACAGCGCAGCAGCTTCTCGAAGTTGCGGTGCGCCGCGTGCTGCACCATCGGGTTGTCGGAGCCGCCGGTCGAGGGCACCAGCACGCGCACGTCGACCCCGCGGGCCACGGCTTCGCCGAAGGCGTCGATGGCCGCGGGCTGCGGGATGAAGTAGGGGTTCTGGATGCGGATGCGCTCGCGGGCCAGGCCGATGGCGGTGTGGTGCAGGATCTTGACGGCGGATGCGGAACCGTCGGGCTTGAGGTAGGCCGGATGGATGGTGGCGCTGCCCGCCGGCGCCAGGCAGGGAAACTCGTCGCGACTGCCGAACACCTCGCTGGTCTCGGCGATCCAGTTCTCGCTGAACACGCCCTGCAGTGCGTTCACCACCGGCCCGTGCACCCGCACGCTGAGGTCCGCGTTGTTCAGGTGGTCCTCGGCGTCGCCCCCCCAGGCATCCACGATGCAGTGCCCGCCGACGAAGGCTTCGCGGCCGTCGATGACCACCAGCTTGCGGTGGGTCCGGTTGTTGAGGACGCCGATGTTGCGCAGCGCGCCGTCGTGGAAGAACACCAGCCGGCAACCCGCCGCGCGCAGGGTCGCGAGCGTGTCCTGCCCGATGCGGCGGCAGCCGTTGGCGTCCAGCATGAGCCGCACCACGCAGCCGCGACGTGCCGCCTGGGCCAGGGCCGCGGCCAGCTGGCGCCCGATCCGGCCGTCCTTCCACAGGAAGGTCTCCAGGTGCACGGACGACCGTGCCTGGCCGATGCGCTCGAGCAGCACGTCGAAGTAGCGCCCGTTCTCCAGCAGTTGCACGGCATTGCCCGCCACCAGGGGCGCCAGGGTGACGCCGGCCAGCGGCACGAGGTGCTCCTCGATGCCGGCCGCGCTGTGCAAGCGCAAGCGCACATCGCGCTGTCTCCGGATGGACCACAGGATGGCCACCAGCACCGCGACGACCAGCAGCAGCAGCGCCAGGGCCGAAGCCAGTGCCCATGCCATCGTTTGCTCGTCCTTGTGGGTGATCGCGTTCCGGCAGGGACACCGGCGCGCTGCCGGTGGCGCCGGCAGCGTGCCCGGATCGACCGGAGCCTTGATGTAGATCATGGGCCGGCGCGCCAGCATCCTCAAGATCATGGGAAGCGCCCGAGGTGAGCCCCCCACCTCGCCCGGAGGTCATCATGTTCGCCAGATCGTCGCCCACTTCCGCCCCATTGCCGCGCACGCCCGACGTAGCGCCGCTGCCTATGGAGGCGCCGGCTGGCGTGTCCCCCATGCCGGCCCTGTGCGAGCTGCCGGAGCTTCGCGACAAGGGGTCGGCCAGCCCGCGCCGGCTCAAGCGCGGCCAGACGCTCTACTACCAGGGCGATCGGCTGCCCTCCCTCTACCAGGTCCGGTATGGCAGCTTCAAGGCCGCGCTGATCCTGAGCGACGGATTCGAGCAGGTGGAGCGCATCGCCCTGGCCGGCGACCTGCTGGGGCTGGAGGCCATGGCCGGCCAGCCCTGCACCAGTACGGCCGTGGCACTGGAGGACAGCGAGGTCTGCGTGCTGCCCACGGCCACGCTGCACGAGCTCGCCGCGTCGCACGTGGAGTGGCAGGACACCCTGTGCCAGGCCATGGGCCAGGAAATGCTGCGGCAGCAGGCCCACCTGGTGATGCTCGCCAACGCGAGCACCGAAGGCCGCGTGGCCGCCTTCCTCGTCGAGCAGGCGAGCCTGCTGCGGGCCCGAGGCTATTCCGGGCGGGAGTTCCACCTGCGGATGTCGCGTGCGGAGATCGGCAGCTACCTGGGCCTGACCCTGGAGACCATCAGCCGCACGCTGTCATCGTTCCAGAAGCGGCGCTGGATCCGGGTGCGGCAGCGGCATCTGTGGATCGACGCGCCCGATGCGCTGGCGCATTCCGCCCAACAGCTGCGCAGGCGCTAGAAGCACGCAGCAACTTGATTGCCGTCAAATCCGCACGCGATCCTTGGGCCACCATCTCCGCATGGGTCGCCAGCCGGCAGGAGGAGGGGAAGTCCATGACCATCAGGCAACTGGAACCGCAGCAGTGGCAAGCCTGGTTCGACCAGGCCTCGCGCGATCTGGGCGAACGGCGGGCCACCGTGGAGGTGACCGGCACCGCGCTGGGGCATCGGCTCGTCGCCGAGCACAGCACGCTCTCCGGCATGAGCTGGGAGCCCGAGGCGCAGACGCTGACGCTGTTCCTGCAGGGGCTGGAGCACCGGGTGCTGCGGCCCCGGTCCATCCACGTCGACGAGGCGGGTGTCGAAGTCAGCAGCTTCGAGGCCGTGGATGCGGATGGCGTGCACCACATCGTGCGGCTCGAAACGGCCACGGCCCTGCCGCCGGCATCATGAGCCATGGACAGCGTGCTCGTGGTCGTCTATTCCATGACCGGCACCTCGCGGCTGCTGGCCGAGCGCCTCTGTTCGCAGCAGGGCTGGCCGATGGGCTTGCTGACGGACCGCCACCCCCGCCGCGGCCCCGGGGGCATGCTGCGCTGCGTGCTCGATTCGCTCCTGCAGCGCTGCCCCGCGGTCCGCTATGACGGCCCCCCACCCGAGGACTTCCATACCGTCATCCTCATTGCGCCGATCTGGGTCTACCGCCTGGCTGCCCCCATGCGCAGTTTCATCGCGGAGCACCGGGACGGACTCCACCGTGCCGCCGTCATGGTGACGATGGGGTCGGGCGGCGCCTTGAATGCCTTCCAGGAGGTCGAGCGGCGCCTGCACCGCGCCCCGGTCCTCACCTGCGCCTTCAAGGCCGCCGACGTGCTCGCAGGCCACTCGGACGCGCTGGCACTGGATTTCGCCGCCACGCTGAGGGGCACCCCCAGCGGTCCGTGGGGCCCGCTGCGATCCGAGGCGCTGCACGCGGCCGGACACTAGGGCGAGACGACACACCGGCCCTGGAGGACCTGTCATGAGCTTTGAAATCTCCCGACTCTGCCGCCGCGAGCTCGTCACGATCGCCGAGCAGGCGTCGGTGCGGGACGCGGCCGTCCTGATGTGCGAATCGCACGTGGGCGCGCTGGTGGTCGTGGACGACGCGCAGCCTCCGCGGGTGCGGGGCCTCGTCACCGACCGCGACCTGGCGCTCGACGTGCTCGGCCGCGACGAGCCGCGCACGTCGCTGCGCATCGGTGAGCTTGCCAAGGGCCCGCCGGTGAGCGTGCGGGCGAGGGCCGGCCTGGGCGAAGCCGTGGACGCCATGCAGCGCTCCGGCGTGCGCCGCCTGCTGGTCGTGGACGACGAGGGCGGCGTGCTCGGGCTGGTCGCGGCCGAGGACCTGATGGCCGCTGTCTCCGACGAGCTGGCCGGCCTGGTGCGCGCATTGCGCAGCGGCATCGCGCGCGAGAGGGGCGAGCGCGGCGTGTTCGAGCGCCTGGGCGGCATGCGGCCCGTGTTCCACACCATGGAGTGATCAGCGCCGCGCGGCGGCCTCCACCTGCGCCACGTGCCGCACGGTGGCCACGAAGCTGTCCGGGTTGAGCGAGATGGAGTCGATGCCCGCCTCGACCAGGAAGGCCGCGAACTCCGGGTGGTTGCTGGGCGCCTGCCCGCAGATGCCGACCTTGATGCCCGCCGCATGCGCCTTGGTGATGGCCTCGCGGATCGCGCGCTCGACCGCCTCGTTGCGCTCGTCGAAGAGCGAGGCGAGGTCGGCGGAATCGCGGTCCACGCCGAGAATGAGCTGGGTCAGGTCGTTGCTGCCGATGGAAAAGCCGTCGAAGCGCCTTGCGAACTCCTCCGCCAGGATCACGTTCGAGGGAATCTCGCACATCATGTACACCTGCAGCCCGGCCTGGCCCCGGGCGAGGCCGTGGTCTGCCATGGTCGCCAGCACGCGGTCGGCTTCCTGCGGCGTGCGGCAGAAAGGCACCATCACCACCACGTTGTCCAGCCCGATCTCCTCGCGCACCTTGCGCAGTGCGCGGCACTCCAGCGCGAAGCCCTCGCGGTAGCGTTCGTCGTAGTAGCGCGAGGCGCCGCGCCAGCCGAGCATCGGGTTCTCCTCCTTCGGCTCGAAGCCGGCGCCGCCCAGGAGGTGGGCGTACTCGTTGGTCTTGAAGTCGCTCAGGCGCACGATCACCGGATGCGGGTGGAACGCCGCCGCGATCTTGGCGATGCCCTGCGCCAGCGTGTCCACGAAGTAGTCCGCCGGGCTGGGGAAGCGCCGGGTGAGGGCGCGGATCTCGCGCTGCGCCTCGCGATCCTGCACGCGTTCGGGATGCACCAGCGCCATCGGGTGCACCCGGACGAGGTTGTTGATGATGAACTCCATGCGCGCCAGGCCGATGCCGCGCGCCGGCAGCCGCCACCACTGGAAGGCCGCGGCGGGGCTGGCGACGTTCAGCATCATCTGCGTGCGGGTCGTCGGCAGCTGGTCCAGCGCCACCTCCTCGACCTCGAAGGCCAGGCGTCCGGCGTAGGCGTGGCCCACGTCGCCGTCGGCGCAGGACAGCGTGATCTCCTGGCCGTCCTGCAGCACCTCGGTGCCGTTGCGGGTGCCGACGACCGCCGGCACGCCCAGCTCGCGGCTCACGATCGCGGCATGACTGGTGGTGCTGCCGTGATCGGTGATGATGCCGGCGGCCTGCTTCATGATGGGCACCCAGTCGGGATCGGTGATCTCGGTCGCGAGGATGGCGCCGGGGCGGAAGCGCTCGATCTCGTCTGCGCTGCGGATCACGCACACCGGGCCGCTCGCGATGGCCTGGCCGATGGCCGCGCCGGTGACCAGGGGCTGCCCTGGCTTGTCCTTGAGTCGGTGGACCTTCATCGCCCCGGACAGGGCGTGGGCCTGCACCGTCTCCGGCCGCGCCTGCACGATGGCCAGCTCGCCGGTGTCGCCGTCCTTGGCCCACTCCATGTCCATGGGACAGCCGTAGTGCCGCTCGATCACCACCGCCCAGCGCGCCAGCTGGAGGATCTCCTCGTCGGACAGCACGTAGCTTTCACGCTCGCGGCGGGTGGTGTCCACGTTGCGCGTGCGGCCGCTGCCACCGGCGGCATGGACCATCTTGCGCTCCTTCTCGCCCAGGACCTTCTCCAGCACGGGCCGAAGCTGCGGCTGGTCCAGCAAGGGCTTGAACACGAGGTACTTGTCGGGGTTCACGGCGCCCTGCACCACGTTCTCGCCCAGGCCCCAGGCCGCACTGATGACGACCGCGCGGGGGAAGCCGGTCTCGGTGTCGATGGAGAACATCACGCCCGAGCCGGCCTTGTCGGCCCGCACCATGCGCTGCACGCCGATCGACAGCGCCACCTGAAGGTGATCGAAGCCGCGCGTTTCGCGGTAGCTGATGGCGCGGTCGGTGAAGAGCGAGGCATAGCAGCGGCGGCAGGCATCCAGCAGGGCGCGTTCGCCGCGCACGTTGAGGAAGGTCTCCTGCTGCCCGGCGAAGCTGGCCTCGGGCAGGTCCTCGGCCGTGGCGCTGGAGCGCACCGCCACCGCCACCTCGTCCACGCCGCTGCGGCGCGACAGCTCGCGCCAGGCGCCGCGGATGGCGTCCGCGATCTCGGGCGGGAACTCGCCGTCCAGGAACAGGCGACGGATCGACTCGCCGGTCTCGTGCAGCGAGGCCGCGCCACTGGCGTGGGCCGCCAGCCGCGCGCGCAGGCCTTCCTCGATGCCATTGCGCGCCACGTAGTCGCGGAAGGCGTCGGCCGTGGTGGCGAAGCCGTCGGGCACGCGCACGCCCGCGCGCTTGAGGCTGCGGATCATCTCCCCGAGCGAGGCGTTCTTGCCACCGACGCGCGCGACGTCGCCGCGCCCGAGCGTTTCGAACCAGCTGACGTAGCTTTCCTGCTGAGCCATGGGCTGACCTCCTTCGTTTGCGCCATGGGCGGCCGGATGGCGATGCCCTGGGGACCAGTATCAAAGGCGCCGGCCCCATCGGCCCTTGACCCGGATCAAGGGCGGGGGGAAAGGCGTGGATTGCTTCGGCTCAGGCACGGGCACCTCCCAGCAGCCGCAGGCGGCGCAGCAGGTACTTTTCCGCCTCCAGCAGGATGAGCAGGGTCATGCCGACGCCGACGATCTGCAGCCCCAGTGCCGGCGGAAGCGCTTCCGTTCGGAACAACCCCTGCATGACCGGCGCGAAGGTGAACAGCAGCTGCAGCACGAACACCGCGCCCACCGCCACCAGCACCCGCGGCGTGCCCCGCACGCCCACCCAGGTGAAGGAGCGCGAAGTCAGGTAGCGCACGCTGAACAGGTAGAACACCTCCATGCACACCAGCGTGTTCACCGCGGCCGTGCGCGCGGCCTCGATGCTGCCGCCCCGGAGCAGGACACATTCGTACATGCCGAAGATTCCGGCGAGGAAGAGGGTGGAGATGAACAGGATCCGCCAGGCCAGGAACCGCGACAGCAGTGGCTCGCCCGGCGGCCTTGGCGGCCGGCGCATGACGTCCGGCTCGGTAGGCTCGAAGGCCAGCACCATGGCCAGCGCCACCGAACTCACCATGTTCACCCAGAGCACCTGGGCCGGCAGGATCGGCAAGCTCACGCCCAGAAGCACCGCCAGCAGCAGGGTCAGCGACTCGCCCCCATTGACCGGCAGCAGGAAGGTGATGGTCTTGCGGATGTTGTCGTACACCGTTCGGCCTTCCTCGACGGCGTGCGCAATGGAGGCGAAGTTGTCGTCGGCCAGCACCACGGCGCCCGCCTGCCGGGCCGCTTCGGTGCCCTTGCGCCCCATCGCGACACCCACGTCGGCCTGCTTGAGCGCCGGCGCGTCGTTCACGCCGTCGCCGGTCATGGCGACGATCTCGCCGTTGGCCTGCAGCGCCCGTACCAGCCGCAGCTTGTGCTCCGGGCTCGCCCGGGCGAAGACGCGCACGCGCGAGACGGCCTCGCGCAGGGCGGCCTCGTCCATGGCTTCCAGCCGGGGGCCGCTGATGGCCTCCAGCGCGCCGGGCTCGCCCATGCCAAGCTGGGCCGCGATGGCGGCGGCCGTGACGGCGTGGTCGCCGGTGATCATGAGCACGCGGATGCCGGCATCGCGGCACTGCGCGACGGCGCGCACTGCTTCGGCACGCGGCGGGTCGATGATGCCCACCAGGCCCAGGAGCACCAGGTCCTGCGCCACGTGCTCGCGGGCGAGCCGCCCGGCCGTCGGCAGCTCGCGCTGCGCCAGCGCCAGGATCCGGCGCCCCGCGCGGGCCTGGGCGTCCACCTGCGCGTGCCACCAGGGCGCGTCCAGCGGCTGCGTCACGCCACCGGGTCCGGCCTGCAGGGCGCACATGGACAGAACGCGTTCGGGAGCGCCCTTGACCAGGACCACGCTGGCGTCGCCGCTCGGGTGCAGGGTGGCCATGTAGCGCTGCTCGGATTCGAAGGGGACCACGTCCACGCGCGGGTGCGCGGCCCGCAAGGCGGCCGGCTGCAGGCCGGCCTTCATCGCCAGGGTCAGCAGGGCACCCTCGGTCGGATCGCCGGCCAGCTGCCAGCCGCCATCCGCCTCGTGCAGGCTGGCGTCGTTGCACAGCGCCCCGACCTGCGCCATGCGCAGCACGGTTGGCGCCTGGCTGGCGAGTTCTTCGCCATCGATTGGCCGACCGCCTTCGCTGAAGCCGCCCACGGGGGCGTACCCCGCGCCTGCGACGTCGAACGTGCGGCCTTCGCAGACGAGCTGCTGCACGGTCATTTCGTTGCGGGTCAGGGTGCCGGTCTTGTCCGAGCAGATCACGGTGACGGAGCCCAGCGTCTCGACGGCCGGAAGGCGACGCACGACCGCGTGGCGGCGTGCCATGCGCTGCACGCCGATGGCCAGGGCGATGGTGAGGATGGCCGGAAGACCTTCCGGGATGGCGGCCACCGCCAGGCCCACGGCGGCCATGAACATTTCGCCGGCCGGCAGGCCCCGCATCCACGTGCCGAAGCCGAACAGCAGGGCGGCGGCCACCAGGATGACCGCGGTCAGCAGCCGCCCGACGCGGTCCAGCTTGCGCAGCAGCGGCGTCGAGCCCGGCGCAACCCGCTGCATCAGCCGGCCGATGCGCCCGACCTCGGTCCGGGAGCCGGTCGCCACCACCACGGCCTGGGCCCAGCCCTGGGTCACCATCGTGCCGGCATAGGCCATGCAGCTGCGATCCCCCAGGACGGCATCCCGCGCGACCGGCTCCGGCGACTTTTCGACCGGCACCGATTCGCCGGTGAGCGCCGACTCGTCCACCCGCAGGTTGCGGGCCTGCAGCAGCCTGACGTCGGCGGGCACGCTGTCGCCGGAGGCGAGCAGCACCACGTCACCCGGCACGAGCTGGGACGCATCGACTTCCTCCGGATGGCCGCCGCGCAGCACCAGCGCGCGCGGCGCGAGCAGGTGCCGGATCGCCTGCAGTGATTTTTCGGCCTTGCCTTCCTGCACGAAGCCGATCACCGCGTTGACGAGCACCACGGCGGCGATCACGACGGTGTCGATCCAGTGTCCGAGCAAGGCCGTGACCAGCGCCGCCGCCATCAGGACGTACAGCAGCAGGTTGTTGAACTGACGCGCCATGCGGGCCAGCGCTCCGGGGGGGCGCTCCTCGGCCAGCCGGTTCAGGCCGTGCAGCGCCTGCCGACGCGCCAGCTCGGCCCCGTCGAGTCCGTGCGGTCCGGCGTCCAGCGCGGCCAGCACGCTGCATGCTTCGCTGGCGTGCCAGTCGGAGGGAGGAAGCGGCGGCGCGATATCGATTCGGTTCATGGGGCGTCCGGCGAGCTGGCAAGTCAGGCTCGACACCGCCATGCTGATGCAGTTGGCGCCGCACGCTGCTGACGCAGGTCAAGCGCGGTCGCCGGCCAGCCAAGCGCCGTGCGGCACGAGCACGGCCGCACCGTCGAGGCGGCCTTCGCGCAGCGACTGCACCGCCTGCGCGGCATCGGCCAGCGCGAAGGCCTGCACGCTCGCCTGCAGGGGCAGCCCCGACGCCAGGCGCAGGAAGTCCTCGCCGTCCGCCCGCGTGAGATTGGCCACCGAGCGCACGCAGCGCTCGCCCCAGAGCAGCGAGTAGGGGAACGACGGGATATCGCTCATGTGGATGCCCGCACAGACCACCGTGCCGGCCTTGCGCACGGCGCGCAGTGCGAGCGGCACCAGCTCGCCGGCAGGCGCGAAGAGCAGGGCGGCGTCCAGCGGCTCGGGCGGCAGCGTGTCCGCGCTGCCGGCCCAGGCGGCGCCGAGCGAACGCGCAAAGGCCTGGCTGCGCGCGTCGCCCGCACGGGTGAAGGCGTACACCCGCTGCCCCTGCGCGACGGCGAGTTGCGCCAGCAGGTGGGCCGCCGCGCCGAAGCCGTACAGGCCCAGGCGCCGCACGCCCTTGCCGGCCATGCGCCAGGCCCGGTGCCCGATCAGCCCGGCGCACAGCAGGGGCGCCGCATGCAGGTCGTCGTAGCGCTCCGGGAGGGCGAAGCAGAAGCGCTCGTCGGCGGCCACGTACTCGGCGAACCCCCCGTCGCGGTCCCAGCCGGTGAAGACCGGGCGGTCGCAGAGGTTCTCCCGGTTCTGGCTGCAGTACGGGCAGACGCCACAGGTGCCGCCGAGCCAGGGCACGCCGACGCGCTGGCCCCGGGCGAAGCGATGCGCGGCGCTGCCGAGCGCGACGACCCGGCCGACGACCTCGTGGCCGGGCACGACCAGGTGCCCATGGGGCGGCAGGTCCCCATCGATCAGGTGCAGGTCCGTCCGGCACACGCCGCAGGCGAGCACCTGCAGCAGCAGCTCGTGCGGGCCGGGCCGGGGCACCGGCCGCTCGACCTCGACGAGGCGCCGGCCGGACGGGTCGGCGGCCATGGCGCGCATGGTGGCGGGGAGCATGGCGGCAGTCCTGACGGTGCGCGGGCTCTCAGCGCCGCGCGCGAACGCGCACACCCTCGGCCACGGTGGGCGGCGGATAGACGATGACGACCTGTCCGGGCGACAGGCCGCTGCGCACCCAGGCCTGGCTGGCATTGCGTCCGCCGATCTCGACCGGCTGCAGCCGCGCGCGGCCGTTCTCCAGGCGGTAGGCGGCCAGGCCGCCGTCGGCGTAGGGGAACAGGGCGCCCACGGGCACCAGGGTGGCCGCGTCCACGCTGCGGGTCACGACGCGCGCGGTCACGCGAAAGCCGTCGCCCACGCGGTCCCAGGCCGGCGGCGGGTGATCCAGGTCGATCAGGACGGCCACCCGCTGCTCCTCGATGCCGAGGGCGGACACCTTGGTGAAGGCCGCGGGCTCGACGCGGCGCACGCGGCCCTGCACGGGCTCGCCGCCCCAGCGCTCGATCACGGCGCGGCGACCGGGCTGCGCCTGGATGGCATCGGTGGTCAGCATCTCGGCCACGATCTCCATGCGCGACGGATCGCCAATTTCCATCAGCACGGTGCCGACCGGCAGGGTCGCCTCGCTGGGCTGCACGACCCTGAGCACGACGCCGTCGACCGGCGAGCGCAGCGTGAGCGGACGCGCGGGCGTCGCCGCCCCGAGCGGCTGCAGGGCCGCTGCGGCCCGCTCCCGCTCCTGCACGGCCACCTCCTGCTCGGCGCGGGCCGCCTCGTGGTCGCGCTGGGCCGCGGCGAAGGCAAGGCGGGCGCTGTCCAGCCGGGCCGCCGAAAGGAAGCCCTCGCCCGTGAGCTTGGCGGTGCGATGGAGTTCGAGCTGGGTTTCCTCCACCTTCACGGCGGCCCGCTCCAGCGCGGCCCGGGCGCGCTGCACGCTGGCCGTGGCGGCGGCATGGCGGGCCGACGCTTCGCGCACGGCCCGCTCGTCCATCATGGTGGGCAGGGCCGGAAGCAGCACGGCCACCGTGTCACCGGCGGCCACGCGGTCCCCCTCGCGCAGCACGATCCGCGTCAGCCGCGCCGCGACCGGCGCGGACACCGCATAGCGGTCCTTCAGCCGGGTGCGGCCGTCCTCCTCGATGCTTTCCTCGAAGGGGCCGGAGCCCACCACCCCGGTCTCGACCGCGACCGGGCGCGGGGCGAAGGCCCAGGCGAGGGCGGCGAGCAGGACCACCGAGGTCATGCTCCAGCCGATGAGGGTGCGCTTTCGCATGTCTCTACTCCCGTGTCTTGAGGGCGGCGACCATGTCCAGCCTGTCGATGCGACGGCGCACCACCAGCGCGCTGGCGACACCGGCGGCGACCACGCACAGCGCGGCCCAGGCGTAGGTGCGGGCCTGGATCACGACCGGAAACATGAACTGGTCCGATCGCATCAGGTGGACGACGCCGTGCGTCAGGCCCCAGCCCAGGGCCATGCCCAGGGGCAGGGCGATCGCGATGCCGATGGCGAGCTCGCCCAGCAGCAGCACCGACACTTCGCCGCGGGTGAAGCCCAGCACGCGCAGGCTGGCCAGCTCCCAGGTGCGTTCGGCCAGCGCGATGCGCGCGTTGTTGTAGACGACCCCGACGGCGATCACCGCGGCGAAGGCGGTGAGGATGCTGCCCATGATCAGCACGTTGCGGGCGCTGACCTCCTGCAGGTTGCGCAGCAGCGTGGCCTTGCTGAACGCGCCGGCCACCTTGGGAAGTTCCTGCGTCGCACGCAACACCGCGTCCACCGCGCCGGCGCCCGTCCTCAGGCTGAAGAAGTTGGCCAGGTCGCCGTCGCCGAGCGCCCGGTTGAGGGTGCCCCGCTCGATGAACGCATTGAGCCCCATCATGTCGCGCACGGTGCGCTCCAGCACCAGGGTGAGCACCTCGCGGCGGCCTTCGCGCACTTCCACCGTGACCGTGTCGCCCGGCACCAGGCCGAGCTTGTCGGCCAGGCGGTCGGTCATGAGCAGGCCATGCCGGCCGGGCGGACGCACGAGCTGGTCGACATCGACCACGCGCTGGAGCTGCTGCACGGGCGGGTACGCGTCCAGCAGGCCCTTCTCGCGCCGGGCGCCGTGGCTGAACCGCACTTCCAGGCGCCGCCCGGGCTCGACCTGCAGCACGCCGGGAAGGCGGGCCAGTTCTCGGGCGGCGGCGGCGTCGACCGGCTCCGTGGTCCAGACGATGATGTCGCCGCGCATGCCGAGGTTGAACTGCGTGTCGATGATGGCGGCCATGGCATCGCGCACGAAGTGGCCCATGATGACGATCGCCACGGCGACCGCCATGCCGCCGATGGTGACGGCCGCGCGCAGCGGACGCCGCTCCAGGTTGCGCACGATCATCCGCAGCTGGGGCGAAAGACGCGGGCCGGGCAGCCGCTCCAGCAGGGCGCGCCGGTAGCGGCCCGGCGCGGGCGGGCGCATGGCCTCGGCCGGGGCCAGCCGCACGGTGGCGGACACCGCCGTGAGCGTTCCCAGCACTGCGGTCGTGGCCACCAGCCCCAGGCCGGTGAGGGCGAGGGCCGGCGAGAGCTGGTAGCGAAAGCTAGGGAAGCGGAAGAACTCGGCGTACAGGCCCGTGAGCTGCCGTCCCATCCAGTGGCCCAGGAGCAGGCCCATCACGAAGCCCCCCAGCACCATGGGCGTGACGAGCTTCAGGTAGTGCAGGGCGATCCAGGCGTTGCGGTAGCCCAGCGCCTTGAGTGCGGCGACCTGCTCGCGCTGGGTGGCGACCAGCCGTGCGGTGACCATGTGCAGCAGGAAGCTCGCCACGCCCAGCAGGATGGCCGGCAGGACCGTGCCCAGGACCTGCTGCTCGCGGATTTCGTTGTCCAGCATGGCGTGGGAAGGCTGTTCGTCCCGCCCATGCGCGGGGGCGCCTCCCTGGGACGCGAGCTGGCGCGTGGTCTCGTCCAGCACGAAGGGCAGCGACGCGCTGGGTGCGAGCTTGAGCGCGACCCGCGTGAAGGCGCCCACGCGGTCGGTGGCCGCGGCGAGTTCGTCGTGGTCGAGCCAGAAGACGCCGAAGGCCCGCAGGTCGGGCATGCCGAAGAGGCCGCCGAAGATGTATTCGGGCGAGAGCGCCGTGCCCACGATGCGCAAGGTCCGGCGCTTGCCGTCGATCAGCGCCGCGACGGCCGCGCCCGGGCGCAGGGCATGCGCCTGCGCGAAGCTCTCCGTCACGACCGCTTCGAGTTCGTCGCCGCGCCGGCTGCCGGCCTCGGGCCAGCGGCCCGAGCGCAACTGGACGCGATTGAGCCGCTGGGGGCTGCGCGCATCGAGTCCGATCAGCTGGCCGATCACCGGGTCGGCGCTGCCCGGCACGGTGATGCGCGCCATCGCCTCGACCGTGGGCTGCGCGTCGATGACGCCCGGGATCTCCAGCAGGCGTTCGGCCATGGCCACCGGCGCACGCTTGACGCTGGCGAACACGTCGGCGAAGCGGCCGCTCGCGTAGAAGTCGTCCCGCGCCCGCGCGAGCGAGTCCACCGCCGACAGGGTGGCCAGGAAGCCGCCGATGCCGCAGGCCACGACCAGCGCGATGGTGAGCGCCTGGCTCCACAGCAGGCGCAGGTCGCGCAGCACCTTGCGGTCCAGGGCTCGCATCGCGTTACCAGGCCAGTTCGGCCGGACTGAGGCGCCGCGGCGGACGCTCGATGCTGGCGATGCGCCCGTCGGCCACCCGGATCACGCGGTCGGCCATGCCGCCGATGGCGGCGTTGTGGGTGATGACCAGGGCCGTGGTGTGCAGCTCGCGGTTGATGCGGTCGATCACCTCCAGCACCAGCTTGCCGGTGGCGTAGTCCAGTGCGCCGGTGGGCTCGTCGCACAGCAGGAGCTGGGGCCGCTTGGCGATGGCCCGCGCGATCGCCACCCGCTGCTGCTCGCCGCCGGACAGCTGCGAGGGAAAGTGGTTCCGCCGCGGCCCCAGGGCCACGAGCGCCAGTGCCTCGTCCACGGGCATGGGGTCGCGGGCGATGTCCGTGACCAGCGCCACGTTCTCGGCCACGGTGAGGCTGGGAATCAGGTTGTAGAACTGGAAGACGAAGCCGACGTGCTCGCGCCGGTAGGTGGTGAGCACGTCGTCGGAGATGCCGGTGAGCGGATGGCCGCAGAACTCCAGGGTTCCGGCGCTGGGCTTGTCCAGGCCGCCCAGGATGTTCAGCAGCGTCGACTTGCCGCTGCCCGACGCCCCGAGCAGGACCACGAACTCGCCGGCCAGGACATCGAGGTCCACGTCCCGCAGGGCATGGACGGCGGAGTCGCCACTGCCGTAGGTCTTGGCGAGTCCGCGGGCCCGCAGGACGATGGCGGCGGCAGGCTCAGGGCTCCCCCCCGTGCGCGCCGGCCGGGCCGACGAAGGCAGCGACTGCCTGGACAGGACGGTGCTTGCGGACACGCGCCCACTGTAGGCAGGCCTCGGGCGGGCGGATTGATCCGCGTCAAGCGGACGGCCTGAAGCCTCAGCGCGCCCGCGCCCCGCAGCCGTTCGCGGTCGCCGCCGGCTGGCTGGCCGCCAGGCAGGGCAGGGCGCGCAGCGCATGGCCCGAGGCGCTCAGTTGCTGCGAGGCGACCCACTGCAGCTGCAGCGCCTGCACCGCGGAGATGCCGAGCGCGCGCGCGGCCCGTTCGGTGGCGCTGAAGGAGGCCGGATCGATGCCGGTCAGGGCGCCGAACATCACCAGTCCGCTCAGGTAGGCACCGTGGCCGCTGGGATGGAAACGGTCTTCGGGCCACCACAGGTCCACCGTGCGCGGGGTCGGCTCAAAGGGGTTGCGCATGGCCACGCCGGCCTGCACGGCGCGCATGAAGGCTTCGCCGACGGGCACCACGCCGCGCACGCCGGGGTGGGTGAGGGCCGCCTGCGCGTAGGCGGCGGCCAGGTCGGCGGTCATGGTCTCCAGCGGCTCGTTCGCGTAAGGCGCGCCTGCGGGGTAGGTGAGGTCGGGGCGGGCCCAGGTCTGGTACAGGTAGATCGCCGTTTCGGCGCTCGCCTTCGGGTTCGCGGGATGGTGCGCTGCGCGTTGCTTCCACCCGGATACAGGTCGCGTTCGCGGTAGCTGTGCGTATCCCCCACCTGGATGAAGCGGCTCAGCAGGCCCACGTAGGTATTGAACTGGGCAAAGTCGCCACCGGCACGGTTCACGGCTTCGGTGCTGTTGCCCTGCAGGACCACGATGTCCCAGGTCTGCGAGGCGATGTTGGCGCGCAGGTCCCAGCCGGCGGGGTTGGTGTTAAGCAGGTGACCGCGCAGGGTGGCGCCGCCGCGCAGCGAGTGCTGCACGTCGATGTCCAGCCCGGCCTGCGTGGCCAGGGCCTTGAAGATGCCGGGCACCCCGCCCCAGGGCTGCGGCAGCAGCGGGTCGCTGCCCGCGGGCTTGTCGATGGCGTTCTGCAGGTTCAGGTCGGTGACGTTCTCGGTATTGAAGCCGAGCGCGGGCGGCCGGGTGTAGGTGAAGCTGTTGCCGACGAACAGCACCTTGAGCGGATCGGCGAACGTGGGCAGGGCGCAGCAGGCGAGCAGCAGCGCGGTCATCAGTTTCTTCATGGCTCGTTGTCTCCAGGGTGGGAGAAGGAGACTACGAGCCGAAGCCCCGCGCGGCAAAGACGCGGGAGGTATCGACGAGATACGCGGGCCCTATCCCGGTCGACGTGCCGCTCTGGCCTCCTCAGCCCGCCTGGTCGATCTTCTGCGGCTGCGGCGCCGGCTGCGACGCATCGGCGATCAGCACTTCGTCGCCCGTGGGGCGTGGCACCGCATCGGTGGGCCCGTAGCTGTCGCCGTCCATGCGGCGCGTCAGGCGCGCTTCCATCTCCCCCATGCGGGTGGACAGCGAGCGCTGCACCTGTTCGACCTGCTGGCGCAGCTCGCGCTGGATGCGGCTGACGGTCTGCTCGATCTCGGAGGCGCTGTTGCTCTCGCGCTGGCGCGATTCGCGCAGGTGGTTGTCCAGGTGCTGGCGCAGCTCCACGAAGCGCGAGGTCTCGGCCTTCTCGGCCAGCTCGCGCTGCGCCTGCATGGCCTTGGCGTGCTGGCGCGTCTCCATCAGGTAGCGCGTGTGCGAGGAGGCGCTGGCGGCCATGAAGATGAGGCTGGCGAGCAGCAGCAGGCCCAGCAGGATCAGGCCCAGTGGGGCGGTGACGGTGTCGAAGCCGAGGTTGAGCGTGGTCGGCCGCGTGATTTCCTGCCAGTTCAGCAGCGCGAACGCGACGATCAGCACGCCGGCGACGATGTAGAGGACGTTTCGAAGACGCATGCGAGAACTCCCGTGTTGCAGGACTTACTGGCATCTTTTGAGCGCCTGATGGGCCTTTCTTGTCAGCGGAAGACGCGTCTTGCTGTCCCCGGTCGCGCCTGCCTGCTGTGGCAAACTCGCCCGTCCTTCCAACCCCCCTCACGTTCACCGAATGCACAGCATCGAGCGGCAGATCGCTGCCGAACTCAAGGTCGCAGAACATCAGGTCAGGCAGGCGGTGGACCTGCTCGATTCCGGGGCCACGGTCCCCTTCATCGCCCGCTACCGCAAGGAGGCCACCGGCGGGCTCGACGACATCCAGCTGCGCGAACTGGAGCAGCGCCTGGGCTACCTGCGCGAGCTGCATGACCGGCGCGAGGCGGTCCTCAAGAGCATCGAGGAGCAGGGCAAGCTCACGCCCGAGTTGCGCGCGGCCATCGAGGCGGCGCCCACCAAGCAGGAGCTGGAAGACCTGTACCTGCCCTTCAAGCCCAAGCGCCGCACCAAGGGCCAGATCGCACGCGAGGCCGGCCTGGAGCCGCTGGCCGACCGGCTCTTTGCCGACCCCGGGCTCGATCCGCAGCAGGAGGCCCTGTCCTTCGTGAAAGCGGAGAAGGGCGAGGGCGGCGAGGACTTCACCACCGTCCCCGCCGTGCTCGACGGCGTGCGCGACATCCTCTCCGAGCGCTGGGCGGAAGACCCGGCCCTGGTGCAGTCCCTGCGCGAATGGCTGTGGGCCGAGGGCCTCTTTCGCAGCAAGCTCGCCGCCGGCAAGGACGAGAACAACCCCGATGTCGCCAAGTTCCGCGACTACTTCGACTACGACGAGCCGATCGGCCGCGTGCCCTCGCACCGCGCGCTGGCGGTCTTCCGCGGACGGCAGCTGGAGATCCTGGACGCCCGTCTGGTGCTGCCGGTGGAGCCCGAACCCGGCAAGCCCTCGGTGGCCGAAGGCCGCATCGCGCTGCACCTGGGCTGGAGCCATGCCGCGCGGCCGGGCGACGACCTGATCCGCCGCTGCGTGGCCTGGACCTGGCGCGTGAAGCTGTCCCTGTCCACCGAGCGCGACCTGTTCGCCCGCCTGCGGGAGGACGCGGAGAAGGTGGCCATCAAGGTGTTCGCGGACAACCTGCGCGACCTGCTGCTGGCCGCGCCCGCCGGCCCGCGCGTGGTGATGGGCCTGGACCCGGGCATCCGCACCGGCGTGAAGGTGGCCGTGGTCGATGCCACGGGCAAGCTGGTCGACACCGCCACCGTGTACCCGCACGAGCCGCGCCGCGACTGGGAAGGCTCGCTCTTCACCCTGGCCAAGCTGTGCGAGAAGCACGGCGTGAACCTGATCGCCATCGGCAATGGCACCGCCAGCCGCGAAACCGACAAGCTCGCCGCCGACCTGATCAAGCGCCTGAACACCGCCCGCGCCGCGGCGGGCGCGCCGGACCTGCAGAAGGTGGTGGTGAGCGAGGCGGGCGCCTCGGTGTATTCGGCCAGCGAGTTCGCCTCGCAGGAGATGCCCGACGTGGACGTGAGCCTGCGCGGCGCGGCCAGCATCGCGCGTCGCCTGCAGGACCCGCTGGCCGAGCTGGTGAAGATCGACCCCAAGTCCATAGGCGTGGGCCAGTACCAGCACGACGTGAACCAGTCCGAGCTCGCGCGCATGCTGGAGGCCGTGGTGGAGGACTGCGTGAACGCCGTGGGCGTGGACCTCAACACCGCCAGCGTGCCGCTGCTCTCGCGCGTCTCGGGCCTCTCGGGCAGCGTGGCCAAGGCCGTGGTGCGCTGGCGCGAGTCGCATGGTGCGTTCCGCAGCCGCCAGCAATTGATGGACGTGAGCGGGCTGGGCGCCAAGACCTTCGAGCAGAGCGCCGGCTTTCTGCGCATCCGCGGCGGCGACAACCCGCTGGACATGACCGGCGTCCACCCGGAGACCTACCCCGTGGTCGAGCAGATCATCGTGAAGCTCGGCAAGCCGGTGCAGGAGGTGATGGGCCGCCCCGAACTGCTCAAGCCGCTCAAGCCCGAGCAGTTCGCCAGCGAGAAGTTCGGCGCCATCACCATCAAGGACATCCTGGGCGAGCTGGAAAAGCCGGGCCGGGACCCGCGGCCCGACTTCCAGGTGGCCCGCTTCAACGAGGGCGTGGAAGACATCGCCGACCTGAAGGAAGGCATGGTGCTGGAGGGCACGGTGAGCAACGTCGCCGCCTTCGGCGCCTTCGTGGACCTGGGCGTGCACCAGGACGGGCTGGTGCACGTGAGCCAGCTCTCGCACAAGTTCGTCAACGACGCGCGCGAAGTGGTCAAGACCGGCGACATCGTGAAGGTGAAGGTGCTGGAAGTGGACCCGGCGCGCAAGCGCATCAGCCTGACCATGAAGCTGGGCGAAGCCGCCGGCCGGGGCGGGCGCGATGCGCGGGGCGAGAACCGCTTCCAGGGCGCCGGACGCGGCCAGTCCACCCGCGCCGCGAACAACCCCCCCGTGGGTTCGGCCATGGCCAGCGCCTTCGCCAAGCTGCAGGGCCTTCGCAAATAGGCGTGGCCCGGGCACTGCGCCTCTACGCCGGGCCGGCGGCGCGGCGACACATCGAGCGCAACGGGCTCGGCGCGAGCGACATCGGCGTGATTCCCGGCGCCGCCGGCGGCCCCAAGGGGTTGATCCTCGGGCCGCTGGACCGCTTCATCTTCGGCGAGTGGCTGCCGGCCTCCACGCAGCCGGTGCACCTGGTGGGCGCCTCCATCGGCGCCTGGCGCATGGCGACCGCGTGCCTGTCGCAGGCGGGCCTGGCGTTCGAGCGCCTGGAACGCGACTACATCGCGCAAAGCTACGAGGTGGAGCCGGGCCGCACCCGTCCCACGGCGGCCCACGTCAGCGAGCGCTTCGGCATGAACCTGGCCGACTTCTACAGCGGCCGGGTGGGCGAGCTGCTGGCGCATCCGCGCTTTCGGCTGCACATCGTCACCGCGCGCGGCCGGCACGTGCTGGGGCGGGAGCACAAGCTGCGTACGCCCCTCGGCTACCTCGCCGCGTTCGTCTCCAACAGCGTGCACCGCAGGGCCATGGGCGCCTGGATCGAGCGCGTGGTGTTCTCCGCTGCGGGACCCGGTGGCCGCCCGGCGCCGCTGCCCTTCGACAGCAGCGACTACCGCACCCGGCAGGTGCCGCTGACCGCCGCGAACTTCGCGCCGGCCCTGCAGGCGAGCTGCTCCATCCCCTTCGTGCTGCAGGCCCTGCACGACATCCCCGGTGCGCCGCCCGGGGCCTACTGGGACGGCGGCATCACCGACTACCACCTGCACCTGAACTACGCCGCGCGGGCCGAGCAGGGCCTGGTGCTGTATCCGCACTTCCAGAAGGCGGTGGTGCCGGGCTGGCTGGACAAGGCATTGCGCTGGCGGCACCGGGCCACGCATTTCCTGGACAGCACGCTGGTGCTTGCGCCCGACCCGCAGTGGGTGGCTTCACTGCCCAACGGCAAGCTGCCCGACCGCAGCGACTTCGAACGTTATGGAACGGACCTGGCGGGCCGGATGAAGGCGTGGAAGACGGCGGTATCGGCCAGCCGGCAGCTGGCGGATGAATTCGCGCAGTGGCTGCAGCGGCCGGAGGCCGGGCGGCTCGAGGCGCTTTGAGGAAGGGGCCATCCCGCAGCAACTCCCTCCCACTCTGGGGGAGGGTTGGGGTGGGGGCTGCGCGCGCCGGAAGCGCCACTTCTCTCGTGGCCCCCATCCCAGCCTTCCCCCAAAGGGGGAAGGGGCGGCAACACCCTCCCCCTCTGGGGGAGGGCGGGGTGGGGGCCCGCGCGCCGGCCATGCCACTTCTCTTGCGGCCTCCCATCCCAGCTTTCCTTTAAGGGGGAAGGTGCTTCAGCCCTCGCGCGCCTTGGACCGAGGATGGTTTCAGAGCGAAGCCGCCAGCATCGCCTCGTAATCCTCGCGCGACGCCAAGCGCGGGTTGCTCTTGTGGCAGTGGTCGGCCAGCGCGCCGTCGATCACCTTGGGGAACAGGGCCGGGGTCACGCCCAATTCCGCGAGGCCCTGGGGCAGCCCGATGCGCGCATTCATGTCTCGGATGGCGGCGGGAATGTCGCCCGCCGAGGCCAGTCCCATGGCCTGCGCCATGCGCTCCAGCCGACGCTCTCGCTTGACGCTCTCGGCCTCGGCGTTGAAGCGCACCACCGCCGGCAGGAAGAGCGCATTGAGCGTGCCGTGGTGCAGGCGGGGATCGACCCCGCCCAGGCTGTGGCTGAGGGAGTGCACGCAGCCCAGGCCTTTCTGGAAGGCCATGGCACCTTCCATGGAGGTGCTCATGAGGTTGAAGCGCGCCTCGCGGTCGCTGCCGTCGCGGGTGGCGCGCTCGATGTGGTGCCAGCCGCGCTCCAGGCCGTCCAGCGCGATACCGTCGGCGGGCGGGTTGATGGCCGGGGCCATGAAGGCCTCCATGCAGTGCGCGATGGCGTCCATCCCCGTCGCCGCGGTCAGGCGCGGCGGCAGGCCGAGCGTCAGCTCGGGGTCGCAGATCGCGGCCTTGGGCACCAGGTGCCAGGCATGGAAGCCGAGCTTGCGGCCGTCGTCCACGATGAGGATGGCGCCGCGCGCCACTTCGCTGCCGGTGCCGCTGGTGGTGGGCACGGCGATGACCGGTGCGACGGCCGCGGAGATGCGCGGCGAGCCGCCCTCGATGGTGGCGTAGTGCGTGAGCGGCCCCTCGTGCGTGGCGGCGATGGCCACGCCCTTGGCGCAGTCGATGGACGAGCCGCCCCCGACGGCGATGAGGCCGTCAGCGCGATGCGCGCGGTACTGCTGCACGGCGGCCCGCACGGCGGCTTCGGTGGGGTTGGAGGGGGTCTGGTCAAAAACCGCGACCGGTACGCCGGGCAGTGCGTCCAGGCATTTCTGCAGGACGCCGGCCTCACGCACGCCGGCATCCGTGACGACCAGCGGTCGCGTGATACCCACGCGCTCGCATTCCTGCTTCAGAAGCTGGATGGCGCCGAAATCGAACTGGATCTGGGTGACGAAGTTGATGAAGGCCATGGCCTGTTCCCTCGGGGTGGCGGTGCGGATCGCGCGGTTACGATGCCACAGTTTGACGCTGCCCCCATGCCACCTCCGCGACTGACCGCCGCCACCCGCTCCGTGCTCGAACGCATGGCCCGCGCCGGCCATCCGCCGCTGCACACGCTGCCGGCCGCGCAGGCCCGCGCCGCCTACGAGAAGAGCGCCGGCGTGCTGGAGCTGCCGGTGGCGCCGCTGCCCCGGGTGGAGGACTTCCACGTGACGGCGCGGGACGGCCATTCCTTGCCGGTGCGCCTCTACGCGGGGGAGGGCGAGCGCCTGCCCGCGCTGCTGTACTTCCACGGCGGCGGCTTTACCATCGGCAGCATCGCCACGCACGACGTGCTGTGCCGCGAACTGTGCCGCCGCAGCGGCTGCGCCGTGCTGTCGCTGGACTACCGGCTCGCGCCCGAGCACCGCTTCCCGCAGGCCGTGAACGACAGCTGGGACGCACTGCAGTGGCTGGCCGCTCACGGCCGCGAACGCGGCCTGGACGGCGAGCGCCTGGCCGTGGGCGGCGACAGTGCCGGTGGCACCCTGGCCGCCGTCTGCGCGCTCCTGGCGCGTGACGCCGGCCTGCCGCTGGCGCTGCAGCTGCTGTTCTATCCGGGCTGCGCGAGCGACACCACGCTGCCTTCGCACGCGCATTACCGCGAAGGCCTGCTGCTGGACGCCACGCTGATCGACTGGTTCTTCGCCCACTACATCGACCGCGCGCTGCGCGAGGACTGGCGCTTCGCCCCCTTGAACGCGCCCGAGGTGGAGGGCGTGGCGCCGGCCTGGTTCGGCCTGGCCGAATGCGACCCGCTGGTGGACGAAGGCATCGCCTACGCCGACCGACTGCGCGCCGCGGGCGTGCCGGTGCAGCTGGAGATCTACCGCGGCGTGGTGCACGAATTCATCAAGATGGGCCGCGCCATTCCCGAAGCCCGCACGGCGCATCGCGATGCCGCGCTCGCCCTGTCCCAAGCCCTGAAGCCATGACCACCCAGCCCCAGCCCCTCGACCGATCCGCCTTCCGCTTCTTCCACCGCCTGCGCGTGCGCTGGGCCGAGGTGGACATGCAGAAGATCGTGTTCAACGCGCACTACCTCATGTACTTCGACACGGCGGTGGCGGACTACTGGCGCGCGCTGGCCTTGCCCTATGAAGAAGCCATGCACCAGCTGGACGGCGACCTGTACGTCAAGACGGCCAGCATCGAATTCCATGGCTCGGCCCGCATGGACGACCAGCTGGAGATCGGCCTGCGCTGCGCCCGCATCGGCAACAGCTCCATGCGCTTCGAGGGCGCCATCTTCCGGGGCGATCGCCTGCTGATCACGGGCGAGCTCCTGTACGTGTTCGCCGACCCGGCGACCCAGACCTCGCGCCCGGTGCCGCAAGCGCTGCGGGACATCCTCACCGGCTACGAAGCCGGCGAGCCCATGGTGCAGGTGCGCGCCGGCCGCTGGTCGGAGCTGGGCGAGGCCGCCGGTGCCCTGCGCACGCGCGTGTTCGTCCAGGAGCAGGGCGTGCCGCAGTCGCTGGAATGGGACGGGCTGGACGAGGACGCGCTGCACGTGCTGGCGACCAACCGGCTCGGCCAGGTGGTGGGGACGGGGCGCTTGCTGCAGCCGGAACCCGGCACCGCCAAGATCGGCCGCGTGGCGGTGCACCCGGTGCTGCGGGGCAGCGGTGTCGGCCGCGCCTTGATGGCCGAACTGCTGGCGCAGGCCGCCGCCCGCGGTGACCGCGAGGCCGTGCTGCATGCGCAGTGCAGCGCCGAGGCCTTCTACCTTCGCCTGGGTTTTCTCCCCCGCGGCGAACGCTTCGAGGAGGCGGGCATCGCCCACGTGGAGATGAGCGCGCCGCTGCCGGGCAGGCCGGCCTGATCCTCAGATGTCTTCGAGCAGGGGGTAGGGCTGACCCTGCAGGGCCAGCGCTGCGCCGGAGGCGGCGCCCACGTGGATGTCGCCCGACTGCGCGGCGCTGAGCTGCACCGAGACGATCGCGTCCCAGCCGCCCGCAGGCGCTTGCGCTCCCAGTACGACGAGGCCGCAGGGCTGAACGGGGTCCGAGGCCTGGAACAGCTCACCGCCGGCCGCCAGCGGCGCCTCGGCATGGGCCACGAAGGCGCGGCGCTTGAGCGTGCCGCGGAACTGGCTGCGGGCGACCACCTCCTGCCCTGGGTAGCAGCCTTTCTTGAAGTTCACGCCGCCCACGGATTCGTAATTGACCATCTGCGGCACGAAAGCCTCGTACACGGGCGCGGACAGCTGCGTCGCCACGCCGCTGCGCACCTCGCCCCATTGCCACAGCGCCGGGTCGAGCGCTTCGCCGGCGGGAGGCGGCGTTCCGGCCGGCGCGAGCCAGAGAGCGCGCGGCACGCCATCCGCCCGGTAGAGGCCGACCCGGTGGGACACACCATCGACCTCGTGCACCCAGGGCGCGGGCGCCGCGCCACCGGCAAGCCGAGCCGGCTCGCCGGCCAGGCCGCGCAGCTCGAAGGCCTCGGTCGCGTCGCTGAGGCGCACCTTGGCACGCAGCACGAACATGGACAGGCGCTTGAGGGTCTGGGCCAGCAGGTCGCGGCTGGTGACGAGCGCGAAGTCGTCCGGCGCGAGCTGCACGCCCACGAAGCTCGCCTGCATGCGGCCCTTGGCATTGCAGAACGCCGCCAGGCGGGCCTGCCCGGGCGGGATCAGCACGAAGTCCTGCGTGAGCTGGCCCTGCAGGAAGCGGGCCGCGTCCTCGCCGAGGGCGCGGATGATGCCCAGGTGGGGCAGGGGGGCGATGCCTTCCAGAGTACGGGTCATCGCTGAATTATCATGCCCGGCTCACCACCCCTTCAGTTCCGGGTCCAAGTCCGTGCGGCGAGTTCTGTTGTCCCTCTTTCTCGTCGTCTCGCTGGGCGTGCTGGCCCTCGGCGCGGCGTCCCTCTGGTGGGTGCACCGGCCGCTGGCGCTGCCCCAGCCGACGGTGGAACTCTCCATCGACAAGGGCATGCTGCCGCGCCAGGTGGCGCAGGCCGTCGCCGACGCCGGCGTCGAGGTCTCTCCCCAGCTCCTGTACGCCTGGTTCCGCTTCTCGGGGCAGGCGCGGGACATCAAGGCCGGCAGCTACGAGATTCCGGCCGGCACCACCCCACGCACGCTACTGGCCAAGCTGGCCCGGGGCGACGAAGCCCTGCAGTCCGTCACCTTCGTGGAGGGCTGGACCTTCAGGCAGCTGCGCAGCGCGCTGGCCAGGGAGACCGGCCTGCGCCAGGACACGCGCGAGCTGAGCGACACGGCCCTCATGGAGCGGCTGGGCCGCGCGGGCACGCACCCCGAAGGGCGCTTCTTCCCGGACACCTACACCTTCTCCAAGGGCAGCAGCGACCTGGCCGTTCTCCAGCGCGCGCTGCGCACCATGGACCGCCGCCTCGAAGCTGCCTGGGCCCAGCGCGCGCCCGACGCACAGGCGAAGACGCCCGAGGAGGCGCTGATCCTGGCGAGCATCATCGAAAAGGAAACGGGGCGCGGCGAGGACCGGGGGCTGGTGTCGGCCGTGTTCAACAACCGGCTGCGCATCGGCATGCCGCTGCAGACCGATCCTACGGTGATCTACGGCCTGGGCAATGCGTTCACGGGCGACTTGAAGCGCGAGCACCTGCGCGCCGACACGCCCTGGAACACCTACACGCGCGGCGGCCTGCCGCCCACGCCCATCGCCATGCCTGGCAAGGAGGCGCTGCAGGCGGCGGTGCAGCCGGCGCCGAGCAAGGCCCTGTACTTCGTCGCCCGCGGCGACGGCAGCAGCCACTTCAGCGAGAACCTGGACGAGCACAATCGCGCCGTGAACAAGTACCAGCGCAAGCAATGAACGGCCGCGGCATCTTCATCAGCTTCGAAGGCATCGACGGGGCCGGCAAGTCCACCCACATCGAGGCCCTGGCCCAGGCCTTCCGCGACCGGGGGCGCATCGTCACCTGCACCCGCGAGCCCGGCGGCACGCCGTTGGCGGAAGCCCTGCGCACGCTCGCGCTCGAGCAGGCCATGGACCCGCTGACCGAGGCACTGCTGATGTTCGCGGCGCGGCGCGACCACCTGGCGCAGGTGATCGAGCCCGCGCTGGCGCGTGGCGAGGTGCTGGTCTGCGACCGCTTCACCGACGCCACCTTCGCCTACCAGGGCGGCGGCCGCGGCTTCGATGTGCAGGTGCTGGAGCAGCTGGAGCGCTGGGTGCAGGCGCGCGCCGACGGCGCCGTCCGGCAGCCGGACCTCACGCTTCTTTTCGAACTCGCGCCGGAAGTCGCCGCCGAACGCCTGGCCGGCGCGCGGGTGCCCGACCGCTTCGAGTCGCAGCCGCTGGACTTCTTCCAGCGGGTAGCCCGGGGCTATGCACGGCGGGCCGAGGCCGATCCGGCGCGCTTCGCCCGCATCGATGCGTCGCAGCCGCGCGAGGCCGTCTGGGCGGCCGTGCGCGCCGCCGTGGCCGCGAAGGGCTTCTGGTGAACGCTCCCTGGATCGCCGCGCAGTTGCGCACGCTGGTGCGCCAGCCCGGCCACGCGCTGCTGTTGCAGGGGCCGTCGGGCCTGGGCCAGTACGAGCTGGCGCTGGGCCTGGCGCGCGCCTGGCTGTGCGAGCAGCCGACCGAGGAGGGCGCCTGCGGCCAGTGCACGAGCTGCCATGCCATCGACGTGCGAACCCATGCCGACCTGTGCATGCTGCTGCCGGAGACGGCCGCGCTGGCGCTGGGCTGGCCCTTGTCCGAGAAGGCCCAGCAGGAGATCGACGACAAGAAGCGCAAGCCCAGCCGCGAGATCCGCGTGGAAGCCATGCGCGACGCGGTGGAGTTTTCGCAGCGCACCAGCGCCCGCGGGCTGGGGCAGGTGGTGGTGGTGTACCCGGCCGAGCGCATGAATGCCATCACGGCCAACGCGCTGCTCAAGACACTGGAGGAGCCGGCGGGCGCGCTGCGCTTCGTGCTCGCCACCGAGGCGGCTCACCAGTTGCTGCCCACCATCCGCAGCCGGTGTCTGTCGCACACGATGGCCTGGCCGGCCGAGGACGATGCGCTGGCCTGGCTGCACGGTGAAGGCGTCCCCGCGCTGGAGGCCCCGGTACTGCTGCGTGCCGCCGGGGGCCGGCCCCAGGACGCGCTGCGCGCCCACCAGGCCGGACAGGATGCCGGCCGCTGGGCCCGGCTGCCGCGTGCCGTCGCGCGGGGCGATGTCACTGCACTGGAGGGCCTGTCGCCGCCGGAGGCCGTGCAGGCGCTGCAGAAGCTGTGCCACGACCTGCTGTCCGTGGCGGCCGGCGCCCCGCCGCGCTTCTTCGCACCGGCGGACCTGCCCACCGCGTCCGTGCCCATTTCCACGCTGGGCGACTGGTGGCGTGAACTTGCCGCCACGCTGCGCACCGCCGAGCACCCCTTCAACCCCGGGCTGATGCTGGAAGCGCTTGTGAGTCGCGCACGCACCGCCCTACACTCGGGCGGCTGACACCCCATGAACACCACTGCCACCCCGCGTCCGAGCGTCATCCAGCTGGCCATCAAGGAAAAGGCCGCGCTGTACGCGGCCTACATCCCGCTCTTCACCGAGGGCGGCGTGTTCATCCCCACCAACCGCGACTACAAGCTCGGCGATGACGTGTACGTGCTGCTTTCGCTGCCCGACGACACCCAGCGCTACCCGGTGGCCGGCAAGGTCGCCTGGGTCACGCCGCCGCGCGCCGCGGCCAACCGCACCCGGGGTGTCGGCGTGCGCTTTCCCGCCGACGAGAAGTCCAAGCTGCTGAAGATCAAGATCGAGGAAATCCTCGGCAGCCATCTCAGCTCCGAGCGGCCCACGCAGACCATCTGATTTCCCGCGCGCCTGCGACCCGGCAGCAGCCGGCGGCTATGCTTTGCCCTTCATGTTCGTCGATTCCCACTGCCACCTGAGCTTCCCGGAGCTGGCCTCCGATCTGCCCGCCATCCGCGAGGCCATGGCCCAGGCCCGGGTCGACAAAGCCCTGTGCATCTGCACCACCCTGGAGGAGTTCGAGGACGTGCATGCCCTGGCCATGGGCTACCCCAACTTCTGGGCCAGCGTGGGCGTGCATCCGGACAATGAAGGCATCACCGAACCCCGCGTGGCCGACCTGGTCGAACGCGCGGGCCGGCCTCGCGTGGTGGCCATCGGCGAAACCGGCCTGGACTACTACGGCATGGACACCCGCAAGGGAGGCCGCACGGTGGCCGACCTGGAATGGCAGCGCGAGCGCTTTCGCACCCACATCCGTGCCGCGCGCCAGGTGGACAAGCCGCTCATCATCCACACCCGCGCCGCCTCCGAGGACACGCTGGGCATCCTGCGGGAGGAGGGCGAGGACGGCTCGCCCGGCAGCGCCGGCGGCGTCTTCCACTGCTTCACGGAAACCGCCGAGGTCGCCCGGGCCGCGCTGGACCTGGGCTTCCACATCTCGTTTTCCGGCATCCTCACCTTCAAGAACGCGGCCGACCTGCGTGCGGTCGCTGCCTTCGTGCCCATGGACCGGATGCTGATCGAGACCGACAGCCCCTACCTCGCGCCCGTGCCGTACCGCGGCAAGACCAACCAGCCCGCCTACGTGCCCTACGTGGCCGCCCAGATCGCCCAGCTGCGTGGCCTGGACGCGGAGGCCGTGGGGCGGCAGACCACGCTGAACTTCGAGCGCCTGTTCGGAGTCCAGTGAACGGGTCCCGTTGCCGCGCAAACACATGAGAAATTACCTGAAGTTCATCATCTACCTGACTGTCGTGCTTGGGATTTTTCCAGCGCGTGCAGGTTCTTACGAGGACTTCTTCACGGCCATCAAGCGCGACGACGCCGCCACCGTGCAGTCGCTGCTGCAGCGCGGCTTCGACCCCGACGCGCGATCGCCGGACGGCCAGAGCGGCCTGTACCTGGCGCTGCGCGAGCCTTCGCTCAAGGTCGCGCGGGTGCTGGTCGACTGGCCCAGGCTCAACGTGGAGTCGCGCAACCAGTCCGATGAAAGCCCGCTGATGATGGCGGCGCTCAAGGGCCACACGGACCTGGTGCGCCGGCTGATCGCGCGCGACGCCCACGTCAACAAGCCGGGCTGGGCGCCGCTGCACTACGCCGCCACGCACGGCCACCTGGAAGTCATGGCCTTGCTTCTGGAGCACCACGCCTTCATCGACGCCGAGTCTCCCAACGGCACCACGCCGCTCATGATGGCCGCCATGTACGGCACGCCCGAGGCGGTGAAGCTGCTGCTGGACGCCGGGGCGGACGTGAACATGAAGAACCAGCTCGGCATGAGCGCCTGGGACTTCGCCATGAAGGCGAACCGGCGCGACTCGGCGGAGCTGATTTCGCAGCACGTGCGGACGAAGCGGCCGGCGGGGCGCTGGTAGCGTCGGCTTCGCGCATCGGCGTTCGGTCGGTGGTCCCAGCCACGTCGGTGGCCAGGACCGCGGATCTCCAGGAATGCCCATGCCCGCGGACGTTCGCGTTTATCTTATTTGACATAACGCACATCGTATTCTTGAACCCGATCCATCCACCCATCGATCCGCGTCCTGCGTCGCGTTCGACGGTGTGACCCGTGCGCGCGCTTTGACCTGGATCATCGCGCCCCGGGCCAGACCGACCTACGCTGCACCTGCAGGCTGTCCCTGCAGCAAGGAGTTGTCATGAAGACGAACGAAGGAACGATGGACCGCGCGCTGCGCGTCGCGCTCGGCCTGGTGCTGATTGCGCTGGCCGCGACCGGCGCCATCGGCGTTTGGGGTTACGTCGGCCTCGTGCCGCTGGTCACCGGTGCGATCGGCTACTGCCCCTTGTATGCGCTGCTGGGCGTCGATACCTGTCCGAATCGCTCCACCTGAGCGCCGGCCGGTCGGGCTTGCGCGCTCGCCTCGCGGCGGCGCAGACTTGGCGCCTTCGCATGGCAACTTTCTTCAAGACCAGCCGCCTCTGGATCGTGGACTACACCTGGCGTGGCCGGCCTCGCCGCGCCTACAAGGCGCTTCCCGACGGCGTGGACGGCACGGCACGTCTGGCGGCTGAACTGGCCGAGGTTCAGGGCCGGCATGCGCGGCTCGTCCAGGTGCGGCCAGCCACTGCGGACGAAGAGTCCGAGTACCTGCGCGGCCTCACACCACCCAACGTGATGTGCCCGACAGGCCGGCGTTGACGGCATGCCTGGCCGGCGGGGCGCGGTCAGTGCGACATCAGCACCGGCACCGTCATCGACCGCAGCACGGTGCGTGTCGCGCCACCCAGCACCCATTCACGCGCCCGGCCATGGCCGTAGCAGCCCATGACCAGCAGGTCGGCCTGGAGATCGCACACGCGCGACAGCAGCGCCTCGCCGATGTCGCCGCCCCGCGCCGGCGCGGGGCCTTCGTGGTGAAAGGAGGCCTCGATGTCGTGCATCGCTAGGTAGCTGCGCAAGTCGAGGCGGTGCCCCTCGACCGCAACGTCGGCTGGCTCTCCCCAGCTCAGCACGTGGACCTGTCGGGCACCTTGGAGCAGAGGCACGGCCGCTGCCAGCGCCCGCGCGCATTCCGCGCCAGGTTTCCACGCGATGCACACGGTCGCCGGGCTCCCGGCGAACTTGCCCGCCGAGGGCAGGACGATGGCGGGCCGGCCACTGTCGATCAGCACCGCTTCGACCAGGTCCTGTGGCACGGCGCGAGCCAGCGCATCGCTCGGGTCCCATTGGCCCAGCACCAGCAGGTCGGCGAAGCGCGCCTGCTCGGCCACGGCGAACGCGAGCGGCGCATCATGGGTGGCGGCCCACTGCACCCGCGTGGCACAGGCCCGGGCCACCTCGTCGTACGCGCCGCGTGCCTGGTGCATGCGCTCCTGGTCGGCCTGCGCCAGCGTGCCGAGCACGCTGGGCGCCAGCATGGCGGCATAAGGCGCCTGCACGAAGCTCGGCTGGACGGCATAGAGGACGTCGAGCCGCGCACCGTGCTGCTCGGCCAGTTCGCGCGCGAAGCGAAGGCGCGCCCTGCTGGCCACGGTGGGGTCGTGATGCACCAGGAGCTGGCGCAGGTGGAAAGTCATGGCAGCGCTCCTCGCAGTGGTAGGGTCCGGCACACCCTAGGGCCTGCGGCGACGTCGTGGATTGACGAGGATCAAGCCGCCGCGGCGCCCGCCGCCAGTCGCCTGATCGAAGCCGACGCAGGGGTCGTCTCCTACACGGGCGTGTCGGCTCGCTGCCTATCCTGCGGGCATCGCGCAACCTTCAAGGAGGCCGACATGACTGGAACACGCCGATTCGCCCTGATCTACGGGATCCTCTTCCTCGTCATCGGCATTGCCGGGTTCATTCCGGGGCTGGTGGCGCCGCACACCCACCCGGCCGTGGCCGTCCAAAGCTGGATGGGGCTTCTGCTGGGCCTCTTTGCCGTGAACATCCTGCACAACCTCGCGCACGTGCTGTTCGGCGTCTGGGGGCTGGCCGCTTCCGGCTCGGAGGGCGCTGCGCGCGGCTATGCGAAAGCCACGGCGATCATCTACGCGGTGCTGATGGTCCTGGGCCTCATCGCCGCATTCAATCTCAACACGCTCTTCGGACTGGTGCCGCTGTACGGCAACGACATCTGGCTGCACGCTTTGCTGGCGGCCGTCGCCGCCTACTTCGGCTGGCGGCGGCCCCACGAGTACACGACGCGCAGCGCGGCATGATTCGCCGCGCGGCCCGCTGAGCCTGCGAAGGCACAATCGGGCGGCTCTCCCTGGTTCGGGAGAGCCGCTTTTTCTTGCATCGACTCATGGAATGGATTGATCTCTCGCCCTGGATGCGGCCGCTGCTTGCCGCCTCCATCGCCGTGGTGCTCGCCCTGGTGGCGCACCGCATCGGCCGCGCCATCGTGCGGCGCGTGCTGCGCTTTTCGGTCGTGCTCACCGCGATGGAGCAACGCATCGAGCGGCCCTCGGCCTTTGCGATGCCGCTGGTGGCGACCCAGGCCGTCTTCCATGCCACGCCGGCGACGGTGCCGTTCATCGAAGGCGTGCGGCATGTCAACGGCATCCTGCTGATCGCCGCCCTCACCTGGCTGATCATGTCCGCGATCGGTGGGCTGGCCGAAGGCGTCATCCGCAAGCATCCGGCCGACACGGAGGACAACCTCGCGGCCCGCAGCATCCAGACGCAGGCGCGCGTGCTCTCGCGCACGGCGATGGGCCTGGTGCTGATGGCCGGCATCGCCTTCGTGCTCATGACCTTTCCGGGCGCGCGCCAGCTCGGCGCGAGCCTGCTGGCCTCGGCGGGCGTGGTCGGCCTGGTGGCCGGTATCGCGGCGCGGTCGGTGTTCAGCAACCTCATCGCCGGCCTGCAGATCGCGCTCGCCCAGCCGATCCGCATCGACGACGTGCTGATCGTCGAAGGCGAATGGGGCCGCGTGGAGGAGATCACCAGCACCTACGTCGTGCTACGCATCTGGGACGAGCGGCGCCTCATCATCCCGCTGCAGTGGTTCATCGAGAACCCGTTCCAGAACTGGACCCGCACCGGCTCGCAGATCATCGGCACGGTGTTCCTCTGGGTGGACTACGACATGCCGCTCGCCCCCCTGCGCGAGGCCGCGCAGAAAGCCTGCGAGGCTTCGCCCGACTGGGACGGGCGCCTGTGCAAGCTGCAGGTCACCGAAGCCGGAGAGCGCGCCATGCAACTGCGCGTGCTCGTGACCTCCGCCTCCTCGGGCCAGAACTGGGACCTGCGCTGCGCCGTGCGCGAGGCGCTCATCGACTTCATCCGGCGCGAGCACCCGCAGTCCCTGCCGCGCCTGCGCGCCGAGCTGGGCGAGCCGCCGGCGCCCTTCGACGAGCGGCCGGCGCCCTCGCCCGCCTGAGCGTCAGCTCTTGAGCTGCAGCGCCTTGTATTCCAGGAACTCCTCCAGGCCGTAGCGGCCGTTCTCGCGGCCGTTGCCCGATTGCTTGTAGCCTCCGAAGGGGGCGCTCGGGTTGAAGGCACCGCCGTTGATGTCCACCTGTCCCGTGCGGATGCGGCGCGCCACCGCGATGGCATGGGCCTCGTCGCCGCCCCAGACCGCGCCGCCCAGGCCGTAGGGCGTGTCGTTGGCGATGCGCACGGCTTCCTCCTCGTCGCGGTAGGTCAGGACCACCAGCACCGGGCCGAAGATCTCTTCCCGCGCGAGCGTGTCACCGGGCTGGACCCGCAGCGCCGTGGGTTCGACGAAGTAGCCGGGCGCGCGTTGCGGCGCCGATGCGGAACCGGCGATCAGCTCGGCGCCCTCCTCCAGCCCCTTGGCGATGAAGCCCAGCACCCGGTCGCGCTGCGCGGCACTCGCCAGAGGCCCGAGCTTGCTGCCCTCCTCCAGGCTGGGGCCGACGGTCAGGCGTGCGAGGGACGCGCGCACCAGCTCCTTGGCTTCTTCGTAGCGCGCCTCGGGCACCAGCATGCGGGTGTGCGCCGAGCAGGTCTGGCCGCTGTTGAGCATGCAGGCGGACACGGTGCCGCGCACCGCCGCCTGCAGGTCGGCGTCGGGAAGGATGAGGCTGGCGGACTTTCCGCCCAGCTCCAGGGCCACGCGCTTGACGGTCTGGCTGGCCAGCTCCGACACGCGCTTGCCGGCCCGCGTGGAGCCGGTGAAGCTCACCATGTCCACCTCGGGGTGCGTGGCCAGCACCTCGCCCACTTCCGGCCCGGTGCCGTTCACGAGGTTGAAGACGCCCGGCGGCAGGGCGGCCTCGTGGATCACCTCGGCCAGGATCATGGCGTTCACCGGCGCGATCTCGCTGGGCTTGAGGACCACGGTGCAGCCAGCCACCAGCGCCGGGGCGACCTTGAGCGTGATCTGGTTCAGCGGGAAGTTCCAGGGCGTGATGCAGCCCACCACGCCCACCGGCTCACGCACCACGAGCGAATTGCCGACGCGCTCCTCCCACTCGAACTCGCGCGCCACCTTGGCGAAGTTGGCCCAGTTCCACACCGGTCCGCCGACCTGCACGGACCGCGCAAGCTTCAGCGGCATGCCGACTTCGCGTGCGATCGTCGTGGCCAGTTCGTCGGTGCGGGCCTTCAGCCCCGCGGCGATCCGCTCCAGGTACTCCGCACGCTCGGCGACGGGTCGCGTCGACCAGGCCTCGAAGGCTGCACGTGCCGCGAGCACGGCCTGCGCGGCCTCGGCGGCCGAGCCGGCTGGCACGGTGGCGAAGACCTGCTCGGTGGAGGAATCGTGCACCGGCATGGGCGCACCGCCTGAGCGGACCCATTGGCCGCCGATGTAGTGGGAATCGTAGGAAGTCATGCGGTTTACTGCCTGTTTTCGCCTGAAAGGCGCAAATTATGCGGTAAACCGCATTTCAGTATCCGGACCATTTTTGAGAGATGGCCTTACATATCGACACCAAGTCATTGATCTGGCGTGGGAATTCTGTGGCGCGGCGCGCACAGCCGAGTTGCTGCCGAACGACGATGTCACGTACCCTCGCCCCATGCGATGGCTCAAACCGAACATCAAGAGCAGCCTGTACGCCTTGCTCGGCCACAGCACCGGTCCGTCGCCCGAACACTTGCATGCCCGCATCGAGGAAATCCGCGCGGCCATGCTGGCACTGATGGGCTCCGCGCCCGACGCCGTACACCCGCGGCTGGCCGATCGCCTGCGCACGGCGCACGACATCGAGGCGCTCTGGTATGCGCGCAGCGAACTCGTGGCCGCGCGTGCGGCCGCCGTCGGCGAAGCGCGGGCGCAGCGCGAGGTGGCCCGCATCACGGCAATGTTCGGCGGACTCATGCCGATGCGCCCCCGCCCGCACGCGAGCGCGCACCGCTGAGGGGCTGCTGCGCCCCGCCCCGCTAGGGATGGGGGTGGCCGTGGCCCCAGAACATGAGCGCGTCCCGCCCTTCCACGGCGAGTTCCGCCGTGCGGCCGACAGGCAGCAGCACCTTCGTCTGCACATGGCCGAAGGGCAGCCCGGTGAACACCGGCACCTTCAGTTGCGTGCGCAGCCAGTCCACCACCGTCTGCAGGCGAAAGCCCTTGTCGTGCGGCACCAGCCGGTAGTTGGTGAACTGCCCCAGCACGATGGCCTTCTGCCGCGCCAGCACGCCGGCGTGCAGCAACTGCGTGAGCATGCGTTCGACGCGATACGGATGCTCGTTGACGTCTTCCAGGAACAGGATGCCGCGCTCGGGCTGGGGCAACCAGGGCGTTGCGAGCAATGAACACAGCACGCTCAGGTTGCCGCCCCACAGGACGCCTTCGGTGTGAAAGGCCTTCTCGCGCGCCTCGGCCCGGGGCAGCTGCCAGCCCGCGCCTTCGCCCTGCCCTTGCGCCAGGTCGTCGAAGCAGGCCAGCATGATGTCGTCGGGCTCGCCTTCGACACCGAAGTCCTCGCCGAGCGCCGGGCCGGCCCACGTGGACGCCGCCGCCTGCGCCAGCAGCGCGCACTGCAGGGCGGTGAAATCGCTCAGGCCCACGAAATGCGTGCCGCGCTCGATGGCGCGCGCCAGCGCCTTGTAGCGGATGGCCGGCAGCAGCCGCGTGAGGCCGTAGCCGCCGCGCGTGATGAGGGCGATGTCCGCGCCGCTTGCGGCCGCGCGGCCGATGGCGGCCAGGCGCGTCGCGTCGTCACCGGCAAAGCGCTGGTGGCTGCTGAAGGCGTCTGGATCGACCTCCACCTCGTGGCCGAGGGCCTTCAGGCGGGCGATGCCCCGGCGGGCGGCGGCGCGATCGCGCACGGCGCTGGAAGGAGAGAAAACGTAGATGCTGCTCAAGTCGATTCCCGGCTCGCAAGCCTGTGGCTGAAATGGTCGAGGGCTTCGCGCGCGATGGCCTCGCCATGCTCCTGCACGAAGTGGCCGGCCTCGTCGATAACGCGGGGCGGCGGGCATCCGCGGATGTGGCGGCGCAGGGCCTCCATCACCGGCAGGCCGAGCACCGGGTCCTGTGCGCCCACCACCATGAGGCTCTCGCCGGACCATTGGGTGGACCAGAACGAACGCGCGCGTCGGGACACCGCCGCGCCCTCGTCGTCCGGCTGCTGCGGCACCATGGGCGGGAAGGCCCGCAGCGCCGCGCGGTGGCCGCGGTCCGGAAAGGGCGCGTCGTAGGCGGCGCACTCCTCGGCGCTCAAGTGCGGGTTGCCGCGCGCGAAGAGCCGGCCGACACCGAACTCCGGGTTGCGGGCGCACATCTCGCGCCAGGCGAGGAACCCGGGCGACAGCGGCTCCTCGCCGGTCGCGAGCGTGGTGTTCATCACCAGCAGCCCACGCCAGCGCCGTGGCTGCTCCATCGGCAGCGTGAGCCCGAGCAGGCCGCCCCAGTCCTGCACCACCAGCACCACGTCCTGCAGATCGAGCCGCTCGACGAACTCCAGCAGCACCTGCCGGTGCCAGTCGAAGCGGTGCGCGTCCTCGCGCTTGGGCTTGTCGCTCTTGCCGAAGCCGACGAGGTCCGGGGCGACCACGCGATGGCCCGCTTCCACGAACGCCGGGACCATGCGGCGGTACAGGTAGCTCCAGGCCGGGTTGCCGTGCAGGCACAGCCAGGTGAGGGGCGCATCGCGCGGCCCTTCGTCCAGGTAGTGCAGGCGCAGGCCGCCCAGGGACCGCAGATCGCTCAGGTAGTGCGGCGCCCAGGGATAGCCGGGCAGGTCGCGAAAGCGTTCCTCGGGGGTTCGCAAGGCGTCCTCGCGCAGGGGCTGCGCGGCGGACCGCTGGTCCTGCCGTCGCGCCTTGAAGAAGTCCGCGAGCAGTGCCGCGCATTCGGGCGCGAGCACGCCGCCGGCGACCTGCGTGTGATGGTTCAGGCGCTCGTGGGCGAAGAGGTCCAGCACCGAACCGCCGGCGCCTGTCTTGGGGTCTGCGGCGCCCCAGACCACCCGCGCCAGGCGGGCGTGCAGCATGGCGCCGCTGCACATGGCGCAAGGCTCCAGGGTCACGTACAGCTCGCAGCCGTCCAGGCGGTAGTTGCCCAGCGCGCGGGCGGCCTCGCGCAGGGCCTGCACCTCGGCGTGCGCGGTGGGGTCCTGCGCTCCGACCGGCGCGTTGCGGCCGGTGCCGACGACGCGCTCGCCCTGCACCACCACCGCCCCCACCGGCACCTCGCCGGCCGCGAGCGCGAGCCGGGCCTGCTCCAGGGCCAGGGCCATGAAGCGCTCGTCGCGCGCTGCGTTCACGGCTTGTCCTCGGGCATGGGCCGGGCCTGCTGCATGAGTCCCTCGACCGCCCGCTTCACTTCCTGCGGCTGGTGGCGCGGGCTCACGACCGCCCCACCGCCCGGGGACGCCGCGCCCTCGCCTGCCGCGGGCACGACGCGTTCGGTGCGGGTGGCGGCCAGCTGCGTGCGGGCGAGCTGCGCCACCACGCCCAGGGCCACCAGCAGGGCCAGCACGCCGAAGATCAGTCGCATGCCTTGTCTCCGTTCAGTCCCAAGCGGTCCATCCAGCGCGCAAGCGCCTGCCCCTGCTCGCCACCGGCGGCGTAGCCCGCGCGCAGCGCGGCGTGGGACTCGGGGCGGTGCTGGTTCAACTTCAGCTTGCACTCCCAGTGCGTCACCGTGAGATCCAGGCCGACGATGCCGGCCAGCATGCCGCGCGTGTAGCGTTCGTCCAGGCTGCGCCACTGCGCCGCGTAGGCCGGCTCGTGGTCGGCGATGAGGCGCTTGAGAAGGGCATCCTTCTCGCCGGGGTCGTCGATCAGGCGGGCCTCGACCGTGCAATGCACCGCCAGGTAGTTCCAGCTCGGCACGCGCTGCAGGTCGGGATAGATGCGCGGCGACTGGTAGGCCTGCGGGCCGAGGAAAGTCACCAGCGCACGCGGTCGGCGGCGCAGCAGGTCCGCATGAGGATTGGCCCGCGCACAGTGCCCCAGGAGTTGCAGCGATGCCGGGCCGCCCTTCGGTTCCGGCGCATGCAGCGGCAGGTGGCTCACGAAGGGCAGGCCCGAATCGTCCACGGAGATCAGGCTGGCCAGCGGCTGCTCGCGCATGAGCGCGAGGGCCAGGTCGCGGTCGTCGCTGCGAAAGTGCGCCGGGAGGTACATGGCCGCCGATTGTGCCTGCCCTGCCGCACGCCACGCGCCCTCCCGCGCCTTCCGAAACTTTTAAGGTTTGCTGCCCGAGGTCTTAAGAACGCGATGCGGGCCGGATTCCTACAGTGCAGCCTTCCCAACACGCCCCGCACTGGAGACCCCCATGGAAACGCTCGAAGCCCGCCCCGAAACCACCCGCCGTTCGCCCGCCGCACAGCCGACCGCCCCGCGCCATGACTGCTATGCCGGCATCCACAAGGCGCTGCGCCTGGGCGTGTGCCGCACCCTGCTGCAGGTCGGCAGCGCCGATCCGCAGGACCCGGCCGAGACGGCCGCCGCCGCCCAGGCCGTCCGCCACCTGGTGGCCATGTCGCACGCGCACCTGCACAAGGAAGACCAGTTCATGCACCCGCTGCTGGAAGCCGCCCTGCCCGGCAGCACGCGCCACGCCCAGGACGAGCACCAGCACCACACCGAATCGCTGGACCGGCTCGCGGCCCTGGCGGACCGTGTCGAGCAGGCTCCCGTGGCGCAGCGTGCGGCGGCCCTGGCCCGCCTGTACCAGGCGCTGGCCGTGTTCGCCTCCGAGGACTTCGCCCACATGCACCGCGAGGAGACCGAACACAACGCCGTCCTCTGGGCGCACTACACGGACGACGAATTGCTGGACGTCGAACGCCGCATCGTCGCGGCCATCGCGCCGCTGGAAGCCATGCAGCTGCTGCAGTGGTTCATGCCGGCCTTCAATGCACCGGAGCGCGCCGGCATGCTCGGCGGCATGCGGGCGAACGCGCCGGCGCCCGTCTTCGACGCCGCCTGCGCGGTCGCCAACCACAGCCTGACCCAGGCCGACTGGTCCAAGCTCGCCCGCAGCCTGGGCATCCCGGCCGTGCCGGGTCTCGTCAGCGAGGCACGTGCGTGAGCTCGACCGGGCGCTCCCGCAGCACGCGAAAGCGCCCGCGGCCGGTCTTCTCGATGCGCACGTCGCACTGGCGCTCGGCCAGCCGGCGCTGCAGCAGCACGAGGCGCGCCTCCAGGTTGTCGTTGACGTCCGGCAGGCGCAGCGAGGGCGACAGGCGCAGCTCGCGGTTGGTGAACTCCGTGCGCCCGCTCGCCTGCGCTTCGCTGAGCAGGGTCCAGAGGATGGCACCGGCCACGCCCTTGATCAGGTAGTCGCTGTCGAGAAACACGCTGCCGTCGGCCTCGAAGTAGCGCACCCGCAGCGCGGGACGCTGCGGCTGGGGCACGGGTGCCGCAGGCGCCGCGGCGGCGGCGTCTTCCGTGGCCTCGGACTCGCGCTGCAGCGCGCACAAGCGGCCGCCGGCCACCGTGCACAGCACGGCCAGTGCATCCTCCAGGTCCCCGTCGAAAGCCATCTGATGCGGGCTTTCCAGGAACAGCACGCCCAGCAGGCGGCCTTCGGACTGGATCGGCAGGGCGAGCTGGCTGTGCGGCGCGGCCAGGCCGGGGACGGCGATCTCGCGCTCCAGCGCGCCGGCGCCCGGCTCGCCCAGGCCCTCGCGCACGGTGCGGCAGTACGCCGCGTCCTGCGTGAAATGGTTGATGCGCACCGGCGTGCGCGACTGGGCCGCCACCCCGATCACGCCCTCGCCCATGCCCACTTCCGAGCCGACGCCGGACTGCGCGTAGCCCAGGCTGCCGACGGTGTAGAGCCGGCGGCCCGGCCCGTCCGGCAACAGCAGCATGGCGTGGGCAACGCGGAAATCCTGCGCGAGCGACTGCAGCAATGCGTCGAAGAGCTCGGCCAGCGACTCGGCCTGCGACACCCGCTCGGCCGAGCGGCGCAGGCCGGGGAGCCAGTTGCCGAACGCCTCGATCGCGCCGATGGAAGGACAGGCGATGCGCTCGATGTCCTGCACCTCGTACACGTCCGAGCCGAGCAACTTGAAGACACCGCTCATGCCCGCATGCGAGGCGATGCCCGCCAGCTTGGCCTTCATGCGCTCGAACAGCGGCCCTTCGAACTCCGTGCGCAGGTAGCGCGCTGCCAGCCGGTACTGCAGACCCGTGTACGGGTGCACCAGCATCAGCTGCACGTCCGGGTTCTCCAGGATGTTGCGCCGGGTCTTGTTGAAGAACTGGAAGGACAAGGCCACGTGCGAGGCGTCCAGGTAGTCCACCTGCGACACCAGGATCACGTTGGGCTCGCCCTGCGCGTTGGCGCTGGCCAGGACGGCGGGAATGGCGCCTTCGAAACAGTGGCGGATGTCGGCCAGCTCGATGCGCATGGGGTTCACGGCGACTCAAGCGGCCGAATGGGCGGCCGGATGGGCGGCCGGCTCCCCGGCCCGCGGACCGGGGGTCTGATCGAAGATGGCGTCGGGCGTGAAGACCAGCACGGCCAGGTCGTCAGGGTTGGCCGGCACCAGGGCGGCGATGAGGCGCTGGGGGGTCCAGGTGGGGGGTGCCAGGTCCACCACCTCGCGGGCGTAGCCGCCGGCCCAGATCTGTGCCAGCTCGCGCCCGCCGCCGCCTGCGGGCTCCAGGCGGGCGTTGCTGCCCTTGAGTTGCAGGGAGCGGTGGCTGATGGGTTCGGTGAACACCACGGCCAGGCGGCCGTTGGCCCGCACGTCATCGACGACCTGGGCGGCGGCCGAGGGCTGCACCAGCACCGAGACGGTGCCCCGGTCGGCCGAGACGCAGCAACCGATGCCGCGCGCCACGTGCGGCCGCCGCAGGGGCCCGCAGCTGCCGAGCATGATGGATACCGGACCCTGGACCATGCGGGCCTGGTCGACGCTGAGGACTGCGGCGCCGGGTGCTGACATGGGGGCGGAGTCTACGGCAGGCGCGCGGCGGTGCAAGTCGCGCCGGTGCCACTCACTCCCACTCGATGGTCGCCGGCGGCTTGCTGCTCACGTCGTAGGTGACGCGGTTGATGCCGCGTACCTCGTTGATGATCCGGCTGGACACCTTCTTGAGCAGCGCATAGGGCAGTTCGGCCCAGTCGGCGGTCATGAAGTCGCTGGTCTGCACGGCGCGCAGGGCGACCACGTAGTCGTAGGTGCGGCCGTCGCCCATCACGCCGACGCTGCGCACGGGCAGGAAGACGGTGAAGGCCTGGCTGGTGAGCTCGTACCAGGTCTTGCCGCTGGCCGGGTCGACGGTGGCGCGCAGCTCCTCGATGAAGATGTGGTCGGCCGCGCGCAGCAGGTCGGCGTATTCCTTCTTCACCTCGCCCAGGATCCGCACGCCCAGGCCCGGGCCGGGGAAGGGGTGGCGATAGACCATCTCGTGCGGCAGGCCCAGCGCCACGCCCAACTCGCGCACCTCGTCCTTGAACAGGTCGCGCAGGGGCTCCAGCAGCTTCAGGCCCAGCTGCTCGGGCAGGCCGCCCACGTTGTGGTGGCTCTTGATGGTGACGGCCTTCTTGCTCTTGGCGCCGCCGGACTCGATGACGTCCGGGTAGATGGTGCCCTGGGCCAGCCAGGCGACGTGGCGGGAATGGGTCTCCTTGATCTTCGCGGCCTCGGCCTTGAAGACTTCGACGAACTCGCGCCCGATGATCTTGCGCTTGGCCTCGGGGTCGCTCACGCCGGCCAGTTGCCCCAGGAAGCGCTCGCTGGCGTCCACCCGCACCACCTTGGCGTGCAGCTTGCCCGCGAACATGTCCATGACCATGTCGCCCTCGTTCAGGCGCAGCAGGCCATGGTCCACGAAGACGCAGGTGAGCTGGTCACCGATGGCGCGGTGGATCAGCGCGGCGGCCACCGACGAATCGACCCCGCCCGACAGGCCCAGGATCACCTCCTCGTCGCCCACCTGCTTGCGGATGGCCTCCACCGCCTCGGCGATGTGGTCGCGCATGACCCAGTCGGGCCGCGCCTGGCAGATGCCCAGCACGAAGCGCTCCAGGATGGCCCGGCCCTGCACGGTGTGCGTCACCTCAGGGTGGAACTGCAGGGCGTAGAAGCGCCGCGCCTCGTCGGCCATCCCGGCGATGGGGCAGCTGCCCGTGGAGGCCATGAGCTTGAAGCCGGGCGGCAGCTCCGCCACCTTGTCGCCGTGGCTCATCCAGACGTTGAGCATGCCGTGCCCCTCGTCGGTCGTGAAGTCGGCGATGCCGCGCAGGAGCTCCGTATGCCCGCGTGCCCGCACCTGGGCGAAGCCGAACTCGCGCTTGTGCCCGCCCTCCACCTTGCCGCCCAGCTGGTGGGCCATGGTCTGCATGCCGTAGCAGATGCCCAGCACCGGAACGCCCAGCTCGAAGACCGCCTGCGGTGCCTTGTCGGTGGATTCCTCGTACACGCTGGCGTGGCTGCCCGAGAGGATCACGCCCTTCAGGCGCCCATCGGCCGCGTAGGCGCGCACCCAGGCGTCGTCCACGTCGCAGGGGTGCACTTCGCTGTAGACGTGCGCCTCGCGCACGCGGCGCGCGATCAGCTGCGTGACCTGGCTGCCGAAGTCGAGGATGAGGATCTTGTCGTGTTGCATGGCGTGGGACGGGTCCTGGGTGCCCGGGGCAATGGGTCGCCCGCCGCACCCGGGCGGCGGGTGGAACGCGGCGCGCGGCCGCGGACAAATCACTCGGAGCGGTAGTTCGGCGCTTCCTTGGTGATCTGCACGTCGTGCACGTGGCTCTCGCGCATGCCCGCGGCGGTGATCTGGACGAATTCGGCGCGGGTGCGCATCTCCTCGATGCTGGCGCAGCCGCAGTAGCCCATGGCGGCGCGCACGCCCCCGGCGAGCTGGTAGACGATGGACACCATCGAGCCCTTGTACGGCACCCGGCCCTCGATGCCTTCGGGCACCAGCTTGTCCGTGTTGGGGTTGGTGCTGGTGGCTTCCTGGAAGTAGCGGTCGGCGCTGCCCTGCTGCATGGCGCCGATGGAGCCCATGCCGCGGTAGCTCTTGTAGCTGCGGCCCTGGAACAGCACGATCTCGCCGGGCGCCTCCTCGGTGCCGGCGAACATGCCGCCCATCATGACGGTGCCGGCACCGGCCGCGATGGCCTTGGCGATGTCGCCCGAGAAGCGCACGCCGCCGTCGGCGATGAGGGGCACGCCCGTGCCCTGCAGGGCGGTGGCGACGTTGTCGATGGCGGTGATCTGCGGCACGCCCACGCCGGCGACGATGCGCGTCGTGCAGATGGAACCGGGCCCGATGCCCACCTTCACGGCGTCGGCACCGGCTTCCACGAGGGCCCGTGCGGCCGCACCGGTGGCGATGTTGCCGCCGATCACGTCCACCTGCGGGTAGTTCTGCTTGACCCAGCGCACGCGTTCCACCACGCCGCGGCTGTGGCCGTGGGCCGTGTCCACCACGATGGCGTCCACGCCGGCCTTGACCAGTGCCTCCACGCGCTCCTCGGTGCCCTCGCCCACGCCGACGGCCGCGCCCACGCGCAGGCGCCCCGCGTCGTCGCGCGCGGCATTGGGGAAGCTGGTCTGCTTGGTGATGTCCTTGACGGTGATGAGGCCCTTGAGCTCGAAGGCGTCGTTGACGACCAGCAGGCGTTCGAGCTTGTGCTTGTTCAGCAGCTGCGTGGCCTCGGCCGGCGTGGTGCCGTCCTTGACGGTGATGAGCTTCTCGCGCGGCGTCATGATCTGGCTCACCGGCACGTCGTAGCGCGTCTCGAAGCGCAGGTCGCGGCCGGTCACGATGCCCACCACCTTGCCGCCATCCAGCACGGGAAAGCCCGAGATGCCCAGCTGCTCCTGCAAGGCGAGCACCTGGCGCACCGTGTGCCCCGGCGTGATGACCACCGGGTCGCGCAGCACGCCCGACTCGTAGCGCTTGACGCGGGCCACGTGCGCCGCCTGCTCCTGGGGCGTGAGGTTCTTGTGGATGATGCCGATGCCGCCTTCCTGCGCGATGGCGATGGCCAGCCGCGCTTCGGTCACCGTGTCCATGGCCGCGGACACCAGCGGCAGGTTCAGGACGATGTTGCGGGACAGGCGCGTGGTCAGGGAGGTGTCCTTGGGCAGGACCTGCGAGAACGCCGGCACCAACAACACGTCGTCGAAGGTGAGCGCTTGTCCGAGAAGGCGCATGGGGGAAGGCTCCAAAAGCGCGAATTGTATCTTTGGCCCCTCACCGCACCCGCCCTGGGCGCCCTCGCCCCACCGCACGGTAGCGCTTGGAAAACCGCGCCGCTACACTGCCGCGATGACCCGCCTGCGCCCCCTCCTTGCCGCCCTGATCCTCGCCGTGCCGGCCCTCGCTGCCGCCCAGTGGCAGTGGATCGACGGCAGCGGCCGCCGCGTCTTCAGCGACCAGCCGCCGCCGCCGGAGATCCCGGCCAGCAAGATCCTCAAGCAGCCGGGCGTGCGCGCCAGCGCCGCGCCGGCCGCCGACCCCGCGCCGGCCGCTGCCGCGGCGCCGGCCCAGGGCACCAAGGAAGTGGCTGCTGCCAAGCCGGCCCCGAGCGGCCGCGACAAGGAGCTGGAAGCGCGCAAGAAGCAGGCCGAGGCCGCCGAGGCGCAGAAACGCAAGGCAGAAGAAGAGGCCATCGCCAAGACCCGCGCCGAGAACTGCACCCGCGCCAGGCAGGCCAAGGCCACGCTCGACTCCGGCATCCGCCTGGCCCGCGTCAACGACAAGGGCGAGCGCGAAATCCTCGACGATTCCGGTCGCGCAGCCGAAGCCAAGCGCATCGACCAGGTGATCGCGAGCGAGTGCAAGCCCGCTTAAGCCGAATCGTCGTTCACGCCCTCTGAAACGAGCTTGCGGGCGAAGAGGCCCGCCCCACGCGCGCCCTGGCGCACGAAGCGCTCGCGGCGCGCCACCTTGGGATCCACGCGCAGCGCGCGCAGCAGCTCCACCCGGTCACCTTCCACCAGCTTCTGCTCGGGCGCGGCGGCGCGGCCCCAGACGAAGACCTGCAGCGATGCGCGGTCCGCTTCGGCCGGTTCGCCGCTCGCCCGCAGCGCATCGGCAACGCAGGAATCGGCCGGCAAGCTCAGCACCCGCTCCTGCACCTCGCGCGGGCCCGGGCTCCAGGCGAGCGTGACCCGGATGCGGCCCGCATCAGCCATACACGTGCTCGGCCCGCTTGACGAAGGCATCGACCAGGCTGCCGGCGATGCGGTCGAACACCGGGCCCACCAGGGCCGCCAGCGCGGCGCTGCGGAACTTGTAGTCCAGCTTCAGTTCCACCTTGCAGGCGCGCTGGCTCTCTTCGCCCACCGGCGTGAAGTCCCACTGCCCTTCCAGGCTGGAGAAGGGTCCGTCCACCAGGCTCATGTGGATGCGGCGGCCCGGCACGTGCCGGTTGTGCGTGGTGAACGACTGGTGGATGCCACTGAAGGCGATGCCGATGCGCGCCTTCATGTCGTGCTCGTCGCGTGCGAGCACCTGCGCCTCGTCGCACCAGGGCAGGAACTTGGGGTAGGCCGGAACGTCGGTGACCAGGTCGAACATCTCTTCGGCGCTGTACCAGATGAGGACGGACTTGTGGACGGATTTCATGGAGAATGCGGGCCCCGGCGCGACGGATTGTAGAGAGCCCGCCTGGGCCCCATCTGTCAGCCCATGACCCAAAAACCAGTCGCTTCCTCGCGCATCGCCGACAACAAGAAAGCCGCGTACAACTACTTCTTCGAAGAGAAGTACGAGGCCGGCATGGTGCTGCAGGGGTGGGAGGTCAAGGCGCTGCGCGAGGGCAAGGTGCAGCTCACTGACGGCTACGTGGTGATCAAGAACGGCGAGATGTTCATCATCGGCTGCCAGATCAACCCGCTGCGCACCGCCTCCACCCACGTCAACCCCGACGCCGTGCGCACGCGCAAGCTCTTGCTGCACAAGGAGCAGATCAAGCGCCTCATCGGCAAGGTGGAGCAAAAAGGCTACACGCTGGTCCCGCTCAACCTCCACTGGAAAGGCGGGCGCGTGAAATGCGAGATCGCGCTGGCCAAGGGCAAGGCCGAGCACGACAAGCGCCACACCATCCGCGACCGCGAAGGCAAGCGCGAAGTCGAACGCGTGATGAAGCAGCGCCAGCGCTGAAGAAAGATGACGCGCCGGCGGAATAAACGTCCTGGCGCCGGCGTTCATGCGGGTGGGCAGTCCAACTTCCCTGCCCAGGAGACCCCCCCATGACCCCCTTCTTCCCGCGCGGCCTCTGCATTGCCGCGCTGCTGGCCGCCGGTGCCAGCTTCGCCCAGACGCCGCCCGCCAAGGCCGCGGACGGCGTACTCGTCGGCACCAACGGCATGACGCTCTACACCTTCGACCGCGACCCGGCCGGCGCGGGCAAGTCCATGTGCAACGGCCCCTGCGCCACGAACTGGCCGCCGCTCATGGCCACGGGCGACGCCAAGGCCGAGGGCGACTGGACGGTGGTGACGCGGGACGACGGCGCCAAGCAGTGGGCCTACAAGGGCAAGCCGCTCTACTTCTGGGCCAAGGACAGCAAGGCGGGCGACCGCACCGGCGACGGCGTGAACAACGTCTGGAAGCTCGCCAAGCCCTGAGGCCATCGTCCGCCCGCATGCCCGGCTCGCCCCCGTCCGAGGAACTCGTCGCCCAGATCGCGTCCCTGCGCCGCTACGCGCGCGCGCTCACGGGGGACCGCTGGGAAGCCGACGACCTGGTGCAGGACACCCTGGAGCGGGCGTGCTCGCGCTGGCGGCTCTGGGCCGTGGGCAGCGACCTGCGGGCCTGGCTGTTCACGGTGATGCACAACCTCTTCGTGGACGGCCTGCGGCGCGCGAAGCGGCAGGCCAGCGAACCGCTGGACGACAAGGCCGTGGGCGATCTCGCCGCGCCGCCTGCGGCGACTGAGGGCACCCTCGACCTGCAGCGCTGCCTGATGCGCCTGCCGCAGGAGCAGCGCGAGGTGCTGCTGCTGGTGACCCTGCAGGACCTGGGCTATGCCGAGGTGGCCCGCATCACCGGCGTTCCCATCGGCACCGTCATGTCGCGTCTGTCGCGCGCCCGCGCGCGCCTGCGCGAGCTGATGGACGAGCCGGCCCCGCTGCGCAGCGGGCCGACCCACCTGCGTCGCATGAAGTAAGCGCATGAACCCACCTTCCTCCGCCCCTCCCCCGCCCGGCGACGACGAACTGCACGCCTACGTCGATGGCCGCCTCGCGCCGGACGAGGCCGCGCGCGTGCAGGCGCGGCTGGAAACCGACGCGGCGGCGGCGCAGGCCGTGGCCGCGTGGCGGTCGCAGCGTGAGGCGCTGCGCGCCCATCTCTCGGAGGCACTGCAGGATCCCTTGCCGCCGCACCTGCTGGCCGCCGCCGACACGGCGCAGCGACGCGCCGGCCAAAGCCGCCGCGCCAGGGGCTGGGGCGGCATGGCCGCGGCGTCGCTGCTGGCCTTCTCGGTCGGCTGGCTGGGGCATGCGCAGTGGCAGGCCACGCGGGGATCCGCCTCGTCCGCCAGCCCCGGCGGCTTCGCGCGCCAGGCGCTGGTGGCGCATGCCGTCTATGCCCCCGAGCAGCGGCACCCGGTCGAGGTGGGCGCGGCCGAACAGGAGCACCTGGTGCAGTGGCTGTCGCGCCGCCTGGGCCGGCCGCTGCGACTGCCGCAGCTGAACGCCGAAGGCTTCGAACTGGTCGGCGGACGCCTCCTGCCGGGCGAGACGGGCGCGCGGGCGCAGTTCATGTACCAGGGCCCGTCGGGCGAGCGGCTGACCCTCTACATGGGCGCGGCGCCGGCGGGTGCGGGGCAGGCGCTGGAATTCCGCTTTCTGGAAGGCGAAGGCACGTCCAGCTTTTACTGGGTGGACCGGGGCTTCGCCTATGCCCTCACCGGTCCCCTGCCCCGGCCGCGCCTCATGGAACTGGCCCGGCTCACCCACCGGGCGCTGCAGCCTTAGATCCCGTCAGTCCAGCCCGCGCAGCGGGTGCGCGTGCGCCGGCCAGGGGCTGTCGAAGAAGCGCGCCACCAGGGCGGCATCGACGGCCTCGATGCGGTCCGGCTGCCAGCGCGGCGCGTGGTCCTTGTCGATGGCCAGGGCGCGGATGCCTTCCACGGTCTCGCTGTGTCCGCCGTCGCCGCGCTCGAAGCAGCGGCGCACCATGCCGCGCTCCATGCGCAGGTCCTCGGCCAGGCTCATGCCGCGGGCCCGGCGCAGCTGCTCCAGCACGACGTGGAGCATCAGCGGCGAGCGCTTGCGCAGCGTCGCCGCCGTCTTGCGTGCCCAGTCGTCCTCGGCCGCTTCCAGCGCGCCGACGATGGCGGGGACGTCCGGCAGGCTGAAGCAGCGGTCGATCGATGCCCGTGACGCCGCAAGGCTGGCGCCCGTCGCCGCTGCCTGCGAGGCCTCGCCGCGCAGCGCCGCGACGGCCGCCGCGCCGCCCTCGGCCAGCCGCTCCCAGGCCGCCGGCAACGCGTCCACCGCGAGCACGCCGTCGGCCAGGCCCGCATGGCGCGCGTCCTCGGCGCCGATCACCTCGCCGGTGAGCGCCAGGTACTCGCCGAGCGCGCCCGGGCAGCGCGCCAGGAACCAGCCACCGCCCACGTCCGGAAAGAGGCCGATGTTCGTCTCGGGCATGGCCATCCGGGTGCTGCTCGTCGCCAGGCGCAGCGCCTGGGCGGACCCGTGCCCGGCGATGCCCATGCCGCCGCCCATGACGATGCCGTCCATGAACACGACGTAGGGCTTGGGAAAGCGGTGCACCAGGTGGTTGAGCGTGTACTCCTCGGTGAAGAAGTCCTCGATGCGCGCATCGCCGCTGACCGCCGCCTGGTGGAAAAAGCGGATGTCGCCGCCCGCGCAGAAGGCGCTGAAGGGCCCGTCCTTGCCCATGCCGCGGATCGCCACCGCCTCGATGCGCTCTGCCTGCGCCCAGTCCAGCAGCGTGGCCGTGAGGGTGCGGACCATGTCCAGCGACAGCGCGTTGAGCGCGCGCGGGCGGTTGAGGGTGATGAGGCCCGTGCGGCCGCGTTCTTCGACGATCACGTCGGTCGAGGGGTTCATGCGCGTTGTCTCCATGCAATGAGTTCGTTGGCCATCAGTGCCCCGACCACCAGCACGCCGCCGGTCAGCGCCTGCGGCACCGGTCGCTCCCCGGCGCCCACCCAGGCGAGCAGGATGCCGAAGATCACTTCCAGCAGGCCGAGCAAGGCGATCTCCGGCGCGGACAGCACGCGGGCGCAGATGACCGCCAGCGAGCAGGGAATGGCCAGCTGGACCAGCCCGAGCAGGGCCAGCAGGCCCAGGTCATGGCCGGTGGCCTGGAAGGGAAAGGCGAGCGGCAAGGTCGCGAGCGACGAGATCGTGGCGCCGACCAGCACCGCCGGCACCAGGTCCACATTGGCCCCGTGGCTGCGCGCACGCTGCGCGACGGTCCAGTTGATCGATGCCGCAATGGGCACGGCCAGCGCCACCAGCGTGCCCGCGAGTTCGCCGCCGGCGAGCTTGGCGGCATACATCCACACGATGCCGGCGCCCGCCACCACGATGGCCGCCCAGGTGCGCGCGGGAATGCGGTGGCCGATGAACACGCGGGCCATGAGGGCGGTGACCAGCGGCCCGAGGGCCATGGTCACCAGCACATTGGCCACCGAGGTGAGCGTGAGGGCCACCATGAAGGCGGTGAACATCACGCTCCAGCACAGGCCCGACAACCAGAGCCAGCGGCCGCCGCCGCGCATGCGCGCGAACACCTGCGAGCCTCGCAGCAGCGGCAGCAGCACCAGCAGCGAGAGCACGGTGAAGAAGCTGCGCCAGAAGGTCACCTCGAAGCTGCGGGCCTGCTCCAGGTGCCGCGTGACCACGCCGGCGATGGACCACATCAGGGTGACGGCGACCATCAGGAGCACGGCGCGGGCATGGGTGAGCTTCATGGCGCCGGGAATTATGGCGGCCCGCGCCGGGGCGCGAGCCCGCACGGGGCCGCGCCTCAGGCCGCTTCGCGCAGCGCGCGCTTGCGCTCGTGCTCCTTCAGGAAGCGCTTGCGCAGGCGAATGGACTTGGGCGTGATCTCCACCAGCTCGTCGTCCTCGATGAACTCCACCGCGTACTCCAGCGTGAGGGTGATGGGCGGCGTCACCTTGATCGCGTCTTCCTTGCCGCTCACGCGGAAGTTGGTCAGCTGCTTGGTGCGCGTGGCGTTGACCACCAGGTCGTTGTCCCGGTTGTGGACGCCCACCACCATGCCTTCGTACACGGGGTCGTTGGCCTTGACGAACATGCGGCCGCGGTCATCCAGCTTGCCCAGGGCGTAGGTGAAGATCTCGCCGTCGTCCATGGAGATCAGCACGCCGTTCTTGCGGCCGCCGATGTCGCCCTTGTGCGGCTCGTAGCGGTCGAAGATGTTGGCGATCAGGCCCGAGCCGCGGGTGAGGTTCAGGAACTCGTTGGAAAAGCCGATCAGGCCCCGCGCGGGGATGCGGTACTCCAGGCGCACGCGGCCGCGGCCGTCCGGCTCCATGTTCAACAGTTCGGCCTTGCGCTCGCCCAGGGCCTGCATGACGCTGCCCTGGTGCTGCTCCTCGATGTCGGCCGTGACCAGCTCGATGGGCTCGCAGCGCTCGCCGTCGATCTCCTTGAAGACCACGCGGGGCTTGGACACCGCCAGCTCGTAGCCCTCGCGCCGCATGTTCTCCAGCAGGATGGTGAGGTGCAGTTCGCCGCGGCCGGAGACCTCGAACACGCCCTCCTCGTCCGTCTCGCGCACGCGCAGCGCCACGTTCAGCTGCAATTCCTTCTGCAGCCGGTCCCAGAGCTGGCGGCTGGTGACGAACTTGCCTTCGCGGCCGGCCAGCGGGCTGGTGTTGACGCAGAAGTTCATGGTCAGGGTCGGCTCGTCGACCTTGAGCATGGGAAGGGGCTGCGGGTTGGCGGGGTCGGTGAGCGTCACGCCGATGCCCAGGTCCTCGATGCCGTTGACCAGCACGATGTCGCCCGGGCCGGCCTCGGCGGCCTGCACGCGGTCCAGGCCCTGGAAGGTCAGCACCTGGTTGATGCGGCCCTTGTAGCTCTTGCCGTCCGGCCCTTCCATCACGACGACGTCCATGGCGGGGCGCAGCGTTCCGGCGTTGATCCGGCCCACGCCGATGCGACCGACGAAGCTGGAATAGTCCAGCGCCGAGATCTGCAGCTGCAGCGGCGCGGCCGGATCGCCCTGGTGCGCGGGAACGTGCTGGAGCACGGTCTCGAACAGGGCCGACATGTCGGGGCCCCACTGCTCGCCCGGCGCGCCCTCCTCCAGCGAGGACCAGCCGTTGATGCCGGAGGCATAGACCACCGGGAAGTCGAGCTGTTCGTCGGTGGCGCCGAGCTTGTCGAAGAGGTCGAAGGCGGCATTGATCACCTTGTCGGGCGCGGCGCCGGGCTTGTCCACCTTGTTGACGACCACGATGGGCCGCAGGCCCAGGGCGAGGGCCTTCTTGGTCACGAAGCGCGTCTGCGGCATCGGCCCCTCCTGGGCGTCGATCAGCAGCACCACGCCGTCCACCATGGACAGGGCCCGCTCCACCTCGCCGCCGAAGTCGGCGTGGCCAGGGGTGTCCACGATGTTGATGTGAGTGCCCTTCCAGCTCACGGCGCAGTTCTTGGCCAGGATGGTGATGCCGCGCTCGCGCTCGATGGCGTTGTTGTCCATCACGGTGTCGACGACCTTCTCGTGCTCGGCGAAGGTGCCGCTCTGGCGCAGCAGCTGGTCGACCAGTGTGGTCTTGCCGTGGTCGACGTGCGCGATGATGGCGATGTTGCGAATTTGCTTCTTGCTCATGGGGTTGGGTGGGTTCTCACGAACTCAGGATCTGCTGGATTTCGATGGGGCTCAGCAGCCGGCCCGGGATCAATTCGCCGGCCTTGACGTGGCCGGTGCCGAGGAGGACGGACGAAAGCGCGCGGCTTCGCCCGCCCTGCGTGGTTGAGAGGGCTTCGACAGGCTCAGCCCGAACGGACGTCATTGCGTTCGCCCTGGGCTTGTCGAAGGGCTCGGCCGGAACAGACGCGATTCCGTTCGCCCTGAGCTTGTCGAAGGGCTCGGCCGGAACCGAGCCCGCGGCGCCCCCCGGGCCGAACACCGCGACCGCGTCGCAATCAGGCCAGGCGCCGCGCCGACGCACCCCCGAGAGGAATCGCCCGGCATCCTCGCTGCCCAGCATGACGGGCGCGTGACCTTCCAGGAGGCTCTGCGGGGGCAAGAGGCACCCGAGGCGGTCTTGCTCGGACATCGCCTCCAGCGCTTCGACAGTGGTGCAGTGCGCCACGTCGTAATGGCCGGTCGCCAGCCTTCGCAGCGACGAAAGATACGCCCCGCAGCCCAGGGCCAGGCCGATGTCCTCGCCCAGCGTGCGGATGTAGGTGCCCTTGCTCACGCGCGCCGCGATGCGAAGCGCGGGATGGCCTTCGGCGTTCGGGCCGAGCCATTCCAGCTCGAGCGCGTGGATCGACACCTCGCGTTCGGCACGCTCGACCTCCTGCCCGGCCCGCGCGTATTCGTACAGGGCCTTGCCGTCCTTCTTGAGCGCGCTGTGCATGGGGGGCAGCTGGCGGATTCGGCCGGTGAAGCGCTGGCGCACGGCGTCGAGCGCCGCGGTATCGATCGCGGGAACCGGACGCTGCTCGACGACATCGCCCTCGGCATCGGCCGTGGTGGTGCGCACACCCAGCACGGCGACCGCTTCGTAGGTCTTGTCCGCTTCCAGCTGGAGCTGGCTGAACTTGGTGGCCGCGCCGAAGCACAGGGGCAACACGCCCGTGGCGAGCGGATCCAGCGTGCCGGTGTGGCCCGCCTTCTCGGCCCGCAGCAGCCATTTGGCCTTCTGCAATGCGTCGTTGCTGGACAGACCTCGCGGCTTGTCCAGCAATAGCACCCCGTGCACGGGGCGCCTCACGACCCGTGCTCGTGGTGCGCTCATGGTTACTCGGTGTCGTCCTTGGAACGCGAGGCGACCGCGCGGGCGATCAGCGCGTTCATGTCGGCCGCACGCTCGGTGGTGCGGTCGAACTGGAAGTGCAGCGTGGGCACCGTGTGGATGTGCAGGCGCTTGAACAGGCCGTTTCGCAGGAAGCCGGCCGCCTGGTTGAGGGCGTCCTGGGTTTCCTGCGGATCGCCGATCAGCACGCTGAAGAACACCTTGGCATGGGCATAGTCCGGCGTGACCTCCACGGCCTGGATCGTGACCATGCCCACGCGCGGGTCCTTGAGCTCACGGGCGATCAGCTCCGTGAGGTCTCGCTGGATCTGGTCCGCGACCTTGAAGGCGCGGTTGGGCGTGGAGGATTTCTTCGGCATCGGCAGCCTTCGCAGGGAGCGCCTTACAGCGTCCGCGCGATCTCCTTGACCTCGAAGAACTCGAGCTGGTCGCCTTCCTTGATGTCGTTGTAGTTGCGCAGCTTGATACCGCACTCGAAGCCTTCCTTGACCTCGCGCACGTCATCCTTCATGCGGCGCACCGACTCGACCTCGCCGGTGTAGATGACCACGTTGTCGCGCAGCAGGCGGAACTTCGCGGAGCGCGTGACCTGGCCCGAGGTGATGTACGAGCCGGCCACCGTGCCGATCTTCGACGCAACGAACACGGTGCGGATCTCGGCCGTGCCGATGACCTCTTCGCGCTGCTCCGGTGCCAGCATGCCGGACATGGCCACCTTCAGCTCGTCCACCGCGTCGTAGATGATGCTGTAGTAGCGCAGGTCCACGCCGTTGTTCTCGGCCAGCTTGCGCGCGCCGGCGTCGGCACGCACGTTGAAGCCGATCACCACGGCCTTGGAGGCGAGCGCCAGGTTGATGTCGGATTCGCTGATGCCGCCCACACCGGCATACACCAGCTGCACCTTCACCTCCTCGGTGGAGAGCTTGACCAGCGACTGGGACAGCGCCTCTTGGGAGCCCTGCACGTCGGCCTTGATGATGATCGGCAGGGTCTTCACCTCGCCGGCCGTCATGTCGGCGAACATGTTCTCCAGCTTGGCGGCCTGCTGCCTGGCCAGCTTCGTGTTGCGGAACTTGCCCGCGCGGTAGGTCGCGATTTCGCGGGCACGGCGTTCGTCGGACAGCACCATGAACTCGTCGCCGGCCTGCGGGACGTCCGACAGGCCCTGGATCTCCACCGGAATGGACGGGCCGGCCGACTTGATCGGCTTTCCGTTCTCGTCGAGCATGGCGCGCACCCGGCCGTAGGTCTGGCCGGCCAGCACCACGTCGCCGGTCTTGAGCGTGCCCGACTGCACCAGCACCGTGGCCACCGGGCCGCGGCCCTTGTCCAGCTGCGCCTCGATCACCAGGCCCTTGGCGGCGGCTTCCACCGGCGCCTTCAGCTCCAGCACCTCGGCCTGCAGCAGCACCTGCTCGAGCAGGTCGTCGATGCCCTGGCCGGTGAGGGCCGAGACGTTCACGAAGGGCGAATCGCCACCGTATTCCTCGGGCACGACCTCCTCGACCACCAGCTCCTGCTTGACCCGCTCAGGGTTCACGCCGGGCTTGTCGATCTTGTTGACCGCCACCACGATGGGCACGCCGGCCGCCTTCGCGTGCTTGACGGCTTCCTTGGTCTGCGGCATGACGCCGTCGTCGGCCGCCACCACCAGGATGACGATGTCGGTCGCCTGCGCACCGCGGGCACGCATGGCCGTGAAGGCCTCGTGGCCGGGGGTGTCCAGGAAGGAGATGACGCCGCGCGGCGTCTCGACGTGGTAGGCGCCGATGTGCTGCGTGATGCCGCCCGCCTCACCGGCGGCAACCTTGGCGCGGCGGATGTAGTCCAGCAGCGAGGTCTTGCCATGGTCCACGTGGCCCATGACGGTGACCACCGGCGCGCGCGGCAGGGCCGGGCCGTCGGTGGTGCCGACGTCCTGCTCGGTGAAGGCCTCGGGGTCGTCCAGCGCGGCGACCACGGCCTTGTGGCCCATTTCCTCGACCACGATCATGGCCGTGTCCTGGTCCAGCGGCTGGTTGATGGTGACCATCTGGCCCATCTTCATCAGCACCTTGATGACCTCGGAGGCCTTGACCGCCATCTTGTGGGCCAGTTCGGCCACGGTGATGGTCTCGGGCACGTGCACCTCGATCACGCGCTGCTCCACGGCTTGTGCCGGCGAGTCGTCGCGGTGGTCGCGGTCGCTGCCGCGGCGGCCCCGCGGGCCGGACCGCCAGGTATTGCGGCCCACCCCGCCCGAGGCGTCGCCGCGGGTGGGAATGGCCTTCTTCTTGGCCGTGTCGCCGGCCCAGCTGGAGGACAGCTTGGCGGACTTGACTTCCTTGCCGGCGCCAGGCGCGGCGGGCGCACCCGTCGGCGCCGCGCGGCCGGTGACCGCGGGCTTGTGCAGCGTGCCCTTGGCGGCCGGCTTGACCGCTTCGCCCGGCTTGGCGGCCGGCTTGGCCTCCTCGGGCTTCTTGGCCACCAGCACCTTCTTGGGCGCGGCCATCATGGCGCGAATGGCTTCGGCTTCGGCCAGCGCCTTGCGGCGACGCTCTTCCAGGTCGCGGGCACGGGCAGCCTCTTCGTCGGCGCGGGCCTTGGACTCGGCTTCGGCCTTGGCGCGGGCTTCGGCCTGGGCCGCGGCGCGGGCGCTCGCGGCGGCCGCAGCTTCCTGCGAGGCTTCCTGCTTCTCGGCCAGGGCCTGGGCTTTCTTGGCTTCTTCGGCGGCCAGGTAGGCGGCGGCGCGGGCTTCGGCCTCGCGGTCGCGGCGCTCGGCCTCCTCGCGCTGGCGGCGCTCCTCGACCAGCGCGTTTTCCTGCAGCTGGATCGACTCGGCCTGGCGGCGTGCTTCCTCTTCGCGGCGCACCAGCTCCGCGTCCTCCGGGCTGGGCGCCGCGTCCTCGCGGCCCTGGGCCTCGGGCGCGTCGATCACGGCGGTGTCGCCACCGTCCTCGCGCTTGATGAACGTGCGCTTCTTGCGCACTTCCACCTGGATGGTGCGTGCCTTGCCGTAGGCGTCGGCCTGCTTGATCTCGCTGGTGGACTTCTTGGTCAGCGTGATCTTGCGACGCTCGGGCGATACCGTGCCATGGCTGGCCTGCAGGTAGCCGAGCAGCTTCTGCTTGTCCGACTCGGTCAGCGAATCGGACGCCGCGGACTTGGCGACGCCGGCGCTGCGCAATTGCTCGAGCAGGGTGTCGGGAGATTTCTTGAGTTCATTGGCGAACTCGGCGACGGTCGTACTGGACATAGGTTCTGGTGCCTCCCATCACATCACTCTTGGGTCGCCGTTGCGCCGGTGGTGAACCAGTGCTCGCGGGCCTTCATGATCAGGGCCTTGGCTTCTTCCGGGCTCTGCCCGGTCAAATCGGTGAGTTCATCGACGGCCAGGTCGGCCAGGTCGTCGCGGGTATGCACGCCGGCCTCAGCCAGCTTGCCAATCAGTGAGGGCGTCAGCCCTTCCAGGGTGCGCAGGTCCTGCGAGACCTGTTCCACGCTTTCCTCGCGGGCAATCTCCATGGTCAGAAGCGCATCCTTCGCGCGGACTCGCAGCTCGTTGACGGTGTCCTCGTCGAACGATTCGATGTCCAGCATTTCCTGGATGGGGACGTAGGCCACTTCTTCAAGGCTGGTGAAGCCCTCGGAGATCAGGATGTCGGCGATCTCTTCGTCCACGTCCAGCTTCTCCATGAAGAGGGCGCGCATGGAGCTGGTCTCCTCGGCCTGCTTCTGGGCCGATTCGTTGGCGTCCATGATGTTGATCTTCCAGCCCGTGAGGTCGGAAGCCAGGCGGACGTTCTGGCCGCCCCGGCCGATGGCGATGGCGAGGTTCTCCTCGTCCACCACCACGTCCATGGCGTGCTTTTCCTCGTCCACCACGATGGACTGGACGTTGGCCGGCGCCAGTGCGCCGATGACGAACTGCGCCGGGTCCTCGGACCACAGCACGATGTCCACCCGCTCGCCCGCCAGCTCGTTGGTGACGGCATTCACGCGCGTGCCGCGCACGCCCACGCAGGTGCCGATGGGGTCGACCCGCTTGTCGTGCGACAGGACGGCGATCTTGGCGCGCGAACCGGGGTCGCGGGCGCAGCTCTTGATCTCCAGCAGGCCCTGCTCGATCTCGGGCACTTCCTGGCGGAACAGCTCGATCATGAACTCGGGCGCCGAGCGCGACAGGATGATGGGCGCGCCGCGCAGGGTGAGGTCCACCTCCATGATCATGGCGCGCACGCGGTCGCCGTTGCGCAGGTTTTCCTTGGGGATCATCTCGCCGCGGCGCAGGCGCCCTTCCACGCGCCCGCTCTCGACGATGATGTCGCCCTTGTCCATGCGCTTGACGGTGCCCACGAAGATCTTGTCGCCGCGGGACATGAAGTCGTTCAGCAGCATCTCGCGCTCGGCGTCGCGGATCTTCTGCAGGATCACCTGCTTGGCGGCCATGGCGCCGATGCGGCCGATGGGCACGGAGGCGATGGGCTCCTCGATGTAGTCGCCCTCCTCCACATCGGACACGCGCTCGCGAGCGTCCATGAGGAGTTCCTCGGCCTCGGGGTTCTGCAGGCCGGCCGAATCGGGCACCACCAGCCAGCGGCGGAAGGTCTCGTATTCGCCCGTGTCCCGGTCGATGGCCACGCGGATGTCCACCTCGCCCGAGTACAGCTTCTTGGTGGCCTGCGCCAGCGCCGACTCCACGGCGCCGAAGACCACGTCGCGCTCCACGTTCTTCTCGCGCGAGATGGCCTCGACCAGCATCAACATTTCGCGATTCATCTCACGACTCTCCTGCAACTGACTTGGGGCGGCGCCCCTTGAAATTCACGATGGGCGCCAGGCGTGCCTCCTTGAGCTCGGCCAGTTCGAAGCCGAGCACCTGCACGGGCGCCTCCTTTTTCTTGCTGACCTTGCGGCCGGGTGGCGGTGGCGGCTCGTCACTCCAGGTGATCTGCCAGCCGCCGCCCTCGGCACGCTCGAGCGTGCCGCGAAACTTCTTGCGATTGGCCGCCACCTGGCCCGCCGCCGCGGCGCCCATGGGCGCCTTGAGGGTGAGGTCGATCACCTCGCCCTCGAAGCGCTCGAAGTCACGCTCGCCGCGAAGCGGCCGGTCGATACCCGGCGAGGACACCTCCAGCCGCGAATAGGCGACCTCTTCGACCTCCAGGGTGAACTGAAGTTGCCGCGTGACCTTCTCGCAGTCCTCGACGGTGACGTATTCCTCGGAACCAGGCGCCCAGGGCAGGTCGATGGTGATGCGCAGCAGGCCGCCGGCGGAGCGCTCGATCTCCACCAGCTCGTAGCCGAGCCCGGTCACGACTTGTTCGACGATGTCCTGAAGTGCCACTGAAAGCCTGAGTTCCTTTGCCGGCCGACTGGCTCGGCCTTGAGATTTCCGGGCGACCAAAAAAAACGGGCGGTCAGTACCCGCCCGGTTTGGTCGTCAGCGCGAGATTGTAATCCCGGCTGCCCGCCTTGCCAAGGCTTCAGCGAGCAATCCGAGTCAGCGCGCATTAAGCCTGCACTTGGAACAGGTGGCAGCACAGCGGTTACTACGGCAGGGCTGGCACCCCGGCGCCTCACAGGCCCACCTCAAAGGAGAGCTTCCATGCCCGTCCACGTCCCCGTTTCTCCGTCCTCCCGCTCCTTTCCGACCCGTCCGTCCGGCACCCCGGCGCCGACCGCCGCCACTGCGCAGCCGGCACAGAGGTCGCCATTGGCGCGATTGGCCAATTGGCTCGGCAGCCTCCGTTCCCAGGCACGGGTTCACCCGCAGCCGCCAATGGCCGGCATGCCGAGTGCACTCGGAGCGAGTCAAGACGCCATCGCTACCGTGGGCCGGCTGAGGCACGCCGCAGCCCGCGGACCACACGCCATGCAAAGCGAACTGCAGACCGTACTTGGCGAAATGCAGGCCGACGCCACCACCGGTTCCATCACCGAGAGGTTCCAGCGCACCGTTTCCACCGCGGTTGCGGCCTTACCTGAAGCGGACGCGGCCAGATTCCTAATCGATCTCCTCGGCCTCAAGGCCGAAGGCGGGGTGGATGCGAATGCCATCGAGAGGATGCTTCGCGCCACGGAAGAACGGCTTGTCAGGCGGGGCGCTGACAAGCAGCTCGCCCTGCAGATCGCAGTGTTGCCGTCAAACCAGTTCGAGTTGTTCCTGGATGCCCTCAACCGCGCCAAGTGGCACCTCGACAGCGGAGCGGAGCCCCGGAAACTGACGCGACTGGTCGCAAGGATCGAAGCGGCAACTTCTTCCCGTGCCACGTTGGCTTCCTTCGCCAGCGCGAACATGCAGCAGCAAGGTGGGATGAACTTGGACCAATCCTCGCCGGCGGTCACCGTGCAGTACGGCAGCGGCAGTCGAATCACGCTTCCCATATTCAGGGAGTTCGAGCGAGACATCGGGCGCGCCAGCCACAGCATCGTGACGGCCTCAGGGAAGGAGAAGCGGCTGATCACCGTCGATCAGGTGCGGCAGTTTGACGATGACAGCGCCAAGGCACTCGCCAAGCAGGGCGCGGTGCAGGCAATCTTCACCGAAATCGCTGGTGAGAACCTGGTCCAATTTCAGGAGATCTCGCGCTGGTGCCAGCAGGGCGCGTTCGGATTCGTCGACAAGGCCTCCTACACGCGCAACAGTCCTTTCAGGCTACCGGATGGAACGCCAGTGTGCTTGCCGGCCCGCGACTACGAGGTCACGTACAAATTGCAAAGAGACGGTGGCGATGTGCTCCTGACCAGCACGGTGCTCTATCGCCCCAAGAGCATTGCCAGGTACTACCAAAACGGAACCCTCGAAGCGCACCGCCCCGCCACCGCCGGCAGTCAATGCGGGGTGACGCAAACCTTCCGGATCGACAAGGACGGCAACGCTTCGCTTCACACGCCACCGACCACCTGGAGCATCCTGGCGCTTGCCGCCGGCGCGGAACTGGATGGTCCTGGCTGATTCCTGCTTCAGCCCGCGGCCGCTGGCGCCAACTCAGCTTGCCGCCTCAACAAGCGTCCGCGTATACGCATCGCGCGGCGCGCCCAGCACCCGATCCACCGGCCCTGCCTCCAGGATCGCGCCGTCCTTCATCACCATCACCTCGTGCGCCATGGCACGGATCACCTGCACGTCGTGGGTGATCAATAGATAACTCAGCTGCTTCTCCCGCTGCAGACGCTGCAGCAGGCGCAGCACCTGCTGCTGGATGGTGACGTCCAGCGCGCTGGTGGGCTCGTCGAGCACCAGCACCTGCGGGCGCACGATCAAGGCTCGGGCGATGGCCAGGCGCTGTCGCTGGCCACCCGAGAACTCGTGCGGGTAGCGTTGCAGCAGGCCGGGGAACTGGGCTTCGGTCAGCCCGACCTCCGACAGCGCGGCGACCACCGCCTCGCGGCGCTTCTCGGCCGGCATACCCGGCTCGTGCACCAGCAGGCCTTCGCCTACGATCTCCTCCACCGTCATGCGTGGCGACAGCGACGAGAACGGGTCCTGGAACACCACCTGCACCGCGCGCCGCAGCGGCCGGTCGGCACCGGTGCGTCCCTGCCACTGCCGGCCGACCACCTGCAAGTCGCCCCGATGCGGCATCAGGCCCAGAGCAGCCAGTGCCAGGGTGGACTTCCCCGAGCCCGACTCGCCGACCACCCCCAGCGTCCGCCCGGGCGGGAGCTCGAAATCGGCCCCGTGCACCGCGACATACTCGCCTTTGCGGAACCAGCCCTTGATGCCGGGAATGGGCGTGGGATAGGCCACCTGCAACTGGCGACCACGGATCACGGCCGGTGCGGAGGAATCCACCGGCTGCTCGACCACATCCCGCTGCGGCACGCTCTCGATCAGCTTGCGCGTGTACGAATGGCGCGGCGACTCGAAGACCTGCGCCACCCTGCCCTGCTCCACCAGGTGCCCGTTCTCCATCACCGCCACCCGGTCGGCGAACTTGCGCACGAGGTTGAGGTCGTGCGTGATGATCAGCACCGCCATGCCGGTCTGGCGCTGCAGGTCCGACAGCAGGTCCAGGATCTGCCCGCGCAGGGTGACGTCCAGTGCCGTGGTGGGCTCGTCGGCCAGCAGCAGGCGCGGCCGCGTGGCCAGCGCCATGGCGATCATGGCCCGCTGGCGCTGGCCGCCCGAGAGCTGGTGCGGGAAGGCGTGGGCGCGGCGCTCGGGCTCCGGGATGCCGGTGGCGGCCAGGGCCTGGACGGCGCCCTGCCAGGCCGCCTTGCGATCCAGCCCCTGCTTGAGCTCGATCACCTCGGCCACCTGGTCGCCCACCGTGTAGAGCGGGTTGAGCGCGGTCATGGGCTCCTGGAAGATCATGGCGATGTCGCTGCCGCGCACGCCCAGCATCTCGCGCTCGGACAGGGCCAGCAGGTCGCGTGAGCCGTGGGCGTCGTGCAGCAGTGCGCTGCCCGACAGCTCGGCGTTCTGCACCAGGCGCAGCAGCGACAGGGCCGTCACGGTCTTGCCCGAGCCCGATTCACCCACCAGGGCGAGCTTCTCGCCGGCGGCGATGTGGAAGTCCACGCCGTGCACCACCCGCTTGCCGCCGAAGGCGACGGTGAGCTGGCGCACGTCGAGCAGCGGCGCACGATTCATGCCGAGTTCTTCCGCGGATCGAGCGCGTCGCGCAGCGCGTCACCCATGAAGGTGAGCAGCAGCAAGGTGAGCGCCAGCACGCCGAAGGTGGACAGCGAGATCCACCAGGCGTCGATGTTGGCCTTGCCCTGGCTGAGCAATTCGCCCAGCGAAGGCGTGCCCGGCGGCACCCCCAGCCCCAGGAAGTCCAGCGAGGTGAGCGCCAGGATGGCGGCGCTCATGCGAAAGGGCAGGAAGGTGACCACCGGCGTCATGCTGTTGGGGAGGATGTGCTTGCTCATGATGCGCAGCTTGCCCACGCCCAGCGCCCGCGCGGCCCGCACGTAGTCCATCTGCCGGTTGCGCAGGAACTCGGCTCGCACATAGTCGGACAGGCCCATCCAGCCGAAGAGCGAGAGCAGGATCAGCAGCAGCGACACGCTGGGCGCGAAAACGGCGCTGAAGATGATCAGCAGGTACAGCTCCGGCATGGAGCCCCAGATCTCGATGAAGCGCTGGAAGGCCAGGTCCGTCTTGCCGCCGAGGAAGCCCTGGATGGCGCCGGTGATGACCCCCAGCACCACGCCGATGGCCGTGAGCGCCAGGCCGAACAGCACGCTGACCCGGAAGCCGTAGATCAGCTGCGCGAGCAGGTCGCGGCCGCGGTCGTCGCTGCCGAAGAAGTTTTCCTGCGAGGGCGCCGCGGGATTGGGTTGGCTCGCGAAATAGTTGAGGGTGCGCGGCCCGTAGGGGTTGGGCGGGTAGATGGCCCAGTTGTCGCCCCCCGTGATTCGGTCGCGGATGAAGGGGTCCAGGTAGTCCGCAGGCGTGGCGAAGTCACCGCCGAAGGTGCGCTCGGGGTAGTCGCGCACCAGGGGGAAGTAGAAGTGGCCCTCGTAGCGGACGATGAGCGGCTTGTCGTTGGACAGCACCTCGGCGAAGAGGCTCAGGATGACCATGGTGCTGAAAAGGATCAGGCTCACGAAGCCCAGGCGATTGCGGCGAAAGCGCTGCCAGGCCCGCCGCCCGGGCGAGACGGGCGGCGCCAACCGGGCGGGCGCGCCGGCCTCGGCCGGCAGGGGCGCGGCCTGGCCGTAGGCGCCCACCCGCGCGACGCGCGGCGGGTCGCCGCCGCCGGCGTTCATGCTGGAGGCAGCTGCTTGCGCGTGATTGGGCTCAGTCGAACTTGACACGCGGGTCCACCAGTACGTAGGACAAGTCGCTGATGAGCTTGGTCACCAGGCCGATCAGGGTGAAGAGGTAGAGCGTTCCCAGCACCACCGGGTAGTCGCGCCGGATGATGCTCTCGTAGCTCAGGAGCCCCAGGCCGTCGAGCGAGAACAGGGTCTCGATCAGCAACGAGCCGGTGAAGAACGCGCCGATGAAGGCCGCCGGAAAGCCGGTGATGATGGGAATGAGCGCGTTGCGAAAGACGTGCTTCCAGAGCACCCGCCGCTCGGCCAGGCCCTTCGCGCGGGCGGTCAGCACGTACTGCTTGCGGATTTCCTCCAGGAAGGCGTTCTTGGTCAGCATGGCCGTGACGGCGAAGCTGCCGAACACCATGGCCGTGACTGGCAGCGTGATGTGCCAGAGGTAGTCCACGATCTTGCCGCCCAGGCTCAGCTGCTCCCAGTTGGACGAGGTCAGCCCGCGCAGCGGAAACCACTGCAGCTGCCCGCCGAAGATGACCAGCAGCGCCACGCCCAACACGAAGCCCGGGATGGCGTAACCCACCAGCACGAAGAGCGTGGTGATGAAGTCGAAGCGCGTGCCGGCCCGCACGGCCTTGGCCACGCCCAGTGGCACGGCGATGAGGTAGCTGAGGAAGAAGGTCCACAAGCCCAGGCTGATGGACACCGGCAGCTTCTCCTTGACCAGCTGCCACACGTCCTTGTGCTGGTAGAAGCTCTTGCCCAGGTCGAAGCGCGCGAACTGCCCCAGCATCTGCAGGAAACGCTCGTGCGCGGGCTTGTCGAAGCCGTAGAGGGCGCGGATCTCGGCGATCCGCTGTTCGTCCACGCCCTGCCGGCCGCGGTAGCCCGCACCCGAGGCCGCGGCGGTTTCGCCGCCCGCGTCGCGGCCTTGGAGCTGCGCCACCATCTGCTCCACCGGCCCGCCGGGAACGAACTGCGTGACCATGAAGGTGACCAGCAGCACGCCCAGCAGCGTGGGGATCATCAGCAGCAGGCGCTTGAGGATGTAGCTGGCCATGGAGGAGCCCGATCAGCGGTTTTGTGGCGAGCCCCACCACGTGGACATGGCCCAGTTGTGGACATCGTAGTACGGCGGGATGGTGGCGGGCAGCTCGAAGCGCCGCGGACGGAAGCCCACCAGGAAATCACTCCCGTAGTACTGGGGGATGGAATAGTGGCCATGCGTGAGCACCCGGTCCAGGGCGCGCATGGCGGCGGACAGCTCCGGGCGCGTCTTGGCCGTGACCACCTTCTGCAGGATGGCATCGACCGCCGGGTCCGCGATGCCCCAGATGTTGGACGAGCCTTTGGTCTTCGCCGCCTCGGACCCCCAGCGCTCCAGCAGTTCCGTGCCCGGGGCCGTGCTGCCCGGAAGCCGCGTGGTGGTGAGCTCGAAGTCGAACTCGTCCATCTTCTGCTTGGCCAGGGAGAAGTCCACCGAGCGGTAGATCAGCTGGATGCCCAGCTTCTCCAGCGCCTTCTCGAAGGGCGTGACGATGCGCACCAGCGAGGGCTGGTCGGTGAGGAACTCGATGGTGAAGGGCTCGCCCTTCTCGTTGCGCAGGGCGCCGTCGCGGTAGGTCCAGCCGGCCTCGGCCAGGAGCTTCTGCGCCTGGCGCAGGTTGTCCCGCAGGCTGTGCGGCGGCTTGGTGCTCGGCGAGACGTAGGCCGGGCCGAACACCTCCGGTCGCAGCTTGTCGCGCAGCGGCTCCAGGATGGCGAGCTCGTCGGGCTTGGGCAGGCCCTCGGCGTGGAACTCGCTGTTCGGGAAGTAACCCTGCACGCGCTTGTACAGGTTGTAGAACAGCTGCCGGTTCATCCAGTCGAAGTCCATGGCCAGGCCCAGGGCCTTTCGCACGCGCACGTCCTGGAACTTCGGATGGCGCAGGTTGAACACGTAGCCCTGGAAGTCGCCGGGGTTCTGGTTCGGGAAGGGCCGCTTGGCGAGCTCGCCGGATTCGAAGGCCTTGCCCGTGTACTGCCGCGCCCAGTTGCGCGAGATGAACTCGCGCATGAAGTCGAATTCGCCGGCCTTCAGGCCCTCGAAGCGCGAGGTCTCGTCCAGGTAGATCTTGAAGGTGATGCGGTCGAAGTTGTAATGGCCGCGGCGCACGTTCAGGTCGGCCGCCCAGTAGTTCGGGTCGCGCACGTAGGTGATGTCGCGGCCCATGCGCGGGTCGGCGATGCGGTAGGGGCCGCTGGCGATCGGCACCTCCGAGACCACCTGGTCGAAAGGCTTGCCCTGTCCCCAGTCGCGGCTGAAGACCGGCATGCCGCCCACGATGAGGGGCAGCTCGCGGTTGGGGCTGGCGAAATCGAAGCGCACGGTGCGCTCGTCCAGCGCTTCCACACCCTTGACCTCGGCATAGATGGTGCGGAACTGCGGCGCCGCCTGCTTGCTGGTGAGGGTGCGGAACGAATGCACCACGTCCGCCGCAAGCACCGGCTTGCCGTTGTGGAAGCGCGCCTTGGGATTCAAGCGGAAGGTGGCCGAGAGGCCGTCCGGGGCGACGCTCACGTCCTCGGCCAGCAGGCCGTAGGCGGTGGTGGGCTCCTCGGAATTGCCGGTCAGCAGCGAGTCGAACATCAGCGTGGTGATGCCGTAAGGCGCCGTGCCCTTGAGCGTGAACGGGTTGAACTTGTCGAAGTTGGTGGGCCGCGTGGGCGGCACCATCCGGATCTCGCCGCCCTTGGGCGCATCCGGGTTGACGTAGCTGAAATGCGAGAAGCCCGGCGGGTACTTGACGTCGCCGAACTGGGCGTACGCATGGGCGGCCCAGGCGGGCACCGCCATGAGCGCCGCCAGCGCCAGCGCGGGCAGGACGAGCAGAAGTCGCATGCGACAATTCTGCCGAGTTTCTAACGGAGAGCGTTCCATGGGCTTCCTGTCTGGGAAGAAGTTTCTGATCACCGGGGTGTTGTCGAATCGCTCCATCGCCTACGGCATCGCGCGGGCGTGCCATGCGCAGGGAGCCGAGCTCGCGTTCAGCTACGTGGGCGAGCGCTTCCGGGATCGGATCACCGAATTCGCCGCGGAGTTCGATTCCAAGCTGGTTTTCGACTGCGACGTGGGCGATGACACGCAGATCGAGCGACTTTTTTCCGATCTGTCGGCCCATTGGCCGAAGTTCGACGGCTTCGTGCATGCCATCGGCTACGCGCCGCGCGAGGCCATCGCCGGCGATTTCCTGGACGGCCTCTCGCGCGAGGGCTTCAAGATCGCCCACGACATCAGCGCCTACAGCTTCCCGGCCATGGCCAAGGCTGCCCTGCCCTTTCTGAACGAGCGCTCGGCCCTGCTCACGCTCACCTACCTGGGCGCGATCCGCACGGTCCCCAACTACAACACCATGGGCCTGGCCAAGGCCTCGCTCGAAGCCTCGGTGCGCTACCTGGCCGAGTCGCTGGGTCCGCGCGGCATGCGCGTCAACGGCATCAGCGCCGGCCCCATCAAGACGCTGGCGGCCAGCGGCATCAAGGGCTTCGGCAAGATCCTGAACGTGGTGGCCGAAACCTCCCCCATCCGCCGCAACGTGACCATCGAGGACGTGGGCAACGTGGCCGCCTTCCTGCTGTCCGACCTGGCCGCGGGGGTCTCGGCCGAGATCACGTACGTGGATGGCGGCTTCAGCCAGGTGGTGGGCGGCATCGCCGAGCCGGCCTGACGGTCCATTCCCTCCCCCTCTGGGGGAGGGCTGGGGTGGGGGCTGCGCGCGCCGGAGACGCCGCTTCCCGCGCGGCCCCCATCCCGACCTTCCCCCAAAGGGGGAAGGAGCATCGATCCGCCTCTCTCGGGGAGCTCAGCTCTCCTCTTTCACGCAGTCCGCGTAGTAGCGCGCCTTGCCGTCCTCGCCGATTTCCTCGACCAGGCCGTGGATGTCGGTCTCGAAGCCCGGGCACTGCGCATTGAACTCGCGCGAGAACTTCAGGTAGTCCACGATCTTGCGGTTGAAGACCTCGCCGGGGATCAGCAGCGGAATGCCCGGCGGGTACGGTGTCACCAGGGACGTGGTGATGCGCCCTTCCAGCTCGTCGATCGGCACGCGCTCGGTGCGGCGGTGCGCGATGTGCGCGAAGGCGTCGCTGGGCTTCATGGCCGGCTTCAGGTCCGACAGGTACATCTCGGTGGTCAGGCGCGCGATGTCGTACTTGGCGTAGAGCTCGTGCACGTGCTGGCACAGGTCAGCCAGGCCCATGCGCTCGTAGCGCGGGTACACCTGGCAGAACTCCGGAAGGATGCGCCACATCGGCTGGTTGCGGGCGTAGTCGTCCTTGAACTGCTGCAGCGCCGTGAGCAGGGTGTTCCAGCGGCCCTTGGTGATGCCGATGGTGAACATGATGAAGAAGCTGTACAGGCCCGTCTTCTCCACGATGATCCCGTGCTCGGCCAGGAAGCGCGTGACGATGGAGGCCGGGATGCCGGTGCGCGCGAACTTGCCGTTCAGATCCAGGCCGGGCGTGACGATGGTGGACTTGATCGGGTCCAGCATGTTGAAGCCCTCGGCCAGCTTGCCGAAGCCGTGCCACTGGGCCGCGCGGGCCTCGCCCTTGATGATCCAGTCGTCGGCGCGGCCGATGCCCTCTTCCACCAGGCGGTCCGGTCCCCAGACCTTGAACCACCAGTCCTTGCCGTAGTCCTCGTCCACCTTGCGCATCGCGCGGCGGAAGTCGAGCGCCTCCAGGATGCTCTCCTCCACCAGCGCCGTGCCGCCGGGCGGCTCCATCATGGCGGCGGCCACGTCGCAGCTGGCGATGATGGAGTACTGCGGGCTGGTCGAGGTGTGCATCAGGTACGCCTCGTTGAACAGGTGCCGGTCCAGCTTGCGGTTCTGCGAGTCCTGCACCAGCACGTGGCTGGCCTGGCTGATGCCCGCCAGCAGCTTGTGCGTGGACTGCGTGGCGAAGGTCAGGCTTTCCTTGGGCCGTGCGCGTCGCTTGCCCATGGCGTGGTAGGAGCCATAGAAGGGATGGAAGGCCGCGTGCGGGAGCCAGGCTTCGTCGAAGTGCAGCGTGTCCACGTAGCCGTCGAGCATCGACTTGATGGTCTCGGTGTTGTAGAGGACGCCGTCGTAGGTGGACTGCGTGATGGTCATCACCCGCGGCTTGACGCTGTCCGCGTCCACGCCCTTGAGGAGCGGGTTGGCGCGGATCTTGGCCTTGATGGCCGCCGGTTCGAACTCGCTTTGCGGAATGGGCCCGATGATCCCGTAGTGGTTGCGCGTGGGCTTCATGAACACGGGAATGGCCCCGGTCATGATGATCGAGTGCAGGATGGACTTGTGGCAGTTGCGGTCCACCACCACGACGTCGCCTGGCGCCACGGTGTGGTGCCACACCATCTTGTTGGAGGTGGAGGTGCCGTTGGTCACGAAGAAGCAGTGGTCGGCGTTGAAGATCCGCGCCGCATTGCGCTCGCTGGCCGCCACGGGACCGGTGTGGTCCAGCAACTGGCCCAGCTCGTCCACCGCATTGCACACGTCCGCGCGCAGCATGTTCTCGCCGAAGAACTGGTGGAACATCTGCCCGATCGGGCTCTTGAGGAAGGCCACGCCGCCCGAGTGCCCCGGGCAGTGCCAGGAATAGGAGCCGTCCTCGGCGTAATCCAGCAGGGCCTTGAAGAAGGGCGGCTGCACGCCCTCCAGGTAGCTGCGGGCCTCGCGGATGATGTGCCGGGCCACGAACTCGGGCGTGTCCTCGAACATGTGGATGAAGCCGTGCAACTCCCGCAGGATGTCGTTGGGCATGTGGCGGGAGGTCTTGGTCTCGCCGTAGATGTAGATCGGCACGTCGCTGTTCTTGCGCCGCACCCCTTCGATGAAGCCACGCAGGTTCAGCACCGCCGGGCTGATGTCGGGGCCGTCCTTGAATTCCTCGTCGTCAATGGACAGGATGAACGCGCTGGCGCGGCTTTGCTGCTGCGCGAACTGGGCGAGGTCGCCGTAGCTGGTGACACCCAGCACCTCGAAGCCCTCGGCCTCGATGGCCTGGGCGAGCGCCCGGATGCCCAAGCCGGAGCTGTTCTCGGAGCGGTAGTCTTCGTCGATGATGACGATCGGGAAGCGGAATTTCATTCGGGAGGGGCCCCAGTAGGAACTGCCAGGGGGAAAAGAGGCGGCAACAGGGGGCGAAGTGTATGCAAATCGGCGCCGCCCCCGGGGACACTTCGCTTGGGCCGCCCCAACCATCGCAAGCCGCAGCGCTCGCGCCAAAAAGAAATGCGGGCCGTGGCCCGCATTTCATCACTGCTTCGAATCTCCCTGGCTGCTTCGCTACCGGCTGCCCGCCTTCGGATGAGGCTCCCGCCATGAGCGGGGTTTCTCGTTCTGTCGGGTCTGGCCCCGTGTGTTGCCGCTGTGCTGCATGGAACGTTCTCCCTCGTCGATAAGACGGAGGGATTATGTTTGGCGCCAGCTCAGGCTCGGCCTTAGGCATGTCAACTCTGACAGGTCACCTCGGCGACTCGGATGGGCAAGCGGCCGTCGCAGCCGGCCAACGCTTAGGAAAAACAGCGAACGGGACCCTCGCTCATCTGTGGGATGCTCGCGGCCGCGCAGATTTGCACCTTCTTGCTGCAGATGACGATTTCCCCCGGTTCCTGGTTCCATCGCGTCGCACGCCGCGCCTGGAGCGCGCTGTCGGAGCTGCCGCTCACCGTCTGGTTCATCCTGGCCGCCGGCCTGCTGCTGACGGCCTGGGCGGCCGTCCTGGCCCAGCAAGCGCAACAGGCCAAGGTGCAGGCGCGCTTCGAATCCCATGTGGACCGGCTGCAGGACGAGGTGCACCGGCGCGTCCTCCTGGCCGAGTACGGCCTGCGGGGCGCGCGCTCGGCCTTCGCCGTCAAGCCGGCGCTCGACCGCGAGGATTTCGCGCGCATGGTGCGCTCGCGCCACATGGTGCGCGAGTTCCCCGGCCTGCAGGCATTCGCTTTCGTGGAGCGGGTCCCCCGCGGCGAGCTGGACGCCTTCGTCCGGCGCGAGGAACGGCAGACCGGCGAACCCTTCCCCGTGCGCACCAGCGGCGATGCAGCCGACCTCCTCCTCGTGCGCTACGTCGAGCCGCTCGGCCCCAACCGGGCTGCACTGGGCCTGGACCTCGGCGCCGACCCGGTGCGGCGGCAGGCCTTCGAGCAGGCCGTCTCGCGCAATGCGGCCGTGATGTCCTCGCGGCTGGTCATCGCCCGGGACCCGGCCCGGAGCTTGGGCTGGCTCATGCTGCTGCCGGTGATGCGGCCCGGCGCCACGCCGGGATCGGAGGAACTGCTCGGCATGCTGGTGGCGCCCGTGCGGGCGAGCGAGCTGCTGGACGACATTGCGAGCTTTGCCGACTTCCTGGTGGACCTGCGGCTCTACGATGGAACGCCCGCCGAGGGTCGCCCCCTGTTCGACACCATGGAGACCCTGGACAGTGCGCAGGTGCAGGTGACGCCCGAGCGCTTCGCCGGCCGCCTCTTCATAGCGGAGCGCCGCATCCATGCCGGAGGCCGGCTCCTGACACTGCGCACCGCCAGCACGCCCGCCCTGGAGGACCGGATCCACGGCATCGCCCCTTCGGCGCTGATGCTGGCGATCCCGGGCACCCTGCTGACGCTGCTGCTGGCGTTCAGCGCCGGCATCGTCCTGCAGGGCCGGGCCCGGGCGGTGCGCATCGCGCACCACATGACCGCGGACCTGGCACAGGCCACGGCCGAACTGAACGAGAGCCACGAGCGGCTGCAGTCGAGCGAACGCATGATGCGGCTGGTCACCGACAACATTCCGGGCCGCATCCTCTACTGGGACCCGGACCTGCGCTGTGGCTTCGCGAACCGCGCGATGGCCGAGTCGCTCGGCCGCACGCCGCAGTCCATGCTCGGGCGGCACATGACCGAGCTGCTGCTTCCGGCCCGCCTGCAGGCCACGCTCGACCGGCTCCCGCAGGTCTTCGCCGGCGAGGCGCAGCATTTCGAGTTCCGCGACCAACTGCCCACCGGCGAGATGCAGACCAGCCTGGTCCACCTGGTGCCCAACTGGGTGGATGGGCAGGTGGTGGGCTTCTGCACGCTGGCCATGGACGTGACGGAGCTCTACCAGGCACGGGAGGCTGCGCTGCAGGCCAGCCAGGCCAAGAGCCGCTTCGTCGCCAACATGAGCCACGAGATCCGCACGCCCATGAATGCGGTGCTGGGCATGCTCCAGGTGATCAAGGACTCCTGGCTCACGCATTCACAGCGCGAGTGCCTGGACAAGGCCTACGGCGCGGGTCGCTCGCTGCTGGGGCTGGTGGACGACATCCTGGACTTCTCCAAGATCGAGGCCGGCCGCATGGTCCTGGACCCGCGCCCCTTCCGCGTGGCCGAGCTGGTCCGCGACCTGCAGGTGCTGCTGAGCACCACGCGGGGCGAACGCCAGCTGGACTTGCGCTTCGAGGTGGACGAGCAGTTGCCCGAGATCCTCCTGGCCGACGACATGCGACTGCGGCAGGTGCTGTCCAACCTGGGCAGCAACGCCATCAAGTTCACGCCTGCCGGCGAGGTGGTGCTGCGCATCGCCGTGCTGGCCCGGACCGCCACGCAGGTCCGGCTGGAGTTCTGCGTGCAGGACACCGGCATCGGCATCGCCGCCGAACACCTGCCGCGGCTGTTCCAGGATTTCGGCCAGGCCGAGTCCTCCACCACCCGCCGCTTCGGTGGCACGGGGCTGGGCCTGGCGATCTGCCGCAACCTGGTGGCCATGATGGGCGGCACGCTGGGCGTGGAAAGCCGGGAAGGCCGCGGCAGCCGCTTCCACTTTCAGCTCGATCTGCCGATCCCGGCAGACACGCCGGCCCTGCCGGAGGCTACGGACGCAGTCGAAGCGCAGCCGCTGGACGGCCTTCGCCTGCTGCTGGTGGAGGACAACGACACCAACCAGTTCGTCGCGCGCGCCTTGCTGGAGTCGCGCGGCGCGCAGGTGGAGATCGCGGTCGACGGCGTCGATGCCGTTGCCCGCCTGGCGCACGATTCGTCCTTCGACGCCGTGCTCATGGACCTGCAGATGCCGCGCATGGATGGCCTGGAGGCCACGAGCCGGATCCGTCGCCAGCTCGGCCTCACCACGCTGCCCATCATCGCCATGACCGCCAACGCCATGGACTCCGATCGCCTGGCCTGCCTGGAGGCAGGCATGGACGCGCACGTGGGCAAACCCTTCGAAATCGACGAGCTGGTGCGGGTGCTGCGCAGGCACATGGTCGTGCGAGCCGCGTCACCGGCCGCCACGTCCGCTCACTGAACGCGCGGGCCGCTCACGGGCACGGCGCTGCCCATGCGCAGCGCGACGCCGGTGCCGCGCAGGTAGGCCAGCAGCGTCGCGATGAAGGCCGTCACGCCCAGCATCTCGCAGGACTCCTCCACGGTCATGGCGATCATGTAGGGCACCAGCGTGCGATCGGGCGTGCCCGCCTCCTGGAACACCTGGCCGCCCACCATCTCCATGCCCAGCGCGCCGCCCACGTAGAGCGCACCCGCGGCGATGAAGCCCCAGCGAGTGCGGGCCGGCAGCGCGGCCAGGAACCGCAGGTAGGCGAAGGCGAACAGCAGCACGAGCGGAATGCCGGCGATCACCCAGGGAAAGCGCAGCCAGCCGGTGGTCTGGTAAACCTTCTGGATGGGGTTGATCAGCAGCTCGTGCAGGGCAGCGGCCTCGTCGATCCCCAATGCCAGCATCGCCAGCGCCAGGCCGGCCCAGTGCCACGAAAAGCGGCTGCGGCGATGCCGCTCGACCGTGGTCGCCCAGGCGCACAGCAGCGAGGCGGTCAGCAGCAGCAGCGTCGAGAACACCGTGGGGATGTTGTTCTCGGCGTCCATGTAGAACTTGTCGCGCGCCGGGAAGCGCCACTCCAGCAGATAGCTGGAGACGGCGAGCAGATGCAAGGCGAGCAGGACGACGAAGACCGCCACGATGATGCGAATGAGCATGCCGGGCGAGATCGCCACTTCGGGCGCGGTGCCGTGGACGGGCCAGGCCTTGGGCGCGCGGCGGGATGCGCCGGCCGGCGGGGAATCGAGGGGCTGCGATGCGTCCATCAGGCTGATCAGTATGGCCGGCACCCCGCCGGCCCGGGGATGAAACCGGGGTTAACGTGAATGCGAATGCCCGCCACGGCCCAGGGTCGCGGCGGGCATTGAATGGAAAGCGGCGCAGCGGATGCGCTCACACCGGCTCAGCGCCTCAGCGGTTGCCCATGGTGCGCTGGCTGTCATCCACGTTGGGCGCCGGCGTGATGTTGACGTTGGGGACGGTCACCGTCTTCTCCTTCGTGCTCACGTCCACGTCGGGCACCGTGATCTGCCGCTTCTCCTGAGTCACGTTCACTTCCGGCGTACGGACGTTGTACTCGGGCAGCTTCACATCGCCTTCCTGGGTCTTGGTGACTTCGTACTTCGGCAGCTCGAGGTTGCCGGACTCGGTCTTCTCCACGTCGCAGCCGGCCAGGCCCAGGGCAGCGGTGGCCATCAGGGCGGCGAGGGTCTTGGATGTCGTATTCATGGTGGAACTCCGTATTCGATTGCGATGACCGAATGGTGCCCACGGCCGGGAACTTTCCGTGTCGGACATGGTTCACGGCGTGCGCATCCGCATGCGCCGCGCGGCGGTGGCCGTGCACGCCGTCACGGTGTCCGTTTCATGAGACTCGGCCGTAGGGCGGACGGCCTGCCGGGCTGTCGGCGCCATCGCACAAAGGGGTTCCTCCCGGCATCCGACCCCCCACGCCAATCTCAGCAGCAGGCCACTGCCGACGCGAGCTGAAGCTCGCCGCCTACAAACTGCTCAGGAAGCCATCCCGAAGATCGCGCCCTGACGCGACAAACTTCACGGGGAAAGCTGATGCGTAGCATGACTGCCGCGACCCGACTGCTGTGTTTGCTGGCTGCCGCGCTCCTGCTGTCCTTGCCGGCCGCCTACAACGGCCTGCCGTTCATCTATCCGGACACCGCCACCTACATCCGGGGCGCGGAAATGGGGGTGCAAAAACTGGTGGGTGCAGAGCGGCTGCCCGCCTGGGTACCCGATGAGCGCGCGACGAAAGCGCCGGCCTCCGCGGCCGGTCAGCCCCTTTCACCGGCTGTCGACACCGACGACATCAAAGCCCAGGGCTCGGTGAGCTCGGTGGCGGACAAGGTGGTCCTGGCCGGGCGATCCGTCTACTACGGCATGCTGCTGTACGTCAGCTTCCTGGCGGGCAGCCTGTGGCTCACGGTCCTCGTGCACGGACTGTGCGCGGCCTATGTGCTGCACGTCCTGATGGTGCGCCTGTGGGGGCTGCGCGAGCGTACCTTCCTGGGGACCGTCGCCGCGCTCACGCTGCTCACGCCCCTGGGCGTGTTCACCGGCTTCCTCATGCCGGACATCTTCACGGGGCTGGTCATCCTGTGCACCGGCACGCTCACGGTGTACTGGACGCGGCTCTCGCGTCCCTCGCGCTGGATGCTGGGGGCCATCCTGCTGTTCGGACTGGCCAGCCATGCGAGCCACCTGCCCCTGGCTGCCGCGCTCCTGCTGCTGGCCTGGGGGGCGCGCCGCTTCGCGCACCGCCCCATCGCAACGCCCGCACTCGCGGTGGTGGCCGGCTGCCTCGTGGCCGCCCTGGCGGCAGAAGCCGCCTTCAACCTGGCCGTCACCCGCTTCGTCGGCGCGCCGCCGCTGCGGCTTCCGCACCTGACTGCGCGGCTGATCGACATGGGGCCCGGCACCGACTACCTGCGCAGCCGCTGCCCCACGGAACGCTGGGCGGCGTGCCGCTTCGTCGCCAACTACCCGACCCGGTGGGACGCCTTCCTGTTTTCGCCCGAGCCGTCCAAGGGTGCTTTCGCCCTGGCGGACAGTGCCACCAAGCGCCGCATGTCCGAAGAGCAGCTCGGCCTGGCCTGGGCAGTGTTCCGCCACGCCCCCGTCACGGTCGCGCGCGGCGTGGCGCAGGACGTGGTCCGGCAGGTCTTCCTCTTCGACGTCGACGTCGCGGGCTCGGGCACCGACCACCTGCCCATGTTCGTCGGCCGCATGCCGGACCGGCTGATCGAGGACATGCGCGCCATGCGCTTCTTCGACACCCATGCGGCGCACGAGTTCTGGAGCGCCACCACCTATGCCAGTACCTTCGCCGCCGTCGTGCTGCTGGCCGTGTTCGCGCGCCGGCGCGTGCCGCTGCAGAGCCCGGGCGAGGCCTCGTCGCAGGCCTTCACCACATTCACCCTCCTGGTTCTGGCCGGAGTGCTGCTCAACGCCGTGCTGTGCGCGACGCTGGCATCTCCGCTGGAACGCTTCCAGTCACGCGTCATCTGGCTCGTGCCGTGGATCGGCATGACCTGGCTGGCTTTGGCCTGGCAACACGGCGCACTGCGCCGGATCAAGAAGGCGCCCGTCGCCGCTCCCCTCTCCATTTCCTGAAGGATGCCCCGAATGAGCACCGAAGCCTTCTCGCAAGCCCCGCTTGCCCCGGCCGCCACCTGGCGCGACTACCTGCAGATGGCGCGGCTGGACCACATGACCAAGCATGTGTTCATCCTGCCTGGCCTGGTCCTGGCTTGGGTGCTGCGCAGTCCACCGCTGGAGGGCGCCTTGGCGCCCATTGCGCTGGGCTTCCTGAGCGCCGTGCTGATCGCCTCGGCCAACTACATCATCAACGAGTGGCTGGATCGCGAGTTCGATGCCTTCCACCCCGACAAGTCCAAGCGGCCGGCCGTCACGGCGGTCATGAGCCCGGGGCCGGTGTACGCCTTCTATGCGGCCTGCGCCATCGCCGGCCTGCTGCTCGCGTGGATGGTGGGGCCGGTGTTCTTCGCCACCAGCCTCCTCTTCTGGCTCTCGGGCGTGGTCTACAACGTCCGGCCACTGCGGTCCAAGGACAAGGCCTACCTGGACGTGCTGTCCGAGTCGCTCAACAACCCCATCCGCCTCATGCTGGGCTGGAGCATGATCGAGCACGCCAGCGTCGCGCCGGCCTCGCTCCTCGTCGCCTACTGGATGGGCGGCGCCTTCCTGATGGGTGCCAAGCGCCTGTCCGAGTACCGCGAGATCGCCGCCGGCCCGGGCGTCGGGGTGCTGCACCGCTACCGCCGCTCCTTCCAGCACTACACGGAGGAGCGCCTGACCATCTCCTGCTTCGTGTACGCGCTGCTGGCCACGCTGCTGATCGGCGTCTTCATGGTCAAGTACCGCATCGAGTTCGTGCTGGCGTGCCCCTTCATCATCGCCCTGTTCGCGCAGTACCTCGCCCTGTCCATGCGCAGCGGCTCGGTGGCCCAGAAACCCGAGAAGCTGTTCCGCGAGAAGCGCCTCATGGCCCTGGCCGGCACCACCGCCGTCGCGCTGCTTTTGCTGGGCCTGGTGGACATTCCCGCACTGCAGTCCTTCGCCGAACCCCACTACATCACGGTGCAGCGCTGATGGTGGACTGGGGCCGCATCGACCTGGTGGTCTTCGACGTGGACGGCACGCTGTACGCGCAGCAGCGCCTGCGCCGGGCCATGCTGCTGCAACTGCTGGCCGACGCCGTCCGCTGCCGCAGCCTGCGAACCCTGCGCCTGCTGCGCACCTTCCGCCACGTGCGCGAGGCGCTCGGCGACGAGGAAGCCACCGAGTTCCTCGCCCTGCAGTACCAGCGCACGGGCGAGCGCCTGGGCTGCGAGCCCGCGCACGTGCGCGCCGTGACCGAGGACTGGATGGAGCGGCGCCCCCTGCCCCTGCTGGCTGCCTGCCGCTACGCGCACGTGGACCGCCTGTTCGCGGGGCTTCGCCTTTCGGGCAAGCGGATCGCGATCTTCTCGGACCACCCGGCGCGTGCCAAGGTCGAGGCCCTGGGCCTGCACGCCGACATCGTGGTGAGTGCCACCGACGCCGACGTCGCGCGCCTCAAGCCCGATCCGGCCGGCCTGCACAAGGTGCTGGCCGAAGCCGGCGTGCCCGCCACGCGCGCACTCATGGTCGGCGACCGCATGGACCGGGACGCCGCGGCGGCACACCGGGCCGGCATGCTGGCGCTGATCCGGTCACGCAAGCCCCTGGCGGGCGTGCAGACCTTCCGCCGCTACGACGACCCCGTGTTCCAGCCGGTCCTTGCGCCGGCGCCCGCCTTCGCTCCCCAGGTGGCGCGGTGAGCTTTCGCGGGCTGTTGCGGCAGGGCGCCGGCTATGTGCTGACCGGCGGGCTCGCCGCCGTGGTGGACATCGGCGGCTTTCACCTGCTGTCGGCGCGCATGGACGGGGTGCTGGTTCCGGCCGTGCTCAGCTTCCTCGCGGCGGCGGTGGTCAACTACCTCCTCAGCTCGGTCTTCGTCTTCGGGCGCGACTGGCGCTCGGCGCGGCGGGCGGGGCTGTTCATCGTCTTCGCGAGCATCGGCCTGGCGATCAATGCGGGCAGCACCTGGCTGCTCGCCAGCAGCCTGCCGATCGCACCGACCTGGGCCAAGGTGGGCGGCGTGGGCATCGCCTTCGCCGCCAACTTCCTGATGAACGCCCTGATCGTCTTCCGCCCCTCGGGCACCGCGAAAGCATGAACGCCTGGCTCGCCGCGATCGAGGCGCAGGTCGGCGTCTTCTTCGCGGTGGAGCTCCTGCTGGCCGCCGGCGTGCTGGCGCTCGCCTTCGCGGCGCCCCGCCTGGGCGAAGCGACCTTCGCGCGGATCGAGCGCGCATGCACCCACCACCTTTCGAGCCCGCTGCGGCAGGTGCTGGCCGTCGGCCTGCTCGCCCTGGTGCTGCGGGCCCTCCTGCTGCCCTGGCTGGGGCCCTCGCAGTCCGTGGTGCATGACGAGCAGAGCCTGCTGCTGCAGGCGCAGACGCAGCTGCTCGGTCGCCTGGCCATGCCGGTCCATCCCTTCTGGGAGCACTTCGAGACCTTCCACGTCAACCAGCTGCCGGCCTATGCCTCGGTGTACTTCCCCGGTCGCAGCCTGCCCCTGGCCTTCGGCCTGCTCATCGCGGGCGATGCCTGGGTGGGCGCCTGGGCCAGCACCGTGCTCATGGCCATGGCGGCGGTCTGGATGCTGCAGGGATGGGTCAGCCTGCCCCTTGCGCTGCTCGGCGGCGTGCTGGTGGTGATGCGCTTCGGTGTCTTCAGCTACTGGGTCAACAGCTACTGGGGCGGCAGCTTCAGCGCGCTGGGTGCCATGCTGGTCGTAGGCGCCCTGCCCCGGCTGCTGCAGCGCCCGGGCTGGGGACCGGGCGCGGTCTTCGGCCTCGGCGCCGCCATCCTCGCGACCACGCGCCCCTATGAAGGCCTGCTGCTGTGCGTGCCCGCCGCGGCCTGGCTCGTGCTGCAACTGCTGCGCCCCGCCGCTTTCGGCTGGCGTGCCGGCGCGGCTCGCGCCGCCATTCCGGCCCTGGCCTGCGTGGCGGCCGCGGGCGCACTGCTGCTGGCGCACAACGCCGCCACCACGGGCGGCGCGAGCAAGACCGCCTACGAGGTGAACCGATGGCAATACGCGCAGGCGCCCGCCTTCCTGCACCAGCCGCCGGTGGATTCCGCGCGCCGCGGCCCGCCGCACATGCGCGCCTTCTATGCCGAGGAGGCGCGCCCGCATGCGCGCCGCGCCTCCCTGGCCGGGCTCGGCAGCAACCTGGCCGCCAAGCTGTTCCACACCTGGGCGTTCTACGTCGGGGCGCTGTTGACGGTGTTCGCCGGCGTAGGCCTGTGGGCCCTGCGACGCGAGCGGTACGTGCTGCCGGCGCTGGCGGTGTTCGTCGCGGGCTACCTGCCGCTGACCTGGAATTTCCCGCACTACGCGGCCCCGGCCATGCCGCTCATGCTGATCGTGGTGATGCGCGGCGCCGAGCGCCTGCGCGCCTGGTCCTGGCGCGGCCGGCCGGCGGGCGCCTTCCTCACGCGCGCCGTGCCCGTGGCGATGCTCGCCTCGCTGGCGCTGCCGGCTGCCTCGGTCGTGGTCGGCGTTCCCGCGCTGGAGGCCAGCCGCACGCGGGTGTGCTGCGCCATCCATCCCCGGGGCCTGAAGGACGAGCTGCGGGCCCGCCTGCTCTCCGAGGAAGGACGCCACCTCGTGCTGGTTCGCTCCGGCCCCCACAACCCGGTGCATTACGAGCTGGTCTACAACGAACCCGAGATCGACCGCGCGCGCATCGTCTGGGCCCGCCGCCTGGACCCGCAGCGCGACGCCGCGCTGATGGCGCACTTCGCCGGCCGCAAGGTGTGGGACTTCGACTGGCGGCCCGACCTGCCAGAGGCCCACGCCCTGGTGCCGGTGGCCACGGCGAATTCGCCCACGATCCGACGCCCAGGTGATCAGTAGGCCTCGGCGCTGAGCTCGGCGCTGGATCGGGCCGCTTCGACGTCGCCGCCCGCGGGCACGCCAGCGTCATGCAGCGCAGACGTCGAAATGGCCGCATCGACCGGGTGCGGCAGTTCCAGCCCCGGACCGCTGCGCGCCTCGACGCGGATGAGAGGCGACAGCGAATTCACGCGCCCGAAGATCGTCGCGAACGCCACGTCGGCTGCATCGCGGCCTGTGCCGAAGCGCATGAAGCCCAGCGGAATGCCGGTGCCGGAGGCGTCGAAGATGTACCAGCGGTCCCCGAGGAAGGCCTCCACGTAGGCGTGGAAGTCGGGCGGCCCGAGCGCGACGTCGGCGCCGTAGTCGGTGCCGGTGGCCATGCGGCAAGGGATGTTCACCGCGCGGCACAGGGCGATCATCAGGTGCGTGAAGTCGCGGCACACACCCACCTGGTCCAGCAGCGTGTCCAGCGCCGAGGTGCTCGCCGTGCTGGTGTTCGAGGCAAAGGTCGTGCGCTGCTGCACCCACTGCTGGATCGCCACCACCCGGCTGTAGCCCGGAGGCATGCCGCCGAACTCGCGCGCGGCCAGGCGCAGCAGCCGGTCCGCCTGGCAGTAGCGGCTGGGATACAGGTAAGGCATCAGGTCGAGCGGCAGCTCGCGGACCGGCACCTCCCGCAGCGAGGCGGGATCGCACCGGTGGTGGTCGATGTCCACCGTCGCGGCGTACGACAGCGTCAGCGGCCCCGGCTGCGCGTGGACGCGCATGAAGCGCGTCGCCGTCGCATCGGTGTGGAACTGCGGCTGGAGCGGCTGGCTGAGCGAAAGCTGTTCGTGCCGCACGAACTGCTGGCCGGTGCGGGCCGCGTGGATGTTGAAGATGAAGTCCGCGCCGGCGTCGTCGAGGATTTCGTATTCCAGCTGCAGTTCGAGGTCGAGGCGGATCATGGTGCCGCCGATCATGCCCATCGGTACGCAATGCGGTGTAGGAGGCAGCCGCCGCCCGGTGACTGGGATCGTGCCTATCCGGCGTGCGCGATTTCGCCGCCTCGACCGGCACGGCGCCGGGCGCCGTGCCGGGCCGGGCCGGGCCGGGCCGGAATCCTCAGGGGCGCTGCCGGGGCGGCACGCGCGATTCCAGGGGCGGGGGCGTGTAGGCCGCGTCGAAGCTGCAGCCGGCGCCGAACTTCGGCTCGAAGGCAGGACAGGCAGCGGCGATGGCGGCCGGCGTGGGCTTGACGCCTTCATCCACCCAGCGCAGCAGCGCCGCCATCAGCGCGGGATAGGTGGGGTCGCTGATGTAGCTGTGGGTGCCCTTGGTGGTGAAGGTCTGCACCAGGTTGGCGCCCTGCCCTGCTGCGTCCATGAGCTGCCGGAAGTGGTGGTGGACCTCGACGAACACCGTGGGGTCGCCGATCCAGTGCGCGGTGAGCACCGGCACCGGGATGCGGCCCGTCGGGTCCGTGTCCTGCGAGAACTTGCGGTAGGCCGCCGGGTCCGCGGCCATGCGCACCACGCCGCGGTTCAGCGCCTCGTCGTCGCTGGAGCCGCGGTAGCGCACGCCCATGTTGCCGAAGGGGCTGGCGCCGCCCGTGCGCTGGCTGCTGATGTCCCGGAAGTGGAAGGTGGCCCAGTTCAGGTGCGAGACCAGGCTGCTGGCCGGCACGCGGATCACGTTTTCCAGCGTGCGCACCTTGGCCTGCTGCTCGGGCGTGCGCTGCGCGGCGGGCTTGTCCAGGGCCAGGCACTCGTCCACGCGCTTGCGCAGGTCGGCCGGCGTCATGGGATCACCCACCGGCAAGCCGATGTTCAGCGGATAGGCCGTCTCGCTGGGGCGCGGGTGGTTGTTGCACAGGTACTGGTACACCGCGCGCAGGTCGGTGCGGAAGTCGTAGGTGCGGGTGCCGCCCGCCAGCAGCCCGCTGGTCAGCAGCACGGCGTCGTAGGGACGCTCGCCGAGGCTCTGCTGCGTGTACATCTCCGCGGCCTTGGCCGCGACGCCACCGCCCCAGGACTGGCCGTGCAGGATGGTGCGCTTGGGCTTGCCCACGTGCGCCAGGAAGATGCGGCGAAGGCGCTCGGTGTCCTCGGCAGCAGCGCGCACTTCCACGCCGCCCTGCCGGAAACTGGAGCCCGCGTAGGCATAGCCGGCCTTGACCATGATGGCCCAGCGGGTGAGGTCCTCCTGCGCCCGCTTCATGGTGGCGGGGCCGAGCGAGGGGCCGCCGTGCGCGTGCAGCACGAGGTGGCCGTTCCAGTCGGCCGGCTTGGCGATGAGGTAGTAGGCCCCCTGCGAGTCCTTGCCCCCCAGGCAGGTGGCCGTGGCGGGCACTTCGGCCGGGCAGGCCGTGGGCGTGGGTGCGGCCTCCGCGCGCGCGAAGGCGGCGGGTGGGGTGGGCGTGCTGCCGCAGCCGGCCAGCAGGGTGATGGCGCCTGCGAGGGCGCCGGCCGTGGTCCAGCGGACCGTGTTCTTTTCCATGGCGTGTCTCCGAGTAGTCGCGCCGGCATTCTGGTGGCCCCCCGTGCAGATGGCAAAGATGCCTAGAATCTGCTGGCCATACGCCATGCATATCGAGCTTCGCCACCTGCGCTACTTCGTCGCCGTCGCCGAGGCGGGGCACGTCACCCGCGCCGCCGAGCGCCTGGGCATCCAGCAGCCGCCGCTGAGCCAGCAGATCAAGTCGCTGGAGGCGGAACTGGGCATGCCCCTGTTCCATCGCCATCCCAAGGGCGTGGCCCTGACCGACGCGGGCCGCCAGCTCCTGGGAGACGCGCAGCGCCTGCTGGCCCAGTTCACCGCGTTGCAGGAGCGCATGCTGGCCTTCGCGGGCGGGCTGCGCGGGCGCATCGACCTGTCCTTCACCAGCTCCGCCGCTGCCCACGCCTTCACGCCGGAGGTGCTGCGCACCTGCCGCTCGCGGCATCCGGACATCCAGATCCATGCGCGCGAGAACAACGCCGCCGAGATCACCGAGGACGTGGCCGCGGGGCGCCTGCACTGCGGTTTCCTGCGCGTGCCGGTGGACCGCCCGGAAGGCGTGGCGCTGGAGACGCTGCTGGAGGAGCCCTGCCTGCTCGCCGTGCCGGTGGACCACCGCCTCGCGCGCACGCGCAGCCGGCCCGTGCAGCTGCGCGAGCTGCAGGGCGAGCGGCTGATTCTGGTGCGCCGCCCCGGCGCGCCCGGCCTGTATGCCAACCTGCTGGACGCCTGCGCGCGCCAGGGCGTCGCCGTCACCGTGGCCGCGGAGGTCGAGCGCATGATGACCAACCTGAACCTGGTGGCCGCCGGTGAGGGCCTCTCGGTGGTGCCGGCCTCCATGCAGGGCGCGCACCCGCACGCGGTGGCGTACCAGCCGCTCGCGCCGTCCATCCGCCTGACGGCGCCCCTGACGCTGGTCTACCGCGCCCGGGACGCCGTGGGCCCCACCGGCACCTTCCTCGCGCTGGCCCGCGAAGTCGCGGCGCGGCAGAAGCCCGCGCTGCGCGTGCGGCGGGCCTGAGCGCCATGCGCACCTGGCAACTCCACCGGCGGGCCTGGCTGCTGGCGCTGGCCGCCGCACCGGTGCTGGCGCAGGACCCCTGGCCGAACCGCCCGGTCCGCATCGTCGTGGCCTATCCCCCCGGCGGCGTCAGCGACAGCGTGGCGCGGGCCCTGGCCGAATCGCTTTCGCAGCAGCTCGGCGTTCCGGTGCGGGTGGACAACCGCGCCGGCGCGAGCGGCGCGCTGGCCGTGCAGGCGGTCGCCCGCAGCACGCCCGATGCCTACACGCTGTGCTTCACCGCCGCGACGGCGCTGCGGCTGCCCGGGGTGCCCCGGCTCGAACCGGTGGCCGGCGTCATGCGCACACCCTCCCTCATCGTGGGCACGCCGGCCCTGGCCGCCGACACGCTGGCGCAGGCGCTGGACGTCGCACGCCGCGAGCCCGGACGCCTGCGCTGGGCCACCACCGGCGAGGGCACGACCGGCTACCTGCTGCTGCAGGCCGTGAGCCGGGCGGCGGGCGTGTCGATCACGCACATTCCCTACAAGGGCGGCGGCCAGCAGCTCAACGACGCCCTGGCCGGGCAGTTCGAGCTGCTGTCCACCAACGTGGCGCCGATGCAGCTGGACGCCATCCAGGGCGGGCGGCTCAAGCCGCTGGCCGTGGGGGCGCCCTCACGGATCCCCGGCCTGCCGGAAGTTCCCACGCTCGCCGAACTGGGCCTGCCGGAGGCCAACCTGGTGTCGCTCTTCGGGCTGTTCGCGCCCGTGGGCACGCCGGCCGAACGCATCGAGCGGATCAACCGCGCAGTGGACCTCGCGCTGCGGTCATCGCCGCTGCGTGAGCGCCTGCCTGCCTCCAGCAACCTGCCGGTACACGGCAGCGCGGAAAGCTTCGGGCAGGAGGTGCAGGAGGCGCTGTCGCGCGTGGCGCGGGGGCGCTGAGGCCGCGACCGGGGCCTGCGACTACTTCGCCGCCGCCGGCCGCAGCACGTAGCCGATGCGCGGGAAGTGCACGTGCACCGTCCCCGCGCGCGGGTCTTCGCGGCGCAGGCTGTAGTGCGTGCGGGTGGCGGCGATCAGCTCGCCCTCGGTGGCTTCGGCGCCGAAGGACTCGGGCGTGATGGTGACGCGGCTGCCCAGGAGGATGCCGTGGTCGTCCTGGAAGGCGCTGTCCACCAGCAGGTTGCTGCCCGGCGGCTGCGGCTCGCTGCGCCCGGCCACGGTGATGGCGTCCTCGGCGCTGAAGCGCTCCAGCCGGGGTTGCCCCAAGCCCTGCATGCGCTCCATCCATTCGCCGATGGCGGGCGTGACGGCCAGGATGTCCGCCATGACGGGGACCTGCGCGCGCATGAACCACAGCGGGTGGTAGGTGGAGAAGTCGGCCACGCAAGGCTCGGCGCCGAAGAGGAAGTCGTGCTCCTCGACCATGCTCGCGATGCGCCGCAGGTACGAGCGCAGGGCCGAGGTGGCGTCGGCCGGGCGCAGCTGGGTCATGTTCACGCGCATGGCCTTGCGGTCGTCCTTGAAGGCCTGCGCCAGCTGCGCATCGCCGCCGAAAAGCTGGGCGGCGCCGCGCGGCTGCAGGGCGTAGCTCATGGCCGTCCAGAACAGGGTGGTGTCGGCCCACTGCGCGAAGACGCGCGAGCAGCCCCGCAGGGCCGGCGGGAACAGGGGCGGCTCGGGCTGCACGTGCTCCAGCACGTCGCAGATCAGCGCGCTGTCGCAATAGATGTCGGCGCCGCGCTGCAGGAAGGGCGTGCGCCGGTAGCCGCCCGTGAGGGCCACCACGTCGGGCTTGGGGCTGATGGAGGGCACGAACACCGACTGCGCCGGCACCTTCTTGAACGCCAGCACGCGGCGGATCTTCTCGGAGAACGGGGAGCTGAGGTAGTGGTGGAGGATCAGGTCGGGCGTCATGGGCGATCAGGCCTTCGGGTTCAGCGCGGCATGGCGCGGGCGATGAGGATGTCGAGGGGCAGGTCCGCTGGCAGGCTGCCGAAGGTCTGGCCGCCCTCGCCCGCGATGCGCGAAGCGCAGAAGGCCGAGGCCACCTCCGGCGGGCTTGCCTGCCACAGCAGGGCGGCCTGCAGCACCAGCGCGATGTCCTGCGCGAGACGGCGGGCCTGGTCTTCGTCTGCCAGGTGCTCCACGCGCAGCGCGAGCCGGTCCATGGCGCGGTCCAGGTCGGGATCGGCTCCGCGCGCGGGCGCGAGTTCGGCGGCCAGGGCCGCGGCGGCGTCGGCCTTGCGTAGGGCGCGCAGCAGGTCCAGGGCCATGATGTTGCCGGCGCCCTCCCAGATGGAGTTGACCGGCATCTCGCGGTAGATGCGTGCCATGACGCCCTCGCCGCCCTCCTCCACGTAGCCGTTGCCGCCCAGGCATTCCATGGCTTCCTGCGCAAAGGCGGCGCCGCGCTTGCAGATCCAGAACTTGGCCACCGGCGTGAGCAGGCGCGCCATGAAGGTCTCGTGCGCATCCTGCGGGTGGTCGAAGGCGCGCGCGAGCCGCATGGCCAGGGCGCAGGCCGCCTCCGTTTCCAGCGCCAGGTCGGCCAGCACGTTGCGCATGAGGGGCTGCTCGACGAGCGGCTTGCCGAAGGCCACGCGCTGGCGGCAGTGGTCCAGGGCCAGCGAGAGGGCCTGGCGCATGAGGCCGCTGGTGCCCAGGGCGCAGTCCAGGCGCGTGAGCTGCCCCATCTGCAGGATCTGCGGCACGCCGCGTCCTTCCTCGCCGACCAGCCAGCCCAGCGCGCCGTGGAACTCCACCTCCGAGCTGGCGTTGGCACGGTTGCCCAGCTTGTCCTTCAGGCGCTGAATGTGCACGGCATTGCGCTCGCCATCCGGCAGCACGCGCGGCACGAAGAGGCAGGACAGCCCGCCGGCCGTCTGCGCGAGCACCAGGTGTGCGTCCGACTGCGGCGCGGAGAAGAACCACTTGTGGCCGGTGATGCGGAAGCGCTCGCCCCAGTCGTCCCGGCCATCGGGTTCGGCCCGCGTGGTGTTGGCGCGCACGTCCGAGCCGCCCTGCTTCTCGGTCATGCCCATGCCCATGGTCAGGCCCGGCTTCTGGTCGAAGGGCCGGTCCGAGGGGTCGTAGGCGCGGCTGCCCAGGCCGGGGCCCCAGAGGCGGTCCAGGGTGGGGTTGCCGCGCAGCGCGGGGGTGGCCGCGTAGGTCATGGAGATGGGGCAGAGCACGGCCGGCTCCAGCTCGGTGAAGAGCATGAAGCCGGCCGCCCTGCGCTGGTGGGCGTGCGGCTCGCCGCCGACCCAGGGCGTGCCGTGCAGGCCCGCCTCCACCGCGGCGGCCATGAGCACGTGGTAGCTGGGATGGAAGTCCACGTCGTCGCGCCGGCGGCCGAAGCGGTCGTGCGTGCGAAGCTGCGGCGGATAGGCATTGGCCTGGCGCGCGTGCGCCTGCATCTCGGCGCTGCCGAGCCGGGCGCCCAGGGCGGAGAGGGTCGCGGTCTCCAGGGCCGGCGCATTGAAGGCCAGGGCGTCGCGCAGGGCCTGGTGGCTGTCGAAGAGGTTCCAGTCGCGCAGGGGCTCGGGCTGGTTGAAGACGTCGTGGGTGGCCGCCATGAGCGTTCCCCCTGCGCCTGTCAGGCCAGCTTCACCAGTTGCTTGCCGAAGTTGCGCCCGCGCAGCAAGCCGAGAAACGCTTCCGGCGCCGCCTCGATGCCCGAGGCCACCGTCTCGCGCGGACGGAAGCGGCCACTGCCCACCAGCTCGCCCAGCTCGGCCAGCGCCTCGGGCCAGACGTCCAGGTGCTCGCTCACGATGAAGCCTTCCACGCGCATGCGGTTGGTGAGGATCAGTTGGGGGTGGCGCAAGGGAATGGGCTGGCCGTCGTAGCCGGCGATCATGCCGCACAGGGCCACGCGCGCGAAGGCGCTGCTGCGCAGCATGACGGCGTCCAGGATCATGCCGCCCACGTTCTCGAAGTGGCCGTCGATGCCGTCCGGGCAGGCCTGCTTGAGCGCCTTGGACAGCGAACCCAGGTCGGGGTGCTCGCGGTAGTCGATGCAGGCGTCGAAACCCAGTTCCTCGACCACGTAGCGGCACTTCTCGGCGCCGCCCGCGATGCCCACCGCCCGGCAGCCGCGTGCCTTGGCCAGCACGCCCACGGCGCTGCCCACCGCGCCGCTGGCGGCGCTCACGGTCACGGTCTTGCCGGGCTTGGGCTCGATGATGCGGTTCAGCCCATACCAGCCCGTCACGCCCGGCATGCCCACCGCGCCCAGGTAGTGCGACAGCGGCACGCGCGAGTCGTCCACCTTGCGCAGCATGCCGGGCTGGTTGGCGTCGACCACGCTCCACTCCTGCCAGCCGCCCATGCCCTGCACCTTGTCGCCGGCCGCGAAGCGCGGGTGGCGGCTTTCCACCACCTCGCCCACCGTGCCGCCGATCATGACTTCGCCCAGGGGCTGCGGCGCGGCGTAGCTCTTGCCCTCGTTCATGCGCCCGCGCATGTAGGGGTCCAGGCTCAGGTAATGGTGGCGCACCAGCACCTGCCCGTCGGACAGGGCCGGCGTCTCCACCGTCTCCAGGCGGAAGTTCTGCGCGCTGGCCTCGCCCTCGGGGCGGCTGGCCAGGACGAATCGGCGGTTCTGTGGCATGGAGCTTCCTTGTCTCGGTCTCAATCGGTGGAGATGACGCCCAGCGCGTTGGCGCTGGGGCCGCTCGCGGGCTGGCGCTTGACGTACTTGAAGGTGCCGGTGGCGTGGGCGCACAGCTGCTCGCGCGCGTCCAGCACGCGGGACTCGACGAAGGCCATGGTGGCCGTGCGGTGCATGAGACGGCTCTTGCACAGCAGCAGGCCGGTGGAGGGGCGCATGAAGCTGGTCTTCATCTCGATGGTGACGATGCCCATGTCCTGCTCGACGCTGCGCGCGGCCGTGGCCATGCCCACGTCCAGCAGGGTCATGACGGCCCCGCCGTGCGCGACGGAGAAGGAATTCATGTGCTCGGGCCGGGGCTCGTACTCGATGACCGACTCGCCGCCTTCGAAGAGCGTGAGCCGAAAGCCCAGCTCCGTCACGAAGGGGATGGAGACGCCACCGAAGTCGTGGGGATCGCGTGCCATCAGCCCCCCGTGATCACGCTCACGCCACCGTCCACGGCCAGCCATTGCCCGGTGATGTGCTTGCCGGCGTCGGAGGCGTACAGCACCGTGATGCCCTTGAGGTCCTCGTCGTCGCCGAGGCGGCGCAAGGGCGCATGGGAGGCGAGCTCGTCCTCGCCCACACGGTCGAGCGTGCCGCGCGTCATCTTGCTCGGGAAGAAGCCGGGACAGATGGCATTGACGTTGATGTTGTAGCGCCCCCATTCGCAGGCCAGCGCGCGGGTGAAGTTGATCACGGCGCCCTTGGAGGTGTTGTAGGCCAGGGTCTGCATCTCCGGCGGATTGCCGCCGAGCCCGGCGATGGAGGCGATGTTGATGATCCGGCCCTGCTTGCGCGGGATCATGCTGCGCTTGGCCACGTGCTGGCTGAGGATGAAGTAGCCGCGCACGTTGAGGTCCATGACCTTGTCCCAGGCTTCCACCGGGTGGTCCTCGGCCGGCGCACCCCAGGCGGCGCCCGCGTTGTTGACGAGGATGTCGATGTCGCCCATGCGCTCCAGGGTTTCATCGGCGAGCTTGCGGATGTCCTGCTCGCGTGCGCAGTCGGCGGCGATCCAGCGCGCGTCGATGCCCTTGGCCTGCAGCTCGGCCACCGCCTGCTCCAGGTCCGAGGCCTTGCGCGAGCTGAGCATGATGCGCGCGCCGGCTTCGCCCAGCGCCTGCGCCATCTGCAGGCCCAGGCCGCGCGAGCCGCCGGTGACCAGCGCCGTGCGGCCTTCGAGGTTCATGAGTTCTTGAATGCTGCGGGTCATGTCGATTCCTTTTCCTTCATCATCTCGTTCGGCTCGGCGGCATCTTCGCGCAGGCGCGAGCGCCAGGCGATGAGCGCGACGCCCAGGGCCGCCGCGGCGAGCGCGCAGCCCGCGATGGTCCAGCCCAGCGGCGCATCGGCGCGGCGCACCATGGCGCCGATCGCCAGCGTGAAAAGGCCGCCATAGAGCAGCGTCCAGGCCAGCGCCTCGATCCAGGCCAGCGCGCGCCGCGAAGCCATTCAGAACGCCGCTTCGGGGAACTGCGCGCAGCTCATGTCGCGCCGGGCGACCACCTGCAGCCAGGCGCCGATGCGCGGCAGCTCGTAATGGAAGAAGTAGCGCGCGGCGCCCCGGCGGCCCACGGCGGCTGCGTCCTGCGCATCGTCACCAACAGCGAGCAGCACGTCCAGCCAGGTCCAGGCCAGCACCACGTGGCCAAAGGCCTGCATGTAGGGCACGGCGTTGGCCAGCGCCTCGGCCGGATTCTCGGTCGCCCAGGCCGCCTTGGTCGTGGCGCCCAGCTGCTGCAGGGCCTGCGCCAGGGCGTTGGCATGCTCGGCCAGTGCGGGGCGCTGCAGGGCGCGCTCGATGGTTGCGTTCATGCGGCCGGCCAGCAGCATGAGGCCCCGGCCGCCTTCCATGCGCACCTTGCGCCCCAGCAGGTCGGCCGCCTGGATGCCGTGCGTGCCTTCGTGGATCATGTTCAGGCGGTTGTCGCGCCAGTACTGCTCCACCGGGAAGTCGCGCGTGTAGCCATAGCCGCCGTGCACCTGGATGGCCAGCGAATTGGCCTCCAGGCAGAACTCGCTGGGCCAGCTCTTGGCAATGGGCGTGAGCACCTCCAGCAGCAGGCGCGCCTCGTCGGCGGCCTCGGGCGCGCCGGTGTGCTGCTCGTCCACCAGGCGCGCGCAGTACAGCATGAGGGCGAGCGCCCCTTCGCTGTACGCCTTCTGCGCCAGCAGCATGCGCTTGACGTCGGCGTGCTCGATGATGCGCACCTGCGGCTGGGCCGCATCCTTGCCCTGCGGCCCCACCGGCCGCCCCTGGGGCCGGTTGCGGGCGTAGTCCAGCGAGGCGTAGTAGCCCGCCAGCCCCAGCGCCGTGGCGGCCATGCCGATGCCGATGCGCGCCTCGTTCATCATGTGGAACATGCAGCGCAGGCCCTCGCCGGGCTGGCCCACCCGATAGCCGATGGCACCGGCCGCGCCGCGCACCGGGTAGCGGCCTTCGCCGAAATTGAGCAGCGTGTTGGTAGTGCCCCGCCAGCCCAGCTTGTGGTTCAGGCCCGCGAGCGCCACGTCGTTGCGCTCGCCGGTCAGCCGGCCTTCATCATCGACCAGCTTCTTGGGCACGATGAAGAGCGAGATGCCGCGCGTGCCGGGCACCAGGCGGCCATCGAGCCCGGGGATCTTGGCCAGCACCAGGTGGACGATGTTCTCGGTCAGCTCGTGCTCGCCGGCGGAGATCCACATCTTGTTGCCGCGCAGGCGATAGCGGGGGCCGAGCGGGTCGCTCTCGTAGTCCGCCCCGTCCGGCGTCGCGCGGGTGGCGATGTCCGACAGCGACGAGCCCGCCTGCGGCTCCGACAGCGCCATGGTGCCGGAGAAGCGACCGCTGAATTCGTTGTGCGCGAACACCCGCCGCTGCGCCTCGGATCCATGCGCCATCAGCAGGTTGGCATTGCCCACCGTGAGCAGGCCGCCGCCGATGCTGATGGAGGCGGTGGCGAAGAAGGCGCCGGCCGCCGCTTCCAACGTGTAGGGCAGCTGCATGCCGCCGATGGCGTAGTCCTGCGCGGCGCTGAGCATGCCCGAGGCGGCGTAGGCGTCCCAGGCGTCCTTCGTGGCCGCGGGAAGGATCACCTTCTCGCCGTCGAAGCGCGGCTCCTCGGTGTCCACCAGGCGGTTGAAGGGCGCGAAGCGCTCGCGTGCGATGCGCTCGCAGGTGTCCAGCACGGCGTCGAAGGTCTCGCGCGAGTGCTCGGCGAAGCGCTCGCGCGCATTCAGGCCGGCGGCGTCCAGCCACTCGTACAGCAGGAAGTCGAGGGTGGGACGCAGGCTCATCGCTCAGGCGCTCACAGCACCTCGAACACGCCGGCCGCGCCCATGCCGCCGCCGATGCACATGGTGACCACCACCCGCTTGGCGCCGCGGCGCTTGCCCTCGATGAGCGCGTGACCGGTCAGGCGCTGGCCCGAGACGCCGTAGGGGTGGCCGAGGGCGATGGAGCCGCCGTTGACGTTGAGGCGGTCGTCGGGAATGCCCAGCTTGTCGCGGCAGTAGAGCACCTGCACCGCAAAGGCCTCGTTCAGCTCCCACAGGTCGATGTCCTGCACCGACAGGCCCAGGCGCTTCAAGACCTTGGGCACCGCGAAGACCGGGCCGATCCCCATCTCGTCGGGCTCGCAGCCGGCCACGGCGAAGCCGAGGAAGCGGCCCATGGGGGTGAGGTTGTGGCGGCTCGCGTAGTCCTCGCTCACCACCACGCAGGCGCCGGCGCCGTCGGAGAACTGGCTGGCGTTGCCGGCCGAGATCACGCCGCCGGGCAGCGCCGGGCGGATGCCCGCGATGCTCTCGGCCGTGGTGCCTTCGCGCAGGCCTTCGTCCACGCTCACGGTGACCTGCTTGCTGCGCAGGCCCATCACGGGATCGGCTACGCCGGCCGTGACGGTGATGGGGGCGATCTCGTCCTTGAAGCGGCCGGCCGCCGACGCGGCGCAGGCCTTCTGCTGGCTGGCCGCGCCGTACTCGTCCATGCGCTCGCGGCTGATCTCGTAGCGCTTGGCCACCTGTTCGGCGGTCTGCAGCATGCTCCAGTAGATGGCGGGCTGCTTCTTCTCCAGGTCCAGGTCGCGCAGCATGTGGGTGTTCATTTCCTGCTGCACGCAGGAAATGCTTTCCACGCCGCCGGCCACGTACACATCGCCCTCGCCCGCGATGATGCGCTGCGAGGCCATGGCGATGGTCTGCAGGCCCGAGGAGCAGAAGCGGTTCACGGTGGCACCGGCCACGCTCACCGGCAGGTCGGCCATGAGCGCGATCTGGCGCCCGATGTTCGCGCCGGTGGCGCCCTCGGGGTTCGCGCAGCCCATGAGGACGTCCTCGACCTCGGCGCCCTCGATGCCGGCGCGCTGCAGCGCATGCTTGACCACGTGGCCGCCCAGCGTGGCGCCATGGGTCATGTTGAAGGCGCCCTTCCAGCTCTTGGCCAGGGGCGTGCGGGCGGTGGAGACGATCACGGCTCGGGTCATGGTGGGCCTTTCTTCAGAACGAGGGTGCGTTCAGGTTGCGCAGGAGTTGGTGATGGAAGCGCACGAGCTGCGCACGAGCTCCGCGGCGAGGACGGCAGGGGAAATGCGTTTGATCATCGGCGAGGCGTTCGCGGCGGCCCGTGCGCGACGGGGGCCGTGGGCGCGGAAGGCGCGTCAGTTGAAGGTCTTGCCCTCGGCCACCAGGCGCTTGATCAGGGGCGCGGGCTCCCAGAACTTCGCGTCGTCGCGCGGGTTGCGCTGGAAGCGCTTCATGGCTTCCATGACGTTGAAGAGGCCCACCGTGTCGGCGTACTTCATGGGGCCACCGCGATGGATGGGAAAACCGTAGCCGGTGAGGTAGACCATGTCGATGTCGCTGGCGCGGGCGGCGATGCCCTCCTCCAGGATGTGCGCGCCTTCGTTGACCAGCGCATAGACCAGGCGCTGGACGATCTCCTCGTCGGAGATCTTGCGCGGCTCCACGCCCAGCTCCTTGCGGTGCGCGGCGATCATGTCGTTGACCGCGGCCGAGGGAATCGCGTCGCGCTTGCCGGCCTGGTAGTCGTACCAGCCGGCGCCGGTCTTCTGGCCGAAGCGGCCCATCTCGCACAGCTTGTCGGCCGTACGGCTGTACATCATGTCCGGGCGCTCCTGCGCGCGGCGCTTGCGGATGGCCCAGCCGATGTCGTTGCCGGCCAGGTCGCCCATGCGGAACGGCCCCATGGCGAAACCGAACTTCTCGATGGCCTTGTCCACCTGCTGCGGCGTGCAGCCCTCGTCCAGCAGGAAGCCGGCCTGCCGGCTGTACTGCTCGATCATCCGGTTGCCGATGAAGCCGTCGCACACGCCGGAGACCACGGCCGTCTTCTTGATTGACTTGGCCATCTTCATGACGGTGGCCAGCACGTCCTTGGCCGTCTTCTCGCCGCGCACCACCTCCAGCAGCTTCATCACGTTGGCGGGGCTGAAGAAGTGCAGGCCCACCACGTCCTGCGGACGCTTCGTGAAGGCGGCGATCTTGTTCACGTCCAGCGTGGAGGTGTTGCTCGCGAGGATGGCGCCGGGCTTCATCACCGCGTCGAGCTGCTCGAAGACCTTCTGCTTGACGCCCATCTCCTCGAACACCGCCTCGATGACCAGGTCGGCGTCCTTGATGTCGGAATACTGAAGCGTGGTGGACAGCAGCGCCATGCGCTGCTCGTACTTGTCCTGCTTGAGCTTGCCCTTCTTGACCTGGGCTTCGTAGTTCTTGCGGATGGTGGCGATGCCGCGATCCAGCGCCTCCTGCTTCATCTCCAGGATCTTCACCGGGATGCCGGCGTTGAGGAAGTTCATGGCGATGCCGCCGCCCATGGTGCCGGCGCCGATGACCGCCACGGACGCGATCTTGCGCTGCGGCGTGTCCTCGGGCACGTCGGGGATCTTGGAGGCGGCGCGCTCGGCCATGAAGATGTGGCGCAGCGCCCGGCACTCGGGCGTGAGCATGAGGTTCAGGAAGATCTCGCGCTCCTGCAGCAGGCCGTCGTCGAACTTCTTCTTGGTCGCCAGCTCCACGGCGTCCACGCACTTGGCCGGCGCCGGAAAGTTCTTGGCCATGCCCTTGACCATGTTGCGCGCGAACTGGAAGTAGGCGTCGCCCTGCGGGTGCTTGCACGGGAGATGGCGCACCAGCGGCAGCGGCCGCGCGTCGGCCACCGAGCGGGCGAAGGCGATGGCCTCGTCCAGCAGCGATTCGGCACCGGAGGCCATCTTGTCGAACAGCTTCTGCCCGGGCAGCTGCGCCAGCATCTCGCTCTTGACCGCCTCGCCGCTCACGATCATGTTGAGGGCCGTCTCCACGCCGAGCACGCGCGGCAGGCGCTGCGTGCCGCCCGCGCCGGGGATGAGGCCGATCTTCACTTCCGGCAGCGCGATGCTCGTGCCCGGCGCGGCGATGCGGTAGTGCGCCCCCAGGGAGAGCTCCAGCCCGCCGCCCATGGCCACCGAGTGCAGGGCCGCGACCACCGGCTTGGCCGAGTTCTCCACCGCCACGATCAGCGACAGCAGGTTGGGCTCCGCGATCGCCTTGGGCGTGTCGAACTCGCGGATGTCGGCGCCGCCGGAAAACGCCCGGCCGGCCCCGGTGATGACGATGGCCTTCACGGCCGCGTCGTCGTTGGCCACCTGCAGCCCGTCGGCGATGGCCCGGCGCGTCGCCAGGCCCAGGCCGTTGACGGGCGGGTTGTTCATCGTGATCACGGCGACGTCGCCGTGCACCTTGTATTCAGCCGTCATGCTGTGTTCCTCGGGTAAGAAAAGAACGGTCGTTCGGGCGATTCTAGAAAGCCCGCTGCTGCACCGCCACATGGCTTGTCCCCGGGGGGACAAAAAGAGGAAAGCGAAGCTACAGGCCGCTCAGAAGCTGTGAACGGATTCGACGCGTCCGAAGCGGCCGCCAGAAAGTGGCCCATCAAGGCGCAAAGCGCAGCCATAGCTTGAGCTATGGCGAGCATTTGCAACGCCGAGGGGGCGCTTTCTGGAGGCCGAGGCGGGCGTGGCGGATCCGTTCACAGCTTCTTAGACCTCCAGCCACTCCTTGCGCGTGTACGCGTCCGCCCGCAGGCTCTCGGGCGTTCCCTGGAAGACGATGCTGCCATGGCCCATGACCAGGGCGCGGTCGGAGATGGTCATGGCGATGGTGAGCTTCTGCTCGATCAGCAGCACCGAAATGCCGCGCGCCTTGAGCTCCTTGAGGTACTGCGCCACCAGCTCGACGATCTTGGGTGCGAGGCCCTCGGTGGGCTCGTCGATGATGATGAGCTCCGGATCGCCCATGAGCGTGCGGCACAGGGTGAGCATCTGCTGCTCGCCGCCGGAGAGCACGCCGGCCTCGGTGTGCTGGCGCTCCTTCAGGCGCGGGAACATGCGGTACATGTCCTCGAAGCTCCAGCGCCCTTCCTGGCGGGCGCGCTTGGTGCCCAGCATGAGGTTCTGGTGCACCGTGAGCTTGGGGAAGATGTCCCGGTTCTCGGGCACGTAGCCGATGCCCAGGTGCGCGATCTCGTAGGGCTTGCGGCCCACGAGGTTCTTGCCTTTCCACTCGATGCTGCCGGTCGCGTCGACCATGCCCATGATGGCCTTGGCGGTGGTGGAGCGGCCCGAGCCGTTGCGGCCCAGCAGGGCCACGATCTCGCCCGGCGCGACCTGGAAGCGCACGCCGTGGAGCACGTGGCTCTTGCCGTAGAAGGCGTGCAGGTTATCGATGCGCAGCATGGCTTCAGCTTCCGGCGTGAGCGTCCGCGTGGGTGCCCAGGTAGGCCTCCTGCACGCGTGCATTGGCCCGCACGTTCTCGGGCGTGTCGAAGGCGATCACCTCCCCGTACACCACCACCGCGATCTTGTCGGCCAGGCCGAAGACCACGCCCATGTCGTGCTCCACGGTCAGAAGGGTCTTGCCCACGGTGACTTCCTTGATCAGCTCGATGAAGCGGCTGGTTTCGCTGCGGCTCATGCCCGCGGTGGGCTCGTCCAGCAGGATGACCTGCGCGCCGCCGCCGATGGTGATGCCGATCTCCAGCGCGCGCTGCTCGGCGTAGGTCAGGTTCATGGCCAGCACGTCGCGCTTGCGGTCCAGCCGGATCATCTCCATGAGGCGCTCGGCGCGCTCGTTGGCGTCCTCCAGGTCGGCCAGGAACTTGAAGAAGGTGTAGCGGTAGCCCAGGCTCCACAGCACCCCGCAGCGCAGGTTCTCGAACACGCTGAGCTTGGGGAAGATGTTGGTGATCTGGAAACTGCGCGACAGGCCCAGGCGGTTGATCTCGAAGGGCCGCTTGCCGTCGATGCGCTGGCCGTGCAGCAGCACCTGGCCGCTGGTGGGCGAAAAGCGGCCGCTGATCAGGTTGAACAGCGTGGACTTGCCCGCGCCGTTGGGGCCGATCACCGCGATGCGCTCGCCCGCGTTCACCGCCAGGTTGGCGCCGCGGATGATCTCGGTGCGGCCGAAGCTCTTGCGCAGGTCTTTCAGTTCGAGCGCGTAGGTCATTGGGGCATGGTCTCCCGGCGCTTGATCTCTTTTTCGATGTACTCCTGGATCTCGCCCCACTGCTGCACATAGGCGCGGCGCGTGAGCTCGAACAGGCCCAGGCCGGTCACCAGCACGAAGGCCGCGCCGACCCAGCTTTCCACGCTGTGCGCGTTCAGCGGCATGCCCAGGAACTTCAGCTCGGGGCCCAGGGCGGCATTGAGCTGCAGGTGGTAGACCATCTCGATCATGGCCGCGGCGCCGGCCAGGACCACCAGGCCGGTGACGGCCAGGCCCAGGTAGCTGACCCAGAGCTCGCGCAGGCGCCCGAAGGCCGCCACCCGCAGGTTCATCATGATGAGGCTGGCGATGCCGCCGGGCGCGTACATGACCATGAAGAGGAACAGCAGGCCCAGGTACAGCAGCCAGGCCTTGGTGAACTCCGACAGCAGCACGAAGGCCAGCACCATCAGCACGCCGCCGATGATGGGGCCGAAGAAGAAGGTGGCCCCGCCCAGGAAGGTGAAGAGCAGGTAGGCGCCCGAGCGCGCCGCGCTCACCACTTCGGCCGTGACGATCTCGAAGTTCAGCGCCGCCAGGCCCCCCGAGATCCCGGCGAAGAAGGCCGAGATGATGAAGGCGATGTAGCGCACCTTCTGCGTGTCGTAGCCCACGAACTCCACCCGCTCCGGGTTGTCGCGCACCGCATTGAGCATGCGGCCCAGGGGCGTGCGGGTGAAGGCGAACATGAGCGCCGTGCACACGAAGGTGTAGACGGCGATCAGGTAATAGAGCTGCACCTGGGGTCCGTAGGTGATGCCCCAGGGCGAGGAGCCGGTGACCCGGTTGCCGGAGATGCCGCCCTCGCCCCCGAAGAACTCGGGGAACATCAGCGCAGAAGCCCAGACCAGCTCGCCGATGCCCAGCGTGATCATGGCGAAGGGCGTGCCGGCCTTCTTGGTCGTGACCCAGCCGAACACCACCGCGAAGAGCGCCGCGGACAGGCCCCCGGCGATCGGCACCAGGCTCACGGGCAGCGGCAGCGCGCCATCGCTCACCAGGTTCAGGGTGTGGATGGCCAGGAAGGCGCCCATGCCGGAATACACCGCATGGCCGAAGCTGAGCATGCCGCCCTGCCCCAGCAGCATGTTGTAGGACAGGCAGACGATGATGGCGATGCCCATCTGGCTGAGCATGGTGTGCGCCAGCGAGCTGGTGAACACCATGGGTGCCAGCGCCAGCACGATGGCGAACAGGCCCCACACGATCCAGCGGCCCACGTTGTAGGGCTTGAAGCTGTAGTAACGGGTGGGCACGCTGCGCGCGGGTGCGCCGGCTGGCGCCCCCGCCGCAGGGCTTGCGGAGGCGCCCGCAGCGCCCGAAGCAGTGGGGTTCAACATGGTGTTCATCCTTCGCGCGTCCCCATCAGGCCCCGGGGCCGGAAGATCAGCACCAGCACCAGCAGCAGGTAGGGCAGCACCGGCGCGACCTGGCTCACCTTGAGCTTCCAGAGGGCGTAGCCGAAGGTCTGCGGGCCGATGTCCCAGCCGATGCGGCTGAGGGTGTTGACCAGCGAGGCATCGATGCCCACCGCGAAGGTCTGCAGCACGCCGATGAGGAGCGAGGCGACGAAGGCGCCGGCGAGCGAGCCCATGCCGCCCACCACCACGACCACGAAGATCACCGACCCCACGGTGGCGGCCATGCCGGGCTCGGTGACGAAGGCATTGCCGCCGATCACGCCAGCCAGCCCCGCCAGGGCGGCGCCGCCGCCGAAGACCAGCATGAAGACGCGGGGCACGTTGTGGCCCAGCGCCTCCACCGTCTCGGGGTGCGTGAGGGCAGCCTGGATCACCAGGCCGATGCGGGTGCGCGTGAGCAGCAGCCAGATGGCCACCAGCATCAGCAGGGCCACCAGCATCATGAAGCCGCGGTACATGGGGAACTGCGTGCCGTACAGCGTGAAGAGCGCACCCGAGAGCGCGTCGGGCACGCGGTAGTCCACCGAGCTGGTGCCCCAGACCAGCTGCACCATCTCCAGGATGATGAAGGACAGGCCGAAGGTGATCAGCAGCTCGGGCACGTGCCCGAACTTGTGCACCCGGCGCAGGCAGTACTTCTCGAACAGTGCCCCGAGGGCGGCCACCAGCACGGGCGCGACGAACAGCGCCGGCCAGTAGCCGACCAGCTGCGTGGTGCTGTAGGCGAAGTAGGCGCCCAGCATGTAGAAGCTGGCGTGGGCGAAGTTCAGCACGCCCATCATGCTGAAGATCAGCGTCAGCCCGGAGCTGAGCATGAACAGCAGCAGCCCGTAGCTGATGCCGTTCAGGAGCGAGATGGCGAAGAATTCCATGGAGCGTCGAGTGGCGAAACGAAGGCCGCGCGTGCACCGGCGCGGCCGGCGCAGGGCGGGCGCGGCGCGCGGCGCCGGCGTGCGGACGCCGGGCGCTCGCGGAGCGCGGGCGGGCTGCGCCGCCGCGCGATCATGTCATCAGCCCGCCGAGTTGGGCCGCTTCATCTGGCAGCTGGTGGGCGTGCTGGACACGTAGGGGTCCATCTGCTTGATGGGCACGAAGGTGTAGCCGGTGCCCTCCAGGCTGTTCTGGTTGGCGCCGGCCTTCTGCCACTTGGTGATGAACATGGGCTGCTGCAGCTGGTGGTCGGACGCGCGCATGGTCACGTCACCGGCGAAGCTCTTGACCTGCTGGCCTTCCAGGGCCTTGGCCACCTTCACCGGGTCGGTGCTGCCCGCCTTGGCCATGGCCGCGCCGAGCAGGTTGATGCCGTTGTAGGTGGCGAAGGTGTAGTAGTCGTCGTTGAACTTCTTCTTGAAGTCCGCGACCATCTTGCCCAGCTCGCCCGTGGGGTTGGAGTGGCCGTAGGAGACCTGGTACACCTCGCTGTCGCCACCGGCGGCCAGCGCCGTGGGCGTGCCGGTCACGCCGGCGTAGTAGGTGTACATGGGGATCTTCAGGCCCGCGTCGTTCATGGCCTTGACCAGCAGCGTGAGGTCCTGGCCCCAGTTGCCGGTGACCACCGCGTCGGCATTGGACTGCTTGATCTTGGCGACGTAGGGCGCGAAGTCCTTGACCTGGCCCAGGGGGTGCAGGTCCTCGCCGACGATCTTGGCGTCCGGGCGCTTGCGCTTGAGGCCTTCCTTGAAGTAGCTGGCCACCTGCTGGCCGTGCGAGTAGTTCTGGTTGATCAGGTAGACGTTCTTGACCTTGGGCTGGTCCTTCATGAACGTGGTGAGCGCCTCCATCTTCATGGAGGTGTCCGCGTCCAGGCGGAAGTGCCAGTAGTCGCACTTGTCGTTGGTCAGGGCCGGGTCCACCGCCGCGTAGTTCAGGTAGACGACTTCCTTGCCCGGGTTGCGCGCGTTGTGCTTGGAGACGGCGTCCAGGATGGCCGCGGCAGCGCCCGAGCCGTTGCCCTGGGTGACGTAGCGGAAACCCTGGTCGATCGCGGCCTTGAGGGTGTTGAGGCTTTCCTGCGGCGAGCCCTTGTTGTCGAAGCCCACCACCTCGAACTTCACGCCCGCCGGGGTCTTGCCCGACAACTCCTCGGCGGCGAACTGCCAGCTTTTGAGCTGGTTCTGACCCACGTTGGCGAAGGGGCCGGACAGCGGGTCCATGAAGGCGATGCGCACCGTCTGGTTGCGCAGTGCGCCCGTGGCGCCGCCGGGGGCGGCCTGCTGGGCGAAGGCCAGGCCCGAGACGGCCACCAGGCCGGCGACCGTCAGCTGCTTCATCGCGAATTTCATGATGTCTCCTGAAGTGGATTTCGAGTGCAGCGCAGGGTACGGGATTTGATTCGGCGGGGTCCTCAGGGAATGCCCGTAAGCTGGGCCGAGGCTATCGCCAAGGCGACATTCGCCCTCGGCGAGGCGCTCCTAGGCAGGCAGACGGTAGTCCTTGAGCATCTCCCTCAGCCTCGTCTTGAGCATCTTGCCGGTGGCGCCCAGCGGGATGGCCTCCACGAAGACCACGTCGTCCGGGATCTGCCACTTGGCGATGCGGCCCTCGTAGAAGGCGAGCAGCTCCTCGCGGCTGACGTCCATGCCGGGCCGCTTGACGGCCACCAGCAGCGGCCGCTCGTCCCACTTGGGATGGGGCATGCCGACGCAGGCGGCCATCTGCACGGCCGGGTGGGCCATGGCGATGTTCTCGATGTCGATGGAACTGATCCACTCGCCACCGGACTTGATCACGTCCTTGCTGCGGTCGGTGATCTGCATGTAGCCGTCGGCATCGATGGTGGCCACGTCGCCGGTGGGAAACCAGCCGTCCACCAGCGGCGAGCCGCCCTCGGCCTTGTAGTAGTCACGCACGATCCACGGTCCCTTGACCTGCAGGTCGCCGTAGGTCTTGCCGTCCCAGGGCAGTTCGCGCCCGTCGTCGCCGACGATGCGCATGTCCACGCCGTAGATGGCGCGCCCCTGCTTCAGGCGGATCTTCATCTGCTCCTCGGGGGGCAGCGACAGGTGCTTGTTCTTGAGGGTGCACAGGGTGCCCAGGGGGCTCATCTCCGTCATGCCCCAGGCGTGCAGCACTTCCACCCCGTACTTTTCGCGGAAGGCCTCGATCATGGCCGGCGGGCAGGCCGAGCCGCCGATCACGGTGCGATTGAGCGTGGAAAAGCGCAAGCCGGCCGGCGCCATGTGCGCCAGCAGCATCTGCCAGACGGTGGGCACGCCCGCCGCGTAGGTGACCTTCTCGGCCTCGATCAGTTCATAGACCGACTTGCCGTCCAGCGCCGGGCCGGGGAATACCAGCTTGCAGCCCGTGAGCGCCGCCGAATACGGGATGCCCCAGGCGTTGACGTGGAACATGGGCACCACCGGCAGCACCGAGTCGCGCGCCGACAGCCCCATGACGTCGGGCAGCGCCGCGGCGTAGGCGTGCAGGATGGTGGAGCGGTGGCTGTAGAGGGCCGCCTTGGGGTGGCCCGTGGTGCCGCTCGTGTAGCACATGCTGGAGGCGCTGTTCTCGTCGAAGCTGGGCCAGGCGTAGTCGCTGGACTGGCCGCCGATCCACGACTCGTAGGCCACCAGGTTGGGCACGCCGCTGTCCTGCGGCAGCTTGTCGGCCTCGCACAGCATCACGTACTGGCGGATGCCGGGGCAGCGCGCGTGGATGGCCTGCACGATGGGCAGGAAGGTGGCGTCGAAGCACAGCACCTCGTCTTCCGCATGGTTGGCGATCCACGCGACCTGGTCCGGGTGCAGCCGCGGGTTGAGCGTGTGCAGCACGCGCCCCGAACCCGAGACGCCGAAGTACAGCTCCAGGTGCCGGTAGCCGTTCCAGGCCAGGGTGGCGACGCGGGCCGAGAACGCGAGCTTCGCGGCGTCTAGGGCGTTGGCCACCTGGCGGGAGCGCCGCGCCACGTCGGCCCAGGTGTAGCGGTGGATGTCTCCTTCCACCCGCCGCGAAACGATCTGCCCGTCGCCCTGGTGGCGATCGGCGAATTCGATCAGGGACGAGATCAGCAGTGGCTGCTCTTGCATCAAACCCAGCACGGTCATCTCCTAGTGTCGTTATCGAGTCTTCGGCGGGGCGCCGACCGGCTCGGAGTATGGCCGCGCCGCCGTGGCCGCGCAGCCGAGGAAATCCCGCATGCCCCCACGGCCGGCGCCCCTGCGGGACAATCCCGCCGATGAACGCACTTCTCGAGCGGCCCGGGCTCGACCTGGGCCTGGCCTGGCGCGCCGACGGCATCGCCGCGCTGGGACCCGCCTTCCACACCCGGCTCATGCCCACCCCCCTGCCCTCCCCCTACCTCGTGGGGCTGAGCGAGGCGCTGGCGCGCGAGCTGGGCCTGTCCCCGCAGGAACTCGGGACGCCCGAGGCCCTGGACGCCTTCACCGGCAACCGCCTCCTGGCCGGCAGCGATCCGCTGGCCACGGTGTACAGCGGCCACCAGTTCGGCGTCTGGGCCGGCCAGCTCGGCGACGGCCGCGCCATCCTGCTGGGCGAGGCCGACACGCCGGCCGGCCCGCGCGAGCTGCAGCTCAAGGGCAGCGGCCGCACGCCCTACTCGCGCATGGGCGACGGCCGCGCGGTGCTGCGCTCCAGCATCCGCGAGTTCCTGGCCTCCGAGGCCATGGCAGGCCTCGGCGTGCCGACCACCCGGGCGCTGATGGTGACCGGATCGGACGCGCCCGTGCGGCGCGAGGAGATCGAGACCGCGGCCGTGGTCACGCGCGTGGCGCCGAGCTTCATCCGCTTCGGGCATTTCGAGCACTTCGCCGCGGCCAACCGGCTGGACGAGCTGCGGCGCCTCGCCGACTTCGTCATCGACCGCTTCCATCCAGCCTGCCGCGAAGCGCCGCAGCCCTACGCGGCCCTGCTGCAGGCCGTCACGGAGCGCACTGCGGACCTGGTCGCGCAGTGGCAGGCCCTCGGCTTCTGCCACGGCGTGATGAACACCGACAACATGAGCATCCTGGGCCTGACCATCGACTACGGGCCCTTCCAGTTCCTGGACGCCTTCGATCCCGGCCACGTCTGCAACCACAGCGACACGGAAGGCCGCTACGCCTACAACCGGCAGCCCAACGTCGCCTACTGGAACCTGTTCTGCCTGGGGCAGGCACTGCTGCCGCTGATCGGCGAGCAGGAGCCGGCCCTGGCGGCGCTGGAGGCGTACAAGAGCGCCTTCCCGCACGCCCTGCAAACGCGGATGTCGGCCAAGCTGGGCCTGCAGGATGCGCGCGAGGGCGACCGCGCCCTGATCGAGGACCTGCTGGGCCTGATGGCGGCCGCCCGCATGGACTACACCCTGTTCTGGCGCCGCCTGTCCCGCCATGCCGCCGGCGACGCGCTCGATCCGGTGCGCGACCTGTTCATCGACCGCGACGCCTTCGATGCGTGGCTGGCGCGCTGGCGCGAACGCGTTGCACAGGAGCCCGACGCGGCCGGGGCCGGCGTGCGCATGCTGGCCACCAACCCCAAGTACGTGCTGCGGAACCATCTGGGCGAACTCGCGATCCGGCAGGCCAGGAACCAGGATTTCTCCGGCGTCGCGCGGCTGCTCGCGGTGCTGCAGTCCCCCTTCGACGAGCATTCGGCCCACGAGGCCGAGTTCGCCGGCCTCCCGCCCGACTGGGCCTCTTCCATCGAGATCAGCTGCTCCTCATGACCTACCCCATCCAGAAGACCGAGGCCGAGTGGAAGGCGCTCCTGGCCGACAAGGGCGCCGAGCCGCGCGCCTTCGAGGTCACGCGCCACGCCGCCACCGAGCGCCCCTTCACGGGCAAGTACGAGCAGGTCTGGGCGGACGGCAGCTACCACTGCATCTGCTGCGGCAACCTCCTCTTCGAGGCCGGCACCAAGTTCGACGCCGGCTGCGGCTGGCCGAGCTTTTCGGAGGCCGTGCCCGGTGCCATCGAGGAGATCACCGACCGCAGCCACGGCATGGTCCGCACCGAGACGGTTTGTGCACAATGCGGCGCGCACCTGGGTCATGTGTTCCCCGACGGACCGGCCCCCACGGGCCTGCGCTACTGCATGAACTCCGCCTCGCTCGACTTCCAGCCCGAGGGCGGCAACGAATCCTGAACCGTCCGCATGAAACTGCTGCTCGATTTCTTCCCGGTCATCCTGTTCTTCGTCGCCTTCAAGGTGGCCGGCATCTACTGGGCGACCGCCGTGGCCATCGTCGCCACGGTCCTGCAGATCGGCTACCTGCGCATCCGCCAAGGTCGCACCGAACCCATGCAATGGCTGAGCCTGGGCGTCATCGTCCTGTTCGGCGGGGCCACGCTGCTGGCCCACAACGACACCTTCATCAAGTGGAAGCCCACGGTGCTGTACTGGCTCATGGGCGGTGCGCTGCTGGTGGGACAGCTGGTCTTGCGCAAGAACTTCCTCAGGTCGCTCATGGGCGCGCAGATGAGCCTGCCGGACGAGGCCTGGCGGATGATGAACTGGAGCTGGACCGCCTTCTTCGTGGTCATGGGCCTGCTCAATCTGTGGGTCGCCTACAGCTTCGACACCGACACCTGGGTCAACTTCAAGCTCTTCGGCGGCATCGGCCTCATGCTGATCTTCGTGCTGGGCCAGGCCCTGTACCTGAACCGCTACCTCAAGGCCGAGCCATGAGCACCGGCACCGGCGTCACGGCCGATGCCATGCGCCAGCACCTGGAGCGCGTGCTGGAACCTATGGCACTCGAAGTGATCGATGAAAGTGCGGCCCACGCGGGCCATGCGGGCGCCGACGGCACGGGTTCGGGCACGCACTTTCGCGTGCGCATTGCCTCACCCGCCTTCGCCGGCCTCGGCAAGGTTGCCCAGCATCGGCTTGTGTATGATGCCCTGCGCGATTTTCTCGCCCGTGGGGTGCATGCGCTGGCCCTAGAAACCAGCCCGACTTCCACGTCATCTCCCAGGAATCTCCCATGAATAGACATCTCGCCGCGGCCCTTGCCGCCGTCACCCTGTGCGTGGCCCTGCCCGTGGCCGCGCAGAACGTCGCCATCGTCAACGGCAAGCCGGTGCCCAAGGCGCGCGCCGATGCCCTGGCGGCCCAGGTGGCCAAGAGCGGCCGCCCGGTCACGCCCGAGCTGCAGAACCAGATCCGCGACGAGGTGATCGCGCGCGAAATCTTCATGCAGGAAGCGCAGAAGCGCGGGCTGGACGCCAGCGACGAGTTCAAGTCGCAGATGGAAATGGCCCGCGAGACGCTGCTGATCCGCCAGCTGCTGGCCGACGTGCAGAAGAAGAACCCCGTCACCGACGAAGAGATCAAGGCCGAGTACGACAAGTTCGCCGCCGCCAACAGCGGCAAGGAATACAAGGCGCGCCACATCCTGGTGCCCACCGAAGCCGAGGCCAAGGCCATCATCGCCAACCTGAAGAAGGGCGGGAAGTTCGAGGACATCGCCAAGAAGCAGTCCAAGGACCCGGGCTCCGGCGCCAACGGCGGCGACCTGGACTGGGCCACGCCCAACAGCTACGTGCCCGAGTTCTCCGAAGCGCTGGTCAAGCTCAAGAAGGGCGAGCTGACGCAGGCCCCCGTGAAGAGCCAGTTCGGCTGGCACGTCATCCGCCTGGACGACGTGCGCGAGGCGCAGCTGCCCAAGCTGGAAGAAGTCAAGCCGCAGATCGCGCAGCAGCTGCAGCAGCAGAAGCTGATGAAGTTCCAGGACGACCTGCGGGCGAAGGCGAAGGTGGAGTAAGGCCACGCCCATGCGCAGATGAAAGGACCTCTCGTGAGGTCCTTTTTTCTTGCAACGCGTGCTGCGCCTGCTTTCCGCTGAGTTCGTGCCGCGGGCCGAACCCAACCCCCAACCGTTCGGGCTGAGCCTGTCGAGGCCCAGCGTGAGCGCATCAAAACGTCATCACCCGCCGCGCGCCAGCCATGTGGCGGCCGCCACCAGCCCGATCAGCACCGGCTGGTGCAGCATGTACCAGCTCAGGCTCCAGCGGCCCAGCCAGGACAGCGGGGCGCTCGCCCGGGGCACGCCGCCGGCGATCAGCGCGGGCCGGCGGCGCAGCAGCCAGAGCCCGGCCGCCATGCCCCACCACATCACCCCCAGCCAGGGCACCAGCGGCACGTAGTCCTCCGTGATGGGCTTGCGGTCGATGAGCCCCAGCCAGTTCCACGCAGGCTCGTTCATGAACTCGGGCAGCAGGCCCGCCCCGTGCAGGGCCGCGGCAGCGAACTTCAGGCCGATGGCCAGCGCGCCCGCCAGCCAGAGCCAGGCCCCCCAGTTCGAGGTGAGCCGCACGATCACCAGCATCACCGCGATGCCGTGCAGCACGCCGAAGTAGATGAAGCTGCGCGGGAACATGAGCCAGGAGCCCAGGGTCACCAGCAGCGCGCAGCCGGCCACCTGGGCCCAGCGGCGCCAGAACCGGGGCCAGCCCTGCCCCTGCACGGTGGCCGCGGCCTGCCCCAGCCCCGCGCAGAAGAGGAACAGGCTCACGATGGCCGTGCGCTGCCAGGTCCACACCGGGTCGCGGTAGAAGTCGTTGCGCCACCAGCCGAACCAGTTCAGGTCGAAGGCGAAGTGGAAGGCCGTCATCCAGACGATGGCGATGCCGCGCAGCACGTCGACGCGGTCGTAACGGGAGGTAGTGGCAAGCCCCATAAGCCTGACCTTACCCGAGGCGCAGGGATAATCCGTCCTCATGCTCGCCCATCACCCACTGGAGCTGCGCGCGCCCGCGAAGTCGGTGGCGCACCCGGGCGCCCGCGAGCCCGTCCCGCCGACGCCGATCCGCTTGTGCCGCAGCCGGCCCGCCGCATTCACGGAGACGTGAAGGGATGGGACGGCTGAGCCAGCACGCCCCACTCGCGCGCGGCGAACCCGAGGCACCGGGCGCCGGCGCCGAACCGGCCCGGGCGCGCCGCTCGGTGGGCATCTACGTCCTGCTGCTGCTGCTGCCGCTCCTCGTGCTGGTGCCGGTGATCCTGTACAGCGGAAGCCTCCTCTACCTTCTGGGTGAGCAGGCCCGCGAGAGCACCGAGCGTGAACTGCAGGCCGCGAACAAGGCACTGGCGGCGGTCGTGCAGCGGGAGCTGGACCGGACCATCGAGATGCTGTCGCTCATTTCGAGCTCACCCGCCCCCAGCACGGAGGTGGACCTGGAGCGCATGCGCCAGCTCATGACGGACGTGGTGCGCGCCGACGTGGGCATCCTCAACCTCGCCGTCATCGACGCCCAGGGACGGGTGATGGCCGAGGTGCCGGAGCGGCTGGAGCGCGAGCGCCGCGTGCCGCTGGGCGTGCACAAGCAGCGTGCCTTCGAGACCGGCCAGCCGCAGATCTCGGAGCTTCGCAGCAGCGAACTCGACGGCCGCCTCGCCATCGGCATCAACCAGCCCGTGAACCGCGACGGGCAGGTTCCCTGGATCGTGAGCGCCCGGCTCGACGCGACGCACCTGGCGCAGATCATGAAAGTGCAGGTGGGTGAGCGCGACGCCGTGGCCACGGTATTGGACCCGATGCACCGCATCATGGCGCGCACCCGCGACATGGACCAGTTCTTCGGCATGCGCGCCAGCCAGGAGAGCCTGGCGGCGATGGGCAAGGCCGAGTCGCAGGTCAGTCGCTTCCGGACCTTGGACGGCAACGAGTACCTGTGGGCCTGGAGCACCACGCCCGTGGGCTGGTCGGTGCTCCTGGGCATTCCGTCCTACTCGGTCGATGCGGCCTTGAGCCAGTCCGTCGAGCGCCTGGTCGCCGCCGGGCTGGTGCTGCTGCTGCTGTCGCTCGCGATGACGGTACTGCTTGCGCGCCGCATCGCGCATTCCGTCAACACCATGGCGGGCAATGCCTCACGCCTGCTGAGGGGCGAGCACCCGCCCTATCGCCTCTCGGGCATCCGCCAGCTCGATGCGCTGTACCAGGCGCTCCAGCTGGCCAGCGAGCAGGTGAACCACGCCCTGGCGGACCGCGACCGCGCCCTGGCGGCCGAGCGCGCCGCGCGCGAGGCGGCCGTGGAGGACAACCGCGCCAAAGACGTCTTCATCGCCACGCTCTCGCACGAGCTGCGCAACCCGCTGGCTCCGGTGCGCTCGGCGGCGCTCATCCTCAAGGCGCCGAACGCCTCCGAGGCGGCGCGCAACCGCGCGGCCCACGTGATCGATCGCCAGGTCGCGGCCATGGCGCGCCTGCTGGACGACCTGCTCGATCTCTCGCGCATCCGCAGCGGCCGCATCGCGCTGGTGCGCCAGCGGGTCAGCCTGCGATCGGTGCTGGAGTCGTCGATCGAGATCGCGCGCCCGCTGATCGACAGCCGCGGGCACGACTTCAGTTGCACGCTGCCGGGCGAGGACCTGCTGCTGGACGCCGATCCGCTGCGCATGGCGCAGGTCTTCTCCAACCTGCTGACCAACGCCGCCAAGTACACCGATCCCGGTGGCCGCATCGTGGTGTGGGCCGAGCGTCGACGCGGCGAGGTGCTGGTGCACGTGATGGACAACGGCATCGGCCTGTCCGGGGACGAGCTGGAGCAGGTGTTCCAGATGTTCACGCAGGTGCGCGGTCCCATGGACCGCTCCCAGGGCGGCCTGGGCATCGGCCTGTGGCTGGTGCGCGGCCTCGTGGCCCTGCACGGCGGCTGGGTCAAGGCGGAAAGCGCCGGACCGGGCCGGGGCAGCGAGTTCGTGGTGGGCCTGCCGGTGGCGACGGCGATGCTGGAGGCTGTGTCCGAGCCTCAGGCCGGCGAAGGCTCGTCCGCCTCCGGGCGCAGCGGCTGAACCGCCGGGGCCGGCCCGGTGCAGCCACGCAAGGCATGCCAGCTGGCATGGCCCAGCCAGGGCCCGACCAGCAGCAGGCCCAGCGCCCAGGGCAGCAGGAAGGCGCCCAGAACCAACCCCACGATCAGGGCGCCCCACAGCAGCATGACGCCGGGCCGACCCACGACCACGCGCAGGCTGGCCAGGGCGGCGCTGATCGCGTCGGTGTCGCGGTCCAGGATCATGGGGATGGTGATCACGCAGCTGGCGAAGACCAGCGCGGCGAAGAAGCCGCCCACCGCCAGGTAGGCGGCGACGAAGGCGGCGTTGGCCGGATCGAACACGGCCTGCAGCACCGTGGCCGTGGTGGGCATGCCGGTGTCGAAGAAGACCGCGAAGATGACCAGCGAGGCACGCCCCCAGAGCAGCTCCAGCAGGGCCATGACCAGCACCAGCAGGCCCATGCTGCCCAGGTGCCGGTCCCAGTAGGTCAGGGACGCGGCGAAGTCCTGCGGCAGGCCCAGCTCCCGCCGGCGGCTGACCTCGTACAGGCCCATCGCCAGGAAGGGGCCGACCAGGAAGCAGCCGCAGATGAAGGACATGGTGTACTCGGGCGCATTGCGGAAGATGGCGCCCAGCAGGGCCGCCATGCCCCAGAAGCACAGGCCGTAGAAGAAGGAGATGCCCGGCGCCGCGCCGAGGTCGCGCGCGCCCCGGACCAGCCAGCGGAAAGGGTCGGCCGGCGACAGGTGCGGCAGCGCGGCGTCGGGGCGCACGGCGTGCGAGGGCGGGTTCATGCGCGCATTGCAGCCGAGGCCGGCCGCCGGAGCCATTCGTGGCAACCCGGTGGCGTGGTAAGTTCGCGCGCCATGTCCCTGGCCTCACCCTCCCCCCGCGCCCTGCTCCTGGCAGCGGCCTGCCTGAGCGGCGCCGCCGGCGCCCAGAGCTTCGACGAAGTGCCCTTCGTCACCTCCGCCGACAACGTCACCCTGGAGATGCTGCGCATCGCGGGCGTGGGCTCGAAGGACCACGTGATCGACCTGGGCTCGGGCGACGGCCGCATCGTCATCACCGCCGCCAGCCGCTTCGGCGCCACGGGCCTGGGCGTGGAGATCGTGCCCGAGCTGGTGGAGAAAAGCCGCCGCGCGGCACAGCAGGCGGGCGTGGCGGGCAAGGTGGACTTCCGCATCCAGGACCTGTTCAAGACCGACCTGTCGCCGGCCACCGTGGTCACCATGTACCTGCTGCCGGACGTGAACCTGCAGCTGCGCCCGGCCCTGCTGAAGCTCGCGCCCGGAACGCGCATCGTCTCGCACGACTGGGACATGGGCGACTGGCTGCCCGACCAGACCACCGTGCTGCCGGTGCCGGACAAGACGGTGGGGCTGGAGAAGTCGAGCAAGGTCCACCTGTGGGTGGTGCCGGCGCGGGTGGAGGGTCTGTGGTGCGGCACGGGCGCGGCGACGGACACGCGCCTGAAGCTCGCACAGCAGCACCAGGTGGTGCAGGGAACGTTGACCCACGGGCCGCGTTCGCAGCTGGTGACGGGTCGGCTGGAAGGCGCCCGCCTGCAGGGCCCCGACCTCGGCCTCGAGGCCACCGGCGGGGAGCTGCGGATCACCCGCGCCGTCGAGGCTTTGGGCCTGCCTGCGGGCACCAGCCTGCGGCGGGCCGCAGGCGAGCGCTGCTAGCAGCGCCCTAAGCCACCCACTTCCGCGCGTTGCGCCACATCCGCAGCCAGGGGCTGGCGGCGTTCCGGTCGCCCATGGACCAGCTGAGCTGGATGTTGCGGAAGCCCCGCTCGGCGTGCGGCATCATGGCCGTGAAGCGGCCGTCGGCGGTGGTGACCGCCGTGAGGCCGCCCGGGCTGCCGTTGGGGTTGAGCGGATAGGCCTCGGTGGGCTGGCCGTGGTGGTCGGTGTAGCGCATGGCTGCGACCACGCGCTGCGCATCGCCCCGGCGCGCGAAGTTGGCATAGCCCTCGCCGTGCGCCACCACGATGGGCAGGCGGCTGCCGGCCATGCCGGCGAAGAAGAGGCTGGGTGAGTCCAGCACCTCCACCTGGGCCAGGCGCGCCTCATAGCGCTCACTGAGGTTGGTGGTGAAACGCGGCCACGCCTCGGCTCCCGGGATGATGTCGGCCAGCTCGGCCATCATCTGGCAGCCGTTGCACACGCCCAGGGCGAAGGTGTCCGGGCGGGCGAAGAACTGCCCGAAGCCGTCCGCCAGCGCGGGGTTGAAGGTGATGCTGCGCGCCCAGCCCACGCCCGCGCCCAGCGTGTCGCCGTAGCTGAAGCCGCCGCAGGCGACGAAACCCTTGAAGTCCCGCAGGCTCACGCGGCCGGCCTGCAGGTCGCTCATGTGCACGTCCACCGCCTCGAAGCCGGCGCTGTCGAAGCAGTAGGCCATCTCCACGTGCGAGTTGACGCCCTGCTCGCGCAGGATGGCCACGCGCGGGCGTGCGAGGTTCAGGAAGGGCGCGGCCGGGTCGAGCTGCGCATCGAAGGACGGCGCCCACTGCAGGCCCGGGTCGGCGGGGTCGCCGGCGGCGGCATGCTCGGCGTCGGCGCAAACGGGGTTGTCCCGCTGCCGGCAGATCTTCCAGCTCACGCTGTCCCAGACCTGGTGCAGGTCCGCGAGCTTCGCCGTGAACACGGCCTTGGTGTCGCGCCAGACCTGCAGCTCGCCCTTGCCCACGTCGATGGTCGAGGACGCCGGGCGGGTCATGCCCACGTAATGGCTGTGGCGCGACAGGCCATGGCGGCGCAGCACCTGCATGACCTCGTTGCGTTCGGCGGTGGGCACCTGCAGCAGCACCCCCAGTTCCTCGTTGAACAGGGCGCGCAGCGTGAGCTCCTGCCGGCGCGCGCTGACCTGGGCGGACCAGTTCTTCGCGTCGCCGTACTCGGCGCGGCTGTCCTGGATGCCGTCGCCCTCGGTGACCAGCAGGTCCACGTTCAGGCTCACGCCCACGTGGCCGGCAAAGGCCATCTCGCAGGCGGCGGCGAAGAGGCCGCCGTCGCTGCGGTCGTGGTAGGCCAGCAGGCGCCCCTGCGTGCGCAGCTCGTTGATGGCGGCCACCAGGTTCACGAGGTCCTGCGCCTCGTCCAGGTCAGGGACCTCGCCGCCTTCCTGCTCCAGCGCCTGGGCCAGCACGCTGGCACCCATGCGCATGCGGCCCTTGCCCAGATCCACCAGGACCAGCGTGGACTCCTGCGTGGCGTCCAACTGCGGGGTGAGCGTGCCGCGCACGTCCGCCAGCGAAGCGAAGGCGGTGATGACCAGGCTCACCGGCGAGGTGACCTGGCGGGCCTGGCCGTCGGCCTGCCACTGCATGCGCATGGACAGACTGTCCTTGCCCACGGGAATGGAAATGCCCAGGGCCGGGCACAGCTCCATGCCGACGGCGCGGACGGTCTCGTACAGGGCGGCGTCTTCACCGGGCTCGCCGCAGGCGGCCATCCAGTTGGCCGACAACTTGACGCGGGACAGCTCGATGGGCGCGGCCAGCAGGTTGGTAATGGCTTCGGCCACGGCCATGCGGCCCGAGGCCGGCGCGTCGATCGCGGCGATGGGCGTGCGCTCGCCCATGCTCATGGCCTCGCCGGCGAAACCCTGGAAGTCGGCCAGCGTGACGGCGCAGTCGGCCACCGGCACCTGCCAGGGGCCGACCATCTGGTCGCGGTGCGTGAGGCCGCCCACGGTGCGGTCGCCGATGGTGACCAGGAAGCGCTTGGAGGCGACGGTGGGATGCGACAGGACCTTGATCGCGGCGTCCTGCAGGTCCACGCCCGTGAGGTCCAGGGGCCGGGGCGTGCGGCGGATCGACTGCACGTCGCGGTGCATGCGAGGGGGTTTGCCGAGAAGGACGTCCATGGGCATGTGGACGGCGGGGGCGGCAGACCCTTCGACAGGCTCAGGGCGAACGGAGGCCGGCGGAACGGAAGAAGAAACCCGTTCGGGCTGAGCCTGTCGAAGCCCTTCCCGCCCACCCAGCACGCCCTCTCCCACCACCAGCTCCCGCTCCTCGGTCGCCACCCCCACCACTGCGAAGGGGCACCGCTCGCGCTCACAGAAGCCGCGGAACTGCTCCAGCGACTGCGGCGCGATGGCCAGCACGTAGCGCTCCTGGCTCTCGTTGCACCAGATCTCCTTCGGAGCGAGCCCCGATTCCTCCAGCGGCACGCGCGACAGGTCGAAGCGCGCGCCGCGGCCGGCGTCGTGGGTCAGCTCGGGGAAGGCGTTGGACAGCCCGCCCGCACCGACATCGTGGATGGCCAGGATGGGGTTGGCCTCGCCCAGCATCCAGCAGTGGTTGATCACCTCCTGGGCCCGGCGCTCGATCTCCGGGTTGCCGCGCTGCACGGAGTCGAAGTCCAGCTCGGCGCTGTTGGCGCCGCTGGCCATGGAGCTGGCCGCGCCCCCGCCCATGCCGATGCGCATGCCCGGGCCGCCCAGCTGCACCAGCAGCGTGCCGGCCGGGAACGGGATCTTGTGCGTGAGGCCGGCGTCGATGCTGCCCAGGCCGCCCGCGATCATGATGGGCTTGTGGTAGCCGCGCACCACGCCGTCCACGGTCTGCTCGTACTCGCGGAAGTAGCCGCCCAGGTTGGGCCGGCCGAACTCGTTGTTGAAGGCCGCGCCGCCCAGCGGGCCCTCGGTCATGATCTGCAGCGGGCTGGCGATGTGCGCCGGGCGGCCGTTGGGGCTGTCCCACAGGCGCGAGACGGAAAAGCCCGCCAAGCCCGCCTTGGGCCGCGCGCCGCGGCCGGTGGCGCCTTCGTCGCGGATCTCGCCGCCCGCGCCGGTGGACGCGCCCGGGAAGGGCGAGATGGCGGTGGGATGGTTGTGCGTTTCCACCTTCATCAGCACGTGGTGGGTGGCCGGCCGGCGCACGTAGGGTGCGGGGCCGGCGTCGGCCGGGGCGAAGCGCTCGACGGCGTGGCCCTCCATCACCGCCGCGTTGTCCGAGTAGGCCACCACCGTGTGCTGCGGCGCCTGCTGGTGGGTGTGGCGGATCATGCCGAAGAGGCTTTTCTCCTGCGGCACGCCGTCCAGGGTGAACTGCGCGTTGAAGATCTTGTGGCGGCAGTGTTCGCTGTTGGCCTGGGCGAACATCATGAGCTCCACATCGCTGGGGTTGCGCCCCAGGCCGCGGAAGGCCTCCAGCAGGTAGTCGATCTCGTCCTCGGCCAGGGCCAGGCCGAACTGCCGGTTGGCCTGCTCCAGCGCCGCGCGGCCGCCGCCCAGCACGTCCACGTGCGCCATGGGCTGCGGCGCCAACTCGGTGAAGAGGCGATGCGCGCCGGCGCGATCGGCGAGCACCGATTCGGTCATGCGGTCGTGCAGCAGTGCGGCCACGGCCTCGCGCTGCGCCGGCTCCCAGGCGGACTTGCCCAGGCCCAGCAGCGCCGGCTTGAGCGCGACGCGGTACTCGAGCACGCGCTCGATGCGGCGCACCTCGATGCCGCAGTTGTGCGCGATGTCGGTTGCCTTGGACGCCCAGGGCGAGACGGTGCCCAGGCGCGGCGTGACCACGAAGCGTTCGCCGGCCGCATCCCCGGCCGGCTCGCCATAGGTCAGCAGGGCGGACAGGCGCTCGTCCTGCGCCTCGTCGGGGGCGCGGTCCCAGGCCGCGAGGTGGACGAAGCGCGCTGACACGTGGGTGATGCGATCGTTCACCGCCTGCAGGCGCGGCAGCAGTTGCTGGATGCGGAAATCGCTGAGGGCGCTCGCGCCCTCGAACTCGGTGATGTGCAAGCTCACGTCCTGGCCTGGTGTGGAAGGGGGTGCGCGATGCCCGGTCGCTGACTGGGACCGGCTGCGCGGGCGGCCCGATTTTACCGGGCCGCACAGCCCCTCCTCCCGTGCGGAATGGGGCCTCTGGGATAATCCGCGCCCATGAGCATCACGTACAAGGACGCCGAGGGCGTCCAGGGCATGCGCACCGCCGGGCGGCTGGCCGCGGAGGTGCTCGACTACCTCACCCCCTTCATCAAGCCGGGCATCACCACGCGCGAGATCGACCGCCTCGCGGCCGAGTGCATGAAGAAGCAGGGCTCCACCTCGGCCACGCTGGGTTACCAGCCCGCCGGCTACCCGCCCTACCCGGCGTCGCTGTGCACCTCGGTCAACCACGTGGTGTGCCACGGCATCCCCAACGACAAGCCGCTCAAGAAGGGCGACATCGTCAACGTGGACGTCACGGTCATCAAGGACGGCTGGTACGGCGACACCAGCCGCATGTTCATCGTCGGCGAGGCCTCCATCGCCGCCCGCCGCCTGGTGCAGCTCACCTATGAGGCCATGTGGCAGGGCATCGTGCGGGTCAAGCCCGGCGTGCGCCTGGGCGACATCGGCCACGCGATCCAGCAGTTCGCCGAGGGCCAGGGTTTCTCGGTGGTGCGGGAGTTCTGCGGCCACGGCATCGGCCGCAACTTCCACGAAGAGCCGCAGGTGCTGCACTACGGCAAGCCGGGCACGCTGGAGGAACTCAAGCCCGGCATGACCTTCACCATCGAGCCCATGGTCAACCTCGGGCGGCGCGAGGTGAAGGAGCTGGGCAACGACGGCTGGACCATCGTGACCAAGGACCATTCGCTGTCCGCGCAGTGGGAACACACGGTGCTGGTGACGGAATCGGGCTACGAGGTGCTCACCCTCTCGGCGGGCAGCCCGCCGCCTCCCGCCTTCGTCAATGCCGCCTGAGTGACCCGGCCATGAGCGAGGCGCTGGCCGCACCGATGGCGGGCGACGTAGCCGCGCTGCGGGCCGACTGGCGCGCACGCAAGGCGGCGCTGCTGGCGCCGCTGCGCGAAGCGGGCGGCTCCAGCCGGGGCATCCGCGCCGTGCTGCGCGGCCTGGCGCGCGAAACCGACGCGGTGCTGCGGCAGCTGTGGACCGCCGCGGACATGCCCGCCTCCTTCGCGCTGGTGGCCGTCGGCGGCTACGGGCGCGGCGAGCTGTTCCCGCACTCGGACGTCGATGTCCTGCTGCTCCTGCCCGACGGCGTGGCCGTGGACGGCGACGCGGAGCTCACAGGCCGCATCGAGCGTTTCATTGGCCAGTGCTGGGACATCGGCCTGGAGATCGGCTCCAGCGTGCGCACCGTGGCCGAATGCGTGGCGCAGGCCGCGGCCGATGTCACCGTGCAGACCTCCCTGCTCGAGGCGCGGGCCATCGCCGGCGATGCGGCGCTGTTCGACGAATTCCGCCAACGCTTTCGCGGCAACCTGGACCCGCAGGCCTTCTTCGTCGCCAAGACGCTGGAGATGCGCCAACGCCACAACCGCTACGAGAACACGCCCTATTCCCTGGAGCCGAACTGCAAGGAGTCCCCCGGCGGCCTGCGTGACCTGCAGGTGATCCTGTGGGTGGCGAATGCCGCGGGCCTCGGAAGCAGCTGGGAGGAACTCGCCCGCAAGGGCCTGGCCACGCCGTTGGAGGTCAGGCAGATCCGGCTGAATGAGGCCCTGCTGAGCCAGATCCGCGCCCGCCTGCATCTGCTGGCCGGCCGCCGCGAGGACCGCCTCGTGTTCGACCTGCAGACCGCCGTGGCGGAGTCCTTCGGCTATCGCAGCCGCAGCGCGGACAACGGGCGGCTGATCCAGCGCGCGAGTGAAGCCCTGATGCGGCGCTTCTACTGGGCGGCCAAGGCGGTGAGCCAGCTCAATCAGGTGCTGCTGCTGAACATCGAGGAGCGCCTCTCCGGCCGCGAGGTGGAGCCGGTGCCGATCAACGAGCGCTTTGCCATGCGCAACGGCATGATCGACGTGGCAACGGACGACCTGTACCAGCGCCACCCCGAAGCCATCCTGGAGACCTTCCTGCTGTACCAGACGACGGTGGGTGCGCAGGGCCTGTCGGCGCGGACGCTGCGCGCCCTCTACAACGCGCGCCAGCAGATGGACGCGAGCTTCCGCCGCGACCCGGCCAACCGGGCCACCTTCCGCGCCATCCTCATGCAGCCGCAGGGCATCACGCACGCCATGCGCCTCATGAACCAGACCTCGGTGCTGGGACGCTACCTGTGGGTGTTCCGGCGCATCGTGGGGCAGATGCAGCACGACCTGTTCCACGTCTACACCGTGGACCAGCACATCCTCATGGTGCTGCGCAACGTGCGCCGCTTCTTCATGCCCGAGCACGCGCACGAGTACCCCTTCTGCTCGCAGCTGGCCGGCGGCTGGGACAAGCCCTGGATCCTCTACATCGCGGCCCTGTTCCACGACATCGCCAAGGGCCGGGGCGGCGACCACTCCCAGCTGGGTGGCTCCGAGGTGCGTACCTTCTGCCGCCAGCACGACATCCCCGCCCAGGACGCGCAGCTCGTCGAGTTCCTCGTGCGCGAGCACCTGACCATGAGCCGCGTCGCGCAGAAGGAGGACCTGGGCGACCCCGACGTGATCGCCGGCTTCGCCCGCCGCGTGGGCGACGAGCGCCACCTCACGGCCCTGTACCTGCTCACCGTGGCGGACATCCGCGGCACCAGCCCCAAGGTCTGGAACGCCTGGAAAGGCAAGCTGCTGGAGGACCTGTACCGCGCCACCCTGCGCGTGCTCGGCGGTCATGCGGCCGACCCCCACGCCGACGTGGAAGCGCGCAAGCGCGAAGCGCTGGTGCAGCTGGGCCTGCACGCCCTGCCCCACGATGCCCACCGGCGGCTCTGGGAGACACTGGACGTGGGCTACTTCATGCGCCATGACGCGAACGAGATCGCCTGGCACACGCGCCACGTCTCGCGCCACCTTGCGGGGCTGGACGGCGACGGGCGCGCGCAAGGCGGCGGCACGCTGGTGCGCGCCCGCCTCTCACCCGCCGGCGAGGGCTTGCAGGTCATGGTGTACACGCCGGACCAGCCCGACCTGTTCGCGCGCATCTGCGGCTATTTCGACCAGGCCGGCTTCAGCATCCTGGACGCGCGCATCCACACCACGCGCGACCAGCGCGCGCTGGACACCTTCCAGGTGGTGAGCGCCACGCTGCCCGAACACAACCGCGAATTGATCCACATGGTGCAGTCCCAGCTGCAGGAGACGCTGGAGCGCGCCGGGCCGCTGCCCACGCCGGGGCGGGGCCGGGTGTCGCGCCGCGTCAGGAGCTTCCCGGTGGCGCCGCGGGTGAGCCTGGCGCCCGACGAGAAGGCCCAGCGCTGGCTGCTCACGGTGTCGGCCAGCGACCGGGTCGGCCTGCTGTACTCCATCGCGCGCGTGCTGGCGCGCCACCACATCAACCTGCAACTGGCCAAGGTCTCCACGCTGGGGGAGCGGGTGGAGGACACCTTCCTCATCGACGGCGCGGAGCTGCAGCAGAACAAGAGGCAGATTCAGATCGAGACGGAGCTGCTGGAGGCGCTGGCGGGCTGAGGATCAGCGTCGGGCTCCGCGTCCGGCGCGCGCTCCCGCTCGGACACGGCCGACAGCACCGCCCGCGTGCTTGCCAGGGCGTGCACCACTGATGGGAACGCCTGGAGCCACTCCTGAGCCTCTCCGAAGGTAATGCCGTTCAGGTCCGCCACTTCATCGGGCCGCAGCGAGCCGAGTGCGCCGGTCGCGACGAAGACCCGCGCCATCTCGTACTCGGCCTCTTTCGGCCCGAGCACGCCGGACATCAGGTCCTTCATCAAGTTGAGCTGGTACTGTCCCTGATGGGCCAGGAGCAACTCGGCCACGCAGGCGGCCTCGTCGTCCAGATGGGCCCAGCCGGTATTCAGTTGGATGGCGGAATCCGAGCCGGGTTGGGAAACCAGCGGGCCACCCGGTCGGTTGACCAGTTCCCATCGCATGCGGCCGACATCGAGCTTGTCGCACTCGGCCAGGTCCAGTGCCAGGTCTCGCAGCTGCGCTCCCCGCCGCTCGTCGGACAGCGTCCGCCAGTCCGAGGGCCTCGCCCAAGCCGCCACGACACCGGCAATCGCCCGGGCGCGCTCCTGCTGCGGCGGTGGCATGAATTCCTCCGGACCGAAGGCGCGCGCAAGATGAAACATCCAGCGCTGGGTAGCGAGGAACATCGGGTCCGCCGCGACCTGCGCCTGCGCAGCTTTTACACGGGTCTCGTCGGGGTGTGCCATCCATTGCGGCGCCTCGACCAGGCTGACGTGGAGCGCCGCGAGCAGGGAGCTTCGCTGGTTCAGCGGAAAGGCCTCGCGCATCGCTTCGGGTGTCAGCGGCGGCTGTCCCGCCGAATCGTCCGCGCAGGCTCGGCCCAAAGTCGCCGCAGCGCCGTACCAGGGGGTGAGGAAGCCCGTGACGTCGTCCGACCCTTTCCGGCCAACCTTGTCCAGGCTCAGGGGGTGGGCTGGTTTGTCCTTCAGCACCGCGGCCATGGCCGCCAGGCGCCGAGCGAGCGGGTGTTCCCTGGGCGCGTGCTTGCCGTCGTATCCCATCTCGGGACCATCAGGCGCGAGCGCCGCAACGGCATCGAGGTCCGCCATCCGCAACGGCCGCCGCGCGGCGCCTGGATCGCCAAGCACCAGGTCAAGCTCGGCCCCCGCGCTCAGGTCCTTTGGCGCGCGTTCGGCGACCAGCTGGATGACCCGCACGAACCGTTCCGCCAGCTTCAGCGGCGCGTCCCCACCAAGCAGGTCCGCATGCGCGGGGGCGCGCGCCACCAGCACGTCGTCCCGCCTCAGGCGCAGCTCCCAGTCCTGCGGCACGCCCTGCGCGCGCAAGGCGTCGGCCAGCTGGCCGACGGTGTGGGAGGAGGCTTTGTCGACGACGGCCTTGCGATCGGGCCGCGGCGAGGCATCGAAGGAGGGACGGGGTGAATGATGCGAGGTCGGCTGCATGGAGGCTCCTGGTGAGGCCTTCCGCGGCGCGGGACGGCCGGGGTGTATGTGGCACCCACGGCAGAGCTGTTCCTAGTCTGACGCCCGGGAGGGCCGGTCAGTCGTCCTCGACCGCGACCAGCCCTGGAAACAGCACCTCGGTGAACCCGAACCGGGAGAAGTCCCGCACCCGCATCGGGTAGAGCACGCCCTGCAGGTGGTCGCACTCGTGCTGCACCACCCGCGCATGAAAGCCTTCGACCTCGCGCTCGATCGGCCGGCCCTGCGGATCGACGCCGGTGTAGCGGATGCGCCGCCATCGCGGCACCACGCCGCGCAGGCCCGGCACCGACAGGCACCCCTCCCAGCCCTCCTCTTCCTCCTCGCCCAGCGGCGTGATCACCGGGTTGAGCAGCACCGTCCGGGGCACCAGGGGTGCGTCGGGGTAGCGGGGGTTGGGGGCATCGCTGCCGAAGATGACCAGCTGCAGGTCCACGCCGATCTGGGGGGCGGCCAAGCCCGCACCGTTGGCGGCGGCCATGGTGTCGAACATGTCGCGCACCAGGGCGTGCAGCTCGGGGGTGTCGAAGGCTTCGACGGGGCGGGACACGCGCAGCAGGCGCGCATCGCCCATCTTGAGGATGGCGTGGACGGTCATGGCCGCCAGTGTGGCATGGCCCGCCCGGCGCTCTGCGGATCGAGCGAGCCCCACCTTATCAGGCGTTATGACAGGAATGTCCCGCCGACCCTGGCAGCATCCGCGGCCTTCACCCCCTACGGAGGCTGTATATGGAACGCATCCCACCCAACAAGAAGCGAGCTCGGGAAGGCGACGACATTGCCTTACCCCCCACGCATCGGCCCACGCCGCCCCTGGGCTCGCACCCGGCGGCCGGGAGCGCGCGGGTGCGCCCCACGCCGCTTCCGCAGGACGACGGGAAAGCCCTGCGCCTGCGTGACGTGCAGACTGGTGCCGGTCCGCAGTCCGATCCGCTGCGGGCGCGCCATGCGCCCCGGCGGTCGCCGCCTGAAGGCCGGCCAGGCGCCGCACGGGCGGACGCAGCCGCCCTCTCGGTGCTGGCGACCGATCCGCCCCTTGTCGAGGTGCGCGTGGGCGCCCAGCTCAGGTATGCGCGGGCGCGGCTGGCCAACATGGACAAAGGGCTGGTCATCGCCAGGCGAAGCGAGCGCCTCGACGGCCTCTACAGCATGGGCTTCGCGAGCTGTCGCGCCGTGATCCTGGAGAGCAGCTGCGCGGTCGGGCTATCCCACACGGCGCTGACCGGGGACGACTTCGTGAACCACGTCCGCGCCTGTGTGCGGGCCTTCCGGATGCGATGCGGAGCGGAAGCGCCTCGCCTGACCATCGGTCACGCGCCCGACCTGTACGCGGACGCCCTGGCGGCCGAATGGCACGCCCACGGCCCGGAGAGCTTCCTGCGATCGGAGCAGCTTTGCTTCGGCCCCGCACATGCCGAAGAGATCGAGGTACAGCGGGAGGAGCAGCCCGACGCCGACGCGGAAGAACTTTGCCGCAACGATGTCGCGGTCGCGATGCGCGCCCGCGTCGCGGCCTTGCGCCGGCAAGCCGGCCAGTGCGGCGCGCACGGTCAGCTGATGACCCTGCCCCGGGGTGCCCTGCTGGTTCCGCTGCACGGTCCGATCGATCTGCTCGACCCGCTGTCGCGGACGCCAAGGCCCGTAAGCTCCCAGGCCGCGCCCGCCGCCCATGGCCGCTCGGATGGCGCAGGTCGCGCCGACCGCAAGGCCGATCCCGCGGCGCCAGCCCCGCGCGCGACGGGCGGCATGCCCGCCACGAACGCATCCGGCGGTGACGACCTTCCCCACGGAGCACTCGTGTCCATTTCGGTCGATGGCGCGGTGCGCTACCCACGCGCACGGCTGGTGGCCGATGACAGCACCTTGGTGGTCCGCCCCGCCCGAGACCCGAGCTGCGGCCTGTTCGCGCGCGATCTCCACGAGCACCTGCTGCTGGTGCTGCAACCCCCACCCGAGCCAGCCCTGGCGCCGGGCGGTGGCCCCCTCCCCCGCGCCACGGCGCTCGTGAGGATCGAGGCCTGCGACCCGCGCTACGTCCTTGATGCGGCCGAAGCCGTCCAGGCTTTTGGCACCCACGTCGGCTTTCCGGTGCATGTCCGGGTGGCCTTCGCCCCGGAAGATTTCGAATCGACCGTCGTCTCCAGCCTGGACCAGTTCAGCGCGAAGGAGCTCCTGCGCATCCACCGCATCGACGCCGAGCCGCCGCCTGGCGCGTCCGACGAAGAGCGGGCCGAGCGGCTCGTCGCGCTGCTGTGTGCGCATCACCGCCAGCGCGCCGAGACGCTCGCACAGCGGTTGAAGACCCAGGCGCCCATCGCGCTGCCGAACGCCAGTGTGCTGCTGACACCGTCCGGTGAACTGGACGGGTTCGGTGCCGAGGCGTTTCCCCAGGTCGTACTTGCGCATCTCGGCGGCGCGTCGCGAGGTGCGGCCGGTGCCGGGCCGGCGTTGCCCGCAGCCGAAGCCGACATCCCGCATGGGGCCACGGTGCGCGTCTCGGACGGCCCCGACCGGGTCTATCCACGGGCGCACCTCGTGGCGAATGAAGCCGAGTTGACGGTGCGCACGAGCCAGGAGGCGAGCAGCGGGCTCTTCACGCAGGAGATCTATGAGCACCTGGTCCTGGCGCTGGTGGGGCCGCGCCGGGCCGCGCCGGATGGCCGGGCCGACGGACTCCCGAGCGCCACGGCCTTGGTACGACTGGACACGACGGAGGACAACTACCTGGCCCAGGCGGACGAGGCCGTGCGCGCGTTCGAGTCGCAGGCGGGCAGGCCCGTTCGCGTTCGGGTAGTTGCCGCGAGCGAGGTACTGGAAGCGCGCATCGAAGCGGAGACACTTGACGCCGAGACCCTGCTGCGCCGCTACCGGATTCCCTCCCACCCGCCGCAGGACCTTTCGGGCGACGCACTCCACGGCTGGGTGGTCGAGCGGATCATCGACGAGCACAACGCCCGCGCCGACCGGCTCGCCGCGCGCCATGAGGGCAGCACCGCGATCGCCGTGCCGAACAACGCGATCCTCCTGGCGCCGGACGGCGAGCTGGTGACCTTCGAGGATGAACCGGCGGTCGAGCTCGCACTTCCGACCTCCTCCGGCCGCGAGGCCGATGCCGCTCCTCCTGCTCGCCGCGGCGACGGCAAGGGCGCGCGGCCGGCCCAGGCCGGCGGCCCGCGGCACGTCCCCGGGCCGGAGGCACCGCCTCGGGCACCGGGCGGGCACCGCGTCGATCCAGGGTTCCAGCAAGGCCCGCCAGTGAGTGGTCCAAGCGGACTGCCGATGAAGCCGCCGCACTGAGGCTTCGCCGCCCCTCACTGCGTCAGCTGCGCCCACACCTTGTCCAGCCGCTTGACGCTCACCGGCTGCGGCGTGCGCAGCTCCTGGGCGAAGAAGCTCACGCGCAGTTCTTCCAGGAGCCAGCGCAGCTCCAGCATGCGCACATCGACCGCGCCCTTGCGCTCGGCGACCAGGCGCCAGTAGCGCTGCTCCTGGGGCTTCAACTCCGCGAGGCGGGCGGCGTCGCGCGCCGGGTCGGCGCGCAGCTTGTCCAGGCGAAGCACCATGGCCTTGAGATACCGCGGAAAGTGCTGCAGGGCGGCCCAGGGGGTGTCCGCCAGGAAACGCTTGGGCACGAGGCGCTGCAGCTGCTGGCTGGCGTCCTGCGTCGCCTCGGGCCGGCCCTTGGTGTCCTTGATCTTGCGCTGCGCGGCGGCGAACTCCACCAGGATGCCGGCGGCCAGCCGCGCCACCTCGTTGGCGATCAGGGTCAGGCGGCCGCGGCCCTCCTCCAGCCGGCGCTTGAAGGCGGCCTCGTCGGTGGGCAGCGGGTCCATGAGGAAGGCGCGGTCCAGGGCCACGTCGATGATCTGGCCGCGCAGCTCCTCCAGGGTGCCCAGGGGCATGAACGCCACGGCCATCTTCTGCAGATCGGGCAGGTTCTTTTCCAGGTACTTGAGCGCGTCGCGCACCTGCAGCGCGAAAAGACGCCGCAGCCCCGCGCGGTGCTTCGCGGCGGCGACCTCCGGTTCGTCGAAGACCTCGATGGCCACGGCATCGCCCTGGTCCACCAGCGCCGGAAACCCGATCAATGAGGTGCCGCCCTTGCGCACCTCCATCAGCTCGGGCAGCTCGCCGAAGGTCCAGGCGGTGTACCGAGCCTCGGGCGTGGCCCCTCCCCCCGCTGGGGGGAGGCTGGGAGGGGGGCCTTTCGCACGGGGGGCATCGGGGCTCGCGTGGCCCCCACCCTGCCCTCCCCCAGAGGGGGAGGGTGCAGAGGGCGCGGTCTTCAAACCAGCCAGCGCCTGGAACGCCCCCCGCGCCTTGCTGCCCCACTCCGCCTTCAGCGCGCCGAGGTTGCGGCCCATCCCGAGCTGTCGTCCGTGTTCGTCCGTCACGCGAATGTTCATGAACAGGTGCGGCGGCACCATGTCGAGCTTGAAGTCGGTGCGCTTGACGTCCAGGCTGGTCTCAGCGCGCACGCGCTTCAGAAGCGCCTCGGTGAGCGAGCCGCTGCCGAAGACCTCCGGGGCACTCAGCTCGGCAGCCAGGCGTGCAGCCGACTCGGGCAGTGGCACGAAGCGGGAGCGGGGCTTCTGCGGCAGGCTTTTCAGCAGCGCCTGCACCTTGTCCTTGAGCATGCCTGGCACCAGCCACTCGCAGCGCTCCTCGCTCACCTGGTTGAGGACGAACAAAGGCACGGTGACCGTGAGCCCGTCCTTCGCATCGCCCGGCTCGTGCAGGAAGGCGGTGCTGCAATCGACACCGCCCAGGCGGATGGTGCGTGGGAAAGCCTCGGTGGTGATGCCTGCGGCCTCGTGGCGCATCAGCTCGTCGCGCGTGAGGCGCAGCAGCTGCGGGTTGCTGCGGCTTTCGCCCTGCCACCAGGCTTCGAAGCCGCGGCCGTTGAAGACGTCGGCCGGGATCTGCTGGTCGTAGAAGGCGAAGATCAGCTCCTCGTCCACCAGCACGTCCTGCCGCCGCGACTTGTGCTCCAGTTCCTCCACCTGCCGCACGAGCTTGCGGTTGGCCGCGAGGAAAGGCAGCGTGGTCTCCCACTGCCCGCCCACCAGCGCCTCGCGGATGAAGATGTCGCGCGCGCCCTGCTGGTCGGCGCGGGCGAAGGGCACGCGCCGGCCGCTGTAGATCACCAGGCCGTACAGCGTGGCGCGCTCCAGGGCCATGACCTCCGCGCTTTTCTTCTCCCAGTGCGGGTCCAGCAACTGCTTCTTCAGCAGGTGACCAGCGACCTCCTCCACCCATTGCGGCTCGATGTTGGCGATGCCGCGGCCGAAGAGGCGCGTGGTCTCGACCAGTTCGGCGGCGACGATCCAGCGCCCGGGGCGTCGCTTGAGGTGCGCGCCGGGGTGGCGGTGGAACTTGATGCCGCGCGCGCCGAGATAGACGTCCTCGTCCTCCATCTTCCAGCCGATGTTGCCCAGCAGGCCCGAGAGCATGGACTTGTGCAGGGCCTCGTAGCTGGCCGGCTGGGGGTTCAGGCGCCACTTGTGCTCGGTGACGACCGTCAGGAGCTGGGTGTGGATGTCGCGCCATTCGCGCACGCGCCGGATGTTGATGAAGTTGGCGCGAAGGAGCTGTTCGTACTGGCGGTTGGAGAGTTTGTGGCGAGGCCCTTCGACGAGCTCAGGGCGAACGGCTGGTGTGCGCTGGCCTTTCGGAACCTCCGTTCGGGCGGAGCCTGTCGAAGCCCCTCCCCCTCGCGCCTCATGAATCCATCGCCACAGATTCAGATACCCCGAAAACTCGCTTTTCTCGTCGTCGAACTTCGCATGCTGCTGGTCGGCCTGCGCCTGCATATCCAGCGGCCGGTCGCGCACGTCCTGCACGGACAGGGCCGATGCCACCACCAGCACCTCCTCCAGCGCGCCGCGCTCGCGCGCCTCCAGGATCATGCGGCCCACGCGCGGGTCCAGCGGCAGGCGGGCGAGTTCCCGGCCGATGGGGGTGAGCTCGTTGGCCTCGTCCATCGCGCCCAGTTCGCCCAGGAGCTGGTAGCCGTCGGTGATGGCGCGGCGCTGCGGCGCCTCCAGGAAGGGGAAGTCCTCCACCGAGCCGAAGTGCAGCGACTTCATGCGCAGGATGACGCCGGCCAACGAGGAGCGCAGGATCTCCGGGTCCGAAAAGCGCGGGCGGGCGTTGAAGTCCGCCTCGTCGTAGAGGCGGATGCAGATGCCGTTGGCCACGCGGCCGCAGCGCCCCGCGCGCTGGTTGGCCGCCGCCTGGCTGATCGGCTCGACCAGCAGCTGTTCCACCTTGCTGCGAAAGCTGTAGCGCTTGACGCGCGCGGTGCCGCTGTCGACGACGTAGCGGATGCCCGGCACCGTGAGCGAGGTCTCGGCCACGTTGGTGGCCAGGACGATGCGCCGGCCCGCATGCGACTCGAAGATGCGGTCCTGCTCGGCCTGCGACAGGCGCGCGAACAGGGGCAGCACCTCGGCATTGCGGGTGAGCGGCTTGTGCGCGAGGTGGCCGCGCAGGTGGTCGGCGGCCTCGCGGATCTCTCGCTCGCCGGGCAGGAAGACCAGGATGTCTCCACTGGCGTGGCCGGTCCACAGCTCGTCCACCGCCTCGGCGATGGCCTCGTTCAGCCCGAAGTCGCGCGACTCCTCGAAGGGCCGCCAGCGCTGCTCCACCGGGAAGGTGCGGCCGGAGACGAAGACGACCGGCGCCGGCCCCTGCGCGGACGCGAAATGCTCGGCAAAGCGCTGCGCGTCGATGGTGGCCGAGGTGACGATGATCTTCAGGTCGGGCCGGCGCGGCAGGATCTGCTTGAGGTAGCCGAGCAGGAAGTCGATGTTGAGGCTGCGCTCGTGCGCCTCGTCGATGATGAGCGTGTCGTAGGCTTCCAGCAGCGGGTCGGTCTGCGTCTCGGCCAGCAGGATGCCGTCGGTCATGAGCTTGACCGAGGCCTCGCGCGAGAGGCGGTCCTGGAAGCGCACCTTGTAACCCACCACCTCGCCCAGCGGGGTCTGCAGTTCCTCGGCGATGCGCTTGGCCACGCTGGAGGCGGCGATGCGCCGCGGCTGCGTGTGGCCGATGAGGCGCCCGCGCTGGCCGGGCGCCGCGTTGCAGCGCCCGCGCCCCATCGCCAGGGCGATCTTGGGCAGCTGCGTGGTCTTGCCGGATCCGGTTTCGCCGCAGACGATCACCACCGGGTGCGCCGCGATGGCGGCCATGATCTCCTCGCGGCGGGCCGAGACCGGAAGCTGGTCGGGAAAGCTGATGCGCAACCCGGGAACGGAGGCAGAAGCGGACAAGGTCGAAGCGGTCAAAGCCCGCGATTATCCCGCGCGCGTGCCGGCCGCCCGCGTGACTGTCGAGCGTTCCCGTACACTTTCGCGGTCCTCTCAGTGCCCCGATGTCCACCGTCTTCAATTTCACTTTCGTGCCCTGGTTCCGTTCGGTGGCGCCCTACATCCACATGCACCGCGGCAAGACCTTCGTGGTGGGGCTGGCGGGCGAGGCCATCGCCGCGGGCAAGCTGCAGCACATCGCGCAGGACCTGGCCCTGATCCAGAGCATGGGCGTGAGGATCGTGCTGGTGCACGGATTCCGGCCGCAGGTCAACGAGCAGCTGCGGGTGAAGAACCACCCGGCCCGCTACTCGCACGGCGTGCGCATCACCGACGAAGTGGCGCTGGACTGCGCGCAGGAGGCGGCCGGGCAACTGCGCTACGAGATCGAGGCCGCCTTCAGCCAGGGCCTGCCCAACACGCCCATGGCCGGCTCCACGGTGCGCGTGATCTCCGGCAACTTCATCACCGCGCGCCCGGTGGGCGTGGTGGACGGCGTGGACTTCCAGCATTCGGGCGTGGTGCGCAAGGTGGACGTGGCCGGCATCACCCGCACGCTGGACTTCGGCGCCATGGTGCTCATCTCCCCCTTCGGCTTCTCGCCCACCGGCGAGGCCTTCAACCTCACCATGGAGGAAGTCGCCACCAGCGTGGCCATCGCGCTGCAGGCCGACAAGCTCCTGTTCCTGACCGAGGTGCCCGGCATCCGCGTGCGTGCGGGCGAGCCCGAGGCGGAGGACAACCCCATCGACACCGAGCTGCCCCTGGCCGCGGCCGAGGCCTTGCTCGCGCAGCTGCCGCCGGCGCAGCAGGCGACCGACGTGGGCTTCTACCTGCAGCACTGCGCGAAGGCCTGCAAGGCCGGCGTGGAACGCAGCCACATCCTGCCCTTCGCGGTGGATGGATCGCTGCTGCTGGAGATCTACGTGCACGACGGCATCGGCACCATGGTGGTGGACGAGAAGCTGGAAGAACTGCGCGAGGCCGTGCCCGACGACGTGGGCGGCATCCTGCAGCTGATCGAACCCTTCGAGCGTGACGGCACCCTGGTCAAGCGAAGCCGCACGGAGATCGAGCGCGACGTCGCCAACTACACCGTCATCGAGCATGACGGCGTGATCTTCGCCTGCGCGGCGCTGTACCCCTACCCCGAGGCGCGCACCGCCGAGATGGCGGCGCTCACGGTGTCGCCGCAGAGCCAGGGCCAGGGCGACGGCGAGAAGATCCTCAAGCGCGTGGAGCAGCGCGCACGTGGCATGGGCCTGGACAGCATCTTCGTGCTCACCACCCGCACCAAGCACTGGTTCCTCAAGCGCGGCTTCGTGCAGGTGGACCCGGACTGGCTGCCCGAGGCGCGCAAGCGCAAGTACAACTGGGACCGCCGCAGCCTGGTGCTGGTCAAGCGGCTCGCCTGAAGGGCACCCGGGACGCCCCGCCGCGTCCTACAGCGGATGGGCGCCGCTCCGACAGCCACACCCGAGTGCGCCGTCCAAGATGGCCTCACGAGAGGTGGCCATGCAAGCGACGGTACCCACGCGCGAAGTGCGCATTCCCAGCGAAGCGGGCACGCTGCAGGGCGAGCTGTTCCTGCCGGAGGGCTTCGGGGCGCTGGTCCTGTTCGTGAACGGCCGGGGCCAGGGACGCCACTGCGTCGATGACCGGACCGTCGCGCGCAAGCTGCACCTGGGCGGTATCGCTTCGCTGGCGATCGACCTGCTGACGCCGCAGGAGCAGCAGGCGCACGCCCTCTCGGGTAAACCGGGCATCGACATGCCGCTGCTCACGCAGCGCGTGCTGGAGGTGGCCCAGTGGATCGAGCAGCAGCCCGCCCTGCGCGACGCGGCGCTGGGCCTGTGCGGCGTGGCCGCCGGAAGTCCGGTGGCACTCATTGCGGCGGCGCGCCTGGGCGGCGCGGTGCGGGCCGTGGTGTCGGTAGGCGGTCGGCCCGACCTGGCCGGTCCGGCGGTGCTGGCCGCCGTGAGGGCGCCCACCCTGCTCCTGTCCGGCAGCCGCAGCGGTGACACCCTGGCGCGCAGCGACGCCGCCTACCAGCACCTGCGCGGTGAGCGCAGCCAGGCCGTCATCCCCGGCGGCGGTCCGCTGCTGGAGGAAGCCGGGGTGCTCGATCACGCCGGCGAGATGGCGGCCGCCTGGTTCGAGTTCCATCTCACGCCGCTCGAGACGGCCGCCTGAGGATCTTGGGAGGTGCTTCATGAGCCTGCAGGACCGACTTCCCCTGCGTGACCGGCGCCAGGCCGGCGAACTGCTCGCCGCCGAACTCGACGTGCTGCGCGGTACGAGTGACCTGATCGTGCTCGGCCTGCCCCGCGGGGGCGTGCCGGTGGCCTGGGAGATCGCCCGCGCGCTCCATGCACCCATGGACGTGTTCGTCGTGCGCAAGATCGGGCTGCCGAGTCACCCGGAGTTCGCCATCGGCGCCATCGCCTCGGGTGGAATCCAGGTGCTGGACCCCGTGCCCGCGCGCCTGGCGCGGCCTGTGGACGTGGAGCGCGTGATCGAACGCGAGCACGAGGAGCTGCGCCGGCGCGAGCAGGTCTATCGCCCGGACATGCCGCCCCTGGACCTGCACGGACGCACCGTGCTGCTGGTCGACGACGGCGTGGCCACCGGCGCCACGCTGGAGGCGGCCGTGCGCGCGGTACGCAAGTTGCAGGCCGGCCGCGGCCAGGTGGTCGTGGCCGCGCCCGTGGGCTCGGCCTCGGCCGCCGCGCGCCTGCGGCCCCTGGTGGACCTGCTGGTCTTCGGCGCGGAGCCCGAACCGTTCGGCGCCGTGGGCGTCTGGTACCGCGATTTCCCGCAATGCACCGACGACGAGGTGCTGGCCCTGCTGGCGCGCGCGCGCAGCGCCGAAGCGCTCGAGTCCTGAGGCGTGCCGCCATGGCTTCCACCCTCAAGGAGCGCGGCGACGCCCGCCTGCTGCACACCCTCGCCGCCCACCTGCGCCCCCTGCATGGCACCACGCCCGACGACGAGCTGCTTGCCTTCGTCGCCCAGGGCCGCATCGTCCTGCTGGGAGAAGCCAGCCATGGCACGCACGAGTTCTACGAGCTTCGGGCACGCCTGACCCAGCGCCTCGTCGCCGAGCACGGCTTCACCGCCGTCGTGGCCGAAGCCGACTGGCCCGACGCCTGGCGCGTGAACCGCTACGTGCGCTCCCTGGGCGAGGACGCCAGCGCCGAGCGGGCCCTGGCGGGCTTCGAGCGCTTTCCCACCTGGATGTGGCGCAACACCGCGGTGCGCGACTTCGTCGAGTGGCTGCGCGCGCACAACGCGAAGCTGCCGCGCCGGCGGCAGGCGGGCTTCTACGGCATGGACATGTACAGCCTCTTCGCCTCCATCCAGAAGGTGCTGGACTACCTGGATCGCACCGACCCGGAGGCCGCGCGCAGGGCCCGTGCACGCTACGCCTGCTTCGACCACTATGGCGAGGACAGCCAGGCCTACGGCTACGCGGCCAGCTTCGGCCTGAAGCCGCACTGCGAGGACGAGGTGGTGCAGCAGCTGCGCGAGATGAACCGGCGCGCCGCGAGCTTCGGCACCCGGCCCGGCATGGAGCGCGACGAGGCCTTCTTCGCGCAGCAGAATGCGCGCCTCGTGCGCAATGCCGAGGAGTACTACCGCAGCATGTTCCACCGCAAGGTCTCGTCCTGGAACCTGCGCGACCAGCACATGATGGAGACCCTGGAGGCGCTCGACGCCCACCTGAAGGACGATGGCCCGCCGCCCAGGATGGTGGTGTGGGCGCACAACTCGCACCTGGGCGACGCCAGCGCCACCGAGATGGGCGAGCGCGGCGAATGGAACGTGGGCCAGCTCGCGCGCGAGCGCTGGGGCCAGCAGGCCATGCTGGTGGGCTTTTCCACCTACACCGGCACGGTGGCGGCGGCCTCGGCCTGGGACGCGCCGGTGGAACGCAAGCGCGTGCGCGAAGGCCTGCCCGGAAGCTGCGAGGAGCTGTTCCACGAGACGGCCGAGCCGAACTTCTGGCTGCCCCTGCGCGAGAACCCCGAGCTGCAGGCACTGCTGGCCGCGCCCCGCCTGCAACGCGCCATCGGCGTGATCTACATGCCGCAGACCGAGCGCATCAGCCATTACTTCGAGACCCGCCTGCCGCAGCAGTTCGACGTGATGGCCCACCTGGACCGCACGCGTGCGGTGGACCCGCTGGACGAAGCCGGTGGGTGGAGCGGGATGGAGCCGCCGGAGACGTATCCCTCGGGGCTGTGACGACCGGAGGCGGGCGCGTGCCCGGGGCGCCTATGATTGGCGATCCGAATACTTTAGGACTCACGCTCTCGCATGTTGAACAAGTTGACTGCGGCGTTCAGGCCGCGCTCATCCCACTCCTCTCCCCAAGCCCGCACTGACTCCCACCGCCGGGAAGACGCGAAGACACGCGCCGCCGAACGGCACCTTGCGGGCAGGATACTTCGAGAGCGCGCGGTCTCGGTGCCCGCCGGCCCGCCTCGCGAGTCCGCGTCCGCCGGCGCCTCCGTGTTGGACGAGATCGCCGTGCTCCTCTCCTCACCTTCCCTGGTCGAGACCACGCGCGAGCAGCTGCGAGCTGCGCTGGCCCGCACGACGCAGACGATGGAAGGCCGCGAAGGTATGCCGCTGCTCGCAGGTGCGGCCGCGCTCGTGGTCCGCGAATCCGCCAGCCGGGTGATCGCCATCGCCGACTTCCTGCGTGCGACCGCGCCGGTGGTGCCGGAAGAGGCCATTCGCGCCCTGGTGCACGCCCTGCGGCAAGCGGACGCCCTGACCGTCGAGCTGTGCGCACCGATCCGGCTGGAGATCCTGCTGCTCGGAAGCGCCGAGCGCCAGGAGGCCTTGACGACCTGGGCCGACGAAATGGCGATGGCGCCAGACCCCGCTTTGCTGCGGGACTTGTACGCGTACTGCGCCTGGTATGCCCAGACGCGGGCAGGCTGTGGGTGGATCGTCGAGTCCCTGAGCAACAGCATGACAGGCAGGCGCCTTGCTGCCGAGACCGACGATCGATGCATGCGCACGGTGCTCGCCGCGCTGGCATCGTTGCGCGAGAGCACGTGGGCGGGCTTCGAAAGCACCTTGCTGATCGATGCCGTCGTCGGCGACCGCACCGGCTGGATCGGTCGCGCCCTGCGGCTCGCCGACGCGGCGACACTGGACCACTTCTCGCAGGTGCTGAGCGCATGCCCCGCGTCAGGCGCGGACGCGTCCCTGACCGTGCTTGCCCACCTGCTGGCCGACAGCGACGCGCCGCACCGTATCCGCTATCCCCGCGCGGACGAGCGCCGGGCACTGGATCGCGACTTCGGCAACTGGCTGCGGATGGTTCCGGACGACAGCCTGGACGCGCTGCGCGATGAGGTCGTGGGCGCGATCGGCGGCCACCCGCCGCAGACAGTGGCGCTGTGCCTGGGCGCGCTGGCCGAGCGCGCCGAGGGGCGCGCCCTTCTCGCAGCCTTCCTGAAGGTCGCCGACGGGCTCACCGTCGCGCAGCTTCGCGCCGGGCTCGTGCCGGTGCTGGAAGGACGCAAGGCTCTGATCCCCGTGGCGATCGAATGGGCGGCAGGTCTTGCGGAGGACCGGCGGGGCGCATGCGCTGTCGCGGTCGTCGATTCGTTCCTCTATCCAAGCGCCAGCGACGTGGACTACGAGGACCGGATGCAAATGGCCCGCACCTGCATCGAACTGGCACTCGACAAATTTCCGGAAGGCAGCCGCGTCGCCCTGTTCGCCGCCTTCAGCCACCGGGTCTGGGACCACCTGGGCGAGCTGCCGCTGCACGTGCCCGCGAGCGGCACGCATGCGCAGACCATCGGACAGGGCGTGCGCCTGGGCACCTCCTTCTGGACCGGGCTGCACAAGGTGCCGGACAGCCTGCGCAGGGAGGCTGCCACCCTGCAGTCCCTGCGAGAGGTGCTCCTGCTGCCCCCGGCCTGCAACGATCCGCAGCAGCCATGTACCGGCGAACTAGCCCAGCTGCTCAGGCTGGAGTTTCCGGAAAGCGATGCAGCCCTGAAGGACCCGCTGCTGCGAAGCCTGGCGCTCTCGTTTCCGCAGGTCATGCGCTCGCGTGCGGGCTTCCGTGCCGTTCATGCGCTGATGCTGCGTGGGCTGATGGCGCCGGACGGTCGCGAGGGGAAGTCACGCGAGGGCCCCGGTCCCGCGAGCGCGCAGCGCGCGTCCGGGCAGATCGAGGAACTGTACGCAAGCTACGACGCGCTGGGCGCGATGGATCGCACCGAAGCCCAGGCCGGCAAGGACGCGCGGCTGGAGGCCCTCGGCATCGCCCGCGATCAGGTCCGTGCTGCCGACCGCCTGCGACCGGACGCGACCGCCGATCTGCTGGAGGCCATTGCCAGAGCCGAGGTCGCGCTCAGCGCGAAGCGCGCGCCGGCCGGAGCAGCAGCACCAGAAAAACCAGCGCGAACGCAATGAACCACAGGAAGGACCAGTTGGCGATGGAGCCGCCGAGGAAGGTCCAGTCGATGGCCGTGCAGTCGCCGCTGCCCCGGAAGATCATCGGGATGGCGCGCTGCAACGGGAAGGTCTCGATCATCCCGTAGAAGTCGCGCCCGCAGGACGAGACCTCGGGCGGATACCACTGCAGCCAGCTTTGCCGCGCCGCCGTGAACGCGCCGAAGCCCGCGAACAGCAGGCCGGCGGCGCTGGCGCCGCGGTGCGCGCCGCGGCGGGCGGAGAGCGCCCCGAGCCCGGCAGCCAGGGCCACCAGCACCAGCGCATAGCGCTGCACGATGCACATGGGGCACGGCTCCAGGCCCACGACATGCTGGAGGTACAGGCCGAAGGCCAGAAGGGCGATGGCGACCGCGCACACCAGCGCCAGGACCCGGCGCGCCTGCGCCTCGATCGTTGAAACCATGGGAAAGCACACTCCTGAAATGGGCGCTGGCGCCCCCTCAGGCCGCACCCTCCACGAACACACGGGCCCGACGCGGTGTGACCACCAGCGTCTCGCCCTCCTCGAAACCGGACTCCCTGAATTGTTGCGCAGGAATCTGCGCCTCGATCAGCGGGTCCTGCCCGTCCTGTGGCTGAGCCTCGCCGAGGGGAACAAGTTCCAGGCGCGCGACGGGCCCCACGACGATGGCACGTTCGAGCTGCGCCAGGATGCCGTCCGCACTCGACTGCCCGGCCGACCAGCGCCGCACGTCCAGCTCGTGCGGACGCACATAGGCGCGCGCGGGGGTGTCCTGCACGTGCGCATGCTCGGGCGAAGCCAGGCGCAGACCCTGCACCCGCACTTCGCCTTCGTGCGCCCGGCCGTGGAACAGGTTCACGTCGCCGAGGAATCCGTACACGAAGGGGCTGGCCGGGTGGTCCCAGACCTCCTGCGGCGAGCCGACCTGCTCGATCACGCCGCCGTTCATCAGCACCACGCGGTCGGCCACTTCCAGCGCTTCCTCCTGGTCGTGCGTGACGAAGATGCTGGTGACGTGGAGCTCGTCGTGCAGGCGGCGCAGCCAGCGCCGCAGCTCCTTGCGCACCTTGGCGTCCAGCGCGCCGAAGGGCTCGTCGAGCAGCAGCACCCGCGGCTCCACCGCCAACGCCCGGGCGAGCGCGATGCGCTGGCGCTGGCCGCCGGAGAGCTGCGCGGGGAAGCGGTCAGCCAGCCAGTCGAGCTGCACCAGCTTCAGCAGCTCGTGCACCTTCGCCTTGATCTGCGCCTCGCCCGGGCGCTCGCGGCGCGGCTTGACGCGCAGGCCGAAGGCCACGTTCTCGAACACCGTCATGTGCCGGAACAGCGCGTAGTGCTGGAACACGAAGCCCACGCCGCGCTCGCGCACATGCACGTCGGTGGTGTCCTCGCCGCTGAAGTGGATGCTGCCGGCATCGGGCGTCTCCAGGCCCGCGATGATGCGCAGCAGGGTGGTCTTGCCGCAACCGGAGGGACCCAGCAGTGCGACCAGCTCACCGGAGTCGACATGCAGGGACAAGTCACGCAGGGCGTGGAAGTCGCCGAAGCGTTTGCTGATGTTGCGGATTTCGATGCTCATGGGAATGCCTTGTGTTGTGGGGACCTGGTGGGCCAATGGGCTTCGACAGGCTCAGCCCGAACGGGCTTCATCGAACGCCCAGGCTACGGTTCGCCCTATAACTCCGTTCGCCCTGAGCCCTTCGACTTCGCTCAGGACAGGCCTGTCGAAGGGCACTGCCCGGGTCGATGCCTTCGCTCATGCGACTGCCCCGACCGGCGCCTCCGGCGGCAGCTGAGCCGCCGCCTTCTCCGCCCGCTCGTGCTTCCACTCGGCCACCGTCTTGATCACCAGCGTGACCAGAGCCAGCAGCGCCAGCAGCGAAGCCACCGCGAAGGCCGCGACGGACTGGTATTCGTTGTAGAGGATCTCCACGTGCAGCGGCATGGTGTTGGTCTGCCCGCGGATGTGGCCGGAGACGACCGAGACCGCCCCGAACTCGCCCATGGCCCGCGCGTTGCACAGGATCACGCCGTAGATGAGGCCCCACTTGATGTTGGGCAGGGTCACATGCCAGAAGGTCTGCCAGCCGCTTGCGCCGAGCACGATGGCGGCCTGCTCCTCCTCGTTGCCCTGCGCCTGCATGAGGGGGATCAGCTCGCGGGCGATGAAGGGGAAGGTGACGAAGATCGTCGCCAGCACGATGCCCGGCACCGCGAAGACGATCTTGATGCCGTGCGCGTCGAGCCAGGGTCCGAACCAGCCCTGCGCGCCGAAGACCAGCACGTACATCAGGCCGGCGACGACGGGCGAGACCGAGAACGGCAGGTCCACCAGCGTGGTGAGGAAGGCCTTGCCGCGAAACTCGTACTTGGCGATGCACCAGGCCGCGCAGACGCCGAACACCAGGTTCAGCGGCACGGCGATGGCGGCGGTCAGGAGCGTCAGGCGGATGGCGGCCCAGGCGTCGGGCTCCATCAGGCCGGCGAGGTAGGGCGCGAATCCCTGGCGCAGGGCCTCGGCGAAGACGGCCGCGAGCGGCAGGACCAGGAACAGCAGCAGGAAGGCCAGTGCGATCCCGGTCAGGGTCCAGCGTACCCAGGGCGCTTCACGGGTCGCCGGGCCGCGTGTCGATGCGAGGGTGCTCATGCCGCCCCCGAGCGCCGGCGCTGCCAGGCCTGCAGTGAGTTGATGACCAGCAGCATGAGGAAGGACGCCAGCAGCATCACCACCGCCACGGCGGTGGCACCGGCCACGTCGTACTGCTCCAGCTTGCCGATGATGATGAGGGGCACGATTTCCGAGACCATGGGCACGTTGCCCGCAATGAAGATGACCGAGCCGTACTCGCCGATGGCGCGGGCGAAGGCCATCGCGAAGCCGGTCATGAGGGCCGGCAGGATGGCGGGGAGGATCACGCGCGCGAAGGTCTGCCAGCGGGTGGCGCCCAGCGACATGGCTGCCTCCTCCAGCTCGCGCTCCATGTCTTCCAGCACCGGTTGCACCGTGCGCACCACGAAGGGCAGGCCGATGAAGATGAGCGCGATGACCACGCCGTTGGGGTTGAACGCGAGCTGGATGCCCGCGGGTTCCAGGAACTGCCCGAGCCAGCCGTTGCCCGCCAGCAGCGCGGTGAGCGCGATCCCGGCCACGGCCGTCGGCAGTGCGAAAGGCAGGTCCACCAGGGCATCGACCAGGCGTTTGCCGGGAAAGCGATAGCGCACCAGCACCCAGGCCACCAGCAGGCCGAACACCACGTTCACCAGCGCCGCGATCAGCGAGGCACCGAAGGTGAGGCGGTAGGCGGCCAGCACGCGCGGCGAGCTGACCGCGGCCACGAACTGCTCCCAGGTCAGGGTGAAGCTTTTCAGCAGCAGGGCGGCCAGGGGCAGGAGCACGATGAGCCCGAGGTACAGCAGCGTGTAGCCCAGGGTGATGTTGAACCCGGGCAGCACCTTGCGACGGCTCCCCGCGCGCGAGCGGGACAGGGCTGCCGCCGCCGGCAGGGGCGAGGCGACGGCGGAGGCACCGGCACTCATTCAGCGCACCGTGTAGATCTTGTCGAACTGCCCGCCGTCGTTGAAGTGGACCTTCTGCGCCTGCGAGAGCGAGCCGAACATCTCCTGCACGGTGAACAGCTGGATCGGCTTGAAGCGGTCCGGATGGCGCTTGAGGACGGCCGGATCGCGCGGGCGGATGTTGTGCTTGGCGGCGATGTCCTGTCCCTGCTCGGTGTAGAGGAAGTCCAGGTAGGCCTTGGCCAGTTCGCGCGTGCCCTTCTTCTCCACCGTGCGCTCGACGATGGCGACCGGGTTCTCGGCCAGGATGCTGATGGACGGGTACACCACGTCCACGCGCTTGGCGCCGAACTCGCGGTTGACCGATTCCACCTCGGACTCGAAGGTCACCAGCACGTCGCCGATGTTGCGCTGCAGGAAGGCGGTGGTGGCATCGCGGCCGCCACGTGCGAGCACCGGCACGTTCTTGTACAGCTTGCCCACGAACTCGGCCGCCTCGGCGTCACTCATGCCCTTCTTCTTGGCATAGCCCCAGGCGGCCAGGTAGGCGTAGCGGCCGTTGCCGCCGGTCTTGGGGTTCACCACCACCACCTGCACACCCGGCTTGACCAGGTCGTCCCAATCCTTGATGCCCTTGGGATTGCCCTCGCGGGTGAGGAACAGCATGGTGGAGACCGTCGGCGCGGCGTTGTGCGGGAAGCGCTGCGCCCAGTCCTTGGCGACCACGCCCTTGTCGGCCAGGAACTCGATGTCCGTCGTGGTGTTCATGGTGACCACGTCGGCGTCCAGGCCGTCGGCGACCGCGCGGGCCTGGGCCGAGGAGCCGCCGTGGGCCTGGTCGATCTTCACGTCCTTGCCCGTGGCCTTCTTGTAGTGCGGCACGAAGGCGGCGTTGATGTCCTTGTAGAACTCGCGCGCCACGTCGTAGGACGCGTTCAGCAGGTTCTGCTGCTGCGCGGAGGCGATGCCGCTGGTGGCGAGGACCAGGCCGGCCAGGAGGGTCTTGATGCGGGGGGTCATGGGATCAGAAGCCTTGTTGCCGGAATAAGAACAAGGCGAATTCTGGCAAGACGGTTATGAAAACCCAACGAACATCTTGTTGTTTGCATATCCCCTGCCGAAAGCTTCCGTGGCCCTCGTCACCCCCTCCCCTTCGCCACCTCCATGGGGCTTCAGCGACGGCCAGCTCGAAGCGCTCAAGTGGATCGCGGTCGGCTTCATGTTCCTGGACCACATCGGCCGGCTCCTGCTGGGGTATTCCACGCACAGCTGGGTGTTCGCCGCCAGCCGCGTCGCCTTCCCGCTCTTCGCCATCATCCTGGCGCTCAACCTCGCGCGCGGCGGCGACCGGGCCGCGCGGGCGGCGCGCACCGCGCGGCGGCTGGGCCTGTGGTGCGTGATCGCCATCGCACCCTCCGTGTGGGCGCGGGGATCGCCGGAGCTGGTGAACGTGCTGGGCACCCTGGCGCTGGGGTCCGCGCTGTGCTGGGCCTTGGCGTCAAGGGGCGCACTCGCCCTGCGCGTCGGTGTCACGCTCGCGGCCACGGCGGCGGGGCACTTCGTGGAGTTCGGCATCGCGGGCGTGCTGCTGATCCCGGCGGTCTTCATGTGGGCCGGCGCCGGCCGGGCCGAAGCCGGGCTGCTGGCCCTGCTGCTGCTCGGGGTGACGGCCTGGTTCAACGCGGTATTCGGCGGCGTGCCGGCCTTCCTGGGCACGCTGGCCTGCATCCCCATCGCCTGGGCGCTGCGGCAGCTGCCTCTGCGCATGCCGCGCGCGCAGCTCGCGTTCTATGTGCTGTACCCGCTGCACCTGGCGGTGATCGGCGCGCTCAAGGCGGCGTGAAGCGTCAGAGCAAGGGCCGCAACTCCCGCGCCGCGTCCAGCAGGACCGGCAGCATCTCGCGCGCAAGCGCCGCCTTGTCGGCGCGGTGGCTGCCGGCCACCACGTTGAGCGCGGCCACCGTGCGACCGCGCATGTCGCGCAGCGGCACGGCCAGGGCATGAACGCCCAGCTCGTGCTCTTCACTCGCGAAGCACCAGTCCTGCCGGCGCACCTGCTCCAGCAACGCGCGGAAGGCCTTGGGCTCGACGGTGGTGCGCAGGGTCAGGCGCGCGAGGTCGCGGCCCTTGAGCCAGGCGTTCAGCTCGGCGCGCGCGAGCGAGGCGAGCAGCACGCGGCCGGTGGAGGTGGCGTGCGCCGGCAGGCGAGCCCCCAGGTGCACGCCGTAGGCCGTGACGCGCGAGGGGCCGCTGCGGGCGACGATCACCACCTCGTCGCCGTCCAGCACGGCGGCCGAGAAGGAATCGGGCGTGAGCGACGCCAGGCGGTTCAGCGTCGGCTGCAAGGCGCGCGGCAGCCGCGCCGAGGCGAAGTAGCTGCCGGAAAAGCGCAGCACCTTGGCCGAGAGCCAGTAGTGGCTGCCGTCGGTCTCCAGGTAGCCGAGGTGGGCCAGCGTCAGCAGGTGGCGCCGCGCGGCGGCCCGGGTGATGCCGGCACGCTGCGCCGCCAGCGTGGCGTTCAGGCGCTGGCGCTCGGTATCGAAGCTCTCCAGCACGGCCAGGCCACGGGCCATGCCTTCGATGAGGTCGGCCTTGTCGATCTCCATGGCGGCTCCTAGGTCAGGGGCGGTTCCTGAATTGCGCGATCACCGCGCAGTCCGCGCGATCATCGCACAGCCGCTTCCGGGCCCTGTAGCCGCGGCGAGCGCGCCGGCCTAAGCTGCGGCACTTCAGGAGACATCCCAGGAGTACCCCATGCGAACCCAGGTCGCGATCATCGGCGCCGGCCCCTCGGGCCTGCTGCTCGGCCAGCTGCTGGCCAAGGCCGGCATCGACAACGTCATCCTCGAGCGCCAGACCGGCGACTACGTGCTCGGCCGCATCCGCGCCGGCATCCTGGAGCAGGTGACGGTGGACCTGATGCGCGAGGCCGGCGTGGGCGAACGCCTGGACCGCGAAGGGATCGTGCACCACAGCATCGAGCTGGTGTTCTCCGGTGCGCGCCATCCCATCGACGTGCACGGCCTCACCGGCGGCAAGGTGGTCACGGCCTACGGGCAGACCGAACTCACGCGCGACCTGATGGAGGCGCGCGCCGCCGCCGGCCTGCCGACGGTGTACGAGGCGGCCGACGTGGCGCTGCACGATTTCGACGGCGACAAGCCCCGCCTCACGTACCGCAAGGACGGCCAGACGCACACGCTCGAATGCGACTTCATCGCCGGCTGCGACGGGTTCCATGGCGTCAGCCGCGCCACCGTGAAGGACCGCGTGACCGAGTACGAGAAGGTCTATCCCTTCGGCTGGCTGGGCGTGCTGTCCGAGACCCCGCCGGTCTCGCCCCACGCCATCGTCTATGGCAACAGCGAGCGGGGGTTTTCGCTGTGCTCCATGCGCAGCATGACCCGCTCGCGCTACTACGTGCAGGTGCCTGTGTCGGACCAGGTGGAGGACTGGAGCGACCAGCGCTTCTGGGACGAACTCAAGCGCCGCGTGGACCCGGAGCTGGCGGGGCGCATCGTCACCGGCCCGAGCATCGAGAAAAGCATCGCGCCCCTGCGCAGCTTCGTGGCCGAGCCCATGCGCTTCGGCCGCCTGTTCCTCGCGGGCGACGCGGGCCACATCGTGCCGCCCACGGGCGCCAAGGGGCTGAACCTGGCGGCCACCGACGTGAAGTACCTGAGCGCCGCACTGATCGAGTTCCTGAAGGACAAGAGTCCGCACGGGATCGACACCTACTCGGAACGCTGCCTCAAGCGCATCTGGAAAGCCGAGCGCTTCTCCTGGTGGCTCACCACGCTCATGCACCGCTTCCCGGACACCGAGGGCTTCGGCCAGAAGGTGCAGGAGGCGGAGCTGGACTACCTGGTGAACTCGAAGGCGCTCTCGACCTCGCTGGCGGAGAACTACGTGGGGCTGCCGCTGTAGGCTGGCTGGCCGGGCCCGATCCAGGTGCATGGGTGCCGCGCTGGAGGCGCTCCAGCGTGGCCATGACCGGAGCGACGTGCGCCGGCTGCGCACTGGCACTGCCTACCGACTGCAGGGGCGGCGGCAAGGCAAAGCCAGCGATTGTCTGACCCGAGCTTGACGGAAGGCTCGCGCCGTCTTTGCGGCGCTCTGCTCCGGAGCGGGCAAGGCCGGACGCCTGGCTGCCTCAGGCTCGAACCTTTCGCCGCCCCTGCACTACCATCGCGTCATGACCCGTCACGTCGGAACGCAGCCACGCAGCGACTACGAGCTCGACCCTGAGCGCGCCTGGCGCCGCGGACTCGCCCTGGACGCCATGCTCGCGTCGACTCGGCCACCTCGAACATTCAAGGGCGTGCTGCGGGCCAGCCACCAACGCTTGAACGAGCTGGACGACCAGCACGCGGTGGAGGTGGCGCGCCGTTTGAACCGCAAGGGCTGACATGGAACACGCAGGCCTGCTGAAGGTGCTTGAACGGTTCCAGGCTGAAGGAGTGCAGTACGTGCTGGTCGGCGGACACGCAGTTCGCCTCAACGGCTTCGTTCGGGCGACCGAGGACATTGCCATCCTGCTGCCTTCGTCGATCGACAACGGGCGGCGCGTCATCAAGGCCTTGGATTTCCTGGCGTCCAGCAAGGAGCTGCGCGCCGACTGGTTCCAAGTGCCGCCCGGTGAGCCGGAGAACATCAGAATTGCGGACGATCTGCTCATCGACCTTCTCTTCGCGGCCAACGGGCAGACGTACGAGTCCTTGCAGCAGCATATTCGCAAGCTCACTGTCGAGGGCGTTGACGTGTGCACCCTCGACATCGATGGACTGCTGAAGACAAAGACGGAGTACCGCGAGAAAGATCGGATCGACAGGAGCGCTCTGCGGAGGATCCAGGAAAGGCTTGAAGCCTCGCCAGACGCAGACGCGTCGTAGCGCGCCGCGCGCGACTTCGCCTCAGCGAGGCTTGCGCGCAGGCTTCCCCGCCCCCGTCACCCTCGGTGGCAGCCCCGTGTGCTGCGTGAGCACCTGCCCGCGCTGCGGCTTCGCACCGGCCTTCGGGGCCGCGGCCGGCGTCGAGTTCTTGCGCCGGGCACTCTGGTAAGCCCCGTCCGTGGACGGCTGGAAGGTGGGGATCAGGTGGTGCTTGCCGTTGCCGATCAGGTCGGCCCGGCCCATGGCCTTGAGCGCCTCGCGCAGCAGCGGCCAGTTGTTGGGGTCGTGGTAGCGCAGAAAGGCCTTGTGCAGGCGCCTGCGCCGCTCGCCGCGCACGATGTCCACGGCGTCCTCGCCCGCGGCTTCGCGCCGCACCTTGCGCAAGGTGTTGCGGCCCGAGTGGTACATGGCCGTGGCGGTGGCCATGGGGCTGGGGTAGAAGGTCTGCACCTGGTCCGCGCGGAAGCCGTTCTTCTTGAGCCACAGCGCCAGGTTCATCATGTCCTCGTCGCTCGTGCCCGGGTGCGCGGCGATGAAGTACGGAATGAGGTACTGCTTCTTGCCCGCCTCGGCCGAGTACTTCTCGAACATCTGCTTGAAGCGCTCGTAGCTGCCGATGCCGGGCTTCATCATCTTCGACAGTGGCCCGGTCTCGGTGTGCTCGGGCGCGATCTTGAGATAGCCGCCCACGTGGTGCTGCACCAGCTCCTTCACGTACTCCGGCGACTGCACCGCCAGGTCGTAGCGCAGTCCCGAGCCGATCAGGATCTTCTTGACGCCCTTGAGCGCCCTCGCCCGCCGGTACATGCGCACCAGCGGAGCATGGTCGGTGTTGAGGTTGGGGCAGATGCCCGGATAGACGCAGCTGGGCTTGCGGCAAGCCGCCTCGATCTCGGGCGACTTGCAGCCGATGCGGTACATGTTCGCCGTAGGGCCGCCCAGGTCCGAGATGACGCCGGTGAAGGCCGGGATCTTGTCGCGGATCTCCTCGATCTCGCGGATGACGCTGTCTTCGCTGCGGCTCTGGATGATGCGGCCCTCGTGCTCGGTGATGGAGCAGAAGGTGCAGCCGCCGAAGCAGCCCCGCATGATGTTCACGCTGAAGCGGATCATCTCCCAGGCCGGAATCTTGGTGGCGCCGTCGTGGCTGCCGTGCTCGTCGGCATAGGCCGGGTGCGGGCTGCGGGCGTACGGCAGGCCGAAGACATGGTCCATCTCGGCGGTGGTCAGCGGGATGGGCGGCGGGTTGATCCACACATCGCGGTCGCCATGGGCCTGCACGAGGGCGCGCGCGTTGCCGGGGTTGGTCTCCAGGTGCAGCACGCGGTTGGCGTGCGCGTAGAGCACCGGGTCGGACTTCACCTGTTCATACGAGGGCAGGCGGATCACAGTGCGGTCGCGCGGCGGCGGGCGCTTCTTCGCCCCCTCCCCCTCTGGGGGAGGGTTGGGGTGGGGGCTCGCGGTGGCGCGCAGGGCGAGGTTGGGGATGAAGTTGAGGGGCTGCTCGCGCGGGCCCCCACCCCTGCCCTCCCCCAGGGGGGGAGGGAGTGAAGAGGCTTCTTCCTTGGAGCAAGACTGGCCCTGCGCCTGCGCCTGCTCGGAGGTCGTCATGTAGGGGTTGACGTGGTCCTCCACGCGGCCCGGCAGGTCGACTTCGGTGGAATCGATCTGGAACCAGTCCGGGCGCGCATCGCGCTGGATGAACGCGGTGCCGCGGACATCGGTGATCGACGCCACGGGCTCCTTCGCCGCCAGGCGGTGCGCGATCTCCACGATGGCGCGCTCGGCGTTGCCGTACAGGAGCAGGTCGCACTTGGCGTCGACCAGGATCGAGCGCCGCACCTTGTCCTGCCAGTAGTCGTAGTGCGCGATGCGCCGCAGGCTCCCTTCGATCCCGCCCAGCACGATGGGCGCGTCGTTGTAGGCCTCGCGGCAGCGCTGCGAATACACGAGCGAGGCCCGGTCGGGTCGCTTGCCGCCCACGTCACCGGGCGTGTAGGCGTCGTCGCTGCGGATCTTCCGGTCGGCGGTGTACCGGTTGATCATGGAATCCATGTTGCCCGCCGTGACGCCAAAGAACAGGTTCGGCCGGCCGAGCGCCTTGAAGGCATCGGCACTCTGCCAGTCGGGCTGGGCAATGATGCCGACCCGGAATCCCTGGGCTTCCAGCACGCGCCCGATCACCGCCATCCCGAAGCTCGGGTGGTCCACGTAGGCATCGCCCGTGACGATGATGATGTCGCAGCTGTCCCAGCCGAGCTGGTCCATTTCCGCCCGGCTCATCGGCAGGAAGGGCGCCGTGCCGAAGCGCGCGGCCCAGTAGCGCCGATGGCTGGTGATCGGCTTGGCGGCGCGGGCGAAATGGGAGACGTCGAGGGGGGCGTTCATGAGGGGGGCGGGACGGCCTGGGCAGACCGGGCCCGGCATTCTAAAGTTTTGCCCCTGGCCCGCCGGTCCGAAGGGACTAGCGCCGTGGCGGGTTGCCCCGTGCGGCGTCCGGCTCCCAGGGGCTGTTCTCGACATTGGGGCCGTCGGGGAAGGACTCGGGGCCCTTCTTCACGCCTGGTTTCGCCGGCGCGCCGGGAACGCCCGCGGGCACGTCCGGCGCCGCCGGGTCGAGCGCGTCGGCGCCCGCCGGCGGCTCGCGCGGCGGGGCGTTCTCGCCAAAGGTCTTGGCGCCGGGGTCGGTGCCCGGGTTCTCGTTGCCGCCCCGGTTGGGTCCGGAGCCGATGCTGGTCTGGGTCATGCGCGAAAGCCTCCTTGGTCCAGGACAGCCTACGGCGCGCCTCGGGCGGATGCTGTAGGAATCAATCGACCGTGGCCGGCTCGACGTGCCCGCGCGGAGCCGCCGCGGAATAGGCCAGCAGCCGTCCCTGCGTCAACTCGGCTCCGACCCAGCGGGAGGTGAACACGACCTGCGAATCAGCCGTGCCGAGCTCGCCGCGCAACGCCGCGTAGGCAGCCGGCGTGAGCGTGATGCCCGGACCCGCATCCGCGCAGGCGAGGGCAAGCCGCTCCGCCTCGCCGCCGAGCAAGGTGCGCTCGATACCCTCCGGGCCTGCGAAGCGCGCCAGCTCGGCATGCACGTCGTGGAGCACCATGCGCAGGCCCTCGCCGTGCCGCTGGAGGGCCCGTGCCGCGTTCAGCGCCGCGGCCGGCTCGTCGAAGATGAGGACCGAGGCGTCACGCTCGAAGCGGTCCAGCGCACCCCCGTGGCGGGCCGCCAGCGCCGCCAGGTTCGCGCGCATGGCCTGGCGCTCCTCCTGCGTACCGTTGAGCGCTGCGGCGCAAACCAGCACCAGGCACACAGGAGCTTCCACGAGCTCGACCGACGGCTCCGCAGTCCCACGGAACAGGGTCTCCCACTCGCCCGGGGACAGGCTGCGGGCCAGGCGCTCGCCCAGCACCTCCAGCCGCCGGGCTCGGCGGCGCGCCCCCACGTGCGACTCCACGCGCTGGATCACCTCGCGCACGTCCACCGGCTTGGTGAGGTAGTCGATGGCACCGAGCTCGCGACCCAGGACCTGCTGCTCGCGCTCGGTGAGCGAGGTCATGAAGGCCACCGGGATGCCGGCGGTGCGGGGGACTTGCCGCAGCCGCCGCAGCACCTCGTAGCCGTCCATGTCGGGCATGACGATGTCCAGCAGCAGCAGGTCCGGTGCCGGGTCGAGGTTGGCCAGTGCCAGGGCCTCCTGGCCGCTGGCCGCCTGCAGCACCTGATAGCGGCCCTCCAGCAGCTGGCTCATGAGCCAGAGGCTGTCCGGCGAGTCGTCCACCACGAGGATGCGTGGCAGCGGTCCGGGGTCTTGGGGCGAAAGATCGGGCATGGAGACGGGAACAGCGCGGTCGCCATGACGGAAAACGCGCACTCGCGGCCCACGTTGGCGGATCAACCGAGAGCTTAAGCGAATTCGCGCCGGCTGCCGCGCCTCATCCGTCGCGCCCGGGTTCGCGCTCGCGGTTCACGCGGTCCTGGCGGGCCGTTTCGTCGCGTGGCGAGGCCGCCATGGCCCGCTCGTGGAGCCGCGCCGATTCGGCCGGCGTGGGGGGGGTCTGGGACGACGGCAGGGTGGGATCGCGTCCGGTGTCGGCCATGTCGGCACCGTCCGGGCGCGCCCCGGCACCGCCCACCTGCGAAGCCGCCGTGGTGGGCATGCCGACGGCAGCGCCGCCGCCGGTGAAGCTCTGCGTGCCCACGGGGCCGCCGCGCAGGGTCGTGCTCGCGCCGCCGGTCACCCCGGCCGCGCCGCTTCCCGCCGGCGACGGTGATGGGCTCGCGGCTGCCGTGCCGGACGGCTGGGGGTGCCAGCCTTCGGCCCGCCACTGGCCGACGCGGTCTTCCAGCTTGATGGCGCCGCAGTCCTGCAGGATGCGGATGACGCGCGTGGCCTCGTCGCGCTCGGCCTGCACGAACACCAGGCTGGTGCCGCGCCGCAGCGCCTCCGAGTAGATGCCGGACTCGTCGGTGTGGCTCTCCAGCAGGTTGGCGAAGAAGCCGCCGATCGACTCCAGCACGCTCTGGTGGTGGTAGTTGGGGTCGCCCGGGCGGGGCTGCGACGGTCCGGCGTGCTTGAGGAAGTCGGTGTCGAGGCTGGGATCGAAGTGCACCCGGTCGCGCGGGATGCCCGCCGTGTAGAGCCGGCCGATGGCCAGGCGGGCGGAGTTGGGGTCGTCGAAAGTGCCGACGATGTTCTGCATGGCGGTCTCCTTGCCGTGGCCCGGGCGGGCCGCTCGCCCTTTCCCTTCGCACGGGATGCAGGCAGACTAGGCGCCACGCCCGAGCCAGGCTGTCGGACACGGCCGCGTTCGAATTCGCTTTCGCCCCATACAGCATGAAGCACCGCTGGGGCCCGGGATGTGGCTCAATGTTTGCATCAGCAGCACAGGAAGGAGCCTCATGGGCAACAGGATCGTCACCGAAGCCGACCGCCGCGCCACGCCGCGGCCGGCCGCATCCGAAGGTCACCCCACCGTGCGCCACGGCACGGGCCAGAAGGTCAGCCGCGAGCGGGGAAGCGCCACGCGGAACAAGAAGAACGCCGGCAAGCGCCCTCGCCAGGGCGGCAGCTGAAGTCTTTTTCACAGGAGCGACCCATGCAACTCGACGTCTATCGCCGCCGCGAGCCTGCTCACAAGCTGTCCTACCTGATCGTGCCCGCCGGGCACGAGATCCCTCAGGAGGCGACCAGCACGGAGTGGACGGCGCACGCGCGGTCCGTGGAATTGGACGAGCATGCCGATGAGCTCGTGGAGTACGGCATCGAGCACCCGGAACAACAGCTCGAACAAAAGGGCTACGCCATCACCAGCCTGGACCACCAGCTCGAGGAACGCGACTAGGACGTCTGCGGTCGGGCTGTGCTAGAAACCGGGCGCCGTCCCCGGTTCCCATGGCCAGCGCCCACCCGTCCTACCTCGTTTCCGTCCGCACGCTGTGCGAGTTCACCGCGCGCGGCGGCGACCTGGACCTGCGCTTGACCCCCTCGCCGACGGCGGCCCAGGGCATCGCCGGCCACCAGCTCGTGGCCGCGCGCCGGGGCACCGGCTACGAAACCGAGATCGCGCTCGAAGCCACGTCGGGGCCGCTGCGCGTGCGCGGGCGGGCCGACGGCTTCGATCCGGCCCTGCAGCGGCTGGAGGAAATCAAGACCCACCGCGCGGACCTGTCGCGCCAGCCCTCCAACCACCGCCACCTGCACTGGGCCCAGCTGAAGGTCTACGGCTGGATGCTGTGCCAGGCGCGCGGCCTGCCCGAGCTGCGCCTGGCATTGGTGTACCTGGACCTGGGCAGCGCCGAGGAGACCGTGCGCGAGGAATCCTGCAGCGCCGACGCGCTGCGCGAGCACTTCGAAGGGCTTTGCGCGCGCTTCGTGGACTGGGCGCGGCGCGAGGCCGCGCACCGCACGGCGCGTGACGCCGCCCTCGCCGCCCTCGCCTTTCCCCATGGGCAGTTCCGCGCCGGCCAGCGGGCCCTGGCCGAAGCCGTGTGGCGCGGCATCCGCAGCGGCCGCAGCCTCCTCGCCCAGGCGCCCACGGGCATCGGCAAGACACTGGGCACGCTGTTCCCGGCCCTCAAGGCATGTCCAGGCGAGAAGCTCGACAAGGTCGTCTTCCTGGCCGCCAAGACGCCGGGCCGGCAGCTCGCCATCGAAGGCCTCGCGCAGCTCGCCCGTGCTGGCGCGACGCCGCTGCGCGTGGTCGAACTCACCGCGCGCGAGAAGGCCTGCGAGCATCCGGACAAGGCCTGCCACCCGGAATCCTGCCCGCTCGCGCGCGGGTTCTACGACCGCCTGCCGGCCGCGCGCGACGACGCACTGGCCCGGCCCCTGCTGGACCGCCGGCAGCAGCGCGAAGCGGCCCTGGCGCACGAGGTCTGCCCCTACTGGCTCTCGCACGAACTGGTGCGCTGGGCCGACGTGATCGTGGCGGATTACAACTATTGGTTCGACACCAGCGCCATGCTGCATGCCTGGACGCTGGAGCTGGAGTGGCGCTGCGCCGTGCTGGTGGACGAGGCGCACAACCTGGTCGAGCGCGGACGGCAGATGTACAGCGCCGAGCTGGACGAGTCGGCCCTGCGCGCCTTGCGCCGCACCGCGCCGGCCGGGCTGAAGAGACCGCTGGAGCGCCTCGCCCGCCGCTGGCGCGAGCAGGGGCGCGAGCTCGAAGCAGTCGGCTCCGGCGACTACCAGGCGCAGGACCAGCTGCCCGGCCCCTGGCTGGACGCCTTGCAGCAGGCCACGGCAGCCCTGGCCGAGCACCTGGCCGAGCATCTGGCGACGCTCCCGGGGGAGTTGCCGCAGGCGCCCTCGCCCGAGCTGCAGCGCTTCTACTTCGACGCCCTGGCCATCACCCGCCTGGCCGAGAGCTTCGGCACGCACTCGATCGCCGAGCGCCGCCGCGTGGGCGCCGGCGCTCGGGCCCACACGGTCGTGGGCATCCGCAACCTCTTGCCCGCTCCGCACCTCGCGCCGCGCTTCGCCGCGGCCCGCTCCACGGTGCTGTTTTCGGCGACGCTGGCGCCGGTGGGCTTCTACCGCGACACGCTGGGCGTTCCCGAAAGCGCCGGCGTGGTGGACGTACCCTCGCCCTTCGAGGCGGGGCAGCTCTCCATCCGGGTGGCCGGCGCCATCTCCACGCGCTGGGCGGACCGCGCCCGGGCCGTCCAGCCGATCGCCGCCCTCATCGAGCGCCAGTGGCGCGAGCGGCCCGGCAACTACCTGGCCTTCTTCAGCAGCTACGACTTCCAGCACCAGGTCGCCCACGCCCTGGCGCAGGCCTGCCCCGAGCTGCCCCTGTGGGAGCAGAGCGCGGGCATGGGCGAGGCCGAGCGCCAGGCCTTCCTGGAACGCTTCACGGAAGGCGGCAGCGGCGTCGGCTTCGCCGTCCTGGGTGGCAGCTTCGGCGAGGGCGTCGACCTGCCCGGTGAGCGCCTGGTCGGCGCCTTCGTCGCCACCCTGGGCCTGCCGCAGGTGAACCCGGTCAACGAACTGCTGCGCGAGCGCCTGCACAGCGCCTTCGGCGCCGGCTACGAGTACGCCTATCTCTACCCGGGCCTGCGCCGCGTCGCGCAGGCGGCCGGCCGTGTGATCCGCAGCGAGCAGGACCGGGGCGTGCTGTGGCTGATCGACGACCGTTTCTCGCAGGCGCGCGTGCGGGCCCTGCTGCCGCGGTGGTGGCAGTGGCCGGTGCGCTGAAGGCGACGGACAAGTGCGCTTCCAGCCACTAGACTGACGCCCACTTTTCAAGCGCAGCGATGCTCGCCTCCACACCGCCCATTCCCGTCGCCAAGGTCCTGCTCGTGGACGACTCGCCCGCCAACCTGCTGGCGCTCGAGGCCATCCTGCTGGAGCTGGGCGCCCAGCTCGTGCGCGCTGGCTCCGGCGGCGAAGCGCTGGCCCGCACCTTGTCCGAGGATTTCGCCGCCATCCTGCTGGACGTGCACATGCCCGACATGGATGGCTTCGAGGCGGCCCGCCTCATCCGCTCGCGCGCGCGCTCCCGCGAGACCCCGATCCTCTTCGTCACCGCCTCGGACAGCCCCGAGCCCTACCTGGAGGAAGCCTACGCCCTGGGCGCGGTGGACTTCCTCACCAAGCCGCTGCATCCGGCGGTGCTCAAGGGCAAGGTGTCCTTCTTCATCGCGCTGCACCGCAGCCGCGAGGAGCTGCGCGAGGCCGAGCGCACCGCCGTCAACGAGCGAGCCTTCCTCTCGGCGGTGCTCGACGCGGTGCAGGACAGCATCGTCGCCTGCGACGCGCAGGGTCGGCTGACGCTGTTCAATCGCGCCACCCGCGAGCTGCACCGGCTGGCGCCGGAGGCCATCGCGCCGGACGACTGGGCCGAACACTACGGCCTGCTCGCGCCGGGCGGCCGCGAGCCCCTCGCGCCGGAGGACACACCCCTGATGCGCGCGCTCTCCGGCGAGCAGGTCCGCGATGCGGAGATGGTGGTGCGCGCGCCCGACGGCCGCCTGCGCACCCTGCTGGCCAGCGGGCAGCCCCTTTATGACAACTCGGGCCGCGGCAAGCTCGGCGCGGTGGTCTCCATGCACGACATCACCGCGGAACGCGAGGCCGCCGTCACGCGCGAACTGGTCGTGCGCGAACAGGCGCGGCGGGAGGCTGCCGAAGCGGCCGCGCAGCGCCTGCGCCAGAGCGAAGAGCGCTACCGCACCCTGTTCGACACCATGGAGGAGGGCTTCTGCATCATCGAAGTGCTCTTCGACGAGGAAGGCCGCGCGCAGGACTGCGTGTACCTCGAGGCCAACCCCACCTTCTCGCGCCACACTGGCCTGCGCAACGTGGTGGGCCGGCGCATGCGCGAGATGGTGAGCCATCCCGATCCGGCCTGGCTGGACGCCTATGGGCAGGTGGCCCGCACCGGGCAGCCGCAGCGCCTGCTGCACCAGCTCCCCGGGCCGGACCGCTGGTTCGACGTGAGCATCACCCGCGTGGGGAATGCGACCCACCCGCGCGTGGCCCTGCTGGGCAGCGAAGTCACCGAGCAGGTGCGTGCCCAGGCCGCGCTGCGCCGCGTGGCCAGCGAGCTGGCCGAATCCGACCAGCGCAAGACCGAGTTCCTGGCCACCCTGGCGCACGAGCTGCGCAACCCGCTGGCCCCGCTGCGCAACGGCCTGCACCTGCTGCGCCACCAGCGCGACCCGCAGGCATCCGCCCGCACCTGGGCCATGATGGACCGCCAGCTCGGGCACATGGTGCGGCTGATCGACGACCTGATGGACATCGGCCGCGTGAGCACGGGCAAGCTCGACCTCAAGCGACGCCGCGTGCTGCTGCGCGAGTTGGTGGACAACGCGCTGGAGAGCACCCAGGCCGCCATCGAGCACGCGCACCACGCGCTGTCCATCGAGCTGCCGGACGAACCCCTGTACCTCGACGTGGATGCGACCCGCATCGAGCAGGTGATCTCCAACCTGCTGTCCAACGCCGCCAAGTACACGCCGGCCCACGGCCACATCACCCTGGGCGCCCGCGCCGAAGCATCGGAGGTGCACCTGTGGGTGCAGGACGACGGCATGGGCATCGACCCCGGCGACGAGGCGCGCATCTTCCAGATGTTCACGCAGCTGCGTCCGCACCAGCAGGACATGCCGGCCGGCCTGGGCATCGGACTGGCCCTGGTGCGGGCGATCACCGAGCTGCACGGCGGCACGATCAGCGTGCACAGCGCAGGGCGCGGCGCGGGCAGCCGCTTCACGGTGGTCCTGCCGCTGGAAGCCGGCTCAGGGCAGGCGGGAAAGCATGCCGGGCCCGGGGGAGCGGCGCCGGGCGAGGCGACCGTGCGCGTGCTGGTGGTGGATGACAACCATGACGCCGCGGAAACGCTGGCCATGATCCTGCAGATGGACGGGCACGTCGCCCGCGTGGCGCACGAGGGCCGCGCAGCCTTGCAACTGGCCCGCGAATTCGATCCGCAGGTCGTGTTCCTGGACATCGGCATGCCCGGGATGGATGGCTATGAAGTCGCGCGCGCCATGCGACGGCAGGCGTCCGACGGACGTTGCCCGGTGCTCGTCGCCCTGACGGGCTGGGGCGCGAAGGACGATGTGGCGCTGGCGAAGGCAGCGGGGTTCGACCACCACCTCACCAAGCCGGCGGATGTGGCTGCCGTCGAGCAGCTGCTGGCCCATGTGACTGCGCAGCCCTGAGGCTGCGCGGTTCAATAATCTTGCAGGGGCCCGCACCGAGGCGGCACGTCAACCAGCTCTCCACAAACAGCGAATCCACGGACCCCGTCGGGCCCCACCGTTCGGGCTGAGCTTGTCGAAGCCGATCGCGCGAGACTCACCACGCGAGCCCTTCGACAGGCTCAGGGCGAACGGATGTGTTTGATCGGGGTGTCTTTCACCGCGGCTGCGACCGCGGTGAATAAACGCTCAGGACGAGCGGTCGGTCGTTTGCGAGGCGGCGGCCACGCGCATCTGGTGGCGCTTCTTGCCGGCGGCGCGGGCCTCTTCGCTGGTGAAGCGGTGGGCGCGGCCGTGCTCGTGCGCTGCCTTGCCACCCATGCTCGCGATCTCGCGCTTCTTCTCGGGGCTCAGGACGGCAAACCCCCGCTTGGCGCGGGCCGGCGTCGCGATGAGCGCCTCGGCTGCGGCAGCGGCTTCGGGCGACACGGTCTTGTTGCTGGCGCTGGTGTTGTCCATTGCTTCTCCCTAGGTTGTTGGACATGGATGAGGCTTCGCATTCTGAAGAGTCATCCCAGCTTTGGGGGCCGCTACTGCGCAGAATTAGCACTTGTCCTACAGGATGCATGCGTTCGGCCGACAGGAGGACCCTGCCCGTCCGACACAGCTCATCAAGGGGCGCCCTGCGCCAGCAGTGACTTCAGGCCCTCTTCATCGAGGATGGGAATACTCAGCTCCCGCGCCCTGTCAAGTTTCCCACCGGCCTCGGTGCCAGCGACCACGTAGCCCGTCTTCTTGCTCACGGAGCCCGCGACCTTTGCGCCAGCCGCTTCCAGAAGACCCTTGGCCTCCTCGCGCGAGAGGGTCGGCAAGGTGCCGGTGAGCACGACGGTGATCCCCGCCAGGGGCAAGGCTGCCTGCGGCGCGGGCTCGCTCTCGGCCCAGTGCACGCCGCACGCGCGCAGCTGTTCCACCACCTCCCGGTTGTGCGGCTGCGCGAAAAAGGTGTGGATGCTCTCGGCCACGACCGGCCCGACGTCGGGCACGGCGAGCAGGTCGTCGGTGGAGGCCTGCATCACCCGGTCCAGTGTTCCGAAGTGGCGCGCCAGGTCACGCGCGGTGGCCTCGCCCACGTGCCGTATGCCCAGCGCGAAGAGGAAGCGCGGCAGCGTGGTGGACTTGGACGCCTCCAGCCCCGCCAGCAGGTTCTGCGCGCTCTTGTCGCCCATGCGCTCCAGCGCGATGAGCTGCGACAGGCCCAGGCGGTACAGGTCCGGCAGCACGCGGATCACCCCGGCGTCGACCAGCTGGTCCACCAGCTTCTCGCCCAGGCCCTCGATGTCCATGGCGCGGCGCTGCGCGAAGTGCAGCAGCGCCTGCTTGCGCTGCGCGCCGCAGTACAGCCCGCCGGAGCAGCGCCAGTCGACCTCGCCTTCCTCGCGCACGGCCTGGCTGCCGCACACCGGGCAGTGGCGCGGCATCTCGAAGGCCGGCGCCGCGTGCGTGCGCTGCTCCGCGACCACCGCCACCACTTCGGGGATCACGTCGCCGGCGCGGCGCACGATGACCGCGTCGCCGACACGCACGTCCTTGCGGCGGGCTTCGTCCTCGTTGTGCAGGGTGGCGTTGGTGACCGTCACGCCGCCCACGAACACGGGCTTGAGCCTCGCCACCGGCGTGAGCTTGCCCGTGCGGCCGACGAAGATGTCGATGGACTCCACCGTCGTGACCTGCTCCTGCGCCGGGAACTTGTGCGCTACCGCCCAGCGCGGCTCGCGCGTGACGAAGCCGAGCTGCCGCTGCAGCGTCAGGCTGTCGACCTTGTAGACCACGCCGTCGATGTCGAAGGGCAAGCCGTCGCGCTCGCGGCCGATGGCCTGGTGGTAGGCCACGAGATCGTCCGCGCCATGCGCCTGGACCACCCGGTCCGACACCGGCAGGCCCCAGCCGCGCAGCGCCTGCAGGGCCTCGAAATGCGTGCGCCAGGCCGGCCCCCCCTGCTCGACGGGCGTGACCTCGCCCCAGCCGTAGGCGAAGAAGGACAGCGGCCGCTGGCGCGTGACCTGCGGGTCGAGCTGCCGTACCGCACCGGCGGCAGCGTTGCGCGGGTTGACGAAGGTCTTCTCGCCGCGCGCGCCGGCGGCGATCTTCTCGCGCTGGCGCGCGTTGAGACGCTCGAAGTCGTCCCTGCGCATGTACACCTCGCCGCGCACCTCCAGCACCGGCGGCGCGCCGTCCGCGAGGCGCAGCGGAATCTGGCCGATGGTGCGGATGTTCTGCGTCACGTCCTCGCCGACTTCGCCGTCGCCGCGCGTGGCGGCCTGCACCAGCACGCCGGCCTCGTAGCGCAGGTTGAGGGCCAGGCCGTCGAACTTCAGTTCCGCCACGTAGTCGATGGGCGGGGCCTCCTCGGCCAGGCCCAGCTCGCGCCGCACGCGGGCGTCGAAGTTGCGGGCGCCGCTGGCCTCGATGTCGGTCTCGGTGCGGATCGACAGCATAGGCACGCGGTGGCGGACCTTGGCGAAGGCGTCCAGGGGCGCGCCGCCCACGCGCTGCGTCGGCGAGTCGGGCGTGCGCAGCTGCGGATGCCGCGCTTCCAGCGCCTGCAGTTCCTGGAACAGCTTGTCGTACTCGGCGTCCGGGATCTGCGGATCGTCCAGCACGTAGTAGCAATGGGCGTGGTGGTGCAGGCGCTCGCGCAAGGCGGCGGCGCGCCGGACGTCATCGTCGGGGACTGCCATGACTCAGCTGAACAGCCTGCGCGCCTGCGGCGAGCCCGCGGCCAGGTCGCGTCCGTCCAGCGTGTCGTACAGCGTCTCCAGGTCGGCGCCGATGCGGTCCAGCGTCTCCGGGCGAATGAGCTGGCCGCGGTCGTCGGTGAGCACGCCGTCCATGGACTGCGCCAGCGCCTGGGCTGCCTCGCGCATGCGCACGAAGGGCTGCTCCGCGCGGGGCACCTGCGGCACGTCGATGCTCAGGATCAGCTCGCGCAGCGCGGCCTGGGTCGGGTCTTCCGCGAGCGCCGCCTGCGTGTCGAAATTGAGCACCAGCAGGGGCGGCGCGCCGGCCTGGCTGGCGGGCAGCACCATGCGGCCGGGGACCGCGCCAGCCACGAAACCCAGGCGCGCGGCGTGCTGCTGCACATAGCCGGGACTCCAGGCTGCCTGCCGTGCGCGCAGGGTGAGACTGAGCTGCGCATCGTGGCCGCTCGCGAACTGGTCCAGCTCGCGCGCACGGGACACCTCGTGGCGCATGTCGGGAAAGTCCGGCATGCCGCCCACGGCATCGGCGAAGCCCTGCGTCTTCATGACGAACTCGGAGAACTCGATGTCGTTGAGCGCGCCATGGCGGTTGGCCAGCTGCACGCCGGCCTGGAAGGCGGTGTAGCGCTGGCCGGGCTGGGGGACTTCCCAATGGCCGCTGCGCTCGTTCAGGCCCTCGACCGCGAAAGGCTTGCTGCCGGTGCGCCGCGTCGGCGGCAGCGCGGCGAGCGCGGCGTCGCCCGACACGGGCCCGTCCACCGCCACCGGGGCGATGACGTCGATGAGCGCATCCAGGCCGGGCTTGCGCTCGGGCACGGCCACCGCGCCCACCAGGGCCGCCGAGTCGGCGAACACCGGCTCCACGCGGCCGTCCGCATCGGGGATGGTGTCACCGGCTTCGGCGCGGGGGTCCGCCGCGGCGTCTGGAATGGTGTCGATCTCGGGCTGGCGTGGGGTGTTGCGGCGGGTCGTCCAGGCGTTCCAGGCGACCAGTGCCGCCAGGGTGCCTCCCCCCAGGACGGCCAGGCCCACGGTCAGGCTGCTGCTCATGTGCTTTCCTCGGGTGTCAGGCGGCCTCGGCCATGGAGACGGCGGAATCCATATCCACCGCGACGATGCGCGAGACGCCCTGCTCCTGCATGGTGACGCCGATCAGCTGCTCGGCCATCTCCATGGCGATCTTGTTGTGGCTGATGAAGAGGAACTGCGTGCCCCGGCTCATGCTGGACACCAGCTTGGCGTAACGCTCGGTGTTGGCGTCGTCCAGCGGCGCGTCCACCTCGTCCAGCAGGCAGAAGGGCGCCGGATTGAGCTGGAAGATGGCGAACACCAGCGCGATGGCCGTGAGCGCCTTCTCGCCGCCCGAGAGCAGGTGGATGGTCTGGTTCTTCTTGCCCGGCGGCTGCGCCATGACCTGCACGCCGGCGTCGAGGATCTCGTCGCCGGTCATGACCAGCTTGGCGTTGCCGCCGCCGAACAGCTCCGGGAACATGCGGCCGAAGTGCTCATTGACCACATTGAAGGTGCCACCCAGCAGCTCGCGCGTCTCGCCGTCGATCTTTCGGATGGCGTCTTCCAGCGTGGTGATGGCCTCGTTCAGGTCGGCCGACTGCGCATCCAGGAACTGCTTGCGCTCGCGCGCGGTCGTGAGTTCTTCCAGAGCGGCGAGGTTGACGGCGCCCAGGGCGGCGATCTCGCGGTGCAGCCGGTCGATCTCGCCCTGCAGGCCCGACAGGCGCACCTTGCCCTCCTCCACCGAGCGGGCGACCGCCTCCAGGTCGGCCTGCGCCTCGGCGAGCTGCTGGGCGTACTGCTCCACGCCCAGGCGCGCCGCCTGCTCCTTGAGCTGCATGTCCGTGATGCGCTGGCGCAGCGGGTCCAGCTCGCGCTCGAAGGCCAGGCGCCGCTCGTCGCTCGCGCGCAGCTTGGCCGTGAGGTCGTCGTAGGCGCTGCGCTGCGCGCCCAGGGCCTGCTCGCGCTCCAGCTTCAAGGCCAGCGCGTTCTGCAGCCCGGCCTGCGCTGCCGCGTCGCTCAGGCGTGCCAGTTCCTCGTGCGCGCGCTGCTCCTCGGCCACCAGGCTCGCGGCCTGCTGGCTGGCGGTGTCGATGGTGCGCTGCAGCTCGCCGCGGCGGGCCTGCAGCGAGCGCTCGGAGAACTGCGCCTCCTGCGCCTGCCGCTCCAGGCTGCGCTGCTGCTCGCGCGATTCGGCCAGGCGCCGCTCGGCCTCGATCACGCGGTCGCCCAGCTGCGCATGGCGCTCCTGCGCGTCGGCCAGCTGCAGGTCCAGCTCCTCGAAGCGGCCCTCGGCCGTGACGCGGCGCTCCTGCAGGTCCTCCAGCAGGGCGTCGACCTCGGCCAGGTCGCCCGCGATCTGCTCGCCGCGCGCCCGCGTCTGCTCGGCCAGCTGGCCCAGGCGCAGGGCCTCCACCTGCAGCTCGTGGGCCTTGCCCTGCGTCTCGCTGGCTTCGCGGCGCACGGCCACGAGGCGCTGCGAGGCGTCGCTGTAGGCGGCCTCGGCCCGCACCAGGGCCGATCGGGCTTCTTCGGCGATGAGGGCCTGGGCGCGCAACTGCTTGTCCAGGTTCTCGATCTCCTGCTGGCGCGCCAGCAGCCCGGCCTGCTCGCTGTCCGGGGCATAGAAACTCACGCCGTGGGCGGTGATGGCGTGTCCTTCGCGCACGTAAAGCGTCTCGCCCGCCTGCAGCTGCGCCCGCGCGGCCAGCGCGGCCTCGAAGCTCTCGGCCACGAAACAGCCATGCAGCCAGTCGGCCAGCAAGGCCTTCTGCCCGGCGTCGTTCAGGCGCAGCAGGTCCGACAGCCGCGGCAGCGCATGGGACGCGGCGGGCACGCCTGCGGCCGGCGGGCTGTAGAAGGCCAGGCGTGCGGGCGGCGCGTCGCTGGCGAAGGCGCGCACCATGTCCAGGCGCGAGACCTCCAGCGCCGCCATGCGCTCGCGCAGCGCCGCCTCCAGGGCGCTCTCCCAGCCCTGCTCGATGTGGATGCGGCTCCACAGGCCCGCCAGCCCGTCCAGGCCGTGCTTGGCCAGCCAGGGCCGCAGCTTGCCGTCGGTGCGGACTTTCTCCTGCAGCGCCTTGAGCGCTTCCATGCGCGCCGACAGCTCGCTCTGGCGCGCGCCCTGCTGGTTGAGGTCGGCCTGCCGGCCACGGCGCTCCTCGTCGAGCTGCGGCACCTGGTCCTGCAGCTCGTGCAAGCGCGCCTCGGCAGCCTGCGCGGTCTCCGTGGCCAGGGCCGACTGCTGCTGCAGTTGCGCGAGGCGCGCCTCGTCGGGGGCGGCCAGCGCGCCACGGTCGGCGACCAGGCGCTCGCGCCGCAGCTGCAGCTGCCTTGACTGTTCCTCGATGCTGCGCTGCTCGGCGGCCAGCACCTGGATCTGCTGCTGCACCTGCCCCACCGCCGTGCGCTGTTCGTTGGATCGGTTCTGCGCCTGGCGCAGGGCCTCTTCCAGCTCGGGCAGGCGCATGGCCTGCTCCTCCACCTGCGCGGCCAGCAGGGCGGTGCGCTCTTCGGCCTCCATGCCCTGCCCGGCCAGGGACTCGAGTTCCTCGGCGGCCTCGTCGCGCCGCACCGACCACTGCGCCGCCTGCTCGCGGATCTGCACCAGGCGCTGCTCGGCGCGCTGGCGGCCCTCGACGACGAAGCGGATCTCGGCCTCCAGGCGCCCGACTTCCGCACTGGCTTCGTAGAGGCGCCCCTGGGCCTGGTTCACCTGGTCGCCGGCCGCATAGTGGGCCTGGCGGATGGTCTCCAGCTCGGCTTCCACGTGGCGCAGGTCGGCCACGCGCGACTCCAGGTCGTTGACGGCCTTGTCGGCATCGGCCTTCAGGCGCGCCTGCTCGGTCTCGCTCTCGGCGCGGCGCAGGAACCACAGCTGGTGCTGGCGCAGCGTGGCCTCGGCCTGCAGGCCCTGGTACTTCTGGGCCACCTCGGCCTGCTTCTCCAGCTTGTCCAGGTTGGCGTTCAGCTCGCGCAGGATGTCTTCCACGCGGGTGAGGTTCTCGCGCGTGTCGGACAGGCGGTTCTCGGTCTCGCGCCGGCGTTCCTTGTACTTGGACACGCCCGCGGCTTCCTCCAGGAAGAGACGCAGCTCCTCCGGGCGCGACTCGATGATGCGGCTGATGGTGCCCTGGCCGATGATGGCGTAGGCACGCGGCCCCAGGCCCGTGCCCAGGAAGACGTCCTGCACGTCGCGCCGGCGCACAGGCTGGTTGTTGATGTAGTAGCTGCTGGTGCCGTCGCGCGTGAGCACGCGCTTGACGGCGATCTCGGCGAACTGCGACCACTGGCCGCCAGCGCGGTGGTCGGCGTTGTCGAACACCAGCTCCACCGAAGCGCGCGAGGCGGGCTTGCGGTGCGTGGTGCCGTTGAAGATCACGTCCTGCATGGACTCGCCACGCAGCTCGCTGGCCTTGGACTCGCCCAGCACCCAGCGCACCGCGTCCATGATGTTGGACTTGCCGCAGCCGTTGGGACCCACCACGCCGACCAGCTGGCCGGGGAGCATGAAGTTGGTGGGTTCGGCGAAGGACTTGAAACCGGAAAGCTTGATGGAGGTAAGACGCACGGCGGGCCTGACTTGCTGGCTTCGAAAGGCACGCCGGGCTGGGAGCGCTTCCCGGGCGCCGGCGGGTGCCGCGGATGATACAGCGGCCCATCCGGCGCTCCAGTGGCGCTGAACCTGCCCGGGCAGCACCGGTCCCATACGAAAAGGCCCGCGCGATGAGACATCCGCCACGACCGCAAGCGCCCGACGACCGGGTCGCCGCGACCGGCCGCGCCTACGTGGGCGTGTCCGGCTGGCGCTATGCGCCCTGGCGCGGCCACTTCTACCCGCCCGGGCTGCCGCAGGCGCGAGAACTTGCGTACGCATCGAACCACTTCAGCAGCATCGAGATCAATGGCTCCTTCTATGCGCTGCAGCGCCCGTCCAGCTTCGAGACCTGGGCGCGGCAGACGCCGCCGGGCTTCGTCTTCACGGTCAAGGGGCCGCGTTACGTCACGCACATGCTGCGGCTTCGCAACGCCGAAGTGGCCGTCGCCAACTTCCTGGCCTCGGGCCTGTTCGCGCTCGGCGACAAGCTGGGGCCCATCCTCTGGCAGTTCCCGGCCAACATGGCCTGGGACGCCGAGCGCTTCGAGGCCTTCTTCGATCTGCTGCCCATGGACACGGAGCAGGCGGCGCGCCTGGCCCGCCGCCGCGACCAGCGCATGCACGGACGCGAGCTGCTCGATCCGCCCGTGTCCCTGCGCCTGCGGCACGCCATCGAAGTGCGGCATGCGAGCTTCGCGCAGCCGGCCTTCATCGAGGCGCTGCGGCGCCGCGGCATCGCCTGGGTGGTCGCGGACACCCCGCTTGCCTGGCCCAGCTACGAGGACGTGACCAGCGACTTCATGTACCTGCGGCTGCACGGCTCGACCGAGCTTTACAACAGCGTCTACACCGACGCCGAGCTGCGCCGCTGGGCCGAGGCCATCCAGGCCTGGCGCAGCGGGCGCGAGCCGGCCGATGCGCGGCTGATCGCGCCGCCGACAGCGAAGCTGGCCGCGCCGCGCGAGGTGTTCTGCTATTTCGACAACACCGACAAGCTCCATGCGCCCGACAACGCCCTGGACCTCATGCAACGGCTCGGAGGGCGCGCGGCCGCCGGGGATAATCGCGCCCCATGAATCCCCTCCTGGAGAAACTGCAGCCCTATCCCTTTGAGCGGCTGCGCAAGCTGTTCGCGGGCGTGCCGCCCGCGCCGGGGCTGCGGCCCATCAGCCTGGGCATCGGCGAACCCCGGCACCCCACGCCCGCCTTCATCCAGGAAGCGCTGATGGGCGCCCTGCCCGGCCTGTCCGTCTATCCGGCCACGGGCGGCGAGCCCGCGCTGCGCGAGGCCTGCGCGGCCTGGATGCAGCGCCGCTACGGGCTGGTGCTGGACCCGCTCGCGCAAGTCCTGCCCGTCAACGGCTCGCGCGAGGCGCTCTTCGCCTTCGCCCAGACCGTGGTCGATGCGAGCCGCGACGCCGTCGTGGTGTGCCCCAACCCCTTCTATCAAATCTACGAAGGCGCCGCCCTGCTCTCGGGCGCCACGCCCTTCTACGCCCCCAGTGATCCGGCGCGCAACTTCGCGGTGGACTGGGACCGCGTGCCCGAGGCCACCTGGGCCCGCACCCAGCTGGTCTTCGTCTGCTCGCCCGGCAACCCCACGGGCGCGGTGATGCCGCTGGAGGAATGGCGCAAGCTCTTCGCGCTGTCGGACCGGCACGGCTTCGTCATCGCCTCGGACGAGTGCTACAGCGAGATCTACTTCCGGGACGATGCACCCCTGGGCGGCCTGGAAGCGGCGGCCAAACTCGGTCGCACCGACTTCAAACGCCTGGTCGCCTTCACCAGCCTGTCCAAGCGCAGCAACGTGCCGGGCCTGCGCTCCGGCTTCGTCGCGGGCGACGCTTCCATCCTCAAGCAGTTTCTCCTGTACCGCACCTACCACGGCAGCGCCATGAGCCCCGTGGTGCAGGCCGCCAGCGTCGCGGCCTGGCGCGACGAGGCGCACGTGGTGGAGAACCGGGCGCTTTACCGGCGCAAGTTCGCCGAGGTCACGCCCCTGCTCGCGTCCGTGCTGGACGTGCGCCTGCCCGACGCGGGCTTCTACCTCTGGGCGGCCGTCCCGGGCGGCGACGACGAAGCCTTCGCCCGCGAGCTCTTCGCTCAATACAATGTGACGGTTTTGCCGGGCAGCTACCTTGCCCGGGAAGCCGAAAGCCTCAATCCGGGCCGGGGCCGCATCCGCATGGCCCTGGTCGCCGAGACCGCCGAATGCCTGGAAGCCGCGCAACGCATCGTCCAGTTCGTCCAATCCAACCCACCCTCCAAGCCGTGACACAGCAGCTGCAGCAGACCATCGACAACGCGTGGGAGAACCGCGCCAGCCTTTCACCCAAGTCCTGCCCGCCCGAGGTGGCCGAGGCCGTCGAGCACGTGATCGCCGAATTGAACAAGGGCCAGCTGCGGGTCGCCACGCGTGAAGGCGTCGGCCAGTGGACGGTGCACCAGTGGATCAAGAAGGCCGTGCTGCTCTCCTTCCGCCTGAAGGACAACGAGATCATGCGCGCCGGCGACCTGGGCTTCTTCGACAAGGTGCCCACCAAGTTCGCCCACCTCACGCCCGAGGAAATGGCCGCCACCGGCGTGCGCGTGGTGCCCCCGGCCGTGGCCCGGCGCGGCAGCTTCATCGCCCGCGGCGCGGTGCTCATGCCCAGCTACGTGAACATCGGCGCCTACGTGGACGAGGGGACCATGGTGGACACCTGGGCCACCGTCGGCTCCTGCGCGCAGGTCGGCAAGAACGTGCACCTGTCCGGCGGCGTGGGCCTGGGCGGCGTGCTGGAGCCGCTGCAGGCCAACCCGACCATCATCGAGGACAACTGCTTCATCGGCGCGCGCTCCGAGATCGTCGAGGGCGTCATCGTCGAGGAGAACTCGGTGGTCTCCATGGGCGTGTACATCGGCCAGAGCACCCCCATCTACGACCGCGCCACCGGGGAGGTGAGCTACGGGCGCGTGCCGGCCGGCTCGGTGGTGATCTCGGGCAGCCTGCCCAAGGACGACGGGCGCTACAGCCTGTATGCGGCCATCATCGTCAAGCGGGTGGACGCGCAGACGCGCGCCAAGACCAGCCTGAACGAGCTGCTGCGTCCCTGAGCGGCGCGGATCACGAGTCCAACACGAGAGGGGCCCGGCATGAGCACCATGGAACGCATCCTGCGGCTGATGGCGGAGAAGAAGGCGTCCGACGTCTACCTGTCCGCGCACGCGCCGGCGCAGGTGCGCATCGACGGCCAGTGCGTGCCGATCAATGCCCAGCCCCTGCCCGCCGATGCCCCGCGCGCGCTGCTCGCCGAGATGCTGCCGGCCGAGCGCATCGCCCAGCTCGAACGCGACGGCGAGCTCAACATCGGCCACACGCTCGAGGGCGTCGGCAGCTTCCGCGTCTCGGCCATGCGCCAGCGGGGCAGCTATGCCGCCGTGATCCGCCACATCCCGGCTGACGTGCCGCCCCTGGACACGCTGGCCGTGCCCATGGTGCTGGGCGAGCTGGTGATGGAAAAGCGGGGCCTCATCCTCATGGTCGGCTCCACCGGGGCCGGCAAGAGCACCACGCTGGCCTCCATGCTGGACTGGCGCAACGAGCGCGCCTCGGGACACATCCTCACCATCGAGGACCCCATCGAATACGTGTTCCGCAACAAGCGCTGCGTGGTCAACCAGCGCGAGATCGGCACCGACACCGAGTCGCTGCAGGTGGCGCTGAAGAACGCGCTGCGCCAGGCGCCCGACGTGATCCTGATCGGCGAGATCCGCGACCGCGACACCATGTCGGCCGCCATCGCCTACGCGCAGTCCGGGCACCTGTGCCTGGCGACCCTGCACGCCAACAACAGCTACCAGGCCCTCAACCGCATCCTGTCCTTCTACCCGGTGGAAGTGCGCCCGACCATGCTGGGCGACCTGGCCGCCGCGCTCAGGGCCATCGTTTCGCAGCGCCTGCTGCGCACTGTGCACGGCGGGCGCGTTCCGGCGGTGGAGGTGCTGCTGAATTCGCAGCTCGTGGCGGAGTTGATCGAAAAGAGCGACTTCTCCGGCCTGCGCGAGACGCTGGAAAAGTCCATGGCCGAAGGCTCGCAGAGCTTCGAGCAGGACATCGCGCGGCTCATCACCGAAGGCCTGGTCGATCGCAAGGAAGGCATGGCCCATGCCGACTCGCCCAACAACCTGCTGTGGCGCCTGCAGAACGACTTCCAGGTCCGCAAAGCCGCCGACGACAGCGCGCCCGACGACGACGAGCCCTCCTTCACCGAAATCACCTTCGACGTGAAGCACTGATTCCCGGCGCGGCTGCGGCCGTGCCCTTCTCCCTGATCCATGAATTCCACTGTCCATCTCGTCGAGCAGCTCATCGCGCGCCGTTCCGTCACCCCGGAGGACGCCGGCTGCCAGGACCTGCTGGCCACGCAGCTCGCTCCCCTGGGCTTCGAGTGCGAAACCATCGCAAGCGGCCCGGCGGACTTCCGCGTCACCAACCTGTGGGCGCGTCGCCCGGGGCGCGGGGCGCGTACGCTGGTCTTCGCCGGCCACACCGACGTGGTTCCCACCGGCCCGATCGAGCAATGGAGCAGCCCGCCGTTCGTGCCCGCGCACCGTGACGGCAAGCTGTACGGGCGTGGGGCGGCCGACATGAAGACCTCCATCGCCGCCTTCACCGTGGCGGTGCAGGAGTTCCTGGCAGCCACCCCGGACCCGGCGATCTCCCTGGCCCTGCTGATCACCAGCGACGAGGAAGGCCCGAGCGTCGATGGCACCGTGGTGGTCTGCGAGGCGCTGCGCGAGCGCGGCGAGCGGCTGGACTGGTGCATCGTCGGCGAGCCCACCTCGGTCGAGCGCCTGGGCGACATGATCAAGAACGGCCGCCGCGGCAGCCTCACCGGCAAGCTCAGCGTCAAGGGCGTGCAGGGCCACATCGCCTACCCGCAGCTCGCGCGCAACCCCATCCACCAGGCGATGCCGGCGCTGGCCGAGCTCGCCGCCACCACCTGGGACCATGGCAACGACTTCTTCCCGGCCACCAGCTTCCAGGTGAGCAACATCCATGCGGGCACGGGTGCGGGCAACGTCATCCCGGGCGAGGTGGTGGTGGACTTCAACTTCCGCTTCTCCACCGAGAGCACGGCCGAGGGCCTGCAGCAGCGCGTGGCCGAGGTGCTGGACCGCCATGGCCTGGAATGGACCGTGGCCTGGACGCTGGGCGGCCAGCCCTTCCTCACGCGCCCGGGCGAACTGGTGGACGCCGTGCGCGGCGCCATCCTCGCCGAGACCGGGGTCGAGACCACCCTGTCCACCACCGGCGGCACCAGTGACGGCCGCTTCATCTCGCGCATCTGCCCGCAGGTGATCGAGTTCGGGCCGGTGAACGCCAGCATCCACAAGATCGACGAGCACGTCGTGGTGGCCGACATCGAGCCGCTCAAGAACATCTATCGCCGCACCCTGGAACGGCTGGACGCGCTGGAGCGGGCATGACCGTCATCGAGCTGATCGAGGCCTCGGCCAAGCGCCTGGGCGAAGCCGGCGTGGCCTTTGGCCACGGCACCACCAACGCCTTCGACGAAGCCGCCTGGCTGGTGCTGTGGCGCCTGGGCCTGCCGCTGGACGCGTTGGACGAGGTGGCACGGCGACCCGTCACGACGGAAGAAGCCGAGCGCGTGCAGGCCCTGGTCGCCGAGCGCATCACCACCCGCAGGCCCGCGGCCTACCTCACCCAGGAAGCCTGGCTGCAGGGCGTGGCCTTCCACGTGGACGAACGCAGCATCGTGCCGCGCAGCTTCATCGCCGAGCTGATCGCCGACGGCAGCATCGACCCCTGGCTGGGCGAGCACACGCGGCGCGTGCTGGACCTGTGCACCGGCAACGGCAGCCTCGCCGTGCTCGCCGCCATGGCCTGGCCCGAGGTGGCGGTGGATGCGTCCGACCTGTCCGCCGAGGCCCTGGCCGTGGCCCGCATCAACGTCGAGAAGCACGACCTGCACGATCGCGTGCGCCTGCTGCAATCCGATGGCCTCGCGGCCGTGCACGGGCCCTACGACCTCATCCTGTGCAACCCGCCTTATGTCAATGCAGCCAGCATGGCGGCCCTGCCCCCCGAGTACGGCGCGGAGCCGGCGCTGGCGCTGGCCGGCGGCGAGGACGGCATGGACTTCGTGCGCCGCCTGCTGCACGAGGCGCCGGAGCACCTGTCCGAAGCCGGCGTGCTGGTCCTGGAGATCGGCAACGAGCGGGCGCATTTCGAGGCGGCCTTCCCGCGACTGGAAGCCGTGTGGCTGGAGACCAGCGCGGGCGATGACCAGGTCCTGCTCCTCACGCGCGAGGCGCTCGCATCATGATCACGCTGCGCGACGTCACCCTGCGGCGCGGGGCCAAGGTGCTGCTGGACAAGGTTTCGGTCACGCTCAATCCGGGCGAGAAGGTCGGCCTGGTCGGGCGCAACGGCGCCGGCAAATCGACGCTCTTCGCCCTCTTCAACGGCAGCCTGCACGAGGACAGCGGTGAGTTCTCCGTGCCCGCGCACTGGCAGATGGCGCAGGTGGCCCAGCACATGCCCGAGACCGAGGAGCCGGCCACCGACTTCGTCGTGGCGGGCGACACGCGCCTGGCGGCGGTCCGCGAGCGCTTGCGCGAGGCCGAGGCGCGCCTGGAGGCCGCGCCCGAGGACGCCGACGCCGGCATGGCGGTGGCCCAGGCCCACGCGGACCTGCACGATGCGGGCGAGCACGACGCGGTGCCGCGTGCGCAGTCGCTGATCCTGGGCCTGGGCTTTCGCGTGCAGGAACTGGACCGGCCCGTCAACAGCTTCTCCGGCGGCTGGCGCATGCGGCTGCAGCTTGCCCGCGCGCTCATGAGCCCCTCGGACCTGCTGCTGCTGGACGAACCCACCAACCACCTGGACCTGGACGCCCTGGTGTGGCTGGAAGCCTGGCTGCAGCGCTACGCCGGCACGCTCGTCGTCATCAGCCACGATCGCGAGTTCCTCGATGCCGTCACCGGCGTGACGCTGCACATCGACCAGCAGAAACTGGTGCGCTACGGCGGCAACTACAGCGCCTTCGAAAGCATGCGCGCCGAGCAGCTTTCGCAGCAGCAGTCCGCCTTCGCCCGCCAGCAGGAAAAGATCGCGCACCTGCAGAAGTTCATCGACCGCTTCAAGGCCAAGGCCACCAAGGCGCGCCAGGCGCAAAGCCGGGTCAAGGCCCTGGAGCGCATGGAGAAGATCGCGCCCGTGCTGGCCGAGGCCGACTTCAGCTTCGAGTTCAAGGAGCCGGCCAACCTGCCCAACCCCATGCTCGCCATCAGCGCGGGCGAGTTCGGCTACCGCGCGGACGCGTCGCCGCCCACGGTCATCCTGCGCGGCGTCAACCGCTCCGTGCTCGCCGGCCAGCGCATCGGCATCCTGGGGGCCAACGGCCAGGGCAAGTCCACGCTGGTCAAGACCATCGCACGGGACCTGCCGCTCCTGGCCGGCACGCTCACCGAGGGCAAGGGCCTGTCCATCGGCTACTTCGCGCAGCAGGAGCTGGACGTGCTGCATGCGCAGAGCAATCCGCTGGAGCACATGATCCGCCTGGCCCGCGACGTGGGCCCGCAGGCGCGCGAGCAGGAACTGCGCAACTTCCTGGGCACCTTCAACTTTTCGGGCGACATGGTCAACCAGGCCGTGGGCACCATGAGCGGCGGCGAGAAGGCACGCCTGGTGCTGGCCATGATGGTCTGGCAGCGTCCCAACCTGCTGCTGCTGGACGAGCCCACCAACCACCTGGACCTGGCCACGCGCGAGGCGCTGTCGGTGGCGCTCAACGAGTTCGAGGGCACGGTGATGCTGGTCAGCCACGACCGTGCGCTGCTGCGCGCCGTGTGCGACGAATTCTGGCTGGTCGGCCGCGGCGAGGTCCGCCCCTTCGACGGCGACCTGGACGACTACCAGCGCTACCTCCTGGACGAATCGCGCCGGCTGCGCGAGGAGGCGCGGGCGAACGCTTCGGCTTCGTCGCTTGCTGCACCCGCCCCCGCACCTGGACCCGCACCGGGACCCGCACCCGCGCCCGCCCCGACGAGCGGCGATGGCGCCGCACGCCGCAAGCAGGACGCCCAGCAACGCCAGCAGCTTGCCGCCCGCCTGCGGCCCCTGCGCAAGGAACTGGAGGCGGCCGAATCGCGCATGACGCAGCTGCAGTCGGCACGCCGCGACCTGGAGGCGCGCCTGTCCACCCCGCTCGCCCCCGCGGACATCGCCGACGCCGGCCGCGAGCTCAAGACGGTGAGCGAAGAGCTGCAGGACCTGGAAGAGCGCTGGCTCGAACTTTCGAGCGAGATCGAAGCGGCGGAGACGGCGGCTTCGTAGCCGCTCATTGACGCGCGGCGGTCCGCGTCGCAGCATGCGCGCCATGCAGCTGTGTTTCCTCGGCGCCACCGACACCGTGACCGGTTCGCGCACCCTGGTGCAGCAAGGGCAAACGCAGGTGCTCGTGGACTGCGGCCTCTTCCAGGGTGACAAGGCACTGCGGCTTCGCAACCGCGAGCCCTTTCCCGTCCCGCCCTCGGCTCTGGACGGCGTGGTGCTCACGCACGCGCACATCGACCACAGCGGCCTGCTGCCGCTGCTGGCGCGCCAGGGCCTGCGTGCACCGGTGCACTGCACGCCCGCGACCGCGGACCTGTGCGGCCTGTTGCTCCCCGACAGCGGCCACCTCATGGAGGAAGAGGCCGCGGAGCACCAGCGCCTGGGCAGCAGCCGCCACCACCCTCCCCTGCCCCTGTACACGCGGGCCGATGCCGAGCGTTGCCTGCGCCTGCTGCGCACGGTTCCCTTCGACCAGCCCTGGGAAGCCGCGCCTGGATGGCAGGCGCTGTTCCGGCCTGCGGGCCACCTGCCCGGCGCGGCCATGCTGCGCCTGGAGGCCGGCCCGGTGAGCGTCCTCTTCTCCGGTGACCTGGGCCGTCCCGACGACCTGGTGATGAAACCGCCCGCACCCCCGCCCGCGGCCGACTACCTGGTGCTCGAATCCACCTACGGCGACCGCGAGCATGCCCGCACCGATCCACTGCAGGCGCTGGCCGCCGTGGTGTGCCGCACCGCCGCACGTGGCGGCGTCCTGCTGGTTCCGGCCTTCGCGGTGGGGCGCGCACAGGCCTTGATCCTGGCGCTGCACCGGCTCGCGCGCCGCGGCGACATTCCCAGGCTGCCGGTGGTGCTGGACAGCCCCATGGCCGCCCGCGCGACCGAGGTCTGCGTCCGCCATCCGTCGCACCTGCGGCCAGACACCTCGGAGTGGCTGCAAGCCGCTGGCGACGTGCAGGCCGTGCAGAGCGCCGAGGAGTCGGAGCAGGTGCGACACGGCCGCGGACCCCGCATCGTCATCGCCGCCAGCGGCATGCTCACCGGTGGACGCGTGCTGCACCACCTGCGCAGCTTCGCGCCGGACGAGCGCAACACCATCCTGCTGGTCGGCCACCAGGCCGCCGGCACGCGGGGCGCGGACCTCGTACAGGGCGTGGACAGCGTGAAGGTCTTCGGTGCGCAAGTGCCCGTGCGCGCCGAGGTCGCCCGCCTGGCGCAGTGGTCCGGCCACGCCGACGCGGGCCAGATCCTGGATTGGCTGCGCGGCTTCGCGCGCGCGCCGCGCCGGGTCTTCATCAATCACGGCGAGCCGGCCGCTGCGCAGGCCCTCGGGGCGCGGATCGAGCGCACCCTGGGCTGGGCCTGCCACCGGCCCGCCCACGGCGAAACCGTGGCGCTGGACGCGTGCTGACGCGCCGCCGAGTTGTCCCCCTCGCCTGTGGGCCAGCCTGTGGAAAGGTTCGGGAACAAGCCCCGCAAGCCCCGCCCCGCCTGGGCTCGCGCCACGGTGCTCAAAAAACAGGCGCCGGCGACTTCACGCCTTCCTCCACGCCGAACAGATCGGGCGCCAGCTCGCGCAGGGCCTGGTAGTGGGTGAGAAACACCCGTCCGCTGAGCTGCGTGAGGAAGTCGGTGCCCTGCAAGCGGTCCATCACGGGGCCCTTGACCTCGCTCAGGTGGAACTGCAGGCCGGCGCCGCGCAGCCGCTCGTCGATGTGCTCCAGGCTTTCCAGCGCGCTGGCGTCGATGGCGTTCACCGCCGAGCACTGCAGCACGACGTGCCGCAGCCCGGGCCGGCCGGCCACCGCGGCATTGATCCAGTCCTCCAGCGCGCGCGAATTGGCGAAGTACAGGCTTTCGTCCACCCGCAGGCCGAGCACGGCCGGGCTCTCGATCACCCGGTGCCGCTTGACGTTGCGAAAGTACTCCGTCCCGGGAACCAGCCCCACCTGGGCGATGTGCGGGCGGCTGGTGCGCAGCAGGAACAGGCCGAGCGACAGCGCCACCCCCGCGATCAGGCCGGCTTCGACGCCCCAACCCAGCGTTCCGATCACCGTGGCCAGCAAGGCCAGGAAGTCGGTTCGCGAATAGCGCCAGGTGCGCCGGAACATGCCCAGGTCGATCAGCGACACCACCGCCACGATGATGGTGGCCGCGAGCGTGGCCTGCGGCACGTAGTACAGCGCCGGGGTCAGCAGCAGCGCGGCCAGCAGGATGCCCACGGCGGTGAAGGCACCCGCGGCCGGGGTGCGGGCGCCGGCGTCGAAGTTCACCACCGAACGCGCGAAGCCGCCCGTCACCGGAAAGCCGCCGCTGAAGGCGGCGCCGAGGTTGCTCGCGCCCAGGGCCACGAGCTCGCGGTCCGGCTCGATCCGCTCGCGCCGGCGCGCCGCCAGCGTCTGGCCCACCGAGACCGACTCCACGAAGCCCACCACGCTGATCAGGAGCGCGGGCACCGCCAGCGACTGCCACAGTGCGGGATCCCACAAGGGCGTCGTCAGCGGCGGCAGGCCGGCCGGCACCGCGCCGACCACGCGCACACCCTGCTCCTGCAGGCCCAGGCCCCAGGTCAGCAACGCCGTGACGACGATTCCCATCACCGGGCCGGCCCGCGCCGTGAAATCGGCCAGGCGCGAGGGCATGCCCAAGCGGATCAGCAAGGGCTTGAGCCCCTTGCGCGTCCAGAACAGGAAGGCCAGCGCGCCCAGCCCCAGCAGCGCCGTGGGCCCATGCACCTGCGACAGGCGCGCCAGCACACCGGCCGCGATCTCCACGAAATGTTCGCCCGGCACCTGCAGGCCCAGCAGCACGCGCGCCTGCCCCGCGGCAATCAGCACGGCGGACGCCGAAATGAAGCCGGAGATCACCGGGTGACTGAGGAAGTTGGCCACGAACCCGAGCCGCAGCAGGCCCATGGCGAGCAGCATCAGGCCCGACAGGAAGGCCAGCGTGATCGCGACCGCCCAGTACGCGGCCGACCCCGCGGCTGCATGGTCCCCGATTGCCGTGGCCGTCATCAGCGACACCACCGCCACCGGCCCCACCGCCAGCACGCGGCTCGTGCCCAGGAGCGCGTACATCAGCAGCGGCGCGATGCTCGCGTACAGGCCCACCTCGGGCGGCAGTCCGGCCAGCGAGGCATAGGCCAGGCTCTGCGGGATCAGCATCAGCGTGACGATGGCCGCCGCGACGGCATCGCTGGCCAGGGTTTCGCGCTGGTAGCCCTCGCACCAGGCCGGCAGCCACCGCTGGGCTTGAAGGCGTCGCGGTCGCGCCTTCATGATCGTGGGGCCGCGCCAAGGGCGCATGGGGAATGGGACTTCACGGTGGCCTCCTGCTCAAACAGTTTATTTTCAGATATATTATCTTCTGATGATATTTGAAGCAACCTCACAGGAGCGAACCATGACGCAAGCGGTGCCGCAGGTCCATCCCATATTCGACGAGGCAACCTGGACGTGGACCTACGTGGTCCACGCCGGACCGGGGAGCGCATGTGCCATCGTGGACCCGGTACTCGACTATGACGCCAAGGCCGGCCGGACCCGCCACGCGTCCGCGGACAAGGTGATCGACTATGTGCGCGCGAATGCGCTGAAGGTCGAGTGGATCCTGGAGACCCACGCGCATGCCGACCACCTCACGGCGGCGCCCTACCTGAAGGCGCAGCTCGGCGGCCGCACCGGCATCGGCGAACACATTGCCGCCGTGCAGAAGGTCTTCAAGGGCATCTTCAACCTGGAGGCGGGCTTCGCCACCGACGGCTCGCAGTTCGATCGCCTCTTCACCGACGGCGACGAGTTCCGTATCGGCGCACTCACCGGCAAGGTGCTGCACGTGCCCGGCCACACGCCTGCCGACATCGCCTACCAGATCGGCAACGCCGTGTTCGTGGGCGACACCCTGTTCATGCCCGACGTGGGCACCGCGCGCTGCGACTTCCCCGGCGGGGACGCGCGCACGCTGTACCGGTCGGTGCGCAAGCTGCTGTCCCTGCCGCCCGACACCCGGCTCTTTATGTGCCACGACTACCCGCCGAGCGACCGGCCGGTCGCCTGCGAGTCCAGCGTCGCCGAGCAGAAGGCGCGCAACATCCACGTGCACGACGGCGTGAGCGAGGACCAGTTCGTGGACATGCGCACCCGCCGCGACGCGACGCTCGCCATGCCCGTGCTGATCCTGCCGGCCGTGCAGGTGAACATCCGCGCGGGGGAGATGCCGCCGAAGGAAGGGAACGGGACTTCGTACCTGAAGATTCCGGTGGATGCCTTGTAGGCATCACCGCCGCAACGGCGACGTGCCTGGACCGCAGCAGGCTCAGCTCGCGCAGAGCCGGTCGCAGAAGGCGTGACCCGCTCCCGCACGCTCGCGCGTACCCCACCCGAAGTTACACGCAGGTGTACTGTGCAGTTCGAACTCGCATACGATGCGTCGACCCACCTCTAGAGCCACGTCGACGATGAGACATACCCCCGCTCCCGCTGGCGAGCCACACGTCATTCTCATCGTCGACGACAACGCCGATATGGTCGAGACGCTCTCGATCCTGATCGAATCTTTTGGTCATACGGCCGTTGGCGCCCACACCGGCAGTGAAGCGATCGAAGTTGCAAAGCGCGTGAAGCCCGACGTGGTGCTCCTCGACATTGGACTGCCCGACGTGAACGGATTCGAGGTGTGCAGGCGCTTGCGTGAGAAGCATTTGAAGGGACATACCTGCATCGTGGCTGTTACCGGGTGGGCAGGAAACAATCAACGCGCTGAGGCACTGAGCGCCGGATTCGACGAGTACCTTGTGAAGCCGGTCGATGTCGATTGCGTGCTTCGAGCTCTCCACGATTGCCGCAGCCACACGACCCTGCGCGCTGCCTCAGCGTAGGCGGCCTGTCCTTCAACTCAGGTCCACAGGCGCGCGCAGGCGGCTATGGAGCGCCTCCAGCAGCTGTTCGACGGAGGCCGGTTTGGCAATGTGGTGGTCGAAACCCGCTATTCGGCCGCGCTCCACGTCTGCAGGCCGGGCCCACGCGGACAAGGCAATCAACAAGCACGACTTGGACAATTTCCGAATCTGCCTGGCGGCCTCGTAGCCGTCCATCACCGGCATCCCCAAGTCCAAAATGACAGCGTCCGGCCGGGTCGTTGACCACACACGCAATGCCGACTCGCCATCGTGTGCAGCTGAAGTCTCATACCCGAGCATGCTCAACAGGTCGGCCACCAACTCCGCTGCATCCACGTTGTCATCGACAACAAGGACACGAATCGGCTGAGTAAGATGGTCAGCCGACAATTTGCGTCACTCTAGGTTTGTCAATTGACATGGCAGCACCTCATTTCGTCAATGTGAAGAGGAACGGTGCTCCTGATGTTGCAGACAGGCCAGGACGAAAGCGCATCGCTCGCAAGTAAAGGCAGCACGGACTTCGCGCTGGCGCCAGTAAGTCACAGTTGCGGGTCAGTGGAGTGTTGTGAGCTAGCGTCTGCGCGAGCCGCTGTGAACGACGAAGGCAGGAAGCGGCAGCAGGAGTCCGAGAGCAGCTTTCATCGGCGGGCTGTACAGCTTCGCTGCAGCGTTCTGCTGCAGGCCGCGCGGCCTGGTCTACTTGCGCTCATAGGCACAGTGAATCCTGCCTTCTGCGGAAGCCTCCTTGCAGCTCGCCGCAGGGGTCCATCCCTTGTCGCGCAGGCAGGCGTCGATGAACTTCAAGCGCTCCCCGCCGCTGATCGTCGGGTAGTGCGGAAGCTTCTCCAGCGAGAAGCGACATTCCTTGTAGTCAAAGCCGGAGGCTGGCTCGAAAGGATCGCAAGCTGACAGGGACACTGCGGCACCGAGGGCCGCCAGGAGTGGGGACAGCGTTCTAAACACCGGCTGGATTACAGCAGACCGAGTGAGGCCGGTCGGCATCACCGCGGCGCGAGAGTGCCAACTATGCTGCGTGGCAGGCACTTTCATCGTTCCCCGCTCGCCTTTCCACATGCTTTCCACGGATGCAGAAACGGAAGAGCCCGCTATCGTTTCCGTAGCGGGCTCTTTGTGTGAATGCGGATATCTGGTAGGACGTGCAGGATTCGAACCTGCGACCAACGGATTAAAAGTCCGCTGCTCTACCAACTGAGCTAACGTCCCCCACGTCGCTGCCGGTGTGTGCAGCGCAGCCCATGAGTATAGCCTAGTTTTTTTGGCTTCCCTGCGCGATGCGGTCCAGGATGAAGCCTGCGGCGCACTGGCCGAAGGTGGCGGTGACGCTCACGACCGAGCCGTAGCCGTGGCAGTTGAGCGAGCCGTCGCCGCTGATGTCGCAGGAGGGGTCCGGCGGGGCCACGGCCTCGCGGCTGAAGACGCAGGGGATGCCGATGGTCTTGCCCTCGCGCGGTGCGCCGTCAAATTTGCGCAGGCGATAGCGCAGCTGCGCGAGCAGCGGGTCGTGGGTGGTGCGTGAGAGGTCGTCGATGTCCACCTTGTGCGCCAGGCGCTTGCCGCCCGCCGCGCCTACGGCGATGAAGAGGCTGCGCGTGCGCAGGGCCCAGGCCGCCATGGCGCGCTTGGCCTTGATCTGGTCGCAGGCGTCGACGACGGCATGCACGCCCTCGGGAAGCAGCTGCGGCCAGTTGTCCGGATCGACGAATTCCTCGATGCCCTGGACGCTGCAGGCCGGATGGATCTGCGCGATGCGTTCGCGCATGGCCTGCACCTTGGCCTGGCCCACGGTGCTGTCCAGCGCATGCACCTGGCGATTGATGTTGGATTCGGCCACGTGGTCCAGGTCGATCAGCGTGAGCCGCGCGACGCCGCTGCGCGCCAGCGCCTCCGCCGTCCACGAGCCCACGCCGCCGATGCCCACGACCACGACATGCGCGCGCCGGATGGCCTGCGCGCCGGCCATGCCGTAGAGCCGCTCCAGGCCACCGAAGCGGCGCTGGAGGTCGGCGCCGACCTCCAGCCCCGTCACCGCCGACGCTGTTCGGTGGGGCGGGTGTCCGCGCGGGCCGGCTCGGCCGCGGGCAGGCGGGCCAGCCGGTCACGGGCGGCGTTGGCCGCCTCGGAGCCGGGATAGGCCGTCACCAGGTCTTCCAGGGTGCGGCGCGCGGCGGGCACGTCCTTCAGTTCCAGCTGGCAGTTGGCGATGGAGAGCACCGCCTCGGGCGCGCGCGGGTGGTCGGGCGCGTTCTGCAGCATGGTGCGGAAGTTGCCGATCGCACCCTGGCAGTCGCGCGTGCCGTACTGCGCATTGCCCAGCCAGAAGAGCGCCGCCGGGTAGTAGCCGCTTTGCGGATAGCGCTGGACGAAGGACGAGAAGGCCGCCTGCGCCTGCGGGAACTCGCCGCGGCGGAAGGTCGCCAGGGCGGCATCGAAGGCCTGCTGCTCCTGCGGCTGCGCCGTGAACTGACGGCCGTCCATGGAGACCTGCGCGGGCTCGAAGCGGCGCAGCCGCTCCTCGATGGCCACGGCCAGGTCCTTCTGCAGGCGCTGCAGGTCGGAGACGCTGCGTGCGAGCTGTTCGTCGTTGCCGCGCAGGCCTGCGAGCTCGCCGCGCAAGGTCTCGATCTGCGCCTGCAGGTCCAGCAGGCTGCGCCGCAGCTGGGAGGTCTCCTCGTTGGCACGGCGCATCAGCTCGGCCTGCTGCGCGGCCTGCTGCTCGATCTGCACGCGCTGCGCGTCGACGCGCTGGCGCAGCTCGAGGATGGCGCGGCGCGCCTCGTCGTCGCCGCCGAACAGCTGCGCCTGCGCCACGGGGGACGCCAGCATCGCCGCGCCGAGGGCCACGGCGGACAGGAGTGCACGCGGCGCGTTCATCAGCGGTACGCCAGTTCGGCGCGGCGATTGCGCGCCCAGGACGATTCCTCGGTGCCGGCCTCGGCGGGCTTCTCCTCGCCGAAGCTCACCGGCTCCAGCTGGCTGTCGGCCACGCCGAGCAGCACCAGCGCGCGGCGCACGGCCTCGGCGCGCTTCTGGCCCAGCGCCAGGTTGTATTCGCGGCCGCCGCGCTCGTCGGTGTGGCCTTCGATGGTCATGCGCCGGCCGTTGTTGGCCTTGAGGTACTTGGCATGCGCCTCGACCAGCGGCTGGAACTCGGGCTTGATGACGAAGCTGTCGTAGTCGAAGAGGATGACCCGGCCCACGCCCACGGGCCCGGGCGCCTGCCTGCCGACTTCATCCGCGGCCACCGGCGCGACGCGGCTTTGCGCGGCGGCGTTGGGATCGACCGCCGCACCGCCACCGGGCACGGTGGAGCCTGCGCCACCGCCCGGGGTGGCGGTGCGGTCGACGACCGGGACGTCCTCGAGCTTGACGCTGGACCCGCAGCCCGCCAGCGCGGCGGCGAGCACGACGGTGCCCCAGAGATGCTTCTTCATTGGAACTGACTCCTTGTGATGTGAATGATGTGGAATCTGGATCGATCGGGTGTTCAGCGCGGGTACGGACCCCAGTCCGGCTCGCGCAGGTCACCGCCCTGCCCGGCCAGGCGGGCCTTGATCTTGCCGTCGAGCGTGCTCGTCATGAGGGCCTCGCGGCCGCCTTGCCGGGTGGCATAGACGATGAGCTTGCCATTGGGCGCGAAGCTGGGACTTTCGTCCGCGGTGGTGTCCGTGATCGCGGTGGCGTTGCCCGTCGCGAGCTCCATCACGTGCAATTTGTAAGCGCCGCCAACGCGCGAAATGTAGGCCAGCCACCGGCCATCGGGACTCACGGTGGGGGAGATGTTGTAACTGCCGGTAAAGGTGACGCGCTCGACGCTGCCGCCGGCGCTGGGGACGCGGTAGATCTGCGGCGAGCCACCCCGGTCACTCACGAAATAGACGAGCTTGCCGTCGGCCGAGTAGACCGGCTCGGTGTCGATGCCACTGGACTGCAGGAGCCGATTGGGCTCGCCCCCGTTGGCGTCGATGGTGTAGAGCTGCGAGCCCCCTTCGCGACTGAGCGTGACCGCCAGCGAACGCCCGTTGGGCGACCAGGCCGGGGCGCTGTTGGAGCCGCGGAAGTTGGCCAGCAGGCGGCGACGGCCGGTGGACACGTCGTGCACATAGACGACAGGCTTGCGCGACTCGAAGGACACGTAGGCCACCTGCGACCCGTTGGGCGACCAGGCCGGCGAGATGATGGGCTCCGGGCTGGCCAGGGCCGACTGGGCGTTCTCGCCATCGGCATCGGCCACCCAAAGGTTGTAGCGATTGCCGTTCTTGGTGACGTAGGCGATGCGGGTGGAGAAGACGCCGCGCTCGCCGGTGAGCTTCTCGTAGATGTAGTCGGAGATGCGGTGGGCCGCCAGGCGCAGGTCACCCTGCGCGACGGCGAAGCTCTGGCCTCCGAGGTCCTGGCCGCGCACGGCATCCCAGAGGCGAAAGCGCACGTCCCAGCGGCCGTCGGCCAGGCGCGTGACGCTGCCGGTGGTCAGTGCGTCGGCGCCGCCCTGGCGCAGCGGCGCAAGGTCGGGCCGCGAGGTCTCGTCCAGAGTGCCGGGGCCGGTGGGCACCGAGCGGAACTGCCCGCTTCGCTCCAGGTCGGCGCGCACCACCGAAGAGATCTGCTGCGGCGCCTCGCCTTCGCCGCGGAACGGCGCGATGGCAATGGGCACCTGGGTCAGGCCGACCCCGGTCACCTCGACGCGGAACTGGGCCACCGCGGGCCCGGCCAGGGCGCTGGCCGCCATCATGGACAGCACCTTCCGCCGGCACCACATGGGCGCAAAAGTCATGCTTGTTTCTCCTTCCTGCTGGGTTCGTTCTTGCCATTCTGGCTTTTGTTCCCCGCGCCGTGGGGCGCGGGGTCCATCAACCAGAGCTTGAGGTATCGGTAGTAGGTGGTCTCGGCATTGAAGACCGCGAGCATGAAGCCCCAGCGGCCGTCCAGGAAGCCCAGGCGCAGCAAATAGGTGCGGATGAAGGCCCAGGCCCCGTGGCCCACTGCCCGGCCGAAGGAGCCGCGCCGGCCGCGCTGGCGCATGTCCAGCGCCCCCGCGCTGGAGTAGCGGCCGAGCTTGTCCACCACGCTGTCCAGCGTCGGATAGCTGTAGTGGACGATGGATTCGCGCAGCGTGCCGGTGCGGCCCTGGATGGCCAGGCGCGCATGCAGCAGGTGGTCGGTGTAGCGGGCCCGGCCCCGGCGCGCCAGGCGCTCGGTGTAGTCGGGACGCCAGCCGCCGTGCCGGATGAAGCGGCCGGCGAACATGGACAGGCGCGGGACACGGTAGCCGTCCGCCTCGCCCTGCTCGATGGCCGCGCGGATCTCGCGGGCCAGCTCCGGCGTGATGCGCTCGTCGGCATCGAGCGAGAAGAACCAGTCGCCGCTGGCGCGGTCGATGGCGCGGTTCTTCTGCGGGCCGTCGCCGGCCCAGTCCATCTCGTGCACCTGCGCGCCCTCGGCGCGAGCCAGCTCCACGGTCCGGTCGGTGCTGCCGCAATCGACCACGACGACCTCGTCGGCGAAGCGGCAGGACCGCACACATTCCGAAATATTGGCCGCTTCGTTCCTGGTGATGATCGTGATGGACAGGCGGTTCATGGCCCCGTGGTGCTGGCGTTCGGTGGCCCGTGGCAGGCCGGGGGCGATGCATGCCAGGGGCATAATCCCGCCTCGGTAAACCGCTCGATTATTGCACCCACCCCCCATGCCTCAACCGACTTCCGTCGTCGTCGCCGGCGGCGCCGGCTACATTGGCTCGCACATGGTGCGCATGCTGCGTGACCAAGGCCTGCGGCCCGTGGTGGTGGACAACCTCGCCACCGGCCATGCCGACGCCGTGCAAGCCGACGAACTGCACCGGGGCGACATCGGCGACGCCGCGTTCATGGGCGAGATCTTCCGCAGGTACCAGCCGCAGGTGGTGATGCACTTCGCGGCCTCCAGCCTGGTGGGCGAATCCATGCAGCAGCCGGCCAAGTACTGGCGCAACAACCTGGTGCAGACGCTGTCGCTGCTCGACACCATGCTCGAACATGGGGTGCGGCAGTTCATCTTCTCGTCCACGGCCGCGACCTACGGCAACCCGGTGGAAGTGCCCATCCCCGAGACGCATCCCACCCTCCCCATCAATCCCTACGGCCACAGCAAGCTGGCCGTGGAGCACCTGCTGCAGGACTACGACGCCGCGCACGGGCTGCGGTCCATCTCGCTGCGTTACTTCAACGCCGCGGGGGCCCATCCGGACGGCAGCATCGGCGAGCGCCACGACCCGGAGACGCACCTCATCCCCCTGGTGCTGCAGGTGGCCTCGGGCCGCCGGCCCTTCATCTCCCGGTTCGGCTCGCAGCACGCCACGCCCGACGGCTCCTGCGTGCGCGACTACATCCACGTGCAGGACCTGTGCGCCGCGCACCTGCTCGCGCTGCAGGCGCTGCAGGCCGGCGCGCGCAGCGCCGTCTACAACCTGGGCAACGGCCTGGGCCACTCGGTCAACGAGGTGATCGAGGCCGCGCGCCGCGTCACCGGCCATCCCATTCCCCTGCGTGACGATCCGCCCCGTGCCGGAGACCCCCCGGTGCTGGTGGCCGATGCCCGGCGCGCGCGCCAGGAGCTGGGCTGGACGCCGCAGCTGGAAGACCTGGACACCATCATCGCCCACGCCTGGCAATGGGAGCAGCGGATGCGGCGGCTGGCCGCACCAGCTCAGTGAGGGTGATCGAGTTCTCGAAGATCCGCTGGCTGGCGGGCTACTTCTCCGGCTCCAAGCGCTACTGGGCCCTGGCCGTGTTTGCGACTGCGGTGGCCGCGGCGACCGAGCCGCTGATCCCCGCGCTGATCAAGCCCTTGCTGGACCGCGGCTTCTCTGCCCAGGGCCTGGACCTGTGGCTGGTGCCGGCCAGCCTGCTCGGGCTGTTCGCGGTGCGCGGGCTGTTCGGCTTCATCTCCGAGGTGACCCTCTCGCGCATCACCCAGGACGGCCTGATCAAGCTGCGCAAGGCCATGTTCGCCCGCCTCCTCGATGCGCGCCTGCAGCTGTTCGCAGAGCAGAACGCCACCGCGCTGTCCAACACGCTCGTGTATGAAATCCAGAACGGCCTGACCCTGCTGGTCAACACCGTGCTGGGCGTGGTCAAGGACAGCCTGGCCCTGCTGGCCCTGCTGGCCTACCTGCTGTACCTGAACTGGCAGCTCACCCTGGTCGTGTTCATGGTGGCGCCCGGGGTGGCCTGGATCATGCGCACGGTCTCGCGGCGCCTCTACCGCATCGCCCGCAGCACACAGACCGCGACCAACGACCTGGCCTACGTGGTCGAGGAGAACGTCCTGGCCAGCCGGGTGGTGCGCCTGCACGGCGCGCAGCAGGCCCAGTCGGACCGGTTCGAAGGCCTCGGGATGGCGCTGCGGCGGCTGGCCCTGAAGGCGGCCATCACCACCGCGGCGGTGAACCCGCTCACCCAGATGCTGGCTGCGGCGGCGCTGTCCGTCGTGGTGTGCATCGCCCTGTGGCAAAGCAATAACGGCGTGACGGTCGGCACCTTCGCATCCTTCATCACCGCGATGCTCATGCTGATCTCGCCCATCAAGCGACTGTCCGACGCCGCCAACCCCGTCTCGCGCGGCATGGCGGCGGTGCAGCGCGCGGTCGACCTGCTGGAGCACGTGCCGGCCGAAGTGGACGGCGTGTTCGAATCCGCCCGTTCGCGCGGACACATCGAACTGCGCGAGGTCAGCGTGCGCTACCGCGAGGACGGACCGTCCGCCCTCGACCGCTTCAGCCTCACGGTCGAGCCCGGCCAGGTCGTGGCCCTGGTGGGGCCCTCCGGGTCGGGCAAGAGCACCCTGGTCAACCTGCTGCCGCGCTTCATCTCGCCCGACAGCGGCCAGGTGCTGCTGGATGGGGTCGACGTCGCCCGGTGGCGCCTGCGGTCCTTGCGGGCGCAGTTCGCCCTGGTCAGCCAGGACGTGGTGATGTTCAACGACACGCTGGCGGCCAACATCGCCATGGGAAGCCCCGTGGACATGGCGCGCATGGAGCAGTGCGTGCGCGGCGCCAACCTGGACGCCCTCGTCGCGTCCCTGCCCCGGGGCCTGGACACCGTGGCCGGCCACAACGCCACCGAACTGTCCGGCGGCCAGCGCCAGCGCCTGGCCATCGCCCGCGCGCTGTACAAGGATGCGCCCATCCTCATCCTGGACGAAGCCACCTCGGCGCTCGACGCGGCCTCGGAGCGCCTGGTGCAGGAGGCCCTGCAAAGGCTGATGGCGGGCCGCACCACCCTCATCATCGCCCACCGCCTCTCGACCATCGAGCATGCCGACCGCATCGTGGTGCTGGAACAGGGGCGCCTCGCCGAAACCGGAACGCACGCCCAGCTGCTCGCGCGCGGTGGGCTCTACGCCCGTTTGCACGCGCTCCAGTCGGGGGCCGAATGATGGCGGGCACCGACGGCACCCTGGCCACCCGAGCGGACCAGGGCGGCACCTTCATCGAGCGATGGATGCTCGCACCCGTGGTCGCGGCCTTCGGCTTCTTCCTGCCGATGGGGCCGGCCGGGGTCTCCATCACCCTGGCCCTGCTGCTCGTCGCCGCAGTCGCGCTGTATCCCCGCCTCGCGTTCAAGCCCGCCTGGCGCAACCCGGTGGTGGCGATCGGCGTGGCGCTTTTCGCCTGGACGACCCTTCACACCGTTTGGACGAGCGGCTTCGCCTGGCGCGAGGCGATCGAAGCCGTCAACCGGTATCACGAGCTGCTGCTGCCGCTGCTGCTGATTCCCCTGCTGCACGGACGGGCGCGCGAGCCCTTCCTGCAGGGCCTCGTGGCCGGGGTCCTCGTGTGGGCTGCGCTGCACTGGGTGGCCCTGGCCTACCCGCCCCTGGCCGTCGAGATCGGCCCCCGGCGGATTTCGGCGGGCTGGACCCTGGCCACCAGCGCCTTCCTGATGCTGGTGCTCGCCCCCGCGCGGTCCCGCCCCTGGCTGTGGCGCCTGGGCGCGGGTTTCCTGGCGCTGACGGTGCTGTTCGCCATCGGCGGGCGCACCGGCCACATCGTCCTGCTGGCGCTGCTCGCCCTGGCGGCCGTCCTGCAGGCCCCGCGTGGACGGCGGCTGCCCACGGCCCTGGCGGTGCTGCTCGCCGTGGCGGTCCTGGCGGTCGCGTCGCCCAAGGTGCGGGAACGTGCCGCCGAAACCTGGACGGGCTCGGCGCAACTCGACGGAACCGCCCTGAGCTCGACCGATATCCGCGTGCAACTGGCGCTCACCGCGCTCGCGATGGCGCGCGAGCATGGCCTGACGGGCGTCGGCCATACGCGGGTGGCCGAACGGCATGCCGAGGTCACGCTCGAGCGCCTGCACGCCCAACCGTCCGGGCGGCACCACCAGGACGAGTTCTGGGTGCGCCTGGACAACCCGCACAACGAGTACCTGATGCAGCTCATCGCCACCGGCGCGGTCGGATTCGCGCTGTTCCTCGCCTGGGTCGCCGCACCGCTGCGGCAGCCAGGGTCGCGCCCTGACCGCCACGCCCTGCTGGGCCTGGTGGTGGCGTTCGCCATCGGCTGCCTGTTCAACTCCCTGCTGCGGGACTTCATCGAAGGCCATTACTACGCCGCGGTCTTGAGCTGGCTGCTGGCCCGGACGCGCGAAGCGTGATGCCGCTCCAGGCTCCTGTCGTGCAGGTGGTGCGCCGCTTCGGCCGGGTCGGTGGCATGGAGGGCTACGTCTGGCACCTGTGCCACGAACTGGCGCGCCTGGGCGAGCGGGTGCTGGTCGTGTGCGAAACCCGTGCGGAGCCCCCCGAGCATCCGGGCATCGAGGTGGTCGAATGCGGCCGACGCCTGTCCCGGCCTCGCTGGCTGGCCTACCTGATGTTCTCGCGCCAGGTTCACCGGACGATCGCTGGCCTGGATGGACCGCATCCCGTGATCCACAGCCACGAGCGCACCGGCGTACACCACGTCACCACCCTCCACAGCGACCCGTTCACCAGCGCGCGTGAGCTGCCCTGGGCGGCGCGCCTGTCGCCGCGGATCGCGGCCTACCGCTGGATGGAGCAGCGCGAGATCCACGGCGGCCGCGGCGGCCCGCCCTGCGTCGTGCCGGTCTCGCACACCCTTCAATCGGTGCTGGCCCGCCGCCACCCCGCAGCGGCCCGCGCGATCAGCGCACCGATTCCGCCCGGCGTGCAGGCGCCGGCGAAACGTCCCCCGCGGCGCGCACCCGCGGACGGCGGCGTGATCGGCTTCGTCGGGCACGAGTGGGAGCGAAAGGGCCTGCCGCACCTGCTGGAGGTCGCCTCCGAGCTGGCACGCACCCGCCCCGCCCTGGAACTCCTCATCATCGGCCCGCAAGCGGCGCAGGTCGAACCCCTGTGCCGCGCGGCCGGCGTCCGCGCCCGCTGCCTGGGCTGGACCGACAGCCGTCCGTACTACGCCGCGATGGACCTGCTGGTGCATCCGGCCCGAAGCGAGGCCTACGGCATGGTGATCGCCGAGGCGCTGGCCAGTGGCGTGCCGGTCGTCGTGTCCGACCGCTGCGGCGCCGCCGCCGATGTGCCGGACTCGAACGGGTCGGTGCTGTCGCTGGACGCCCCCGTTGCGCGCTGGGCCGCGTGCTGCAACGACTGGCTGAACCGCGACCCCGTGGCGTCGCTCACCGTGCGCAGCTGGACCGACGTCGCCCAGAGCTACCGCGAGATCTACCGCGACATCGTCGCCCGCCGCCCGCGCACGGCCCATCGTCGCCCCTGACCGGCCACCGCGCTGCGCTGGCGGACGGGCGGAGGCGAGCGCGATGCCTAGAGCAGCACGATGTCGTACTGCTCCGGCCCCATCGCGCTGTCGCTTTGCAGCGAAACAGGCTTGCCGATGAAATCCGACAGGCCCGCAAGGTGCTGGCTTTCCTCGTCCAGGAACAGCTCGGTCACCCGGGGCGAGGCAACGATGCGGTATTCGCGCGGGTTGAACTGGCGCGCCTCGCGCAGGATCTCGCGCAGGATGTCGTAGCAGACGGTGCGCGCGGTGCGCACCTGGCCCGAGCCCTGGCAGCTCGGGCAGGGCTCGCACAGCATGTGGGCGAGCGACTCGCGCGTGCGCTTGCGGGTCATCTCCACCAGGCCCAGCTGGGAGAAGTTGCCGGCCATGGTCTTGACCCGGTCGCGGGCGAGCTGCTTGCGCAGCTCGGCGAGCACGGCGTCCCGGTGGTCCGCACGTGCCATGTCGATGAAATCCACGATCACGATGCCGCCCAGGTTGCGCAGGCGCAGCTGCCGCGCGATGGCCTGCGCGGCTTCCAGGTTGGTCTTGAAGATGGTCTCGTCGAAGTTGCGCGCGCCCACGTAGCCGCCGGTGTTGACGTCCACGGTGGTGAGCGCCTCGGTCTGGTCCACGATCAGGTAGCCGCCCGACTTGAGGTCCACGCGGCGCCCGAGCGCGCGGGTGATCTCATCGTCGATGGAGTACAGGTCGAAGATGGGCCGCTCGCCCTTGTACAGGGCCAGGCGCGAGGCGGCCTTGGGCATGAACTCGCGGCCGAAGTCTTGCAGCCGCGCGAACTGCTCGCGCGAGTCGATGCGGATGGACTGCGTGTCCTCGCCCACCAGGTCGCGCAGCACCCGCTGCAGCAGGTCCAGGTCCTGGTGCAGCAGCGAGGTGGGCGGGCGCGTGAGGGCCGCTTCGCGGATGCGGGTCCAGGTCTTGCGCAGGTAGGCGATGTCCTCGGCCAGCTCGGCGTCGCTCGCGTCCTCGGCGTTGGTGCGCAGGATGAAGCCGCCCCCGCCCGGCCCGACCAGGGCCTGCAGCCGTGCACGCAGCGCGTCGCGCTGGCCGTTGGGGATCTTCTGCGAGACGCCCACATGGTCGTCCTGCGGCAGGAAGACCAGCAGCCGGCCCGCCACGCTGATCTGCGTGGACAGCCGTGCGCCCTTGGTGCCGATCGGGTCCTTGATCACCTGCACCATGAGGGCCTGGCCCTCGAACACCTGCCGCTCGATGGGAACCAGCGGCTGGCCGGGGCGCCCGGGCGGTTCGCCCTCGAGCGGGCGCTGCCACACGTCGGCCACGTGCAGGAAGGCCGCGCGCTCCAGGCCGATGTCGATGAACGCCGACTGCATGCCCGGCAGCACGCGCGCTACCTTGCCGAGGTAGATGTTGCCGACCAGCCCGCGTTCCAGCGTGCGTTCGACGTGAAGCTCCTGCACCGCGCCGTTCTCGACGATGGCCACGCGCGTCTCCTGCGGAGACCAGTTGATCAGGATGTCCTGCTGCACGCCCATGGGTTCAGGTGAGAAGGCCGACGGCGCGCAGCAACTGCGCGGTCTCGTGCATCGGCAGGCCCATGATGCCAGAGTAGCTGCCGGCGATGCGCGTGACGTGCATGGCCGCGCGGCCCTGGATGGCGTAGGCACCGGCCTTGCCGAGGGGCTCGCCCGTTGCGACGTAGCGTTCGATCTGCTGCGGCGTGAGCGGCTCGAAGCTCACGCGCGAATCGGAGACGGCCTCCCAGCGCCGTCCGGCGTGGCCCACCGCCACGGCCGTGAGCACACGGTGCGTGGCGCCGGCCAGCTCGCCCAGCATGCGGGCGGCGTCCTGCGCGTCGGCGGGCTTGCCGTAGATGCGCCGGCCCAAGGCCACGGTGGTGTCCGAGCACAGCACGGGCGCGGGCGGCAGGCCGCGCCGGGCCAGGCGGTCCAGCGCGGCGTCGAGCTTGAGCCCCGTCACGCGGCTCACGTAGGCGGCCGGCGCCTCCCCGGGGCGCACCGCCTCCAGCGCCTCCAGCGCCTCGGCGTCTTCGTCCTCGCCGGGCAGCAGCAGCTCGTGGCGCACGCCCAGCTGCTCCAGCAGCTGCCGACGCCGGGGGCTCTGCGAGGCCAGGTAGACGAACTCGGGCCTCATTCGCGGTGGTAGGGGTGGCCGGCGTTGATGGACCAGGCGCGATAGAGCTGCTCGACCAGCAATACCCGCGCCATGGCATGCGGCAGGGTGAGATCCGACAGCCGGATGCGTTCATGCGCCGCCTCGCGCAGCGCCGGCTGCAGCCCGTCGGGTCCGCCGATCACCAGCGCCACGTCGGTGCCGCCGAGCTGCCATTGCGTGAGCCGGCCCGCGAGCGCCTGGGTGCCCAGCGCCGTGCCCCGTTCGTCCAGCACTACGATGCGGGCGCCGCGCGGCAGCTGGGCCTCGATGCGCTCGCGCTCGGCCGCATGGATCTGATCCACCGTCTTCGATGCGCGCGGCTCGGTCTTGACGGCGCGCAGCTCCAGCTTCAGCTCGGGCGGGAAGCGCTTGGCATAGTCGTCCCAGGCCTGCTGCGCCCAGTCGGGCACCCGCAGGCCCACGGCCACCACGCACAGCTTCATTCGGCGCGGCGGCTCTTGCTGGCGGCGGAATTGCGGGGTGCAGCCGACTTGGCGGGCGCCTTCGCCGCGGTCCGGCCGGTCGCGGCCTTCCCGCCGGCGGATGGGGCCGCTGCCTTCCTGGCCGCGCTCTTCGCCGGCGCCTTCTTCGCGGGTGCCTTCTTCGCGGCCGCCTGGGCCGGCGCCTTGGCCGGTGCCGTTGCCTTCTTCGCCGCCGCCTTGGCCGGCGCGGCGGCGCCCGCCGATCTCGTGGCCGCCGGCTTGCGCCGCGCCGGGGCCTTCTTGGCCTCGGCCTCGGCCTCGCGCACCGCCGTGCGCGCGGCGCTGCTGCGGCGCAGGGACGGGATCGGGGCCTTCTTCGCTGCCGCCGGCTTCGGCGCGGGCGCGGGCGCCGCGGGCTTGGGCGCGCCGAACTTCAGCCGCACCGGCTTGTCGCCCCAGATTTCTTCCAGGTGGTAGTAGGTGCGGATGGCCGGCTGCATGATGTGCGCCACGGCGGCGCCGCAGTCCACGATGATCCACTCGCCGTTCTCCTCGCCCTCCACCCGCGGCTTGTTGAAGCCGGCGTCACGCACGGCGTCACGCACGCTAGCGGCCAAGGCCTTGGTCTGGCGGTTGGAGGTGCCCGAGGCGACGATCACGCGCTCGAACAGGGGGGAGAGATGCTCGGTGTTGAAAACCTGGATGTCCTGCGCCTTGACGTCCTCCAGTCCCTCCACGATGGCACGCTGGAGGCGTTGGGTGTCTTTCTTGGCGGCGGTTTCTTGGCTCATCAGGGGGACCGGTAAAGATGGTGTTGGTCAATATATCGCGCGACGCCTTCGGGGACGAGGGTGTCGATCGGCTCGCCGGCACCCACGAGGGCCCGGATGGCGGTGGCGCTGACCGGCATGGGCGGCAGCTCCACGGATTCCCAGGTGCCACCGGGCACATGGCTGGCGTCGAAGGGCACCGGCCCCTCGCTGGGGCGGGCCCGCTCGGCAATGGCCAGGGTCGCCAAGCGGGGAATCTCCGCGCTGTCGCGCCAGCCGTGCAGGGCTTCGGCCTGGTCGGCGCCGATCACCAGCACCAGCTCGGCGTCCGGATGCTCGCGGCGCAGCTCGCGCAGGGTGTCGATGGTGTAGGTGGGGCCTTCGCGGCGCAGCTCGCGTGCATCGACCCGCGCCCGCGGAACCGGGTCGAAGGCCAGCCGTGCCAGCGCGAGGCGGTGCTCCGCGGGCGAGAGGCTGCGGGCCTTGTGCCAGGCCTGGCCCGTGGGCAGCACGTGGAGCGTGTCCAGGCCGAGCTGCTCCACCGCCGCACGGGCCAGGGCCACGTGCGCGAGGTGGGGCGGATCGAAGGACCCTCCGAAGAGGCCCACGCGGCGGCGCGGTGCGGCGCCGCTCGGATCCGCCATACGGCGGGCGTCGGCGGCGCTCACGCCCACTCCTGCGGAACGAGGAAGCGCCGGATCAGCTCGTGCTCGGGCGTGCCGGGCTCGGCCTCGCGGCGATAGGACCAGCTCGCCAGCGGGGGCATGGACATCAGGATGGACTCGGTGCGCCCGCCCGACTGCAGGCCGAAGTGCGTGCCGCGGTCCCACACCAGGTTGAACTCCACGTAGCGGCCGCGCCGATAGAGCTGGAACTCGCGCTCGCGCTCGCCGTAGGGCGTGTCCTTGCGGCGCGACAGGATCGGCAGGTACGCCGGCAGCAGGGCATCACCCACCGTCTGCAGCATCTCGAAGCTGCGCGCCTGCCCGAGCTCGGCGAAGTCGTCGAAGAAGACGCCGCCGATGCCGCGCTGCTCGCCCCGGTGCCGGAGCGAGAAGTACTCGTCGCACCAGCGCTTGAAGCGCGGGTACTTGTCCTCCCCGAAGGGGGCCAGCGCGTCCTTGCACACGCGGTGGAAATGCCGCGCATCCTCCTCGAAGCCGTAGTGCGGCGTGAGGTCCATGCCGCCGCCGAACCAGCACACGGGCTCGCCACCGGCGGGGGTGGCGGCGATCATGCGCACGTTCATGTGCACGGTGGGCGCATAGGGATTGCGCGGGTGGAAGACCAGCGACACGCCCATGGCTTCAAAGGGCGCGCCGGCCAGCTCGGGCCGGTGCTGCGTGGCCGAAGGCGGCAGCTGCGGCCCGCGCACCTGCGAGAAGCCGCAGCCCGCGCGCTCGAACACATTCCCGTTCTCCAGGATGGCGGTGACGCCGTCGCCCTGCAGGCGCTCGCCCTCCGGCTTGCGCCAGGGGTCGCTGAGAAAGGCCTTGCCGTCGATGTCGGCGCAGGCCGAGGTGATGCGCTGCTGCAGGCCCAGCAGCCAGTCGCGCACATGGGCGATGTCCGGCACGCTCAGCTCCGGGCGGCGCGATGGCCGATGTCCCGGCGCCACTGCGCGCCGGCGAAGCTGATGCCGTGAACCAGCTCGTAGGCGCGCTGCTGTGCCATGCGCACGTTGTCGGCCAGCGTGGTGACGCACAGCACCCGGCCGCCCGAGCTCAGGAGCTGTCCGTCCTGGCGCACCGTGCCGGCGTGGAAGACCATGGCGTCCGGCGCCTCGGGCGGCAGGCCTGAGATCACGTCGTTCTTGCGCGGGTTCAGCGGGTAGCCGGCCGCCGCCATGACCACGCCCAGTGCGGTGCGGCGGTCCCATTGCAGTTCCACCTGGTCCAGCGTGCCGGAGGTGGCCGCCATGAGCAGCTCGAACAGGTCCGACTTGAGCCGCATCATGATGGGCTGCGTCTCGGGGTCGCCCATGCGGCAGTTGAATTCCAGGGTCTTGACCTGGCCGTGCGGGTCGATCATGAGGCCCGCGTACAGGAAACCGGTGTAGGGAATGCCGTCCTTTTCCATGCCGCGGATGGTGGGCAGGATGACTTCGCGCATGGCCCGGGCATGCACCGCCGGTGTAACCACCGGCGCGGGCGAGTAGGCGCCCATGCCGCCGGTGTTGGGCCCCAGGTCGCCGTCCAGCAGGCGCTTGTGGTCCTGGCTGGTGGCCAGCGCCGCGACGTTGCGGCCGTCGCACAGCACGATGAAGCTGGCTTCCTCCCCGGTGAGGAACTCCTCGATCACCACGCGCGCGCCGCCTTCGTTGTGCGCCACGCCCAGGCTGTTGTCCAGGAGCATGAAATCGATGGCCTCGTGCGCTTCCTGCGTGCTCATGGCCACCACCACGCCCTTGCCCGCGGCCAGGCCGTCGGCCTTGACGACGATGGGCGCGCCCTGCCGGTCCACGTAGGCATGCGCCGCGGCGGGGTCGGAGAAGGTCTCGTAGGCGGCGGTGGGGATGCCGTGCCGCTTCATGAAGTCCTTGGAAAAGGCCTTGGAGCTTTCCAGCTGCGCGGCGGCCTTGGTGGGGCCGAACACGCGCAGGCCGGCCGCGCGGAATTCGTCCACGATGCCGGCCGCCAGCGGCGCCTCGGGGCCGACCACGGTGAGGGCCACCTTCTGCTCCAGCGCCCACTGGCGCAACCAGCCGATGTCGGTGATGGGCAGGTTCTCGAGCCGGGGATCGAGCTCGGTGCCGCCATTGCCGGGCGCCACGTGGACCGAGGACACCCGGGCGGACTGGGCGAGCTTCCAGGCGATCGCGTGCTCGCGACCGCCGCCGCCGACGACCAGGACCTTCATTCGGCGATCTCGGCGTTGTGGAACACGTCCTGCACGTCGTCCAGGTCCTCCAGCATGTCCAGCAGCTTCTGCATGCGCGCGCCGTCCTCGCCGGACAGCGGGGTGGTGTTTTCGGGGCGCATCGTGACCTCGGCCATCTCCGGCGACAGGCCCGCCGCCGTCAACGCGTTGCGCACGGCCTCGAACGTGGCCGGGGCGGTGATCACCTCGATGGCGCCGTCCTCGCCCACGACCACGTCGTCGGCGCCGGCCTCCAGGGCCACCTCCATGACCTTGTCCTCGTCCGTGCCCGGCGCCAGGATGAGCTGGCCCACGTGCCTGAACTGGAAGGCCACCGAGCCTTCCGTGCCCATGTTGCCGCCGTACTTGCTGAACACGTGGCGGACCTCGGCCACGGTGCGGACCTTGTTGTCGGTCATGGTGTCCACGATCACGGCGGCGCCGCCGATGCCGTAGCCCTCGTAGCGGATTTCCTCGTACTGCACGCCTTCGAGGTTGCCGGTGGCCTTGTCGATGTTGCGCTTGATGGTGTCGGCCGGCATGTTGGCGGCCTTGGCCTTGTCCACGGCCAGGCGCAGGCGGGGATTGGCACTGAGGTCACCGCCTCCCTGGCGGGCGGCAACCATGATCTCGCGGATCACGCGGGTCCAGACCTTGCCCCGCTTCTCGTCCTGGCGCCCCTTGCGGTGCTGAATGTTGGCCCATTTACTGTGTCCAGCCACGGGATCGTCCTTGCTCGTGTTCGTGTGCGTTACGCTTGCGCGAAAGTCCTCATTCTACTTTTCGCCCCATGGCCGAACCCCTGCTCATCGCGCGCAACGACCACGCCGAATGCGTCCTGCTGCCCTCTCTGGCCAACCGGCACGGCCTCATCACCGGCGCCACGGGCACCGGCAAGACCGTCACCCTGCAGGCGCTGGCCGAAGGCTTCAGCCGCATCGGCGTGCCCGTCTTCATGGCCGACGTGAAGGGCGACCTCACGGGCATCAGCCAGCCCGGCAGCCTGTCGCCGAAGCTGGCTGCCGTGCTCGACGAGCGCAAGCTGCCCCACCCCGAGCCCTTCGCCTGCCCCACCACCCTGTGGGACGTGTTCGGCGAACTCGGCCACCCGGTGCGCGCCACCATCTCCGACATGGGCCCGCTGCTGCTGGGCCGCATGCTCAACCTGAACGAAACCCAGGCCGGGGTGCTGCAGATCGTCTTTCGCATCGCCGATGCGCAGGGCCTGCTGCTGCTGGACCTGAAGGACCTGCGCTCCATGCTGCAGTACGTCGGCGACAACGCCCGGCAGTTCACCACCGAGTTCGGCAACATCAGCGCGGCCAGCGTGGGCGCCATCCAGCGCGGCCTGCTGCAGATCGAGAGCCAGGGCGGTGACCGCTTCTTCGGCGAGCCCATGCTGGACATCTCGGACTTCATGCAGACCGACCCCCGGGGCCACGGCGTGGTCAACATCCTGGCCGCCGACAAGCTGCTCAACGCGCCGCGCCTGTACGCCACCTTCCTGCTGTGGCTGCTGTCCGAATTGTTCGAGCTGCTGCCCGAAGTGGGCGACCTGGAGCAGCCCAAGCTGGTGTTCTTCTTCGACGAGGCCCACCTGCTGTTCGACGGCGCGCCGAAGGCGCTGGTCGAGCGCATCGAGCTGGTGGTGCGCCTGGTGCGCTCCAAGGGCGTGGGCGTGTACTTCGTGACCCAGAACCCGCTGGACATCCCCGACTCCGTGCTGGCCCAGCTGGGCAACCGGGTGCAGCACGCGCTGCGGGCCTTCACCCCGCGCGACCAGAAGGCCGTGAAGGCCACCGCCGAGACCATGCGGCCCAAGGCCGGCCTGGACATCCAGGCCGCCATCACGGAGCTGGCCGTGGGGGAAGCCCTGGTGAGCTTCCTGGACGCCAAGGGCCGCCCCAGCGAAACCGAGCGCGCTTACGTGCTGCTGCCGGGCAGCCAGATCGGCCCCATCACGCCCGAGCAGCGCCGCGCGCTCATCGCCGGCTCGCTGGTCGCCGGCGCCTACGAGCAGGTGCAGGACCGCGAGTCGGCCCACGAGATGCTCGCCGCCCGCACGGCGCGCACCGCCGCCGAAGCGCCGCCTGCGGGCGAGCCGGCCGCCGGCGGCGCACTGGGCGGCCTGGGCGACCTGCTCATGGGCTCCACCGGGCCGCGCGGTGGCCGTCGCGAAGGGCTGGTCGAGATGATGGCCAAGTCGGCGGTGCGCACCATCGGCAGCAGCGTCGGCCGCGAAATCATCCGCGGCGTGCTGGGCGGCATCATGGGCGGGAAAAAACGGAGATGAGGCGGCCCTTGCGCAGCCGCGCCTGCGCTACATTGTTTTTCTTTTGAGCAGGCCCCGATGCCCGACGAAACCCAGGCCCCGCGCCACATCCGCCTCACCTCCCACAGCGGGGGCTTCGGCGCCCTTCCCATCACCTGGGGCGCGGCCACGCCGCTGGCGCGGGGGCCGGTGGTGGGCACCACCACCCAGCGCGCCCACCGCAACGTCATCGGCACGCACAGCGGCTCCTACAGCGTCTACCGCGCACTCGCCGTCGCGGCCGGCGCGCTGGCCCGCAGCCACCGCGCCGACCTCACCAACACCTCGCCCACCGACGTCATCGGCCCGTACCCGCAGTGGAGCGACGCCGGCCGCATCGTGAGCCTGGACCCCTGGGGCGCCACGGTCGCCGAGGCCTTCGCGGCCGAGATTGCCGCCGGCTACGACGTGCGCCCGACCATCGCCGTGACCAAGGCCCACGTGGTGCTGCCCGAGGTGCTGGACGCCGTGAACAAGGGGCGCCTGAAGCCCGACGGCAAGCTCCTCTCCGAAGGCGGCGCGGCCCTGGTCACCAAGGCGGCCATCGAACCCGTCTGGTGGCTGCCCGGCGTGGCCCGGCGCTTCGGCTGCTCGGAGTCCGACCTGCGCCGCGTGCTCTTCGAGGAGACCGGCGGCATGTACCCGGAACTCGTCACCCGCAGCGACCTGGAAGTGTTCCTGCCGCCCATCGGCGGCCAGACCCTCTACATCTTCGGCAACCCGCGCGACCTCGCCAACCCGGAGGTGGAACTCACCGCCCGGGTGCACGACGAGTGCAACGGCTCTGACGTCTTCGGCTCGGACATCTGCACCTGCCGTCCCTATCTCACCCATGCCATCGAGGAATGCATCCGCGGCGCGCAGCCGGTCGAAGCCGGCGGGCGCGGCGGCGTGGGCCTCATCTCGTACTCGCGCAAGGAAGGCCGGGCACTGGGCGAGGTCACCAAGTTCCTGGTCTACAACGCCCGCAAGCGCCAGGTGGGCGGCGACACCGCCGACCAGTACTTCGCGCGCACCGAATGCGTGGCCGGCGTGCAGGACATGCGCTTCCAGGAGCTCATGCCCGACGTGCTGCACTGGCTGGGCATCCGCAAGATCCACCGGCTGGTGTCCATGAGCAACATGAAGTTCGACGCCATCACCCAGTCCGGCATCGAGGTCGGCGAGCGCGTCAACATCCCGGACGGCCTCATCCCCGCCGACGCCCAGGTGGAGATGATGGCCAAGATGGCGGCCGGCTACTTCACGCCCGGCCTGGTGCCGGACGCCCAGGGCCTGAAGGACACGCGCGGAAGGGGCCTGGAGTGAGCGACGTCTTCGTGCACGAGCGCGCCAACGGCGAGCTGGCGGCCGCCGAGCTGCGCACCACCCGCGCGGTGCGTGCGCGCTGCGCCCAGCTCCTGGCCCGCGCCCGGGGCGGCGCCGGCTGGTTCGACGTGGACGACGGCGCCCTGGACGAGGCCGCCGATCGGGTGGCCGACACCACGCGGCAGCGTTTCCCCCGCCTGCACATTCCGCTGCACAGCCGCTGGCGCCACTTCGAGGCGGGCGGCATCGACCGCAAGGCGCAGCTCGAGCGGCTGCTGTCCGGCCTGAACGCCCCCGAGCGCGCCCACGCCATGATCGACCTCACCACCGTGAGCGTCCTGCTCGATGCCGGCGCCGGCGCCGACTGGAAGTACGTCGAGCCGGCCAGCGGCCAGGTGTTCCGGCGCTCCGAAGGGCTGGGCGTGGCGAGCTTCCATGCCTTCACCGCGGGGCTCTTTTCCAGCGACCCCCGGCACCCCTGCCAGGCCGACTCCGAAGGCCTGCGCGCCCTGGTCACCGAGGACCTGGCCGAGGCCTTCCAGGTGTCCGACGCCAACCCGCTCGTTGGCCTGGAAGGCCGGGCCGTGCTGCTGCGCCGCCTGGGCGAGATCCTGGCCGAGCAGCCCGAGGTCTTCGGCGAGGCCGGCCGGCCGGGCTCGCTCTTCGACGTCATCATCAGCCCGCTGGGCCCCGAGATCCCGCACACCGCCGACGTGGACGCGCACGACATCCTCTCGCAGCTGCTGCTGTCGCTCTCGGGCATCTGGCCCGCCGGCAACCAGGTCGCGGGCGTGCCGCTGGGCGACTGCTGGCGCCACCCGGCCGTGCGCGGCGAGGGCCTCACCGACGGCTGGGTCCCCTTCCACAAGCTCTCGCAATGGCTCACCTACTCGCTCCTGGAGCCCTTCGCCTGGGCCGGCGTGCAGGTGCACGGCATCGACCGCCTCACCGCCCTGCCCGAGTACCGCAACGGCGGCCTGCTGCTGGACACGGGCGTGCTGCGCCTGCGCGATGCGCAGGCCGCGCAGCAGCTGTGGCAGCCGGGCGACGAGATCATCGTCGAGTGGCGCGCCCTCACCGTGGCCCTCATCGAGGAAATGGTCCCGCGCGTGCGCGAACGCCTGGGCCTGGTCGCCGAGCAGCTTCCGCTCGGCTGCATCCTCGAAGGCGGCACCTGGGCCGCGGGCCGCCAGCTCGCGCAGGATCGTCGCGGGGGCCTTCCGCCCCTGCGCGTGGCCAGCGACGGCACGGTGTTCTGATTCCTTTTCCCATCCAAAGACTCGCAACGACAACATGAGCGTCCACGTCATCGACCACCCGCTGGTGCAGCACAAGCTCACGCTGATGCGCAAGAAGGAGGCCTCCACCAACAGCTTCCGGCGCCTGCTCAACGAGCTGGCCATGCTCATGACCTACGAGGTCACGCGCGACGTGCCCATGCAGGAAGTCGAGATCGACACGCCCATGGAGACCATGACCGCGCGCATGATCGACGGCAAGAAGCTGGTCTTCGTCTCCATCCTGCGGGCCGGCACCGGCATCCTGGACGGCATGCTCAGCGTGGTGCCCGGCGCGCGCGTGGGCCACATCGGCCTGTACCGCGACCCCAAGACCCTCACGGCGGTGGAGTACTACTTCAAGATGCCGCAGGACATGCACGAGCGCGACGTGGTCGTGGTCGATCCCATGCTGGCCACGGGCAACTCGGCCATCGCGGCGGTGGAACGCCTGAAGGAGCTGCGGCCCAAGTCCATCAAGTTCGTCTGCCTGCTCACCTGCCCCGAAGGCGTGCGGGCCATGCAGTCGGCGCACCCGGACGTGCCGATCTACACCGCCGCCATCGACCGCGAGCTCAACGACCACGGCTACATCCTCCCCGGCCTGGGCGACGCGGGCGACCGCATGTTCGGCACGAAGTAGGCGCGCCGCGCCCGGCCGTATCGCGGGATGCTGGACCTCCTCATCACCAACGCGCGCCTGGCCGACGGGCGCGTCAACATGTCGGTGGCGGTGCGGGAAGGCCGCATCGTCGATGTCGCCGAAGGCCTTCAGGCGCCCGCCGCCGAGACGGTGGACGCGCAGGAGCAGCTCCTCGCGCCGCCCTTCGTGGACGCCCACTTCCACATGGACTCCACGCTCAGCTACGGCCAGCCGCGCGTCAACGCCAGCGGCACGCTGCTGGAAGGCATCGCGCTCTGGGGCGAACTCAAGCCCTCGCTCACCGAAGAGGCCATCGCCCGCCGCGCCCTCGCCTACTGCGACTGGGCCGTGGCCCGCGGCCTGCTCGCCATCCGCACCCACGTGGACGTGTGCGACCCCACGCTGGCCGCGGTGCGCGCGCTGCTGGAGGTCAAGCGCCAGGTCGCGCCGTACCTGCAACTGCAGCTCGTGGCTTTCCCTCAGGACGGCGTGCTGCGCTCCCCCGGGGCCCTGGAGAACCTGCGGCGCGCGCTCGAACTCGGCGTGGATGTGGTGGGCGGCATCCCGCACTTCGAGCGCACCATGGAACAGGGCGCCCAGAGCGTGCGCCTGCTGTGCGAGCTGGCCGCTGAACAAGGCCGCCTCGTGGACATGCACTGCGACGAGACCGACGACCCGATGTCGCGCCACATCGAGACCCTGGCCTTCGAGACCCAGCGCCTGGGCCTGCACGAGCGCGTGACCGGATCGCACCTGACCTCCATGCACAGCATGGACAACTACTACGTCTCCAAGCTCATTCCCCTCATCGCCGAGGCGCGGGTGAACGTGGTGGCCAACCCGCTCATCAACATCACCCTGCAGGGCCGGCACGACAGCTATCCCCGGCGCCGTGGCATGACCCGCGTGCCCGAGCTCATGGCCGCAGGCATCACCGTCGCCTTCGGGCACGACTGCGTCATGGACCCCTGGTACGGCCTGGGCTCGGCCGACCTGCTGGAGGTGGCGCACATGGGTTTGCACGTCGCGCAGATGACCAGCCTTGCGGCCATGCGCCAGTGCTTCGACGCGGTGACGCATCACCCCGCGCGCATCCTGCAGCTGGAGGGCTACGGCATCGAGCCCGGCTGCCACGCGGACTTCGTGCTGCTGCAGGCGCGCGACCCGGTGGAGGCCATCCGCCTGCGGGCCACGCGGCTGAGGGTGTGGCGGCGCGGGAAGGTGGTGGCGCAGAGCGAGCCGGCCACAGTCCGCCTGCACCTGCCTGGCCGGCCGAGGCAGATCGACTTCAAATCCTGACCCTGGGCGCCGCCGTGGTCGGCGTGCTGCTCCGGCGCCTGGCGGACCGGGCGTGCGCAGCCCTCAGCGCTGCACGATTCTCACCCACTCCGCCTCGAACGCCTCCACCCCCGGCAGGTAGAACACCTGTTCGACCGCCGTCGGCGTGCTGGCGTAGGCCGCCGGATCCAGCGTGAACACCAGGCGCCGTCCCTCGGGTTCGAAGCGCAGGTGACCGGTGGAGAACAGCGTGGCCGCGTCCAGCGCCTGGGTGTGCAGGATCTCGATGCGGTCGCCTTCGGACGGCGTGAAGTCCAGCACCGTGATGGGGGCGTCCGGGCTGGTGTGCGCGCCGCGGCCGCCGGCCACGAAAACGTCCGCGCCCGGGCCGCCGCGCAGTTCGCCGAAGCTCACGACCAAGCGGTCGTCGCCGCTGCCGCCATCGAGCAGGCCGCCATGCCGGCCGCCGCCGTCCAGGAGGTCGTTGCCGCCTTCGCCGTAGATTTCCTCGTACGAGAACGGTGCACCGACGATGTGGTTGTCCTGTGCATTGCCTCGCAGCACCACGGACCCGGCCCCGGGGCCCAGCACGCTGAGCCTCTCGACGTGCGGTGGCAAGGTGTAGCCCAGCTCCGTGCGGACCTCGTCCACGCCCTCCCCTTCGCGCTCCACGATGCGGTCGTCGGGGTGCCGGACGATGTAGATGTCGTCACCCGCGCCTCCCATCATCACCACGGCCTGCGAGCCGCTGCCTTCGAGCGTGTCCGGGCCGGGCGTGCCCTGCACGCAGACCGCGCCGGCCGGGCAGGTCGCGGGATCCACGGCGATTGGCGGGGGCGGTGCGGGCGGTGCGGGCGGTGCGGGCGGTGCGGGCGGTGCGGGCGGTGCGGGCGGTGCGGGCGGTGCCGGCGGTGCGGGCGGTGCCGGCGGTGCCGGCGGTGCGGTGGGTGCGGTGGGTGCGGTCGGTGCGGTCGGTGCCGCCGGCGCTGGTGCCACGGGCATGGCCGGCTCAGGCCCCGTCACCGGCGCGCCTGCGTCGATGCCCACGGGAGGCGCTCCGGTGCCAGGACCCTGGGCGACGAAGGGCTCCCCTCCTCCGCCTCCACCGCAGGCCGCCAGGAGGGCGGTGGTCCACGCGATGGCATGTCGTCGAACTCTCATGACTGTCGCTCCCTGTTGCTCTGCTTTTTGTTATAGGCGGCGCAGGGGTGCGCAGGCATGACCGTTTGCAACAGGCTGGAACTCGCCAACATTTCGACGTCGTCGCACCGGCGACGGGCCCAGGCTGTCTCGGCCGCGCGACGCCGAGGCGTCAGGCCCTGCGCGAGAATCGCCCTCCCATGACGCAAGCGCTGCGCGACGACGAAGTCCAGATCACGGCCATCCGTGCCCAGGGGCCCGGCGGGCAGAACGTGAACAAGGTGTCCACCGCGATCCAGCTGCGCTTCGACATCCGCGCCTCGTCCCTGCCGCCGCCGGTGAAGGAGCGCCTGCTCGCCCTGCCCGGGCGGCGCGTGAGCAAGGACGGTGTCCTGGTCCTCAAGGCGCAGGCGGCGCGCACGCAGGAGCAGAACCGGGCCGCGGCGCTGGCCCGCCTGGCGCGGCTGGTCGAGGAGGCCGCCACGGTGCAGGCCGTGCGCGTACCCACGCGCCCCACCGCCGCATCGAAGCGCCGGCGGCTGGCCGACAAGGCGGCGCGCGCCGAGGTGAAGGCGCGGCGCGGGAAGGTGGGCGAGTAGCCCGACCCCGGTTCAGAAGCCGAAGTACCACACCGCCACCGGCACCGCCGCCAGCAGCACCAGCGACAGCACCACCAGCACGCCGTCGCGCGTGAGCAGGCCGGCCGCGAAAAAGGCGATCACCGCCGAGGCGATCGAACCCGAAGTGGGGATCACCTCCATGAAGGGCATGAACAGCGTGAGCCCCAGGATCAGGATGAGCGGCAGCAGCAGCCAGGGCCGGTGCAGCAGGAAGGTGTAGCGCGCCTTCAGGAAGCGCTCCACGAAGTGCACGGGCTTGCGCAGCCAGCCGATGCCCTTGCACAGCTTCTGCGTGGACAGGCGCCGGTGCGTGATGAAGCCGGGCAGCCAGACGCACTTGCGCCCGACGATCATCTGCACCACCAGGATGAAGACGATCACCGCCACGGTGGCCGTGAGGCCCGGGATGGCGCTGGCCGGCGAGGTGGAGACCAGCGAGAAGATCAGCATCAGGGCCGCGAAGGACTTGTGCCCGAGCTTCTCCACGATTTCCGCCACGGTGACGCTGTCGCCATCGGCGGAACTCTCCAGTTGATCGAGGACGTCGCTGAGGGCGTGCTGGTCGGTGGACATGGTGGCTCGTTCGGTTTCGTTCGGCGGGCGGCTCAGGCGGGTGCGACGCCGGGCAGCGGGCCGGCCTGCCGGCGCAGCTCCTGCGTCCACAGCGCGTAGCCGGCATCGCTCGGGTGCAGGCCGTCGCTGGCATGCATCTCGCGCGGGCGCTGCGCAAAGGGGTCCTGCTCGCGCGGCTCGTAGAGGTCCACGTACTGCACGTCGCCGTGGCGTCCCGCCTCCTCGCGCACCACCTCGTGCAGGGCCTGGGCGCGCTGGGTCATGAGCCAGGCGAGCGGGCGGAAGAAAAAGGGTGCGTTGCCCACGTTGCCCGGCGGCATGAGGATGACGCGGGGCGCGCGCTCACGGGCCAGTGCGACGGTGGTGGCCACGTCGCCGCGCAGGCGGTCCACGGGGGTGAGGCGCACCACGTCGTTGCCGCCCCCGAGCACCAGCACCGCATCGAAGCGCCCCGCCGCGCTGCGAAGCTGGCCAGCGAAGTCTCGGTACTTCGCGCCGTCGGCGGCGAGGTTCACGATCCGCAGCTGCGGATGCTGCGCGGCGATGCGGCCGGCCACGCTGGCCTGCGGTGTGCTTGCCCCGGTACCCACGGCCGTGCTGTCGCCGACGATGAGCAGGCTGGCGCGTGGGTCCGGCGGATCGGCCTGCAGCGGCTCGCTCGCCCGGGCGAGCCGCGCCGCCTCCCGGGCCTTGCCCACCGAACAGCCGCCCAGCACCAGCAGCCCGGCGAGGGCGAGCAAAAAGGTGGTGCGGGCAAGGGGATGGCGTGCAGGCATGGGGCGGTCCGGATCGGTCAGCCCGAGTAGAGGGTCACCCGAGCGCCGCCGTTCGTCGGACAGGGGCGACGGACTCGGACGGTGCAGGCGCACAGGCGCAGGCACCCGCTGCAAGCCGCGACAATGCGCGTCGTTGCCCGCAAGGAGTTCGTCTGTCCGCCCCACCGCCTGCCAGGCCAGCCCGCCGCCCCCCGGGTCGCGTCGCGAGCGCGCCATGAGCGCCGACGCCTCCCTCGCCGCCCTGGGCCAGCGCTACGGCGCCCGCTACCGCTGGCTGCTGCTGCTGGCCACCATGATCGGCACCATGGCCTCGGTCATGTCCGCCACCGTGGTGAACGTTGCCATTCCGGACATGAGCCACGTCTTCAGCCTGAGCCAGGAGCGGGCGCAGTGGGTCAGCTCCGGCTTCATGGTGGCCATGACCGTGTCCATGCTCACCACACCCTGGCTGCTCGCGCGCTACGGCTACCGGGCGACCTACGTCGGCGCCATGGTGCTTCTGATGACGGGCGGCATCGTGGGCGGGCTCGCGGCCCACTACCCGCTGGTGCTGGCCGCGCGGGTGGTGGAGGGCCTGGCCGCCGGGGTGGTGCAGCCCATTCCGGCCATCATCATCCTGCGGGCCTTCGAGCCGCGCGACCAGGGACGCGCCAGCGGGCTCTTCGGCATGGGCGTGGTCCTGGCCCCGGCGCTGGGACCCAGCGTGGGCGGCCTGCTGGTGGACTGGTTCGGCTGGCGCTCCATCTTCTTCATGGTCGTGCCGCTATGCCTGCTGTCCATCGTGCTCGCGCGGCGCTTCGTGCCCACCAGCGCCCCGGGCGGCGTCCTGGCCGACCGCAGCGGCCCGCAGCTCGACTGGGTGGGCCTGGCGCTGGGCACCGCGGCCACGCTGTGCCTGCTCAACGGGCTGCTGGACATCCGGGGCAGCGACACGCCCGCCGCCGTCGGCCTGCTCGTGGCGGCGCTCGGCCTGCTGGCCGCGCTGATCGCCTGGTTGCGCCGCGCCGGACGGCGGGGCGACCCGGCGCTGCTGAACCTGTCGCTCTTCGGGCACCGCACCTTCGGCCCGGGCAGCCTGGTGTCCTTCATCTACGGCGTGGCCCTGTACGGCTCCACCTACCTGCTGCCGGTGTACATGCAGCTTGGCCTGTCGCTGCCGGCGTCCAGCGTGGGCGCCATCCTGCTGCCGGCCGGCATCGTGCTGGCCATCACCATCGGGCTGGCGGGCCGCATGCTCGATCGCGTGCCCATCTACCTCATGGTCAGCGGCGGGCTGGCCCTGCTGGCCCTGTCCTTTGTGCTGATGGCAACCGTGGGGCTGGGCACCGCGCTGGTGTGGCTGGCCGTGTGGGCCGTGCTCGGGCGCATCGGCCTGGGACTGGTGATGCCCTCGCTGAACCTCGGCTCGCTGCGCGAGCTGCCCAAGCCGCTCCTCCCCGAAGGCGCAAGCGCCATCAATTTCCTGCGCACCCTGGGCGGCGCGGCCGGCGTGAGCCTGTGCGCGCTGGTCCTGGAGTGGCGCCTCGCCGCCCACGGCGCCTCGCTCACCGGTCCGGGGACCAGCTTCGCGCGGGTGACGGCCTTCCACGAGACCTTCGTGATGCTGGCGGTGGTGTGCGCGCTGGCGATGCTCGCGGCCTGGCGGCTGCGGGGCGGGAACGCCGGCGACTGATACAGCCCAGCTCGAGTGGCGCCTTCGCCGCGACTGCGCAGTCATGGTTACCGTCCTACACCGCCCGGGCCGGTGTCCTACTAACTTGGCATCTCGTTCTCGAAATTAGAGCTATGACCGAAGGCATCGCACCGAACCCGTTCGCGTTCCTGATCAGCCGGGACGCGGTCGACGAAGCCATCCAGCGTGCGCAGCGGCTGGGTCGATCACAGTCCACGGTCCATCGCCTGCTCGACCGCGGCACGCGCCAGCCCAAGCGCTGCGCCCCCGCATGGCCAGCGGGCATCGGCCTGTCGGATCCGGAAATCGGGCGCGAACTTTCCAGCCCGGTGCCCTGATCAGGGGCGGGCGCGACGGCCCGCCTCCTTCTCCTGCCTCACCTCAGCGCGCAGCGCCCGCTCCCGCCTCGATGGCGGCCAGCGTGGCCGCATAGCGGTCCTGGCGCGGGCCACCGATCGCCAAGGCGCGGTGCGCGGCCTGCGTGGCCTCCTGCTTGCGGCCCTGTTCGAAAAGCACCTGCGCGAGGTTGTTCCAGGCATCGCCCGAGTCCGGATGGCGCACAGTGGCTTCACGGTACTGCGCACTCGCCTCGTCCAGGCGCTTGCTTCGGTAGGCCGCATTGCCCAGCGCCAGCCGGGCGAACAGGTTGTCCGGCCAGGCCTGCAGGGCCGACTCGTAGGCACGCGGGCCCAAGGCCGGCGACACGCGCTCGAAGTCCTTGGCGGCCGCGACGTAGTCGGCCTCGCGCGCGGTGGCCGGAAGGCGGTCCGGCGGCAAGGCCACGAAGGCCCAGCGTTCGCCCTTGGCCCAGCTGCGGTCGAACTCGTGCAGCGGCATGACCAGGCGCTCGGTGGTGCCGGAGCGCAGGATCACGGTCTTGTCGGCCAGGTCGTAGCCCACCACCACGGCGTAGTGCCAGCGCGGCAGCAGCGGCAGTCCCAGGTCCTGCAGCACGACCACCGGGTTGCCGGCGGCCACTTCCCGCAGCAGGGCGTCCGGTTCGGCCTGCAGCACATAGGGCACAGCACCGGCACGGCGGCTGGCGCCCAGCAGTTCCACCTGCAGGCTCCCCTGCCGCTGCGGCAGGTACACCTGTTCCACCAGTTGCTGCGGCGAGCGGTCGATGCCCGCGCTTTGCAGGACCGTGGCCAGCGCGGCCGGGCCGCACTGGTAGTCCTCCTGCGGGAAGAAGGGCACGCGAGCCAGTTCCGCCCGCTCGGCATGGGCCGGCGGCAGCGCCTGCCCATAGCGGGGAAACGGCAGGAACGCGCATCCGGACAGCCCCAGGCACAACAGGGCGGCCGCCAGGCCGCTGCGCCAGGGCACTCGGGTCGATCCCATCGACCGTCAGAGCACCGCGATGATCAGCAGGACGCCCAGCAGGACGAGGATCCAGTCCTGCGTGGTGAGCTGGCCACCGGCCGGCACGGTGTCGATGCGCTGCGCGAGTGCGTGCACCTCGGCCTCGCTCAGCGATGCGACGCGGTCGCCGGCGACGACGCCGCTCAGCCCCATGGCCTGCATGCGCTCCTTCACGTTCGCGCGGTCCATGAAGGCCTGCACCTTGGCGCGGTCGAGTTCCGCCTGGCTGGGCGTGGCCAGCGCGTCGGTGTCCACGATGCCGGCCTGCGCCAGGGGCATCTGCGCGGACAGCGCGAGCGCCAGCACGGCGACCACGCCTCGCGAGGTGTTTCGAAGTCCTGCTGCTGTCATTGCAAAGATCCTCCAAAGTTGAAGACCCATGCTAGGCAGGAGCGGGAGGTCAACCGTTCGACCCGGCGGTAACAAAGGCCTCAAGTTGCTGCGTCGCCTGTAGGCGGCGTTCGCTTCCCGGCACGCGGGGGCCGGCATCCGGGATGACAGGCGCGGCGTTCGGAATCAGACTGCAGCTGGGGAGGCACTCCCAATGATCCAGGACAGCGTGTCGGACGTGCTGCGTTGCGTGCGGCTGCGCGCTGCGCTGTTCCACGCCTTCGAAGCCGAGCCCCCGTGGTGCATCGACCTGCCCCGCCTGGACAGGCGCACCCACGCAGCCGCCTCCGGCGGCCACCTCCTGGCCTGCCACCTGCTCCTGCAAGGCGCCGCCTGCGCCGCAGTGACCGGCCAGCCCGCGCTGGAGCTCATGGCCGGCGATGCGCTGGTGCTGCCGCACGGGGACGCGCACCGCCTCGCCAGCGCGGCGGCCCTGCCCGAGCCTGCCGAGGAGGCGTTCCTCTTCGGGAGCGGCGCCCCGCACCCTGCCTTCATCCGCCTGCAAGGCGCCCGGCTACGGGCTGGCGCTGCGCAGCCCAGGCTGCTGTGCGGCTTTCTCGAGTGCGAGCCGGGCCTGTTCGATCCCCTGCTCGCCGCGCTGCCGCGCATCATCCATGTGCCCGTGCCCGCCCTGAAGGCGGCTCTGGCGCTCCCGGAGCTGGCGCTGCTGGCCGGCTGCGAGGACGAGCGCCCGGGCCACGCGGCGATGCTGGAGCGACTGGGCGAGCTGATGCTGATCGAGTGCCTGCGCGCCCATCTCGACACCCTGCCCGCCGACAGCGACGGCTGGTTGCGGGGCCTGCGCGACCGGCATGTCGCATGCGTCCTGGGCCTCATGCACGAGCAGCCGCAGCAGGCCTGGACGCTCGGGATGCTGGCCGATCGCACGGGGCTGTCGCGCTCGGCCCTGCACGAGCGCTTCGTGCACTTCATCGGCATGCCACCCATGCACTACCTGGCCCGCTGGCGCATGCAGACGGCCTCGCGCCTCATGGCGCAGACCAGTACCCCGATCGCGGGCATTGCCGTCGCGGCGGGCTACGAGTCCGAAGCGGCCTTCAGCCGCGCGTTCAAGCGCTCGGTGGGCCTGCCGCCCTCGGTGTGGCGGCGCCGGCACCGGGCGGACGGCGCTGGCGATGGCCCGCTCAAGCCGCCGGCAGCACGTTGACGTTGAAGTGGAAGACGTTGTCCGGGTCCCAGCGCTGCTTGAGCTGCCGCAGGCGCTCGTGGTTGGCGCCCCAGGCCTCCTCCTGCCGGCCCGTCTCGTCCGCGGTCAGGAAGTTCTGGTAGGCGCCTGAGGATGCATAGGGCTTGCAGGCCTTGAACAGGCCCCGCGCCCAGGCCACGCCGGCGGCATCGGTCGCGGCGTCGCGCCAGCGGCCATGCACGTTCATGACGTAGCGCGCACCGCGGTGGGCATAGGCAGTGGCGTCCTGGGGCACGCGGTTGGGCGCGCCACCGATGTGGCCGATGAAGATGTCCGTCTCGTCGGCGGGAAGCCGGTCGCCGAATTCGCAGATGGCGTCGAGCACCTCGTCGCGCACGCGCTCGAAGTTGTGCGACTTCCAGTAATTGCGCGCGCCCGGCGTGAGCAGCGGATCGAAGGCCTGCTGCCACTGCGCGTAGGGCTGGCGGGCCGTCATGGACCCGGCCGGCTCGCCCAGGCGCAGCAGCGGCGCGAGCAGGCCTTCGCTTTCGCTCGCGTCCGCCACGCAGGCCGCGGCGATGATCACGGCCATGCGGCCGTGGGCCGAGGCGGGCAGGAAAGGCAGCGGCGGGGCGTAGCGCGTGACGCACCAGGCGCTCACGCTTTCGGGCGCCGAAGCGGTGTAGTCGCGCCAGTTGCGAAGCACCTGCGCGCCCTGCTCCAGCGGGTACACGGCCAGGGCAGTGTGGATCTCGGGCCCGACGGGGTGCAGCTCGAACTCGAATTCCGTGACCACGCCGAAGTTGCCGCCGCCGCCGCGCAGCCCCCAGAAGAGGTCCGCGTTCTCCTCGGCACTGGCGCGCACCGTGCGCCCGTCGGCCGTGACGACCTGCGCCGACACCAGGCTGTCCACCGTCATGCCCAGCCCGCGCGTGAGCCAGCCGAAGCCACCGCCGAGCGTGAGCCCGGCCACGCCGGTGGTGGAGTTGATGCCCAGCGGCACCGCCAGCCCCTCGCGCTGCGTGGCGGCGTCCACGTCGGCGAGCGTGGCGCCGCCCTGCACCCGTGCCCGGCGCTCGGCCGCCAGGACCGCGACCGCGCGCATCTCGGACAAGTCGATCATCAGCGCGCCGTCGGCGATGGCATTGCCCGCGATGTTGTGGCCACCGCCGCGCACGCACACCTCCAGGCCATGGTCGCGCGCGAAGCGCAGCGCCTCGGGCACGTCGTCCGGTTGCGCGCAGCGCGCGATCATGGCCGGGCGGCGGTCGATCATCGCGTTCCAGACCTGGCGCCGCGTGTCGTAGTCCGCGTCGCCGGGCGAGAGCACATGGCCGCGCAGGCGCTGTTGCAGGGCGGCGGGGTCGGGCGAAAGGGCGCTGGTCATGGATCGGCTCCGATGCGTTCGGTGGGCAGGTCCGGGCTTGGCAGCGTCCGCCGGGGACCTGCAGCCGGCGCGCACGCACCCAGTGTGGGCACGGGCACGCCCCGCGTGAATGACCGATTCACCGCCGCAATTGACCCAGGCACCGGCGCCCGGTCCACGGGCGCGGGCGCATCAGCGCGGCCGTTCCGGCGTGCGCTCGCGGGCGGCCTGCGGCCGTGGCTGCTGCGTCCGGGGGGCGCCCTGGCGCTCCTGCGCCAGGCTGCGCTCGATCAGCTGGCTGGAACGACCCTGCGGGCCGTGCTCGCGCAAGGCGATGCGATAGAGCTCTTCGAGTTCGACAAGGACGGGTCGGCTGCTGTGGACTTGCATCGGATCTCGGGCCTTGGAAGGGAAGTGGTCGCGCAGTATCCGGGGCTCGCTGCGCGCCTCGCAAGCTAAGCAAGGGGTGCGTTTCAAGTGCTCACGTTTCGCGTGCCGCCCCCACGCAGCCCGGGCAGCCGCGTCAGGGGGCGAGCAGTCCGCGCAGCAGCTCCCGCAGGGCCTGTGGGTCCACCGGCTTGCGCAAAATCGCGTCCACGCACGCGGGCGCCAGTTCGCCGGCGGCGATGCCGGCTTCGTTGCCCGTGTGCAGGACCACCCGCAATCCCGGCCGCGCCTGGCGGGCGTGGCGCGCGAGCGCGAGCCCGGTCATGCCCGGCATGGTGTGGTCGGTCACCAGCAGGTCCACCGCATCGTCCTGCCGGTCCAGCCGCCGCGCGGCGGCCAGGGGGTCACGTTCCAGGATCACGCCTAGCCCCCAGCCGGCCATGAGCTCGTGCAGGTAGTCGCCCACCATGGGCTCGTCCTCGACCAGCAGCACCTGGCCGCGCAGCGGCGCAAGTGGCGCGGACGTGTCCGCCGCAGCGGCGGTGCGGGCCCCCGCCTCGGCCTCGGCCGCCGGCAGCAGCACGCGAAAGCTCGCGCCCTGGCCGGGGGCGGACTCGACCTGGATGTGGCCGCCGTGGTCGTGGACGATGCCGTGCACCATCGCCAGGCCCATGCCGGTGCCGCGGCCGGCCTCCTTGGTGGTGAAGAAGGGCTCGAACATGCGATCCAGCACCTCGCGGCCCATGCCCCGGCCGTTGTCCTTGACCTCCAGGCAGACCCAGCGCGTCCCCTCCAGCGAGGCCGCGCAGGACGCGCAGTGGCCGCTGCCCGCGCAGGCCGCGAGGCCGATGCGCAGGGTGCCGTGCTCGCCCATGGCGTCGCGGGCGTTCAGGCACAGGTTCATCAGCACCTGCTCCATCTGCACCGGGTCCGCGTGCACGGGCGGCAAGGGCGCGCCCTCCGCCGCATGTGGCAGGAACTCCACGCCGATGGACGAGGGCAGGTTCGGCCGCAGGAGCTCCAGCGCGCCGCGCGCCAGGTCGGCCGCCGTGACGAGGCGCCGCTCGCCCCGGTGCGGGCGCGAGAAGGCCAGCAGCTGGGCCACGTGGTCGCGCGCGCGCTCGGCCGCCAGCCGGGCCTGCGCGAGCTGGCGCGCGAGCGCCGGATCGGCCGCGGCCCCGGGCCGCTCCTGCGCCATGGCCACGTAGCCCAGCACGCTGGTGAGCAGGTTGTTGAAGTCGTGCGCGAGCCCGCCCGTGAGCTGGCCGATGGCCTCCATCTTCTGCGACTGGCGCAGCTGCCGCTCCAGCTCGGCGCGACGCGTCTCGGCGGCGATGCGATCGGTGATGTCGCGCACCGCATAGAGCACGTGCGGCCGTCCCCGGTAGCTCATGGGCGTGCCGCGCACCTCGCCCTGCCAGGTGCTGCCGTCCTTGCGCGTGCCGGTGACCTCGAAGCGCAGCGGCCGGCCGGCCAGGGCCAGCTCGTGCTCGGCGCGGTGGCGCCGGCGCAGTTCGGGATCGACCTGGGTCAGCACGCGGTCGGCCGCGATGACTTCGTCGCGGGTGAAGCCGCTGAGCGTGGTGTAGGCCGGGTTGACCTCCACCGCGCGGTAGTTGGCGTCCCTCAGGACCAGCGAATCGGCCGAGGCGTTGAAGATGGCGCGGTACTGTTCCTCGCTGTCGCGCAGCGCCCGCTCGGCGCGCTTGGCCTGGGTGATGTCGCGGCCGATGTACAGCACGTGGGGCTGGCCGCGGTGCAGGATGGGAACGCCGCGCAGCTCCAGCTCGTAGCGGTGGCCGTCGCGGCGCAGCAGCACGGTCTCCAGCCGCACGGTGTGGCCGGCCAGGGCCCGCTGGTGCAGGCCGCGGATCTCGGCACTGACCTCCGGCGGATTGGCCAGCACGCGGTCCAGGCCGAGCACCTGCGCGCGCGAGAAGCCGCTCATGGCCTCGTAGGTGGCGTTGACGTCGACGATCCGGAAATCGGCCGAGCGCAGCACCAGCGCATCGACCGAGGCATTGAAGATGGTGCGGTACTGCTCCTCGCTGTCGCGCAGGATCTGGTCGCCGCGCCGGCGCTGGGTGATGTCGCGCACCACCATGAACGCATGCGCCCGGCCGCCCTGGCGGAAAGGCATGACGCGCAGGTCCGCGTCGAACACGCCGCCGTCCTTGCGCAGCAGCGTGGCTTCCAGGTGGCTGGTGCGGCCGGCAAGCGCATCGCGCAAGGGCGCCAGGCGCGCCTGCACGTAGCCGGCCGGCAGGCTGTCGGGAAAGAGCGTCGCGCCGATCACGTCCTCGCGGGCGGCGCCGTAGAGCGCCAGGCCGGCGGGATTCACGTCCACGACGCGCAGTTGCTCGTCCCACACGAAAAGCCCGTCCAGCGAGCTCTCGAACACGGCGCGGTACTGCTCCTCGCGCTGGCGCAGGTCTTCCAGCGAGCGGCGCTGCCGCTCGTCCGCGCGCAGGCGCTCGACCTCGGCGGCTGCGCGCACCGAGAGGATCTCCAGCGTGGCGCGCACCCGGTCCACCTGCGTGAGCGGCCGGCGCGAAGCGATGGAGATCACGCCCAGCGTGGTGCCATCGGTGGCGACCAGGGGGTAGCCGGCATAGCTTTCCAGGTGCTGGATGCGCGCGTCCTCGTCCTCGGGGAACTGCTGCTGCAGCCCTTGCGGATAGGCCTGGAAGCGCTTGCCCAGCACCGTGTCGCAGGGCGTGCCCGCGAGGGCATACCGGCCGCCCTGCACCACCTGGCCGTCGCGCACCAGCGCCAGCGTCTTCATCATGCGCGGCGTGCCCCCCTCGCAGCGGGCGATGAACGCGATGTCCGCATGGAGGATGGCGGCCAGCATGCGCGCCAGCTCGTCGAAGACGGTGCCGCTCGGTGCGGCCGACACGGCCAGGGCGACGGCACGCATCGCGGCTTCGGTGCGCTGGCGCTCGAGCTCGGCGGCCATGCGCGCCGCGATGACCCCGAGCGCGGCCTGCGCATGGCGCGGGTCGCCGCCGGCGACCGGCTGCGTGTCCAGCACCAGCAGCACGCCCATGACTTCGCCGCTGCTGCCACGCAGGGCGTGCGAGGCGCAGGCGTCGATGTCCTCGCGAGCGGCCAGCCGCGCGGGAAGGCGGGTGCAGCGCAGCCCTTGGGCGACGTAGCGGAACTCGGCTCGCCCCGGCTCCAGGACACAGGGGAGCTCGGTGACCGGCAGGTCCACGCCTTCGCGCAGTTCACCGTCCACGCACAGCGCCAGCGACTGCAGGTGGGAAGGCTCCTCGCCATCGAAGACGGCGGCCAGGACCGCCGGCGCCTGCAGGGCGGCCGCGAGTTCGGTGGCCAGGTCGGCGAAGAGCCCGGGACCGCCGGGATGCGCGGACGCGAGCGCAAGACGAAGAAGAGGCTCGGTGGGCCCTGCGGGGCCGACCGAGCCGAGATCGAGAGGCGGACGGGGGTGCGCGCTCATGTCCAAGTCTAGAGACAGCCGGAGCTCTGGCGGCGCGGAATTTCCTCGGCGATACACGCGCGTTACGTGCGGGTTGCACGTGCCGGCCGAGTCGCCTGGCGCGGCGGACTCGGCGCGGCCCGGTGACGGGTTCAACGAAACGCGCTGCTGGCCAGCGCGACGCCGCTGGGGAAACGAGTCGCGTGCGAGGCCAGGTAGGCCGAGCCGCTGTCCTCGGAGGTCATCGCGTCCACCTGCTCGCGCGCGGCGATGTAGTCGCCCCGGACCTGGGCGCGGCTCAGCATGCTCATGAACGGCTGGGCGGTGTGCTGCTGCAGCGCCCACTCGGTGGCCTGCGCGCTGATGGCCTGGCGGTTGTCGCGGACCTCGGCCTGGACTTCGGCGCGGCTGCGCTCGCTCACGATGGGCGCGCTGGGATAGGCGATGGGCCCTTCGGCGCGAGCGCTGCTGGCGACCAGCGTGGCGGCGAGCGTTGCGGCGACGACGGTGGTCGCGTAGGCCACGGAATGGGTGATGGACTGGAAGGTCATGGTGTGCTCCTGAACGGCGAAGGCAATCAAGGGAGGTTGGCAAGGCGTCCTTCGCTCCGTGTACCGCCTTGCCCCTGTGACTGGCCTCCAGTGTTGGCGGCGGCGGTATTGCGCGAATTTCAGGAATCCGCTGTTTTGTATTCGCCTGGTATCGGCCCTGGCGCGTTGCGCGCGCGCCGCAAATAGGCCGAACGGGTCATGTTGCACGGAAGCGCGCCTACAGCCGCAGGGGGTCGTCAAGCGCGAGCATGAGCAGCACGCAAGGCCGGTTGACGACCGGTTCGCGACAAGGAGCAGCCCGCATGGAAGATTTCCGAACAGCCCCGGCGACACGATCCGTCTGGTCCGTCTCGCCCTCGTCCGCCGACGCGCTCACGGTGGACACCGACCGCCACGGCAACGTCGTCATACGCCATCGTGACGCCTTCGACGAGGTCGAAACGATGATGGTGATTCCCGGCGACTACGCGCTGCGCCTGGCGGAGGCCATCGGACTGGCCGCGGCCGGCGGCGCGCACGCGCGAAAGGCGTAGCGCCGCGTGACCTCGATCGCCGCCAGGGTGCCTCAGGCCGCCGGACGGATGCCGCTCGACACCGCGCCCGCCTGCGGCGTGGACCGGGTGTCCGCCGCTTCGCCTCGCGGCGGCGCCAGGGCCTCGTCGATCACGGCCGCGACGCGATCGGCCTGTGCCCGCACCAGCTGCATGTGCTCGCCCGGGATCACCACGACGCGCAGGCCGCCCCGCAGCACGTGGCGCCACACCGGCATGGGATCGAAATAGCCTTCCAGCGGCACGCGCGCGTGGACGAACAGCACCGGACTGCCCTCGTAAGCCTCCGGCCGGTAGGCCGCCAGCGCCGCCGACATGTGGTCGTACACGCGGGCCTGCGCGGGCGGCATGTCGATGCCCTCGCTGGCGCGCCGCGGCGGTCGCCAGCCGGCCCGCTCCTGAACCTGCTCGACGAGGCGCTGCGCCGCCCGGCCCAGTCGCCGCGCGGTTTCGCGCGGGGGCAGCTGCAGCAGCCGGCGCGTCACGTGCACCGCGCGCTGGCGCAGGCGCGCGGCCGGGCCGAGGTCCTGGCGGACGTGCGGGTCCAGCAGGCACACCAGCGACAGCGTCTCGCCGGCGGCGCGCAGCTGGCGCGCGATCTCCAGCGCCACCACGCCGCCGAAGGAGAAGCCGCAGACCGCATACGGTCCCTGGGCCTGGATGCGGCGCATCTGCCGGATGTAGAGCGCCGCCATCTCCCCGACGCGCGACTGGGGCTCCTCCTCGCCGTCGATGCCCCGCGCCTGCAGTCCCCAGACGGGACGCGGCGTCCTCAGGGCGCGCAGCAGCGCCCAGCATTCCATGGCCGTCCCGCTCATGCCGTGCACGAGGAACAGGGGCGCCCCCTGGCCCTCGCGCATGCACACGGCAAGCGACGAAGCCTGGGTGCGCACCTGGGCGCCTTCGGCCAGCAGCGCGATCAATTCGCCGATCGTCGGCGCCTGCACCAGCGCGCCGAGCGTGAGGCTGCTGCCGGTCCATTCCCGCACGCGCGCGAGCACGCGGGCCGCCAGCAGCGAGTTGCCGCCGAGCTCGAAGAAGTGGTCGTCAAGTCCGATCTCCGGCACCCCGAGCAGCTCGGACCAGAGCGCACGCAGCCGCAGCGCGAGGTCGCCGCCGTCCGCGGCGGTGTGCACCAACGCGCGCTCGCAGGCCTCGCGGATCGTCGCCAGGCACTGTGGATTGCGCAGCGCCCCTGCATTGCCCGCCACCTCACCCTGGACCGCTGCCCGCGCCGCGGCCTCCGAGGGCTTGCCGCTGTGGGTCACCGGCAGTTCCGGCACCGCCACGAAGCGGTCTGGCACGTGCGCGGGAGACAGGCGGGTGGCGATTTCCCGGCGCAGCCGTGCGATGCGCGCGGCTTCCAGCGCCTCGCCGGGCGCGAGCACCAGCAGCGCGAGCAGCTGCGTCTCGCCCTCCCCGGCCGCCCGCTCCACCAGCATGGCCTCGCGCACGCCGCCGATGTCCTGCAGCAGGCCGATGACTTCCTGCGGCGCAAACTTGATGCCGCGCACGTTGAGCACACCGTCGCAGCGCCCGTGCATGCGCGCGCCGCCGCTCGGCGTGATCTCGACCAGGTCGCCGTGCGTCCACACGCCGGGGTGGCGCGCGAAGTAGGCCTGGTGGAATCGCGCGCCGTCCACGTCGCCGAAGAAGCCGAGCGGCCGCGAGGGAAAGGGCGTCGCGCAGACCAGCTCGCCCACCCCCTCGGTCGCCCTGCCCGCCTTCCAGGCCTGCACGTCCATGGCCAGGCTGCGACAGGGCGATTCGCCATCGGCCACCGGCAGCTCGGGATGGCCGAGCACGAAGCAGCCGATGATGTCGGTGCCGCCGGAGATGGAGTGCACCGGCACCGGCCCCACGCTGTCGCGCACCCAGCGGAACTGGCTGGCATGGAGCACCGCGCCGGTGGACATGAGCAGGCGCAGCGCCCCCAGCTCGAAGCGGTCCCGGGGCACCAGGCCCGCCTGCTCGGACATGCGCAGGTACGCAGGGCTGGTGCCGAAGACCGTCACGCGTTCCTGCGCGACCAGTTCCCACAGTCGCTCCACGCTGGAGATGGGGCCGTCGTAGGTGACGATCTCCACGCCCGAGGCCAGGGCCGAGAGCTGCCAGTTCCACATCATCCAGCCGCAGCTGGTGTGGAAGTACAGGCGGTCGCCCGGCCGCAGATCGGTGTGCAGCCGGTGCTCCTTCAGGTGCTCCAGCAGGCTGCCGCCGGCGCCGTGCACGATGCACTTGGGCCGGCCGGTGGTGCCCGATGAAAACATGATGAACAGCGGCTGCTCGAAGGGGAAATCCGGCCAGGCCGCCTGCCCGTCCTCCACCGGCTTGGCCAGTGCGTCGGCCAGCAGCAGGTTCTGCCACGCGCCGGTGCAGGCCGCCGGTCCCTCGTCCAGTTGCAGCAGGAACGCCAGGCTGGGAAGGCGCCGCGCCACCGCGTCCACCTTCTCCGCCAGCGGCGGGCCGCTGTCGAAGGGGCGGCTGGCGGTGTGGGCGATGAACAGGCGTGGGGCGAGCGGGCCGAACCGGTCGAGCACCGCGTCCACGCCCATGTCCGGCGACGCGCAGGAGAGCGTGGCGCCCAGCGCGGTGACGGCAAGCGCGGCGATGACGGCGCCCCCGTCGTTGCGCATCAGCGCCACCACCCGGTCGCCCTCGCCCAGGCCACGCGCCGACAGTGCGGCCGCCAGGCGGGCGACCTGCTCGTGCAACTCGCCACGGCTCCAGGACTCCACGCTGCCATCGGCATGGCAGGCCCGCAGTGCCGGCGCCGCGTCGGGCGCGGCGGCGGGGCCGAGCAGCGCCCGCGCGTAGTTGAGCCGCAGCTGCGGGAAAAAGCGCGCCTGCTCGATGTCGTCCCCGACGCACACCGGGTCCAGGGACCCCGCGATGCCCAGCGGCAACGCGTGCTGCTGCGCGAAGTGGCGCCAGAACTCACGCCAGTGGGCGACCGACCAGGCGTGCAGGTCCTCGTGCTGGGCGAAGGGATGGCCTGTCGCGTCGGACAGGACCTGGGTGAAGGCACGCAGTTGCGAAAGCGCAGGCGCCGATGCCGCGGTAGCCGGGTCCATCGTGTGTTCCTCCCCTTGCAGTCGCCGAGGTGGCTCTGCGCCTTCATGTTGCGAGCGGCGAATCGCGCAAGCGCGAGCAATCGCAACGTCCGCAACTTTGCGTGCGGGGTGCTGCAGAGACTTGGCTTTGCTGCCGGGCCCGCGGCTGAACGGTAGGAACGCGCCGCGTAACGCTCGGCTACGAAGAGGCCGCTTCAGGGGAAATCATGAGCTTGACCGGAACCCGGCGACGAAGGACTGGTCGATGCGGTGCTTCCAGTGCCAGGCCCAGCGCCCGGCGCCACCAAGGCGCCCGCGCGACGCGATCGCCCGTCCATCGGCCGTTGACAGCAGGCTCAGGTGCGCGCGCTGGGGAACGTAGCTGCGCCACGCACCCTGCCCGAGCCCCGAGCGCAGGTTCTGCGCGAGCACGGGGCCCATGCGCACCGCGACCACCCCGGATTTGGGCAGCGGCTCGGACCAGCGGGCACAGTCGCCGGCCGCGAACACCCAGGGATGCGAGGCCGAGCGCAGCCGGGCATCGATGCGCACGAAGCCCTCCTCGTCCACGGCCAGCGCACCGCGCCGGGCCGGATCGAGCTGCCACGCGTGCGCCTGCGCGCCGGTGGCCCAGAGCACCAGGCCAGCCGACTGCAGCGTTGCCGCCGAGCCGTCGGTTTGCAGCTTCACGTCCACGTCGGCGCGGGCCAGCGCGCGCTCCAGGGCACGGCGCGCCGCTGCGGACAGGTCCGGCACCAGCCGGTCGCCGCGCGTGAGCAGCAAGCCGCGCACCGGGCGGTCCGGATGGAGCCGGCGCAGGCGCGCCAGCACGGCCAGCAGGCATTCCGCGCCGGCGGCCCCGCCGCCCACGGCCGCGACGAGCGCGGGCGCGCTTGCGGGTTCGCGCGCCCAGCGCGTGGTCAAGGCTTCATAGGCCCTGCGCAGGGCCGGCAAGGGACGCAGGGCGAGGACTTCCGCAGCGTCCAGCCGCGGTGCCCGAAGCGTGGAGCCGACGTTGAGCGACAGCAGGTCGGCGGACAGCCGTTCCCCGGTGTCGAGCGTGAGCACGCGGGCTTCGGTGTCCAGGGCGTGCAGCGAGGCCGGCACGAAGCGCGCGCCGGCCGCCCGGCACAGGGCCGCGAAGTCGATCACGATGTCTTCGTACGCGTAGCGGCCGTCCAGCCAGCCGGGCACCATGCCTGAATACGGTGCGAGCGGCTGCGGCGCGACCACGACGAGCTCGACCTGCGGCAGCGGCGCCCGTGCGAGCGAGCGAAGCACGAGGGCATGCGCGTGCCCGGCACCGGCCAGCACCAGGCGCTTGCGCGCCGCAGACCCTGGTGCGTTCCCGCCGCTCAATCCACCTTCGCTCCGGCCGCCTTGATGATGGAAGGCCACTTCGCGAGGTCGTCGCGGATCAATTGCGTGAACGAGCCCGGCGGGCCCAGGGGGGCGATCTCGAAGCCCTGCGCCGCGAGCTTCTCCTTGACCGCCGGCATCGCCAGGATCTTGCCGATGCGCGCGTGCAGGGAGTCGACCACCGCCAGCGGGGTTCCCGCGGGCGCGACGAAGCCGAACCAGGTGTTGACCTCATAGGCCTTCACGCCGCTCGCGTCCAGGGTGGGCAGGTCCGGCAGCAGCGCGGACTTGCCCAGGCTGGTCACGGCCAGGCCGCGCAGCTTGTTCTCGCGGATCTGCGTGAGCACGGTGGGCGTGTTGAAGAAGCCCATGTCCACCTCGCCGCTCATCACCGCCAGGATGCCCTGCGGTGCGCCCTTGTAGGGCACGTGCGTGAGCTGCGTGCCGGTCATCTGGCCGAAGAGCACGCCCGAGAGGTGGTGGCTGGTGCCGCTGCCGCCCGAGGAGAAGGTCATGCCCGGCTTGGCCTTGGCGGCGGCGATCACGTCGCCCACGGACTTGGCCGGGCTGCCGGGCGGCACGATCATCACGTTGGAGACGCCCCCCACCAGCACGATGGGCGCGAAGTCCTTCAGCGAGTCGTAGCCCGGCTTGGAGTACAGGGCCTGGTTGAAGACCAGCGTGCCCTGGGAGGCGAAGGCGATGGTGTGGCCGTCGGGCGCGCTGCGCGCAAGCTCGGCCATGGCGATGGTGCCGCCGGCGCCCGGCTTGTTGTCCACCACCACCGTCTGCCCGGTGGCCTGGGCCAGCTCGTTGCCGATGGTGCGCGAGAGGATGTCGGCGGTGCTGCCGGCTGCCAGGGGCACGATCAGGCGGATCGGCTTGTTCGGAAAGGCGGGCGCCTGGGCCTGGGCGAGCCAGGGGACGGCGGCGAGCCCCAGCGAAAGGGCGAGGAAGCGCAGGCGACGGATTCTCATGAAAGCTCCTTCAGGACGACGAGGGACAGGGAACTCGGAACCCGGCCGCGCCTCAGCGCAGCAGGTAGATGGGGCTGGACCAGAGGCGGTGGCCGTCCTCCAGCGTGACGCAGACATAGAGCGCGTCCTCCGCGGCGCTGCGCGGGATGCGCCGGCGAATGCTTGCCGTGCGCGTGGTGTTGTCCTCGGGCAGGCGGAACACGCGCATGCGCCGCTGGATGCCGCCGCCGGTCTCCAGCACCAGGTCGTCGGCGCCGATGTGGGCGAGCGGGATCTGCGCCTTCACCAGCGCCGTGTCCAGCACCAGGGTGCCGGCCTGCGCGTCGGCCAGCAGCAGGTCGGCGCCGCCGAAGCCGCCGGTGGTGAGCGCGGCCCACTCGAGCCGCCCGGGCGCGGTCTGGCGCAGCGGCTTGTCGATGTTCCAGAGGTTGATGGGCGTGGCGCGCTCGATGCGGTTGTCCTCCAGCGTGGCGCTGCCGTCCCAGACGCTCTGGCGACCGCGCCCCCGGTACTCCGAGCCTTCCCAGACGATGCGGATGCGCCGCCCGAGCGCGGCCTCGTCGAAAGGTCGCCAGGTCTCCAGCACCTGCATGCGGTTGCGGATCTCGATGCGCTCGATGGGCGCACCCGCCGAGAGGTCCACCTCCAGCGTCACCGCCTCGTCCGCGCAGCGCAGGATGTCGCCCATGCGGGCTTCGCTCACCTGGCCGGCCACTTTCCCGCCCAGGGCCGGGTCGTCGCTGTACAGCGATGCCGGGGTATCGAAGCGCAGCCGCAGGTCCAGGTGCGCGCGGCAGCCGGTGGTGGCGTAGTGGTGGCGGCGGCGCAGCGCCTCGAAGAGCGCGTCGCGGGTGAGCTCGCGCGCCAGCAGGCACGACAGGCCGCCATAGGCGCCGAAGAGCGAAGCGCCCGGGTGGCTCGCGCCGTGGCGGCCCTTGTGGCCGTCGGAGTTGGCCAGGATGCCGACGCGAAAGCCCTGGTCGAAGGCGTCCTCCAGCAACCACTCGAAGGTGCCCCAGTCGGAGTGGATCTCGATCGACCGCTCGATGCGCGCGTCGTGCGCCTGGCGGATGTCGGCGTAGCGGCCGCCGATGTGGGCGAAGACCACGCAGTCCTCACCCTCCAGCGCGCGGAACAGGTCCGCGGCGCTGTTCGCGTCGGTCGCCACATCGGACAGGTCCTCCACCAGCGCGTGGTGCGAGCGGTGGATGGTGCGGCCCTCGTGCTTGAACATCACGTTGCGGTCGCCGCCCAGGCCGGTGTTGCCGGACCATTCGTAGCCCGGGAAGATGATGAAGCTGCCGTCGCGGTTGTACTCGCGCGTGAGGGCGTTCAGCTGCTCCCAGAAGGGGGTGGTGATCTGGAAGTCGTTGCCCTGGTGGCTCATGGCGTCCAGGAAGGCGGTGTCGCGCGCGAACTCGATCAGCTCGCGGGCCGAGTTGGTGCCGATGGTCTCCTCGGACTGGCCGTGCAGGTCGGCCCAGAAAGGCAGCAGCTCCACGTGGGTGGCGATGCGCAGCGGGTTGCTGGTGCACACCAGCTGCCCCTGCGCGTCGCGCACGGTGACCACCAGCTCGCCCGGCTCGGCCACGCGCAGCGAGTCGATGCGGGTGGCCAGCGCGCCTTCCACCACATCGACGTGCGGCGGCAGGTTCTCCACGGGAACGGACGGTTCCAGCGTGAAGCGGCCGCTCACGCGGTGGCTGGGGTTGCCCCAGCGGTCCTCGCCCTTGAAACCGAGCGCGAAGGCCTGGCCCACGCGCCGCTGCGTGGGCAGGATGGCCTTGAACAGGACGGGGGGGCCGGCGACCACGGGCACCGTGGGCTGCTCGGGCAGCTCGACGAAGTTGTAGGTGGCGAATGCATCCACCAGCACGCGGAACTCGAAGGTGGGCTCGCTGAAGGTCTGCACCCGCATGCCGGGCGAGCCGCCGCGCGTGTCGCCCAGGCGCACGGTGATGGTGTCGCCCTCGCGCAGGAAGCCGCGCTGCACGCGGATGGAGATCGTCTTGTCCCAGGGCCGGACATTGCCCTTCTGGTCGTAGCGCAGCTCCAGCACCGCGCCGTTGCTGGCCTCGGCGCTCACGTAGTTCCAGCCCTTCGGGTCGGTGAACTGCGGCTTGCCCATGTCGCTGGCGAAGCGGTGGACGATCTTGAGGCTGCCGGTGTCGTCGATGCCGAAGTAGCCCGCGGTGTAGGTCAGGGTCCAGGAGGCGAAGGCGCCGGCCTCGACCGGCGTGGCGGGCGTGATGCTCGCGTGGCCGGCGCGGTCGGCCAGGTAGGTGGAGTGGAAGGCGTTGTTGCGCATGCGGTCAGGACACCGGAGGTGGCGGATTGAAATCGAGCTTCAGGGCATAGGGCGTGGGCGGCACGCTCACCACCTGGAAGCTGATGGGGATGCGGCCGAGGCTGCGGCCGGTGATGTGCAGCTGCAGCCCGGGGCCGGCGGACTCGGGCCACAGGCCCATGAGCCGCGCGTCCTCTGGCGTGGGCGTGCGCACGAAGGCCAGGCCCTCGGAATGCAGCGTGGGCGCGGAGAACTCCTCGGCCAGCACGAGCTTGAGGTTGGTGTCGGCCAGCCGCTTCTCGGCCATGCGCACCAGCCGGGCGAACCGGCTCGCGGGCAGGTACATGCGGCTGGCGCAATGGAACTTCCCGCCGATGTCCAGGCGCCGGCGGACCAGCACGTAGCCCCTGGGGTCGGGGCCGAGCACCTCGGACCAGGGGCCGTCGGCCGTCTCGATGCGGCGCTCGACGATGGTGGCGAAGACCGGCAGCTCGGGGCCGCCCTCGGGCGCGCAGAAGCGGAAGTGCCAGGAACCGGCGATCGCCTGGCGCGCGCTGCCCACGAAGGTGCCATGGCCGTGGCGGCGCTCCAGGAACCCTTCGTCCATCAGCCGGCCCAGGGCTTTCTGGGTGGTGCCCAGGCTCAGGCCCAGGGCTTCGCTCAGCTGGCGCTCGCCGGTGACCTTGCTGCCGACCGGCAGCTCGCCGGACTCCACCGCGCCGATGATGGCCTGCCGCAGCCGCGCATGCTTGGGCAGCCCGGCGGGCGTGGCCTGGAAGCGGGCGAGGATCGGCGAAGCGGCAACCGGCATCGCGCCAGTCTAGCCACGAGCCATCAGTGAAGCAATAGAGCTATAGAGCTGTTGATCGGCGGGTTGGCCTCCCGCGGGCGGACAGGCCGAAGCGCGGATGGGCGTTCAGGCGCTGGCCTGCACCCAGCAGTGCGTCTTGGGCACGCGCCGGGCGTAGAAGATGCGCGAGATGCGCGGCAGCGCGAGTCCGGCCGAACGCAGCACCACGGTGCCGCAGCTCGTGTAGATGTGCGAGCCGTTCACCGAGGCACAGCGGAACGGGTGCGCCGACTTCAAGGGGGTGTCTTGCTGCTGGACGGAGTTCATGCCTTTGTCTCCCTGCGGATGGGATCGGCGCTGGTCGCGCTCTTTCCCGATGACCGACATGGTGGGCGATCATCCATGTGGCTCTAGTAGGACAGGGCCCCTGCCGGGTGCCAAATTCAGAGCTTGAGCATGTCGGCGCGAGCGCGCCAGCTCACCCCCGCCGCACGCGCCGGGCGCCACCGTGGCGCCGATCAGCTTTCTCCTGCACGGGTTTCAGGGCGGCGATCTGCGTCGCCCGCTGCGTGAGTTTGGCAAGGGCCGCGTCGAAGGCGACCAGCTCCGTGGACGTGAGGGCGGCGAGCACCTCGTTGTTGAAGGCTACCGAGCGGGGGAACAGGTCCTCGAACAGCTCGACGCCCTCGGCGGTGAGCCGCACCGTGGCGCGGCGCTTGTCCTCGGCGTCGGCGTGGCGGGCCAGGAGGCCCTTGGCGACCAGTTCAGTGATGAGGCGCGAGACGCGGGCGCGCTCGAGCTGGGCGCGCGCGGCCAGCTCCGACGGTGACATCTCGCCATGCGCGGCCAGCAGCGCCACCAGGCGCCACTCGCGCCGCGTGATCCCGTAGCGCCCCTCGCACAGTCGCGTGACCATGGCGCCACTCACGTTCAGCAGGCAGCTCAGGCGCAGGTTCAGCAGGTCATCGACGGTGCGCGGGTCCGAGAGACTCATCGATCTCTTTCATGTAAATGGTTGTATAGATGAACAACCGGTGCCGATCCTAAACTGGCCCGCATGACCCCTGACGTTCAACTCAGACCCGGAACGAAGATCGCGGGTTCCGACGTGTTCGACCTGCGCATGTCCGCCGAGGGCTATCGCATCAACAAGATGTGCAACGCCCTGTCCAGCGCGGCAAACCGCGACGCGTACAAGCGCGACGAAGAAGCGTTCATGGCCGCCCACGGCCTGAGCGAGGACGAGAAGGCGCTGGTGCGGGCGCGCGACTTCGCCGGCCTGCTCGCCCACGGCGCCAACATCTACTTCCTGCTCAAGCTCGGCGTCGTGACCGGCAACGGCCTGTACACCATGGGCGCGCAGATGCGTGGGGAAACCTACGAGCAGTTCCTTGCCACGCGCAATGCACCGGGAGCGACCTGATGGGAAAAATCATCGCCGGCATCGGCACCTCGCACGTCCCGTCCATCGGCGGCGCCTACGACCGCAAGAAGACGGAGAACCCGGCCTGGAAGCCGCTGTTCGATGCCTACGTGCCGGTGCGCGAATGGCTGCAGCGCGTCAAGCCCGACGTGGCGCTCATGGTCTACAACGACCACGGCGCCGACTTCTTCTTCGACAAGTACCCCACCTTCGCCGTGGGCTGCGCGGCGCAGTACCCCGTCGCCGACGAGGGCTTCGGCGTGCGGCCGCTGCCGCCCGTCCCCGGCGACCTCGCGTTCTCGCAGCACCTGTGCACCAGCCTCGTCTATGACGAGTTCGACCTCACGATCTGCCAGGAGATGGCCGTGGAGCACGGCTTCCTGGTGCCCATGCACCTGTGCTTCGACCCGGGTCCGGACAGCTGGCCGGTGCCGACCATCCCGATCGAGGTGAACGTGCTGCAGCATCCGCTGCCCACCGCGCGGCGCTGCTATCGCCTGGGCCAGGCCATCCGCCGGGCGGTGGAGAGCTACGAACGCGACATCCGCGTGGCCATCATCGGAACCGGCGGCATGTCGCACCAGCTCACCGGCCCGCAGTTCGGCGCGATGAACGAGGCCGAGGACCTGGACTTCCTGGACCGGCTGGAGAACGATCCCGAGAGCATCACCGAATTCACGCACGAGACGCTGATGCGCAAGTACGGCGTGGAGGGCATCGAGCTGATCATGTGGCTGGTGATGCGCGGGGCGCTGTCGCAAGGTGCGCGCCGCGTGCACCGCAACTACTACGCGCCCATGACCACGGGCATGGGCCTCATCACCTTCGAGGAGGCGGCGTGATGCGAACGCAGGTGGCCATCATCGGCGCCGGGCCGGCCGGGCTGATGCTCTCGCACATGCTGCACCTGGCCGGCATCGAGTCCGTGGTGCTGGAACGCTCGGCGCGCGAGCACGTGCGCAGCCGCCTGCGGGCCGGGGTGCTGGAGCAGGGCGTGGTGGAGATGCTGCGCGAACTGGGCCTGAGTGAGCGGCTGGACCAGCTGGCGCTCAAGCAGCGCGCGCTGGACTTCCGCTTCGGCAACCGCTCGCGCCGCATCGACTTCGAGGCCGAGATCGGGCGCAACGTCTGGGTGTACCCGCAGCACGAGGTGGTCACCGACCTGATGCACGCCCGCGAGCGCGACGGCGGTGCCGTGCTGTACGAGGCGCCCGTCACCCGCATCGAAGGACTGGACAGCGACCGGCCGGTGGTCCACTACGAGCACCGGGGCGAGCCCGCGCGGCTGGAGTGCGACTTCGTCGCCGGCTGCGACGGTTTCCGCGGCGTGAGCCGCGAGGCCATTCCCGCGGACCGCCTGAAGGTCTTCGACCGGGTCTATCCCTTCGGCTGGCTGGGCTTCCTGGCCGAAGCGCCGGCGGCCACCAACGAGATCGTCTGGGGCTGCCACGAGGACGGCTTCGCCATGCAGAGCATCCGCACGCCGACGGTGACGCGGCTGTACCTGCAGTGCGCACCCGACGAAGACCCCGACAACTGGTCGGACGACCGCATCTGGTCCGAGCTGCACAAGCGCCTGGACGTGGACGGCATGCCGCCGGTCAACGAAGGGAAGATCAGCCAGAAGGCCGTCACCGCGATGCGCAGCTTCCTCGTGGAGCCGATGCAGTGGGGGCGCCTGTTCCTCGCCGGTGACGCCGCGCACATCGTGCCGCCCACGGGCGCCAAGGGCCTGAACTCGGCCTTCGCCGACATCAAGGTGCTGGCGCGCGCGCTGGTGGCGCACTACCGCGAAGGCGCCGGCGAGCGCCTGGCGCAGTACTCGGACACCTGCCTGCGTCGCATGTGGCTGGTGCAGCGCTTCTCGGCCGGGCTGTGCACGATGACGCACCAGTTTCCCGAGCACAGCCCGTTCCTGCGCCGCATCCAGCGCGCGGACCTCGCCTACATGACGGACACCCGCCCCGGGCGCCTGCAGTTCTCGGAGAACTTCACCGGCCTGCCGGTGGAGGCTTGAGCAAACCACAAGGAGACAAGCCATGAACTCACCCACCTTCCGCCGGCGCGTGCTCACGCGCGGGCTGCTGGCCGCCTGCGCCGGCCTGATCGCCACCACCGGCGTGCAGGGCGTGGCCTTCGCCCAGGGCCAGGACTGGCCGAGCAAGCCGATCCGCGTGGTCGTCAACTTCCCGCCCGGCAGCTCGCCGGACCTGCTGGCGCGCGCCATTGCCACGCCGCTGCACCAGGCGCTGGGCCAGCCCGTGGTGGTCGAGAACAAGGCCGGCGCGAGCGGCATCATCGGCGCCGACCAGGTCGCCAAGGCCACGGCCGACGGCCACACGCTGCTCATGACGGCCGGAAGCGTGATCACCAACAATCCGCACCTGTTCGAGAAGCTCCCCTACGACACCGCCAAGGACCTGGTGCCCGTGGCCCCGGCCGCGCGCATGACGCTGTTCCTGGTCTCGCGCGGCAACCTGCCGGCGGGGGACGTCAAGGAGTTCCTGCAGTGGGTCAAGGCCAACCCCGGCAAGGTCTCGTACGGCTCGGCCGGCAACGGCACCGGGCTGCACATCGCCGGCGAGATGCTCAAGACGCAGGCCGGCGTGAAGGCGGTGCACGTGCCCTACAAGGGCGCCTCGCCGGCACTGCAGGACCTGCTCGCGGGGCAGATCGACTACTACTTCGACCCCGGCATCGCCCTGCCCCACGTGAAGGCGGGGAAATTGAAGATGCTGGCGACCGCGTCGCCCAAGCGCTCGCCGCACTACCCGGACGTGCCGACCCTGCACGAGGTCGGCCTGAAGGGCTTCGACGCCGGTACCACCCACGGCTTCTACGCGCCGGCCGGCACGCCCGCGCCGGTGGTCGAGCGGCTCAACCGCGAGATCAACCGCATCGTCGCGACCTCGCCGGAGGTGCAGGCGCAGATGGCCAACATGGCCGCCGAGGCGACGCCGATGAGCCCGAAGGAGTTCGACGCGGTGATGCAGGACGACAGCCGCCGCTACGCTGAAATCATCAAGTCGCAGGGCATTCGGGCGCAGTAGGCCTTTCCGCGCCTTCCCCCTCTGGGGGAAGGCTGGGATGGGGGCTTCGCGAGAAGCAGCGCGGTCGGAGCGCGCGGCCCCCACCCCAACCCTCCCCCAGGGGGGGAGGGGGTTTGGCTCCTTCCCCCTCTGGGGGAAGGCTGGGGTGGGGGCTCCCCGAAGCAGCGCAGGTCGGCGCACCGCAGCTCAGGGTTTTCCATAGCCCCCCATCCGACGCATTGCACCCGCACCTCCATCCGCGCCAGAATGGGACGTTCTAATACAACTTAGTCGCCCCCGGTATGCCCCGCCGCCCTCCCCCCCTGGACCGCCACAGCGAAGTGCCGCTGTACAGGCAGCTCGCCGCGCAGCTGCTCGCGCGCATCACCGCGGGTGAGCTGCGCCCCGGCGACCGCCTGCCGAGCGAGCCCGAGCTGATGGCCGAGCACGGCGTGAGCCGGGTGACGGTGCGGCAGGCCATCGCCCTGCTCGCGCGCAGCGGCAAGACCAGCGCGCACCGTGGCAAGGGCACCTTCGTCGCCGGCCGCGTGGTGCAGCACGACCTGGATGCGCTGCAGGGCTTCTACCAGTCGCTGCGCAGCCAGGGCATCGAGCCCGAGACGCGGCTGGTGGACTGGGCTGTGGACGGTGGCGCGCTGGATGGCGTGCCGCCGCACGGGCTGGACCTGCCGGTGCGGCTGCGACGCGTGTACGCCATGGAAGGAAAGCCGTTCGCAGTGGTCAGCGCCTACCTGCCGGCCGAGGCGGCGCCACTCGGCCGCCCGCGCGCCGAGCACCTGACGGTGTACGAGATCCTCGCGCAGTACCTGGGCCTGGCGGTCGAGCGGGCCGAGGTGACCATCCGTTGCGGCCGCCCGCCGCGCGAGATCGGTGCCCTGCTCGGCCCGCCCCGGCCCGGCATGGTGCTGCTCATGGAGCGCCAGTCCTTCGCCGGCCCCCGCGTGTGCGAGTTCATGCAGATCCACATCCTTCCCGAGCGCTACGAATTCCGCCTGCGCGTCGCCGGCGAGATCGAGCTGGCGCGCGGCATCCATCACGTGCCTTCTTCCCGTCGATCCACCCTGAGGAGCGAGACATGAGCGACAGGCGTTCTTCCGAATTGATGCAGGCCTTGCGGCTGCAGCGCAGGCGGCTGCTTCAGGCCGCACTCGCAGGAGCAGCCCTGCCGCTGCACGCCTGGGCGCCCGCCGGGGCACAGGAGGCGTTCCCGAGCAAGCCGCTGCGGCTGGTGGTGCCCTTCCCCGCCGGCGGCCCGACCGACATCGTGGCCCGCCCGCTGGCGCAACTGCTGTCCGAAGCATTGGGCCAGCAGGTGCTGGTGGAGAACAAGGGCGGCGCGGGCGGCTCCATCGCGGCGGACATGGTCGCCAAGTCCGCGCCCGACGGCTACACCATGCTCATGGGCACGGTGGGCACGCAGGCGATCAACGCCAGCCTGTACAAGAAGCTGCCCTACGACCCCCTGAAGGACTTCACCCCGCTGGGCCTGGCGGCGAGCGCGCCGGTGGCGCTGGTGGTGAATGCCTCCACGCCCTACAAGAGCCTGCAGGAGCTGGTGGCCGCCGCACGGCGCGATCCGGGCGGCATCGCCTACGGCTCGGCCGGCAACGGCACGCCCGGGCACCTGACCGGCGAGCTGTTCGCCAGCAGCGCGGGCGTCAAGCTCAAGCACGTGCCGTACAAGGGCAGCGCGCCGGCCGTGACCGATCTGGTGGGCGGGCAGATCCCCGTCATGTTCGATCCCGTGCAGTCGGTGCAGAGCCACATCAAGAGCGGCCGCCTGCGCGCGCTGGCGGTGAGCAGCAAGACGCGCTCGCCCGTGCTGCCCGAGGTGCCCACCATGGCCGAGGCCGGCCTGAAGGACTTCGACGCCGAAGCCTGGTGGGGCGTGTTCGCCCCCGCGAAGCTGCCGGCGCGCGAGGCGGCCTTGCTGCGAAAGGAGATCGAGAAGGTCGTGCGCTCCGAGGCCTTCCGCGACAAGCTGGGCAACCTGGGCGTGACGCCTTCGGCCCCGCTGCCCGTGGGCTTCGAGGAGTTCAACCGGGCCGAGCTGGCCAAGTGGGGCAAGGCCGTGCGCGACTCCGGCGCGGCGCTGGACTGACGGACGCAAGGAGTCTCATGAATCTGAACGACGAAGAGCGGGCCATCCTCGCCGGCGAGGCCGGGCCCATCGCCAAGCTGTGCCTGGAGCACCAGATCGCCGTGGGGGATTTCTTCGGCGCGGAGGACTTCGTGCCGGTGACGCAGGCGCACATCATGGCCGACACCGAAAGCCTGGGACAGGCCGGCGTGATGTGGCTGGAGAAGCTCGCGAAGACCGAAGGTGGGCAGCGCCGCGTGCGCATCCCCACCATCACCGACCCGCGCGGGACCGACTTCGCCAAGGCGGGCCAGCTGCGGCAGACCGAATGGATGGTGGCGCTGGAGCGACGCGCCGTCGATGCCTTCACCGCCCTGGGCGTGTCCATGACGGACACCTGCATCAACTACCAGACCATCCAGGCGCCCACCCGCGGCGAGCACGTGGCCTTCGGCGACACCGGCGTGGTGATCTACAGCAACGCCATCTGCGGCGCGCGCTCCAATTTCGAGGGCGGCCCTTCGGCGCTGGCCGCCGGCATGACCGGGCGGACGCCGCGCTACGGCTTCCACCTGGATGCGCAGCGCCAGGCGACGCTGCGCATCCGCACCGACTTCACGCCCCGCACCCTCAACGACTGGGGCGCGCTGGGCGGCGTGGTCGGGCGGCTGGCCGGCAACTACTGGTCCGTCCCGGTGGTCGAAGGCCTGGAAGGCGCGCCGGGTTCGGACGCCATGAAGCACTTCGGCGCGGCCATGGCGAGCTTCGGCTCCATCGCGCTGTTCCACCTGGTGGGCATCACGCCCGAGGCGCAGCGCCTGCAGGACGTGGGGGGCGACAAGCTCCCCGTGGCGCATCGCGTCGGCCAGGCCGAGGTGCAGGCCCTGCAGCAGGCCTACGCGGTGGACAAGGACATCGACGTGGTGGTCTTCTCCGCGCCGCAGCTGAGCCTGTACGAGCTGCGCGACCTGGCCGCCTTGTGCGAAGGCCAGCGCTTCGTGCGGCCCCTGCTGGCCGTGACCAGCCCGCAGGTCAAGCCCGACGCCGACCGGCTCGGCTTCACGCAGCGCATCGAGGCGGCCGGCGGCTCGGTGCTCTCGGGCATGTGCTTCTACCAGTCCTATGCACGGGAGATCGCCGAGGCCAACGGCTGGAAGCGCCTGGCGACCAACAGCGCCAAGCTGGTGAACATCCTGGGGGGCTACGGCTACGTGCCGATGCTCGCCTCCATGGAGCGCTGCGTCGAGGCGGCGCGCACGGGGAGAATCGAATGAACGACAGCCGCAGCTTCATCGCCCGCCACGCCATCGGCAAGCCCGTGCGCGGCCAGGCCCTGGTGGCCAGCGACGGCTTCTCGGCGCGCTACGACCTGGACCGGCTCGCGGGTGTCTTCTCGCGGCCGGCGCACAAGCTGGCCGGACAGTCCTACGTGGGGCGCATCCTCGTGCTGGACACGGCCAAGGGCGGCGTCGCCAGCGCGTGGATGCTCCACGAGATGGCGTCGCGCAGCAAGGTGCCGCTGGCCATCGTGTTCAACACGGTCAACCCCATCCTCGTGCAGGGCGCGGCCTTCGGCGGCATCACCATGCTGGCGGGCTTCGACACCGACATCACGCAAGCGATTCCGCATGCGGCCGAGGTGGAGATCGATCCCGTCGCGCGGCGGATCACGCTGCTGTAGCCGCCGCCCGGGCCCGGCGGCGCCGGCCCACAAACGGCCCGCCTTCCCGCCTACAGCGCCGCCCGCCGCCGGCGCCCTAAGCTGCGCCATGGCCAGCGTCAACCCCCGCGCGCTATGGAAAGGTGCGATCAGCTTCGGGCTGGTGCACGTGCCCGTGGCGCTGTATTCCGCGATCCAGGACACGCGGCCGAAGATGCGCATGCTCGACCAGGCCACCGGCGCGCCGGTGGGCTATCGCAAGGTGGCCAAGGACACCGGCGAGACGGTGGAGAAGTCCGAGGTGGTCAAGGGCATGGAAGTGGAGTCGGGCCAGTTCGTTACCCTCAGCAAGGAGGAGATCCAGCAGGCCCTGCCCCGCTCGACGCAGACGATCGAGATCGAGTCCTTCGTCAAGGTGGAGGAGGTTCCGCCGGTCTTCTACAACAAGCCCTACTACACCGGCCCGCAGCAGCGCGGCGCGAAGGTGTACGCGCTGCTGCGCGACGTGCTGCGCCGCACGGGCCGGGCAGCCCTGGGGCGCGTGGTGATCGCCAACCGGCAGCATTTGGCGCTGCTGGTGCCCCTGGGCGACGCCATGGTGCTGAACCTGCTGCGCTGGTCCGAGGAGATCCGGGACCCGGCTTCGCTGAACCTGCCCGGGCAGGCCGCGAGCGAAGGCCTGAGCGAGCGCGAGCTCAAGATGGGCGAGCAGCTCGTGCTGGAACTCGCGGACGAGTGGCACCCCGAACGCTTCCGCGACGAGTTCCGCGAGAAGCTGGAAGCGCTGGTGGAGGCCAAGCGCCAGGCCGGCGACGTCCGGCAGGCGCCGGGCGTGCAGGAGGAAGCCCCGGCTTCCAGCGCCGAAGTGATCGACCTGACCGAATTGCTGCGGCAGAGCCTGCGCAAGTCCCCGGCACCGGCACCGGCACCGGCGCCCTCGCGCAAGCCCGCCCCGGCCGCGCGCAAGTCGTCCAGCCGCTCGGCGACGACCCGCAAGGCCGCCAATGACGAGGCTGCCGAGCAGCGCGCCGCCGCCGCGGCCAAACCGGCATCCAAGGCCCGCAGCAGCGTCAAGCCGCGCAGCAAGCGCGCGGGTTGAGCCACGTCCAGCGCGGCTGGGCTGAACCAAAGCAGCCGATCCAAGGTCAGCCACTGGCGGGAGCAGAATTCATGCGGGCCCGCCGCCAAGGAGCACCGCCATGCCGATCAACGACGAATACCAGTTCAGGCCCGACGGCCATCGACTGCGGCGCGAGCGCCGCGGCTGGGGAATGCCCCTGCTCGCGGCCGTGCTGCTGCTGGCGCTGGCGATCGGCGGCTGGCTCTGGTGGACGGGCTACTGGACGGCGCGCGAGCCGCGGCCGGCCGGACCGGCCGTCTCCGCCGTGCTGCCGCCGGTCGAGCCCGCGGTGCGCTATCCGCTCGAAGAGCTGCCGCCCACCACCGACGTCGGCGCCGCCCTGCGCGAGCTCCTCGGCGGCGAGGCCGTGTCGCGCTTCCTCCAGACCAGCGACTTCCCCCGCCGCGTGGTCGCCACCGTGGACAACCTCGGCCGCGAACAGGCCACCACGCGCCTGTGGCCCGTGAACACCACGCCGGGCCGCTTCAGCGCCCAGCGCAATGGCGAAGTGGCGGTGCTCAGCGATGCCAACGCGGCCCGCTACCGCCCCTTCGTGCAGCTGGTGGAGCGGATCAGCCCGCAGCAGGCGGTGGACCTGTACCGCAGCCTCTATCCGCAACTGCAGCAGGCCTACGCCAACCTGGGCATGGGCAGCCGCTACTTCAACGACCGGCTGGTGGAGGTGATCGACCTGCTGCTGGCCACCCCCATCCCCGCCCAGCCGCCGCGCCTGCAGCAGTTCGCGATCAAGGGCCCCATGGGCGACCCGCGGCCCTGGGTGCGCTGGGAGTTCGTGGACCCCTCGCTGCAGTCGCTGTCCGCCGGCCAGAAGATGCTGCTGCGCATGGGGCCGGACAACCAGCGGCGACTCCAGGCCGTGCTGGCGCGCTGGCGCGCCGAGCTGGTGAGCGGCCCGCGGCCCGCGCAGGCTTCGCCGCAAGCGACGCGCTGAGGCCGCAAGCCCTCCAGCGGGCCTCCGCCCGGCCCCGGGTACGCCACGGTTGCCTTATGTCACCGTGAGGCCCGCGCGGCAGCTCAAGCGTGAACAATGCGGCCACCGCCGCTCGCCGGCATTCCATCGGGAGTCCTGCTTTTGCTCCAGTCCGTTCAGGCTGGCCGTGCCCTTGCCGCAACCAGTGTCGCCGCCTTCCACCTGTCGCTGATGATGGGGGACCCCCGCTACGGCGGCTCCACGGTCTTCGAGCGCTACACGCGAGAGGGCAACCTCGGCGTCGATTTCTTCTTCGTGCTGTCCGGCTTCATCATCATGTTCGCGCATGCGCGCGACATCGGACGCCCGCAGGCCGTGGGCCACTATCTCCGGCGCCGCTGGGCGCGCCTGTTTCCCATCTACTGGCTCTACACCCTGGGCATCACCGCGCTGGTGCTGCTGGGGCTGGGCAGCGCCACGCCCATCCCGGACACGGCCGCGGACTGGCTGAGTGCGATCACGCTGATCCGCTTCACGCCGGTGGAGGCGCCGATCCGCGTGGCCTGGACGCTCTTCCACGAGGTCGCGTTCTACCTGGCCTTCGCCTTGCTGATCCTGAACAAGCGGCTGGGCATCGCCTTCTTCACCGCGTGGGGGCTGGTCTGCCTCTGGGTGTTCAAGTTCGCCGGCGAAGGCATCAACACGCCGGGCTTCGTCTACACCTCGCTGCCGAACTTCTATTTCCTCCTCGGCATGGGGGCGTACCTGCTGATGCGTCGCGGCGGCTCGGGCTGGTGGGAGCTCGGCGTGGGCGCGGCCATCGTGGCCGTGGTGGCCGGTTACTGGCCGCCGGTCGGCGAGCGCTGGGCCGAGTTCCCGGTGGTGATCGGCTTCGCCTTCCTGCTGGCCGGCATCACCAAGTTCGAGCGGAATGCGCCCATCGAGCTGCCGCGCAGCGTGCTTGCGGTGGGTGACGCGTCCTATTCGCTGTATCTGCTGCACCTGCCTCTGTCGGGGCTGCTGCTGAAGCTCGTCGATGCCTCGGGCGTGCAGGACGCGATCGGCGAGCGGGCCACGTACCTGCTGGTGCTGGGCGGGGCCATCGGGGTCTCGGTGCTGGCATACCGGCTGGTGGAGGCGCCGCTGCTCAGACGCCTGCGGGTGCAGCCGGCCGTCGCGCACCCGCGCGAGCGGCGCAGCGCCCCCGGGCCGGAGGAGGCAGCGCCTTGATGGGCTCGGGTGGGCGTGCCGCCATCGGCGGCGCGCCCACGATGCACCCGAGCCGCCGGCCTACATACCTTAGCTTTCGAGCGATGCCTTCGTGCGCAGCTGCCGCATGCTGCTGCATCGCATGGGAGGAGACCGGTGTCCAAGCTGTTTGCGGCCGTGATCGCGGCCATCCTGGTCGGGCTGCTGTCGTTCTGGGTCCAGGAAGCCGCTGGCCTGTTGCTGGTGGGGGCGGCCGCCGCGCTGCTGGTGTCGGCGGTGCTGCTGGTCCTGTCTGCTCGGCGCTGATTCAGCCCCGCTTGCGCCGGGCCGGCCGACCCGGCGCCTGGGGCGGCGCGGCGTCCTGCAGCCACAGCAGCGTGTCCGCATGGGCCAGGAAGTGCTGCAGGTAGTCGGGCGAGAGCGCCTGCATCCATTCCAGCGTGCGCAGCACCAGCGCATGCGAATTCAAGGGCCCGGCGGCCTCGGGCGCATGGCGCGCCGCCTCCACGATGCGTTCCTGCGCCGCAAGCCGCGACCAGGCGTGGCGGAAACGCCTGGCACTCCGGATCTCCGGCAGGCCGGCCAGCTCGGCGCCGCTGGGCGAGTCACTGCCTTCGTCGCTCCCGACGTCACGCAGCCGCGCATTCAGGGCCGACAGCGCGGCCAGGCCGGCGCTTGCGCCCGCAGCCGGCTGCGGCTTGCCGGGCACGGCGGCCGCTTGCGTGCGTTTCTCCAGCGCCGCAATGCCGGCTGCCACGCGCTGCAGCAGCAACTGCTGCACCGGCGCGGGCTGCGCGGGAATGCGCCGCGCAAGGGCCTCGAGCGCGTGCAGGCCCAGCGGGTCGATACGTTGAGCGGCACCGCGCTGCAGCCGCTGCAGCGCCTCGCGCAGCGGCTGGGCCTCGGGAGCGTCCATCGCTTCAGCGGCGGACACCGGAGGCCTCGGCCTGGCGTGGCACGGGCGCCATCTCCACGCGCCGGTTCAGCGCCCGCCCCGCCTCGCTGTCGTTGCCGGCGACCGGCTGCTCGGCACCGAAGGCGGCGGCGAACACGCGCGAGGCCGGCATGCCCTGCTCGATCAGCGCGCGCGTCACGGTGAGCGCGCGCTGCGCCGACAGCTCCAGGTTGTCCTCGAAGCGCCGGTTGCCCTCCTGGATGCGGCGGTCGTCGGTGAAGCCGCTGACCATGAGCAGCTCGTCGCGCTCACCCAGGTACACGCGCAGCGGCGGCACCAGCGCCTGCAGCAGCTGGCGACCCTCGGGCCGCAGCTGGTCGGAATTGAGCGCGAACAGCACGCTGCCGCTGATGCCGATGCGCCCCTGCTCCAATGTGATGCGGCCGCTGCGCAGCGGGATGGCCAGCGCCTTCTCCAGCGCCATGCGGCGCTGCTCCTCCTGCTGGCGCCGTTCCACCTCGGCCTGCAGCTGGGTCGCCAGCTCCGTCTGCACCAGCAGCACGCCCACCAGCACCAGCACGAAGGCACCGACCAGCCCGGCCATGAGGTCGCCGAAGACGGCCCAGGCCGACGCGGTCTGCTCGGGCGCGTCGAGGTCCTCGTCCGCGGAGGCCAGCATCAGGCGCCTTCCTCGACCGCCAGCGCGGGCGTGGTGCGCAGGCGCCGCAGGTCCTCGACGATGCCCTGCTGCGACGCGATGCTCAGGTCGATGACCTCGCGCGCCTGGGCCACGTAGTAGGCCAGCTGCTCGTCGCTGCGCGCCAGGGACTGCTGCAGTCCGGCGTCGATGCGGCGCAGGCTGTCCACCAGCTTCTCGTTGGCGGCCCCGAAGTGGGACACGCCCTGCTGGAAGGCTTCGCCCAGGCTCGCGAGTTCGACCGCGCTGGCCGCCACGTGCACGGCGGTGTCGCGGGCGCGCTCACCCTGCTGGTCCAGCGCCTGCGCGAAGCGCTCCTGCGCCTGGTCCATGGCCGCGGCGGCCGATTGCAGCAGCGCCTCGGTGGCCTCGCGCTGCTCGCCGGCAGCCCGGGTCAGCGAGGCGAGCAGTGCGCCGATGTCGCCCAGCAGCGCCTTGCGCTCGTCCAGCGCCAGGTTGTCGCGTTCGGTGATGCGCTGCATCTCCCCGCGCAGGCGGGCGATCAGCTCGCTGGCCGCCTGGGGCACCTCGGCGGCCGTCTGCATCAGGCGCGCCATGGGCGCCTCCAGCGCCGTGCCCAGCTGGGCGAGCTGCCCCGCCACGGCGGCCTGCAGTTCGCCCAGGCGGGCAACCGCGGCTTCGCCGCGCGCCGCCTCTTCCTGGCGCAGCGCCGACAGCTCGCTGCGCCACAGGGCGGCGAGCTGGTCCATGCGCTCGGCCTGCTCGGCACTCCAGCGCGATTCAGAATCGGCGCGCGCTCGCGCCAGTGCATCGGCCTGGTCCAGCAGCCGCGAGAGCTCGGCCAGCGTGCGGCTCGCGTGTTCGGTGGTCTGGCCGCTGACCTGCGCCGCGCTGCGCTCGAGCGTGTCGCAGACCGCGCGCTGCTGGGCCAGGGTCTCGTCGCCCAGCCGCTGCCAGTCCGTGCGCAGCACCTCGGCCATGCCGGCGAGGGCCTCGCGCCAGCCGTCCAGGCGTTCGCGATCGCTCGCCGCCAGGGTCGCCTGCCGGGCGGCGGCGCTCTCTTCCAGCGTTTGAAGCAGAGCCTCGCCCTGCGCCGCGTGCCGCTGCGCGAAGCCATCCAGCGACGCGTCCAGCCGCGCCGCCAGTGCATCGCCGGCGCGTGCCTGCCGCTCCAGGGCGGCCTGCCAGCCTTCGGTGACGCCGCGCGCGGTGGCGCCGAACTGCGCCGACAGCGCCTCCACCTGCCGCGTGGCCGCCTCCACCTGCTGCGCGTGCAGGCGCCGCGATTCCTGCGCCATGCCGGCCAGCGCGCTCTCCAGCACGGGGCGCAGGCTCTCGCCCGACTCCCGTGCGCCCGCGACCAGGCTCTCGCGCAGCGACGCGGCGACATCCGCCGCCAGCGCCGTGTAGGCGCCCTTGACCTCCTGGTGGAAGGACTGCTGGCGCTCCGCCAGCGCCTCACCCAGCGCGTGGTGGCGCCGGTCCACGCCCTCGATGAGCGCCTGCACGCGATCGACCAGTTGCGGCAGCGCATGCGCCTGCACCTGCAGGGCGCGCGCGCTCTCCTCCCGCTGGCGCAGCCGCGAGAAGGGCCGCAGGACCGTGGCGATGCAGGCATCGAGCCGGCGCACCGCCTCCAGGCGCTCGCGCCGGCACAGGGCCGACATGAGGCCCAGCATGGCCGACGCCGCCACGCCGGCGACGGAGGTGCCGAAGGACAGGCCGAGTCCCTTGATGGGCGCGGCGAGGGCCGAGCGGATCGCCAGCAGGTCGGTGGAGCGCTCCAGCGCGAACACCGCGCCCTGGAAAGTCAGGACCATGCCCAGGAAGGTGCCGAGCATGCCCAGCATCACCAGCAGCCCCACCAGATAAGGCGTGAGCGCCGGGCCCGGCAGGGGCACCCGCTCGCCTTCGATGCGCGCCTGCACCGGCTGGCGCAGCGGCTGGGGCAGCCGCTCGACCCAGGGCGCCAGCTCCGTGGGCGGCTGCGACAGGCCGGCCAGCGCGGTGTCCAGCGCCGCAGTCGCGGCGCGAAAGCGCCGAAGCTCCAGCGCGCCGAGCAGGTAGGTGGCCGCGATGGCCAGCGTCATCCCCAGCGCCAGCACGCTCGTGCCGACGAAGCCTGCGCCCACCCAGCCCACGACCGCCAGCCCGAGGGCGAACGCGGCAGCAAAAACGATCCGACTCATTCGACTTCCTTGTGGTGTTGCGCCAGCGCGCCCAGCAGCCCTCGCACCGGCTGCAGCCGCAGGTCGAGCTCGGCCAGCAGCAGCTGGCGCATCTCGCGGCCGATGGCGGCCAGGCCGTCCGGAGACCCCGCAGCGCCTTCGGCGCGCAGCGTCGCGAAGCGGGCCTGCAGCCAGGCCGGCACGCCCGCGAGCAGCTTCTGCTCGCGGGCGTGCAGCATCTGCTCCAGCGCAGCGTCCAGGGTCGCCAGCTGCCGCAGCCGGGGCGAGGCGGCGCCGGCCAGAGCGCTGCGGAGCTGGACGCGCAGCGGCGCGATTTTCGCCTCCATCAGCCGCTGCTGATGAAGATAGAGGCGGCGCAGCGGCGCGAAGGCCGCGTCGGCGCCGAGGACCGGGAGTGCCGGCGAGGGGGTGGGCGGCTCGATGGCGGCGATGCCGGCCTCCAGGCTGGCGCGCAGGCGGCGCAGGCTGTCCTCGAATCCGCGCAGCGGCGGGGCGGCTTGCGGCCCGGCTTCGGGCGCGCCGTCCAGCGCCCGCAGCGACTGGTGGACGGAATGCAGCGTGACCGCATCGAAGGCATCGACCCAGGGCGCGAGCCGCTGCGCGATGTCATGCCGGCTTGCCGGGCCCGCGTCGACGCGGGCGGTGCGGGCAAGCAGGCCAACCAAAGCCGACGGACTGGAGTGAGTGAGCAAGCAGCTTCCTAGGAACCAAGCTGCTGAAAATCGAGGCAGCCCAGCAGGAAGTCTAGTGCGGCCGGGCCTGCCGCCCGGCTGTGCGCCATTTACCCACAGGCTTGTTCACCGGCTCTGTGAGAAACGTCCTACCCGCGTCGGACGGGACCTCGGCGTCTGAGCACCACCAAAGTACTCGCCGATTGCGGCGCTTCAGCGGTAGTACGGGTTGTGCGGGGCGCGGTCGAAGCGGTTGGGCACGCCGTCGCCGTCCCGGTCACCGCGGCGGCCGTTGTGGCCATGGTGACCGTGGCGACCGCTCCAGTGGCGGTCGTAGCGATTCGGCACGCCGTCCCGGTCCGCATCGCCCCAGGGGCCGCCCCGATGGCCGCCGCGGAAGTGCTGCCCCCAGCCGGGCTGGCCATACACGGGCGCGGGCTGCACGTACACCGGGTGCGGCTGGACATAGACCGGACGCGGTTGCACATACACCGGCGCGGGCTGCACGTAGACCGGCGGCGGCCCATACACCGGGGCCGGCTGGACGTATCCGAAGGGCACGTTGATGCCCACCGAGAAGCTCACGTCGGGCCCCGCGTGCGCCGTGGACGCAGCGCCGAGCCCGCCCAGGACGAGCGCGGCGGCCAGGAAGGACGGGACGTGGGACGGGCGTTTCATGGAGGCTCCTTGGATGACGGTGGCTGCATGGTGCGCGCGCGTGAATGAACCGAAGCTGAACGGAATCGTCAGGAACGCAACACCCCACAGGCGCGCGGCCCGGTGGAAGAATGGCCCGTCACCCCGGCCGCTTCCCCCGCGCCGGGTTCGCGACCACCCTGCCCTCCCCTGCCCATGCCATCCCCTCCCCGCCGCGACACCCCCCCGACACCTGAGCGTACCGCCCGCGAGTGGCTGGTGACCAATGGGATCGGCGGCTACGCCAGCGGCAGCGTCGAGGGCGCGTGCCTGCGCCGCTATCACGGCGTGCTGGTGGCGGCCCTGGGCGGTGCGCTGGGTCGCACAGTCATGCTGAGCCAGCTGGTCGACCACCTGCGCCTGCCGGACGGGCGGGAACTGCGCCTGGCCAGCGAGGAACGCGCGGATGGGCAGGCGCACGGGCCCGACGTCCAGGCCGAATTCGGGCTGGAGCGGGGCCTGCCGGTGTGGCGGTTCACCGCCGGCGACGTGGTGCTGGAAAAACGCGTGCTCATGCCGCACGGGCAGAACACCGTGCACATCAGCTACCGCCTGCAAGGCGGCGCCGCCCAGCTGGTGCTGCGCCCACGCCTGCAGATGCGGGCGCACGAGGCGCCGGTCACCGAGGCCGCGGCGGCGCCCTATGAGGTGCTGCGCCAAGGGGCTGGTCATGAAATCCGGTCGCAGGGACGCGGCGACCTGCCGCCCTTGCGCCTGCTGCTGCACGGGACCGGCGGGTTCCAGGCGGACGGCGGGCCGCCGCGCGACTTCTTCTTTCGCATCGAATCCGAACGCGGCTACGCGGACCGGGGCCCGCTCTGGAGCCCGGGCACCTTCCTGGTGGCGCTTTCGGACCTGGCCGACTGCACGCTGGTGGCCTCCACGGAACCTTGGGAGACGATGCTCGCCCTGCAGCCGGCCGAAGCCCGAGCCGCCGAGCAGGCGCGGCGCGACCGGCTGGTGGCGCAGGCGCACCCGGCCGCGCGCAGCGCGATGGCGGCCGAACTGGTGCTGGCCGCCGATCCCTTCATCATCGCCCCCGTGGCGCGGCGACACGATGCGGCGCTGGCCCAGGCCGAAGGCGACGCCGCCCGCACCGTGATCGCCGGCTACCACTGGTTCACCGACTGGGGCCGCGACACCATGATCAGCCTGGAAGGCCTCACGCTCCTGACCGGCCGCCACGAGGAGGCCGGCAGCATCCTGCGCACCTTCCTGCACTACGTGCGCGATGGGCTCATCCCCAACATGTTCCCGGAGGGTGAGCACGAGGGGCTCTACCACACGGCCGACGCGACCCTCTGGTTCTTCCACGCGGTGGACCGCTACCTGGCGCACACCGGCGACACTGCGCTGCTGCGCAAGGCGCTGCCGGTGTTCCGCTCGATCGTCGAGCACCACCTGCGCGGCACGCGCTTCGGCATCGGCGTGGACCCGGCCGACGGCCTGCTGCGCCAGGGCGCCGAGGGGTACCAGCTCACCTGGATGGACGCCAAGGTGGACGGCTGGGTGGTGACGCCGCGCCGCGGCAAGGCGGTGGAGCTGAACGCCCTCTTCTACAACGCCCTGTGCCTCATGCGCGGCTGGCTGGACGCGGCGGGCGACGCGCCCGGCGCGGCCGGGATGCAAGCCCATGCGCAGCGCCTGGCCGAGAGCTTCAATCGGCGGTTCTGGAACGCGCAGGCGGGCTGCCTCTTCGACGTGGTCGATGGCGAGGGCGGGGACGACCCCGGGATCCGGCCCAACATGCTGCTGGCAATCTCCCTGCCGCATCCGGTGCTGGACGCGAGCCGATGGGCCGGCGTGCTGGAGGTGGCCCGGCGCGAGCTGCTCACGCCCGTGGGGCTGCGCTCGCTCGCGCCCTCGCACCCCGACTACCAGCCCCGCTACGACGGCGACCTGCGCGCGCGCGATGCGGCCTATCACCAGGGCACGGTCTGGGGCTGGCTGGCGGGGCCCTTCGCCGATGCCTGGCTCAAGCAGCCGGGGAGCGACGCGGCCGTGCTGGACGGCCTGCGCGAGGGCTTCGCCCGACACCTGCGGGAGGCCGGCGTGGGATCGATCAGCGAGATCTTCGATGCCGAGGCGCCGCACGTGCCGCGCGGCTGCATCGCGCAGGCCTGGAGCGTGGCCGAGGCGCTGCGCCTGCTGGTCCGCCTGGACGCCGCCGCTACTCCACCTTCGCCTTCGAGTAGCGGATCGGCGCCTCGCGGCTCCTGAGTTCCTTCGCGATGTGGCTGCGCAGCTCCTGCGGGCTGCCGGCCACCAGCTCGTAGCCCTTGGCCTCGACCTCGCGGGCCTTGAAGGCCGGCTCCTGCAGGATCGCGGCGACGTCCTGCTGGATGCGCCCAGCCAGCTGCGGCTCCATGCTGGCGGGACCGAACAGCCCGACCCAGACGTTCGCATCGACCTCGGGAAAGCCGAGTTCGGCCACCGTGGGCACGTCGGGGAAATCGCGGCTGCGCGTGCTGCCGCCGTAGGCCAGCGCCTTGATCCGCCGGGATTGCAGGTGCGGGCGGGCCGAGGGGATGCCGGCCCAGGTCAGGGGCACCTCGCCGCTGATGACGGCTGCCACCGCCTGCGGGATGCCCCGGTACGGGATGTGCACGATGTAGATGCCCGCCTTCTGCTTGAGCGTCTCGGTGGCCAGTTGCGGCTGGCTGCCCGGCCCATACGAGGCATAGGAGAGCTGGCCCGGCTTGCTGCGCGCGAGCGCCACCAGTTCCGGCAAGGAGCCGGCGGGCAGCTCGGCGTTCGCGACCAGCAACTGGCTGAACGAGACCATGCGCGTGATGGGCTGGAAGTCGCGGTCCGGGTCGTAGGGCAGCTTCGCGTACAGATGCGGGTTGATGGTGAAGGTGGCATCCGTCGTGAACAGCAGCGTGTGCCCGTCGGTGGCGCGCGCCACCAGCTCGGTCCCCACCAGCGTGTTCGCGCCGGGGCGGTTGTCCACGGTCACCGGCTGCCCCCAGCGCTCCTGCAGCCGGGCCGCCAGCGCGCGGGCCAGCACATCCACCCCGCCTCCGGCCGGATAGGGCACCACCAGTCGCACCGCACGGGTGGGCCAGGCCGGCGCAGCCTGGGCGAAGACCTGGGGGGCCAGCAGCGCGGCCAGCGCGCCTGCGGTCACGACCCGACGTTTCATGAGGACTCCTCTTGTGGGACAGCCGGCATTCTAGGAAGAGCGCCCGGAACATGCTGTGACAGCCAGGCCCTGCACGCACGAGGTCGGCCGATACTGGCGCGGGCGCGCCCGGGCGCGCCGAACCGGACGCACAGGATGATCAAGGACCTCTGGTACAAGAACGCCATCATCTACAGCCTCAACGTCGAGACCTTCCTCGACTCGAACGGCGACGGCACCGGCGACTTCGAAGGCCTGTCGCGTTCGCTCGACTACCTGCAGGGCCTGGGCGTCACCTGCGTCTGGCTCGCCCCCTTCCAGAAGTCGCCCCGCCGCGACGACGGCTACGACATCAGCGACTACTACCAGGTGGACCCGATCTTCGGCACCCTGGGGGACTTCGTCGATTTCACGCACGAGGCGCAGCAGCGCGGCATCCGCGTGATGATGGACATGGTCGTCAACCACACGAGCGACCAGCACCCGTGGTTCCAGGAAGCGCGCCGCGACCCGGCCTCCAAGTACCGCGACTACTACGTCTGGTCGGACACCAAGCCGCGCGACGCGGAGGACGGCATCATCTTCCCCGGGGTCCAGGAGACGACCTGGACCTATGACGAGCAGGCCGGCCAGTTCTACTTCCATCGCTTCCACGACTTCCAGCCCGACCTGAACACCCAGAACCCGCGGGTGCTGGCCGAGATCCGCAAGATCATGGGCTTCTACCTGGAGCTGGGTGTCTCGGGCTTTCGCATGGATGCCATGCCCTTCGTCATCGAGACCAAGGGCCCGCAGCCACGGCACACCCAGCGCTACGCCCTGCTGCGGGACTTCCGCGAGTTCCTGCAGTGGCGAAGCCGCGACGCCATCATCCTCGCGGAGGCCAACGTCGAGCCCAAGCACAACATGCGCTACTTCGGCGACGACGGCGACCGCCTGCAGATGATGTTCAACTTCTGGGTCAACCAGCATGCCTTCCTGTCGCTGGCCACCGGCGATGCGGGGCCGCTGGCCCAGGCGCTGGACCAGAGCCGGGACCGACCGCCCAACGCGCAGTGGGGCCAGTTCCTGCGCAACCACGACGAACTGGACCTCGGCCGCCTGCGAGACAGCGAACGCCAGGCCGTGTTCGACGCCATGGCGCCCGACGAGTGCATGCAGCTGTACGGGCGCGGCATCCGCCGCCGCCTGGCGCCCATGCTGCAGGGCGACCCGCGGCGGCTGGAGCTGGCCTACAGCCTCATGTTCGCGCTGCCGGGCACGCCGGTCATCCGCTACGGCGACGAACTCGGCATGGGCGACAACCTGGACCTGCCGGGGCGCGAGTGCGCGCGCACGCCCATGCAGTGGTCGCCCGAAGCCAACGCCGGCTTCACCCGCGCCGCCAAGCCGGTGGTCCCCGTGCTGGACCACGGTCCCTACAGCTTCAGCAAGATCAACGTCGCCGACCAGCGGCGCGATCCCGGGTCGCTTCTGAACTGGACGGCCCGGATGATCCGCATGCGCAAGGAAGTGCCGGAGATCGGCTGGGGCGAGTTCCAGCGGGTCGAGACCGGCCATCCCGGCGTACTGGCCCTGCAGTACGAATGGCGCGGCAACATCGTGCTGGTGGTGCACAACCTCACCGGCACCGCCGCCGAGGTGCAGGTGCGCATCAAGGGCGAGCAGGGCCGCCACCTGATCAACCTGCTCACGCAGGACCACAGCCACGCCAACGGCCGCGGCCACCACCGCCTGATCATGGAGCCCTACGGCTACCACTGGTACCGCGCCGGCGGCCTGGGACATCTGCTGGACCGCACCCCGGCCTGAGCAGGTTCCGGCCTTCTCCTACAGGGCGCGGACGAGCCGGCGCTACGCTCGCTGCCATGAACCTGACCGACCAACTGCGCCAATGGGGCCTGGTGCACGCCCAGACCCGCCAGGCGGAGCAAATCCTCGCGGGAGCCACGCCCGCCGATGCGTCCGAGGCGCTCGCCGACCGGGCGCGGCAACTGCGTCTCGCGGCGGACCAGTTGCACCGCGACATCTACGGACGAATCGGCGCCAGGAATGAGCGCCCGGGCAGCTGAACCTGGCCCGAGCCCGGAGGCGGCCCGACGGGGAAGCCGACCTACACGCGGCGGGCGACTTGCCTCACAAACCCGGGAACGTGCCGTTTTAGAGTCTTGGCGAGGCGCACAAGCGCTTTTTGCTTTCTTGCACCGGAGGACATCGTGATCACGCAGCCGACAAGCACCACCAACAGCAGCAGCAGCAGCAGCAATGAGACGGCGTCCAGGCCGCCCGGCGACACCGACCGGAACATGGGCAGTGACACCTCGACCGAGCGCGGACGGGCGCAGAACTTCGACTTGGGCCAGAGCGTTCACCGCGTGGCGCAGATGGCGCACGAGGCCATCGACCGCATCCAGCAGACGCTGGAGTCCAGCAGCGGCCCCTCGGGCACGAGCAACGCGGCACGCTACGAGGAGGTCCAGCAGCGCGCCAGGCAGTATGGCGAGCGGGCGAAGGAGTATGGCCAGAAGGCACGCGAGTACGGCGAGCAGGCGCGGCAATACGGACAGCAGGCCCGCGAGCGCATCCACGACCAGCCCTTGCAGTCGGCGGCCATCGCCTTCGCGGCCGGCTGGGTGTACAGCAAGGTGTTCATGCGCACGCGCCACAAGGTTCACGTCGTCAAGGTGCCGGTGCCGGTGGTTCCGCCGGAGTTCGGCGACACGCTGCGCGCCCACGGCGAACGCGCGCAGGGCTGGATGCAGTCCACCGGGCGGCGCCTGGGCGATTCGGGCCATGCGTCCATGCATCGCCTGGGCGAGAGCGGCCAGCACGCCATGCATCGGCTGGGCGAGAGCAGCCAGCACGCCATGCACAAGCTCGGCGCCAGCACGCTGGTGGGACTGGCCGGCGCCAAGGCGGTGTCGTCGAAGCTGTGGGACAAGACACGCGCGGCCATGCCCCGCGACATGGACCAGGTCAAGGCCGGCTCCTACCGCTACGGCACGATGGCCCGGGAGCAGATGCAGGAGCACCCGGCGGTGGGCCTGGGTCTGGCCATCGCGCTCGGTGCCGTGGCGGTCAAGCTCATGATGCCCAGCGACGACGCGGACAGCCGCACGTCCTCGCCGCAGCCGCGGCAGACCCTGGTCGTGGACAAGGATGGCCGCGCCTTCGGCGAGCCGAGCGGCTACCAGCGCGTGCTGATCGGCTCGCGCCCCGTGATGTCCGGCGCCCTGGCCCTCGGCATGGGCGTGTTGCTGGGCGCCGTGCTCACGGCACGGCGCTGAGGCGCTTGCCCCCGCTCCCCTTTGGGGGAGCTTCGGAGTGGCTACCCCCCTCCCCCTTTTGGGAAGCTGGAGTGGCTTACCCCCTCCCCCCTTGGGGGAGGGCCGAGGTGGGGGCCCGCGCACCGGCCAGGCCGCTTCTACGCGAACCCCCCATCCCAGCCTTCCCCCAGCGGGGGAAGGTGAACGACCTACTCCACCTCCTCTGCCCCCGCCAGTCCGCGGTGCAGCTCGATCATCTGGCGCAGCGTCTTCTTCAGCTCCGCCGACCGCGCCAGCCCGAAGGGCTCCAGCACCCGCCGCTCGTGCGCGCGTGCCAGCTCGATCAACCGCGCCACCAGCTTCTCCCCCGAGGCCGTGATGCCGACCAGCGTCACGCGGCGGTCGCTCTCGTGCGCGATGCGCCGCACGTGGCCGCGCGCCTCCATGCGGTCGAGCACGCGCGTGACCGTGGGCTGCTTGAGCAGGGTGATGCGCGCCAGCGTGCCGATGCTCAGGGGCTCCGAACGTGCCAGCGAGGCCAGCACCCGCCACTCGGACACCGTGAACCCCTGCTCGGCCACGACGCGGTGGAACTCGGCCGAGATGAGGTGGCTGGCCTGCGCCAGCAGCGCGGGGAGGTAGTCGTCCGCGAAGGCGCCGTCGGCGGCAGCTCCATCAAGGCTCATGCGGGGCTCCTAGGGAAATCCCCGCCATCATAAACCCATGACTTTTCATATATCCCGGCTTAAACTGTTCTGACCCGATGCAATACGCGCCTGCACCCGCCGGGGTGTCCAGGCCCTCCCGAGGAGACGGCTTCGATGAACGGTTTTCCCGCGCGCTACCGCGGCGACCCGGATGCCCTGCGCAGCCTGGTCCAGCCCGACCGCATCCACCGCGACCTGTACATCCACCCCGAGGTGTTCGCGCTGGAGCAGGAGCATTTCTTCGCCAACACCTGGAACTACGTCGGCCATGACAGCCAGATCCCCCAGCCCGGCGACTACCTGACCGAGGAGGTCGGCGGGCGGCCCCTCATCGTCGTGCGGCATGCCGACGGCGGCGTTCGGGTGATGATGAACCGCTGCGCGCACAAGGGCTCGCGGCTGGTGAGCGCGCCCAGTGGCAACGCCGGCAAGTTCTTTCGCTGCCCCTACCACGCCTGGACCTTCAAGCTCGACGGCTCGCTGCTGGCCATCCCCATGAAGAACGGCTACGAGGGCACGGCGCTGCACCAGACCGACAGTGCGCAAGGCCTGGTGCAGGTCAAGAACGTGCGTGTCTATCGCGGCTTCATCTTCGTGAAGATCAACGACGCGGGTCCGGGCTTCGAGGACTACTTCGGCGACTCGCTCAGCTCCATCGACAACATGGCCGACCGCTCGCCCACGGGCGAGCTGGAGATCGCGGGCGGGTGCCTGCGCTTCATGCATGACTGCAACTGGAAGATGTTCGTCGAGAACCTCAACGACACCATGCACCCCATGGTGGCGCACGAATCCTCGGCCGGAACGGCCAAGAAGATGTGGGCCGACAAGCCCGCCGACGAGCCCAAGCCCATGGCCATCGAGCAGTTCGTGCCCTTCATGTCGGACTACCGCTTCTTCGACGAAATGGGCGTGCGCGTCTTCGACAACGGCCACAGCTTCTCGGGCGTGAACTTCAGCATCCACAGCAAGTACTCGGGCCTGCCCGGCTACGAGCAGGCCATGGTGGCCGCCTACGGCGAGGAGCGCGCGCACCAGATCCTGGGGCTCACGCGGCACAACACCGTCTACTACCCCAACCTGACCATCAAGGGCGCCATCCAGGCCATCCGCGTGGTCAAGCCCATCGCGGTGGACAAGACCCTGATCGAGAGCTGGACCTTCCGCCTCAAGGGCGCGCCGCCCGAGCTGCTGCAGCGCACGACCACCTACAGCCGCCTGATCAACTCGCCCTTCTCGGTGGTGGGGCACGACGACCTGCAGGCCTACCGGGGCATCCAGCTCGGGCTGCACGCCAGCGGCAACGACTGGGTCAGCCTGCACCGCGACTACGATCCGTCCGAGGTCGGCCAGGCGGAGGTGACCACCAATGGCCTGAGCGAGATCTCCATGCGCAACCAGTACCGCGCCTGGGCCCGGTACATGACGCTGACCATGCCGGCGGAGAGCGCCCGATGACCGACATCACCCGCCAGGACCTGATCGACTTCGTCGTCCGCGAGTGCCGCCTGCTCGATGCCGGCCGCTACGAGGAGTGGAACGCCCTGTTCACCCGGGATGCCATCTACTGGGTTCCCCTGGTGCCCGACCAGCCCGACGGCCGGGAGCACACCTCGCACCTGTACGAAGACAAGCTGCTGCGCGAGCTGCGCATCGCCCGCCTGAAGAGCCCGCGTGCGTTCTCGCAGCAGCCGCCCAGCCGCTGCCACCACCTGCTGCAGGTGCCCACGGTGGAAAGTTACGAGCCCGAGGCGAACCGCTATGTGGTGCGCACCGAGTTCCACTACACCGAGAGCCAGCACGACACGGTGCAGTTCCTCGTGGGCACCTTCTTCCACCACCTCACGGTGGAGGACGGTGCTCTGCGCATGACGCTCAAGCGGGTCAACCTGCTCAATCCGGACGCCGCGCTGCCGCCGGTGCAGCTGTTCATCTGAAAAGCCCATGAGCACGGTCGCCCAGCGCTTTCTCGCCACCGCCGCGCGCACGCCCGGCGCCGACTTCCTCTTCGTCGATGCCGTGGCCGCCGAGGTGTACGGCATCGAGCCTGGCCCCGTGAGCTGGAGCGACGCCGCCGCCGAAGTGCAGCGGCTGCGCCAGGCCTATGCCGAAGCCGGCTACGGGCACGGGCACCGCGTCGGGCTTCTGCTGGAGAACCGGCCGGCCTTCCTGTTCCACTGGTTCGCGCTCAATGCGCTGGGCGCGAGCGTGGTGCCGGTCAACGCCGAGATGCGGTCGGCCGAACTCGAGTATTTGGTCGGCCACAGCGAAATCGCGCTCGCGGTCACGCTGCCCGCGCGCGGCGGCGACCTGCGCCGGGCCGCCGAGGCGGCCGGCGTGCCCATGGCGCTGTGGGACGGCGAAGACACGCCGCCGCCGGCCCCGCGCGCGGCGCCCGAAGCGGCCCCGCCCGGGCCGGACAGCGAGTGCGCCCTCCTCTACACCTCGGGCACCACCGGCCGGCCCAAAGGATGCCGCCTGTCCAATGCCTACTTCCTGCGCGCCGGCGACTGGTACGCCGCGCTGGACGGCGTCTGCTCGGTGCGGCCCGACCAGGAGCGCGTGATCACGCCGCTGCCGCTGAACCACGTGAACGCGATGGCCTTCTCCACCATGGTGGTCGTCACCGCCGGTGGTTGCCTCGTCCAGTTGGACCGCTTCCACCCGACGAGCTGGTGGCGCAGCGTGCGCGAGGCGCGCGCGACCATCGTGCATTACCTCGGCGTGATGCCGGCCATGCTGCTGTCCGCGCCGCCTTCGCCCGAGGACCGGGCGCACGCGGTGCGCTGGGGCTTCGGGGCCGGCGTGGACAAGCGGCACCATGCGGTGTTCGAGGAGCGGTTCGGCTTTCCCCTGGTGGAGGCCTGGGCCATGACGGAGACCGGCGCCGCCGCCTGCATCATGGCCAACCACGAACCGCGCCACGTGGGCACGAGCTGCTTCGGCGCACCCGAGGATTTCGTCGAGGTGCGCCTGGTGGACGAGGACGGCGCCCCCGTGCCGGACGGCGTTCCCGGCGAGCTGTGGGTGCGCGCGCGTGGCGACGACCCGCGCCGCCACTTCTTCAGCGGCTACCTCAAGGACGAGGCTGCGACCGAAGCGGCCTGGGACGGCGGCTGGTTCCACACCGGGGACATGGTGCGACGGGATGACACCGGGCACCTGTACTTCGTGGACCGCAAGAAGAACGTGATCCGCCGCAGCGGCGAGAACATCTCGGCGGTGGAGGTGGAGAGCGTGCTGAACCAGCACCCCGCCGTGCGCAGCGCCGCCGTCGCGGCCGCGCCCGACGAGGTGCGCGGGGACGAGGTGCTGGCCTGCATCATCCTGCGCGAGCCGGTTGCGGCGGGCGAGCGCGCGGCGTTGGCCGAAAGCATCGTTCGGCACGCGCTGGCGCAGCTGGCCTACTACAAGGCGCCGGGTTATGTGGCCTTCGTGGACGCGGTGCCGCTGACCCTGTCGCAGAAGATCCAGCGCGCGCAGCTGCGCGAGCTGGCCCGCACGCTGCCGGGAACGGAGGTTTGCATCGACACGCGTGCCCTCAAGAAGAGGCAATCAGCATGAAGCGGCGCCAGTCCTACGAGGGCGTTGCCGTGGCGGTGCCCGTCACGGTGCCTTACGTGCGCTACTCCACGCACGGCGCGCACTGGTTCATCGGCCAGGCGCTGCGGGCGCTGCTGGACGCCTCGGGCCTGGACAAGGCCCAGATCGACGGCCTGACCATCAGCAGCTTCTCGCTCGCGCCGGACACCGCCGTGGGCGTGACCCAGCACCTGGGGGTGTCGCCACGCTGGCTGGACCACGTGCCCACCGGCGGCGCGAGCGGCGTGATGGCGCTGCGCCGCGCGGCGCGCGCGGTGCAGGCCGGCGACGCCGACATCGTGGCCTGCGTGGCGGCGGACACCAACCACGTGGACTCCTTCCGCCAGATGCTCGGCTCCTTCAGCGGCTTCGCGCGGGACGCGAGCTACCCCTACGGCTCGGGCGGGCCGAACTCCATCTTCGCCATGATCATGGCCAACTACATGCGGCAGTTCGGCGCCACGCGCGAGGACTTCGGGCGCATCGCGGTGGCCCAGCGCGCCAATGCCCTGAAGAACCCCAACGCCCTCTTCAAGAAGCCGCTCACGCTGGACGAGTACATGGCCGCCCGGCCCATCTCGGACCCCATCCACCTCTTCGACTGCGTGATGCCTTGCGCAGGGGCCGAGGCCTTCCTGGTGATGCGCGAGGAGCGCGCGCGCGAGCTGGGCCTGCCGCACGCGCTGCTGCGCGGGGCCATCGAGCGGCACAACGCCTTCGCCGACGACCCGGTGATGGTGCGCGGCGGCTGGCTGGTGGACCGCGAAGACCTGTATGCCCAGGCCGGCGCCCGGCCCGAGGACGTGGACTTCATCCAGACCTATGACGACTACCCCGTGATCGTGATGATCCAGTTCGAGGACCTGGGCTTCTGCGAGAAGGGCGAAGGCCCCGCCTTCGTGCGCGCGCAGGACACGCGCTTCGATGGCAGCTTTCCCAACAACACCAGCGGCGGCCAGCTGTCCTGCGGACAGGCGGGTGCGGCCGGCGGCTTCATCGGCATGACGGAGACCATCCGCCAGCTCACGGGCCAGGCGGGCGAACGCAGCGTGCCCGAGGCGCAACTGGGCCTGGTGACGGGCTTCGGCATGGTCACCTACGACCGGTGCCTGTGCACCGGCGCCGTGCTGCTCGGGAGATCCGCATGACCATGCCGCTGATGAAGCCCAAGCGCAAGAACCCGGTCCTGCGCACCCGGCAGATGAACCTGCCGCCCTGGGCGCGCGGCCGCGTGGCGCTGGGCATGACCGCGGCCGCGGCCGAAGGACACCTTGCGCTGCAGGTTTGCCAGGAATGCCAGGCCGTGCAGTACCCGCCCCGCGAAGCGTGCCACCGCTGCCTGTCGTCCCAGCTGAAGTGGCGGCCGCAGACGGGCGCAGGCCAGCTCCTCGCCTCCACCACCCTGCACCACAGCAACGACCTGTTCTTCCGCGAGCGCCTGCCCTGGCGGCTGGGGCTGGTGGAACTGGACGTGGGCTGCTCGGTCATGGTCCACCTGCACGGGGAGGTGGGCGAGGCGCCCACGCGCGTGCATGTCGGCGCCCGCCTGGACCGGGCGGGACAGGCCGTCCTCATCGGATTTCCGGAACAAGGAAGCGAACACATGGCAGACGACCGAATGCTGCGCGAGATGACCAGCGATCCGCGCTTTCGCAAGGTGCTGGTCACCGACGGCAAGAGCGCCGTCGGGCAGGCGCTGGTGCAGGCGCTGGTGAAGGCCGGCGCCGAGATCGTGTGGGTGGGCCACGCCGAGCCCTGGAAGAAGCTGCCGGGCCTGGACGACATCACGCGCCTGCCCCAGGTCACGCTGGTGCCGCTGGACCTGAGCAACGGACGCCAGGTGAGCGAGCTGGCCGGCGAGATCGGCGGCAAGGTGGACATCGTGATCAACAACGCCGAGGTGCACCGCGCCTTCGGCATCGCCTCGCGCCGCGGCACCGACGTGGCCAAGGCCGAGATGGACATCAACTACTTCGGCCTGCTGCGCCTGGCGCAGGAGTTCGGGCCGGCCCTGCGCGCGCGCTCGGCCGACGGCATGGCGCACGCGGCCGCCTGGGTCAACCTGCTGTCGGTCTACGCCCTGTCCAACTACCCGCCGCACGGCACCTTCTCCGCCTCCAAGGCGGCGGCGCTGTCGCTCGCCCAGTGCCTGCGCGCGGAGATGCGGCCGGCGGGCATCCGCGTGATCAACGTGTTCCCCGGTCCGATCGACGACGAGTGGAACCAGAACCTGCCGCCGCCGAAGGTGGCACCGGCGGCCCTGGCCACGGCCATCGTCAAGGCGCTCAAGGAAGGCATCGAGGACGTCTACCCCGGCGAGGTGGCGCAGGAGTGGCTGGAGCGCTGGCGTGACAACCCCAAGGTGCTGGAGCGCGAGCTGGCCAGCGGAGGAAGCTGAGATGTCTGCGACTTCGTCGTCCCTGTCGCTGCTGGCGAGCGTCGCCGCGGCCCTGTCCAGCGGCCGCATCCGCGTGGTCGATCTCACGCAGACGCTCACGCCCGAGTTCCCGCAGATCGCGCTGCCCCCCGAGATGGGCCAATGCTGGCCCTTCCGCATCGAGGAGGTCTCGGCCTACGACGAGCGCGGGCCCGGCTGGTACTGGAACAACTTCTCCTGCGGCGAGCACACGGGCACGCACTTCGACGCGCCGATCCACTGGATCTCCGGTCGCAACCTGCCGAACAATGCCGTGGACACCATCCCGGTGCAGCACTTCGTGGCACCGGCCGTGGTCGTCGACTGCTCGCGCGAAGCGCAGGCCGACCCCGACTACCTGCTCACGGTGGAGGACATCGAACGCTTCGAGCAGGCGCATGGCCGCATCGCCCCGGGCAGCTGGTTCCTGATGCGAACGGACTGGTCCAAGCGCAGCGACCCCGAGGCCTACCAGAACTTCGACGAGACCGGCCAGCACACGCCGGGCCCGAGCACCGAAGCGGTGAAGTTCCTCATCGACGAGCGCCAGGTGCTGGGCTTCGGCTCCGAGGCCATCGGCACCGACGCCGGCCAGGGCTACCACCTGCGCCCGCCCTACCCCTGCCACTACTACATGCACGGCGCGGGCCGCTACGGGCTGCAGTGTCTGGCCAACCTGGACCAGCTGCCGCCGACCGGCGCGCTGCTGGTCTGCCCGCCGCTGAAGATCCAGAAAGGCAGCGGCAGCCCGCTGCGCGTGCTGGCGCTGGTCGAGGACGCGGCATGAGCGGCCACCGTGTCGCAGCGGTGACGGGCGGCAGCGCCGGCATCGGCCGCGCGGTCTGCGAAGCGTTGCTGGCCGAAGGCTGCGAGGTGGTGTCGCTGGACCGCGAGCCCGGCACGCTGCGGCACCCGAAGCTGCACGAGCGGCGGGTGGACCTGTCCGACCGCGCGGCCACGGCACGCGCCGCGCAGTCGCTGGCGCAGGATTTCAATGTCACCACGCTGGTGCACAACGCCGGCCTCATCCGTCCCGCCCTGTTGTCCGAGGTGAAGCTCGACGACCTGGACACGCTGGTCGAGCTCCACCTGGGCGCGGCCATCCAGCTCGTGCAGGCGGTGCTGCCGGGCATGCGCGCCGCGCGTTTCGGACGCATCGTGCTCATGTCCTCGCGCGCGGCGCTGGGCACGCCCACGCGGACCAGCTATGCGGCCACCAAGGCCGGCCTGCTGGGCCTGGCGCGTACCTGGGCCTTGGAGCTGGCGGCCGACGGCATCACCGTGAATGCGGTGGCCCCGGGACCGGTGCGCACGGGCATGTTCCACGACGTCATTCCGGCCGGCAGCGAGCGCGAGAGCCGCCTGGCCGCGGCCATCCCGGTGGGCCGCCTCGGCGAGCCGGCCGACGTGGCGCGTGCCGTGAGCTTCTTCACCCACCCCGACGCGGGCTTCGTCACCGGACAGGCGCTGTACGTCTGCGGTGGCGCGAGCATCGGGAGCCTGTCGCTGTGAGCGGCGCCGCGCACCCCTGCGGGATTCCTCCATGCGGGTATATCAGGACCGCCCGCGCCCCCATGCAGACCTACAGTCCCCTCACCCGAAAAAAGGAGTCACCTAGCATGAAACGTTCCCTGTTTTCCCTCGCGGCCACGGCCGCCGTGTTCGCCGTCTCAGCGCCCGCCGGCGCCCAGACCGTCCTGACCACCTCGAGCTGGGTGCCGCCCACGCACGCGCTCACCGTCGCCCAGAAGGAGTGGTGCGACCTGGTGGAAAAGAACAGCAAGAACAAGATCAAGTGCAACCACCTGCCCCGCGCGGTGGCCGCGCCCCCCGGCACCTTCGACGCGATCAAGAACGGCCTGGCCGACGTGTCGTTCACGGTGCACGGCTACACGCCGGGCCGCTTCACGCTCACGCAGATGGCCGAGTTCCCCTTCCTGGGCGACGCGGCCGAGCCCATGTCCGTGGCCTTCAACAAGGTCGCCATGCAGCACCCGGAGTTCCTCAAGGAGCACGAGGGCGTGAAGGTGCTCGCCTTCTTCACCCACGGGCCCGGCATCGTCTTCAACACCAAGCGGCCGGTCACCAAGCTGGAAGACCTGCAGGGCCTGAAGTGGCGCGTGGGCGGCGGCATGGTCAACGAGATCTCCAAGACCCTGGGCATGAACGTCACGCTCAAGCCCGCGCCCGAGTCCTATGAGTTGCTGTCCGGCGGCGTCATGGACGGCACGCTGTTCCCGGCCGAATCCATCGAGTCCTTCAAGCTCGGTCCGCTGATCAAGCATGCCACGACCTTCCCCGGGGGCCTCTACAACACGAGCTTCGTCTTCATGATGAACCCGGCCAAGTACGACAAGCTCAGCCCCGAGGAGAAGAAGGCGGTGGACGACGCTTCCGGCGAGGTGGCCGCACGCCTGATCGGCAAGCACTGGGACCGCGTGGACCAGGCCGCCATGAAGAGCATGGAAGCCAACAAGGTGCAGGTGATCAAGGCCGACCAGAAGCTGGTGGGCGACGTCAAGTCGCGCACCAAGGCCCTGGAGGAGCGCTGGGCCAAGGAAGCCGAGGGCAAGGGCCTGAAGAACGCCGAGAAGGTGCTGGCGGACTTCCGCGCCGAGATCGCCAAGCAGTCCAAGTAAGGCACGCGCCCGTGCGGCACCGGGGAGGGCCGGCGCCGCACGCGACCTGATACAAACGCGGCTTGCGGGCCCTGCCCGGAAGCCGCGTTCGCATGCACCCCCAAGGGATCACGGAGAAGGACGGAGAACGACTTGAAAAAGCTGCTGGAGCTCCTGTGCGGGCTGCTCTCGGGGATCGCGCTGTTCGCGATCATGGCCCTGACCTTCTTCGACGTGCTGGGACGCAAGTTCGTCTCGCGCTCCATTCCCGGCTCGCTGGAGCTGACCGAACTGCTCATGGTGGTGGTGATCTTCGCGGCCCTTCCGCTGGTGTCCCTGCGCGGCGAGCATGTGGAGTTCGACTCCCTCGACCCGTACCTGCCCCGCTGGGTGCGCACGCTGCAGCAGGTGCTGGTGAACGCGCTGGTCGGCGTGGGACTGCTCGCCCTGGGCTGGCTGATGTGGCGCACCGGCGGCGACTTCGCGAGCTTCGGCGAGACCACCGCGCAGCTGCAGATTCCCAAGTACCCCTTCATCTACGGCATGGGCGTGATGTGCGCCCTCGCGGGGCTGGTGCACCTAGCCCTGATGCGCTGGCGCGTGCAGCACGGCGAAGAGCCGCGTGAGGGGACCGCGCTGTGATCGAATCCCTGCTCGGCTTCGGTGCCATCTTCCTGCTGGCGCTGATGCGCATCCCCCTGGCCTTCGCCATGGGCATCGTCGGTTTCCTGGGCGTGGGCCTCACGCGCGGCTGGGTGCCGGCGCTGGCCAGCACCTCGCAGGTGGTCTACGAGACCGGCTTCGCCTACACGCTGTCGGTCATCCCCCTGTTCATCCTCATGGGCAACTTCGTCGCCCGCGCGGGCCTGGCGCACGAGCTGTTCCAGGCCGCCTATGCCTTCATCGGCCACCTGCGCGGCGGCCTGGCCCACGCGACCATCGCCGCCTGCGCCGGCTTCGGTGCGATCTGCGGCTCGTCCATCGCCACGGCCGCCACCATGAGCAAGGTGGCCTATCCCTCCATGCGCGACCTGGGCTACAGCAACTCGCTGTCCACCGGCGTCATGGCCGCCGGCGGCACGCTGGGCATCATGATCCCGCCCTCCACCATCCTGGTGATCTACGGGATCATCACCGAGACCAACATCGGCAAGCTGTTCGCCGCCGGGGTGTTGCCTGGCCTGCTGACGGCAAGCATGCTGATGCTGGCCGTGTGGATCATCACCCTGCGCGACCCGGAGCACGCACCGCCCGGCAAACGCCACTCCTGGTCCGAGCGTTGGCGCGCGCTGCGCGGCATCTGGGGCGTGGTGGTGCTGGTCATCGTGGTGCTGGGCGGCATCTACGGAGGCTTCTTCACCGCCACCGAGGGGGCGGGCTTCGGCGCTGCGGGCGCCTTCCTGTTCGCGCTGCTGCGTGGGCGCCTCACCTGGCCCATCCTGTTCCAGGTGCTGGTGGAGTCCGCGCGCACTACGGCCATGCTGTTCACGCTGCTGATTGCCGCCACGATGTTCGCGAACTTCGTCAACTTCACCACCCTGCCCGGCGACCTGCGCGACTTCATCACCAAGAGCGGCCTGACGCCCACCATGATCATCGTGGCCATGATGGGCATCTACGTGCTCCTGGGCACGGTAATGGAGGAGCTGACCATGGTGCTGCTCACCATTCCGCTGTTCTTCCCCATCGTGACCAGCCTGGGCTTCGATCCGCTGTGGTTCGGCGTGCTGATCGTGATGATCGTGCAGATCGGCCTGATCTCGCCGCCCGTGGGCATGAACCTCTTCGTGCTCAACGCCCTGCTGCCCGGCGTGAGCCTGGCCGATATCTTCCGGGGCTGCTGGCCGCTGGTGCTCACCATGGTGCTCACCCTGGGCATCCTGATCGCCTTTCCGCAGATCAGCCTCTTCCTGCCCTCGCTGATGCAGTGAAGCACCAGGCGGCGGCGCCTCAGTCGCCGAAACCGGGGACGCCAAAGCGCCCACCGCGCGCCTCGGCGCGCTGGTAGGCGGGGCGCTCGCGGATGCGTGCCAGGTAGCCCGCGATGGCCGGATAGTCCTGCAGGCCCACGCGGGCCTGGGCCGCCTCCAGCGGGTAACTCATCTGGATATCGGCCGCCGTGAAATCGTCGCCGGCGAACCAGGCCCGCGGCTTCAGCTCCGCCTCGATGAAGTCCAGGTGCCGCCTGAGCTGGGGCATCACGAAGGACCGGAGGCCCTGCGATGCGATGCGGCCGGTGATGGGACGCACGAAGAACGGCACCGGCGCCCGCGCGATGCCCTCGAACAGCAGCTTCATCAGCAGCGGCGGCATGAGCGAGCCCTCGGCGTAGTGCATCCAGTATCGCCAGCGCAGGCGCTCGGGCGTGCCGGGCGGCGGCGACAGGCGCCCCCCCTCACGCTCGACCAGGTACTCCAGGATCGCGCCCGACTCGGCCAGGGTGAGCGGGCCGTCAGTCAGCACCGGCGACTTGCCCAGGGGATGCACCCGGCGCAGCGCCTCGGGCGCGAGCAGCGTGCGCGCCTCGCGTTCATAGGCCACCACCTCATAGGGCAGGCCGAGTTCTTCGAGCAGCCACAGCACGCGCTGCGAGCGGGAGAGGTTCAGGTGGTGGACGGTGAGCATGGCGCCGATGGTAGGGGCGAAAAAAAGCCGCCTTGCGGCGGCTTGCGTGCTTACCCGTTCGGGCTGAGCCTGTCGAAGCCCTTCGACAAGCTCAGGGCGAACGGGGTTTTCTCAGGGCTGGCCGTCGGACGATACCTCTTCAGGCTCAGGCCGGTTGCGCCCTTCCTTCTTGGGCAGCGGCTGGATGTCCAGCTGCACCTCGTCCTTCTCGTCCAGGTCCACCGTGAGGCGGCCCCCCTCGGTCAGGCGGCCGAAGAGGAGTTCGTCGGCCAGCGCCCGGCGGATGGTGTCCTGGATCAGGCGCTGCATGGGGCGGGCGCCCATGAGCGGATCGAAGCCCTTCTTGGCCAGGAACTTGCGCAGCTTGTCGGTGAAGGTGACCTCGACCTTCTTCTCGGCCAGCTGCTGCTCCAGCACGAGCAGGAACTTATCGACCACGCGCAGGATGACCTGCTCGTCCAGCGCCTTGAAGCTCACGGTGGCATCCAGGCGGTTGCGGAACTCCGGCGTGAACAGGCGCTTGATGTCGGCCATCTCGTCGCCGGCCTCGCGCGGGTTGGTGAAGCCGATGGTCGCCTTGTTCATGGTCTCGGCGCCCGCGTTGGTCGTCATGATGATGATGACGTTGCGGAAGTCGGCCTTGCGTCCGTTGTTGTCCGTGAGCGTGCCGTGGTCCATGACCTGCAGCAGCACGTTGAAGATGTCCGGATGCGCCTTCTCGATTTCGTCGAGCAGCAGCACCGCATGCGGCTTCTTCGTGATGGCCTCGGTCAGCAGCCCACCCTGGTCGAAGCCCACGTAGCCCGGGGGCGCGCCGATCAGGCGCGAGACCGCGTGCCGCTCCATGTACTCCGACATATCGAAGCGGATCAGCTCGATGCCCATGATGAAGGCGAGCTGCTTGGCCGCTTCGGTCTTGCCCACGCCCGTGGGGCCGCTGAACAGGAAGGAGCCGATCGGCTTGTCGCCCTTGCCCAGGCCCGAGCGCGCCATCTTCACGGCACCGGCCAGCACTTCCAGCGCCTTGTCCTGGCCGAAGACAACGCTCTTGAGGTCGCGCTCCAGGTTCTGCAGCTTGCCGCGGTCGTCGTTGGAGACGTTGGCCGGCGGAATGCGGGCGATCTTGGCGACGATCTCCTCGACCTCGGTCTTGGAGATGGTCTTCTTGCGCTTGCTCACCGGCAGGATCCGCTGTGCGGCGCCCGCCTCGTCGATCACGTCGATGGCCTTGTCCGGCAGGTGCCGGTCGTTGATGTACTTGGCGCTCAGCTCGGCCGCGGCCTGGAGGGCGTTCGCCGCGTACTTGACGCTGTGGTGCTCCTCGAAGCGCGACTTCAGGCCCTTGAGGATCTCGATCGTCTGCTCGACGCTGGGCTCCACCACGTCCACCTTCTGGAAGCGCCGCGACAGCGCCGCGTCCTTCTCGAAGATGCCGCGGTATTCGGTGAACGTGGTCGCGCCGATGCACTTGAGCTGGCCGCTGGACAGCGCCGGCTTGAGCAGGTTGGACGCATCCAGCGTGCCGCCCGAGGCCGCACCCGCACCGATGAGCGTGTGGATCTCGTCGATGAACAGGATGGCGTTGGGCTTGTCCTTGAGGGACTTGAGCACGCCCTTCAGGCGCTGCTCGAAGTCGCCGCGGTATTTGGTGCCCGCCAGCAGCGCGCCCATGTCGAGCGAGTAGACGTTGGAATCGGCCAGGATCTCCGGCACGTCCTTCTGGACGATGCGCCAGGCCAGGCCCTCGGCAATGGCGGTCTTGCCGACGCCGGCCTCGCCGACCAGCAGCGGGTTGTTCTTGCGCCGGCGGCACAGGATCTGGATCACGCGTTCGACCTCGTACTCGCGGCCGATCAGCGGATCGATCTTGCCGTCCTTGGCGGACTGGTTGAGGTTCTGAGTGAACTGCTCGAGCGGCGAGGCTTTCTCGTTCTTCTCGCCGCCCTCTTCGCCCTCGGCGCCCGTGGGCTCGCCGCCCTTGGCGGGTTCGGGCGGGTCGCTCTTCTTGATGCCGTGGGCGATGAAGTTCACCACGTCCAGCCGCGTGACGCCCTGCTGGTGCAGGTAGTACACGGCGTGCGAGTCCTTCTCGCCGAAGATGGCCACCAGCACGTTGGCGCCGGTGACTTCCTTCTTGCCGTTGCCGGTGGACTGCACGTGCATGATGGCTCGCTGGATCACGCGCTGGAAGCCGAGCGTGGGCTGGGTGTCCACGTCGTCGGTCCCCGCCACCTGGGGCGTGTTGTCCTTGATGAAGTTCGACAGCGACTTGCGCAGATCCTCGACGTTGGCCGAGCAGGCGCGCAGCACTTCCGCCGCGCTGGGATTGTCCAGCAGGGCGAGCAGCAGGTGTTCCACGGTGATGAACTCGTGGCGCTGCTGGCGTGCCTCCACAAATGCCATGTGGAGACTGACTTCCAATTCCTGGGCAATCATGAGATGTCCTTTGCCTTCCTACCTGTATGACTCGGAGTCACTGTATTCCTGATCCGTTCCGTGGTGGGCTCATTCGGCCGGTTCACTTACGCACTGAAGGGGATGGCCCGCCTGCCTTGCGGCAGCCTGGACCTGTTCGACCTTGGAGGCGGCCACGTCCCGCGAATACACGCCGCACACGCCTTTGCCGTCCAGGTGGATCTTCAGCATGATCTGCGTGGCGGTCTCGCGGTCCTTGTTGAAAAACTCCTGGATCACCACCACGACGAACTCCATCGGCGTGTAGTCGTCATTGAGCATGACGACCTGGTACATCTGGGGAGGCTTGGTTTTCTGGGTGCGCCGCTCGAGGACTACGGACCCACCGTCATCGTCCTGCGGTCGCGTCGTCTTGGGCGCGACCGGCGGTGAATTGGGTGTCTTGCTGGCCATGAAAAACATTCTATCGATGCCGCTTGCGCAGCGCCCCGCCGATCTGAGGTGGAGACCGTCTGGCGAACTTCAAGCGTCGCCCCGCGCCTACGCGGCGGCCGGCCGCAGACGGCTACGGCAGCGCTGCCAGCGGCAAGCCAGCCAGAAATAGAGACTTTCGTATCTCGAATCGTTGACACGTGTAAGCACATCTCGCAAACTTTGGTCCATTGTTCTAGAGCGAACGCTAGAGGAGTGAACATGGCCACAGGAACAGTCAAATGGTTCAACGACGCGAAGGGCTTCGGCTTCATCGAGCCTGATGGCGGCGGTACGGACGTCTTCGCCCACTTCTCGGCCATCGCCATGGAGGGCTTCAAGACGCTCAAGCAAGGCGCCCGCGTGCGCTTCGAGCTCACCGCCGGGCCCAAGGGCCACATGGCCCGCAACATCCAGGCCGAGCCGGACTCCGCGCAGCTGCCACCCAGCGCGAGCGTCGCGCTGGCGGCACCTTCGGGACCCAGGCCAGTGGTCCTGCGACCGCGGCAGTCCAAGGTGCGCGCCCCCCAGTTTCACGCCACCGCCCACGCCGAGCTGCGGTAAGGGCGGGCAGCTGAAAAAAAAGCCGCCCGAGGGCGGCTTTTTCCATGGAGCGGATCGGACAGCGATCACATGTTGTCGATCATGACCTGCCCGAAGCCCGAGCAGCTGACCTGCGTGGCCCCGTCCATGAGGCGGGCGAAGTCGTAGGTGACCTTCTTGCTCAGGATGGCCTTTTCCATGGCGCTGATGATGAGGTCGGCCGCCTCGGTCCATCCCATGTGGCGCAGCATCATCTCGGCCGAGAGGATTTCCGAGCCGGGGTTGACGTAGTCCTTGCCGGCGTACTTGGGCGCGGTGCCATGCGTGGCCTCGAACATGGCCACCGAATCGCTCAGGTTGGCGCCTGGGGCGATGCCGATGCCGCCCACCTGCGCGGCGAGCGCGTCGGAGACATAGTCTCCGTTGAGGTTGAGCGTGGCGATCACGCTGTACTCGGCCGGGCGCAGCAGGATCTGCTGCAGGAAGGCGTCCGCGATGGAATCCTTGACCACGATGTCCTTGCCCGTCCTCGGGTTCTTCAGCCTGCACCACGGGCCGCCGTCGATCAGCTCGGCGCCGAACTCACGCTGCGCCAGGGCATAGCCCCAGTCGCGAAAGCCCCCCTCGGTGAACTTCATGATGTTGCCCTTGTGCACGAGCGTCACGCTGGGCTTGTCGTTGTCGATGGCGTACTGGATGGCCTTGCGCACCAGGCGCTCCGTGCCCTCGATGGACACGGGCTTGATGCCGATGCCCGAGGTCTGGGGAAAGCGGATCTTCTTGACCCCCATCTCCTCCACGAGGAACTTGATGAGCTTCTGCGCCTTGTCCGACTGGGCTTCGTATTCGATGCCGGCGTAGATGTCCTCGGAGTTCTCGCGGAAGATGACCATATTGGTCTTCTCCGGTTCCTTCAGCGGCGACGGCACGCCCTTGAAGTACTGGATGGGACGCAGGCACACGTACAGGTCGAGTTCCTGGCGCAGCGCCACGTTCAGCGAGCGGATGCCACCACCGACCGGCGTGGTCAGCGGACCCTTGATGGAGACCACGTAGTCGCGCACCACCTGCAGGGTTTCCTCGGGCAGCCACACGTCGGGGCCGTACACCCGGGTGGACTTCTCGCCCGCATAGACCTCCATCCAGTGGATCTTCTTCTTGCCGCCATAAGCCTTGGCCACCGCGGCATCGACCACCTTCAGCATCACCGGCGTGATGTCCATGCCCGTGCCGTCCCCCTCGATGAAGGGAATGATGGGTTCGTCCGGCACCAGGAGCGACATGTCGGCCTTGACCGTGATCTTCTGGCCCTGGCTGGGCACCTTGATGTGCTGGTACATGGAGGAAGGACTCCGAAGGTGAGGACGGAAAACGTGGCCGAGCGGCCGCGAGCGCGGGGGTGGATGACGGGATTCTAGGGGACGCAGTCGGCACGCCAGCGCAGCGCGGCGTCACGCACGGCCTGTCAACACGAACTCATGCTCGTGCGTTGAGACGAGTGCCGGCTGCCTTGGCCGGCGATCCAAACCACTTGACGATCGAACATCCGAAGGACACACCATGAACAAGCTGCTCGCCGCCCTGGTTGCCGGTTTCTTTGCCGCCGCTGCCTTCGCACAAGCCCCCGCGACGCCTGCCACGCCGGCCACGCCGGCGGCCCCGGCCGCCGCCAAGAAGGAAGAGGCCAAGAAGACCGAGAAGGCCGCCGCCAAGAAGGAAATGAAGAAGGCCGCGAAGAAGGAAGAGAAGAAGTAATTCCCCGGCCACGGACCGCCCGGGGCGGTCCCGGCCCGGCCGGCCCGCTTCGGCGGGCTTTTCCGCGTTCGCGCGGCGACAATGCGCGCCATGAGACTGCTTGCCCGCTCCTTCACCCTCGCCGCCGCGCTCTGGCTCGCGGCGACACCGGCCCTGGCCCAGGAACCGCAGACCGGCTTGCCGCGCGTGAAACTGTCCGCCGGCATGCACCAGATCGACGCCCAGGTGGCCGGCACGCCGGAGCAGCGATCCACCGGCCTCATGTGGCGCAAGGAGATGCCCCAGCACGAAGGCATGCTCTTCGTCTTCGAGCAGCCCTCCACCCAGTGCTTCTGGATGATGAACACGCTGATCCCGCTGACCGCCGCATTCATCGGCGACGACGGCACCATCGTCAACCTCGCCGACATGCCGGCACGCAGCCTGCAGTCCCACTGCTCGGCGCAGCCGGTGCGCTTCGTGCTGGAGATGAACCAGGGCTGGTTCGCGCGCAAGGGGCTCAAGGCCGGCGACCGGCTGGCCGGCGGCCCCTTCGGGCCGGCCAAATGACAAGGGCCGCGAACGCGGCCCTTGTCATTTTCGAGGTGCGGCTCAGCCGAAGTTCTTCTGCGCGAAGTCCCAGTTCACCAGCTTGTCGAGGTAGGTTTCGACGAACTTCTGGCGCAGGTTGCGGTAGTCGATGTAGTAGGCGTGCTCCCAGACATCGACCGTGAGCACCGCGCGGTCGTCGGAGGTCAGCGGCGTGCCGGCGGCGCCGGTGTTGACGATGTCCAGGCTGCCGTCGGTCTTCTTGACCAGCCAGGTCCAGCCGGATCCGAAGTTGCCCACGGCGGACTTCACGAAGGCTTCGCGGAAGGCGGCGTAGCTGCCCCACTTCTTGTTGATGGCCTCGGCCAGGGAGCCGCCGGGCTCGCCGCCGCCATTGGGCTTTATGCAGTTCCAGAAGAAGGTGTGATTCCAGACCTGCGCCGCGTTGTTGTAGATGCCGCCGGAGGACTTCTTGACGATCTCCTCCAGGTTCATGCTCTCGTATTCGGTGCCCTTCTGGAGGTTGTTCAGGTTCACCACATAGGCGTTGTGGTGCTTGCCATGGTGGTACTCCAGCGTCTCCTTCGAGTAGTGCGGCGCGAGCGAGTCGATCGGATACGGCAGGGGGGGAAGGGTGTGTTCCATGGTGGTCCTCGTGGTGTTGTGCTTGTCGGGAAACAACGATTCTAGGCAGTTAATCCGGCCTTGACCCGGTCACCACGACATCGACCCGCCCGTCCGCAAGCTGGGCCGCGAGCGTCTCGCCCGCGACCGCCTGCGCCGCGCGCGCAAGGACTGATCCGTCGCTGCGGGTCAGCAGGGCGTAGCCGCGCTCCAGCACGAGCCGCGGGTCGAGCAAACCCAGGCGCAAGGCGCAGCGCTCGACGGCGTCGCGTCGGCGACCGAGCTGCGTTTGCATGCAGGCAATGCGCCTGGACTCGGCGCGCTCCAGCACCTGGGAGGCGCGCTGCAGGCGCTGGTCGGCAGCCCAACGCAGGCGGTGCGCCGCGCGCTCGAGCTGCTGCTGCTGCTGCGCGATGCGGCCCAGCGGTCGGCCAAGCCGGCCGGCGGCGACGTCCAGGCGCTGGTGCGCCGCTTCGAGCCGACGTTGGCTGCTTCGGCCCAGCCGTTCTTCGAGCGCGGCCAGTTGCTCCAGCCACGCGTCGCGCGGGTGGGCCACCAGTTCGGCCGCCGCCGTGGGCGTCGGTGCGCGCAGGTCGGCGCAGAAGTCGGCAATGGTGAAATCCGTCTCGTGGCCGACACCGACGACCACCGGGACGGGACTGCGCACGATGGTGCGCGCCAGGCGCTCGTCGTTGAAAGCCCAGAGGTCCTCCAGCGAGCCGCCGCCCCGCACCAGCAGGATCACGTCGACATCGCCGGACAGCGCGCGCACGTACAGCGCCTCCAGCGCCTCGCACAACTCGGCCGGCGCCTGCGCACCCTGCACCGCCGCCGGGGCGAACAGCACCGGAAGGTGAGGCGCGCGCCGCCGCAGTGCCGTCGCCACGTCGTGCAGCGCCGCCGCGCCGGCGGAGGTCACGAGGCCGACACCGCGGGGCAGGCGGGGCACGGCGCGCTTGCGGGCCGGATCGAAGAGGCCGTCCGCCTGCAACTGCTCGCGCAGGCGCATGAACTGCTCGAACAGGCTGCCCTGGCCGGCGCGTGCGAGGCTCTCGACCACCAGTTGCAGCTCGCCGCGCGCGTCGTAGACGTCCAGCCGGCCACGCACCTCCACCTGGTCGCCGTCGCGCGGCGCGAAGGCGGCCATGGAGGCGGCGCGGCGAAACATGGCGCAGCGCAACTGGCCCTGCCCATCCTTCAGCGTGAAGTAGCAGTGACCGCTGGCGGCCCGGGAAAAGCCGGAGATCTCGCCGCGCACGGCGACCGGGTTGAAGCGCGCCTCGAGCGCGTCGGCGACCGCGCGGCACAGCGCGCCCACGGCCCAGACGCGCCGCAACTGCAGGGCGGACGACGGGTTCTCAGGCATCAGGCGCCCTGCAGTAGTCCACAGAAGGAGGCAAGTAGTCTTTCGGGTGTCATACCGGCCCAAAACGACGGCGACTCGTCACAAGCCATTGATTTGCAACAGTTTTTTTGTGATTAATTTGTGATCGATTTGTTACAGGCCCGATTCCATGCGGCTTGGCGGCCCGCCGGCGTGCGCTTCTGCACAAAGTTATCCACAAGAGTTGTGGGAATTCGACGACGTGCATGAGGCCTCGTCCTACAGGCCCGAGGCTGGCCGATAATCGTGCCTCAGCCATTCCCATCGCGCCTGGAGACCCCCCTTGTTTTCGATCATACAAGCCGCTGGCTGGCCAATCTGGCCCCTGATCGCCTGTTCCGTCGTCGCCCTGGCCCTCATCATCGAGCGCTTCCTCAGCCTGAAGACCGCCAAGATCGTTCCCCCCCGGCTGGTGGATGAAGCCGTGGCCGTTTCGCGCGTGAGCGTGCCCACCCCCGATGTGGTGACCCAGCTCGAGCAGAACTCCGCCCTCGGCGAGGTGCTCGCGAGCGGCCTGCGCGCACTCAACGCCGATCCGCGCTGCGGCGAGACCGAGCTGCGCGCCAGCATGGAGCACACCGGCCGGGCCGTCGCGCACCGGCTGGAGCGCTACCTGAGCGCCTTGGGCACCATCGCCTCGGCCGCGCCGCTGCTGGGCCTGCTCGGCACCGTGATCGGCATGATCGAGATCTTCGGCTCGCAAGCCCCCGGCGGCACCACTGGCGGCAACCCGGCCCAGCTGGCCCACGGCATCTCCATCGCCCTGTACAACACCGCGTTCGGCCTGATCGTCGCCATCCCGGCGCTGATCTTCTGGCGCTACTTCCGGGCCCGCGTGGACGAGTACCTCCTCCACCTGGAGCTGGCCTCGGAGCGCTTCGCCCGCCACCTCGCCAGCCTGCGCCGCTGAGGCTGAGAAGCCGAACCCATGAACTTCCGCCCCCGTCCCCGGGCCGAGCCCGAGATCAACCTGATCCCGTTCATCGACGTGCTGCTGGTGGTGCTCATCTTCCTGATGCTGTCCACCACCTACAGCAAGTTCACCGAGCTGCAGCTGAAGCTCCCGGTGGCCGACGCGCAGGCCCAGCGCGACCACCCCAAGGAAGTCATCGTCGCGGTCGCGAGCGACGGGCGCTACAGCATCAACCGCACGCCCCTGAGCGGCCGCAACGTCGAGGCCGTCTCCACCGCGTTGAGCGCGGCCGCCCAGGCCGGCAAGGACAGCGTGGTCATCATCAGCGCGGACGCGGCCTCGCCGCACCAGTCGGTCATCACCGTGCTGGAGGCGGCACGCCGCAGCGGGCTGCACCAGGTCACCTTCGCCGCCCAGCACCCCTCGCAGGCCGGCAAGCCCTGATCCGCGAGCACTGGAACGCCCCGGGTGATCGAAGCCGCCCTGCAGCGCGCCTGGCGTCACCGCGGTCCGCTCGCACTCGCGCTCCTTCCCCTGGCGGCCGTCTTCGGCGCCCTCGCCGCCTTCCGGCGCTTCCTCTACCGCATGCGCCTGCGGCGGCCGCAGCGCCTTCCCGTGCCGGTCGTGGTCGTGGGCAATGTCGTGGCCGGGGGCGCGGGCAAGACGCCGGTGGTCATCGCGCTGGTCGAGCACCTGCAGGCGCAGGGCATCGCCTGCGGCGTGATTTCGCGCGGCCACGGCCGAAGCAGCCGGGATTGCCGCGAGGTCACGGCGGCCAGCACCGCGAAGGAGGTGGGCGACGAACCCCTGCTCATCGCGCGGCGCACGCAGGTTCCGATCGCCGTCGGGGCGCGGCGCGTCGAGGCCGCGCGGCTCCTGCTCTCGCGCCACCCCGGCCTGCGGGTGATCGTGAGCGACGACGGCCTGCAGCACCTCGCGCTGGCGCGGGACCTGGAGATCTGCGTCTTCGACCAGCGCGGCACGGGCAATGGCTGGCTGCTGCCGGCCGGGCCGCTGCGTGAACCCTGGCCGCGGCACGCCGACCTGGTGCTTCGCCCACCGGGCACCGTCATCGAGGGCTTCACGCTCGAGCGTGGCCTGGCTGCGCAGGCCCAGCGGGCCGACGGCACGCGCATCGCGCTGGCGGAGCTGGCGCGCGGGCCGGCCGTGATCGCCCTTGCGGCGCTCGCGCAGCCCGAACCTTTCTTCAGCATGCTGCGCGCCAGCGGCTTCACGCTCGCCCGCACCCTGGAGCGGCCCGACCACGATCCCCTCGAGCCGCAGGACCTGCACCTGCCTGCCGGCGCCACCGTCGTCTGCACCGAGAAAGACGCCGTCAAGCTGTGGCGCCACCACCCCCAGGCCTGGGCCGTCCCGCTGGCGCTGCGCATCGAGCCGGCGTTCTGGGATGCGCTCGATCGCCGCCTGGCGCCGCGGCTATGATCCCGCGATGGACTCCAAACTGCTTGAGTTGCTGGTCTGCCCCGTCACCAAGGGCTTCCTCGACTACGACCGCGAGCGCCAGGAGCTGATCTCCCGCGCGGCGCGGCTGGCCTATCCGATCCGCGACGGCATCCCCGTGCTGCTCGAGGACGAGGCCCGTACGCTGAGCGACGAAGAGCTGGAGCGCCTGCCGCAGCGCACGCCGCTGGTCTGACACGGCCGCGCATGGGCCTTCCCTACACCGTCCTCATTCCCGCCCGACTCGCGTCCACGCGCCTGCCGGACAAGCCGCTGGCCGACATCGCGGGCCGGCCGATGATCGTCCGCGTGGCCGAGCGTGCCCGGCGCAGCGGTGCGCGCCGCGTGGTCGTCGCCGCCGACAGCCCGGCCATCGTCGAGGCCTGCGCAAACCATGGCATCGAGGCCGTGCTCACGCGGGCCGACCATCCTTCGGGCAGTGACCGCCTCGCCGAAGCCTGCCAGGCCATCGGGCTGGCAGAAGCGGAGCTGGTGGTGAACGTCCAGGGGGACGAGCCGCTGATCGAGCCCGCCCTCATCGACCGGGTGGCCGAGGTGCTGCAGGCGCAGGCCTCGGCCGCCATGAGCACGGCCGCCCACCCCATCGGCGACCCGCAGGACCTGCGCAATCCCAATGTGGTCAAGGTCGTGACCGACGCGGCGAACCGGGCGCTCTACTTCAGCCGCGCGCCGATCCCGTGGTGGCGCGACGGCTTTGCGGGCGGACAGGTGCAGGCCCTGCCCTCGCCGCCGCCTCTGCGCCACATCGGCATCTACGCCTACCGGGTGGGCTTCCTGCTTCGCTTCCCGACCCTCGCGCCGGCACCGATCGAGCAGCTCGAATCCCTCGAGCAGTTGCGCGCGCTCTGGCATGGCCACGCCATCGCCGTGCACGTGGCCGACGAAGCGCCGGCGAGCGGCGTGGACACCCCCGAGGACCTCGCGCGCGTGCGTGCACTCGTTGCCTCCGACCCGACCCTCCTCCAGGCCTGAAGTCGCACGGAACCCCCGTGCTATCCTCCTGCGCGTTCGCGCGCACGAGCCCGCCCTGCCCGGTGGCCTCCTGCGCCGGCGGCCCGCCGGTCGCGCGAGAGACAAGGACGGCGGGCCGGCAAAGCCACCTTTTCGTATCCGAGGACCTTCATGAGATTGATTCTGCTGGGCGCGCCGGGCGCAGGCAAAGGCACGCAGGCCGCGTTCATCTGCCAGAAGTACGGGATCCCGCAGATCTCCACCGGCGACATGCTGCGCGCCGCGGTGAAGGCCGGCACGCCCCTGGGGCTGGCGGCCAAGAAGGTCATGGACTCCGGCGCCCTGGTCGGGGACGACATCATCATCGGCCTGGTGCGCGAACGCCTCGCGCAGGCCGACTGCGCCAACGGCTTCCTGTTCGACGGCTTCCCCCGCACCATCCCGCAGGCCGACGCCATGAAGAACGCCGGCGTCAAGCTCGACTACGTGCTGGAGATCGACGTGCCTTTCGAGGCCATCGTCGAGCGCATGAGCGGCCGCCGCTCGCACCCGGCCTCCGGCCGCACCTACCACGTCAAGTTCAACCCGCCCAGGGTCGCCGGCTTCGACGACGTCACCGGCGAGCCCCTGATCCAGCGCGACGACGACAAGGAAGAAACCGTCATGAAGCGCCTGGACGTCTATGCGTCGCAGACGCGCCCCCTGGTGGACTACTACTCCAGCTGGGCCAAGGCCGACCCCGGCAACGCGCCGAAGTACCGGGCCATCAGCGGCATGGGGACGGTCGAGGAAATCACCGCACGCGCCCTGGCTGCGCTGCAGGACTGAACCAGGTTCCTGCCCGGGCGCAGAAGGTGTGTGTGAATCAATTTCGGCGAGCCGCGCCGCCCGATTCATTCACGCCGTCAGGCGGGCGATGAGCGCAGGCCGTAGACCTTGCCATCGACGAACAGGTACTCCGCCCGCAGCACCGGGTCGCCCTTCTCCTCCTTGAACGTGAACCCGAGCACGCCCAGCTGCGCGCCGGGCTTGATCTCCTCCACGTTCCACGCCCGCAGGCGCGTGAGCGGCGCCAGCTCGACCTCCCAGCTCGTGTCCCGGCGGGTCGGCACGACGGCGCGCGCCAGGAGCGACTTGCCATCCACGGACGCGGACTGCGCCGGCAAGGTGCGCCCGGCAAGGTCGGCGGGAACGCGCAGGTCGCGCGGTACTTCGAGCTGCAGCTCGGCATGCGGGTTCTGCCAGCGCACGCGCGTCACCTTGCCTTGCAGCCAGATCGGCCGGTCCTGGTCGAAGCTGCTCCAGCCGTGATGGGCGATGGCCAGGCCCGGCACGGCCAGGCCGGCCAGCACGAGGGTTCGACGTTGCATGAGGTCTCTCCTTCCGAAGTTCACACGTAGGCGATCCAGCGCCCACACACGATGACTGCGATCCAGATCGCCAGCGACAGCAGAAGCTGTGCGCGGGCGATGCGGTCCATGCGCCGCAGCGACCCGCGCGCATGGAACGCCGCGGCGTTGGCGCCCGCCGCGAAAAGCAGCAGCATTTTGAGCGTGAAGCTGCGGTTCGCGAGCAAATCGCCCGGCTGGCTGGCGAACATCAGCAGGCCCGAACCAGCCGCGAGCAGGAAGCCACCCAGCGCCAGCAGCAGGCTCAGCTGGGCCAGCGCCAGCCACGGCAGGCTCGCACCGCGGCCGAAGGCGCGGACCTCCAGCAGCACCAGGTTCCCGAACAGCAGGGCGATGCCCATGATGTGCACCACTTCGAGCGCGGGGTAGGCCCAGGGGTGGCTCTGCAGCCCAGCGAACATCAGCCCACCCCGCGCGCCAGGAGCGACAGCTGCAGGTGGATGCGTGCCTTGACCGGCGACAGGCCACCGGCGTCGGGCAGCCTGTCCCCCGCATGGGCGAGCACGCGCCCGCCCTCGCAGCGCGTGCTGCGCAGCACGGCCACCCCGGCGTCAAGGGCGCGCAGCAGGGCCGCTTCGAGCCGGCGGTGAACCGTTCCGTTGCCGGTGCCGGCGACGACGATGCCCGCCACGCCCTGGGCCACCAGGGCGTCCACCAGCTCGCCGTCCACGCCGGCGTGGCTGCTCACGATGACCACCCGCGGCCAGGGCTTGTCCTCCACCAGCTGGTCGAGCAGTCCGGGCTGCAGCGCCTGCGCGCTGGGCCATTCGCGCAGCAGGCGCACCCGGCCATCCTCCACCACGGCCACCGGACCGGCTTCACCGGAGTCGAACGCGTCGAGCTGGTAGCTGTGGCGCTTGTGAACCTCCAGCGCGCCGTGCACGCGACCGGCGCACACCGCCAGCACGCCCCGAGCGCCCGGGCAACGTGCCACGCAAGCCGCATCGAACAGGTTCTGTGGTCCGTCCGGCATGAGGGCAGAGGCAGGCCGCATGGCGCAGGTCAGCACCACCGGCTTGTCCGTCGCAAGGACGGAGCACAGGAAGAAGGCGGTTTCCTCCAGCGTGTCGGTGCCGTGCGTGACGACCAGGCCCTGCACGTCCTCGCGCGCCAGCCAGTGCGCGCAGCGCAGCGCCAGCTGGCGCCACACCGTCTCGTCCATGTCCTTGCTGTCCACTTGCGCGACCTGCTCGGCCACGAGCAGCCAGCCGGCCAGCGGTGGGACCGCCGAGACGAGCTGGTCCACCGCAAGCTGCGCTGGCGTATAGCCGAGGTGATCCAGCGGGTCGGCCGCCGTGCCCGCGATGGTTCCGCCGGTGCCGAGCACCACGATGTTTTGAGCGACCACTTGCCTTTTCCGGAAAAACTGATCAAAAATACAGGTACTGGATATCGAGACAGTTGCCCTGGAGAGCCCCCATGTCCGAAGCCCCCAAGCTCACGCCCCGCCAGCAGCAGATTCTGGACCTGATCCAATCCGCGGTCGCTCGCACCGGCGCACCTCCCACCCGCGCCGAAATCGCGGCTGAACTCGGCTTTCGCTCCGCGAACGCGGCCGAGGAGCACCTCCAGGCCCTGGCACGCAAGGGCGTGATCGAGCTGGTGAGCGGTACCTCCCGCGGCATCCGGTTGCAGCAGGAAACCCTGCGCTCCATCCACGAGTCCCGCACGCGCCAGTTCTCGCTGCCGCTGCAAGGCCTGGCGCAGCTGGCGCTCCCCCTGGTCGGGCGCGTGGCCGCCGGCTCCCCCATCCTGGCGCAGGAGCATGTGGACCAGACCTACTACGTCGAGAGCAGCCTTTTCCAGCGCCGCCCGGACTACCTCCTGAAGGTGCGCGGCATGTCCATGCGAGACGCCGGCATCATGGACGGCGACCTGCTCGCCGTGCAGGCCACCAAGGAAGCCAAGAACGGACAGATCGTCGTGGCCCGCCTCGGTGACGACGTCACCGTCAAGCGCTTCCGCCGAAACAAGCATCTCATCGAGCTGCATGCCGAAAACCCCGACTACCCCACCATCGTGGTGGAGCCCGGCGAGCCCTTCGAGATCGAAGGCCTGGCGGTCGGCCTCATCCGCAACACCATGCTGATGTAGCCGCGCGCGTTTGCAGTCCACCCGGAGCGTTGCAGGTGGCGGGCGTATGGCACCAGGCCATCACCCTGCAGCGCTCCCTGTCCCCCGCAATCCTGCCTGTGTCCCACCCTGATGTCCTGAAGGAGTCTCACATGGCAATCGCACTTCCCCTGGTCGTCCACCTCTTCTCGCCGCTGCAGGCGGCAGTGAACTGGCTGGCTGGCGGCCCGTCCTCGGAGAACCTTGCGCCGGTGCCGGCCGAGGATGACGCGCCGCACCCTTTCCGCAGCGGAGCCCCGGCCGAAGCGCCGCGCCCCGCGAACGATGACCGTCCCCAGAAAGCCTGGCGTGGCCCCATCCGTGCACCGCAGCCGCTGCGGCGCGGCACGACGGAAACCGCGCGACCGGTTCGCGTGATCCGCGTCTGCGAGGACCGCTCACGCCCTCGCGCGCAGGCCGGGCGCATGGTGATCTCGGGGCGCCTGGCGGACGTCTGCGCGGAACTGGACCGGTTGGTCGCCCTCGACGGCAGATCCTGAATCAGGCCGTCGCCCGATCCCGCCCACTCATGAAGGTGTGAAGGAATCGCAGCGAGCGGCCCGAGGTGGCGCCGAGCATCGCAGCCGTACTTCGGTACGGCGAGAAGCGCAGGCGCCAGATCGTGTCGCGCAATCGATTCATTCACTCATGAAGGTGTGAAGGAATCGTAGCGAGCGGTCCGAGCTGGCGCCGAGCATCGCCGCCGTACGTCGGTACGGCGAGAAGCGCAGGTGCCAGATCGGGTCGCGCAGTCGATTCATCCACTCATGAAGGTGTGAAGGAATCGTAGCGAGCGGTCCGAGCTGGCGCCGAGCATCGCAGCAGTACGTCGGTACGGCAAGAAGCGCAGGTGCCAGATCGGGTCGCGCAGTAGATTCATTCACACCTTCATCAGCGGCCGCCCAGGTAGTCGGCCTTGCCCAGCTCCACCCCGTTGTGCCGCAGGATGGCGTAGGCGGTGGTCACGTGGAAATAGAAGTTCGGCAGCACCCAGTGCTTGAGAAAGGCCTCGGCCTTCATCGTGCGGGTGGATTCGCGCCCGACCGGGAAGGTGACTTCCTTGTCCTCCGTCCCGTCCAGCTGCTCGGGCTTGACTGCGGCCAGCCACTCCACCGTCCGGTCGATGCGGGCCTTCAGCTCCTCGAAGCTGGTTTCCTTGTCCTCCCAGCGACCGGGATCGATCCCGCCAATGCGCGCGACGCCCAGGCGCGCCGCGTCGCACGCGATCAGAACCTGCCGCGTGAACGGCAGCATGTCCGGCGCGAGCCGATAGCTGGTCAGCACCAAGGGATCGAACTTGCGCGCCTCGGCGTGGGCCAGCCCCTTGTCGAGGATTCGCCTCAGGTTGCCGAGCATGGACGTGAACACGGGCAGGCTCGCGGAAGACATGGACAGGCTCATGGAACTCCTGGATCGATGCGAAGGGAGAAGGTTGCCGATGCTACTGCAGGGCAGGCAGGGCGAGCCGCCATGCACAATCGGGCGCATGAACATTGTCATCCTCGACGACTACCAGGATGCGGTCCGCAAGCTGCAAAGCGCGGCCAAGCTCGAGCCCTATCCGGCCAAGGTCTACACCAACACGGTCAAGGGCATCGGACAGCTGGCGGTGCGCCTGCGCGACGCCGACGTGATCGTCCTCATTCGCGAGCGAACCCAGATCACGCGCCAGCTGGTCGAGAAACTGCCCCGCCTGAAGATGATCGCGCAGACCGGCCGCATCGGCCCGCACGTGGACGTCCAGGCCTGCACCGAGCGCGGCATCCTCGTGTGCGACGGCGGCGGCTCGCCCGTCTCCACGGCCGAACTCACCTGGGCCCTCATCCTGGCGGCCATGCGGCGGCTGCCGCAGTACATCGGCAACCTCAAGCACGGCGCCTGGCAGCAGTCCGGCATGAAGTCCGCGTCCATGCCGCCCAACTTCGGGCTGGGCATGGTGCTGCGGGGCAAGGTGCTGGGCCTGTGGGGCTATGGCCGCATCGGGCAGCTCGTCGCCGGCTATGGCAAGGCCTTCGGCATGAACGTGCTGGTCTGGGGGCGGGAAGGCTCGCGTGAGCGGGCCGCCGCCGACGGCCTGCATGTCGCGTCGAGCCGGGAAGAGCTGTTCACCCACAGCGACGTGCTGAGCCTGCACCTGCGGCTGAACGAGGAGACCCAGGGCATCGTCCGGCTGGAGGACCTGGGGCGCATGAAGCCGACGGCCTTGTTCGTGAACACCTCGCGCGCCGAGTTGCTCGAGTCCGACGCCCTGATCGCAGCGCTCAATCGCGGGCACCCCGGCATGGCCGCCGTGGACGTGTTCGAGAGCGAACCCATCCTCCAGGGCCACGCGCTGTTGCGGCTGGAGAACTGCATCTGCACGCCGCACATCGGCTATGTGGAGCAGGAGAGCTACGAGAAGTACTTCGGCGAAGCCTTCGACAACGTCGTCAACTACATCCAGGGGACGCCGAGCAATGTCGTCAATCCCGCCGCACTCACTGTGCGGCGCTGAACGCTTGGTCGGGGCGGCAGACGCAGAAGGTGTGAAGGAATGGTAGCGAGCGGCCCGAGGTGGCGCCGAGCATCACAGCCGTACTTGGGTACGGCGAGAAGCGCAGGCACCAGATCGGCCGCGCAGTAGATTCATCTACGCCTTCTAGCGCTTGGGCAGCTTGAAGTTCTGATCCAGGTCGAGGTCGAAGTCGAGCAGGTGGTCCGTCGGCAAGGCCTTGGGCGCAGCCGTGTCGGCAGCGGTGGCCGCCGGTGCCGCCGGCGGCCGGTCCAGGTCGTCCAGGTTCAGGTCCAGGCCCGCGGGGCGCGAGTTGGGCGCCGCGAGCTTGCGCCAGTCGTCGGCGGGCACCGGATCCAGGCTGAGCGGCAGGAAGTCGAGGGCGCCCACGTCCAGCGAGGCATTGGCGGCATCGACGGCCGACTCCCTGACCGGCGAGGCGGACGCCGACACCATTGCCGGCAGTTCGATCATCGGCTGCATGTCGCCCTGCTCCACCAGCTCGATGGCCACGCCGTGCAGCATCAGCAGTTCGCGCAGCGCGGCCGCGCCCAGCGGCTGCGACTCGTCATGCGGCTGCCGCATCAGGGCGTCTTCGATGAAGCCGATCACTTCGGGTCGGCCCCAGAGGGATTGCAGGCGCTCCAGCGCCTCGGCATGCGCCTCCAGGCCAGCCGCATCGGGCTGGTAGTCCGCATAGGCGGGCATGGGTTGGTTGAAGAGCCACTCGAAGTCGCGGCGCAGCTGCTCGTAGTCGCTTTCGCGCTGCAGGCGGTGGTAGATGTCCTGCAGTTCCAGCCAGGCGACGACGCTCGCCTGCGGATGCGCGTCGATGTACTCGCGCAGCACCGCCACGGCGCGCTGGTACTCGCCCAGCGACATGAAGAAGTCGGCCTGCTGCTGCACGTCGGCGAGTTCTTCCACGCTGGCCGCCTTCTCGCTCACGCGCAGTCCCTCGGTCCCCGTGGGCTGGAACGGACGCGCGTGGCCGAGGGCCTCGGCGTGGTCGATGCTTTCGTCGGGCGCGGATGCAGGCGCCTCCGCCACGACCGGCGCAGGCTCGAAGGCCTGCGGCGCGGACGCCGCGAGCGCCTCGCCTAGCGCAGCCAGGGCCACGGGTTCCGCCCGGGCCGGGACAGGCGCAAGGCGCACCGCCGGATCTTCGTGAAGCTGGGGTTCGCTGCTCGCGGTCGAACTTTCCGCCCACCAGCGGGCCTGCGCCGCCTGCGCCTGGCGGCTGCGCCGCCAGAACAGGGCCGCCAGGCCCGAAGCCGCGGCCAGCAGCCCCGCCAGGGCATAGACCAGGCCATTGGAGTAGCGCTCGCGTTCGGACTGCTCCAGCCGGGCGCTCAGCTGGGCCATCAGCGCCTGGTTCTTCAGCAGGCCCTCGCGCATGGCGCGCATCTCGCCTTCCATGGTGGCCATGCGCTCGGCGCTGCGCAGCAGGTCGTCGGGCTGCGTGGTGAGCGCCTGCCAGCGGGCAGCCGCTTCGGCGCGCTGGCCGGCGTCGGCCGCGGCGCCGCCCTGCAGGGAATCGCTGGGCTTGAGGCTGCCGGCGGGTGGCGTGCCCAGGTCGGCGGCATCGAGCTTCAGGCGCGGGCGCTCCACCGTGGCGGCCTTGGGTGCGGGTTTCGGCGCCGGGGTGACCGGCCGCGTGGCGGAGGCGGCCGGCTTGGGTGCGGCCGCGGCAGCAGGCCGTGCGACTGGCGCAGCCGCTGCCTGGGGCGCGGCCGGCGGGCGGGCGGCAGGTGCCGGACGCGGCGCCGCCGCGGGGCGCGGTGCGGGCGCTGCCGCGACAGGCGCCGCGGCCTGGGCAGCCACGGGCGATGGATCGGGCGTGAGCGCCGCAGCCGGCGCGGGGACGGCCAGCGGCGCGGGGGCGGCCTGGACCGGCAACGCGGTCGGCGCAGGCAGCAGGATTGGGGCAACGGGCGTGGCCTGCACGGCGGCCTCGGCGATGTCGCCGGGCTGCTCCGACAGCAGGACGAAGCGGCGCGACAGCGTCTGGGTGCAGCCGACCTGCACCTGCACCGTGACGAAGAGCTCGTCCACCGAGCGCGGCACCCGCACGCGCAGCAGCGCGGTCCCGCTGCCATTGGGACGCAGGTCCACCGAGCGGGAGTCGATCCGCGTGTCGCCGTAATGCACGTCGGCACGGGGGCAGAGGTCCGCGACGTCGGTGCCGGCGTCGAGCACGACCGGCACCGTGATGTCCAGCGGACGCCCGATCACGGCCAGGCCTTGGGCCCGTCCGAGCGTCATGGCATGGCTGGTGCCGACGGACAGCAGGATCAGTGCGGCGCCGGGGACCAGTCGCCAGAAGTCTGTGGATCTCATGAGCGCTTTCATTCTTGCACAGCAGTTCGCCGTGAGCGACGGCACCCGAGGGCCGAAGTCGGGCGCAGTATCCCTTCGTTCTAAGACGCAGACCAGCGGATTCGCTTTTATGCGACGCCGATAATCGGCCGATGCAAACCAGCTTCAACACCGTAGGCGTGGTCGGCACCGGGGCGATGGGGCGCGGTATCGCGCAGATCGCCGCGCAGGCCGGCTGTGACGTTCTTCTCTTCGACACCCAAGCCGAGGCCGTCGCTAGAGCACAACAAGACCTGGGCGCGCAATGGGAGCGCCTGCGAGAGAAGGGGCGCATGGACGACGAGGCGGTGGCACAGTGCAAGTCACGCCTGAAGCTCGCGGCGACGCTGGAGGCACTGGCCGGCTGCGACCTGGTGGTGGAGGCCATCGTCGAGCGGCTGGACGTCAAGCAGGAGCTGTTCGCGAAGCTGGAAGGCATCGTCTCGCCCGAGGCGGTCCTGGCGAGCAACACCTCGTCCCTCTCCATCACCGCCATCGGCGCCGCGCTGAAACAGCCGCAGCGCCTGGCCGGCTTCCACTTCTTCAACCCGGTGCCGCTCATGAAGGTGGTGGAGGTGATTGCGGGCCTGCGCACCGACCCGGCCGTGTGCGAGCGCCTGGCAAGACTGGCACGCGAGATGGGCCACACGCCGGTGCAGGCGCAGGACACGCCCGGCTTCATCGTGAACCACGCCGGTCGCGCCTACGGTACCGAGGCGCTTCGGATCGTGTCCGAGGGTGTGACCGACTTCGCCACCGTGGACCGCATCCTGCGCGACCAGGTCGGCTTCAAGCTCGGGCCCTTCGAGCTGCTGGACCTCACCGCCCTCGACGTCTCGCACCCCGTCATGGAGTCGGTGTACCGGCAGTACTACGACGAGCCGCGCTACCGTCCCAGCGTCATCACCGCGCAGCGCCTGGCCGGCCGCATGCTCGGGCGCAAGACCGGCGAAGGCTTCTACCGCTACGAGGACGGCAAGGCGCAGGTGCCGCCCGAGCCGCCGGTGCCGCAGGTCGGCGAGCTGCCGCCGGTCTGGGTGTCCACCCGCGCGGCCCGGCGCGCCGAGCTGTACCAGCTGCTCAAGGACCTGGGCGCGCGCATCGAGACCGGCCAGTCGCCCTCGGCCCAGGCCCTCACGCTCGTGGCGCCGCTGGGCTTCGACGTGACCACCGTGGCGGTGGTCGAGCGGCTGGATCCGGCGCGCACCGTGGGCATCGACCTGCTGGTCGAGGACGCCGCCACCCGGCGCCGCGTGCTGGCCACCAACCCGGCCACCCGACCGGACATGCGCGAGGCCGCGCACGCCCTCTTCGCACGCGACGGCAAGGCGGTGAGCGTGATCCGCGACTCGGGCGGCTTCGTCACGCAGCGCGTGGTCGCCGCCATCGTGAACATCGCCAGCGACATCTGCCAGCAGCGCATCTGCTCGCCTGCCGACCTGGAGACCGCCGTCACCCTGGGCCTGGGCTACCCGCTCGGACCGCTGGCCATGGGCGACCGCTGGGGCCCGGCCAATGTGCTGGAGGTGCTGTTCAACATGCAGACGGTCTACGGCGACCCGCGCTACCGCCCCAGCCCCTGGCTGCGCCGGCGCGGCGCCATCGGCCTGTCGCTTCTTCAGGACGATTGAACATGGCCGCACAACTTCGCAGCGCCAGCCAGGACGGCACGCTCGTCCTCACCCTGAGCGACCCCGAGTTCCGCAATGCGCTGGGTCCCGAGATCTACGCCGCCGGCATCGAGGCCCTCAGCGTGGCCGAGACACTGCCGGAGGTACGCAGCGTCGTCATCACCGGCGAGGGCGCGCAGTTCTGCGCCGGCGGCAACCTGCAGCGCCTGCTGGAGCGGCGTCGCCAGCCACCCGAGGTGCAGGCCCAGAGCATCGAAGGCCTGCACAACTGGATCGAGGCGATCCGCACCTTTCCCAAGCCGGTCATCGCCGCCGTGGAGGGCGCGGCCGCGGGCGCCGGCTTTTCGCTCGCGCTGGCCTGCGACCTGATCGTCGCCGCCGACAACGCCGTCTTCCTCATGGCCTATTCCAACGTCGCGCTGTCGCCTGACGGCGGCGGCAGCTGGCACCTGGGCCGCATGCTGCCGCGCCAGCTCGCGAGCGAACTGCTGCTGGCCGGCGAGCGCATCACGGCGCAGCGCCTGCAGGCACTGGGCGTGGTCAATCGGATCAGCGCGCCGGGCGCGGCGCTGGCCGATGCGATGGACCTGGCGGAGCGCTTGAACGCCCGCGCGCCCAATGCGCTGGCGAGCATCAAGGAGCTGATCAACGAAGCGCCGCATGCCACGCTCACCGAGCAGCTCGGCCGCGAGCGCGATCACTTCGTGGCCAACCTGCACCATGCCAACGGCGGCATCGGCATCGAGGCCTTCCTGAAGAAGACGAAGCCGCACTACGAGTAGCCACCGCAAGCCAACAACGAGAGACAAGACCGGCCGCGCGTCCCCGAGGCGACAGGGGACGAGGCGGCCAGTCGCTGACACGACAAGCCATGGACGAACCCATTCTTACCATCGAGGAACGGGAGGCGATCAACGGGGGCCGCTGGTTCTCCTCCCTCTCGCCTTCGCTACGCCACGACATTCTTCGATGCGCATTCGTCAAACGCTACAAGGACGGCGACCTCATCGCCGCCCGGGGCGACCCGCCGCAGGAGTGGATCGCCTGTGCCCGGGGCGCGGTGCGCGTGAGCTCGACCTCCATCTCGGGCAAGCAGATCACGCTGGCCTACGTGGAGCCGGGCATCTGGTTCGGCGACGTGGCCATCTTCGACGGCGACCAGCGCACGCACGACGCCTATGCGCATGGCGACACCACGCTGCTGTGCGTCAGCAAGTCCGACTTCCGCAAGATCCTCGCCGAACACGTGGAGCTCTACGAGGCCATGCTGCGGCTGCAGGCACGGCGCATCCGCCAGCTCTTCGGCCTGGTCGAGGACCTCAACACCCTGCCCCTGCGCGCGCGCCTGGCCAAGCAGCTGCTGCACCTGGTGCGCAGCTACGGCGTGCCCTGCCTGGGCGATGGCAAGGACATCCGCATCGGCCTGCAGCTGGCGCAGGAGGAACTCGCGCAGTTGCTCGGCGCCTCGCGCCAGCGCGTCAACCAGGAGCTCAAGGCCATGGAGCGCGAGGGAGCGATCCGCATCGAACCGGGTGGGCTCGTGATCCGCGAGCGCGATGCGCTCATGCGCATCGCCACTACGGAAGACGACTGAAGGAGGCGCACGGTGGCCACTGACTACTCCGGCTTCGTCGGCACGCGCGCGGTGTCGCAGCAGCACGCCTTCGACACCGCTACCCTGGAGGCCTGGCTGCGCGAACACCTGCCCGGCTTCGAGGGCCCGCTGTCCGTCGAGATGTTCAAGGGTGGCCAGTCCAACCCCACTTTCAAGCTGCTCACGCCCGCACGGGCCTACGTGATGCGGGCCAAGCCCGGCCCGGTGGCCCGCCTGCTGCCCTCGGCCCATGCCATCGAGCGCGAGTTTGCGGTCATGCGCGGACTCGCGGGCACCGACGTCCCGGTACCGACCATGCACGTGCTGTGCGAGGACGAATCCGTCATCGGGCGCGCGTTCTACGTCATGGAGTTCATGCAGGGCCGCGTGCTGTGGGACCAGTCGCTGCCGGGCATGAGCCCGGCCGAACGCGCGGCCATCTACGACGAGATGAACCGCGTCATCTCGGCGCTGCACACGGTCGACTTCGCCGCGCGCGGCCTGGCCGGCTACGGCAAGCCGGGCAACTACTTCGAGCGCCAGATCGGCCGCTGGAGCAAGCAGTACCAGGCCTCCATCACCGATCCCATCGAGGAGATGGACCGGCTCATCGAATGGCTGCCCGCGCACCTGCCGGCCGGCGCGCGCGACCAGAGCAAGGTCTCCATCGTCCATGGCGACTTCCGCCTGGACAACCTGATGTTCCACCCCACCGAGCCGCGCGTGATCGCCGTGCTCGACTGGGAGCTTTCCACGCTCGGCCACCCGCTGGCGGACTTCAGCTACCACTGCATGGCCTGGCACATTCCGCCGGGCGCCTTCCGTGGCATCGGCGGCCTGGACCTGGACGCGCTGGGCATCCCGCGCGAGGACGAGTACATCCGCCGCTGGTGCCAACGCACCGGCCTGGCCACGCCCGAGGCGCTGCGCGAGGACTGGAACTTCTACCTCGCCTACAACCTGTTCCGCCTGGCCGCCATCCTGCAGGGCATCGCCCGCCGCGCCCGCGACGGCACGGCCTCCAGCGCCCAGGCCGCCAGCTCCGGCGCGGGCGCGCGGGGCCTCGCCGAGATGGCCTGGCGCTTCGCCCGCGAGGCCTGACCCTTCCACCGTAAAGGAATCCCCATGGACTTCGACTACTCCCCCCGGACCCACGAACTGCGTGCGCGCCTTTTGAAGTTCATGGACGAGCACGTCTATCCCAGCGAAAAGGCCCTGGCCAACGAACTCGCGGCCAACACCGCCGCCGGCAAGCGGTGGACGCCGCTGGAGGTCATCGAAAGCCTCAAGCAGAAGGCGCGCGACGCCGGCCTGTGGAACCTGTGGCTACCCAAGGACACGGCGACGATCGCCGGGGTCGAGGGCGCGGGCCTGAGCAACCAGGAGTACGCGCCCCTGGCCGAGATCATGGGCCGCGTGCCCTGGGCGCCCGAGGTCTTCAACTGCTCGGCGCCGGACACCGGCAACATGGAGACCATCGCCCGCTACGGCAGCGAAGAGCACCGCCGCCAGTGGCTGCTGCCCCTGCTGGAAGGGCGCATCCGCTCCGCCTTCGCCATGACGGAGCCCGAGGTCGCCTCCTCGGACGCCACCAACATCGAGACCCGCATCGAGCGCCAGGGGGACGAGTACGTCGTCAACGGCCACAAGTGGTGGATCTCCGGCGCGGGCGATCCGCGCTGCAAGGTCTTCATCACCATGGGCAAGAGCGATCCGGAAGCGCCGCGCCATTCGCAGCAAAGCATGGTCCTGGTGCCCGCCGGCTCCCCCGGCATCCGCATCGTTCGCCCCCTGAACGTGCTGGGCTACGACGACGCGCCGCACGGCCACGTGGAGATGTATTTCGAGAACGTGCGCGTGCCCGCGAGCAACATCCTCCTGGGCGAAGGACGCGGCTTCGAGATCGCGCAGGGCCGCCTGGGCCCGGGCCGCATCCACCACTGCATGCGCCTGATCGGCCAGGCCGAGCGGGCCCTGGAACTCATGTGCCGCCGCGCCTCCTCGCGCACCGCCTTCGGCAAGACCGTGGCGCAGCAGACGGTCACCCAGGAGCGCATCGCCGAAGCGCGCTGCCGCATCGACATGGCGCGCCTGCTCACGCTCAAGGCCGCCTGGCTGATGGACACGGCCGGCAACAAGGTCGCCAAGACCGAGATCGCCATGATCAAGGTGGTCGCCCCGAGCATGGCCTGCCAGGTCATCGACTGGGCCATGCAGGTGCACGGCGGCGGCGGCATGTGCGACGACTTCCCCCTCGCCTACGCCTACGCCCACGCGCGCACGCTGCGCTTTGCCGACGGGCCGGACGAAGTGCACCGCAATGCCATCGCCAAGTGGGAGCTGGGCAAGTACTCGGCCTACGGTGCCGACGCGCCCGTGCCGATCACGCGCGGGGGTTGATCAGGCCGGCCCGGGCCTGGGCGTGTTCCAGGTGCGGGCAGCCGCGAGGCAGGCCCGCTCCAGCACGTTGGCCGCGTGCCGCTGCCTGGCTTCCAGCCGGGGCTGGTGCTGCAGGCGCAGATAGACCCGGCCGCGCAGCACCGTGAGCACCACCGGCACACCGGGCGCCAGCTCGGGCCAGTCCATCAGGAGCGCGGCCAGCGAGCCATCCAGCCACGCGACGGCGTGGGCCTGCTCGTCGGCCAGCACGGACCACTCGCGCCAGAACTCCCGCGGCAGCTGCGGCCAGCGCAGCTCCTGGAAGGTGGACAGCCAGCGCACCTCCTCGGGCAGGCCACCGGCGAGGGTCTGGTCGGCGTCGATGTAGCGCTCGTAGGTGCTGCGCTCCAGCGACTCCTTGAGCGTGCGGCGCATCACGACCACCGACACCTCGGCGGGCAGTCCCATCTCGCAGCGACCGAGCAGTTCCTGGCCTTCGATGTAGCCGCGGCCGGACGGGCCGACCCTGAGCTCCCAGGCGCGGCCGGCTACCGTGCCTTCGCTTCGGACGGGGCGGCGCAGCGCGCGTGCGGCCTTTCGGACCAGGGAAAACATCGGACGCAAGGATTGGCCTACAGTGAGCGCCGATTGGAACCGAAGCGACGAGAGAAAGGCAACCATGATCGACGTGCATTCCTGGCCGACCCCGAACGGGCACAAGGTCCACATCATGCTGGAGGAGTGCGCCCTCCCCTACCGGGTCCATCCGGTCAACATCGGCAAGGGTGATCAGTTCAAGCCCGAGTTCCTCGCCATCAGCCCGAACAACAAGATCCCGGCCATCGTCGATCCCGAGGGCCCGGACGGCCAGCCGATCGCCCTGTTCGAATCCGGCGCCATCCTGCTGTACCTGGCCGAGAAGACCGGCCGCTTCCTGGCGAGCGCACCGCGCGCGCGCCTTGACGCCATGCAGTGGCTCATGTTCCAGATGGGCGGCGTCGGCCCCATGCTGGGACAGGCGCACCATTTCCGCCTCTACGCGCCCGAGAAGATCGCCTACGCCATCGACCGCTACACCAACGAAGCCAAGCGCCTCTACGGCGTGATCGACAAGCGGCTCGCGCAAAGCGCCTACCTGGCCGGCGACGACTACGGAATCGCCGATATCGCCACCTTTCCCTGGCTTCGCAGTTGGCAGAACCAGGGCGTGGAACTGTCCGACTACCCGCACCTGCACAAGTGGTTCGACGGCATCGCCGCGCGCCCCGCCGTGCAGCGCGGCGTGGCCGTGATGGCCGAACTGCGCAAGCCCATCACCGACCAGCAGTCGCGCGAGAACCTGTTCGGCAAGACCCAGTACGAGCGCCGATGAAGCGGCGCGGCCGGTGATCCATCCCCTCACGCCTGCAGCAGCGCCGCGGCCTGCGCTTCGAGGCGGACGGGGCTGGCTCGCAGGCGCGCCCGTGCTGCATGCAGGACTTCGTTCGCTGCGGCGAGCTGCTCGCCCAGCGCCTCGAGGTCCGCAGCGAAGTCCGCCGTGCGGCAGGAAGGCGGCGGCACCTCGTCGGCCGGGGCGCCAGCGGCGGCGAACAGGGCCAGCCACAAGGTGAAGTACAGGGTGGTCGGTCCCGCGATCATCACCTGCCGCTGCCAGGCCCAGGCGAACAGGCCCTCGTCCTCGGCCACCGCCTGCAGGAACTGCGACTCCTGCGCGAGAAACACGATCGCCAGGCACGCGTGCGGCTGCCCGCCCGCTTCGGCTGCGAGCTGCGTGGCGGCGGCGTCGACCCGCTTGCGCAGCGCGGCGAGGCGCTCGCTGCGTTGCGCTGCGACGTCGGCCTGCGGGGCCTGATCGGGGTCCTCGTCTTCCGTGCCTGCGTCCAGCAGCAGGCGCACGCCCTGCGGCAGGGCGAGCACCTGCAGCCCGCCGGCCGCAGCAGGTTGGAGCGTGAGGCCGAGCCGGGAGCGGGCGCACTCGAACAGCGCCTGCGCCCACCCGTCCTGCTGGCCATGCTCGGGTCCCGGGAACGTGAACGCGGGTGGCTCGCGCCGGGCCGGGCTGCGCATCGCGGCGAGGTCGCCGGCGAGTGCCGCCACGCGGGCCTGCGCGGCCGCCTCCAGCGCCTGAGCCGCCGCCAGTTCCCGGCCGCTTTGCTCGGCCGCCGTTCGCGCCTCGGACAGTTCGGCGGCGAGCCGCCGGTGCTCCAGGGCCGCGGATTCACGCAGGTCCGCCAGCTGCTGCTGCGTGGTGGCCCAGCGCAGTTGCGCATCGCGCAGCTGCTGCTCCAGTGCGGTGGCGCGATACACCTGCTCCCGCAGAACGGCCTGCCGCTCGCTGGATTCGTGCAGTGCCTTCACCGCAGCTTCCAGCTTGGTCTGCAGGGCGCCCTGCGCCAGCTCCTGCTGCTGCAGCTGGAGCTGGGCGCCGCGCAGCGCTTCATCCTTGTGCGCCTCGCTGGCGGCCAGGCGCCGCAACTGCTCTTCGCTCATGCTCACCTGCAGGGCCTGCCGCGCCGACTCGGCCTCCAGCGCTGAAAGCCGGCTCGCACGTTCGGCCAGCCGGGCCTGGTCGGCGGCGGCCGTATTGGCCGTCTTGCGCCAGCGCTCGGCCGCCTCGCCCAGGCGCGCGACCTCCGCGCGCGCCTGGGCGAGCTCTCCCTGGCAGGCGAGCAGCCGCTCGTGTCCGGCGGCCAGCTCGATCTCCAGCGCCGAGCGGCCCTGGGCCACCGCGGCCTGGAGGATGGCCTGCGAACGAAGGCGCAGCATGAGCGCCGACACGGCCGCGCCGGCGCACATGCCGGCGGCCGCGAGCGCCAGGCCCATGAGCAGATCCATGCTTTCTCCCCCCGTGGTTTCCGCTCGTCATAGTACGAAGGAACTCACCCGATGTACATGCTCACGCGGTAAGTCCTGCCAGAGTTGCCGTCGCGCGGTTCGCCGCTTCACCCCCTCCGTGCTATGTTCTCCTCCCGCCCGCAGCGAGCGTGTTCGCCATGAAGTTTCCACCGCTGCCTGCCAACGAAGACGAGCGCCTCTGCCGGCTGACGACGCTGGGGGTGCTGGACACCGGCGCCGAGCCCGTCCTCGACAGCTTCACCGACCTCGCCTCGAGCGTCTGCGGCATGCCCGTGGCGCTGATCTCCCTGGTGGACGAGGAACGCCAGTGGATGAAGGCGGCGGTGGGGCTGCCCCAGGGCTTCCAGACCTCCCGCACCATCTCCTTCTGCGGCCACGCCATCACCAGCGGCGAGGCGCTGTTTGAAATCGCCGACGCCCAGGCCGACGAGCGGTTCCACGACAACCCGCTGGTCACCGGGCCGCTCAAGGTGCGCCACTACGCCGGCGCGCCGCTGGAGATGCCCACGGGGGAGCGCATCGGCACGCTGTGCGTGATCGGTCCGCAGCCCGGCCGGCTGGACGAGACGCAGCGCACGCTCCTGGTCAAGCTTGCCGCCAGCGTGGTGCAGGTCCTCATGCTGCGCGAGGCCCGCCAGGACCTCGACGCCCGCCTGCGCACCGAGCGCGAGCTGCGCGAGAGCGAGGCCAGCTTCCGCGCCCTGACCAACACCATCCCGCAGATGGTCTGGTCCACCGCGCCGGACGGGCAGGTCAGCTTCGTCAACGAACGCTGGTTCGACTTCACCGGCCTCACGCCCCAGGACGCCGAGGCCACGGACTGGTCGCGGCAGGTCCATCCCGACGACATGCCGCTGGCCGTGCGCGACTGGCGCGCCTGCCTGGCCAGCGGCGAGATCTTCGAGGCCGAGTACCGCCTGCGCCATCACACCGGCACCTGGCGCTGGGTGCTGGCCCGGGCACTGCCGGTGCATGGGGAGGGCGGCCGCCTGCTGCGCTGGCTGGGAACGCTGACCGACATCGACGACCAGAAGCGTGCCCGCGAGGAGCTGGAGCTGGCCAACCGCCGGAAGGACGAATTCCTCGCCATGCTGGCCCACGAGCTGCGCAACCCGCTCGCGCCCCTGAGCACGGCGGCCCAGGTGCTGCGCATGGCGCCCGGTGACGCAGGGCGCGTGCTCAAGGCCGGCGAGCTGATCGCCCGGCAGGTCACGCACATGACCGCGCTGGTGGACGACCTGCTGGACGTCTCCCGTGTCACACGCGGGCTGGTGGACATCAAGCGCGAGCTGCTGGACCTGCAGCAGGTCGTGCAGGAGTCCCTGGAACAGACCCGCCCCCAGCTGGAGGCACGCGGCCACCAGCTGGAGCTGTCCCTGCCCCCGGCGCCGGTCTTCGTGCTGGGCGACCCCGTGCGCATGCTCCAGGTCGTCTCCAACCTCCTGAACAACGCGGCCAAGTACACGCCGGAAGGCGGGCGCATCGGCCTGGCGCTGGCCGCCCGGGGCGACAAGGCCCTGCTCACGGTGCACGACAACGGCAGCGGGATCGACCCGCAGCTGCTGCCCCAGCTCTTCGACCTGTTCACCCAGGCCAAGCGCACGCCCGACCGGTCCCAGGGCGGGCTGGGGCTCGGGCTGGCGCTGGCGCGCAGCCTGGCGCGCCTGCACGGGGGCGACATCACCGTGCACAGCGAAGGGCCCGGCTCCGGCAGCACCTTCACCGTGAGCCTGCCCCTGGCACAGGCGCCCGTCATGCCGGTGCCCTCGCCGGCGCCGGAGCCTCTGGCCAGCTCGGGCCGCAGCCTGGACATCATGGTCGTGGACGACAACGCGGACGCCGCCGAGATGCTGGCGACCTGGCTGTCCATGCAGGGCCACCGGGCGCACGTGGAAACCGGCTCCACCGGGGCCCTGGAGGCGGCGCAGCGTTCCCCGGCGGAGGTGTACATCCTGGACATCGGCCTGCCCGAGATGGACGGCTACGAGCTCGCGCGCCGCCTGCGCGCCAGTCCCCGCACCCGCCGCGCCACCCTGGTGGCCCTCACCGGCTACGGGCAGCCACTGGACATGCGCCAGTCGCGCGAGGCGGGCTTCGACTACCACTTCGTCAAGCCCATGAGCACGGCGCGCATGGCCACCCTGCTCGCGCAGATCGCCCCGTCCGCTGCGGGCAGCCGCGCGAAGGCCTGACAAGGCGGGACCTGCGGCGTCGGCATTCAATGCCGGCCGTGGTGCGCGCGGAACGCGCGCGTCGTCCCGCCAACATTCACTCGCTGCCGGACACGGGCTGACGCACAATCCGGGCTTCGCCCGCCGCTTGACACGCCCAGGCTTCGCAGCAGTCCCCACCATGAATCGCCCCGCTCCCGATCTGTCCGTACGCACCGACTCGCCGGCCTGGCCCCCCTTCACCGACACCCTGCCCTACGGCCTGGGCCTCTTCGACGATGCACAGCGGCTGGTCCGATGCAATCCGCGCTTCCAGTCGCTGCTGCGGCTGTCGGATGGCGACCTGCAGCGGCCGTTGGACTTCCCGGCGCTGGTGGAGCTCACCCGACGCGGCAGCACGGCGGCCCAGCCCGGCGGACTGATGCTGATGGACGGCCGCCCCTCCCAGGCGTCCCGCAAGCTGGAACGGACGCTGGGCGACGGCACCGCGTTGGAGATCCACGTCGTTGGCCTGCCCGATGGCGGCATGGCCATGACCGTGCTGGACGCCGGCCCGCAGCGCCAGGCCATCGACGCCCTGCGGCGCAGCCGCGCGCAGTCGGAGCTGCTCATGACGCAGTACCGGCAGGTCCGCGACGAGGGCCAGCGCGCGGTCGAGGGCCGCCACCGCTTCGCCGCCAACATGGCGCACGAACTGCGCACGCCCATCAATGCCGTCCTGGGCATGCTGCAGCTGATCGAGGATTCGCAGCTGGACGCCCGCGCCCGCGAGCGCCTGACCCACGCGCGCGACGCTGCGCGCTCGCTGGTGGGCGTGGTGGACGACATCATGGATTTCGCCGCCGTCGAGGCCGGCCGCGTCACGCTGGCGCCCCGCCCCTTCGTGCTGGAGCAGCTCCTGCGCGAGCTGGCGGCCACCTTCGCGGCGACCCTGGGCGACAGGCCTCAGGAGTTCGTCTTCGAGTTCGACCCGGGCCTGCCGCAGCAGCTGGTCGGCGACGACCGGCGGCTGCGCCAGATCCTCTACCACCTGGGCGGCAACGCGATCAAGTTCGGCAACGACAAGCCGGCATCCCTGCGCATTGCGCTGGTGGAGCGCAGCGACGCCGAGGTGACCCTGGACATCACGGTGACGGACCAGGGCATCGGCATCGAGCCCGAACAGCTCAAGTCCCTCATGCAGGAGTTCGGCCAGGCGGACGCGGCCAGCACGCGCCGCTTCGGCGGCAACGGCCTGGGCCTGGCGATCTGCCGCGAGCTGCTGCGGCTCATGGGCAGCGAGCTGCGCGCCGAAAGCCAGCCTGGGCAAGGCAGCCGCTTCGGCTTCCGCCTGCGCCTGCCCATCGACCGCAGCGCCGCCGTCAGCGGCGCACCCGTGGCCACGAAAGGCCTGCGCGTGCTGGTCGCCGACAGCCGCCCGACCACGCGCCGGGCCCTGGTCGCCATCGGGCAGCAACTGGGCTGGGAGGTCAGCGAGGCCGAATCGGCCGGGCAGATGCTGGACCTGCTCGCGCAGTCGCGCCAGATCGGCGGCCTCCTTGTCCAGGCGGACCTCGACCCGTCGAGTCCCTTCGATGCGGCGCTGCGCGCGGTCGATACCTTGCCGGGGCGGCCGCTCGCCGTGGTCGTGCACGGCCCCATCGGACACCGCGAACGCTTCGACCGGCTCTCCGACGAGCAGCGCCGCAAGCTCGGCGCCTTCGTGTCCACGCCGGCGACCGCGTCCCTGCTGGCCGAGGCGCTGGAGCGCGCGCAGGGAACGGCCGCCCCGGCCGCCCGGGGCGCGCTCAAGCCGGGCGGCCGCCCGCTGCAGGGCCTGCGCATCCTCGTGGCCGAGGACAACGAGAACAACCAGATCGTCACGCGCGACCTGCTGCTGGCGCAGGGCGCACTGGTGGAGATCGCGGTGGACGGCCTGGACACCCTGACCTCCATCGTCGCCAATGGCCAGTACGACGCCATCCTCATGGACTGGCAGATGCCCAACATGGACGGCCTCGAAGCCACGCGCGAGATCCGCCAGATCGTGGGCTTCCAGGAGATCCCCATCATTGCGCTCACGGCCAATGCCAGTGCCGCCGACCGCGCGGCCTGCATGGCCGCCGGCATGAACGCCCACCTGAGCAAGCCGGTGGACGCCGGCGAGCTGGTGGCCACGCTGCTGCGCTTCACCCGGCCCGGCTCACCCGTCGAGGTGGCGACGCGCCGGCCCGGCGCGGGCGCGGTGGCGCCTGGCGCGAACGGGCGCATCGAGATCGACCGGGCCGGCGCCTTGGCGCGCCTGGGCGGCGACGCCACGCTGTATGCCAAGGTGCTGGACCGCTTCCGCCAGGATGCGCCGCGCACCCTCGGCGCCCTGGACCTCGCCTGCCAGCGCGGCGACCGCAAGGAGGCGCATCGCCTCGCGCACACCCTCAAGGGCAACGCCGGCACCGTGGGGGCGCAGCAGCTCTCCGCTGCCGCGCGTGACGCGGAGACCACGTTCAGCGGCGCACCGTCCGCGGCCGACCAGGCCGTGCTGACCGCCTTGCGCCAGACGGTCGAGGCGACACTGCGCGTGCTGGCCGGCTGAGCGCTTCGGCGACCCTTCGAAGGAGGGCTCGCGTGGTGGGTCTCGCTCGATGGGCTTCGACAGGCTCGGCCCGAACGGTTGGGGGCGGATGGGGCCCGCGGCGCTTCAGCCCGGCTCCTCCTCGCCCTGCCCGTCATGCTCGGCCCGCTGCTCGGCCGGCCCGTGCGCGCTGGCCAGGTTGTTGGCCGTGTTGACCAGCGCGATGTGCGAGAACGCCTGCGGGAAGTTGCCCAGCTGCCGGCCCAGGCGCGGCTCGTACTCCTCGGCCAGCAGGCCCAGGTCGTTGCGCAGCGACAGCAGGTGCTCGAACAGGGCTTGCGCGTCATCGCGGCGGCCCATCATCACGTAGGCGTCGGCCAGCCAGAAGCTGCAGGCGAGGAACACGCCCTCGCCCGGCGGAAGGCCGTCCTCCTCGGTATCGGTGCGATAGCGCAGCACCAGGCCATCGACCATGAGCTCGCGCTCGATGGCAGCCACGGTGGAGATGAAGCGCGGATCCCGGGCGGAGAGGAAACCCACCTGCGCCATGAGCAGCAGCGACGCGTCCAGCGAGGTTCCGCCGTAGTACTGCACGAAACTGCGCTTGGCCTCGTTCCAGCCATGGCGGCAGATGTCCGCGCGGATGGCCTCGCGCACACCGCGCCAGCGTTCGGCCGGGCCTTCGAGGCCGAACTCCTCCACGGCACGGATGCCGCGGTCGAAGGCCACCCAGCACATGAGCCGCGAGTGCGTGAAGTGGCGCTGGCCGCCCCGCATTTCCCAGATGCCTTCATCCGGCAGCTGCCATTCGCGTTCCAGCTCGTTGAGCATGGTGCGCTGCAGGGCCCAGGCATGCTCGCTGCGTTCCAGCTCGAACTTGCGCGCCACGTGCAGCGTGTCCATGAGTTCGCCCGGCACGTCCAGTTGCCGCTGCGCGAACGCCGCGTTGCCGATGCGCACCGGCTGGCTGCCTGCGTAGCCCGGAAGCCAGGGCAGCTCCAGCTCGGTGAGGCGCCGCTCGCCATGGATGCCGTACATGATCTGCAGCTGGCGCGGATCACCGGCCACGGCACGCAGCAGCCATTCGCGCCACGCGCGCGCCTCGTCGCGGTAGCCGGAGGTGAGCAGCGCGTACAGGGCCAGGGTGGCGTCGCGGATCCAGCAGTAGCGGTAGTCCCAGTTGCGCACGCCACCCAGCTTCTCGGGCAGCGAGGTCGTGAGCGCCGCGACGATGCCGCCGGTCGAATCGAAGGTGAGCGCCTTGAGGGTGATGAGCGAGCGCACGACGGCCTCGTGCCAGTGGTCCGAACGCCCGGCGCCGAACTTGCAGGCCCCCGACCAGCGGCGCCACTCGGTGGCCGTGCGGGCGTGCTGGGCCTGCGGATCGGCCATGTTGCGCTCCGGCCAGTGCGAGGGACGCCACCCCAGCGTGAAGGGCACGGTCTGGCCGGCCTGCACCTCGAAGGCGCCGACGGTGCTCGCGTTCTCACCGTGCGTCTCTACCGGCGTGACCAGTTGGAGCGCGTCGGGGCCGGCGACTGCGCTCAGGCCGTAGTCCCGCCGGCGCACCCAGGGGACGATCAGGCCGTAGTCGAAGCGGATCACCAGCCGCATCTGCATGGGCACCGTGCCGGCATCGCCGCGCACCAGGCGCACCACGTCCACTTCATGCTCCTTGTCGGTGAAGGGCATGAAGTCGATCAACGTCACGCGGCCCTCCGCGGTCTCGAAGGTGGTCTCCAGGATCGCGGTGCCCGGGTCGTAGCGGCGGCTCACCCGGAAGTCGTCGCTGACCGGCCGGATCTGCCAGTGCCCGTGCCCCGGTTCGCCCAGCAGCGCCGCAAAACAGGCGTGGCTGTCGAAGCGCGGCAGGCACAGCCAGTCCATGGACCCGTCGAGCGCCACCAGGGCGCCGCTGGCCATGTTGCCGATGAAGCCGTAGTCCTCGATCGGCCTGCTCATCGCGTCGCCGCCATGGTCGGCCGTCAATCGAGCGGCACCCGCCAGGTGTCGATGCCCAGCGCCTGGTTGGCGGGACAGTAGCCCGACAGGCCCGTGCCCAGCGCGATGGCGGCGACGGCCAGCGCCCCGACGCGGGGTCCCGAGCCGGCACGTGGCAAGGCCGCGAAGGCCAGCGCCGCAATGCCCAGCCCGATGCGAAGGTCGCGGTCCCAGCCGCCGACGTTCCGAACCCGATGCATACCCATCTCCTTCGCCAAATGCAGGTACCTGCCCACGCGCCCGTGCGGGAGCCTCAGGTCATTCTTGACCGCGCACCATGCCGCCGGCACGTCCACCCGGCGACGGAACAGGCAAGATGGCTCCTACGTCCCGTCGTCGCCATGGCCCTGTTCGCCGCTTCGCCCATCCTGCTGATCCTGGTGCTCATGCTGCTGCTGCGCTGGTCCGCCGCGCGGGCAGGACTGGCTGGCTGCGCGCTAACCGCGGCCCTGGTGCTCACGGTGTTCGATCATGACGACGGGGGTACGGCCGTGCTGGCCGGCGCCCTGGCCGAAGCCGCGTTCACCGCTGCCACCATCCTCTGGATCCTCTGGCCCGCACTGGCCCTGCACCAGCACCAGCAGGACAGCGGCGCCCTCGACCGCCTGCGTTCGGGCCTGGCCAAGGTCTCGGCACGTCCCGCCCTGCAGGTGCTGCTCGTGGGCTGGTTCGCGGCGCTGTTCATGGAGGGCGCGGCCGGCTTCGGCACCCCGGTCGCGCTGGCCGCCCCGCTTCTGCTGAGCCTGGGCGTGCCGGTGGTGCAGGCCGTGGTGCTGGCCCTGCTGGGCCATGCGGTGGGCGTGTCCTTCGGCGCGCTCGGTACGCCAGTGATGGCGCAGGTGGCGCTGACCGAACTCGATGCGGGGGCGATCGCCTGGCGCACGGCAGCCCTGCATGCGCTCACCGGCGCGGTGATGATGGCGGCCCTGCAGCGCAGCCTTGCGAGCGCGCCGGAAGGCATCGGCGCCCCGCCGCTCGGCTGGTCCGCACTGGCGGCCCTCGCCTTCCTCGCGCCGAGCCTGGCCATTGCCGCGCTGCTGGGGCCCGAACTCGCGACCCTGGGCGCGGCGCTGCTCGGCGGCGGCGCCTTCGTGCTCCTGCTGCGTACCCGCGGGGCTTCGCCGGCACGCCCTGCCCCGGCCGGGACCGCCGCCCTGCTGCCCGCCTTCTGGCCGTATGCGGTGCTGGTGCTGCTGGTGCTGGCCACCCGCGCCGTGCCGCCGGTGGCAGCCGCGCTGGGGGACTGGACCCTGGAATGGCGGTGGCTGGACCGCTTTACCGGCCGCATGTCGCCGCTGGCCCATCCAGGCACGCTGCTGTTCCTCAGCCTGCTCGTGGGGGCCGCGCTGCAGGGCGTGCCCTTGTCGCGCCTGCGCGCACCGCTCGCCGGCGCCGCGCGCCGCCTGGTGCCGGTGAGCGTGGCGCTGCTGGCCATGCTGTGGCTGTCGCGCCTGATGGTGCACGCCGGCATGATCGACGCGATCCAGCAGGCGGCGGTGCGGGCCATCGGCGCCGGCTGGCCGGCCGTAGCGCCGGCGGTGGGCGCGCTCGGCAGCTTCGTCACCGGCTCGGCCACGGCCTCCAACGTGCTGCTCACCACGCTGCAGGCGCAGACCGCGCAGGCGCTGGGCTTGCCCGCGGTGCTGATGGTCGCAGCCCAGGGCTTCGGCGCGGCCGTGGGCAACATCGTGTGTCCGCACAACATCGTGGCGGGTGCCGCCACCGTGGGCCTGGCCGGCCGCGAGTCCGAGATCCTTCGCCGCACCGTCGGCCCCTGCGTGGCCTACCTGATCGCGGGCGGGGCGGCCGTCTTCGCCTGGGCGTGGATGGCCGGCTGAGAGGACGCCTCAGGCCGGCCCGCGCCCGCCGACCCCGGCCAGCGGGTCGATGGGGTCGGCCGGGCGCACGCCCTGGAAGGTCTCGACCACCCGGCGCACGATCTCCTTTTGCTCCTCGGTCCAGCGCGCAAGCCGCTCGGACGCCAGCACGCCTTCGAGCGCCGAGACCAGGTGCAGGTGGAACTGCCGCGGCTCGGGGTGGGTCGCCACGAGCGAGGTGATCGCCACGTAGGCGGCCGCGTTCATCGCGATGAGATGGCGCACTTCCGTGCGGAGGGCTTCGATGTCGTCGTCCATGCCCGCAGCATAGGGCCGCGGGGCCGCCGCCAGGCCGACGGCTACGCGCGCTTGTGCTCGGGACGGATGGTCCAGAGGTACAGCGTCCGGTGGTCGATCTTGTCCACCCGCTCGGGGGGCCACTCCTCGCCCATGTCGAAGGCGTGCGAGACCACGCGGGTGCCCACGTCGAGCTGGCGCCACAGCTGCGGTCGCAGCTTGCGGTTGATGTTGGGCAGCAGGTAGAGCGTCACCACGGTGGCCGGGGAGAAGTCGGCCTCGAACAGGTCGCCCACGCGGAAGTCCACCTTGCCGCTCACGCCGGCCTGCTTCGCGTTCGCCTTGGCCTCCTCGATGCGCACCGGATTGAGGTCGATGCCCACGCCGCGCGCCCCGTGCTGCTTGCTGGCCGTGATCACGATGCGCCCGTCGCCGCAGCCCAGGTCGTAGAGCACGTCGCGCGAGTTGACCTTGGCCATCTCCAGCATGCGGTCCACCACCGGCTGCGGCGTCGGTACATAGGGAACGTCCAGGGCCGGCGCGGTGCTCGCGCCCTGCGACCAGGACAGCCTCGGGACCGTCAGCAACCCCAGTCCCGCCAGCAGCAGCGGCCGCCGGCCCCACTGCGGCCCGTCGCGCTTTTCATCGAACTCACGGCCATGCATCGCGCACTCCTTTCAGGAACTCAGTTGACATCGGTGGACACGCGCACCGGCCGGCGCGCCTCCAGCAGGACCATCAGCACCGCGCCGGACAGCAGCACCAGCACGCCGATCCAGCCGGCATTGAGGCCTGCGAGCTGCTGGCTGGAGGCATACGACAGACTCGACCAGAGCATGTAGCCGCAGGTCAGGCAGAAGATCACCGGCAGCACGGGATAGAGCGGCACGCTGAACGGCCGGCTCGTGCGCGGCTCGCGCCAGCGCAGCACGAATAGCGACAGGCCGGCCAGCAGGAAGAACAGCCAGAACACCGGCGCCGTGAACTCGACCATCGAGCGGAAGCCGTTGCCGCTCCAGAACCCCACCAGCACCAGCAGCAGGGCCGCCGCGTTCTGCACCGTCAACGCCACCGCGGGACTGCCGCGGCCGGTGTCCCAGTACGCCAGCCGGCGCAGCGGCGGCCAGTCGCAGCCGGCGGCATAGCTGGTGCGCGCGCCCACGATCATGGTGGCGTTGATGGAGCTGAGCGCCGCGATGGCCACCAGGATGGAGATGACCGTCTCCCCCGTGGCGCCGAAGGCCACGCGCATGGCGTCGGCGGCGACCGCCTCGGACTTGCCCATGCCGGACAGGCCCAGCACCCGCCAGTAGGCCCAGGTCACCATCAGGTACAGCACGGTGATGGTGATGATGGACACGACCAGCACCTTGACCATGCTGCGTCGGCTGTCCTTGAGCTCGGCGCTGATGTAGCTGGCCTCGTTCCAGCCGCCGAAGGCGAGCAGGACGAACACCATGGCCAGGCCGAAGCCGCCCCAGCCCGGCGCGGCGCCGAAGGACCAGGCGGCCGCCGCGGGCGCGCTGGCCTGGGGCGCGAGGCCGCCGAGCACCCACAGCGCCGCGGCGAACACGAGCAGCAGCCCGCCGATCTCCAGCGCCGTGAGCCAGGACTGCGCCGAGGCGCCGGCCAGCAGGCCGCGCGCGTTGATCCACCACAGCACGGCGATCACCGCGGCCGCATAGAGCGCCGATCCGGTTGCCGTGTCGCCGGCCAGTGGCACCACCTGCTGCATGTAGTCGCCGAACACGAAGGCCAGCAGCGCGATGGAGCCGGTGGTGATGACGGAGAAACGCGCCCAGGCGAAAAGGAAGCTCACCTTGCGGCCATAGGCGCGGTGCAGGAAGTGATAGTCACCGCCCACGCTCGGGTAGGACGTGGTCAGCTCGGCATAGCAGAGCGCGCCGATGAGGGACACGACGCCACCGAGCACCCAGGCGGTGAACATCCAGCCCGGGCTTCCGGTCATCTGGGCCACCAGTGAAGGCGCCTTGAAGATGCCCGCCCCGATCACCACGCCGACGATCAGCAGCACCGCATGGCGCAGGGTCAGCAGTTCCCGGGGACCGTCGGACGAGGAGCGAGCGTCGGATTCGCGCATGGCCTGCTTTCGTGAAGGCGAAAACGGCGCGGATGATGAATGCCGAGGGCGATCTGGTGTGTAGGCGCTTGTCGCCCCGCTTGTAGGAAAGGCGTCACGGAATGCAAGGCGGCGGCGGGCCGCCCCCGCGGCTCAAGCTCCTGCCGTGCTTGTCGCGCGCGGCCGCTGCGCCGCCGCCGTGGCGCCACGCAGGATGAGGTCAGCACCCTTCTCGCCGATCATGATCGCGGCCGCGTTGGTGTTGGTGGACACCATGGTCGGCATGACCGAGGCATCGACGACGCGCAGCCGCTCCACGCCCCGCACGCGCAGCTGCGAATCCACCACCGCGCCGGCGTCTTCGCCCATGCGGCAGGTGCTGGTGGGGTGGAACACCGTGCCGCCCCGGTGCCGGGCGAACTGCGCTAGCGCCTCGTCGCTGCGCAGGTCCTGGCCGGGCAGGTATTCCTCGCCGGTGACCAGGTCGCGAAAGGAAGGCTGGCGCACGATGTCGCGCAGGATCTTCAGGCCCGAGACCAGCACGCGGATGTCGTGCGGGTGCGTGAGGTAGTTGGACACGATGCGCGGCAGCTGCAGCGGGTCGGCGCTGCACAGTTCCACGCTGCCGCGCGAGAGCGGACGGCACTGCGCGGCCGAGGCGGAAAAGCCCGAGAAACGGTGCAGTGCATCGCCCGGCTTGTCCACGGAAAGCGGCATGACGTTGAACAGCACGTCGGGCCGGCCACCTTGCGCATGTTCGCTGCACACCATGCCGCCCACCTGGCCCGCGCCGACCGTGAGGGGCCCCCGCTGCCCGGCGAGCCACTGCCAGCCCATGCGCGCCAGGGCCAACGGGTTGCGCACCTGGTCGTTGAGCGACATGCGCCGCTTGAGCTTGACGATCACGCGAGCCTGGTAGTGGTCCTGCAGGTTGGCGCCGACCTCGGGCGCGTCCACCTGCACGGCAATGCCATGGCGCTGCAGAAGCGGGGCCGGTCCGATGCCGGACAGCTGCAGCAGCTGCGGGGACTGCAGCGCGCCGGCGGCCAGCACCACTTCCCGGTCCGCGATGGCACTGCGACGTTCGCCGCCCTCGATCCACTCCACGCCTCGCGCCTGGCCGCTCTCGACCTGAACGCGCGTGACATGCACGCCCGTGAGCACGGTGAGGTTGGGCCGGTGCATGGCCGGCGCGAGGAAGGCCGTGGCGGCGTCGCAGCGCCAATGGCCGCGCAGCGTGAGCTGGTAGGCGCCCAGGCCCTCGGCGCGCGCGCCGTTGAAGTCGGGATTGCGGCCGAAACCGGCCTCGACGCCTGCGTCGATCCAGGCGTCGCAGTACGGGTGCTCGTTGCGCAGGTTGGCCACGCACAGCTCGCCGCTTGCACCGTGGTATTCGCTTTCTCCGCCCTCGTAGCGCTCGGAGCGCTTGAAGAACGGCAGCAGCTCGCGATAGCTCCAGCCGCGGGCGCCGGCACGGGCCCAGTCATCGAAGTCGGCGTGCTGGCCACGGATGTAGAGCAGCCCGTTGATGGCACTGGAGCCGCCCAGCACCTTGCCACGCGGCCAGAGGATGTCGCGGTTGCCCGTGGCCTCCTGCGGCTCCAGTGGGAACTGCCAGGTGAAGCGCGGGTCGTAGATGCTGCGGAAATAGCCGATGGGAAGCCGCAGCCAGAAATGGCCGCCGCGCCCCCCGGCCTCGAGCAGCAGCACGCGGCAGGCCGGGTCGGCGCTCAGGCGGTTGGCCAGCACGCAGCCGGCCGACCCGGCGCCCACCACGATGTAGTCGTAGCCGGCCGCTGCGCCCAGCGTCATGCCTTCACCGTGGCCAGGAAGGGCGCGGAGTCGAAGTACTTGTCGGCACTCACCGCGTTCTGGATCTTGGCGTTCTCGACGAAGAAGTCGGTCACCTGCTGCAGCCACTTGGTGACGGTGCCGTCCTGGTAGCGCGTGCGCCACTCGGCGTTGGTGTAGTACTTGCTCGCCTTGAACTGCTCCTTGAAATCGGCCAGCGGCACTTCCTTGTAGTTGGACTTCTGCAGCATCTCGGCGGCCTCGTCGGGCTTGCCGGTGATGAAGGCATTGGCATCGGCCCAGCCGGCGATGAGCTTCTCCACCACGGGCCGGTTCTTTTCGTAGTAGTCGTTGCGGGCCGCCCAGCCGCCCATGATCGCGGCCTCCGGGAAGAAGGCGGAGGCATCGCTGATCTTGCGGGCGGTCGGCATCTTCTGGCGGATGGTGGTGTCGAACGGCACCCACAGGGCCACGGCCGGTACCGCGCCAGAAATGAACGAAGTCACGGCCTCGGTCATGCGTTGATTGACGATCTGCACGTCCTTGGCCGGATCGAGCTTGGCGGCGCGCAACGCGCGGTCCAGGAACACGTGGGCGGTGGTGCCCGTGGTGGTGGAGATCTGCTTGCCCTTGAGGTCGGCCACGCTCTTGATGTCGTCCCGCACCCACAGCTGCGCGGTGGCGTACTCGATGTTGTTCATGAGGAACACGCGACCCTGGCCGCGTGCCGGGAAGTTGGACACCACGGCGCCGGTGGAGAGCATGTCCAGGCTGCCGCCGATCATGGCCTGGAACAGCTCCAGCCCGGTCGTGAACTGCACCAGCTCCAGGTCCAGGCCCTGCTTCGCATAGGCGTTGTTCTGCTGGCCGATCCAGATGTGCCCATCGACCGCAGGCGTGTGCAGGTAACCCACCTTGACCTTGGTTCGCGCCTGCCCGAAGGCGGGCAAGGCGGTGATGGCGGCCGCGGCGGCGGCTCCCTGGATCAGCTGGCGGCGTTGCATGGACATGGATGTCTCCTTCGGGTGGTTGGACAGGGGGGCGAAGCGGGATCAGTCGGACAGGCGCACGGTCTGCTGGCGTGCCTGGGCGGCGTACTCCTGCATGACCAGTTCGCGGATGTGCGATCGCAGCTCGGTGAAGCGCGGGTCGTCGTGCACCTGCTCTGCGCGCGGGTAGCCGAAGGGCACGTCGATGATGGTGCGGATGCGCGCCGGCCTGGCCGTGACCACGACGATGCGGGAGGACAGGTAGATGGCCTCCTCCACCGAGTGGGTGATGAGGAGCACCGTCTTGTTCTCGGTCTGCAGCACCTCCAGCAGCAGGTCCTGCATGGCCGACCGGGTCTGCGCGTCCAGGGCGCCGAAGGGCTCGTCCATCAGCAGGAACTCGGGCTTGACCGCATAGGCACGGGCGATGGCCAGGCGCTGGCGCATGCCGCCGGACAGGTGCTTGGGAAAGTGGTCCGCGAAGTCCGCCAGGCCCATCAGGCGCATGTAGCGGTCGGTGACCTCGGCGCGCGCGGCGGCGTCGGCGCGGTTGGCCTTCAGCCGCAGGCCGAACTCGATGTTCTGCCGCACGGTGAGCCAGGGGAAGACGCCGTACTCCTGGAAGATGACCCCGCGGTCGGGGCCGGGCCCCGGGACGGGCCGGCCATCCAGCAGCACCCGCCCGCGGGTGGGCGCGACGAAGCCCCCGAGGATGTTCATCAGCGTGGTCTTGCCACAGCCGGACGGGCCGATGATGGAGACGAACTCGCGGTGCCCGATGTCCAGGCTGATGTCGTCGATGACGCGCATGGGGCCCTGCGCGGTCGGGAAGTCCACCGAGACGTTCTCGAAGCGGATGCGCGCAGGCTGCGGGGCTTCCTGCATGTCGGTGCGTGGGATGGCGTTCATGCGATGCGGTCCTGCCAGGCGACCAGGCGGCGCGTGGCCAGCCGCAGGAGCAGGTCCATCACGAGCGCGATGAAGCCGATGCAGATGATGCCCACGTAGATGATGTCCAGCTGGAAGAAGGACGAGGCGTTCTGGATCAGGGCGCCCAGGCCCTGCTGCGCGGCGATGAGTTCGGACGCGACCAGCGTGGCCCAGGCCACGCCGAGCGCCACGCGCACCGCCGTGAGGATGTGCGGCACCGTCAGCGGCACGATGACCTTGCCGAAGATCTCGATGTCGTTCGCGCCCAGCGTGCGCGCCACCTTGACGAACAGCGGACTGATCTGCGCGATGCCCTCGTACATGACGATGACGCCGGCGAAGAAGGAGGCGTAGAACAGGATGGCGGTCTTGGCCGCCTCGCCGATGCCGAAGTACACGATGACCAGCGGGATCAGCGCGATGGGCGGCAGCGCGCGGAAGAAGTTGATCACCGGGTCCATGAAGCGGCGCAGCCCCCGGTACCAGCCCAGGCAGAAGCCCACGGGCACCGCCAGCAGCACGCCCAGCGCCACGCCGATGAAGACCCGCTGCGTGGACATCCACACGTCGATCCAGAGGCGACCCTGCGACAGTTCGACGAACTTGCGCAGCACCTGGTGGGGTGCCGGCACCAGGGCCGGCTCCACGAAGCCGCTGGCGCGGATGCCATACCACACGGCCACGATCAGCACCCAGGGCGCGAGCAGCCAAAGCATGTGTTTACCTAACATCCTATCAATAGTACTATTTCGCCGTGCGCGCAACATCCCCGATTTCCCTAGCCTCGCGTTTCCAGGACAGCCCCGTTCCGCTCTACCTGCAGCTGGCCGACCTCATGCGCGCGCGCATCGACCGGGGGCAGTGGCCGCGCGGGCATCGCCTGCCCTCGCTGGAAGTGCTGATGGAAGAGTTCGGCGTGGCGCGGGTCACGGTGCGCCAGGCCATCGACCTGCTGGCCCGCGAAGGACTGCTGTCACCCCAGCGCGGGCGCGGCACCTTCGTGACCGGCGAGCCGCCGCGCGGGCGCATCATCAACGTGGTGACCACGCTGGCCGAGCTGGCCCGCGTGTACGAGGACACCCAGCCGCGCGTGGTGAACATCGACGAGTCCGTCACCGAGCCACCGCTGTCCCTGACCGAAGGCACGCCGGCGGCGCGCTATGCCTACATGCGCCGCGTGCACCTGCGCGACGGGCAGCCCTACTGCGTGATCGACATCTACCTGGACGAGCGCATCTTCCGCCAGTCGCCCGCCCGCTTTCGCAGCCGCACGGTCATCCCGCTGCTGGTGTCGATGCCCGGCGTGGACATCCACGAGGCGCACCAGGTGCTGACCATCGGCACCGCCGACATCGAAGTGGCGCACCTGCTGGAGGTGCCGGTGAACGCGCCGACCGCCGAGGTGCGGCGGGTGTTCAAGGACCGGCATGGCGTGGTCATCTACTTTGCCGACGTCGTCTACCGGGGCGACGCGATCCGACTCGAGATGGACCTGAAGCCATGACCCTGCCTCCCCTGCCGTCCGCGGCGCTGCGCATCGCGCGGCTCGAAGCCTTCGTCCTGCGCGCGCCGGTGGCCACGCCGGTGCAGACCTCCTTCGGGGTGATGCACGACCGACCCGCGGTCTTCGTGCGGGTGGAGGACAGCGAGGGCGCGCAGGGCTGGGGCGAGGCCTGGTGCAACTTCCCCTCGTGTGGCGCCGAGCACCGGGCGCGGCTGCTGGAGACCGTGCTCGCACCGCTGCTGACCTCCCGCGATTTCGACGGCCCCGTCCAGGCCTTCGACTGGCTCAGCGAACGCACGGCGGTGCTCGCACTGCAGTCGGGCGAACCCGGTCCGATGGCGCAGGCGATCTCGGCCATCGACCTGGCCCTGTGGGACCTGTGTGCACGCCGCGCCGGCCAGCCGCTGTGGGCCCACCTGGGCGGCCGCAGCGGCGAGGTGGCGGTGTACGCCAGCGGGATCAATCCCACGGCGCCCGAGCAGCTGGTCGCGCAGCGCCATGCGCACGGCTATCGCAGCTTCAAGCTGAAGGTCGGCTTCGGCACCGAGCGGGACCTCGCCAACCTGCGCACCATCCGGCAGGCCTTCGGCGATCGCATCGAACTCATGGTGGACGCCAACCAGGCCTGGAACCTGGACGAGGCACTGGCCATGGCCGGGCCGCTCGCCGACTTCGGCCTGCGCTGGCTGGAGGAACCCCTGCGGGCCGACCGGCCCTGGTCCGAATGGCAGCAGCTCGCGCGGGGCTGCCCACTGCCCCTGGCCGCGGGCGAGAACCTTGCCGGCGGCGCGGCCTTCGACGCGGCGCTCGACGCGGGCGCCGTCACGGTGTTCCAGCCGGACGTCGCCAAGTGGGGCGGCATCTCCGGCTGCTGGCCCGTGATCTCGAAGGTGCTGTCGGCCGGGCGGCGCTTCTGCCCGCATTACCTGGGTGGCGGCGTGGGCCTGCTGCACTCGGCCCACCTGCTGGCCGCCACCGGCGGCGACGGCCTGCTCGAGGTGGATGCGAACGCCAACCCGCTGCGCAGCGAGCTCGCCCCGGCGTTCTCGGACGCCGAGGCGGGTCGCTGCCTGCTGGGCTCGGCTCCCGGCATCGGCCCTCCCCCGGACATCCTGGCCCTGCAGCGCGCCTTCGCCCACTGAGAAAGTGAGCGCGGCCCCGGCCCGTCCCGCAGCGCCTGCGTGCTGGCCGAGAATGCCGGGGATGGGACACGATCACACCGGCCACTGGCACGGCCACGCACACGACCACGCCCGCGGCGCGACCTCGACGCGGCTGGCCATCGTGCTGGCCCTGACCTGCACGGTGATGGTGGCGGAGCTGATCGGGGCGCTGGTGTCCGGAAGCCTGGCGCTGCTCTCGGATGCGGCGCACATGTTCACCGACGCCGCGGCCCTGGCCATTGCGCTATCGGCCACGCGCCTGGCGCAGCGCCCTGCCGACCCGCGGCGCAGCTTCGGCTACCACCGCTTCGAAGTGCTCGCCGCCGCGCTCAATGCGGTGCTGCTGCTGCTGGCTTCTGCCTACATCCTGTTCGAGGCGGTCACGCGCGCCATCGATCCGCCGCCCGTGGAGTCGGCCACCATGCTGGGCGTCGCGGTGCTCGGGCTGCTGACCAACCTGGCGGGCATGTGGATCCTGCACGCGGGGCGCAACGACAACCTCAACCTGCGCGGCGCCTACCTGGAGGTGTGGAGCGACATGCTGGGCTCGGTCGGCGTCATCGTCGCCGCCCTGCTGATCGGCGCCACCGGCTGGCTGTGGCTGGACCCGCTGGTGGCCGCGCTCATCGGCCTGTGGGTGCTGCCCCGCTCCTGGCAGCTGCTGCGCGCCAGCACGCACGTGCTGCTGGAGGGCACGCCCGAGCACATCGAGATGGACGAGGTGGAGCAGGCCCTGCTGCGCGAGCCGGGCGTGAGCGGCGTGCACGAACTGCACGTCTGGTCGCTGGGCACCGCGGCGGTCAGCCTGAGCGTCCACGTGGTGATGGCCGAGGGCACGGCACACGAGTCGCTGCTCGCGCGCCTGTCGGCCCTGCTGGCCAGCCGCTTCCACATCCACCACAGCACCATCCAGCTGGAACGCACGGCCTGCGCGCAGGCGAACGAGCCGCACTGCTTCGACGCGCGGGGGCACGGGTCAGTGCATTCCCATTGATGCCTCAGGACTCGGCCGGATGGACCACGCGTTGCAGCGTCCCCGCGCCCACGGGTGGCGCCGTGCCCAGCACGCTGATGGAGCCGTCCGACTCCAGCACGACCGCGGCCGCGTCCTCCACGCGACCGAAGCCGCCGGCGCGCAGGGCCGAGAGCAGTTCGTCGTGCGTGATCCGCTCGTCGTCCAGGGCCTCGCCGAGCAGCCGTCCCTGGTAGACCAGCAGGCGTGGCGCCGAGCGCACGAGGTGCGCGAAGCGGGCCGAGCGCACCGACAGCCGCGCCACCACCCACTGCCCACCCGCCAGCACGATGTAGGCCGCCAACGCCTCCGCGAAGGCCACGTCCTTGGACAGCAGCGCGGTCGCGAGCGTGGAGCCCATGGCCACGGTGACCACCAGGTCGAAGGCGTTGAGCTTGGAGAGGGTGCGCTTGCCGGAGGTCCGCAGCACGAGCACCAGGCTGGCGTAGGCGGCAAGCCCCACCATCAGGACGCGGCCGATCTGCTCCCAGGAATCAAACCACATGCGCGCTCCTCGAGTTCGACAATCGACGCACCTTAGGCGCATGGGCCGCGCAGCCAGGTCGGCGGGCGCCGACATCGCGTGTCCAGGCCGGCGCGGCACGGCGGCGTGCTGCTCATAATCGGCCCATGGAACTCTGGCATGTTCCCCTGCGCCTGCCGCCGGCCGAGCTCGACCGGGCCTCGGGCATGCTGGACGAGAGCGAACGCGCACGGGCAGCGTGCTTCCACCACCCGCTGCACGCGCAGCGCTACATCGCCTCGCATGCGGCGCTTCGGCTCATCCTGGGCCGCGCCCTGGACCGCTCCCCACGCGCCCTGTCGTTTCGCCTGGGGCCCGCCGGCCGGCCGGAACTGGACACACAAGTGCTGCATTTCAACCTCGCCCACGCCGACGACCACGCGCTGGTCGGCATCTCGCGCGCGCAGGCGGTCGGTGTGGACATCGAGTGCCCCGGCACCGCCGAGCTGGACGAGCTCGACGAGACGGTGTTCAGCGCCCTCGAACGCGCGGCCATCGCGGCCTGTGCGCCGCAGGAACGGGCGCGCGCGCGCCTTCGCGCCTGGGTGCGCAAGGAAGCGCTGCTCAAGGCGGCCGGCTGCGGCCTCGACGACGACGTGCACAGGCTCAGCGTGAGCGTCGGTCCCGAGGCGCGCATCCTGGCCTCGGATCATCCGCAGCTGCGTACCGAAGACTGGCATGTGGCCGACCTGCCTTCGCCCGACGCGTGGATCGGTGCGGTCGCCACGCGCGGCCCGCTTCCCGACTGGACCCTGCGCGAGTGGAGCTGGGCGGCATGACCCGGCGCCCCCTCCCGCTGCCCTGGCTGCAGCCCGGTGACGCCTTCCCCGACCCGGGCCAGGCCTGGGGCCCGGATGCACCGGCGCCGGGCCTGCTCGCCGCCGGGGGCGCGCTGGACGTGGACACGCTGCTGCGCGCCTACGGCTCGGGCATCTTCCCCTGGTTCAGCCAGGGTCAGCCCATCCTCTGGTGGAGCACGGACCCGCGCATGGTCCTCTTTCCGGGCGAGTTCCGCCTGCACCGGTCCCTGCGCAAGACGCTCGCGAAGTTCGTCGCCGACCCGCACTGCGAGCTGCGCTTCGACAGCGCCTTCAGCGAGGTGATCCGCGCCTGCGCCACCAGCCCGCGCGAAGGCCAGTCGGGCACCTGGATCGTGCCGGAGATGCTGCGCGCCTACCAGGCGCTGCACCGGCGCGGCTGGGCCCACAGCGTGGAGACCTGGATCGACGGACAGCTCGCCGGCGGGCTGTACTGCGTGAGCATCGGGCGAGCCGTGTTCGGCGAGTCCATGTTCACGCGCGCTCCCGATGCGTCCAAGATCGCGCTGGCGGGCCTGGTCGCCTTCTGTCGCGCGCAGCAGGTGGAGATGATCGACTGCCAGCAGAACACCAGCCACCTGGCTTCGCTGGGGGCGCGCGAAATCGAGCGCGCGAACTTTGTTGCGGCAGTGCTGCGCAACACGCAACGGCCTGCGCTGGCCTGGGAATTCGACCCCGTATACTGGCGCGAGCTTGTGCTGCCAAAGGCTTGATGGCGTGACCCTTCTCAAGGATCTTCCGCTCCAGACGTTGCAGTTCTATGCCACGGCGCCCTATCCCTGCAGTTACCTGCCCGGTCGCCAGGCCCGCTCGCAGGTGGCCACGCCCAGCCACCTGATCCACAACGACGCCTATTCGGATCTGGTCACCAGCGGATTTCGGCGCAGCGGCATGTTCACCTACCGGCCCTACTGCGACGGCTGCCGTGCCTGCGTGCCGCTGCGCGTGCTGGCGGCCGAGTTCACGCCCGACCGCAGCCAGCGCCGCGCCTGGCGACGCCACCAGAACCTCCAGGCCCGCGTCCTCAAGCTCTGCTTCGTGCCCGAGCACTACCAGCTCTACCTGCGCTACCAGAGCGGGCGTCATTGCGGCGGCGGCATGGACCACGACAGCATCGACCAGTACACCCAGTTCCTGCTGCAAAGCCGGGTCAACTCGCGCCTGGTCGAGTTCCGCGAGACCCAGCCCGACGGCTCGCCCGGCGCCCTGCGCATGGTTTCCATCCTTGACGTGCTGGGCGACGGGCTCTCGGCCGTCTACACCTTCTACGAGCCGGATGCCGCCGCCAGCTACGGCACCTACAGCGTGCTGTGGCAGATCGAGCAGGCGCGCCAGCTGGGCCTGGCCCATGTGTACCTGGGCTACTGGATCGCCGAAAGCCCGAAGATGAACTACAAGTGCCGCTTCCGTCCTTTCGAGGTGCTGCAGGACGGCAACTGGGCGCGCGCTGCGAACGCCTGAACGCAGCCCGGTTGGCGGGGCACGTTTTCACAACGTAAAATTCGCGGGCTGCCACGAAGGTGCCCCATGCGAAAGACCGATCCCGACAAGCCCGCCAAGCCGACCATCCAGGTGATCGAGCGCATGTTCGCGCTGATCGACGTGCTGGCGTCGCGTGAGGAGGCCGTGCCCCTCAAGGAGATTGCCGAGCGCACGGGGCTGCACCCCTCCACCACGCACCGCATCCTCAACGACCTGGCCATCGGCCGCTTCGTGGACCGACCCGAAGCCGGCAGCTACCGCCTGGGCATGCGCCTGCTGGAGCTGGGCAACCTGGTCAAGGGGCGCCTCAACGTCCGCGACGCTGCGCTGGCGCCCATGCGCGAGCTGCACCGCCAGATCCAGCAGCCCGTGAACCTGAGCATGCGCCAGGGCGACGAGATCGTGTATGTCGAGCGCGCCTACAGCGAACGCTCGGGCATGCAGGTGGTGCGCGCCATCGGCGCCCGGGCGCCCCTGCACCTGACCTCCACCGGCAAGCTGTTCCTCGCCGCGGACGACCCGCAGCGCGTGCGCGCCTACGCCACCCGCACGGGGCTTCCCGGCCACACGCGCAACAGCATCACGCAGCTGCCGGCGCTCGAGCGCGAACTCGCCCGGGCCCGCCAGTACGGCATTGCGCGGGACAACGAGGAACTGGAGCTGGGCGTGCGCTGCATGGCCGCCGGCATCTACGACGACCAGGACCGGCTGGTGGCCGGCCTGTCCATCTCCGCGCCGGCCGACCGGCTGGACGAGTCCTGGCTGGCCAAGCTGCAGGCCACGGCGCAGGAGATCTCCGGCGCGCTGGGGCACGCACAGGAGCAGGCACGCTTCGGCTGAGGCCTTCTGCGCTGCAAACAGAAACGGCCCTGAAGGGCCGTGGCTGGGGACCGTGACGGCGGGCGCGCCTTTCAGCTTCCCGCGCGCGTGTGGATGAGTCCACCGCCGCTTTCGCCACCCGGGTTGCGCGCTTCCACCCAGCGGCGCACGCGCTCGGCGTCGGCAATGCGACTGAGCTTGCCGGCCGAGTCCAGGAACACCATGATGAGCTTGCGGCCCGCCACCTGCGCCTGCATGACCAGGCACTGGCCCGCCTCGGAGATGTAGCCGGTCTTCTGCAGGCCGATCTCCCAGTCGGGGCTCTTCACCAGGCGGTTGGTGTTCTGGTACTGCAGCGTGCGCTTGCCGACGGCGACCTGGTAGCCGGTGGAGGTGGAGTACTCGCGCAGCAGCGAATCGGCGGAAGCCGCCTTGACCAGCACCGCCAGATCCTTGGCGCTGGACTGGTTGCGGCTGGACAGGCCCGTGGGCTCCACGAAGGTGCTGGTGAGCATGCCGAGCTCGCGCGCCTTGCCGTTCATCAGCTGCACGAAGGCCGCCATGCCGCCGGGATACGTCCGGCCCAGGGCGTTCGCCGCACGGTTCTCGCTGGACATGAGCGCCAGGTGCAGGGCTTCGGCGCGGGTGAGCGTGGTGCCCACGCGCAGGCGCGAGCCGCTCCACTTTTCGGTGTCCACGTCGTCCTGGGTGATGGTGATCACCTCGTCCATCGGGAGCCTGGCCTCGCTGATGATCAGGCCGGTCATCAGCTTGGTCAGCGAGGCGATGGGCAGCACCGCGTTCTGGTTCTTGGACAGCAGCACTTCACTCGTTTCCTGGTCGATCACCAGGGCGACGCTGGACTTCAGGTCCAGTTCGTCTTCCGTCGCATGCAGGCCCGCCAGGTGGGCATAAGACAGGCGCGGCGCGACGGCCGCGCTTTCGGCGACCGCCCGGCGCTTGACCACCGAAGGACTTCGCGTGGTCCGCTTGGACTTGCTGGCCACCTGCTTCTTCTTGGCCACCACGTTGCTCTTGGTCGCAGCTGAAGCCGTAGCAGGAACGAATCCCGCAAGGATCAGCGCGGCTGCAACAACATGTACGAAGTGCTTCAGGTGTTGAGTCATTGCAATCTGAATTCGGCAAGTGGCTGACCGGGCTCTCCCAGGCACGAATGCATGAGAAAGAACTAAAAAAACCGGATAAAACCCACTGAATCAACGACTTAGGCGAAGAACCTAAGAAGTTTCCGAATTATAGGGATTGCAACTAGCCTTGTGCAGCCACACGCTCAGCTTTACTTTGTAACTTGTTCAAAGCACTTAGATACGCCTTGGCCGAGGCGACCACGATGTCGGGGTCGGCGCCCACGCCGTTGACCACGCGGCCGGCGTTCTGGAGCCGCACCGTCACCTCGCCCTGGCTCTCGGTCGAGCCGCTGATGGCATTGACCGAATACAGCACCATCTCCGCCCCGCTTCGCACGTGGCTTTCGATGGCCTTGAGCGATGCGTCCACCGGGCCGTTGCCGTCCGACTCGCCGCGCACTTCCTTGCCCGCGACCGTGAAGACCACCACCGCGTGCGGCCGCTCGCCGGTTTCGCTGTGCTGGGCCAGCGACACGAAGCCGTACTGCTCGTGGTGCGCGGCGGCATCCTCCTCGCTCACGAGGGCGAGGATGTCCTCGTCGAAGATCTCGCTCTTGCGGTCGGCCAGTTCCTTGAAGCGGGCGAAGGCCGCGTTCAGTTCGGTCTCGCTGTCCATGGCAACACCGAGGTCCTGCAGGCGCTGCTTGAAGGCATTGCGGCCGGAGAGCTTGCCCAGCACGATCTTGTTGGCCGACCAGCCCACGTCCTCGGCCCGCATGATCTCGTAGGTGTCGCGCGCCTTGAGCACGCCGTCCTGGTGGATGCCGCTGGCATGCGCAAAAGCATTGGCGCCCACCACGGCCTTGTTCGGCTGCACGACGAAACCGGTGGTCTGGCTGACCATGCGGCTGGCTGCCACGATGTGCTGCGTGTCCACGTTGACCTGCAGGCCGAAGTAGTCCTTGCGGGTCTTCACGGCCATCACGATCTCCTCGAGCGAGCAGTTGCCCGCGCGCTCGCCGAGGCCGTTGATGGTGCACTCGACCTGCCGGGCCCCGCCGATCTTCACGCCCGCCAGCGAGTTGGCCACGGCCATGCCCAGGTCGTTGTGGCAATGGACCGACCACACCGCCTTGTCCGAGTTGGGCACCCGCTCGCGCAGCGTGCGGATGAAGTTGCCGTACAGCTCCGGCACGGCGTAGCCCACGGTGTCGGGCACGTTGATGGTGGTGGCGCCCTCGGCGATCACCGCCTCCAGCACCCGGCAGAGGAAATCCGGGTCGCTGCGGTAGCCGTCCTCGGGGGAGAACTCGATGTCGCCGCACAGGTTGCGCGCGAAGCGCACCGACAGCCGGGCCTGCTCCAGCACCTGCTCGGGCGTCATGCGCAGCTTCTTTTCCATGTGCAGCGCCGAGGTCGCGATGAAGGTGTGGATGCGCGACCGCGACGCGCCGGCCAGGGCCTCGGCGGCGCGGCTGATGTCGCGGTCGTTGGCCCGCGAGAGCGAACAGACCGTGCTGTCCTTGATCGCGTTGGCGATGGCCTGCACCGCCTCGAAGTCCCCGTTGGAGCTGGCGGCGAAGCCGGCCTCGATGACGTCCACGCGCAGCCGCTCCAGTTGCCGGGCGATGCGCAGCTTCTCGTCGCGCGTCATGGACGCGCCGGGCGACTGCTCGCCGTCGCGAAGCGTGGTGTCGAAGATGATCAGTGCGTCGGACATGCGCTTTCCTCCTGTTGGGCGCCGCTGCGGGCGCGCTCGAATGCAGAGACGATCGCCTTGAGCGACGCGGCGACGATGCTGGCGTCCATGCCGACGCCGAACAGGGTGCGCTCGCCCACGCGCATCTCCAGGTAGGCCACGGCCTGGGCGCCGGCGCCCTCGCCCACGGCGTGTTCATGGTAGTCGAGCACGCGCAGCGACTCGCCCGTGGCCTGCTGCAGCCCGGCGACGAAGGCGTCGATGGGCCCATTGCCTTCCCCTTGCAGCGTGAGGCTGCGGCCGCCGACGACCGCCTCGGCGTGCACCTGCACGCGGCCGGCGTCCACGCCGTGCTCCACCTGGTGGCGCGGCGACTCGATGCGGCGCAGGCCGTACTCACGCTCGAAGAGCGCGAAGAGGTCGGCGGCGCTCAGCTCCTTGCCCGTGGCGTCCATCACGTTCTGCACCACCTGGCTGAACTCGATCTGGAGCCGGCGCGGCAGCTCCAGCCCGTACTCGCTTTCCAGCAGGTAGGCAATGCCGCCCTTGCCGGACTGGCTGTTGACGCGGATCACCGCTTCGTAGCTGCGGCCCAGGTCCTTGGGGTCGACCGGCAGGTAGGGCATGTCCCAGGGCTCGCCCTCGCGCCGTGCGGCGAAGGCCTTCTTGATCGCGTCCTGGTGGGAGCCCGAGAACGAGGTGTAGACCAAATCGCCCGCATAGGGGTGGCGCGGGTGCACCGGAAGCTGCGTGCAGTACTCGGCGGTGCGGCGGATCTCGTCGATGTCGGAGAAGTCCAGGCCCGGGTCCACTCCCTGGGTGTAGAGGTTCAGCGCCACGTTGACGAGGTCCAGGTTGCCGGTGCGCTCGCCGTTGCCGAAGAGGCAACCTTCGAGGCGGTCGGCCCCGGCCATCACCGCGAACTCGCCGGCAGCCGTGCCCGTGCCGCGGTCGTTGTGCGGGTGGACCGACAGCACGATGCAGTCCCGCCGCGCCAGGTGGCGGTGCATCCACTCGATCATGTCGGCGAAGATGTTCGGCGTGGAGTGCTCCACCGTCGAAGGCAGGTTGACGATGCACTTGCGCTCGGGCGTGGGCTCCCAGGCTTCGGTCACGGCATCGACCACGCGCTTGGAAAACGCCAGCTCGGTACCGGAGAACATCTCGGGCGAGTACTGGAAGACCCACTCGGTGGCCGGCTGCCGCTCGGCCAGCTCGCGCACCAGGCGCGCGTGGCGGGTGGCGAGCTCGACGATGCCGTCTTCATCCAGGCCCAGCACCCGTTCGCGCATGACGGGCGCCGTGGCGTTGTACAGGTGGACGATGGCGCGGCGCGCACCCTGCAGGGCCTCGAAGGTGCGCTGGATCAGGTGCTCGCGGGCCTGCGTCAGGACCTGGATGGTGACGTCGGCAGGGACCAGGTCTTCCTCGATCAGCTTGCGAACGAAGTCGAACTCCATCTGCGAAGCCGAGGGAAAGCCGACCTCGATCTCCTTGAACCCGATGCGCACCAGGGCCTGGAACAGGCGCAGCTTGCGCTGCACGTCCATGGGCTCGATCAGCGCCTGGTTGCCGTCGCGCAGGTCCACGCTGCACCACAGGGGCGGGCGCGTGATGACCGCGTCGGGCCAGCTGCGGTCCGCGAGGCGCACCGGCGCAAAGGGGCGGTACTTGCTGGCGGGGTTCTTCAACATGACAAGTCCTCTTGAATGTCTCGGGTGAACCAGCAGCCCCAATGAAAACGGCCCGCTGCTGGTGCAAACGGGCCGTGATCAGGTGAATGCGCGCGCGCTACCGACTCCGCCCGTGGGAGGTGAGTAGTAGGGCCAGCGCAATGCGGTTCATGCGGGCGAATGTAGCACAGGCGGCCATCAGCGATGCAGCCCGCGCTCGTCCGGCTCGTCGGTGGACGTGCTGATGAGGCTGGCCTGCATGCCCTTGCCCTTGCGCCAGGCGTAGACGCAGTAGCCCGAGAGGCCATAGATGACGAAGAGCGCGAAGAGCACCACCGGCGGGTCGATGTTGATGACGGCAATGGCCAGGGCGATGAGCACGATGGCCGCGAAGGGAACGGACCGCTTCATCGAGATGGTCTTGAAGCTGTAGAACGGCACGTTGGTCACCATCGTCAGGCCGGCGTAGAGCGCGATCGCGAACATGACCCAGGCCGCCTCCAGGCGATTGACGCCGTAGTCGTTCATCAGCCAGATGAAGCCCGTGACCAGGGCCGCCGCGGCCGGCGAGGGCAGGCCCTGGAACCAGCGCTTGTCCACCACGCCCGTGTTGACGTTGAAGCGCGCCAGGCGCAGCGCCGCGCAGGCGCAGTAGACGAAAGCCGCGATCCAGCCCCAGCGGCCCAGGGCCTGCAGCGACCAGACGTAGGCGATGAGCGCCGGCGCCGCGCCGAAGGAGACCATGTCGGCCAGCGAATCCATCTGCTCGCCGAAGGCACTCTGCGTGTTGGTCATGCGGGCGACGCGCCCGTCCAGGCTGTCCAGCACCATGGCGCCGAAGACACCGGCGGCGGCAAGGTCGAAGCGGTTGTTCATCGCCATCACCACGGCGAAGAAGCCACCGAAGAGGCCCGCCAGGGTGAAGAGATTGGGAAGGATGTAGATGCCTTTGCGGCGCTTGCGCACCACCACGCCGTTGTTCGACGCAGTCGGGTGCGTGTCGGATCCATCATGCATGGGCGCAGTGTAACCACGCAGTTGCAAGCACCGCGCGCGGTGATTGCAACTGCGCCCTTCCCTGGCAGGCGGGAAAGGACGCAGGCTTGAGACGCGATCAGTTGCGGCTCTGGTCCACCAGCTTGTTCTTGGCGATCCAGGGCATCATCGCGCGCAGCTGCGCGCCGACCACTTCGATGCTGTGCTCGGCGGTGTTGCGGCGACGGGCCGTCATGCTGGGGTAGCCGGTGCGGCCTTCCAGGATGAACATCTTGGCGTAGTCGCCGTTCTGGATGCGCTTGAGCGCATTGCGCATGGCCGCGCGCGACTGCTCGTTGATCACCTCGGGGCCGGTCACGTACTCACCGTACTCCGCGTTGTTGGAGATGGAGTAGTTCATGTTGGCGATGCCGCCTTCGTAGATCAGGTCCACGATGAGCTTGAGCTCGTGCAGGCACTCGAAGTAGGCCATTTCGGGCGCGTAGCCGGCCTCGACCAGCGTCTCGTAGCCCATCTTGATCAGTTCCACCGCGCCGCCGCACAGCACGGCCTGCTCACCGAAGAGGTCGGTCTCGGTCTCTTCCTTGAAGTTGGTCTCGATGATGCCGGCCTTGCCGCCGCCGTTGGCCATGGCATAGGACAGGGCCAGGTCACGCGCCTTGCCGCTCTTGTCCTGGTGCACCGCCACGAGGTGGGGCACGCCGCCGCCCTGCGTGTAGGTGTTGCGCACGGTGTGGCCGGGAGCCTTGGGCGCGACCATCCACACGTCCAGGTCGGCGCGGGGCACGACCTGGTTGTAGTGCACGTTGAAGCCGTGGGCGAAGGCCAGCGATGCGCCCTCGCGGATGTTCGGCTCGACGTTGTTCCGGTACACCTCGGCGATCTGCTCGTCGGGCAGCAGGATCATCACCACGTCGGCGGACTTCACCGCCTCGTTGACTTCCATGACCTTCAGGCCGGCCTTGCCCACCTTGTCCCAGGACGCGCCGCCCTTGCGCAGGCCGACCACGACCTTGACGCCGCTGTCGTTGAGGTTCTGCGCGTGCGCGTGGCCCTGCGAGCCGTAGCCGATGATCGCGACGGTCTTGCCCTTGATCAGGCTCAGGTCACAGTCCTTGTCGTAGAAGACTTTCATTTCTCTCTCTCCGGTTGATTCAAATTCGCCGTTCGCCCTGAGCCTGTCGAAGGGCTCGCTCCACCCCGCGAGGGGCTTCGACAGGCTCAGCCCGAACGGGCAGGTGGCTGAGCCCTGAAAGAAGATGGGTCTGCCCGCGGCCTCAGACCCGCAGGATGCGCTCGCCGCGCCCGATGCCGCTCGCGCCGGTGCGCACCGTCTCCAGGATGGCGCTGCGGTCGATGGCCTCCAGGAAGGCGTCGTTCTTGGACTGGTCGCCCGTGAGCTCGATGGTGTAGCTCTTGTCGGTCACGTCGATGATGCGGCCGCGGAAGATGTCGGCCATGCGCTTCATCTCCTCGCGCTCCTTGCCCACGGCCCGCACCTTGACCATCATCAGCTCGCGCTCGGTGTAGGCGCCCTCGGTGAGGTCCACCACCTTCACCACTTCGATCAGGCGGTTCAGGTGCTTGGTGATCTGCTCGATGACATCGTCCGAGCCGGTGGTCTGCAGCGTCATGCGCGACAGGGACGGGTCCTCCGTGGGCGCGACGGTGAGCGACTCGATGTTGTAGCCGCGCGCCGAGAACAGGCCGACGACGCGGGACAGGGCGCCCGGCTCGTTCTCGAGCAGGACCGCGATGATGTGCTTCATAGGGTGAGACTCCTCTTTTCGCCGCCCTCCCCCGCGCACGGTAATGCGCGGGCTCGGCGGGCAATAGATTCGTTCGGTGGGGTGGAAGAAAAAGCGCCGCTTACAGGTCTTCGGACCCGAGCAGCATTTCGGTGATGCCCTTGCCGGCCTGCACCATGGGGAACACGTTCTCGGTAGGGTCGGTGCGGAAGTCCATGAACACCGTGCGGTCCTTGAGCTTGCGCGCCTCGCGCAGCGCGGGCTCCACGTCGCGCGGGTGCTCGATCAGCATGCCCACGTGGCCGTAGGCCTCGGCCAGCTTCACGAAGTCCGGCAGTGCGTCCATGTAGCTGTGGCTGTAGCGGCCTTCGTAGTCCAGCTCCTGCCACTGGCGCACCATGCCCAGGTAGCGGTTGTTCAGGGACAGCACCTTGATGGGCGTCTTGTACTGCAGGCAGGTGGACAGCTCCTGGATGCACATCTGCACCGAGCCTTCGCCGGTGACGCAGTACACCTCCGCGTCGGGCTTGGCCAGCTTGATGCCCATGGCGTAGGGGATGCCCACGCCCATGGTGCCCAGGCCACCGGAGTTGATCCAGCGGCGCGGCTCGTCGAACTTGTAGAACTGCGCGGCCCACATCTGGTGCTGGCCCACGTCGGAAGTGACATAGGTCTCGACACCGCGCGTCATGTTCCACAGCGTCTCGATCACGTGTTGCGGCTTGATCACCTGCTGGTTGTTGCGGTCATAGCGCAGGCAGTCGCGCTTGCGCCAGGCCTCGATGGTCTCCCACCAGCCGCCCAGCGCCTGCGCGTCGGGCTTGAGGCCGGACTCGCGGATCATGGCCGTGAGCTCGGACAGCACTTCCTTGACGTCACCGACGATGGGGATGTCCACCTTCACCCGCTTGGAGATGCTGGAGGGGTCGATGTCGATGTGGATGATCTTGCGTTCGTTCTGCGCGAAGTGCTTGGGGTTGCCGATCACGCGGTCGTCGAAGCGCGCGCCCACGGCCAGCAGCACGTCGCAGTTCTGCATGGCGTTGTTCGCTTCCAGCGTGCCGTGCATGCCCAGCATGCCCAGGAACTTGGGGTCGCTGCCCGGATAGGCGCCCAGGCCCATCAGCGTGTTGGTGCAGGGATAGCCCAGCAGGTTGACCAGCTCGCGCAGCTGCTCGGTGGCATTGGCCAGGATCACGCCGCCGCCGGTGTAGATGTAGGGCCGCTTGGCCGTGAGCAGCAGCTGCAGGGCCTTGCGGATCTGGCCCCCATGGCCCTTGCGCACCGGGTTGTACGAGCGCATTTCCACCTTGGCCGGATAGCCGTTCCAGGCGGTCTTGTTGAACGAGACGTCCTTGGGGATGTCCACCACCACCGGGCCGGGACGGCCGCTGCGGGCGATGTGGAAGGCGCGGCGCATGATCTCGGCCAGCTGCCGCACGTCCTTGACCAGGAAGTTGTGCTTGACGATGGGCCGCGTGATGCCCACGGTGTCGCACTCCTGGAAGGCATCCAGGCCGATGGCCGCCGTGGGCACCTGGCCCGTGACGATGACCATGGGGATGCTGTCCATGTAGGCCGTGGCGATGCCGGTGACGGCATTGGTCACGCCCGGCCCGGAGGTCACCAGCGCCACGCCCACTTCGCCGGTGGCGCGGGCATAGCCGTCAGCCGCGTGCACGGCCGCCTGCTCGTGGCGCACCAGCACGTGCTGCATGGTGTCCTGCTTGTACAGGGCGTCGTAGATGTGCAACACCGCACCGCCCGGATAGCCCCAGATGTACTGGACGCCTTCGGCCTGCAGGCACTTGACGAGGATTTCGGCGCCGCGCAGTTCCTGCGTGTCGGCGCCAGCGGCGGCCGCCGAGGTGAGCTCGGCCTTGGAGACTTCCATGATCAACCTTTCGATTTTTCTCTGACGAAAAACGTGGGGTGCCCCTTCGCCCACTCTTGTGAAGCAGCGTCGGGACTTAGAGCACCTGGCCATGGGCGGCGGATCGCGCGCCGGACCAGGACTCGTTTGCCTTTTGACTTGCGGGCGACATTATTGCACCGCAATGCGGCAAGGCCCAGCACGGCCTCGCGGATGAAGCGGGGACGCTGCGACGCCGATGACATAATCGCGCGCCGCAACTGCCGGGCTCTGCCGGCCTCCTGCTCCGCCGCCTTGGCCTCCGATCAAGAACTCTCCGACTTCCTCAAGGGCGTCGAACGCCGCGCCTTCAAGCGCACCGTCTACCACGTGCGCGACACGGAGAGTGCGCTGGACATCGTGCAGGACAGCATGATGAAGCTGGCCGAGCACTACCCGGACAAGCCGGCGGCCGAGCTGCCCATGCTGTTCCAGCGCATCCTGGCCAACAGCACGCTCGACTGGTTCCGTCGGCAGAAGACGCGCGGGGCCGTGTTCACCAACCTGGACGACCTGGGCTCGGCCGACGAGGACGCGGGCTTCGAGTCCACGCTGGAGCACCTCCTGCCGCAGGACGGCAGCGCCTTCGCCGAGAGCGCCGAGGACCAGCTGCAGCGGGCGCAGGCCTTCCGCGACATCGAGGCCGAGGTCATGCTGCTGCCCGCGCGTCAACGCGAAGCCTTCCTTCTGCGTTACTGGGAGGAGATGGACGTTGCGGAAACCGCCGCGGCCATGGGCTGCACCGAAGGAAGCGTCAAGACGCACTGCTTTCGGGCGGTGCAGGCCCTCGGCAAGGCGCTGCGGGCACGGGGAGTCAGACCATGAACAAGCAATCAACCGAGCTTTCGCTCGCCCACACCGACGCGCTCGGCCGCAGCCTCGCGGCGCGCCTGTCCGCCGGAACCGAGGCGCTTCCGCACGATGTCCGCGAACGCCTTCGCGCGGCGCGCGAGCAGGCGCTGGCACGCCGGCGCGAAGTGCTCGCCTCGGCCCTGCCCGTGCGCCAGGCCCGCGCTGCCGGCGGAATCACCGGCTTGGGCGCCCGGGCGCTGGGCCTGTGGGGCGGTGTCGCCACGGCCTTGTCGGGCGTCGCGCTGGTGTCCGGCCTTGTCGCCATCCACTTCCTGCACAACGAGACCCGCGCGCGCCAGATCGCCGAGGTCGACGCCGCGCTGCTCACCGACGACCTGCCGCCCGCCGCCTACGCGGACCCGGGCTTTCTCGCCTTTCTTCGCCGCAACGACTAGCCCATGGTGATCAAAGACGTCCGAGGGGCTCGCAGCAACTCCCTCCCCCTTTGGGGGAGGGCCGGGGTGGGGGCGGGTGCGCCGACAAGGCCACTTCGCTGCGGCCCCCATCCCAGCCTTCCCCCAGCGGGGGAAGGGGCGTCAGTCCGACTGTCCCTGTGCCTCGCCTCGGTCGCACTGGCCCTGGCTGCGGCCATGGCCTCGAATGCCGCGCTCGCCCAGCCCACTGCTTCACCTGCGCTGCTTGCGGCCGCCCCGGTCGGCGATGCCCCGCGCGCCTGGGCCGCGTTGAGCCGCGAGAACCGGCGCGCCCTGGCTCCCCTCGCATCGAACTGGTCCCGCCTGAGCGATGCCCAGCGGCGCAAGTGGCTGGCACTCGCCCACAATTTCGGCAGCCTCTCCCCGGCGGAGCAGGCCACGCTGCAAGCCCGCATGAGCGAATGGATCGCGCTGAGCCCGCAGCAGCGCGCCCAGGCGCGCCTGAACTTCGGCGAGGCCCGGCAGCTTCCGGCCGACGAACGCAAGGCCAAATGGGAGGCCTACCAGGCGCTGCCGCCGGACGAAAAGCGGCGCCTGGCCGAAACGGCGCGGCCTCGCACGCCCGGCACCGCCAGCCCGGTGCGTCCGGTTCCGGCCGACAAGCTGGTCACGGTGCCGCGAGCGGCGGCCCCGAGCGGCAAGCCCGCGCGCATCGTCACGCTGCCGGCCCCCGAGCCCGCCCTGCCCCCGCCCCCGCAACCCGCGCCCCCCCAATCCGCGCCAGCCGTCGAGCCGCAGCACGATCCCGAATGAGCGACAACACGACCGACCCGGCCGGCACCGAGCGGCCGCGCCCTTGCGCGCCTGACGAACTGCAGGCCCCCGGCCTGTGGCGCCGCATGGCTTGCTGGCTCTATGAAGGCGTCCTCCTGTTCGGGGTGGTCGTCGCCGCCGGGCTCGTCTTCAGCATCGCCACGCAGATGCGCCATGCGCTGATGTACCGCGAGGCCCTCATCGCCTTCCTGTTCCTCGTGATCGGCGCCTACTTCGTGTGGTGCTGGACCCGCGGCGAGACCCTGGCCATGCGCACCTGGCGCATCCGCGTCGTGGACCGGCACGGCCGGCGCCTGCACTGGGGCCGCGCGGCCTTGCGCTACGTCTTCAGCCTGATCTGGCTGCTGCCACCCCTGGCGGCCTTCGGCAGCCACCAGGTGGCGCTGGGGCCGCTCATGATCCTGCTGGTCGGCTGGGTGGCGGTGTGGGCGCTTCTCAGCCGCTTCCACCCGCAGCGGCAGTTCTGGCACGACGCCTGGGCCGGCACGCGGCTGGTGCCGGCGCCCCCTCGGGGCTGATCTGTCATGCAAGCCGGAGACAATGCGCCATGTCCTCTCCTCCGCAGGCCGTCCCCCAGGTGCCGCCGCAAAAGCGAAGAACCGGCGTCGTGCGCGTCTGGTATGCCTTCGGCTACTCGCTCATGGGCCTGCGCGCCGCGTGGGGCGAAACCGCCTTCCGCCAGGAAGCCATCGCGGCCTTCGTCCTGCTGCCCCTGGCTTTCTGGCTCGGGCGCAGCTGGGTGGAGACGGCACTGCTGGCCGGCTCGGTGCTGCTGGTGATGATCGTCGAGCTGCTCAACACCAGCATCGAGACCGCCATCGACCGCATCGGCCCCGAGTGGCACCAGCTCTCCAAGCAGGCCAAGGACATGGGCAGCGCCGCCGTCCTGCTCAGCCTGCTGCTGGCCGGCGGCATCTGGGTTGCGGCGTTGTGGCAGGCCGTGGGCGCGATTCGATGAACCCTGCGTTCTCGATCTGCGTGTACTGCGGCGCCCGTGACGGCGTGCCCGAGTCCTGCACCGACGCGGCCCGGTCGGTGGGCCGCTGGATCGGCGAACACGGCGGCCAGCTCGTCTACGGCGGTGGCAACCGGGGGCTGATGGGCGCCGTGGCCGATGCGACGCTGCAGGCCGGCGGCCGCGTGGTGGGCGTGATTCCGCAGGGCCTGGTGGACCGCGAGATGGCCAAGCGCGAGTGCACCGAGCTGCACATCGTGCAGAGCATGCACGAGCGCAAGCACCTGATGGCCGAACGCGCCGACGCCTTCCTGGCGCTGCCGGGTGGCATCGGCACCTTCGAGGAATTGTTCGAGGTCTGGACCTGGCGCCAGCTCGGCTACCACGACAAGCCCGTGGGACTCCTGGACGTGAACGGCTACTACCAGCCGCTGCTGCGCTTCCTGGAAACCGCCGTGGCGGCGGGCTTCATGAACGCGTGGCAGATGTCGCTGCTCAGGACCGGCGCGGATGTGTCCGCACTGCTGCCGCAACTGGTGCAGGCGGCGGGCGAAAGCCGCCAGCGGGACGACCTGTCCCGGATCTGAGGCGTCAGACCGCCGACTCGTCCACCTCGCCCGTGCGGATGCGCACGACGCGCTCCACGGAGGTGACGAAGATCTTGCCGTCGCCGATCTTGCCCGTGCGGGCCGCCTTGACGATGGCGTCCACGCAGTTGTCCACCTCGGCGTCGCGCACGACCACCTCGATCTTCACCTTGGGGAGGAAGTCCACCACGTACTCCGCGCCGCGGTACAGCTCGGTGTGGCCCTTCTGCCGCCCGAAGCCCTTGACCTCCGTCACCGTGAGGCCGGTCACGCCGCATTCGGCCAGGGATTCGCGCACTTCCTCCAGCTTGAAGGGCTTGACGATGGCGGTGATCTGCTTCATTGAAGGGGGGCTCCGTGGGTCTGTGTCTCTGGATCAGGCGCCGAAACGCGCGGTAATAGGATAGCGCCAATCCTTGCCGAAGCTGCGGTGCGTCACGCGGATGCCCACCGGAGCCTGGCGGCGCTTGTACTCGTTGATGCGGATGAGGCGCGCGACGCGCTCCACCAGGGCCCGGTCGAAGCCGTCGGCCACGACGTCCTCGATGCTCTCGTCCTCCTCCATGTAGCGCGAGAGGATGGCGTCGAGCACTTCGTAGGGCGGCAGGCTGTCCTGGTCCACCTGGTCCGGCCGCAGCTCGGCGCTGGGCGGGCGCGTGATGATGCGCTCGGGAATGGGATCGGCGCCGGTGCCGTAGGGGTCGTGCGCATTGCGCCAGCGCGCGAGCCGGAACACGCGGGTCTTGAGCACGTCCTTGATCACTGCGAAGCCGCCGGCCATGTCGCCGTACAGCGTGCAGTAGCCCGTGGCCATCTCGCTCTTGTTGCCGGTGGTCAGCACGATGCTGCCGAACTTGTTGGACAGCGCCATGAGCAGCACGCCGCGGATGCGTGCCTGGATGTTCTCCTCGGTCGCATCCTCGGGCCGTCCCGCGAACTCGGCGGCCAGCGTGGCGCGAAAGGCGTCGAACATCGGCGCGATGGACAGCTCGTCGTAGCGCACGCCCAGGCGCCGCGCCATCTCGCGCGCGTCGATCCAGGAAATGTCCGCCGTGTAGGGCGACGGCATCATCAGCGCCCGGACCTTGTCCGCCCCGAGGGCATCCACCGCGATGGCCAGCACCAGCGCCGAGTCGATGCCTCCCGACAGGCCCAGCAGCACGCCGGGAAAACCGTTCTTGCCTACATAGTCGCGAACACCCAGCACCAGGGCATGCCAGAGTTCAGCGTCCGTGCCTTCTTCCGGTTCGAGGCCGCCGGATACACCGACGCCCTGCGGGCCGCCGTCCGCCCGCACCATGAAGAGGTCCTCGCGGAAGGCCGGTGCCCGCGCCGCGAGGCGGCCATCGGCGGCCACGGCGAAGGAGCCGCCGTCGAAGACGACCTCGTCCTGCCCGCCCACGAGGTGCGCATACACCAGCGGCAGGCCGCAGGCCGCGGCCCGCTCGGCCATGCGCGCGACGCGCTCGCCGCCCTTGCCCACGTGGAAGGGAGAGGCGTTGATCACCGCCAGCAGCTGCGCGCCGGCTTCGCACGCGCACTCGGCGGGCTCGTCGAACCAGGCGTCCTCGCAAATGAGCAGGCCCACGCGCACGCCCTCCACCTCGAAGACCGCGGTGTCCTGTCCCGGCGCGAAGTAGCGGCGCTCGTCGAAGACCTGGTAGTTGGGCAGCTCGCGCTTGGCGTAGCGCCGGACCACGCGGCCCTCGGCCAGCACGCTGGCCGCATTGAAGCGCTGCAGCACGCGCGAGGAACGGCTGCGCAGGTCGCCGCCCACGGGGTGGCCGACCACCACATGCAGGCCCTTCAACCCCGCGAGCTCGCGGGCCACCAGCGACACGGCATCATCACAGGCCGCGATGAAGGCCGGGCGCAGGAGCAGGTCTTCGGCGGGATAGCCGCAGATCGACAGTTCGGGCGTGAGGACGAGGCGGGCGCCGCGGGCATACGCTTCGCGGGCCGCGGCAACGATCTTGCCCGCGTTGCCGGCCATGTCGCCCACCATGAGATTGAGTTGGGCGCAGCAGATGTTGAGAGCCATAGCCGCAGTGAAAAAAGACTCGAAAGATTATGTCATCCGCGTGTCGGACAGCCCCGCGGGCATCCCGCGCACGGCCTGGAACTCGTTGCTGCAGTCGCAGGGTGACGCCACCCCCTTCATGCGGCACGAGTACCTCGACGCGCTGCACGCGAGCGGCAGCGCCACGCCAGAGAGCGGCTGGACACCGGCCTTCATTGGCTTGTGGCGCGGTGACGAGCTGCACGGCGCCTGCGCGCTGTACCTCAAGGACCATTCCTACGGCGAGTACGTCTTCGACTGGGCCTGGGCCAATGCCTACGAGCAGCATGGCCTGGCCTACTACCCCAAGGCCCTGGTGGCAGTGCCCTTCACGCCCGTGCCGGGGCCGCGCCTGCTGGCGCGCAGCGACGCCGCGCGCGACGCGCTGGTGCAGGGGCTGCTGTCATGGTGCCGGCGCCAGCCGCTGTCCTCGCTGCACCTGCTGTTCCTCTCGGAGCAGGACGCCGCCGCCTGCGATCGCGCCGGGCTGATGGCGCGCCACACGGTGCAGTTCCACTGGCTCAACGCCGCGCCGGGATCGGGCCGCCCCTATGCGGACTTCGACGAGTTCCTTGCCTCGCTCGCGCAGGACAAGCGCAAGAAGATCCGCCAGGAGCGGCGCAAGGTCGCCGAGGCCGGCGTGGAGTTCCGCGTGCTGGCCGGGGCGCAGATCACGCCGGCCGACTGGGACTTCTTCTACCGCTGCTATGCGCGCACCTACCGCGAACACGGCAACGCGCCCTACCTCACGCGCGACTTCTTCCGGCGCGTCGCGCACGACATGCCCGGGGAATGGGTGCTCTTCGTCGCCACGCGCGAAGGCCGGCCCATCGCCTGCAGCCTGGTCGCAGTCGATGGCCAGGCGGCCTATGGCCGCTACTGGGGTGCCCTGGAGCGGGTCGATTGCCTGCACTTCGACACTTGCTACTACCAGCCGATCGAGTGGTGCATCGCCCAGGGCCTCGCGCGCTTCGAGGGCGGCGCGCAGGGCGAGCACAAGATGGCGCGCGCCCTGATGCCGGTGCGCACCACCAGCGCCCACTGGCTCGCGCACCCGGCTTTCAGCGACGCCGTCGAGCGCTTCCTGGAGCGTGAAGACAAGGGCATCGGCCAGTACCTGGAGCACCTGGCGCTGCGCAGCCCGTTTCGCAGGCAGGATGACGGGGAGCCGGGGGCGACCTGAGCCCGCTAGAACGAACGCCCGGACCATGCCGGGCGTTTCTGCATGAGCCGCGGCGTTCAGCCGTGCTGCTTCGCGTACGCGGCAATCCCGTCGGCAACTTCCTTCTTGGCCGATTCCGGGCCTTCCCAGCCCAGCACCTTCACCCACTTGCCTGCTTCCAGGTCCTTGTAGTGCTCGAAGAAGTGCGCGATGGTCTTCAGGCGCAGCGGGTTCATGTCCTCGGGCTTTTGCCAGTGGGTGTAGATGGGCAGGATCTTGTCGATGGGAACGGCCAGTACCTTGGCGTCGTCGCCGGCCTCGTCCTGCATCTTGAGGATGCCGATGGGGCGGCAGGGCACCACCACGCCGGGGATCAGGGGCACCGGCGTGATGACCAGCACGTCCACCGGGTCGCCGTCGCCGCTCAAGGTCTTGGGCACGTAGCCGTAGTTGGTCGGGTAGTGCATGGCCGTGCTCATGAAACGGTCCACGAAGATGGCGCCCGACTCCTTGTCGACCTCGTACTTCACGGGATCGGCGTTCATCGGGATCTCGATGATCACGTTGAACGCATCGGGAGCATGCTTGCCGGGGGAAACGAGGTCGAGGGACATGGGTTTGTGGTTCGAATGACTTCGGAGAAACCCTGATTTTAGTTTCCGCACCGCATCAAACCCGAACCAGGCTCGTCGGTTCCGGCGGCTTCGCTTGTATATTGCGCCGGTTGGCCAATCGTCTCCCGTCCGGTGGGGAGCCACGAGGAAGCAACGCAGCGGGGGTGCCGCTTGCGTTGCCCCCTCCAAGCTCAACAAGACGTAGGAGAAGAAACATGACTGGCAACTCGGCGCTGATCCTGGCGCTGGTCTGTGGGCTGGCCGCCGTGGTGTACGGCATCTGGGCCCGCGGCTGGATTCTCAAGCAAGACCCGGGCAACGCCCGCATGCAGGAAATCGCCTCGGCCATCCAGGCCGGCGCGGCGGCCTATCTCGCGCGGCAGTACAAGACCATTGCGGCGGTAGGCATCGTGCTGGCCATCCTGATCGGCATCTTCCTCGGCCTGAGCTCTGCCATCGGCTTCATCATCGGCGCCGTCCTCTCGGGCGCCTGCGGCTTCATCGGCATGAACGTCTCGGTTCGCGCCAACGTGCGCACGGCGCAGGCGGCCACGCGCGGCATCGGCCCGGCGCTGGACGTGGCCTTCCGCGGCGGCGCCATCACCGGCATGCTGGTGGTCGGCCTGGGCCTGCTGGGCGTCACGGCCTTCTACTGGTTCCTGGTGGGCAACGGCAACCTCACGCCCGACCGGCGGCTGGACACCCTGCTCAACCCGCTGATCGGTTTCGCCTTCGGCTCCTCGCTCATCTCCATCTTCGCGCGCCTGGGTGGCGGCATCTTCACCAAGGGCGCCGACGTGGGCGCCGACCTGGTGGGCAAGGTGGAGGCCGGCATCCCCGAGGACGACCCGCGCAACCCGGCGGTGATTGCCGACAACGTGGGCGACAACGTCGGCGACTGCGCCGGCATGGCCGCCGACCTGTTCGAGACCTACGCCGTCACGCTCATCGCCACCATGGTGCTGGGCTCGCTGCTGGTGGCGGCCGCGCCGGTGAACGCGGTGCTCTATCCCCTGGTGCTGGGGGGCGTGTCCATCCTCGCGTCCATCGTCGGCTGCTTCTTCGTGCGCGCCAGGCCGGGCATGACCAACGTGATGCCGGCCCTCTACCGAGGCCTGGCCGTTGCCGGCGTCCTGTCGCTGATCGCCTTCTACTTCGTGACCATCGCGGTCATCCCGGACAACGCCATCACGCAGACCGGCTCGCAGCTTCGCCTGTGGGGCGCCTGTGCCGTCGGCCTCATCCTCACCGGCGTGCTGGTCTGGATCACCGAGTACTACACCGGCACGCAGTACAAGCCGGTGCGCCACATCGCCCAGGCCTCCACCACCGGGCACGGCACCAACATCATCGCGGGCCTGGGCGTGTCCATGCGCTCCACCGCCTGGCCGGTGCTGTTCGTGTGCGCGGCCATCTACGCGGCCTACGCGCTGGCGGGCCTGTACGGCGTGGCGATCGCCGCCACCGCCATGCTGAGCATGGCGGGCATCGTGGTCGCCCTGGACGCCTACGGCCCCATCACCGACAACGCCGGCGGCATCGCCGAAATGTCCGAAATGCCGGCCTCCGTGCGTGCCGTCACCGACCCGCTCGACGCCGTGGGCAACACCACCAAGGCCGTGACCAAGGGCTATGCCATCGGCTCCGCGGGCCTGGCGGCCCTGGTGCTGTTCGCCGACTACACGCACAAGCTGGAGTCCTACGGCAGCGTGATCCGCTTCGACCTGTCCGACCCCATGGTCATCATCGGCCTGTTCATCGGCGGCCTGGTGCCCTACCTGTTCGGCGCCATGGCCATGGAAGCCGTGGGCCGCGCGGCCGGCGCCGTGGTGGTGGAGGTTCGGCGCCAGTTCAGCACCATCCAGGGCATCATGGAAGGCACGGCCAAGCCCGAGTACGGCAGGGCGGTGGACATGCTGACCACGGCCGCCATCAAGGAGATGATCATCCCCTCGCTGCTGCCGGTGGTCGTTCCCATCCTCGTGGGCCTGATCCTCGGCCCGGCGGCGCTCGGCGGCGTGCTGCTCGGCACCATCGTCACCGGCCTGTTCGTCGCGCTGTCCATGTGCACGGGCGGCGGCGCCTGGGACAACGCCAAGAAGTACATCGAAGACGGCCACCACGGCGGCAAGGGCTCCGAGGCGCACAAGGCTGCCGTCACCGGCGACACCGTGGGCGACCCCTACAAGGACACCGCCGGCCCTGCGGTCAACCCGCTGATCAAGATCATCAACATCGTGGCCCTGCTGATCGCGCCGCTGGTGGTGCAGTTCCACGGCACGGGCGTGGCTTCGCCGATGCCCACCACACCCGACGTGCTGATCGTGGTGCCGCCGGCCCGCTGACCGACGCCCGCGCTTCGTGAAAGGCAAGGCCCGCCCCCGGCGGGCCTTGTCGCTTTTCGAGGGGACGCGGTCTTATCATCGATCGACCCATGACCGCCCTCGCCGTCCGCCGCCTCCTCATCGACCTCGATGCGCCCATCGCGCGCCACTGGTGCGCGGGGGACGCTTTCCGCACGGCTTTGTTCAACGCGCTCTCCATGAGCTTTCCCGTGGGCGAGCAGTTCTTCATCGACGCGGTGCGTGACGGCTTCGAGGCGCTCCCCGCGGCGCTCAAGCCGCGCTTTGCCGAGGAGGTGCGCGGCTTCGTGGGCCAGGAGGCCACGCACCGGCGCGTGCACGGTCTCTTCAACGCCCACCTGGAGCGGCAGGGCCTGCGCAACACCTGGGGACCGCGGGCAGCCGAGCGACAGAAGCTGCTCAAGGGCGAGGACCTGCGCCATCGCCTGGCGGTCACCGCCGCCTACGAACACTTCACCGCCATCCTGGCCGACTGGCTGCTGCACCACCCCGAGGTGTTGGGCACGGAGGATGCACGCCTGGCCACGCTCTGGCTCTGGCACAGCGCCGAGGAGAGCGAGCACAAGAGCACGGCCTTCGACCTGTACCAGGCCCTCGACGGCAATCACGCCTGGCGCCTGAAGTGGTTCCGGCGCGTGACGATCATGTTCGTCGGCGACACGCTGCGGCAGACCGTGCGCAACCTGCATCACGATGGCACCCTCTGGCGCTGGTCCACCTGGCGCAGCGCCGCGGCTCATCTTTTCGGGCGGAGCGGCCTGGTGATCGAGACCCTGGACCCCTGGCGCGCCTACCGCCGCGCCGACTTCCATCCCCGGCAGCTGGACACGGACCTGGCCGAGCGCTGGCTGCGGGAGAACGCCGGGCAGTTCCGCATCGTCTGACCCGGCAGCGGCGCACAATCGGGCGCCATGCAGTACCACTTCATCGCCAACGCAGCGCAGGAAGGCTCCTCGGGCCGCACCCTGCCGGTCATCGATCCTTCGGACGGCCAGCCTTTCGACGAACTCCAGCGCGGCACCGCGCAGGACATCGACCGGGCCGTGCAGGCGGCAAGGCACTGCTTCGACACGGAGTGGTCGAAGCTCGCGGCCGCCGAGCGCGGGCGCCTGCTGATGCGCCTGGCCGCCACCCTGTCCGAACACGTGGAGGAACTCGCGGCCATCGAGCAGCGCGACTGCGGCAAGCCCACCAAGCAGGCGCGCGCCGATGCCATGGCGCTGGTGCGCTACTTCGAGTTCTACGCCGGCGCCTGCGACAAGCTGCACGGCGACACGCTGCCCTACCAGGAGGGCTACACCGTGCTCACCTGGCGCGAACCACACGGCGTCACCGGGCACATCATCCCCTGGAACTACCCCATGCAGATCTTCGGCCGCAGCGTGGGAGGCGCGCTGGCGGCCGGCAACGCCTGCGTGGTCAAGCCCTCGGAGGACGCCTGCCTGTCGCTGCTGCGCGTGGCGCAGCTCGCGGCGGACTGCGGCTTTCCGCCGGGCGCCATCAACATCGTCACGGGCTACGGGCACGAAGTGGGCGACGCGCTGGCGCGGCATCCGGGCATCGACCACATCAGCTTCACCGGCAGCCCGCGCGTGGGCACGCTGATCCAGCAGGTGGCCGCCGAGCGGCACTGCCCGGTCACGCTGGAGCTGGGCGGCAAGAGCCCGCAGATCGTCTTCGACGACGCGGATCTCGACGCCGTGATGCCGGCCGTGGTCAATGCCATCGTGCAGAACGCCGGGCAGACCTGCTCGGCCGGCTCGCGCCTGCTGGTGCAGCGCTCCATCTACGAGCCGGTGCTGGACCGGCTGGGCGCCATCTTCTCGGCCCTGCGCGTCGGGCCGGCCGCCATGGACCTGGAGGTGGGCCCCTTGATCCGCGCGAGCCAGCAGCAGCGGGTGTGGGACTTCCTCTCCGACGCCCACGCCGCGAACATCCCCACGGTGGCCCAGGGCGAGGTCGTGGACGAGGCGCCCGACACCGGCTTCTACCAGGCCCCTACCCTGCTGCGCGACGTGCCGGTCTCGCACCGGCTCGCTCAGGAGGAAGTCTTCGGCCCCGTGCTCGCCGCCATGAGCTTCCGGGACGAGGACCATGCGGTCGAACTGGCCAATGCCACGCAATTCGGCCTGGTCGCCGGCGTCTGGACCCGCGACGGCGGCCGCCAGCTGCGCATGGCCCGGCGCGTGCGCAGCGGCCAGGTCTTCATCAACAACTACGGCGCGGGCGGCGGGGTGGAGCTGCCCTTCGGCGGGGTGAAGTCCTCGGGCTACGGGAGAGAGAAGGGCTTCGAGGCGCTGCTGGGGTTCACCACGCTCAAGACGGTGGCGATACGGCACGGGTGATCGGCGGTCCGAGTTCCACGGCGACATGACCACCTAACACCTTCGTATCGCTCACACCGTCTCCGCCACAATCGCGCCCCAGGAGACAAGCATGCGAGTTCAGAACAAATCCATCATCGTCACCGGCGCCGGCGGCGGCATCGGTGAAGGCATCGCGCGCCGCCTGGCCGAAGAAGGCGCGCTCGTCGTCGTCAACGACATCGACGCGGTCAAGGGCCAGGCGGTGACGCAGGCCATCGTCGCGGCCGGTGGCCAAGCCTCCTTCTTCCAGGCCGACGTCACCCGCTCGGCCGACATGCAGGCCCTGGTCGCGGCCGCCGTCGAGCGCCACGGCAAGCTCGACGTCATGGTCAACAACGCCGGCTGGACGCACCGCAACCGGCCGGCGCTGGAAGTGAGCGAGGACGAGTTCGACCGCTGCTACGCCATCAACGTCAAGAGCATCTACCTGGCCACCATCCACGCCGTACCGGCCTTCCGTGCCAACGGAGGCGGCAGCTTCATCAACATCGCCTCCACCGCCGGCATCCGGCCCCGCCCCGGGCTCGCCTGGTACAACGGCTCCAAGGGCGCGGTCATCACCACCAGCAAGTCGCTGGCCGCCGAGTTCGGGCCGGAGAACATCCGGGTCAACTGCATCAACCCGGTGTTCAATCCCGACACGGGCCTCGCGGCCGAGTTCGCGGGCGGCCCGCTCGACGAGGCCCGGCGCGCGAAGTTCCTGGCCACCATTCCGCTCGGCCGTTTCTCCACGGCGCTGGACGTGGCCAACGCCGCGCTGTACCTCGCCAGCGACGAGGCAGCGTTCATCTCGGGCGTGTGCATCGAGGTGGACGGCGCGCGCTGCGTGTGATGCGTGCCCCCACCCCCGGCCCCACATTCCTTTCGGCACGACAATCGGCCCATGGCTGAACGCGTCATTCCCCTGGTGGCCCACCGCCCCGCCGCACGGCAGGTCGCCATTCCGGCGCAGCCGCAGCCACCCGCAGGGCTGCTGCAGGACACCCTGGCGCGCCCCCTGCGCGACCTGCGCATCAGCGTCACCGACCGCTGCAACTTCCGCTGCAGCTACTGCATGCCCAAGGAGGTGTTCGACAAGAACTACCCCTACCTGCCGCATGCCTCGCTGCTCAGCTTCGAGGAGATCACCCGGCTCGCACGGCAGTTCGTCGCCCACGGCGTGCGCAAGATCCGCCTGACCGGCGGCGAGCCGCTGCTGCGCAAGAACATCGAGGTGCTGATCGAGCAGCTCGCGGCCCTGCGCACGCCCGAGGGGCAGCCGCTGGACCTGACCCTCACCACCAACGGTTCGCTGCTCGCGCGCAAGGCCGCCAGCCTCAAGGCCGCCGGCCTGCAGCGCGTCACTGTGAGCCTGGACGGGCTGGACGACGTGGTCTTCCGCCGCATGAACGACGTGGACTTCCCGGTGGCCGAGGTGCTGGCCGGCATCGACGCCGCCAAGGCCGCGGGCCTGGGGCCCATCAAGGTCAACATGGTGGTCAAGCGCGGCACCAACGAGCACGAGATCGTGCCCATGGCGCGCCACTTCCGCGGCACGGGCCACGTGCTGCGCTTCATCGAATACATGGACGTGGGCGCCACCAACGGCTGGCGCATGGACGAAGTGCTGCCCTCGGCCGAGGTGGTGCGCCTGATCGATCGCGAACTCCCCCTGGTGCCTCTGGAAGCCGCCGCGCCCGGCGAGACCGCGCAGCGCTGGGCCTATGCGGACGGCAGCGGCGAGGTCGGCGTCATCAGCAGCGTGACGCAGGCTTTCTGCGGCGACTGCAATCGCGCGCGCCTGTCCACCGAGGGGCAGCTGTACCTGTGCCTCTTCGCCAGCCAGGGCCATGACCTGCGCGCGCTGCTGCGCGGCGACGCAACGGACGAACAGATCGCCGCGGCCATCGCGGGCATCTGGCAGGGTCGCACGGACCGCTACTCGCAGCTGCGCGGCCTGCAGGCGCCGGACAGCAGCGCCCCGGGTCCGCGGCGCGTCGAAATGAGCTACATCGGAGGCTGATTCTTGGATCCGCACGACATCACCGGCCTGATCCTCGCCGGCGGCCGCGGCAGCCGCATGGGCGGCGTGGACAAGGGCCTGCAGAACTTCAACGGCCTGCCGCTGGCGGCGCACACGCTGATGGGCCTGGCCCCGCAGGTCGGCGAAGTCATGATCAACGCCAACCGCAACCTGGCCGCCTACGAGTCCATGGGCGTGCCGGTCTGGCCCGACGCCCTGCCCGACTTCGCCGGCCCGCTGGCCGGCTTTCTCACCGGGCTGGAGCACTGCGAAACGGCCTTCCTCGCCACCGTGCCCTGCGACACGCCGAACTTCCCGGCCGACCTGGTGCAGCGCCTGGGCGAGGCCCTGCTGGCCCAGGACGCGGAAATCGCCATGGCCACGGCCCCCGAGGACGACGGCCAGCTTCGCCCCCAGCCCGTCTTCTGCCTGATGCGGCGCGAGCTGCTGGAGAGCCTGGTGCGCTTCACGCACGAGGGCGGCCGCAAGATCGACGCCTGGACCGCGCGCCACCGCACGGTGCTCGTCCCCTTCGACCGCGAGGGCGACGACCCGCGCGCCTTCTTCAACGCCAACACGCTGGACGAGCTGCGCCGGCTGCAGATGCGATGAACTCGCTGGACGAGATCGCGGCGCGGCTGCAGGGCTATGACCCGCAGTCGCTCAGTGCGGACGCCGTGGGCGAGTTCCTCGCGCACCTGGTGGACCCGGTGGCGGACACAGAAACCGTGGCCCTGGCGGATGCCCTGGGCCGCGTGCTCGCCCGGGACCTGGTCTCGCCCTTGAGCGTGCCGCCGCACGACAACTCCGCGATGGACGGCTTCGCCTTCGACGGGGCGCAGTTGCGCGAAGACGCGCCGCTGTCGCTGGAGGTCGTCGGCACCGCGCTGGCCGGCGCCGCCTGGCAGGGCACCGTGGGCCCGGGCCAGGCGGTGAAGATCATGACCGGCGCCATCATGCCCGCCGGCCTGGACACGGTCGTGCCGCAGGAGGTGACCACGCAGGATGCCGATGGCCGCGTGATCGTGCCCGGCGGCGTGCTGCGCCGCGGCGACAACCGGCGCCTCAAGGGCGAGGACCTGGCCGAAGGACGCCCCGCCCTCCTGGCCGGCGAGCGCCTCGGCCCCGCCGCCTGCGGCCTGGTGGCCAGCCTGGGCATCGGTGAGCTGCCGGTCGTGCGGCGCCTGAAGGTCGCGTACTTCTCCACCGGCGACGAGATCCTGTCCCTGGGCGAGCCCCCGCGCGAAGGCGCGGTGTACGACAGCAACCGCTACACCGTGCGGGCGCTGCTCGCGCGCCTGGGCTGCGAGGTGCTGGACCTGGGCGTGGTCCGCGACGACCCCGCGCTGCTCGAAGCGGCCTTCATCCGCGCGGCGGACCAGGCCGACGCCATCATCACCAGCGGCGGCGTGAGCGTGGGCGAGGCCGACTTCACCAAGGCCATGATGAAGAAGCTGGGCGACGTGGCCTTCTGGCGCATCGCCATGCGCCCAGGCCGACCCATGGCCGTAGGCCGCATCCGCCGCCCGGATCGCAGCTCGGTTCTTTTCGGGCTGCCGGGCAACCCCGTGGCGGTGATGGTCACCTTCCTGGCCTTCGTGCGCCCGGCCCTCTTGCGCATGATGGGCGCACACCCGGAGCCCACGCTGTACCTGCGGGCCCGCAGCACCGAGGCCCTGCGCAAGAAGCCCGGCCGCACCGAGTACCAGCGCGGCATCGTCACCCGCCGCGCGGACGGCGTTCTGGAGGTGCGCACCACCGGCAACCAGGGCTCGGGCGTGCTCAGCTCCATGGTGCAGGCCAATGGCCTCATCGTCCTGCACCACGGGCAGGCGGGCGTGGCGCCTGGCGACGAGGTGGACGTGATGATGTTCGAGGGCGCGTTGTAGGTCTAGCCTCCGCTCGTCCTGCGCCCGGGGAAGGGCTTTGGCAGGCTCTCGACAAGCGGCGGATCCACGGACTCCGTCGGGGCCTCCACCGTTCGGCCTGAGCCCTGTCGAAGCCCATCGCGCGAGACCGCCACGCGAGCCCTTCGACAGGCTCAGGGCGAACGGATGTTCAGTGTGAACAGGCCCTAGTCCAGGCCCGCGCTCCACCGGTCTCCCCAGCCTCTGCGCACCTGCTCCAGGTCGCGCCGGTCGCGCTTGGTGGGGCGCCCCTGCTCGATGGACAGCGAGGGCTCGCGTGCGAGGCGCCGCTGCTCGGCGGCTCGCTCCCGGCCGGCCATGCTGTCGGCGGTCTCCTCGTAGAGCTGCTGCGCGACGGGGGCGGGGCCGCGCTGGGCGGACAGGCCGCGGACCACCACGGTGCGCGTGACCGCCTCGTGCCGGATCGACACCGTGTCGCCCGCCTTCACTTCCCGTGCGGCCTTGGCCTGCTGGCCGTTGACCTCCACCCGTCCCTTGCCGATCTCCTCAGCGGCGAGCGACCGCGTCTTGTAGAAGCGTGCAGCCCACAGCCATTTGTCGATTCGAAGTCTGTCCATTCCTGTTCGGTTGCCTGGCGATAGGCCATTGTCAACCAGCGACGCGCGGCCGGATAGCGCGAGCGCAGCCCGGAAGCGGCGTGGCCCGTGCTGTGTCGAACTTTGCCGACAGCGATGCCAGCATTTGCCGACTCTGGCACGCACCCGAACCCCACGAGCAAATGGCGCGGCGCGGTCCAGCATGGAAGCGGTCACCTCGCGACTGCCGCCGGGAGCCGCCATGAACGCCCTCGCTCGAAAACTGACCCTGTCCCTGCTCACCGTCGCCCTCACCGGCGCCGTCGGCCTCACCTGTGCGCCCGATGTTCAAGCTGCAGGTGGCGGTGGCGGTGGAGGCGGCGGAGGGGGTGGTGGCGGAGGGGGCGGGGGCGGTGGAGGAGGCGGCGGCGGTGATGGCGGTGGCGGCCCCGGTGACGGCTCGGCCGGCGGCCCCGTAGGCATGTCGCTGGGCTTCGCGCCGAGCCGGGTGGAACGCGCCACGGTTGTGACGCCGCCGGCGCGCTCACCGGCCATCGTCACACCCGCGGTGGTCGCGGTGCCCGCCGCCGTCGTCGTGCCGCGCTCACCCGCTGCCGTGGTCGCCGCGCCGCGCGCCGCCAGCACGATGAGGTCCGCCGTGGGCGCTGCGGCCGCCGGCACCGTGGCGGCCGCCGACAGCGCCCGCATGGGCGCAGCGCCGGATGCGGCGTCCGCACAGCGCATCGTCATCCCCGATTCCGGCGGCCTGCCTGTGGCGGCCACGCCCTTTCCGGTCGAACCGCTGGACCAGCGCGCCATCGGGCGCCCCCTGCCGCCCCTGGAGTAGGCCGCCCGCGCTCGGCGTACCATCGGCCGATGGCACCCGAAGACACCCTGCCGCGCGACGGCCAGAGCATCCTCGCCCTGGCCGCGCGCTCGATGTTCCAGCTGTTTTCCAACATCAGCCAAGGCATGTTCCTGGTCGATCGCAGCGGCACCGTTGTCTGGGTCAACGAGGGCTACAAGCGTTTCCTTCCGGCACTCGGCTTCAGCTCGGTGGAGCAGTTCGTGGGCCACAAGGTCGAAGACGTGGTCCCCAACACCCAGATGCGCCGCGTCTTGGAGACCGGCGAGCCGATCCTCGTCGACCTGCTCACCAACCGCGCCGGCACCTTCGTGGTCAGCCGCATCCCCCTGCGTGACGAGGCCGACGGCAAGATCATCGGGGCCATCGGCATCGTGCTCTTCGACCACCCGGAGACCACCCTGCAGCCGCTGATCCAGAAGTTCGCGCACCTGCAAAGCGACCTGGACGATGCCCGGCGCGAGCTCGCGCGCCAGCGGCGCAACAAGTACACCCTGGCGAGCTTCGTCGGCGGCAGCGCCGCCGCGGTGGAGGTCAAGCGGCAGGCGCGGCGCGCGGCGCAGTCGGCCAGCCCCGTGCTGCTGCTGGGGGAGACCGGCACCGGCAAGGAGCTGCTCGCCCATGCCATCCACGCGCTGTCCGCGCGCTCCTCGGGGCCGCTGGTCAGCATCAACATCGCGGCCGTGCCCGAAACCCTCCTGGAGGCCGAATTCTTCGGCGTGGCGCCCGGCGCCTACACCGGCGCCGAGCGCAAGGGCCGGGACGGCAAGTTCAAGCTGGCCGACGGGGGCACCCTGTTCCTGGACGAAATCGGCGACATGCCGCCCAGCCTGCAGCCCAAGCTGCTGCGGGCCCTGCAGGAGGGCGAGATCGAGCCCCTGGGCTCCAACAAGCTGCTGCGCTTCGACGCCCGCGTGATCGCCGCGACCTCGCGCGACCTCGGCCAGCTGGTGCGCGAAGGCAAGTTCCGCGAAGACCTCTACTACCGGCTTAACGTGCTGCCGGTCCGGGTGCCGCCCCTGCGCGAGCGGCAGGCCGACATTCCCGCGCTGGTCGAGGCGCTGGGCGAGGAGATCGCGCTGCGCAACGGCATGCCGCCGCCCGAGCTCGATCCCGCCGCCCTGGCCTTGCTGGCTGCGCAGCCCTGGCGCGGCAACATCCGCGAGCTGCGCAATGTGCTGGAACAGGCCGCCCTGCGCTGCGACGCCGACCGCATCGGCACCGCGGACCTGATGAGCGTGTTGCGCGAATCGGGCCTGCCCGGGGTGGTCACGACCGGGGCGCCACCGCCGTCCATGCCTGTGCCGTCCGCGGATGCGCCGGCCGGCACCCTGCGGCCCCTGTGCGAGCAGGTCGCCGCAGTGGAACAGCAGGCCATCCAGACCGCCCTCCTCCACACCGGCGGCAACAAGCTGGCGGCTGCACGGCTGCTCGGGATCTCGCGGGCGACGCTCTACGAACGCCTGATGAAAATGCCTGAAATTCAGACATTGCCTGAGATTCAGACACTCCAACTGTCTGATAACGAGACACTTCGCCCGCACTGACCGGACCGTCTCCTTGTAAATCAAGGACTTGCGCGTTGGCACGATGAATGCAATAGCAGCGCGGGTCCGAACATATTCACACAGGAGACATCCATGCAACGCCGCACCCTGATCGCACTGGCCGCCCTCGCCGCGAGCACCTTCGCCTCGCCCTTCGCGCTGGCCCAATCCGGCAACGAGATCAAGATCGCCCACGTGTACAGCCGCACCGGCCCCCTGGAGGCCTACGGCAAGCAGACGCAGGCCGGCCTGCTGATGGGCCTGGAGTACGCCACCGGCGGCACCATGGCCGTCAATGGCAAGAAGATCACCGTGATCGAGAAGGACGACCAGGGCAAGCCCGACCTGGGCAAGTCGCTGCTGGCCACCGCCTACTCGGACGACAAGGCGGACCTCGCCGTCGGCCCCACCTCCTCCGGCGTCGCGCTGGCCATGCTGCCCGTGGCCGAGGAATACAAGAAGATCCTGCTGGTCGAGCCGGCCGTGGCCGACTCCATCACCGGCGACAAGTGGAACAAGTACGTCTTCCGCACCGGCCGCAACAGCTCGCAGGACGCCATCTCCAACGCCGTCGCGCTGGACAAGCCCGGCACCGTCATCGCCACTCTGGGCCAGGACTACGCCTTCGGCCGTGACGGCGTGAAGGCCTTCAAGGAGTCGATCAAGAACGCCAAGATCGTCCACGAGGAGTACCTGCCGGCCAACACCACCGACTTCACCGCCGGTGCGCAGCGCCTGATCGACAAGCTCAAGGACCAGCCGGGCAAGAAGGTGATCTGGATCATCTGGGCCGGCGCCGGCAACCCCTTCAAGATCGCCGACCTGGACCTCAAGCGCCACGGCATCGAGATCGCCACCGGCGGCAACATCCTGCCGGCCATGGTCGCCTACAACCAGTTCCCCGGCATGGAAGGCGCCACCTACTACTACCACCAGTTCCCGAAGAACGCGGCCAACGACTGGCTGGTCAAGGAACACCAGAGCCGCTTCAGCAGCCCGCCCGACTTCTTCACCGCAGGCGGCTTCTCCGCCGCCATGGCGATCGTGAGCGCGCTCAAGAAGACCAACGGCGACACCGGCACCAACAAGCTGATCTCGGCCATGGAAGGCATGACCTTCGACACGCCCAAGGGTCCCATGACCTTCCGCAAGGAAGCCCACCAGGCCATGCAGTCCATGTACCACTTCAAGGTCTCGCCCAACGCCAAGCCGGGCGGCGCCGTGGACCTGCAGCTGGTCAAGGAACTCAAGCCGTCCGAGATGGACGTGCCGGTGCGCACCAAGCCGCAGTAAGGCCTGCCGCTGCATGAACCCTCCCCCTGGGGGAGGGCTGGTTGGGGGCTTCGCGCGCCGGCCACGCCGCTTCACGCGCGGCCCCCATCCCTGCCTTCCCCCAGAGGGGAAGGAGTCTTCTTCCTCCTCCTCACAGGCTGTGGCCATGAGCCTTCTCGCCACCCAGGACCTCACCATCCGCTTCGGCGGTCACGTGGCGGTCGATGCGGTGACCTGCTCGTTCGAGCCGGGCACCCTCACGGCAATCGTCGGACCCAACGGGGCCGGCAAGACCACCTACTTCAACCTGATCTCGGGCCAGCTCAAGGCATCGGCGGGCCGCGTGTCGCTCAATGGCCGCGACCTGTCGGGCCTGTCGGCTTCGCAGCGCACGCGTGCCGGACTGGGCCGGGCCTTCCAGCTCACGAATCTCTTTCCGCGCCTGTCGGTGCTGGAGAACGTGCGCCTGGCCGTGCAGGCCAGCCGCGAGGGAAGCCACCGGCGCGGGCTGAACCTGCTGTCCATCTGGAGCGACCACGAAGCGCTCACCGCCCGGGCCCGCGAGATCCTGGAACAGGTGGCGCTTTTGCCCAAGCAGGACGAGCTCGTTTCGGCCCTGCCGCACGGCGACCAGCGCAAGCTGGAAGTGGCCCTGCTCATGGCCCTGGAGCCGCAGGTCTTCATGTTCGACGAGCCCACGGCCGGCATGAACGCCGCCGAGGCCCCCGTGATCCTGGACCTGATCCGGCGCCTGAAGGCCGACAAGCGCAAGACCATCCTGCTGGTGGAACACAAGATGGACGTGGTGCGGGAACTCGCCGACCGCATCATCGTGCTGCACAACGGCGCGCTGGTGGCCGACGGCAAGCCGGCCGAGGTGATCGCGCTGCCCGTGGTGCAGGAGGCCTACCTGGGGGCGAGCAGCCCCTCGGCCGAAGGAGCCCACCCATGAGCGCCAACCTCCTGACCCTCTCCGGCGTCCACACCCACATCGCCGCCTACCACATCCTGCACGGCGTGGACCTGGTCGTGCCGCGCGGCCAGCTCACCATGCTGCTCGGGCGCAATGGCGCGGGCAAGACCACCACGCTGCGCACCGTCATGGGCCTGTGGCAGGCCTCGGCCGGGCGCATCACGCTGGGCGACCAGGACATCACGCGCCTGTCCACGCCGCAGATCGCCTCGCTGGGCGTGGCCTACGTGCCCGAGAACATGGGCATCTTCGCGGACCTCACCGTCAAGGAAAACATGCTGCTGGCGGCCCGCTCGGCGCAGCGCGCCAGCCAGATCGACGAGGCCCGGCTGCAGTGGATCTTCAAGCTCTTTCCCGCCGTGGAGAAGTTCTGGAACCACCCGGCGGGCAAGCTCTCGGGCGGGCAGAAGCAGATGCTGGCCGTCTCGCGGGCCATCGTCGAGCCGCGCGAGCTGCTGATCGTGGACGAGCCGAGCAAGGGCCTCGCGCCCGCCATCATCAACAACATGATCGAGGCCTTCGGCCAGCTCAAGGCCAGCGGCGTGACCATCCTGCTGGTGGAGCAGAACTTCAACTTCGCCAAGCGCCTGGGCGACCGGGTGGCGGTGATGGACAACGGACAGATCGTCCATGCCGGCGCCATGAAGGAGCTGGCCGAGGACGAATCGCTGCAGCAGAAGCTGCTGGGACTCGCGCTATGAAGCTCGCCGAATTCGACTGGAAACCCCTGGCCCTGGTGCCGGCCCTCGCCGCCCTGGTGCTGCCCTTCATCGGCTCGGGCTCGACCTGGCTCACGCTCACGGTGGCGGGCCTGGCCATGGGCATGATCATCTTCATCATCGCCTCGGGCCTCACGCTGGTGTTCGGCCTCATGGACGTGCTGAACTTCGGCCACGGCGTGTTCATCGCGCTGGGCGCCTTCGTGGCCACCAGCGTGCTGGGCGCCATGGGCGACTACACCGCCTCGGGCAGCCTCTGGGTCAACATGATGGCGGTGTTCCCCGCCATGCTGGTGGCCATGCTGGTGGCCGGCGTGCTGGGCCTGGCCTTCGAGCGCTTCATCGTGCGGCCGGTGTACGGCAACCACCTCAAGCAGATCCTCATCACCATGGGCGGCCTCATCATCGGCGAGGAGCTGATCAAGGTGATCTGGGGGCCGCTGCAGATCCCGCTGCCCCTGCCCGAAGGCATGCGCGGTGCCATTCTGGTGGGCGATGCGGCGGTGGAGAAGTACCGTGTCATCGCCGTGGTCGTCGGCGTGGCCGTCTTCGCGGCGCTGCTGTGGACGCTCACGCGCACCAAGATCGGCCTCCTGATCCGCGCCGGCGTGCAGGACCGCGAGATGGTCGAGTCGATGGGCTACGGCATCCGCAAGCTGTTCATCGGCGTGTTCGTGATGGGCAGCGCGCTCGCCGGCCTGGGCGGCGTGATGTGGGGCCTGTACCAGCAGAACGTGGTGCCGCAGATGGGCGCGCAGGTCAACGTGCTGATCTTCATCGTGCTGATCATCGGCGGCCTGGGCTCCACCACCGGCGCGCTGGTGGGCGCCCTGCTGGTGGGCCTGATGGCCAACTACACCGGCTTCCTGGTGCCCAAGGTGGCTCTGTTTTCCAACATCGCGCTCATGATGGCCATCCTGCTGTGGCGGCCGCAGGGCGTCTATGCCTTGAACCGCTGAAGGAGCCGACATGCTGACCCGACTCCTCTCCCGCGACCTGCCCCGCAGCCGGCCCCTGGCCTTCATCCTGCTGGCGATCGTGGTCGCCCTGGCCTTCGCGCCCTTCCTCTTTCCCGGGGTCAAGGCGCTGAACGTGGCGGCCAAGGTGCTGATCTTCATCGTGCTGGTCGCCAGCTTCGACCTGCTCCTGGGCTACACCGGCATCGTGAGCTTCGCGCACACCATGTTCTTCGGCATCGGCGCCTACGGCGTGGCCATCGCTTCCACGCGGCTGGGGGCGGGCTGGGGCTCGCTGGGCATGGGCATCGGCGCGGCGCTGGCGCTGTCATTCGTGCTGGCGCTGGCCATCGGCCTCTTTTCGCTGCGGGTGCGGGCGATCTTCTTTTCCATGATCACGCTGGCCTTCGCCGCGGCCTTCCAGACCCTGGCCTCGCAGCTGTCGGAGTTCACCGGCGGCGAGGACGGCCTGAGCTTCAAGGTGCCGGCGCTGCTGTCGCCGAGCTTCGAGCCCTTCGAGAACCCGGTCTTCGGCGTGATGATCGACGGGCGGCTCCTGTGCTACTGGCTCCTCTTCGCGGTGGCACTGGGCCTGTTCCTCCTGATGCTGCGCATCGTGAATTCGCCCTTCGGCCGCGTGCTGCAGGCCATTCGCGAGAACGAGTTCCGCGCCGAGGCCATCGGCTACCGGGTGGTGGTGTACCGCACGGTCTCCAGCATTCTCTCGGCCCTCTTCGCCACGCTGGCCGGCACCATGCTGGCGCTCTGGCTTCGCTACAACGGGCCGGACACCTCGCTGTCCTTCGAGATCATGGTGGACGTGCTGCTGATCGTCGTCATCGGCGGCATGGGCACGCTGTACGGTGCGGTGATCGGCTCGGCCCTCTTCGTCGTCGCGCAAAGCTACCTGCAGGACCTGCTCCGCCTGGGGCACGAGGCCGCCGCCAGCGTGCCGGCCCTGGCCGCCCTGCTCTCGCCCGACCGCTGGCTGCTCTGGCTGGGCGTGCTCTTCGTGCTGTCGGTGTACTACTTCCCCACCGGCGTGGTGGGCCGGCTGCGCGCGCTGGCCGTGAGCCGCGCGGGCGTGAAGCCGCCGCCCCCGAACTCCAGCGCCACGAACACCGCCAACGCCACGCCGGCGCGCGCGAGGTGAGCATGCGCCCGAGCTCGCACTACCTCACCTGCGCCGGCCGCCAGATCCACTACACGCTCTGGGGCGCCTCGAACCCGGAGACCGTCATCGCCTGGCACGGCCTCGCGCGCACGGGTCGCGACATGGACGAACTGGCCGAGTCGCTCTCGGACCGCTGGCGCGTCATCTGCCCGGACACCATCGGGCGCGGCCTGTCGCAGTGGAGCCCGGACCCCACCGGCGAGTACCAGCTCGCCTTCTATGCGCGCATCGCCGCGGAGCTGATGGACCGGCTGGAGATCGCGCAGGCCCACTGGGTCGGCACGTCCATGGGCGGGGCCATCGGCACCGTGTGCGCCGGCGGCCTCGCGCAGCCGCAACTGGCCGGCCGCATCCGCAGCCTGGTCCTCAACGACAACGCGCCGCGCCTGGCGCAGCCGGCCATCGAGCGCATCCGCCAGTACGCCGGCAACCCGCCCGCCTTCGACACGGTGACCGAGCTGGAGGCCTTCTTCCGGCAGGTGTACAAGCCCTATGGGTGGCTCAGCGACGCGCAGTGGCGGCGCCTGACGGAAACCTCCACCCGCCGCCTGCCCGACGGGCGCGTCACGCCGCACTACGACCCGGCCATGGTGCGCCAGTTCATCGACCACCCGAACGACTACGAACTCTGGACGCACTACGACGCCATCCGCGTGCCCGTGCTGTGCCTGCGCGGCGCCGAGTCGGACCTGGTGCTGCCGGACGCCACCGAGGAAATGCTGCGCCGCGGCCCCGGTGCGCTGGGCCTGGCCAAGGTGGTGGAGATCCCGGGCTGCGGGCATGCGCCGGCGCTGAACGTGCCGGAGCAACTGCGGCTGGTGCGGGGGTTCATCGACGCGGCGGCGGGGTGAAGAGCGATCTGGTCGTGGCAAACTCCTGGCATGGCGCCGCTCGACATCGTCCCGAGCGGCAGACCGCCCGCCTGGAGGCCCCACATGACAACCGTGCAGATCACCTTGCCTGACCAGCTCGCGCAGGAGGCTCAGCGCGCGGGCCTGCTGTCGCCGGCGAATCTGGAGCGCTGGCTGCGCGATCAGCTCAAGACGCAGCGGGTCGATGAATTCTTCGCGGCCATGGACCGCATGGCCGAAGTCAATGATCCCGCGGTCATGTCTCCCGACGAAGTCGCCCAGGAAATCGCCGCCATGCGCGCCGAACGGCGCGCGAGAAACGCAAACTGAAGCGCCGCTCGGTGCGGGTCGTGCTCGATACGAACGTCGTGGCCTCGGCCATCCTGTGGGGCGGCACGCCGCGCCTGCTGCTGCAGGCCGCGCGCGAGGAGCGCGTTCAGCTTTTCACCAGCCCGCCGATGCTGGCCGAACTCACGGACATCCTCGCCCGGAGCAAGTTCGCTGAGAAGATCGCTGCCTCCAAGCTCACCATCGATCAGATCGTCGACGGGTATGCGCAGCTCACGGCGCTCGTGCGGCCAGCGGCGACGCCTCGGATAGCGCCCGATCCCGATGACGATGTGGTCATCGGGACGGCCATCGCGGCGCGCGCCGACTTGCTCGTCACCGGGGACAAGCCGCTGCTCAGAGTCACCGAGCATCAGGGCGTCAGGGTCGTCGGAGTTCCCCAGGCCATCGCCCACATCGGAACGGCCGCGGCCTGAAGACCAAGGCCCCGACGCCCGCGTCACGAGACCGGAACATTGAACGGCCACACTGCGCTCCATTCATGGAGGCCCGATGTGAACGACCGCAACAAGACATCCTCGATGCTGCAGCGAACCGCGGTGATCCTCGCCGTGACCGCGGCGTCCTACGGGCTGCAGGTGCCGCAGCCGGCCCAGCGCTGGAGCGCCCGCAGCGCCGCGGCGGACTTCCCGCGCGCGCCCGCGCCGGGCCTGGGCCTGTCCCTCAACGCCCCGGCGCGCCCGCGTACTCCGGACTTCCCTTGACCTGCTCGCGCGTGAGGTTCACGTAGAGCTTGCGTTCGCCCCAGTCCACGCGGTGCAGGGTGCGCGCGTCGAGGGCGACATGCTTGCCGGGCAGCCAGTTGCGCGTGTCCACCACCAGCTGCTCGATGCGCCAGGAGCCGCCCTCGAAGAGCAGGTCGGACAGGTGGCCGATGGCGCCGTCCACCGCCTCGATGTGGTAGCCCGTGACCTCGTGGGCGCTGCGCAGGTGCGGATCGGCCGCGTCGCGCTCGGCCTGCAGGCGCTCGCGCTGCACCGGGTCGCTCGTGGCGCCATCGCTCGCCTCGGCCGCGTACCCGCCCGCGACGCCTGCCGCCGACGCGGGCGTGGCATAGGCCAGCGGGTAGGCCATGGATCCCCACAAGCCGAAGCCGGTCCAGTAGTAGGGGTACTGGTAGTAGTCGTAGTGCTCGATCTCCTGCTGGCGCGAGACCGGTTTGTCGGTGTCCACGCCGGGGGCCTTCTCGACCTGCTCGCGCGTGAGGTTCGCGACCAGGCGGCGTGCGTCGCGGTCGAGCTGCTCCACGGCGTGCGGCGACACCAGCACGCGCCGGCCTGAGATCCAGCCACCGGTGTCCACCACCAGGTGGCGCACGGCGAGGCGCTCGTCGTCGAAGTAGAGGTCGTGGACGCGGCCGATCTTCCCGTCGCGCGCGTGCACGTCGTAGCCGGACAATTCCTTGGCACTCATCAGCATGGCTTGTTCTCCTTGAGGGTTTTCCTCTTGGAGGCGATGGCGCCGGGGCCGTTCGCGTCCAGTTGTCACCCCAGGTACAGCCGCGACGTGCTCTTGACCTCTTCCATGACCGCGTAGGTGCGCGTCTCGCGCACGCCCGGCAGCTGCCACAGCACCGCGCCGGCGAAGCGGCGGTAGGCGTCCATGTCGGCCGCGCGGGTCTTGAGCAGGTAGTCGAAGCCGCCCGCCACCATGTGGCACTCCAGGATGGCCGGCTGGGCCTGGACCGCGGCCTTGAAGGCCTCGAAGACATTGGGGGTCGTGCGGTCCAGCAGCACCTCCACGAACACCAGCAGGCCCGCGCCGAGCAGGTTCGGGTCCAGCCGCGCCTCGTAGCCCCGGATGTAGCCCTCGCGCGTGAGCCGCTGCACGCGGGCCAGCACGGCCGTGGGCGACAGCGCCACCGTCTCGGCCAGCTTGAGGTTGCTGATGCGGCCATCCTCCTGCAAGGTCGTGAGGATGCGAAGGTCGATTCGGTCCAGGGTGGCGGGCATGCCGTGAATCATTCGGTGAAACCGTGAAAAAACCGAACGATAAACCAGGAGACGCGCGCGACCATCGCATTCATCTCGGCTACATCCACACCCCCTTCGTGACCTGCTCGCCTGCTCCCTTCGCCGGCTTCCACCCGGCCGCTCCGTTCACGTCGGCCTTGCGCGAGGCCATCACGCGCGCCACCCGTCGCCCCGAGCCGCAGGCCGTGGCCGAGGTGCTGGACGCCGCGCGGCTGGACGAGGCCACGGCGGCCGCGGTCCAGCGCCTGGGCCGCCGCATCGCCGAGGGCGTGCGCCGGCGCCAGCGCGAGGCCGGAAGCGGTGCCCTGGTGCAGGGCCTGCTGCAGGAGTACGCCCTGTCCTCGCAGGAAGGCGTGGCCCTGATGTGCCTGGCCGAGGCCCTGCTGCGCATCCCGGATGCGGCCACGCGCGATGCGCTGATCCGCGACAAGCTCGCGCAGGGCGACTGGGGCCGGCACCTGGGCCGAAGCCCCTCGCTCTTCGTCAACGCCGCCACCTGGGGCCTGCTGGTGACCGGCCGGCTCACCGCCACCCACAGCGAATCGGGCCTGGGCGCCGCGCTGGGCAAGCTGCTGGCGCGCGGCGGCGAGCCCCTGATCCGCAAGGGCGTGGACCTGGCCATGCGCCTCATGGGCGAGCAGTTCGTCACCGGAGAGACCATCGAGGAGGCGCTGCGCCGCGCCGCACCGCGCGAAGCCGAGGGTTTTCGCTACTCCTTCGACATGCTGGGCGAAGCCGCGCTCACCGAGGCCGACGCGCAGCGCTACCTGCTCGCCTACGAGCACGCGATCCACGCCATCGGCCGGGCCGCGCGCGGCCGCGGCGTGCTGGACGGGCCCGGCATCTCGATCAAGCTCTCGGCCCTGCACCCGCGCTACAGCCGCGCGCAGCAGGCACGCGTGATGGGCGAGCTGTACCCGCGCCTGCTCGGTCTGTGCCGGCTTGCGCGGGGCTACGACATCGGCCTGAACATCGACGCCGAGGAAGCCGAGCGCCTGTCGCTGTCGCTGGACCTGCTGGAGCGGCTCTGCCAGGAGCCGGACCTGGCCGGCTGGACGGGGCTGGGCTTCGTGGTGCAGGCCTACCAGAAGCGCTGCCCGGCGGTCATCGACTGGCTGGTGGACCTCGCGCGGCGCAGCGGGCGGCGCCTGATGGTGCGCCTGGTCAAGGGTGCCTACTGGGACGCGGAGATCAAGCGCGCGCAGCTCGACGGCCTGGACGACTACCCGGTGTACACGCGCAAGGTCCACACCGACGCGGCCTACCTCGCCTGTGCGCGCCAGCTGCTGGCCGCGCCGGACGCCGTGTTCCCGCAGTTCGCCACGCACAACGCGCACACCCTGGCCGCGGTGTATGAGCTGGCCGGGCCGGCGCGCTACGAACCCGGCCAGTACGAGTTCCAGTGCCTGCACGGCATGGGCGAGCCGCTGTACGAGCAGGTGGTCGGCCGGCAGGCCCAGGGCGGCCTGGGGCGTGCCTGCCGCATCTACGCGCCCGTGGGCACGCACGAAACCCTGCTGGCCTACCTGGTGCGCCGCCTGCTGGAAAACGGCGCCAACAGCTCCTTCGTGCACCGCATCGCGGACCCGGCCCTGAGCCTGGACGAGCTGCTGCGCGAGCCAGCCGCGCAGATCGACGAGAGCGCCGCGCGCGAGGGTGCGCCCGGCCTGCCCCACCCGGCCATTCCCCTGCCGCGCGCGCTCTTCGGGCCCACGCGCCTGAACTCGCGCGGGCTGGACCTCGCCGACGAACATACGCTGGATCGCCTGCAGGCGTGCTTCCAGGGCACCGTCGCCCAGGGCTGGAGCGCGCCGCCCCTGCTCGCCGCCGACACCCGCCCGGCCACCGACGCGGTGCGCAACCCCGCCGCGCACGCGGACGTCGTGGGCCACACCCGCGAAGCGGACGATGACGAGGTCGAACGCGCGCTCGCCGAAGCGGACCGTGCCGCCCCCTCGTGGTCGGCCGTTCCCGCGAGCGAACGGGCGAGCCTCCTGGAGCGCGCCGCGGACCGCCTGGAGGACGACATGCCCCGCCTCATGGCGCTCCTGGTCCGCGAAGCCGGCAAGACCGCCGCCAACGCGGTCGCCGAGGTGCGCGAGGCGGTGGACTTCCTGCGCTACTACGCCGGGCAGGCCCGCGACCACCTGGGGGAAGGCGAGGTGCGCCCGCTCGGCGCCGTGGTGTGCATCAGCCCCTGGAACTTCCCGCTGGCCATCTTCTGCGGCCAGGTCGCGGCGGCGCTCGCGGCCGGCAACACGGTGCTGGCCAAGCCGGCGGAACAGACGCCGCTCATCGCGGCCGAAGCGGTGCGCGCGCTGTGGGATGCGGGTGTCCCGCGCGCAGCGGTGCAGCTGCTGCCCGGACGCGGGGAGACCGTGGGCGCGCGGCTGGTGGGCGACGCGCGGGTGCAGGGCGTGCTCTTCACCGGATCGACCGAGGTGGCGCGGCTGCTGCAGCGGCAGCTCGCCGGGCGACTGGGCCCGCAGGGACGGCCCGTTCCCCTGGTCGCCGAGACCGGCGGCCAGAACGCGATGATCGTGGACTCCTCGGCCCTGCCCGAGCAGGTGGTGGCCGACGTGATCGGCTCGGCCTTCGACAGCGCCGGCCAGCGCTGCTCGGCGCTGCGCGTGCTGTGCGTGCAGCGCGAGCTGGCACCGCGGGTGCGCGACATGCTGCTCGGGGCCATGGCCGAACTGCAGCTCGGCCGCACCGACCGATTGGCGGTGGACGTGGGCCCGGTCATTGACGAGGACGCGCGACGCGGCATCGAGGCGCACCTGGCGCGCATGCGGGCCCAGGGCCGGGCGGTGCACCAGGTCGCGCGCGCCGGGCAGGATGCGGCGGGCGGCAGCTTCGTCACGCCCGCGCTGGTCGAACTGGACCGCCTCGACACGCTGGACCGCGAGGTCTTCGGCCCGGTGCTGCACCTCCTGAGCTTCGAGCGCGAGCGCCTGGGCGAGCTGCTCGCGCAGATCGAGCGCACCGGCTATGCGCTCACCCTGGGCCTGCACACCCGCATCGACGAAACGGTGGCCCAGGTGCTCGCCGCCGCGCGCGCGGGCAACGTCTACGTGAACCGCAACATGGTCGGCGCCGTGGTCGGCGTGCAGCCCTTCGGTGGCGAAGGCCTCTCGGGCACCGGGCCGAAGGCCGGCGGGCCGTTGTACCTGTACCGGCTGCTCGCGCAGGCGCCACGGGACGTGCTCGGGCGCGCCCTGGCGCAGCCCGGCGTGCGGACCGCGGCGGTGCCCTCCCCCGCGCGCCCGGCCCTCGCCTCGCTCACCGCCTGGGCCGCCGGCCACCCGCGCCTGGAGGCGGCCTGCCGCCGCTTCGCGCAGGCGGCGGTGGCCGATGGCGGCATCGTCCTGCCCGGCCCGACCGGCGAACGCAACGCGTACCGGATCGCCCCGCGGGACGCGGTGCTGTGCCTGGCCGAGGATGACGCGGACCGCCTGGTGCAACTCGCCGCCGTCCTCGCAGTCGGAAGCCGCGCGGTCTGGCCCGGGTCCTCGCACGCCCTCGCCTCCCGGTTTCCGGCCGCGGTGCGGGCCTGCATCGACCTCGTGGAGGACTGGGCCGCCCCGGATGCGCCCTTCGACGCCGTGCTGTTCCACGGTGATGCCCCGGGTGTGCAGGCCGTGCAGCAGGTCCTGGCCGATCGCCCGGGCCCGATCGTGAACGTGGAGCGCCTTGCACCGGGCGAGGATGAAGTCCGCCTGGAGCGGCTGGTGGTGGAGCGCAGCACCAGCATCAACACCGCGGCCGCGGGCGGCAATGCGACGCTGATGTCGCTGGAGACGTGAAGCGAGGAAACCCGCTGACATACAGCTGGGCGGGCCGCCCCGACGTGCGCGCTGTGGCTTCCTACGGCGCCACGCGCCCCGGCCGGTCAGGCGGCAGCGTGCGGATGTGGACGATGTCGGGACGGGCCAGCGCAACCGCCGGCCACCCATTCAAGGAGATTCGACATGGTCCCCATCATCCTCTGGCTGCTCGGCGTGCCACTGGTTCTGATCGTCTTGTTGATGCTGTTCGGCGTGCTGTGAGCAGCGTACACCGTTCGCATTGAGGCCCCTTCCCCCTCTGGGGGAAGGCTGGGATGGGGGCTGCGCGAAAAGCAGCGCAGTCGGCGCACGCGGCCCCCGCCCCCACCCTCCCCCAGAGGGGGAGGGGGTCGATCAGTCCGCCACGCGACCGCGCCAGAACTGCAGGATCTCCCGGCCCAGGGCCTGCGCATCCGGCGCACCGGTGTCGAACTGCGCCACCACGGACATGTGGTTGTGCCCTTCGCACTGCACCACGCGCGGCGCAGCGCCGTCGCGCGCGGCCAGCGCCTCGGCGAAGGCCAGGCCATAGAGGTCCAGCAGCGGGTTTTCGTATTGGGCGATCACCACCATCGCCGGCACCGGGCAACGCTGCGCGTGCGTGAGGGGCGAGCGGGCTTCGTACAGCGAGGCGTCCTCGCCGAAATAGGCACGCACGCCGTGCGCGTTCGGGTTCACCGGCAGCACGTCGGCCTTCAGCCGCGCCGACACCAGCACCAGCGCGCGCGCGCGGCAGCCCGTGAGTGGCAGCGCCGGGTCCATGGCGTAGCTGGCCACGTGCGTGCCGCCGGCCGAATGACCGATCAGGAGGATGCGCCGCGCGTCGCCGCCGTGCCCCTCGATGTTCCGCGCCACCCATTCCAGGGCGGCGGCCACGTCCAGTGCGCCTTGCGGATACGCCGCGCGCGGGGCCGGCCGGTACTCCACGTTCACGCCCACGAATCCCTGCCGCGCAAACCACAGCAGCACGTTGTCGTACACGCCCTCCGGTGCCGACTTGTCGCCCCGCACGAAGGCGCCGCCATGCACGAACACGACGACATCGGCGCCCGCCGCGCCCCGCGGTGCGAAGACGTCCAGGACCTGCCGGGGGTCGTCCCCATAGGCCAGGTCGCGGCAGACGCGGATGCCCTCGCGCGGCTGCGCGAGCAGCACGGGTGCGTAGAGTTCCTTGACTTCCTGGCTGTGGCGCCCGATGTCCTGGGCCCAGCGCGGACCGATGCGGTCCAGGGCCGCGCGAATGTGTTGCTGCGCCTGCGCTGCGGCGGACTCGTTCCTCATGCCTTCCATGCAATGGCCTCGACTTCGACCTGCCATTGTGGCCGGGCCAGGGCGGCCACCACCACGAGGGTCGAAGCGGGCCGCGCGTCGCCCAGGAACTTCGCGCGCACGGGACCGAGCCGGGCGACCTGCGCCGCGTCGGTGAGGAAGGTGCTGACCTTGACCAGGTCCTGCACGCCCATGCCGGCTTCGGACAGCAGCGCCACGAGGTTCTGCCAGCAGACTTCCGCCTGGCCCTCGAAGTGCTCGGGGATGCTGCCGTCCGGCCGCACGCCGACCTGGCCCGACACATGCAGCCAGCGCCCGCCCGAGGGTGCCAGCACCGCCTGGCTGTACGGGCCGCCCGGCGCGGCGACGCTGGGCGGGTTGAGCGCCTTCAGGCCGTCGCTCATTTCACCAGCCCGGCCTTCTGCACCACGCCGGTCCACTTGTCCGCCTCGGCGCGGACGAACGTGCCGTAGTCCTGCACGCTGCCCGTCTCGGGCTCGGCGCCCATGTCACGCAGGCGCTTCTGGATGTCGGGCGACTTGAGGATGGCGGTGAGCTCGGTGTTGAGCTTCTGGACCACCGGCGCCGGCGTGGCGGCCGGCGCGAAGATGCCGAACCAGGCCGTGACCTCGTAGTCCGGCAGGCCGCTCTCGCGGGCGGTGGGCACCTCGGGCAGCAAGGCGCTGCGCTCGCGCGAGGTCACCGCCAGCGGCTTGAGCTTGCCCGACTGCACGTTGGGCAAGGCGGTGGCCAGCAGGTCGAACATCAGCGGCACGTGGCCGGACAGCACGTCGTTGAGCGCCGGGGCGCTGCCCTTGTAGGGGACGTGCAGCAGGTCCACCTTGCCTGCGCTGGCCATCAGCTCGCCGGCCAGGTGATTGGACGTGCCCGGCCCCGCCGAGGCATACCCGATCTTGCCGGGCTGCGCACGGGCCATGCCCAGCACGTCGTTCACGTTCTTCACCGGCACCGAGGGATGCGCGACCAGCACGAAGGGAATGGCCGCCACCGGCGAGACCGCCGCGAAGTCCTTCACCGGGTCGTAGCCCACCTTGTTCATGGCGGGGTTGATGGCCTGCGAGCTCACCGTGCCGAGCAGCAGGGTGTATCCGTCGGCCGGCGAACTGGCCACCGCCTTGGCGCCGATGGCGGTGCCGGCGCCCGGCTTGTTCTCCACGATCACGTTCTGGCCGATGCGCTCGCCCAGCTTCTGTCCCAGCGTGCGCGCCAGGATGTCGGCCGAGCCGCCCGGCGGATACGGCACGACCAGGGTGACCGGCTTGGCCGGCCAGGTCTGCGCATGCAGCGCGGGTGCGACCAGGGCCGCGGTGGCGATCAGGGCCGAAGACACGAAGGCAGGGAACATGGCGATCTCCTGGGTTGCATCAATGCATGCGGGCGGCCTGGTCCACTTCAGGCACCGCCGGGATCTCGACCCCGTAGGGCGCGACGTCCTCGCGGATCTGCTCCAGCGCGCGGCGGATGATCGCCACCTCCTCGTCCGGATGGGTCGCGCCCAGGCCGTGCTCGGAGGCCAGGGCCCGATTGCGACCGGCGCGGCGGCGCTCCTCCTCGGGCAGGTTGACCACCGCGTACACGCCGTTGAGCAGGCTGCCGCGCAGCTTCTTGGCCACCTTGGCGCCCAGGAGCTGCTTTTCCTCCACCGGCAGGTCGCTGAAGAAGCGCCGCATGATGATGCGCCCGAACTGGATGTGCCGCGCCTCGTCGCGCAGGATGAGCTGGCAGGCGCCGCGGATCGAGCGGAAGCGTGCGTTCTCGTAGCGCGCCTGCAGCAGCTCGCCCGAGAGCTGCTCGAAGAGCGTGTTCACGGCCAGGCCGGCGAAGAAGCTCATGGCCTTTTCGTCGCGCTCGTCGTGGAAGCGCGGGATCACGGCCTTGAAATAGTCGGCGCGCGGCTCGGTCTGGTAGCCGCCCAGGGCCTGCGCCACGCGCACCGAGGCCTCGTGGTGGCGCAGTTCCTCGGCGATGAAGTTGACGATGTGCTGTTTGATCTCCAGCGGCTGGTGGTCGAAGATGGCATCGCGCAGTCGCTCGGCGCCATAGGGCAAGGCGCCGTGCTCCATCCAGGCGCGAAGGCTCCACCACTCGGCGCCCGCCTGCCGCAGCTCGGGAGATAGGTCGGCTTCCTGCAGGTCCGAGAAGTCGATGTCGGCCGGCGACCAGGCCAGCTCGCGCGCCTGGTCGCACAGGCGCTGCACCTCGGGAAATTCCGTGACCCAGCGGATGGGGTACGGGTTCGGAACGGGGGCGATCTCTTCCAGCATGGAAGCCTGCATACGGGGGTCCTCTCGGTAGGGCTTGCGAAGCCATGGTGCGGTGCCTGCCGGGGTGGCGTCCAATACCGTTGGCGGGCCGGCGTGATAGCTTTGGCGAATCACGAGCTTTTCCGGGAGTGCCATGGACCTGCGCCAGCTTCGACAGTTCGTTGCCGTCGCCGAGGAGCGCAGCTTCCGCCGCGCCGCCGAGCGCCTGCACGTCTCGCAGCCACCGCTGAGCGTGGCCGTGCAGCGCCTGGAGGACGACGTCGGCGCCCGGCTGCTGGACCGCGACCGGCAGGGCGTGCGGCTCACGCCGGCCGGCGAGGCCTTCCTGCTCGAAGCGCGCCGCACCCTCGCGCACGCCCAGGTGGCGGTGGAGATCGCGCAGCGCGCCGCCAGCGGCAAGCTGGGAACGCTGCGCCTGTCCTTCGTTCCCAGCGCCGGGCTGAACGTGCTGCCCCAGCTGCTGCGGGCCTTCCGGCGCACCCACCCGGACGTGAAGCTGATCCTCTCGGGCGACACCACCGCCGCGCAGATGGCCGCGCTGGCGCAAGGCAGCACGGACCTGGGTATCGTCGTGCCGCCGCTGAACGAAGCGCGCGGGCTGAAGATGGAGGTGTTGCGGCAGGAGGAGCTGGTGCTGGCCGTGCCCCTGGAGCACGCCCTGGCCGGGCAGGAGCGCGTGCAGCTCAAGGACCTGGCGCAGGAGGACTTCGTGGGCTTCCCGACCAAGGAAGGCCCGGGCTTCGAAAGCGCCGTGATGGCCGCCTGCCAGGAATGCGGCTTCATCCCCCGCTTCGTGCAGACGGCCTCGCAGATGCAGGCCATCCTGGCGCTGGTGGCGGCGGGCCTCGGCGTGGCCCTGGTGCCCCAGGCCCTGTGCGCCGTGCACATGGACGGGGTGCGTTTCCTGCGCGTTCGCAAGCGGCAGGCGGCGCTTCGCTATGCGCTCGGCCTGGCCTACAGCCCGGACAACCCCAATCCGGCGCTGGCGGCGTTCCTGGGCGTGGCGCGGCGGTCCGAGGTCCGCGTCGGGCGTTGAAGAGCGACGGTGCGCCTCAGGCGCCGCGCGCCCGGTAGCGCTGCGCCAGCCGGGGCAGCAGCAGCACCATCAGCACCACCACCAGCAGCGTGAGCGACATGGGCCGCTGCAGGAAGACCAGCGGGCTGCCCTCGCCGATGGAGATGGCGTTGCGAAGCTGCGCCTCGGCCAGCGGGCCCAGGATCATGCCCACCACCACGGGCGCGGTGGGGAAGTCGAAGCGGCGCATGACCAGGCCCAGCAGGCCGATGCCCCAGAGCAGGTACAGGTCGAAGGCGCTCTGGCGCATGCCGTAGGCCCCCACGGTCGCGAAGATCAGGATGCCGGCGTACAGCTGCGGGCGCGGGATCTTGAGCAGCTTGACCCACAGGCCCACCATCGGCAGGTTCAGCACCAGCAGCATGAGGTTGCCGATATAGAGCGAGGCGATCAGCGCCCACACCAGGGCCGCCGAGGACGTGAACAGCTGCGGCCCGGGCTGGATGCCGTAGTTCTGGAAGGCGCCCAGGAGCACCGCCGTGGTGTTGGAGGTGGGGATGCCCAGCGTCAGCAGCGGAATGAGCGCCGCGGTCACGCTGGCGTTGTTGGCGGCCTCGGGCCCCGCCACGCCTTCGATCGCGCCGCGCCCACCGAACTCGGCCCGGTGTTCGCCCTTGGCCAGCTTCTTCTCCGTGGCGTAGCTGAGGAAGGTGGGAATCTCGGTGCCGCCGGCCGGGATGCAGCCGAAGGGCGTGCCGATGGCGGTGCCGCGCAGCCAGGCCGGAACCGAACGCCGCCAGTCGCTCGCGCTCATGTGCACACGGCTCATGGGGTTGCGCTTTTCGATCACGCGACCTTCGAAGAGCGCCACGTGCAGCACCTCGGCCACGGCGAAGAGGCCCACGGCCACCAGCACGATCTCGATGCCGTCCAGCAGCTCGGGCGTGTTCAGCGTGTAGCGCGGCTGGCCGGAGATCTGGTCCAGGCCCACGGTGCCGATGGCCAGGCCGAGGATCAGCGCCGTGATCCCGCGCAGCGTGCTCTGGCCGAGCACCGCGCTCACCGTCGTGAAGGCCAGCACCATCAGCATGAAGTACTCGGGCGGGCCGAGCCGCACCGCGAAGTTGGCCACCCAGGGCGCGAACAGCGTGACGATGACCGTGGCGATGGTGCCCGCGACGAAGGAGCCGATGGCCGAGGTGGCCAGGGCGGCACCCGCGCGGCCGCTCTTGGCCATGCGGTTGCCTTCCATGGCCGTGACCATGGTGCCGGTCTCGCCCGGCGTGTTCAGCAGGATGGAGGTGGTCGAGCCGCCGTACATCGCGCCGTAGTAGATGCCGGCGAAGAAGATCATCGACGAGGCCACCTCCACCTTGGTGGTGATGGGCAGCAGCATGGCCACGGCGACGGCCGGACCGATGCCCGGGAGCACGCCCACGGCCGTGCCGAGCGCGCAGCCCACCAGGGCCCACAGCAGGTTGGCCGGCGTGGCCGCGACCGCGAAGCCGGCCCACAGGGCGTTGAGCAGTTCGGCCATCAGATCCACCCCGTCGCGGTCAGGCCTGGCAGGCTGATGCCGAGGAATTGCGTGAAGGCCCAGTACACCGGCCCGGCGACCGCCGCGCCGCCGGCCAGGTCCACTGCCCAGGTGCGGGCGCCGACGGCCTGTCCCGCCGCACGCCGCAAGCCCTGCGCCGCGAGGAGGTAGCACAGGGTGCAGGCGAGCACGAAGCCGATGGTGGTGATGAGCGCCGCGCTGGCGAGCAGCCCCGCCGACACCCAGGCCAGGCCCGGCCACCAGGGCCGCGCCGCCACGGGATCGTCGGGCAGCTCACGGAAGCCGCCGGTGAAGGCCTCGCGCAGCAGCATGAGGCCGCAGACGACCAGCCCCACCGACACCAGCCAGGGCAGGAAGTTGGGGCCCACGCCGCCATAGCCGGCCGAGGAGGAGATGCCGATCGCACCCACCGCCAGGGCCAGCCCCAGCAGGACGATGCCGCCGGCGACGACGGCCTGGGCGCGGCGCCCGGACGCTGCCGGGCCGGCACCCGCGGGCGCCGTCTCAGTGCCCGGCGTTCCTGCCGCGGCCAGCACGCGGTCGCTCGTGGCCCGCGGATGCTCGGCGCCCACCTCAGACCATCCCGGACTTGACCATGGTGGCGCGCAGGCTGGCGAATTCGTCGTCCACGAACTTCTCGAAGGCCGGGCCGGCGAGCACGGCCGGCGTCCAGTTGTTCTTCTCCAGGGCCTCCTGCCAGGCCTTGGTCTTGACGGCGGCCAGGACCATGTCGGTGACCTGCTTGCGCTGGGCCTCGCTGAGGTTGGGCGCGCCGTAGACGCCGCGCCAGTTGCCGATCTCCACGTTGATGCCCTGCTCCTTGAGCGTGGGCACGTTCACGCCCTTCAGGCGCGCACCCGAGGTGACGGCGATGGGCTTCATCTTGCCGGCCGCGATGTGCTCGGCGAACTCGCTGTAGCCGCTGCCGCCCACGGTGACGTTGCCGCCCAGGATGGCGGCCACGGCCTCGCCGCCGCCCCGGAAGGCGACGTAGTTGATCTTCGCCGGATCGACGCCCACGTCGCGCGCGATCATGGCCGCGGCGATATGCTCGGTGGAGCCGCGCGAGCCGCCGCCCCACTTGACGCTGCCCGGGTCCTTCTTGAGCTGGGCCACCACGTCGGCCATGGTCTTGAACGGCGAGTTGGCCGGCAGCACGAAGACGTTGTATTCGCTGGTCAGGCGCGCGATGGGCGTGGCCTGCGACAGGCTCACCGGCGGCTTGCCGGTGATGATGCCGCCCAGCATCACCGCGCCCATGACCATCAGCGCGTTCGGGTCGCCCTTGTTCGCATTGACGAACTGCGCCAGGCCCAGCGCGCCGGCGGCGCCGCCCTTGTTCTCGAAGTTCACGCTGTCGGCGACCTTGGCGTCCTGCAGGGCGCGGCCCAGGGCGCGGCCGGTGGTGTCCCAGCCGCCGCCGGGGTTGGCCGGGATCATCATCTTCACGTTCGCCGCCGCCCGCGCGGACAGCGGCAGGGCACCGGCGGCGGCCAGCGCGGCCAGGGACTTGAGGAAGGTGTCTCGACGCATGGATGTCTCCTGAGGTTGTGGGGCGAGGCGATGGTGTGCCCCCCCGCTGTCATTCGGCTGTCGCGGATGCCTAGGGAAAACACCAGCTGCCGCCTCGCGACAATCGGCTCGCCATGCACCTGCTCCTGGTCGAAGACGATCCCTCGATGCGCCAGACGCTGGACCGCGCGCTCAGCCGGCGCGGCCTGCGGGTCAGCGCCTGCGAGGACGGGCACGAGGCCTTGCAGGCCTGGCAGGGCCTCGCACCCGACGTGGTGGTGCTGGACCTCAGCCTGCCCGGGCTCGACGGGCTGCAGGTGCTGGAGCGCGGGCGGCAGGCGGGCCTGGACACACCCGTGCTGATCCTCACCGCCCGGGGCACCGTGGGCGACCGCATCCTGGGACTGAACGCCGGCGCGGACGACTACCTGCCCAAGCCCTTCGACCTGGACGAGCTGGAGGCGCGCGTGCGGGCCCTCGCCCGCCGCCGCGCCGGCCCGCCAGCCCCGGACGCGGGCCGCAGCGCGGTGGGCTCGCTCGTGCTGGACAAGGCCAGCGGCGCCGTGCACCACGAGGGCCGCGTGCTCGAACTCACCCCGCGGGAGACCGCGCTGCTGCAGGCGCTCATGGTCCGGCCGGGCCATGCGGTCCCGAAGGAACGCCTGTTCGAGCTGGTCTTCCCGGGTCAGTCCGAGGTGCAGTACGAAGCCGTGGAAGTGGTCGTCTATCGCCTGCGCAAGAAGCTCGCGCCCACCGGGGTCACGCTCATGACGCTGCGCGGCCTGGGCTACCTGCTCAAGGCGTCCTGAGGCGCCGATGCCCATGCGCTCCGCCTCCCTGCGCCGCCGGCTGCTGGTAGGCATCCTCGTGCCGCTGGTGCTGCTTTTGGCGCTCAACGGCGCCATGCTCTATGCGCGGGCCCTGGCGGCCGTCAACACCGCCTACGACCGCACCTTGCTGGCCTCGGCCAAGACCATCGGCGAGCAGCTGGAGGTGGTGGGCTACGACGGCGCGGCGCGCCTGCGGGCCACCGTGCCCTACTCCGCCCTGGAAGCCTTCGAGGCGGACAACCGCAGCCGCATGGTGTACCGGGTTTCCGACCTGCAGGGCGAGTGGGTGTCGGGCTACGACGAGCTGCCCTTCTGGCGCGGCACCCTGCCCGCCCGACCGCCCTACGCGGCGCTGGTGGACTTCTACGACGCGCGCTACCAGGGCCTGCCGGTGCGCATGGCCGTGCTGCTGCAACCCGTGTCCAGCGCGCAGGGCCGGGCCATGGCCGTGGTGCAGGTGGCCGAGACGCTGGAGCTGCGCCAGGCGCTGGCGCAGCAGATCCTGATCGACACCCTCTGGCGGCAGGCGGTGGTCCTGGCGGTGGTGGCCGCCGTGGTGGTGCTGGTCGTGCAGCGCACGACGCGCCCCGTGCGCCAGCTCTCGCAGCAGCTGCGCGAGCGGCCCGAAGGCGACCTGCGCCCGCTGGTGGCGGGCGATGCGCCGCGCGAACTGCAGCCCCTGGTGGAAGCCACGAATTCCGTGATGGCCCGGCTGACCCAGCTGCTGGACAACCAGAAGCGCTTCGTGCGCGACACCGCGCACCAGCTGCGCACGCCCCTGGCCGTGCTGCGCACGCAGCTGCAGTCGGCCCTGCGCGGCGACGTCGAACCGCAGCGCGCGCTGGCGGAGATCAACGCCACCGTGGACCGCGCGACGGCCCTGGCCAACCAGATGCTCTCGCTGGCGAAGGTGGAGCAGCTGCGCCAGCGGCCCGATGCCGGCGTGAACGACCTGGCCGCCCTGGTGCGCGCCGTGGCCCTGGAGCTCTCGCCGCTCATTGCCGACAAGGACATCGACTTCGCCATCGAGACCGAGCCCGCTCCCGTGGCGGCGCACGAATGGATGCTCAGCGAGCTGGCCCGCAACCTGCTGCACAACGCCGTCCGCCACAGCCCCGCGCAGGGCATGCTGGTGGTGCGCGTGGAGGCCGAGCCCGGCTGGGCCGTGCTGCAGGTGTGCGACAGCGGCCCGGGCCTGCCGCCGGGACTGCGCGAGCGCCTCTTCCAGCCCTTCTCGCCGGGCGACGCCCGCGCGGGCTCCGGCCTGGGCCTTGCGATCTGCCACGAGATCGTGCAGGCGCTCGGCGGCACGATCAGCCTGGTGGACCGTGCCGAGGGCGGGCGCACCCAAGGCCTGGACGCGACGGTGCGGCTGCCGCTGGCCGAAGTCCGCGCCGCCTGAACGGCCGCGTCATCCGGGGGCGCCCGGACGCCCGGCACCCCGGCTGCGGCGCCAGTGCTCGCGCTGCTCGGGCGTGAGCACCTCCTCCATCTGCCGGCGGGCCTGCAGCGAGTTCTCGAACATCTGGCGATGCAGCGCGGCGAGCGCGTCGTAGTTGCCGCGTTCCTGCTGCTCACTGGCGGCGCCGCCGCCGGCCCCCATGAGCTGCTGCGCGCGTTCCATCAGCGGCCACTGCCGCTGCGCCAGGTCCTGCTGGATGGCCGCCATGCGCTTGCGTTGATCTTCGCTGAGCGTGGCCGCGATCGCGTCGAGGCCAGGACCGCCGCCACCCATCATTCCCGGACCCATGCCCCCGCTGGGGCCACCCATCATTCCCGGACCCATGCCCCCGCCGGGGCCGGCCATCATTCCTGCGCCCATGCCGTATCCGGGTCCGTAGGCGCCCATCACGCCAGGGCCCATGCCGCCAGGGCCCATGCCGGGAGCCATCACGCCAGGGCCCATCACGGCGGGGCCGATGCGCGCCTGCGGGCCAGGCCCGGCGGCCTGCGGCGCGCTGCAGCCGGCAGCCATCACAGCCGCGGCGGTCAGAATCGCTGAGAGTGCACGTTCCATGAGAGTCTCCTGATGGCTGCGACGCATGCACCCTAGCCAGCCCGAGGCCAACGCGATTTGACGGCGATCAAGCGCGGGGAAGTCCGTCGGTCGCCGCACCGCTGCGCAGTAATCGTGCGGCCGATCAGATCAGCGCCACCGACGCGGCACACGCGGCGGCCACGCCTCCCATGAGCACGCCCTGCGTCATGCGCGCGGGCGATTCGATCCACCCCCACGCCACCACGACCGTGGCCGCCAGGGCCCCCGCAGCGATGGCGACGGGGGACCGAAGCATTGTGGCGCCGAGATGCTGATTCGCAAGCAGCCCCAGGCCACCGATCAGCGCTGCGGCGACCAGCGGCACCAGCGCCTTGGCGCCAGGCGAGGCTCGTGCCGGGCTGCGGCCACCCGGCGTCGGCGCAGGCAGTGCGGACCATGCGGAAGTGCACATCCGATTCACCTGCGCAGGGTGGCTTCATCCGGACTGGAGGGCTGCCCCGGAAAAACGATTGCTTCTGACACGATGCACTCCTGTTCGCCTTGAAGAAGCATGCATCGTCAACATTGACATCGTGTCAATGTCAATCCCGGAAGTGAAAGCAACCGCACGGCGCGTGCGGGATTGGCACTGCCCCGGAGCCCGGCCCGGCGTGCGCACCGGCCTACTTGCGCGTGTAGATCTGGTCGAAGCTGCCGCCGTCCGCGAAATGCCGCCCGGACGCCTGCTCCCAGCCGCCGAAGGCCTGATCCACCGTGAACAGCTCCAGCGTCGGGAACTGCCTGGCGTACCGGGCCTGCGCCTGCCGCGAAGCGGCCGGGCGGTAGAAGTGGCGGGCCACGATGTCCTGCCCTTCTTCGGAATACAGGTACCTGAGGTAAGCCTCGGCCACGGCACGCGTGCCCTTCCTGTCCACGACGCGGTCCACGACCGCGACCGCGGGTTCGGCGAGGATGCCGAGTGACGGCGTCAGCAGTTCGAACCTGCCGGGGAACTCCTTCGCGAGCAGGTGGGCCTCGTTCTCCCAAGCAATGAGCACGTCGCCCATGCGGCGCTGCGCAAACGTGATGGAGGCGCCGCGCGCACCCGTATCCAGCACGGGCACGTTGCCATAGAGCCGGCTCACGAACTCCCTGGCCTGCGCATCGCCCCCGTGGCGGCGGCGGGCGTACTCCCAGGCGGCGAGATAGTTCCAGCGTGCACCGCCGGAGGTCTTGGGATTGGGCGTGATCACGCCGATGCCGGGCCGGGCCAGGTCCTCCCAGTCCTTGATGCCCTTGGGGTTGCCGGCCCGGACCACCAGGACGACGGTGGACGTGTAGGGCGAGGCATTGTTCGGCAAGCGCTTCTGCCAGCCGGGCTGGACGAAGCCCCCATGCCGCACCAACGCCTCGGTGTCCCCCGCCAGCGCCAGCGTTGCCACGTCCGCCTCCAGCCCGTCGAGGATGGATCGCGCCTGCTTGCCCGAGCCCCCGTGCGACTGCTTGACGACCACCACCTGCCCCGTGCGTGCCTTCCACTCGCGGGCGAAGGCGGCATTGAACTCGGCGTACAGCTCGCGCGTGGGGTCGTAGGAGACGTTGAGCAGTTCGATGCGTTGTTGCGCCGTGGCAATGCCAACGCCCGCCGGGAGAAGGAATGCCGCAGGAAAGCGGACGATGGCGCGCCGAGAAAGCATGAGGAATCCGTGCGTTGTCGAAGGGAAGCCGATTGTGTGAAGCCCAGCGGGAAAAAGAGAACGATGGATTTCTCACATGCTCATTCGGATATGCATATCGGAATTCCCGGCCCGGTCGCATCAGAATGGACCCGTGCCCTCCAGGCCCCATGCAGCAGCAACTTCCCGCGGAGTACGGCAATGCGACAGATCGAGTTCTGGCTGGAATACGCGAGCACCTGCTCGTACCTGACCGTATGACCGTGGACTCCACGGCAGGGAGCTCACCATCACGCGGCGAATGAATTTCACTGCCGTTTCGGGTGCCGTGGTGCTGGCGCTGGCCGCGGGGCCGACCTGCGCGGCATCCGGGCAGGTCGGCGCGCAGGCGGCGCCGGCGTCTGCCTCCGGCGCTGGCGAAGCGGCTCCCGTGGAGACTCGGGCCACGGTGCGCTCATGGATCGAAGACGAGGGCGGACGCCTGTACGTGCACCTCAAGATCGTGCCCCGCGCGAAGCTGCCCTTCACGACCCTGCGCTTTCGCGTGCGCGACCGGCGCCTGCTCGACGATCTGCGCGAGGGCACCAGCGTGAAGTTCCGGGCCGAGCGCATCGAGGGGGAGAACACGCTCGTGACGATCCGCGCCGTTCCTCCCTGCGAACGGTTCCAGCGCTGCGATTGATTCGGGGCGCTGAGCTGATGGGGCGCGAGGCCCGGGCGCTTGCGTCGCGCACCCCACGCAGGAGCGGCCCGCGTTGCTACAGTCGGCCGATGCTCCGACCCGTGGCCGCCCTGCTCCTGGCACTTGCATGGGGAGGTCCGGCCGCTGCACAGACGCAGCACCGCCCGCCCCTGCCGGAACTGCTGCAGCGCGCGGGCGCGGCGAACGAGCGCGGCGCGCCTGATTCGACCCGGCTCGACGCCGCCGCCACGCGCAGCCAGCAGCTGCCCTTCTTCCGGTCGGTGATGGCCGCCCCGCTGGAGGCGCCCTACCGCCTTGGCGTGCTGGGCGACGCAGTGCGCGCTGCCGCGGCCTCGCCGCACCAGTCGATCAGCCTGGTGGGCCCGCTGGCGGGCCTGCAGGTGCAACGCGGCGTGGACGCCGTGACGCCGGCGATTGACGCGCAGTTGGCGCGCGCCGCCGATCCACTCGCGGCCAGCCTGGCCTGGATGGCCGACACGCCCGCCGCAGCCGGATGGGTTCCGACGCTGCCGGACGCGGCCGTGTTGCCGAATCCCTTGCGCCACGAGCTCGCCCGCGTGATCGCTGCCATGTCGCAGGCCTACCGCTTCCAGCAGCGCGCCTTCGAGCGCCTTGCGCCGGGCGTGTCGGCGCAGCTGCTTCGGCAGCAGGCGCTGGAAGACCGGCTCGCCCTCTTCGAGACCCCCGACTTCCGGCAGCTGCTGCCGCTCGTCGAACGCGAAGCGCTCCTGGCCGGCATGCTCGACCTGGTGGCCGCGGTCGAACGCCTGCAGGCCTTCGTGAAGGACCAGGCCGCGCTGCCCGCGGTGGCCTGGTCGCTGCAGACGCCCTTGGGCTGGATCGTGGTGGACACCACGGGCCGCGACAACCGACACGTTCTCGAGGACGCCTTGCTGGTGCTGGACGTGGGCGGCGACGATGACTACGAGTTCCTCGCGCGCAGCGACACGCACCGCCTCAGCGTGCTCCTGGACCATGGCGGCAAGGACCGCTACGTGAGCGTCGCGCCAGGCGCCGATCCGTCGAGCGCGACGCTCGGCTACGGCATCCTCTGGGACACCGAAGGCGACGACCGCTACCAGGGCACCCGGCAGGCACAGGCCGCGGCGCTTTTCGGCGCAGCCCTGCTCGTCGATGGCGGTGGCGACAACCGCTTCGTGGCCGGCAGCCGTTCGCAGGCCTATGCGCTCGGCGGCTTCGCGGTCCTGCTCACCGGCGGCGGCAAGGACAGCTTCGAGGCACAGACCTATTCCCAGGCGACGGGCGGGCCGCTCGGCGTGGCGCTGCTGGTGGACACGGGGGGCAACGATCGCTACGCCCTCACGAACGAACCGCTGGTGCGCCCTTCGCCGCAGTTGCCGGATCGGAACGCCTCCATGGGACAAGGCGCTGGCTATGGCATGCGCGGGGTGTTCTTCGACGGCCGCTCGCTCGCCGGCGGCATCGGGCTGTTGCTCGACCTGGCCGGCAACGACCGCTACGAGGCGCAGGTGTTCGCGCAGGGCGTGGGCTACTACCAGGGCCTGGGCATGCTGCTGGACGACGGCGGCGACGACCAGTTCGAAGCGGCCTGGTACGCCATGGGTGCCGCGGCCCACGAAGCGGCCGGGGTGTTGCTCAAGCGCGGCACGGGCAAGGATGCCTACCGCACCAGTCACCCGATCACGCTGGGCTCCGCGCACGACCTGTCGGTCGGCGTGTTCGTGGACGAGGGCGGGGACGACGACTACGCCGCCGGCACGATGAGCCTGGGCGTCGCGCACGCCAACAGCACCGGCCTCTTCGTCGATGCTGCGGGCAAGGACCACTACCGCCTTGCCACGCCCGACTGCCGCGCGCTGGGCGCCGCCTACCAGCCGGCGTGGGGCAACGTTCGCGAGAGCCTGCCGAACCTGGGCCTCTTCCTGGACCTTGGCGGCATCGACCGCTACCCCGCGCATTGCGCCCGCGCGGCGAACGACGGCCTCTGGCCCGGCCCGCGCGCATGGCCGCAGCTGGACCTGCCCAGCGAAGCCGCAGCCGGCATGGACGGCGACTGGCCGCTTCCATTCGCGCTGCGTCTGCGCACGCGGCCACGCCCCGAAGCGGCCGAGTGAGTTCGGCCACCAGGCCGCGACACCACGCGCCTTGTCAGGGCGCCGGAACCCGCAGCGCTATCCCAGCGTGAGCAGCCACTCGTGCGCCGCATCGGCCACCTGCTGGTGGCGGTCGGTGTAGATGTGGTCGCAGTCCTCGACCATCACGCGCCGCACCGAAGGCGCGTTGGACAACGCGCGCTCGAAGTCGATGGAAAAGGACAGCTGCGGCTTCTCATGGTCACCGGCGAGCAGGAAGACCGGCACGCGGATGCGGTCCGCATAGCGCAGCGCCGTCGTGGCCGCATCCGGTCCGTACTTGTTGATGTAGGTCCGAAAGCACATCAGCCCCTTCATCGCGGGCGTGTTGGTGGGCATGTCCACGTGCATCAGCTCCTCGCCCCGGCCTTGCGCCACCATCTCCTGGCAGCGCGCCAGGAGGCGCTGGTGCGCCGGCCAGTCCCAGACCTTTTCGTCGGGCAGGCGCGGCGAGGAGAACATCGCCAGCGCGACGACCTCGTCGGCGGGGGCATGGGCCTGCGTGTACGCCGCCTTCAGGCCGCCCAGGCTGTGGCCGGCGATCACGATGCGCCGGTGCCCCCGTTCGCGCAGCCAGCGCTGGCCGGCCTGGAAGTCCAGCACGCAGTCCTCGATGGTCTCGTAGGCCGCGCCGACCCAGCGGCGATCGCCCGGGTTCATGGCCACCCAGTCGTGGCCCCGGTTGTTGATCATCGCCACGCCCCAGCCGCGCGCCGCGACGCGCTGCAGCGCGCCCCAGAGGCCCGAGAGGGTGAAGGAGTTGCCCACCCCGTGGGTGGCCAGCAGCACCGGCGCCTGCGGGTCGCGCGGCGGCAGCCAGGCGAGCTGCAGCGTGACCGCGTCCTCGGTGAGGAGGGTGTGGATCTCCACCTGCACGGCGTCAGTCCGCCTTGATGTCCGCGGCCTTGACCACCTTGGCCCAGCGGGCCAGGTCATCGCTCGTGAGCTTGGCCAGGTCCTGCGGCGAGCCGGTGAGCGTGGACAGGCCCTGCTTGGACAGCACCTCCTTCAGCTCGGGCGAGGCCAGCAGCGCATTCACGTCGCGATTGAGCTGCGACACGACCGCGGGCGGCGTGCCGGCCGGGGCGTACATGCCGTACCAGATGTCGGCGTCGAAGTCCTTCACGCCACTGGCCTCGGCCACCGAGGGCACGTCCGGCGTGGTCTCGGCGCGCTGCTTGCCCCCGGAGGCCAGCATGACCAGCCGGCCCGCCTTCACCTGCGCCTGCGCCACGTGGATCGGCAGGAACATCAGCTTGACCTGGCCGCCCAGCACGTCCTTCACGGCGCCCGGGGTGCCGCTGTAGGGGATGTGGGTGAGGTTCACGCCCGTGCCCTGCTTGAACAGCTCCATCGCCAAGTGGTGCGGCGTGCCGTTGCCGGGCGAGGCGTAGTTGATCTCGCCGGGCTTGGCCTTGGCCATGGCCAGCAGCTCGGCCACGTTCTTGACGCCCAGGCTCGGGTGCGCCACCAGCGCCAGCCGACCGATGGCCAGCGGCGCGATGGGCTGCAGGTCCTTGACCGGGTCGTAGTTGGCGTTGGGACGCAGTGCCTTGTTCAGCACCAGCGTGTTGGCCGTGACCATGATGGTGTGGCCGTCCGCGGGCGAGGCGGCGACGTGCTGCGTGCCGATGGCGGAACTGGCACCGTTGCGGTTGTCCACCACCACCGGCTGGCCCCACTTGTCGGCCAGCTTCTGGCCGATGGTGCGGCCCAGGATGTCCGGTCCCGTGCCGGGCCCGAAGGGGACCACCAGCTTGACGGCCGTGGAGGGGTACTTGTCCTGCGCCGATGCCGGCAGGACGGCGCCGGCCAGCAGGGCGGCGCCTGCGATGGCCGCGGTCAGTCGCAGGGCCGAGCGGCGTGCGGCGGAAGGGGTGTGGATCAGGTTCATCTTCGTCTCCGTTAAATAGGTCGTATGGACATGCCGCGCGGGTGCGCGGATGGCGGCTCGGACGGCTAGCCAGCGCGGCCCTGGGCCAGGGCCAGCACGCGGCGCGCCTGGTCGATCGAGCAAGTGGGTTCATGGCCGACCCAGGCCACGAAGTGGTCCGGCCGTACCAGCACCCACTGCGCGCCGTAGCGATCTGCTTCACCGCCGGCGGCTTCCTGCACCAGCTGCAGTGGCAGGCCCTGTTCGGCCGCCGCGTCCCGGAAAGCCTGGGTGGCCTGGGCATCGGCACCCAGCGCGAGCAAGGTGAAGCCGGGGCCGAGCGTTTCGAACACATTGCGCCCATCGGCCAGCACGGCCGGCGCCAGGTGGTGCCCGGCACGGGCCTCGAAGCGGTGCGAGCCCTTGGCGCTGCAGCGGGCCTCGCCCGTACCGGGCCACACCACGGGCGAGCCCTCGTAGTGCGGCTCGAAGGCGTTCACCTCGCCCACCGCGCCCTGCGCGCGCGCCTGCCAGGCGGCCTCGAAGCCGGCGCGATCGCGCGCCGGGTCGTGGGCCTCCAGGAACTGCTTGTCGTCGGCGATGGACTTGGCGATGAAGTCGTCGATGGTGGAGGCGAACACCGGACGCCGCTCGGCGTCGTAGGTGTCCAGCAGCGCCTGCGCGCCCCAGCCCTGCAGCGTGGCGGCCAGCTTCCAGCCCAGGTTGCGCGCGTCCTCCAGCCCGGAGTTGACGCCGTAGCCACCATAAGGCGGGTGGCTGTGCGCGGCGTCGCCGGCGATGAACACCCGGCCGGCCCGGTAGCGGTCGGCGATGGCGAAGCGCAGGTCCCAGAAGCCGATGTGCTCGAAGTCCACCTCGAAGTCCGCACCCACCGCCTCGTTCAGGAAGCGCTTGAAGTCGAAGTTCTCGGCCGTGGTGCCGACGGGCACCGGCGCGTGGAAGAACCAGGTGCTGCCCAGGTCCACCCGGCCCAGGAACTTCCAGTAGCCCTCCAGCTCGGGCTGCAGCACGTTGTAGTAGCTCTTGCCCGGGTAGCGCTGCAGCAGCTCGTGCAGCTGGCGCGACTTGAACACCAGCAGCACCATCACGCGGTCGTGGTCGGTGCGCGTCTGGGTGATGCCGGCCTGCTCGCGCACGCTGGAACGCGCGCCGTCGCAGCCCACCGCATAGGCCGCACGCAGCGTGCGCCGGCCCTCGCCGCGGCGTTCGCGGACGTTCACCGTCACGCCCTCGGCGTCCTGCGACAGCGTCTCGGCGTCCCAGCCGTAGAGGGTCTCCACGCTGGGCAGTTGCGCCGCGCGCGCGCGCAGCACCGCCTCGGTGGCGTACTGCGGCAGGCGCTCGTTGGCAGTGAAGTAGAAGGGCTTGACCAGCTCCCGCTGCAGCCAATCGTAGTGGTAGGGCCCCAGCAGGCTGCCGTAGGCGGTCAGGCCGCCGATGCCGTACTCCGCGGGAATGGTGCGCGCGGCGCGCAAGGCCTTTTCCGCACCCCAGAAGTGGAAGTGCTCCATGGTGCGCTGCGTGAGGTTCTGCCCCTTCGGGATGGGCTGCGGCTGCGCGTAGCGCTCCACCACCGTGCAGCGGATGCCGCGCTGGCCCAGTTCGATCGCAAGGCCCATGCCGACGGGGCCGCCGCCGACGATCACCACGCCGGCGTCCTGCTGGCCGGCCGTTGTCCTGTCCGTAGTCATCTTGCTCCAAGTCCGGTGCAACCGGCGCCCACGGCGCCGCGCTGCCACACAATTGGAAGCCGTTCCTTGACATGAATCAAACGGAACATTCTGATGAACTATTCAGGGAAGTTGATGAATGTGAGCAGCCGCCAGCTGCTCGCCTTCCTGGAAATCTGCCGGCTGCAGAGCTTCGCCCGCGCGGCCGAAACCATTCCGCTGTCGCCTTCCGGCGTGAGCATGCTGGTCAAGGAACTGGAGGAGCAGGTGGGCGCGCGCCTGTTCGAGCGGACCACCCGTTCGGTCACGCTGACCGAGGCGGGCCGCCGCCTGCAACCCGTGGCCGAACGCATCGTCGGCGAGCTGCGCAGCCTGGAGGCCGTGATCGGCGGCGCGCAGGAGGCGGTGCGCTCGCGCCTTGACGTGGCGGCCACGCCCATGGTGGCGGCAACCCTGCTGCCGGCCGTGGTGCGCCGCTTCGCCGAGACCCATCGCAACGTCCGGGTACGGCTGGCCGACGTGGACGTGAACATGGTGCGCCGCCGGGTGCTGGAGGAAGAGGCGGACATCGGCCTGGGCTTCTTCATCAAGCCGGCCGCGGGCCTGGTGCGCGAGCCGGTGTGCCGCTTCAGGCTGATGCGCATCAGCCCGCCCGGCACGCAGCCCCCCGGCCTGGGCCCGAGCCGCCCCTGGAGCAGCCTCAAGGGCCTGCCGCTGGTGAGCCTGCCCACGGACAACCCGATCCAGGCGCTGATCGAGAAGCACCTGGGCCGCCTGGGCAGCCAGCCGCAGGACCGCCCGCGCATGAACCTCATCAGCACGCTCATCGGCATGGTGCAGGCCGGGCACGGACATGCCATCGTCCCGTCCTTCGTGCTGGACGAGTGCGTGCGCCACGGGCTGAGCGTGGCCATGCTCGTGGAGCCGGCGGTGCACCTGGACCTGTTCCTCGTCTCGCGGCGGGGCGCGGCGGGCAAGCCGGCGGCGGCGGACTTCGCGCAGGCCCTGAAGGCGGCTGCAGCCCGGCTGGCCGGCTAGCCGGTACATTGGACCGCCCTGTCCTGGAGGTCCTTATGCATCGGGTGATCGTCGTCGCATTGGCGAGTGTTCTCGTGAGCGGCTGTGGCTGGTTCGAGCGGAAGTTCACGGCCAACCTCACCGGCTACGCCGTCTCCTGCGTGGACGGCGTGGCCTACCTTCAGTTCCCGAGCGGCGTGACGGTGCAGTACGACCGCAGCGGGCGCATCAAGACCTGCTGAGCCCCAAGCCGTGTTCTCGCACGTCTTCCATCGACGGGAAGCGGCGCGCGTACCACGCGCACGGATACGGCGTACTGCAGGAACACGAAGGGCAACCAGCTCTGCGGGGTCTGCCACGCCGGGCCGGCATGAGAAGTGGGGGAGTGAGTTCAGGACGCCTTTCCGCGAAGCGACGGCAGTGTGCTGCTGTCCTTGGGGAGGGTCCTGGCGGAAACGGAGGGATTCGAACCCTCGATGCGGCTCTACACCGCATACTCCCTTAGCAGGGGAGCACCTTCGGCCTCTCGGTCACGTTTCCTGTGCAGGGGCTGGATGATAACCCAAGCCCGGGGCAGTTCAGCTCTCCGGCTGGTCGAGATCGAAGGCGCGGTGCAGGGCGCGCACGGCCAGCTCCATGTACTTCTCGTCGATGACGACCGAAGTCTTGATCTCGCTGGTGGAGATCATCTGGATGTTGATGCCCTCCTCCGACAGCGCGCGGAACATCTTGCTGGCGATGCCCACGTGGCTGCGCATGCCGATGCCCACGATGCTGACCTTGCAGATGCGGGTGTCGCCCTCGATCTGGTCCGTGCCCAGGCTGGGCAGCACCTTGGTCTTGAGCAGGTCCACGGTGCGCGCGTAGTCGTTGCGGTGCACCGTGAAGCTGAAGTCGGTTTTGCCGTCCTTGGAGATGTTCTGGATGATGACGTCCACCTCGATGTTGGCGTCGGCCACCGCACCCAGGATGGTGTAGGCGATGCCGGGCTTGTCGGGCACGCCCAGCACGGAGATCTTGGCCTCGTCGCGGTTGAACGCGATGCCGGAGACAACGGCTTGTTCCATTTGTTCGTCTTCCTCAAAAGTGATCAAGGTGCCGGAGTGGGCTTCTTCCTCGATCGGGATGTCCCAGGGTGTGAAGCTGGACAGCACGCGCAGGGGCACGCGGTACTTGCCCGCGAACTCCACTGAGCGGATCTGCAGCACCTTGGAGCCCATGGAGGCCATCTCGAGCATTTCCTCGAAGCTGACCGACGACAGGCGCCGTGCCTCGGGCACCACGCGCGGATCGGTGGTGTAGACGCCGTCCACGTCCGTGTAGATCAGGCATTCGGCCGCCTGCATGGCAGCGGCCACCGCCACCGCCGAGGTGTCGCTGCCGCCACGGCCGAGCGTGGTGATGTTGCCCTTCTCGTCCACGCCCTGGAAGCCCGTGATGACGACGACCTTGCCGGCGGCAAGATCAGCGCGGACCTTCTTGTCCTCGATGGATTCGATGCGGGCCTTGGTGTAGGCGCTGTTGGTGCGCACCGGCACCTGCCAGCCCGCGTAGCTCACCGCCTCCAGGCCCTCGGCCTGCAGGGCGATGGCCAGCAGGCCGACCGAGACCTGCTCGCCCGTGGAGGCCAGCATGTCCAGCTCGCGCAGCAGGGCATCGGAGGAGCGCGCGGGCGACAGCTCCTTGGCCAGGCCGAGCAGGCGGTTGGTCTCGCCGCTCATGGCGCTGGGCACCACGACCATCTGGTGGCCTGCCCGCGCCCACTTGGCCACGCGCTTGGCGACGTTGCGGATGCGCTCGGTCGAGCCCATCGACGTGCCGCCGTATTTGTGAACGATCAATGCCATGGAAAAGAAGAGAAAGGCGCGCGGGCGGCAAGGCTGGAAGTCGCTGGCCGCAAGGACGGGGCGTCCTGCGCAAAAGCGGCGAAATTATATCGCCGGGTGCCAGGCCAGCCGCGGGCCTTCGCGTTCGACGCGGCCGGAGGCGACCTTGATGCGGATGCCATGGCCGCGCGTGCGGCAGGCCTGCACCTGGTCCAGCAGTTCCTCCAGTTGCGCGCTGCTGCAGGCCACGCCGTGGCCGGCAGCGAGCCAATGGCGCAGCAGGTTGGCCTGGCGCTCGCGGGGCAGGCGCTGCAGGGCCGCGATGTCCGGGTCGCCCTGCATGGCGGACAGGTCGTCCTGCGCCAGCGCGTGCAGCAGCCGCTGCGCCTGCGCCGCGTGCCGGGCCGAGCGCGCGAAGGTGTCGCGAAAGGCCGGGAAGGCCGCTTCCAGCGCGGGCATGAGCCCGTGGCGGATGCGGTTGCGCGTGAGGCCGGTGTCGGCGTTGCTCGGGTCCTCGATCCAGCCCTGTCCCTGGGTTCGCAGCCATTCCCGCAGCACCGGCCCGGGCAGGCGCAGCAGGGGGCGCAGGAAGGTGACGCCGTCGCGTTCGAAGGACGGCGCCATGCCGGCCAGGCCGGGCAGGCCCGCGCCGCGGCTCAGCGCCAGCAGCAGCGTCTCCACCTGGTCGTCCGCGTGCTGGCCGAGCAGCACCGTGCGCAGGCCATGGGCCTGCGCCACGCGCGCGAGGGCTTCGTAGCGGGCACGGCGGGCGGCATCCTCGGGGCTGTCGCCGGGCGCGTGGCGCGCATCGACGCGCTCGACGTGGATCGGCACGCCCAGGCATTCGCAGACCTGCGCGCAATGGCGCTCGAAGTCGTCGGCCGCGGCCTGCAGGCCATGGTGGACATGCAGGGCCTGCACCTGGCCGGGCCGCAGCCGCGCGGCGGCGAGGAGAAGCGCCGTGGAATCGGCACCGCCGCTGTAGGCCACGCCCAGCGGCACGCCCACGGGCACGTCGGCGAGCGCGGCCTCCACGGGCCCGCGCGCCGGGGAGGACGACTCAGAGGGCTTCGGCCTTGGTGTCGTTGAAGCGGCCATAGCTTTGCAGCCGCTCGTAGCGCCGGTCCAGCAGCTCGCGCGGCTTGAGGTCGGCCACCTGGCGCCAGGCGTCGTTGAGGGCGCGCTTGAGGAGCGCGGCCATGTGGCGGTGGTCGCGGTGGGCACCGCCCACCGGCTCGCTCACGATCTTGTCGACCAGGCCCAGGGCCTTGAGGCGATGCGCCGTGATGCCCATGGCATCGGCCGCGTCCTGGGCCTTGTCGGCGGTCTTCCAGAGGATGGAGGCGCAGCCTTCGGGGCTGATGACCGAATACACGGAGTACTGCAGCATGAGCACCTGGTCGGCCACCGAGATGGCCAGCGCGCCGCCGGAGCCGCCCTCGCCGATGATGGTGGTGATGATGGGCACCTGCAGCTGCGCCATCTCGAAGATGTTGCGGCCGATGGCTTCCGACTGGCCGCGTTCCTCGGCGTCGATGCCGGGGTAGGCGCCGGGCGTGTCCACGAAGGTGAAGACCGGCAGCTTGAACTTCTCGGCGGTCTTCATGAGGCGCAGCGCCTTGCGGTAGCCCTCGGGCCGGCTCATGCCGAAGTTGCGGGCGGCGCGCTCGCGCGTGTCACGCCCCTTCTGGTGGCCCAGCACCATGCAGGCGTGGCCGTTGAAGCGGGCCAGGCCGCCGACGATGGACTTGTCGTCGGCGAAATGGCGGTCGCCGTGCATCTCGACGAACTGCGTGAAGATTTCGCCCACGTAGTCCAGCGTGTACGGCCGTTCGGGATGGCGCGCGATCTTGGTGATCTGCCAGGGGGTGAGCTCGCTGTAGATGTCCTTGGTCAGCTGCTGGCTCTTCTTGGAGAGCTGGTCGATCTCCTCGGAGATGTCCACCGCCGACTCGGTCTGCACGTAGCGCAGTTCTTCGATCTTGGTTTCGAGCTCGGCGATGGGCTGCTCGAAATCGAGAAAGGTTCGTTTGGCCAAGAGGACCTCGATTGTTTTCTGGGGAGCCGCGCGCGGGGGCTCCGGACCCTAATACTCGACCGGCAGCGGATCGAGCGACCGCCAAATATACCAAGTGGCCACGCTGCAAAAAGGGGCCCAGGCGGCCGCCACCTCGCGGGCGTCGCTGCGGCTGACGGCCTCGCCGGAGAAATAGTTCTTGCTGATGCCGTTGATGAGGCCGATGTCGTCCAGCGGCAGCACGTTGGGGCGCATGAGGTGGAAGATGAGGAACATCTCCGCCGTCCAGCGGCCGATGCCGCGGATGTCCACCAGCTCCGCGATGACGGCCTCGTCGTCCATGTCGTCCCAGGCGCTGGCCTTGATGGCGCCGGAGTCGAAGTGCAGGGCCAGGTCCACCAGGTACTCGATCTTGCGCGCCGACAGGCCCGCCGCGCGCATGTCGTCCACCTTCAGGCGCAGCACGTCCGCCGGGGCCATCTTGCGCGGCAGCAGCGCGAAGCGGTCCCAGACGCTCTGCGCCGCCTTCACGGAAATCTGCTGGCCGACGATGCTGCGCGCCAGCGTGGTGAAGGCGTCGCCGCGCGAACGCAGGCAGGCGTCGCCGAACTGCGGGATGAGGCGCTTCATCACGCGGTCCTTGCGCGCCAGGTGCTTGCAGGCCTCCTGCCAGTAGGGAGGCTGCACGACCTCCACGGGGCTGCCGGTCGCGTCGCTCATGGCGCGGCCTCCCAGGTGGTGCCGGTGGGCGAGTCCTTGAGCACGATGCCCTGCGCGAGCAGCTCGGAGCGGATGCGGTCGGCGGTGGCGAAGTCCCGGGCCTGCTTGGCGGCGGCACGCTCGGCGATGCGCTGCTCGATGCCGCCGGCGTCCAGCGCCGCCCCGCCCTGCAGGAACGCACGCGGCTCGCCCTGCAGCAGCCCCAGGCAGCCGCCCAGTGCCTTGAGCAGGCCCGCGAGCGGTGCCGAGCGCGTGCGATTGACCTCGCCCGCCAGCTCGAAGAGCACCGCCACCGCCTCGGGCGTGCCGAAGTCGTTGTCCATGGCGGCCTTGAAGCGCGCGGCATGGGGCTCCTGCCAGTCGATGGCCAGCATCGGTGCCGGTGCCACCGCGTCCAGCGCGGTGTAGAGGCGCCGCAGCGCATTGCGCGCGTCGTCCAGGTGCACGTCGCTGTAGTTCAGCGGGCTGCGGTAGTCCGCGCGCACGATGAAGAAGCGCAGCGTTTCGGCGTCGAACTTCTGCAGCACCTCGCGGATGGTGAAGAAGTTGCCCAGCGACTTGGACATCTTCTCGTTGTCGATGTTGACGAAGCCGTTGTGCATCCACACGCGCGCGAGGGCCTTGCCGTGCGCGCCTTCGCTCTGCGCGATCTCGTTCTCGTGGTGCGGGAAGATGAGGTCGGCCCCGCCGGCATGGATGTCGAAGGTTTCGCCGAGCAGCGCGCAGGACATGGCCGAGCATTCGATGTGCCACCCGGGGCGGCCGCGGCCGTAGGGGCTGTCCCACTGCGCGTCCTGCGGCTCGGTGGGCTTGGCGGACTTCCAGAGCACGAAGTCCAGCGGGTCTTCCTTGCCGTCCAGCACGGCCACGCGCTCGCCGGCGTGCAGCTCGTCCAGCGACTTGCCCGAGAGCTTGCCGTAGCCGGGGAAGCGGCGCACGGCGTAGTTGACGTCGCCGGAGGTGGCGCGGTAGGCGAGCTTGCGCTGTTCCAGGGAGCGCACGATGTCCAGCATCTGGGGCACGTAGTCGGTGGCGCGCGGCTCGTGGTCCGGGCGGGCGATGCCCAGCGCGTCGAAGTCGCGGTGCATCTCGCCGATCATCCGGTCGGTGAGTGCGCGCACGGGCTCGCCGTTCTCCACCGCGCGGCGGATGATCTTGTCGTCGATGTCGGTGATGTTGCGAACGTAGGTGACGCGCAGCCCGCTGGCCTGCAGCCAGCGCCGCACCACGTCGAAGGCCACGTTGGCGCGGGCATGGCCGACATGGCACAGGTCGTAGACGGTGATGCCGCACAGGTACATGCGCACATGCCCGGGGTCGATCGGAGCGAAGTCCTCGGCCGCCCGCGAGAGCGTGTTGTGGATGCGCAGACTCATGAATGCTCACGGCCGCTGCACGCGGGCAGGGCCGATGGATACGGTGGGTTCGGGTGTTCTTGTTCGGGCCGCAGCGGGTGCCGGCGCTGCATGGCGCAAGGCAGCCCGTGGCTACAATCCGCCGCAGTATATAACCCCCCGCGGCTTGCAAAGGCGCGGTTTTCGCGCGATGCCCCACGGCCTGCCCCTGTTCTTTCGACGCCTGCGCGCCCTGCTGGCGGCCACGCTTTTGCTGGCCGTTTCGCAGGCCTGGGCCGACGCCTATTCGGAGGTCCGGCAGCTCGTGTCCGCCGGCCAGCTCGAGCAGGCCCTGGGCCGTGCCGACCAGTACCTGGCCGGCCAGCCGCGCGATCCGCAGATGCGTTTCCTGCGCGGCGTGATCCTCACGCAGAGCGGCCGCACGCCGGAGGCCATCGGCGCCTTCGAACGCCTGACCCAGGACTACCCCGAGTTGCCCGAGCCGTACAACAACCTTGCCGTCCTCTATGCCCAGCAGAACGAGCTGGACAAGGCGCGCACCGCGCTCGAGATGGCCGTGCGCACCAACCCCGGCTATGCCGTGGCGCATGAGAACCTGGGCGATATCTACGTGCGCATGGCCGGGCAGTCCTACGGACGTGCGGCGCAGGTCGATCCGGCAGCGGCGGCCACGGTCGCGCCCAAGCTCGCGCTCGTGCGGGAACTGCTGGAGCCGCGCAAGGCTCCTTCCCGCAGGCCCGCGGCACCGCCGCGCAACTAGGCCCCCCACGCCGGGCCCTGCCCGGTGTACCCTGCCGGGCGGTCCCACCCGCGCGGCCTGCCAAGCACAGCAAGAAGCATCAAGGAGTCTTCCGCCATGAACCGATCGCCGCACGGGCTGAACCGCCGCGCCGCCACCGTCCTGCTGGCCGCGGCCGCGGCCCTGTCGCCCTGGGCCGCGCAAGCGCAGGGCACACCCGAAGCCCCGCGCGTGAAGCTGGAGACCAGCGCCGGCGACATCGTCATCGAGCTGTATCCGGACAAGGCGCCCAAGACGGTGGCCAACTTCCTGCAGTACGTGCGCGACAAGCACTACGAGGGAACCATCTTCCACCGCGTCATCGACAGCTTCATGATCCAGGGTGGCGGCTACGACACCCGCTACAACGAGAAGCCCACGCGCGCTCCGTTGCGCCACGAAGGACGCGAGGCCCTGGCCGCGGGCGGCCCGCGCAACGTGGTGGGCACCGTGGCCATGGCCCGCACCAGCGACCCGCATTCGGCCTCGGCGCAGTTCTTCATCAATACCAAGGACAACGCCTTCCTCGACCCCACGCTCATTCCGCCCGGCGACCCGGTGCCGAAGTTCGAATTCCAGGGCCGCGTGTACGAGAACGTGCCGCGCGCCTCGCTCGAGCGCTCGCCGCAGCTGTTCGGCTACACCGTCTTCGGCAAGGTGGTCAGCGGCATGGACGTGGTCAAGAAGATCGAATCCGTCAAGACCGGCGCGGGCGGGCCCTTCCCGTCCGACGTTCCCAGAACCCCGGTGGTCATCAAGTCGGCCACCCTGATCAAGGAGTAATCACCATGCCCCAGCACAAAGTCGAACTGCACATCACCGATTACGGCGTCGTCACGCTCGAACTCGACGGCGACAAGGCACCCAAGACGGTCGCCAACTTCCTGAGCTACGTGAAGAAGGGCCACTACGACGGCACCATCTTCCACCGCGTCATTCCCGGCTTCATGGTCCAGGGCGGCGGCTTCACGGCCGGCATGGAGCAAAAGCCCACCGACGCCACGATCGAGAACGAGGCGAACAACGGCCTGAAGAACGACAAGTACACCGTGGCCATGGCCCGCACCCAGGCCCCGCACTCGGCCTCGGCGCAGTTCTTCATCAACGTGGCCGACAACGCCTTCCTCAATCACACCGCGCCCAGCGCCCAGGGCTGGGGCTATGCCGTCTTCGGCCGCGTGGTCTCGGGCACCGAGGTGGTGGACCGCATCGCCGGCGTGAAGACCGGCCGGCGTGGCTTCCACGACGACGTGCCCAAGGACGACGTCCTCATCGCCAAGGCCGTCGAGGCCTGAGCAAGCGAGGCAGCGTGGACGCGGCCGCCCCTGCCCCCATCGCCGAACTGGAGGCATCCGGGGACTGGGGGGCCGTCGACTTCATCTCCGACCTGCACCTGCAGGCGCAGGTGCCCACCACCTTCGAGGCCCTGGACGAGTACCTGGCGCACACGCCGGCGCAGGCGGTCTTCGTGCTCGGCGACCTGTTCGAGGCCTGGGTCGGTGACGACGCCGCGGCCGAGCCCGGCTACGAGGCCGACTGCGCCGCCCTGCTCGCCTCGGCGGCCCGGCGCCGGCCGCTCTTCTTCATGGCCGGCAACCGCGACTTCCTGGTCGGGCAGGACCTGGCCAGGCTTTGCGGCATCGGCCTGCTGCACGATCCCACCGTGCTCGTCTTCGGCGGCCATCGCTGGCTGCTCTCGCACGGCGACGCGCTGTGTACCGGCGACGCGGCATACCAGCAGTACCGCGCGCAGGTGCGCGACCCCGCGTGGATGGCGCAGTTCCTGCGCAAGCCCCTCGCGCAGCGCCACGCCATGGCCCGGCAGATGCGCGACGCCAGCCGCGACCACCAGCGCGGCCTTCCCGCCTATGCCGACGTGGACGCCGCGAGCGCGCGCGATGCGCTGCGCGCGGCGCGCGCGGACACCTTGATCCACGGCCACACGCACCGGCCCGGCGAGCACGCGCTGGGCGAGGGGCTGCGCCGCATCGTCCTGAGCGACTGGGACCTGCAGGCCAGCCCACCGCGTGCCCAGGTGCTGCGCCTGTCACGCGGCGGCGGCCTGGACCGCATCGACCTGCGCTGATGTTCGGCTGGCTGCGCCGGCGGCTGCCCCCGCCCCAGATCCCCGAGTCGCTGTGGCGCGGCGTTCTGCGCGACTACCCCTTCCTGGCCGCGCGTTCCCCGGCCGAGCGCGAGCGCCTGCGCGAGATGAGCGCGCGCTTCCTGCAGGACAAGGAGTTCAACGGCGTACACGGCCTGGAGATCACCGACGAGACCGCCCTGGCCATCGCTGCCCAGGCCGTGCTGCCGGTGCTGCACCTGGGCCTGTCCTGGTACGACGACTTCGTGGGCATCGTGGTCCACCCCGGCGAGGCGCTCGCCCGCCGCACGGCCACCGACGAAGCGGGCGTGGTGCACCAGTACGACGAGGTCCTGGCCGGCGAAGCCATGGACCGCGGGCCGGTGATGCTGTCCTGGTCCGACGTGAAGGCCGGCGGGCGCCTGGCGCACGAGGGCTACAACCTCGTCATCCACGAGTTCGCCCACAAGCTGGACCTGCGCGACGGCGCGGCCGACGGCTGCCCTCCCCTGCGTTCCGCCCACGGCCGGCAGGCCTGGCTCACGGTGCTGCGGGAGGACTACGACCGATTCCGTGAACAGGTGGTGATGGCCGAACGCTTCGGCGCCGAGGCGCCCTGGCTCAACGCGTATGGCGCCACGGACCACGGCGAGTTCTTCGCCGTGGCCTGCGAGGCCTACTTCGTCAACCGCGAACGCTTCGCGCGCGAGTTTCCCCGGCTGCTCGCGCTGTTCGACGGCTTCTTCCAGCCGGCGGCGTGAACCCCTCGGGCGACCCGATGGTCGCCCCGAGGTTCCCGCTTCAGCCGCGCAGCAGCACCTTCAGCACGTTCTGCAGCCGCCGCGCCACGTTCGGCTGGTGCGCCGAGGCGAACACGCGGGCCGCGTCCTGGCCCCAGGTCTGGGCGGGCGACGGGTCGTTGCGCCGCGTGAGCAGCTGCAGCTGGAACGCACGGCGGGCGTCGAGGTGCTCGGCGGGCGTGGGGACCTCGGCCGCGATCTCCAGGCGCAGCAGGGCCTCGGAAGCGTCACCGGACGGCCCCGACTGCAGGGCCTGGACCCAGCTGCCGCGCACCGCGGGGCTGACGGCCCGACCCAGCTCGCTCTGGCTGGGCACCTGGTCCGGCGCACGCTGTTCCCAGGCGCCCAGCAGCTGGCCCAGGGCCTCGCCGTGCGCCTGCGCGGCCAGCTTGCGCAAGGCCTGCTGGGCATGGTCCAGCGCATCGCGCTGGGCGCGAAAGGCCACGTCGCCCAGGCGCGGCCCGCGGTCCTCGGCCGCGCGGTCGCCGAAGCGGCCGCCCCGGCCGGCGTCCCGGCCGCCATCACGGCCAAAGCCGGCGCCGCGCTCGCCCGGCCGCCCTGCCCCGGGGCCACCCGGCTTGCGGTCCCCGAAGCGGCCGCCCCGGCCGGGCTGCGCCGGCTCGTCGCGCTTCATGCCCGGGCGGTCGTCCCCGCGCCGGGCCACCACGGGCTTGGGCGCCGGCTTGGGCGGCGGGGGCGCGGCCGCGGTGTCGCCCTCGGTGCCCTCGGTGCCCTCCGCGGGCGCAGCGTCGGAATCGGTCGCGGCGTCGGCGGCAGGCGCCCCCTCCGGCGCGGACGCCGGGGCGGCGGCAGCGGCCTGGGCCCGCTCGGCCGCCTGGCCCTTCAGTGCCGCATCCAGGGCCGCCATGGCGGTGCGGATCTTCTGCGCGTCGCCGCTGGCGTTGGCGGCTTCCAGGGCCTTGGAGCACTCCAGCACGGCGCGGTCGCGCTCGCTCAGCGAGGCGGCCGCGCGTTCGCGCTCCTCGCTCTTGCGGTTGAATGCGTCGTCGATGGGCTTGCGGAAGGCCTCCCAGAGCTTCTGCTCCTGCTTGCGCTCCAGCGGAACCGCCTGCGCCTCGGCCTGCCAGCGCTGCTGCAGCGACCTGACCGCATCGATGCGCAGGGCCGGCTGCGCGCCCAGCGCCTTGGCCTCCTCGATCATGGCGTGCCGGCGCTCCAGGCTCTGCTTCTGCACGCCGGCCAGCGGCGCCTCGGCGGCGGCCAGGGCCTCCTTCCACTGCGGCTGGAGTTCGGCGAAGGCTTTCTCGCTCAGGTGCCCGGCCTCGCGCCAGCGCGACTCGAACTGGTGGAGGGCGCGCGCGAAGGCCTTCCAGTCGGCCTGGGCACCGCCCTCGTTGCCGGCCGCCCAGGCCCGCAGCTCCTCGATGAGCGCGAGGCGGCGCGCGCGGTGCTCGGCGGACTCGGTCTTGACCTTCTCCAGCCAGGCCTCGACCACCTTGTAGGCCTCGTTGCAGGCGTGGTCGAAACGCTTCCACAGCGCGTGGTTGGGTGCACCGCCCTGGTCCAGCTTCTTCCACTGGTCGCGCAGGCTGCGCAGTTCCTCCTGCATGCGGCGACCACCGTAGCGGGGCTTGCGCTCCACGGCGGCCGGTGCGGCACGCCCGCCCCGGGCCTTGCGGGCAGGAGCGGCCTCGGAGCCGGCGCCGGATGCCGGTGCGGCAGCGGCTTCGCTCGCCGGTGTGGCGGCCTGCGCAGCGGCGTCGGTATCGGCTTCGCCGGCGGTTTCGGCTTCCGGCGCGGAGGCGGCTTCGGCTTCCGGCGCGGAGGCGGCTTCGGCTTCCGGCGAGGCGGCCTCTGCAACGGGCTCCTGCTCGGGGGCGGCCTGTGCGATGGGCTGCTGCTCAGGCGCGGGCGCGGCGACTTCTTCGGTCCGCGCGGCCTCGTCCGGGCCGGGCATTTCGCCTGCGACCGCAGTCGGCACCTCGCTGCTGGCGGGAGTCTCGTCTTTGGACGGCGCCTGCGTCGCCTCGCCAGCCCGTGAGGCCGGCGCACCCCGGACCGGCACCGACTCGAACAGGTTCTCCGCCTTGGCGACCAGTTCCTGGCGCAGCTGGTCCGTGCGCCAGCGCTGCCAGCCTTCCATCTCGCCGGCGGCGGCGAGCGCGGCGTGCGCCTCGCTCTCCAGCTTGTCGTCGACCAGGCGGCCATGCTCCTTGAGCGCGGTGCGCAGGGCGGCGGCGGCGTCGGTGCTCGCCTTGCCGTGGCCTTCGGTCACTTCCTTCTGCAGGCGGGCCAGGGCCGCGGACACGGCCTCGTTGGCGTGCGCGCGCGCCTGCGGATCGACCTTGGGCTTGCCGGGCTTGGCGGGCGGCGCCTCGGGCGGCAGGCCCCGGGCAGCGCGGACCTCGTCGGCCCACACGGGCACGGGCGGCAGCGGCGCAGCAGGATCGGCGTCGGCGGCGGCCGTCTGGGACAGCGCCGTCTGGAAGGCTTCCCAGACCAGCTGGAGCTGGCTGCGCGAGGCGTCCAGCAAGGGCGGAAAGCGGGCATCCACGCTCACCCAGCCGGGGTCCTGCACCAGCGCGTCGGCCTGGGACTGCCAGTCGGGCACGTCCACGCGCAGGGCCTCGGCGGCAGCCTGTGCATCGCGCCAGGGCTTGGTGGACAGGACTTCGATGCGCTGCGCGAGCAGCACGGCCGCTTCGCGCTGGACCTGCACGCGGTGCTGGAGGTCCTCGATGCCGCGGATGCGCTCGGCCAGTTGCGCCTTGAGGCCCGCCAGCGGCTCGCGGCTCAGGGGCGCACCGGCCTTGGCGGCGTCGCGCTGCCAGGCCATGGCGTCGGCGATGTTGAGCTTGGGCTGGGCCAGCAGGCCCTCGGCCTTGGCGCTCCATTCGGCGGCGATGGCCTCCTGGCCCTTGGCGCGCTTGATCTCGTCGAGCCGCTCGCGCACCACGCGCGCCGCGCCCTTGTCACGGCTGCTGAGTTCGCGGAACACCAGCTGCATCTGCTCGGCTTCGGGCTCGGAGGCCAGCCATTCGCGCAGGCGGGACGCGCGCTCGCCGGAGGTCGGCGCGGTGAAGGCCCCTCCGGTCAATGCGTCGAGCGCCTGGATGTCGTGGGGTTTGAGCGTGGCTTGATTCACTGGCTTATCTCGGGTCGCTCGGACGGCGACCGCATGAAGGGCAAACCGCTATTCTCGCCGCGATTGCGCAGTGCTCCGCGCCGAAACGCAGCTCGGGGACATGAAGAAGGCCCGGTACGGCGGTGATGCCGAGCCGGGCCTTCGGAGCAGCGGGCGCCAAGCCCGGCTGCGGCGGCGCTGCGAAAGCATCTTGTTTCGCAGCGCACGGGAAGCAACGATTGCTTCCGGATGGTGCCGTTTCGCCTTCAGCGTCCCGGCGATGCCCGCATGACGCGGACGCAGCGGAATTTACGCCGGCGCCCCCGGACCACCTAATTCCGACAATCAATCGAGAAATGGCTTCCGATTGCCAGATCGCGATGACGCGCCCCTATCCCACGCGGCCAATCGGCGCCTGCTGACGTTTGCTTGCAATTTTTCACGGTATTTTGGGAACTTCCACGGTAAACCCGTATAACGATTTGGTCTTTTATGCTTGACCAGTTATTTTGCCCGTGCCTAGAATCCGCCGCCCTGGCCGAGCCAGGGTTCGCTCTTTCCGCTGCCGACCCCGGCGAGGTCTGAAGCGCCGCGCAGGAGGCAATGCATGCGCGCCCTTGCAGACCGCATCCCCATCAGAACGAGAAGACGCGCCGGCCAGGTGTCCGGCAGCGCCTTCCGCGTGAGAAAGGAAGTGCTATGACAGCGTCGAACGAGATTCTCAGCGGCCTGCGCGTGTTCGCATCGGACGTGGCCCAGGGATTCCTCGACATCACCCACAACGGCTTTGCCCTGCTCGGGCTGGCCACGGTCGTGGCCGCGCTCGCGCTGGGCGTGCGGCCCGACCTGCGCGAAACCGGCGAGACGCACCTGGCCGGCTGGCTGCAGGCGCGCAAGGCCGACGCCATGGGACTGGTGCCGGACCTCACCGGCATCCTGCGGGCCACCGCCGCCGACCCCGGCGAGCTGCCCAAGCAGCAGGCCGCCGTGGCTTTCTGGCTGAGCCGCAAGTACCGCGTCGCGCCGGAGCCGATCAGCGCGCTGGTGGCGGAGGCCTACCAGCTGGGCGTCAAGGCCAAGGTGGACCCCACGCTGATCCTGGCCGTGATGGCCATCGAATCGGGCTTCAATCCCTTCGCCCAGAGCCCCGTGGGCGCGCAGGGCCTCATGCAGGTCATGACCAAGGTCCACGGCGAGAAATACGACCTCTTCGGCGGCAAGCACGCCGCCTTCGACCCTGTCTCCAACCTGCGCGTGGGCGTGCGGGTGCTGCAGGAGTGCATCCAGCGCGCCGGCTCCGTCGAGGCCGGCCTGAAGTGGTACGTGGGCGCGGCCAACCTGCCGGACGACAACGGCTACGCCGAGAAGGTGCTGGCCGAGCACGAGCGCCTGCGCCAGGTGGCCGCCGGCCGCAACATCTCGCCCTTTGCCTCCCCGTCGCTGCGCACCCAGGTCCCGGCCCAGCCCGAGGCGCCGGGCCCCGAGCAGGCGCGCGTCGCCTCGCTCTCCTGAGGAAAACCCTGGGCTACACTCGCGCGGTACGCGACTGGCGATAGGCGCGGCGCCGGCGGCACACCCCGCGCCGGCGGCCACGGCCGACGTGGGTCACCACGGGGAAGCGTGCCACCGCACTGGCGGTGTTCAGCCGTTCGCCTGGGCAGCCCTTGTTCGTGAACAGGGAACACCGTCTCTCAGGACTGCCGCCATGTACGACCGCCACATCCTCATCGAGCAAACCGACCCCGAACTCTTCGCCGCGATCCAGGCCGAGAACCGCCGCCAGGAAGAGCACATCGAGCTGATCGCCAGCGAGAACTACGCCTCGCCCGCCGTGATGGCGGCCCAGGGCACGCAGCTGACCAACAAGTACGCCGAGGGCTACCCCGGCAAGCGCTACTACGGCGGCTGCGAGAACGTGGACATCGCCGAGCAGCTGGCGCTCTCGCGCCTGAAGCAGCTCTTCGGTGCCGAGGCCGCCAACGTGCAGCCGCACTCGGGCGCCCAGGCCAACGAGGCCGTGTTCCTCGCCTTCCTCAAGCCGGGCGACACCATCATGGGCATGAGCCTGGCCGAAGGCGGCCACCTGACCCACGGCATGGCGCTCAACATGAGCGGCAAGTGGTTCAACGTGGTCTCCTACGGCCTGAACGACAAGGAAGAGATCGACTACGACGCCATGGAACGCAAGGCGCGCGAGAGCCGGCCCAAGCTGATCATCGCGGGCGCCTCGGCCTATGCGCTGCGCATCGACTTCGAGCGCTTCGCCCGCGTGGCCCGCGAGGTCGGGGCGATCTTCATGGTGGACATGGCGCACTACGCCGGCCTCATCGCCGCGGGCGTCTATCCCAACCCGGTGCCGCACGCGGACGTGGTCACCTCCACCACGCACAAGAGCCTGCGCGGCCCGCGCGGCGGCATCATCCTCATGAAGCCGGAGCACGAGAAGGCCATCAACAGCGCCATCTTCCCCGGCCTGCAGGGCGGCCCGCTGATGCACGTCATCGCGGCCAAGGCGGTGGCCTTCAAGGAAGCCCTGGCGCCGGAGTTCAAGACCTACCAGCAGCAGGTGGTGAAGAACGCGCAGGTCGTGGCCGAGACGCTGGTGCAGCGCGGCCTTCGCATCGTGAGCGGCCGCACCGAAAGCCACGTGATGCTGGTGGACCTGCGGGCCAAGGGCATCACCGGCAAGGAAGCCGAGGCGGTGCTGGGCGAAGCCCACATGACCATCAACAAGAACGCCATCCCCAACGACCCGGAAAAGCCCATGGTCACCAGCGGCGTTCGCATCGGAACGCCCGCCATGACCACGCGCGGCTTCAAGGAAGAAGAGGCGCGCATCACCGCCAACCTCCTCGCCGACGTGCTGGACAATCCGCGCGATGCCGCCAACCTGCAGGCGGTGCGCGAGAAGGTCAACGCCCTCACGCGCCGCTTTCCGGTCTACCGCTGAGAAGCGCCTGAACCTGCCATGAAATGCCCCTTCTGCGGCAACGCCGAAACCCAGGTGGTCGAGACGCGTGTCGCCGAAGACGGCGAGTCGATCCGCCGGCGGCGCCAGTGCGCGCACTGCGAGAAGCGCTTCACCACCTACGAGCGGCCCGACGTGGCCTTCCCCGCCGTGGTGAAGAAGGACGGCCGGCGGGTCGAGTACGACCGCGGCCGGCTGCTGGGCTCCATGAAGCTCGCGCTGCGCAAGCGCCCGGTCAGCACCGAGCAGGTGGACCGGGCCGTCGAGCGCATCGAGGAGAAGCTCCTGAACATGGGCGTGCGGGAGATTGCGTCGTCCGCCGTCGGGGAGCTGGTGATGCGCGAGCTGAAGAAGCTGGACAAGGTTGCCTACGTGCGCTTTGCCAGCGTCTACCGCAGCTTCGAGGACGTGCGGGACTTCACGGCGTTGATCAAGACGGACATCTGAGGCCGCATCAGGCGGCGATTACGCAACCAAAAGCCTGATTTGTGTTGCCTTTCGGGTGACATTTCCCGCATAGTCGCGGGATGCCGCGCCCATCCTGGTCTGCCCGGCCCGCGGCCTTGCTGCGCGGGCTCACGCTCATCGAGCTCATGGTGGGCATCGCCATCCTCGTCGTGCTCGCCACGCTGGCCGCTCCATCCTTCCTGCGGCAGATCCATACGGCCCGCCTGTCCGCCGCCAGCAGCGATCTGATGGCCACCCTGGCCCGCGCGCGCGGCGAAGCCATCCGCCGCGGCCAGCGCATCACCGTCTGCCGCAGCCAGGACGGCAGCACCTGCAGCACCGACGCCGCCCAGCGCTGGGACACCGGCTGGCTCGTCTTCCAGGACACCAATGCCAACAGCGCCCTCGATACCGGCGAAGCGGTGCTGTCGCGCACGCCTGCGGCAGGCACGCAGCTTCTCGTGCGGGGCAACCTGGCCTTCCAGGACCGCATCTTCTTCCGGCCCAGCGGCGAAGCGTCCGGCAACGGCACGCTGCGCGTCTGCAGCACGGCCAGCTCCCTGCCGGACGCGGAGCGGGCGCGCGACCTGGTGGTCATCCGGACCGGCCGCGTGGTCCTCACCACGCCGGCGGCGGTCAGCAGTGCCTGCGAAGCCAAGTCATGAGCCACCGCTTACGTCCCGGGCCGCCCCTTCGCCGCGTGCGCGGCGTTTCCCTCATCGAAGTCATGGTGGCGGTGCTGATCCTGGCCTTCGCCCTGATCGGCCTGGCCGCCCTCCAGACCCGTGCGCTGCGCGCGAACGTCGGCGCGCTCCAGCGCAGCCAGGCCAGCATGATGAGCCAGTACCTGCTGGACGTGCTGCGGGTCGATCGTGACCAGGCACGCGCTGGCGCCTACGGGACCGGCAGCAACTTCGTCTGCCTGTCGGCCGGGCTCGCCAGCAGCCATGCCTTGGCCCAGGACAGCCTGCAGCAGTGGCTCGCCGACGTGAAGGCCGGACTGGGCTCGGCCGACGACACCAGCACCTGCGTGCGGGTGGCCTGCCAGGCCGACTACCTGTGCAGCGTGGAAATCCGCTGGGACGACAGCGCTGCGGGCGGCTCGGCCGAACAGGCCTTCCGGCTCGACTCGAGGATCTGATGGACGCCCACCTGCGTAGCGCTTTCGGCAAGCCCGCTCGGGCTCTGGCCCTCTCCCCCTCGACGGCGCGCCACCAGCGGCCCCGCAAAGCGGGTTCCGCGTCGGCCCGCGAACCGGCGCCTGCGTTTTCCCAGCGCGGCGTCGGCCTGGTGGAACTCATGGTGGCCCTGCTGCTGGGTCTGCTGGTGATCGGCGGCGTCCTGAGCATCTACCTGAGCAACCGCGTCGCCTACCGCGACACCGAGCAGCTCGCGCGCCTGCAGGAGAACGCGCGATTCGCCTTCGACCTGCTGATGCGGGAAGCGCGGGACACCGGCCTGTCCCCCTGCGGCTCGCCCCTGCGCGCCAACGTGCTGCGCACCGCCGGAAACCCCACCGTGGCCTGGTGGGCCGATACCGACGCCGGCTTCGTGCGCGGCTATGACGGCACCGAAGACAGCGCGCCCATCGTCGCCTTCGGCAACGCGGCGGCCCAGCGCGCGAGCGGCACCGACGCCGTGCTGCTGCTTCGCCCGGGCGGCGCCGAGACAGGCTACGGACGCATCGCGAGCCACGACGCGGCGGCGCCCGCCTTCACCCTGGCGGACAAGGGCGGCCTGGAAAGCGACGACCTGGTCCTGCTCTGCGACGCCTTCAGCGCGTCCCTGCTGCAGGTCGGTGCGCTCTCGGGCTCCGCCCTCGCCTACGGCGCCGCGCCCTACCTCAATTGCAGCACCAGCCTGGGAAGCCTCGCTGCGGGCTGCACGCAGGCCCAGGACAAGACCTTCGCCAGCGGCGCCCTGCTCGTGCGCTGGGACCCGGCCTTCTGGTACGTGGGCACGAACAGCCGGGGCGGCCGCTCGCTGTACCGCCGAGGACTCCAGAAGAGCAAGACCACCGCGCCCGCGACGATCGACGTTGTCCCTGAAGAAATCATCCCCGGCGTGGCCGACATGCAGATCGACTACCTCACCCGCGCCGCGAACGGCAGCGTGAGCGGCCCCTGGCGCACGGCCAAGGACTTCGCGGGCCTGTGGAACAACCCGGCCGCCGAAGTGATCGCGCTGCGCGTGCGGCTCACGCTGGCCAGCGACTCGGTCCTTGGCACGGATGGCAAGCCGCTGTCGCGACAGCTGGTGGCCGTCGCGGCGCTGCGCAACGCGGTGAAGTAAGCGATGCACAGCCCCGGTCCGATGATCGCCCCGCATGCCCTCACCGCCCGAAAGCGCCGCCGCGCCCAGCGCGGCATGGTGGTCATCGTGAGCCTGGTGCTGCTGGCGGTCATGCTGGTCCTGGGCCTGGCCAGCCTACGCCTCGTGCTGCACGAGGAGCGCATGGCCGGCCAGGCGCTCGACCGGGCCGCGACCTTCCAGGCTGCCGAGGCGGCCCTGCGGGACGTGGAACAGCGCCTGGAGCAGCTGCGCCCCACGCCCGCGCCCGCGGGGGGGCCCTGCACGGATGTGACGGGCGCCGGCCTGTCGGTGCGCGCCTGCCCTGCACCGGCAGACGGCAGCCTGCGCTGGAAGACCGCACCGGCGGCCGAGTGGTCCGATGCGCAGACCGTCGGCGCGGGGGCCCTGACCTTCACACCCCGGTACCTCGCCGAATACCTGGGCGGCGCTTTCCCCTGCGGCCCGAACCCGTCCGACCCGGCCACCTGCAAGCGCTATCGCATCACCGCGCGGGCGGGTGGCACCGACGGTCGGGCCGAAGTCGTCCTGGAGTCGATCTATGCGACCGAATGAGAGTCCTCGTCTGCCTGGCACACCGCCGAAGCGCCGATGCCCTTCACCGATGCGAAGCCTCCTGGCCATCGTCGCCGCAGCCCTGGCAACCACGGCCTGGGGCCTCACCATTCCGCCGGTGCCGCTGTCCGTGCAACAGTCGGCCCCGCCGCTGGTCATGCTGGTGTCGGGCAAGGACCACCGGCTGTTCTACGAGGCCTACAACGATGCGAGCGACATCGATGGGGATGGGACGCTGGACATCCGGTTCAAGCCGGGGATCACGTATCTGGGGCTGTTCAACCCCAACTACTGCTACACCTATGGGGTCCCGTCATTGCCGCAAGGCTTCACACCGACGAGGACTACCCCCGATGGCCGCTGCGTCGGTCAGTGGTCGGGGAACTGGCTCAACTACGTCACCACCAGCCGTATCGACGCACTGCGCGTCGTGCTGTACGGAGGCATGCGGGACGTTGACACCGAGACCCAAACCGTCCTGCGCCGCGCCTACATTCCCCAGGACGCGCATTCCTGGGCCAAGGAATACACAAGCGAGGCGGTCGACGCCTACCGCATCAGCGACTACACACCGGTTCCGCAGCCGAACGCGGGCAAGCGTCACTTCTTCGGCAACGTCACGCGCACGAACGGGGTGGACTGCAGTGTGCTCGCCAACTGCAGCAACCTGCCGCCCTGGCTTTCGGTCGTGGAAAACTCGACTAGCCGCGTGTGGAAGTGGGCATCTAGCGAGGCGCCAGTGCTCGCCGATGTGCAAAGGCTGGAAGAGAACCCGACCCCACGGCGAACGAACTACACCGTCCGCGTCTCCGTCTGCACCCCCGGCTTCACTCAAGGCTGCAAGCAATACCCCAGTGGCACCAACAAACCGACGGGGCTCCTGCACGAGTACGGCGAGTCGGGAGCCATGCAGTTCGGGCTCCTGACTGGCAGCTACGACAACAGCATGGCGGGCGGGCGGCTGCGCAAGGTGATCTCGTCTTTCACTGACGAAGTCAATGCCCGGACTGGTCAATTCACCGGTGCGACCGGCATCGTGCGCAGCTATGACGCACTGCGCATTCGTGACCACAACAACGGCATGACCAACCCTCGGTACCGCGGCCCGTTCCTCACGGACCGCGGTCCGCTTCCGGGCGAATTCCCCGATTGGGGTAATCCCGTGGGCGAGATGATGTATGAAGCCTTGCGCTACTTCGCGGGCAAGCGCCAGCCCACCTCAACCTACGCAGGCGGCGGCCGCGCCATGGACGACGCCGTCGGCCTTCCCGCTCCCGCATGGGACGACCCCTTCGACAAGATCAACAGCGCCGCCAAGGCGCCGCTGTGCGGGAAGCGTCGGCCCGAACTTTCTCCTCCGCGTCCAGCCAGGACATGGCCGGTCTAAAAGGATGGTTCGTGGACTTCTCACAGCCCGGCCTGAAGGGCGAGCGGATCGTCACCGAATCCCGCGTCGTCGACCTCGGCCTGCCCGTGCTCCTCGCGGCCTCCATGTACCCCGTCACCAATGACCCCTGCACCCCCGGCGGACGGGGCTTCCTGAACGTGCTGGACCCCTTCACTGGCGCCGGACTGGACACCGGCGTGCTCGACACGGACCGTGACGGATCGATGGACAACGATCGGATCGGCGCCCGCTTCATCGGCTCCGTCGACCTGGACGTGGGCGTACCGACCCAGCCACAGCTGATGCGCCGCCCCGACGGCGGCGCCACGATCCTGGTCGGCGGAAGTGGCGACAGCACCGGCACCCAGGGGCCGAGCATCGGGCAGGTGGACACCGGCCCCGGCGCGGCCAAGACCCTCAAGTTCAAAGGCCGCCTGGCCTGGCGCGAGGTGGTGAAGGAATGAGCTCCCAGCACACCCCGGCCGCACGCAGCCGCCCCACCCCCGCCCGCGGCTTCACCCTCATCGAACTCATGATCGCCGTCGCGATCGTCGGCCTCCTCGCCGCCATCGCCTACCCTGGCTACCAGTCGCACGTGCGCAAGAGCCGCCGCACGCTTGCGGCCGCCTGCCTGCAGGAAATCGCGCAGCAGATGGAGCGCCGCTACACCACGCAGATGACCTACCTGGGCAACACGCTGCCGCAGACGCGCTGCGTGACTGACCTGGCCGGCCACTACGAGCTGCGCTTCGCCACCGGCCAGCCCCAGGCCGCCACCTTCGTGCTCCAGGCCGAGCCGCAGGGGGCCCAGCAGCAGGACACCCCGTGCGGCACCCTGAGCCTGGACGAGTCCGGCGGGCGGGATCGCACGGGCGGTGCCGATGTAAAGTCCTGCTGGCCCTGAGCTTTGCACCCCACGACCTTGCCCCTTCCTCCTTCCGACCCCACCGAGCCGCTGCCGGACCCCATGGCCCGCGCCCTCGCTCTGGCCGAGCAGTCCCTCTACATCTCCAGCCCCAACCCCCACGTGGGCTGCGTGATCGTCGACGCCGCCGGCCGCCTGCTCGGGGAAGGCTTCACCCAGGCCGCCGGGCAGGCGCATGCCGAGGTCATGGCCCTGCGCGATGCGCAGGCCCGCGGGAACGAGGTGCGGGGCGCCACCGCCTACGTCACCCTGGAGCCCTGTTCGCACCACGGCCGCACCGGCCCCTGCTGCGAGGCGCTGGCCGGCGCCGGCATCGCCCGCGTGGTCGCCAGCCTGCAGGACCCCAACCCCAAGGTCGGCGGCCGGGGCTTCGAGCGCCTGCGCGCGGCCGGCATCGCCGTGGAGGTCGGCCCGGGCGCCGAGGCCTCTCGCGAGCTGAACATCGGCTTTTTCAGCCGCATGGTCCGTGGCACGCCCTGGGTGCGCATGAAGATCGCCGCCTCGCTGGACGGCACCACGGCCCTGGGCAACGGGGCCAGCCAGTGGATCACCTCCGCTGCGGCGCGGGCCGACGGCCACGCCTGGCGCGCCCGGGCCTGTGCCGTGCTCACGGGCATCGGCACCGTGCTGGAGGACGACCCGCGCCTGGATGTGCGGGAAGTCCCCACGCCGCGCCAGCCCCGGCTGGTGGTGGTGGACAGCCGCCTGGAGCTTCCGCGCTCGGCCAGGCTCCTGCAGACGGGGCGCGAGGTGCTGGTCTATGCCGCCGTGGACGACAGCCCGGCCCGCCGCATCCTGGAGAGCGAAGGCGCCAGCGTGATCGCCCTGCCCGGCGACCACGGCAAGGTGGACCTGGCCGCCATGCTGCGCGACCTGGCCGCCCGCGAGGTGAACGAGCTGCACGTGGAGGCCGGTTTCAAGCTCAACGGTTCGCTGGTGCGCGAAGGGCTCGTCGATGAGTTCCTGCTGTACCTCGCGCCGCGCCTGCTCGGGCCCGGCCGCGGGCTGGCCGCCATCGGGCCCTTCGACGCGCTGGCCCAGGGCGTGCCGCTCGCGTTCCGCGGCGTGCAGCCGGTCGGCCCGGACCTGCGCGTGCTCGCCCGCATCCCCGGCCGCGACGCGTTCTGAGCCCCCTCGGGGAGCGGGGCGGCAATCCCTGCGAAAATACCGCGATGTTCACCGGCATCATCACCGGCGTGGGGCGCATCGCCGCCGTCCACGACCTCGGAAGCTCCTTGCAGCACGGCAAGCGCCTCACCGTCCAGGCGCCCGCCGGCTACCTGGACGACGTGGGCCTGGGTGACAGCATCGCGCTCAATGGCGCCTGCATGACGGTCACCTCGCTGGACGCCGCGGCCGCCCGCTTCACCATCGACATCTCCGCAGAATCGCTCGCCTGCACCGCGGGCCTGTCCGAAGCCGGGGGCGAGGTCAACCTGGAAAAGGCCCTCCGTGCGCACGACCGCCTGGGCGGGCACATCGTCTCGGGGCACGTGGACGGCATCGGCCAGGTGACGCGCTTCGAGCCCGCGGGCGAGAGCGTGGAGCTGTGCCTGCTCGCACCCGCCGCCCTCGGGCGCTACCTCGCCTTCAAGGGCTCCATCACCGTCAACGGCGTGAGCCTCACCGTCAACCGCGTGCGCGACCTGCCCGAAGGCTGCGAGATCAGCATCAACCTCATTCCCCACACGGTGGAGAACACGGCCCTGCGCAGCTTGCGAAGCGGCCAGGCCGTCAACCTGGAAATCGACCTCATCGCGCGCTATGTCGAGCGCATGCTCGCCGGCGCCCCCTCCCTGAAAGCCACGCCATGAACGCCGCCCTTCTCAGCCCCCTGGCGCCGGTCGCCATCTCGCCGGTCGAGGACATCGTCGCCGAGCTGCGCGCCGGCCGCATGGTGATCCTGGTGGACGAGGAAGACCGCGAGAACGAGGGTGACCTCGTCCTCGCCGCCGACCACGTCACGCCCGAGGCCATCAACTTCATGGCCCGCTTCGGCCGCGGCCTGATCTGCCTGACCCTCACGCGCGAGCGCTGCGAGCGCCTGCGCCTGCCGCCCATGGTCACGCGCAACGGCACCAAGCACGCCACCGCCTTCACGGTCTCCATCGAAGCCGCCGAGGGCGTGACCACCGGCATCAGCGCCGCCGACCGCGCCCGCACCGTCCGTGCCGCCGTGGGCGCGAACGCGCGCGCCGAAGACCTGGTGCAGCCGGGCCACATCTTCCCGCTGCAGGCGGTGGACGGCGGCGTCCTCATGCGCGCCGGCCACACCGAGGCCGGTTGCGACCTGGCCCACATGGCCGGCCTCACGCCCGCCGCCGTCATCTGCGAGATCATGAAGGACGACGGCACCATGGCCCGCCTGCCGGACCTGCAGTCCTTCGCCGCCGAACACGGCCTGAAGATCGGCACCATCGCCGACCTGATCGAGTACCGCAGCCGCCACGAAAGCCTGGTGCGCAAGCTGGGCTCGCGTCCGCTGCAGACCGCCCACGGCCTCTTCACCGCGCACGCCTGGCGCGACGAGCCCAGCGCCGGCCTGCACCTGGCCCTGGTCATGGGCGAGTGGGGCCCCGAGGACATCGTGCCGGTGCGCGTGCACGAGCCGCTGTCGGTGCTGGACGCCCTGGAAGTCGGGCGCCCCCTGCACTCCTGGCCACTGGACCGCAGCCTGGCGCACATCGCCCGCGAAGGCCGCGGCGTGGTGGTGCTGCTCAATGGCGGCGAGTCGGCCGAGCAGCTGCTGGAGCAGTTCGAGGGCACGGCGCGGCCGGCCCAGGCGCCCGAGCGCGGGCGCATGGACCTGCGCACCTATGGCATCGGGGCGCAGATCCTGCGCGAATGCGGCGTGCACCGCATGGCGCTCATGGGCGCACCGCGCCGCATGCCCAGCATGGCGGGCTACGGCCTCGAAGTCACCGGTTACCTCAATCCCTCCTGAAAGTCCGCGTCCGTTCCCCGATGGACGCCGCAAAACGAAAGAACCCCATTCATGTTTGGCGCTGACAAAGGCCAGGCCCCCCGCCTCGACGGCAAGGGCCTGCGCATCGGCATCGTGCAGGCACGCTTCAACGAGAGCGTCACCAACGCCCTGGCGGCCGCCTGCCTGGGCGAGCTGGAGCGGCTGGGCGTCGCCTCGGCCGACATCACCCACCTGTTCGTCCCCGGCGCGCTGGAGATCCCCATCGCGCTGCAGGGCCTGGCGCAGACCGGCCGCTTCGACGCGCTGATCGCCCTGGGCTGCATCATCCGCGGCGAGACCTACCACTTCGAGCTGGTGGCCAACGAGTCGGCCGCCGGCGTGACCCGCGTGGGGCTGGACCAGCGCCTGCCCATCGCCAACGTGATCCTCACCACCGAGAACATGGCCCAGGCCATCGCCCGCCAGACGGACAAGGGCGTGGACGCCGCCCGCGTGGTGGTCGAGATGGCACGCCTGCTGGACGGCATCGAATGAGCGACGACACCCAGGACGCCGGCGGCAACGCGCGCCCGCCCCGACCGCCGCGGCCCCTGTCCGGCCCGGGCCTGACCAGCACCGGTGCGCGCAAGGCCTCGGCCAAGTCGGCCCGCACGCGCGCGCGCGAGTTCGCGCTGCAGGGCCTGTACCAGCACCTCGTGGGCGGCAACGAGCCCGAGGCCATCGACCGCTTCACCCGTGACCTCTCCGGCTTCCACAAGGCCGACTCGTCGCACTACGACGCCCTGCTGCACGGCGCCATCCGCGAGGGCGAACAGCTCGACGCGCTGATCGTGCCGCTCCTGGACCGCAAGCTGGAGCTGCTCTCGCCCATCGAGCGGGCCATCATGTGGATCGGCGCCTGGGAGTTCCAGCACGCCCTGGACGTGCCCTGGCGCGTGGTCCTCAACGAATGCATCGAGCTGGCCAAGGAGTTCGGCGGCACCGACGGCTACAAGTACGTCAACGCGGTGCTCAACGGCCTGGCCCCGACCCTGCGGCCGCAGGAGACCGAGGCCGACCGGAACCGCAGCAAAGGACCCTGAAGGATGCGCATCGCCGGCCGCGCCGAACGCATCGAGCCCTTCTACGTGATGGAGGTGGCCAAGGCCGCCGAGCGCCTGGCGCGCGAGAGCGCCGCCAGCGACCGGCCCATGGTCTTCCTGAACATCGGCGAGCCGGACTTCACGGCGCCGCCGGCCGTGCAGGCGGCGGCCGAGCGCGCCATCCGGGACGGCCGCACGCAGTACACCGCCGCCTGCGGCCTGCCCGCGCTGCGCGAGCGCATCGCGGCCTGGTACGGCGAGCGCTTCGGCGTGCAGGTGCCGGCGCGGCGCATCGTGGTCACGGCCGGCGCCTCGGCCGCGCTGCAGCTGGCCTGCCTGGCGCTGGTCGATCCGGGCGACGAGATCCTCATGCCGGACCCCTCCTATCCCTGCAACCGGCAGTTCGTGAGCGCCGCCGAGGGCCGCGCCGTGCTGCTGCCCACGGATGCGGCGGGGCGCTTCCAGCTCACGGCCGGGCAGGTGGAGGCGGCCTGGGGGCCGCGCACGCGCGGCGTGCTGCTGGCCTCGCCCTCCAACCCGACCGGCACCTCCATCCACCCGGCCGAGCTCGCGCGCATCCACGCCTTCGTGCGGGCGCGCGGCGGGATCACGCTGCTGGACGAGATCTACCTGGGCCTGAGCTACGACGAGACCTTCGGCCACACCGGGCTGGCGCTGGGCGAGGACCTCATCAGCGTCAACAGCTTTTCCAAGTACTTCAGCATGACCGGCTGGCGCCTGGGCTGGCTGGTGGTCCCCGAGGCGCTGGTGCCGGTGGTGGAGCGCCTGGCGCAGAACCTCTTCATCTGCCCCAGCACGGTGGCGCAGCATGCGGCGCTGGCCTGCTTCGAGCCGGACAGCATCGCCGAGTACGAGCGCCGCCGCGGCGAGTTCAAGGCGCGGCGCGACTTCTTCATTCCCCAGCTGGAGCAGCTCGGCCTGCCCGTGCCGGTGGTGCCGGACGGCGCTTTCTACGCCTGGGCCGACTGCAGCGCCTGGGCGCAGCGCTGGGGCCTTCCGGGCAGTTGGGAGTTCGCCTTCGAGCTCATGAAGCGGGCGCACGTGGCCGTCACGCCGGGGCGCGACTTCGGCCAGCATGCCACGCAGCGTTTCGTGCGCTTCAGCACGGCCAGCTCGCTGGCGCACCTGCAGGAGGCCGTGGCGCGCATGAAGGCCTTGCACGAGGACGCGGCATGAGCTTCGAGTTCCCCATCCGGGTTTACTGGGAAGACACGGACGCCGGCGGCATCGTCTTCTACGCCAACTACCTGAAGTTCTTCGAGCGTGCGCGCACCGAGTGGCTGCGCGCCCTGGGCATCGCGCAGGGCAAGCTGCGCGAGGACACGGGCGGCGCCTTCGTCGTCAGCGAAACCTCGGTGCGCTACCTGCGCCCGGCCCGGCTGGACGATGAACTCATCGTTACGGCCCGGCTCGAAGCGGCAGGGCAAGCTTCGGTCGTCGTGGCTCAGCAGGCCCGGCTGCGCAGTTCGGGCGCCGTGCTGGCCGAAGGCAGCATCCGCATCGGCTGGGTGGACCTTTCGACGCTGCGGCCTGCCAGAATGCCTTCCGTTCTCATCGAAACACTGGTCAATACGAGATGAATCAAGAAATGTCCATCATTCAACTGGTGCTGGGCGCCAGCTGGGTGGTGCAAGCGGTCATGCTGCTGCTGGTGGGCGTGTCCATCGCGAGCTGGGCCGCCATCTTCCAGAAGCTCTTCGCGCTCAAGCGCGTGAAGTCCCTCAACGAGGACTTCGAGGCCAAGTTCTGGTCCGGCACCAGCCTGAACGAGCTGTTCGCCGCGGCGGCGCAGCATCCGCGCAGCGCCGGCCCCATGGAGCGCATCTTCGCCTCGGGCATGCGCGAGTTCCAGAAGCTGCGCGCCGGTCGCATCCAGGACCCCGGCACCCTGCTGGACGGCGCCCGCCGCGCCATGCGCGCGAGCTTCCAGCGCGAGGTGGACGCGGTGGAAAGCCACCTGTCCTTCCTGGCCTCGGTGGGCTCGGTCTCGCCCTATGTGGGCCTGTTCGGCACCGTGTGGGGGATCATGCACGCCTTCACCGGGCTGGCCAGCCTGCAGCAGGTCACGCTCTCCAGCGTCGCACCCGGCATCGCGGAGGCGCTGGTGGCCACGGCCATCGGCCTGTTCGCCGCCATTCCCGCGGTGCTGGCCTACAACCGCTTCTCGCGCGACATCGACCGCGTGGCCATGCGCCTGGAGACCTTCATCGAGGAGTTCTCCAACATCCTGCAGCGCAACGCCGGCGCGAGCCTGGCGGCGGGCATGGCCGGCCATGCCGCGACGCCGCACGCCGCGGCCGTGAATGCCGCGCCGGCCGGCGGCGCCCCAGCCGCCGCCGCCACCCAGCCGGTGCGCTGACATGCCGAACGTCGCCTCCCGTGGCCGCGGCCGGCGCGCGATGAACGAGATCAACATGGTCCCCTTCATCGACGTGATGCTGGTGCTGCTGATCATCTTCATGGTCACGGCGCCGCTGATCACGCCCAGCACCATCGACCTGCCCTCCATCGGCAACGCCAACCGACAGCCCGACGAGAAGATCGAGATCGTCGTCGGCAAGGACGAAAGCCTGGAGCTGCGCGTGGACGCGCAGAAGCAGACCCTCGCCCTGGGCGAGGTGCGCGACGCCGTGCTGCGCGCGCAGACCGGCAAGCCGGCGGGCAGCACCGCGGTGGTCATCAGCGCCGACCGCAGCGTGCGCTACGAAGTCGTGGTCAAGGTCATGGACACCCTGCAGCGCGCGGGGGTCCAGCGCGTGGGCCTGTCGGTCCAGCTCGCTCCATGAGGAACCCGCCCTCCGTGACAGCCCCCAGCGACCGCTACGCTCCTCCTCCACCGCCCGGCCGGGCCCGTTCCATCAGCCTGGCGGTGCTCGTGCACCTGGCCCTGATCGGCGCGCTCACCTGGGGCGTGAACTGGCGCCACGACGCCACCGTGGTGGCCGAGGCCGAACTGTGGGCGCCGACGCCGCAGCAGGCCGCGCCCAAGCCCATCGAGCCGCCACCGCCGCCGCCTGCGCCGCCCCCCGCACCCGCGCCGCCCCCCCCGGCCCCGCCGCCGCCCGCGCCGCGCCCGTCCGAGGCCGACATCGCGCTTCAGCAGGAAAAGGAACGCCTGGCCGCGGAGCGCCGACGCCAGCAGGAAGCCGAGGAGAAGCGCCAGGCCGAACTGGCCGAGGCCAAGCGCCGCGAGGCCGAAGCTGAGCGCGAGCGCCAGCGCAAGCTGGCCGCCGAGAAGGCCGAGCGAGAAAAGCAGGAGCGCCTGGAGGCCGAGAAGGCCGAGGCGCGCCGCAAGGAGCTGGCCGAGCAGAAGAAGGCCGAGGAACGCAAGCGCGAGCTGGCGGAGCAACAGCGCCGCGAAGCCGAACGCAAGCGCGAGGTCGCCGAGCGCCAGGCACGCGAGCGCGAGCAGCAGGAGGCCAAGCGCCTGGAGCAGATCCGCGAGGAGCAGATGCGCCGGATCCAGGGCCTGGCCGGCGCCACGGGCGGCCCCGGCGACACCGGCACGGCCGAACGCTCGGCCGGCCCCTCGCAAAGCTACGCCGGCCGCATCCGCGCCCGGGTCAAGCCCAACATCGTCTTCACCGACGACGTGGCGGGCAACCCGAGTGCCGAGGTGGAGGTGCGCATGGCGCCGGACGGCACCATCACGGCTCGCCGCATCACCAAGGCGAGCGGCAGCAAGTCCTGGGACGAAGCCGTGCTGCGCGCCCTCGACCGCACGCAGACCCTGCCGCGCGACGAGAACGGGCGGGTGCACAGCCCGCTGATCATCGAGTTCCGGCCCAAGGGGTGAAGGAAGTCACTCGCCAAGGCGGGGGCTGCCTGGACGAGGCTCGCGTCGTTCGGTCGGACTGATCTCCTTCCCCCTCCGGGGGAAGGCTGGGATGGGGGCTTGTGGGAAGCGGCACCACTGGCGCGCGTGGCCCCCACCCCTGCCCTCCCCCAAAGGGGGAGGGAGTTTGCGCCGCGCTGCGTCAGTGCTCCGACTCGCGATGCTTGGCCGGGAACGGGTACGCGCCGCCCATCGCCGCCCCCTCCTTGGCCGGGATCCGCAGCGATAGCAGCATGGTCGCGGCCAGCACCACCACCGTCACGCCCAGCGACCAGGCCACGGGGATCTTGTAGATGTCGATCAGCAGCATCTTGGTGCCGATGAACACCAGCACGATGGCCAGGCCGTAGGACAGCAGGTGGAACTTCTCGTGCATCCCCGCCAGCAGGAAGTACATCGCTCGCAGGCCCAGGATGGCGAAGACGTTGGAGGTGAGCACGATGAAGGGGTCGGTCGTGATGGCGAAAATGGCCGGGATGGAATCCACCGCGAAGATCACGTCCACCACGCCGATCAGCAGGATGACCACGAAGAGCGGCGTGGCCATGCGCACGCCGTTGACCATGGTGAAGAAGCGCTCGCCGTCGTAGCCAGGAGCGATCTTCATGCGCTTGTTGATCCAGCGCAGCGCCGGGTTGTTCTCCAGGTCGGGTTCCTGGCCGGCGGCCCACCACATCTTGAAGCCGGTGAACACCAGGAAGGCGCCGAAGACGTAGAGCACCCAGTGGAACTGCGTGACCAGCCAGGCGCCCACCAGGATCATGCCCGCGCGCAGCACCAGGGCACCCAGGATGCCGATCATCAGCACCCGCTTCTGGTAGGCCGCCGGCACGCCGAAGTAGGTGAACAGCATCAGGAAGACGAAGATGTTGTCCACCGCCAGCGCTTTCTCCACCAGGTAGCCGGTGATGAACTCCAGCGCCTTGCCGTTGGCCAGCGCCTCGCGCGCGGGGTCGGTGGACAGGCCGCCCAGGTACCACCAGAGCAGGCCGACGAACACGAAGGACACGGCGACCCAGATCAGGGACCAGATGCCGGCCTCCTTCATGGACACGCTGTGCGCGCCCTGTTTGCTGAGCGCGAAGAAGTCGATGAGAAGCGCGACCACCACGAAGATGGCGAACACGCTCCACATCAGCGGGGTACCGATGGACATGGTTGCTTTCCGAAGAACCGGCGAGCCGGCGGGTTTGGGGATTTGCCCGTCGGTCTCGCGAGCGCCAGGCCATTGCAGCCAGGCGTCCTGCGGCACCGGAAACCTGGGCGAACCCAGGGACTTCGTATTGACGGCGCCGCAGCAGGGAAGGCCATGAGCCTTCACCAGCGCTACTCCCCTTCGGAGGCCGGCGGATTCTAGCGCAGCAAGCCGCCGCCGTGGCAGGCGGCGACAAAAAGGGCCTGCCCTACTGCAGCGGCTCCTTGAGCGCCTTGGGGATCGCCAGGGGGAGCACGGGGACGCCTTCTTCCAGCAAGGCCTGGGCTTCGGCGGGCGTGGCTTGCCCGCGGATGCCGCGTTCTTCGGTCTCGCCGTGGTGCATGCGGCGGGCTTCCTCGGCGAAGCGCTCGCCGACGTCCTCGGTGGAAGCGAGGACCTGGCGCACCGCCTGGAGGTAGGCGGCCTGCAGGGCGGCGGGCGTGACGCTCGCCATGTCCTGGCGGGCGGCAGGCGCCGCGGGCGGCGTGGCGCCCAGGTTCAGGCGCGGCGCGCTGGGGAGCTTGCTCACCTGCGCGTCACCGCACAGCGGGCACTCCACCAGGCCGCGCGCGCGCTGGTCCTGGAAGTCGTCCTCGGAGCCGAACCAGCCCTCGAACACGTGGCTGGCGGCGCATTGCAGGTTGAGCACCTTCATGACGGTGCAGATTGTGCCTGCCAGTCCAGAACCCAAGCCCCCGACAGAACTTCGCGCAGCCACAGGGCGCCGGTGAGGGTCTTGGCGTCGGTGACGCGGCCGTCGCGGCACCAGGCCAGCAGCTCGTCCGGCGTGGCGCTGATGACCTCCACGAACTCCTCGTCGTCGAGCTGCGGGCGTCCGGGCTTGAGGCCGCGGGCGAACCAGATCTCGATGAACTCGTCCGAGTAGCCGATGCAGGGATGCAGCCGCCCCGCCCTCGCCCACTCGCGGGCGGTGTAGCCGGTCTCCTCCAGCAGCTCGCGTCGTGCGCAGGCCAGCGGTTCTTCGCCCGGCGAGAGCTTGCCGGCCGGGAACTCGGTCATCACCTGGCCCACCGGGTGGCGCCACTGGCGCTCCAGCACCACGCGCCCGTCCTCCAGCAGCGGCACCATCATCACGGCGCCCGGATGGCGCACGTACTCGCGTGTGGCGGTGCCCCCGTCAGGCAGCCGCACGGTGTCGCGGACCACGTGCAGGAAGCTGCCGCGCAGCAGTTCCTCGGTCTGCACGGTGCGCTCGGTCAGGTGCGGATCAACCTCCATCTCACTTCTCCATCACAGATGCACACCCAGGACGCACGAGCCAGCGGGGGTGCCATTCGCGGGCCACCGCGGAACCGGCTTTGCCGGGCCGCTGGTGGCGCCCCCTCGGGGGGAGAGGGCGAATGCCCGAGGGGGCCCGCCGCAGGCGCTTCGGGGGGGACTCGTTCAATGCCGGTGCTTGTAGAGGTAGCGCCAGACGAAGCCGGGGAATGCCAGCGTGAGGAACAGGGAGCCCGTGATGGCGTAGAACTCCCAGCCCTGCGGCGCGATCTGTCCGGCCCGGCGCTCCAGCAGCAGGGCGACCCCGCCGACAAGGAAGTACAGCACCAGCAGCTCCAGCACGCGCAGGCCCAGCCCCTTGGGGCCATGCAGCCGGACCAGCCCGAACAGGCGCTCGGTGAAGAACGGCAGGTTGGCCGCCAGCAGGGCGAGCACGATCACCAGCCAGATCGACGCGGTCTGCGTCATGGCATGCCACGCACGGCGTTCAACCGGCCAGCGTGCGCACGACCGCTTCGCCGCACAGCGCCATGAGCCCGCCGGGCAGGATGCCCAGGACCAGCACCAGCGCGCCGTTGAGCGAGAGCACGGCCCGCACATGGCCCGGCGCCGTCACGCGGGTGGCGGTCAGCGGCGCGTCGAAGTACATGACCTTGACCACGCGCAGGTAGTAGAAGGCGCCGATGAGCGATGCCAGCACCGCGAAGACGGCCAGGCCGATGTACAGCCCCTCGCCCGAGGCCACCAGCGCCTGCAGCACCGTGAGCTTGGCGTAGAAGCCCACCAGCGGCGGGATGCCGGCCAGCGAGAACATGCAGATGGCCATGATGCCGGCGTAGAGCGGGCTGCGCTGGTTCAGGCCCGCGAGGTCGGCGATTTCCTCGCTCTCGAAGCCCTCGCGCGCCAGCAGCAGGATGATGCCGAAGGTCGCCAGCGTGGTGAGCACATAGGTCACCACGTAGAACATGGACGCGCTGTAGGCGTTGTAGGCGTTGGCCAGGCTGCCGCCGACGAAGCCGGCCGTCAGGCCCAGCAGCACGAAGCCCATCTGCGAGATGGTGGAGTAGGCCAGCATGCGCTTGAGGTTGGTCTGCGCGATGGCGGCCAGGTTGCCCACCAGCAGCGAGGCGACGGACAGCACCATCAGCATCTGCTGCCAGTCGATGGCCAGCGGCAGGAGGCCTTCCACCAGCAGGCGGATGGCGATGGCGAAGGCGGCGAGTTCGGGCGCCGCGCCGATCATCAGCGTGACGGCCGTGGGCGCGCCCTGGTACACGTCCGGCACCCACATGTGGAAGGGCACCGCCCCGAGCTTGAAGGCCAGGCCCGCGACGATGAACACCAGCCCGAAGACCAGCACGTCATGGCGGATGCGGCCGCTCGCGATGGCCTCGAACACGCGCGAGATGTCCAGGGACCCGGTGGCGCCGTACAGCATGGAGATGCCATAGAGCAGGAAGCCCGAGGCCATGGCGCCCAGCACGAAGTACTTCATGGCCGCCTCGGTGGCGCGCTCGTGGTCGCGGCGCAGGGCCACCAGGGCATAGCTGGAAAGCGTGAGCAGCTCCAGCCCCAGGTAGATCGCCAGGAAGTTGCTGCCGGAGATCATCACGAAGATGCCCAGCAGCGAGAACAGCGAGAGCGTGAAGAGCTCGCCGCCGCGCAGCATGTCGCGCTCGGCCGCATAGGGGCGGCCGTACACCAGCGTGACCAGCACGGCCAGGGCCGAGAAGGCCTTGAGCCAGTTGCCCATCGGGTCGCTCACGACCATGCCGCCGAAGCCGTAGAGGCTGCCGCCCGTGAGGGCGAACTCCACGCACAGCCAGGTGACCACGGCCAACGTGCCCAGGCTCAGCCAGTAGGTGAGGCCGCGCAGGCGGCTTTTGACGCCCAGGTCCACCATGGCGATGACGCAGGCCATCACCAGCAGCAGGATTTCGGGCGCGACGACGTAGAGGCTCAGTGTGTCCAGCATGGAAGGGGCCGCCTGGGGGTCAGTTCAACTTGGACGCGGCCACATGGCGCAGCAGTTCCGAGACGGAGACGTTCATCACGTCGGTGAAGGGCTTGGGATAGATGCCCATGTACAGCACGGCGATGGCCAGCGCGCCCAGCATGAGGAACTCGCGGCTGTTGATGTCCGTGAGCTGGCGCACGTCGTCGTTGACCACCGGGCCGAGGTAGACGCGCTTGAACATCCACAGCGTGTAGGCCGCTCCGAAGATCAGCGCCGTCGCGGCCGCCAGACCCAGGCCGAAGTGCGCCTGCGTGGCGCCCAGGATCACCATCCACTCGCCCACGAAGCCGGCGGTGGCCGGCAGGCCGCAGTTGGCCATGGCGAAGAGCAGCGCGAAAGCGGTGAAGTTCGGCATGGTGTTGACCACCCCGCCGTAGCTTGCGATCTCGCGCGAGTGCACCCGGTCGTACAGCACGCCGATGCACAGGAACATGGCGCCCGAGACGAAGCCGTGGGCGATCATCTGCACCAGCCCGCCGGCCACGCCGAGCGGGTTGAAGATGAAGAAGCCCAGCGTGACGAAGCCCATGTGCGCCACCGACGAATAGGCCACCAGCTTCTTCATGTCCTGCTGCACCATGGCCACCAGGCCCACGTAGATCACCGCCACCAGCGACAGCGCGATCATCAGCCAGGCCCACTCGCGCGCCGCATCGGGCGCGATGGGCATGGAAAAGCGCAGGAAGCCGTAGGCCCCGAGCTTGAGCATGATGGCCGCCAGCACCGCGGAGCCGCCGGTGGGCGCTTCAACGTGAACGTCGGGCAGCCAGGTATGCACCGGCCACATGGGCACCTTCACCGCGAAGGCCGCGAAGAAGGCGAAGAACAGCAGCGTCTGCACGCCCGCGGGCAGCGGCAGGCGGTGCCAGGCCAGGATGTCGAAGCTGCCGCCGGCCGCCCAGAACAGGTAGATGAGCGCCACCAGCATCAGCAGCGAGCCGAGCAGCGTGTACAGGAAGAACTTGAAGGCGGCGTAGATCTTCCGCGGGCCGCCCCAGATGCCGATGATCAGGTACATCGGGATCAGCGTGGCCTCGAAGAAGACGTAGAACAGCATCGCGTCCAGCGCGCTGAAGACGCCGATCATCAGGCCCGAGAGGATCAGGAACGCGCCCATGTACTGGTTGACGCGCTCGGTGATGGCCTCCCAGGCGGAGATCACCACGATGACCGTGATGAAGGCCGTGAGCAGCACGAACCACAGCGACAGGCCATCGACGCCCAGCGTGTAGTTGATGTTGAAGCGGTCGATCCAGGGCGCGCTCTCGACGAACTGCATGGCGGCCGTGCTGTTGTCGAAGCGCGCGTACAGCGGCAGCGTGACCAGGAACCCGAGGACCGATCCGATCAGCGCGATCCAGCGCACGGCGCGCGCCTGCTCGTCACGGCCCAGCGCCAGCAAGGCGGCGCCGAAGGCGATCGGGGTCCAGATCGCAAGGCTTAGCAAACCCATTTTTCTTCTTCTCCTAGTTGCCCAGCCAGGCCGACCACGGTGCGACGAACCACGTCAGCAGGACGAACAGGCCGACGATCATCGCCAGCGCGTAGTGATAGAGGTAACCCGTCTGCAGCCGCCGCGTGACGGCGGCGAAGGCACCCACCAGGCGGGCACTGCCGTTGACGGCCGCACCGTCGATCACGGCCTGGTCCCCGCCCTTCCACAGCGCGATGCCCAGACCACGAGCCCCGCGGGCGAGGATGTTCTCGTTGATCCAGTCCATGTAGTACTTGTTGTCCAGCAACCGGTACAGCGGCCCCACGCGCGCCTTGATGGCCGCGGGCAGCGCGGGATTGACCAGGTACATGTACCAGGCGAGGACCACGCCGGCCAGCGCCAGCCAGAAGGGCGCCGTCTGGACGCCGTGCAGCGCCATGGCCACCGGCCCGTGCCAGATCTCGGACAGGCGCGCCATGGCCGGATGGCGGGCGGCATCCACGAAGATGGCGTCCTTCAGGAAGTCGCCGTGGACGACCGGCCCGAGCGTGAAGTAGCCGATGACCACCGAAGGGATCGCCAGCAGCAGCAGCGGCACCGTCACCACCCAGGGCGACTCGTGCGGCTTGTCGTGCGCGGCGTGGCCGTGGTCGTGGTCCTTGTGGGAGACGTCGGGCTCCTCGTCCGAGAAGTGGGCGTGGTGCGCGTCCGGGTTCTGGTCGTAGCGCTCCTTGCCGTGGAAGACGAGGAAGTACATCCGGAAGGAATAGAAGGCGGTGACGAACACCCCGGCCAGCACCGCGAAGTAGGCGAAGCCCGCAGCCGGCAGGTTGCTGAAGTGGGCCGCCTCGATGATGCTGTCCTTGGAGTAGAAGCCCGAGAAGAACGGCGTTCCGATCAGCGCCAGCGACCCCAGCAGCGAAGTGATCCAGGTGATCCCCATGTACTTGCGCAGGCCGCCCATCCAGCGGATGTCCTGGTTGTGGTGCACGCCCATGATCACGGAGCCGGCGCCCAGGAACAGCAGGGCCTTGAAGAAGGCGTGCGTCATGAGGTGGAACACCGCGACCGAGTAGGCCGACACGCCCAGGGCCACGGTCATGTAGCCCAGCTGCGAGAGCGTGGAATAGGCCACCACGCGCTTGATGTCGTTCTGGATGATGCCCAGGAAGCCCATGAAGAGCGCGGTGATGGCGCCGATAACGAGCACGAAGTTCAGGGCCGTGTCGCTCTGCTCGAAAAGCGGCGACATGCGCGCGACCATGAAGATGCCGGCCGTCACCATGGTGGCCGCGTGGATCAGGGCCGAGATGGGCGTGGGGCCTTCCATGGAGTCGGGCAGCCACACGTGCAGCGGGAACTGCGCGCTCTTGCCCATGGCGCCGATGAACAGGCAGATGCAGATGACGGTGATCAGCATCCACTCGGTGCCGGGAAAGCCCAGGCGCGCCAGCTCCGGCACGCGGGCGAACACCTCGGTGTAGTTGAGGGTGCCGGCGTAGGCGGCAATGAGGCCGATGCCCAGGATGAAGCCGAAGTCGCCGACGCGGTTGACCAGGAAGGCCTTGAGGTTGGCGAAGATGGCGCTCGGCTTGTTGTACCAGAACCCGATCAGCAGGTAGGAGACCAGGCCCACCGCTTCCCAGCCGAAGAACAGCTGCAGGAAGTTGTTGCTCATCACGAGCATCATCATCGCGAAGGTGAAGAGCGAGATGTACGCGAAGAAGCGGTTGTAGCCCTCGTCCTCCTCCATGTAGCCGATGGTGTAGATGTGCACCATGAGGGACACGAAGGTCACCACGCACATCATCATGGCCGTGAGGCCATCGACCATGAAGCCGATCTCCATGCGCAGGCCGCCGACGACCATCCATTCGTAGATGGTCTCGTTGAAGCGGGCGCCATCGACCGCGACGCTGCGCAGCGTCATGGCCGAGAGGATGAAGGCCACCAGCACGCCCAGGATGGTGAGGCTGTGCGACAGCCGCCGTCCGAACCAGTTGCCGCCGAAGGTGGTACCGAAGATCCCCGCGAGCACGGCGCCGGCCAGCGGGGCCAGCGCAGCGGCGAGCAGGGTCGATGCAGAAAGGGTCTGGCTCATGTTCTTCTTGGAATGGGCAGGCGCGCGGGTGCGCTGCTTAGCCCTTGAGGGTGTTCAGTTCTTCGACGTTGATGTTCGACTTATTGCGGAACAGCAGCACCAGGATGGCCAGTCCGATGGCCGACTCCGCCGCCGCGACGGTGAGGATGAAGAACACGAACACCTGCCCGTGCATGTCGCCCAGGTAGTAGGAGAAGGCGACGAAGTTCATGTTGACGGCCAGCAGCATGAGCTCGATGGCCATGAGCAGCACGATCAGATTGCGGCGGTTCAGGAAGATGCCGACCACCGACAGCGCGAACAGCATCGCGCCCAGCGTGAGGTAGTGTCCGAGCGTGAGCGTCATGCCTTGGCCTCCGGGGCGGGGGTCTCGGGGGGCGGGGGCGGCGCCGCGACGGTGGGCGCCACCTTGACGATGCGCAGGCGGTCGCTGGCCTTCACGCGCACGGCCTGGGCCGGGTCGTAGGCGCGCGAGTCCTTGCGCTGGCGCAGCGTCAGCGCGATGGCCGCGACGATGGCCACCAGCAGGATGACCGCCGCCACCTCCAGCGGGTACAGGTACTCGGAATACAGCAGCTTGCCCAGCTCGCGGGTGTTGGAATAGTCCGGTGCGGCAGCCACGGCCGCGCCGGCGGCGATGCGGCCCTCCTCGCCGATGCGAAAGCCCCCCATCAGCACGGCCGCCATCTCCAGCGCGATGACGGCGCCGATGATGCCGGCCAGCGGGAAGTGCTTCCAGAAGCCGCCGCGCAGGCGGTCCATGTCGATGTCCAGCATCATCACCACGAACAGGAACAGCACCATCACCGCGCCCACGTACACCAGCACCAGCGTGATGGCGAGGAACTCCGCCTGCAGCATCAGCCACACCGCCGCGGCCTGCGAGAACGCCAGGACCAGGTAGAGGGCGGCGTACACGGGGTTCTTGGCCGTGATGACGCGGAAGGCTGCGAACAGCAGCACCGCGGAGAAGAGATAGAAGAGACCGGTCTTGACGTCCATGGTTGTTCTTGCGTGCTTGGTGCGCGTCAGCGGTAGCGGGCGTCCGCGGCCCTGTTGGCCGCGATCTCGGCCTCGTAGCGGTCGCCCACGGCCAGCAGCATGTCCTTGGTGAAGTACAGGTCGCCGCGCTTCTCGCCGTGGTATTCGAGGATGTTGGTCTCCACGATGGAATCGACCGGGCAGCTTTCCTCGCAGAAGCCGCAGAAGATGCACTTGGTCAGGTCGATGTCGTAGCGCGTGGTGCGGCGGGTGCCGTCGGCGCGCTGGTCGGACTCGATGGTGATGGCCAGCGCCGGGCACACCGCCTCGCACAGCTTGCAGGCGATGCAGCGCTCCTCGCCGTTCTCGTAGCGGCGCAGCGCGTGCAGGCCGCGAAAGCGCGGACTCAGCGGCGTCTTCTCCTCCGGGAACTGCACGGTGATCTTGCGGCTGAAGGCGTACTTGCCGGTGATGGCCATGCCCTTGAACAGCTCGATCAGCATGAAGCTGGAGAGGAAGTCCTTGAGCGAAAACGCGGACGGACGTTCAGCGGTTTGCGTTGACATAGTGTTTAGCGTCGAAGCCCCGGGGCTCAGGGCAGCGGCTTCCAGATGTTGTAGGGCGTCTGCATCCACAGGCCGACCACGACCAGCCACACCAGCGTCACCGGGATGAAGATCTTCCAGCCCAGGCGCATGATCTGGTCGTAGCGGTAGCGCGGGAACGTCGAGCGCACCCACAGGAACACGGTGACGACCATGAAGGTCTTGATGCCCAGCCAGATCCAGCCGGGAATGGCGTTGAGGATGGGCGCGTCGATGGGGGGCAGCCAGCCGCCCAGGAACAGCGTGACGCCCAGGATGGACACCAGCCACATGTTGGCGTACTCGGCCAGGAAGAACATGGCGAAGCTCATGCCCGAGTACTCGATCATGTGGCCGGCGACGATCTCCGATTCGCCTTCCACCACGTCGAAGGGGTGGCGGTTGGTCTCGGCCAGGCCCGAGATGAAATAGACCACGAAGATCGGCAGCAGCGGCAGCCAGTTCCAGGAGAGGAAGTTCAGGCCCATGGCGGCGAAGGTGCCGCGGTCCTGGCCCAGCACGATCTGCGTCATGTTCAGCGTGCCCGAGACCATGAGCACGACCACCATGCAGAAGCCCATGGCGATCTCGTAGCTCACGATCTGCGCCGAGGCGCGCAGCGCGCCCAGGAAGGCGTACTTGGAGTTGGACGCCCAGCCCGCGATCACCACGCCATAGACCTCCAGCGAGGTGATCGCCAGCAGGAACAGCAGGCCGGCGTTGATGTTGGCCAGCGCCGCCTCGGGGCCGAAGGGGATCACCACCCAGGCGACCAGCGCCGGCATGATGGTCATGATCGGCCCGAGCAGGAACAGCCCCTTGTTGGCCGCCGTGGGAATGATGATTTCCTTGGTCAGCAGCTTGAGCGCGTCCGCGATCGGCTGCAGCAGGCCGAGCGGGCCGATGCGGTTGGGGCCGACGCGGATCTGCGTGAAGCCGATGGCCTTGCGCTCCCAGAGCGTGAGGTAGGCCACCGCGCCCATGAGCGGCAGCACCAGGGCGATGATCTTGATCAGGTTCCAGACCACCGGCCAGCCCACGGTGGTCCACCAGGGCGCGGCGAGCAGGCCTTGGCCGAAGAGGTACAGCTCGTTGATCATGCGCCCACCTCCTCGGCCTGGCCGGCCGCGGCCCGCGCGGCCCGCGCGTCGGCCGTGAGCTGCAGCGAGGGCGCGCGGCGCACGAGGGAATCGAGCTGGTAGATGGACGCCGTAGCCGGGCGACCGGGCGCTTCGGCCAGGTCGATGGCGGCCGCCGTGCGGTTGTCCAGGTGCTCTGCCCGCACGAATTCCTGCGACAGGTCCTCGCTGCCGCGCGCGGCGACGAGCACGTCCTGCGCGGACTCGAAGTCGAAGCCCGGCAGGCCCAGCAGATTGCCCAGCACGCGCAGCACCTTCCAGCCGGGCCGGGTCTCGGCCAGGGGCTTGACCACGGCGTGGAAGCTCTGCACGCGCCCTTCGGCGTTGACGAAGGTGCCGGGCGTTTCGCTGAAGGGTGCGATCGGCAGCAGAACGTCGCTGATGTCGCGGTTGGCCTTGAAGGGACTGAGCGTGACGACCATCTCGGCCTGGCCCAGCGCCTGCGCGGCGGCCGTGCCGCCGGCGGCGTCGAAGGCCGGCTCGGTGTTCAGCAGCAGGGCCGCCTTGAGCGCGCCGGGGGCGAGCATCTGGCCGGCGGTCAGGCCGCCCTGCCCCGGCACGGCCTTGACCAGCTGGGCACCGACGGTGTTGGCGGCCTCGGTGAGGTAGCCCACGGCCGCGCCGGTGTGCTCGCCGATCCACTGCGCCAGCGCCAGCAGCGAGCCGGCCTTGGCGTGGTGCGCGGCGGCATTGCCCAGGAGGATGGCCTTGCGCTCGCCGGAGAGGAGCGACTTGGCGATCGCCACCCACGGATCGGACGCTGTCCGTTCGGACTGAGCCCCCACCCGTTCGGGCCGAGCCTGTCGAAGCCCTTCGACAAGCTCAGGGCGAACGGAAGGTGGCGGCGAGACGCCCTTCTCCTGCGCCACCGCCAGCGCGATGGCCCCGAGCGCCTGCGCCCACCGGCCAGCCGGCACCACGGCCCGGGCCTGCAGCGCCATCGCCCAGTCCTCGTCCGAATCGTGCACCACGCTGACCTGCGCACCCTTGCGCGTGGCCGCACGCACGCGCAGCGAAAAGAGCGGGTGGTCCTTGCGCAGGTTGGAGCCGACCACCAGCACGCGCTGCAGCTCGGACAGCGCGGCGATGGGCATTCCCAGCCAGCGCACGCCCTCGGCTTGAGCGAACTCCGCATGGCGCAGGCGGTGGTCGATGTTCTCGCTGCCCAGGCCGCGCACCAGCGCGCCGGCGAGGAACAGTTCTTCCACGGTGCTGTGCGGGCTCACCAGCGCGCCGATGCTGGCCGCGCCGTGGTCGGCCTTGATCTGCTTGAGGCCGTTGGCCACGTATTCCAGCGCGGTCTGCCAGTCCACCGTCTTCCACTCGCCGCCCTGCTTGAGCATGGGGGCGGTGAGCCGGTCGGGACCGTCCAGGGCTTCGTAGGAGAAGCGGTCGCGGTCGGCCAGCCAGCACTCGTTGACCGCCTCGTTCTCCAGCGGCAGCACGCGCATGACCTTGTGGCTCTTGACCTGCACGATCAGGTTGGCACCGGTGGAGTCGTGCGGGCTCACGCTCTTGCGGCGCGAGAGTTCCCAGTTGCGGGCGCTGTAGCGGAAGGGCTTGCTGGTGAGCGCGCCGACCGGGCACAAATCGATCATGTTGCCGGAGACTTCCGAATCCACGGTGTCGTTCAGCACGGTGGTGATCTCCGAGTGCTCGCCGCGGTGGATCATGCCCAGCTCCATCACGCCGGCCACTTCCTGGCCGAAGCGCACGCAGCGGGTGCAGTGGATGCAGCGGCTCATCTCCTCCATGGAGATGAGCGGGCCCACGTCCTTGTGCAGCACCACGCGCTTTTCTTCCTCGTAGCGCGAGGCGGAGCCGCCGTAGCCCACGGCCAGGTCCTGCAGCTGGCATTCGCCGCCCTGGTCGCAGATGGGGCAGTCCAGCGGGTGATTGATCAGGAGGAACTCCATCACCGACTGCTGCGCCTTCACGGCCTTGTCGCTGCGGGTGCGCACGATCATGCCGTTGGTCACCGGCGTGGCGCAGGCGGGCATGGGCTTGGGCGCCTTCTCCACATCCACGAGGCACATGCGGCAGTTGGCCGCGATGGAGAGCTTCTTGTGGTAGCAGAAATGCGGGACGTAGGTGCCCGCCTTCTCGGCCGCATGCATGACCATGCTGCCTTCGGCGATCTCCACCTTCTTTCCGTCGAGTTCGATTTCAACCATGTTGTCGTGCTTTCGGGATCAGCCGCGGGCGCCGGCGGGCACCGGGACCTGGCCGTCCGAGGTGGGCAGGTTCGGGCGCGCGATCTTGGCCTCGAACTCGTGCCGGAAGTGCTTGATCATGGCCCGCACCGGCATGGCCGCCGCGTCGCCGAGCGCGCAGATGGTGCGGCCCTGGATGTTGTCGGCCACCGAGTTGAGCAGCTCGATGTCCGAGGGCTTGCCGTGGCCGTTGTGGATGCGGTCCACCACGCGCCACAGCCAGCCCGTGCCTTCGCGGCAGGGCGTGCACTGGCCGCAGGACTCGTGCATGTAGAAGTAGGACAGGCGCAGCAGGCTTTCCACCATGTCGCGCGTCTCGTCCATGACGATCACCGCGCCGGAGCCGAGCATGGAGCCCGCTTTGGCGATGGAGTCGTAGTCCATGGTGCAGCCCATCATGATCTCGGCCGGCAGCACCGGCGCGGACGACCCACCCGGGATCACGGCCTTGAGCTTGCGGCCGCCGCGCACCCCGCCGCAAAGCTCCAGCAGCTTCGAGAAGGGCGTGCCCAGGGGGATCTCGTAGTTGCCGGGCAGCTCCACGTCGCCGGAGACCGAGAAGATCTTGGTGCCGCCGTTGTTCGGCTTGCCGCGCTCCAGGTAGGCCTGGCCGCCGTTGCGGATGATCCAGGGCACCGCCGCGAAAGTTTCGGTGTTGTTGATGGTGGTGGGCTTGCCGTACAGGCCGAAGCTGGCCGGGAACGGCGGCTTGAAGCGGGGCTGCCCCTTCTTGCCTTCCAGCGATTCCAGCAGCGCGGTTTCCTCGCCGCAGATGTAGGCGCCGAAGCCATGGAAGGCATGCAGCTGGAAGCTGAAGTTGCTGCCCAGGATCTTGTCGCCCAGCAGGCCCGCCGCCCTCGCCTCTTCCAGCGCTTCCTCGAAGCGCTCGTAGGTCTGGAAGATCTCGCCGTGGATGTAGTTGTAGCCCACGGAGATGCCCATCGCGTAGGCGGCGATGGCCATGCCCTCGATCACGATGTGCGGGTTGTAGTGCAGGATGTCCCGGTCCTTGCAGGTGCCGGGCTCGCCCTCGTCGGAGTTGCACACCAGGTACTTCTGCCCCGGAAACTGGCGCGGCATGAAGCTCCACTTCAGGCCCGTGGGGAAGCCCGCGCCACCGCGTCCGCGCAGGGCACTTTCCTTCACCGTCGCGATCACCTGGTCCTGGGTGAGGGGCTCGCCCCCGTCCTTGCCCAGGATCTTGCGCAGCGCCTGGTAGCCGCCGCGCGCTTCATAGTCGGCCAGGCGCCAGTTGGTGCCGTCCAGGCCCGCATAGATCTGGGGCTCGATATGGCGGCCATGGAAGCAGGTCTGCACCCCGGTGGCCTGGAACTGCGCGAGCACTTGGTCTGCGTTCATCGGGCCGGCTCCGTGTTCTTCAAGCCCTCGACCAGCTGGTCGAGCTTGTCGTTGCTCATGAAGCTGCACATGGTGCGGTCGTTCACCAGCATGACCGGCGCGTCGGCGCAGGCGCCCAGGCATTCGGACTGCTGCAGCGTGAAGACGCCGTCGGCCGTGGTCTCGCCCATGGCGATGCCCAGGCGCTGCTCCAGGTGGTGCAGCGCGTGGCCGCCGCCGCGCAGCTGGCACGGCAGGTTGGTGCAGACGTTGAACTTGTAGCGGCCGACCGGCCGCTGGTTGTACATGTTGTAGAAGGTCGTGACCTCGTGCACCGCGATGGGCGGAAGGCCCAGGTACTCGGCCACGGCCTTCTCGCTCTCGGGGCTCACGTGGCCCTCCTGCTGCTGCACGATGGCCAGGCAGGCCATGACGGCGGACTGCCGCTGCTCGGGCGGGTACTTGGCGACTTCACGGTCGAAGCGGGCACGCATGGCCGCGGAAAGGACGTAAGAAACTTCAGCCACGACATGGCTCCATTGCATGGTTCAGGGCCACCGCGGAACCGGCTTTGCCGGGCCGCTGGTGGCGCCCCCTTGAGGGGGGAGCGCCGAAGGCGCTTCGGGGGGGAGCCTTCATCGGTCAATTTCTCCGAAGACGATGTCCATCGTTCCGATGATGGCCACCGCGTCGGCAATCATGTGGCCGCGGCCCATCTCGTCGAGCGCCGCGAGGTGCGGGAAGCCCGGGGCGCGGATCTTCAGGCGATAAGGCTTGTTGGCGCCGTCGCTCACGATGTAGATGCCGAACTCGCCCTTGGGGTGCTCCACCGCCGCGTACGCTTCGCCCTCGGGGACGCGGAAGCCCTCCGAGAACAGCTTGAAGTGGTGGATCAGTTCTTCCATGTTGGCCTTCATCGACTCGCGGTCGGGTGGGGCCACCTTGTGGTTGTCGGTGATGACCGGGCCGGGGTTGGCGCGCAGCCAGGCCACGCACTGCTGGATGAGGCGGTTGGACTCGCGCATCTCCTGCACGCGCACCAGGTAGCGGTCGTAGCAGTCGCCGGTCTTGCCCACGGGGATGTCGAAGTCCAGGTGCTCGTACACCTCGTAGGGCTGCGTCTTGCGCAGGTCCCAGGCGATGCCGCTGCCGCGCAGCATGGGCCCGGTGAAGCCCAGGTTGAGCGCGCGTTCGGGCGTGACCACGCCCACGCCCACGGTGCGCTGCTTCCAGATGCGGTTGTCGGTGAGCAGGGTCTCGTACTCGTCCACGTAGCCGGGGAAGCGGCGCGTGAAGGCCTCGATGAAATCGAGCAGCGAACCCTGGCGGTCGGCATTGAGCTCGCGGATGGCCCGCTCGTTCTTGATCTTGCTGACCTTGTACTGCGGCATGCTGTCCGGAAGGTCCCGATAGACCCCGCCCGGGCGGAAGTAGGCCGCGTGCATGCGCGCGCCGGAGACCGCCTCGTACATGTCGAACAGGTCTTCCCGCTCGCGGAAGCAGTAGATCAGCATGTTCATCGCACCGATGTCCAGGCCGTGCGCGCCGAGCCACAGCAGGTGGTTCATGAGGCGCGTGATCTCCGCGAACATGACGCGGATGTACTGGGCACGGATCGGCACTTCCAGGCCGAGGAGCTTCTCGATGGCCAGGCAGTAGGCGTGCTCGTTGCACATCATCGAGACGTAATCCAGCCGGTCCATGTAGGGCAGCGACTGGATGTAGGTCTTGGTCTCGGCCAGCTTCTCGGTGGCGCGGTGCAGCAGGCCGATGTGCGGGTCGGCCCGCTGGATCACTTCGCCGTCCAGTTCCAGCACCAGGCGCAGCACGCCGTGGGCAGCCGGGTGCTGCGGGCCGAAGTTCAACGTGTAGTTCTTGATCTCAGCCATCGCTCAATTCCTCAGCCCGTAGTTGTCCTCGCGGATGATCCGCGGGGTGATCTCGCGCGGCTCGATGGTCACGGGCTGGTAGATCACGCGCTGGCGCTCGGGGTCGTAGCGCATCTCGACTTCGCCGGAGACCGGGAAATCCTTGCGGAACGGGTGGCCGATGAAGCCGTAGTCGGTGAGGATGCGGCGCAGGTCGGGGTGGCCTTCGAAGACGATGCCGAACAGGTCGAAGGCCTCACGTTCGAACCAGTTCACGGACGCCCAGACGTTCATCAGGGAGTCCACCACCGGGAGCTCGTCGTCAGCCGCGAAGACCTTCAGCCGTACGCGCTGGTTCAGGCTCACCGACAGCAGGTGGACGACGACGGCGTAGCGCGGACCGTCCCACGCGCCATTGCGGTACTCCGAGTAGTCCACCCCACACAGGTCGACGAGCTGCTCGAACTGGCAGCCGGGCGCGTCGCGCAGCATGGCGGCGGCCTTCAGGTAGTTCTCGGGCGTGACGAGCACGCTGACTTCCCCCAGTGCGAGCTCGACCCGCTTGGCCAGGGGGCCCAGGGTGTCGGTGAGGGTCTGGTGCAGCGCCTGGGGGTCGATGGCGAAGGGCGTGGTCGTCATGCGATGTCCTTCACGCCCGGGCGATGGTCTGCGTGCGGCGGATCTTCTGCTGCAGCTGGATGATCCCGTACAGCAGGGCCTCGGCCGTGGGCGGGCAGCCCGGCACGTACACGTCCACGGGCACGATGCGGTCGCAGCCGCGCACGACCGAATAGCTGTAGTGGTAGTAGCCGCCGCCGTTGGCGCAGGAGCCCATGGAGAGGACCCAGCGCGGCTCGGGCATCTGGTCGTACACGCGGCGCAGGGCCGGCGCCATCTTGTTGCACAGCGTGCCCGCCACGATCATGAGGTCGGACTGGCGCGGGCTGGGCCGGAACAGCATGCCGAAGCGGTCGATGTCGTAGCGGGCCGCGCCCGCGTGCATCATCTCCACGGCGCAGCACGCCAGGCCGAAGGTCATGGGCCAGAGCGAGCCGGTCTTGGCCCAGTTGATGACCGTGTCCACCGTGGTGGTCACGAAGCCCTTGTCGGTAAAGCCTTGAGTTGCCATGTTTGTTTCCCGTGCGGAACCGGGCGCACGCGACGTTGGCGCGCGCCGTGCCGCTTATTCCCAGTCGAGCGCGCCCTTCTTCCACTCGTAGACGAAGCCGACCACGAGGATGAGAAGGAAGACCATCATGGCCCAGAAGCCCACGGGACCGATGTCGTGCAGCGCCACGGCCCAGGGGAAGAGGAAGGCGATCTCGAGGTCGAACAGGATGAAGAGGATGGCGACGAGGTAGTAGCGCACGTCGAACTTCATGCGTGCGTTCTCGAAGGCCTCGAAGCCGCATTCGTAGGCCGAGTACTTGGCCGCGTCGGGCTTGTGGAAGCCCGCACCGCGGGCGAAGAGATGACCGAGCAACTGCGGAACGACCCCGACGCCGATGCCCACGAGAATGAACAAGAGGACGGGGAGGTACTGTTCTAGGTTCATCTTGGCGCCCGGGTCACGGAATCAGGCCCGTGGCTATGCCACGGGCCTGTCCTTTGTGTTGGTGCCGTCGGCGAGACTCGAACTCGCACAGCTTTCGCCACTACCCCCTCAAGATAGCGTGTCTACCAATTTCACCACGACGGCGGTTTTGAGCTGTCTCACGCAAGGCGCTCAAGAGGCTTTGATCCGCTGACCGAATCAGCTGCTCTTCTTGTATTTCCTGCCTTGCCAGACAGCCTCAGAGTTTACCCTGAAACGGTGGCGCATCCCGGGCTGCAGCGCCAAGAATTTCGCAGGGATCAGCGGGTCGGGATCTGCCCGGCTCCGCCCGAGCCGGCAGGCGCGCCGGGTGCGGCAGGCGCGGGTGCACCCGGCACGGGAGCGGGTGCGGTCGTCCCCGGAATCTGGGCCGCGCCCGTGGGCGGGGCGGCAGGCGCCGGGGCGGCCGGCGGCACGGCCTGGGAACGCTCGAGCACGCTGCCCGAATCCACCGGGCGCGCCCCGCCGAAATAGGCCAGCCCCAGGGTGCAGATGAAGAAGACCGTGGCGAGCACGGCGGTGGTGCGCGAGAGGAAGTTCGCGCTGCCGCTGGCGCCGAACAGGCTGCCCGAGCCGCCGCTGCCGAAGGCCGCGCCCATGTCGGCGCCCTTGCCGTGCTGGATGAGGATGAGCCCGATCATGGCCAGGGCCGAGAGCAGCTGGATTGCCAGGATGGCAGTGAAGAGGAAGTTCATGAAAGAGTCGCTTGGATGGGAAGGCCGTTCAGGCGCGTGCGGCGCTTGCCGCCGAGATGATCTGCAGGAAGTCGGCGGACTTCAGCGAGGCGCCGCCGATGAGACCGCCGTCGATGTCCGGCTGGGCCAGCAGGCTGGCCGCGTTGGCCGCGTTCATGCTGCCGCCGTAGAGGATGTGCACGCGCTCGCTGTGCGGCGTGGCGGCATGCAGCTGGGCACGCAGGACCGCATGCACCTGCTGCGCCTGCTCGGGCGTGGCGGTGCGGCCGGTGCCGATGGCCCAGACCGGTTCGTAGGCCACCACGATCTCGCTGATGCAGTGCCCGTTGAGGTGGATCACGGCGGCCAGCTGGCGCTTGACCACTTCTTCCGTGCGGCCGGCCTCGCGCTCCTGCAGCGTCTCGCCCAGGCACACGATGGGCGTGATGCCGTGCGCGAGCGCCGCGCGGGCCTTCTCGGCCACCAGGGTGTCGGACTCGCCGTGGTACTGGCGCCGCTCGGAGTGGCCCACGATGGCATAGCGCACGCCGAATTCCTTGAGCATGAGCGCGGACACTTCGCCCGTGAAGGCGCCCTGCTCGTGCGCCGACACGTCCTGCGCGCCCAGCTCCAGGGCGCTGTGGTGGCGCAGCATCTGCACCTGCGCCAGGTACGGCGCCGGCACGCAGACCGCCACCTGGCAGCCGCCCTCGGGCAGGCCGCCCACGACATCGCGCACGAGGCGGTCGTTGGCCTCGATGCTGCCGTTCATCTTCCAGTTGCCGGCGATGAGTTTCTTCTTCATGGGTCCTCGGGTCTCGTTCACCAGGTCAGCACGATCTTTCCGATGTGCTGGTTCGACTCCATCAGGGCATGCGCCTGGGGCGCGTCCTCGGCCGCGAAGGTGCTGTGGATCACAGGCCGGATGGCGCCTGATTCCAGCAACGGCCACACGCGTTCCTTCAGCGACGCGGCGATGGCCGCCTTGAAGGCCACCGGACGCGGACGCAGGGTCGAGCCGGTGATCTGCAGGCGCCGGCGCAGCACCAGGCCGGCGTTGAAGCCGGCCTGCACGCCGCCCTGCACCGCGATGATGACCAGCCGGCCGTCCTCGGCCAGGCACTCGACCTCGCGGGCCACATAGTCGCCCGCCACCATGTCCAGGATGACGTTCACGCCCGCGCCGCCGGTGAGGCGCTTGGCCTCGGCGACGAAGTCCTGCGTGCGGTAGTTGATGGCGTGGTCCGCGCCCAGCTGCAGGCAGGCGGCGCACTTGTCGTCGCTGCCGGCCGTGACGATCACGGTGGCACCCAGCGCCTTGGCCATCTGGATGGCCGTGACGCCGATGCCGCTGGAGCCGCCCTGCACCAGCAGCGTCTCGCCGGGGGCGAGGCGCGCGCGGTCGAAGACATTGCTCCAGACGGTGAAGAAGGTCTCGGGCAGCGAGGCGGCCTCCACGTCCGACAGGCCGGCCGGCACGGGCAGGCACTGGCCCACGGGCGCCACGCACAGCTGCGCGTAGCCGCCACCGGCCACCAGCGCACAGACACGCTCGCCGGCCGAGAGGCCGGCCGCGGCCATGGCATCGGCATCACCATCGACGATGACGCCGGCGACCTCCAGGCCCGGCAGGTCCGAGGCGCCGGGGGGCACCGGGTAGTGGCCCTTGCGCTGCAGGACGTCGGGCCGGTTCACGCCGCTCGCGGCGACGCGGATCAGGACCTCGCCGGGCCCGGGCACGGGATCGGGACGCTCGACGGCCCGCAGGACCTGCGGGTCGCCGTACTGGCTGATTTCAACGGCTTTCATGGCGGTCGCGACGGGTAGCAGCCGGACGGGGAAGGGCAGGCCCGCGCACGGGCCTGCCGCGAAGCAGGATCAGAGATCCTGCGGCTCGGACAGCGCCGGCTGCGCATCGCGCGCCGGACGCTCGATGAGCGCCTTCATGGACAGCTTGACACGGCCCTTCTCGTCGGTCTCCAGCACCTTCACGCGCACCACCTGGCCTTCGCTCAGGTAGTCGGAGACCTTCTCCACGCGCTCGTGCGCGATCTGGCTGATGTGCAGCAGGCCGTCCTTGCCGGGCAGCAGGTTCACCAGGGCGCCGAAGTCCAGCAGCTTGGTGATGGGGCCTTCGTAGATCTTGCCGATCTCGACGACCGCCGTGAGCTGCTCGATGCGGCGCTTGGCCTCGTCGGCCTTCTCGCTGTCGGTGGAAGCGATGGTGATGGTGCCGTCTTCGGCGATGTCGATCTGCGTGCCGGTCTCCTCGGTCAGCGCGCGGATGACGGCGCCGCCCTTGCCGATCACGTCGCGGATCTTCTCCGGATTGATCTTCATGGTGTACAGGCGCGGCGCGAAGTTGCTCACCTCGGCCTTGGCCTCGCCCATGGCTTCCTGCATCTTGCCCAGGATGTGCATGCGCGCTTCCTTGGCCTGCGCCAGGGCGACCTGCATGATCTCCTTGGTGATGCCCTGGATCTTGATGTCCATCTGCAGGGCGGTGATGCCGTTGGTGGTGCCGGCCACCTTGAAGTCCATGTCGCCCAGGTGGTCCTCGTCACCCAGGATGTCGGTCAGCACCGCGAAGCGGTTGCCTTCCTTGATCAGGCCCATGGCGATGCCCGCCACGTGCGCCTTCATGGGCACGCCCGCGTCCATCATGGATAGGCAGCCGCCGCAGACCGACGCCATGGACGAGGAGCCGTTGGACTCCGTGATCTCCGACACCACGCGGATGGTGTAGGGGAACTCCTCCTTGGTCGGCAGGCAGGCGATGAGGGCGCGCTTGGCCAGGCGGCCGTGGCCGACCTCGCGGCGCTTGGTGGAGCCCATGCGGCCCACTTCGCCGGTGGCGAAGGGAGGCATGTTGTAGTGGAACAGGAAGCGGTCCTCGAACTCGCCGGCCAGCGCGTCGATGCGCTGCGCGTCGCGCTCGGTGCCCAGGGTGGTGACCACCAGCGCCTGCGTCTCGCCGCGCGTGAACAGCGCCGAGCCGTGGGTGCGCGGCAGCACGCCGTTGCGGATCTCGATGGGGCGCACGGTGCGCGTGTCACGGCCGTCGATGCGCGGCTCGCCGGCCAGGATCTGGCTGCGCACGATGCCGGCTTCCACGTTGAACAGCAGCTCGTCCACCTTGACGCCGTCGAACTCGGTGCCCTGGGCCTTGAGCGCCTCGTGCACGGAGGCCGTGGCCTCGCGCAGGGCCTGCGTGCGGGCCTGCTTGCTGCGGATCTGGTAGGCCGCGCGCAGCTTGTCCTCGGCCAGCTGGGTGACGGTGGCGATGAAGCCCTCGTCGCGCGCGGGCGGCTGCCAGTCCCAGGCGGGCTTGCCCGCTTCACGCACGAGTTCGTGGATGGCGTCGATGGCGACCTTCCCCTGCTCGTGGCCGAAGACCACGGCGCCGAGCATGACTTCCTCGGGCAGCTGCTGCGCCTCGGACTCGACCATCAGCACGGCGGCCTCGGTGCCCGCGACGACCAGGTCCATCAGCGATTCCTTGCGCTGGGTCTGGCCGGGGTTGAGCACGTACTCGCCGTTGATGTAGCCCACGCGCGCCGCGCCGATGGGGCCGGCAAAGGGGATGCCCGAGATCGCCAGCGCAGCGCTGGTCGCGATCATGGCGGCGATGTCGGCGTCCACCTCGGGGTTCAGCGAGAGCGTGTGGATGACGACATGGACTTCGTTGAAGAAGCCTTCGGGGAAGAGCGGGCGGATCGGGCGATCGATCAGGCGCGAGGTCAGCGTCTCCAGCTCGCTGGGCTTGGCTTCACGCTTGAAGAAGCTGCCGGGGATCTTGCCGGCCGCGTAGGTCTTCTCGATGTAGTCGACGGTCAGCGGAAAGAAGTCCTGGCCCGGCTTGGCGGACTTGGACGCGACCACGGTGGCAAGCACCACGGTGTCGTCGATATCGACCAGCACGGCACCGGAAGCCTGGCGGGCGATCTCGCCGGTCTCCAGCTTGACCTGATGCTGGCCCCACTGGAAGGTCTTGGTGGATTTCTTGAAGATGCTCATGTGCGTTCTCTCTCTCTGGTGGAGGAGAGGCATCGGGCGAATACGATGCCATTCCCTAGGAGCTCGGGAAGCCCCAACCCCTAAGGAATGACACAGCGCGTATCCGTCTTCCGTCTCTCCGAAGTAAAACGCGCCTGAGTCAGCGGTCAGACCAACTCAGGCGCGTCTCGCGGGTTCCGGCCTTACTTGCGCAGACCCAGCTTGCCGATCAGCGCGGTGTAGCGCTCGGCGTCCTTGTTCTTCAGGTAGGCCAGCAGGCTCTTGCGGCGGTTGACCATGCGCAGCAGGCCGCGGCGGCCGTGGTGGTCCTTGGCATGCGTCTTGAAGTGGGGGGTCAGCTCGTTGATGCGTGCGGTCAGCAGCGCAACCTGGACTTCGGGGCTGCCAGTGTCGTTGGCACCGCGCGCGTGCGCCTGGACGACTTCGGCCTTGTTGAGGGCGGTCATGGGGATTCCTGGATAGGTATGAACTTGCGTTGGATGCTGGAATGCGGCTCCAACGTGCGGGTGTCCTGCGCAGAACGGGCCGCGCAGAACCGCCGGATTATAGCGGGCCGGGGATTTCCGCCCAGCGCGCGTGTCACCCCTGCCGAGCCAGCCACCCTGCCAGGCGCTCCACGCCCTCTTCCAGCCGCGACAGCTCCCGCGTGGCGAAGCACCAGCGCAGCCAACCTTCGGCCTCGGGGGCGAAGGCGCTGCCCGGGGCCAGCCCCAGGCCGGCCTCGCGCACCAGGCGCTTGGCCACACCGAGCGAATCGCCCTGCCCCGCCAGCTGGAAAAAGGCATACATGCCGCCGCGGGCCGGCGAGACGCTCACCTGTGGCAAGGCCTGCAGCCGGGGCACCAGCGCGTCGCGGCAGCGGCGCAGGTGCGCCACCACGCGCGGCGTGACCTCGTCGGCCCGCGCCAGCGCAGCCAGCGCCGCACGCTGCGTGAACACGCTGGCGCAGGAGGTGTTGAATTCGATGAGCTTGCCGATGGACTCGACCAGGGCCGGCGGCAGCACCAGCCAGCCGAGCCGCCAGCCGGTCATGAGGAAGCTCTTGGAAAAGCTGTGCGCCACGACCAGCCGGTCCTCGGGCGCGGCGATGTCCAGGAAGCTGGGGGCGCAGCCCTTTGCGCTGTCTTCAAAGTAGAGCCGCTCGTACACCTCGTCCGCCAGGATCCAGGTGCCGGTACGGCGGCAGTGCGCCAGGATGGCGAGCTGCTCCTGGCGCGTGAGCGTCCAGCCGGTGGGGTTGTTGGGTGCGTTCAGCACCAGCAGGCGCGTGGCGGGCGTCACGGCGTCCAGCAGGGCCTGCAGGTCCAGCGTCCACGCGCCCTCGACCGGCCGAAGCGGCACGGTGCAGACCTTCGCGCCCATGATCAGCGGCTGCGCCACCAGGTTGGGCCACACCGGCGTGACCGCCACCACCTCGTCGCCCGCGTCCACCAGCGCCTGCACCGCCAGCATCAGGGCATTGACGCCGCCGGAGGTGACGGCAATGCGGCCGGCCTCCATGGGCCCGTGCAGCGTGCTGGCGTAGCCGGCCAGCGCCTCGCGCAGCTCGGGCAGGCCGAGGTTGTGCGCGTAGAAGGTCTCGCCCCGGCGCAGCGACTCGATGGCTGCCTCGCGGATGAACTCCGGCGTGACCTCGTCGCTCTCGCCGAACCAGAAGGCCAGCACGTCGCTGCGGCCGATGCCGGCGTTGGCCACCTCGCGGATGCGGGAGGCTTCGAGGTCGAGGATGGCGGTGCGCACGGTACTGCTCCGGGGCTCAGAAGCTGTGAATGGATTCGGCGCGCCCGAAGCGGTCGCCAGAAGGTGGCCGATCAAGGCGCAAAGCGCAGGCATAGCTTGAGCTATGGCGAGCATTTGCAACGCGGAGGGGCCGCGTTCTGGCGGCCGAGGCGGGTGTGCTGAATTCGTTCACAGCTTCTTTAATCAGGCCGGATCATGCGGCAGCTGCTCGCCATTTCCGCCTGGGAGGCCTCGATGCGGCGGATGACGCGAAAGCCGTAGCCCGAACCTTCCACGTCGAACTTGACGCCCGGCGCACCCTGGCGGTCCATCACGCCCACCACCAGCGGCTGCTGGAACTGGTGGTCGGCCGCGCGCATGCGGCCTTCCTGGCCGTGGAAGGCCACGCGCACGTTCTCGAGCTGCCGCGCCACCGCCACGGCCTCCGTGGTTCCGGCCTTGTCCAGCGCCTGGGCGAGTGCCTCCACCAGCAGCTGCATGCGCATGTGCACGTAGTCGTCCTGCGGGCGGGGAAAGCGCTGGCGGAAGGACTGGTAGAAGGCCTCGCTCTCGGCGGTCGGCACGTTGGGCAGCCAGTCCGCGACGGCGACCACACGGCCGATGCCGGCGTCCCCGATAGCCGCCGGCGCACCCAGGGCATTGCCGTAGAAGGTGTAGAACTTGCCTTCGTAGCCGGCGTCGCGCGCGGCCTTCACCAGCAGCGTGAGGTCGTTGCCCCAGTTGCCCGTGATCACGGCCTGCGCACCGCTCGCCCTGATCTTGGCGGCGTAGGGCGCGAAGTCCTTGACACGCCCCAGGGGGTGCAGCTCGTCGCCCACGATGCGAACGTCCGGACGCTGCGCGCCCAGCTGCCGGCGGGCCTCGCGCAGCACGGCCTGGCCGAAGCTGTAGTCCTGCCCGAACAGATACACGCTCTCCAGCGCCTGGTCGGCCTTGATCACCTGCATGAGCGCCGCCATGCGCATGTCGGCATGAGCGTCGAAGCGGAAGTGCCAGAAGCTGCACTTCTCGTTGGTGAGGATGGGATCGACCGCCGAGTAGTTGAGGAAGATGACGCGGCGCTGCGGCTCGCGCTCGTTGTGCTTGTCGATGGCCTCGATCAAGGCCGCGGCCACGGCGGACGAATTGCCCTGCACCACGATGCGCGCGCCGTCGTCGATGGCCGCGCGCAGCGCGGACAGCGCCTCCTCGGTCTGGCCCTTGCTGTCATGGCGCACCAGCACGAGCGGCCGGGCACCGCCGGCCAGGCGCACGCCGCCGCGCTGGTTCACGCGCTCGACGGCCCAGGCCAGGTTGCGGAAGACGGATTCGCCCGTGTTGGCGAAGGCGCCCGAAAGCGCCTCGATCATCGCGATCTTCACGGGAGCGGCAGGGGCCTGCGCGTGGGCCAGGACGGGCAGAGATAAGGCTGCCGCCAGCGATTTCAATACGTGGCGACGATGGTGTCGGACGGACATGGTTCCCCCTTGAAAAGAACGCCCGGGCTCGCAGATCGGATGTCATGCGGCCAGGCTGTTTTGAACGAGTCGAAGCCGCGGGATTTTAAGTGAATCGTTCAACCCGTCCTCTCATCCAGGAGCCCACCATGTTCTTCGCCCCCGTCGTCCGCACCCGCGCCGTGATGCCCTCTCGTTCCTTCGACCGCAGCTTCGAGCGCTTCGTGAGCGATGCCTTCTTCACCAAGCCCACGCAGGGCCCGAGCCTGCAGGAAGACGAGAAGGCCTGGACGGTCACCCTGGACGTGCCCGGCGTCGCCCGCGACGACCTGTCCATCAACGTCGAAGGCCCGGTCGTGCGCATCGAAACGCGCAAGGAAGCCGCCCGCCAGTACAAGGCCGCCTACGAGCTGCCGCAGGACATCGACGTCGATGCCACCGAAGCCAAGCTGGAAAACGGCGTGCTGACGCTGAAGCTGGCCAAGCAGCAGCCGGTGAGCCGGGCGCGGCAGATTCCGCTGGGCTGAAGCGAAAGCACCCCAGACAACACGGAGCCGGCGCCTGCCGGCTCTTTTTTTTGCCGAACGGCTGAGCGAGACGCTCAAGCGAACCGTTTTGAACTACAAATCGGATGCCGGCTTACTGTAGAGCTCGGCGCTCCAGGAGCGCGTCTTGACCTTCCTGACCGCACGACTCAGCCCGTCCTCCGCCTCGACTCGGCCCGGTCCTTCGGGAACCGGTCCCGAGCGGGCTGGCGAAGGCCGTTGGGGCGCGCGCCGCGTGGCCGTGACCGAAGCGCCCCCCGAACTGCTGCAGGCGCAGGCGCGGGCGCGCGCCTCGAAGGCCGAGAACTCCAATGTGGATGCGGGAAGTTGTCCGGCGGACCGCAAGGCGGCAGCGGTGAAGGCGGGGCCCGGCACCCCCAGCTTTCACGCCAGCCGAGGGCGTACCGGCGTCCCACCCTACCAGCCGCGCGAGCGGCCCCTCACGGACGGCAAGCACTTCCTCGCCACGCTGCGCATGGAGCCCAAGGCGGACGTGGTGCTTGCCGGCCTCACCATGCACAAGCGCTCGACCGGTCTGAGGAACGTGGTGGGCAAACTGGACGCCTACCACGGCAACCTCACACTCGTGAACGGCCGTCGCAATCCTGCGCCGCATGCCGAGTCGCTGCGTAGGGCCGTGATCGAGCTCGAAGCAGCGCTGGAGGATTACGGCCGCAAACACGCCCATCGGCACAAGGAGCCCATGAAAGAGCTGCTGGCCCAGGTGCACAAGGAGAGGCGCGCGGTGGAGTCCTTGTGCGGGATGCTCGACACCCTACCGCGCGACGGGACGTTTCCGGCACAGCACATGCTCGAATTGCTGCGCGACGGCGTGGCGCCCGAACACATCATCCATGGCATCGCCGCCAGCCGCTCGGCCACGCAGATCTTCGTGGCCAGCGCCTGCGAGCGCGCCAGGGTCTGCGTCGGCGTCCTGACCGAGAACACGCCCTTTACCGAGGCCGCCCATGTGCCGGACCGCCGCGCCGAGCTGGGCTCGGGAGCGGTGAACACCGTCTGGCGCGCGGACTTTCGCATCGGCGGCAAGACCGTGCCCATGGTGTTCAAGCCGGAAAATCCGGGGGGCGACATCGGCATCGCGGCCAAGGCGGCGGGCATCGAGGCGCAGTCCCCGAACTTCGCCGGCCGGGCACGCGCGACCTACCTGTGCAGCCAAGCCCTGGGCCTGTCGCTGGTGCCACCCACCGACGTGACGATTCTGCATGGGCAGGTGGGCAGCGTGATGGGGCTCGTCAACGGCTGCCAGCCGATCTCCATCGGGTCCGTGCGCATCGAGTTGCCGCCGAAACTGGCCGAGGGCTTGCGAACGCGCCCGGACGCTCTGACGGCGTATGCGCTCCAGTGCGGCTGTACTGCGGCGTCGATCGCAGGCAACGTGCTCCAGCTCGAACGGCGTGTGCAGGTGCCGGTGTTCCACGAGGAAGGACTTCCACGGACCGGCCCTGCAGGGCATCCATTGACGCAGCCGCGGGATCTTCCGATCCGCATCGCACTGCCGGTGGACAGCGGCACCTTCCGCAGGGACATGGTGAGCGCGCAGTGGTTGGACTGCTTCACGCGCCAGGTGGATCGCACCTCCATGAATTTCATGCTCGTGCCACGCCAGGACGGTGGTTTCGACCTGCGGCTCATCGACAACGACGCGAGCTTCGGTACCAACATACGGGCCACCGACAAGATCGAACCCAAGACCACCAAGGCGACGCATCGCACGAACCTGCCCTTGCGGATCGACCGCAGCCAGTTCGACGCCTTCATGAGCCTGGACGTCGTCGACGCCCTGGCACGAGCGCTGCACGGCCCGCTGGACGACGCTTCCGTGGAAATCACGCGCAAGGACGCGCTCGCCTTCAAGGAGATCCTCAAGGAGTACGAAGGCCGTGGCTGGGTGCTGGAGACTGACGCGCAGTGGGCCTCGCCGGAGGTGGCAGCGGCACTCGGCATCGACCATGACGGCTCGCGGCTGAGAGATGCCTTGAAGGCCACGCCTTCCGAGCGTTGGCGGCAGCGCAACGCAGCGGCGAAACTGCAGCAGCGCGCCGATGTCACCAGCTACGTCGCGCGCGAGGCCATGGAACAGGGCATCCTGCAGTGGGAGCGGGGCGTGCTGAAGACCGCCCCGCAGGAGCTTCTCGGCTTGCCGGCGCTGTTCGACCTGGCCGAACTGCAGACGCTTGCGCGGGGGGACACGGGCGCCGTGGAAACCAAGGCCCGCCGCGGTCCGGATGGGGCTCAGCGCATGGAGGGATGACGCCTGGCGTGTGAGAGAACAGGATGGGCGCTGCGGCGCCCTTTGTCATTTCTGGCAGGGGCGCGGCGCAGAAAAGGGGACGACCACGTCGGGCTGAGCTAGGCTCGGCTCGACTGAATCCAAATTCATTACTCCAATGGACGCACTCAGCCGCCTCGCGCGCCGCCCTTCCGAGAGCTCGGGCTCCTCCCCGGCCTCACCAACTACATCGCGTGGGAAGGACGACAAGGCCACGCCGCCGAAGCGCCTGTCCCTCTTCGGGCTTCGTCCCACGGCACTCGGTCCGCGGCCAGATCCGACCAGCCCCTCGGCGCTCGCCAGCCCGAAGTCACCACCCGAAGCCGGTTCTCCGAGTCCGCGCCGGGTCACCGACCGCGCCGCCGTCACGCTCGCTGCGAGCGATGTGCGCGTGGGCGACCCGTTTCCGGACCGCGCGTGGCTGGACCGGCAGGCGCAGGCGCAAGGCATCAAGCCCACGAAGGACGTCGTCATCGGAGGCAAGCTGGTGTGGCGGCACGGGCAGACCTACAAGCACGTCTGCTCCGCCCTGCAGACCTACCACGACTGCCCGATCGACGAGCTGGTGGCTCGCCAGAGCGCCCTGCTCGGCCTGCGTCAGGCCGTCGATACCTACCTCGGGAAAAAGCCCGCCGGCAAGTACGAAGGCATCGTCCGCACGCTCGGCACGCACCTGGTCGCCGAAGAACAAAGACTCGCGAAGAGGATCGAGGACGCCCGGGCGCGCGGACAGCAGTCCCCCTCGATCGCGGACGTGCTCCAGCCCGCACCGGGCCTGGTCGATGCCGCCGACCCGGGCGACGATGCGGCGGCCACCCCGCCGTCGGACGCCAAGTCGGCCCTTGCCACCCGCTCGGCCAGCATGAGCGTTTCGCGCTCCGACATCAGCACCAGTCCGCTCTCGGAGGCGCTCGGCCTACCGGAAACCAACTTGTACGCCGCGACGGCTTCGGCCACCAAGCTGTTGCACACGCTTCCCACCAGCGGCTTGCTGCACGCTTCGCTGCTGACCACCGGAGCGACCAACGGTGACATCCTCAAGCCCGATGTGGTCGTCGGCGGCCTGGTGATCAAGCAGAACTCGAAGACGATGGCTCGGCTGCTCGGCTCACTGGACCGCTACCACGCGCTGCCCTCCCATCAGCTCCGGGCGCGCATGCTTGCCCTGCAGGAGGTGGAGCGGAACGTCGAGGCGTACATGAACAAGCGGACAGCCCGCTACCGGGACGCTCCCGCCTTCATGGACTTCCGCACGAGATTGGCTGAGGAACTGCGCATTCTCACGGCAGTGATGGCCATCACCGTGGAGGCCGAATGGCAGCGTGACACCGGGCAAGTTCCCTCGCCCCTTGACCCGGTCCCACAGCTCAACGCCCAGGACGCCGCCGAGCTGTTCCGAGCCGGCCTGCCCAAGGAAGCCATCGCCCGCGGACTTGCGATGCACCTGTCGCGCGAGCAGATCATGGTGCAGCTCGCGCCCTGCGCAAGGGCGCGGGTGCCCTACACGGCGGTGAAACTGAGTGCGGCTGCGAGCCGCTCGACCGTCGTGCCGGACTCTCTGCGCAAACTGGGCAGCGGCGCGGTCGCCACGGTCTGGCGCATGGACCTGCAAAGCGGCGACGAGACGCTCGCCATGGTCTTCAAGCCCGAGCCTTCGCCAAAGACCGACATCGGCGAGATGGCCCGTGCTTCCGGCATTCCTGCAGACAAGCCCAATCTCAGCGGCCGGTCGGCCGCCGCTTATCTGTGCAGCAAGCATCTGGGCCTGGACCTGGTTCCTCCCACCGTGGTCGCCATTGCCGACATCGACGGCAGCCTCGAAGCCGGGAGCCTCATGGAATTCGTGGACGGCTTCCAGCTCGTCTCCGAAGGAGCCGCCAACCGCCGCCTCACCGCCGATCAGGCGCGCCTGATCGGCGGCCATCCGCAGGTGCTGCAGGACTATGCCCACGAATGCGGCTGCACCTCCGCCCGGCTGGACGGGGCGGTGCTGCGCCTGGAGCGGCGCGTCCAGGTGAGGCACGACCGCGAAGGAAATCCACTTCCGGAGGGCGAGATCCGCTACGTCCCGGCTCTCATCCGCATGGCGCTACCTCACGCGGACGGGCGCCTGCGCCGCTTGCTCGCGGACGCGCAGCTGTTCAGCCGCTTCATCCGCGACGGCGACCGCAGCCCCATGAACTTCATGTTCACGGTGGACGAAGACGGTCGCCTCTCACCGCGCTTCATCAACAACGACGTGAGCTTCGGCCCCGGCTGGACCGTGCGCTGCGAACCCGGCACGTCCATCGCGGAGCGGCGCGTCGAACTGCCGCGTGTGGTCAGTCGCTCACTGAAGGACGCGTTCGACGGATCGTCGGAAGAACTGGGCATGGGGCTGGAAGCCGTGCTGGGCAGCACCCACCTGGCGCAATCCGTGATAGAGGACATCTCCAAGGTGAGGGCCCTGCTCGCGACCCACGATGCGGACGGCCGCATCCTCGACTCGGACGCGGACTGGGAGTCACCCTCCGTCACCCAGGCCTTGGGCCTGAACCTGGCCGGCGCCGAATACCTCGCGGCCCTGGCGTTGCGAGACGACAAGGGCCAGCCTTCCCGCACGCGGGCAGAGGCCCGGATCAAGACCTTGACGTCGCTCGCCAGGACGCGCGGCTACCAGGCCCGCGAAGCCATGGAGGAACGGGCGCTGGAGCTGGACTGGACCGCCATCCGACTGAATGCCCAGGGCAAGCAGGAGCCGCCCGAAAAGTATTTCGGCCTGACCGCCCTGTTCGACTTCGACGAACTGATGCAACGCATCCGCGCTGCCAGCACGGACACGAAAGCCGGACCCGCCGCGTCGGCCGCTGCGGCGAAGCCAGCCACAGAAGGCAGTCCAGCGAGCTAAGCCGCCAGCACCGCCCCCAGCTCCCACCGCGGCCGCACGTCGAAGGCATAGGACCCGCTGGCCGCCTCCACGCCCGACTGCAGCCGCATCGCCGCCGCCATGGCGATCATGGCGCCGTTGTCGGTGCACAGGGACAGCTCCGGGTAGTGCACCCGCACCCCGCGCCGGGCGCAAGCGGCATCGAGCTGTTCGCGCAGCAGCCGGTTGGCCCCCACCCCGCCGGCGACCACGATGCGCTTGAGCCCCGTGGCCTTCAGCGCCGCCAGGGACTTCTTCACCAGCACCTCCACGATGGCGGCCTGGGTGGACGCCGCCAGGTCGGCCTTGCGCGCGGGCAGCTCCGGCCCGAGCTTCTTCGCCTGCGTGAGCACGGCGGTCTTCAGGCCGGCGAAGGAAAAATCCAGGTCGCCGCTATGCAGCAGGGGGCGCGGCAGCTTGAAAGCCTCCGGGTCGCCCTCCTGCGCCAGCCGGGACAGGGCCGGCCCGCCCGGGTAGCCCAGGCCCATCAGCTTGGCCGACTTGTCGAAGGCCTCGCCGGCGGCGTCGTCGATGGTCTCGCCCAGAAGCGCGTAGCGGCCCACCCCGTCCACGCGCATCAGCTGCGTGTGGCCACCGGAGACCAGCAGCGCCACGAAGGGAAACTCCGGCGGATCGGCGCTGAGGAAGGGCGAGAGCAGGTGCCCCTCCAGGTGATGCACCCCCAGCACCGGCACGTCCAGCGCCGCGCCCAGGGCGCAGGCCACGCCCGCCCCCACCAGCAGCGCGCCGGCCAGGCCCGGGCCCCGGGTGTAGGCCACCACGTCCACGTCGGCCAGCGGCAGGCCCGTTCGCGCCAGCACCTCGCCGGCCAGCGGCAGCACGCGGCGGATGTGGTCGCGGCTGGCGAGCTCGGGCACCACGCCGCCGTAGGCCTGGTGCATCTCCACCTGGCTGTGCAGGGCGTGCGCCAGCAGGCGCGGCACGCCCTCGCCTTCCGACTCGACCAGGGCCACGCCGGTCTCGTCGCACGAGGATTCGATTCCCAGGACAAGCATCGCGGCAGTGTAGCGGGCGGCCTGATTTCCACGCCTGGGCACGCTTGTTGCAGCGGGCTCGGCGATGACCTCCGCCTTCGCCTTCCTGCTCGCCTCGCGCCAGTGCGAAATCGCTGAACTGGAGCAGCTCGCACGCAGCTGCGAGCTGGTGGGCGCGGTGGCCCGGCTGGTGCACGCCCTGCAGCGCGAGCGCGGCATCAGCAATGTCTTCCTCAGCTCCCGGGGGCAGCGCTTCGCCCGCCAGCGTCGCGAGCAACAGGCCGAATGCGAGCGCGCCGAAGCCGGCCTGCGGCAGTGGCTGGATGCGCTGGAGACCTCGGCCACGCCCGTGGGCAACGGCTCGCGCCTGTTCAGCCGCATCGCGCTGGTGCTGCACGCGCTGGAAGGCCTGCCCGCGCTGCGCGAGCGCATCACCGGCCACGAGCTGGTCGCCGCGGAGGCGACCGCCGCCTTCAGCGTGCTGATCGCCAGCCTGCTGGCCGTGGTGTTCGAGGCGGCGGACAGCGCCACGGACCCGGACGTCTCGCGCGCGCTGGTCGCCCTGCTGCACCTGATGCAGGGCAAGGAGTTCGCCGGCCAGGAACGTGCGCTCGGGGCGCGGTCCTTCGCCACCGGGCACATCGACGCGGCCGGGCAGCAGCAGTGGCGCCACCTGATCGAATCGCAGCAGTCCTGCCTGCAGGTCTTCGCCGATTTTAGCCAGGCTGAAGGCGCGCCGGCGGGTGTCGCCAGCCCGCCCTCCCCCGGGTCCGCCGACCTGGCGCGCCTGCGGCATCTGGGTTGCACCGGAGACGGCGCGCTGGACAGCGCCTTCAGCGACGCCTGGTACGAGACCTGCACCCGCCGCATCGACGACCTGCACGCCGACGAGGACCGCCTCGCCCGGCACCTGCGCACGCTGTGCGAGCGACGCATCGCGCAAGCCCGCGAGGACCTGAGCGACCAGCGCGCCGTGCTCGACCGCCTGCTCGGCCAGGCCCGCCCGGTCGAGCCCGACGCGCCCGCGCCCCTGGGTCGGCAGCTCGGGCGCGCCGTCTTCGAGATGGCGCAGACGCAGTCCCGGCGGCTGCAAGACCTGTCCGGGGAGCTGGAAGCCGCGCGGGCGCGCCTGAACGACCGCAAGACCATCGAACGTGCCAAGGGCCTGCTCATGGCCCACCGCCAGATCAGCGAGGACGAGGCCTACAAAGCGCTGCGCCAGCTGGCCATGAACCAGAACAAGCGGCTGGTGGATGTGGCCGAGGCGCTGCTGTCGCTGGCCGAGGTGCTCCCCGCTCGGGACAGGCCCTTCGACGGGGCTCAGGACGGCGCGAAGAAATCTTCATTCGGCTGAGGCACCTTCCCCCTCTGGGGGAAGGCTGGGATGGGGGCCTCGCGGAAAGCAGCGCGGTCGGCGCACGCGGCCCCCACCCCTACCCTCCCCCAGAGGGGGAGGGAGTGGCTTCGAGCACCTCGGATGGGGAGCGCAACCCGAACGGCTTTGGGGCACGTTGACGCATTCCGTGCGCTGCACCGCACAAAAACCGTGCACGGCGCCAGCCATTCCCCAGGTCGTTGCCCACGCAGCGGGTCGGACGACGCTGGCACGGTACCTGCTTAATCGAGTCACGAGCGACGCCAAGGACGGCGTCGCCCCTGATCGGACAACGGCGTCCATCACCCCGTGCCTGGCGTGCGAGCGCGCCAGGCACGGAGCGATGGACGTCGTTTCTTTTTTCCTCGTCTGCAAACCCTGGAGTCCCCATGCAAAGCAAATCGAACACGGTGTCCCGCCGTACCGTCATCAAGGGCTCGGCCGCGCTGGGCGCGGCCAGCCTCGCCGGCGGGCTGTGGCCCCTTGCCGCCGCGGCCCAGGGCACCGCCCTGGAGACCAAGGCCGCCAAGCTGGGCTTCATCGCGCTGACCGATGCGGCGCCCTTGTTCGTGGCGGACGAGAAAGGCTTCTTCAAGAAGCACGGCATGACCGAGGTGGAAGTCCTCAAGCAATCCTCCTGGGGCACCACGCGCGACAACATCGTGCTGGGCTCCAAGAACAACGGCATCGACGGCGCGCACATCCTCACGCCCATGCCCTACCTGATCTCCACCGGCGCCGTCACGCCCAACAACGTGCCGGTGCCCATGAACATCCTGGCGCGCCTGAACCTGGGCGGCCAGTGCATCTCGGTGGGCAACGAGTACATGGACCTGAAGGTCGGCCTGGACACGCGCGAGTTCAAGAAGGCGCTGCAGGCCAAGGCGGCCAAGACCGGCAAGCCGGTCGCCGCGGCCATGACCTTCCCGGGCGGCACGCACGACATGTGGATGCGCTACTGGCTCGCCGCCGGCGGCATCGATCCGAACAAGGACATCTCCACCATCGTCGTGCCGCCGGCGCAGATGGTGGCGAACATGAAGGTGGGCAGCATGGACACCTTCTGCGTCTGCGAACCGTGGAACCACCAGCTCATTCACCAGAAGATCGGCTACACCGCCAACACCACCAGCGAGATCTGGCAGAACCACCCCGAGAAGGCCTTCGCCCTGCGCGCCGACTACGTGCAGGCCAACCCCAACGCCACCCGCGCCCTGCTCAAGGCGGTGATGGAAGCGCAGATGTACTGCGAGGACCCGAAGAACCGAGCCGAGGTCGCCGAGATCTGCTCGCGCCGCCGCTGGATCAACGCGCCGCTGGCCGACATCGTGGACCGCATGAAGGGCGACTTCGACTACGGCACGGGCCGCGTGGTCTCCAACAGCCCGCACCAGATGCGCTACTGGAAGGACCAGGCGAGCTACCCCTTCCAGAGCCACGACCTGTGGTTCCTCACCGAGAACATCCGCTGGGGCTACCTGCCCCCCAACCTGGACACCAAGGCGCTGATCGCCAAGGTCAACCGCGAAGACCTGTGGCGCGTGGCCGCCAAGGAGCTGGGCGTCGCGGCCTCGGACATCCCCACCTCCACCTCGCGCGGCGTGGAGAAGTTCTTCGACGGCAAGGTGTTCGATCCGGCCAACCCCAAGGCCTACCTGGACAGCCTGTCCATCAAGTACCTCAAGAGCGCCTGAAGGAGCAGCCATGCACCCCACGCACACCCTGGAGCCGATCCGGCTCGCCCCGGCCGGCCGCAGCCCCATGGCACTCGCCTTGCTGCAGGCCCTGCGCGGCGTCGCGGCGCGCGTGCTGCCGCCGCTCATCGTCATCGGCGTGCTCGCGCTGATCTGGCATGTGCTGGGCTCGCGCCCCGGCGCCGCCCTGCCCGGCCCGCTCAAGGTGATCGAGGACACCTGGGAGCTGATCGTCGATCCGTTCTACAACAACGGCGGCAATGACGTCGGCATGGGCTGGCAGCTGCTGGCCAGCCTCCAGCGCGTGGCCTACGGCTACTCGCTGGCCGTGATCGCGGGCGTGAGCCTGGGGGTGCTGGTGGGCCAGTCCACCTGGGCGCTGCGCGGGCTCGATCCGCTGTTCCAGGTGCTGCGCACCGTGCCACCGCTCGCCTGGCTGCCGATCTCGCTGGCGGGCTTCCGCGACGGCCATCCCTCGGCCATCTTCGTGATCTTCATCACCTCCATCTGGCCGATCATCATCAACACCTCGGTGGGCATCCGAAACATCCCGGAGGACTACCGCAACGTCGCCCGCGTGATCCGCCTCAACGGCCTGGAGTACTTCGGCAAGATCATGCTGCCGGCCGCCGCCCCGTACATCTTCTCGGGCCTGCGCATCGGGGTCGGCCTGTCGTGGCTGGCGATCATCGCGGCCGAGATGCTGATCGGCGGCGTGGGCATCGGCTTCTTCATCTGGGACGCGTGGAACTCGTCCCGCATCAGCGACATCATCCTGGCCCTGGTCTACGTCGGCCTGGTCGGCTTCACGCTGGACCGCCTCGTCGCCCTGGTCGGCCACCGCATCACCCGCGGCACCTCCGCGAGCTGAAGGAGAACCCCTCATGGACGACGACAAGAACTACCTCTCCCTGTCCAAGGTGGACATGGTGTTCACCGGCAACGGCGGCACCAACCCGGTACTCAAGGGCATCGACCTGGACGTGCGGCGCGGCGAATACATCTCGCTGATCGGCCATTCCGGCTGCGGCAAGTCCACCGTGCTGAACATCGTGGCGGGCCTGCTCGAGGCCACCTCCGGCGGCGTGCTGCTGGCCGGCCGCGAGGTGAGCGGCCCGGGCCCGGACCGCGCCGTGGTGTTCCAGAACCATTCGCTCCTGCCCTGGCTCACGGTCTACCAGAACGTGGAAATCGCCGTGGACAAGATCTTCGGGCGCAGCCGCAGCAAGGCCGAGCGCCGCGAGTGGATCCTGCACAACCTGGCCATGGTCAACATGAGCCACGCGCTGGACCGCCTGCCCTCGCAGATCTCCGGGGGCATGAAGCAGCGCGTGGGCATCGCCCGCGCGCTGGCCATGGAACCCAAGGTGCTGCTGCTGGACGAGCCCTTCGGCGCGCTGGACGCCCTCACCCGCGCCCACCTGCAAGACGAGGTGATCCGCATCCAGGCCGAACTGGGCAACACCGTGCTCATGATCACGCACGACGTGGACGAGGCCGTGCTCATGTCCGACCGCGTGGTCATGATGACCAACGGACCGGCCGCCACCATCGGCCAGATCCTCACCGTGGACCTGCCGCGGCCGCGCAGCCGCATCGAGCTGGTCGAGAACCCCACCTACAACCACTGCCGGCAGGAGATCCTGAGCTTCCTGTACGAGAAGCAGCGCAAGGTGGAGCCGATCAGCCCGGCGCGCTCCATGAAGGCCCGCACGCGCGAGCCGGCGGCCTTGCAGGCTTGAGAAGGCCTTGGACACCTTCCCCCTCTGGGGGAAGGCTGGGATGGGGGCCACGAGAGAAGTGGCCTGGCCGGCGCGGGCCCCCACCCCAACCCTCCCCCAGAGGGGGAGGGAGCTTTCGCAATCCCTCGCAGGAACCCACCCATGAAAAAGATGAAGCTCGTGATGGTCGGCAACGGCATGGCCGGCGTGCGCACGCTGGAGGAGTTGCTCAAGCTCGCACCCGACCTGTACGACATCAGCGTCTTCGGCGCCGAGCCGCACCCCAACTACAACCGCATCCTGCTGTCCCCGGTGCTCGCGGGCGAGCAGACCGTCCAGGACATCATCCTCAACCCTCTCGCCTGGTACGAGGACAACGGCATCCGCCTGCACGCGGGCAGGAAGGTGGTGGAGGTGGACCGCGTGCGCCGCATCGTGCGCGCCGAGGACGGCACCGAGGAGACCTACGACCGCCTCCTCATGGCCACCGGCTCCAACCCCTTCATCCTCCCCGTGCCGGGCCGGGAGCTGGAAGGCGTGATCGCCTACCGCGATATCGCCGACACCGAGGCCATGATCGAGGCGGCGCGCACGCATCGCCATGCCGTGGTCATCGGCGGCGGCCTGCTCGGGCTGGAGGCGGCCAACGGCCTGAAGCTGCGCGGCATGCAGGTCACCGTGGTGCACGTGAACGACTGGCTGATGGAGCGCCAGCTCGACGCCACCGCCGCCCGGCTGCTGCAGCAGTCGCTCACGGAGCGCGGGCTCGACTTCCTCATCGGCGCGCACACCGAGGCCCTGCTCGGCGGCGAGGACGGCCGCGTCAAGGCAGTGCGCTTCAAGGACGGCCGCGAAGTGCCGGCCGACCTGGTGGTCATGTGCGTGGGCATCCGCCCCAACACCGAACTGGCCGAGCGCATGCGCCTGCATTGCCAGCGCGGCATCGTGGTCACCGACACCCTGCAGACCGTGACCGACGCGCGCATCTATGCCGTGGGCGAGTGCGCGGCGCACCGGGGCGTGGCCTACGGCCTGGTCGCGCCGCTCTTCGAGCAGGCCAAGGTGGCGGCCAACCACCTGGCGCAGTTCGGCATCGGCCGCTACGGCGGCTCGCTCACCTCCACCAAGCTCAAGGTCACGGGCATCGACCTGTTCTCGGCGGGTGACTTCATGGGCGGTGACGGCACCGAGGCGATCGTCATGTCCGATCCCTTCGGCGGCGTCTACAAGAAGCTGGTCATCAAGGACGACAAGCTGGTGGGCGCATGCCTCTACGGCGACACGGTGGACGGCAGCTGGTACTTCAAGCTGCTGCGCGAGGGCCGCCCCATCGGCGACATCCGCGACAAGCTGATGTTCGGCGAATCGAACCTGGGCGACGTGGGCCACGAGGGCCACAGCAAGGCCGCCGCCATGGCCGACGACGCGGAAGTCTGCGGCTGCAACGGCGTGAACAAGGGCGCGATCTGCAAGGCCATCAAGGACAAGGGCCTGTTCACCCTGGACGAGGTGCGCAAGCACACCAAGGCCAGCGCGAGCTGCGGCTCCTGCACGGGCCTCGTGGAGCAGATCATCATGTTCACGGCCGGTGGCGACTACTCCGCCACACCGCGCAAGAAGGCGGTGTGCGGCTGCACGGACCACTCGCACCAGGACGTGCGCGAGGCCATCCGCGCGAACAAGCTCCTGACCATCGCCGACACCCAGCGCTTCCTGGAATGGCGCACGCCCAACGGCTGCGCCACCTGCCGGCCGGCCCTCAACTACTACCTGATCTCCACCTGGCCCAAGGAAGCGCTGGACGACCCGCAGAGCCGCTTCATCAACGAGCGTGCGCACGCCAACATCCAGAAGGACGGCACCTACTCCGTGGTGCCGCGCATGTGGGGCGGCGAGACCACGGCCGACGAACTGCGCCGCATCGCGGACGCGGTGGACAAGTACAAGATCCCCACGGTGAAGGTCACGGGCGGCCAGCGCATCGACCTGCTGGGCGTGAAGAAGGAGGACCTGCCCGCCGTCTGGCGCGACATCGGCATGCCCTCGGGCCATGCCTACGCCAAGGGCTTGCGCACGGTGAAGACCTGCGTGGGCAGCGAGTGGTGCCGCTTCGGCACGCAGGACTCCACCCAGATGGGCAAGGACCTGGAGCGGGCCCTCTGGCGCATGTACGCGCCGCACAAGGTCAAGCTCGCCGTGTCCGGGTGCCCCCGCAACTGCGCGGAGGCCGGCATCAAGGACGTGGGCGTGATCGGCGTCGATTCCGGCTGGGAGATCTACGTGGCGGGCAACGGCGGCATCAAGACCGAGGTGGCGCAGTTCCTGTGCAAGCTCAAGACCGCCGACGAGGTGCTGGAGTACAGCGGCGCCTTCCTGCAGCTGTATCGCGAGGAGGGCTGGTACCTGGAGCGCACGGTGCACTACGTCTCGCGCGTGGGCCTGGACTACGTCAAGCAGAAGATCCTGGAGGACCACGAAGGCCGCAAGGCCCTGTGGGAGCGGCTGCAGTTCTCGCTGGATGGCGAGCCCGACCCCTGGTTCGAGTTCGACAAGGCGCGGGTGGACACCCGCCAGTTCCACAAGATCGAGGCGGTGAAGGCATGAACATGAACCTGAACGACTGGACGCTGGTGTGCCGCGTCGAGGACATCCCCGTGCTGGGCTCGCGCCGCGTCGAGCGCGCGCGCGGCATGGACGTGGCGGTGTTCCGCAATGACGCAGGCCAGGTCTTTGCCCTCCTGGACCGCTGCCCGCACAAGGGCGGTCCGCTCTCGCAGGGCATCGTCTTCGGCACGCGCGTGGCCTGCCCGCTGCACAACTGGTCCATCGGCCTGGACGACGGCTGCGCGCAGGCGCCCGACGAGGGCTGCACGCCACGGTTTTCGGTGCGCGTGGAGGACGGGGCGGTGTATTTGAGCGCGGTGGAACTGGCCAGCGTGGCGGTGGATGTGGTGGCGCCGGTGGCGGGGCCGGCGCGGCGGATGGCGGTTGTCACGCGATGACGCGGCGACGCTTCGCTTCCGCTCCCGTCGCAGCCCTTCGACAAGCTCAGGGCGAACGGGGTCAGGTTCGGGGCGCACCACCCTGCTCCATTCGGGCTGAGCCTGTCGAAGCCCCTGCGCACAAGCCATGACCACCCGCTCCACCTGCCCTTATTGTGGGGTCGGCTGCGGCGTCCTCATCGACACCGAGGACGGCCGCATCACCAACGTGCGCGGCGACCCCGAGCACCCCGCCAACTTCGGGCGCCTGTGCACCAAGGGCTCGACCCTGCACCTGACGGCCTCGCAGGCCATCACCCAGCATGCGCGCCTGCTGCACCCGCAGTTGCGCAGCACGCGCGGCGAGGCGCTGCGGCGCGTGGGCTGGGACGAGGCGCTGGACCATGCGGCGCAGCAGTTCGCGTCAACCGTCCGCGAACACGGCCCCGACGCCGTCGGCTTCTACGTCTCCGGCCAGCTCCTCACCGAGGACTACTACGTCTTCAACAAGCTGGCCAAGGGCCTGGTCGGCACCAACAACATCGACACCAACTCGCGGCTTTGCATGAGCAGCGCGGTGGCCGGCTACAAGCTCACGCTGGGCGCCGACGCGCCGCCCGCCTGCTACGAGGACGTGCGGCACGCCGACTGCCTCTTCATCGCGGGCAGCAACGCCGCCTGGGCGCATCCGGTGCTGTTTCGCCGCATCGAGGACGCCCGCGCCGAGCGGCCCGGCATGAAGGTCATCGTCTGCGACCCGCGCCGCACCGCCACCGCGGAATCCGCGGACCTGCACCTGCCCCTGCAGCCTGGCACGGACGTGATGCTGTTCAACGGCCTGCTGCACATCATGCTCTGGGAGGGCTGGACACGGCCCGACTGGATCGCGCGGCACACCAGCGGCTTCGAGGCGCTGAAGGCCCGCGTGCGCGAATGCACGCCCGAAGCGGTCGCGCGCGTGTGTGGCCTCCGGCAGGAAGACCTGGTCACCGCCGCGCGCTGGTTCGCCACCTCGCCCGCCACGCTGAGCCTCTATTGCCAGGGCCTGAACCAGTCCACCAGCGGCACGGCCAAGAACGCGGCGCTGATCAACCTGCACCTGGCCACAGCGCAGATCGGACGGCCGGGCGCCGGGCCGTTCTCGCTCACCGGCCAGCCCAACGCCATGGGCGGACGCGAAGTCGGCGGCCTGGCCAACCTGCTGTCCGCGCACCGCGATCTCGCCAACCCCACGCATCGCGCCGAAGTCGCCGCGCTCTGGGGCGTTCCCTGCGTGCCCGAGCGGCCCGGCAGGACGGCGGTGGAGATGTTCCAGGCGGCCGCCGACGGCGAGATCAAGGCGCTGTGGATCGCCTGCACCAACCCCGCGCAGTCCATGCCGGACCAGGCCACCGTGCGCCGCGCGCTCGAACGCGCCGAGTTCGTCGTCGTGCAGGAGGCCTTCGCCACCACCGCCACCTGCGAGTTCGCCGACCTGCTGCTGCCCGCCTCCACCTGGGGCGAGAAGGACGGCACCGTCACCAACAGCGAGCGGCGCATCAGCCGCGTGCGGCCCGCCGTCGCCGCGGCGGGCGAGGCGCGGCACGACTGGCGCATCGCGGTGGACTTCGCGCAGCGGCTCGAAGCGGCACTGCGCCCCGGTGCCGCCACCCTGTTTCCCTACGCGACGCCCGAGTCCATCTGGATGGAGCACCGCGAGTCCACGCGGGGACGCGACCTGGACATCACGGGCCTGAGCTACGCCCGCTTGGACGAAGCGCCGCAGCAATGGCCCCTGCCCGAAGGCGCCCGCGAGGGCCGCGCCCGCCTCTACGAGGACGGCGTCTTCCCCACGGCCGACGGCCGCGCCCGATTCGCGGACGTGGGCTACAAGCCACTGGCCGAGGCGCGCGAGTCGCGCTATCCCTTCTCGCTCATCACCGGGCGGCTGCGCGACCAGTGGCATGGCATGAGCCGCACGGGCACGCTGGGCCGCCTCTTCGGCCACGTGCCCGAGCCGGTGGTGCAGCTGCATCCGCAGGACATGGAACGCCGCGGCTGGAAGGACGGCGAGCTGCTGCAGCTCACCTCACGCCGCGCTAGCGTCATCGTGCCGGTCGCCGCCAGCGACTCCGTGGGCCTGTCGCAGGCCTTCATGGGCATGCACTGGGGCAGCGAGTTCCTCGGCGGCATGGGCCAGGACGGCCGCCCCATCGCGGGCGTCAATGCGCTCACCACCTCGGACCATTGCCCGGGCTCGAAGCAGCCGGAGCTCAAGCACGCCGCGGTGAAGATCGTGCGGGCCGAGCTGCCCTGGACCCTGCTGGGCACGGCCTGGCTGCCACCGGATGAGGCCACGCCCGGCCGCACGCGCCTGCAGGCGCTCATGACGCGCTTTCCCTTCGCCACCTGCGTGCCCTTCGGCCACGAGCGCAGCGGCCTGCTGTTCCGCGCGGCGGCCTTCGAGGCGCCCCCGGCCGCGCTGCTGGACGAGCTCGAAGCGGTGCTCGGCCTGCGGGACGCCTTGCGCTACGAGGACGCGCGCCAGGGTCAGCGCCGCGTCGTGCGCCTCGCGCGGGACGGCGGGCAGGCGCGGCTGGAAGGCTTCCTGCTCGCCGGCGACACCCGCTCGCAGGCCTGGATCGCCGAGCTGCTGCGAAGCGGCGCCCCGGCCCAGGCCTTCGGCCGCCTGCTGCTCGCCCCGGGCGCCACGGCCCCCGCGAACCTGCCCGCGCGCTCGGCCCAGGTCTGCACCTGCTTCGATGTGGACGAGGCCGCCATCCGGGGCGCGCTGGCCCGCTGCCAGGGCGACGCCCCGGCGCGCCTGGCCCAGCTGCAAGGCGAGCTGCGCTGCGGCACCAACTGCGGCTCCTGCATTCCCGAACTCAAGCGCCTGGTCGGGACAGAAATCAGCTTATCGCCGGAAGTCATGAACCATCCTTGACAATGGGCGCAATGGGCAGCATCAGTCACTACATCCGCGAGATCGGCCGGGGCAAGCAAGGCGCCCGCCCGCTCACGCGCGATCAGGCGGCGGACCTCTTCGGGCAGGTGCTCGACGGCACCGTGACCGACCTGGAACTGGGCGCCTTCTGCATCGCCATGCGCACCAAGGGCGAGACGCCCGAGGAGATGGCTGGCTTCCTGGACGCCACGGCCGAGCGCATGGTGCGCGTGCCCGCCGCCGAGCGGCCCGTGGTCGTCATCCCCAGCTACAACGGCGCGCGCAAGCTGCCGGTGCTCACCCCCCTGCTGGGCCTGCTGCTGGCGCGGCGGGGCCTTCCCGTCCTGATCCACGGCACGGCCACCGAAGACCGGCGCGTGGCCGTCGCCGCCGTGCTGGATGCGCTGGACATCGCTCAGCGCAGCGCCCCCACGGCCGTGCGGACGGGCGAGCTCGCCTTCATCGCCACCGAGCAGCTGTGCCCCGGCCTCAAGCGCCTGCTGGAGGTGCGCCGCACCATCGGCCTGCGCAACTCGGCGCACAGCCTGGTCAAGCTGATGAACCCCTGCGAGGGCGCGGCGGTCATCGTCAGCAGCTACACCCATCCCGAGTACGCGGTCTCCATGGCCGAGGTGTTCCAGCGCGTACGCGCCACCGCGCTGCTGCTGCGCGGCACCGAGGGCGAGGTCGTGGCCGACGCGCGCCGGCTGCCGGCCATGGACGGCTTCGTGCGCGGCGAGCGCATCGCCCTGGAGGCGGGCCGCAAGGGCACGCTGGACCTGCTGCCCGAGCTGCCCCCGGGCACCGACCCGCAGGCCACGGCCGACTACATCCGCGCCGTGCTCGCGGGCGAGCGGCCGGTGCCCGAGTCGGTGCAGGTGCAGGTGGAACACATCTTGCGTCTGGCCTCGGCATGATGCATTCACGCGGCAAGGTCACCCTGGTCGGCGCCGGTCCCGGCGACCCCGAACTGCTCACGCTCAAGGCCGTCAAAGCCATTCAACAGGCCACCGTGCTGCTGGTGGACGACCTGGTCAGCGACGGCGTGCTCGCCTATGCGGCGCCCGGCGCACGCATCGTGCACGTGGGCAAGCGCGGCGGCTGCCGCAGCACCCCGCAGTCCTTCATCGAGCGGCTCATGATCACCGCCGCGCACGAAGGCGAGCAGGTCGTGCGCCTCAAGGGCGGCGACCCCTTCGTCTTCGGCCGCGGCGGCGAGGAGCTGGAACACCTGCGCGAAGCCGGCGTGGAGGTGCACGTGGTCAACGGCATCACCGCGGGCCTCGCGGCCGTGAGCTCGCTGGGCGTGCCGCTCACGCACCGCGACCATGCGCACGGCGTCGTCTTCGTCACTGGCCACGCCAAGCCGGGCGACGAGGGCATCGACTGGGCGGCCCTCGCCACCACCGCTCGCCAGGCCCGGCTCACGCTGGTCATCTACATGGGCGTGAGCGGTGTAGACACCATCCAGCAGGGCCTGCTGCGCGGGCTGCCTGCCAGCACCCCGGCGGCCGTCATCCAGCACGCCAGCCTGCCGCAGCAGCGGCAGGTCACCACGCCGCTGGGCCAGCTCGCCGCCACTGTCGCCCGCGACGGGCTCGCCAGTCCGGCCGTCATCGTGGTGGGCGACGTGCTCACTGGCATAGCCGCTGCCAGCGAGCAAGCCCGCCGCAGCGCCGCCGGCTGAGCCTGCGCGCGCAGGGTGCGGGAATCTTGCTGCTAGAATTGCGCTCGTTTGTGGGGGGGTAGCTCAGCTGGGAGAGCGTCGCGTTCGCAATGCGAAGGTCGGGAGTTCGATCCTCCTCCTCTCCACCACAATGTTCCTAAGGCCTTGTTCTACAAGGCCTTTTTCTTTTTCCGGCAGCCACTTCGACGAACGTCATCCAAGTTCGTCCAAGAAAGGACCTGCCGTGACTCCAACTTCGCTCGCTTCTTGGACAGGCATGTCCAACTCCGAAGCTGCTGCTGATCCCGCGATCCAGGCGCCTCAAGCCGCGACGCCAGGCGCTGCTCGCCCATGGCGTCCGCGCTCCGCCGCCAGCCATCTCACGCGCACGCCCGCGGGCGTATACCACATGCGGCTCGTGATTCCGGCGCACGTGCGCGCACTTCACCCCGAACTGCCAGGCGAGCTGCGGCGCTCAACAAAAACGTCCGATCGATGCCAGGCCTTGCGAAGTGCGCGCGAAATGTGCCGAGAATTGGTAACCAGCTTGGAACAGAAAGGTGATGCCATGCTGGGAACAAACGGGGCAGCGCAGGGGCAGCCCAAACAGGGGTTTCGGATCGAGTGGGTCGACGGGGCCGTGAGCATGGAGCTCTACCCCGGGGCGCAGCTCGAAACCATCCGGCTCTACACGCGCGTGATCGAGCAGTTTGCTGCTCCAGCGGCGAACAGGGCCACCCAGCTGCCGCCCGAGCCGGCAGCTGTCGAACAGACTACGACCATTGCGCCCGAGACGCGCTCTGATCATGTCGATCAGGAATCAACGGGGACGTCAGATACTGGCGCCCAGTCACCAGAGCCCAGCGCAGATCACAGTGACAAGCCCGAGTGGCTCAGCGAAGCCATCCTGCGCTGGCGCGCGGAGGGCGGAGTGACCTTCTCGGACACCACCTGGATCTACTCCTATGAGCCGAGCTTTCGCCAATTCGTCGAACTGCTCGGCGACACCCGCCGCGATGTTGCCCAGGAAGACGGCACGATCACGCCGTCGAAGCTCGACATCCGCTTGGCGGACCTGACGCGACGGCATTTCGTGCAGCTTCACGAACAGATGAAGCTCATGCCGCAACGCCAAGGCAAGCGCAATGACGGCATCGAAGCCAAAGAGGTGATTCGGCGGGCGATCGCAGAGCGCGCCAGGCCGCAGAGCACCGAGAACGTCGCGAAGAAGCTTCGGCACGCGCTTCCGTGCGTGCGGTTCCTTAAAAAGAAGGGCTGGATCAACGAGGCATTGCTCGACGAATTCACGATTCAGCTGAAGGACGCAGATGCGCGCGTGAGCAAGGCCAAGAAGAAATTCAAGAAGGGCAAGGCAGGTGCCGTCGGCCTGACGCGAGAGGAGATGCGCAGGACGTATGTATCCGAGGCATACCTCCAGGGAGCGATTGAATGCGACTGGAAGCACTGGATCGATCCCCTTCGCATCTACAGCGCGGCGCGTGTCAGCGAAATCGCCCAGCTGCTCACGAGCGACATCATCTACATCTGCGGCGTCCCATGCATCTCATTCGTGGACGATTCGCCTGAAGACGAAGATAACGAAGCCCATACGGGCGGGGCCTTGAGCAAAGCACGGACGGAGGAGGAGTACCGCCGCTTGAAGAACACCGCATCGCGGCGTGTCATTCCCGTCGCGCCGCAGCTGATCAAGATGGGGTTCCTGGATTTCGTGCAACACCGCAGGGAATTGGTCGGCAAGGTTCCCGGACCGCTGTTCTTCGGCTTGAAGTGGGAGGCGAAGTCTGGCTACGGCCGTAAACCATCCGAACACACGCTGGAGCTGCTAAAGACCGCCGGCGTCTGGCAGAAACGCAGGAAGGTAGGTCACAGCCTCAGGGCCACCTGCGCACAGCACCTGGATCGCCTGGGCATGCAGCTGGAGGACATCCAGAGGTACCTGGGCCACTCCACGGGCACCGAGCTCGAAGAATCCTACATGGAAGGCGACGAAGGCCCCGCGTACCCCGCGGAACGCATCGCCAAGCTGCTGGAGCAACTCGATTTTGGCGTGCAGTTTCCGACTTGGGCCGAAGTGCTCAAGCTGCGGGAACAGTGCGCGAGAGAGCAGCAGCTGTCCCGCAAGAACGGATATGCGCGGATGCGCATGACGGTCGCCGATAAGGATGGCGTTGTGCACGCCTGAAGGGATAACGGAATAACGGGATAACGGCAGGCGTTATCGGCAACATGGGAGTCTCAGGATGGAAACGGTGACGATCACGGTCAAGAAGGTTACGGAAGACAGTGTGGCCAAGGCATGCGCAGAACTCACCAAAGAAGGCCTCAAGCCGACAGTGAATGCAGTGAGGGCGCGGCTCGGCGGGGCATCCCCAAACGAGGTCGCGCCCCTGATCAAGGTGTGGAAGGGAAAGCAGCCTGCTGTCGCCCGTGAAGAGATCATGCTGGATCCCTCGATCGCGCGGCTGATCGCGCAGCAGATGGTCTCGCTCGCTACAAATGCCGCCCAGGCTGCCGAAGTGCGCGCGGCGGAGGCGGAGGAGAACGTGCAAACCCTCACAGAGAACGGCCAGCTGCTGGAGCTCCGTATCACGCAGCTGCAGGCGCAACTGGAAGCCTGCCAGGCACAGGTGCAGCAGCAGCGAGGGCAGCTCGCCGAACGGGCGCAAGAGATTGAAACACTTCGCAACGACTGCCGTGCCGCAATGCAGGCCAGCGAGACCAAGTCTGCTAGCGAGAGGGCAGCCGCTGAGGGCCTGAGGCAAGAACTTGTTCGCGCCCAGATTCGCATCGACTCGATCGGCGGCCTGGAGAAGGCACTCGCGGCCGCTCAGGATCAGTTAAAAGAAGCCCGTGAGGCCCTCGCTGCTGCCCAGCAGTCTGCCGCAGTCTCAGAGGCTCGCACCGTGGCCGCGACCGAGCGCGCGCAGCAGGCGGAGGCCCGCGAGGGCACACTTCAGCGTGAGACTGCTCAATTGCGCGAAGAGGTGGCTAAAGGGCATTCCAGCGCGCAGCAGCTCGCCGCGACCCTCGCGACTATGAGCGCCACCCTCGCCGCGTCCACGTGCGTGGAGCACAACAGGAAAATCAAAGACGGCGCGAGCGAGCTCGCGACCGGCGGCCTGCAATCTCGCAACCAGAAGACGGCGCAATCCAAGACCAGCTGACTCCGGCCCGCCCCCCCGGGCCAGCCGTTTTCAGGCTGACTCGAGAACGCCCGCTCCTACCGAAAGCAGCCCTCATGGCTTCGTCGACGCCTGCTACGACGTCGTGAAGATGGAGGCGTCCACGCAGTCGGTTGAGTTGAAGGCCGCCGACAAGAGCGGGAAGAAGTGATGGACGACGGAGTCGCCCAAACGCGCGCCGGCCTGTGGAGCGCGGTGGAGACACTGTTCGCCACGTCGAGTACCTGGTGTGCTGCGCGATTCCCGCGCTCCTGGTCGCCTTCGGCGCGGGCGCGGCGCTATCCTCGCAGCGGCCCGGGCCAGGCGAGCCGGAGGAGGGTCACCCTCAGTGTCGGTGCGAGCTGCCGACGTGGCTGCGCTGCGCCCCTCGGCCCTTCGAGGCGCCTCTGGCCCCTCTGTCCAGCGTATCGAGGATGCCGCAAGAAGCGCCCGCGGCGTCGCACTGGGACCGCAGCTCGCGCAGCTCGGCTTGCAGCTTCTTCAACTCGCGAATGCGCTCAGCCACGTGCTCCATGTGCTCGTCGATGAGCTCGTTGACCTCGACGCAATGCGCCGACGGATCCTCCTTGAAGCGCAGCAGCGCGCGAATCTCGTCGAGCGTCATGTCGAGCGATCGGCACCGGCGAATGAACGCGAGTCGGCGCAGGTGCTCGTCGCCATAGCGCCGGTAGTTCGACTCCGTACGCGCGGGCTCGGGCAAGAGCCCCTCGCGCTCGTAGTAGCGGATGGTCTCCGCCTGGGTGCCGGTGGCTTTTGCCAAGTCTCCGATCTTCATGTTCGCTCCTGTCCAACCCCGGCCTGGCGGCCGGCTGCGCCGCTTGACTCTGTAGCGGCTATAAGCTTTCCAATTGGAGCATGAAAGCAAGAAGCCAACCCTCGGTCAAAGTCGACGCGTGCTGCGCGCCCTCACAGCCCGTCGTTTGCTGCGCGCCATCCAAGCCGGACCCCTGCTGCGAGGCGGCGCCGCCAAGCGCAGCGGCGAGATCCTGCCGCGGCGAGACGTCCCCAAGAGTTGCTCCGGACGCCCCTGGCTCGGCTGCCGCTCGGCTCTACCGCATACCGACGATGGATTGCAGCTCCGAGGAGTCCGAGATTCGCCGCGCGTTGGAAAAGGTCGCCGGGGTGCGCTCGCTGGGGTTCCAGCTCGGGGCCCGGCAGCTGCGCATCGACGCCGACGCGGCGGCCTTCGCTCCGGCCTTGGACGCCATCCGCAAGGCGGGCTTCGACCCGCAGCCGCTCGACGCGCCTGAGCTTGCCGCGCGGACGGGAGCGGCGGACGACCATGGCCACGAGCCGGAGGCCGGGGCCAAGCGCCTGGGCTTCGCGCTGGCTTTCGCCGTCGGCGCGGAGGCCGTGTCGTTCCTGGCTCCCGAGGCTCTGCCTTGGAAGATCGCGGGGATGGCTCTGGCCGCCGTCGCCATCTGGCTGTCGGGACTCGACGTCTACAAGAAGGGCATGGCCGCCCTGTTCCGCGGCAAGCTCAACATCAACGCGCTGATGTCGGTGGCGGTCACCGGCGCCTTCTTCATCGGCGAATGGCCGGAGGCCGCCATGGTCATGGCGCTCTACGCCATCGCCGAGCTCATCGAGGCGCGCGCGGTCGACCGCGCCAGGAACTCCATCAAGGACCTGCTCGACATGGCTCCCGAGAAGGCCTTGACGCTATCTGCCGACGGGTCCTGGGCGGAGAGGCCCGCGGCTGAGATCGCGGTGGGCGCGATCGTGCGCGCGCGCCCCGGCGAGCGCGTCGCGCTCGACGGGGTCGTGATCAGGGGCGAGAGCGCCGTGAACCAGGCGCCGATCACCGGCGAGAGCATCCCGGTGGACAAGTCGCCGGGCGACCAGGTCTTCGCCGGGACGATCAACGAGACCGGCGAGATCGAATTCCGGGTGTCGGCCGCCTCGGCCAACACGACGCTCGCGCGCATCATCCATGCCGTCGAGCAGGCGCAAGGCGCGCGCGCGCCCACCCAGCGCTTCGTCGACCGCTTCGCCGCGGTCTACACGCCCGCCGTCTTCGCGATCGCGGTGGCCACCGCCGTCCTGCTGCCTTGGCTCGCCGGCGCCGCGTGGCTGGAATCCATCTACAAGGCGCTCGTGCTGCTCGTGATCGCCTGCCCCTGCGCGCTGGTGATCTCGACGCCGGTGACGGTGGTCAGCGGACTGTCGGCCGCGGCTCGCCGCGGCATTCTTGTCAAGGGGGGCACCTTCCTTGAGCAAGCGCGCCTGCTCAAAGCCGTAGCTCTCGACAAGACCGGCACCATCACCGAGGGCAAACCGCGCCTGGTCGACTTCAAGGCCTGGGGCGGCGCCGACGAGGGCCGCGCCAAGCGCCTGGCGGCGGCGCTGGCCTCGCGCTCGGACCATCCCGTGTCGAAGGCGATCGCCGCGGGGATCGCGCTTGAAGTCCCCTCGGTCGACGACTTCAACGCCCTGGCCGGGCGCGGGGTCGAAGGCTCCGTCGAGGGCGAGCGTCTCTTGCTTGGCAACCACCGCGTGATGCACGAGCGCGGGCTCTGCGGCCCCGAGCTCGAAGCCGAGCTCTCGCGCCACGAGTCGCAAGGCCGCACGATCACGATGCTCGCCGGCGCCTCTGGAGTCCTGGGTTTGTTCGCGGTGGCCGACACCATCAAGGAGAGCTCGCGGACCGCCATATCGGACCTCGCCAAGCTGGGCGTGGCCTCCGTCATGCTCACCGGCGACAACCAGGCGACCGCGCGGTCGATCGCCAAGGAGGCCGGCATCGGCGACGCGCGCGGCGACCTGCTGCCGGAAGCCAAGCTCGACGCCATCCGCGACATGCAGAAGCGCTACGGGGCGGTGGGCATGACCGGCGACGGCATCAACGACGCGCCGGCGCTCGCCCAGGCCGACGTCGGATTCGCCATGGGCGCGGCCGGCACCGACACGGCCATGGAGGCGGCCGACGTCGTCATCATGAACGACGACCTGCGCCGCGTCGCCGAGACGGTGAGCCTCTCGCGCAGGACCCACGCCATTTTGTGGCAGAACATCGCCTTCGCCCTGGGCGTCAAGTCCGTGTTCCTCGCCTGGGCCGTGTTCGGCGACGCGAGCATGTGGATGGCCGTCTTCGCCGACATGGGCGCGAGCTTGCTGGTGGTGGCCAACGGCTTGCGGCTTCTCGGCGGCCAGCGCTCCGACGAGCGCGGGGGTGCGTGACGTGGACGCCCACGACGCGCTCGCGACGCGAAGCTCGGCGGCTTTGTCCGAGCGGCCGCGCACCGCTCTTCCTTGGCTGGCGCTGTCCGCCTGCGCTCTGGCGGCCGACTTTGCCACCAAAGCCTTGGTGCGCGCCCGGATGGTCGAAGGCGAGTCGACGCCGCTCGCGCCCTTCTTCAACCTCGTCTCCGCGAGGAACGCGGGCGCCGCGTTCAGTTTCCTCGCGGACGCCGGCGGCTGGCAGCGTCACTTCTTCGTCGCTCTCGCGCTCGTGGTTTCGGCGCTCCTCGCTTGGATGCTGAGCGCCAAGCGCGCGCGCCTCGATGCCTTCGCCTACAGCATGATCCTGGGCGGCGCCGTTGGCAACGCCATCGACCGGCTCGCCTTCGGCGCGGTCACCGACTTCCTGGACTTCCACTGGGCCGGCTGGCATTGGCCGGCTTTCAACGTCGCCGACGTCGCCATCTGCCTGGGCGCGGCTTGCCTGGTGGCCAGTTCCTTCAAACCCTCGGGCGCGCAGCCTTCCGCGTCCGGGGCGGAGCGGGCAGGCAGGCGGGAGCCGACATGAAAGCATGGATCGTGGAGCTTGAGACCCGGTTGCCGGCGCGCGCGGCCGAGGTGGTCGCGTTGGCGAAGACCTCCGATCAGCTGCTGCGCGTGGCGGCGCCTTTAGTGAAGTTCCGGGCGGCGTCGCCCCCCGAGCTGCCGCGGATATGGGAGCCGGGGACTTACTGGGTGCGGTTGTCGCTCTTTGGATGGATTCCGATGGGCAAGCAAGCGATCGTCATCTCGTATCCCGCGAGCCCGGCGGGGATCTTCGCGTTGCGCGACGACGGCCACAGCGCGCTTGTCGCCCGCTGGGATCATTTGATCACGATCCAGGACGCGGGACGCGATTGCGTCTACCGGGACCGCGTGTCGATCGAAGCCGGATGGAGGACGCCTTTCGTCTGGGCCTTCGCCAGCCTCTTCTACCGCCACAGACAGTGGCGCTGGCGAAAGCTGCTCGCCGAGCGCCGGCCCGTTTCCGCCGGAGGCGGCGCGTAGAAGCTCGCATGGGCCCTCGGGCAAGGCGCCGCCGACGCGCCTAGGGCTTTCTAGATCCCCACGCTTCGCGCTGGCGGCGCCGCGCGAGCCGCCGCACCAGCTTCTCGCTGTAAGACTTCTCGCGGGGCGCCTTCTTCGCGGGATGGCGCCCGCGCCAGCCTCGCAGCAGGAAGTAGCCCACGACCACGGCGCCTACGACGGCGAGCCAGACGATCAAGAGCACCACCCCCACCTCGTAGCTCACCAACCCTGGGCGCATCGGACGGTCCTTCCTCGCATCAATTGGCGACGCCAGCGACGCCAGGCTGGCCACCCTCGAACTCTGCTAGGGCGGCGCGCCGAGCTTCGCCCTCTCCGGTGGGCTCGCCCAGATCGCGACGGGCTGTTCGCCTCGAATCGGCGTCGTGCTTGCGCGCGGCCGCCCCGATGGTGAATCCAACCGTGGTGACGCCGCCTGCGCTGGTGGCGAAAGCGCGCCCGCCATGCATGCCCGCGATGGCCGCGACGATCGCCAGCCCCAGGCCGTGGCGCCCGCAGCCCCCCGACCGCGGCTCTTCCCCGCGGTAGAAGCGGTCGAACATCCGGCGCAGCGCGTCCGGAGGGATCGGCGCGCCGGGGTTGGACACGCTGACTCGCGGGCAGCCGGCGCCGGCGTCCACGCGCAACGCGATCGTCGAGCCCTCGTCCGAATGCCGGATGGCGTTTCCCAGAAGATTCGACAGCGCCCGCCGCACGAGGCCGGCGTCGAAGCTCGCGAGCGCGTCGCCATCGACGCGCGCCTCCAATCCGGCCTCGGCCAGCGCGGCCTCGTGGAATTCGACCGCCGTGATCGCCTGCTCTCGAAGGGACGCCGGAGGCGAGGCGCGCGCGATCTCTCCGCCGTCGGCGCGCGCGAGAAAAAGCATGTCGTTGACGATCCCCGACAGGCGCTGGAGCTCCTCCAAGTTCGATTCCAGGACGGAGCGCAACGCTTCGGGGGATCTCGGCCGCCTCAACGCCACCTCGGTCTGCCCCATCAGGGTCGTCAACGGGGTGCGCAGCTCGTGCGCCACGTCGGCGTTGAAAGCCTCGAGTTGCCGGTAGGCGCCGTCGAGCCGCGACAGCAGCGCGTTGAACTCGTCGACCCACGGCATGAGCTCTTCGACGGAGCGCTCCATCGACAGTCGCGCGCCTGACAGCCGCTCGGCGCCGAGTTCGCGCGTTTGCCGCGCCAGGTCGAACAGCGGGAGCATGGTTCGGCGCGTGAGCCAGAAAGCGGATGCGCAGACCGACAGCGAGCCGACGAAGGTGGCCGCCACTAGAAGCCAGGCCAATCCGGACAGCAGCTCCTCGTCCTGCGTTCGGTCCATCTGGATCGAGCCCGAGGCGACGCGGCCGCCGAGCGCGCCCGCCGGAGCGTCGAACCTCGCCGCCAGATGCGGCGCGCGCCGTGGATCGCCGGAGCTTTGGAACGCCACCGCCCCGTCGGCGCCGAACAGCGTGACGCGCATGTCGTCGTGGGCGGCGAAGAACTCGGCCAGCTTGTGGCGCATGGCCGCCTCGTCCCCGGTGCTCGCGGCCTCTTGGACCAGGCCGCTGACCAGCGCCACTTTCCGACCGAGCTCCGCCTCCGCCTTGCGAGCCAAGTGCGACGCCGAGGCCGCGTAGATGGCCCCGCTCAGCGCCCCGAAGCCGAGCATCGTCAACGCGGCGAAAAGCCACGAGAGCCTCCATCGCAACGAATGAGGCTTCGCTTGCATCGTCACGCGCGCTCCTCCAACACGTAGCCCATGCCCCGAGCCGTGTGCAGCAGCTTCGTTTCGAACGGGTCGTCCAACTTGGCGCGCAAGCGCCTCACCGCGACATCCACGACGTTGGTGTCGCTGTCGAAGTTCATGTCCCAGACCTGCTCCGCCAAAACAGTCCGCGAGAGGATCTCGCCGCGCCGGCGCAGCAGAAGCGCGAGCAAGGCGAACTCTTTGGCGGTCAGGTCGAGCCGCCGCCCCGCCCGGGAAGCTTTGCGCTTGATCAGATCCACTTCGAGATCGGCCAAGCGATGGGAGCTCCGCTCGAGGCGCCCGTTTCCGACGCGGCGCAGCAGGGCGTCGACGCGAGCGAGAAGCTCGGAGAACGCGAACGGCTTGGCCAAGTAGTCGTCGGCGCCGGCGCGCAGCCCGCGGACCCGGTCCTCTACGCTGTCGCGGGCCGTGAGCATCAGCACCGGCGTGTCCTTGGCCTTGCGGATCGCGGAGAGCACCGCGAAGCCGTCGATCCCCGGCAGCATCGCGTCGAGCAACACCAAGTCGTAGTCGCCCTCCACGGCCAAGTGCCTGCCGTCGATGCCGTCGCGCGCGACGTCGACGACGAACCCCTGCTCGCCCAATCCCTTCGAGAGATAGGCGCTCAGCTTGGGCTCGTCCTCGACCACCAGCAGCTTCATGGCGCGCGCCTCCCGCCCGCCTGGCTCGACATTGCGCGCTTGTAATCCTCTTGTTCGCTTCCTGTCCGCGTCGGTTTCGCAAACTTGGATTCGCGGCGCGCAGATCGCAAGCGCGATTCGCGGCGCCGCGCGCAACCACCAAGGAGATTTCCATGAAAGCCAAGACCCTTCTCGCCACCTTCGCTTGCCTCGCCGCCGCTGCTCCCGCCTTCGCCGGCCAAGTGATCCACGGGGCGAACACCGAAATGGGCTACACGGTCCACCCCGATCACGCGTCGCAAGGCCTCACCCGCGAGCAGGTGCGCGCCGAGCTCATGGCCGCCAAGGCCCACCCGAGCTGGGCGCAGCTGCGCGTCGGCGCGTCGCCGACGAGCTTCCAGTCCAAGCTCTCGCGCGCCGAGGTGGAGGCCGAGCTGCTGCGCGCCCAGATGCACCCGACGTGGAACGCCCGGCGCGTGGGCGCGCCGGTGTCCATGGATTGACGCCGACGCGGCGCGCCGTGCGAAAACCCCGCGCGCGCCCGGGCGGCGGGGCTTCTCCACGCGCTCATGCGCCTCGCGTCGGCGCGTCATTGGCCGCCCTCCTCTTTCGCTTCCTTCGTGCCCCGGTGGCCCGCCTCCTCGCCGGCGGCGTCGATCTCGATGGTGACGTGCTCGAAGGCCTCCGCGTCGAGCAAAGCCCGGGTGGCCGCCTTCGCTCCCGAGATCTGCTCGGGCGAAGCGTCCGGCTTCATCGCGAGGTGGGTGGTCAGCACATGGCTCTGGCCGTCGATCGACCAGCTGTGGGTGTGGCGCGCCTCGGCGACCCCTGGGATGAGCCGCGCCTCGCGCTCGAACTCCTCCACGTCGAAGCCCGCCGGCGCGCGCTGCAAGAAGACCCAGAAAAACTGCCGCAGCGTGCGCGCGACGTTGAACAGCACGAAGAGCGAGATGCCGATCGAGAGCAGCGGATCGATGATCGGCAAGTTCCACACGCTCATGACGCCCGCGCCGACGAGGACCGCGACCCAGCCCAGCGTGTCCTCCAAGAGGTGCCAGCTGACCACGCGCTCGGTCAGCGACGAGCCCTTGCGCACGCGCAGCACCGCGGCTCCATTGAAGGCGACGCCGAGAACCGCCAGAACCATCATCCCCTGCGCGTTCACCGGCTGCGGGTCGAACAGGCGCCCCGCGGCATTCCAGAGCACGAAGGAGATGCCGATCACCAGGACGAACGCGGTGATCAGGCCTCCGAGCAGCGCGTAGCGCCGGTAGCCGTAGGTGTTCCGAGGCGTGCGCCCCTTGCGCGCCACGCGGTCGAAATGCCACGCAAGGCCCAGCGAGATCGAATCGCCCAGGTCGTGCACGGCGTCCGAGAGGATCGCGATGCTGTTGGTCCAGAGTCCCCCCGCGAACTCGATGAGCGTGAAGGCGAGATTGAGGGCGAAGGCCACGGCCAGGTTGCCGCCGCCGCCGTGGACGTGCGCGCCTCCGGCGTGGCTGTGTCCGCCGTGGCTGCCCCCGTGGCCATGGCCGTGGCCTTCGCCCTCGCTCACTTGCCGGCCCTCGCGATCGGCGGCGCGCAGCCACGCAGGTTCGTCAGAACCTGGTCGCCTTCCTTGGGCTCCCGGCCGGGCTCCACCGGCGCGACGACGTGGCGGTGCTTGCCCATGTTCTGGACCGCCACGACGGCGAAGCGCCCCGGCGCCTCGCGCCCCGCGCCGTCGTCGCGATAGCGGCAGTCGTAAGACTGCCGGTAGCCGAGCTCGGCGGCCGAGCCGACCTTCTCGACCTTGCCTTCGCGCCAGCCGTCGCTCCAAGCCCGGCCGCCCTCGAACACGGGATTCGAGGCGCAGCCGGCGAGGGCCGCGGCCGCCCCGATCAGAAGAAGGAGGCGGGGGTTCATCATTTCACCTCGAAGCGGGCGGTGGCGGCGCTCTTGCCGGCCAAGGTCACCGAGGCGATGCCCTTGGTGCCCTTGGCCACTTTGAACGATCCCTTGGCCTCGAGCTTGTCGCCGGCGGGCGCCAAGTCGACCTCGGTCTTCTCGCTGCCGTTCAGAAGCGTCACCTTGCCCTTGGCGCCGTCGAGCTTCACCGGTTTGCCGTGGTCGCCGACGTAGACCTGGATCAGATCGGGCTTGGCGACGATCTCGAAGTCGAGCGCCTTGGTCTCGACAAAGATCCCGCCATGCTTGGCGGAGTGGTCGTCCTTCTGCGCGAAGGCGGGCGCGGCGAGCGCGACGGCGGCGGCGACGAGGATGGTTTTGATTTTCATGGGTAGCTCCTTTGGTGGTGGTTGAAACGGAATCAGTAAGCTTCGGAGCCCGACTGGGCCACGAGGTTTTCAATGGGACCCCGCCCGAACAGCTTGACCATCGCGGGGGTCAAAAACGAGTCGAGCAGGGTCGAGGTGATGAGGCCCGAGAAGATCACGACGGCGACCGGGTGCAGGATCTCGGTGCCGGGGCGGTCGGCCTCGAAGAGCAAGGGCGAGAGCGCGAGGGCGGCCACGAGCGCCGTCATCAGCACGGGAGTCAGCCGCTCGAGGCTGCCTCGCGCGAGCATCTTGTCGCCGAAGCTCTCGCCCTCGAACGCGCACAGGTTCACGTAGTGGGAGACCTTCATGATGCCGTTGCGGATCGCGATGCCCGCGAGCGTGATGAAGCCCACGAGAGCGGCCACCGACAGCGGCTGGCCCGAGAGCCACAGACCGAACACCGCTCCCACCAGGGCCAAGGGGATGTTGGCCATGATGATGCCGGCCAGGGCCGCCGACTTGTAGCGCGAGTAGAGGATCAGGAAGATCAGCGCCACCGACGCGATCGAGAGCAACCCGATGAGGCGGCTCGCTTCCTCCTGCGCCTGGAACTGGCCGCCGATGGTAACGAAGTAGCCCTCGGGCAGCTTGGCCTCCGCCGCCGCCTGGCGGATGTCGGCCACGACGTCCGAGAGCGCGCGGCCCTGGGCGTTGGCCGAGATCACGATGCGCCGCCTCCCGTCGTCGCGGCTGATCTGGTTCGGCCCGTCGGATTCCTCGACCACGGCGAGCTGCGAGAGCGGCACGCGCCCAGCAGGCGTGTCGATCATCAGGTTGCGCAGCCCCTCCATGCCGCGCGCCGACTCGGGCAGGCGCAGCACCAGATCGAACCTTCGGCTGCCCTCCACGATCTGCGCGACCTTCTCCCCGTCGATCATCATTTGCAGCTCGCGCAGGAGCTTGGCCGCCGGCAGCCCGTATGACGCCGCCTTGTCGTAGTCGACCCGCACCTTAATCTGGGGCGTGAGCACCTGCTTTTCGACTTCCAGGTCCACCACGCCCTCGATGCGAGAGAGGCGCTGGCGCAGCGCCTCGGCTTGCCCGCGCAGGGTGTCGAGGTCGTCGCCGAAGATCTTGATCGCGATCTGCGTGCGCACGCCCGAGAGCATGTGGTCGATCCGGTGGCTGATCGGCTGTCCGATGCCGATGGCCGCCGGCAGCGCCGAGACGCGCGAACGCAGGTCCGCGTAGATCTCCTCGACGCTGCGATCGCTGCGTTTGAGCTTCACGTCGAGCTCGGACACGTGCACGCCCTCGGCGTGCTCGTCGAGCTCCGCGCGCCCGCTCCTGCGTCCCACATGCTCGACCTCCGGCACCGCCCTGAGATTCGTCTCGGCGACCGCGCCGATGCGCGCGCTCTCCGCCAAGGTCGTGCCGGGGTTGAGCCTGAGGCCCACCAGCGCCACGCCCTCGTTGAACGGCGGCAGGAAGGTCGTCGGGAAGAAGGGCACGGCGGCGGCGGCGACGAGCGCCGCGACGGCTCCCGTGACCACCCAGGCCTTGGGAGCGGCCAGCACTTTGGCGAGCCCCCGCTCGTAGCGGGCTTTGAGCCACGCCTGCGCCTTGGTGTCGCCGTGATCCAGCGAGCCCATCTTCGGCAGCAGGTAGTAGCACATGACCGGAGTCACCGTCACCGACACCAGCATCGAGGCCAAGAGCGACACGATGTAGGCGACGGCCAAGGGCTGCATCAAGCGCCCCTCGATCCCGGGCAGGAAGAAGAGGGGCATGAGGACCAGGACGATGATCACCGTCGCGATCACGATGGCGGACCTGACCTCCAACGTCGCCTTGGCGATCAGCTCCAAGGGGCCCATGCGGTGCTCCGGATGCGCCTGCCGATCCATCTTCAAGCGCCGCAAGACGTTCTCCACGCCCACCACCGCGTCGTCCACTAGGCCGCCGATGGCGATCGTGAGGCCTCCCAGCGTCATCGTGTTGATGGAGAAGCCAAAGTATTTGAAGACCAGCGCGGTGATCATCACCGACAGGGGGATCGCCGTCAGCGCGATGACCGTGGTCCGGACGTTCATCAAGAACAGGTAGAGCACGCCCGCCACGACGAAGGCCGCCGCCAGGAACTTGCCTTGCAGCGTGTTCACCGACGCCTCGATGAAGCTCGCCTGCCGCATCGTGACCATGGGCGCGCCCATGCCCGGCGGCAAGCTCGCCTTGAAGCCGGCCAGGGCCTCCTCGACCCGGTTGGTGAGCTTCACCGTGTCGGCGTCGGGCTGCTTCTGAACGCCCAGCAGCACCGCGGGCTTGCCGTTGTAGCCGGCGTCGCCGCGCTTGATGGCCGGCGCGAAGGAGACCGACGCGACCTGCGAGAGCAGGATCGGCTGCCCGGAGCGATACCCCACCGGAAGCCGCTGCAAGTCCTCGATCCGCGTCGTGCGCCCGATGTTGCGGATCAGGTATTCGCGCGAATTCAGCTCCAGGAAGCCACCGCTGGTGTTGGCCGAGAAGCCCTTGACGGCCTCCTCGACGTTCTCGACGGTGATGCCGAGGGCGGACATCCTGGCCGTGTCGGGCTGCACCTGGTATTGGCGCACCTCGCCCCCGATGGGCACCACCTGCGCGACTCCCGGAATGGTGAGCAGGCGCGGGCGCACGACGAAGTCCGCGTATTCGCGCACCGCCATCGGGCTGATCTTGGCCGGGTCGATGGGCAGCGCCACGGTCATGATCTCGCCCATGATCGAGCTCACCGGCCCCATGGCCACGTGGTCGACGCCCTGCGGCAATTGCTCGCGCGCGACGGAGAGCCGCTCGCCCACCATTTGGCGCGCGCGGTAGATGTCCGTCTTCCAGTCGAAGGTGACGTAGACGAAGGCGAGGCCCACGCTGGACACCGAGCGGATGCTCTCCACGCCCGGAATGCCGCCCATGGCGGTCTCCAAGGGCACCGTGATGAGCTGCTCGACCTCCTCCGGCGCCATGCCGCCGGCCTCGGCCTGCACGGTGACGGTGGGCTTGTTCAGGTCCGGGAAGACGTCCACGGGCATCTGGACCAGCACGAACAGGCCATAGGCCATGAGGACCACGGCCCCCACCAGCGCGATCAGGCGGTTCGCGAGCGACGATTTGACTAGCCAATCGAACATCGCGACCTCACCTGACTTGGTTGACCAAGGCCGCGCCTTGGGTCACCACGCGCTCGCCGGCTTTGAGGCCGTCGGTCACCGCCATGTTCGCGCCGTCCAAGGGCGAGACGCGCACCGTCCGCGGCTGGAAGACTTCGGCGCCGGTGTGCACCCAGACCATGTCCTGGTTGCTCGGGCTCTTCACCACCGCCGCGGCGGGCACGGCCACGCCCTTGACCATCGTCCGGGTGTGGACCAGCACCTTCACCGGCTGGTTGACGGCCAAGGGGACCGCGGAGTTGCCAGCGGTGCGGAATTGAAGCGGTATGGCGCCTTCGCGCTGCGCGCGTCCGGCGCCCAAAAGCCGCAGCGGCACGCTGACGCCCGGCGCGGGGCTGGCGCTGGCAGCCCCGACGTTCGACAGCAGGCTCATGTCGAAGACCAGGGCCTCGACGACGAGCTTGGAGGGGTCGACGATCTCGAAGAGAGCCTCGCGCGCGTCGACGACTTGTCCGGCGACCGCGTTGGAGGCCGAGATCACGCCGGAGATGGGGGCCACGAGCGTCTCGGAGGCTGAGACGGAAGCGCCCACGGCCGCCAGGCGCTGCTGCAAGCTCACGACGTCCGAGCGCGCGGCTTCGATCTCCTTGGCCGGCACGGTGCCTTCGAGCTCGGAGAGCCGCGCGACGCGCCTGCGGGCGAGATCCAGCTGCGCGCGCAGCTCGGCGGCCTGAGCCTGCTGGTTCGCTCGCTCGATCGCGGAGGCCGACGAGCGCACCACCGCCAGCGCCTCGCCCTTCCGGACGAATTGGCCCAGGGACGGCAGCCCGCGCGGGCCCGCTTCGAGGCGTCCGGCTTGGGTGGGCTGCACGCGCCCCCCGGCGTTCGGATCCATGGAGACCCTGCCGGTGAGCTCGATGGTCTGCGCTGCGGGGCGCTCCTCGGCGAGCTGCGTGCGCACCGCGAGTTGCCGCTGCGAGTTCTTCGGCAGGAACACGCTGCCGTCGGGCAGGCGCTTGGGGGAGTTGCTGGTCGGCGCAGGCGCCGACTCGCCGTGGTTGTGCTCGGGGCCGGCGAAGGCCGGGGACGCGAGGAGCGCGAAAAGGCAGGCGCAGGCCGCGATGATGTGCTTGTTCTTCATGTCCGTGTCCTCAGGCGCGGCGACGCGCGAATTGGCGGCGGGCGAAGAGCGCGGCGGCCGCGAGGGCCAGGGCGGCCGCGCCATAGGCGGCCCAGCGCGCCCAGGGGCGCGCCGCCTGCGCCTCTTCGGCGTGGGAGTCTTCGATGTGGAGTTCTCCGGCGAGCAGGTCGGTGTCGGAGCCCGCGCTGACGGTGAAGGAGAAGGGCAGCTCGCCGGGCTTGGAGAGCGCGTCGAACTTCACCACGTAGGTGCCGTCCGGCTGCGGCGCGGCGACCCCCTTGTTCGAGCCCGCCTCGTATTCGATCTTGGCGTTCGCCACTGGCTCGTTGGTGGCGTAGCGGTCGAGATAGACCGTCATCTGGCCTTTTTCGACCACGCCCACCAGCTCGAACAGGTCCGAGTGCGCCTGCACGCGCGGGCTCGCTTGGCCCTCGGCCCCCGCGGGTGCGGCGTCGTGGTTGTGGCCCTCGCCGGCCAGAGCCGGCGCGATCGCCGTGCACGAGAGCGCCAGCGCCGCGAGGGCGGAGCGAAATGCGGGGAGAAGCTTCATGATCATGGCATGGCCCCGTTGGCCTGATTGAGTTTGGACAGGGCGCGTCGCGCCTCGATGGATGCCCGCGCGCGCGCGAGCTCGGCTTCGAACCTTTCGGCGTCGGCGCGCAGGCGCGTGGGCAGGTCGGTCTCGCCCAGCCGGTGCGACTTGGCGATCAGCTCCTGGGCCGCGCGGGCGAAGCGCTCGCGCTCGGTCGCGAGGCGCTCGGCGCGCCGCGCAGACTCGAGCTCGGCCAAGGCCGCTTCGCGTTCGGAGCCGACTTGGCGCCTCGCCGCGTCGAGCTCCGCCTCGGCCGCGTCGAGCTCGGCGCGCGCCGCGGCAATCCGAGCGCCGTTGCGGATGTCGCCCCCAAGCGGCACGCGCAGCGAGAGCCTCACGGAGCTCTCGGTGGGCGCGCCGCCGCCCGGGCGCTCGCGAATGACTCCGACGCCGACCTCCATCGGGTCGCGCCGGTCGGCCTCGGCCACCTCGAGCCTGGAGCGAGCCGCCCGCGCCTGCGCCTCGGCCGCCCGCGCCAAGGGATGCTCCCCTACGGGCCCTTGCGCCTCGTCGAGCGCAGCCGGCTGGGCGAGCCCCGTGAGCGCGCGCCAATTCGCCAGCGACCGGGCCAACGCGCCCTCGGCCGCCGCCCGGGCGGACTCCGCCTCGCGCAGCGCCGAGCTCGCGCGCAGCGCGTCGACCCGCGCGCTCTCTCCCGCCTTGACGCGCCGCTCGGTGTCGGCGGCCAACGCCTGCGCCTCGGACGCCTTGCGGCTGGCGAGCTCGCGCTCGACTTCGGCCAAGGCGGCCGCGGCCGCGAGCTCGCGCGCGTCGGAGGCGAGCTTCAACCTCGCGGCCGCCACCTGCGCCGAGAGCGATGCTCGATCGGCCTCGACCTGCGCCGCGGTCGCCGAGCGCAGCCTGGGCTGCCAGAGGGGCGCCGAGATCTCGGCCTCGGTCTCCTGCGCGCCGCTGGCGGCTCCGCGGCCGGTCTTGTGGGCGAGGGACACGGTTGGGGGGCCGGCCAGGAAATTGCCGGCGGCGCGGGCGCGGGCGTCGAGCTCGGCCTGCCGGCTAGCGAGCGCCCGAGCCTGGGGGCTCAGCGCCCAAGCCGCGTCGACGGCCTCGCGCAAAGTGGGAGGCGCTGTCTGCGCGCCAACGGAACAAGCGAGCGCGAGCGCGCCGACGAGCGCGGCCGTCCGCGGCCGCGGGGAAAAAGGAAACATCGAGTTCTCCGAAGGTCGAAACTAACGACTGCTTCGGCGAACCGCGAGGAAGATGGGTTGGTATGTCGCGGCCCGCCGTCAGGCGGCGGGCCAATTGGGACGCTCGATCCGGGAGAGGACTTCGCCCAAGGGAGGCGCGGCGCCCGAATGCGCGGGCATTTGCGTGCAGGCTGCGGCGGCGAACTCGGGATCCGCCTGGCCCATGATGTGGTGCAGGCCGTGGCAGTTGTGCGCCGCTCCGCAGCACGCGTCGGCGATCTTCTCGCTCTGGGAGTCCGACTTCTCGCCGGCCGCCTCGGCATGGAAATGGCCTCCCTGCTCGGCCGCCGCGACGGCGAGCGCCACGAGGCGCTCGTCGTCGCAAAAATGCGTGGCCGCCCAGCTCATTTGCATGGGCAGCACCAGCGCGAGCAACAAAAGCAGGAAGCGTCTCATCGGCGGAAGCATTGTATCGGGATCGACCATCTCACGACCAAGAGGGCGGCGCAAGGCCTTTACGCTCAGCCGGCGGATGGCGCGCGCGTAGGCCGGGGCCTCACGCCGAGGGCTCGCGCGCCGCCCGATCGCACGCGCTCCACGTTCGCGTTCATCCAGCGGCGCACCACGGCCTGGAACAGCCACTTCTTGGCGCCCGAGAGGTTCGCGCCGTGCTTGGCGTAGAACGAATCCGGGTCATCGAACACGCCGAAATCGTGGTTGATGCCGTCCTTCTGGATGTAGGTGTTGTCGCCCGTCCAATCGACCTGAGGGTTCTTCAAATCGGGGGTCGCCGCCCCGAAGCCGCAGAAGGCTCCCTCGTGGTCGGCGAACATCTCTTGAAGCTTCGAGAGATAGGCCTTGTCCAGGATGAATCCCTCGAGCTCGATCCAGCGGCCGTCGATCAGGACCTCGACCCAACTGTGGATGATGTCGCGGGGAGCTAGGAGGTAGGCCACGCCCGTGATGGCGCCCTTCTGCAAGGCCTTGTCGATGGTGAAGCCGTGGAAGCGGCAGGGGATGCCCGACGCTCGCAGCAGCGCCATGAACAGCGATCCCTTCGTGTTGCACTGGCCAATGCCGTCAGCGAGCACGCGCGACGCCGGCAAGTCGTCCGCCAGGTTGTAACCGAAAGCGATCTCGTCGCGCACAAACTCATAGATCGCTCCGACCCGCTCGCGCTGCGGCAGATCACGCCACCCTCGCTCGCGGATCAGCCCCTGGATGCTTGGGTGCTCGAAGTCGAGCATGTTTGTCTCTCGCAGCAGTTTCTGGCTATCCATCGCGGGCTCCACTTGTTGATCTCGCGTCGCCGGTCCGCGGCGTCGTAAAGTCATTGGAAACCTTGTAGCCGGTAGAGGGTCAAGACCGCTCAACGATGTCGGCTTCCGAAAGCTGCCGTAGTCCCTACCCCACGCTGGGGCGCAACCTCAGAATCCGGCCAGGCACCCGGCCTGTGTGGGCAGCTCGGAACTTGCAGGTGCTCTGGGAGGCGCTAGCGCGCTGGGACTGATGGAACAAGCATCGGAAGATGCCCCGCGCCAGTCACTGGAACGTCCGCTGCCGACGCCGTCCAGCAGCTCGCTCAAGTGCAGTTGGTGGTTCGCCGCAAGAGCCACGAGCTCTTCGCCCCCTTAACACGTGCATGGCCACGAACAACCGTGGCCACCCACGCTGAACCATGGAAATGCCCGGACCCGTGCAGTCTTCCCCGCGGATCCGTGCGCACACACGGCAAACCGTGCGGACCAACGCTGATTTGTGCACACGCACGTTTCCTCGTGCAGCAAGGCGATCAGGGGGCCGTCACTGCCTGGCGCCGCGCCGACACAATCACGCCGGCCAAGTGCACAGATTGGGATCGCCCCCACTACATCGGGTTTCCAACGAGACACCCTGGCGCTTCTCAAGACTCGATGTGGGTACAGCCTTGGGGCATGCGCCTCTACACAGCAGACGTATCCGCCCGACCATTGATCGGAGTCTGTTGCTATGGATCATTGGTCTAACGTATCCAACTCGAGCGATTCAACTGGATCGAATCGATTGCGAAGAATGCCAACACGGCGGATACAGGTCCGTCCTACAGTTGATCAAAGCAGCTTCAAGGGCGCACTGGCGCGAATCCATCGATTCGGCATGGCACAGCGGCACCGAAGTCAACTACGTACTCGATGGTCTCCTGCAAGCGAAGGGACCACGCACTGGAGGACAGGGACATGGCTACGTCATCGCATGCGGCACCGGCCGCGAAGGGGCCTACGGGCCCGATGATCTTCAACGGGATCGAAAAACCCTACTTCGTCTTCGCTGGTATCGGCGACGCCGATGACTACCGCAACGAAGCGGCCTTCGTCCACGTGGCGCCCGTCCGCGGGTTGAGCAGCGCTCAACCCCACGGTATAGAGGCGGTCGCAGACGAAGGGCTGTTCGCTCCCTCGTCGTTGGTCGGAGGTGGATCGTGAGCACCGCGGCCGCCAAGCAGCGAGCCAAGGTCCGGGCCAAGAAAAAAGGCGGAGTGCGCCCGACCCGGCCGATGGGGGAGACCACCGGCGGCGGGCTGAACCAGTTCATGCACGGAACGCTGGTGGCTATCTCGGCCAACCAGCCGACCCGCGCCCTGGAGGACATCGTGGGCGAGGCGTTGCGGCTGCTCAACGACTTGATGGAGCCGAAGCCCACTCCCACGCGCAAGTACGTGCAGCACCTGGACAGCCAGGACATCGAGCCGCTCGAGCCTATCGTGGTCCACGGCCCGGACGTTGAGCGCATGAAGGAGTGGTTCCACGAGCACATACAGGCAGCCGGCCAGAACGTCTCGCCGCAGACCTGGTGGCGCCCGCCGAAGCCAGGCAAGGGCCAGCACCACATGGAGATGACACTCGAGCCGTCCACACCGGAGGCGGTGACGCGTGTGCCTGTGGAGGGACCGTATACAAAGCTACGCCGGCAGTCGACACGCCTGCCTACCGTGCTCTCCATAGTCATGGGCTACACCGCCGCGTACAGGGAGGGCGACGCTCAATTCAGTCTGTGGAGGGAACTGATCAAGACGTGGTTGATCGGCGAGTTCGGTGAATTCCGGCCCGCCCGCGCAGCGCGTTTACCCGGCACGCAAGGGCCCGATGATCCAGGCGAGGAAGGTGACCTTGGCGAGGCGGGGCTCGTGTCCCTCGTGCTCCACCGGGACGAGAAGCTCGCGCATGCGCACGCCATCATTGCCGACCCGCAGGCGTTTCCCATCAAGTACCTGGACCCGGGGGTCGTCTCAAGGGCGCGCGCAGCCGCGCGAGGCGACTCGGCGGACCAGGACGGCACCTGGTACAGGGTGGGCTGGATGCAGGCGCAGGATCGGTTCCACGAGGTGGTGGGCAAGCCCCTGGGCTGGAACCGCAAGGCGGACGTGAACTACGAGCGCTACACCAGCGATGTGGCTGTGGCTCGCCGCAAGCTGGATCTGCGCGCGAAGGAGCTGGAGGAGACCTGGCGCTCGCGGCTGTCGGTGCTCGATGACGCGGAGGCCGCGGCCAGGCAGAAGCTCGCCGAGGCCAACGCTCGCCTGGCGCAGGTTGCAATAAAGGAAGGCGAGCTGAACCAGATGCAGCTCAAATGGCGTCAGGCCTTGGAGAAGCGCCAGCGCGAGCTGAAGGACGAGGCGAACAAGCTGGCCGAGGAGCGCCGGCAGTTCGAGGCCGACCGCGACAGGCAACGCCAGGAACTGGCGCATCGGGCTGCGGATCTCGAGCGGGAGCGCGCGAAGAGCAGCGCGCTGCAGGAGATGCTCGACGCACTTGAGGCTCGTCAGGATGAGGCCATTGAGCACCTGGAAGAGCGAGTCGAGGCAGGCAAGATTGACCGTGGCGAGGCTCGGCGCCTGATACACATCCTGCGTGGCGGCGAGATCCCCTTCGGCATCGGCGACACCCTGCGCCCTGCTCCTCGCCCCTGATCGTTGCATGCAACGCGGCTGAACGCGTAAGGCTGGGCGGGCGTGACCCGCACCTTCGGCAGCGCCTCGGTGACCGCGGCCGGCCACGATGCCCTGTCACGGCTTGCGAGCCGACGAAGTCGGACTCCGCGTCAGGGCATGTCAGCCAAGCAGGCCCCGCAGCTCATTCCGCATGGGCCTTGCTGCCATATGCGCATCGCGCTCCCCCTCGGCCCAGTCACTTGCGGCGTCCCGCGCCTGGAGCACCGCCTCCCACTTCGCGCGCTGCTCAGCGAATCCGTCGGTGGGCGCGACCACCACTGGCTCGGAGAGATCAAAGTCGAGGGGCTCCGATGAGGGGGAAGGCACAGAGGCGGGCGGCGTCTCCACGTCCCGATTCGCGGGCGACACCATTGCAACCGACGGGGCCTTCGGGCTCCACGAAGCGCTCGCGAGCGATGCATTCGATGCCAATGGATCCACCGGCGACGGCCCTGATGCAGGTGTGTTCAATGGCGTCGAAGCCTCTTGACTGGCGGCGAAGCCAGCCAGAAGGCGCGCGCGCAGCCAGTCGTTGCGGTGATGCTCCGGCCTCGCAGCCAAGGCATCCAGGACGGACGCGTCCGCGGGGCGTGCCAGTGGCACGTACAGCTCCATGGCCTTCGCCGCTGGGTCAGCGTTCTCATCGACGTCCGCAGCTGGCGGCTTGTGTGTCAGGCCCAGTGCGAGGAGTTCGCCGACACGGACCTTGACGTGGTGCCGTCGTGGCTTCAATGACAGGAGGTGGACGATCAGGCGTGCCTCGATGTCGATGTGGCGTCTCAGCGTGAGCCGCACGTTGTGCTTGTCCATGGTCTCTCACCAGCTCTTGCCACCTTCACCCGGGTGAAGGTGGCCTCGATCCATCAGAGTAGCCGTTCAACCATCACAAACGCGTGCCGGATACATGAATCGGACGGAAAAGATCAGCCGTTCTTATCGGTTGCAGCATTACTCAAGGCATGCGCGCTCACCTCGGTGGACGGTTTCGCCCGAGCGGTGCTGCATGCCGTGGCGCCCTTGCAACAAGGCAATCCGCGCGTTTTCAGGCGATGCGGCCCAAAAATGAGGTTGTGATGGTGAGCTGAATACACGCTGCGCGATTTCGAGCGCTAGGCGTCCGGCGCGAGAAAAAATGTTCGTCCGAACGCTCCAATCTCCGTCGACGCAAGGCGCGCTTGGCCCTATAGTTCCCTTTATCGACAGCACAGATGGTGTCGCTCCGTTCGCGGAGATGCTTCGATAAGTCCAGTTGATCTGGAACCATCCGGCCCGCAAGGGCTGCTCCGTTCGCGGAGATGCTTCGATAAGTCCAGTTGATCTGGCAGGTCTGAAAGGACCTTCTCCGTTCGCGGAGTACGATCGCACCGATTCCATCGGCACGGTCGGGGAAATGGGGTTGTCTGAGAGGGCAACCCCATTTTTTTTGCTCAGCACCGAGATCAGGTGCGAACGAGGAGAGCTCGAACTCGAAGTCGCTCGCTGTCGTTGTCTGCGCCAGCCGCCCTGTTGAAACCGGTTCAACAATGCGGCCTCGTGAGTGCTTCAGCCCGGAAAGCAGGGGGACCAGCGGTCCGGCGAGAAGCCGAAGTGAGCGAGCACCAGCGTGTCGTTCTCACCTTCGCGCTCTCCTCTCGCCGGCACCTGGCTTCGCCTTGGAGGCTTGCTTGCTGCTGCTGGGACGAGTTGTCGCCTCATCGTCCACATATTCGGCAAGCTCTCCCAACGTACACCCAAAAAATTTGCATAGGCGAGACATGTTGTCCGCCGTGAGGTTCGCTCCTGGCTGATTCAGCACACGCGAGACAGTGCTGCGATGGATGCCTGTCTGCTCGGAGATCTCACCGATGTCGATCCGGCGTCCGACCTCCACGCTCTTCTTCAGTATCAGCTCGGTCAGGTGAAAGCGAATCATGCTGCGTCCTCCTCGCCGATGACTGTAGCCGCTGAATGTCGCACATATGCGACGTTGAGACGCATGAACATGTCAAGCGCTTGCCCAAAAACCCCGGAGCGCGGGATGATGCATATATGCGACGCAGTGTCGCGTATATAGGAGACTGAATGAGCTTCTCGGCAGTTGATCCCTGCTCGCCCTTCCGGCAGATGGACCAAGGAGCGTGCGCACCGACTCACGAACGCAGTACCTCTCAGGCTCGTGCCGCAGCGCGCACTGTGGATCAGATGATGGCGGTGACCACGATGCGGACGCCGTTCGCCATGAGCCCGTATTCCAAGCGAACGATTCCCAATGAGGCCGACGTGGGTTGGGCCGCGGGCATCCTGGATGGCGAAGGCTGCATTCACATTGCCTGCCAGACCTTCCCTGCGACATCGAAGCGCCGCCCCAACTACCGGCTCCGTGTCCACATCGCTCAAACCAGCCGTACTCTCCTTGAGGAATTTGAGTGGGTGGTCGGGATCTGCGGCACCATCACGCAGCCCGAAGTGACCAACAAGCAAAGGCGCGTTTGCTACTCGCTGAGCTATGACGGGCTCAGCGCCTTCGCCGTCGTGGAGTTCTTGTTTGAGCATCTTCGCCGCAAACGCCCCCATGCACTGGAGGTCAAGAACTTCCGGCGTGAGTGCGACATCCATACGCATCCGGGACCGGACGGCCATCCGCCGGAGGTCTGGCAGCGCCGCGAGTGGTACTACAAGCGGATCCGGGCCCTCAACCGGGGAGATGCGTGAACCCCGTGCGTCCTTCGGCTGAAATGCGATTGCGGCGAGTCTGTTCGGCCGGTCTGGTCGACAAAGAACTTATCGGGATGCGGCCCGGCCTGCGGACCACGCCGCTGCGTGACTCGCAGGTGCGCAACGCTGGCTTCAGCGAGCTGCGCAAGCTCAAGTGAACAAGGCAGTACGCCAGCATGCGTGCACCTCGATCTGCCGATCGCGATCTAGCCTTGCAGCTTGCAGCCGTCCGAGCCTTGGCGCGCGACGTTCCGCCGAAGGAACCTGAAATGCGCGCCCGCGGTGCCCGGATCGGAGAACTCGTGCGCGAGCCTCGCGAGGAGGACTCCGGGCTCGCTGCGCCGGAGCAGAGCGAATCTCCTTGGCCTACCCGGCCACTCTTCCGGACTGAAGACATGGCGGAGCGTCTGGCCTGGGCGCGCCGCCTGCGGCACGACACTCAGGCGGGGCTCGTGCCGGAACTGGAGCGCGCCTCCAAGGCGGGCGCGATGCGCCGCGTCGGAGTGCCCGGTTCCTCTCTGGCTTTCCAGGAACTCAGGGATCAGTTCCCCAACTTCAAGGACGTACTGGAGTTCGTCTGGCGCCGGGCGCTGTTGGCGGGCACGGTTGCCGGTGCGGAGTTCCGGCTGCCGCCACTGCTGCTCAATGGCCCACCCGGATGCGGCAAGACGGCGTTCGCCGAACGATTAGCCCAGTGGCTGCAGGTACCCATCGCGCGCGTGGACATGTCCAGCCTCCATGCAAGCTTCGCCATCACGGGGCTTGACGCCGGCTATAGCACTGGCAACCCCGGTATCGTTTGGAATCTGCTGCAAGGCGAGTGCCTGTCCCCGGTCGTCCTGCTCGACGAAATCGACAAAACGCGCGCACTGAACTCCGAGACCGGGTGCACGTTCTTGCTGGGGCTCCTCGAGCCGGTCACGGCCTGCCGCTTCCGGGACGCTTTCGTGGGGCTGCCGATCGACGCTTCGTACGTTCAATGGGTCGCAACGAGCAACGATCTGTCCTTGGTTGACGCCCCCCTTCGTTCGCGGTTTCGCGTCTTCGATGTCCGACAGCCTGAGGGCGACGAGTGCGTGCAGGTCGTGCGCAGCGTGTACCGAGCATTGCGAGAACGTGAAGCCTGGGCCAGGAGCTTCCCCGAGGAGTTGCCAGTTCCGGTTCTTGATGCACTGGTCGGGCGTACGGCTCGCGACGTATGGCAGGCGCTTGAAGATGCGTGCGCTGCGGCTGTGGCTGACGGGCGCCGCGAACTCCGGGGCGCGGACGTTCCGCCCGAACGATCCAGCCGAGGCCGGCCGATGGGCTTTGTTCCGGTTCAGCACACCAGGAGCCTGCCGTGACGATCGACTGCCCTACCCGGAACGCTCAGACCTGCCAAGACCGGTTCGCTTACACAGACAGCTGGTCGCGCCTCAATCGTCACGTGGAGCTAATTCCGATGGGGTGGCAGCGGCTTTACTCGGACCTCCGCTTCACCCTGGCCGTCATCTCGACGAAGAAGCGTTGCACGATCGAGATCGCGGGTGCGTGGGAAGAAGACGGGCTACTTCAGGTGCAGTCGGACACGACAGATCGTGTGGTTCAAGGGGTGCTGCGAAAGGCCCGAGTCAGGGCAATGCATACCTGCATGGAGTGCGGCAAGCCTGGCAAACAGCGCGAGCTGGACGAATGGCGACAGGCCACCTTGTGTGGGTCATGTGCAGGCCCGCGGCTGCTGGCGCTGGAGATCGCACGGCTCATCGCGCTGGAGCGATGTGGCTCGGTGGACCTGCGAAAAGAGCTGCAATCGTCCCCGTCGGCGCGGTTGGTGCGCGCCGCCGCTGAATCCGCGGCCCTCGCTTGCAATCTGCCCGCCACCTTCGTGCTGGAGAAGCTTGGTCGCAAAGGGCAGCTTCGGTGGCTGGAGAGGCTCAAGGAGCGGGCGCAGCAAGAGTCACTGGAATGACCGTCGTCAACGGCTGGTCGAACTTAGCAAAGGCAGCACCGGACATGTATGCCAAGTTGATGTGTTTTGTGTACTGGGCATTGGTATGTGGGCCCGCAGTGCTGGGCATCTTGGCCCTATGGCGGGAACGCTGCGGTGCACGCTCACCAGCAACTGGCGACCCTTAGGGTGCACCCTGGGGGCTGACAAGTAGGCGGGCGCGCCGTCGCGTCACCTGGCAGGAGTCCAGCCGTCACAGTGCGAGCGAGGTCAGCCTCGGTGCGAATCAGAGAGCGACCTCAGCAACATAGGCGCCAACTGTCTGCAGCAGGCGTGCTTCCACATAGGGCCAATCCAATCGCTCCTGTTCGAGCCGAACGCCGTGCGACCCGCTCCACCCGGGCCACTCATTCGCGAGCAATTCTTCATAAAGTCCCCGCTCTTCCGCCGTCAGCCGCTCGCGCGCGGCCCGACCGTTGACCGTGCCCTCCGCGACCCACCGGTCGCGAAAATGCAAGAGTGTCGCGTGCTCCATCAACACAGAGCGCACGTTTGGAAATACACCGCGTGCCAGCGACAGGATCTCTAGCCCATCAGTGTCGATGTCTCCCCAATAGAAGGTCTGCGAACGAGAAGCCCAGGGAAACGCGCCTGCCAAAGTGACCGCGCGACCGAGCCCGACCACAGCAACCGTGGCCTTCATCTCTGGCAGGCTGTAGGCGGACGCGAGATTTTCGACGAACAGTGTTGCTCGCGGCGCCCAATTCAAGCTAGCAAGCTCCGATACTGGCGCCTGGAAGTCGCGGACACCACCAATCGACTTCCGCAATTCCGGATCGAGAACCATGACGCGGACCCTGGATTCCGGTGTGCGCAGTCCACACAAGCGCAGGAAGTCCCTCTCTGAGTCGCCGCCTGCATCTATTGCGCCTCTCAAGCTGCAAACCAGGGCTGCCACTGCACGCCTCTGGCCGCTTTCGATCCACTTTGTATCGAGACCGAGAATTGGCAGTTGCCGCAAGTAGAGGCCGCTGTCCGGATTGGCCAGTACCCAGGTCGCGACGGCGACCAAACGTTCGACATCAGCGTCGCTGGCCGCTTCTAGCCAGTCATACAGGCGCCCCAGGCCCGCTGAATCCGTCAACTGGGGCCAAGTTCGCATCAACATCGCCCTTCGCTGCACCACGCGATTCCAGGCCGGCGCGTGGCCCGCAAAGTCAGCAACCGCGCTGGGGGAGACGAACTCGATCCGCACCGGCAGGGTCTGCGCGCCGATCCCTCGCATCTGGAACGTCTCTCGGTCGACCCTCACACCAGCCGGAAGTTGCACTGACGACCAGGCGCTGGTCCAACGCGTAACATCGTCAAGCCGGGCACGAATGTCCGTGCCGGAGGGTGGGTCCAGCCCACGCACGAGGGGCCACGTGCCGCCGCCATCGATCCAGACCCGCCGATTCCGGGTCCAGCGTTGGGCGGCCCAGGCGACGGCCTCAGGCGGGAACAGCACGCTCCGTCCTTTCGCCACCTGGTTCCATTGCGCTGTAGTCGATCGTTCCAGTCAGATCGTCATACTGCAGGGGCACCGCGTTGGACCGATCACCCCGACGCGCGTAGACCCACACAGCGCCACCGACATAGGGCTCGATCGTCTGCACCATCTTTCCCGGCGTTGCCACGATGATCTGGAAACCGAGCTCGCGAAAAACGTTAAGAGCGGCTTCCGTAAAGTCGGGGTCAGATCGGTCGAACGCCTCGTCAACGACAACCGTCGCGAATTGCGGCAGGGTTCCTCCAGGCTGGGCCAGTTGATAGCGAAGCGCAGCAGCCATGCAGGTGGCGGCCAGCTTCTGCTTCTGCCCGCCCGACTTGCCGTCGCTGCCGCTGTAGACCTGCTCGACCTGCCCTGTGGCGCGCGTGATCTCGTGCGCGTCGAACTGCACGTGCTGGCGCACGTCGAGCACCCGGGCCCGCCACCGGATGTCCTCGGAACGGTCGCTACCAAGGCGTTCGGCAATCTTTCTCAATCGCTCGAAACGCAGATTCGCCGTATCGGAACCGTCCACGTTCGCGACTTCACTCATCGCGACGGCAAGCTCCCGGCGGAACGCTTTCGATTCTTCCGGTTCGCAATCGACCCGATGGAGGAACAGGTAGGTCCCGGGGTTATATGCTGTGCGCTCCAGGCTGCTGTTGACAGCCAACAGCCGCTTGGCCATGTCAGCGCGTTCGCTTGTGAGACTCTGCGATAAGAGCGTGAGCTGATGGCTGTTGTGCTCCTGTAGTTCCTGCAAGAACCGCTCCCAAGTCCGGGAGACACCCTCCACCAGCAGATTCGTCAGGTGCTGGTCGAAAAAGTCGAAGCTGTCCAGCACAGGGTCGTGACCCTGGGTGGCGGCTTGCCATTCGGTCTTCGCGCAAAACTCGGTCAGGGCATTCACGATCTTCTGCCGCTCTTCCAGCTGTGACGCTTCGTTGAGCTGCATCGCACGGCTCGCCTCTTGCCGCAGCCAGTTCAATTCTCGGTCATAGGTTTCGGGCGTACTCTCCCAGGAACGTTTCGCGCGCATTTGATGGATCGCATCGCTTTGCGTCGGCGTGAGCGCGACGACCGGAAGACTGGCGAGTCGCTCACGCTCGCGCGTCCAGCCTTCGACCTGCTGCTGCAGAGACTGAACACTGGCGCGCTGTTCGGCCCAACTCTCTTGGGCTTCCTGTCTGTCCTTCAACGTTCGCGCGACCTCGGCCTGCAAATGCGCCAGACGCGGACTCCCATCCTTAAGCGCGCGGAGCCTCGCCCCCGTTTCGAGAACCTCCTTCTGCGCGCCCGCCTCGTCCAGCTCGGCCCATGACAGCCCGCGGATTGCCACGAACGCCTGATAGCGCCTGCCTGCCTCCTTCGTTTCTCTCTCGTGCGCATCGATCACCGCCTGCGCCGCAGCAATTTGGCGGTTCAAGTCGGTCAACTGTCCGTGCAGACTTGCGGCTCGTGCCGTTGTGTCGGTGCCGAGGACCCACTTACTGCGGTTGTCCAGAGCAGTCCGATCATCCTTCAGGTAGTTTTCACCGGCACGCCGAATTTGGCCGTTCAAGGAAAGCGCTCGTGGGTGCAGCGCAAGTTCATCAGCAGCTTCGACGCAGGCGAAATCAAATTGCCTGTGGATTTCGTTGACCAACCAGTGGCTGAACTCGTGGCTGGCCGTTTCGACCTTGGCGGCCGCATTCGATGGGAGGCGCGCGCGCGCGACCTCCGTTACGGGCCGTACCGGTCGGTACGTGAGTCGACCTCGCAAGTTGTGAGTGTCGACCACGCGTCGCACCGCATCCAGTCTCTCAGCGGGAACCAGCATGGTCACGCCAAATCCGCCCATCAGCCGCTCCAAAGCCCCCTGCCAACGCCGCTCGGCTGGTTTGACCGACATAAGTTCGGCGGCAAAGGGGAACGTGTCGATCTCCACGTTCAATGCACGCGCGAGCAGCGTGCGGATGTCCTGTTGCTCCGCCGGCACATTCGAGCGTGGCACCCGTGCAAGCGCCGCGAGCTGGTTCTGAACCTCCTCCAAGGGCTTTTTCAGCGCCGCCTGAGTGCCCACAGCGTCTCGCAGCGCACGCGTGTCCATCTGCGGTCCCTGCTCTGCAGCCTGAATGGACTCGCCCTGCAACTGAGCGAACTCGTGCTCGCTCGCGGGAGTCATGCGCCCCAGCGCAGCGCAGGCGGCCGCCAACGTTCGGGCGTGCAGCACGGCGGTCTGTTGGCGCTCGCGCGCTTGCTTCAGCGCCTCGTCCAGGCGCCGCAGTTCATCACCGCCGCCCAATGCCTCTTGCCGGATGGCCTCTTCGTGCTTCTTCTCCGCCTCCGCCAGCGCGCCCTCGCGCAGGGTGAGCAGCGCACGTCGGGTTTGCAGCGTGGGCGCTGCCTCAGCCAACGCGCGATCGTGAACCTCTATCGCAAGCGGTGTCTCAAGCAGGCCGACACCATCGGCGACCTCTTTGCAGCGCGTTGCCTCCAATGCCAGCGCCTGCAGCCTCTGGTTCGCTTCACGCGCAGGCATCAGGACGTCTCGCTGACCGGTCGCGGTGACCCAATCGCCGTGCGCTTCACTAAGCTTCTGGAACTGGTTCACGACATTCCGGGACACTTCAAAGGTGCGGGGTTCTTCGAGCATGAATTCACGCAGAAACGCCGTGATGCTGTCCACGCTTTTCGTCGACTGGGTCTTGTGCAGCAGTAGCAACGCCATGTCGTCGCGGATACCCAAGGCTTTGGTGAACGCTGCCATATAGCGCGAGAAGGCTTCGAACGGCTCCACGCCAGCGGCCTTGAGAGTTCGATGCAGCCGCGTGGTGTCAAAGTCGGACTCCGCGAAGAAATCCAGGTCGCGTACGTCGAACTCGCGCTCCACCAAGAGATAACGGCGGTGCAGATCGCTGCTCGCGCCCCGAACCCAATACAGGTGCACCAGCGTGACCACCTGACCAGCCGGGTTTCGGTAGACCTCCGCAATGGACGACCAGGTCGTGCCAGGCCGAAGCAACTTGGCTACTCCCCGACCGTCCTCACCTTGCGCAGTGCCCCAAACGCCGCGTACATAGTTCAGAACGGATCGATCGTCGGCGGTTTTGCCCGAGTCGCGTGAGGCCTGGTTCAATCGAAGCCGTTGCGGCGGCGTGAGCAGGACCGAGTGCGCATCAAAGATGGTCGACTTGCCTGAGCCAGAGTGCCCCACGAACAGCTGGCCGCGCTCGGGCACATCGAGGCTCAGAAGCCCATGGTATGTGCCCCAGTCCTTCAGTTGGATGCGAGAGAGGCGGAACTGCCGCCTCCGCTCCTCTTCGAGGAGCCGGTCTGAAGACGGAGCGAGCGCGGGCTTTTCATCGCCGGCTTCGGGCAGCTCAATCTGCTGCAGCACCTTGTCCATGGTACTCATCGCGCCTCCGCCGAAACGCGTTCGGCTCGCAGCCGCTCATACGTAGCCCGAAGGGCCTCCAGTTGCTCCGCAGGCAACAGCAATGCCAGAGTCGGCGACACCTCGTAGCGGTCCGTGCTGCCAGGGATTGGCCGCAGGATGCTGACCTTCTTGAGCGTTTCGACTACGGCGGCACATTGCTTGCTGAAGCGTGCCTTGTCGCTGCTGGCAGGATCCTGGTAAGCACCAAGGTCCGCGATGAACTCGGCACCGCCTATAACCGCCCGTTGTCCGGTGCTCGCCGCATTCGTCAGTGCGGCCCGCAGGATCAACAGCCCGGCTGACTGCAGGAAAGTGAGCGGCTGGCGGCGCAGCAAGATTGGAATATCGGCCTCTCCATGCTGCGGAACCTGACGGACGAATGCGACGCGATTGCCATCGTCCACCGTCAGGTCCAGAAAGAGGTCGCTTAAGCGAGACCGGAGCACCTCCTCATCACGTTTGAGCACCAGCCATAGCTTAGGTTGTCGCTCTCCATCAACGCTGGGCCCTGCCAACAAGGCCACAAGAGCCCGTCGCGTTTCGCCGCGCAGCTCTCCTCGATCCCCTGGGAACAGCAGTCGGTCAGAGGTCGGCGCCACCCCACCCGCCCAAGCGGCCGCGCTGGGAAGATCCGCGTCCAACACCAGATCGGCGCGCTCGCCAGACTCTTCGCTCTCTCCATCATCGTCGCCTGGCTCGGCTTCCGCGTCGATTGTCGGCGGCGTTGCTGCAGGGGGCTGCTTACGGAGAAAGGCTGGAATCTGGTCTTCGTCACTTGATTGCATCGAGGCACTCCAGCGTCAGGGTGTAGCGCGGCGCCCACGCTGCGCGCGGCACGCCATCCATTCCGATCCACTCCAGCAATTCCGAATCATGGTCGTCCTGCCCGTGGCGAAGGGTGAGTTGCAGGTAACCCAGCACCGTACCTAGTCCTTGCGATGCCGGATAGGCCTGTAGCAGTGCACCCGCGCTCGCGCGGCCGACCGCCCCTAGATATTCGCGAATGTTGGCCTTGATGCTGCGCATATCGACTTCGGCACGCAGCACCATGCGGCGCAGCTCCTCCGGGGAGGCGAGCTCCGGCACATGGTCTTCGATTCGACTGGCAGTTGCAGCAGCGGCTGGATCGTGCAGATTCCACTGTGAAAGCGAACGGACGCCAGCGCTGGTCCGGTCGAAGCTCAGGCCGATTTCCTCGTTGGGTCGAAGCGTGCCAACCAAAGCAGTAGCAGCCCGGTGCGCCTGGCTCACCAACTGCATGATCCGGCGTTGCTGCGCATACTCGCGACTGCGCACGTAGGCGTGAAGCCCGGCGACGAAGCGTCCACGCACTTCGTGAACGTCGCTTGCTTGATCCAGCAGCCGCGCCTTCAACGTCTCCAGCGACAAGCGCTCGTCGAAGGAAAGCCTTGCTGCAAAAGGTCGATTCGCCAGGACGTGCGCCGTTTCTTCGAACAAACTAGCCTCGGACGCATTCATCAAGAGTGTCCAGAACGCTTGGAACGCGCGACCAGCATCGGTCTCACGCAGGACATCAATGCCGTCAAGCAGTCGCTCCACCAGTTCACGGCGAGAGCCCTCGTGCTGCAGCAGCCGCTTGCGCAGATCCAGATGGATGACCTCGAACTGATCCCGGACGCGGTCGAAATCGCCAAGGAGCTGTTCGGCCTGAGCGATGATTTCCCGCGCGCGCTCCGCAGCGCGGTCCTCGTCGATCGACAACATGCGGCCTGCCTCGGCCTCCGCGATACGGTACTCGATCGCTGCCTTCTCCGCGTGGAGAGCAGCCAACCGGGCCTGCGGGTTGTCGTCGGTGAGTTCGTCCAGTTCGCGCATCAACGCACGCACCGAGGCGAGCCGGCTCTCTAGACGAACACCGCCAGTGCTGTCGAAGGTGGTGGGCCGCCAGGCATCAATGATGCGCATCGCACTGCCCGCTGCCACGGTGAGGCTGTAGTGTTCTTCCTGGGCGCCCTGCGGGTAATCGCGTCGCAGCCAGCCGTTGGTTACCCAGTCGGTCGCATAGCCCTGCGCCGGCTGCGATGGCTCGACTCCCGCCGAACGCAGTGATTCCAGCATCCCATCAAGCTTTGCATGAAGTGCTGACGCGTTGATCTGCCGGCTGCCGCCGCCAGGAAACAGCGCCGTCAAACAAACGCATATCAGTGGCGCAGTGTCAGCGCCTAGCAGCTTCCAGGCGGCGCCCTCGCGGAGGCGCTTCAGATCCTGATAGCGCGCGATGGTGGAGGTTTCGCTCACAGGGGACGACGAGATGCCGGGCACCAGAGAATGTCGCGAAACACCAACCTGCCCATTGTTCCCTCCACCTTGGTCGTGTAGGTTCAACTCTAACGCAGCTCACGGGCCTAGCACAGGTCTGCTCTCTAGTGTTCTTCCCGTGGGAGGGTATGGCAAACGATCAACTTGCTTGACAATGTCTCGGAGGAGGTAGGCAAGGTGAAGGTCGTACAACTTTCCGTCAGGAACTTTCGGGGTATCAAGTCTGCGGATCTCCAGTTTGACGGCCACACACTTCTGGTGGGCCCGAACAACGTCGGCAAGAGCACGATTTGCGAGGCTTTAGACCTCGTACTCGGCCCAGATCGAATCTCCCGGTTCCCACCAGTCGAGGAGTTCGATTTTCATAACGCGAACTACCTTCAAACACCTGTTGCCGAGGGCGCCGAGCCAACACCAATCCCCATTCGGATAGCGGTCGTCCTAATCGACATCAACGCCGAAATCGAAAACCGATGCGGCCAGCACCTCGAGTTTTGGCACACCGCCGAACGCCGCATCCTGGGCGCCGGGGAAGTCGCCGAAGCCAACGCGCCGTTGGTAGTCAGCTGCCTTCGCTTGGAGACTCAAGCCCGGTACAACCCTGAAGAGGACGAGTTTGAGGCGCAAACGTACTTCACGCATAGCCCGAACGCCGAGCCGGATGAACTGGATCGAGTTCGTCGCGAAGTCAAGCGCCTCTTTGGGTTCCTCTACCTCCGCGCGGTTCGTACCGGCTCACGTGCGCTCAGTTTGGAGCGCGGCTCTCTGCTGGACTTGATTCTCAGACTCAGAGGCACTCGGGCTGGTTTATGGGAGAAGACGATCGAGCGCCTTCGTGCTCTAGACATCGAGCAAGACGCCGCCAACCTGCAGCCTGTCCTACATTCGATCGAAGCACGCCTGGGCAAGTACATCGCCACAAACGTTGCGGGTCGGACCACCAAGCTTCATGTTTCGCAGCTGACCCGAGAGCACCTGCGCAAAACCGTCAGCTTCTTTCTGGCCGTGTCGCAGGACCAACAGCCCGTGCCCTTTCAGCAGGTCGGCACCGGCACGCTGAACGTGCTGGTCCTTGCACTGCTTTCGTTCATCGCTGAATTGAAGCCGTCGTCGGTAATCTTCGCGATGGAAGAGCCCGAGATTGCATTGCCTCCGCATACCCAGCGCCGTATTGCCGACTACCTCCTGGGCAAGACAACACAGGCATTCGCCACATCCCACTCGCCCTTCGTCATCGAGCGCTTCGAGCCCGAGCAGACCCTGCTGCTCTCGCGCGGTCCGGATTCCAGCGTTGTAGGTCAGAGGGTCTCCGAGTCCTCTGGGTTGAAGGGCAACGACTTCCGCAGGTATGCCCGACGAGGCTTAACGGAGTGCATGCTTGGCAAGGGTGCAATCGTTGTCGAAGGACTGACAGAGTTTCACGCGCTTCCAGTGGTTGCCAGGAAGATGGAGGAGGCCAACGAAGACCTGCATCCGCTCGACATCGCTGGCGTCGCCTTCTTTGACGCCGAAACAGAGGGTCAGATGCCAAAGTTCGGCAACTTCTTCAAGAGTCTGGGGTTAAAGACCTTCGGTTTTTATGACCTCGCTCACCGCACGCCCCAGAAGAAGCAGGAGCTGTCTAATGCCTACGACATCGACTGTGAGCACGCGTACGCGGGGTTTGAAGCGCTCGTTTCCGCGGAGGTGCCCATCGATCGGCTGTGGGCGTTCCTTGACGATCTACGCGAGACCGGAGACTGCGGAAACTTCGTTATACCTGCTGCGCGCCCCGCCGACGATGCGGTGCGCGGCTTGGTAATGAGCGCGCTGAAGGGGAACAAAGGCGCGGGATGGGCGGCGAGACTGCTTGATGGATGCGAGCTCCACGAGTTGCCTGCGACGGTGACAGCCTTCCTCGGACAGGTCTACGCCAGCTTCCCCAAGCCTGCTGAAGTGGCGCTGGACGCGGAAGCTGATGCCGCTGCGCCGCAGGTGCCAGCGGAACCTGGCGCTGAAGTCGCGCCTGCCTGACGGAAGCTCGCCGTGCAAATCTGCGAGCTGCGTCAGAGCCTGCTCGATTGCGATGGACATGCGCTCGTACTAGGCGGACCTGGAAGCGGCAAGACCACCATCGCGCTGAAGAAGGCGGTGGTCAGGATCAACTCCGGCCTCGCTCCAGGGCAGTCAGTGCTGTTCCTCAGCTTCTCTCGGGCAGCTGTAGCAAGGCTGGGCGAGGCCATGAAGCAGGAAGTACCCAAGGCGCAGCGCAGTCAACTGAGCATGCAGACGTTCCACTCTTTCTTCTGGGCGCTGCTTTCCACTCATGCCTACCTGCTGGGAGTCCCAAGGAAACTGAGAATCCTTCTGCCACAAGACGAACAGGTCGAGTACGGGTCTATCCGGTCGCGGGACAGGAATCCCCAAAATCCGGAATGGCGTGCCTGGTTAGAGAGGCGCGAGGAGATGTTCAGGCGAGACGGCCGGATCGCGTTTGACCTCTTTGCCAGAAACGCGGAAGTGCTGCTAGCGCGCAGCCAACATGTCCGCCGCCTCATTACCCAGCGACACCCGCTGATCATCGTTGACGAAGCGCAGGACACCGATGCCCACGCGTGGCGGTGCATCGAGCTGCTGGCCGAGACTGCTCAGATCGTCTGCCTGGCCGACCTGGAGCAACAGATCTTCGACTACCTCCCTGGAATCGGGCCTGAGCGCGTGGACGCCATCAGGCAGGCCTTGGTCCCGTTGGAGATCGACCTCGGGCGTCAGAACCACCGCAGCGTCGGTACTGAAATCGCGCTGTTCGGCCAAGACATCCTTGCAGGGCGCGCCAGAGGTACGCCGTACGTTGGCGTCTCGTGTTTCGGGTACGACCCACGGCGTAGACCGCAGAAGGCCGCGTTGCGAATGGCGCTTGGGATGCTCCAGCGTGCGATCAAGGCCGCGACCGGCCGCTATGGCCGCAACGTTGCGATCTTGACGCATTCGGGAGCCTCGGCGGCGAGAATCTCTGCGGCGCTGAACAGCGAGCCCAAACCCGTGCGACACAAGCTCGCTTTCGACGAAGCGGAGGCCATGTTGACGGCACGATTTGCCGCATTCCTCTTGGAGCCGAAGGCCGAAGCAACCCGCAGGGAAGACCTCGCGCTTGCACTTGAGCTACTCGCGACCTCCAAAGCGGCGGCGGGCCTTGCCGCTGCCACCCAGTGGCGGGGGTGGGCTGCGCGGGTTCGCCAGGGTCGCGAGCCACGTGCTCAGTTCGTTCAAGCGGTGGCCGGGGTGATCGACTCAGTTCGTAGTGCAGCCTTCACAGGCGACCCGGCTAGGGACTGGTCGTCCATTAAGCGCCTGCTGCGCGACTCTGGGGACCCCGAACTGCTCACCGCAGCCAAAAACCTAGACTACCTCGTGGCCTTCAACCGGGGCCGACGGATCAGCGCCGGGCTCGGTGCAATTTGGACGCGTGATGGCCGATATACGCGCGCACGCGACGCGCTCGACCTCGCCCTCGCCCAGGACCAGATACTCGGCGGTGTCGATGATCCCCCGGGCCTGCAGGTGATGACCATCCACAAGTCGAAGGGCAAGCAGTTCGACGGTGTGATCGTCATCCGGGAGGGGCGGCACGACGGGCAGCGTCAAGTCTCCTCGTTCGTCTGGTGGGACGATACGCCGCCGTATCGACGCAGCCGGAAAATCCTGCGGGTTGCGGTCACCAGGTCGAGGGTGCACACCTTGATCCTGGAGCACTTTTTTCCGCGCTGCCCGATCTTTGCCGGGCACAACTTGTAGGGCGGTAGAGCGCTCCGTTGCATGCAGCACTGCTGAGCCACCCTAGAGTTGGACGTGGCGCTGTGATACACTCCAAGTCGTTGTCCCCGCCGACGTCGAAGGGCTGGCTGATCGAAGCTAAGTCCTTGTCAGACAAGGCCCGTGGATACATTTGTGGCTGAGTCGGAGCGATCCTCCTCCTCTCCACCACAATCTTCCTAAGGCCTTGTTCTACAAGGCCTTTTTCTTTTGGGCGGCAAGCACTTCGATCCGTATCGAAGTTTTCATCCAACTTGCCGTCCAACATGCATCCAACTCCGCCCCCGGCCTGGACGTACGCATCCAAGAACGCACAGACGCCCCTGCAGCAGCACTTGCATGACGCCTCGACCGGCCATAGCACCGCTGGCGCTGGTCCCGGCGAGCCGGCACCTGACGTTCTCCTTCGAGTCGGCGGCGCCGCGGCGACGAGCCAAGGACCGGGCGTTTCGCGAAACGCCAATGGAACCCAGTGGCAACTGCGCCCGGATGCCTCGCACCTGGTGCGCGCCGCCAATGGCGTGTACTACCTGCGCCTGGGGTCCCCGAACGCGTGCGAGCCATCCACCCTGGCCTTCCCGGGGAGCTGCGTCGCTCAACAAAAACCACCTTAAAGGGCCCGCCTTGCGGAAGGCGCGCGACATGTGCGCAGAATTGGCGACCAGCTTGAACCCGATTGCGTCCGACATGCTGGTGCCCTCCCCTGCTTCCCCGCTTGCTTCCCCGCTCGCGGCCCTGCCTGCCGATCGGCAGGGTTTCCGCCTCGAATACGTCAACGGCAGGGTGCACACGGAAATCTTCCCGGGTGCCAACGCCGAGACCCTGGGGCTCACGGCTCGCGTGCTGCCGCTGTTTGCGCAGCAGCCGGCGCAGCCCGCGCCCGCTGCCAATGCTGCGGCATTCGCGCCGTTCCCGCCGGGCGCGGCCGGCACAAGCACCGACTCGCGCCATGCCGTCCGCGCAGAGCCGGATGCCACAGCGTTGCCCCGAACAGCAGCTATCGATGGCGAGCACTCGCCGAGTGCAGACCGTGCAGACACAGGCACCGCTCCTGCCCGCGAACCCCCGATTTCCAAAACCGCTTGCGGAGCCCGAGCACGTCTCGGGGCCGAAAAGCTCGTTTGGCTGCTCGATGCCATTCAGGACTGGCGCAAGAACGGCGCGACCCGCTTTTCCGCGCAGACATGGAAGTTCGCGTATGCGCCGAGCTTTCGAGTCCTTCGCGAGCTGCTCGGTACCGAGCGGCGCGCCATCGTTCAGCCTGACAACAAGATCACCCCGAATGTCCTCGACATTCGCCTTTCTGGCCGCGCCGCCCGAAAGGTGCCGGTCAGGCGTGGATCACGCCGCGAGGCGCTCAGCCAGGAAGTCGAGCCGATCCTGACCCCAGAAGCGTTCGCCGTCGACGATGAACGTGGGCGAGCCGAACACCTGCGCGTCGATGGCTCGCGCGGTGTTGTCCAAGAACTGCGCCTGGACTTCCGGTGCCTGCGCGCGGCGCACGAGCGATGTGCCGTCGAGGCCGGCCTGGTCCGCGAGCTGGGCCAGCGTGGCCCAGTCGGCGATGTTCTGGTCGTCCAGCCAGATGGCGCGCAGCAAGTAATGCGAGAGCGAGAGCGCATCGTGGCCTGCCGCCGCGGCGGCGATCAGCAGTCGGCTAGAGGGCCCCCGGTCCACCGGGTAGTGGCGCGGCTCCAGGGTGATGGGCACGCCCAAGCGGCGCGACCAGCGCGCGAGTTCGAGCTGCCGGTAAGTCTGGCGGGCCCTCGAGCGCTGCGGGAACGGCGTGCCGCCCGTGGCGGAGAACACCGTGCTCAGGTCCATGGGCAGCACGTCGACGGCAACCGCCGTCTGCCGGACCAGCTCCGCGAAGCGAGCGCTGCCCAGCCAGGTCCACGGGCTGGCGGTGCTGATCCAGTACTGGAGGCTGCGTGGCAAGGCGGCGTCCTTCTCGTCAGCGACTGGTGATCTCGGACGCGCGCAGCGGCATGCCCATTTCCCGCAGGACCCGCTGCACGCGGCCCACCGGCACCCGGCGCACGGGCACGCCCTCCTCCACCGCGATGGCGGCGGCGATCCCGGCGGCCTGACCCGTGGCCATGCAGGCTGGCATGTTGCGCGAGCGTGCGTGCGCCTCGTGGTCGGCGGAGATGCAGCGCCCCGCGACGAGAAGCTGCTCCACGTCGCGGGGCAACAAGCAGCGGTAGGGAATCTCGTAGGGCGGCATGCTCTGGAAATCGACGTCGCCGCCCTTGGGGTCGTGGATGTCGAGGGCCGAAGAGTCGGCGGCGATCGTGTCCTCGAACGTGGTCTCGCCTCGCGAATCGCGTCCGGTGAGGGTGTACTCGCCCAAGATGTGCCGGGTCTCGCGAACGCCGAGGATCGGAGACACCTGGCCCAGGCGCGCCTGCTCGAAGCCGGGCACGCGCTCCCTGAGGAAGCGGCAGACGCCGTCGATCTGGCGGTAGCACTCCAGAATGGCCGCCGTGAACGCCGCCGGCGAGAAGACGTCCACACCCAGCACGCGGGTGGCATTCACGTACATCTGCCCGTCGGCAGTCTTGAGCGTAATGTTGTCGCGCTGCAGGCGCACGCCGGTCTCCTCCTGAAAGCGGCGCAGCATGCCGTTGAAGCCGGTGAGCCAGAGGCCGTAGGCCAAACCCTCCTCGTCCTGCGGTATCGCGCGCGCAGGCACGTCGTCGCAGCTGCGGGCCCAGTCGGCCAGCCGCACGAGGTCGACGTTCTTCATGATGAAGTACATCGACACCGGCTGCATCCGGGCCTCGGCTTCGCCGGAGCCCATCACGAAGGGCGCGTTCGCCTTGGCGGCCATGTCCGCATCGGCGGAGCAGTCGATCAGCACCTTCGTGCCTACGAACTGCCGCCCGCCCTTGCTCTCGATGACCACGCCGGTGACGGTGCCGTCCTCGACCACCGGTGCCGACACGAAGGTCTCGAAGAGTATCTGCACGCCCGCCTCGACGCACAGCCTGGTGAGCAGCATCTTCATCATCTCTGGGTCCACCGGAGAGGCGATGCGCACGCCGCCAGTCTTAGTGGTTGCCATATAGTCGTCACCGGCGGCGCCGACCGAGCGCGCGAGGTTCCACAGCTCCAGGGGCAGGCCGCCCAGCAGCGCGCCGGAGGGCTTGGTGTTCAGTCCGAGTGTGAGGATGCCGCCGAGCGAGCCGAAGCGCTCGATCAGCACCACCTTGCGTCCGCGCCGAGCCGCAGCAATGGCCGCGATCGGGCCAGTCGTTCCGCCGCCGACGACAACCACCTCGGCCTCCATCAGCACGGGAATGGAGCGCGCCGGCTCCTCGATATGCGTCCTGCTCATTCGGTTTCCTTGTTTCGGCTCAGCGCCATCAGTCGATCTTCGCGTTCGAGTCCTTGACCGCCTTCGCCCACTTGGCGATCTCGTTGCGGTTCCAGGCGGCGAATTCTTCGCGGCTATTGCCGACGACCACCGCGCCGGACGCCGCGAGCTTTTCCTTCACTTCCGGCATACGCAGAACGGCCACCAGGTCCGTGTGGATCTTCTGCACGATGGCGTCGGGCGTTCCGGTCGGCACCAGCGCGCCGATCCAGGACACCGCCTCGAAGCCGGGCAAGCCTTGTTCGGCCATCGTGGGCACCTCGGGTAGGGTCGAGGCGCGCTGTGCGCTCGTGACAGCGATCGGCTTGAGCTTGCCGTTCTTGACGTGGTTGGTGACCGCGACGATGTTGTCGAACATCAGTGCGACCTGCCCGCCGAACATGTCGTTGTAGGCCGCCGGCGTACCCTTGTACGGCACGTGGACCAGATCGCTGCCGGTGGCGCTCTTGAACATCTCGCCGGCCAGGTGGTTGGAGGTGCCCACGCCGCCGGAGCCGAAGTTCAGCTTTCCGGGATTGGCCTTGGCGTAGGTGACCAGTTCCTTCACGTCCTTGACCGGCACCGAGGGGCTGGCCACCAGCACCAGCGGCGTGGTCGCCACCAGTGTGATGGGCGTGAAGTCCTTGAGGTAGTCGTAATTCAGCTTGCTGTAGAGAGTGGTGCTGATGGCGTTAGCCACGGTCCCGAAGAAGATGGTGTAGCCGTCGGCCGGCGCCCGCGCCGCGAGTTCCGAGCCGAGGTTGCCGCCTGCGCCCGGGCGGTTCTCGATGACCACAGGCTGACCCCACTTCTCCGAGAGTTTCTGGCCCACAGCGCGTGCGATCACGTCCGTGGCGCTCGCGGCGGGGAAGCCGAAGAGGATCTTCACCGGCTTGGTGGGCCACTCCTGGGCGGCGGCTTGGGACGACGCGAACACGGCGGCGGCGGCAAGGGTGGCGATCAGAGGCCGGAAGGTCATGCTTGTCTCCTAGTGGCGGAACGGCCCGTGGGCGGGCGGGAAGAATTGCTGCAATACTGCATTGCTATATAGCACCTGTCAAGCGCAGCCCTGTACCATGCGCGCAAGCTCGCCATGAACCCATCCACGCCCGACCCTTCCGAGATGCTCGACCGGTATGCGCGACCGAGCATGCCCGGGGTGTCCAAGTACGCGCAGCTTCGCGAGACGCTCTGCGCCGCCATCCGGGGCGGGCACTGGAAGCCCGGCAGCCAGCTGCCGACCGAGCGCGAACTGACTCGCCTCACCGGCTTCAGCCTGGGCACGGTGCAGCGGGCGCTGCGGGAACTCTCGGACGAAGGGATGGTGGTGCGCACGCAGGGCAGCGGCACCTACGTGGCCGAAGGCCGCAGCGCCATCGACGCGCCACTGCACCTGCGTTTTTTGGGACGCGAGGGCGAGCCGACCTTCCTGCCGCTGTACCCGAAGGTGCTCGCGCGTGAACGCACCGCCGAGCGCGGTCCGTGGTCGGAGTGGCTGCGGCAGACCGGCGCCGACGTGGTGCGCATCTCGCGACGCATCAGCGTCTTCCATGAGTTCACGCTGTTCAACCGGTTCTACTTCAACGCATCGACCTTCCCCATCATCGCGGCGGCGCCGCTGTCCAAGCTCGATGGCGCGAACCTCAAGCAGCTCCTGGGCAGCGAGATCAACATGCCCGTGACCGCCATCCGACAGCGCCTGTCCTTCGTCAAGTTCCCCGAACAGGCCGCGCTCGCGGCCGACGTGAAGCCCGGCACGCGCGGCATGCTGCTCGAGAGTGCGGCCATGGCCGGGCGCGAGCCGCTGTACTTCCTGGAGTCGTTCATTCCGCCGAATGACCGGCGGCTGGACGTGTCGTCGCAGTAGGCGACCGGGATCTGGCGCAGGCCGGCCTGGGGCGACCCCCCATCGCTTCGCGCCCTGTCCGCACCGTGGCCCGCCCGGTGGCCGTGACCATGCCGCGCGAACTGGGCCAGCCGGTGTTCATCGAGAACAAGGGCGGCGCGGACGGCGGCACCGGCATGGCACAGGTGGCAAAGTCGCCGGCCGACGGCCGACGGCTACGAACATGAGCAGCCTTTGGAAATTGGTACGTTGAACAAATTCGAGGTGTTCGGATTCGGAACTGCTCACCAGCTCAACGTGGCAAGTTGGCGGCGACAGCTAACTGTCCATCCGGGCGGCAAGCAACCCCATACCCAGGGGGGCTTGAGGCGGATCGGCCGCTTCTGCCGGAAGCAGCCATCGGGAGCTACGCATATGTCGCTTGGCGGCAGCGTGGGGCACCACCTGGAACCGGCACCTCACAGTGCGGCGGCTTGGCCTGGTTCTCCTGGCAACTAGCACCTATCATGGATAAGCTGTTTTTGCAGCTGCTGGCTTTACAGTAGGGCTGCAAACCAAGGAGCGCATTTAGGAGGCAAGCCGACAGTGCCGAATGGAAGGGCCTTTCCAAGGCGGCGGAGCATGCCGGTGCCGAGCGGCATCTACAAGCCCACGATCATGCCGCACTGGTGTACTGGAGTAGGGAGGAGTTCCTGCAGGCCATCGTGCCCTTCATCGCAGAAGGTTTGCAGGCCGGGGACCTAGTCGTACATGTCTTCCACGAAGAACCCGCCGAGCCGGTCGTCGAAGGCCTGGAAGCGCTGGGCTTGGACGTGGCCGCCGAGATCGCCAACGGCAAGCTGATGCTGCTGACCGCGGCACATGCCTTTGCGCCGGCAGGTCGCTTCGACCTTGAAGAAGCAACGACCGGGCTCAAGGACATGATCCAGTCGGCCTGCAATGCAGGCGCGCCGCGCGTGCGATTCTCGGTGGACCTCAGTTACGTGCTTTCAGGTACGCCAGGAATCGAAGATTTCATGACCTTCGATTCGCGTGCCAACGAAGAAATCTTTCCCTCATTCCCGTTCATCTGTATCTGCGCCTACGACGCCACCCGCGGCGTGAACGCGCTGGTCGAGGATATGTTCGTGACGCACCCGCTGGTATTCGTCAGGGGCATTCCTATGGTCAACCCGTACTACCAGCCTTGGCAGCAAGTCACCGGGCAGGCAGCCTACCTTGCTCGGTGGAAAGACCGCTACAGCGCGGCGGTTGGCAGTGCACGAACCTGACCAGAAACCAGCCGCGGTTCCGTATCGCGCCCTGTTCGAAGGCGGCAAAGCGGCTTCCGCATTCGAGCAGCTTCGCCAAACGCGACAACAGGTTGACAGCATCCTGCAGGTGGTGGTCGGCGACGACGGCGTACTGGTGCAGGATTTCTCCGGGCGCATAGCCTATGCCAATGGGCCGGCAGCCACGATGCTAGGCGCCGCCACGCCGGAGCAGTTGTTGCGGATGCCGCGCGACCAGTTGCTAGCCACCTTGGTGATCCGGGACGAAGAGGGCAACGACCACTCGGGTGAACTGCCGGGAACCAGCGTACTGCAGGGTGCCGGCACGTCGGAGCGCACCCTGCAGTTCATCTCGGCGGCGCGGGGGGAGCGCTGGGTCAGGGTTCGCACGTCTGCCATGCGGGACGACCAAGGGCTCATCGTCTCCAGCGTCACCGTCTTGCGTGATGTGACGGATGCGCGGCGAACGGCCGACTTCCGCGAAAACCTGCTCGGCATCGCCAGCCATGATCTGCGTGGACCGCTGTCGGCAATCGCCATGGGGGCCGCCGGCATCGCCCGCCGGTCCGAAACGCTCGATCCCGTAGTAGCCAAGCTGGTTCTGCTAATCCAGTCCTCAGCGGACAAAGCAGTCCGCATGGTGCACGACCTGCTCGATCTTGCACAAGCCCGGCTCGGCGGGGGCATCCCTGTTTCACTGCGCGAGATCGACGCCGGCGCCCTGCTCGCCAGCATCGTGGACGAGCTGTCGGCCATTCATCCCGAGCGCGACATTGTGATCCGCAGCACTCCGGCGCGCACGGTGCACTGGGACCCCGATCGCATCAGCCAGGTGGTCGCCAACCTGGTGGCCAACGCCGTGACCTATGGCGATGCGGACCGGCCGGTGACCGTCGCCATGCTCGAGGCGCAGGAACAGGTTGCGATCACGGTCCACAACCATGGCCCGGAAATCGGCGCGGAGCAGATCGAGCGCATGTTCCAGCCCTTCGTCCGCGGCAGCCAAGTTGGGCGCCACCAACGCAGCGTGGGACTCGGGCTTTACATCGTCAAAGAGATCGTGGCCGCACATGGAGGAACGGTATCGGTGGCCTCCGCGCGCGAGGCAGGAACCAGATTCACTGTGCACCTGCCGACAAAACCCAATCCGGGATGACTCCCCGAGGCCTGGCCGGCTGAATCGATGTGTTCAAGGCGTGCGTGACCACATTGCGCGCGGTAGAGGACAGCGTCAGCTGGCCTCTACCGCGCGCTCACGTACGACAACTTCTCCGGAGCTCCCGGTCCGGTCACGAGCGGCAAACGTTCACCTAGTGGCGATGTGACGCTAGCCTCGTGGCTCCCCTAGTGACAGAGGCTTCCTGAGGGTGGATGACCGCTCCTGGTCGGCAGCGGACCTCAAAGCAGGTGGGGGAACCCGAACGATTCCGCGACAGATGGGGTTCGACGGTGTGCAGCGCGAGGCACGACTCGCATACATTTTTTTGTGGCGCCGCTACGCTGCTGCCGCTCCCGGCGGCGCACCAGGCCTTCTTGCGTCTCCGGGAATCGATTGACGCGGCTTACTTCGGCGAGTTGGGAAAGTGAGGGAGTTTCTCGTCCAGGCACACCCAGGGTTGTGCGCGAGATGTCCAGATGTCCAGCATTGGCGCGAAGGTAGACAGATCGTCGAGAGAAGGAAAGCGGATCGAAGTGAACTGCGAGTTCGCTTCGCTACGGGTGAACAGAGGGCTGCCGCAGTCGCCACAAAAGCTGCGGGTCGTCATACCGCTGCTTGCGCGAACGTCGTAGGTCTTGGGGGAGCCTTGGACCTCGAGATCCGAGCTCATGACGACCACGCCGGACGCGAACGGAGCACCGCTTGAGCGCTGGCAGTCAGCGCAATGGCAGTTCAGCATTGCGATGGGCTCACTTTTGCATCGGTAGCGGACCGAACCGCAGGCGCACTTCCCTGAAAATTCTGAATTCATTCGCCAGATTATCCGGGGCCCGCACAAAGCTGATGCCCGCTCCTGGCCGATAGCCGTTGTCGATCTGCGCCGGTCCGCGTGTCCCTCCGCCCGCAGCCTGGGCGTTATGCTGCCCGGGTGATTTCCATCCCGGCACCCATGCGCGCGGGCGAGCAGCTGTTCCTGCCCTTCACCTCGCCGACTGGATCTACGAGCTGAAGTTCGACGGCTACCGGTGCATGGCCGGAATCGACGCGAGCAGCCACGACCCGCTTGCACAGCAGATGCGCAGCCCTGACACGCGTGTGCGCCAGTGACAAAAGCGGGAAACGAATGCACCTCGTGTTATCCCGAGATCGTGCGCGACCTGGATCTCCTGCCCGCCCGCATGTCATCGATGGCGAAGCTTGTGTACTCCGAGAAGACGGCACGAGCGATATCAACCAGCTGCAAAGCCGCGCCCGGCGAAGGAGGCGGGTGCCCGGAGCACCACCGGTAACCCTGTGCTGCTTTGACCTTCTGGTCTGCAACGGCAAGCCCCCGATGCACCTGCCGCTGACGCGGCGCAAGAAGTTGCTGCGCGAGCTCATCGCATTGATTGACGATCCTAAGCGAGCGCTGCTCTTCGTCCAGGACCTACCCGCAGACGCCGATCTATTCCAGTCCATGACCCTGCCCAAGAATGCAGGCGGATTGGGCCTCGAGATCGAAGGTGTCGTTGCCGAACGGCGGAACAGCAGCTACCGCCCCGGCGTGCGTTCCGACGATGGCGCAAGATCAAGCGTCCCGGGTGGAACGAAGGGCGACTCTGGCGGTCATGATCCCGGAGCGAGCCTGGACGAAGCTGGGCCCCCTCGCAGAGACTCGCGTCCGTTATCGACTCGAACCAACCATCGCCCATCCGAAGGAAACTCGGCATACCACGCTTCGCCAGTCGCGTTGGCCGGCTTTCCTAGATGCTTCAGAAAAGGGGGAGGTCACTCGTCCGCGGCTTCGGGGCCCTGGAACTACCTGCTAAAGCGAGCAATGCATGTGGACCTTGGTGAATGCCTGACCGTCCACGAGAATCGCGCGCGGCTCGCTGCCGAAGGCGCGGAACCCGGCGCGTTCGTACAGACGCAGGGCCGCCTCGTTGCCGCAGGTCACCGTGAGCACGAGGTCCTGCAATCCCTCGCTTCGTGCATGCGCGAACAGCGCTTCTAGCAACATGGCGCCGATGCCACGCCTGCCGGCCTCGGGCGCCACGTACATGGCCACGACAGTTCCCTTGTGCCTCGCCTTGGCGCGCACGCTGCGCTCCAGGCCCGCCATGCCGACCAGGCCGAGCTCAATACCGAACGCTCCCCAGAACGCCGCAGTCGCCGACGCCAAACGGCGTGCACTCTCATCCAGCGGCACGCGGCTGTCCTCTTCCCAGCTCGAAGTGAACGCGTCCGGGTGCTCCTTCAGAGCGCGCAATCTGAGCGCTCTGAAGGCGGCAGCATCAGTGGCGACGAGCCGGCGAATGTGCATGTCCGATTATTGGCCCGAAGGCAGGCAGTCATGAGGGCGCCAGAGGTCTGCTGTTCGGTTGAGGCCTGGGGAGATGGTTCAGTACCATGCACGGCCGCTCAGCACTGCTGGCGGCTAAGTTAGCACCTGAGGACGCACTGTCGCTCTATTTCAACTACGCGACCCGGGTCGCCGGGCAACCCGCTCGGTTGGTCCTTACGCCCGTGCCTGAAATCCTCCTAAGTGCCTTCGTCGAGCGTGCAAGCGAACAGCTGCCTTGGTTCGCCGTGGTGCTGCTGGTTTTGGCGGCCATCACGTCCCTTGTTTCCCGCGAACGCAGCCGCCGGCTTGGCCTCACCAGATTCCTGCTCGGCTACCTGTGCATCGCGGCCGTGCCGCTCTTTGGCGTGATCGAGCTGCGGTCGGCGCTACGCGAGGGCCTGGAACAAGCCGGCCATGGTTGGTGGGCCACGTTTTGGCTCAGCCTGTTCTTGATGGTGACCTTCATCGTCGTGGCGCAGTGGGTCGTGCGCCGCATGCCGCCGACCCGCGGGTGGCTACGGGACTATCGTCAGGCCGGCCGCGACATCTGGCGCGACCGGCTGGCGCGCTGGTTGGGCATCCGTTCGCGCGATTGATGACGTGCGCGAACTAGATCTCTGTCTGCTCCTTGATCTCGAGTGCGTCGTGGACGTTTGTCCCCAGAGCCTCAGAGATCACCTGGTGTTTCCAGGCGGCGGCCGTAGCGCGCGATTCACCATTTCGACAGCGCCTCACACCTAGGACTGTCAGCCGCGATAGAAGTACGGATCCAGGACAGACACTTCCGTGATCGTGTCCACCGGCAGCTGGTTACGCTGGGCGACGGTCCGGATTGCCTCCGGTGAAGGCGCGTCGTAGATGCAGAAGGTGTGCTTCTTGTCGGGCGTCACGTACGAATGGACCCATGTCACGCCTTCGGTGGCGTTGCGTTCCACGACACCCAGGCACGCCTTCGCGCCGTCGGCGTTCTGCGGGATGGACAGTCCGTGGGGGAAACTGCGCTCTACCATATAGCGGGGCATGATTGGACTCCTTGAGTGGCACGGTCTTCATGACCGTGGGTTCATCCTAGAAACGCCCCACCCACGCGGCGAGGGCACTCTTCACCCAGATTTCGGGCCGGGCCTACCTATTTAGGGGGGGCGTCAACTGGAGCCGCCGCGCGGCTCGCACGGCCTCGGCACGTCCGCGCACGCCGAGCTTGGCGCATAGGGATTCAACGTGGTGGTCCACTGTTCGGTGGGACCTCGACAGTCTGGAGGCGATCTCGGGCGTCGTCAGCTGTTGGGCAAGCAGCGCCAGCACTTCGACTTCGCGACGGGTGAGCCCCGCCGGATGCGCTCGGGTGGTGGCCAGCGGCCCTCGAGGCACAGCGGGGACTCCTTCGGTCCGCATCTGGCGGCGCAGCCGCTGCGCCAAGGGATGCGCGCCCATTGCGTCCAGCATTCGCAGCGCACGGCGCCGCGCCGGTGCGTCACCCTCGGAAAGACTTCTGGCATGCTCGTAGGGGCAGCCCATCGTCTGCCACACGGCCGCAGCTTGCCGCCAGTCCCCGACCACCTGCAAGTCGAACGGTGTCATGCCGCTGCTGCTCACCTCTGCACGCCCCGCGCGCCAGGCCCAGTAAGCCAGCTCGCCGCTGAACCAGGTGTGCCCCTTCGCCACGGCCAGCGTATGCACTGATGCGGCTTCGGCAGCCGCCCGAACATCGTCGCCAACCAGCCATGCAGCCTCGGCACGCGCCGCCCGCACGGGAGCGAGCCGCTGCAACGTGCCCGAGCGCTGCGCCAGTTCCAGCGCCTCGTCCAGCGCGTCCGATGCGCCCGGATCACCGCGCCGGGTGCGCAGGCGCCCGAGGGCGACCAGGGCCATCACGCGACTGGTCGATCCATGGGGCTCGCGTGCGAGGACCCGCAACGCGAGCGGACCCGCTTGATCCCACTCGCCGCGATAGACATGGCAGATGGCGCGCCATGCCTCCAGGTAATTCGCCAGCCTGTCCAGGTCGTGCGTGCGGGCGCAAGCAAGTCCCTCGTCGATCCACCGCTCCGCGTTCTCGAAACGGTGCAGCTCGCCCGATGCCGTGCCGATCATGAGGTAGGCGTCGACAAGCGCGACACCGCCGTCATCGAGGGCACGGGCAATTTCCATGCTGCGTTCGATGAGCAAGCAGCCTGCATCGTAGTCGGAGAAGATCGTCGCGCTCCCGACCGTCTTGTAGGCCTGCGCTTGAAGCACGTCATCGTCCATGCGCGCAAGTGCCAGCGCCTGCCTGCCGGCAGCGACGGCCTGCTCATGGTCCCGGTTGAGCATGTGCAGGTACGACGCGATCGCGAATGCGCGCGCTTGTACAGCCTGGTTCCCGCACTCGGCCGCCACCGCGAGCGCCTCGCGACACGACGAATCGGCTTCGGCATTGCGAAGCGCGCGCACCAGTGGCATCGCAAGTTCGGCGAGGCATGCCGCACGGGCTGCCTGGTCGCCCTGGCGCTCGAATATGGCCGCCGCTTCACGATAAGCGCGGGCGGCCTCGTCGAGTTCGCTGAGCTCGAAACAAGCTGCCGCCAGGCAACGCAGGAGCTCAGCACGACCCGTTGCCGTCAGCTGTTCGCCGTGCGCGAGCGCGGCCCTGGCATGCGAGGCCGCTTCCCGGTTCGCTCCGCGCGCCGCGGCTTGGCGCGCCGCCAGAGGGCACCAGCGCAGCACGGCCGCCAGGTTCCGCGCTCGCCCTGCGTGGTGCGCGAGTTGGGCCACGAGCGTGGAATCCGGGTCTTCTTGTTCAAGCGCAGCAAGCACCTCCTCGTGCAGGGAGACCGCCAGCGCCTCGGGCAGGTCGCATTCGATCGCGGTTCGCGCCAGCTCATGTCGAAATCGAACCGTCGGACCATTCCTCAACAGCAGCCCCGCCGAAATGCAACTATCGAGGTCGGAACCACACGTAGGCCGCAGGCGCTCAAGGAAGGCAAGCTCCACATGTCGCGGAAAGATGGCCACCAGTTCTATGAACTCCCTGGCGCTCCCGGGTAGTCTGAACACCTTGCCGAGCACGGCGTCCTGCACGCTGGCCGGAAGCGCCTGCGAGGCTCTATGGCGCAGCAGCTCCGCGACGAAGAACGGGTTGCCGTTTGTGACGGCGTGCAGCCGTCGCGCGTCAGCCTCCGCCTGATTGGACCACCGGCTGACGGCCTCCAAGGAGAGCGGGGTCAGTTCTATCCGTAACACGTGCGCCGCAGGAAGGTCCGCCAGCATGGCTCTCACCTTGCGCCACGACGGCTCGTCGTACCGACTGCTGAGCAGTAGCAAGGCCCTCCGCCGGTGAATTCGCCGGCCTGCAAACCTGATGAAATCGAACGTGGCGTCGTCCGCCCAGTGCACGTCATCTATGACGATGACTCCGGGCCACTCGCCACTGGCCGCTTCGTCGAGCACCGACGCGAACATTGCACCGCGGTCGGAACCGCCCAGCACCGCGCGGAGCCGGCTGCCCGCTGCGTCGGCGAAGTCATAGAGCGGGCCGAGCGGTCGGGGCGTCGTGAGCGCCTCACAGCCGCCCCACAGGACGATCCCACGATGGCGACGCACGAAATCGTCCAGCAACGCCGTCTTGCCGATGCCAGCTTCTCCTAACACAAGCACCGTCGACCCTGCGCCGTCTCGCGCGCGAGCCCGCGCTGCCTCGAGTCCGGCAATCGCATGCTCCCGTTCGAGCAAGTTCGCCATGGTCGCAGCAGTTTATTCGAGAGTTCAATCCACCGGCTCGGCAGCTTGTCGACACACCTGCGCCTAGCGCAGCGCGGCACGCATTCGGCTTCAGCCCCATCGCACAGCCCAGCAGCTGACGTCCGTTGCCAGCTATGCGGCCGAGACCGCTCCTGGGGAGCAGACACAAGCATGGACCGGAGGCAGGCACTATGTGCCCGCCACAAGGGCGCCGTTCGTTAGCGCCAGGGCGATATGGGTCGCCCCAAACCCACCGGCGGATCCCGGCCCTTCCGTCCTCAGGCGAAGTCGACCACCGGCCGGACAGTCAGCGTCTCAAGCCGAAGCACTAGAGTCCGCTTGCATTGCTGCACGCCGCCAGCCATGCCCAGCGGCTGGCTGCACGCGTAAGCGTTGCGTGCGCGGCGGCGTGCCGGCGGGTTTGGTGACATTCGGAACACCCGTCACACGGACCGGCTGGTCACTCCGAAAGGGCGGCGGGCCGGTGGGCGTCCAAGCCGGCCCGCGCATTGCAGAGACACGCTGATCGACGTCACCGGCCTCTCATGCGAGGACGCTCACCGGCGCAACGCCACATGACGGCACCTTGCCAAGGGCTGCCGCTTCAGGAGTTCGTAAATGACCATGACCGTGGGCGGCCTGACCTCGGCCTACTCAAGGCAGCCGACAGAGGTGCCCGCATGCGCCCCGCGTTGCGCCGAGCGGCAGGAGCTGGGGCAGCAGGCCTGCCCCAGCTCCTGCTGCGGGTCGGACGCGGGACGTGCGCGCAGGCGGCGATCTGCAGTCCCTTGCAAGAGGCGCTCCTGAGGGCAAATGACACAGGGCTCACGTCGTCATGAACCGCATTCTGGCGCGGGGGCGATTGCCGATCTCCCAGCTGCGCACCCGCGGTAAACCGCTAACGGCCGCTCACCGTCGAGATGCCCACCTCGCAGGTCAGGCTCCCATCGGGTGCGAATTCCTGCCACCGGTCGGCGATCTCCCGCTCCAGGGCGCAGCGGCTGGCCTCGTTAGCTTTCGCAACCACATCGGCGAGAGGCGTGCTGAACACGTACTGCCACAGGAAGTCCCTGATGGGTGGCAAGCCGAGCTTGGTCGTGGTCCTGTGCACCTCGACATGGTGGAAGCCGGCACCCTGCATCAGCTCGCGCAGCTCCTGCTCATCGCTCAGCGAAAACACGATGTGGACAAACGAGGACGCTCGTGCGTCGATATGCCGGCCGAGCGCATCCGCCAACACGTCGAACAAGGGCGGCGTCGGCCCGGGCAGATTGAGTACGAGCCGGCCGGCGCGGGCAAGGACCCGCCGCATTTCCCGCAATGCGCCGAGCTTGTTCGGAACGAACTGGAGTCCCATCTGGCACAACACAACGTCAAACGTGGCATCGGGGAACGGAATTGCTTCGGCGCTGCCCTCGCGCCAATCGATCGCAAGCTTCGGCGTCACCGAACGCGCCACGGCCAACATGCCTGGATTGACGTCCAGACCAACGACCGAGCCTTCGGCGCCCACCCGCTGCGCTGCAAGCCTCGTCACAACACCGGTACCGCACGCCACGTCGAGAGCACGCTCTCCGGCCCTGGGGGTACTGACCTCGATGAGATCTGCGGCCAGCGGAGCCGCAATGCTTGGCACGAAATACCGTTCGTAGTTTTCGGCCGCGGTGCCAACGTAGGCCTGCTCGAGCGTTCGCTCGTTTGTCATGATGATCTCCTTCAAACAGTCGGAGTTCCAGACTAGAGACGAGGCGGGCAGGCCGCATCCTCCATAGGAGCCAATGTGGTGCAGTTGCCGATGGTTCGAATTGACCAATCGGCCATCAGATGAGCCCATGCTCGAACGCGAAAGCACTGGCCGCCGTGCGCGATGCGACTCCCAGCTTTCCCAGGATGCTGCTCAGGTGCCTGGCGACGGTGTGCTCACTGATGAACAGCCGAGCGGCGATTTCACGGTTGGACTGGCCCTTCGCCACGAGCCTGAGCACCTCGAGCTCCCGACGACTGAGAAGGTGGCTCGGCGCGGCACCGGCACTGGCGAACTTGCCGACCTCGGCCAGAGCGGGCGTGGCGCCTAGCCGCTCGAAGGTCCGCGCTGCCGCTTCGAAGTGACTGTGCGCAGTGTCCTCGTCGCCCAGAGCGAGGCAAGCGCGTCCAATCAGCACGCGAACCTCGGCCGATTCATAGATGGAGTCGAGCTCCTGCCACTGCTGCCAGGCATCGCGGAGGACGGCAAGTGCAGCCTGCGCGTCATCTTGAGCCAGAAGTACAGTTCCGGTGGCCTTGCCGGACCACGCGTGAAGAACCAAGGCACCCACGTCTGCAGCGATCGATTCAAGCTCGACGGCAGCCTGCCTGGCCGCCTCGACATCCCCGGTTGCGATCATGATTTCCACACAGGCGTGGAGCACGAGGGGGCGCGTGGCCGCACCGCGTATCCCGTGGCCATGGCTCGCCTCGCGTGTCACCCGGCTGATGGCGGCCTTAGCTACGTCGAAGTCCCGCTGCGCCAGGCGTAGCAGGGACAGGCCAGGCTGTGGCTCGGTTCCGCGGCGACCCGCCTCTCCGTACATCTCCTCAGCGAGCGAAAACTTTCCCCGCAGGCGATGGAGCTCGGCCAGCTGGTAGTACGCGCGCCCAGAGACCGGGCCGCGTCGCGTCGCGAACAACTCGACCGCGCGCTGTGCTTCTGTCATGGCGGCGGACCACTCCCCTTCCAGTTGCAGGATTTCGGAGCGGTGGACGAGGCACTCTCCTCGATAGGGCACGAGGTCAGGCTGCTCGGCGCACCATTCGTCCAGCGCTCGCGTCCACTCCTTGCAACGGCGCAGATCGAACAGGCGCTGGCAGGTCAGAATCACTGCACAGTAGACAATGCCTGCGGCCATGGCGGACACCTCGCCGGCAGCGACGGTGACCATCGCCTCGTCAAGCCGCGGCACGCCGTCGGCGGCTCGCCCGATCTGGATCAGAGCCTGTCCTTGGCCGAGGAGGCTCATCGCCATCAGGTCCGGGGCCTTGAACCGAACGGCCCGAGAAATGGCATGCCCGAAGATCGCGCATGCGTTCTCTGCATGTCCTTGGCCCAACTGCGCCAAGCCGGACAGCACGTCGACGTACCCCTGCTCGGCGCAATCGGGGCACGTTCCGACAATCCGCTGGATCCGTGCAAGCCAGCCGGTGCTCTGCGCGATATCGCCGCCAAGCAGGGCATTTAAACTCAGCCAGAACGCCCAACGCGCCGCCCGCTCGGGCGCGCCTGCGTCCATCGAGACGTAGTGCGCACGCATGAAGAGCGCCGTCGCGTCAGCGTCCCGGCCGATGAGGTACGCCGCCTGTGCCAGGCGCTCGAGGTCTGCAGGCTCCAATGGAGATTCGGCGTCGCCAGCCTTCAGCTGTCGAAACGCCTCCTTCCATTCCCGGCGCAGGAAAGCCTGCCTGCCAAGCTCGATCGAGGTGGCCATCTTCGCGCCAGTATGCCCCCTTTGGCGCCATCGCCGCCGTTGGCGCCGCATCGCTGCGAGCCCAACACCGAAAGCAGAGCAGCACTAATAACCCAGCGATGGCTCACCCCGACGCGCGGTGGGTCCTGCAGGACCCACACGGTGACGGCGATGATCGCGAGGTACACGTCCCAGGGGATCAACCGCGGGCTGGAAGGCAGCCGGCGCCAGGGTGCCACCATCGACGAGTCACTGCAGGTGCGATTCCGGTCGCGGGCTGCGGTGCGCTGCGTAATTGGCTCGCTCAGGCCCTCGCTGAGGTGTTTGAGACGTTCCCAGGTCCACGCGTGAGAGCTGTCATTGCTATGGCGTTCAGCACCGGCGATGCGCCCGAGCAGAAGCAGACGCTAGACACGTCCTGGCAGCTTCGCGTCGAACAGCAGCGGAACATTCTCGATCGCGCGATTGCGCGCGGCGAAGCCTTCTTTCGTGGTGCCTGGTCACTGTGCTTTTCCTTGCGTCGCAGGGCTACTGGCGCAAGCGGCCTCGCACTTCCAGCAACCTGAGTCGACGGCTGCTCTTGGCCCAGCAGCGGACGCGTCGATGGAAAATTGGCCGAGCAGGTGCCGAACAATTGCGCGGTGAATCGGTCGGAGCGATTGCTGCTGGTTGAACCCGGCAAACGCCGGGCTTGGAACCCAGCGGCGCGGGCGACCTCAGAGCATGCGCGGCAGCCAGAGTGCCAGCTGCGGAAAGGCGATCACCAGCGCAATCACCAACAGCGCGCAGCCGATGTAGGGCAGCGCCGCCATGGCCACCGTGCGCAGGCTCGTTCCCGGGGGCGCGATTCCCAGCATGATGAACAGCAGCAGCCCGAACGGCGGCGTGGTGAAGCCCACCTCGAACAGCAGCAGCAGAATGAGGCAGAACCAGACCAGATCCATCTGCAGGCTGGTCGCCAGCGGCAGGAAGATGGGCAGCGTGACCAGCATCATCGAGACCTGGTCCATAAACATGCCCAGCACCAGCACTACGCCGGCGATGGCGATCAGGACCGCGTACGGGGACAGATCGAAGGACAGTGCCCACTGGATAAAACCGGCGCTGGCGCCGGTAAAGGCCAGCACCTGCGCGTAGGTGCTGGAGGCGGAGATGATGAGGAAGGTCATGCCGGTGACCTTCATTGCGTCCCGGAGGCTGTCCCACACGATCGCCCAGCGGAAGCGGCGGTACGCCAGCAGCAGGCTGACCACGCCAAGGCATCCCAGCGCCGCCGACTCGGTGGGGGAGGCGATACCCAGCAGGATGGTGCCCACCACCAGGAAGACGATCACGCCCATGGGCACCACGTTGCGCGCAATCGCGAGCAGCTTCTCGCGCAAGGTGCTTCGCGGCGCATCGTAATGCGGCGCAGCCTGCGGGTCCAGGCGCGCCTGCAGCGTGATCAGCAGCATGTACGACAGCGCGAGCAGCAGGCCGGGAATCGCGCCGGCGACCAGCAGCGCGCCCACGTTGACCTGCGCGAGGGACCCGATCAGCACCGCGAGCGCCGAGGGCGGGATGATGACGGCGAGCCCGCCGGCCCCGAGCACCGGGCCGTAGGCCATGTGCGGCTTGTAGCCACGGCGCAGCATGTCCGGCACCATGGCCGTCCCCATCATGGCCGTGTTCGCCAGGCTCGAGCCCGAAAGGGCCGCGAAGACGGCCCCCGCCAGCACCACCAGGTACGACAGGCGTGCGCGCAGGTTGCCGATGCACAGGTCGATGGCGCCGAACACACCCGCCGCTAGGCCCGAGCGGAAGAAGAGGCTCCCCATGATGAGGAACAGCGGCATCGGCGTGAGCGCGTAAACCGCGACCGCGCTCGGGAAGTTGGCCACCATTTGCGAGACGCCGACCAGCCCGCCGAAGAACAGGTAGATGCAGACGATATTGGTGAGGAAGAACGCGAAGGCGACCGGCAGCCCGATGCCCATGGCCAGCAGGATGAGGCCCACCATCAGGGCCAGCGGCAGCTCCCATGACATCAGTAGCCCCCGCGCGCCTGGGCGTCGGCGCGGTACAGCGAGTCGTGCCCGAGCAGCATCCGCAGCCATTCGAGCGCGGACAGGCCGAAGCCCAGCACCATGGGCAGGAACACCACCCAGCGCGGCATGTCGTAGGTGCCGGTGACGAAGGCGCCAGTGCGCACCGACTCGGCCAGGTGCTGCCAGCCGATCCAGCCGAGCCACGTACTGATGGCGATGCAGGCGAGGTAAACGAACCGTTCTAGGGCCCGCTGTGCCCACGCGGGCAGCGGTGCCCGCAGGAACTCCACGAACACGTGGCCCTTTTCACGCACCAGGGCCGCCATGGGCAGGAACGTGGCGTAGAGCAGGATGGATTCGGCCACCTGCGGCACCCAGGCCAGGGGCCGCAGGCCCGCCGCCCGCACGCCAACGTCGGCGCTCACGATCAGCACCAGTGCGCCGAGCAGCAGCACGGCCAGCCGGGCGAGCGCGTCGGCGGCCAGCCCGGTGAAACGGAAGACGAGGTTCACCGGGGCGGCGGGCGCGTCAGTCGAACTTGGCCTTGAGCGCGGGTACGTTGCTCGGGTCGCGCTTGTTCATGCGCTCCCAGGTGACGCGGCTGGCGGCGTCCTCGTAGCGCTTGCGGGCCTCGCCGGAGAGCGTCACGACCTTCATGCCCTTGCCGATCATGGCCTCGCCCTCGGCCTTGGTCCCGGCCAGGTTGGCGTCGTAGCTCGCGCGCTCGTACTCGATGGCGGTGTCCTGCAGGATCTTCTGCGCCTGGGGCGAGAGGCTGTCCCACTTGCGCTTGTTCATCGTGATGAGCACGTCGGCCTGCAGGAAGGACGGGTCGATGCGGTGCTTGGTGAACTTGTCCCAGCCGAAGCTGGAGTAGCCTAGAACCGTGTAGGCATTGGCATTGACGAGGCCGCGCTCCAGGGAGGTGTAGGTCTCGCCCGGGGGCTGCACCACCGGCGTGGCTCCGAGGGCGTCCAGGAAGTCGCGGTACAGCGGAGCGCTGCGCACCTTGAGCTTGCTCCAGTCCACGCCGCCGTCGGCCGTGCGCGCGGGCTCGTCCACGGTGAACACATGGAAGCCCGTGCCGGCGTCCACGTGGGCGAGGATCTTGGCGTTGCCCTTCTCGCCAAAGATCCGGTCGATGAGGGCGAAGCCGCCGTTCTCGCGAAGCTCCCAGGGCTTCTTGCGGGTGGCGGAGAAGACCTCCCCCTCGGGAATCAGGTTCAGGTAGAACCCGGGCGGCGCGTCCAGCATGTCGATGAGGCCGTTCTTCTGCGCCTCGCCCAGCTGCATCACGGGCATGACCTCGGGCCCCCCCCGCACCTGGATGCGCACCACGCCCTTGCCGCGGGTGTTCACCAGGTCCACGTACTTCAGGAAGCTCTTGGCGTAGCCGTTCTGCGCCGGCGTGAAGTGGACGGCGTTGATCACCGCCTCCTGCGCCTGGGCCAGGAACGCGGCGCCACCGAGCACCACGCCGGCAAGGCAGCGCCGGGCGAACAAACGAGCAATCATGGAAACGCGCTCCTGGAAGTGAACTGCACGAATCACTTTAATCCTGAACATTCCAGGTTCAAAGGGTATATTCATCCGGGAAAACGAGAGGAGACACCATGGACAGCGCGCCTGCACGTCATCGCATCTGGGCCCAGGGAGCAACCGACCATGAGGGTCACGCCCCGTACCTGTCGAAGTTGCTGCCGCACCTGAAGGCCTGCACCGACCCGGACTTCGAGGTCGACTTCCACACCATCACGCCCTCGGTCACCACGGTGCACGCGCTGTCCGAGTTCCGCTTCGCGCACGAGGTGATCCGCGGCGCGGTGCGGGCCGAGCGCGAGGGCTACGCGGCGTTCTACATGAACCACTTCCAGGACGTTGGCCTGTTCGAGGCCCGCGCCGCGGTGGGAATTCCGGTGCTGGGCCTGGGCGAGAGCACGCTGCTGCATGCCTGCACCTTGGGCCGCCGGCTGGGGCTGCTGTGCATCAATCAGGGCTTCGTAGCCACCCACTGGGACCAGCTCGCCCGCTACGGCCTCAAGGAACGCGTGGTCGGCGTGCGCGCCGTGGACGCGTCCATCGCCGACTGGATGGAAGCCTTCCGCTCACCCGAGCGGAAGGCCGCGCTCTGGCAGGTTTTCCAGCGTGAGGCGCGGGTGCTGATCGACGCGGGGGCCGATGTCATCGTGCCCACCGGCGGCATCCCGATGATGCTGTTCGGCGCCGAGCAGGGCGCCAACGTTGACGGCGCGCCCGTCGTCAACGGCTGCACGGTGGTGATCAAGTGCGCCGAGATGGCCGTGAAGTTGCGCCGGCTGGAAGGACTCGGGCCGAGCCGGCTGCCGCAGTCCGGCTTCGCCCTCCCCTCGGACCAGACGCTGCGCGAGTTCCTGGACCACCGCTAGGCGCGCCCCTCAGGCCACGAGCACGGCGCGCCCGCGCCCGCGCCGCTGGGCCAGCTGCTCCAGCACCGCGCCGCCCGCGGCGAGTGGCAGGGTCTCAACCGTGAGCCTGAGCGCGCCGCTCGCCAGCCGCGCCAGCAGATCCGGCGCGCGCTGGCGCGCGATCTCCTCCCGGCGCACCATGTTCAAGGGTAGCAGCGCCACATCGGCCAGCATGAGCCGCGGCAGGTCCAGCGTGAGCTGCGTGCCGGCGGTGTAGCCCACCAGCACCGCGCGCCCGCCGGGCGCCACGCCCTTGAGCGCCGCCGGAAGCACCTCGCCGCCCACGGTGTCGATCAGGAGCGACGCCTGCGGCTGGAGCTCGTCGAGCCCGACGCATTCCACGCCCTCGGGCCGCGTCGACCGCGGCCCCATCACCGCGCGCACGCGGGCCCCGGCCAGCCGCGCGAGCTGGCAGGCCAGCGAACCGACGGCCCCGCTCGCACCCGTGACCAGCACCTCCTGGGCGGGCGCCCAGCCGCCGAGCTCGTGCAGCGCGCACCAGGCGGAGGTGGCAGGCGAGAAGAACGCCGCCCCGGTTTCGAACGACACCCCCTCGGGCAACTCGCCCATGCTCTCGTCATGCGCCTCAACAATCTCGCGCCAGGTGCCGTCGCGCCGCGTCCCAAGGCCGCCGCCGCGCAGCCATACGCGCGTGCCGGGCCGGAATCGCTCGCTCTCCAGCACAGTGCCCGAGGCTTCCGTCCCGGGCACATAAGGCAGGCTGGGCCGCAGCGGAAACCGGCCGCCCCAGACGGTGGCGTCGATGTGCCCGACGCTCGCGGCCTTCAGCCGCACCAGCGAGTGGCCCGGCGTGCGCAGGGGCGGCTCGAGGTCTTCCCACACGGGCCGCTGGCCCCAGGCGTGGACACGCAGTGCTTTCATGGACATTCCGTTTCATGTAACCGGCCGCCGCGCGCGCGAGGCCGTGGGGGCCGATTCTGAAGCCGGCAGGGCGACGAAGCCCTCCCGATAGAAGATCAACAAGTCTCAGTCCGAAATGTGCCTTGCCGCCGGGCCGGAACATGACTTTCGCGTGTGTTGCAGCCTGCATAGTGCACATGAGTAATCTTCCCTTGTAACCGCGCTCTCGGAGTCTTCAGCCATTTCTCAGTATCTCGACGAAGTCTTCCCCGGACAGGGGCGCGCGTTTGTGCTCGCCTGGCTGCATCAGAGTCGACCGGCGCGCGGTTGACCGCTTGGCTGTCAGAGGCCGGCCCTCGAGCGGACATGTGATCTCCCGCTACAGGGCGCCTCCGCTCCGAGGTTCCGCGCGCTGGCATGTACAGGGGCGCGGTCGAAGTTTGGCATTCGACACTGAACGTCAACTGGGCAGACTTGCACGCCAGGAGCCGGCGCGCCTTCCCCGACAAGCACGCGAAAGATAGGAGGTCTTGTGGATCGTTCGGCCGCTCCTGGCCGGAAGCAGCCGTAGGGTTCGAAAGCCCAGCCGTATATTGTTGGGATGACGACTCCCCTCACCAAGTTCGATGTTGCGAGCCGGCAGCTCGCCACAGCGATCAGACTTTTCTTCGATGGCGCTGATCCGATCTCGGTGTTTTCGCTTGCCGCGAATGCATGGGAAGTCATCGATGTCTTGTGCACACGTGCTCGTGTCACAAGTGCGTCGACGCAAACCCGCGGGCACCTCACAGCGGGGAAGGACTTAAAGCGCGACTACATCAACTCCCCCTTCCGCAACTTCTTCAAGCACGCTGACCGCGATCCGGATGCCGTGCTCGAGGATTTCTAAGCGCCCAAGGTCGACCCAGTGCTGTTCTTGGCCGTGGAGGACTACATCCGCATGCGCGGCAGGTCGCCGGTGGAGTTCCAGGTGTTCCAGCTTTGGTTTCTAGCTTGTCATCCAGAGAAGATCGCAAGCGACCGAGCGGGTGATGTTCTGATCGCCGCAGACCGGATGCTCCCGGGCATTGCAACCCTTGCGAGGGAACGCCAGATTGCTTTGGGCCACCGTGCGCTGCAACTTGCGTTCACGGATGCTGGCGTTCTGAACGACGCGCGTACAGAGCCGACCTACTGACTGCAGCACTCCTGTTGTTCACGGCAAAGGTCCGCTCCCGACCCAAAGCCGATATCCCGGCCGTGAGCTCGTCGCCCCGGAGCGGTCGCTTAATTACGGGCCAAGTCCTTCGAGGGAGGTCTCGTCAAGAAGCCCGGATTCGCCACTTCAGCCAGAGGTAGCGGCAGCCTGGCACGCATGCTAGTCATTGCCTGACGGTTTACGATTCCTATGCACAATGGGTCCATGGTGAAAAGGGCGAAGGTCGTGGTTTTCGGCTCGCCAATGGCGGTGGGTCATGTTCGTCCGCTGATGCCGCTGGCGGCGCGGCTCGTCGCACGCGGCTTCGACGTGGTCTGGGCCATCAGCGGCGATGCGAGCGAACCCGCATCGGACTGGAAAGAGCCCTTCGCACAGATGGGCGTCACCTTCGTCGACGTCGACGCGGTCGCTCCCTTCGCACGCAACGACGCGTTTCCGACGGCGAGCGCTACGTCGGTCTATCTGCGCGCGCTCGCCCGTGCGAACGACGTGGCCGAGGGCGCCGCGAACGCGATCGCAGTCGCCGTCGCTGGACGCACCGTGGTCGCCGGCGTGAACGACTACTTCGCCCTCTGGGCGTACGTCGCGATGCGCAAGCTCGGGATTGATCGGATCAAGACGGTCGTCAGCTCATTTCCTTCGTCACTCAGCGCGCCGTCGCTCGACGTGGGGGCGTCAGACCCGGCCGTGCAAAGGGAGCTCGCAGACCTCCGTTCGCGCCACGCCGACGTCAGCGGGCTCGACCGGCCGCTTCGAGCCGGCCTCATTCCCGACGATCCTTCCGTGGAGGTACTGGGTTTCTCCTCGAAGGATCTGTGCCTCGATCCGCCCGACTACGTGCGCCTCGTCGGCGCGCACGTTGATGCGCTGCCGTCGGTGGACGATCTCGGCTCCGCCCCACATGAGCATCAGGCGCTCGTAAACCGGCTTCGCGCGGCACGCGAGAGCGGTGCTCGCGTGGTGCTTCTCTCGGTCGGCACCATCGTGACGAAGGTCGCGCTGCGCAGGGGGCCGCCCTATAGTCATGCGCTGAAGCATCTCTATTCCAGCGTGGCGCGGGCCGCCCTGGGCGCCGGCGCGGTCGTCATAGCGTCGACCACGGTCGGGCAGCCGGAGGACTTCGGCGTGGACGAGGCCACGCTCGGGAAAGACACGCGGGATCGCGTCATCGCGATGTCATTCGTCCCTCAGCCGCTTCTCTTCGCTCATGGCCTCGTCGACGTCATGCTCATGCACGGCGGCGCGAACACCTTCCATGAGACGGTGCTTGCGGGAGTTCCGGTGCTCGTCTGGCCGGTGTTCGGCGATCAGGAGAGCGTCGCGGAGACAGCCGGCAAGCTCGGCATCGGCGTCCCCATCGAGTCGCTGATGTACCCGAACCTCGCCGGCGCGCAATCGCTCGCGCGCATCACGGAGGAGATCCTCCCGAAAATGCTCGCGCCGGGCGAGAGCGCGTGGAAGGCGGCGGCGGTACGCCTCGCCGAGCGCGTGAAAGGCGGAGACGGCCTCGACACCGCCGTCGCGCTTGTCACCGGCTAGCCGGCGAGCAGGTCTTCGCCCTTCGTTCAGTGCGTCGGCCGGATGCCGGCTCGCGGATCACCGGGCCGATGGCCGCCCGGGCCTCGAAGCAGACAGTCTGGGAGTTCCGCTTCTGGCCGAAAGCTGCCCCCAAAGCCTAGGCCGCAGAGGGCGTGGGCCGCCGTCGAAGCTGTAGCGCGATGGCGTCTCTGCCGGTGTGGGGTCCGCCAGCGCAACGTCCCGTAGCGAACGACGTCGGCGACCTCGCGGAGTCAATGAACTTGGCCGGGAGCCCTCTCACGGCTCGCTCCCTCCGTAGAGCCGGATCCCAGCAAGACACCATATGCCGCGCAGTAAGCCGCAAAGATGATGACGTTGAGCCAAGACATGGGTGGCATGTCGGGGATCGTGAGCACACGAATCAGCGCAACCGCAAGGCCAGCCAAGGACGCAATGAGCGTTCCGAGCACGATGGGAAGCCGGCCTTCGTAGGCCAGCGCACTGGCGAGCCAATTCGAGGTCGCCACGCCGATCAGCAATGCGCCATACAGCATGCTGTTGTAGACGCCTGAGGTGTTCATCGGCTCGGCGCCGTACACCGCCATCAGCCCATTTGGCGTCAGCAGGAGCGCAATGCCGAACAGGAACGCGACGGCCGCCGCGACCTTCATGATGGTGACGTGACGCATGCCGGAATCTCCTTGCGGTCTCACAGTATTCGGGCAGCGAACGGCCGCCAACACAAGGGATGGAAAGTCCTGCTGCGCGGGTGCGCTTTGTCCTAGGACGAGAACACGACGTCACGCCGTGGCAGCGCGTCCGGATCCTCACTCATTTGCACTATTGCTCCAGTCCCTGAAGCGTCCGACATTCGAATCCTGGATGCACTGCGCATGCTCTGCGACGAACAAGGAGACGGTCGTGTCCCACGAACTCAAGCGCGCATTGATCTTGATCGTTTCCGGATCGCTGGCGGCCTGCGGTGGCGGTGGCGACGCAGGGGAGAGCGTGATCGGATCCGATGCAGCCTCGGCCGCCCCGCCCACGGCGGTTGCACCGCCACCTTCAGCCTCCCGGCCCGTTCCAGCACCACCGCCCGCCGGGCCCTCGCCGGCACCGCAACCAAACCCAACGCCGCCACCTGGCCCTGGCGGGCCCACTGCGCCGCCCCCGTCCGCACCGCGGCCGCCCAGCCCACCACCCACACAATCTCCGGCGCCAGCACCAGCACCAGCACCAGCACCCGCACCATCTCCGGGCCCGGCCCCGGCGCCCGCGCCGTCACCAGTGACGCCGGGCGGCATCGTCTCGAGTCAGGGCATCGGGCTCCATGACAACGCGTCAGCCCTTCAGGTGACGCTGACCATCGAGCGCGAGCCCTCGCCGCCAGGCACCTACTTCTGGGCGCAGCAGTTCATGCCCGCCGGGCCCGTGGACCACGGCGGGTACTTCGGCTTGCAGACCGGCGGCACCATTGGCAACCAGGTCGTGGGCAAGATGCTCATCTTCTCCATCTGGAACGCGGTCGAGGCGCAGGCAGGACCTTCGGCCACGGCGCAGCCTTTTGGCGGGGAGGGCATCGGCTACAGCGTCCGGAGGGCCTTTGCCTGGCAGGAGAACGTGCCTTACACCTTCCGCATGCAAAGGCAGGCCGATCCGCTCTGGTGGGCCCTCGACATCTCCGCCCCAGGCATGGAGCCGATCCACCTCGGACGCATCCGTGTGACGCAGCAGGTCGGCTTGGGACACTGGCTGCCGCAGTTCACCGAGTACTTCACCCAGCTGCCAGGCTGCCATGCAATGCCGCCGGCCCGGGCGGTGTTTTCCAACCTGATGTTCGACCAGTACCAGGTCGCAGCGCAGGACCCGACGACCTACGGGCCGTGCCGGGATTGGGCCCGCAGCACCATCGTGAACGGCGCCTCCGTTCACGAGACCGGCATCGCTTCCGCTGAGCAGTAGCTCACCGCCTCACGAGGCACATAGTCAGCCCACCACCTCGCGAGCAACCCCCTGAAGGACGCTCGAGGGCGTCATGCCAAAGGTTGCGCGGAACGTGCGGCTGAAGTGCGACGAGTCGGCGAACGCGCCCTGCAGCGCCGCGTCGGTCAGGCTCATGAGGGGCCCGGCCCCCGTCATCGCGGCGCGCACCTGGCACCAGATCCGGTAGCTGCGAAAACTCACCCCCGCCTCTTCGCGAAAGAGGTGATTGAAGCGCGAAGGCGATAGTCCGACCGCCTGTGCAAGCCCTCCACGCGCCCAGGGCTGGTCGCCCACGCGGCGCAGCGCCTGCAGGCTGCGCGCCACGCGCGGATCGAGGCCCGCGGCGGCCGTTTCCACGGGAAGGCGCAGAAGCTGCGGCAGGTCGAAGGCCCGCAGGCGCCCCTCCATCGGGCTGCATGCGCCTACGGGGATGGCGACATCGAACAGCACACCGCCTTCGCGCGCCAGCAGCGGCCGCAGGCATTGCACCTCGGGCGCATCGGGCTCCATGTAAACGAGCGCCACCTGCTCGCCGCAAGGGTCGAACACATGTTCGACACCGATGTCCACCAGCACGCTGCGGCAGTGTTCGACCCGACCGTGGGCAAGGTGCACCGCGAAGCGGCCCGACAGGCCCACGAGCAGGGCGACGGCTGCGTGGCGGTGCAGGCCGGTTGCCGCCAGCTCGCCGACGTAGAGCGCCCGGTCAGGCGCCATGGTCAAGCGGTTGCCGCGTGCCATAGCCCAAACGTGCAAGCGGTCCACGTCGCCCGCCGGTAAGGTCGCGCCAGCCTCGGAAGGTCCGCGACAGTCCTGCGGCGCACGACCGATGAATTCACCTGGATCTGCATCGATGAAACGAGTCCTGTTGTTCGCCCTTGTCGGCGCCATCGTGGCGCTGGTCTTCGCATGGCATGCCACGCCTGCGCTCTTCCTGCACCCGCTGCTTTCGGTGAACCGCGGCCTGTCGGGCCTGCAGGCGCACACGATCGGCGCAGCCGGACACCGGGTGCATTATCTTGCCGGCGGCCCCGACGGCGTGGGCACGCCCATCGTGATGCTGCACGGGATTTTCGCGGAGAAGGACCACTGGGTCGAGTTCGCCCGGCCGCTCACAGGCACCTGGCGTGTCATCGCGCCGGACCTGCCGGGCTTTGGCGACAGTGGGCGGCATGCGCACGAGCCCTATCACTACGAAGCGCAGGTCGCCCGGCTGCGCGCACTCCTGGACGCATTGCAGCTGCAGCGCGTGCATCTCGCGGGAAGCTCGATGGGCGGCACGCTGGCGGTGCTCTTCGCGCAGGAATACCCGGAGCGGGTGGCGAGCGTGGCGCTGATCGGCTCGCCCCATGGCCTGCGCACACCCAAGCCGAGCACGATGGATACGCTGATCGATGCGGGCCAGGCGCCGCTGGTCGCCGCAACACCCGAACAGTTCGACCGGATGATGGACCTGCTCTTTGCGCGCCAGCCGTGGATTCCCTTCCCCGTTCTGCAGCGCGCGATGTCCTCAGCGAAGCGCGATGCACCGTCCAATCTGCGCGTGTGGCACGAGCAGCTGCAGCACCGCTACCTGCTGGACGCACGCATCGGCAGCCTGCGTGCGCCGACGCTGGCGCTCTGGGGCGAGGCCGACCAGGTCTTCCATCCGAGCGGCATGCAGCGCCTGCGCGATCACTTGCCCGGCGCCCGCATCGAGGCGCTCCCCGGACTGGGACACCTGCCCATGATGGAAGCGCCGCGCGACACCGCCGAAGCCTACGCGCGCTTCCTGCGGTCCCTTCCGCCGCCGGCTGGCCTTTCGGCCCGTTCTGCGCGGCCTTGAGCTTTCTCCCCAACTTCCTCCACCTGTTCCTGGAACACCATGTCTCCGACTCCTTCCCATTCCGTCGCACGGTCCTTCCTCGAAAGCCGGCAAGCGCATGCACCCCAGCGCCGTAAGTTCCTGTCCTGGTTGTCCGGCGCGACGACCGCTTTGGCCGTGCCGAGCCTTCTCAGCGCGTGTGGCGGCGGCGATTCGGCCGGCAGCAGCGGCGACAAGGAAGTACCCAGCGACGCCCGCACGGTGACGCTCGCAGCCGTGGAGGCCAAGTCCGTCGACCTGGACGCGCAGCCCATGCCTGCGGTGGACAGGCTGCATGCCCTGGCGGCCTTCATGAAGGCCGATCCCGCTTACACCGAAGTCGGCGTCGAGGAAACTGCGCTGTGCGTGTGGGGGGTCTTCGCCGATGGACGGCTGCACATCATCGACAGCAGCAGCCGTCCGGTCCCGGCACCTGCCGTCGCCGAAGACGCTTCCGCCCGGGCAGTCGCGAAGGCAGCCGCGCCGGTGGAGTTGCCGGGCGCAAAGCCTGCGCGGTTGCTGCACTCATTTGGGAACAACTTCGTCGGGCAGGACGTGGTGACGCGGATGTCGTCCTGGCTCACGGCGCAGGACTACGGGGTGCGCAGCGGCCGCGAAGGCGATGCGCGCCTCACCACCTTGCGCAGCGTCAACGGTGACGGCTTCTTCTATATCAACACCCATGGTGGCGTGAAGCGCACCCGCGAGAACGACCCCGCCTCGCCGCTGTTCTTCTCGATCCAGTCCTCCACGCTGGTCGATCCGGCGCTGGAGAACCTGCCTGAGATGCGGGACGACTTCGCCAACCAGCGCCTCACCTACTACAACGCGCCCAACGGCGTCACGTCCACCTCGCGCGACACGCGGTACGGCATCACCGTCCATTTCGTCGAGCGCTACTGGTCTTTCGCGCCCGACAGCGTGGTGATCATCAACGCCTGCAACAGCGCGAACCCACGCTTGGCGTCCAGCTTCCTGAATGCCTGCCTGAACAAGGGCGCTGGCGTGTGCCTGGGCTGGACCGAGGTCGTAGGCGACCCCGCGGTGTACGACGCACCGGCCTACCTGGTCGACCGCCTGCTCGGTGCGAATCAGGAACACCCTGAAGTTCCCAAGCAGCGCCCGTTCGCCTGGGACCCGGTTCTGGCCGAGATGCGCCGCGAAGGCCGCGATGCTTCCCGGCACCCGGAGACGGGCGGCGAAGCGCGCTTCTTCGCGCAGTTCCGGGGCACGGTGCAGACACTGGCGCCCAGCATTCACCACTTGGAGGTCGATGAATTCAAGGGCCTGCTCCTCGTCATCGGCGAGTTCGGTTCGAAACGGGGGACGGTCCGGATCGGCGAGCACGACGCCGTCATCGAGTCGTGGTCACGCAACGAAGTGCGCGTGCGGCTTGCGCAACCTGGCGAAAGCGGCTCCCATGGCCCGGTCGTAGTGGAAGTGGACAAGCACACGAGCAACGCGCGTTGGCTGACGCTGTGGACCCTGCGCATGCGACTGCAACAGCACAGCCCGGGCAGCACGGCTCTCAGGGTCGCGGGGACCTCGACCGTGTTCCTGCGCGGCGACGTTGCGCCGGTGCGCGATCGTCCCGGCCAGGATCCGCAGAAGGTCCGCCGCTATGCAGCGGCGACCGGGAACTCGCACTTTCCGTTGCGGGCCGAAGGCAGCTTCAGCGGAATCACCTGGAGCGGCGACATGAACTACATGGGCGTTCCCTCCAGCTCTCCCGCCCAGGTGCTCTCCTGCCGTGCACTGCTGGACGCGGATGCGGGCGTGGGCGCCATCGGACTGGCCTTGGGTCACGGTCCCGGCGACGGATTTCTCCAATCGATCTCCGGCATTCCGGACAGCCGCTTCGGGGTCAACCTCGGCCTGCTGGACGGATTCGAGCGCTTCCCCAGCACGCAAGACGGCATCCCCGATGTGCCGCTGATGGCGCTGCGGTTCGCATTCGCTGCGGACTACGCCATCCCCGCCAGGCATTTCACGGACGCGGCGATGGCCCTGTCGATCGATTGGGAGCGGGTCGAACCGCTGTCTGCGCCTACGCCAAGGGACCGGATCTAGTCCGGAGTTGCGGGCGATGCCTTCGCGCAGACTGCTGCGCGTGGCGCACGAGTGGCTGCTCGGGCCCGGCAGCAGCAATCCTGCCCCGCGGTCCCCATACCGTGAGGGCCGCTTCCGACCCACGGCGGCCATCGACTTCGACCCGTCGCATATCCGGGTGGGATCGTGACCTGCCCCGCCGGGCTCCGACTGCGCGTGCTGATCACCGACTTGCCGTCCCACCATGCATCCAACTCAGCCCCTGGCCTGGACACAGCCGCTCTAAATCTCGTAGCGACTCACTGCCGCCTCGTCCCACTCGATCCCTAGGCCGGGACCTTGGGCGGTCACGCAGCCGTCGACCAAGGGGCACGGGCGGGCCAGAACGGCCGAACCGAAGTCCATGTACTCCAGCCAATCGCATGTCGGCGTTACGGCCAGCACATGCGCACTAGCCTCAATGAACAGGTGGCTGGACACGGGCATGGATGCTGCTCGCGCCAGGCCCATCACACTGAGCCAGCCTGTCACGCCGCCGATCTTCATCAGGTCCGGCATCATGCGGTCGCAGGCGCCCGCCGTCAGCGCCCGCTCGGCGTCACGCGCGAACCACCAGTTCTCCCCCGTCTGGATCGGTATCGTCGAGCGCGAGCGCACTTGCGCGTGCCCGTGCAGGTCCTCTGCGGCAACCGGCTCTTCCACCCATTCCAGCCCGAACGGCTCCAGCGCCTTCACGCGACGCATCGCCTCGCCAGGAGTCAGGCTCTGGTTGTAGTCCACCATCAACGCCGTCGTGCCGCCGACGATGTTCCGTACTTCACGCACGGTGGCCACGTCGTGGTCCAGCGATCCACCTCCCAGCTTGATCTTGATCCCGCGGAACCCGAGCTCGATGCTGCGTGCGAGTTCCGCCGCATCCTTCGCCGGATCGACGAGGCCCCAGCTGTCGTAAGCGCGAACCGGTCGTGGGGCGCCGCCGAGCAGCGTCGCCACGGGACAGCCAGCCGCCTGGCCAAGGGCATCCCAGAACGCCATATCAAGGCCCGAGATCAACATGCCCAGCAGGCCCTGCACTCCCAACAGCCGGAACTGACGCTCCAACTGCTCCTGCCGCGCCAGCGGTACCACCGGCTGACCGCGCAGCAGGGGGGCCAGCTGCGCTGAAAGCGCGAGCAGCGGCTGTAGCGCGAGCGGCGTGTAGACAAACAGGTAGGCCCGGCCGGTGACACCTTGCCCGGTAGTGACATCGAGCAGCACCAACGGTGACGCGTCGATGCTGCCCGAGGCTGTGCGAATGGGGCGGCTCAGCGGCGCAACCACGGCCCTGGCTCGGATATCGCTGATGACGAGATGGTCCATCCAGAGCCCTTTCAGCTTAGGCCCAGCGTGCAAGTTCGCAGTCTATCCGCGCAGCACAGGCCGCCGCAAAGAAGCCCGTATCACGGTAACCCGCCAGTCATTGCCGACCCAGGGTCGCCCGGCACATGGAGCGCGCGGTGCCCTCCACCCGACCTCATCCAAGCAATCGAGCGCAGCTCATCGAGCACCGCCGCCGTTCCTGCCTCCAGCAAGCCGGGTGCCTAAAGCATGTACCCGATGTCAGAAGCGCCGGTGGGGTAGGCGAACATGGTCGTCTTCAGGTCCTCTGCCGTGAGGCCGTGGCGAATCGCGAGCGCGAAGAGGTTAATCACCTCGTCCACGTGCGGCCCGACCAGGTGTGCGCCCAGGACAAGATCCGTCGCCTCGTCGACCAGGACCTTGTAGCCGTAGACCTTCTCGGCGGCTTGGCGTGCGCTGAACCACGTCGGGACGAGATCGCTCTTCATGCGGAACTTCAACCCACGCGCTCGGGCCTCGGCTTCGGAGAGCCCCACCGCCGCAATCGGCGGCAGGGTGAAGGCCACGCTGGGCACGCCCCGGTAGTCCGGCCGCTGGTGGTTGCCTTGCAGGAGATTCGCCGCCACGGCCTTCGCGTCGTGGCTCGACACCGGCGTCAGGGGCGGCCCCACCGCGGCGGCGTCACCGGCGGCATAGACGGCCGGGTTCGATACGCTTTGCAGGAACTCGTTCAGCTTCAGCCTCCCGCGCTCCACTTCCACGCCGGCCGCCGCCAGGTCGAGCGAGCCCAGCGCGGGAACGCGGCCGGCCGCGTGCAGGACAGCATCGGCCTCGACGGCGAATGGCGCGCCGCCCGCGACGCCCCGCGCGCGAAAGCCGCCTGCCGTCTTCTCGACGCCTTCCACCGAAGCTCCCACGCGAACGTCAACGCCCAGCTCCCGGAACGACGCCATCGCCCAGCTCACGATGTCCGGGTCGAATTGCTTCAACAGCCGCTCGCCGTGCTGCAGGATGGTGACCTGCGCGCCGGCTCTGGCCGCGATGTGCGAGAACTCGGCGGCGACGTAGCCGCCCCCCACCATGGCGATGCGGGGGGGCAGCCGCTCCAATGCCATGAAGCCCTCGTTGTCCAGCAAGTGCTCCTCGCCCGGTATCCCGAGCCGCGCGGGCTCCGCGCCGGTGGCGATCACGACGCGCTTGGCTTCGAGGCGTCCTGCGCCCTCGACCTCCACCGACGCCGGCCCGACGAAGCGGGCCACGCCTTTGAAGGCCTCGATCCCCTTCTCCGCGTAGCGCACCTCGTTCTTCGTCGGCACGGGGTCCGTCAAGGATCGCTTGAACCGGATGAGCTCGCCCCAGTCGATCCGTGCCTCGCCCACGACGCCCTTGCCGCGCATGCGGCGGGCGTGATCAACGGCAGACGCGCCGCCGATCAGCATCTTCTTGGGGTCGCAGCCGCGCAGCGCGCACGTGCCGCCGAAGGGGCGCGAGTCGACGACCGCCACGCGCCACCCGGCGGCCCTGACGCGCATGGAGACGACCATGGCGGCCGTCCCGGTTCCGATCACCACCAGGTCGTACTCGTGGGACATGAGCTGCTTTCGGAGTTGGGCGGCTAACCGCAGCAGCCGCGGCCTTCGGCCTGCACGGGCGGGCAAGACTCGGTGCCATGGGAGCAGAACACGCAGCAGTCGCCCGCCTTCGGTTTCAGGACAGTGCGGCAGCCCTCGCACTCATAGAACCAGAAGTCCTTCGGGATGCGTCGGCGAACTCCGTCGACAGGCGGCGTTTCCGTGTTCATGGCCTAAGGTTAGGTCCGTAGCCCAGTACGGTTCAAGCTCATGGGAGCCGCGGAAAATGACAAGCTCACCATCGGCGGGCTCGCGGCAGCCGCGGGCGCGTCGGTGGAGACCCTCCGCTTCTATCAAGGCCCTGGTGCCCGAGCCCAACCGTCCTCAGGGCGGTATTCGCCGCTGCGGCGACATGCTACGGCGTCACTCGTGAGCGGGACGCTCTGGGGGTGCCCTTGCGCGGTGCGACCTTCAGCTCACTGAAGAACGAATACAGCCGGTCCGCGCTCGCGGACAGGGTGCGGCCCTTGCGGCGAATCAGGCCCACCTTGCGCGTGACCACCGGATCGACCAGCGGCACGCTCGCCAGCAGCGGATGCTCGGCGCCGGGCATGGCGATCGACGGGACCACCGCCACGCCGAGTCCCGCTTCCACCAGGCCGAGCATGGTCGTGACATGCTGCGTTTCATAGATGCTGTGGGGCCGGTCGGCAAGACCGGACAGCGCCTGGTCCAGCAGCAGCCGGTTCCCTGAAGACTTGCTCACCGTGATGTAGTCGTAACGGGCAAGCTCCGACCAGGAGACCTTGCGCTTGCGCGCCAACTCATGGTCACGCCGGCAGGCGGCGACGAAGCGCTCCTCGATCAGGGGGCTGAACTCGATGTCCGGCTCCTGTCCGCCCACGAAGTTCAGGCCAAAGTCGGCGTCGCCTTCGGAGACGGCGCGCAGGACCTCGTTCGCGCTCGCATCCAGGACCCGCACGCGCACCTTCGGATAGCGCTCGTGGTAGCGGGAGATCACCTTGGGCATGAAGTAGTAGGCGGCCGACGGCACGCAGGCCACCGTGACTTCCCCCATTCGGGTGCCAGCCACTCCCCGGATGCCCAGCAAGGTCTGGTCGAGGTCGTCCAACAACTGCTGCACCTTGCGGTCGAACTCGCGACCCACCGAGGTGAGGCTCACCTGGCGGGTGGTTCGTTCGAGCAGGCGCACGCCCAGCGCTTCCTCCAGCTTCTCGATGCGCCGGCTGAAGGCGGGTTGCGACACGTGCAAGGCGGCAGCTGCCTTGCGGAAGCTGCTGAGTTCAGCCACCGCGCGGAACGCCTGGAGGTCGTTGAGGTTGAAGTTGAGGGCCATGCGTCGGATGCTGCCTTTGCAGCTCGTTTGATTGATCGACAGTTTGCATCAATGCATCGGAAATGAGCAATTCACAGGTTCGAGCGAAGAACGGACCATTCGCATCCAGCCGGTTCAAGGCGCACGCGGACCGTCCCCCACACACTTCGCCCCCATTGGAGACACACACATGCAGATCGGAAAATTCCTGGCGCTGAACGCGCTGGCCACCGCCGCGGTCCTGGCTTGCGGCCCGGCAGCGGCTGCCTACCCCGAGAAGACGATCACCATCGTCGTGCCCACCGCGGCCGGCGGCGGCAACGATGCCATGGCCCGGGTCCTCGGGCAGGCGATGTCGGCCAAGCTCAAGCAGTCGATCGTCGTGGACAACAAGGCGGGCGCGAACGGCTCGATCGCCAGCGAGTTCGTGATGCGCGCACCGCCCGATGGCTACACCCTCATGCTGGGCTACATCGCCACGCATGCGATGAACCCCTCCCTGCAGAAGCTGCGGTACGACCCGGTAAAAGACTTCGAGCCGGTAGGCATGATCGGATCGTCGGCCACCCTGATGGTGGTGAACCCCGGCGTCAAGGCGGCCAACGCCGCGGAACTCGTGGCCATCGCGAAGGCCACGCCCGACAAGGTGAGCTATGCCTCCGCCGGCAATGGCACCGCACCGCACTTCGCCGCGGAGATGTTCAAGCTGGCCACCGGCGCGCCCCTGCTGCACATCCCGTACAAGGGATCGGCGCCCGCGCTGAACGACACCCTTGGAGGGCAGACGCAGGTGATGTTCCCCAGCCTGTTCACCTCGGTGCCTTACGTGAAGAGCGGCAAGCTCAAGGCCCTCGGCGTGGCGGGCAACAAGCGGTCGGCCCTCTTGCCGAATGTGCCGACCTTGAAGGAGCAGGGCATCGAGAACGTCGACGTTTCGCAGTGGTACGCCTTGTTTGCGCCGGCCAAGACGCCAGCCGCCACCGTGGAGCAGCTGAACAAGGTGCTCAACGAAGTGTTGGCCGATCCGGCCGTCGTCAAGCGGCTCGAAGAGCACGGCCTGGAGGTGACGAAGATGTCGCCCGACCAGCTGCGCACCTACGTGCAGGAGGAGCAGGTCAAGTGGAAGAAGGTTGTGCAGGCCGCCAAGCTCACCGCGGATTGAGATGAACCGAGTCCTTCCTTGTGTGCTGATGCGCGCGGGCACCTCGCGCGGCCCTTTCTTCCTGAAGGAGTGGCTGCCGCAGGATGAAGAGGCGCGGGACCAGGCCCTCATCGGGGCGATCGGCGCCTCGGATCCGCTGCAGCTCGACGGCGTGGGCGGCGGCAGCACCCTGAACAGCAAGGTGGCCATCGTGTCGCGCTCCAGCCGGCCCGGCTGCGACCTCGACTACCTGTTCGCGCAGGTCGGCGTGGGGCATCGCTCGGTGGACACGCGGCCGAATTGCGGCAACATGCTCTCGGGAGTGGCACCCTTCGCCATCGAGCAGGGTCTGATCGACGCACAGGACGGGACCACGCGGGTGCGGGTCTACAACGTCAACACCGGCTCGCGCATCGACGTCACGGTGCGGACCCCCGGCGGACGCGTGACCTACGAAGGCGAGGCGCGCATCGACGGTGTCGCCGGCACTGCCGCGCCCATCCTGCTGAATTTCCTCGACGCCTGGGGCGCCGTCACGGGCCAGGTCTTCCCCACCGGCCGGCGCATCGACACGATCGACGGCGTCGAGGTGACCTGCATCGATGCGGCCATGCCCTTGATGATCGTGCGCGCCGCCGACCTGGGCGTGACCGGCCGTGAGAAGCCCGAGGCGCTGGACGCCGAGCCGGCGCTGCTGCAGCGGCTGGAAGCGCTGCGGCTGAAGGCCGGCGCGATGATGGGGCTGGGCGATGTCTCGAACAGCGTCGTTCCCAAGCCCGTCCTGGTCAGCGCCGGCGACACGCCGGACAGCATCACCTCGCGGTACTTCACGCCGCGCCGCTGCCATGCGTCGCATGCCGTGACGGGCGCCATCGGCGTGCTCAGCGCCTTCGCGCTGCCCGGTACGGTGGCCAGCGGCGACCATCGCATGCCTGGGCGCTATCCGCTCACGCTGCTGCACCCGGCAGGGCGGATCGACGTCGAGGTGGAGCTGGAAGGAAGCGGCGACAGCGCCCGGGTCACCTCGGCTGCGCTGGTGCGCACCGCGCGCAAGATCATGCAGGGGAACATGCACCTGCCCGAGTACGTGTTCTCGCGCCCGGACGAAGCGCCCGTGGAAGCGGAGGCTGCCGTGTCCCGCCGGCCGGTCACGCTCATCGTGCCGACCCGGGCCGGCGGCGGCAACGACACGATCGCCCGCATCATCGCGGGCAAGCTCGCGCCCTTGCTGGGGCAGGAGGTGCTGGTCGACAACCGCGCGGGCGCGAACGGCGCCATCTCCAGCGAGTTCGTCGCCCGGGCTGCGCCCGATGGCCACACGCTCATGCTCGGCTACATCGGCACGCACGCGATGAATCCGGCCTTGCAGAAGCTCGGCTACGACCCCGTCGCGGGCTTCGTGCCCATCGGACTCATCGGCTCGTCACCGACGCTGCTGGTGACGAACGCGCAGTCGGGCATCGCCGACGTGCATACCCTCGTGCAGCGCCTGCGACGATCGCCGGGCAGCCTGCGCTACGCGTCCGCCGGAGATGGCACGCCGCCGCACTTTGCCGCCGAACTGTTCCAGCTCAGCACGGGCACGCGCATGGAATCCCGCACCTCGCAGGGCGCCGCACCCGCGGTGCTCGACACCATCGACGGCCGCACCCAGCTCATGTTTCCCAGCCTGTTCACGGCCTCTCCCTTCATCGGCGCCGGAACCCTGCGCGCCCTGGCCGTCGCGGGGCCGCAGCGGATCGCGGCGCTCCCCGAGGTGCCGACGCTCGCCGAAGCGGGCGTCGATGGCGTGGAGGTGACGCAGTGGTATGGGCTGTTCGCGCCGGCCGGCACGCCCGCTGCGGTCGCCCTGCGCCTGAACCGGCTGCTCAATGCCGTGCTGCAGGACCCTGAGGTCGTCGCCCGCATGGAGCGCCAGGGCGCCCGCGTGGAGGCCGGACCACCGTCGGCGCTGGCCACGCGCGTGAGTGCCGAACTGCACCGGTGGCAGGCGGTGGTGGCGAAGGGGCGACTGACCACCCACGAGCCGCGCGCCTTTGTCCTTGAAGAAGCGAACTGAACAATCACATGACCCAGGGCCTGACTCACCTGCGAGACTGGATCGGCCGGACCGAGACGGTTCGCGACGCCATTTATCCGACGCCCGTGCGCGCCCTCTCGGCCACCCTGGATCGCCCGGCGGGCGGAGAAGAACCCGGTGCGCTGCTGCCGCCCCTGTGGCACTGGCTCTACTTCCTGCCCATGCACCGCCAGTCGGAAATCGGTTCGGACGGTCATGCCAGGCGCGGCGGCTTCCTTCCGCCCGTGCCACTGCCCCGGCGCATGTGGGCCGGCGGCCAGTTCGAGTTCCGAGCGCCCATCCGGATCGGCGATCGTGCCGTTCGCACGTCCACCATCGACGACGTGACCATCAAGAGCGGGCGCAGCGGCCAGCTGGTCTTCGTCAAGGTGCGGCACGAGGTTCGTTGCGGGGACGCCGCCGAAGCAGCACTGGTCGAATTCCACGACATCGTGTACCGAGAGGCCAAGCAGCCGCACGACGTGCCCCCTCCCCCCCTTGCCGCCCCCACCAGCGCGAGCTGGCGCCGAACCATCGAGCCCGATGACGTGCTGCTGTTTCGCTACTCGGCACTCACCTTCAACGGCCACCGCATCCACTACGACCGCCGCTACGTCACCGAGGTGGAAGGCTATCCGGGCCTGGTGGTGCACGGGCCGCTGATCGCAACACTGCTGATGGACCTGCTGCGTCGCGAGATGCCCGATGCCGATGTGGCCGGCTTCCACTTCAAGGCCGTGCGGCCGGTCTTTGACCTCCATCCCTTCCAGGTGAACGGCCAGCCGGCCGCCGACGGCAAGACCGTGCGCCTGTTCGCGTCGGACCACGAGGGCTGGCTGGCCATGGATGCCACCGCCGTCCTTCGGTGACCGGATCTCCACACAGGAAGCAGAACATGCAGCCGCTGCAAGGTTTGACCGTCGTCACGCTGGAACACGCCATCGCCGCGCCCTTCGCCACCCGTCAGCTGGCCGACCTGGGCGCGCGGGTGATCAAGATCGAACGTCCCGGATCGGGCGACTTCGCGCGCGGCTACGACGAGCGCGTGCGCGGCCTGTCGTCGCACTTTGTCTGGACAAATCGGTCCAAGGAAAGCCTCACCCTGGACGTCAAGCACCCGCAGGCCGCGCGCATCCTCGAGCGGCTGGTACTGGAGAAGGCGGACGTGGTCGTGCAGAACCTGGCACCCGGCGCCGCCGCGCGCCTGGGGCTGGGCTATGACCGGCTCGCGCCACTCAAGCCGAGCTTGATCGTGTGCGACATCTCCGGCTATGGCGATGACCCGCAACGCACCGGCACGTACCGCGACAAGAAGGCCTATGACCTCCTGATCCAGAGCGAGTCCGGCTTCGTCTCCGTGACCGGAACGCCCGACGAGCCGGTCAAGGCCGGGCCGTCGATCGCCGACATCGCCGCGGGCATGTACGCCTACAGCAACATACTGGCCGCGCTGCTGCAGCGTGGGCAGACCGGCAGGGGCCGGCGCATCGACATTTCCATGCTGGAGGCGCTGGTCGAGTGGACGAGCTACCCGCTGTACTACGCGTTCGAGGGTGCAGCACCCCCGCCTCGCACCGGTGCCAGCCACGCCACCATCTATCCGTATGGCCTGTTCCCCGCAGGCGATGGCACCCATGTCATGCTGGGCTTGCAGAACGAACGCGAGTGGGTGAGCTTCTGCGACAAGGTCCTGCAGCGGCCAGAGCTGGCGCAGGACCCGCGCTTCACCGCCAACTTCAGGCGAGTGGCTCAGCGGGATGCGCTGCGGGCGATCATCGTCGAGGCTTTCATGCCGCTCACGGGTGCGCAGGTTGTCGAGCGGCTCGAAGCAGCGCAGATCGCCAGTGCCCAAGTCAACACCATGGACGACGTGTGGCGGCACCCGCAGTTGAAGGCGCGCGGCCGCTGGACCGAGGTCGGCTCGCCTGCGGGCCCCTTGCCGGCCCTGCTGCCTCCGGGCAGCTGGGATGATGGTCCGCGCATGGACCCCATCCCGGCACTGGGCGAGCACACGGACCTGATCCTGCGTGAACTGGGGTATGCCCCCGGTGCGATCGCGGCGCTGCGCGAGGCCAAAGCCGTTTGAGGGTGAGCACGATGTCCAACCCCGTTCAGGCGGCTCGCACCTTCCTCTTCGTGCCGGGCACGCGACCGGAGCGTTTCGCCAAGGCACTGGCCATGGCGGCCGACCCGGATCGACCGGCCGGTCGTGCTGCAGGCGCAGCGCACCCTCGGCTGGCGCGCGAGTAACCCGCATGCGCCAACCCCTTCAAAGACGTACCACCATGGCAGCCACCATCATCGATTCGCGCATCTTCGGCGATATGTTCAGCGACCGCCGCATGCGCGAGGTCTGGTCCGACGAGAACCGCACCGCCAAGTACCTGGACATCGAGCGAGCACTGGCCAAGGTGCAGGGCGAGCTGGGCATCATCCCGCGCGAGGCGGCCGACGAGATCGTCCGCAACTGCAACCTCGGGCAGATCGACTGGGCCAGGCTCAAGGCCAAGACCGAGCAGATCGGCTATCCCATCATCGCCGTCGTCAATCAGATCAACGAGAACTGCCGGGACGGCCTGGGCGAGTACTGCCACTGGGGCGCCACCACGCAGGACATCACCGACACCGCCTGCGTGCTGCAGATGCGCGAAGGCCTGGCCCTGGTCGAGCAGGACCTCGACGAGATCGCCGACGCCTTGGCCGCGCTGGCGCGCAAGTACCGCGATACGCCCATCATCGGCCGCTCCAACCTGCAGCAGGCCACGCCCATCACCTTCGGCTACAAAATGGCGTGCATCCTCGCGGGCATCGACCGCCATCGCGAGCGCCTGCAGCAGCTCAAGCCGCGGGTGCTGATGGGGGAGTTCGGCGGCGCGTCCGGAACGCTGTCCTCGCTGGAGAAGGGCGCCATGCAAACGCAGGCCGCCTTGATGAAGGAACTCGGCCTGGCCCAGCCGCTGATTTCCTGGCACACCGTGCGCGACACGATCGCGGAAGTCGGCGCCTTCCTGGGCCTGGTCGGCGGCTCGCTCGGCAAGATCGCCATGGACGTGAAGCTGATGATGCAGACCGAAGTGGCCGAGGTCTTCGAGCCCTATGCCTACGGCCGCGGATCGTCATCGACCATGCCGCAGAAGCGCAATCCCATCTCGTGCCTGTACATCCACGCCAACGTTTCGGTGGCCCGGCAGCACGCGGCCGCCTTGATGGACGCGATGGTGGCGGACCACGAGCGCTCCACCGGGCCCTGGGAAATCGAATGGGTCTCACTGCCCGAGATCTTCTGCCTGATCTCCGGAGCGCTCATGCAGACCAGGTTCGTGCTCAAGGGGCTGGAGGTGGACGCGAAGCGCATGCGCGCCAACATCGACCTGACGCACGGGCTGGTGATGTCCGAGGCAGTGATGATGGGCCTGGGTCCCTTCATCGGCCGCGAGGTGGCGCACGACCTGGTGTATGACCTGTGCCGCAGGGCCCTGGCCGAAAGCCGGCCGCTGGTCGAGGTGCTGTCGGAGACACCGGAGATCACGCGGCACGTGAGCCGGAGTCAACTGGAGGCGATGTGCGATCCGGTGAACTACCTCGGTCAGGCAGGGGTGATGGTGGATCGGGTTTTGGAGGGGCGGCCCTGAAGGCGCTGCGGTTCAAGGGGAGGCCGATGGTCCATGGCGTCCCGCCCGTCCCGGGCGCACGCCCACCTTGCGCAGCGCCTGCGCGAAGGCCTGCACGAGCGGGGCTGGCGCTTGCTCCGTACGACGCGTGTACAGGCCCAGCGAGGGTAGCGCCACGCCCGGCGTGACGGCCAGCCGGCGGACTTCACCGCGAGCGAGTTCGTCGCGCGCGTGTTCGAAGCGGACCGCCGCCAGGAGGGTGGAATCCAGTCGCAGCACGGTTCCCACGGAGACCGACGAAAGCACCTCGATGGCCGGCTCGGGCGGCTCCAGCCCGTGGTTGAGGAAAGCGGTCATCAGCGCCTGCCGCACCAGCGTGTCCCTGGGCGGCGCGACCCAGGGCAGCGCATGCACATCGGCCCACCGCAGCTTGCGCGTGCGCGCCAGGACGTGCCCCGCCGCGCACAGAACGCACAGTTCGTCCTCCAGCAGCAGCTCGGGTTTGAGCAGGGACAGCAGGTCGCTGGTCAGCACCTCGGGGGTGATGGCGCCGAACACGCAGTCGAGCTCGCCATCGAGCAGGCGCTGGATCATGTCGCGTACACGGCCCTCGTGGATCTGCACGCGCGCAGCCGGCATGTGCTCGCGCAGCCGCACCACGGCCTGGGGGACCGCTGCCGTCACCGACAGGGTACCGATGCGAAGCACGCCGTCGGCCCCGTTGCGCAGCGCGTCCACCTCGTCCTTGCCGTGCGCCAGCTCGCCCAGCATGACCCTGGCGCGGTAGGTCACCGCCTGGCCCAGCGCATTGGGGGACAGGCCCTGAGCACTGCGCTCGAACAGGCGCGCACCGAACCCGGCTTCCAGCTCGCCGAGCATCTTGCTGAGCGCCGGCTGGCTCAGGTGCAGGCGGCCGGAGGCGGCTCGCATGGTTCCGGCCTCGGCAAGGGCCACCAGCAGCTCGAGGTGGCGCAGCCGCAGGCGACGCACGAGGTAGTCGGGACGTTCAGTCACTGGGCGATGTTCGAATGCCTTGCAGCCGGTGATCAGGAAGGGCGATCAGGAAAGGTGATCAGCCGTTCCGGATTATCGAATTTTCAGCGAATGCGTTGCGGCCTATCGTGCAGCCATGTCCACTGCCTCTTCCGGCCCCGCCGGTCCCGCCGCGGCACCGCTCGCGGGCGTGCGCGTCATCGACCTGGGCCAATACATCGCCGGCCCCGGGGCCGCCATGGTGCTCGCCGAACTGGGCGCCAGCGTTACCAAGATCGAGCCGCTCGCCGGTGACCAGGCGCGTCACATCGGCCGCTACGGCGAATCGATGGTCCGCGCCTACAACCGCGGCAAGCGCTCGATTGCGCTGGACCTCAAGAGCGACGCCGGACGGGAAGTGGCGTGGCGGCTGATCGCCGGCAGTGACGTCGTCATCCAGAACCTGCGGCCAGGCGCCGTGGACAAGCTCGGGCTCGGGCCCGCCGAGGTCCGCACGCGGCATCCGCGGATCATCTACCTGTCCATCGCCGGCTTTCCGGGTGCCGGGCCGTCCCGCGACCGGCCGGGCTACGACATCGCGGCACAGGCAGAAAGTGGCCTGATGTCGGTCACGGGCGAGCCTGACCGGCTGCCGCAGAAGGTGGGCGTGCCCATCGTGGATGCCGCGGCCGCTCACGTGGGCGCGCAGGCCGTGCTGGCCGCGCTGTACGGGCGCGAGCGCACCGGCCGGGGCGAGACGCTGGAGACCTCGCTGCTGGAGACCGCGCTGCACCTGCAGGCGGCGACCTGGTGCGAGTACCTGGGCGGCGGCCCCGAACCGACCCGCATTGGCGACGGCCAGCCCCACAACGCGCCCGCTTCCGACGTCGTGCCCACGCGTGACGGCCACATCGTGCTGTCCGCCTATGCCGAGGAGCACTGGCGCCGGTTCTGCCGCGTGATGGGGCGCGAGGAGCTGGCCAGCGATCCGCGCTTCGCCACCAACGCCAGCCGCGTGGCTCATCGCGCCGAGCTGCGCGCGGTCCTGAAGGACTGCTTGTCCGGCTACAGCAGCGAGGAATGCGTGGACCTCCTGGGGCGCAACCAGATCGTCACCGGCGCCGTGCGGCGGTACAGCGACGTGCTGGCCGGAGCCGACATGCAGGCGAGCGGCATGGTGGTCGACGCCCGTGGGGCGGAAGGCGGCGGCTATCGGGCTCTCGGGCTGCCGTATCGCCTGGGGCAGGCGCCGCAGCCCGCGCCGCCGGCGGCGCCCGAATGCGGTGCCGATGGCGCCGCCGTGCTGGCCGATGCAGGCTATACCCAGGAAGACATCAGTGCCCTGCGCGCCGCTGGCGTGGTCGCCTGAATCGCCATGAACACGACATCGGCTCCCCTCCCCGCCCGCGAGGCGGCGCATGCTGCGGTGATCCAGACGCTGCCCCTGTACGAGATGATGCGCATGCGAGCGGCCACGACCGCGCGCCGGCATCCCCGGCTCGGCTTCGCCAGTGACGACCGCGCGTCCCGCATGCGCTGGGTGAACCAGTTCACGCACACCCATCGCAAGCTGGGGCCGGACGACCGCGAAGTCGTGAGTCCGAACAACGACACCGTGTACAGCAATGCCTGGCTGGACCTCTCGCAGGGGCCCGTGCTGATCGACACGCCCGACATGGGCGACCGCTACTGGGTGCTGGGCCTGCTGGACGCCTGGACCAATCCCTTCGCCTACGTCGGCCGGCGCAGCACCGGCAACCGGCCCCAGCGCACCCTGGTGCACGGCCCGGGCTGGGGCGGTGTAGTGCCTGCCGGCGTGGACACCGTGATCGCGGCGCCGGGTCAGGACGTGTGGATCATCGGTCGCATCCTGGTGGACGACGACCCTGCCGACCTGGCGCTCGTGCGCGAACTCCAGCTGCGCATCGCCGCGCTCAGGCTCGACGGCAGCGACGCGGCCATGCGCGTCGACACGCGGCTCGATGGCGGCACGACCAACGCGCCAGATGCATCCCTTTATCGCGCCATCGTCGACGAGGCGCTCGCCCGCAATCCGGTGCCCCGGGGCGAGAAGCTGGCTTGGCCCGTGGACCCGGACGAGCTGGCCTCGGCCTTGCCGCGCGTCTTCGAGCAGCTGCGCCAGGCGCAGCAGCCGCACGCCCTGGGCGGCGGCTGGGCGCTGCAGGTCGCGGTGCGTGAGCACTGGGGCGACGATGTGCTGACCCGCGCGCGAATCGCGCGCAATTTCATCGGCGCGCTCGGCATGGAAGAGGCCATGTACCCGACGGCGGAAGTGGACGCCGACGGCGAGCCCCTGCACGGATCGCACGCCTACGCGCTGCGCTTCGAGCACGGCCACGGCCTGCAGGTGGGCGCCTTCTGGTCGCTCACCATGTACCGCCGCAGCGACTGCCTGTTCGTGGCCAACCCGATCGGGCGCTACTCCATCGGCGACCGCACGCCCGGCCTGAAAGAGGAGGCGGATGGCAGCCTGGTGATCCGCCTGCAGACGGATGATCCGGGGCCGGGCTTCAACTGGTTGCCGGCACCGCACGATGAACCGTTCTACGTCGTGCTGCGCCTGTACCAGCCGCGCGCCGACCACCTGCAGTACCGCTATGCCTACCCCCCCCTGCGCCGACTGTGAACCGGCCGCAGGGGAGCCGAACGACCCACCAAAGGAGACACGCATGCACCCCATCACCCGCCGCCACCTGCTGGGCGCCGCCGCCGCGGCGACGCTCGCACCCCTGAACCTGCCCGCCCTGGCGCAGGCCTGGCCCACCCGCCCCGTCAAGCTGATCTGCCCCTATGCCCCGGGCGGCTCCAGCGACATCCTCACGCGGGTGCTCGGCGATGCCTTGACACAGCGGCTGGGGCAGTCCCTGGTGGTGGAGAACCGTGCCGGCGCCGGCACGCGCATCGCCAACGAATACGTGGCCAAGGCGCCTGCCGACGGCTACACCATCCTCCATGCCGCCGCACCCATCGCCATCGGAGAGGCGCTGTACCCGAACCTGCCCTACGACCTGCACAAGAGCTTCGAGCCCATCGTCAGCACGGCCATCGCGCCGCTGTTCCTGGTGGTCAACGCCGAAGCGCCCTACAAGACCGTGGCGGAGTTCGTACAGTGGGGCAAGGCGAACCCGAAGGGCTTCACCTTCGGCTCGCCCGGCTCCGGCTCGGCGCCCCACCTCACGGCCGAAATGTTCATCCGCGCCAGCGGCGCGAAGGGCCTGGTCGCCCAGTTCAAGGGAGATGCGCCGGCGTACACCGAGCTGCTGGCCGGCCGCATCGATGCGACCCTCACCGCCATTTCCACCGCGGTGCCGCACATCCAGGCCGGCAAGCTGCGTGTGCTGGCGGTCGCGAACGAGGCGCGCACGCCCCTGCGGCCCGAGGTGCCGACCTTCGTCGAGTCGGGCTTCAAGGACGTCGTGGGCTACGGCTGGTACGGCCTCATGGCCCCCGCGGGAACGCCAGCGGCGGTGGTGCAGCGCCTGAACACGGAGGCGAACGCCGCGATCGCCGACGCCGAGGTCAAGAAGAAGGCGGAAGCGGCCGGCCTGCAGCTGAGGGGCGGTACGCAGGCGGCCTACAAGGCCTTCCTGGAAGCCGAGGCGGCCAAGTGGGCGCAGGTGATCAAGGCAGCCGGGATCAAGGGCGAGTGACCCGGGGCTGCCTCAGGATCTCCCGCGCCATCACGATCTTCATGATCTCCGTGGAGCGCCGCGTGCACCGCAGGCCCGAGGCACGGCGGGGTGCCGCGCGAGTTGCCTATCATTGCGGCTCTTCAATTCCATTTCCATGCAGCAACTCATGACCCTGCTCGCCCGCCCTCTTCGCTCCCTCGGCTTCGCCGCTGCCCTGGCCGTGGCCACCCTGCCTGCCGGCGTCCTGGCGCAAGGAACGCCCGTGCCCGGCACCTACAAGATCGACCCGGCCCATTCGGGCGCGTTCTTCGAGGTCGGCCACCTGGGCGGGATCAGCCGCTTCATGGGTCGGTTCAACGACATCTCGGGCGAAGTCGTCGTGGACGCGCCCGCCAAGAGCCGCGTCAAGGCGGACATCAAGACGGAAAGCGTCGACAGCAACCACGAGGGACTGGACAAGCACCTCAAGAGCCCCGACTTCTTCAGCGTCGTGCAGTACCCCACCATGAGCTTCGCCTCGACGGCCGTGGCACTGAACGCCTCCGGCGAAGGCACGCTGGCCGGCAACCTGACGATCCGCGGCGTCACCCAGCCCGTGACCTTCAAGCTCAAGCAGATCGGGGTCGGCAAGGGCATGCGCGGCGACGACCGCGTGGGCTACGTGGCCACGACCACCATCAAGCGCTCCGACTTCGGCATGACCTACGGCGTGCCGAAGGCGGCCACCGACGAAGTGGACCTGCGCATCAACATCGAAGCCATCAAGCAGTGATGCCCCGCGAGCCAATGAGACGGCGCCGGCCGGAGGCTGCGCATGCCTGATACCGGCTTTGTCGTGCCGCTGCTCTGGCAAAGCGCCCTCCTGCCCTTCCTGGTCGCGCTCGCCGTGCTGGCCGCAGTGGGCAAGGCGGGCGCCACCGGCGCCGCGGCCCCGGCCGCCGTTGCGGCTGGCGTGCTCGCGTCCTTTGCAGCGGCGCTCGGTGGGCAGTGGTCGCCGGCTCCCAAGGTGGCCTTGGACTGGCTGCCGTGGATCGTGCTCGCGGCCGCCGTGCTGGCGGTCGCCATTGAAGCCGCGAGCGCCGCGGCGACGCGCGGTGCGGCCCGCGCGGTGGTGGCCTTGGGGGCATGCGCACTGACCGTATGGCCGGCAGCCGCCAGCCTCGAGTTGGCGCAGGTCGTGCTCGTGGCGATCGTCGCCGCTGCGCTGATCGTTCTGACCTGGACCGCACAGGCCCGCGGTGGCTTGGGCGGGCCGGTTCAGCCGCTGCTCCTGGCCGTCATTGCCGGTGGCGCGGGGCTGGCGCTGCTCGTGGACTCGAGCCAGTCGGTCGGCCGGCTCGCAGGCGCGCTCGGCTGTGCGCTCCTGGGCTGTGCGCTGCTCGCCCGGCGCTGGCCGTTCACGCCCTCGGCGGCCGGACTCGCCGTGCTGGTGCTGGGCGTCCTGCTGTTGAACGCCTACGTCTACGCCGGCTTTCCGCTGCACTACCTGGCCCTGCTGTTCGTGGCGCTGTTGGCCGCCCCGGTGGTCGGCGCCCTGGCACGCTCCCGAGGCACGAGCGGCTCCCCGGTGGGCCGCAACGCCCTGGCCGCCGTGCTGGCCACGCTACCCGTGGCGATCGTCGTGGTCCTGGCTGTCAAGGCCATGCAGGACGCCGGCGGCTACTGATCCGCGATGCCCCTGGCTCATGACATCAGCCCAGGGGCAGCGTCAGGGTCTCGATCCAATTGGGACCAGGGCCAAGCCCGATGCGGTCGCACGGCGCCAGGTCGCCGGTGCGGGGGTCGAGCGCCAGCGAACTGAGGTGATGGCTGGCCTGTCCGGCTACCAGGACATGGCGGCCGTCCGGTGACAGCTGCATGCCGCGTGGTTGCGCTTCGACGTCGGCCTGCGCGCGCAGCGCGAGCAGGCCGTCATCGCGCTCGACCGCGAACACGCTCAGGGTGGAGGAACGGCGCTCGGTCGCCAGCAGCCAGCGGCCGTCGGGCGACAGCCGCAGCTCGGCAGCCCATGGTTCCCCGGAGAAGCCCGCCGGCAGGCATGAGACGCGCTGCAGCGCGGTGAGCGCGCCAGTGGCGGGCTCGCAGCTGAATACGTCGATGCCTGCATCGAGCTCGTTGAGCAGGTACAGCCGCGTTCCTTGGGCGTTGAACACCAGGTGCCGAGGGCCGGCGCCGGGGCGCACCGCGATCACGGGCGGTTCGGTGGGCGTGAGCGCGCCGGTCTGCTCGTCGAAGAGGTATCGATGCAGGCAGTCTGCCCCCAGTGCGGTGGCGAGGACGAAGCGGTTGGCCGGATCTGCGACGACGCAGTGGGCATGGCGGCCGGTGGGCCACACCCGGTCAGCGCCGAACGCCCTGCCCTGCGGGTCAACCGGCCCCACCGCAACGCAGTCGCCGCCATAGGAGGCCGACAGGAGCCACCGTCCGCTTCGATCACAGGACAGGTAGGCCATGCTCTCGGGCAAGGGGGCTTCGTGCACGCATTCCAGATCGCCCTGCGGCGCAATGGCCAGCGTGACCACCGCCAGCGGCTCGCTGCGGCGGGCCACGTACAGGCACCGCAAGCGCGGGTGGCGGGCCATCGGCATCAGCATGCCGCCCAGGGCCAGCACCTGTCGCCGCTGCAGTCTGCCGCTGACGGCGTCCAGCGACAGCGCGTGGATCTCGCCGCTGTCGGCACAGGAGACGAGCACCAGGCTGCTCATCGCGGCCAGCCCTTCACAGGCCCATGGCGCGCGGCAGCCACAGCGACAGCGCGGGCAGGTAGGTCACCATCATCAGCACCAGGAACAAGGCGACGAAAAAGGGCATCATGGCCTGCGTCACCACGCCGATCTTGAGCTTGGCCACCGCGCTGCCGACGAAGAGCACGGTGCCCACGGGCGGGGTGATCAGCCCGATGCCCAGGTTGACCATCATGATCATCCCGAAATGCACGGGGTCGACCCCCAGCAGCTTGACCACCGGCAGCAGGATCGGCGTGAGGATCAGGATCAGCGGCGACATGTCCATCAGCGTTCCCAGCAGCAGCAGCAGCACGTTGAGAAGCGCCAGGATCACGTACTTGTTGTCCGACAGGCCGGTGATGAAGCCGGTGATCTTCATCGGCACCTGCATCAGCGTCATCATGTAGCCGAAGGCCGCGGCGAAGCCGATCAGGATCATGACCACGGTCACGGTCTTGACCGTGCGATGGACCAGCTTGGGCAGGTCGCGCCACTTGTAGTCGCGATAGACGAACATGGTCACGAAGAAGGCCCACAGCACGGCGATGGATGCCGACTCGTTGGCGGTGAACACACCGGACAGGATGCCTCCCAGGATGATGACCATCGTCATCAGTCCCCACATGGCTTCGCCGGCGATCTTGAGCGCCTGGCGCAGCGGGATCACCTCGCCCTTGGGATAGTTGTGCTTGCGGGCCTTGAGCAGGCACAGCGCCGCCAGCGTGAGCCCCATCAGCAAGCCTGGCACCACCCCGGCCATGAACAACGCAGCGATCGACACGGAACCGCCTGCCGCAAGCGAATACAGCACCGCGTTGTGGCTGGGCGGAATCAGGATGGCCTGCACCGAGCCGCTGACCGTGACGGCAGTGGCAAAGGGTCGGGGATAGCCCTTCTTCTCCATCTCGGGGATCAGCACCGTGCCCACCGAGGCCGTGTCGGCCACCGAGGAGCCGGAGATCGCACCGAAGAAGGTGGACGCCAGGATGTTCACCAGCGACAGCCCACCGCGGATGAACCCCACCAGCACCCCGGCAAAGGCAACCAGCCGCCGTGCCATGCCGCCCTCGGCCATGATGGCGCCCGCCAGCACGAAGAAGGGAATCGCCAGCAGGGAGAACTTGTTGACCCCGGCGGCGATCTGCACCATCACCGCGTCCAGCGGAATGTCGATCCACAGCGCGCCGACCAGCGCCGCCAGGCCCAACGAATAGGCGACCGGCACGCCGATCAGCATGAGCAGCATGAAGCTGCCGATCAGGACGACAGCGTCCATGTCAGTGCCCTCCCTCGGCAGCGGCGCCGCTGACCAGCGGACGGCCGTCCTGCGGGCCGTGCAGGCGCCGCTCGATGACGAACAGCAGCGTGGCCAGGCTGCCGATCGGAAGCGCGGCATAGGTGACGCCCACCGGCAGCCAGGGCAGCTCGGCCACCGACTGGCCCAGGGTCGCCAGGCACAGGCGCGTGCCGTACCAGGCCACGAACGCACTGGCCACCATCACCAGCACGTCCACCGCGGCGGCGGCGAGCGACTGCAGCGGACGCGGGAGCACGTCGGTCAGCATGGTCACGGCGATGTGCGCATTGGCGCGGTACCCGGCAGCCGCGCCGATGAAGGTGAACACCATCATCAGCAGGATGGCGATGGGCTCGGGCCACTGCGAGCCGGTGCCCAGAACATACCGCGTGAACACCCCCCACGGAATGATGAGCGACATCAGGAAGATCGCAAGGCCCGAGGTCCAGACGCAGGCGAGGTAGAGCCTGTCCATCAGGCGCGTGTAGGGGTGGTCCATGGTCTAAGCGGTGATGTGCATGCGTTGCGATGCGCGACCGCCCGGGCGAACCGGGCAGTCATTGGCTTCCAGGGCAGCGACTTACTTGACCGCGTCGATGCGGGCCATCAGCTCGGCGAACTGGGCACCGTACTTGGCGCGCACCGGGGCGGTGGCGTCGTAGAAAGGCTTGGTGTCGATGTTGATGAACTCCACGCCCTCGGCCTTGAGCTTGGCGGTGGATTCGGCCACGGCGGCGTCCCACAGCTTGCGCTGCTCCATCTGCGCCTCGCGGGCGCTGCGCTTGAACAGCTCGCGGTCCGCAGGCGAGAGCTTGTCCCAGGTCACCTTGGACACGACCAGGATCTCGGGAATGATCAGGTGGTGGGTCTGCGTGTAGTACTTGGCGCCGGCCTTGTAGTGGTTCGCGGTGTACAGGCTGGGCGGGTTGTTCTCGGCGCCGTCGAGCACACCGGTCTGGAGTGCGGTGAAGACCTCCCCGTAGCCCATGCTGATGCCGTTGCCGCCCATGGCGTTCATGGTGTCCACGAACAGCGGGTTGCCCATCATGCGCACCTTCTGGCCTTTGAGGTCCTCGGGCTTGCGCACCGGTTTCTTGGTGTAGAGGCTGCGCGAGCCGCCGTCCATCCAGGCCAGCGCCACGAGCCGGGCGGGCGAGGCGCTGATCTTGTCCAGCAGTTCCTGGCCGATCGGGCCGTCGATCACCGCGCGCATGTGGGCGATGTCACGGAACACGAAGGGCATGTTGAAAACGTTGACCTCGGGCACCACCGGGCCGACGGGCCCCAGGGACGTGCGCAGCACCTGGATGGCGCCCAGCTGGGTCTGCTCGATCATTTCCTTCTCGCCGCCCAGCACGCTGCCCGGGAACATCTGGAACTTGATCCGCCCGTTCGTGCCGGCCTCGATCTTCTTGCCCATGTTCTCCACGGCCACCACCGTGGGATAGCCGGCGGGGTGCACGTCGGCCGCCTTCATGGTCTGGGCCTGGGCAGCCAGGGGAGCGAAATGCAGTGCGGCGGCGGCCAGGCCGGCGAGCACGGTTCGGCGCAAGAACATGGAATGTCTCCTGAGTGGTGTGTCGTGGGTGGGAGGTCAGATGTCCGGCTTCACTCGAAAGGGCCGGTACGCACGAAAGCCCCGCCCTGGTAGAGCGAAGCCGGATCGTCCAGGTCCACCTGCGGCTCGGCCTCTTCGAGCGCGTGGCGGTACACGTCGGAGTTGTCGCGAGGGCGAAAGCCCAGGTGGCGCGCCTTGCGGTTGTCGTAGAACGCCGAGCTGTTGTCCGAGATGCCATAGACCACGCTCCAGCCCACCACCGGCGCGGTGAGACTGGCGACCACGAGGTGCTCCAGGTCGTCATAGGACATCCACGTGGACAGCATGCGGCGGTTCTTCGGCTCGGGGAAGGACGAACCGATGCGCGCCACCACGGTTTCGATGCCGTAGCGGTCGAAGTAAAGGCGCGCCAAGTCCTCACCGAAGGCCTTGGACAGTCCGTACAGTCCATCGGGACGCGGCGGGGTGTCGGCATCGATGACCTGGTCCTGGCGGTAGAAGCCCGTCACGTGGTTCGAGCTGGCGAAGAAGACGCGCTTGATGCCGTGCTTGCGGGCCCCTTCGTACAGGTTGTAGGCGCCCACGATGTTGGCCGAAAGGATCGGTTCCCAGGGCTGCTCGGTGGACACGCCGCCGAGGTGGACCACGGCGTCCACCCCCTCCAGCATCGCGTGCACAGCGGCCTTGTCGGCCAGGTCCGTCTGCACGCACTCCTCGCCGGCACCCGCCTCGCCCAGCGGGTCGATGTCCGACAGGCGCAATGCAATGCAGTAGGGCTTCAGGCGCCTGCGCAGTTCGCGGCCCAGCCCGCCGGCGGCGCCGGTCAGCAGCAGTCGCTTGAATCGGAAGGCAGGCTTGGATGGCATGTCGGGCTGATCGCAATCGGGATGAGACAGAAGAGACGAGCTTTCGCTGGCTGGCTGCACGGCTGTGGGCCACGGACTCTCCCGAACGACGGGAGATGAATCGTTTACCTCGCTGAGCCGATGCAGCATGGCAGGCTGCCTGCTCCAAGACTCCACAGCGCTAACCATCCGGCTGTTAAACGTTTAACTTTGATGCGTCGAATTTTCTGGTGCGGTCAAGCCGGTGTCAATGCGCCGATGCCTAGGGTTTGCCCGAACCCGACCCTCGTGCCGCCGTCGAGTCGCGCGGCACCAGGCGGGTCGCGATGGTCTCGTGCAGCGCGAGGTCCGACTCACCGGCCAACAGGCCGAGCAGATGCCGCGCGGCCGCTTCGCCCGTCGCCTCGCTGCCGGTGTCCACGCTCGTGAGGGAGGGCGTGGTGTAGCGGCCGTACGCGATGTTGTCGAAGCCCGCGATGGACACCTGCTGCGGCACGCGGAAGCCGAGCGCCCGGGCCTCGGCCATCAGGCCAAGCGCAAGCAGGTCGTTGTAGGCCACCACGGCCTCGGGAGTCTGCGCATCGAGCAGCACGCTGGAAGCGATACGCTCACCCTCCTCCGCCACGGGAGCGGGAACGTCGAAGCACTGCAGCGAAGCCTTGGTGCCCTGGAAGGCCGCGCGCAGCCCCTCCCACCGATCCTTGCTCCAGGGCGCGGCACCAAAGCCCACGTAGCTGATGCGGCGGTGGCCCAACTCGCGCAGATGGCGGCCCAGCATGAGTCCGCTCGCGTGGTTGTCGCAGCCCACGCTGTGCAAGCCCGGGCGTGGGGCGAGTCCGCCGTAGAACACGACCGGCTTGCGCGCCCACTCGCGCAGCCACTCGACCACGGCCACCGGCATGCGCGCGCTGACGATGAGGCCATCCACCTGCGGAAGCAGCGCCTGCAGCAGCGCCAACTCCGGCGCGCGGCTCTCGGCCGCATCGGCGAAAAGCAGGTTCATTCCGGCCTCGGCCGCCGCGCGGGATGCGCCTTTCACGAAACTCGTGAAGTGCGGATTGCGGATGTCCATGATGACGATGCCGAGGTTGCCCGTGCGGCCCGTGATCATTCCGCGCGCGAGTGGGTTCGTCCGGTAGCCCAGTTGCTGGATGGCGGCCGTGATGCGGGCCTCCACCTCGCGGCTGAACCGCTGGCCGCCGTTGACGAACTTCGAGACGGTTGCCGTGGACACGGCCGCGGCGTGGGCCACGTCCCGAATCGTGGCGGCCTTGCGCAGCGGCGGCAATTCCGCGGCTGCGTCGCGGGGAGATGGAGCGGCCGCCTTGATCATGGACGGCAACTGTACTCAATCCTTCCGGGGCATTCCTAAAATCGCCCGATGGATTCGCGCTTCGATCATCTTGGCCTGCTGGTGCGGGAACTGGCGGACGGCTCACGCGTGGTGGTCAGCCGCTTCGGCGGGCACGTTTTGTCCTGGTTCGCAGGTGGCCGCGAACGGCTCTACCTGAGTCGCAACGCGATCGCCGATGGGTGCCAGCCGATCCGCGGCGGCGTGCCGGTGTGCTTTCCGCAGTTCTCGAGCCGGGGGACGCTTGCGAAGCATGGATTCGCGCGCACCCGCGTGTGGTCCGAGGTGCCGTCCGCGGCGGCCGACACGATCCACCTCCGGCTTGTCGAGGACGCGGAGTCCCTGCGGCTGTGGCCCCGTCACTTCGCCCTCGACCTGCACGTGAGGCTACACCCACAGGCCCTCGATGTAGAACTGGCCGTCTGCAATACCGGAGGGGATCCATGGTCCGTCACAGGCGCGCTTCACACCTATATTCGGATCGAGGACTTGCACGCGACACGGCTGCTCGGCCTGGAGGGATTGCGCGTGGAAGACATGCTCTGCCGCACGTTCACCACATCGCTTCGCGACAGCCCGGACCTCTCGCACCCCATCGACAGCGTGTACCACGACGTCACCGGGCCACTGGAGCTGCGGGACCTGCGCCAGTGCGTTCGCATCGAACAAAGCGGCTTCGCGGACGCAGTCGTCTGGAATCCGGGCGAGGTCGCGGCAGCCCGGATCGCCGACATCGGCCCGGGCGAGGAGCGTGAGTTCCTCTGCGTGGAGGCAGCCCAGGTGCAATCGCCCGTGCTTCTCGAAGCGGGACAGTCGTGGCTCGGGCGACAGGTTCTCCGCATTTCCTGAGTCCGCCCGGTGGAGCCCGGTTTCGGAGAGCGCCGTCTGCTCCTGGCGCAAGCGGCTACGCACGAGCGACTAAGGAAACTCACGGTGTGCCGTTCGTACTTCCGGGTTCGACTCGATCATCCGCTGTCAACGCTTCAGCACGTCCCGCCATTCGGGATGGCGGGCAATTTGAGCCTTGGCAAACGGGCACAGCGGGATCACGACGCGCCCCTGCGCCCGCGCGTCTTCCACGCCGCGGCGCACCAGCGCCAGACCAACTCCGCGGCCGCGCAGCGCGTCCGGTACGTCGGTGTGATCGATGATGATCATCCGTTCGCCGGTGCGCGAATAGGTCATTTCGGCTTCGTGGCCGTCCAGCCGCACAAGGTAGCGCCCCTTGGACAATCCCTCTTCCCGTGCGATCTCGAATCCGTCTTTCGGCATGTCGGTCATGACCGTTGCTCCTTCTGTTCCCCAACAGCCTGGAGCGCGCGCGGTTGGCGTGGCTCACCGATCGCGCATTCGAGTGCGCTGACATTCCAGCCGCCGAGGTCGGCGGCCGCTCGGTAGGTGCTTTCCAGGAACGCCATCAACGCCGCTTCCGGATCGGCGGCCCGCCGCACCACGTCGTACGGCAGAAGAAACTCACCAAGTTCCTTGCTGTAGAAGGCGCCCACGGGCGCGACGTGCGCTTCGGCAAACCCCGCCGGAGCGGGATACGCGTAGGAGTAGAAGGCTGGGTAATCGATCGGCCCGCCGCCCGGCCAGAACCCGGCAGAGGACACCTCATGGCTGTAGGCCTCGCGCGTGACGTCGTCGGGCAGCGCGGGGATGCCGCCTGGGTGCATGGGCGCGTCTCGCCCGGAGAAGCGCGTCACCGCCAAGTCAAAGCTGCCCCAGAACAGGTGCACAGGGCTGGCCTTGCCCAGGAAGCCCGTGCGGAAGCGCTTCAACAGGCGGTCGGCCAACACGCTCGCGCGGAAGAAGCGGCTGACGGCATCGCGGTCGTAGGGCCGCTCGGCGCGATCCTCGACAAAGGGCACAGCATCCGGCACCTCGTTCGGCCGGCCGTGGAGAGCGGGCGTGGCCCCCAGTTCGCCGAGCAGCCCGAGGAAGTGCGCGTGGAAATCGGCTACCGACATCGGGCCCAGGGCAAATCGCGCCATCCTCCCGTCGGTCGTTGCGCCCACCACCGCGTGATCGACGAGGTCGAGGGTGATCTCCACTCCGCCCGGTTCATCAGGCACGAGCGAGGTGGTGAAGCCGCGCGCATTCACATAGAGCGTTGCCTGCCAGGAATGGTTCTGCCAGGGAGCCCGGGCGAAGCGGTACTTGCCGATCATCTGCGCGTACAGGTGCAGCGCCGAACAGGTCTCGCGCCAGGGCGGATAAGGTATGTCGGGCCAGATCGAACTCATGCGTCTGCCTTTCCTGCGTGGGATGCCAGATCGAGGCCGGTCAGCCCGTTCCCCGGGGGCGGTGCGTGATCGCCCTCGCGGAAATCGTAAACGAGGCGAGGAACGAGGAGAGGCCCCATGACCACGATTCTCGGCCTCTCCGGCAGCCTGGGCTCCGGCTCGATTCGTGGCCAAACCTTGCGCAGCGCAGCTGCTTAAATAAGCGGCAATCTGCTGCGAGCCAGCACTGGCGCGGGCTGGCGGCAGAAGCGCACCGGTGCATTCACAGAGTTGTCCACAGAAGCTGTGGGGATTGCCGCGAAACGCATCTGCCGCTGATCGCACCGCTGTGCGCCTCGTTCAGGTGCCGCCCACTGTCTTTGTCTGCGCAGCGCGGAACGCCCGCTCCAGGGTGTCGGCACTTGCAAGCTCTTTCTGAATGCGTGCGGCGGCCTCAGGAGCGCGGTCCGCTGGGTCTTCGATCGCGAGTTCGAGCAGCGTCAACGCATAGGTCAGGCGCTCTCCGTGAAGAGCGCCCAGCGCGTGCATCAAATGAACGGACTCCCAAGCATCGGGCTCCCGTCCATCTTTTCGGATTTCGCCGAGCACCTGCAGCGCGAACGTGACGACGACCTGGTTCTTCTGCTCCCCGTTCATCTCGCGGAAGGCGCGGTCTGTGGGGGCAAGGCTGTAAAGCTGCTCTCGATTCATGATCCGGTGATTATCCGCGTGTAAGGTGCTCAAGAGCGAACTGCGGGGAGTTCGCTCTCGGCCGCTCCTCGGCCGCTCCTTGGTCGCTGCTGCCCGCAGCCTGGGGCCGGTGATGCTGCTGCGGGCACCTGGAAGCACAAGTTGCTGAAGACATTGACGTGCGGGCAGTCGATAGACTGAGGACTTGGACACCGGCGCGCTCGCGTCATCAGCAAAGCGAGCGGTGCATGTGGATTTTGGTGAATGCACGGCCGTCCACGAGAACTGCCCGCGGCTCACTGCCGAAGGCGCGGAACCCGCAGCGCTCGTACAAACGCAGGGCCACTTCGTTGCCGCGGGTTACGGTCAACACGAGATCCTGCAATCCCTCGCTTCGCGCATGCGCAATTGCCGTGTCGATCAACATGGCGCCGAGGCCGCGACTGCTCGCCTCCGGTGCCACGTACATGGCCACGATCGTGCCTTTGTGCCGCTCCTTGGCGCGCCCGCCGCGCTCCAGGCCAGCCATGCCGACAAGCCCGAGCTTCGTGTCGAACGCGCCCCAGAACGCGGACGTTGCCGACTCCAAGCGCCTTGTGCTCTGGTCCAGCGGCAAGTGGCGATCCTCTTCCCAGCTGGAAGTGAACGCTTCCGGGTGGTCCTTCAGCGCGCGCAGTCTGAGCTCGCGAAAGGCAGCAGCATCCGTGGCGACGAGTCGGCGAATCTGCATGTCCGATTATCCCCGCAGGCAGCCGGCAGTGACGGGGGCGCCAGAGGTCCGCTGGCCGAACGCGAGGTCGAGACCTTCCCGCCCAGCATCCGACCTCACTTCCGATCGCAGCAATAAGAAGCCCAGAGGCGCCAGTGAATTGGTCGCCAAGACAGCGACAAGCTCCGGATAGACGTGACGCTGATTGGGCCAATAGCCGTGCTTCGTCTTGAAGCCATTGATGGCCTCGAACACCCGCTGGATCACGCCGCCAGCATCCTTGACCAAGGCATTCATGTGTTCGGTCCTCTTTGCACCTGATCGACGCACTCTAGCGTGTCCCATTCGCCAGCTTCAGGGTCGCCGGTAGCTGCGGGACTGGGAGGCGCCATAGGGTCGGCGATCATCGGCGCTCTCCAGGAAGGTGAGTTACACCTGTTTCCCTGCCTCTTCGGATACGGCGCTTGCGAGCGCGGTACCCCGGGCAATCCGCTCCCGGGATTGACCGAGCATCGAGGCCACGCAAGCGGCGGACACGTCCCGTCTCGACCTCCGCTGGACGGGCAACGCGAGGTCTCGCATCGTCCCAGCGTTCACACTAGAACTTGCACTGTGTCGCGGTCTTCTGCGCCGAGGGCTCGGGCGCGCGTTTCATGGACACGGGATCTAGACGGAACACCCGCACGGAGCAATAACGTCCATCCAAAGAGAAGACTGCTTCGTAGAGTCCATCCTTCTGCGGTTCAAAAGCAATAGTGACTTGGCAATGCAGATCGTATAGGGGGCGGGCGTCGTGCTGCATCACCCTGAAATGGTTGATAACGCGCCGACCGGCGGGCACCATCACGGTCTTTGCAGGACTCCTGGCCTCAACTTTGCCCACCAGGCTGTCAAGAGTGGGCGCCGTTGAACTGCCGATGGACCCCAGCAGTGCTATGCCATCGCACCGTTCCGACTGATACATGTATGCGTCGCCCGACCTGATTCCGTCTCCAGCAACGTACCTCACGGTCGCCGTCGGACCGGCAGTCGGCGCAACGTACGTGGCTGCGCAACCGCAAAGAATCAAGGAACAACTGGCGATCAGTACCGGCAGCTTCATGGTCGATCAAGTTTAGGCCAGTTGTGAAAGCGCTGGCTCTCCCTCGTCGCCGGCGCAGGTGCGGGACCGCCACGGGCAACGCAGTGAGTCATAAGGCGGCCATGGCCGGAATGCGAAAGCTCGCCGCGGGGCGGAACTGACAAGCCCATGTGATGCGCTCTCATCCGGCTGATAGACATCACGTTTCAACGCTTGTCCGCTTCTGGCCGAAAGCAGGGTCGCCGTCTCTACTCGCGCCGAGCAAGGCAGAAGTGGACACGGCACTCGGTGGTGTGACCTCGGGCGGAGAGGCAATCCAGCAGCTCCGCCTTGATCTGCAAACCCGCATCGAGCGCTCGCTCCCGCATCAGCCGCATGCGATCCAGCCTCGCCTCCCACGCCACCAGGACGTCCGGATCGGCGGGCCCCGAGAACGAGAGTTCGCGGTCGGGGAGGATGTCGACCTTGCGCACTTGGAATCCGCAGGTCACGAGATGGTCGGCAAGCTTGCCGCCCATGTCGAAGTCGTAGCGGCCGGCTTGGCGGCTGTCGTGCGCGTACTTCTTCAGGAAGTCGCAGGCGCCGGATGAAAGCGGCTGGTGGTCGAACATGCCCGACACCTCGGTCAGTGCGATCCAGCCACCCGGGCGCAGCAGCTCTCGCCACTTGGAGAGCACCGCCGGCAGATCTGGAAAGTACGCGGCGACGAAGCTCGCCCAGATACCATCGAACGGAGCTTGAACCTGCGGATCGCGAATGTCCCCCCGCGTGAACGTCGCACCTGGGACGCCGCGCGAACGGGCGCGCGCAAGCAGTTCCTCGTTGCCGTCTATCCCTACAACCTGCGCGCCTCGCGCGGCCAGGTCGCGCGACTGCTCGCCGATGGCGCACCCCAGATCGAGCACGCGCGTGCCCGCAAGCGACGGGAGCGGCCCGTAAGCCTGCTGCCACGACCTCCAGCGGTACTGCTGCTCGTACTGGGATGCGAGGTCCATGGACGCCATTAGAGCAGCTGAGGGTCAGCAAGTCCGCTTCCGACCCGAAGCAGGCGTCGCTTTCCGCTCAAGACGTGGCAAAACGCATCTCTTCCCCTATCGCTTGTCTTCGAAGTCCCTCTGTGTCAGGCTAGTTGTCGCGCTTGAATCTCAACTTTGGCGGGAGAACCTGCGCTTCGCTCAGGTGCGCCGTCTCCAGCACGGCGTGGAATTTGCGGGCACTGCTCCTGTCGTCCTCGAAACGGAAGGCGCAGTTCCTATCAATGCGGCATCGGCTTTCCGCTAGGCTCGTGCGACCGGTTCAGCCGCATCATGAGGAGCGATCAGCCGATGCGCAACGACAAGAAGCAGAACGACAAGAAGCAGAACGACAGGAAGTCCGCTGGATTCGTCCTGGTTCGCGGAGCCCGCGAGCACAACCTGAAGAACGTCGATCTCGACGTGCCTCGCGACGCCCTGGTCGTCTTCAGCGGCGTGTCGGGGTCGGGCAAGTCATCGCTGGCGTTCGGCACCCTCTACGCCGAAGCGCAACGGCGGTACCTGGAATCGGTGGCGCCGTACGCGCGTCGCCTGATGGACCAGGTCGGCGTGCCCGCAGTGGACAGCATCGACGGGCTGCCGCCAGCCATCGCCTTGCAGCAGCAGCGCGGAAGCCCCAATGCGAGGTCGTCGGTGGGCAGCGTGACCACGCTTTCCAGCCTGCTGCGCATGCTGTACTCGCGCGCCGGCAGCTACCCGCCCGGGCAGCCGATGCTGTTCGCGGAAGACTTCTCGCCGAACAGCCCGCAAGGCGCTTGTCCCGGCTGCCACGGCCTGGGCCACGTCTTCGAGGTGACCGAAGAAACCATGGTGCCCGACCCGACGCTCACGATCCGCGATCGCGCGGTGGCTGCATGGCCGCCGGCGTGGCATGGCCAGAACCTGCGCGACATCCTCGTTTCTCTGGGGCACGACATCGACAAGCCGTGGCACAAGCTGCCCCGGAAGACGCGCGACTGGATCCTGTACACGGAAGAACAACCCACGGTGCCGGTCTATGCAGGCTTCAGCCCCGAGGAGACGCGGCAAGCGCTTGCCAGCGGGATCGAGCCGAGCTACCAGGGCACTTTCATGGGCGCTCGAAAGTACGTCCTGCACACGTTCGCGACCACGCAAAGCGCACAGATGAAAAGGCGCGTCTCGCGCTTCATGCGCCCGAGCCTGTGCCCGCAGTGCAAGGGCAAGCGGCTCAAGCGCGAATCCCTGTCCGTGAAGTTTGCCGGCATGGACCTGGCCGAGATGTCCGCCCTGCCCTTGCAGCGGCTTGTCGAGATCCTGCGGCCGGCGGTGGATGCGCGGATGGACGAAGAGCGGCTTCCTGCACCCATCGACGCCGCTGCCATGAAGGCCTCGGCCGCCGCCGAGCGCGCACGCCGCCTCACGGCAGGAGGTGCCGCCCATGACGCGTCGCCTGACGTCCGGCGCACGCCCAACCTCTCCGAAGAAAAACGCATCGCGGCGCAGCGCATCGCATCGGCGGTCTCGCAGCGCGTCGAGACATTGGTCGGCCTCGGACTCGGGTATCTGTCCCTCGACCGCAGTACGCCGACCTTGTCGCCGGGCGAGCTTCAGCGCCTGCGCCTGGCCACCCAGATCAGGTCGAACCTGTTCGGCGTGGTGTACGTGCTGGACGAGCCGTCCGCAGGCCTCCACCCCGCCGATGCCGAGTCGCTCTACGCAGCCTTCGACGCCCTGAAGCAGGCCGGGAACACGTTGTTCGTCGTCGAGCACGACCTGCATTTGATCCGGCGCGCGGACTGGCTGGTGGACGTCGGCCCCGACGCCGGCGAAAAAGGCGGCCGCATCCTCTACAGCGGCCCGCCGGAAGGCCTGCAGGACGTGACCGCTTCCCACACGGCGCGCTACCTGTTCGGCACGGCGCCTGTCGCGCGCGACGCGCGCGCGCAGGCCCGCGTGGCCCGGGACTACCTCCGGCTGGAGGGGATCCGGCACAACAACCTCCACGGCGTCGACGCCGCCTTCCCCATCGGTGCCTTGACGACGGTGACGGGCGTGTCCGGGTCGGGAAAGTCGAGCCTGGTGAGCCATGCCCTGGTCGACCTGGTGTCGGCCCATCTCGGCCAGGAAGTGGCGCGTGAGGACCAGGGCGATGGCGAGGGCGAAGGTCCGGTTTCGTCCATGCGGGCAGCGGGTCGTCTGGCGGGCGGCCAGGACGCCATCCGACGCCTCGTCGTGGTCGACCAGAAGCCGATCGGCCGCACGCCCCGCTCGAACCTTGCGACCTACACGGGATTGTTCGACGACGTGCGCAAGCTGTTCGCATCGACACGCGCGGCCAGGGCACGCAGGTACGACGCGGGCCGCTTCTCGTTCAACGTCGCCAAGGGCCGCTGCGACACCTGCGAGGGCGAGGGCTTCGTGAGCGTGGAGATGCTGTTCATGCCCAGCGTCTATGCACCCTGCCCGAAGTGCCATGGCGCCCGGTACAACGAGGCCACGCTGAGCATCCTGTGGAACGGCAAGTCGATCGCCGACGTGCTCGGCTTGACGGTCGAGGCTGCCAGGGCGTTCTTTGCAGACCAGCCGTCGATTGCGCGAAGCCTGTCGGTACTCGAAGACATCGGGCTGGGCTACCTGCGCCTGGGACAGCCTGCGACCGAGCTCTCGGGCGGCGAAGCCCAGCGCATCAAGCTGGGCACCGAACTGCAGCGTTCCCAGCGCGGCTCGACGCTGTACGTCCTGGACGAGCCGACAACCGGCCTGCATCCGGCCGACGTGGACCGCCTCATGCGGCAACTTCATGCCTTGGTCGATGCACGCAACACCGTGGTGCTGGTCGAACACGATGTCCGCGTGATGGCGCAAAGCGACTGGATCATCGACCTCGGACCTGGGGCGGGCGCCGAGGGAGGCCGCATCGTCGCGAGTGGCACCGTCGAGACGGTCGTGGCGAACAAGCTCAGTCGCACTGCGCCGTACCTGAGGGAGGCATGGGCCCAGCGCGTCTGAGCGCGAGCGCAGCAGCGTCGGGCGGTCGCTGGAAGCGCCGGTCCTCACCTGTCCACGGCTGCGGAGGGCACCTGGAATCGTCGCTGGCCCTGCAGCAGATCCGCCACTACGCAGGCGCTGCCGGCAGCCAGGGTTCGGCACGCTTGGTGGCTCGCCGCTCTCCATGATCATCTCGTGCTCCAGCGAAACCCGGTCGACCTCGCCGTTGAGCAGCGCCGAGAAGCTGCGGCGGTGGCTGACGGGCGCCGCGGAGCCCCACGCGTCACCCTCCCTCCTGCGCGCGGCGCCCGGGTCGTCGCCACGGAGGTCGAGCGGTTCGCATCCGCCGCGCGAGCGTTCAACGGCTTCGCCGGCCCCGAACGTTCGCGGACGTAGCCGTCAGGCCTGCGCAGCCCATGGCTCATGGCCGCTTTGACGACCTTTGTGCGCCAGTCCTGGGGCAACTCCGCACCTGCCGTTTCCACGTTCGACGTGCAAGCACAAGCAGGCAGCAGGCGGCGGTCAGCGGCGTTCACGACCGCAGCTCCGCCTGTGCCCCCGACGAGATTGCCGGCTCTCGCCTGGCCGCAGACGGGCTTCAGGCCGTTACCGGCGACATGACCTTCTCCGGCGTCATCGGCAGCACCCGGGTCCTGCGCCCGGTGGCATGCCAGATCGCATTGGAGATCGCGGCCGCGACTCCCAGCCCGCCGATCTCGCCCACGCCTTTGGCGCCCAGGCGGCTGACGATGCGATCGTCTTCCGGCACGAAGATGACCTCCAGCGAATGGACATCCGCGTTCACCGGCACGTGGTAATTGGCCAGGTCCACGGTCATGAAGCGGCCGAGCCCGTGATCGATCAAGGTACCCTCATGCAGCGCCTGTCCGATGCCCCAGACGATGCCGCCCAGGACCTGGCTGCGGGCCGTGAGCTCGTTGATGATCCGGCCGCAAGCCACCGCGCTCACCACCCGCGTGACGCGCACGGTGCCCATGGCCTCGTCCACCCGCACCTCGCAGAACACCGCCGAATGGGCGGCGCGCTGGTAGCGGCCCTGCTCGTCCTCGTCCGGCTCCAGGTGGAAGTGCGCCTCCAGCGTGCCGACGCCTGCGCCCGCCAGCACCTGGTGCAGGCCCAGCCCATCGCCCGTCGAATTGCGCAGCCGCACGCTGCCGCCGATGAACTCCACGTCCGCGAACTCGCTGCCGGCCAGCGGTGACCCGGCCATCGCTCGCGCGAGCTGCCAGACCTTCTTGCGCAGCTTCTCGCAGGCACCATCCACCGCCGAGCCGACGCTGGCCACGTGCGAAGACCCGCCTTCCGTCGGCGCCTGGGGCAGGCGCGTGTCGGCGATGTGCACGCGCACGTCGTCCAGCCGCATACCCAGCGCGGCCGCCGCAAGCTGCGCCAGCACCGTGCTGGTGCCGGTGCCGATGTCGCTGGCCGCCGTTTCCACGTCAACACAGCCATCGGCATGCCACACCACCCGCGCCTGCGCTTCCTGCTGCTCGGCGATCCATTGCCCGCTGGCCATGCCCCAGCCAATCAGTTCGTGGCCCTCGCGCATGCTGCGCGGCTGCGGGGGGCGCCGCGACCAGCCGAAGCGCTCCGCCGCGAGCAGGTAGCACTCGCGTAGCTTCTTGCTGGAATACGGCTTGTCGCCGGATGGCGAACGCTCGGCGTGGTTGTGCAGGCGCAGCGCCAGCGGGTCCATTCCCAGCGCCTGCGCCAGTTCGTCCATGGCGACCTCCAGCGCGAACAGGCCGCTGGCCGCCCCCGGTGCCCGCATGTCCAGCGGCGTCGGCAGATCCAGCGGCAGCACGCGATAGTCGCCGCGCAGGTTCTCGCAGCGATAAAGCGTGCCCGACCATCGCGTGACCATCTCGGTGAAGTCGCTCACGCGCGAGGTTTCGCCTACCGCCTCGTGGATCAGCGCCTGGAGCGTGCCGTCGCGCGCTGCGCCCAGTCGCACCCGCTGCCAGATCTCCGGCCGATGCCCGAAGGTGAACATCTGCTGGCGCGTCAGCACCACCCGCACCGCCCGCCGCAGGTGCAACGCGCCGACGATCGCCAGCAGCAGGTTGTACTGCGGCCGCAGACCGGAACCGAAGGCGCCGCCCACGAACGTGTTCAGCAGCGTCAGCTGGCTCTCCGGCAAGCCGAACACCTTCGCCAGCCGCTTGCGGGTCGCGTAGCCGCCCTGGTTCTTGTCGTGGATGGTGAGCCTGCCATCGCCCTCGAAGATCACCGTGCTGGCGTGCAGTTCCATCGGGTTGTGGTGCTCGACGGCCTGGTGGAATTCGGCGTCCGTCTTCACGGGCGCGATGGCGAAAGCCGCGTCGGCGTCGCCGCGCGGCGTGGGCGGCGCCGTGTCTTCGTCGAGCTCGTAGGGGGCGCGGCCATCGGCGCGGCGCCGCAGCAGGTCGGTCGCGTGTGGCTGCCGCTCGTAGTCGATGCGCACCAAACCGGCCGCGTAGCGCGCCGCTTCCCAACTCTGCGCCAGCACCAACGCCACCGGCTGGCCGGCATAGTGCACCCTGTCGCTCACCAGCGGCTTGACCGGCACGGTGGAGAAATCCTCGCCTGACCCGAAATAGTGCGCGAGCTGCGGCGCCTCGCTGGGCTGGCCGTGCCACAGCACATCCAGCACACCGCGCACCGCCCGCGCCTGCGCATCGTGCACGGCCAGGATGCGTCCGCGGGGAATGGCGGCATTGACCACGACGCCATGCACGAGGCCGTCCACGGTGATCTCGGCGGCATAGCGAGCCTGCCCGGTCACTTTCGCACGCCCGTCGATGCGCGGGACGGGATCGCCCAAGGCGACGAAGCCGGCCCCATCGGCGGCCACCGGCTGCAGCGGCGTCGCGGGGCCGGCGCTCATGGTGCATCCTCCGCGTGCTGGGTGACCGTGCCGGCAGTGGCGAGCGCCAACGCGCGGACGATGGCCCGCCGCGCCAGCGGGATCTTGAACGCGTTGCTGCCCTCGCCCGCGCCCTGCGGCACGGCACCCTGCAGCAGTGCGTCGGCGGCGCGCGCGAACGATGCTTCCTTCGCCGGCTGGCCGACCAGCAGCGCTTCGGCGGCCGGATCGCGCCAGGGCTTGTGGGCCACGCCGCCGAGGGCCAGCCGCGCGGCGCGGATGATGCCGCCGTCCAGGTCCAGTGCCGCCGCCACCGAAACCAGCGCGAAGGCATAGGACAGCCGCTCGCGCAGCTTGAGGTAGACGCTGTGGGCCCGGAATCCGTCCGCCGGCGGCAGCGTGAGCGCGACGATCAGCTCGTCATGCGCCAGCGTGGTGTCGAGGTCCGGGCGGTCACCGGGCAGGCGGTGGAAATCGGCGAACGGGATCGTGCGTTCGCCGCGCGGGGACACAACCTGCACCGTCGCTTCCAGCGCGGCGAGCGCCACGCACATGTCGGAGGGATGGGTGGCCACGCAATGCGCGCTGGCACCCAGGATGGCATGCTGCCGCGCGAGGCTCCCCATTGCCGAACAGCCGGAACCCGGCTGGCGCTTGTTGCAGGGTGTGGCAATGTCGTAGAAGTAGCAGCAGCGCGTGCGTTGCAGCAGGTTGCCACCGTTGGTGGCCATGTTGCGGATCTGCGCGGTGGCGCCGGCCAGGATGGCCGTGGCCAGCAGGGGGTACCGCTCGCGCACCAGCGGGTGCCAGGCCGTGGCCGCGTTGCGGGCCAGCGCGCCCAGCCGAACGCCACCGTCGGACGTGGGCTCGATCGCGTCGAGCCCGAGCCGGTTGATGTCGAGCAGCCGCGCAGGCCGCAGCACGCTCACCTTCATCAGGTCGATGAGATTGGTGCCACCGGCGATGAAGCTTGTACCCTCGCCGGCCAGCCAGAGCGCCCCGGGAACGTCTTCTACCGTGACAAACGTGAACGGGTTCATGCCGGCTCCTCCCCTGCCCGGGCGCCGCGTGCATTCACCGTCGTCCCCGCGATCCAGGCGCTGCGCGCCACCTCGCTGGCGTGCGGTCCGGGTCCGAGCACCACCTGCGCCACCGCCTGGGCGATCTGCGCATAGGCGCCGCAGCGGCACAGATTGCCCGACATCAGCTCCCGAACGTCATCCAGCGACTTCGCGTGTCCCTCGCTCGCCAATCCGACGGCCGAGCACAGTTGCCCCGGCGTGCAGTAGCCGCACTGGAAGGCATCGTGCTGCATGAAGGCCTCCTGCAGCGGATGCAGCTGGTCGCCGTGGGCGAGGCCCTCCACCGTGGTCACCTCGCGGCCGTCGTGCATGACGGCGAGGCTCAGGCAGGAAAGCACGCGTACGCCGTCGACGAGTACTGTGCAGGCGCCACACTGTCCGTGGTCGCAGCCTTTCTTGGTGCCCGTGAGGTCGAGGTGGTCGCGCAAGAGGTCCAGTAGCGCAGTCCAGCTCTCGACTTCGAGCTCGTGCGGCGTACCGTTGACGCGCAGCCGGATGGCGTGGCGGGAAGGCGGGGCAGGTGGCGGCATGGGCAGCCTCCGGAAAGCAGAGCGGGGGAGCATTCTGCAAGCCGGCACAAGACAGGCGTGTCGGACGGCGCCTCTGGTGCCGGCATGGAAGGTGCGGCCTGCGCAGCGCCCGGTGTGCTGGATCCCACCGCGCTCGGGCATGCGTAGAGGTCTGCTGCCCAGCGCGGGCTGATCCAGGCAGGCCGCTCGATCCGACGAGCATGGCAAGCTTGTTTTTCTTGGTAAGCGCTTGCGGCGAACTTGGGCCCCGCAGGATGGTCAAGGGCATGGGAAGGCCCGACAAGCGCACGACCAACCTTCAGAGGCTACGATCGGCCCGTGAAGGACCTGAGATATTTCGATCGGCACAGGCAAGCAACCTGGCTGGAGAAGTTCTTTGACCTGATTTTCGTCGTCGCCGTGAGCCGCGCCGGCGAGATCCTGAACGACGCGCACGACGGCCACGTCGGGGCGGAGCAGTTCCTGCACTTCGTGCTCGTGTTCCTGCCGCTGTGGTGGATCTGGGCGGGCCACACGATCTACGCCAATCGCTTCGACACCGACAGCCGCCAGCACCGCCTGTCGACCCTGCTGATCATGTTCCTGCTGATCGTGATCTCGGCGCAGATCTCGACCGGCGCGCAGGACCACGACGCGCTGACCGTGGCGTGCTACTGCGGGGCGCGGCTGATCATCGCCCTCATGTATCTCGTTTCCAAGCGCAAGCACCACGACCGGGGGGGCATCACGACGACGGTGAGCGCTGTCTTCGCCGTTGGCGCCGCGATCAGCCTTTCATCCGTCCTTCTGGAGCCGCCTTGGAGCTACCTGGTCTTCTATGGGGGGATCGTGTTCGACATGGCGGCCCTGGTGCTGCTGAACCAGCGGTTGCAGGTCGTGCCGGCGCACACGCCGCACCTGATCGAGAGGATCGGCCTGCTGACCATCATCATGCTGGGCGAATCCGTGATCAGCATCACCGCGGCATTGGCGGGCATCACCTGGGGCCCGTCCAACGTCGTCGCCGCCGTCAGCGGATTCGTCATGGTGTCGGCCATCTGGTGGATCTACTTCGACAGCTTCCACCTGCTGGAACAGCGCAAGCTCACCACCGGGCATTCGATCCTCTACTCGCACTTTTTCGTGTTGATCGGCCTGGCGATCCTCGCCTCGCTGATCCGGCATGCGATCCTGGGCGACCTCGACCGGGACGACTTCCGTCAACTGGCCGCCATCGGCACAGTGCTGTTCTTCCTGGGCAAGCAGTACGGCTACTACATGGAGGTCCCGGAGCTGCGGACGTACCTCGTGACCAATACCGCCGCCGTTTTCGCCCTGACAACACTCGTGCTGATGTTGCCGCTCGAACCCGAGGCCATTCTGGTGGGGATGACGGCCACGATGATCTGCTATGTGCTGCTCAACCTGCGCTACCGCCACCTGGTGGGCGGCGAGGAAGTGCCGACATGAGCCGCTCCAAGCGCAGCACCTCCAGCATGCTGTGGCCAGGACAAACGCCTACCTTCGCCGATACAGGACTGCCCAAAGTGGCCGGAACAGCAACGTACGACCAGTTGAGTTGGCGTCAGGGCAGAAGAGTGAAGCCCGATTCAAAGCGCGTTTTCCCCGATGATGCCAGCACCATCTGCAGAAACCCGATTGCCTCCAGTTGCCTCGAGCGCTGAAGAGGGCCGACATCGACTGCGCGAAGTCCCGCCGCTCTGAGCATATCCGCGAGTGCAATCTTCCCCTCGGCGTCGTCTCCGGCGAACAAGACTGTGGTCGCCGTCGTGCCATTCGTGCGGGCAATGAGCGTGTCCGCGAGATTCGCGTTGAACGCCTTCAGGACGGCGACGTCCCCAGGAAGCTGCTTCGCAAGTTCAAGAGCGGTGGAGGTGCCCACCAGAGCCTCTGGTTGCTCGTACGTGGTGAAATCGATGGTGTTGGCAATGTCGATGACAACCTTGCCGCCGAGCCTGTCCCGATAGTGCTTCAATATGTTTGGGTAGGCGCCATACGGGACTGCGAGGACGACAAGATCCCCGGTCAGATCGTCGCCGAGAGCCGCATACCTGGCATCGGGGTGATCCTTGGTGGGCTTGGCGCTGCGATTGACTATTTGAATATCCGCTCCCGCGAGCGCTGCGATGTTCGCAATGGCCAAACCCATCTTGCCGCTGCCAATGATGCTGATCGATGTCATATGGATCAAAGCCTCTTGAATCGTTCGAGTGCGTTCTCAGCCACCTTGAGCGCGTCGTAGTCGAAAACTGCCGCTCTGCGGAAGTCGCGTCCTGAAGCGATGTCGAGGTCGCGCTTCTTGGTGTTGGTGAATTGCAATTGCGAATCGAACATTGCGCCGGCCCTGCGCGAACCCACCTGCAGGATCGTCGCACGCTGCATGCGAACGGCGGTGTAGCGCCTGAAGGCTTCCGGGATGTCACGGACACTGTTGGCCTGCTTGAGGAAGAAGGCCAGCGTGATGCAGTCCTCGAACGCCTGGTTCACCCCTTGGCCCTGGTGCGGAACCATGGTGTGCGCCGCGTCGCCCAGCAGGGCGATGGGCCCTCGCGACCAATTGGTGAGGGGCTCGATGTCGAACAGACCCCACCAGAAGGTCTCCTTGATCGCCGAGATGAACCGATGGACTCTGGGATCCCAGGCTTGACGGCTGAATTCAGTTTTGATTTCGTCCACGTCTGCAGGCCCGGACCAAGGTCCCTTCAGCGGTCTGTCACTGGGCACGCAAGCGACATAGTTGTACAGCTTGTGTTGCTGCAATGGATAGGTCATCAGGTGCCGGTCATTACCCATCCACGTCTGGCTGATCCTGTTCCAGTCCCTGGGGAGGTCGGACGCATCGATCACACCCCGGTATGCCATGAATCCGGAGTAGGCGAACTGGGTGGGTTGCCCGACGGCCTTGCGCACCACCGAGCGGATCCCATCGGCGCCTATGACGGCATCGAAGTCTTCCTGCTTGCCGTTCTCGAAGTGGACGCGGACACCTGCATCCAGCATTTCGATCGACTTTGCGCGATGGTGGAGCCGGATCGCCTCCGGATCCACCGCTTGCACCAGGATGTCGATCATGTCGGGCCTGTACATGCCAATGTTCTGGTACTGCTTCGCTGTGTCTTCCCAGGCTGCCTCGGTGACCAGGTTGCCCATGGCGTCCAGATAGACGCCGCTTCCATCCGGAATCGCTCCCGCGCGCTGCATCGGCTCGAGCAGCCCCAACTTGTCGAGGACACGAGAGGCATTGGGTGCAATGGTGACCCCCGCGCCCACCTCATCGTGCTTGTGTGATTGCTCGAACACGGTGGCTTGGATCCCCGCGATCTTCTTCAGTGCAATCGCCGCGGAGAGCCCACCTAAGCCTCCACCAATAATGCCAACCCTTGTCGACTTGCCTAGCATTCGGGCTCCTTCACTGATTCATGCAGTCCGGCAATCTCGCCGGCGGGGGCTGTCCAGCGACTCATCGCCGAACACCTGCGCGGGGTCGGCCTTGACCGGCCGCCCAAAAGCCATTCTAGGAGTCGCGCACGCACCGAGAAACCGGCTCTGGACAGACACAGAGTTCCGTTTTCTGGACGATCGTCGTCCTGTCATGAACTGGAACGACTCCAAGGCCCCCGCCTCTCCCATTCAGATGCGGGAGATCGACGCGGACGAACCGGTCGTGTTCCTGCTTGCAAGCGCGGCCCCAGTCGACGGGCGGTCGGACGCAGAACGCGTCAACACCTTCGCAGTCGCACCGACGTCCGACCATGTTCAACGTACCCTCTTCCTGGGCGGATGCCCCTGGCCGGAAGCAGCCGTCACGCTGCAAGCCGGAAAGACTTCAGCCCAACACCCAGGTTCCTGAAAGGATCTTTCGGGTCGCCCTGCGGGTCCTCGCACACGGGCTAGAGGCACGCCGCCAGTTCCGCCAACTTTGCCACTGTGTTCATGTTGCGGGCGGTGCCCTGCTCTGCGGCAGGAATGATGAGCCTTGGTGGTTGCAAACGACGCTCTGCCTGGAACAAGGGTCGCCTACTCGGCCACCGTCTGTGACTCGCGCAATTCAGGCGCTGCAGTTCGCCGCCTCATGAGCCATCGAGCTCGAAGGGCGGGACCGTGCGGCCGTCGATGTCCGTGAAGCCATACTCCACGGCCAAATCCCCCACGCGAAGGACGCGGCCTGTCTTTTCGAGGACCCGCGAATCGGCCGCCAGCGCGGCGATGGCACGGCCTACGTAACGGGTCGATTCGGTACCCGCCAATTCGGGACGCTCTCGCCAGCTCGCCTCATCGGTGTGGTGGCCTGCGAGGACGAACTCGGTGCGCATCCAACCCGGCGACACGGCCACCGAGGCCACGTTGTGCGGCTTGAGTTCCTGCGCCATGCCGAAGGCGAGCCTCGTCATGGAGGCTTTCGCCAGGTCATAGAACAGATTGCCAGCGAGATAGCGATCGCGGTCCCAGAAGGTGGTGGTGACGATGAGTCCCTTCCGCTGGCGCACCAAGATGGGAGCCGCCAGGCGGCTGGCCAGCAGGTGATTGCGCACCCCACGGTCGAACATCGCATCCCAGAGTTCCATCGGCCGCTGCCAGAAGGGCGCTTGGAAGATGCCGTCGAATTTCTCGTGCCCGCCCCACGCGTTATTGACCAGAAGGTCCAGGCGGCCCTGCTCTCGTTCAACCTGCCGGAACAGGGCCAGCACCTGCTCCTCGCTGGTGTGGTCGCACCGGACTGCGATGCCGTGACCGCCGGCACGCGTCACCTCTTCAGCCGTCTCGTCGATGCTACCTGGCACCTGCTTCATCCCCGAGAGGCTCACGATCTCGCCATAGCTTTGCGCCGGCGCGCCGCGCGTGCTGCGTCCGGTAACGTAGACCGTGGCGCCGGCTGCGCCCAGCTCGATGGCGACTCCGCGCCCGGCCCCGCGACTCGCGCCAGTGACCAGGGCCACGCAGTTCCTCAATGCGGCCATGCCTTGCTCCTTTTTCGAATGCATGTGCCCGATGGTGGCCGCGCTCTAGACAGGTGTCTTGGAGAAACCCGAAACGAAACGGTGCAAGAACTGGCCAGGGGTCAGCCCGCAGAGCGCGCGAAACTCGTTGACCAGGTGCGACTGGTCGTAGAACCCGGTCTCCAGGGCAATGTCGGTCCATCGCTTCGGACCTTGCAGGCGCAGCAGCCTCAGGCATTCGTGCACCCGCATGAGCCGGCGCCAAGCGGCCGGCGACAGGCCGAGCTGGGAGCGGAAGATCTGCTGCAGGCGGCGCTCACTGATGCCGACCGCGGCGGCCACGGCGCGCACCGACCGTGCATGACCGCCCGAACGAAGCCAGGCCGCCGCGCCCATGGCTTTGCGGCGCTCCTCGCCGTCGGTATCGCTAGCCATGCCCTGCAAGGCCGCGCACAGGACGCGCGCGCGCTCGTTGTCTCCGCTCCATTCCTGCACGAGGCCGTACAGGCCGCGATGGCCCGCACGTACCAAATCGTCCCAGGCGACCGCCTTCTCGGCGAGTTCGTGGGCCGGTATGCCGAAAAGCATCAGCGCCGCGCCAGGCTGCAGCGTGACGGACAGGCCCGACATGTGTCCGGTCATGGACAACAAAACGGGGCGTGCACTCGGGCCGACAAGCTGCGCCCCGCCGGAGCTGAAATCAAGGATGAGGCGCAGTGCGCCATCAGGCACGACGCGTTCGCTGACCACTGCTCCGGCGGGCAGGCGCTCGTCGTAGGCGATCAGATGCGCCACCAGCCCGCGCAGCGCCGCCGGTACTGCAAGCTCGCGCATGGTGCCGGCCGGTACCGTCGTCTCCGGCGCGTACAGCGGGTCGCCGTCGAGTCGCAGGAAGAGCCGCTCATGGTGCATCGCGGGGAGGATAGCAAGGCGCTCGCTCCCGTGGAAGGAGACGCACGGCCCAAGCGAGCAACCGTGTCCAGGCAGGATGGCTGCTTCTGGCCGAAAGCAGACCTACTCGGACGGCGACGGCCCTGGTTAGTCCTGCAGTATGAACTTGTAAGGCACGAGCACCCAGGAGTCCATCGGGTCGGCTGTGGCGCTCAGCGCCGGGCGGAAGCTCGAACCCTCCGCAGCCGCAACTGCCGACCGGTCCAACTCGGCGATGCCGGAGCTCCTTTGCACGTGGACCTCGCTTGGCTGACCGCTCGCGAGAACACGAATGCGCACATGAACTGTGCCCTCCTGTTCGCGGCGTCGAGCGGCAGCTGGGTATTCAGGAGCCGGGGCGAGGAGCATCTTGGCGGGTTGCGCAAGGTCCGTGGCGCCCGCCGGTCCAACCAGGAGGCACGCAGCGAGCATCGTCACGGCAATGCCCATCCCGACGCATTGAGGCAGAGGCGTTTGCACGACATTCTTCATGCGCTGATGTAGCAAAAAATCGCTGAGTATAGGCAGGCACTCCGAAACTCGATGACTGCTCATGGCCGGAAGCAGCCGTCAATCAGGCATCCCTTGCCGTACTGGCCGGGCCGCTTCGGTTTTCCACACTGTTCTGGAATCTAGTCTGAGGTGATGCTCTCTTCATCACGGAATCGCAGTGATCCGTGGATTGGAGCATGGATGAAAAAGTTACTGCCTCTCGCACTCGTTCTCTTCAGCGCTGCCACGCACGCGGGCGCCTACTCGGACGATCTTGCCAAGTGCCTTGTCAGGTCGACTTCGTCAAACGATCGAAATGATCTTGTGCGCTGGATGTTCGCTGTCTCGTCGGTCCACCCCGCACTTTCCACCAGCACACGCGTTGGCACGGAGGCATTGGAGGAAGCGAACAGAAAAACAGCTGTCTTGCTCAACCGGCTCCTGACGCAGGATTGCCTCCAGCAAGCGCGGCACGCACGAAGATACGAGGGCGACGTGGCGATCTTCAACAGCTTCAAGGCGCTCGGGGAAGTAGCGTCGCTCGAACTGTTCAGGCATCCGGCGGTGAACTCCGCACTCACCAGCTTCACGCGGCACATCGACTCGAAGAAGATCGATGACCTGACGCTCCGATGAGCCCGAAGCACGAAGCAAACCCGATGCATGACCCCTTGGACGCTTGGGACGACGATTCACCGGGCGTTTTGCACCAAGCCGCTGCGGCCTGTAGCCGCGAGGAGCTCGAGGGCATCCTCCGGGCCCGACGCGAACGGGGTCGCGGCATCGACGAACGGTGGACGGGCGGCGCGACAGCTGCAGGCGGCGCTACGGCGGCAGCGCGGCGCCAGCGCTGCGTTGGCAAGTCGCGGATCCGCCGAGGCGGCGCCAGTGGCGCCCGCCGCGCGCGGGGCAGACGGCTGCTTCTGGCCCCAAGGCGGACGCCGGGCAGCATGTCCCGGGGTTGCGGCATCATCCCGGCATGAGCATCACGGTCCCGGGTCCTGACGGACTTCCTCGCTGCGGCTGGTGTGCCGGCGCGTCACCCGACTACCTCGCCTATCACGACCACGAATGGGGTTTTCCCGTGGCGGACGATGCTCGCCTGTTCGAGAAGGTGAGCCTCGAAGGGTTCCAGTCGGGACTGAGCTGGCGGACGATCCTCGACAAGCGAGAGCACTTCCGCGAAGCGTTCAGGCGCTTTGACTTCCGCGCCGTCGCGCGCTTCGATGAAGCGGACGTCGCGCGCCTGCTTGCCGATGCAGGCATCGTGCGCCACCGCGGCAAGATCGAAGCGGTGATCAACAACGCGCGGCGTGCATGCGACATGGTCCAGGAGACGGGCACGCTGGCCGCGTACTTTTGGCGCTTCGAGCCCGCTGCGCATGAACTCGACGCGCATCGCTCCGTGTCGGTCTCCCGGGCGTCCCTTGACCTGTCCAAGGACTTGAAGAGGCGTGGCTGGAAGTTCGTCGGGCCGACCACGATGCATGCCCTGATCCAGGCGATGGGGCTGGTGAACGACCACGCTGACGGGTGCGTGGCCAGAGCGCAGGTGGAGGAGGCGCGCAAGCGGTTCAAGCGCCCTTGATCGGCCGGCTCCGTTCGAAATCGCGTGCCCAGTCGGCCACGGGGCGGAATCCCGGGTCGGCCCGGCACCTCGCTTCCGTCTCGGCCCACAGCGCCTCGTCGGTCTTCTCCAGATCGAGCGGGTATCCATGCGGCTGCGGCACGTACCAGGGCGTATCCAGGTAGACCTCGACGGTGTTGCCCTCGATGTCCGCGAAGTAGATGGACAGGGCGTTCCCATGGTTCATGCCGCGCATCTGCGTGGCGCCTGCATCCAGCGCGCGCGCGCGCACCTGGCGCAGGTGATCGATCTCGGTCACCTTGAAGGACAGCTGCATCACGGTGCTGGGGACGTCGGCCGGGCGTCCACTCGCCAGCACGAGCTGGTGATGCTGGTCGGGTGTTCCACTCAGGAAATGCAGCTTCACCTTGAAGTTGCGGCCTTCGCCCTGGTCCGTCACCCGCAGGCCGAAGACCTCCGTGTAGAAGCGGGTCATCGCATCGATGTCCCGCACATAGACGCCAAAGTGCGAAAGCTGGGGAGTACAGGTCAGTTGCATGGCATGCCGTGTGGATGGAGGATGATCTTGCCGAGCGTGTCCGGTGCGTCCAGGAGGCGGTGAGCCTCGCTGGCCTGCTCCAGCGGCAGCACGGTGCTGGAAGGCGCCTGCACGCGGCCTGCCGCCATGGCCTCGATGCTTGCGGTCATCAAGGCCCGGCGCAGGACAGGGTCGGCGTCGAAGGTGTGCATGGAGAAGACGCGCACGCCGAGGCTCTTGCCGAGGTGGTGGCGCAGGCGCGCGAACACATCGCCGGCGGGAGGGCCGCCGACGATGTTGTAGGAGACGGCGGTGCCCAGCGGCGCGAGACAGTCCAGGCACTGCATGAAGAGCGCCGCACCGATCGGGTCGATGGCCAGGTCGACCCCGTGCCCCTCGGTGGCCGCAAGCACCCGGTCGGCCAGGTCGCCCGACGACGGGTCCAGTGCGTGCCGCGCCCCATTGGCGATGGCGAACTCGCGCTTGGCCTGCGTGCTCGCGGTGGCGATCACGCGCATGCCGCAGGCCGTCGCCAACTGCGTCATCGCGCTGGCGACGCCGCCGGCGGCTCCGGTGAGCAGCACGGACCGGGCCCGCTGGGGCCCGCCGCAGTGGAACAGCAGGGCCTGTGCGAGCTGGAAGTTGGGCAGGCTCACTGCGTCGTCGAAGCCGATGGAATCCGGCAATGCGTACAAGGCCGCTGCCGGCGCGCAGGCGTACTGCGCATAGCAGCCACCGCGCTGCGGCAGCTCGCGGGCGCTGAGCAGCACCCGCTCACCCAGGCGCACCCCGCTCACGCCATCGCCGAGCGCATCGACCACGCCAGCCATTTCGTTTCCCGGTATGGCCGGCAGCGGCGGCATCCATTTGTAGCGCCCGGTGCGGATCAGGGCGTCGGGCCGACCGACGCCGATGGCCATGGCCTTGATCCGCACCTGGCCTGGGCCAGGCTGCGGCAGCGGCAACTCACGCAGCCGGAGGACTTCGGGCCCCCCCGGCTCGTCCAGCAGGACGGCCTGCATCGTGCGTTCAACCCATGCGCGGGATGCCCGCGTCGGCCACCACCTGCTTCCACTTCTGGAGCTCGGCGACCATCATGGCGCGCATCTCCTGCGGCGTGCTTCCGCGCGCTTCGCCGCCCATGTCTTCCAGTCGGCTCTTGACGGCGGGCACCTGCAAGGCCTTGAGCGTTTCGGCATTCAGCCGCGCAATGACGGCCGGGGGCGTTCCGGCAGGCACCATCCAGCCGGCCCAGGAACGCACGTCGTAACCCGCGACACCTTGCTCGGCGACGGTGGGCACGTCCGGCATGGCGCCCCAGCGCTCCGGCCCGGTCACGGCCAGCACTCGAACCTTCCCCGCTTTCGCATGGCCCAGGACGGCCGTCGGCGGCGCGATGACGAGCGGGATGTTATTGCCCAGAAGCGCCGGGATGGAGGCGGCATCGCCGCGGAAAGGCACGTGCATCATCCGCACGCCGGCCATCTTTGCCAGCAGCTCGCCCACGAGGTGGTGCGTCGAGCCCACGCCAGCGGTCCCGTAGCCGATGGTGCCCGGCGCGCCGCGCGCGGCCGACAACACGTCACCCAGGTTGCGAAACTTCGAGTCCGCCGGCACGGCGAGCAGGAAGGGAAAGAAGGTGATGGTGGAGACCGGATCGAAGCTGGCGATGGTGTCGTAGGGCAGCTTGTCGTACAGCGCACCAGCCACCACGTGGCCTCCGGTGGCGAGCAGGATCGTGTTGCCGTCCGGCGCCGCGCGCGCGACAGCCGCCGAGCCGAGCGTTCCGCCCGCCCCGGTCACCGCCTCCACGACGAACGGCTGCCCGAGCGCCTTGGACATCTCCGTGCCGACGAGGCGGGCGATGGTGTCGGCGTTGCCGCCGGCAGGAAAGCCCTGCACGGCCCGGATCGGGCGGTCGGGCCAGGACTGGGCGAATGCAGCCGGCAGGGCACCGGCCAGGAGCGCGCCGAAGCCGCCCGCCATGAAGTCACGTCGATCCATGTCTTGTCTCCTTCTGTTGTGAATTGCCGGGGCTCAGCTTCTCAGCCCTGCGCCTCGATGGGATTGCGCAGGATGCCAATCCGCTCGATCTCGACCTCGACCACATCGCCCGGCTTCATGAAGCGCGGTGGCTTGCGGCTCCAGCCCACGCCCGCGGGCGTGCCGGTGACGATCACGTCCCCGGGCACCAGCGTGAAGATGGTCGAGGCGTAGGCGATCAGCCGGGCGGTGGAGAAGATCATGTGCCCCGTGTGGCTGTCCTGCACCACCTCGCCATTCAGACGCGTGGCCAGCTTCAGCGGCTGTCCGGGCTCGATCTCGTCGGCTGTGACGAGCCAGGGGCCGAAGGCGCCGGTGCCCTCGAAATTCTTGCCCGAGGCGATCTGCTTGGCGTGGAACTGCCACTCGCGCACGCTCGCGTCGTTGTAGATGGAGTAGCCCGCGACGTGCTCGTAGGCACGGTCCTCCGGAATGTCGCGCCCGGCCTTGCCGATGACCACGGCGAGTTCGCCCTCCCAGTCCAGGGATTCGGACACCCGCGGCCGGATGATGGCCTGTCCGTGCGCCACCTGCGAGCGCCACACGCGCAGGAAGATCGGCGGCTCCGCGGAGAGCTCTCGCTGCATCCCGGCCGCCAGCACCTCCTGGTGGTGGTCCATGTAGTTGCGCACCGCGCAGACGATCTTTTCCGGGCGCGGGATGACCGGCAGCAGTTGCACGTCGGCCAGCGCCAGCTGGTCCCGGGCGTCGGCGACGAGCTGGTCGCGCCGGCCGAACTCGGCACTTCCCAGGAAGCTCGCCAGGTCGGCGCAGCCGGTGCGCTCTGCCAGCGCAGTGATGCGATCACCCTGGACCGCGCCCCAGCCCTCGCGGCCGTCGTGTAGGTAGGAAACAAGCTTCATGTGCCTCTCTCGTGGGTTTGAGCGATGACGGTACGTTTTATGCACAAAACGCCAAATAGGCACAAACCCGGGTGCCGCAGTTCGTGGATGCGGCACAATCCGCGGAACGTGAAAGCCCCTGCCCTTCCAGCGTCTCCCGAGCCGGTTTCCGAGCACGTCTATCGCGAGCTGCGCAAGGCCATCGTGCGCTGCGACTTCGAGCCCGGCACCCGCCTGCGGGTGGAGGAGCTCACGCGCCGCCTCGGGGTCAGCAGCAGCCCGGTGCGCGAGGCGTTGAACCGGCTGGCCGAGCAGGGGATCGTCAGCACCCTCGAAAACCGCGGCTTTCGCGTCGCGCGGCTCACGTCCGACGGCGTGGCCGACCTGGTGCGCGTGCGCCTGCTGGTCGAATGCGAGGCGCTGAGCGACTCGATCGCGCACGGTGACGACAGCTGGGAAGCGGGAGTGGTTGCGGCCGCGCATTCGCTGGCGCTGGTGGAGCGACGGCTCGGCGACGGCCCCCGCGCCCTGGACGACGACTGGTCCGCGCGGCACCGCGCCTTCCACCTGAGCCTGTACGCGGCGTGCACCTCCGAGATCCTGCGCGACCTGGTCGACGTACTGTTCGACCGCGCCGAACACTACCGCCGCTGGACGGCCAAGTACCGGCAGGCGCCACGCCGCAAGCATGACGAGCACCAGAAGCTCATGGCCGCGGCCCTCGCGCGCGACACGGAAAAAGCCGTGGAGCTGCTGCGCCGGCACATCGCGCGCACCGGCGACCTGGTGGGTGCCGTGCTGGACGGCGGGCCGCCCGAATGGATTCAGTGACCGAGGAAAACACGCAATGGAGCACCGGATCCGCAAGTCCTTCTTCTGCCAGGAGATCATCCACCACGACGGGGGCAAGCCCGCCGCCCAGCCCTTGCGCCTCGGCGTTGCGGCGGTGGTGATGGAGAACCCCTTCGCGGGGCGCTTCGAATCCGACCTGATGCCGTTCATGAACTCGCTCAAGCCGCTGGCAATGGACCTGGCGCAGCAGCTGCTGGCGAACCTGGGGACGGACAAGTCCGACATCCAGGTGTTCGGCAAGGGCTCCATGGTGGGCACCGACGGCGAACTCGAGCACGCAGCCGCCTGGCACGCGCCCGGCGGCGCGGGCATCAAGGAGGTGCTGGGCGCCAAGGGCTTCGTGAGCGCCGGAAAGATGGTGGCCGCGCTGGGGTCGCAGCTGCAGATCCCGCTCGTCTACGTGAATTCACCGTGGGTGCGCAGCCACTACAACACGACGGCGCTGTGCATCCACGACGCGCCGCGGCCGCGCGAGCTGGTGTTCGCGCTCGCGATGGGAACGGGCGCCCGCATCCATGCGCGCTTGCAGGGCGTCACGCGCGAGCAGGTCGAAGCCGGTCAGGGGCCCTCGTTCTAGGAACGCGGGGGCAGCACCTGCGCAATCGGCGTGACATGGCCCCAGGCCCGACGGCGAGCACGACCAGGATGCGCGCCGGCTCACGGATGACGGGCGGTGTTCGGGCGACGCGGCCCGACGGGTCTGCTGCCATGGGGCCGGGCGGGTCGATGCGGCCGGTCGCCATGCGGGAGCGTGGCCGCCCATGAACCTGCGGCAGATGGAAGTGTTCCGCGCCGTCATGCTCACCGGCGGGGTGGGTGGCGCCGCCGAGCTGCTGCACGTGTCGCAGCCCGCCATCAGCAAGGTCTTGGCCCAGGCGCAGCGACAGCTCGGATTCGCGCTGTTCTCGCGCATCAAGGGGCGGCTGGTTCCCACGCCCGAGGCTCAGGCACTGCGCACGGAGATCGAGGCCCTGTGGCGGGGCGTGGAGCGCGTGCGCGACGTCTCGCGCAGCCTTGCCTCGCCACGCAGCGGAACGCTCAGCGTCGCCGTCTCGGCGAGCCTCGCCGCGTACCTGGTGCCGCGCACGCTGGCCCTGCTTGCCGAGCGCTACCCGGGCCTGCAAAGCCGCATGGAGATCCTGATCGCGCCCATCATGGTGGACGCACTCCTGGACCATTCGGCCGAAGTGGGCGTCGCGCTGCTTCCCAACGAGCACCCTAACCTTGTGCAGGTGCGAAGCTACCAGTGCGGCTTCTCCTGTGTCGTCCCCCCGGAGCACCCACTCGCCGCCAGGCGCAGCGTCTCCCCGCGCGATCTGCTCGGGGAGCGCGTGATCGGCTCACCCCCGGACACGCCGTATGGGCAGGCGCTGCAGCGCGCCTACGGCAAGGCGGCGGCGGCGCTGCAGGTGCATTTCCATGTGCGATCGGCCACGTCGGCGTGCTGGCAGGCACAGGCCGGCGGTGGCATTGCGGTCGTGGACCGCGCCGCCGTGGCCGGACCGACGTTCCAGCAGCTCGCGATCCGGCCGTTCCGCACCCGCGAGCGGCTGCCGGTGGCCGTCGTGCGCAATCGCTACCGGCCGCCGTCGCAGCTGCAGGAGGCCTTCTGCGAGACCTTCGACACGGTGTGGAAGCAGGCGATGCGCGACTGAGCGGCGCGGTCCGGCGCTACGTGCCGGAACACGGTAGCGCGCCGGGCTGCGGGTGCGCCGCAAAATGCGCCATCGCCGCGATCACGCCCGACCCCGCCAGCCGCACGCCCGCGAGCTTCAGGCCCATCTCGCACCCGCAGAGCGCCGCCATCAGCGTCAGGTCGTTGCAGTCGCCCAGGTGGCCGATGCGGAACATGCGCCCCTTGAGCCTCCCCAGCCCCGTGCCGAGCGACAGGTCGAAGCGCTGGTGGATCAGATGGCGAACCTGGTCCGCGTCGACGCCTGGCGGGGTGACCACGCCGGTCAGCACCGGCGACTGGCTCGCCGCTTCCGTGCACTGCAGCTCCAGGCCCCACGCCTCGACAGCCGCCCGCACGCCCTCGGCCCAGCGGCGGTGGCGGGCAAACACGCCCTCCAGGCCCCCGGTGCGCCGGTCGAGCAGCATGTCGCAGGCTTCGGCCAGGCCGTACAGCAGGTTGGTCGTGGGTGTGTACGGGAAGTAGCCCGAAGCGTTGAGTTCGAGCATCTCGTCCCAGGCCCAGAAGGACCTGGGAAGCTGCGCCACCCTGCTGGCTTGCAGCGCCCGCGGCGACAGTGCGTTGAAGCTGATGCCCGGGGGCAGCATCAGCCCCTTCTGTGAACCCGAGATGCTCACGTCGACACCCCAGGCATCGTGCCGGTAGTCGGCCGCCGCGAGCCCCGAGATGGTGTCGACCAGCAACAGGGCCGGGTGCCGGGCAGCATCGAGTGCGCGGCGTACCGCCTCAATGTCGCTGGTGGCGCCCGTGGAGGTTTCGTTGTGCACCACGCAGACCGCCTTGATCGCGTGGCCGGTGTCCGCCTTCAGCCGCTCTTCGATCAGCGTCGCCTGCACGCCCTTGCGCCAGCCCTCGCCGCCCGGCAGTGCGAGCAATTCGGCTTCCAGGCCGAGTCGAGTCGCGAGCTTGTGCCACAGCGAGGCGAAGTGCCCGGTCTCGTACATCAGCACCCGATCGCCGCGGCTCAGCGTGTTCACGAGCGCCGCTTCCCAGGCGCCGGTCCCCGAGGCCGGGTAGATCACCACCGGATGCTCGGTCTGGAACACCTGCTGCATGCCGGCCAGCACCCGCTTGCCGAGGGCGCCGAACTCCGGGCCACGGTGGTCGATGGTGGGCAGGCTGATGGCCCGCAGGATCCGGTCGGGCACCGGCGATGGCCCGGGGATCTGCAGGAAGTGGCGGCCGCTGGGGTGGAAGTCGAGGGTCAGCACGTCGATGTCGCTTCCGCCCGGGTCATTTCGCGGGCGAGTTCGGCCTGCGGCAGGTAGGCGCCCTGCTCGCGCAAGGTTTCGACCAGCTGGCGCGTGTCCAGGTCGTTCGCCGGCTGTCCGGTCGCCAGGGACTGCGCGGCTGCCGTGCCCACGGCCTGCCCCATCATGTAGGCCGCCGACTGCGCCCGGATGGAGCCATGCACCTTGGTGTCGCTGGAATGGCACCGGCCCGCCACCCACAGGTTCTGCGCACCCCGCGGCACGAGGATGCCGTAGGGGATGCCCACGCACTCGCCGCGGCCGAGGTTGTCCTTGCCGTGGAAGTCCTTGAGGAACCGCTCGTACTCCTTTTTGCTGGTGTCGCTGGGATGAACGTCCGTCGGCCGGTTGTAGACGGCCACCTGGTCCGCAAACTGCCGGCGCGCGAGGAAGTCCTCGATCTTCAGCTCGAACTCGCCGACGATGCGGCGAGAGTCGCGCACGCCCATCACCGGTGCCGTGGTCAGAAGCTCCAGCTGCTCGCAGCCGGGGACGTACTGGCGGTAGAACTCGGTGTACTCCAGCGCAAGCTTGCGGCCGAACATCATTCCGTCCGACAGGCTGCGCACCGACAGCGGGTTGAGGTTGAAGACATGGCCCGCGTTCAGCGTCGCACCGTGCGGTCCGACCCGGTTCATCCCCGGAAAGAAGCGGTCCTCCTGCGTGAAGAAGCCGTCCTCGATGGCCTTGGGCACGAGCTCGTTTCGCACGCGCGCCTTCACCGCGTCCATGCCCTGGCCTTGGTAGTCGGGGTGCGTCCAGTCCATCCCGGCCAGGAGTGAGCAGAGCGTGCTGGGTGCCACCGTGTCGGTGTCGCGCAGCACCACCTTGCACTCCGCGCCCGCGAGGGCGGCCAGCGCCGCGTCGCCCGTGGCGTCGATGAAAGCGCGGGCGGGCACATGCCGCAGGCCCTCCACGTTGGCCAGAACGACGCCGTCGATGCGCTTGCCGTCGACGTCGGCTTCCACCACGCGGGTGAAGAAACGCACCTCCACACCGGCTTCCATCGCGAACGCGTCGAGGATCCGCTTGAGGTGCTCGGGACTGAACGGCACCCAGCGATTGAGCTGCCGGTTCAGGTAGTCCGGCGTGACCTGCGGTGCGAAGGCCTTCTGCTCCCACATCGTCGCCAGCAGCTCCTTCATGAAGCCGCCCACGAGCATGCGTTCGCCGTCGGACACCGGCCCGAACGACGCGACGAGCCCGCTGGTTCCCATGCCGCCCAGGCAGCCGGTGGCTTCGGCCAGCAGGACCTTGAGCCCCAGGCGCGCCGCGCAAACGGCCGCGGCGGTTCCGGCGGGGCCGCCGCCCGCGACAACGAGGTCGTACGGTGGATCGGACGGGATGCTGCGGGACAGCTGGTAACTCGTACTCACGAAGATTCCTTACTTCTGCAGGGGCCGGGTGATGGCCGCGAATCGCTTCAGCTCGCCGTGTGCGAAGTCGGTGAACTCCGCCGGTCCTTGCGGCGCGTGCTCGATGCCCATGGCGGCGAGAGCCTTGACCATCTCCGGGGTGCCCAGCACGGCAAGCAGGTCGGTCCCGAGTTGCCGGACGATCGGCGCGGGGATGCCGGCCGGGCCGAAGAAGCCGGCCCAGTTCACTGCCTCGAACCCCGGCAGCGTTTCGGCAATGGCAGGCCACTGGGGATAGAGCGGGCTGCGTTGGGAGCTGGTGACCCCGAGTACCTTCATCTGCCCGGACTTGACGAACTGTTCGGCCGAACTCACCACGGAAAACCCGATCGGCAGGACACCGCCCATGATGTCCGTGTACATCTTGGCCGCCCCGTTGTAGGGCACGTGCTGCAGCTGGATGCCCGCCATGTGGTTCAGCATTTCTCCGGCGAGCTGGGCGGAGGTACCGATGCCGTTCGAGCCGAACGAGATGCTGTCGGGCGGCTGCTTCTTCGCCAACGCGACCAGGCCCTTGATATCGTCGGCGGGAAAATTCGCCGCCGCCACCAGGCCGACCGTGTAGTAGCCGACCCGGGCCAGCGCCTGCAGGTCCTTTACCTGATAAGGAAGGTCGTTGCGCTGCACCGCGTTGATGGTGAGCGAGCTCCCCAGGAGGCCGATCGTGTGCCCGTCCGGCGCGGAGCGCGACACGGCCTGGGTGCCGATGACCACGCCGCCGCCTGGCTTGTGTTCCACCACGACGGCTTGCTTCCAGTGCGCCTCCAACCTGTCGCCGATCATGCGGGCCAGGCGACCCGCGGCGCCGCCCGGCGGCTGCGGAAGGATCAGCTTGACCGGACCCGTGGGGAAGGCCTGGCCCTGTGCGAAGGTGGGCGCGGCGGCAGCGGCCAGGGCCGCCAGCAAGGTGCGCCGGGTGAGGGTGTGGGGCGGGATGGGCAGCATCGGTGTCTCCTTCTTCGATCGGGTCGCGGGCAACCTCTGTCGCCGATGGTGCGAACCCCCACCCGGCACGTCAAATGAAAAGAGTTGGTGATGCGTTAACCCGAGGTTATGTCCCATACCTGCCAAGCAAGCCGCGCCGTCGCGCGCCGGCCACCCTGCAAGCCCGTGATCGCCGGACTAAGGGCGAACGGTGCAGGTGCGGCGCAGGGCCCGGCGACCACGGCGCGCGCCCGCTTTCTGCCGCCCACGCTCCTAGGCCCGGCCACCCCATCGGCTTCGCTGGCGATGGGCGCGCAAACGAGCCTCCACTTCCTCGCAGGCGACTTGCAGCTCCGAGGAGATCCGGCGGATCCGCGTCGCCGTCATGCGCTGGCTCATGGCAGCCACGCTCAGCGCACCGACCGGCTGGCCCAGTGCGTCGCGGAAGGCCCTGCCGACGGCACTGACGCCCAGGTTCACGGTGTCCTGGATCACGCTGGCCCCCAGGGACCGGGTCTTCCTGCAGGCCTGGGCGAGGACGGCGGCCGTGAGGCCACCGAAGGAACGCAGCTTGGGCGCGACCCGCTCGATCACCTCGGCACGTTCCTCGTCCTTCATCATCGCCAGGATGGCGAGCCCGCCGGCGCCCACACCGAGCGGACGCCGGCTCCCGACCTCGAGCACCAGCGTCCTGATCGGAAAGGACCCTTCCGTGCGGTGAACGCACACCGCATCGAAGCCACTGCGCGCGACCAGGTAGATCGTGTCGCCCGTTCCCTGCGCCAGCCCCTGCATGGCCGGCTCGCACAGGTCGCGGATGTCGAACATGATGGAGCCGGCCAGCCCCAGTTCGAAGGTCAGCGGGCCGAGGCGATAGCGATGAGCGTCCGGCTCCTGTTCCACGAGGCGTTCGGCCACCAGCTGCTTGAGGACGCGGTGGACGGAAGGATGCGGCAGAGCAGTGGCAGCGGCAAGCTCGGTCAGGGACAGGCCCCGGGAGCCGGCCGTCGCCAGGAGCTTGAGCAGAACCACGCCGCGTCGGAGGGAGCCGGCTTCGATCGCTGAAGTCATGTTCGACTATCGTACAAGCGTGTCCTGCGCCGGAGCCGGTGTCGTTCAATTGTCGGCATGGAACATCGACCACTCGAAGGCCGAACGGCTGTCGTCACGGGAGGCAGCAGCGGCATCGGCGCAGCCTGCGTGCGCCTGCTCGCTGCCCAGGGCGCGAACGTTGTCGTCGGCTATTACAGCGGCGAAGGGCGGGCTCAGCAGCTGGTCGCCGAACTCGCGGGCACCGGGCACATGGCCATGTGCATTCCGCTCGAGGATTCGCAGGCGCACGCGGACGCCGCCCGCCGGCTCGCCGAGCGCTTCGGGGCGGTCCATGTGCTCGTCAATTCCGCGGGGTACACGCGGCGCATTGCGCATGCCGACTTCGATGCGCTAACGCCCGAGCTGTTCAATTCCCTGCTGGTTGCGAACGCAGGTGGCCCGTACGCCATCACACGCGCCTTGCTGCCGCTGCTGCGCGCCTCGGGTGACGCCGTCGTGGTCAACGTGTCGTCCGTGTCCGCCTTCACCGGTGCGGGCAGCAACATCGCCTACTGCGCCGCGAAGGCGGCGTTGGACACGATGACGCAGGCCATGGCGCGTGCCTGCGGCCCGGCGGTCCGGCTGCTGTGCGTCTCGCCCGCATCGGTGGACACGGAGTTCGTCGAGGGTCGCAGCCGCGCCGAGCTGGAGAAGAAAGCGACCCAGACGCCGCTCGGGCGCGTGGTGACGCCGGACGATGTGGCCTGCGCGGTGCTTGCCTGCGTCACGCACCTGCGCACCGCTACCGGTACCCGCATCGTGATCGACGGTGGCCACACCCTCTGAGCGGCAGCCGATCGGCGCGGACGGCAAGCACCAACCCACACCCACAACGGAGACAGCATGAACCCCTCGCGTCCTGCCACCCTGAGCCGTCGAACGTTCGTCGGCGCCGCCGCCGCTATCGCCGCGCCCTTCTCCTTCGGCCAGACGGGGTGGCCGGACCGGCCCGTGCAACTGGTGCACGGGTTCGGCGCCGGCGGAAATGCCGATGTGATCGCTCGGCTGGTCGCGCAGCAGCTGCATGCGTCCCTCAAGCAACCGGTGGTGGTGGACATCAAGAGCGGCGCCGGAGGCATGATCGCCAGCAGCTTCGTCGCCAAGGCGCCCCCGGACGGCCACACGCTGGTGCTGCTCACCGGCGGGCACACGGCGTCCGCCGCCATGCGCCGGACGCTGCCCTACGATCCGGTGAAGGACTTCGCCTTCATCTCGACGCTCACGTCCTTTCCCTTCGTGGTGGCCGTCCGACCCGACCATCCGGCCAAGTCGCTTGCCGACCTGATCCAGATGGCCAGGTCCGGCACGAAAAAGGTGAGCTTCAGCTCGGTGGGCGTGGGGTCCACGCAGCACCTGGCCGGCGAGCTGCTGGGCGGCACCGCAGGCATCGAGCTGCTGCACGTCCCGTACAGGGGCGGCGGCGCACCGGTGCAAGCCGTGGTGGCGGGCGATGTGGATGTCCTGGTGGACACGCCCACCGTGGCGCTGCCGCACGTGCAGTCCGGGACCCTGCGCGCACTGGCGGTCACGAGCGCCGCTGCCTGGCCCTCGCTGCCGAACGTGCCCCCGGTCGCCGCCACCCTGCCGGACTTCGAGGTCCGCTCCTGGCTGGGCCTGGGCGCGCCGGCTGGCACGCCCGAGGCGATCGTGCGGCGGCTGAATGCCGACGTCCAGGCTTTGCTGAAGAAACCCGAGGTCCGCGCTGCGCTCCTGCGGGCCGGCAGCGAGCCGACCTACAGCAGCTCCGAAGCCATGCGCGAGATGGTCCAGAACGACATCGCCCGCTGGCGCAGCGTCATCGCGCGCCGCGGCATCGAGATCCAGAACTGAGGCGGCGCAGGGTGGCGTCCATGACGGGCATGTACGGCAGCCCGCGCGTGGACTCGTTCGATGCGTTGCCGCGGGACAGCCAGTCGTGCGAGCCGCAGTCCCCATCGGCATGGCGACGCACAAGTTTCGAAAGGTACCGACCCATGTTGATCAAGAGCCTGCACCACGCCGCATTCCGCTGCCAGGATGCGCGGGCGACGGTGGACTTCTACACCCGCATCCTCGGCCTCAAGTTCATTCATGCAATGGGCGAGGACCACGTGCCATCCACCGGCCAGTACAGCCCGCACATCCACATCTTCTTCCAGATGGAAGACGGCAGCTGCATCGCGTTCTTCGAGTGTCCGCGAGACGAGGGAGAGCCCTCGGGCCGGGACCCCCGCACCCCGGGCTGGATCCAGCATTTCGCATTCCGAGTGAAGGACACGCAAACGCTGCTCCAGGCCAAGGCGAACCTGGAAGCCGAGGGCGTCCAGGTGATCGGCCCGACGAACCACGACGACTTCCTGCTGTCGATCTACTTCTTCGATCCGAGCGGACACCGCCTGGAGCTCAGCGTGCACACCTCCACCCCGGAGATGGACGCCACCTTCGAAGCCGAGGCGCCGAAAGTCCTGGAACTCTGGGAGAAGACCCACGACTGGTCGCAGCGCCACCTCCTGTGGGGCTCGCAGGACGGCTACGACCGCACCTCCCGCTGAGGCTTACTTCAGCACCTGCAGCAGGTTGTTGAAATCGTCCGTCCACACCCTCAGGCTGGGCGCGGGCTCGATGGGGCTCGCCGCTTCACGCAGGCCTGGCCGCTGCAGCACCGCCGGATCGCGGGCGACCAGGACCCAGTCGGTCTTGCGCAGGGCGGAGCCGACCGCCTCGTCGTGCACCAGCGCGGCGTGCATGCCCTGGTCCCGCGCCAGCAGCGCCACCAGCGGCGCCAGCGCGAGGAACCTGTTGGTGACGTGGAAGGCGATGACGCCCTGCTCATGGATGTGGCTGCGGTACACCGCCATGGCCTCGCGCGTGAGCAGGTGGATGGGGATCGAGTCGGCCGAGAAGGCGTCGACCGCCAGCACGTCGAATCCATTGGGCCGTTCCTGCTCCAGCAGGAGCCGCGCGTCACCCAGTGCGGTCTCCACCCGCGCCCTGCTCTCCTGCAGGAACGTGAACTCCCGGCGCGCGAAGTCCAGGACCTGGGGGTTGATTTCGTAGAAGCGGTAGAGATCGCCCTCTCGCCCGTAGGCGGCCAGCGTGCCCGCGCCCAGCCCGATCAGGCCGACCTTCATCGGGCGGTCCTGCCTGCTCGCGGCGATGGCGCGGCCCACGCCGGAGGTCTGGCCATAGTAGGCGGTCGGCTCGCTGCGCCGGTGCGCCGCGAGGTACTGCTCGCCGTGCTTGACGGAGCCGTGATAGAGCTGGCGCACGCTGTCCGCCGGCTCGTCGCGGTGCACGTCCAGGGTGAGCAAGGTGCCATAGAAGCTGCGCGCGACCTGGCGCGCGTCCCGGAAGTCCGAGTCCACCTGCGCCCACAGGAAGTAGGCGCACAGCACCGCCAGCAGCCCGGCGCCGCCCGCCCACAGGCGCCGGGGCCGCAGCACGGCCACCGCCAGCAGCGCCACGATGACGAAGCCGATGCCCAGCTCGTAGTACGCCGGCAGCACGCGCGGGGCCAGCAGCGCCACCGCGGCGCCTCCCAGCGCGCCGCCCAGTGAGAGCATGAGATAGAAGCGGGTGAGGTAGCGCGGCGCCGGCTTCATGGTGGCGAGTTCCCCGTGCAGGAACATGCACAGCACGAAGAGGCCGCCCGCGTACAGCGGGATGGCCAGCTTCACGTCCGAGCCCAGCGAAGGCGCCTGCAGGGCGTAGGCGCACAGGCCCAGCAGCACAGCGGCGGGCGCCAGCCAGCGGCCGCGCCGGTACCAGCGCTCGCTTTCGAAGCACAGCACGAAGGTCAGGAGGTACAGCGTCAGGGGCAGCAGCCACAGGAAGGGGATGGCCGCGACGTTCTGGGTCAGGTGGTTGGTGATCGCCACCAGCAGCCAGGAGCCCATGGCCGACAGACCCAGCCACAGGACATGGTCGCCCGCCGAGGGCGCCGCCGCCGTCGGGCCGGGCTGCGGCATCGCCGCCTGCGGCGCGCCCGCGGGCAGGGGCTGCGCGACCCGGTACACGTACACGGCGCAAGCCGCGCACAGCACGATGAAGCCCAGGTACACGGCAGACCAGGACCAGGCCTGGGTCGCCAGCCTCGCATGGGGCTCGATGAGGAAGGGATAGGAGATCAGCGCGATCAGCGAGGCGAGGTTGGAGAGCGAGAAATAGCGGTACACCTGTGCCCCCACCAGGGTGCGCGACACCCAGGCCTGGATGAGGGGGCCGGTGGTCGAGAGCAGGAAGTACGGCAGGCCGACGGTGCTCACCAGCAGCAGCAGGATCCAGAGCGTAGGGTCGGTCCCGCCCACGGGCTTCCAGGAGGCATCGGCGATCACGGGCAGGCTGGCCAGGCTCGCCACCAGCAGGCTGCAGTGCAGGACCACCTGGCCGCGCGGCGGCAGTTCCTGCTGGTCCAGTCCGAGTAGGCGTAGCCCATGAGGAGGGCGGACTGGAAGAACACCATGCACACCGCCCACACGCCGGCCGTGCCGCCGAACCACGGGAGGATGTTCTTGGAGATGATCGGCTGGATCAGGAACAGCAGGAAAGCGCTGGAGAAAATCGTTCCAGCGAACATCGCTTTGGCCATGGCGGATCCAACTCCGTGAAGTGGGGGGCAGCGTCGCGGCGCCCACTGTAAGGCCGCGCTGCCGCATCACAGATGCTTCTCGCGTCGCGTCCGGGCGGCGTCGGCATGAACGCCACACCCGGCCCGGCACTGCAGGCCTCCACGCCGAGCGGCGCGCCCTCCGAACCCCCACCCCAAGGTCATCCGGCGTGCGCCTGCATCGTGAGCGAGGCCCATGCATTGCGAGCAATACCGCGATCCATCGACAACACCATCCACTTGGATGGTGCTAGGATGCCTCCGTGCCCAAAGCAACCACCAAATCCCTGGCCGGCCCCAAGCCGGTCGACGAGAAGATCACCATCAACCTTGGCTGTGTCGATCTTGGTCAGATCGACTTGCTGGTGCAGGAAGGCTTCTATGCCAACCGCAGCGACCTGATCCGCACCGCGATTCGCAGCCAGCTGGCCGCGCATGGCGATGCCGTCCGGCAAGCGGTGGTTCGCAAGACGCTCGTGCTGGGCATCCAGCACTACACCCGGCAGGACCTCGAAGCCGTTCGCGCCGAAGGCAAGACCCTTCAGATCCGCGTTCTCGGACTGGCCACGATCGACCCCGCCGTCACGCCCGAGCTCGCGCTCGCCACCATCGAATCCGTCACCGTCCTGGGCGCGCTACAGGCCAGCCCAGCGGTCAAGGCTGCGCTGAAGCAGCGCATCCGCTAACCCCTCCACCCCTGAAAGATTCCCCATGCCCACCCTGCACAAGCTGCTCCAAGGCGCCCTCAGCCTCACCCAACGCGGTGACCTGCAAGCGGCCACCACCGCCATCCAGGCCGCGCTGGCACGCCACGCCGGCCCGGCGCCCCTGAACGGCGACCAGGTGATCGATGTCCAGGCCTTCGTGACGCCCGGCCGTTTCACGCTGCCCGGCGCCGGACACCGGGGCCCGATCGCCCCACCGGCGCCCGAGAGCACCGACCCGCGATTCACCGCCGGTCGCTATGCCAACAACTCCGGCCATCGCGACTACAAGCTGTTCGTGCCGCCCCAGGCCGGGACCCGGCCCCTGCCGCTGGTCGTGATGCTGCACGGCTGCACCCAGAATCCGGACGACTTCGCAGCCGGCACGGCCATGAACGAACTGGCGCAGCAGGAAGGCTTCTACGTCCTGTATCCCGCCCAGTCCCGAAAGAGCAACCCGCAGGGCTGCTGGAACTGGTTCAAGCACACCCACCAGGCCCGCGGCCGCGGCGAACCGGCGCTGCTGGCCGAGATGACGCGCCAGGTGATGGGGCAGCACACGGTCGACCCGAACCGCGTGTACGTGGCGGGCCTGTCCGCGGGAGGCGCCATGGCGGCCATCCTCGGCGAGACCTACCCCGACCTCTTCGCCGCCATCGGCGTGCACTCCGGATTGCCCGCCAAGGTCGCGAGCGACCTGCCCTCGGCGCTTGCCGCGATGAGGAGCGGCCCCGCGGACGCACGGGCAAGCGCCCTCGGCCGTGTCCCGGCGATCGTCTTCCACGGCGATGCCGACACCACCGTCCACCCCAGCAACGGCGAGCACATCGTGCGCGCGAGCGCCGGCGCCACGCAGGAAGTCAGCCAGGCCCGCGCCCCCGGCGGGCGCGACTACACGCGCAGCGTCCGCCGCGGCGAAAACGGCGCCGTGCTGGCGGAGCACTGGCTGGTGCATGGCGCGCCACATGCGTGGTCGGGCGGCAGCGGCCGCGGCAGCTACACCGACCCCCAGGGGCCCGATGCGTCCGCCGAAATGCTGCGCTTCTTCCTGGAGCACCCACGGGCCACGCCGCTGTGAGGCGCCAGCGCCGCGCAGCGGCCCGGGTCACTGCCCCAGGACCGCGAAGATGCGGTCCCATCCCGGCCAGATGGTCAGGCCGATCGCGACCACCACCACGATGACCACGGCCGATCCGAGCCAGTTGCCCGGGTGCTGCCACGGCTCGATCCCGGCACGGACCTCCTGGGCCCAGGTCCAGCGTTCATCCGGGGCGCGCGGCTCCCCGGATTCCATCGGTGACAGGGGCTTGTCCATGGCCGTTCCTATTGCTCAAAGATTGAGCATGCGCCTTTTCCTGCGGTCCCGCGGGCTCACCCCTTCTTTTTGTCGAAGCCGGTCCGCGAGAGAGGACGCGGTGTAGGAGTGCGCAACCCGCAATTGAGGTGTGATCCTTAGGGGCGTCGCCATCCGGCGGCCGCATGCTCGTGGTCCCCAGGCACGGTGCCCGGGTCCTACGGACATCGAACCCCATGAGCAATCCCTGGTTGAAGAAGAACCCCTTCATGAGCATGTGGCTCTCGGCCGCCAACTCCGCCGCCGGAACCGTGCGCGCCCGTGCGAGCGGTGCGGCCAGGCGACAGGGCGCCGCCGTGCAAGCGCAGGCGACGCGCCAGGTGGTCGACTTCTGGCTCGGCGCGCCGACCCAGAAGCCCGTACGAAAGAAGGCACGCCGCTAGGTGGTTCCGCGATCGCGAGCGCATGATGGGGCCGTCGGAGGCGCCATCGCGCGTTCCGCGGCGCCTCGCGCGCCGTCCACCCACGCAACCGGAGAGGGAACTTGACCTTCACCACGCAAGACGGCATCGAGCGCACGCCCGAGCAGATCGAGGCTGCATTCGCCTGCTGCAGGCAGCTTCAGTTCGCCTACGCCATGGCCAACCAGGGCAACGGCGGCTTGGGCCGTGTGCATTGGCAGGACGTGGACGACGCGCTGGGCTGGGCGTCGGACGCGCTCACGGTGGCCGAGTCCGGCCGCATCGCCAGGAACGCCGCGGATGAAAACGGCGACGACTGAAGCGTCCGGCTCAATCCTCGGTTCAGTCGCAGGCCAGCCAGTCGCGGGTCCGCAGCGCGTGACGGGCGCAGCACGCGCTCAGGTCCGCCTCGGCCTGCGGGTCATCCGCGGTCGCGGTCAGCTTGGCTGAAATCCGCCCGGTGTCGGCGAGCGGGCAGCTGCGCACGATCTGGTAGGCCCGGCCGGGGTAGCCCTGCTTCCAGGACTGGAGGGCGCGCAGTGCGTCGAGACGCGCCGGTCTGCGCTGCAGCGAGGGCGCGTTTCGGTCCAGCTCGCAGGTCGATCTGAGGAAATCCACGGCCGTCCTTTGTCGCCCTCGCCGCAGCGAGTGCAGAAGTGGAAGCGGACATGATGCGCCCTCGTTTGCCCGATGAGGCGTGTTTCGAGCGCAGGCGGGCGCGAACGCCCAATCCCGCGCGCTTCGAATCAACCCTGCACGGTGGCCAGTGCCTGGTTGAGGGTCTGGCTGGGTCGCATGATCGCTGCCACCTTCTCGCGGTCCGGGAAGTAGTAGCCGCCGATATCCACCGGCTGGCCCTGCACCGCGTTGAGCTCGCCGACGATCTTCTGCTCGTTCTCGGCCAGCGTCCTGGCCAGCGGGGCGAAGCGTGCGGCCAGTTCGGCGTCCTGCGTCTGCTCCGCCAGGGCCTGCGCCCAGTACAGCGTGAGATAGAACTGGCTGCCGCGGTTGTCCAGCTGGCCTGTCTTGGGCGAGGGGCTCTTGTTGTTGTCCAGGAGCTTGCCGGTGGCCGCGTCCAGGGCCGTGGCGATGATTTTCGCCTTGGCATTGTTGGTCTTGATGCCCGCGTCCTCCAGGCTCACCGCCAGCGCCAGGAATTCACCCAGCGAGTCCCAGCGCAGGTGGTTTTCCTCCACCAGCTGCTGCACGTGCTTGGGGGCGGAGCCGCCCGCGCCCGTCTCGTACATGCCCCCACCGGCCATCAGCGGCACGATGGAGAGCATCTTGGCGCTGGTGCCCAGCTCCATGATGGGGAACAGGTCGGTGAGGTAGTCGCGCAGGATGTTGCCGGTGACGCTGATCGTGTCCTTGCCGCGGATCACGCGCTCCAGCGTGTAGCGCATGGCGCGCGTCTGGCTCATCACCTGGATGTCCAGGCCCGTGGTGTCGTGCTCCTGGAGGTACTTGGCAACCTTCTTGCGCAGCTCCGCCTCGTGCGGGCGGTAGTTGTCCAGCCAGAACACCGCGGGCATGCCGGAATTGCGGGCGCGCGTGACGGCCAGCTTGACCCAGTCGCGGATGGCGGCATCCTTGACCTGGCACATGCGCCAGATGTCGCCCCGCTCCACGTCCTGCGACAGCAGCACCTCGCCGGTGGCCAGGTCCGTGATGTTGGCCACGCCGTCTTCCGGCACCTCGAAGGTCTTGTCGTGCGAGCCGTATTCCTCGGCCTGCTGCGCCATCAGGCCCACGTTGGGCACCGTGCCCATGGTCTTGGGGTCGAAGGCACCGTGCCACTTGCAGAAGTTGATCATCTCCTGGTAGATGCGGGCGAAGGTGGACTCGGGGATCACGGCCTTGACTTCCGCCAGGCGGCCGTCGGCGCCGTACATCTTGCCGCCCTGGCGGATCATGGCCGGCATGGAGGCGTCCACGATGACGTCGTTGGGCGAGTGGAAGTTGGTGATGCCCTTGGCCGAATCGACCATGGCGAGCGCCGGCCTGTTCTCCAGGCAGGCGTGCAGGTCGCGCTTGATCTCGTCCTGCTGGGACTGCGGCAGCGTGGCGATCTTGTCGTAGAGGTTCGCCATGCCGTTGTTCACGTTCACGCCCAGCTCCTCGAAGAGCTTGCTGTGCTTGGCGAAGGCGTCCTTGTAGAAGGTGCGCACGCAGTGGCCGAACACGATGGGGTGCGACACCTTCATCATCGTGGCCTTCACGTGCAGCGAGAACATGACGCCGGAGTCCTTGGCGTCCTGGATCTGCTTTTCGTAGAAGGCGAGCAGCGCCTTCTTGCTCATGAACATCGAGTCGATGATCTCGCCCTCCAGCAGCGAGACCTTGGGCTTGAGCACCAGGGTCTTGCCCGACTTCGTGACCAGCTCCATCTTGACGTCGCGCGCCTTGTCCAGCGTGAGCGACTTCTCGCTGGCGTAGAAGTCGCCGCCGACCATGTGCGACACGTGCGTGCGCGAGGCCGGGCTCCACGGGGCCATGCTGTGCGGGTTCTTGCGGGCGTATTCCTTGACCGCCTTGGGGGCGCGGCGGTCGGAGTTGCCCTCGCGCAGCACGGGGTTCACCGCCGAGCCGAGGACCTTGGCGTAGCGCTGGCGGATGGCCTTGTCCTCGTCGGTCTGCGGGTTCTCCGGGTACTCGGGAACCATGAAGCCCTTGGAACGCAGCTCGCGGATCGCGGCGACCAGCTGGTTCTGCGAGGCGCTGATGTTGGGCAGCTTGATGATGTTCGCATCCGGCTGCAGGGTCTTCCGGCCCAGCTCCGCCAGGGTGTTGGGCACCTTCTGGTCGTCCTTCAGGAATTCGGGGAACTCACCGAGGATGCGGTTGGCCACGGAGATGTCGCTCTCGACCACATCGATGTCCGCCGCCTTCGCGAAAGCGCGGACGATGGGCAGGAAGGAATGCGTCGCCAGGTAGGGCGCTTCGTCGGTGAGCGTATAGACGATCTGGGTGCGGTCGGCAGGCAAGGGAATCTCTCTCAGGGAACAACAATGAGGGATGACGCGGAGCGCGTCGCTTCGCGGGCACGATGTTATGCCATCGGCGGCAGGCTACCGGGGCGCCACCGATTCGGGCGGCGGCTCGGGGCGCCCGGCGGTGGCGCCCTGCTCGCGCTCCTGGAACACCTCCTCCAGCACCGCCACCAGGTCGGACGGCAGCAGCGGCTTGACCAGGTGCCGGTCGAACCCGGCTTCGCGCGTGCGTTCGAGATCCGCCGCCTGGCCCCAGCCGGACAGCGCCACCAGGACGATGCGCTGGTCCTGCGCGCCGGCGCGGATGGCGCGGCAGGCGCCCCAGCCATCCAGGCGCGGCATGCCCAGGTCCAGCACCACCGCGTCGGGCGCCAGGGCCTGCGCCTGCGCGACGCCTTCGACGCCGTCGTAGGCGGTGAAGACCTCGTAGCCCATCACGCGCAGCACCTGCGCCAGCAGGTCGGCGGCGTCGCGGTTGTCGTCCACGACGAGCACGCGGCGCGGCTGCAGCGTCGCCGCGCCGCCCTGCTGGCTCGGCCCTGGCACCGGGGCGGCGGCAGCCAGGGGAAGGCGAACGCTGAACTCGCTGCCCAGGCCCAGCCCGCGGCTGCGGACCTCCACCGTGCCGCCGTGCAACTCGGTCAGGCGCTGCACCAGCGACAGACCGATGCCCAGGCCGCCGCTGGAGCGCTCCGATTCCGCGCCGCCCTGCCAGAACATGTCGAAGACGCGCTGCAGCTGCTCCGGGGCGATGCCCACGCCCTCGTCGCGCACGTGCAGCAGCGCCACCGGCGGCTGCACCTCCAGCCGCACGGCAACGGGCCGGCCTTCGGCGGAGTAGCGCGCGGCATTGGTCAGCAGGTTCAGCAGCACCTGCACCAGCCGCACCTCGTCTCCCAGCACGCGCACGGGCTGCGGCGGCACATCGACACTCAGCGGGTGCCGGCCCGCGCCCAGGGCTTCGGTGGCGTTCTCCACCGCGGCGCGCACCACGTCCTGCAGCGCCAGCGGCGCGAGCCTCAGCTCCAGCTTGCCGCGGCTGATGCGGCTGGCATCCATCAGGTCATCGACCATGCGCGCCAGGTGGCCCGCCTGGCGGCCGATGATCTCGGCGCAACGCAACTGGGTCGGGTTGTCGCCCATGCTGCGCAGCAGCTCGGCGCCGCTTCGGATCGGCGCCAGCGGGTTGCGCAGTTCGTGTGCCAGCGTCGCCAGGAATTCGTCCTTGCGCCGGTCGGCCTCCAGCAGGCGGCGCTCGGCCTCGACCTGCTGCGAGACGTCGCGAAACAGGATGGCCACCTGCAGCTCGTCGCGTTCCCCGATGGGCGAGGCGAACACGTCGAACCAGCGCCCCATGGCGCGCGAGCCGTGCGTGAAGCGGCGCGCCACGCCGGTGAGCGCGACGTCGCCATAGGTCTCGATCCACCAGCGCTCGAGCCCGGGCACCAGTTCCAGCGCGGTGCGCCCCAGCGGCTCGTGCAGGCCCGTCTGCCGCTCGAAGGTCGCGTTGGTCTCGATGAAGCGGTAGTCGGCGGGCTGGCCGTCCACCATGAGCACCTGCACCACGCAGAAGCCCTCGTCGATGGCGCCGAGCAGGCGCACATAGCGCTCCCGCGACTTGCGCAGGGCCTGCTCGGCGACGTAGCGGTCGTGGATGTCGGTCACGGAGCCGGCAAAACCCAGGAACTCGCCGGCCGGCCCCCAGCGCGGATTGCCCGCGTCGATCACCCAGCGCCATTGGCCGTTCCCATGCTTGAGCCGATGCTCCAGGCTGAACGCCTCCCGGCGCGCATTCGCCGCCTGGAACCGCGCGCCGGCCTGGGCGCGGTCATCCGGGTGCACCATCTCCAGCCAGCCGTAGCCGAGCCCGGCCGTCTCGCTCTGTCCGGTGAAGCTGGTCCAGCCCCGCGACAGAAAGCTGCAGAAGCCGTCCGCCTCGGTCACCCACAGCATCGCGGGGGCGGCATCGGCGAAGCCCCGCACGCGCTGCTGGGCCTGCACGCGGTCCGTGATGTCGAGCGTGATGCCGTCGAACTGGCGCGGCTCGCCCTTGTCCCCGCGCAGCACGCGCCCCATGGCATGGATCCACTTCAGGGCGCCGCCCGGCCCGACCGTGCGGTACACCTGGTCGAAGGGCAGGTTCGAGGCGATGGCCTCGTCCACCGCCCGACTCACGCGCTCGCGGTCTTCGGCGTGGAGGCGCTCGTAGAAGAGGTCGATGGTCGGCGTGGCCTCGGGGCGGCAGGTGGAAGTGCGCCTTGGTGTTCTCGTTCCACTCCAGCTGGCCCAGGGGCAGCGGGTTGAGCCACACGCCCACGCCGGATGTGCTGACAGCTGCACGCAGCCTGTCGAGGTAATGCGGGGGAAGGCTCGTCATGCGCGAACGATTCTAAGGAGCAAGGGGACGGCGGGGCGGGAGCCCGCGTCCTTCCCCACCATGCGGCGACGCGCCCCCCCATCTGCAGGCCTCGTCCTGCAAGCACCCGATCCCCCGCGCGCTTACAAGTCGAAGCAGCCGAGCTCCGGCTGCGACGAGAGAACCAAGGGAGACTCATGAGGAAACTGCTCGCCACCCTCCTTCTGCTGGGCTCGGGCCTGGGCGCCGCCCAGGCGCAGCTTCCACCGCTCGCCGGCACCTGCACCAACATCGGCGCGATCACCGTGCCCGGGGCCGAGAAACAGGACGCCATCTGCCTGGCCGACCTGAGCACCCGCTACCTCGTGGCCGTCAACCGGACCGACGCGAGCGACTGGGGCGCCCTGCACTCGCAGCAGACGCGCAACCCCTCCGGCGCCGTCCCCGGCATCCAGATCGACGGCTACTTTCCCGACACGAGCACCAGCAACGGCTACTTCGGCTGGTTCCACGATGCGCAGTTCGTGATCCGGCTGCCCGACCACTGGAACGGCAAGCTCGTGATCACCGGCGCGCCCGGCGTGCGGCGGCAGTATGCCAACGACTACCTGCTGTCCGACTGGTTCGTCGCGCGCGGCTACGCCTACGCCTCGACGGACAAAGGCAACACCGGCACGAACTTCCAGAACGACGGCGTGGCACCCGGCGACGCCATCGCGGAATGGCACCGGCGCGTGACGGAGCTGACCCTGGCCGCCAAGGACGTCGTCCGCCAGCGCTATGGCAGGCCGCCCGCCTACACCTACATGACCGGCCTGTCCAACGGCGGCTACCTGACCCGCTACGCCCTGGAGAACCACCCCGAGCTGTACGACGGCGGCGTGGACTGGGAGGGCGTGCTCTGGCGGCCCGAGGGGCCGAACCTCTTCACCTCCCTGCCCGCGGCGCTGCGCAACTACCTCGCCTACAAGGCCGGGAACGGCGACGCCTACGAGGCCATCATCGCGGCCGGATTCGCGCCCGGCTCGGAGTTCCTCTGGGACCACCACTACGGCGTGTACTGGGACCTGACCCAGCGCACCTACCGCGAAGAGATGGACCCAAGCTACGACGGCGCGCTGAACGCCGGCATCCCCTTCTGCGCCTCCGGCGTGCCCTACTGCGACGCCGACTACGACTACGCGGGCCGGCCGCAGGAAGTGAAGGACGCGGTCGCGAAGATCGCTCTGACCGGCCGCATCGGCAAGCCCATGATCACGCTGCACGGCACGCTGGACGCCTTGCTGCCCATCGCCACCAACTCCGACCCTTACGCGCAGCTGGTGAAGAAGGCCGGGCGCGGCCAGTGGCACCGCTACTACGTGGTGGAAGCCGGCAACCACGTGGACCAGCTCTACGACGTGTTCCCGGGCAGGCTGCGCCCCATCAGCCCCTGCTACCGCGCGGCCTTCATGGCGCTGGAGCAGTGGGTGGAAAGCAAGGGCCAGCGCCAGCCGCCGCCGGACAAGCTGATCCCGCGCTATGGCCCGGACCTCGCCAACGCCTGTCCACTCTGAGCTTTCTGCGAGCACCGACATGACCCAGTTCTCGACCGGCGCCGTCCAGTCCTCCGCCCAGCGTGCGGCGCACGAAGCCGCCCCCTGGGTGCGCGGGCTGGCGCGCGCGGGATTCGCGGCCAAGGGCCTGGTGTACGTCGTCATCGGCGCGCTCGCGCTGCAGGCGGCCCTGGGTCGCGGCGGAGAAACGACCGATTCCGGCGGCGCCCTGCGGACCATCCTGCAACAGCCCTACGGCTGGGTCCTGCTGGCCGTCATCGCCATCGGCCTGGTGGGGTATGCGAGCTGGCGCTTCGTGCAGGCCGCCATGGACCCGCAAGGCGTCGGCCACGACGCCAAGGGGATCGCCAAGCGCGTGGGCTACGCCATCAGCGGCATCATCCATGCGGCCCTGGCGCTGGAAGCCGCCCGCCTGGCCTTCGGCTTCGGGCCCGGTGGCGGCGGCGGCGACACCGGGGCGCAGGACTGGACGGCGATGGTGCTGGCGCAACCCATGGGCCGCTGGATCATCGCCGCCGTGGGCGCGGCCGTCGTGGTGGTCGGCCTCATCCAGCTGGTCCAGGCCTACCGCACCGACCTGCCCGAGCGCCTCGACCTGAGCCGGCTCGGCCCCACCGCGCGCGAGTGGGTCGTCCGCTTCGGGCGCATGGGCATGGCGGCCCGCGGCATCGTCTTCGGCCTCATCGGCATCTTCCTGGTGCGCGCCGCGATGAACTACGACCCCGGCCAGGCCCGCGGCATCGGCGGCGCGCTGCAAAGCCTGCACGAGCAACCCTACGGTCCCTGGCTGCTGGGACTGGTCGCCATCGGCCTGATCGCGTACGGCCTCTTCGAGGGGGTGCAGGCGCGCTACCGGCGGATCGAGGCGGCTTGAGCGGGCGCGGCCGATTTCACTTCACCTCCCGCAGCAGCCGGAACCCCACCAGCACGTAGCGCGTCTGCGCGGTGTTCCAGTTGCGGTACGCGCAGCGCGTGTACAGCGCCCAGCTGTGCCAGGAGCCTCCGCGCCTGACGTGCAGGTGCCCCTGCTGCGGCCCTTTCGGATCGACCTCGCCGCCCTCCCAGGTGTCGGCGTAGTAGTCGGACACCCACTCCCACACGTTGCCGTTCATGTCATGCAGCCCCCAGCCATTGGGTGCGAAGGAGCCGACCGGCGCCGTGAACACGTGCCCGTCGTCGCCCGGCTGGGCAAAGGCCTGCCAGTGCGGCCACAGCCGCGCCGACGAGGCGTCGAACAGGTTGGCGAACCCGCTCAGGCGTGCCGGATCGCTGGTGGCGCCGAATCGATGGCCGGTGCCGCCCAGGCAGGCGTACTCCCACTCGGCCTCGGTGGGCAGGCGGTAGCTCACGCCCTCCTTCCGGCTCAGCCAGCGGGCCATGGCCACGGCATCGTTGAAGGTGACGTTGGTCACCGGGTGCCGCTCGGTCTGCGCGAAGCCGGGGGCACGCCAGGAATAGGCGGGGCTGCGGCCTTCGAAGGCGTCGCCCGACGCGCTGGTCTTCGGGTCGTAGCCTGCCCGCCAGCCGTAGCCGCCGGTGCCGTCGGCGATCGACTCCGGGACATGGCCCGACGATTCCAGGAATCGCCTGAACTGGCCGACGGTGACCTCGTGCCGGGCGAGGTAGAAGCCCGTGCTGAGCGTCACCTTCCTCGGCGGCACCTCGTCGCCGAGTTCCTCGAAGCGCGCGGCGTCATAGGCCGGAAAGGCCCGCTTGAGTTCCTCGATGGACTCGGTGCGCCCCATCGTGAACGAGCCCGGCGGGATGAACGCGAACTCGATGCCGAGGCTGTCGGTCACCGCCGGTGGCGGCACCTGGGCCTGGGCCGTGGAGATCGCGAATGCGCAGAGCAGGAGCGCGCGGTGATGCATCCCAGGAGTATCGGCGCTTGGGCGGTCGCGTCGGAACTCAGACGACCCGCATCTCCCGCAGCTGCGCGATCTCCTGCTCGCTCATTCCCAGCAGGCCATGGAGCACCTCGCCGGTCGAGTCCGAGAGCCGGGGCGGCGCGCGCTCGTACACCGCCGGCGTCGCGGTCAGCCGCAGGGGACTGGCGATCGTGGCCACCTGGCCGCCGCCTGCGCGCGGGACATCGACCCGCAGCTGGCGGTGGCGCACCTGCGCGTCCTGGAACACCTGCTCGTAGTCGTTGATCGGCCCGCAGGGCACCCCCTGCGCTTCGAGTCGCGCGATCCAATCGTCGCGCCGCCGGGTGAGCATGGTGCGGGCCAGCTCCGGAACGAGTTCGCTGCGGCCGGTGATGCGGCCGGTGACCTTGGTCCACCGCGCATCGGCCGCGAGGTCCGGGCGTTCGATGGCCACGCAGTACTGCTGCCACTGGGTGTCGTTGCCCACGGCCACGACGATCTCCCCGTCGGCGACCGCGAAGACCTGGTAGGGCACCAGGCTGGCATGGGCGTTGCCGTAGCGCCGCGGCGCCTGGCCGGTGGCGAAGTACCCGGTGACCTGGTTGCCACCGAGGGCGACGATGCAGTCGAGCAGCGCCATGTCGATGTACTGGCCCTGGCCGGAAACGACCCGCCACTGCAGCGCGGAGAGGATGGCGATGGAGGCGTACATGCCGGTCATCACATCGGCGATGGCGATGCCCGCCTTCTGGGGGCCTCCGCCCGGCAAGTCGTCGCGCTCGCCCGTGATGCTCATGAGGCCCCCCATGGCCTGGAAGACGAAGTCGTAGCCCGGCTTGTGGGCGCTGGGGCCGTCCTGCCCGTAGCCGGTGATGGAGCAGTACACCAGACGCGGATTGATCTGCGACAGCGACGCGTAGTCCAGCCCGTAGCGCTTCAGGTCGCCGATCTTGTAGTTCTCGATCAGCACGTCGCTTGCCGCGGCCAGCCGGCGCGCTATCGCCTGGCCCTCGGGACGGGCGATGTCCAGCGTGATCGACTTCTTGCCGCGATTGGCCGCGGCGAAGTAGGTGGAGTCGGCGCTGCCGCCGTGGCCGTCGCCCTCGGGTATCCAGGGCGGGCCCCAGCCGCGGGTGTCGTCGCCGCTGCCGGGGCGTTCCACCTTGATGACCTCGGCACCCATGTCGGCCAGGTTCTGGCTGCACCACGGACCGGCGAGCACGCGGGACAGGTCGAGCACCCGAAGGTGCGACAGGGCGCCCGGCCCGTTGGGGCGCGCCGATGCGGCGCCCATCGCATCGCCGGCTTCGCTCACTCGACCTTCACCCCGGCTTCCTGGATCACCTTGGCCCACTTGGTGAGCTCGGCGTCCACGAAGCTGGCGAACTGCGCCTGGTCCATGCTGCCCGAGTCGGCGCCGAGTTTCGCGAACTGGCTGCGGATGGCCGGGCTCTGGAGCGCCCGCACCACGTCGGCCGAAATCTTGTCGCGCAGCTGCGGCTGCATGCCGCCGGGCGCGTAGAGGCCGAACCAGGCCGTGGCCTCGAAGCCCTTGAGCCCCGACTCGTCGATCGTCGGCACGTCCGGCAGTGCATCGGAGCGCTTGGCCGAGGTCACGCCGATCGCCCGCAACTTGCCCGCCTGGATGTGTTGAAGCACGCCCGGAATGGAATCGAACATCACGGGAATCTGTCCCCCCAGCAGGTCGTTGAGGGCGGGCGCGGCGCCCTTGTACGGCACGTGCACCATGTTCACGCCCGCCATCGACTTGAACAGTTCGCCCGACAGGTGGTTGGCGCCGCCGGTGCCGGTCGAGCCGAAGCTCACCTTGCCCGGGTTGGCCTTGGTGTAGGCGATGAACTCCTTCGTCGTCTTGGCCGGGAAGGAGGGATGGACCACCAGCACGTTGGGTACCGCCGCGACCAGGGCGAGCGGGGTGAAGTCCTTGCGGGTGTCGTACTTGATGCTCTTGTACAGGGCCGGGTTGATCACGTGGTGCGTGGCCGTGAGCATGAGCGTGGTGCCATCGGGCGGCATGCGCGAGAGCTGCTCCGAGAAGATGGTGCCGCTCGCCCCCGGCCGGTTCTCCACGACCACCGGCTGGCCCCAGCGGCCCTGCAGCTCGGTGGCGAGTTGCCGCGCGAGGATGTCGGTCGTGCCGCCCGGCGGAAACGGCACCACGATCTTCACGGGCTGCGTGGGGAAGGCCTGGGCCTGCGCGACCTGTGGAGCGACCGCGAATACCAGGCCGGACAAGGCGAGCGCGGTGGCGCCGATCCGGAAGCTCCTTGCGAAAATCTGCATGCGTGTCTCCTGTGGTGGGTTGGGGCGCCGGGGCAAGCCGATGCCGCTGGAAAGGACGCGGGCCGCTCAGGCCGCGAAGGGGAACTCGACCATCGCCTCGCCGGTGGCGACGACTTCCTCGCGCTGGTTTCTCACCTCGACGTCCAGCATCACCCAGCGGCCGCCCTCGGTGTCACGGCGGCCGGTGACGACGGCCGTGGGCGTGATGGTGTCGCCGGGCTTGACGGGTTGCTTCCAGCGCGTCTCCAGGCGCCGCTGCATGCCGCCGAGCGGGTAGACCCAGTCGGTGAGCATCTTCGTGATCACGCCGAAGTTGTTCATGCCGTGCATGATGATTCCGTCGAAGCGGGTCTTGCCGAAGCTGCCTTGCATGTACTCGTCGTCCAGGTGCAGCGGGTTGAAGTCGAGCGAGGCTTCGCAGAACGCGCGGATGGACTCGCGCGTCGGCGTGAAGGCTGTTCCGGTGACGCGGTGGCCGGGATCGAATTGGGGGGCGGTGTGGGTCATGGTGTGCGCGGGTGTTCGTGGCTCACATCGGGCGAATGGTCCAGCCGCGGCCTGAGCAGATGACCTGGTCGTGCTGGTTGAAGAACACGTTGTCGTGCACGACGAAGAGGCGGTCCTTGCGGATGAACTTGTCCAGGGCCCTCGCTTCGAGCCGGATGGTGTCGCCGGGTCGGGCGGGCAGGTTGTAGCTCCACGACTGCCCGGCATTCACGGTTCCGGGGCTGCGCATCCAGTCGTCCGCGGGCGTGCAGGCGAACATCAGGAGGATGTGGATGGCCGGCGGCGCGATCAGGCCCTTGTACGGGGAGGCCTTGGCGTAGTCCTCGTCGAAGTACAGCGGGTGCAGGTCGCCGACGACGCGGCAGTACTTCTGGATGGCCTCCAGGGTGAGGGTGTAGGGCAGCGTCTTGCGCGGCTCCCCGGGGACGATCTGCTCCCAGGTCTTGCGCAGGGCGTTGTCCTTCCAGAAGTCTGTTTCGAAGGTGGTCTCGGTCATGGGTGGTGTGGTCGTGGACGGCTGGCGGGCGATGACAGGTCATCCAGGCAGCTTCGGTAGAATGTCCGCCTAGCGGTCATCTTCATCCGCTCTATGAACATTATTGGACGGGCCGTTTTGGACTGTCAACCGAGGGAATTCCATGGCGACACCGGAGAGCGAGAGCTTCGTGCGCACCTTTGCGCGCGGCCTGAAAGTGATCGAGGCACTGGGCCTGGCCACGGGCGGTCAGACGCTGGCGCAGGTCGCCGAAGCCGTGGACCTTCCGCGCACGGCGGTGCGGCGCTTCCTCCTGACGCTGTGCGACATGGGATTCGTTCGCACGGACGGCAAGCGCTACTGGCTCACGCCCCGGGTGCTGCGGCTGGGCCTGTCGTACCTGAACTCCCTGCCCTACTGGCGTGACGCGCAGCCGGCGCTGGAGGAGCTGTGTGCACGCATCCACCAGTCCTGCGCCCTGTCGGTCCTGGACGGGGAGGACCTGGTCTATGTGCAGCGCCAGCACGCCAAGCGCATCCTGCCGATGAGCCCCTCGCTGGGCAGCCGCCTTCCCGCGCACGCCGTCTCCATGGGCCGGGTGCTCCTGGCCGGCCTGACCGACGAAGAGCTCGACGCCTACCTTCGAAACGCCACCTTGACGCGCCTGACCAGTGCGACCTTGACGGACGTGGGGGCGCTGCGGCGCGAGATCCTGCTGGCTCGCCAGCAGGGCCATGCCTGGGTCGACGGCGAACTCGACGAATCGATCTGCGGCCTGGCCGTGCCCGTGCGCGACCGGCACGGCGCAACGATCGCCGGCTTGAACGTCAGCCTTCCCTCGGGCCAGTTCACGCGCGAGGAGGCCATGGCGCAGTTCCTCGGCGAACTGCGCAACACGGCGGCGCGCTTGAGAGCGAACGCCGGCTGAGGCCGGCCTGCGGCAGCGGGCGGGCCGGCGTCGTTCGCGCGCCGACGCGGCGCGCCCGCGCGCGCGGCGTTCAGCCCTCGGCCATGCGCCGCGCCAGGTGCGCCAGCGCCTCTTCCACCTGGTCCACCAGCACCAGGCACAGGTCCCCCGGCTGCAGGCGCGCGAGCGCCGTGTCGACGGCGAGGAACTCGCCGCGGATTTCCTCGACGCGCGTGGCGCGGCTTGCGCCCTGCAGGCCGTCGCGCAGCAGCGCCATCACCTGGCCGTCGGCGCGCCCGCGCTGGGCGGCATCCTGGTACAGCAGCACGTCGTCGAAGGCGGCGCCCAGGATGGCGGTCTGCTCGCGGATGTCCTGGTCGCGGCGGTCACCCGCGGCGCTGATGACCACCGAACGGCGCCTGGCCGGCATGGCCTCCACGGCGCAGACCAGCACGCGCATGGCATCCGGGTTGTGGCCGTAGTCGGCGATGACCGTGGCGCCGCGCCAGTCCATGACGTTGAAGCGGCCGGGCACCGTGTGCGCATCGCTGACGAAGGTCGCGAGGCCACTGCGGATGGCGTCCCAGGCCAGGCCCGCGCCCCAGGCGCCGCCGATGGCGGCCATCACGTTCTCCACCTGGAAGCCGATGGTGCCGTTGCGGGTGATGGGGATGTCGGCCAGGCGGACGTGCCGGCGCCAGTTGCCCTCGCAGGCGACCACGCTGCCGCCCTCCAGCGCCGGATCCACATAGACGACCCGCCCGCCCTGCGCGCGGTGCGCCGTCATGACCGCGTGCTGGCGCTCGGTGGCGAAGTAGATCACCTTGCCCGGGCAGACGGCCGCCATGGCCGCGACCAGCGGGTCGGCGGCGTTGAGCACCGCATAGCCTTCCCGGGGCGTCACGTTCTGCACGATCACGCGCTTGAGGACGGCCAGCTCCTCCACGGTGTGGATGTGGTTCAGCCCCAGGTGGTCGCCGGAGCCGACGTTGGTGACCACCGCCACGCGGCAGTGGTCGAAGCCCAGGCCTTCGCGCAGGATGCCGCCGCGCGCGGTCTCGAACACGGCCGCCTCCACGTCGGGGTGCATCAGCACGCTGCGCGCGCTCTTCGGGCCGCTGCAGTCGCCGGAGTCGATCTGCCGGCCATCGACATAGACCCCGTCGGTGTTGGTCATGCCCACCTTCAGGCCGCTGCCGGCGAAGAGGTGCGCGATGAGGCGCACCGTGGTGGTCTTGCCGTTGACGCCGGTGACCGCGACCACCGGGACGCGCCCGTCGTGCCCAGGTTCGAACATGTGGGCGACGATGGCCTCGCCCACGTTGCGCGGCTTGCCGTAGGAGGGCGACAGGTGCATGCGCAGGCCGGGCGCGGCGTTGACTTCCACGATGCCCCCGCCCTGCTCCTCCAGCGGGGCCAGCACGCTTTCGCAGACCATGTCCACGCCGCAGACGTGCAGGCCCACCATCTGCGCCGCGGCGATGGCGCGCTCGGCCACCTCCGGGTGCACGTCGTCGGTCACGTCGGTGGCCGTGCCGCCGGTGGAGAGGTTCGCGTTGTGGCGCATCGGCACGCGCTGGCCGCGCGCCGGCACGCTGTCGATGCGCAGGCCCTGCTCGGCCAACAAGGCGATGGCGATGTCGTCGATGCGGATCTTGGTCAGCGAGGTGGCGTGCCCGTCGCCGCGGCGCGGGTCGGCATTGACCTTGGCGACCAGCTCGGCCACCGTGCACTCGCCGTCACCCACCACCACGGGCGGCTCGCGCCGCGCCGCGGCCACCAGCTGGTCGCCGACGACCAGCAGGCGGTGGTCGCTGCCGCGCAGGTACTTCTCCACCATCACCTCGCCGATCTCCACCGCGGCCTTGTAGGCCAGGGCCATGCCCTCGCGCGTGTTGACGTTCACGGTGATGCCCTTGCCCTGGTTGCCGTCACGCGGCTTGACCACCACGGGCAGGCCCACTTCCAGCGCCGCGGCCCAGGCGTCGGCCTCGTCGGCCACTGGCCGCCCCGCCGGCACGGGTACGCCCACCGAGCGCAGCAGCCGCTTGGACAGCTCCTTGTCCTGGGCGATGGACTCCGACACGGCGCTGGTCTGGTCCACTTCCGCGGCCCAGATGCGCCGCTGGTGCTTGCCCCAGCCGAACTGCACCAGGCTGCCTTCGGTCAGGCGCTGGAACGGGACGCCCCGGGCGACCGCGGCCTGCACGATGGAGCCCGTGCTGGGGCCCAGGCGCAGGTCCTCGTCGATCTCGCGCAGCCGGGCCAGCGCGCTGTCCACGTCGAAGCCGGCCTGCGGGTCCAGCGTGGCCGCGACCAGCTGCCGGGCGAGCTCGAAGGCGAGGCGGCCGACCGCCTCCTCGCTGTACTCGACGACCACCTGGAAAACGCCCGCGTCCGCCGTGGCCTGTGTGCGGCTGAAGGTCACTGGGCAGCCGGCTTCCTCCTGCAGCGCCAGCGCCGCGGCCTCCAGCACATGCGCCAGCGACATCGGCCCGGGACCGCGCAGCGCGCCGATCGCCGGGAACAGCTTGCGCAGCCGGGACTCGAACTCGGGGCGGTCGGTGACCGCGATGTCGTCTGGGGCGCAGGCCACGATGGCCTCGATGGACGTGTGGCGGCTCCACAGGTTGGGGCCGCGCAGCGCGCGGATGCGGGAGATTTCCATGCTTCTCAGGGGGCGGCGTTGTGGGCGTCGAAGGTCTCGATGCCGGCGATGATCAGGTCGGGGGGAATATCGAGCGCCCAGCCGGCGGCGACCGCGGCCAGGAGGATGTCGTCGGCCATGTCGCCGCGCACGGCGGGTGACAGCGGCGCCAGCCGCGTCTCGGCGCTGCCGGTCGCCAGCACCGGGCGGCCGCCCTGCAGGAAGACCACGCGGCCGCCACGGGCGCCCTTGGCGCGGTGGGCCTGCAACGCGGGCGTGCGGGCGTCGGCCGCATACAGGATGACCTCGCCGTCGCACAGCTCCCCGAGGGCGGCAACGCGCTCGTCGCCGGCGTTCAGCACCCCGACGCCGTCGTCCAGCACCACGTCGATCTGCGTGCGCAGCACCTTGGGCATCTGCTCGGGGGTCTGCACGTCGAACTCGGCGAGCGCCTCGAAACCGTCCATGTCGGTGACCACGCCGACGGTGCAACGGTCGTAGGCCAGGCCGTCGCGCAGCACGCAGCCGGCGTCGTTCTCGAACACCGCGGCCTCCACGTTGCGATTGACCAGCAGGCGATGCGCGAGGTCCCAGCGGCGCGCGTCGCCTGCGGCCAGCCTGCGGCGATCCAGGTAGAGGCCGTCGGCGCAGGCCAGGCCCACGCGCAGGCCGCGCAGCTGCGCGAGCCAGGCGACCAGCCGGGCGATCCGGGTGGTGCCGCGCGTGCCGGCGATGCCGACGATGGGAACGCGGCCCGCGTGGGGGTCCTCGCCGTCCCTGGGAAAGAGCGCCTCGACGATGGCCCGGCCCACGGGGCGCGGCTTGCCCACCGCGGGCTTCAGGTGCATCAGCAGGCCCGGGCCGGCGTTGACTTCGACGATGGCGCCGCCCTGCTCGTGCAGCGGCCGGCCGATGTCCTGCGCCACCAGGTCGATGCCGGCGATGTCCAGGCCGACGATGCGCGCGGCCAGCGCCGCCATGTGTTCCACCTCCGGGTGGACCCGGTCGGTGCAGTCGATGGCCAGGTTGCCGTTGCGCTGGATCAGCACCTTGCGCCCGGCCTCGGGCACGGCCTCGGGCGTGAGGCCCTGGCGGGTCACCTCGCCCAGCATGACGTCGTCCTCCTCGAACACCAGCCGGTTCAGGGGGTGGTCCTCGCTCTCGCCGCGGCGCGGGTCGCTATTGAGCTGCGCGTCCACGAGCTGGCGCACGGTCGAACGCCCGTCCCCCGTGACCCAGGCGGTCTCGCCGCGCGCCGCGGCCACCACCTCGCCGTTCACCACCAGCAGCCGGTGCTCGTCACCGGGGATATAGCGCTCGACCAGAACCTCGCTGCCCTGCTGCTCGGCGACCGGGAAGGCGGCCTCGACCTCCTCCTGCGTGCGCAGGTCCAGCATCACGCCGCGGCCGTGGTTGCCGTCGGTCGGCTTGACGGCCACCGGCAGGCCGATGTCCTGCGCGGCTTCCCAGGCCTCGGCCGGCGTGGCGACCACGCGGCCTTCCGGCACCGGCACGCCGCAGCCGGCGACGAGGCGCTTGGTCAGGTCCTTGTCTCCGGCGATGCCCTGGGCGATGGCGCTGGTCCGGTCGGTCTGCGCCGTCCAGATCCGGCGCTGGCGCGCACCGTAGCCCAGCTGCACCAGGTTGCCCTCGTTCAGGCGGATGTGCGGGATCTGCCGGTCTGTCGCGGCCGCGACAATCGCCGCCGTGCTGGGCCCCAGGTAGCAGCGGTCCACCTGTTCCGTGATGTCGGCGACGGCGCCGGCCAGGTCGAAGGGCTCGTCGTTGATGGCCGCCATCAGCAGCCGGTGGCCGTGCGCCAGCGCCCGGCGCGCCACCTGCTCGTCGCGGGCGCGGAACACCATGCGATAGACGCCCCGCTGGGAGGTGCTGCGGGTCTGGCCGAAGGCGGTGGGCATGCCGGCCAGGTTCAGCAGTTCGATGACCACGTGTTCCAGCACGTGGCCGGCCCAGGTGCCTTCCTCCAGGCGCTGCAGGAAGCCGCCACGCTCGCCGACGCCGCAGTGGTGCTCGACCAGGGCCGGCAGCCATTGCGTCAGGCGTTCGTTGCAGCCGGGCAGCCGGTTCGACGGCCAGTCTTCCAGTTCTCCAAGGTCCAGCCAGGTCTCGAGCACCGGGCGGTAGGTCCACAGGTTGGGCCCGCGCAGGTAGTTCACGCGGAGCAGTCGGATGTCGTTTTTCTTGCTCATGGGCACATGCCGGCTTGGGCGAAAATCTGCGTCTCGATCAGGGCACGGGCCCAGTGCTTATTCACCACCGCCGCATGCAATCAACTATTCCGGCCGCCGCAGCGCCGGGCCCGGACGGGCGCCACGCGCTCCAGAGCCGGCTCAACAAGAACGAGAACGTCCTGGCCACCCTGGAGGTTGACATCGACGCGGCGATGCAGTTCCAGCCCGGTTCGCTGGCCCTGACCGAGCGGCGCCTGCTCGCCTGGGACAAGGGGCGCTGGACCGAGTGGCCCCTGGCCGCGGGCATGGTCCTGCGCCACGCCGACCACGGCGGCATCGGCACGCTGGAACTGCTGGACAGCCGGGAACGGCTGGCCCTGTGGCGCTTCACCCTGGCCCAGCACGCAGCGGTGCTGTCCTTCGTCGCACGCTTCGAGCGCCTGCAGGCTGGCACGCCGGCGCCGGCGCCGGCCGCGAACGACGAAGGCGAGGACGAGGACGAAGCCGACGACGACGGCCGCCCCACCTCCACCTGGGTGCTGCTGCGCCTGGGCCGCTTCGCCCGCCCCTACCGCAGGCAGCTCGCCATCGGCTTCGGACTGACGCTTGCCTCGACCGCGGCCACGCTGGTGCCGCCCTACCTCACCATCCCGCTGATGGACCAGGTGCTGATCCCGTTCCAGAACGGCCAGCGCATCGACCCCGGCTTCGTGATGCTGCTGCTGGCCGGCCTGCTCGCATCGGCCCTGCTGGCCTGGAGCCTGGGCTGGGCGCGCACCTGGCTGCTGGCCCTGGTGTCCGAGCGCATCGCGGCCGACCTGCGCACCACGGCCTTCGAGCACCTGCTCAACCTGTCCCTGGACTATTTCGGCAGCAAGCGCACCGGCGACCTGGTGGCGCGCATCGGCTCCGAGACCGACCGTATCTCGGTCTTCCTCTCGCTGCACGCCCTGGACTTCGCCACCGACGTCCTGATGTTCGCCATGACGGCGGCGATCCTGTTCTCCATCGATCCCTCGCTCGCGCTGGTGACCCTGCTGCCCCTGCCCTTCATCGCCTGGATGATCCATGCCGTGCGCGACCGCCTGCGCACCGGCTTCGAGAAGATCGACCGCGTCTGGGGCGACGTGACCAGCGTGCTGGCCGACACCATTCCCGGCATCCGCGTGGTCAAGGCCTTCGCGCAGGAGCGGCGCGAGGCCCAGCGCTTCCGCGAGGCGAACCAGGCCAACCTGAACGTCAACGACAGGCTCAACAAGACCTGGAGCCTGTTCTCGCCCACGGTCTCGCTGCTGACCGACCTGGGCCTGCTGGTGGTCTGGGCCTTCGGCATCTGGCTGGTGAGCCGCCAGGAGATCACCGTGGGCGTGCTCACGGCCTTCATCGCCTACATCGGGCGCTTCTACACGCGGCTGGATTCGATGAGCCGCATCGTCTCGGTCACGCAGAAGGCGGCGGCCGGCGCCAAGCGCATCTTCGACATCCTGGACCACGTCTCCAACGTGCCCGAGCCGGCGCAGCCGGTGAAGATCACCCAGTTGCAGGGCGCCATCGACCTGCAGGGCCTGGGCTTTCGCTACGGCAACCGCAGCGTCATCCGCGGCCTGGACCTGTCCATCCGGCCGGGCGAGATGATCGGCCTGGTGGGCCACAGCGGCTCGGGCAAGAGCACGCTGGTCAACCTGATCTGCCGCTTCTACGACGTGAGCGAGGGTGCGATCAAGGTGGACGGCACCGACATCCGCCGCTTCGCCGTGGCCGACTTCCGGCGCCACATCGGCCTGGTGCTGCAGGAGCCCTTCCTCTTCTTCGGCACCGTCGCGGAGAACATCGCCTACGGGCGCCCGGATGCCACCCGGGCCGAGATCGTGGCCGCGGCGCGCGCCGCCCATGCGCACGAGTTCATCCTGCGCCTGCCGCTGGGCTACGACTCCATGGTGGGTGAACGCGGCCAGGGCCTCTCGGGCGGCGAGCGCCAGCGCATCTCCATCGCCCGTGCGCTGCTGATCGACCCGCGCATCCTGATCCTGGACGAAGCCACCTCCAGCGTGGACACGGAAACCGAGAAGGAGATCCAGAAGGCGCTGGACAACCTGGTGCAGGGCCGCACCACCATCGCCATCGCGCACCGCCTGTCCACCTTGCGCAGGGCCGACCGGCTGGTGGTCATGGACCGCGGCCGCGTCGTGGAGGTCGGCCCGCACGACGATCTCATGGCCCGGCAGGGCTTTTATTGGCGGCTCTACGAAGCGCAGGCGCGCCGGGTCGAGGAAGACGGTGGCGAGGACGTGCAGCGGCCCGCGCCGGCGCACGCGGCCCATCCCGCGGGGCAATGACCATGTTCCGGATCGAACGCAATGCCTTCGGCCGCCTGGTGCTCACGCAGCCCGACGGCAGCGTGCACGAGGGCGTGGTGCCGGTGCGCGCCTTTCCGCTGGCCGCCCCCGCGGAGGGCGTGTCGCTGGTGAACACCGAGGGGCGCGAGCTCGCCTGGCTGCCGCGGCTGGACGAGCTGCCCGCCCCCGACCGCGCCCTGATCGAGGAGGAACTCGCGGACCGCGAGTTCGTGCCGACGGTGCTGCGCATCGAGGCCGTCTCCAGCTTCTCGACGCCCAGCACCTGGGAGGTCGTGACCGACCGCGGGCCCACGCGCTTCGTGCTCAAGGGCGAGGAGGACATCCGGCGCCTGGGCGGCGGCGCCCTGCTGATCGCGAGCGCCGAGGGAATCAACTTCCGGATCGCGGACCGGTGGGCGCTGGACCGCAAGTCGCGGGGCGTGCTGGAGCGCTTCCTCTAGGCCGACGCTGCCGCGGCCGCGGCCACGTCCCGGCGCAAGGCGGTGATCAGCTCGTTCAGCGCCGTGGCGGCGCCTTCGGCATCGCGCGCCCGCAGCGACTGCACCACCTTGCGCCGCAGCGGCAGCACCTCGGGGCGCGGGTGCATCGGGATCACGTGCTTCATGCGTTCGCGCGAGACCACGGTCATGGTCTGCGCCATGAGCTGCAGCGCCTCGTTGTGGCCGGCCACGGAGATGGCCGAGAAGAAACGCGAGGTGGCCTCGATCCGGTGCGGCAGCGCGTCACTGTTCTGGTGCCGCTCGATGTCGGCGGCGGCGGCCTCGATCTCGTCGATCTCGGCCTCGCTGGCGCGGGCGCAGGCCAGGCGCAGCAGCGTGCCGTACAGGGTGCGGTAGGCCTCGTCGATGTCCGCCGTGTCGAGCTTGCCTTCGAGCACCAGCTTGCGCAGCGACTCGGCCAGCATCATGTAGGCCCCCTTGTAGAACACCAGGGCCTGGTCGGCGGAGCCGTCGGCCATGTGCCGGACCTCGCCGATGAAGATGTCGTGGTCGCCGGCCTCGTGGCGCGCGAACACCCGGCATTCGAAGCTGGCCAGGCAGTCGTCGATCAGCGGCATGCCCAGCGCGCCGGGCCGCCAGCCCACGCCCTCGAACTTGTCCGCGATCTTGCTGGACGCGAAGCGGCTCGACAGTCCGTCCTGGCTTTGCGAGAGGATGTTGATCGCGAACGAATCGGCCTCGACGAAGGTGGGCAGCAGGCTGCTGGCCTTGCGCAGGCTGAACAGCACCAGCGGCGGCTCCAGCGAGACCGAGCTGAACGAGTTGCAGGTCAGGCCCACCGGCCGGCCCTCGGCGGTGCGGGTGGTGATCACCGCCACGCCGGTGGGAAAGCAGCCCAGGAGCTGGCGGAACAGCCGGGGTTCGACGGCATCGATGCGGGGTGCCGGCGCGCTCATGGCTGGGGTCCTTCCTGCCGCTTGAAGAGTTGCACGACGTTGCCCTCGGGGTCGCGCAGCGACATCACCGCGCCGTGGGCGCCCATGTCCCGGGTGCCGAGGACCTCGCCACCCGCGGCGGCCACGCGCTCGGCCGCCTGCGCGAAGTCGCCCACCTCGAACACCATGACCACGCCCGAGGTCGCGGGCAGCGCCTCCTCACGGCAGGCCAGGGCCACGCTGGTGTTGCCCACGCCGTACTGGATCCAGCGGTCCTTGTCGCGGAACTTCAGCTGCAGCCCGAGGGCGGATTCATAGAAGGCGTGCAGCCGGGCCGGCTCCTCGGCCACGACGTACACATTCTGCAGGCGCTTGGGTGGTTCCATGGTGTGCTCACGGGGTGGGCCCGGACGGAGCCGGGTCGTACAGATTGGACAGCGAGGCCTTGAGGAAGCCGCCATCGACCACGAGGTCCTGGCCGTTGACGTAGGCCGAGGCATCGCTGGCCAGGAAGGCCACTGCGCCAGCGATGTCGGCAGGGGTGCCGAGCCGGCGCGCCGGGATGCGGGCGGTGCGCCTGTGCACGACGGATTCGTCGTGGTAGTGCTTTTCCGACAGCGGCGTGCGGATCATGCCGGGGCTGATCGAGTTCGCGCGGACGCCCCGGGGGCCCCACTCCACCGCCATCTGCTGCGTCAGCCCCAGCAGGGCGGCCTTGGCGCTGCCATAGGCGCCCACGCGCGAAGGCGCATGCGCGGCGATGGACGCGATGTTGACGATGCTGCCGCCCTGCCGCTCGAACATGCCGGGCACCAGCGCCTGCGCGCACAGCAGCGCGCCACGCACGTTCACGGCGAAGACACGGTCCCACAGTTCGACCGGCAAGGACTCCAGGCTCGCAGGAGAAGCCGAGATTGCGGCGTTGTTCACCAGCACGTCGCAGCCGCCGAAGGCCTCGCGCGCGAGGCCCGCCATCGCGGCCACCGATGCCGGGTCGGCGATGTCGCAGCGCACGGTCAGCACCCGCCCGGCCTGCGCGGGCGCGGCCGGGTGGCTGATGTCGGCCTTGACCACGAACGCGCCCATGGCATGCAACAGCTCGCCGATCCCGAGGCCCAGGCCGCCGGCAGCGCCGGTGACCACGGCCACGCGGCCCTCCAGGGCGCCGGCGTCGAAGGCGTTGGAAGCGTTCATGAACGTGTCCGGGGCGCTCGCGCCACCATCAGGCGGCGACGGTGTTCAGCGCATCCACTTCCTTGCGGATGGCCGGGATGATCCGCTCGCCCCAGAGTTCGATCTGCCGCAGCATGGTCTTCTGGTCGAAGTCGCCCAGCTGCGTCTGCAGCGCGATGTGCTTGGGCCGCAGGATGCTGATCTCCTCCAGCATCTTGTCGATCACCTGGTTGACCGAGCCCACGGGCAGGTTCTTGCGCAGCTCGGCCATCGACGGGTCGGTGGGCGACGGCACTTCCTTGACCATGTAGCCGTCGTCCGTCTGCGCGCGGCGGAACTTCAGGCTCTCGGAGATGCGGCGCTGGAAGCGCGCACAGTCCAGGTAGGCGTCGATCTCGGAGGCGCTGTCGGACGCGAAGGCGCAGCGCAGGAATCCGAACTTGACGTCCTCGTCCAGGTCGGCGCCGTTGTCCGTGGCCACCGTCTCCAGCCGGCCGCGCAGCGCGGTGACGGCCTCGGTGCCATTGAGCAGCGCCGTCACGAACAGGTTGTGGCCTTCGCGCACGCCCCGGCCCAGCGTGGCCGGGTTGCCGGAGGTGATCCACAGCGGCGGCATCGGGTCCTGCAGGCAGCGCACGGCGATGGAGCTGGGCGGCAGGTGAAGGTGCTTGCCGTGGTACTCCACGATCTTCTGGGTCAATCCCTGGGGGATGATGTCCAGGAACTCGTTGTAGATCTCGCCGGACTCCTCGATCTTCACGCCGAAGCGCTCGAACTCGAACTGCTGGTAGCCCGAGCCGATCCCCAGCTCCAGTCGGCCGTTGGACACCGTATCGACGAAGCCGACCTCGGCCAGGAAGCGAGCCGGGTGGTACAGCGGCAGGATGCAGACCGCCGTGCCCAGCCGGATGCGGCGGGTCTTGCCGGCCGCGTGCGCCACCATCATCAGCGGCGACGGCGACAGGGAGTAGTTGTTGAAGTGGTGCTCGGCGTACCAGGCCGTATTGAAGCCGGCCTGCTCGGCCACCACGGTCTGCTCGATCGAGTTCTGGATCACCTGTTGCGAGCTCTGGTGGTAGCCGCGCTGCTGGGCCAGGATGAAGACGCCGAATTCCATGTGTCGCTCCGCTGGGTTGAAGTGAGGTTCGATGCAGGAAATTCTCTGGGCGGTGGCAGCGATCCGGAAGATGGTTGGAGCGCAGTTCACTCCTGCAAAAACTGATGGACCGGGTGGGACGCCCTGGCGAGGCTTCGTTCGGGGCGGGGTTGGCCAATGCCCTTCGACAAGCTCAGGGCGAACGGGGGTGGGGGCTCTGGGCGAACGCAGAGGTGGGTCCAGGGCGAACGCAGGGGTAGGTTCTGGGCGGACGGGGGTGAGATCGCGGGCGAACCAACCCACCCGTTCGGGCTGAGCCTGTCGAAGCCCTCGCCAGGCGCCTGCAAACGACCACCGGGGCGCAGGGCCCCGGTCCGTGATGCCCTGCGCAGGGCCTCTCCCATCCGACCCGCCCCGCCGGCGCGCCGCTCACTTCTCCTTGAGGTTCACGTTCTTCGCCAGCCCCTGCCAGATGGCCGCGTCCTTCTTGATCGACTCCGCGTACTGGGCCGCCGTGCGCGCCGGCGGCACGATCATGTTCTGCCCCTCGATGCGCTGGCGCACGGCATCCGTGCGCTGCAGGCGGTTGATCTCGTCGGCGAGGCGGTCGATGACCGGCTGCGGCGTGCCGGCCGGGGCGAACACGCCGTACCAGCCGTCGGCCTCGAACTTGTAGCCCTGCTCGCTCAGCGTGGGCAGGTCCTGCGTGGCGGGCCAGCGCTGCGAGCCGGTCTGCCCCAGGGCCACGAGGCGGCCACCGCGGATGTGCGGCAGCGGCGACTGGATGTCGGTGAAGCCCACGCTGAGGTTGCCCCCGATCAGGTCCGTGACCTCGCTCACCAGTGTCTTGTAGGGCACGTGCGTCATGTCCAGCCCGTAATGCGCCTTGATGCCTTCCATGGCCAGGTGCCCGGAGGAACCGGTGCCCCAGGAGCCATAGGCCAGCTTGCCGGGGTTGGCCTTGGCATAGGCCACCATGTCGGCCAGGTTCTTGAAGCCGGTGCTCGGGTTCGCGACCAGCAGGATGCCCGCCGCGCCGACCTGGGCGATGGGCGTCAGGTCTTTCTCCGTGTCGTAGGGCATCTTGGGATGGATGACCGGATTGATCAGGATGGCCGACGAGGGCGCGAACAGCAGCGTATAGCCGTCGCCCGCCGCCTTGGCCACGCTTTCGCAGGCGATCAGCCCGTTGGCGCCCGGCTTGGGCTCCACGACGATGGGCTGCTTGAGCACCTTGGACAGCGGCTCGGCGATGAGGCGCGCGAACACGTCGCCGCCCGCTCCGGGAGAGCCGGCAACCACCAGGCGGATGGGACGGTCGGGCCAATTGCCGGCAGCGCCGGCGCTGGCCAGGGCGCCGGCTCCGGCGCCGAGCATGAGGCCGCCGAACACGACCGTGCGGCGGCTGATGGGGGTGGAATGCATAGTGTCTCCTCGGGTGGTGGAAAGCTGGGGGCGGCATGGACCGCCGCCCGTCAGGAGGTGCGACTCAGGCCGGCTGCGCGGGCGCCGCATGGCGCCCGACTTCCTTCTGGATGGCGGGGATGATCCGCTCGCCCCAGAGCTCGATCTGCCGCAGCATGGTCTTCTGGTCGAAGTCGCCCAGCTGCGTCTGCAGCGCGATGTGCTTGGGCCGCAGGATGCTGATCTCCTCCAGCATCTTGTCGATCACCTGGTTGACCGAGCCCACGGGCAGGTTGCGGCGCAACTGCTCGAAGGTCGGGTCGGTCTCGGTCGGCACTTCCTTGACCATGTAGCCGTCCTCGGACTGCGAGCGGCGGAACTTCAGGCTCTCCGAGATGCGGCGCTGGAAGCGCGCGCAATCGAGGTAGGCGTCGATCTCCGCGGGCTTGTCCGAGGCATAGGCGCAGCGCAGGAAGCCGAACTTCACGTCCCGGTCCAGGTCCTTGCCGTTGTCGCTTGCAACCGTCTGCAGGCGCTCGCGCAGCTTGTGCACGCCCTCGTTGCCATTGAGCAGCGCGGTGACGAACAGGTTGTGCCCCTCGCGCACGCCACGCCCGAGCGTGACGGGATTGCCGGAGGTGATCCACACGGGCGGCATGGGCTCCTGCACGCAGCGCACGGCGATCGAGCTGGGTGGAATCCGGTGGAAGCGGCCGTTGTAATCGAAGATCTTCTGCGTCAGGCCCTTGGCCAGGATGTCCAGGAACTCGTTGTAGATCGCGCCGGAGTTGGCGATGTCCACGCCGAAGCGCACGAACTCGAACTCCTGGTAGCCCGAGCCCACGCCCAGGTCCAGGCGGCCATTGGAGACGGTGTCCGCGAAACCCACCTCGGCCAGGAAGCGGGCCGGTTGGTACAGCGGCAGGATGCACACCGCAGTCCCCAGCCGGATGCGTTGGGTCTGGCCGGCCATGTGCGCCACCATCATCAGGGGCGAAGGCGACAGCGAATAGTTGTTGAAATGATGTTCGGCGTACCAGGCGCTATTGAATCCGGCCTGTTCCGCGACGATGGTCTGCTCGATCGAATTGCTGATGACCTGCTGCGAAGTCTGGTGGTAGCCGCGCTGCTGGGCCAGGATGAATACGCCGAACTCCATGTACAGTCTCCGCAGGAATCGGACCTGCAATGGCGGCAAATTCTAGGGACGCATCCCGGATCCACTACCTCGGAAACTGCAGTTCTGAACAACGAATAACGGAGGACTCATGGATAGGCTGCGCGCCATGGAGCTGTTCCTGTCGATCTCCCAGACCCGCAACTTCTCGGAAACGGCACGGCGCTTCGGCATCTCGGCGACCGGCGTGTCCCGCATGATCACGCAGATCGAGGACGAGCTGAAGATCAAGCTGCTGCTGCGTTCCACCCGCCAGGTGGTGCTGACCGAATCGGGGCAGGAGTACGCCCGGCAGCTCGAAGGCATCCTGAGCCGCATCAACGACCTGCAGGGCAACATCACCGCCATCAGCTCCGCGCCCCAGGGCCTGCTGCGCGTGCACTCGCGCATGATGTTCGGCCTGGGCGTGCTGCCCCACCTCATCGCGGGCTTCCGCCGCCTCTACCCGCAGATCCACATCGAGCTCACGCTCGCCGAAGCACCGGTGGACCTGCGGCGCCAGCAGTTCGACATCGACTTCCGCATCTCGCCGCCGGTGGAAGCCGGCGTCAAGCGGCGCATCCTGTTCAGGAGCGAGCGCTACCTGGTCGCCTCCCCGGCCTACCTGGCCGGCAAGCCGCCGCTCACGGCACCCGAAAGCATCCTGGAACACGAGTGCCTGGCCTACCACTTGCCCGGCGACCAGACCAGCTGGATGTTCAAGGAGCGCGAGCAGGTGCGCGAGATCGCCTTCAAGCCGCGCCACGTCACCAACAACGGCGTCGCCCTGCTGGAGCTGGCGCGCCTGGGCGAGGGCCTGGCCCTGCTGGAGGACTACACCGTGCACGAGGACATCCGCCAGGGGCGGCTCGTGCGCGTGCTGAGCGACGTGCAGGTCAGCAACAGCAGCTTCGACGCCGGCATGTACGCCACCATCCTGGACACGGCCATCATCCCGGCCAAGATCCGCCTGTTCCTGGACTTCGTGACCGAGCACGTGGCGGGACCCGAGCAGCGGTTCAAGGCGCATGGAAAGGCGGCGGGGCGCGGGGGGTGAAGCTCCTTCCCCCCTTGGGGGAAGGTTGGGATGGGGGCCGCGCGAAGTGGCGTCGTCGGCGCCCCAGCCCCCACCCCAGCCCTCCCCCAAATGGGGGAGGGAGTTGTTTCGGAATTCCCTCTCAGCCCGCTGCCGGCATCCGGCACTCCGGCCGCGCCACGCCGCTGAACCCCAGCCCCGTGATCTTCAGCACCGCACCATCCAGCGGACCCGACGCCTTGAGCCGCCCGCTGTCGCTGATGCTGGTCACGAACAGATCGCCCATCTCCGCCCCCCCGAAGCACAGCGCCGTGGGATGCGCGAGCGGCAGCGCGATGCGGTGGGTGAGCCGCCCTGCCCCGTCGAAGCGCCCCAGCGCACCTTGGCGCACCAGCGCGGTCCACAGGCCACCTTCGCTGTCGAAGGCGCAGCCGTCGGGGCCGGAGCCCAGCGTGTCGGTGCGCACGAAGACCTGCTTGTCCGACAGCGTTCCGTCCGGCGCGAGCGCATAGGAAAAAATGACCCGGCTCTCGCTGTCGGCCACGTGCAGCCGGCCGGTCACCGGATCGAGGCACGGCCCGTTGGTGACGCCGTAGCCCTCGTCGAGCCGGGTGAAAACCAGGTCCGTGCCCAGTCGGTACAGGCCACCCAGCGGCGGCGCGCGCTCTTCCCGCGGAACGTGCATGGTCCCCACGACGAAGCTGCCGTCGGGCAGCGAGGTGCCGTCGTTGAGCCGCAGCTGCGGATGGCTGATGCCCAGCCGCGCCAGCGTGCGAAGCCGCCCGCTGCGCAGGTCCAGCGCCGCAACCTCTTCCTTGAGCGCGAGCACGACTTCGTCGCCGGCTGGGCCGTTGAAGGCGAAGGAGCCCAGGGGCGCCGGCGCGGCGTGGCGCGCCAGCTCGGCGCCGCTGTCCGCATCCAGCGCATGGATGAGCCCGGCACGGCAGTCCAGGAGCCAGAGCCGGCCGCCGTGCCACAGCGGGCATTCGCCCAATTGGGTCTTCAAATTGCCGAGGCGTCTGGTGTCCATCGTGGGTGGGCGCCGGCCGCAATTGCGCGGTTGCAGCAATGTGCTCGGGCGTGCGGCGGCATCCTAGCAATCCGGTGCTCGCCATCGCGGCCGGACTGCTGCAATTTCTGCAGAACACTCCTCCACATCGGGCCGAAGATGGATTCGCACCCGATTTCTATACTCCCCCGAGCACCGATTCCCGGTGTTCTGTCCGTCTGATTCATGCCGTGGCCAGCGGCTTTTAGTGGGGGTGACATATGAGTGAAGAATGGGTTCGACTGGAGGTCTCGGAGGGCGTTGCCCTGGTGACCCTGGACCGCAAGCCGGTCAACGCGCTGAACCGCGAGATGCGCCGCCAGATCGTGGCCACCTTCGACGCCATCTCCGAACGCGAGGACATCCGCTGCGCCGTGCTGACCGGCACCGGCAGCGTCTTCTGCGCCGGCGCCGACCTCAAGGACCGCCCCAGCGCCGACGTGCCCGGCGACTTCCTGGACCACAACCGCATCACGCGCGAAACCGGCAACGCCATCCGCGAATGCGCCAAGCCGGTCATCGCCGCGATCAACGGCACGGCCCTGGGCGCGGGCCTCGGGCTCGCGGCAGCCTGCGACATCCTCTATGCCTCGGAGAACGCGACCGTCGGCATGCCCGAGATCAATGTCGGGCTGGCCGGCGGCGCCTCCATGCTCAAGACGCTGTTCGGCCGCTCCACCCTGCGCCGCATGTTCTTCACCGGCCAGCGCCTCACGGCCCAGGAGCTGCTGCGGCGCAATGTGATCGAGGACGTGGTGCCCGAGGGCCAGCTGCTCGACGTGACGCTGGGCCTGGCGCGCGAGATCGCCTCCAAGGCGCCGCTGGCCATCGTCTACGCCAAGCGCGCCGCCAACATGGTGGACCTGATGCCGCAGCGTGACGCCTACCGCTTCGAGCAGGAGTTCACCGTGGCGCTGTCCAAGACCGAGGACGCGCGTGAAGCGCGCATGGCCTTCCTGGAAAAGCGTGCCCCCGTGTTCAAGGGGCGCTGAGTCATGCTGAGCCAGGTACAGGAAGCCCCCGGCGCGGGGCTGGACGCCTTCTTCCAGGCCCGCGGCATCGCCGTGATCGGCGCCTCCGACGACGTCACCAAGATCGGTGGCCGCCCCGTCCAGCTGCTGCTGAAGTACGGCTATGCCGGCGCCATCTACCCGATCAACCCCAAGGCCGGCACCCTCCAGGGCCTGCAGGCCTATGCGTCCGTGGTGGACACGCCCACCGCTCCCGACCTGGCCATCGTCGCCGTGCCGGCGCAGGCCACGCTGCAGGCCGTGCGCGACTGCGCGCAGCGCGGGGTGCGCGGCGTGGTCGTGCTGTCCACCGGCTTCGCGGAAGCGGGCCCTGAAGGCGCCGAGCTGCAGGCCGAGCTGGTGCGCACGGCGCGCCATCACGGCATGCGCCTCATGGGGCCGAACTGCCTGGGCGTGGTCAGCGTGCCCGACAGGATCGTGGGCACCTTCTCCATCGCGCTGGAGCAGAGCATTCCGCCGGCCGGCGAAGTGGGCATCGTCTCGCAGTCCGGCAACATCGGCAGCTTCACCCTGCGCAACATGGCCGACCGCGGCCTGGGCGTCAGCCGCTTCATCGCGACCGGCAACGAGGCCGACGTGGACGTCGCCGACGGCATTGCCGCCCTGGCCGAGGACCCGGGCACGCGGATCATCCTGTGCTGCATGGAGACCTGCCGCCACGCCGGCCGCCTGACCGCCGCGCTGGAGCAGGCGCGCCGCAGGAACAAGCCCGTCATCGTGCTGAAGATCGGCGCGACCGAACAGGGCCAGGCCGCGGCCGCCTCGCACACCGGCGCGCTGACCGGCTCGGACGCGGTGTTCGACGCCGTGCTGCGCCGCCATGGTGCGCTGCGCGTGCGCTCCTTCGAGGAATTGCTGGACATCGGCCACGCCGCCGCCCTGCTGGCGGCGCAGCGCCTGCCCAGCACCGATGCGGTGACGCTGGTCGCCGCCTCGGGCGGCTTCGGCATCATGATGGCCGACGCCATGGTCGAGGCCGGCATGACGCTGCCGCAGCTGTCCGAGACCACCAAGGCGCTGATCCGCGAGGCGGTGCCGACGGCGGGCACCAACAACCCGGTGGACGCGTCGGCGCAGATGTCGGCGCGGCCGGACATCCTGCTGAAGATGCTCACGGCCCTGCAGGACGACGCCTCGGGCAGCACCCTGGTGCTGATGCTGGCGCTGTCGCTGTCCAACCCGCGCCTGCGCGGCGTGTACCTGGAGGCGCTCGCGAAGATCCGTGCCAGCCACCCGGACCGCCTGCTGGTCATCATCAGCCAGGGTCCGGCCGACGCCGTCGCCGAGATCAACGCGCTGGGCATTCCCGTCTTCCGCAGCATCCCCGCGGCGGCCACCGGCCTGGCGGGCCTGGTCAAGCTGGGGCGCCTGGCCAGCCTGCCCGCCGCGCAGCCTTGGCGCGGCGAGGCCGGGACGATCGATCCGCTGGTGTTCCGCAACGAGTTCCATGCGAAGAAGGCACTGGCCGCCGCTGGCATCGACGTGCCCCGCGAGGAAGTGGTCGAAAGCGTCGAGGCCGCCGTGCGCGCCGCGCGCGAGACCGGCTACCCGGTGGTCCTCAAGATCGCCTCGGAGGACATCGCGCACAAGACCGAGGTCGGCGGCGTGGCGCTGGACTTGCGCGATGACACGGCCGTGCGCGAGGCCTTCGCGCGCATCATGGCCAGTGCGCGGCAGCATGCCCCGCAGGCGCGCATCGACGGCGTGCTGGTCGCGCCCATGGTGCGCGGCGGCGTGGAGCTGATCGCCGGCATCTCGCGCGACCCGGTGTTCGGATCGGTGGTGATGGTGGGCTTCGGCGGCATCCATGCCGAGATCCTCAAGGACGTCGCGGTGCAGGTGGCGCCGGTCTCCGAGGACGAGGCGCAGCGGATGATCCGCGGCCTGCGCATGTTCCCGCTGCTCGACGGCGCCCGCGGCACCCCCCGGGCCGACGTCGCCGCGGCCGCCCGCACCGTGGCCCTGCTGTCGGAGTTCGCGTGCCGCCACGCCGCCCAGGTCGCCGAGATCGACATGAACCCCATCCTGGTCAAGCCGCAAGGCCAGGGCGTCCTGGTGCTGGACGCCCTCATGGTGCCGGCCGCCCGCAACACCCCCGCACCGTGAGCGCTTTCATGCACATGGACAAGAACCCCGCCATCCCGGACGCGGCGGCCGGCCCGGCCGCGTATCGCCAGTACGCCCGCGACTGGCTGCAGGCCCACCTGCCCGCGCACATGCGCTCGGACAGCCTCGACTACCGCACGCCCACGCTGGACGAATGCCGCGCCTGGGAAGCGTCGATGTACCAGGCCGGCCTGGCGGGCATGACCTGGCCCAGGGCCTACGGCGGCCTGGGCCTCAGCCTGCGCGAGCACCTGGCCGTCAACAAGGAAGTGGGTGCCCTGTCCATGCCCGAGAGCGTGAGCTCCATCGGCAAGGAACTGGCCGGCCCCATCATCCAGGCCGTCGGCCGCGAAGACCAGAAGCAGTTCTTCCTGCCGCGCATCCTCGCGATGGAGCACTACTGGTGCCAGGGCTTCTCGGAGCCGGACGCGGGCTCCGACCTGGCGCGCCTTCGGACCAAGGCGACGCAGGAGGGCGAGCAGTGGCGCATCAACGGCCAGAAGATCTGGACCAGCGGCGCGGCCAAGGCGCACTACTGCCTGCTGCTCACGCGCACCGGCACCGTGGCGGACAAGCACCGGGGCCTGCTGATGTTCGCCGTGCCCATGGACACCCCCGGCATCCGCGTGGTGCCGATCAAGTCCATCGACGGCAAGGACTCCTTCGCCGAGGTGTTCTTCGACGACGTCGTGGTGCCCGACGGCGCGCGCCTGGGCGAGCCGGACGAGGGCTGGAATGCCGCCATCCGCGTGCTGTCCATCGAGCGCGCCACCAACCGCATGTACCGGGCCTGGCGCTTCGAATGCGAGCTGCGCCAGCTGGTGGCCGCCTGCAAGTCGGACCCGGCGCTGTCGCAGCTGCTGCAGGACGGCCATTACGAGCGCCGCATCGGGGAGGTGCTGGGCGAGATCGACGCGCTCAAAGGCCTGGTCGAGCGCACCGTGGACCAGCTGGTCGCGGGCGAGCGCATCGGCGCGCGGGGGTCGCTGACCAAGCTGTACTGGTCCGAGTGCCACCAGAAATTCGCGGAGCTGGCGCTGTCGCTGGTGTCCCATGTGACGCCGCGCTCCAGTGCCCTGGCGCGGCGGGCCCGCAAGCACTTCACCACGGCCTATCTCTTCGCGCGCGCCGAGACCATCTACGCCGGCACGACCGAAGTGCAGCTGGACATCATCGCGCAGCGAATCATGGACTTGCCCACGGAACTTGCGAAATGAGCGCCCCCGACAACGACCTCAAGCCCGAAGAGTTCGCCCAGGCCGCGGCCGAGGCGATCGCCGATGCGCAGACGCGCGGCCTCCGCGAGGCCGGGCCCGTGCTCGCCGACGCCGGCCTGTGCGGCGTGTGCGCGTCCGAATCCGCGGGCGGGCTGGCGCTGGGCATCGAATTCGCCGTGCCCATCGTGGCGGCGGCGGGCAAGCTGCGCCTGCAGTGGCCGCTGCTCGAAACGATGCTGGTAGCCAAGGCCCTGGGCGAGTCGGAGCTGGCGGGCGAACTCGCCAGCGGCGCGCGGATCGCCAGCTGGGCACTCGACGGCAGCCTGAAGGACGGCTGGGCCGGCCATGCGCGCCACGTGGAAGGCAGCGACTGGGTGCTGGTGGCCGACGGCGACGGCGGGGCCGCCCTGCTGGCCACCGCAGGCCTGGCCATCGAGGAAGACGGCGCCCTGGACCCCGAGCACCCGCAGGCCTGGCTGGCGCTGGATCGCCCCACGGTGCTGGCGCGCCTGGATGCCGGCACCTTCGCCGGCCTGCAGCGCGAGGCCCGGATCCTCGTCGCCGCCCTGGTCAACGGCGCCGCCGAAGGCGCCCTGGAGACCACGGCCGGCTATCTCTCGCAGCGCGTCCAGTTCGGCCGGCCCCTGTCTGCGAAGCAGGCGGTGCGCCACCTGCTGGCCCGCATGCGCCTGCTGCAGGAGGCCACCCGCGCGGGCGTCGAACGGGTGCTCCACACCGATGAATTCCAGCGCGTGCGGGACACCCGGCCGGTGCTGGCCAATGCCCTTGCCAACGCTGCCTTCGTGCTGGAGAAGTCCATCCACCTGCATGGCGGCATGGGCTTCACCTGGGAAGTGCCGCTGCACTACGCCCTGCGCGAGGTGCGCAAGTTCGATGCCGCCTTCGGCTCCGGCGCGCTCGCCCGCCAGGCGGGCCGCGACTTCATCCAGTCCGTCTGACTTCCAGGAACCGTCCATGAACCAGGACCTGCTCGGCCGCGTGGCCCTCATCACCGGCGCCGGCGCCGGCATCGGCCGCGAGACGGCTCTCCAGATGGCCGCCCGGGGCGCCCTGGTCGGCGTGAACGACCTGAAGGACGAACTGGTGCAGCCGGTGGTGGAGGACATCCGCGCGCGCGGTGGCCAGGCCTTCGGCGTGACCCAGAACATCGGCAGCCGCGAAGGCATGCGCGAGGCCATCCAGCGGACGTTCGAGCACGGCAAGCGCTTCGACATCCTCGTCAACAACGCCGCCTGGGTGCGCTACCAGTCCATCCCCGAGATCCAGCCGGAGACCGTGGAGCGCATGCTCGACGTGGGCTTCAAGTCGGTGATCTGGAGCCTGCAGGAGGCGGCGGCCGTGATGGACCCGGAACGCGGCGGCGCCATCGTGAACGTGGCCTCGGTCGCGGCCTTGCGTTCGGCCGCGAACTCGGTGGTGTATTCGGGCATCAAGGCGGGCGTGCTGGGCATCACCCGGGCCGCGGCCGCGGAACTGGGTGCGCGCCGCATCCGCGTCAATGCCGTGTGCCCCTCGGCCGTGCCCACCGAAGGCACGCAGCGCAACCGCAATGCCGAGCGCGACGCCAACCGCATCGCCCGCACGCCGCTGGGCCGCCTGGGCACGGTGGAGGACATCGCCCGCGCCATCTGCTTCCTGGCCAGCGACGAGGCCGGCTTCATCACGGCGCAGGCGCTGACCGTGGATGGCGGCATCACGCTCACCAACATCTGATCGACCCCCGGAAAGACCTCCCATGACCATCACCCGAACGGCCCTCGCGCTCCTGTGCACCTGGGGCACGCTGGCCCCCCACGCGCAGGCGGCCTCCTACCCCGAGCGCACCGTGACCCTGACCGTGCCCTATGGCGCGGGCGGATCGACGGACGGCATCGCGCGCGAGTTCGCCAGGCTCCTGGGCCAGGAGCTGAAGCAATCGGTCGTGGTGCTGAACCAGCCCGGCGCCACGGGCACCCTGCAGCTGGGCAACCTGGCGAGGGCCCGGCCGGACGGCTACACGATCGGCTTCTATTCCTATAGCACCGTCACCTTCACGTCGCAGCTGATGAAGGTGCCGTACAAGCGCGACGACTTCACCCCGCTGGGTGGCGTGGCCGAATTCAGCTACGGCATCGTGACGGCACCGGACTCGCCGATCAACAACGTCAAGGACCTGGTCGCGCAGTCGAAGACCCCCAAGGGCGTGTTCTACGGCGTGACGGGGGCGCCCAACAACTTTCCCTTCCTGCAGCTGCACAAGCTCACGGGCGGCAAGTTCGACCAGGTCACCTACAAATCCTCGGCCGAGTCGATCACCGCCGTCATGGGCAAGCACGTGGACGTCGCCCTGCAGGGCCCGTCCGAGTACGCCGAGCTGGTGCGCGCCGGCAAGCTGAAGTTCATCGCCTCGGCCAGCGACTTCCGGCTGCCCTGGTTCCCCCAGGTGCCCACCATCAAGGAACAGGGCTACGACATCGGCATCACCGGGATCATCGGCGTCGCGGCCCCCAAGGGCATCCCCGAGGACGCCCGCAAGACGCTGGAGGCCGCCGTCCAGAAGGTGGTTGCGAGCAAGCCGTACGCGGACTTCCTGGCCAACGAGTACGGCATCAAGAACTATCCGGCCAGCAGCGCCGAGTTCGCGAAGCTGATCGACCAGGGCTTCGTCCGCATGGCCGACATGATCAAGACCTTCGACATCAAGCACTGAATGCCCCGGCGATGCAGACCGTCCTGATCACGGGCGCCGCCTCGGGCATCGGACGGGATGCCGTGCGGCTCTTCGCCGGGAGCGGCTGGCGCTGCGTGCTGGTCGATCGCAACGAACCGGCGCTGCGCGCGCTGGCACGGGAACTCCCCTCCCCCACTGCCGGCGCGCATGCCCTGTGCGCCATCGACCTCACCGACGCGGCCCAGGTCGCTGGTCTGGGTGAGGGCCTGCCGCCGCTCGACGCGATCCTCAACAACGCGGGCATGTCCGATCCTTCGGGCACGCCGCTGGCCGATCAAGGCCGGGCGCAGCTGGACCGGCTGCTCGCGCTCAACCTCGCCGCGCCCGCGGCGGTGGTCGAGGCCTGCCGGGAGCGGCTTCAGCCCGGCGCGCGCGTCGTGAACGTGGCCTCCGGCGCCGGCCTGCATGCCATCCCCTGGCGCGGCGCCTACAGCCCGAGCAAGGCGGGGCTGATCGCGCAGACCCGCGCGCTGGCCCAGGCGCATCCCGAATGGTGCGTGACCGTGCTGGCACCGGGCTTCGTGCGCACCGAGCTGGTGGACGGCCTGATCCAGGCCGGCCGCATCGACCCCGCCGCCGCGGTGAGCAAGATCCCGATGGGCCGCATGGCCGCGCCGGCGGAGATGGCGCAGGCGCTGCGCTTCCTCGCGAGTGAAGGCGCAGGTCCCCTGAGCGGGCAGGTGCTCGCCGTCAATGGCGGCTCGTCCATCTACGGCGGCTCGCAGCGCTTCGCGCCAGCCACCCTGCCCGTGCTGCCGCTGGACCTGCCGCTGGCGCTGTCGGTGGTCGGCGGCGATGCGGCGCCCTGGTACGCAGTGGCGACGGCGAGCACGCAGCCCGCCTACCGCGCCTGCCTGGACCTCTCGCCACTCGCCGCCGGACCCGGGCGCCTGCTGCATGCCGTGCACGATGCCGCGGTCCGCTTCGCCGCCGCCCACGCGCAGCAGGCCAGCCTCACGCTGCTGCTGCCGCCGGTGCCGTCGGTGCGCTGGCAGGACGCGGGGGACGCCGCGGCCGCACGCATGCTGGTCTCCACGCTGGCCTGCGAATGGGGCGGCCAGGCCCTGCGCGTCAACGCCCTGGAGGTGCCGCCCGGAATCGCGCCCGCTGCCCTGCACCCGCTGCTGCGCTACGCCTGCGGAGCCGCCGCGCAGTTCCTCACCGGGCAGACCCTCGCCTGCCACCCCACCCCGGAGCGCGCATGAACCACCCGTCCACCGACCCCGCTGCCGACGCCGAGCGCGTCAAGGCCTTCTTCATCGCCGAGCGCGGCTACTGGCGGCCCTGGGCCGAGACCATGCTCGGTGTGTCGCCCGCCTTTCTGGAGCAGTACGCGCGCTACGCCGGCTACCCCGCGCGCACGGGCCCCCTGACGCCGCGCATGGTGGAACTGATCTACGTGGCGCTGGACGCCTCCTCCGCCCACCTCTATGAGCCCGGCCTGCACACCCACCTGAAGCGGGCACTGGAAGTGGGCGTCACGCCCGCCGAGATCTTCGACGTGCTGCACCTCGTGGCCGTGCAGGGCGTGGCCAGCGTCTGCCAGGCCACGGACATCCTCGCCGAGCTGGCCGGCGCGGACGATGAGGGCGCCTGCGCGCCGGGCCTCCAGGCCGACATCGAGCGCCTGGGCCCCGCGCACGCCCTCGCGCTGCGGGCGGTCGCGCGGCTGGACCCCGGCTACGCCGAGGTGCTGATCGACTTCCTGGAGCGGGGCCGGCCCGCGGCCGGCCTCTCAGCCGGCGAGCGCAGCGTGGTGCAGCTCGCCTTGCACGCCTGCTTCACGGCCTTCAACCCCGAGGCGGTGCGGCAGATCGTGGCCACCGCCCTGTCGCAGGGCGTCCCGCGGGCCGAGCTGCTCCAGGCGATCCAGCTCGGCGCGCACCTGTCGGTGCACGGCACCGCGCTGGGCGTGAACGTCTTGCGCCAGGTCACCGCGCCATGATCGAGGCCGCATGCCGGCTCGAACACGTCGCCCGCGCCTGAGCCGGGGAGGACAAGCCATGCCCGTGCTCTGCACCCTCCAGGACGGGGTGGCCACCGTGACGCTGAGCCGGCCCGAGGCGATGAACGCGCTCGATCCATCGCTGCGTGCCGAGCTGCGCGCCACCTGGGAGCGGATCGCCGCCGACGAGGCGGTGCGCTGCGTGATCCTCACCGGCGCCGGCGACCGCGCCTCGCGCGCAACGCGCCGCTGTCGGTGCGCGCCACCCGGCGGCTGGTGCGCAGCGGACTGGGCATGCCGCTGGAGCAGGCCCTGGAGATGGAGCAGCACGCCGACGGCCTGCTGCGCGACTGCGAAGACCGCGCGGAAGGACGGCGAGCCTTCCAGGAGAAGCGGCCACCCGTGTTCCGCGGGCGCTGAATCGATTTTGACCCAGGAGACCGCATGAATCCCCTGCCCCTCGCCGGCGTCCGCGTGCTGGACCTGTCGCGCGTGCTCGCCGGCCCGCTGTGCGCCCAGGCGCTGGGCGATCTCGGCGCCGAGGTGATCAAGGTCGAACACCCCTCGCGCGGCGACGACACGCGCGACTGGGGCGTGCGCGTCGGCGACACCGAGACCACCTACTACAACAGCGCCAACCGCAACAAGCGTTCCGTCACCCTGGACCTGCAGACGGCCGAAGGCCAAGGGCTCGCGCGCGAGCTGGCCGCGAAGTGCGACGTGGTGCTGCAGAACTTCAAGCACGGCGGCGTCGAGAAGATGCACCTGGCCTACGAGGACATCCGGGCGCTGCGCCCGGACATCGTCTACTGCTCCATCTCCGGCTACGACCGCTACGGCCAGGAGGCCGCGCGACCCGGCTACGACCTCATGGTGCAGGGCGAGGCGGGCCTGATGGCCATCAACGGCGACGCGGACCAGCCGCCCCTGAAGTTCGGCGTCGCCGCCGTGGACATGTTCACCGGCATGTACGCCGCGCAGGCCATCCTCGCCGCGCTCTTCGACCGCCAGCGCAGCGGCCGCGGCCGCCACGTGGAGATGGCCCTGTTCGACTGCGGCCTCATGATCAGCGCCTACTACGGCCTGGAGGCCCTGCTGAAGCAGGAAGACCCGCCGCGCTTCGGCAACGCGCATCCGGCCATCGTCCCCTATGGCGTGTTCGACGCGCAGGACGGCCCGCTCATCGTCGCCGTGGGCAACAACACCCAGTACGAACGCTTCTGCCGCGAGGTGATCGAGCGGCCGGACCTGGCCGAGGACGCCCGGTTCAAGACCAACCTCGGCCGCGCGCAGCATCGCCACGAGCTGCAGCCGCAGCTGCGCGAGGCGCTGCGCGCCTTCCCCCGGCGACTGCTCCTGGACCGCATGAACGCCGCGGGCATTCCCTGCGGCGAGGTGCTGGGCGTGCTGGAGGCGCTCCAGTCGCCCCGCGCCAGGGCCGGCGGCCTCGTCGCCGAGCTGCCGCACCCCGTGGCCGGCCGCACGCAGGTGCTGGCGCCGCCCTATCGCCTGGACGGCGAGCGCCCGCCCGTCCGCCACGCCCCCCCGCTGCTGGGCGAAGCCACCCGCGAGATCCTGGCCGAGCTGCTGGGCGTCGACGACGCACGGTTCGCCCGCTTGAAAGCAGACAAGGTCACCTGAGAAGCTGAAACCCCCATGCCCCACGCCTACATCTGCGACGCCGTTCGCACCCCCTTCGGCCGCTACGGCGGCGCCCTGTCTTCCGTGCGTGCCGACGACCTCGGCGCCCTCCCGATCCAGGCCCTGATGGCGCGCAACCCGCGCGTGGACTGGCAGGCCGTGAGCGACGTGATCTACGGCTGCGCCAACCAGGCCGGCGAGGACAACCGCAACGTCGCGCGAATGGCTGCCCTGCTCGCGGGCCTGCCGCTGGAGGTGCCCGGCAGCACCGTCAACCGCCTGTGTGGCTCCGGCCTGGACGCACTCGGCACCGCGGCCCGCGCGATCCGCGCCGGCGAGGCGGGCCTGATGATCGCAGGCGGCGTCGAGAGCATGAGCCGGGCGCCCTTCGTGATGCCCAAGGCCGAAAGCGCCTTCTCGCGCGCCAATGCGGTCCAAGACACCACCATCGGCTGGCGCTTCGTCAACCGGCTGATGAAGGAGCGCTTCGGCGTGGACTCCATGCCCGAGACGGCGGAGAACGTGGCGACCGACTACGGCATCCCTCGCGAGGCGCAGGACCGCATGGCGCTGGCCTCGCAGCGCAAGGCCGTGGCGGCGCAGCAGGCCGGCTTCTTCGAGCAGGAGATCGTGCCCGTCACCATTCCCCGAAAGAAGGGCGAATCCTTCGTCGTTGCCACCGACGAACACCCGCGCGAGACCTCGCTGGAAGCACTGGCCAGGCTCAAGGGCGTGGTCCGCCCCGAGGGCACGGTGACCGCGGGCAACGCCAGCGGCGTCAACGACGGCGCCTGCGCGCTGCTCGTGGCGGACGAGGCCACGGCCGCACGAAACGGCCTCACACCGCGCGCCCGCGTGGTCGGCATGGCCACCGCCGGCGTCGCGCCGCGCATCATGGGCATCGGCCCCGCGCCGGCCACCCAGAAGCTGCTGGCGCTGACCGGCGTGACCCTGGACCGGATCGACGTCATCGAGTTGAACGAGGCCTTTGCCGCGCAGGGACTGGCGGTGTTGCGGCTGCTGGGCCTGCAGGACGACGACCCGCGCGTGAACCCGAACGGGGGCGCCATCGCGCTGGGGCATCCACTGGGTGCGTCGGGGGCGCGGCTGGCGACGACGGCAGTCAATCACTTGCACCGCACGGGCGGGCGGTATGCGCTGTGCACGATGTGCATCGGCGTGGGCCAGGGAATTGCGGTGCTGCTCGAGCGGGTTTGAACGCGGGGGCCCTGGGTACGCGGCGGCTGGCGGATGGTGTCGGTGCGCCGTTGGGGGACTTTCGGAACGCTGCCAGGCACTCAGACCGCGCTGCGATGCCGAGCGATGCAGGCGTCCAGGACCTCGCCCATGTCCCGCTGCCACCAATCCTCGGCCGAGAAGATCTCGACTTCGCTGTAACCCTCGAAACCCTGGGCCTCGACCCAGCCGCGGATGCGGGGGATGTCGATGACGCCGTCGCCCATCATGCCGCGGTCATTGAGCAGGTCGCGCGTGCGGATCAGCCAGTCGCAGACATGGAAGGCGAGCACGCGCTCGCGGCCGGCGCGCTCGATCTGCTGCTGCAGCTTGGGGTCCCACCAGGTGTGATAGACGTCCACCGCGACCCCGAGAGCGCCGGTGCACTGCGGGTCCAGGGCGTCGCAGAGGTCCAGCGCCTGCTCCATCGTGTTGACGCTGGCGCGGTCCGCGGCGTACATGGGGTGCAGCGGCTCGATGGCCAGCGGCATGCCGGCCGCGCGGGCGCGTTCGAGCAGGCGGCCGATGCCGTCACGGATCTGTTCGCGTGCCAGCCCGATGTCCTTGTGCGCGGCGCGGCCCGAGAGCGCGCCGGGCAGACCGCCAACCACCAGCACCAGGCAGGCGGCACGCAGCTCGCAGGCCTCCTCCAGCGCGCGAAGGTTGTCCTCGTCCGCCGCCTTGAGCCCCGCCTCGTCGGCCGCGGTGAACATGCCGCCACGGCAATAGCCGGAGAGCGACAGCCCGTGCGAGCGGACCATGCGCGAGACCTGGGCCAGCCCGGCGGCCTGCACCTGGTCGCGCCATGGCGAGATCGCGCGGATGCCGCGCTGCGCGCAGGCATCCAGGATCTGCGGCAGCGGCACCTCCTGGCCGCGGCTGCGGCGGACGGTGGCCGTGTTGATGGACAGCCAGCGGTGGTCCTGCGAGAAGTCCCTCATGCGTCGACCCCGTGCACGGCCAGCAAGGATCGCATCCGGCGCACCGCCAGCTCGGGTTGCTCGAGCAGGCGCGCCGCATCCGCCAGGCGGAACAGCTGGCTCAGGTGCGGCAGGCTGCGCGCGCTCTGCTGGCCGCCCACCATGGTGAAGTGGTCCTGGTGGCCATTGAGCCAGGCCATGAAGACCACCCCCGTCTTGTAGAAGCGGGTGGGCGCCGCGAAGATGTGGCGCGACAAGGGCACGGTGGGTCCCAGGATCTCGTGGAAGCGGTCCAGGTTGCCTCGGGCCAGTTCGCCGAGCGCCGCACTGGCCGCCGGAGCGATGGCATCGAAGATGCCCAGCAGCGCGTCGCTGCGGCCGTGGGTCGGCTCGGTCCCCCAGCCGTCCCCCGCGATCAGCTCGGCATAGTTGAAGTCGTCGCCCGTGTACATGCGCACGCCGGCGGGCAGGCGCCGGCGCATGGCGATCTCCTTGTCCTTGTCCAGGAGCGAGATCTTGATGCCGTCGACCTTCGACGGATTCGCCGCGATGACCTGCAGGGCCGTCTCCATGGCCCGATCCACGTCGCTCGTGCCCCAGTAGCCGGCCAGGGCCGGGTCGAACATCTCGCCCAGCCAGTGCAGGATGACCGGCTCGCGCGCCTGCGAGAGGATGCGGCCGTACACGCGCAGGTAGTCCTCGGGCCCCCTGGCCACGCGCGCGAGGGCGCGGCTGGCCATCACGATCAGCCGGCCGCCGAGCTTCTCGATCGCGGCCATCTGCTCTTCGTACGCGCGGACCACGTCATCGACGCTGCGCGCGTTCTCGGGTGGGAGGTGGTCGGTGCCGCAGCCACTGGCGACCAGCGCCCCCGGCACGTCCCGCGCGGCGTCGATCGAGCGGGCGATCAGCTCCAGCGAGGTCGGCCAGTCCAGGCCCATGCCGCGCTGCGCCGTGTCCATGGCCTCGGCCACGCCCAGGCCCAGCGACCACAGGCGCCGCCGATAGGCGATGGTCGCATCCCAGTCGATGCACGCCTGCAGCCACGGATCACCCGCCGCCATGGGATCGGACACCACGTGCGCGGCCGAATAGGCGATGCGATTGAAGCCGGTGCCGCCGGCGGCTTGCACCGGCGTGGCCCCGCTCAATCGGTAGGTTTCCAGCGCTCCGGCACTGGTGGGCAGCTTCAGGGCCTGGCTCATCGATGCTCCGTTCACACCGACAGCGGCGGCACGTCGATCCAGCGGCGCTCCTGCCAGCTTTGCAGCGCGGCCTCGACCAGCTGCACGCCCTTGGCGCCTTCGGGCAGCGTCCACTTGTACGGTGCGTCCTCCACCACGTGGCGGATGAAGTGCTCCCACTGGATCTTGAAGCCGTTGTCGTAAAACTGCGTGTCCGGCACCTCCTGCCACTGCTCGTAGAAGTTCATGGTCTGGCGCACGTCGGGGTTCCAGACCGGGCGCGGGGTGGTGACGCGGCTTTGCGCGCGGCAGTCGGTGAGGCCCGCCACGGCCGATCCGTGGGTGCCGTCCACGTGGAAGGTGACCAGGTCGTCCCGGCGCACGCGCGTGGCCCAGGACATATTGAGTTGCGCGATCACCGGCTCGCCTTGGTGGCCCACGAGTTCGGCCATGGCATAGGCCGCGTCGTCCGCGGTCGCCTTGTAGGGCCGGCCCGCCTCGTCCCAGCGCTCGGGGATGTGCGTGGTGCCGAGGCAGGAGATCGACTTCACCTCGCCGAACAGATTGTCCAGCACGTAGCGCCAGTGGCACATCATGTCGAGGATCATTCCACCGCCATCTTCGCTGCGGTAGTTCCAGCTCGGCCTCTGGATCGGCTGCAGGTCCCCTTCGAACACCCAATAGCCGAACTCCAGCCGCAGCGAGAGCATGCGGCCGAAGAAGCCCGCGCGACGCAGCATGTCCAGCTTGCGCAGCCCCGGCAGGAACAGCTTGTCCTGCACCGCGCCATGCTTGATGCCCCGCGTTTCGGACGCTTCCTGCGCCAGCCGGGCGATCTCGACGGCCTCGTTGAGGTTCGTGGCGATGGGCTTTTCGCAATAGACGTGCTTGCCGGCGCGGATGGCCTTGGCCAGCAGCTGCGGACGCATCTGGGTGGTGCCGGCATCGAAGAACACGGTGTCCTCGTCGTTGGCGAGGGCGCGGTCCAGGTCGGTGCCCCAGCGCTCGATCTTGTGCGCGCGTGCAAGGGCCTCCATCTTCTCGGCGTTGCGGCCGATCAGGATGGGATCCGGCATGACGCGGTCACCGTTGGACAGGGCAACGCCCCCCTGCGCGCGGATGGCGAGGATGGACCGGATCAGGTGCTGGTTCATGCCCATGCGTCCGGTGACGCCGTGCATGATGATTCCGAGACGATGTGTGGGCATGGGACGCTCACGCCGCGCGAGCGGCGTTTTCGAGGTTGAAAGAAAGGCGGAAGGGAAAGGCGCGCGCTCAGTTCTGCACGGCCAGGCCCGCGGCCTTGACCAGCTGCGCGTTGGACTTGATCTCGTCGCGGACGTACGTGTCGAACTGCTCCGGCGGGAGGGTCCAGGCGTCGGCGCCCAAGGTCCGGAAGCGCTCCTTGACCTCGGGCGTGTCCAAGGCCTTCACCACCTCGGAATGCAGGCGGTTCACGATCTCGCGCGGCGTCTTGGCCGGCGCGAACATGCCGATCCAGAAGTTGAATTCCGAGCCGGGCACGCCGGCCTCGGCCGTGGTGGGCACGTCGGGCAAGGCGGAGGCGCGCTTGGGCGAGCCCACTGCCAGCGGCACGAGCTGACCGGCACGGATCTGGCCGATCACCGGGGCAATGGGCGAGAAGTAGTAGTCCACGCGGCCTGCCATCACTTCGTTGACGGCCTCGGCCGAGCCCTTGAACGGGATGTTGGTGGCCTCGATCTTCGCGGCCATCTTGAACTTCTCGGCGTTCAGGTGCGTGGCACTGCCCTGCCCGGCCGAGGCGAAGTTCATGGACCCGGGCTTGGCCCTCGCCGCGGCCAGCAATTCCTGCAGCGTGCGGATGTTCTTGGACGGGGACATCACCAGCACGTTCGGCGTGCTCGAGATCGGCGTGATGGGCGCGAAGTCGGTCAGCGTGTCGAATGGCAGCTTGGCGAAGGTGGACGGGCTCACCGTGTGCGAGGAGCTGTGGACCATGATGGTGTAACCATCGGGCGCCGACTGCGCCACGGCGGCCTGGCCGACGGTGCCGCTCGCGCCCCCGCGGTTTTCCACCACGAAAGGCTGGCCCATGCTCTGGCCGAGCTTGTCGGTGATGGCCCGGGCGATGATGTCCGTGGTGCTGCCGGCCGGGAAGGGCACGATCACCTTGACCGGCCGGCTCGGATAGGCACCGCCCTGGGCCAGTGCGGCGATCGGAGCGGCCAGACAAAGGCTGGCCAAGGCGAGGGAGAAGGCGCGACGGGTGGGGTGCATGGTGTCTCCAGTAATGGGCTTTTAATTAACGCCGCGGTGAATTCTAGGAAGACCGGTCGAATGCGCAAGCACGCGGAAGTTTTCAATTTCTCAGGACATACCCGAGGATCACCTCGGTCATGTGGCCAAGCCGCTCGCTCAGCGCCTTGCGGCTGCGCAGGTCGCGCCCGAAGATGGCCGACAGGGTGTAGTTGTTGGACAGGTAGAAGTACGCCATGCCGGCGATGCTCACGTAGAGCTGCACCGGGTCCACACCGCCACGGAAGACGCCCGCGCCGCGGCCTCGCTCGAGGATCTGACCCAAGGTGTCCACGAGCGGCGTGTTCACCTCGCGCGCCCGCTCCGATCCGGACAGGTGCCGACCCTTGTGCAGGTTGGCGCTGTTGAGCAAGGTGAGGAACTCGGGGTGCGCCAGGTAGTATTCCCAGGTGAACTCGACCAGCCGGCGCAGCGCCTGTTCAGGCGGAAGCTCCAGCAGGTTCAAGGCCTGCTCGGCGCTGCGGATCTCGCGGTAGGCATGCTCCAGCACGGCACCGAACAGCGCATCCTTGTCCTGGAAGTAGTAGTAGATGAGGCGCTTGTTGAGGCCGCAGCGTTCCGCGATGCGCTCCATGCGCGCACCCCCAAGGCCGAACTCGGCGAACTCGTCACGCGCCGCCGCGAGGATGCTGGCTTGGGAGCGGTCCGCATCCCGCACCCGCTCCTCGCCGCCAGGGAAGACCGATGGACTCATACGGCATTCTATTCACCAAACAGGGAATTGCTACAGACCGACCGTGAGTGCACGCGGCAGATGCGGGGTCGGCTCGTAGCGGATGTCCGCTGCTGGGGGCGGCGCAGCGAGCAGGCGTACGATGCGGGCATGGAAGCGGGATACATCACCCGGACCATGCGCCCGGACGAGGTTGCGCTGGCGATCGAGTGGGCGGCACTGGAAGGCTGGAATCCGGGCCTCCACGACGCCGAGACCTATCCAGTCGCCGACCCGCACGGGTTCTTCGTGGGCGTGCTGCGGGGCGAGCCGGTGGCCTCGATCTCGGTGGTCAAGCATGGGCCTGCGTTTGCTTTCCTGGGCCTCTACATCGTGCGGCCGCCATGGCGCGGCCAGGGATTCGGCTCTGCGCTGTGGCAGCACGGGATGGCCTCGGCCGCCGGTCGCCAAGTCGGACTGGACGGCGTTGTCGCGCAACAGGCCAACTACCGCAAGTCGGGGTTCGAGCTGGCCTGGCGCAACATTCGCTTCGAGGGCCGCGGGGGAACGCTTGCGCCCGAGGATGCGCGGGTGGTCGATCTCGCCCTCGTGCCGTTCGAAACCGTCTGCGCCTTCGACAGGGCGTACTTCCCCGCCGTGCGCACAGCCTACCTTCAGGCATGGCTTGCGCAGCCCGACGCCGCGGGACGCGCCTGGATGGAGGACGGCCGCTTGCAGGGCTACGGCCTGGTGCGACGCTGCCGCGCCGGATGGAAGATCGGCCCCCTCTTCGCGGAGAAGGAGCACATTGCCGAAAGCCTGTTCCTCGCCTTGGGTTCCATGACCGGCGCGCAGGAGCCGATCTACCTCGACCTGCCGCAGGCGAACCCGGCCGCCCTGGCCTTGGCACGGCGCCACCACATGGAACCGGTGTTCGAGACGGCCCGCATGTACACAGGCCGAGCGCCCGGCGTGCCGATGCACGGCATGTACGGGGTCACGAGCTTTGAACTCGGTTGATCTTGATGCCCGCGGCTGGCCGAAGGCAGCCGCGCGAAGTGCTTAGTTGAGCGAGCCCAATCGGCGAGCAACCCGCTCGGCTGGTCTTAACTCCCGTGCCAGAGATCCTCTCAAGTGCCTTCGTCGAGCGTGCAAGCGAACAGCTGCCTTGGTTCGCCGTGGTACTGCTGGTTGGGGTGGCCATCACGTCCCTGGTTTCCCGCGAGCGCCGCCGCCGGCTTGGCCCCACCAGGTGCGCCGCGTGCCGCCGACCCGCGGATGGCTGCGGGACTATCGTCAGGCCGGCCGCGACATTTGGCGCGACCGGCTGGCACGCTGGCTGGGCATCCGCTCGCGCGATTGATGACGTTCGCGAACTGGAAGCATCCACGTTCCCAGGCTCACGCATCGGGCGCGGGCCAGTCGAGAAGTTCGGCCAGCCGCGCGATGACCCATTCCGCTTCGGCCGGCTGCACCGGCGATTCGCTGCCCGACAAGGTGGCGCGCAGTTGCTGCAGCACCTGCGCCTCCCGCTCCCCCGACGCGGACTGGATGGCCGTCGCCTTCTCCGTCAGCAGCTGTGCCAGGTCCTCGCACAGCTCGTACCGTTCGCGCACGAAGGCCATGGGCTGCAGCAGGCGATGGCCGGAGGCAGTGGTGTGGAGCGAGATGAACGAAGGAGGTACTTCGATCTGATTGGGGTCGTCGTTCATGGGTGGGCAGGATACCGGGGCCAACCGCCCGGATTCACCGCAGCAGCCGCTGAAGTGCGCAAGACGCCTGGCGTGCAGCCCTCCTCACTCGCTTGCTCGGGCAGGCGTACGGCGGCCGTAAACTGCATGGATGCTGTCGGCAGGTGCACCAGAGCATTCAGTAGATGTGTTGACTGCGCCCGCACACTTGCGGCCGTGGTTCCTCTGCGTCCTCGCCCGTCGGATTGGCGGCGCCCAGGCGGAGCATGCGGTTCGCGCACGCATACAGGCGAATTCCTACGCCTGCATCAACGTGATCAGCGAAGGGGACGTCGAGTGGGCAGGCCGCCCGCTGCCGCGCGTGTTTGTCGCGGGGCCGTTCTCGCGCTCGGTCGAGACGGTCGCGCCAGGCGCGCTCCTGTCTGCCAGCCTCGTCATGCAGCCGTGGCTACTGTGGCCATTGCTTCGCGTGAATGCCGAGTCCGTCGCCGACGGCGTGGTTCCCGTGACACTCGAGCCCAGGGTGCATCAAGCGCTGGATGCTGTAGCAAGGACTCCCGCGGACCACGCAGCACGCACCGAACTGTGGACCGCATTGGGGCAGGCTTTGGGCGCACCGCCACCCACCGCGCCGGCACTCGCGCTGGACGCGCTGCGCTCGCACGGTCTGGAAGCGGCGGCCGCGGCGTGCGGCTTCAGTTCACGACAGTACCGGCGCCGATTCCAGCAGATCCTGGGCCTCGCACCAGCGAGATGGCTGCGGATCACTCGGTGGGAACGCGCGGTCTCGCAGTTCGCGAGCACGCACCCGCACGGCAGCCTGGCCGACGTATCGATCAATTCCGGATACGCGGACCAGGCCCACATGACGCGCGAGATCCGCGAACTGACGAACAGCACGCCTGGTCAGCTCCGAAACGCAATGTTGGCAGGCAAGGAGAGCTGGTCCCTCGAGCCGGCGCGTGTCCGGATTCTTCAAGACGTGGAATCCGCCAGGAACTAGCCTGCGCGCATGACATTGCCAGCGCGAGCGAATTCCGGCGAAGCCGGCTATCTACTGACCACCGTCGAGGATGCGATTCGATCCGCACATGCCGGGAGCCTGTGGTACCTCACATTCGGACTCGCGTGCTGTGCTGTGGAGATGATGCACACGGCAGCAGCGCGGTACGACTTCGACCGGTTTGGGATGATTCCGCGCGCGAGCCCCCGGCAGGCGGACCTGATGATCGTTGCGGGCACGCTTACCAACAAGATGGCACCGGCGATACGCAAGATCTACGATCAGATGGCCGAGCCGCGGTATGTGCTATCCATGGGTTCCTGCGCGAACGGCGGTGGGTACTACCACTATGCCTATTCGGTCGTCCGCGGTTGCGACCGGATCATTCCGGTGGACGTCTACGTGCCCGGCTGTCCACCCACGCCCGAGGCGCTGCTCTATGGCGTGCTTCAACTTCAACGGAAAATCAAGCGCACGACGGTGTTCCACCGCGGGTGAGCCCGGCACTTTGATCCTCCGGTTCTCAGCGGCCCCGCGTGCTACCAGGGCGGGCCAACACGCACGGTGCGCCTTCAGCGCCGCGCTTGTCGCCCGCGCACGTACCGCTCCTTCATGGCGAGGACGAATTCGTCCATCAAGGGCGTGCGATGGACGTCCGCCCGCCAGAACACGCGGATCGTGCGGGACAGGCGCAAGGGCTCACCTCGAGCAGCCGGACGGCCTTCGATCCACGGCGCGGCGAGCGCGGAGCGCGGCACGACCGCGTTTCGTCAACGCAGAAGTGCAGGACGAAAGGCGCCGTCGGGTACTGGCCGCCGGCAAGAAGCGTCAGGACCGCGAAGCGGCCACTGGTCGATCGGAGCGACGCTAAGCAGCCGGCCCCTTCAACGCGAACTCGTTCAGGTGCCCGGAGGGCAGTGCCTCCATGCCCGGGTCCGGCGGCAGGTCCACGTCGAAGTAGCGCTTCAACACGTCGGAAATGAGTTCGTAGTAGGCACCGATGCGGATCACCTGCAGGGTGTTGAAGTTGATGATGGTGCCGGCCCGGCGGTACAGGTGTCCGCGGCGCAGGCCATGGTCGATCGTGATGTCGGCGATGCGGCGCAGTTCCTCCGGGATGTCCTCCACGCGGAAGCGGGTGCCGGTGCCGGAGTAGTTGGCCGACGACCCCAGAAGCGGAACGACCTCCTCGCGGCTGAGCCGGGTGAGCTCGGCATGGAAGGTGCCGGCATTGAGCAGAAGGGCGACGGTGCCTGCCGCCGAACTGGCGCGCAGCAAGTCGGGCTCCAGCTTGCGCATCAGCGGGTGGTCCTCCCGGAAGCTGCCCACCACCGCGATAGGGAGGTCATGATCCAGCACCAGCGCCTCGACCATCTCCTGCGCCCGCGGGCTGAGCGTGTGCAGCTCGCGCTGGGTCTCCAGGTCGGCGGCCATCGCGTTGCGCTTGTGGTCGCCACGCCGCTTGTTGTCGAAGATGGTGCGCAGCGGCGCGAGCGAGGAGCCGCAGAAGGCGTAGCCGGTGTCGTTGGGGACCAGCGCGATGCCGCCGCGCCGGACGATGTCCATGACGCGGCGGGCGTCGCTCTGCAGGGTGGGAGTGGTCATGGGAAGCCTCTGTGGTGATGTGTTTATAGTTTAATAAACACATGACGTTCTGACAAGCCCATACTTCCGCGGGTCATCAGGAGGGCGCCGCGCCGGACGCCAGCAGGGCGTCGTGCACCACCAACCCCGCGTTCAGCGTGTTGACGGCGTCGGCCTTCACTTCCATCAGGATGCGGCTGCGCTCCGCGCTCATGTGCACCGTCAGGTGTTGCACCGGCTTGCCCTGGGTGTCATGCAGCAGCCTCACCAGCCGGATCAGCGGAGCGCCCGGCTCGGTGGCCAGCGCCTGCGCGAGCCTCGGCGACGCGATTTCCGCACTGATTTCCTGCACGACCCGGCCCAAACGCACGCCGTGCTGCAGCAGCAGCTCGTACATGGCCTTCTTGCCCAGGGCGGCGCGCGTGATTCCCTTCGCCGCAGCGGCCGGCACCCAGGCGTCGGTGAGCATCAGCGGGGTGGATTTGACACTGCGCAGGCGCAAGGCATGGAGTGCCGGCTCGCCCGCTGCGAGCGCCAGGAGCGAGGCGACCTGCGCCGGCGGGGGCTCCTTCGCGAACGCGAGCACTTCCACCTCGGTTTGCGCGCCCAGCCGCCGGAGTTCATCGACGAAGCTCAGCGTCGGCTGCGGCCGCGCCACGCGCCCGCTCCCCCGCACGAACGTGCCCAGGCCATGCCGCCGTTCGACCAGGCCCAGGGCAGCGAGGTCGCCGAGCGCGCGGCGCACGGTGATCCGCGACACGCCGAACTGCTGGCACAGCGCCTCCTCCTTGGGCAGCGCCGCCCCAGTGGGCAGTTCGCCGCTGACGATACGGTCGCGCAGCACGAGGAACAGCTGCCGGTGCAGCGAGGTTCCCGGGACGCGCGGCAGCGGCAGTTCCGCGTCGGCGGCGGCCAGGGGGTGGACGGAGGGGGCACGCCCGGGGGACGCGTCACGGCGGGTGGTAGTCATGAAGCGGAGCGTAACAAACGCCGTTGACAGCACCACATGATGTCCTTACGATATAACAACATGACCTCGATCCCAAGCCATGAACCTCCCCGCGCCCGGTTGCGCGCCCTGCTCCGGCGGCCGGCGATGCTGGTCGCGCCGGGTGCGTTCGATGCCATCGGCGCCCGCATCGTCGAGGAGGCGGGCTTCGAGGCGGTGTACATGACTGGCGCCGGCGTTTCGCTGGCACGCGGCTACCCCGACCTGGGGCTGCTGGGCGTGGTCGAAATGGCCGACGCGGTTCGCGTGCTGGCCCGCTCCACCCGGCTGCCGGTGATCGCCGACGCGGACACCGGCTACGGCAACGAGCTGAACGTCACGCGCACGGTGCAGGACTACGAAGCAGCCGGTGCGGCGGGGCTGCACCTCGAGGACCAGGTAGCCCCGAAGCGCTGCGGTCACCTTGCTGGCAAGGAGGTCGTGTCCCGCTCCGAGTTTCTGGCAAAGATCCGGGCCGCAGTCGCAGCCCGCCGCGATCCGGACTTCCTGCTGATCGCGCGTACCGACGCCCGGGCCACGGACGGGTTCGACGAAGCAGTCTGGCGCGCCAACGCCGCCCTGGATGCCGGCGCCGACATGGCGTTCGTTGAGGCCACGCAGAGCGCCCAGGAAGCGGCCGAGGTGCCGCGCGCCGTCCACGGGCCCTGCCTGCTCAATGTGGTCCAGGGCGGCCGCACGCCGGTCGCCGACCTCCGCCAGGCAGAGGAAATGGGCTATCGCATGACGATCCTGCCGAGCGTGCTGATGACGGCTTTCCTCGAGGCCGGCGACGCCGCACTGGCAGCCCTTCACGGCACGCGCCAGGTCGCCGCCAGCCGCAGCAGCGTGCAGGACGTGTTCCGCCGCTTCGGCATGGACGCCTGGAACGCACTGCGGCAACCACTGGCGGGGGAGAACGGGCAATGAACGGACACACGCTTTTCGACAAGCTCTGGGACGCGCACGTGGTGCGTGACCTCGGCGACGGATGGGCGCTGCTGCACATCGACCGCCACCTCCTGCACGACCTGTCCGGCCCGGTGATGCTGGGCGAGCTGTCGCGACGCGGCTGCGCGGTGGCCAACCCGGAGCTCGCGTTCGCGACGCCCGACCACGCGATCTCCACGGTGCCCGGCCGCACCGGCCAGACGTATGCCGCGGGAGCGCATCTTTGGAGGACCCTGACCGAGGAATGTGCAGCGCGCCGCATCCGCCTGTTCGACGTCGACCAGTCCGGCCAGGGCATCGTCCACGTGATGGCGCCGGAACTGGGCCTGGTGCTGCCCGGCCTCACCGTCATCTGCGGCGACAGCCACACCTGCACCAACGGCGGTCTCGGCGCCCTCGCCTTCGGCGTCGGGACTTCGGAAGGCGCGCACGCGCTGGCGACCCAGACGGTGCGGCAACGCAAGCCGCCCCAGATGCGGGTGCGCTACAGCGGCGCGCTCGCGCCCGGCGTGACCGCCAAGGACCTGGCCCTGCACACGATCCGGCAGCTGGGCGCATCGGCGGGCGCCGGCTACTGCGTGGAGTTCGCCGGGCCCGTGATCGATGCCATGGACATCGAGGGCCGCCTCACCCTGTGCAACCTGTCGGTGGAGCTCGGCGCCCGCTACGGCCTGATCGCGCCGGACGAAGCCACCATCGCCTACCTGCGGGGCCGCCCCTACGCGCCCCGCGGTGCGGCCTTCGAGGCGGCGTTGCCATCCTGGCGCACGCTGCGCACGGATGCGGACGCGGCCTTCGACTGCAACGTGGAGATCGACGCCTCGCAGGTGGTGCCCACCATCACCTGGGGAACCAGCCCGGAGCAGGCCATCCCCGTGGACGGGCGGGTGCCCGAGCCCGGTGCCGTGCCGGCAGGCGAGCGGCCCGCGCTGGAGGACGCGCTGCGCTACATGGGCCTGCAGCCCGGCCAGCGCATCGCCGGCACGCCGGTGGACTGGGTCTTCATCGGCTCCTGCGCCAACTCGCGGCTGTCCGACCTGCGGGCGGCCGCCCAAGTGGCACGCGGGCGGCACGTGCCCGACTCGGTGACCGCCTGGGTGGTGCCGGGGTCGCTGGAGGTGAAGCGGGCGGCCGAGGCCGAGGGCCTGGACCGCATCTTCGTCGAGGCCGGCTTCCAGTGGCGTGAACCGGGGTGCAGCATGTGCGTGGCCGCCAACGGCGAGCAGGTGCCTCCGGGCCAGCGCTGCGTCTCCACCTCCAACCGCAACTTCGTCGGCCGGCAGGGGCCGGGCGCGCGCACCCACCTGGCCAGTCCGGCCATGGCGGCGGCCGCGGCCGTGTCCGGCTGCATCTCGGACCTCAGGAGCCTGGCATGAGCGCGCTGGAACCGCTGACCGTGCTGGTGGGACCCGCGGCCCCGCTGATGCTCGCCAATGTCGACACCGACGTGATCATCCGCATCGAGCGGCTGACCACGCCGCCGGCGGAGGGCCTGGGCCCCTACGCCTTCGAGGCGCTGCGCTACGCGGCCGATGGAAGCCCCGCACCTGACTTCGTGCTGAACCAGCCTGCGTTCCGCGAGGCGCCCATCCTGCTGGCCGGTCCCAACTTCGGCTGCGGCTCCTCGCGCGAGGGCGCGGTGCACGCCCTGCGTGCCCGTGGCATCCGCTGCGTGGTGGCGCCCAGCTTCGGCGACATCTTCTTCAACAACTGCTTCCAGAACGGCCTGTTGCCGATTTGCCTGCCGCTCCAGGACATCCAGCAGCTGGCCGCCGAGGCGGCTGGTGGCGGTGCCTTCACGGTGGACCTGCAGGAGTGCACGCTCCGCACGCCGGCCGGGCAGGTATTGCCGTTCACTGTCGACCCGCTGCGGCGGCAGGCACTGCTTCACGGCGAGGACGACATCGCCTCGACGCTGAAGCACCTGGACCAGATCCGGGCGTGGCAGGCCCAGGACCGGCTGGGCCGGCCCTGGGCCTGGCCGCCCGTGCCGGCCGACGCGCCCCACCCTTCCACTTGAAGCCAAGGAGACAACCATGCACACGTCCCCACCCAAGAACGCAGGCCGCATCCGCCGCCGCACCCTGCTGGCGGCGATGGCCGGCGGCGCCCTCGTGCCGCAGCTGGCGCTCGCCCAGGCGGCCGCGTGGCCGCAGCAGCCGATCAAGATGATCATTCCGTACCCGCCCGGGGGCGGCGGCGACGGCGTGGGCCGGCCGATCGCGCAGGGCCTGGAGCGCCTGCTCGGGGTGCCGGTCGTGCTGGACCACCGCCCCGGCGCCGGCGGCACCATCGCCGCGCAGCTGGCGGCCAACGCACCGGCCGACGGGCACACCCTCTACCTGGCCGACAACGGCGCCATTTCAGTGGCCCCGTCCTATCGCAAGCTGGGTTACGGTCCCGCCGACTTCAGCTACCTCGCGGGATTCGGCGAGCTGCCGATGGTGCTGGTGGCCAACCCCCAGGTGCCGGCCAAGGACCTGCGCGAGCTGGTGGCGCACTCGAAGACCCGGCCGGCGGGCCTGTCCTATGCCTCCGCCGGCATCGGCAGCATCCCGCACCTGGCCGCCGAACTGATGAAGGTGGAGACCGGCCTGAACGCCGTGCACGTGGCGTACAAAGGCTCCAGCCCCGCGATGACGGACCTGATCTCCGGCGTGGTCCATGCCGGCTTCTTCTCGCTGCCCGCCACGGCCCCGCACATCGCGTCGGGGCGTCTGAAGGCCCTGGCCGTGACCTCGCGCGAGCGCCTGCCGGGGCTGCCCTCGGTGCCGACCTTCGCGGAGCTTGGATATCCCTCGCTGGGCACCCGGTACATCTCCGGGATCCTGGCCCCCAAGGGGCTGCCGGCGCCGGTGTCCGCGCGCCTGGCATCGGCGCTGCGGTCGGTGATCACGGATCCCGCCGTCGTGAAGAGCCTCGAAGCGACCGGCATGGTGGTCGCGTACCAGGACGGCGCGCAGGTGCGCGAGGTCTACGAGCAGGACTTGGAAAAGTGGCGCAAGCTGATCCAGCAGGCCAGCCTGAAGCTGGACTGAACGCGGGGAGCACCATGGACGGCAAACCCATGCCCATGCCGCTGCGGGTCATCGACCTGCTGCGCCACGCCGCCCGCAACCACCCGGGCGCGGAGATCGTCTCCAGGCGGGTGGAGGGCGACATCCACCGCAGCACCTACGCCGAAGCCTACGCCCGCGCCTGCCGCGTGGCGCGGGCGCTGCGCGACGAGCTGGGCGTCAGCCCGGGCGACAAGGTGGCCACGCTCGCGTGGAACACCCACCGCCACCTGGAGCTGTACTACGGCACCGCGGGCCTCGGCGCGGTGATCCACACCATCAACCCGCGCCTGGCGGGCGACCAGCTGGCCTGGATCTGCAACCACGCCGGTGACCGCGTGCTGTGCTTCGACGGCACGTTCGCACCGCTCGTTGCAGCAGTCGCTCCCCAGCTGCGCACTGTCCAGGCCTTCGTGCAGCTCAGCCCCGGCCCCGCCGCGGCGGCGCCTTTGCCCGAGGTGCTGGATTACGAGGCACTGCTGGCCCGCGTGCCAGGCGCGGACATGGACTGGCCCGCCGTGGACGAGAACGCGACCTGCGGCCTTTGCTACACCTCCGGCACGACCGGCGATCCCAAGGGTGTGGGCTACACGCCGCGCTCCACGGTGCTGCATGCCTATGCCAGCGCGCTGCCCGATTCCCTGGACCTGTCGGCGCGCGACACGGTCATGCCGGTGGTGCCGATGTTCCACGTCAATGCCTGGGGCCTGCCCTTCACGCTGCCGATGGTGGGCGCGAAGATGGTCCTGCCTGGGCCGGCGCTGGACGGCAGGAGCATCTACGAGCTGTGCGAGTCCGAGGGCGTGACGATGGCCGCGGGCGTGCCGACCATCTGGCTCGGGCTGCTGCAGCACCTGCGCGCCAACGGGCTGAAGTTCACCTCGTTGCGCAAGACCGTCATCGGGGGCGCTGCCGCCGGCGAGGCGATGGTGCGCGCCTTCGAGCAGGAGCACGGCGTGGCGGTGATCCATGGCTGGGGCATGACGGAGACCAGCCCCGTCGCGGCGATCAACCAGCCGACCCGCCGGCATGAGGCGCTGACACCGGACGAACGCATCCGCCTGAAGACCCGGCAAGGCCGCGAAGTCTTCGGCGTGGAAATGCGCATCGAGGACGAGAGCGGGCGCGAACTCCCCCGCGACGGCCGGGCCGCGGGGCGGCTGCTGGTGCGAGGCCCCTGGGTGGCACAGGCCTACCAGGGCGGCCTGCAGGCGGCGCGGGCCGACGGCTGGTTCGACACCGGCGACATCGCCTCCATCGATCCCGAAGGCTACATGCTGATCGTCGACCGGGCCAAGGACATGGTGAAGTCGGGCGGAGAGTGGATCAGCTCGATTGACCTGGAGAACGCGGCGATGTCGCATCCCGCAGTGCTGGAGGCGGCGGTGATCGGCCTGCCGCACCCCAAATGGGACGAGCGCCCCTTGCTGGTGTGCGTCCGGCGCGACGGGGCGCAGCTCCGCGCCGAGGACGTGCTGGAGCACCTGCGCCCGCGCGTGGCCAGGTGGTGGCTGCCCGAGACGGTGGAATTCGTCGACGCCTTGCCGCACGGGCCGACCGGCAAGGTGCTCAAGACCGTGCTGCGGCAGCAGTACGCCGGCCATGCATCGAAGGGGGCCGCATGAAGGACGTTTTCGCACGCGACATCCTGCAGGGCCGCCATGCGGTGATCACCGGGGCCGGCAGCGGCATCTGCCAGCGGATCGCCGAGCGCTTTGCCGCGCAGGGCGCCGTGGTGAACATCATCGGGCGCAACCTGGAGAAGGCCCAGGCGGCGGCGCAGGGCATCACCGCCGCCGGTGGCCATGCGCACGGCTGGTCCGCCGACGTACGCGACATGGAGGCGCTACAGGCCACGGTAAACGCCTGTGTGGACCGCTGCGGACCGATCGACATCGTGCTGGCCGGTGCGGCCGGCAACTTCGTGGCGGAGGCCATGGGCATGTCGGCCAAGGCGTACCGCACGGTGATCGAGATCGACCTGCTGGGCAGCTTCCACCTGTTCCGCGCATCCTTCCCGCACCTGCGCAAGCCGGGCGCCCACGTGATGGCGATCTCCGCCGTGCAGGCGAGCATGCCGACGGCCGCCCAATCGCATGTGGGCGCAGCCAAGGCGGGCATCGAGCACCTGGTGCGTACCCTGGCCATCGAGTGGGGACCGCTCGGGATCCGATGCAACGCGATCTCGCCGGGGCCGGTGGCGGATACCGAGGGGTTCGCGCGACTGGCGCCGGGTGGCGACACCAGCTGGGAGCGCATGCGCGAGGGCATACCGCTGGGCCGCGCGGCTCAACGCGACGAGATCGCGGACCTGGCGCTGTTCCTGGCCAGCGGCGCCGCCGCCTACATCCACGGCACCACGATTGCCATCGACGGCGGCCAGAGCAACCTCGGCTCGCTGCCGTTCGGGGCGATGCTGCTCGATTCGCTCCGGAGGACGTGATACCCAGATCCTCGCAGGCCCGTGGTTCGAAGGCAAGCCGGGCGCCAACGAGATGATTGCCGCCGAGACGCTTGCGCGAGGGTCGAAGGACGACCACAACCTCCTGGTGGCGTCCGAATCGGTGACCACTCGTTTACACGAAGCCGCCGGTCGACGCAGAACGCGACCTCGTGCCCGTTCACGAGCTATTTCGAGATCCCGTTCGCGCTAGGTGAATGCCTGATCTCGAACTGCACCGGCCGCTGGGTCGTGCGCTGCATGACGCTCGCACCGGATCAACGGCCGCTCCTGGCCCCGAAGCAGCCGTATCGACGGGCCCGGCACCGTTTGTGACTCGCGGAATTCAGGCGCTCCAGTTCGCCGCCTCATGAGCCATCGAGCTTCATCGCCGGCTGCCTTGGCGACCACTTCGCGCACCACGCGCGGCGCTGCGGGGTTGAAGGGTTCCCTGGCGGCCGGCTGTTCGAAGGCTTCCCTCCTGCTGTACGCTGTGCTGCATGACCGCCCTCGTCGAGCGCGACGCTTTCCTGGACGGCACGGCTTACGGCGTGCAGGCTTCCCTGCGCTTGATGGATGAATGCCGAAGTGCGCCTGGTGCGAGGGGCAGCAAGGAGCAGCGTGGCGTCGAGAGGCGCTTACCGCCGCCGCTGAGCCGCTCACCCGCCGGAGGCTAGACCCGAGGCGGCACGGTGCGCGTGTCTGCGGCCGCGGAGGACACGGCAACGTCCGTGAGTCGACGGGCCACGCGCTTGCGCCCTGCCATGGCCCCCACGACGGCCGCAGCCAGCGCGAGCACCAGCGCCAGCAAGGTGCTCCACATCGATGCCGACGCATAGGGCTGCGCCTGCGCCGCGGCCCGTTCCGCCCGGGCCGCAACCATGGAGGCAATTTCCTGTGCGCCCCTGCGCGCTTCCGCGGCCGCCTGGGCCGGGTCATTGCGCACGCTTTCGATCCGCTGGGCAATGTTGGACAAGGTGCTTTGCGCCTCGGATTGCGGCAACCCGGTTGCCGTCGCGACCATCTCGACGGTCTGCGGGTTCCGCAAGCGCGAGATGACCTGGTCGACGTCGCCGCTGCTCAATTGGGCTGCGTCGAACCCGGTCGCCGCCGCCGATGCCGCGCCCCGGGTGACGCTTCCGAGCGCACCCAAGACACCGCTCGTCAACATGCTGATCCCGCTGCTGGCCATGTAGATCAGCAGGAGGAGGGTCAGCACCCACACCAGCACGCCTTCGATCATTCCGTTGGTGCGGTCGTACACCATTCCGGTGCTCGTCGCGACGAAGCCGCCGATGAACAGCGCGATCAGCAGCGTCAAGCCACTCCACACCGCTGCCCCGATGCCCAGGCTCCTGGCGTTGAGGTCCTCACCGGGCCCCACGTCCGCGGCAGAAATGCCGATGGCGAGCCCCAGCACGGTGAGCAGCAGGAAGACCCCGATGGCCACCAGCAAGCCACTCCAGACGCCACCCCATGAAACGCGACTGCCTTGCTGGGCAACTGCGGCGGCCGTGAGACCTCCTTGGACTTCTTCATCTTGGTAGGGGGTGGACATGGCGCTTCCTTTTGGATGTTGGGACGGGTCCGCTCGTCCGGATGAGGATCGAACCGCAAATAACCCACGATCCTGGTGCGCGAGCGCCCCAGGCGGGATAGGAAGCGAAGAGGAAGCGCCGTCAGAAGGGCCCCACGTCGGGCTGATTGTCTTCATCGACTGCGTGCCGATCCACAGAGCTTGGCCGTCGGCCTGCGCTTTCTGCACGGATTCGGTTCGCACGCGAGTGCTCGAACCTTCGCTTGCAGTCTTCCCCTGGCCTGGTCTGGCCGCACAGCTAGGAGCCGAAGGAGCCGTTGACCTTCCTCGCACGCCACGCGAGCCGAGCTGGACAGGCACCCTGAGGTCTGCCTTCCCAGCTTTCCATCCACACCGACCAGGGCCGGTCATACTGTGCGTCATGAAACATGTGACGCTTCCCTGTGGCGAAGCCGTTGCGGCCCTCGGCCAGGGTACTTGGCACCTCGGCGACGACCCTGCCCGCCGCCGGGAAGAAATCGCCTCTATACGCCGCGGCATCGACCTGGGCATGACGCTGATCGATACCGCCGAGATGTATGGGGAAGGTCGCGCGGAGGCACTTGTCGGGGAGGCGATAGAAGGCCGGCGCGATGAAGTGTTCATCGTGAGCAAGGTCTATCCGCACAACGCGTCGCGCCGCTCCATGCCCATCTCCTGCGACAACAGCCTGAACCGTTTGCGCGTTGACGCGATCGACCTGTACCTGCTGCACTGGCAGGGCGCCGTGCCGCTGGCGGAGACGGTGGAAGCCTTCGAAGCGCTGCGGCGCGCCGGCAAGATCCGGCACTGGGGTGTGAGCAATCTCGACACTGCGCTCATGCGCGACTTGTACGATGTGCCTGCCGGCGCGGCGGTGCAGACCGACCAGGTTCTCTACAACCTCAGCCGGCGCGGTATCGAATGGGACCTGCTGCCATGGCTACGTGAGCGCCGCATTCCCGTGATGGCCTACTCGCCACTCGAAGAGGGCCGGCTGCTGCGGCGGCGCGGGCTGGTGGAGTTCGCCAAGCGCCATGGGATGACACCCGCGCAGGTGGCCATTGCGTGGCTGCTGGCCCGTGACGACGTGATCGCGATACCCAAGACGGGGAACCGTACGCGGCTCGAGGAGAATGCCCGGTCGCTCGAGCACCGGTTGACGACAGCGCAGCTGCAGGAACTCGACGCGCTCTTCCCGCCGCCGACACGAGCCTCTCCACTCGAGATGATCTGAGTCGCGAGTTGGCCAAGTACTCAATGACCGCAGCTAGCTGAGACATCTGCTTCCGGCCCCGGAAGCAGCCGCCATCAACTGTTTCCGGTGGGCGGGCCCTCACCGCCACCGATCCCCAGCTCGGCGCAGACACGGCCCAGGAGCGCCTTCACCTGCGCGAGCTCGGCCTCCAGTCGCGCCACATGGGCCTTCAGGGCCGCGACCTCGCCCAGCGAGAGGTCTTCGGAGGCACCGGCTTCGGTGGGGCCCGCAGATTCGTCGTCCGCCGGCTCACCGCCGAGCAGGTGGGTCCATCGGCTTTCGCGTGCGCCGGGAAGCCTCGCAAGCTTGCGCACGAGTGCACCGGCGGGGCGCTCGGCCAGCTCCTCCAGGAAGGCTTCGACGGACGAGATGTCGGCGAAGTTGTGCATGCGCTCCGACGCGATCCGGAGTTCGCCCGGCGTTTGCGGGCCGCGGAGCATCAACACGGTTAGCAGCGCGATCGACTGCGAGGGAATCCGCAGGACGCCGTCGAGGTTGTGCCCGTACCGGTAGACGCGTCCGCCACTCGTTTCGGTCACGAGGCTGAGGGCCTTGAGGCTGTCCAGGCTCGCCTGCGCCTGGGCGTCCGACAGGTCCATGACGGGGTTGCGGCTCGTCTTCTGGTTGCACCCGGAGACAAGGGCGTTGACCGTCAGGGGATAGCTGTCGGGCACCGTGCGTTGCTTCTCGGACAACACGCCGAGGACGCGGATTTCAGATGGGGAGAGTGCGCGAAGGGTGGACATCGGAGGTTGCCGGGATCGACCGCGCAATGTACCGTGCGCACGGCCGCTGCGCCCCTGCGCCCCCGCGACAATCCCCGCATGTCGATCCCTGCTCTCCAGTCGCTGCAGATCCAGCTTCATCCGGCGGACCCCGTGCTGGCGCAGCATCAGGCCCGCTTCAACGACCTGGTGAGAGACGTCCAGCACTGGCGTGCCGCACTCGGCGATTGGGAGGCGAGGCTCCAGCGCTTGCGCGCCGCCATCGAGCCACTCCACCGGGAGCTGGATGCGGCCTGGCGGCAATGGGTGTTCGCCCTCGACCATGCCAGCGTGCAGCCGGAGTTCACGCGGGCTGAAAGGCAGCAACTCGACGAGATGATTCGGGATGTCGCCAAGGCGCTGCTGGCTGTGGGGAACGATGAGGGAATCGCGGCACTCCTGAGCCGGCATGGGGAGGATTCGCCTCCCGTGCCGTCGCAAGCGCTGGACGCAGGCGCACCGGGTGAACAGGCACTGGAGGACCAGGAGCAGGACCAGGAGCAGGACTGGGAGCAGCAGGCCTCGGCGGCCGCCGCTCGAAGACAGCAGCATGCTGCGAAGCGACGCGCAGCCGCTGCACTGAAGCGGCGCACGCAGGCCACGCAGGAGGTCTCGCAATCCGTTCGCGCCGTGTACCGGCGGCTCGCGAGCGCTCTGCACCCGGATCGCGAGCGGGATGTGCAGGAACGTGAACGCAAGACAGCGCTGATGCAGCAGGCCAACCAGGCGTACGACCAGGGAAACCTGCTGGCGCTGCTGGAGCTGCAATTGCAGGCCGAGCAGGTGGACGCCGGGCACCTGGCTGCCGCGGACCGGGGGCGGCTGCAGCACTACGCCCAGGTCCTGCAGGAGCAACTGTCGGAACTGCAGTCGCAGACGCGCCGGCTCGAGGCGCAGTTTCGTGCAGCCACGGGACTTGCGCCGGGCTCCGGCATGCAGCCGCACAAGGCCGACCGGCTCATATCGTCGCAGGCGCAGACACTGCGCGGCGAAGTGCAGATCCTGCGCCGCCAGATCAAGTCATTGCTGGACGTGGCGGCGACCAAGGGCTGGCTGCGCGCGCAACGCAAGCGGTGAGCCGTGACGCCTGCCTTTGGGTCGAGGGCCGCCCTCACCCAGCGTCGTGCCTCGGCGCCCTGGCCGGAAGCTGCCGTCGCTCGCGGCGTCGGCACGGGCGAGGCGGTTCGAGGCGTCCATCCGCCAGTCTGCAGCCTGGGCTTATGCTGCCCGTGTGATTTCCATCCCATCGCCCATGCGCCCGGCCGAGCAGCTGTTCGCACCCTTCAGCTCGCCCGACTGGATCTACGAGCCAAAGTTCGGCGGCTACCGGTGCATGGCCGCGGTCGACGCCAGCAGCGACGAGCCGCTGTGGCGGCAGATGCGCAACCCTGGCACCCGCGTGCGCCTGCTGACAGACGCGGGACAAGAGTGCACCGCGTGGTACCCCGAGATCGTGCGCGACCTGGACCTCCTGCCCGGTGGGCCGCATGTCATCGATGGCGAAGCTTGTGTCCTTCGAAGGGACGGCACGAGCGACTTGCGCCAACTGCAACGCCGGGCCAGGCGCATGGGGCGGGTTCCTGGAGCACCTGCCGTGACCCTGTGCTGCTTCGACCTCCCCGTCTGCAACGGCCGGCCCACCATGCACCTGCCGCTCACGCGCCGCAAAGAGCTGCTGCGGGAGCTCATCGCGCTCATTGACGACCCGAAGCCAGCGCTGCTCTTCGTCCCAAGCTTGCCTGCCGACGCCGACCTCCTTCAATCGATGACCGTGCCCAAGGATGCAGGCGGCATGGGGTTCGAGATGGAATGTGTCGTGGCCAAACGGCGGGACAGCCCCTATCGCCCAGGCCTGCGTTCCGACGACTGGCGCAAGATCAAGCGCCCCGGGGCGGAATAGAGGGCGACCTTGGGGGTTCTGATCGCCTGATCGGTAAATGCGGCACCTCAGAAACCGCCATCATTCCGCGACCAAAGGTGCGGCCGAGGGTGCCGAGCGCATCGCTCTTTGCTGGTGAAATCCAGCGCAATGACTCAGCCGCATCCGCCACAGCCGCCGCAGCCACCACCCGCCTCGCACCCGCCGGTGCTTCCAGAGTCCCCTGTGACGACGTGAGCATCACCTTCGAACAGGAAGTTGAATCCAGCGTAGCGAGGGTCCATCATCAACGCCGCACTCCCGAACAGCGCTACCGCCAGGGAGACTGCGGGCGCGGAACCCACGGAGGCGGGCAGGCGCGGCACCACGGCACCCTTGCCTTCCGCCGCGGCACGCGGGTCGTTCAGCAGCGCCTTGAGCGAAGCCATCCGATCGGTGAAGGATGCGAGCGCGGCTCGCCCGGCACCGGTTGGCTCCTGCCTGGGCGCACTGAGACCAATGATCGCCAGCAGCGTGAACACAAGGGCCTTGCCGAACAGCACCATCGCGAAGGGCGAGCCGCCCTTTGGAACCGCGAAGAATGCGGCCCACCCAAGAGCACACAATCCCAGGAGCCAAACGGAAAGCCATACTCGCGCGGGGCTGAGCGTGTCTGGCGCCGTGATCAAACGAGCCTCGACCAGACGCGCCGCAAGCTGCTTCAGTGACTGTTGAACCGACTGTGCGAGCGCCTTCACATCGACGGGACCTGCGCTAGTGGCGCCGATCACCGCTGCTTCCAGTGGCTCTAGCGGGCCTGCCACTGCGGGACCGTCCTGCCTGACCAACACCCCACCTGTTAGCGTGTACTTCTTGGCGTCTCTCTGAGGTTCCAAGCGAAAAACCCCGCGTGCAATCAGCCCGCCCACTGCGGCAGCCAAGGCCCGGCTCTGCCCGCCGGCAAGATAAGCCGTCTCGAAGGCGTCCACGGGCATTGGGGCGCCCGCATCCTGTGTATGCACATCCTTGAACAGCAGCACACCTAGCAGCACGAACAGCAGGTAGAGCCCGAGGCTCGGCCATGCGCCCAGCGAGGGCAGCACCTGCGCCAGCAGGCTCGCGCTGACTACGGCAAGGAGTACCACTGCCAGCACAATCGCGGGAGCGCGCACCCAGGCACTCGCCATCACCGGACCCAGCGCCCACCCCTCCCTGTCGGGCAGACGATCGCCGTCAGCGGAGAACCGCTGTTGCGCAGATGGCCAGATGCCCGGATCCGGCGTCTCTCCAAACGTGGCACGGTAAGCCTCCAGCGTGTAGATGTACATGTCGCGGTGGCGGGCAAACTCCTGCGGCCCCTCGCGGGAAGGTTCATGGTGCAGGAACCGGCCCAGCACCTCGATGCAGAAGGACCTGTACTCGCGCGTCTGCATCAGGTGAAGATGCCAAGCGGCATCTACGTCTTTCGACGGGCACACGGGTTGACTCGCCACCTGCGTCAGCATCAGAAAGCGCCGGTACTCGTGGATGACCTGCATGGCCTTTCCGAGTGTCCAGCCCTGTTCGCGCGCGAGTTTCTCCTCGAAGCGCACTGCCGCGCCGACAGGCGTGAAGCTCCAAGCGTCCAGGCGGGCCAGGATGGCGCCGCTCGAAGTAGGCTGCTCCGCCGCGTGCCTGGCCACCGCATCTTCAAGGCTCATGCTGCTCTCCTCTGACGTGAAGTCCGCCAGTCGGATGCACTGTAGAAATGCCGTACGGAACCTGGAAGTGTGCCTTCCCACACCTGTGGAAACCCGAATGGAAGGGAGCCTCGCGCCTGGCCAAAGCACAGATCGCGCCGACCGCAACAGCCTCGACGCGACCACGCGATGCGCAAGGTCGCTTCGCACGCAAGCGCATAACGTGGTAACCTGCGCGCTGCTAGACGTTGAACAGATCGTCGCTCTTCAAGGCATTACTTTCTCCCTCCGGCGGGACCAACCCGCCGCGTCGTTGTCTGAATCCCTCTCGATGTTCTCTGGCGTTGTGCACCGCGCGGCATGTTGCTGCGCGGCACCTTCCTGAATGGAGACATCATGGAAAACAGGCTTTACGTGGGCAACCTGCCCTACTCCTTCACCGACGACGACATGCAGCGCACCTTCGCTGAGTTCGGAACGGTCAGCAGCGCCAAGGTGGTCATGGACCGCGACAGCGGCCGGTCCAAGGGCTTTGGCTTCGTGGAGATGGGCACCCCGGCCGAAGCCACTGCCGCCATCCAGGGCCTGCATGGCCGGGACCTGGGCGGCCGCGACATGGTCGTGAACGTCGCCAAGCCGATGGAAGCGCGTGCTCCCCGCTCGGGCGGCTACGGCGGCAATCGCTACTGATCCTTGCCGCAAGCGCAGTCCGCAAGGGCGTGCTTCGCGCGATGGTCGCAAGACCTGGATGCAGACAAAACTGCTGCATCCGCTGCACCGAGGGTCTGCCCGGTGCAGATCCATTCCCCGCGTCCAGGCGCCCGACTCCGGTCCGCCTCACCCGCCTCCGGTGCGCACTACTGCGCGCCCCCTTTTTAGAAAGGCTCGTTTCATGAGCACCAAGATCTACGTGGGCAACCTGCCCTACTCCGTCACCGACGCCACGCTGGAAAGCAACTTTGCCGAGTTCGGCGGCGTTTCCTCCGCCAAGGTCATGATGGACCGTGACACCGGCCGCTCCAAGGGCTTCGGTTTCGTCGAAATGGCCTCTGCGGAAGTCGCCCAGGCTGCCATCAAGGCGCTGGACGGCATGTCCGTCGATGGACGCTCGATCACCGTGAACCTGGCCCGCCCGCGTGAAGACGGCCGTGGTGGCGCTGGTGGGTACGGCGCGGACGGCTTCAGGGCCGCCAAGCGCGCGGACGTCGGCTATGGCAACGGCGGCTACGGCGGTGGCCGGTACTGAGCCCAGTCGCTCCAGCAAGAAACCGGCTCAGCCGGTTTTTTTTCGCCTGGACCCGAGCCCCGCTCCGGGGCCCAAGGCCAGCAAGGCGGCCTCGCCTTGGCTCAGAAGGTGTGAAGGAATCGTAGCGAGCGGCCCGAGGTGGTGCGGAGCATCGCAGCCGTACAAGCGTACGGCGAGAAGCGCAGGCGCCAGATCGGGCCGCGCAGTAGATTCATTCACACCTTCTCAGTCGTTCAGGCACCGCGCCTTAATGCTGCGCCCTTTGATGCGTCCCTCGTTCAAGCGCGCCACGACCTCGGGCGCGATGCCGCGTTCCACCGCGACATAGGTGGCGAACTCGTTGATGTCGATCTTGCCCACCTGCTCCCGGGCGTAGCCCAGGTCGGCGGTCAGCGCGCCCAGCACATCGCCGGGGCGGATCTTCTCCTTGCGTCCGGCCTGCAAGTGGATGGTCGCCATGGCCGGCAGCAGGCGGCCGCTTGCTGCAGGGGAGAGCTCGGCCAGCGGGTGCCAGACGGATTCACGCCCCTGCAGCTGCTCGATGCGCCCCACCGCACCCATCTCGTCGAGGCTGGCCAGGCTGAGCGCCAAGCCGGTCTGTCCGGCACGACCGGTGCGGCCGATGCGGTGGACGTGCACTTCGGGATCGACCGGCACGTCCACGTTGATGACGGCGGCAAGGCCGGCGACATCCAGCCCGCGCGCGGCCACGTCGGTGGCGACCAGCACCGAGCAGCTGCCGTTCGCGAAGCGCACGAGCACCTGGTCACGGTCCCGCTGTTCCAGGTCGCCATGCAGGGCGAGCGCACTGTAGCCCTGCGCCAGCAGCAGTTCCACCAGTTCGCGGCAACGCGCCCGGGTGTTGCAGAACGCGAGCGTGCTGGCCGGACGAAAGTGGTCCAGAAGGCGCGCCACCTGCGCCAGGCGCTGGGACTCGGACACCTCGTACCAGCGCTGCTCGATCTGCTCGCCGCCATGCTGCGCCTCCACCTTCACCGTCACGGGCTCGCGCATGAACTGCGCCGCGAGCTTGGCGATGCCCTCGGGATAGGTCGCCGAGAACAGCAGGGTCTGCCGCTGCGGCGGGCACTGTCGCGCCACGGTGGCGATGTCGTCCACGAAGCCCATCGCCAGCATGCGGTCCGCTTCGTCGAGCACCAGCGTGTTGAGGGCGTCGAGCTGCAGGTTGCCCCGGTCCAGGTGATCCATGACGCGACCGGGCGTGCCGACCACGATGTGCGCACCGTGCCCCAGGCTGGTGGTTTGCCCGCGCAGCGGCACGCCGCCGGTGAGCGTGATGACCTTGACGTTGTCCTCGGCGCGGGCGAGGCGTCGGATCTCGGTGGTGACCTGGTCCGCCAGCTCCCGCGTCGGACACAGCACCAGGGCCTGCACGGCGAAGCGACGCGCGTTGAGGTTCGCCAGCAGGGCCAGCGCGAACGCGGCGGTTTTCCCGCTGCCCGTCTTGGCCTGTGCGATCAGGTCCTTGCCCAGGAGGGCGGGTGGCAGGCTGGCCGCCTGGATCGGCGTCATCTCGAGGTAGCCGAGCTGGCGCAGGTTGGCCACCGTGGCGGGTGGCAGGGCGAGCGTATCGAAGCGTGTAGGGGGGGCCGAGGACATCGCCCGATCATTCCACACCGCGGCGGCGGACAATGCGCCCCTACCCCGCTCAAAGAATTCCCGTGAGTCACTCCCCTGCCTGGCCCGGCAAGATCCTGGCCCTGCTGCGCGCCGGCAACCCGGCGGCCGCGATCGCCCAGATCAAGGTGGCGCCCAGCGTCCGCGACCTGCGTGCCTTGGAAAAAGCGCTCGACGCCGCGCGGCTGACCGGCAAGTGGCGCGACGTGGATGCCGCCATCACCGAAAGCCTGCAGGCGCTCTCCGCGCCCCGGCTGCACCGCTCGCCATGAGCGGCGTCACGAACTTCGCGTCGCTGGGCCTGTCCGCGCCGCTGCTGCAGGCGTGCGCCGAAGCGGGCTATGCGACGCCCACCGCCATCCAGGTCGAGGTCATCCCGCTCCTGCTGCGCGGCCAGGACCTGCTCGCCTTGGCGCCGACCGGCTCCGGCAAGACCGCCGCGTTCGCGCTGCCCTTGCTGCAGCGGTTCATCGACCGTCGGCCGCATGCGTTCCGGCGCGTGCGCGCCCTCGTGCTGGTGCCGACGCGAGAACTGGCGGCGCAGGTCGGCGAGACCTTTCGCCGGCTGGGAGCGAGCTGCCCTCGTGCGCTCAAGGTCGCGGTGCTTCATGGCGGCGTTTCGGTCAACCCGCAGATGATGGCGCTGCGGGGCGGTGCCGACGTCGTGGTGGCCACGCCGGGCCGGCTGCTGGACCTGCTGGAGAAAAATGCGGTACGGCTCGATACCGTCGAGGCACTGGTCCTGGACGAGGCCGACCGCCTGCTGGACCTGGGCTTTTCAGCCGAACGCGAACGTGTGCTGGCCGCACTGCCGCCCCATAGGCAGAACCTGCTGTTCTCGGCAACCTTCCCGCCGGAGGTGCAGGCGCTGGCCGATGGCTTGCTGCGCGACCCGGCGCGGGTCGATGCCACCACCGAACCTCGCCTGGAACCCGCCATCGTCCACCGGGTGATCACAGTCGATGCGCCGCGCCGGACCGAGCTGCTGCGTCATCTGGTCGAGCAGGAGGGCTGGCGGCGGGTGCTGGTGTTCGTGGCCACCCGGTATGCCACCGAACACGTCGCGCGCAAGCTTGAAGGCCGCGGCCTGCGCGCTGCACCGCTGCACGGCGACATGAGCCAGTCGCGCCGCACCGAAGTGCTGGCGCAGTTCAAGGACAGCCGCTTGGATGTGCTGGTGACCACCGACCTGGCGGCGCGCGGCATCGACATCCCCGGCCTGCAGGTGGTGGTCAACTACGACCTGCCGCGCTCCGCGGACGACTACGTGCACCGCATCGGCCGCACAGGCCGCGCCGGTGCCGGCGGACTCGCCGTGAGCTTCACGAGTGCCGGCACGCAGGCGCATTTCAGGCTGATCGAAAAGCGGACGAAGCTCGTGTTGCCGCGTGAACAGCTCGCGGGCTTCGAGCCGGCCGACGTGGCGCCGACCACGCCCGAGGCCATTCCCGGCAGCGGCGGCATCAAGGGAAAGCGGCCGAGCAAGAAAGACAAACTGCGGGCGGCTGCGGCTGCGGCGGGGCAGCGCGGAGCGAAGGGATCGTAGAAGCGGCGGCACGCAGGCAGGCGCCTCTGACTTCCTCGCCGCCGAGCTGGCGCAGAGAAGGGGCGCTGCTGGCCGGAAGCAGGCGCGCGAAGCGGTTGGCTGAAGAAGCCTGACCGGCTGCCCCCCCCGCGTGCTGCTCAGGTCGCTGGTGGTCACTCCCATCACCGCGCGGCCAAGTTGCCACCGGGGACCCACTGTCGCTCCATGTCGGCTACCCTGCCTGAATCGCCAGGCACCCGCGCTTGGTGGGTCCTAGCGCCCGTGCCCGAGATCCTCGCAAATGCCTTCGTCGAGCGTGCAAGCGAACAGCTGCCTTGGTTCGCCCTGGTGCTGCTGATTTCGGCGGCCACCTCGTCCCTGGTTTCCAGCGAACGCCGCCGTCGGCTTGGCCTCACCAGGTTCCTGCTCGGCTACCTGTGTATCGTGGCCGTGCCGTTCTTCGGCGTGATCGTGCTGCGATCTGCGCTGCGCGAAGGACTCGAACAAGCCGGCCACGGCTGGTGGGCCGCGTTGTGGATCAGCCTATTCTGGATGGTGACCTTCATCGTCCTGGCGCAATGGGTCGTGCGCCGCATGCCGCCAACCCGCGGGTGGCTGCGCGATTACCGTCGGGCCGGTCGCGACATCTGGCGGGACCGGCTGGCGCGCTGGTTGGGAATCCGCTCGCGCGATTGACGCGTGCTGAAGCGTCGAGACAGAACGGCCGCTCCTGGCCGGAAGCGGGCACCGTCGGGTCCGCCCGCGCCGCCTACACTTCCCTATATCCCATGCCCGAGGGAGGAAGCATGCGCATCGTCGCAACCATCACCAGCTCCACCGACGCCCACGAGGTCACCGTCCGCACCGGCGACACAGCGCAAAGCCTGTCGGTGCCCCGCAAGGCCGGTGGTCCGGGTTCCGCCGTGAACGGCGGCGAGTTCCTGATGCTCGCCCTAGCGACCTGCTATTGCAATGACCTCTATCGTGAGGCGCAGCGCCTGGGCGTCCACATCGACAGCGCCGTTGTCGAAGCGACGGCTGAATTTCCAGGCGTTGGACTCGCGGCAGAAAACATAAGCTACACCGCCCGGATCGGCAGTTCATCCCCGCCCGCGCTCTTGCACCGCTTGGTGCGCGAGACGGATGCCGTCGCAGAAGTGCACAACACCCTGCGCGCGGGGCTCCCGGTCCGGCTTGTCCTCGACTGAGCGTTTATCACACCTCTGATGCCGTCGTAAGCGCACGCGGCAGATGCGGGATACGCGCAAGCGGATGTCCGCTCCTGGCCGGAAGCCGCGTTTTCTGCCCCGGTCGTACCAAGGTGCCCCCGACGTAGACTTTCACTTCCCCGCAGTCGCGAAGGCACCCCATGAAAGCTCCGCTTTACAGATGCATCGCTTGCGCCACGATGATGCTAGCCCTCATCACCAGTGCCCGGTCCGGACCAGCGGCGCCACCATTTGACGTTGCGTACCGAGCATGGGACGTCGTGACAGAGCTTGCGCGGCACAACGACGATCCGACCATTAGCGGCGATTGCGGCAAGACGTTCCAGGCCGCGGTCGTCCCCGCGCTGCGCAGGCAGACCAGGCAGGAGCAAGACATGGCTGCGGCGGCATGCTTGGCGGCAGCCCGGTCCGCCTGTATGAACAGCAAGCTAAAAACGACGGCGCACGCCGTGAAGGCGTGTCAGGAGTTCAGATAGCTGCCGCTGCGGCGTACCTGCCCCGACACTTGTGTCACAAGTGCCAGCAGCCTGTCGGCTCCGCTCAATGCCGACAAGGATCCCGCGTGCTTGCCTACCTTGTGGTCGTGGGACGGTAGTTTCTCGGAGCATGACGGAACGTCTCTCGGATAGGATGCACAGCCGACTGGATGGCGCGTCCCGCGAGCTGATCGAAGCTGAGCACCCCATGGGAGTTGACCATCGCGCTACTCCCGTTGGCAGGAAGCTGGCCAGCGCCTGCGCCCTGGAGCTCATTGCTGAGGGCGACACCAAGGCGAAGCAGGCCCTAGGACGCGAGGGGCTCCTCGATATGGAACGCAAGAGACTGGTAGCGCTGGCAACGTAGCCCGAACGAAGAGGGCATCGAGCCAAGGCTGCAAACACCGATGGGGTTAGCGGCTCAGGCTGCGACCGTGCAATCCGAAGTCCGCTCCTGGCCGAGAGCAGTCATCCCGATGGAAGTAAAGCCGTGCGGCAGATCGTTCGTGACCGCTCAGGCCTCGCCAGGCTTCCAATCGGGGCTGTAGCCGCCAAGTGTCGGGTGGTACATCTCGTCCCCGTCATGCTGAGTGAACTCGACGTTGAGCCGGTCTTCCGGAATGCCGAGGATGTCCTTGCAGTGCGCGCAGAGCGCCTTGGCGACTTCCATCCGCAGCTGCGCCGGCCGCCCCCTCCGGATGTCCAGCATCATCAGGGACACCGGGACGGCCTCGCCTCCGATCTCAGGAATTCTCCAGACCCCTCCCTCACCCAGCTCGCGGATAGCTACGCTGATTCGCCGGATGTCCACGGACATCATGCGCGCGTAAGTCTCGCCCATCGCCTCGGCGAGTCGCTTCTTGTCCGCAACAGAGTAGTTGCGTGGGACATCCAGTTGAAGGTAAGGCATCAGCAGAGCGCAGTAGCGCGGCATTCACTCGCGATAGGTCATTGACAGGTGTTCCCCGGTCGGGAGTCCTGCTCCCGGACCGGAGACGTCCTCGTCAAACTCACGCCTGCAGTAGACGCAGTTCAGGTCACGGCCGATGACTCAAGGGCTAGATCACGCTTGGCGGCTGCATTGCCAGCCCCCAGCCCTGGCGCCGTTGCGGCCTCAGACCACCAGGCCTTTCACCACCGCCGCCGACATCGGCAACTGCCTTGCGCGTTGGCCCGTGAGCCTGAAGAGCGCGTTGCCGATCGCCGGGGCCACAGCGGCCACGCCGAGTTCGCCCACGCCGGTGGGCGGCACTTGCGAGGGGATCAGGCTGGTGTGGATCTCCGGCATGTCGCTCATGCGCAGCACGGGGTAGTCGTGGAAGTTGGTCTGCACGATGGCGCCGTCCTTCACGTCCAGCTGCTCGAAGAGCGCCACCGAGAGGCCCCAGACGACGGCGCCCTCGATCTGCGCGAGCACGTTCTGCGGCTGGATGGCCAGCCCCGTGTCGGCGGCCACCCAGTAGTTGTGGACCTTGATCTTGCCGGTGGCGCGGTCCAGCGAGATCTCGGCCACACCGGCGGACAGGCTGCCGTGGTAGTCCGCAAAGGCGATGCCCATGCCGCGCCCGGGGCGCTGGCGGCCCCAGTCGGACATGCGCGCCACCTCGCGCAACACCGCCGAGGCGCGCGGGTCCTCGCGGGTCAACGAGAGGCGGAACTCCAGCGGGTCGATGCCGCGCTCGGCGGCGATCTCGTCCAGGAAGCTCTCGACCGCGAACTTGTTGTGGCCCGATCCGATGCCGCGGAAGGGCTGGACGCGCATGCCGCGCAGTTCGCGCACGCCTTCGGAGACGTAGTTCGGGATCGCGTAATGGGGCAGGTCCGAGCCTTGCCAGCCGATGTAGTCCTTGCCACCGGTCGCCTGGAAGCGGGGCGGCGCCGCGACCGCGTCCACGTTCTCGGCCACGATGCGGTGCTTCCAACCCGCGATGCGGCCCTGCTCGTCCAGCCGGGCCCGCAGGACGTGGTGGGTCATGGGCCGCGGCCGCGCCGCCACCATGTCGTCTTCGCGCGTGAGGATCAGCTTGACCGCGCGCGGCTTCACCGCGTTGGCGACCACCACGGCCTGCGCCACGATGTCGGAGGCGATGCGCCGCCCGAAGCCGCCTCCCATCAGCTGCTGGTGGAAGCGGACCTTGTCGGGAGTGGTCTTCAGGATGCCGGAGGCCACCGCCACCACGCCCGCCGGCGCCTGGCTGCCGGCCCAGATCTCGCAGGACTGGCCGTCCTGGGCCACGCGCACGGTGCAGTTCATCGGCTCCATCTGGGCGTGGCACACGTGCTCGGACCAGTAGGTCGCCTCGATCACCTTGCCGCCCTCGCCGAGCGCCTTGTCGGCATCGCCGCGCTTGTAGGCGTCCAGCGGCTTGGCGGCGGCGTCCTTGCCGTGGCGCTCGTACTCCGCTCTCGCGCGCACCGAATCGAACTTGGCCGCCGCGGCGGCGCTCGTGTCCCAGCGCACCTTCTCGTGCAGCAGTTGCCGCGCCCTGCGCGTGGCCTCCACCGTGTTGCCGACCACGGCCACGCCGAAAGGCAGCGTGATCACGTGCGTGATTCCCGGCACCGCCTTGGCAGCGTCCGCGTCCACGTTGACGGCCTTGGCGCCCTCCATGGGCGACTCCAGCACCGTGGCATAGAGCATGTCGGGCACGATCACGTCGATGCCGAACTTCGCCTGCCCCGTGACCTTGCTCGGCACGTCGGCGCGGCCGATGGTCGTCTTGCCCACGAGCTTGTACTGGCCGGGCTGCTTCAGGTCCGCCGGCGTGATCTTCGGCAGCTCCGCCGGCACGCTGGCGAAGCTGGCGATCTCGCCATAGCCCAGGCTGCGGCCGCTCTTGGCATGCAGCACCTTGCCGGTGTCCGTGCTCAGCTCGCCAACGGGCACGCCCCACTTGTCGGCGGCCGCCTGCATGAGCACGGCACGCGCCTGCGCGCCGGCGATGCGAAGCGGCGTGAAGTACCCCGGCACGGCGACGCTGGCGACCGTTGCCTGGCCGCCCCGGAGGATGGGGTGCGGGTTGCCGTAGAGGGCCGGGTTGGGCGGCGCGAACTCCGCCTTGACCTTGCTCCAGTCGGCGTCGAGTTCCTCGGCCACGAGCATCGGCAGCGCGGTCAGGGTGCCCTGCCCCATCTCGGCCACGGGCGCCATGATGGTCACCGTGCCATCCGCATGGATCGTCAACCAGGCATTGGGTTGCAGCTTTCCGGTGGCGGCGTGCGACTCGGTGATGCCGCCCGTGCCCAGGCCGAGCACGGCGGAGAAGGTCAGGCTGCCCGCGCCGACCAGAAAGCCGCGGCGCGTGGTCGCGAGGGGCGCCTCGTGAAGGTTCGTGTCGTTCATCTCAGGCCTCCTTGGCGGCGCGCTCGATCGCCTTGACGATGCGCTGGTAGGTGCCGCAGCGGCAGATGTTGCCGTCCATGTGGCGCACGATCTGCTCGCGGCTCGGGTTGGCGTTGCGGGCCAGGAGGGTGGCGGCCTGCATGATCTGGCCGGACTGGCAGTAACCGCACTGCGGCACCTGCTCGGCGATCCAGGCCTTCTGCAGCTTGTGCTCCCCGGTGGGGGACAGGCCCTCGATGGTCGTCACGGACTTGCCGGCCACCGCGGCGACGGGCGTGGTGCACGAGCGCGTGGCCTCGCCGTCCACATGCACCGTGCACGCGCCGCACTGGGCGATGCCGCAGCCGAACTTCGTCCCGGTCAGCTGCAGGTGCTCCCGCAGGACCCACAGCAGCGGGGTGGCGGGATCGACGTCGACCCGGGTGGACTTTCCATTCACCTTCAATTCGGTGGCCATGCGTGTCTCCTTTTGTTATGCCGGCGCATCTTAGATTTGAAAGCCGCAGCCGAGGACGGCGGTGGCCATGAGGGTTTACACGGGGTGCGCGCGGGCCGTGGGCCCCCGCCAGTCAGCACGGCCGTGTCCGCAAGCCGAAGGAAGCCCGCTGGGGTCATCGTGCGTAGAGCAGGTCGCGCAGGAAAAGCGACAGCTGCGGCACGAAAGTGATCACCATCAGGCAGGCCAGGATCACCAGCACGAAGGGCAGCAGGTCGCGGATGATCTGGTCGAGCGACAGGCGCGCCACGGTGCAGGCGGCGAACAGGTTCACGCCGAAGGGCGGCGTGATCATGCCCATCGCCAGGTTCACCACCATGATGAGGCCGAAGTGGACCGGGTCGATGCCGAAGTGCACGGCCACCGGCGCGAGGATCGGTGCCAGCACCAGGATGGCGGCGCTGGTCTCGATGAACATGCCGATCACGAACAGCGCCGCATTCACCCCGAGCAGGAAGTACACCGGCGACTTGAGCACCGCTTGCAGCCACTCGCCGATGGCCGTCGGCACGCCGGCGCGCGTGAGCAGGAAGGCGAACAGTCCCGCGGTGGCGATGATGAACATGATGACCGCGCTGGAAATGACCGACTTGCGCAGGATGCGATACAGGTCGGCGATGCGGATCTCGCGGTAGATCAAGGTGCCCACGATCAGCGCATAGAAGACCGCCACGGCCGCCGCTTCGGTGGGCGTGAAGATGCCTCCGTAGATGCCGCCCAGGATGATCACCGGCATCATCAGCGCCCAGCCCGCCTTCAGCGTGGCTTGGCCAACGCCCAGGCGCCCTTCCCCGTCGTGCTTGCCCCAGCCCTTGAACTTGCACCATGCCCATACGAACAGCATCAGCGACCCGCCGATCAGCAGGCCCGGGCCGAACCCGGCGATGAACAGTTCGCCGATGGAGACCTCGGCACTGACGCCGTACAGGATCATGGGGATGGAAGGCGGAATCACCACGCCCAGTTCGGCGCTGGTGGCCTGCAGCGCCGCGGCATAGCTGCGCGGGTAGCCGAGCTTGACCAGGGCCGGGATGAGGATGGCGCCGATGGCGAACGTGGTGGCCACCGACGAGCCCGACACGGCCGCGAAGATCATGCAGGTGAGCACCACCGTCATGGGCAGGCCGCCCTGCACGCCGCCCACCAGGCTCTTGGCGAAGTCCACCAGGCGGCGCGAGATGCCGCCGGTCTCCATGATGTTGCCGGCGAGGATGAAGAACGGAATCGCCGCCAGCGGAAACTTGTTGATCGAGCTGTAGATCTCCTTCACGGAGATCAGCATGTTGATGTTGGCGACCTGCACGCCCAGGACGGCCGCCAGGCCGATGGACACGGCTACCGAGACCGTGAGCGCGAACAGCAGCGCCATGGTCGACAGCATGATGAGGCTCATTGCTGGGTCTCCAGTTCGTGGCGCTGCGGGTCCAGCAGGTTGCCCACGATGCCCAGCGCGGTGAACACCCCGCCCACCGGCATCGCCAGGTAGGCCCAGAACATCGACACGCCCTCCAGGCCGATCATCGACTGCACGGCGCCGCGCTGCGCGTAGTCCCAGCCCCACCAGACGATCACGGCGATCAGCAGCAGCGAGGCCAGGCTCACCACCCAGTCGAGAACCCGCTTGATCCGCGCCGAACTCCAGCGATAGAGCACGTCCACGCTGACCATGGCGCCCTGCCGGAAGGCCGCGGGAATGCCCAGGAACACCATCCAGATCAGGCTGAAGCGGATCAGGACTTCGCTCCACTCGGCGGGCGACTCCAGCACGAACCGGGTGATGATCTGGTACATGCCGAGGCTGGCGGCCACGGCCATCATGGCGCAGGCCCCCAGCATGGCCAGTGCGGTGGTCGCCTTCTCCAGGTGCAGGAAGGTCTTCTTCACTGTGTGCTCCTCATGGCAATGGACGCGGCGACGGGGGTCGCCGCGTCCATGCTTGCCCAGTGGGGCGCGCGCTGCGTTGCGCGGCGCGGTTTACTTGAAGTTGCGGATGCGGTCGATGTTGGCCTTGCCGAACTGCTTCTCGAATTCGGCGTTCACCGGCTTGAGCTGCTCGATGAACTTGGTCTTGTCGACGTTCTCGACGACCTGCATGCCCTTGCTGGACAGCTCCTTCACCCCCTTGGCGTCGTCGGCGTCCACGCGCTCTCGGTTGGCCTTGGTGGCGACCTTGGCGGCTTCCAGGAAGTGCGTCTTGTCCGCGGCGCTGAGCTTGTCGAAGGCGGCCTTGTTCATGAGGAAGATGGCCGGCGAATACACGTGGCCGGTGAGCGAGAGGTGCTTTTGCACCTGCTCGAACTTGGCCGCCATGATCACGGACAGCGGGTTCTCCTGGCCGTCCACGGTGCCCTGCTGCAAGGCCGTGAAGACCTCCGGGAACGCCATGGGCGTGGTCACGATGCCCAGGCCCTTGTACGCAGCCACGTGCACCGGGTTCTCCATGGTGCGCATCTTCAGGCCCTTGAGGTCATCGGGGCTTTGCACTGCGCGCTTGCTGTTGGTCATGTGCCGCACGCCGTTCTCGGCCCAGGCCAGGGCCTTGAAGCCCTTGGCATCGAACTTGGTCAGCATCTCCTGGCCGATCGGGCCGTCCAGCACCGCGCGCGCATGGGCCTTGTCGCGGAACAGGAAGGGGATGTCCAGGATGCGCGCTTCGGGCACGAAGTTGGGCACCGGGCCCGTCGAGGTGAAGGTCAGCTCGTGGGTCCCCAGTTGCACCGCCTCGATGGACTCGCGCTCGCCGCCGAGGGAGCCGGAATAAAACGGCTGGATCTTGTAGCGGCCGTTAGTGCGCTTTTCGACTTCCTGGGCGAAGGTGTCGATCGCCACGCCCTGGTGCGAGTCCTTGGCCACCGAAATGTTGATGCGCATGTTGGTCTGCGCCTGCGCCATGCCAGCGAAGCCGGCCAGGCCCAGGGCCAGGCCGCAGGCAATGCCCACGGTGCTCAGGCGGCGGGAAATGTTCGTCATGGTTTCAGTCTCCTTCGTGTTGTCGGCGACATGGGTCGCCGGGGTTGGCAAAAACAGGCGTTCAGGCGTTCAGGCGCTCGGTTGCTCGCGCAGGTACTCGCGCACCACGTCCTCATAGCTCGCGTCGGCGTGCAGGCCCAGGGCGGCGGCGCGCCGGCTGTCCATGCGCGCGGGCCAGCTCGTGACCACGCGGGCGATGGCGGGGTCGATCGTCCAGTCGATCAGGTCCACGGCCCGCGCGCCGGCCACGCGCTCCAGAGCGGCGGCCATCTGCGCCGGGGTGGTGGTGAGGGCCGGCAGGTTCAGTGCGGTGCGCGGGCCCCACTCGGCGTCGTCGGTCTGCAGCGCGCGCAGCAGGCCTTCCACCGTGCGGCTCGGTGAGGACAGTGCCACGGGCGTCTCGGGCGGCACGGGGCAGATGCTGCGCTGGCCGGCCAGGGGCTCGCGGATCATGCCGCTGAGAAAGCTGGAGGCCGCGCCGTTGGGGCGGCCGGGACGCACGCTCACGGTCATGAGCCGCAGGTTGCGCGCCCGCAGCCAGCCCTTGCGGCCATAGTCGGCGACCAGCTGCTCCAGCACGAACTTCTGCACGCCGTAGCTGCTTTGCGGCGTGGGCAGGGTGTCGTCGGCGACGGCCTCGGGCAGCGGCAGGCCGGGCGCGCTGCCGAACACGGCCAGCGAGCTGGAGAACACGAACAACGGAGCCCGTCCCAAGGCGCGGCAGCGCTCGAGCAGCAGCTGGCCGGCCCGCAGGTTGCTGCGCATGCCCAGGTCGAAATCGGCTTCGCACTCGCCGCTCACGGCCGAGGCGAGGTGGACGACGGCGTCGGCGTCATCGGGCACCACCTGCGCGGGGCGGGCCTCCAGCAACTCGACCAGGTCGCCCGTCACGACCTGCACCCGGGGCGAGCCGGCGAGGTCGGCTGGCGGCGCGGTCCGGTCCACCAGGACAAGCTGCTCCAGGGGCTGCGGGTCGGCGCCGCCGAGCCGCAGCGTGGGCAATTCGAGCAGTGCGCGTGCGAGCCGCGCGCCCAGGAAGCCGGCACCGCCGGTGATGACGATCTTCATGTGGATGTGATGTGAGGCGACTGCCAGGGCCGCAGCCAGCCCAGGCCTTCGGAGGTGCCGCCGGCGGGCCGGTATTCGCAGCCGACCCAGCCGGGATAGCCCAGCGCGTCGAGCTGCTCGAAAAGGAATGCGAAGTTCACTTCGCCGTGGTCCGGCTCATGCCGGTCGGGCACGCCGGCCACCTGGATGTGGCCGACGCCCTCGATGTGCCGGGCCAGCCGCCGCGACAGATCGCCTTCCATGACCTGGCAGTGGTACAGGTCCATCTGCACGAACAGGTTCGGCTCGCCCACGTCGGCGACGACCTCGTGCGCCTGCTGCTGGAAGTTGAGGAAGTAGCCCGGCATGTCGCGCGTGTTGATCGGCTCGATCAGCAGCGCGATGCCGTGGGGCGCCAGAACGCGGGCGGCCGCGCGAAGGTTGTCCACGTAGCTGGCGCGGGCCCGGGCGGGATCGACCCCGGCGGGCAGCAGGCCGGCCATGGCGTGCAGTTGCCGGCAGCCGGTGGCCAGTGCGTAGGGCAAGGCCTGCTGCACGCTCGCGGCGAACTCGGCCTCGCGCCCGGGATGGCAGGCCAAGCCCCGCTCGCCCGCGGACCAGTCGCCCGGCGGCAGGTTGAACAGCACCTGCGCCAGGCCGTGCGCACGCAGTGGCCCGGCGACGGCCTCGGGCGAGTGCTCGTAGGGGAACAGGTACTCCACCCCTTCGAAGCCATCGGTCGCGGCGGCGGCGAAGCGCTCCAGGAAGGGCAGCTCGGGATAGAGCATGGAGAGGTTGGCGGCGAAGCGAGGCATGGCGTGTTCTCGTTCTTGTTCTTGTTCTTGTCTTACCAGGCGGCACCGAACTGTTGCCGCAGCTCGTCGATCCGCGCCTCGTCCAGCGGCGCCGGTCGCGGCTGGCACAGCAGCCACAGGCGTGCCGTCTCTTCGAGTTCTTCCAGCACCGCCATGGCCTCGGCGGGGCCCCGGTGCCAGACGGTGGGTCCGAGCCGGTCGAGCATCACCGCCTGCAGGCGCCCGCCCGCACGCGCCGCCTGCTCGATGGCCTGGGCCACCAGATCGGCCACGTGGGCATCGCCGGGGCGGTGGTAGCCGATGCGCGGCACGTGCCCCACCTTCATGACGAAGTACGGGGTGATCGGCGGCAGCAGGTCGCCGCGCGCATCGGGCGCCTGCAGCGTGATCGCGACCGCGTGCGTCGAATGCGTGTGGACCACGCAGCCGGCCTGCGGATCGGCGGCGTAGATGCGCCGGTGAAGGGCCAGGGTCTTGCTCGCGCGCAATCCGCTGCGTTGCACGCCGGAATCGTCCACCCAGGCGAGTTCGCCCGGCTGCAGAAAACCCAAGCAGGCGTCGGTTGGCGTGATCAGGAACCCGCCGCCAGCCTCTTCTGGCACGCGCACGCTGATGTTGCCGGCGCTGGCGTGCGCGTAGCCGCGCGCGAACAGCGAGCGGCCGATGCGGCAGACCTCGGCGCGCAGCCAGGCCGTGGGGTCGTGAGCGGCGATGGCGGGCGCCTCGTTCATTGCACCTGCGCCAAGGCCTTGGCGAAGAAATCGGGGGTGCCGAAATTGCCGGACTTCAGCGCCAGCAGCAAGGGCCGGCCTGCCACCTGCGTCCACGGCACGCCCGGATCGATCATCGGGCCGATGCGCAGGCGCTGCACCGAAAGCTGCTGCACCACGGCGCCCGAGGTTTCGCCACCGGCCACCACCAGCCGTCGCACGCCGCGCTGGACCCATCCGGCCGCCACCCGCGCGAGGCAATCTTCCACCAGCTGCCCGGCGGCCTGCGCGCCCAGCTCGGCCTGCACCGCACGCACTTCCTCGGGCGCGGCGGTGGCATAGACCAGCACCGGCGTCTCGCCCTGCGCCGCCGACCAGTCCAGCGCCTGGGCCGCCACGTCCTCCCCCGCGGCCAGGGCGCGGGCCTGCACGCGATAGGCCGGGCGGCCCTGCGCCAGCCAGTGCGCCACCTGCTCGCGGGTGGCGCTGGAGCACGAACCGGACAGCACCCCCGCGCTCCCGCCGACCGCCGGCAGGCGGGCCGCCTGCGCGTCAGGGCGCAGCAGGCCTTGTGCCTCGTACACGGCCGGCAGCGCCAGCGCCAGGCCCGAGCCCGCGGTGACCAGCGGCAGCTCGGCGCAGGCGCCGGCCAGGGTGCGCAGGGCGGCGTCGTCGATGGCATCGACCACGGCGAAGCGCGCGCCGGCGGCGCGCAAGGCATCGAAGTGCGCGCGCAGGGCCTGGGGCCCCCGGGCCACGACCGGGTGCCCGGCCAGCGCGACCCGCCCACGGCACTGGGCCTGCAGCACGCGCACGAGGTTGGCATCGGTCATGGGCGTCAACGGGTGCTCGCGCATGCCGGAGTCGCTGAGCAACTGGTCCCCCACGAACAGGTGGCCCCGGAACACCGTGCGCCCGTTCTCGGGGAAAGCCGGGCAGGCAATGGTGAAGTCGCTGCCCAAGGCGTCCAGCAGGGCCTCGGCCACCGGACCGATGTTGCCCTGCGCGGTGGAGTCGAAGGTGGAGCAGTACTTGAAATAGAACCGGCGTGCGCCACCGGCCTGAAGCCAACGCAGGGCCTGCAGCGAGTCGCGCACGGCCTGCGGCGCCGGGCAGGTGCGCGACTTGAGGGCCACCACCACCGCGTCGGCGTCCTCGGGCGGCGGGCCCTCGGGCACGCCGATCACCTGCACGGTGCGCATGCCGGCGCGCACCAGCATGCTGGCCACGTCGGTGGCGCCGGTGAAGTCGTCGGCGATCACGCCCAGGATCATGCGTCGCCCTCCCCGCCCGGCAGCGTGAGGCCGGCGAGCGCGGCGTAGTACTTGACCACCGCCGAGTCGTCCTCGGCGCCGTGGCCCATGGCCGCGGTCGCCAGGTACAGCTGGTGGGCCGAGGCCGCCAGCGGCAGCGGAAACGACAGCTTGCGCGCGGCATCGAGCACGATGCCCAGGTCCTTGACGAAGATGTTCACCGCCGAGCGCGGCGTGTAGTCGCCTTCGAGGATGTGCGGCACGCGGTTCTGGAACATCCAGCTCATGCCGGCGCTGGCGCAGATCACCTCATAGAGCTGGCGCGCATCGGCGCCTGCGCGCAGGCCCAGCGACATCGCCTCGCAGGCGGCCGCGATGTGCACGCCGGCCAGGTGCTGGTTGACCATCTTGACCGTCGAGCCGATGCCCGCGCGATCGCCCAGGCGCCAGACCTTGCCGGCGAAGGAGTCGAGCAGGCCGCCCGCCGCCTCGAAGGCTTCGGGCAGCCCGGACGCCATCACCGTCATCTGGCCTTCGGCGGCCTTCGTGGCGCCGCCGGAGACCGGTCCGTCGATCAGGTGCACGCCGCGCCCGGCCAGGCGCGCTTCCCACTGCGGCGGCAAGACCGGGTCCACGGTGGCCGACGCCACCACCACCGCTCCCCGGCGCAGGCGCGTGGCCAAGCCGTCGGGGCCGAACAGCACGTCTTCGGTCTGGGTGGCGTTGACCACCAGCAGCAGCACCACATCGCAGTCCGCCACGTCGGCGGCGCGGGCGACGGCACGGCCACCGGCCGCCTCGAAGGCAGCGCGGGCCTCGGTGCGCGGGTCGCAGCCGACCACCGGCACGCCCCGGCGCAGGGCCGAGACCGCCGCGCCCAGGCCCATCGAGCCCAGGCCGACGACGCCCAGCGTTCGCGCCTGCGCCGGTTCCTGTTCCTTCGCGGTGGCTCCCCCGGTCATGCGCCGCCTCCGGCCTGCAGGTGCCGCGCCCGGGCCTGCAGGGCGTCGAGCAGGGTCTGTCGCACGCCCCGGTCGGCCTGCTCGATGCGGCGCACCGCATTGACCATGTGCCGCACCGCGGCGCGGCGGGCGGCGGCGGCGTCGCCCCGGGTCACGGCGCGGGCGATGGCCGCATGCTCGGCGCGCACCTGCCGCATGAATTCGCCATGCGCGGCTTCGTTGGCGCGCGTGAGCCGGATCGCGTCGAGCTGGTACTGCTCCAGGAAATCGAGCAGGTGCTCGAACTGCGGGTTGTCGGTGGCGCGCGCGATGGCCCGGTGGAACTGCAGGTCCTGCGCCACGCCGTCTTCACCATTGGACACGGCGGCGTCGATGGCAGCGAGCGCGGCCTCGATGGCGGCGGACTTGGCTGGGGTGATGCGCGCAGCGGCCAGCGCGGCGATCTCGCCTTCCAGCGAGCGACGGACCTCCACGATGTGCAGCACAGCCGTGAGGGAGGTGAGCACCGCCGGATCGAAAGCCAGCGAGCGCGCCTGCTCCCCGGGCACGGCAACGAAGGTCCCCGACCCTTGTCGCAGGCGCAGCAGCCCGATGGACTTGAGCCGGCTCACCGCTTCGCGCACGACGGTGCGCGAGACACCGTACTCCAGCATGATGCGCTGCTCGGTCGGCAACTGGTGGCCCGGGGGCCAGTCACCCGAATCGATCCGCTCGCGCAGCTTGGCCGCCAGCCGGTCGCTCAGGCGATCGGGCTGCAGGAACGACGTGGTCTGGAGACTGGACCGGGAGGGCGGCACGGGAACGCGTACGGATGAAGTTGTCGGGTCATCGTACGAATCCCGAGCGCGCCACGCCTTGGTAGTTTCCCGTGCCGCACCGCTGGGAGGCACGTGGCGGACGGCGTATGCTTGCCATCACCTTGGCTTGGAAGCGGCTGCTATGCACGACCATCTCTGGCGAGACAACTGGATCGAGTTCAAGGCGCGCTTGATGGCGCAATGGGAACACCTCACCCACCACGAGCTGGACACCGCAGCAGACAAGCGTGAGCACGTCCTGCGGCACATCGAGCACCGCGAGGGCGTGGATCGGCCGGAAGCGGAACGGCGCTTGCGGGAAATCGAAACCAAGCGCTGACGCGCCCGGCGCGCGGCGCGTCAGCTCGGCGCCGACTCAGTTCGCCGGTGCGCCCTGGTTTGCCGTGCTCTCCTGCAGCGCCTGCAGCAGGGCCTTGGCGCCTTCGGCCGACGAGGCGGGGTTCTGCCCAGTGACGAGCAGCCCGTCGGTGACGACGTGCGACTGCCAGTCGGCACCCTTGCTGTACTGGCCACCGTTGGCCTTGAGCATGTCCTCGACCAGGAAGGGCACCACTTGGGTCAGCCCCACGGCCGCTTCCTCGCTGTTGGTGAAGCCGGTCACGCGCTTGCCCTTGACCAGCGGCGTGCCGTCGGGTGCCCGCACATGGCGAAGCACGCCGGGCGCATGGCATACGGCAGCGACGGGCTTGCCCGCGGCCAGCGTGGACTCGATCAGCGCGCGCGAGTCCTGGCTCTCGGCCAGGTCCCACAGCGGACCGTGGCCGCCGGGATAGAACACCGCGTCGAATTCGTCTGCCTTCACCGAGGCCAGGGGCTTGGTGCTGGCCAGGGCCTGCATCGCGTCGCGGTCGGCGCGGAAGCGCCGGGTGGCTTCGGTCTGCGCGTCGGGCTCGTCACTCTTGGGATCGAGCGGCGGTTGCCCGCCCTTGGGGGAGGCGAGCACCAGTTCGGCACCCGCGTCCTTGAACACGTAATAGGGCGCGGCCAGCTCCTCCAGCCAGAAGCCGGTGGGCTTGCCGGTGTTGCCGAGTTGGCCGTGCGAGGTGAGGACCAGGAGGATTTTCATGGGGGCACTCTTCGCTCGAAAGTGAGGGGGGGCCGATGGTAGGTGGCGACCCGCGGCTGGGCTTGTAGGCTTCGACGCCGCACCGACCGATGCGCCCCGGTCGCGTGCAAGAATCCGCGGCATGCGCGGCCTCCTCCATGACTCGTCCACATGGCGTACCGGCTTGCGCGCGGTGGTGCTGGCCGCGCTGCTCGGCAGCGCCGGGCTGCCCGCAGGCGCCCAGGTGGCGCCCTCCCCCGCCGAGGTGGCGGCCTACCAGGGGCTGCACGCCGCAGCGCACCGCGGCGACATCGAACTCATCGACAAGCTCGTGGCCGCGAAAGCCGACCTGAACGCACGCGATCGCCACGGCCGCACGCCCCTCCACGTCGCCACCTTCGCCAGGCAGCACGCCGCCATCCGCGCCTTGGCGCGCGCAGGCGCCGGGCTGGAACTGCTGGAACACGACCGCTACGACGCGGTCACCATCGCCTCGGTCGCCGATGACGTGGAGACCCTGGACCTGCTGCTGTCGCTGGGCGCGAGCGCGAAGCTCACGACCAGCCGCTACGACGGCACCGCCCTGATCGCCGCCGCGCACCTGGGCCACGACGGCGTCGTGCGCCGCCTGATCGCCGCGGGCGCGCCGCTGGACCATGTGAACAACCTGCACTGGACGGCTGTGATCGAGGCGATCGTGCTGGGGGATGGGGGGCGGCGGCACCAGGCGACGTTGAAGGCGCTGATCGATGCCAAGGCGGATTTGCAGCTCGCAGACCGGGAGGGGCGGACGCCATTGCAGCTGGCGCGGGGGCGGGGGTATGGGGAGATGGTGAGGATGTTGGAGGGGGCGGGGGCGAGGTGAGTTGAGCTTCGGGCACTCCCCGCGTATGGCGCGCAGCCATGCACTCCTAGCGCTTCGACCTGCACCTCTCCACTGCCGCCCCGATGATTGCCCACTGAAGCAATCCGGCGGCAAAGAATGGCAGCCACACGGCGAAAGCGTTCGAAAACCCGGTTTGAGACATCGAACCGAACTCAGACTGGTTCAGGCCGATGCCGACCAGGATGCTGGACGGAAATGAGGCCACGTACATCAGCATCCCAAGCTCCCCACCCGGCAGGGCATCGCCTGCGACGGGCAGGAAGGAGACCAGGACTGCCAGGGAAAAGAGCGTCCAAGCTCCAACGATGACGAAACCCATCCGTAAGCGCATTTCAACTCCTTAGACCAACAGGCACTGCCAAATCTCGGCGAGTCGGCTTCCCGATCTGCACCCATCTGGCGCCCCGATTCGGCGGTGTGTCCCGGCACGTTCGAGGGTCATGCAACAAGTCTAGACCCGTCCCTGCTTCTTTCGCCACTCTGGTGGCACGACAGGTGCTGCTCCTGGCCCCTCCCTAGCGATGGATGCGCATCCATCATCGGATTCCAGCAACTCGGTTGCGACATGCGGTCTGAATAGCGATCGAATCTGCGGGCTCGACCCGCGCGATGGAAAAAAACGCCGCATCAGCGGCGCTGCTTCTACACAGGCTCTCTCATTGGCCCTGCTTCGGCGTCCACCACGCCCAACACGCACAGCTCGCCGCTGCGGATGTGGGGCAGCGAGCCGGTATGGAGGTGCCGCGGTGGGCAGGTGGCCTGTGAAAGCCGCTCCCCTGCTGGCGCGTGAGCATGCGGCTCAACAGGCGTCCTTGCGCCTAGAGTGGAAGCCACGTCAAGGAGAAGACTTCGATGCCATCCTTTCCTTCGTTGCCGTCGGATGAAGCCGTGCGCGTGTTCGCTCCTGCGGTCCGCAATGCAGACGTGCCCGCTCATTCGCCTGCCCATTCAGCCTGAGGTGACCGCGTGGAGACGATCAAGCAGACTTTCGGCGTGGTGGGTTCCATGGTCGAGGCCGTGGGTGTGGCCGTCATCCTCCTGGGCTTCACCGCAGCACTGGCCGCTTCAGTGCCGCGGCTGCTTTCGCAAGGGTTTGTGCCGGCCTACCAGGAACTGCGGACCAACCTGGGCCGCTCGCTCATCCTCGGCCTGGAATTCCTGATCGCAGGGGACATCATCCGGACCGTGACCTTCACCCAAACCCTGGAGAGTGCAGCGGTGCTGGCCGTGATCGTCGTGATCCGCGTGCTGCTGGCGTTGACGCTGGACTTCGAGATGGGCGACCGTCCGTTCCGGCGTGGCGGTCCACCGGCCGATTGAGCGACGCCCATCGTGTCCCCGCCAATGCAAAAAAAAGCGCCGCGAAAAGCGGCGCTTTCTTCATCCGAGCTCGCTCACTGCCCCTGCTTCGGCAGATTCAAACTCTGCAACACCGGCAGCCACCGGTCCGCCTCCGTCCTGACGAACTGATCCAGTTCCTCCGGCGTGCCGCCGCGCGGCTCCATGCCGATGGCCTGGGCCCGCTCCACGAAGGCCGGGTCGGCGATCACCTCGTTCACGGCCTTGTTCAACTTCTGGATGCTGTCCTTGGGCGTGCCCGCGGGCACCGAGAGGGAATACCACAGGGTGGCTTCCAGGTCGAAGCCCTGCTCCTTGAAGGTGGGGGCCTCGGGCACCTGCGGCATGCGCTTGCTGTCCATCACGCCCAGCACGCGCAGCTTGCCGCTGCGGATGTGCGGCAGCGATCCGGTGATGGAGGTGCCGTGGATGTCGATGTTGCCGCCCAGGAGGGCCTGCACCGCGGGCGCGTCGCCGCTGAAGGGGATGTGCGTGGTGCTGATGCCCAGCGACTTCTCGAAGCTCATGGGCGCCAGGTTGGTGAGGATGGCCGCGCCGGGCGAGCCGCGGTTGATCTTGCCCGGGTTCTTCTTGGCGTACTCCACCATCTCCTTGATGTTCTTGTACGGCAGGTCGGTGCGCCCGACGATGATGGCCGGCTGGTAGGCGATCTGCGTGACCGGGGCGAAGTCCTTGCGCGGGTCGTAGGGCAGCTTGTCGTAGAGCACCGTGTTGTTGGCCAGCGTGCCCAGCGAGGACACCAGCACGGTCTGCCCGTCGGGGCGCGAGCGCGCCACGTGGTCGGCGGCGACGATGCCGCTGGCGCCCGGCTTGTTCTCCACCACGGTCTGCATGCCGCGCTTGGTCAGCTCCGCGGCGAGCAGACGCACGTACTGGTCGGTGCCGCCACCGGCGGGGAAGGGAACGATCAAGCGCGTGGCCTGCTGGGCCTGGGCGGTGCCCAGGGTGGCCATGAGGCCGAACAGCACGCCGGAAAAGAGCCTGCGGGAAATCACATTTGTCTCCTTGGTCCCCTGTGGCGGGGCACGGATGTGGAATCGGGATACGCCGGTACGCAGCCGGCAAGGGCTTGGCGGGGCCAGTCTAGTGGCCGCGTGGACGGCCGGATCGGCAAGGTGTGCAAAGCTGGTTTACAGCGCCCGCACGCGGCCCGGCTATTCGCCCGACGGACGGTCAGCCGGATCGCGCAGCTCGTCGGCGAGGAAATCGACGAAGGCGCGCACCTTGAGCGGCAGCGACCGGCTCTGCCGGAACACAGCGAACACGCCGTTGGAGAACGTTCGGACCGCGAAGCGGTACTCGGGCAGCAGGCGCACCAGCGTGCCGTCCTGCAGGCAGGACTGGATGGTGGGCGCCGACAGCAGCGCGACGCCCATGCCGCCCATGGCGGCCAGGCGCAGCAGCTCGCCGTTGTTGCAGCTGAGGGCCCCCTGGATCGGCAGCTCCTTCTGCTCGCCGCCTTCGTCGAGGTACTTCCAGCTCGTGGCCTCCCGGTCGCGCCGGTAGGTCAGGCAGCGCACCTGCAGCAGGTCGGCCGGGTGCTTGATGCGCGGATGCGCCGCCACGAACGCCGGGCTGGCGACCAGCACCTCGTCGCTGCTCAGCAAACGGCGGATCACGAAACCCGAGTCGTTGGATTCGCCGGTCCGGATGTCCACGTCGAAGTCGTGCTCCACCAGGTTCACCGGCTGCTCCGACAGCTCCATCTCCAGCTGGATGTCCGGGTACTTGCGCGCGAAGGCGGGCAGCAGCGGCGCGACCACCCGCAGCCCGATCTGGGTGCGCGAGTGCACGCGCAGCCGTCCTTCCGGGCGCTGGCGCGTCTGGCGGGCCGCCTGCTCCGCCTCGGCCATGGCCTCCAGCACCTGCTCGGCCCGCACCAGGAAAGCCTGGCCGGCCTCGGTCATGCGCAGGTTGCGGCTGGTGCGGTCCACCAGCTGCACGCCCAGCTCCTCCTCCAGCGCGCTGATGCGCCGCGAGATGGTGGCCGGCGACAGGCTGAGGGCCCGGGCGGCGGCCGAGAGGCTGCCCTTGCGCTGCGTGGCGACGAAGATGCGCAGGGAGTCGAGGGCCTTCATAGGGACAGCGGCCGCGCCTGTCGCCCGCGCCGGTACCTGGAGGAACCGGCGCCCGCGAACGGTCCCTTGGCGACCATGCCTTCCGGTGCCATGCAGCCATCCGGACTGGGTCCGACGTTCACGAAGACCTTGCCCATGCTCACCCCGATCCGCGCGTACGTGCAGCGCGGATCGCATTATCTGGTGGCCGGCAGGTCCGCGGCCCGGGCGCTGGCGCTGGCGCGCCGCCCGGGCCTCAGGCCGGCCGGCCGGACCGCTGCTGCGCCGGCACGGCCAGCCATCGGTCCATGGCGGCGGCGAGCGCTGCCGCATCGATCGGCTTGGTGAGGTAGTCGTTCATGCCCATGGCGAGGCAGCGCTCCCGGTCCTGGGCGATGGCGCTGGCGGTGAGCGCCACGATGGGCACGGTGATGCCCGCCGCGCGCAGTCGGCGGGTGGCCTCGAAGCCGTCCATGACCGGCATCTGGCAGTCCATGAGCACGAGGTCGAAGGCCTGCGCCCGGCACAAGTCCACCGCCTGCTGGCCGTCGGAGGCCGTGGTGACCTGCGTCCATCCGAGCCGGTCCAGCAGCGCAGTGGCGACGAGCTGGTTCACGTCGTTGTCCTCCACCAGGAGGATGGATTGGTTCCTCCTCCTCGCGCGCTGCTGGTTCGCGGCGTCAGCCATCGGCGGCACGGCGCTCGCCTCGGTGCACGGTATGTCGAGCGTGAAGCAGGAGCCGCCTGCGGGGCCGGGCCTGAACCGCACGTCGCCGCCCAGGAGGTTGGCGAGGTCGCGCGAGATGGCCAAGCCCAGGCCCGTTCCTTCGTAGGCCCGCGTCGAGGAGGTGTCGGCTTGCGAGAACCACTTGAACAGCTTGTGGCGGTCCTGCTCGGCGATGCCGATGCCGGTGTCCCTGACCGCGAAGCGCAGTCGCCTTTGCGGGCCATCCGCATCGACGGACACGTCGAGCGAGAAACCACCTTCGCGCGTGAACTTCAGCGCATTGCCCAGGAGGTTGAAGAGGATCTGGCTCAGGCGCTGGCGGTCGCAGTGGATGGAGTCCGGGACATCGGGGCCCACCTGCATCGTGAAGCTCAGGCTTTTGTCCATGGCGGCCGTCCTGAAATAGTCCGCCGTGGTCTCCAGCAGCTCACGCAGGCTGAAGTCGATCGGCTGCACCACCATCTGGCCGGCCTCGATCTTGGAGAAGTCGAGCACGTCGTTCACGAGTCCGGAGAGCGCGTCCGCACAGCTCTTGATCGCCCGGACGTAGCTGGCTTCCAGGGCCGGGAGCGCCGCACTCGTGAGCAGGCTGGTCAGGCCGATGACGCCGTTGAGCGGCGTGCGGATCTCGTGGCTGATGGTGGCCACGAATGCGGCCTTGGCGCGGTTGGCGGCTTCAGCGGCCGCCGCGGCACGGCGGCTTTCTTCCAGTGCCTGCCTGATGGTCTCGGTGCGCGTGATGTCCCGCTGCAGGCCGATGTAATGGGTGATGCTGCCCGATGCATCGCGCAGCGGCGACAGCGTCAGCTCGTTCCAGAACGACTCGCCGCACTTCTTGTAGTTGCGAAGCTTCACCGTGACGGACTCCCCGCCTTGCAGGGCGGCGCGAAGTCGCTCCATCTCCGAAGACTCGGAGTCCGCCCCCTGGAGGAAGCGGCAGTCCCGTCCGATGACTTCGCCGGGCGCGTAGCCGGTTATCGCATAGAAGGCCGCGTTGGCATAGATGATCGGGATCGAGCCCGGCGCCTGCACCCGCCCGATCGTGATGCTGGTGTCCACCGCCCGGACCGCTTCGGCCAGGAGCAGGTTCGAGGCATCGAGGTCCGACCGGCAGGCGACCATCGGCGCCGTGCGCTGCAGCGCATCCTCACCGGAGGGGAATCCGCCGGCGCGACGGGTAGGACAAACTGAAGCTGTCATCGCAGGAACAGACATGAAGCGGCCTGGCGCGGGAAAACCCCCTGGGTCAAGCATGTGTCGCCACCAACTGCAGCCGCGCGGACGGGAGCGGCTGCGCGCGCGCAGCGCCAGCCGCGGCGTGCGCGAACGACAGGCCTGCGTCCGCAGTCTCGCGGTCGGCCAGCTTGAAGGCGGAGACCGATTCCAGCAGTTCCTGCGCCTGGGCGCGCAGGCTCGCTGCCGCGGCGGCACTTTCCTCGACGAGTGCAGCGTTCTGAGCGCGCTCCGACTCACCGGCGGCCTCCAGCGCTGCGACACGGCGGGTGGCATCGACGGCCCGGTCCTCGATGACCTTGATGGCCCCGTACATCTCGCGCAGCCTGGTCGCATCGGAGGACTTGGCGATCATGGCTTCCAGGGGCGCGGCGGGCTGCGCATAAAAGCGCGCGAGCTGGTCGATGGTGCTCACTTCCTTCGCGCGGTCGTCACTGGCAGGCGCCAGGACCACGTCGCGGATGGCGATGGCGCGGTCGTGGGCGGATCCCCTGAAATTGATGGCGAAGCGCTGGATCTGGGAGTGCTCGGTGCTGTTGTCGGTCAGTGCCGTGCGGATGGTCGAGACCTTGACCAGCGACAGGGCAGTCAGTCCGAGCAACAGCAGGACCAGGACACCGAAGTTGGCATACAGGCGGTGGGCGACGCTGAGGCGGGTGAAGGACAAGGGCAGGCTCACTGAGGGTGGGTGGACGTGGCGGCAGCGTTACCGGGTGTGCCGGTCCGCTCGGGCGCGCGCCGCGCCCGGCGGGTCAAGGAAGGACGGATACGGCCGGGTCGCGGGCGCAGGGACACCGAAGCACCCGCGTCGGGCGTCAAGCCAAGTGTTTTGTCTATGACAAATAGGTCAATTTCATCGAGATCACCGGCCCCCACCGGGCCAGCGGCAAACCCCGAAGTGCAGGCTATTTGCTCATTTTCAGAGGGGATATAGGCTAGGCGCGGAGACTGGGTGGGCTGCATAGACGGACGCGACTTTAACATTTTGTACAGGACAATGAGACAGACGCGCCACCGATGACGCCAGCACCAGAAACGCTTTTCATGCGATGGGCCGCGCGGTTCTCGTGCTAGCCGAGGCAGGCTCGCCGGGGGGACGGCGGCACGGCGGCCGGGCGCGCGCACGGGCGCCTTGCCCGCAGGAAGCCGCGGGCATGAAGGACTGGATGTTTCAGGTTTCGGGTGCCGGCGTCGCCGACGCCGGCAGGCGGATCAGGCGCCGCGCCTGCGCCCGCGGCGCACTGGTGCTGGCGCAGGCGCCTCGCCTGGCGCCTGCGGCGCCGCCGCTTCCTCGTAGCCCAGCGCCTTCGACAATCCCGCGGCCGATTCGCGCAGGGCTGCGACGACAGGCCCGCTCCAGCGGTGGTCGAAGCTGCCGCGGTAGCCCAGGATGGTCACGCTCAGCACCAGCCGCCCGCGGTGGTCGAAGACGGGCGCGGCGAAGGCGCTCATGCCCTGCATGAAGTCGCCCTGCGCCCTGGCGATGCCGCGCCGTCGCACCTGCTCGATGGTCTCCACCTCGTCGCCTTCGGTGTCGGCCTCCTGGCCGGCCTTGGCGGCGTACTCGCGCACCAGCTCCTCGGGCATGAAGGCGGCGAAGACGCGCCCAGTGGCCGAGCGGTACAAGGGGAAGACCGAACCCAGGCCGACGTTGACCATGACCGGGTGCGCGGGCTGCTCCCAGCGGACCACCGTGGGGCCGAAGCTGCCCCACACGGCCACGGCCACGGTGTGCCCGGTCTGCGCGCACAGGCGCTCGGCCTCGCGCGTGGCCAGCGAAATGGGCTCCAGCGTGGCCAGGCACGACAGGCTGAACTCCAGCGCCACGGGGCCGATGCCGTAGAGGCCCGTCTCCTCGTCCTGCGAGACGAAGCCTGCGCGCATGAAGCTCACCAGGTAGCGGTGCGCCTTGCCCGGCGACACGCCAGCCTGCTCGGCCACCGCCGTGAGCTTCATGGGCCGGCGGTGGTGCGCCAGCACCAGCACGAGCGCGAGCCCGTTCTCCAGGGACTGGACGCCCGCCTGGGTGCGTTCTGCGTCATCGGAATCGGCAACTGGCATGGATGTGCCCGACTGTAAGTGAAGGCCGCCCGAGGGTTGACACCAATGGGCGGCGACGGGCCTGATTTTATGATTCGCGGAAATCATTTCTGCAAATCGTAAAAACACCATGCTCACGGGCGACATGCTCAGGCGCTCCGCCACCCGCTTCCCGGACAAGCCGGCCATCGTGTTCCGCGGGCCTGCCGGCGTGCGCCGCGTGAGCTACCGCCAGCTCGACGCCGACGCCGACCGCCTCGCCAACGCGCTGCTGGCCCTGGGCCTGCCCCGGGGCGCCACCGTCTCCATGCTCTCGCGCAACCTGCCCGAGTACGGCACGGTGTTCTTCGGCGTGGCGCGCAGCGGCCTGCTGCAGAACAACATCTCAGTGCTGTACGCGCCGGAGGAACTCGCCTGGGTCCTGAACAAGTCGCGCACGCAGGTGCTGATCTTCGACGCGGCCTTCGCGGACAAGGTCGCCGCCATCCGCGCCGAGTGCCCGGGCATCCGGCACTACCTGTGCATCGGCGACTCGGCGGACGCGCCCAGCCTGGCGACCTTCCTGGAAACCGCCAGTGCCGAGCCGCCCGCGGTGCAACTGGACGAGCGCGAGGCCTTCTGCATGACCTACACCGGCGGCACCACCGGCCGGCCCAAGGGCGTGCTGATGAACCACCGCGCCCGCGCCATCACCGCGCACACCGTGGTGGTGGAGGAGCACCTCACGGCCGAGGACGTGGTGGGCATCGTCACGCCCCTTTTCCACGTCGCGGCGCTGAACATCATGTTCCAGCCGGCGGTGCTGATCGGCGCCACCTCGGTGTTCGTCACGCCCTGGTCGGCCGACGCCTACCTCGACGCCGTGGAGGAAGAAGGCATCACCGCCGCCTTCATGGTGCCCACGCAGGCCAATGCGTTGGCCATCCACCCGCAGCTCGAATCGCGGGCGCTGGCCAGCTGGACCAAGCTGTCCTTCGCGGGTGCGCCCATGCCCGACTGGGTGCAGGTGGAGCTGATGCGCCGCCTGCCGGGCCTGAGGCTCACGCAGATCTACGGCCAGTCGGAGATGGGCGTGATCGCCGCCCTGCCGCACACAGCCCTTCCCGCCAAGCTGGGCCAGGTGGGCCGCCAGCCCTACAACGTGGACGTGGCGGTCCTGCGCAGCGACGGCACGCGCGCGGCCGTCGGCGAGCTGGGCGAGGTGGCCTCGCGCGGCGACAACCTCATGATGGCCTACTACGACGAGCCCGAGCAGACCACCGGCTTCTTCCGCGTGGGCGGCGGCTGGGGCCTGTCGGGCGACATCGGCGTGATGGACGCCGACGGCTACCTCACGCTGGTGGACCGCGCCAAGGACATGCTCATCTCGGGCGGCGAGAACGTCTATCCCAAGGAGATCGAGAACGTGCTGTACGAGCTGCCGCAGGTGGCCGAGTGCGCGGTCTTCGGCATCCCCGACGACAAGTGGGGGGAGGTGCCGGCCGCCTACCTGCAGCTCAAGCCGGGCCAGGCCCTGAGCGAAGCCGAGGTCGTCGCGCAGTGCGAAGCCAAGCTGGCGCGCCTGAAGCGCCCGCGCCTGGTGAAGTTCGTCGACGGCTTTCCCAAGACCCCCATCGGCAAGATCCAGAAGAACGTGCTCAAGGAGCCGTACTGGGAAGGCCGCAAGAAGATCTAGTCCCCGGGACTGAAAGGAACACCATGCAGAACGCCGCGCCCTACGCGCACTACGAAGCCCTGGCGCTGCGCCGCCATGACCACGGCATCCTGGAGATCGTCATGGGCGCCGACCAGAGCCCCAACGGCAAGCTCTCCACCGCCGACCACCGCATGCACCGCGAGCTGTCCACCATCTGGCAGGACATCGACCGCGACCCCGAGGTGCGCGTGGCCATCATCCGCGGCGAGGGCAAGGGCTTCTCGGCCGGCGGCGACCTGGGCCTGGTCGAGGACATGGCCAATGACTTCAACGTGCGCGCCCGCGTCTGGCGCGAGGCGCGCGACCTGGTCTATGGCGTCATCAACTGCTCCAAGCCCATCGTGTCGGCCATGCACGGGCCGGCCGTGGGCGCGGGGCTGGTGGCGGGCCTGCTGGCCGACATCTCCATCGCATCGAAAACCGCGCGCATCATCGACGGCCACACCCGCCTGGGCGTGGCTGCCGGCGACCATGCGGCCATCGTGTGGCCGCTCCTGTGCGGCATGGCCAAGGCCAAGTACTACCTGCTGCTGTGCGACGCCGTCTCCGGCGAGGAAGCCGAGCGCATCGGCCTGGTGTCGCTCACGGTGGACGAGGCCGATCTCGTGCCCCGCGCCTTCGAGGTCGCCCAGCGCCTGGCGCAGGGCTCGCAGACCGCCATCCGCTGGACCAAGTACGCCCTGAACAACTGGCTGCGCCTGGCCGGGCCGAGCTTCGACAGCTCGCTCGCGCTCGAGTTCATGGGCTTCTCCGGCCCCGACGTCTATGAAGGCGTCGCCTCGCTGCGCGAGCGCCGCGCCCCGCGCTTCGAGCCGGGTTGTCCTTTCTGAGGGCCGCGCCATGCGCATCGACCTGCAGGGACGGACGGCACTGGTGCTCGGCGGCACGCGCGGACTCGGCTGGGGCTGCGCGCAGGCGCTGGACGAAGCCGGCGCGCGCGTGATCGTCAACGGGCGAGACGCCTCGCACGGACAAGCGGCAGCGGACCAACTGGCCAGCGGCCACTTCGTGCCCGGCGACGTGGGCGACGAGGCGCAGCGGCGCGCGCTGGTCGCCGCGGTGGACGCCATCGGCGCGCCGGACATCATCGTCACCAACGCGGGCGGACCGCCGGCCGCGCCTTTCGAAGAGACCGACGCCGCGCAATGGCGGCGCGCGCACGAGCAGAACATCCTGGGGCCGCTGGAGCTGGTGCGCCACTGGTTGCCCGCCATGCGCGCGCGGGGCTTCGGGCGCGTCATCAACATCACTTCCTTCGTCGTGAAGGAGCTGTACCCGAACATGGCGCTGTCCAACAGCGTGCGCGTGGGCCTGACCGGTGCCATGGGGTCGATCGCCCGCGAGGTGGCCGGCCAGGGCATCACGGTCAACGGCATCCTGCCCGGCCTCATGGACACCGGCGCCCTGCAGCGCGTGATCCGCGACCGCGCGCAAAGGCAGCAGATCGGCGAGGACGCGGTGCGCGCGCAGATGGCGCAAAGCATTCCCGTGGGGCGCCTGGGGACCGCGGCCGATTTCGGACCGCTCTGCGCCTTCCTCGCCTCGCCCCAGGCGGCCTACATCACCGGACAGAACATCTGCATCGACGGCGGGCTGACCCGCAACGTCATCTGACAGGCCCCGGCGCATCCGCGCCACGACAACCAGGAGACAAGCCCATGACCCCCTTCCGTTCCACCCTGCTCTCGGCCGCGCTCGCGCTGGCCCTCGCACCTCTGGCCCAGGCCCAATCGGGCGGCAGTGACGGCACCGTGCGCATCGGCGTGGTCACCGACATGACCGGTGCGCTGTCCGACCTGTCGGGTCGCGGCTCGGCCACCGCCGTGCGCATGGCCGTGGAGGACTTCGGCGGCAAGGTGCTGGGCAAGCCCATCGAAGTGCTGGAGATGGACCACCAGAACAAGCCGGACATCGCCTCCAGCAAGGTGCGCGAGTGGTTCGACCGGGAGGGCGTGGACATGGTGACCGACCTCACCAACTCCGCGGTGGCCCTGGCGGTGATGAACGTGGCCAAGCAGAAGGACCGCATCGCCATCGTCAACGGCGCGGGCGCCACGCGCATCACCAACGACGCCTGCACGCCCAACAGCGTGCACTACGCCTGGGACACCTACGCCATGGCCAACGGCACGGCGCGCGCACTGCTGAAGAAGGGCGGCGACAGCTGGTACTTCCTCACCGCCGACTATGCCTTCGGCCACCAGAGCGAAAAGGACGTGACCGAGGTGGTCAACGCCAACGGCGGCAAGGTGCTGGGCAGCTCGCGCCACCCGCTGGGCGCGAGCGATTTCTCCTCGTTCATGCTCTCGGCCAAGAACTCCGGCGCGAAGATCATCGGCCTGGCCAACGGCGGGGCCGACACCATCAACGCCATCAAGTCGGCGCAGGAGTTCGGGGTCGATCCGAAGAAGCAGAGCCTGGCGGGCCTGGCGGTCTTCATCACCGACATCCACAGCGCGGGCCTGCAGGCCTCGCAGGGCCTGATCCTCACCGAGGCCTTCTACTGGGACCTGGACGAACAGACCCGCCAGTTCGCGCGCCGCTACTTCGAGCGCATGAAGAAGATGCCCACGGCCATCCAGGCGGCCAACTATTCGTCCACCCTGCACTACCTCAAGGCCGTGAAGGCCGCCGGCACCGACGCCGCAGCGCCCGTCATGGCGAAGATGAAAGGCACGAAGGTGAACGACTTCTTCGCGAAGAACGGCACCATCCGCGAGGACGGCCGCATGGTGCACGACATGTACCTGGTGCAGGTCAAGCAGCCCGGCGAATCGAAGCATCCCTGGGACTACTACAAGGTGCTCGCCACCATCCCCGGCGACGAGGCGTTCCAGCCGATCGCCAAGTCCACTTGCAGCCTGGTGAAGAAGTAGGCGAGCGGAGCGCGGAACGCCGTTCGACTGAGGCACCTTCCCCCTCCGGGGGAAGGCTGGGATGGGGGCCTCGCGCGAAGCAGCGTGGTCGGCGTTCGTGGCCCCCTCCCCTGCCCTCCCCAGAGGGGGAGGGAGTGGACAGGCTCACACCACCCCCGCCTCCCGCAGGGCGCGGATCTGCGCGTCCTCGTAGCCCGCCTCGCGCAGGACCTCGTCCGTGTGCTGTCCACAGCCCGGCGCGGCGCTGCGCACCGAGCCCGGCGTGCGTGAGAGCTGCACCGGCTGGGTGATGAAGCGGCGCTTGCGACCGCCGGCGCTGGTCGCCTCGGCCACCACGTCCAGGTGCCGCACCTGCGGATCCTCGAACACCTCGGGCACGGAATAGACCGGCCCGGCCGGCACGCCCGCGCGGTTCAGGGCCTCGACCCAGTGGCTCACGGGCTGCGTGCCCAGCACGCGCTCGATCTCCACCGTGAGCGCGGCGCGGTTCGCGATGCGGTCCTTCACGTCGAGGAAGCGCGCATCCTCCATCCACCCGGGCTGCCCCAGCACCTCGCAGAAGCGCCGCCAGTTGCCGCTGCCGGCCACGCCGATGTTGACCTGTCCGTCGCTCGCGCGGAACAGGCCCATGGGGCTGGCCGTGGGATGGTCGTTGCCGCAGGCCACGGGCACCTGGCCTTCGTTGAGCCAGCGCGCGGCCTGGAAGTCCATCATGGCGATCTGCGCGTGCAGGAGCGAGGCCTGAACCCATTGGCCCTGGCCCGATTGCTCGCGTTCCAGCAGCGCCGCGAAGATGCCCAGCGCCAGGTACAGGCCCGCGCTGGAATCGGCCACGGCGATGCCCGCGCGCACCGGGCCGTGTTCGGGAAAGCCGGTCACCGACATCAGCCCGCCCATGCCCTGGATCACCTGGTCGAAGCCGGGCCGGCCGGCGTAAGGCCCGTCCTGGCCGAAGCCGGAAATGCTGGCGAGGATCACGCGCGGGTTGATGGCGCGCAGCGACTCGTAGTCGATGCCCAGGCGGTGCTTCACATCGGGGCGCCAGTTTTCCACGACGACGTCGGCATCGCGAACCAGGCGCTGCAGCACGGCACGGCCCTGCGGGTGCTTGAGGTTGAGCGTGAGCGAGCGCTTGTTGCGGTTCAGGTTCTGGAAGTCACTGCCCTCGCGGCTGTCCACGAACATGTTCTCGTTGTCGTCCACGCCGGGGGGCGGCTCGATGCGCACGACGTCGGCGCCGAAGTCGGCCAGCATGCGCACGCAGGTCGGCCCGGCGCGCACGCGCGAGAGGTCGAGGACGCGCAGCTTCGCCAGGGCCTGGCCGGCATGGATGGCAGGCATGTTCAGCGCCCCTTCCACCGAGGCTTGCGCCGCTCGGCGAAGGCGCGGCGGCCCTCGGCGAAGTCTTCGCTGGACATGGTGCGGTCGATGCGTTCGCGCAGTCGCGCCGCATCGAATTCGCCGCGCGCCAGCTCGTTGAGGGACTGCTTGGTGGTCTCCAGCGCCAGGGGCGACAGCGTGGCGATGTGCCGCGCGAGCGCGTCCACGCGGGCGGCCAGTGCCGCGCGCGGATGCAGCTCGCTCACGTAGCCCACGCGCAGCAGGGTCTCGGCGTCGAGGGGCTCGGCCGTGAGGAAGGCGCGCTTGGCCACGCTCACGCCCAGCCGGGACACGTAGCGCTGCAGCCCGCTCGGGTAGTAGTGCAGCCCCAGCGCCGCGGCCGGCATGCGCATCTCGATGCCTTCGGCCGCCAGCGCGAGGTCGCAGGCCAGCACCAGATCGGTGGAGCCGCCGTACACGCTGCCCGCCAGCATGCAGATCGTCACCGGGCGCAGGCGCTCCAGCGCCTGCACCACGTCCTCGAACTCGATGGCGGGCCGGCCGCCGTCGAACTCGCCCGTGTGGTAGCCGGCGCTGAAGACCGGCCGCTCGGCCAGCACCTGGGCGTCCAGCACCAGCACGCGGACGGAAGCGTCGCCGTCCACGCGCCCGAAGGCCTCGACCAGCAGGGCCAGGTCCTCGTTGTGCAGGCGGTTGCGGTGCGCCGGGCGGCGCAGCGTGATGCGGGCGACGCCGCCCGCGATGTCGAGCGAGGGTGGAAGGGACTGGGATTCAGGAGTGCTCATGGCTCACGGAAGAAGAAGTGGAAGGCTGGCCGGCCGGCGGGGCCGAGCGCAGCATCAGCACGGCACCCGCGCCGGCCACCCCGGCCAGCGCCAGGTAGCCGGACGCGTGGCTCGCGCCCTGCGCCAGCCACAGGCCGAACAGTACCGGTGCGACCAGGCCGCCGCCGAAGGTGAAGAACTGCACCGCGCCGGCGCTGGCCGCCAGCTCGTGCGGCTCGACCGAACGCACGATCTGGGCGAAGTACACGCCGTTCCAGCCCATGCTGGTGGCGCCGCAGGCCATGACGGCCACGGCCAGCAGGGATGTGGGGGCGGAAGCCGGCAGCAGCGCGAGCAGCGTGAAGCTCGCCGCCGCGCCGACGCCGAGCGCCGCCAGCACGGTGCGCGGGCTGGCCCAGCGGTCGGACAGGTACCCGGTGCCGACCCGCACGAAGACGCACACGAGCTGCGAGGCAGAGAGCAGACCCGCGGCCACCCCCAGCGGCAGTCCGCGCTCCAGGTGCAGCAAGGCGACCACGAAGGTGAGAAAGCCCAGCTGCGCCATCGCATAGGCGAAGGAGCCCAGGCTGAGGTTGCGCAGGCCCGGGCGGCGCAGCACGAGGCGCATGGCCTCACCCCAGCCCGCCTGTGCGGGTGCGGGCGCCGCATCGCGGGCATCGCGGGCATCGAGACTGCGCGCCACCCGCTGCAGCAGCAGCGCGAGGACCAAGCTGGAGGCGCCGGCCGCGAACAGCGAGGCCTGCCATCCCAGCACCGCCAGGCCCAGCGGCATCAGCAGCCCCGCCAGTCCCACGCCGATGGGAACGCCCGTCTGCTTCAGCGCGAAGAAGAGGCCGGCCGATCGCAGGGGCGCGTGTCGCCCCAGGATGTCCGCCGTCGCCGGGTTGGTGCTGCCGTAGCCCGCGCCCATGACGATGGCGGCGAGCAGGAAGAGGCCGGGCTCACCCACCGCCATCAGCAGCAGGCCGGCCGCCATGCAGGCCATCGCCGCCTGCATGAGCCGCGTCGCGCCGTGGCGCGCCACCCAGGCGCCGCTGCCCAGGCCCGCGAGCATGGCCAGCGCGTAGGCCAGTCCCGTGAACAGGCCCACCCGCTCGGGCGCCAGGCCGAGTTGCGGCGCCACCGCAGGGGCCAGCACGGGTGCGACGCTGAGCGAGAAGGTCGCCAGCACCTGCGTGGCCAGCGTGGCCTGAAGCCCCAGCCAGGGCCGGCGCGGCGGCGCGCTCATGGGCGCCCCGCGGCTTCTTCCAGTCGCCAGGTGGTGGTGAGCTCGAAGCGGCCCACCGGATGCACGTTCACCGAGACCGACAGCAGCCGGTCGCCGCGCCCGAGGTAGAAGCGGCGCACCAGCAGGCCCGGCGACTTGGCCCGCACGCCCAGCACGCGGGCGCTGTCGGCCGGCACCGCGACCGCGCCGACCACCTGCTGCGCCTCCAGGATGCGCTCGCCGCCGTACTTCTCCACCAGGCCGAAGACCCAGGCCTGCCCGCGCTCCAGCTCCTCGCGCATGCCGGCCGCCTCGGGCCGCACGTACACGCGCATGTGCACGATGGGCTCACCGCCGAGGGTGGCGTAGCGGCAGGTGTCCAGCTCCAGCCAGTGCTCGCCCTCGCCGCAGCGCAGCTGCGCGGCCAGCGCCTCGTCCGCATCCACCCAGCGCGAGCCCAGGACCTCGAGGCGCGTGCCCCGGGCGTAGGCCATCAGGTCCCCCAGCGTGGACAGGGACGCCACGTACTGCTTGTCCCCGCGGGCCGCCCGCACCCGCGTGCCCACGCCCTGGTGGCGCGAGACCAGGCCCATCTCGCACAGGTGGCGCACGGCCTCGCGCACGGTGTGGCGCGAGACGGCGAAGCGCTGGCACAACTGGGGTTCGGGGGGCAGCAGCGAGCCGACGGGGTAGCGGCCTTCGCGGATCTCTCGCACCAGCGTGTCGGTCAGCTGCTGGTAGCGCGGGCCGCGCGCGGCGGCGGCCTCTTCGGTCATGGGAGTCTCGGCGTTCACGGCCGCGATCATGCCAAGGCCCGCCGGGTCAATACATGTAGTGGCCGCCGTTGACGTGGATCACCTGGCCCGAGATGAAGCCGCCGCGCTCGGCGCACAGCAGCTCGCAGGCCGCGGCCACCTCCTCCACCTTGCCGTAGCGGCCCAGGGGAATTTCCTTCTCCAGCTGCTCGCGCTGCTGGTGGGTGTACTGCGACCAGTCGCGCACGGTGTCGATGGCGCCCGGGGCCACCGTGTTCGCGGTGATGTTGTCGGGGCCGAATTCGCGGGCCAGCGCCATGGCCAGGCCGTGCAGGCCGGCCTTGGCCGTGATGTTGTGCGCGCGGTGCGTGACCTGGCCCCAGAAGCCGTCGAAGCCGGAGATGAACACCAGGCGCCCCCAGCGCCGCGCCTGCATGTGCGGGATGGCGTGGCGCGCGAGGTAGAAGGCGGCCGACAGGTTGGTGCGCAGCACCTCGTCCCACTGCTCGGGCGTGATCTCCAGGAAAGGCTGCTTGCGGCGGATGCCGACGTTGGAGACGACGATGTCCAGCGAGCCGAAGCGATCGACGGCCGAGCGCACCAGGCGCGCGACGTCCTCGTCGCGGCCCACGTCGGCCATCACCCCCGCCGCCTCGCCGCCCTGGGCCTCGATCTCGGCCACCACGCCGTCCACCGCCGCGGCGTCGCTGTGGCCGTTGACGACCACGCGCGCGCCCTGCGCGGCCAGTGACAGCGCGATGGCGCGGCCGATGTTGCGGCCGGAGCCGGTGACGAGGGCCACGCGGCCGGACAGGGGCGAATGGGAACGGTCTGCGGTCATGGCGTGCTGGTTTGACAGGCGAACGGGGAGGAGCATAACATGCGGACGTCCGGACGTTTAGGCCCCTTCCATGCCCGCGGCCGGCAGCGACTGCATTCATGTTCACGAGAGACCGAGCCCCCAACAGGAGACAACGTGATGAATCGACGCCAAGCCGCCCTTGCCGCGGCCGCCCTCGCCTTCTCGCTCGCCACCCCCGGCCTGGCCGTGGCGCAGGGCACGTACCCGGACAAGCCGATCCGCATCGTGGTGCCCTACCCGCCCGGCGCCTCGACCGACGCGGTGGCGCGCATCGTGGCGCAGAAGCTCTCCGCCAACGTGGGCCAGTCGGTCGTGGTGGACAACCGTGCCGGCGCCAGCGGCAACATCGGCTCCGAACACGTGGCCCGCTCGGCGCCGGACGGCTACACCTTCGTGATGGGCACGGACGCCACCCATGCGGCCAACACCCACCTCACCGCCACCCCGCCCTTCGACCCCATCCGCGACTTCACGCCGCTGGCCCTGGTGGCCATGAACCCGATCGCCCTGGTGGTCCACCCGTCGGTTCCGGCCAAGAACCTCGACGAGCTGGTGGCCTGGGCCAAGGCCAACCCCGGCAAGGGCAGCTACGGCAGCTCGGGCACCGGCTCGCCCCACCACCTGGCCGGCGAACTGCTGAAAGCCCGTACCGGCGCGCCCTTCACGCACGTTCCCTACCGCGGCGGCGGCCCGGCGCTCAACGACCTGCTGGGCGGGCAGATCCCCATGCTCTTTGCCAGTGCCATCACCGTCATCCCCCACATCCAGGGCGGCAAGGTCAAGGCCATCGCCGTGACCGGCGGCAAGCGCGCCGAGGGCCTGCCCAACGTGCCCACCATGAGCGAATCGATTCCGGGCATCGAGATGCCGTCCTGGCTCGCCTTCTTCGGCCCCGCCAAGATGCCCGAGCCCGTCGCGAAGAAGCTGAGCGACGAGCTGGTGAAGGTGCTGCGCGACCCCGAGGTCAAGGCCAAGCTCGCCACCGCGGGCATGGAGGTGGTCGCCGGCGGCAGCAGCGAGCTGGCCGAGCTGCAGAAGCGTGAGTTCGAGCAGCGCGGCAAGCTGATCCGCGAGGCCAACATCAAGGTGGAGTGACGGCTTGGGCGCTCCTTCCTCCGACGCGCGCGGCGCCCTGCCGCTGGCCGGCTGCACGGTGATCGAGCTCGGCCACAGCGTGGCCGCGCCCTTCGCGGGCCAGATCCTCGCGGACCTGGGCGCGGAGGTCATCAAGGTCGAGAAGCCGGCCGGCGACGACGCGCGGCACTGGGGGCCGCCCTTCGTGGACGGCGCGGCCGCCACCTTCCAGGCCATCAACCGCGGCAAGCGTTCGCTGGTGCTGGAGCTGCGCAAGCCCGAGGACTTCGCGCGCCTGAACGCGCTGATCGACGCGCGGGCCGACGTGGTGCTGCAGAACATGCGCCCCGGCCAGGTGGAAGCGCTGAAGCTGGACGCCGCCACCCTGCGCGGGCGCAAGCCCGCCCTCGTGTACTGCAATCTGGGCGCCTTCGGCCCGGTGGGACCGCTCGCCGGCCGCCCCGGCTACGACCCGCTGATGCAGGCCTTCGGCGGCATCATGAGCGTGGTGGGCGAACCCGGCGGCGCCCCGGTGCGCGTGGGCCCGTCCATCGTGGACATGGGCTCGGGCATGTGGGCGGCCTTGGGCATCGTCTCGCTGCTGATGCGGCGCCAGGCCACGGGCGAAGGCGGCGTGGTGGACGTGTCCCTCTTCGAGACCGCCGCCTGCTGGATGACCATGTACGTCACGCAGTTCCTCGCGGGTGGCCAGCTGCCCGGCAAGCTGGGCTCGGGGCAGGCCGGCATCGTCCCCTACCGGGCCTACCGCACGCGCGATGGCGACCTGGTGGTGGCCGCCGGCAACGACAAGCTGTTCCGCGCGCTGTGCGAGGTGGTGGGCCATCCCGAATGGGCGCAGGACGCGCGCTTTGCCGGCAACGCGCAGCGGGTCGGGAACGCCGCGGCGCTCTACGCCCTGCTCGAAGCGGTCTTCGCCACGCGCACGAGCGACGAGTGGCTCGAACGGCTCGACGACGCGGGCATCCCCTGCGCACCGGTGCAGGACGTCCGCCAGATGCTCGCGCACCCGCAGACCGAGGCGCTGGGCCTGATGCAGCAGGTGCCCGGCAGCAGCATCCCGCTCATGGGCCTGCCCTTCAGCCTGGACGGCCAGCGCCCCCGGCCCCCGGGCCCGCCTCCGCGCCTGGGCGAGATGGACTCCCCGACACCATGAACCTCCCGACGTACGACACCCTGCACCTGTCCGCGCAGGAACCGCACTGCCTGGTGGTCACGCTCGACCGCCCCGAGGTGCTCAACGCCATCAACACGCAGATGGGCCGCGAGCTGCTGGACCTGTGGACGCGCCTGGCCGCCGAGGGCGAGGACCTGCGGGCCGTGGTCCTCACCGGCCGCGGCGAACGCGCCTTCTGCGCCGGCGGCGACCTCAAGGAGCGCCACGGCATGAGCGACGCCGCCTGGCGCGCGCAGCACGAGATCTTCGAGCGCGCCTTCTTCGCGCTGCTGGACGTGCCCGTGCCCGTGATCGCCGCCGTGAACGGGCACGCCTACGGCGGCGGCCTGGAGACGGCGCTGGCCTGCGACTTCATCTACGCCAGCCGCAACGCGCGCTTCGCGCTGTCCGAAGTGCGCCTGGGCATCATGCCCGGCGGCGGCGGCACGCAGAACCTCGCGCGTGCCGTGGGCGAGCGCCGCGCCAAGGAGCTGATCCTGCGCGCCCAGGCCTTCGACGCCGAACAGGCGCTGGGCTGGGGCCTGGTCAACCACCTGAGCGAACCCGGCCGGGTGCTCCAGGATGCCCTCGCCGCCGCGCGCGAGATCGCCGCCAACGGGCCGCTGGCCGTGCGCCAGGCCAAGAAGTCCATCCACTTCGGGCTGCAGGGCGACCTGCGCACGGGCTGCCGCTTCGAGATCGAGGCCTACAACCGCCTGGTCTCCTCCGAGGACCGGCACGAGGGCGTGCGCGCCTTCAACGAGAAGCGCACGCCGCAGTTCAAGGGAAGGTGATGCCATGAGTTCCGACATTGACGTGCTGGTGCGCGAGGTGGGCCTGCGCGACGGCCTGCAGAACACCGAGACGATCGTCCCCACCGAGGGCAAGCTGGCCTGGATCGAGGCCGAACTCGCCGCGGGCGTGCGCGAGATCGAGGTCGCCTCCTTCGTGCCCGCCCGGCTCATGCCGCAGTTCGCGGACGCCGAGGAGGTGGTCACCCGCGCCATGGCCTTGCCGGGGCTCACGGTGATGGCGCTGGCCCCCAACCTCAAGGGCGCCGAGCGCGCCTTCGCCCTCGGCGTGCACAAGGTGGACTACGTCACCTCCGTGAGCCGCACGCACAACATCAAGAACGTGCGCCGCGAGCGCGAGGCCTCGCTGGAGGACTTCAAGCGCATCGTGCAGGCGCGCGACGCGGCGGGCCTGAAGGGCCGCACGCAGCTCGCTGCCGGCCTGTCCACCGCGCTGGGCTGCTCCTACGAGGGGCGCATCGCGGTCGACGAGGTGCGCCAGTGCGCGGCCTTCCTGGCCGAGGCCGGCGCCGACGAGATCATGATCGCGGACACCGTGGGCTATGCCGACCCGCGGCAGGTGCGCGAGGTGTTCAAGGCGGTGCTCGCCGAGACCGGGGACATCCCCGTGGCCGCGCACTTCCACGACACGCGCGGCACGGGCCTGGCCAATGTGTCGGCCGCGCTGGACTGCGGCATCCGCCGCTTCGACGCCTCGCTCGGCGGCCTCGGCGGCTGCCCCTACGCGCCCGGCGCGAGCGGCAACATCGTCACCGAGGACCTGTGCTTCATGCTCGACTCCATGGGCCTGCGCACGGGCATCGACCTGCAGCGCCTGCTCGCCGTGCGCGACATTCCGGCCCGCTACCTGGGCGCGGACAGCCTCTCGGGCGCCCTGGCCCGCGCGGGGCTGCCAAGACACTACCGCACCGCCACCGAGCGCGCCACCGCCTGAAGCGACGAACACCATGAGCGAGAACCCGAACCTCACCCTCGACCTCGGCGAGGATTACCCCGAGATCCGCGACGGCGTGCGGCGCATCTGCGCCGACTTCCCCGGCAGCTACTGGCGCGACCTGGACGAACGCGAGGCTTATCCCAGCGAGTTCGTCAAGGCCATGACCGAGGCGGGCTTCCTCTCGGCGCTCATCCCCGAGGAGTACGGCGGCGCGGGCCTTCCCCTGCGCGCCGCGGGCGTGGTGCTGGAGGAGATCCACGCCAGCGGCGGCAACGCCGGCGCCACGCACGCGCAGATGTACACCATGGGCACGGTGCTGCGGCATGGCAGCCCCGAGCAGAAGGCACGCTACCTGCCGCAGATCGCGGCCGGCGAACTGCGCCTGCAGGCCTTCGGCGTGACCGAGCCGACCAGCGGCACCGACACCACGCGCCTGAAGACCCGCGCCGTGCGCGACGGCGACCACTACGTGATCGACGGCCAGAAGATCTGGACCTCGCGCGCGCTGTACTCGGACTTGATGCTGCTGCTGGCGCGCACCACGCCGCTGGACCAGGTGAGCAAGCGCACCGAAGGCCTGTCGGTCTTCCTGGTGGACATGCGCGAGGCCGTGGGCCATGGCATGACCATCCGCCCGATCAAGGCCATGATCAACCACAACACCACCGAGGTGTTCTTCGACAAGCTCCGCATCCCCGCCGACGCCTTGGTGGGCAAGGAGGGCCAGGGCCTGCGTCACATCATGGACGGCATGAACGCCGAGCGCATCCTGGTCTCGCACGAGTCCATCGGCGACGCCAAGTGGTTCGTCAAGACGGCCGTGAAGTACGCCAACGAGCGCGTGGTCTTCGACCGCCCGATCGGCAAGAACCAGGGCATCCAGTTCCCCATCGCCAAGGCCTACGCGCAGACGCAGGCCGCCGAGCTGATGCTGCGCAAGGCGGCAGCCGTGTTCGAGGCGGGCCAGCCCTGCGGTGAGTTCGCCAACCTGGGCAAGCTGCTCAGCGCCGAAGCGGCCTGGGAAGCCGCCGAGGCCTGCATGCAGACGCACGGCGGCTTCGCCTACGCGCGCGAGTACGACGTGGAACGCAAGTGGCGCGAAGCGCGCGTGCAGCGCACGGCGCCCATCTCCACCAACCTGATCCTGTCCTACCTGGCCGAGCACGTCCTCGGCCTCCCCCGTTCCTACTGAAATGAGCTTGACCGCCTCCCTCGGCGAGTTCGTCGCGGGCATGTCCGCCCGGGACGTGCCTGGCGCAGCTGTTGACGCCATCCGCGGCGGCATGGCCGACACCGTGGGCGTGGCCTTCGCCAGCGTGGGCGAGCCGGTGCTGGACCACGCCGCGTCCCTGGCCACGGTCGGCCCGCGCGGCCAGGCGCGGGTGTGGACGATGCCGGGCTTCGCGAGCGCCGCCGACGCGGCCTTCCTCAACGCCGTGGCCGGCCATGCCCTGGACTTCGACGACACCGGCCTGGACGGCCACCCCAGCGTGGTGCTCGCCCCGGTGGTGCTGGCCGAGGCCGAGCGCCTTGGCGCCGACTGGAACGCCGCCGTGCGCGCCTATGCGGCCGGCTACGAGACCTGGGCCGAGCTGTCGGGGCGTGACGCCGACAAGCACCACGGCAAAGGCTGGCATCCCACGGCCGTCTTCGGCGTCGTCGCCAGCGCCGCCGCCAGCGCCTGCCTGCGCGGGCTGGACGCGCTGCACGCGGCGCACGCCCTGGGCATCGCGGCCTCGATGGCCGGCGGCCTGGTGGCCAACTTCGGCTCCATGACCAAGCCGCTGCAGGTCGGGCTGGCTGCCCGCAACGGCATCGTGGCCGCCCAGCTCGCCGAGCGCGGGCTCACCGCCTCGTCCGATGCGCTGGAAAGCCCGCGCGGCCTGCTCGCGGCGCTGTCACCCGCGGGCCAGGTGCGGCGGGATGGCCCCGCCACGGCCGGCGCGCCCTGGCAGCTGCTTCAACAGGGCCTGAACATCAAGCGCTACCCGGCCTGCTACGCCACGCACCGCATCATCGATGCCGCCCTCTCGCTGCGCGATCGCCTCGGTGGCGCCCCGCACGAGATCGAGTCCGTCACCGCGCACCTCGGCCACCTGCAGGCCGCGATGCTGCGCTCGAGCCGGCCCACCACGGGCCTGGACGCGAAGTTCAGCGCCGAATACACCATCGCCTGCGCCCTGCTGCGCGGCCACGTGGACCTGCCGGACCTGGAGGACGATGCGGTCAACGAGCCCGCGGTGCAGGCGCTCTTGCGGCGCGTGGAAGTGGTCACCGTGAGTGAGGCCGATCCCGAGGAGCCCCTGTTCTCCCCGGAGGACCGCCTGCGCGTGCGGCTCACGAATGGCCGCGAGCTCGAGGCCGAACCCGTGCGCCGCGCGCTCGGCCACGCCAGCCGGCCGATCACGCGCGAGGCGCTGCGCGAGAAGTTCATGGCCTGTGCACGGCGCAGCCTCGCAGAAGGCGAGGTGAAGGCGTGGTGGGAGGCCGCGACGGCGCCGGGAACGGCGGCGGTGCGCTGGCCGAGTGGGTGAGTTTGGCCAAAGCGCGTGCCTGCAGCGACTACAATCTGACCATTCTGACCAGATTGGAGCAGTCGTGCGTGCCTGGCAAATTCAAGAAGCAAAGGCTCAACTCTCTGAGCTTGTAAGGGAGACGGAGCACAGCGGCCCTCAGGCCATCACCTGGCATGGCCGCGAAGTGGCCGTGGTGCTGTCCATGTCCGAGTACCGCCGGATTACCGGCACCGGGACTTCATTGGTCGAGTTCATGCGCCATTCACCGCTGTTCGGCGCCGAGGACATTGAGTTCGATCGCGACACCAGCCCGACCAGGGATGTGCAGCTTTGAGCTATCTCATCGACACCAACGTGCTTTCGGAGCTACGCCGACGCGAGCCGGAGCGCAAGGTTGTCCGCTGGATGGCCGACCGCCCGGCGACAACGCTGTACCTGTCTGTGCTCACCCTCGGCGAACTCCGCCGGGGTGTCGAGGCTTTGCCCGAGGCCGATAGAAAGCGTCGCCTGGTGGACTGGCTCGACGTGGAACTGCCCGCCTACTTCGCCGGGCGCGTCTTGCCAGTCGATGCCGTCGTGGCGGAGCGCTGGGGTCGCTTGATCGCTAAGGCTGGGCGTCCCTTACCCGCGATCGACAGCTTGCTGGCTGCGACCGCGTTGACCCACGGGCTGACGCTGGTCACCCGAAACCAAAAAGACTTCAGACACCCGGATTTGACCGTGCTGGATCCGTGGGCAACGTAAACGAGAGGTCCAAGTCATGCGCGGTGCACCGGCCGCGCCCGCGGCCTATCCGGCACGGGCACTGCACCGCCATCGTGCACCGTGCACCGTGCACCGCGCACCATCCTGTCTTCTCCCCGCCCGCCTCGGCAACGCCGAAAAAAGGCCCGGACCACAAGGGACCGGGCCTGAACCACCGTCGAGGGTGGAGGAGACAACCTGAAGAGACATCTCGAACCGTGCACGCCGGCTCGCCCGGGCAGGCACGCAGTTCCTGAAGCATGCACCGTGCCAACCCGCCCCGCTGCGGGCATGGGGCTTGCAGAAGGGCTCCCATGCAGATCAATCTTCCGGAAGTCCTCGCCGACGTCAGCGAGCAGTTCGAGCGCTACGAACAGGCGCTCACGAGCAATGACGTCGCCGTGCTGGACGAGCTGTTCTGGAACAGCCCGCACACCCTGCGCTACGGCGCCACCGAGAACCTCTACGGCTACGGGGCCATCCAGGCCTTCCGCGGCGCGCGGCCCGCGCAGGGCCTGGCGCGCGAGGTGCTCAAGACGGTGATCACCACGTATGGGCAGGACTTCGCCACTGCCAACATCGAGTTCCGCCGGGAAGGCAGCCCACGCACGGGCCGCCAGAGCCAGACCTGGCTGCGCACGCCCGAGGGCTGGCGCGTGGTCGCGGCGCACGTGAGCCTGCTGGCCGCCTAGAGGCCGCCCTCACGCGCATGCTGCATCTGCCGCGCAGCTACGTGATGCTGGATGCGGTTGCCCGCGCCGGCTCCATCCGCAAGGCGACCGAGAAGCTGCACGTGGCCTGCGCTCAATCGCAAGCGTCATCGTCGCGGAGATGTTCATCGGCTCGACCGACGGCCTCGGCCAGCGCGTGATGAACGCGCAGATGATCTTCGACATGCCGAGATGTACGCGGCCATCTTCGCCGCCGGCCTGCTCGGCTACGCCGTGAACCTGGTGTTCATCCTGGCCGAGCGGCGCTTCGCCCACTGGGGCGGGAAGTAGCCTGGCGAGCGCCCGATGCGCCGCGCCTCCTAGGAGACGGTCGAGGAACTGGAAAGCAGTTCCTCGACGGCTCGGGGAATCGCCGGCCGCCATTCGTGCGCCGCAGGCGCACCGGACCGCGTCCCTTCCAGGCGGCGGCCGAGAAGCGCCTGCGCCGCCCGCCGTGAACGCGTCGGGTTCAGGTCCCGCAGCGTCGCAGGCGCGGGATCGGCCAGCGCGGTGGCGGCCCGGTCCGCGGCGACCGCGATGAGGCTCGACACGCGGTCCACGTCCACGGCGCCAGGCAGGTAGGCGTCAGCACCATGCAGCCACGGCGCTTGCGCATCCGCAGCGCCCGGGCACCGCGCCAGCGTGATCGTGAACAGGGCCTGGCAACCGGGGAGCGCCCGGATGCGCTCGCGCACCTCGCAGGCGTGGGGCATGGGCATGCCGCCAAGGACCAGCACCTGGGGGGCGCAGCGACCGGCCAGGCCGACTGCCTGGGCTTCGGTGTGGGCGACGGCACACGGGTGGCCGCGGAATTCCAGCAGCAGCGACAGGATGTCGGCCACTTCCCGGTTCGGATGGAGCAGGAGAACCTGGCGCCCTTGCCGCGCACCCTGCCTGTCGACGCGAAACTCCGCTGGCAACCGAGGCTGCGTCCTCATTTCCACTCCATTCGGCGCAAACGACCGAAACCCCTTGAGTAGATGAGCATTTGAGCCTCGCGTCTGTAGGAAGCGAGCCTGACCCGCGTCCATCCCGGTTCGAGCCCGGCGCGCCTACACCTTGCCTTCAAGCTTTGCACCTTGTGACAGGCCTTGGCTCGACAGCCGTCCAAGAATCACGGCTGAGCTCCAGGCGGGATGCTCGGTCAGATCGATCAGGAGGAGGAAGCGTATGCAGAAACGATGGGACGGGCGGGGCAGCCGCATGGTCGTGGCGGTCGCGGCGGCACTGCTGGTGGCGGCCTGCGGGGGCGGCTCGACGGCCAGCGCGCCCGAGGCCGCCGCCGCGCCGAACACCGAGGCGAGCCCACCGGCCGCACTGCCCGGGGCCAGCACGGGCACGGGCAGCGGTACCGGCAGCGGCAGCGCAGTCCAGCCGCTTGCCCAGCCGGCGCCCACGCTGGGCGGCTGCGAGCTGTTCCCGTCGGACGCCATCTTCAACACGCGCATCGACGACCCCGTGCGCTTTCCTGTGCACCCGCGCAGCGCCGCGTGGATCGCCTCCGTGGGCGCGAGCACGCCCTTCCGGGCCGACTGGTGGCGCGGCGAGGACCCGAACGATCTGGGCAACTACTTCGGCATGCCCGTCAACCTGGTGGACGGCACCTCGGCCACGACCGACTGGCCCACCGTGCAGTTCGACTTCACGCCCTCCGGCGTGAGCACCGAGAAGGGCTGGCCGCACGAGAGCGACTGCGCCGTGGCCCAGGGCGGCGGCTTCGAGCTGGTGCGAGGCTGCAGCACCGTCGCGCCCGAGGCGCGGCGCTTCCCCTTCCCCAAGTCCAATCCCAAGCACGGCGGGGGCAACTGCAACGACCCCAACACCTGCGGCGACCACCACCTGCTGGTGCTGGAGCAGAACGCCTGCCGACTGTGGGAGGCCTACTTCCCCTACCAGCTGTCCGGCCAGTGGTACGCCCTGGCGACGGCCGGCTGGAACCTGAACTCGCTGTCCATGCGCCCGGACCGCTGGACCGCCGCGGGCGCCGCGGCGCTGCCCATCACGCCCTTCCTCGCCAAGGTGGAAGAAGCCTCCACGGGCGAGATCCGCCACGCGCTGCGCGTGACCTTCCGCGACGCCGTGCTCTCGCGCGAGTACGTCTGGCCCGCCAGCCACGGCGCGGGCGGCGACACGCCCGGCGGCATTCCCTGGGGCGCGGTGCTGCGCCTGCGCGCGGACTTCGTCATCCCGTCCACCTGGAGCACCCACGCCAAGGCCATCGCCACCGCCGCCAAGCAGTACGGCCTGTACGTGCACGACATCGGCGAGGACTTCTACGTCCCGGGCGAGCCCGGCGCGGGCTGGGACTCGCGCCTCTTCGGCGAGCTCTCGTCCATCCCGCTGTCGCAGATGGAGTTCGTGGACCTGGGCGCGATCACGCGCGATCCGCGCTTCTCGGCGGACTCGATGGCGGCGCGCTGGCGCTAGCGCTGGCGCTCGCGCAGGCGTTCCTCCACCCGCTTGTCCGACTTGTATTCGCTCCACGCATACACGGCCCAGATCGCCGCCGGCAGCCAGCCGATGATGGTGAGCTGCAGCACCAGGCAGACGATGCCGGCCAGCGGCCGGCCGATGGTGAAGAAGGTCAGCCAGGGCAGGAGCAGGGCAATGAGCAGGCGCATGGTTCCTCGCAGTTCGCTGCGGTGAGTCTATGCCGCGCGGGGCTGCTGCGGGGGCCCGGCCGCACGGCGGCCCGCGCCCCTAGACTCGTCGCATGAAAGCTGCCTACTACGAACGCCTCGGTCCGGCACGGGAAGTCCTCGTGCTGGGCGATCTTCCCTGTCCCGAACCCCTGCCCGGCGAGGTGCGGGTGCGCGTGCACTGGTCGGGCGTCAATCCCTCCGACGTGAAGAGCCGCACGGGGCTGCGCAGCGGCGGCACCATGCCCTATCCGCGCGTGATCCCGCACAGCGACGGCATGGGCGTGATCGATGCACTCGGGGACGGCGTGGACCCGGGCCGCCTCGGCGAGCGGGTCTGGGTCTGGAACGCCGCGCGCGGGCGGGCCCACGGCACGGCCTGCGAATGGCTGTGCCTGCCGCAGGCGCAGGCCGTGCGGCTGCCGGACGACACCCCCGGCGAGGCCGGGGCCTGCCTGGGCATCCCGGCCCTCACGGCCATGCATGCCGTGCTGATGGACGGCGGCGTGGCCGGGCGCACGGTGCTCGTGGCGGGCGGCGCGGGGGCGGTCGGCCACTACGCCGTGCAGATGGCCAGCCAGCTCGGGGCCGCGCGCGTCATCGCGACCACCAGCACGCCCGAGAAGGCCGCCCTGGCACGGGCGGCGGGTGCGGACGAGGTCGTCCTCTACAAGAGCGAACCCGTGGCCGAGCGCGTGCTGGAGATGACCCGGGGTGCCGGCGTGGACCGCATCATCGAGCTGGACCTGTCGGCCAACGGCGAAGCCGACCTGCAGATGCTCAAGGACCACGGCGAGTGCGTCGTGTACGGCAACACCGGCGCGTCGGTGCAGCTGCCCTTCTACCCCCTGCTGGCGCGCAACCTCCAGCTCAAGTTCTTCCTGGTCTATGCCCTGAGCCCGCAGGACCGCCAGCGCGCCACCGCGACGCTCACCCGCCTGCTGGAGCGGGGCGCCCTGCAGCACCGCATCGCCGATCGCATGCCGCTCGCGCAGATCGTCCAGGCGCACGAGCGCCTCGAACGCGGCGAGGTGAACGGCAACCTGGTGCTGAAGGTCGCGTGAAGCCGCCGGCGCCGCGCTGCAGGCGCGGGTAAACCCGGACGCAGCGCCGGCCAGCGTTCACGATTCGGAAACCTCGTATTTCGCCCGGCCCCACCCCGCGGGGCCAACGAGTTCGCATACTCACCGGATGCGTTCTTCCGTTTCGCGGCCACGCACGCTGGCCGCCTGCCACTCCATCGAGGACCTGCGCGGGATGGCGCAGCGGCGCCTGCCGCGCAGCATCTTCGACTTCTTCGATGGCGGTGCGGAGGATGAGTCCGCCCTGGCGGCGAACCGCACGGCCTTCGAACGCCACCGGCTCGCACCGCGCGTGCTGGTGGACGTCGCGCAAGCCCAGCCCACCACGCGTCTCTTCGATCGGCCCATGGGCATGCCCATGGCCATCGGGCCGACCGGCGGCCTGGGCTTCGGCTGGCGCGACGCCGACCTGCACCTGGCGCGCGCGGCCGCCCGGCACGACATCCCCTTCACCCTGTCGAGCAGCGGCACCGCCTCCATCGAGGCCGTGGCCCAGGCCTCGTCCGGGCGCCTGTGGTTCCAGGCCTATGTGCTGCGCAACCAGGAGTTCTTCTGGAAGATGGTCCAGCGCGCCGAGCACGCGAACTTCGAGGCCCTGGTGATCACGGTGGACCTGCCGGTGGGCGGCAAGCGCGAGCGCGACTTCCGCAATCACTTCTCGGTGCCCTTTCGCATCACGCGGCGCAATGCCGTCGATTTCGCGCTGCACCCGCGCTGGACCCTCGACCTGCTGCGCCGCGGCATCCCCGCCTTCGAGAACCTGCGCGGCCTGGAGATGGCCGCCAAGTCGGCCACCGAGATCGCTTCATCGGTCGGCCGCAGCTACGACCCGAGCTTCGACTGGGAGCGCCTGGCGCAGGTGCGCGAGCGCTGGCCGCGCCGGCTCATCGTCAAGGGGATCAGCCGCGGCGACGATGCACGACGCGCCTGCGAGCTCGGCTGCGATGCGATCGTGGTGTCCAACCATGGCGGACGCCAGCTCGATGGCGCCGTGGCCACCCTCGATGCCCTGCCCGAGGTGGTGTCGGCCGTCGGCGGACGCATCCCCGTGCTGCTGGACGGCGGCATCCGCCGCGGCACCGACGTCGCCAAGGCCCTGGCCCTGGGGGCCAGCGCCGTGCTGCTCGGGCGCGCCACCCTCTTCGGCGTTGCCGCCGCAGGCCCGGCCGGGGCCGACAAGGCGCTGGACATCCTGCGAGACGAGTTCCTGAGAACCCTGCAACTGTGTGGCGCCGCGGACCCGCGCGCGCTGACGCACGAGCTGATCCGATCACCCCGCACCACCAAGGAGACGACATGAAATTCACTCGACGCGCGGCCCTCGCCGCCACCCTGTTCGCGGCCGCCTGCGCCCCGCTGGGCACGGCACTCGCCCAGGACTTCCCCAACAAGCCGATCAAGCTCGTCGTCGGCTATGCCGCCGGCGGTCCCACCGACGTCATCGCCCGCATCGTGGGCCAGGAGGTCAGCACGACGCTGGGCCAGCCCGTGGTGGTGGACAACCGCGCGGGCGCCAACGGCAACATCGGCACCGAGTACGTGGCGCGCTCGCCGGCGGACGGCTACACGCTGATCGTGAACACGCTCTCGCACAACGTGAACCCGCTGCTGAACCCCCAGGTGGCGAAGTACGACCCGGTCAAGGACTTCACGCCGGTGAGCCTGGCCGTGGTGCTGCCGCAGCTGGTGGTCGTGCCGCACGACTCGCCCTACCAGACCCTGGGCGACCTGATCAAGGCGGCCAAGGCCGACCCCGGCAAGATCAGCTACGGCTCGGCCGGCAACGGCGGCTCGGCGCACCTGTCCGCGGAACTGCTGGCCCAGCGCGCCGGCGCCAAGATGACGCACGTGCCCTTCAAGGGCAACGGACCGGCGCTGACCGAGGTCATGTCCGGCCGGGTGAACTTCATGTTCTATCCCATGATCGGCGTGGCCAACCACGTGGCCGACAAGAAGCTGCGCATCCTGGGCGTCACGACCGACAAGCGCCACCCCGACTTTCCCAACGTGCCCACCATGGCGGAAGCCGGATTCCCGGGCTTCGAGGAGTACGTCGGCCCGGTCGGCTTCCTGGCGCCGGCCGGCACGCCCGCGCCCGCGGTGCAAAAGCTCAGCGGCGCCATCCGCGCGGCCCTGAACAAGCCGGAAGTGCGTGACCGCCTGCGCGGCCTCGGTGCGGTGGTGGTGGCCTCCTCGCCCGAGGAATACGCCGCCTGGCTCAAGGGCGATGCCCAGCGCTGGGCCCAGCTGATCAAGTCCGCAGGGCTCAAGTCCGAGTAAGGCGCGGCGCGCGGCGAACGCGCGCGGCCTTCGCGGGCGGCGCCTTTCCGGCGGCGCCCGCGTCCAGCCCCTGCGGCTGGGCCCAGGCCGGCGGATGGGCCGCCCAGTCCTTGAGGAACTCCAGCAAGGCCCGCACCCGCACCGGCATGTTGCGGCGGGTCGAGAACACGGCGTAGATGTCCAGGCCTTCGGGCACGAGCCCGGGCAGGACCACCTGCAAGGCGCCGCTGCGCAACTCGTCCGACACCATGTAGTAGGGGTGCAGCGCGATGCCCGCGCCCAGCAGGGCCGACTTCTTCAGCACCTCGCCGATGTTGGACCGCACGGTCCCGCGCACGCGCACTTCCTCCGGCGGATCCCCCTCGAAGCGCCAGTGGCCCACGCCCGACTTGAGCGTATGCACCAGGCAGTTGTGGCGCTGCAGGTCCCTGGCCGTGCGGGGAACGCCGGCGCGTTCCAGGTAGGCGGCCGAGGCCACCAGCACCTGCGGCGCCTTCATCAGCGGATAGGCGATGTAGGAAGCATCCTCCAGCTGGGGCGCGATGCGGATGGACAGGTCCAGGCCCTCGGACAGCAGGTCCAGCCGGCCGTCGTCCAGGAGCACCGTGATCTCGATGTCCGGATAGCGCTCGCTGAAGCGCGACACCACCGGCGTGAGGTGGTGGATGCCGAAGGCCGGCGGTGCCCCCACGCGGATGCTGCCGCGCGGCAGGTTCACCGAATCGCGAACGTCGGCCTCCAGACGCTCGTAGCGCTCGAGCAGGTCCTGGGCGGTCTCCAGCACCCGCAGGCCGGCTTCCGTCAGGGTCACCTGCTTGCTGCTGCGGTGAAGCAGCTGCGAGCCCATGCTGGTCTCCAGCCAGGCGACGTGCTTGGTCACCGTCGCCTTGGACACCGACAGCTTCCAGGCGGCGCGCACGAAGCTCTGCGATCGCACCACCTCGGCGAACACCTGAAGACATCGCAGCCGGTCCATGAACGCCCCTCGGTTTCTGATTCGGAAACCCCGGATTATCGATTGGCGGTCGCCGAAGCCCCGCGCCGTTCCTAAACTCGATCGCATGACGAAGTCCATCGACGCCACCGAAGTGGTGCGGCTCACGCAGCAGCTGTACGCCCTCATCAGCCACCTCGACGAGCGGCGCTACGAGGAGATCGCGGACATGTTCGTGCCGCAGGGGCGGTGGCTGCGCCAGGGCCGGTGGCTGGAAGGCCGCGAGGCCATCCTCGCCGGACTGCGGGCGCGGCCCGCCGACATGCGCGTGCGGCACCTGTTCAGCAACGTCTGGGTCACCGCCGTCGAGGGCGACGAAGCCCGCGCCGAGGCCACCATGACCGCCTTTCGCCAGCTGCCGGGCCGCCCTCCCGAGCTGTTCACGATCAACCGCGTGCACACGGTGTTCTGCCGCGACGGCGACGGCTGGCTGATCCGCGAGCAGCAGATGGTCCGCGAGTTCGAGTTCACCGTCGCATGAGGGCCAGCGCCGTGGAACGCTTCATCCAGCGCCTGCCGGCCATGAAGACCATCGCCCGCGAAGGCGCGGTCGATGCGCTCGGGGCCGAGCTGGAGCTGCTCGGCGCCCGGCGCGTGCTGCTGCTGTCCAGCGCAAGCGCCCGGCGTTCCAGCCTGCACGCCCGCGTGATGCGCCAGCTCGAAGGGCGCGAGCTGCTGGACGGCGGCGACGTGCCGGCCCACTCCTCGGTCGCCCTGGTGGAGCGTCTTGCGGCGCAGGCGAACGCCCACGGTGTGCAGGCCATCGTCGCCGTCGGCGGCGGCAGCAGCTCCGACACCGCCAAGGCCGTCGCGCTGCTGATGGCCGAAGGCGGGCGCCTGGCGGACCATGCCAGCCGGTTCACGCCGCCCGCCCAGCTGCACGTGCCGGTGCTCTCGCGGCCCAAGGTCCCCATCGTCTCCATTCCCTGCACCGCCTCGGGCGCGGAGGTCACCCCCAGCCTGGGCATCCGCGACGCGGACGGTCGCAAGCTGCTGTTCACCGACCCCCAGCTCGCCAGCCGCGTGGTGCTGCTGGACGCGGCGGCCAACGTCGAGGTGCCCGCGGCCATCATGCTGTCCACCGGCATGAACGGCATCGCGCACTGCATCGAGGGCCTCTACAGCCGCGAGCGATCTCCGCTCGCGGAACTGGTGGGACTGGACGCACTGGCGCGCTTCGCCCACGCGCTGCCGCAGGTGCAGGCCCGACCGCAGGACGTCTCGCTGCGCGCCGAGCTGCTGTATGCGGCCCATCTGTCGGGCCTGGTCCTGGTGAACGCCCGCACGGCGCTGCACCACGCCATCTGCCACGCGATCGGCTCGGTCACGGGCGCCGCGCATGGCGAGGCCAATGCGGTGATGCTGCCGCACGCGCTGCGCTTCAACCGGCCCTGCGTCGAGGAGGCGCTGGCCCGCGCGTCGGCCGTGGTGGGCCAGGACGTGATCGACTGGACCGAATCGTTCGCCGCCGCGCTGGGCGTGCCGCGCCGCCTGCGCGACATCGGTGTCGGCGAGGACGCCCTGGCCGCCATCGCGCGCAAGACCATGGGCGAGCGCGGCCTGTACTTCAACCCCCGCCAGGTCGAGAACGACGGCGAGATCCTGGACCTGCTGCGGCAGGCCTACTGAACACCTGAAGGAGCAACACCATGGACCTGCGAATCATCCCCAGTGGCGCCACCCTCGGCGCGCGCGTCGAAGGCCTGGACCTGTCCCGGCCGCTCGACGACTCGACCTTCGAGACGCTGCTGCAGGCGCTCGGCCAGCACGGCGTCCTCAAGTACCCCGACCAGCACCTCACCGCCCGCCAGCTGCGCGACTTCGCCGCGCGCTTCGGCGAGCTGGAGGTGAACGTCGCCAATGCCTACCAGGAGCCGGGCCTGCCGGAGGTCATGATCCTCTCGAACATGGTGCAGGACGGAAAGCCGCTGGGCCTGTCCGATGCCGGGCAGGACTGGCACACCGACATGTCCTACAGCCGCATGATCGCCTTCACCAACGTGCTGTACGGAACGACCATCCCGCGCCGGGATGGCAGGTCGCTGGGCAACACCGAGTTCTGCAACATGCATGCCGCCTACGAGGCGCTGCCGCAGGAATGGAAGACGCGCCTGGCGGGCATGACCTGCACGCACGACTTCAACAAGTTCTGGGAGATGATGCGGCGCGAGCGCGGCAGCACGCGCCCTCCCCTGACCGAGGCGCAGCGCGCGGCCAAGCCGCCGGTCTCGCACCCCGTCTTCCTCACGCACCCCATCACCGGGCGCAAGGTGCTGTACGCCAACCCCGGCTATGCCGTGCGCATCGACCAGATGTCCCAGGCCGAGAGCGACGAGGCGCTCGCCTTCCTGTTCCACCACCAGACCCGCCCCGAGTTCCGCTATGCCAACCAGTGGCAGGAGAACGACGTGCTGATGTGGGACAACATGGGCACCATCCACAACGCCGTGGCCGACTACCTGCCGCACGAGCATCGCTACATCAAGCGCTGCCAGGTGGCCGCCACCCGTTTCTTCGATGAAGCCGGCCAGCCGCGCGCAGCGACCGCTGCCGTCGCCGCCTGAGGACTGCGGCATGAAGTTCGTGAGCTACGAGGGCCCGGGCGCCAGCCGTCGCACGGGGGTGTTGCAGGACGAGCGCGTGGTCGACGTGAGCGCACTGCTCGCGGGCTGTCCGCTCGGCGCTGCCGAAGCGGCCCTGGCCGGGCGCGGCATCGAGCCGGCGTCCGGCGGGCTGATGCGCTGGCTGCAGGCCGACGAGGCTGCGCGTGCGCAGGTGAACCTTCGCATCGCCGAGCACCTCGCGGGCGCGGCCGAGCGCCTGCCGCTGGACAGCCTGCGGCTGCACGCACCCATCGCGCGGCCAGGCAAGATCGTCGGCGTGGGCCGCAACTACGCCGACCATGCCAAGGAGACCGGGGTCGATCCCTTCGAGAAGCCGCGCATCATCTTCAAGATGCCCTCCAGCGTGGCCGCGCCGGGCGCCACGGTGGCCCGGCCCGCGAACGTCACCAAGTTCGACTTCGAGGGCGAGCTTGCGGTCGTGATGGGCCGCGTGGCCTCGAAGGTCACGCCGCAGGAGGCGCTCTCGTGCGTGGCAGGCTACACCCTGCTGAACGACCTCAGCGCACGCGAATTCCAGTTCGACATCACGCCGCCGCAGACCACCTTCGCCAAGAGCATGGACGGCTTCTGTCCGCTCGGTCCCGCCCTGGTCAGCGCCGATGAGATCCCCGACCCGCAGAGCCTCACCCTGCGCACGCACGTCAACGGCCGGCTGATGCAGGAAGCCAGCACGGCCGACATGCTGTTCCCGGTGGCCACCCTCATCAGCTACATCAGCGACTACATCACCCTGGAGCCAGGCGACGTGCTGGCCACCGGGACGCCGGCCGGCATCGGCGCCTTCCGCAAGCCGCCCGTGTGGCTGGCGCCCGGCGACCGGATCGAGGTGTCCATCGAGGCGCTGGGCACCCTCGTGACCCGGATCGGATAGCCTCAATCCCGGTCCGGCGCCCCCAACGGAAAGAGCGGGCGGAAGGGCCGCGCGGCCTCGACGGCCCGCGCGAAGGACGGACGGGCGAGCAGCCGGGCCCGGTAGGCGCGCAGCGTGGGATACGTGTCGGCGATGCGGTGCGTCCAGTCCGCGTAGAACAGCGAAGGCGCGGCGGCGCAGTCCGCCATGCTGAAGTCCTCGCCGGCCGCCCAGGCGCGCCCGGCCAACGATGCCTCGAGCCAGGCGTAGGCGCGCTCCAGCTTCTCCTTCGACAGGGCCATGCCCTCCTCCCGCTTGCGCGCATCGCCGGTCAGCGCACCGTCCACCGCATGCTGGGCCGCGTTCATCACGTGCAGGTCGAAGAAGCGGTCCAGGAAGCGGACCTCCAGCGCGGCCCGCGGATCGGCGGGTATCAGGCGCACGGGGCCCGGGTGGGCGAGCTGCAGGTACTCGATGATGATGCTGGTCTCCACGACTTCCCGGTCTCCATCCACGAGCAGCGGAAACTTGCGCAGCGGCCAGCGCGCGAGCCACTCGGCCGTGTGCTGCGGCTGGTCCGGGCCGAGACAGCGGAACTCGCAGGCGATGCGGTTCTCGTCGAGCGCGATGAGCACCTTCTGCGTGTACGAGGAAAACGGGTGGCCGTAGAGCGCCAGGGTCATGGGGGTCGCCTCCAGGTGCGCATTGTGTGCGCACCTGGTCCGAGCCCCGTCAGTTGACCTCCACCGTCACCTTCAGGAACACCGCCGAAATGAGCGTGCGCTGCGGGTACTGGCACTGGTTCTCGCGCTCGAACAATGCCACCAGCTCGGTGCGCAGCTGCTCGCCACGTCCCTGGCTCGTCGCCGCCGCCAGCGCGTTCATGGTCGGCCCGTAGTACTGCAGGAAGGTGTCGGCGAAGGCGGCCGGCGTGCCGTCGAAGTCGAAGACGAAGCGGTCGCGTTCGCACAGGATGCCCTCCCAGGCGATGCCGGCGGCCCCGAAGCGCTCGATGACGTTCCCCGGCACGCCCCAGGCCATGGGACTGACGAAGCCCTCCGGCGGCGGTGGCGTGTAGGCCGCGCACACCTTGAGGATCTGCGCCACCAGCGTGGGGTCGCCCGGGATCCAGTTGCCCATGACGATGCGCCCGCCCGGCCGGGTCACGCGCACCATCTCCCGGGCCACGTCGAAGGGCTGGGGCGCGAACATCGCGCCGAAGATGCTGATGACCCGGTCGAAGCTCTTGTTCTCGAGGCCGGCCAGCCGGCACGCATCGCCCTGGATGAACTGGCAGGTGTCCGAGAAGCCGGCCTGCGCGGCGCGCCGGTTGCCCGCCTCGACCAGGTTGCGGGCGATGTCCACGCCCAGCACCTTCGCGCCCAGCCGCGCCGCCGGCAGGGCCGTGGTGCCGTCGCCGCAGCCCAGGTCCAGCACCTGCATGCCGCAGGAGATTCCGAGCTGCCGCACGAGGTCCTCGCCACTGGCGCGCATGCTGGCGGCGATGCGGGTGAAGTCGCCCTGCTCCCACAGGGCCTGGTTGGCATTCATGACTTCACCTTTTCCTTCATGTGCTCGATCACGTGGGTGTGCTCGTGCTGCGGGCTGAACATGATGAGTTCGGCATCGGCGTCGACGCGCACGTTGTGGCCGGGCGGCCAGTAGAAGAGGTCGTTGGCGCGCACCGTCTCGGTTTCGCCGTGCGCGTCGGTGGTGGTGATCTCGCCCTGCAGCACGTAGCCCCAGTGCGGACATTGGCAGGCGTTGCCCTGCAGCCCCTGGAACAGCGGGGTGGTGTCCACGCCGGCGGACAGGCTGAAGTACTCGCCGCTGATCTTGCCCAAGCCGCTCGCGTCCCCGAAATCCTTGCGCTGGCGCAGCACCGCACCCGGAATTTCCATCTGGACGTCCACTTTTTCCTTGGCGATATGCATGGTCTGTCTCCTTGAGGAAAGGCCCGGGTGCTGGGAAGAGCCGATCCATTCGCCGCACCCGGAAGAAGCGATCGGTCGCATACTGATCGTCCACACCGGCCGTTCCCGAAACGTTCCCGGTGCGGGCTGGAGATCACGCGATGCCACTGCACGCAAGGCTGCTGGGTCCGCTCGTACTCGAGACAGGGCGCAAGCCGCCGCCATCCGACGCCGAGCCGGCCGCGCCCACGCGCCGTGCCACCGAGCTCATCGCGCTGCTGTGCCTGCAGCCCGGGCGCGCGATGGCCAACGAGGCGGCGGTCGAGGCGCTGTGGCCCCACCTGGACCCGCATGCCGCCAGTGCCAACCTGCGCAAGGCAGCGCATCACGCGCGCCACTTCCTGGGCACGGGCGACGCGCTCGTGCTCAAGGGCGGCCAGGTGCTGCTCATGCCGGGCGAGGCGGTCGATTGCGACGCGAGCCGCTTCGAGGCCGCCGCCGACGCGGCGCTCGCCAGCCGCGATGCGCAGGCCTGCAAGGCTGCGGCCGCGCTCTACACGGGCGAGCTGCTGCCGGCCTGGCGGCTGGAGTCCTGGACCGAAGCGCCGCGCCAGCGCCTGCGCGGCAAGTTCCTCGCGCTGCTGCGGCATGCCGGCGAGCTGGAGCGCCTGGTGCGCGAAGACCCGGCCGACGAAGCCGCGCACGAGCAACTCATGCGCGAAGAGCTGGCGGCGGGCCGGCGCTCCTCGGCCCTGCGCTGGTACGGGCACCTGCAGGACCACCTGCAGCAGTCCCTGGGTGTCGCGCCGGGGCCGCGGGTGCAGGCGCTGTACCGGGAATGCGTGGCCGGCCTGGACGTGCCGGCGCCGGCCTTCGTCGGCCGCGCGCTGGAGCTCGTGCGCGCGCTCGCGGCGCTGCGCGCCAGCACCGCCGGCACGCCCGGCGGGCTCCTGCTGCGCGCCGCGCCCGGCATGGGCAAGACGGCGTTCTGCCGCCGCCTGGCCAAGGAGGCGCGGGGGCTGGGCTGGGAGGTGCGCTCGGTGCAGGCCAGCGACTGGACCGAGCCCTACGGCATCACCGCCGACCTGGTCGAACCCCTGCTGTCCGCGAACCCGCAGGCGCTGCAGGCCATCGGCGAGCCGGCGCGCGCCATCCTCGCCGCGCTCACGCCGGCCGCGGGCCACGCGCCGGCGCCGGCGCTGCCGATCAGCCGTCACCAGGTGCTGGGCGCGGTGCGCCGCCTGCTGGCGGCCACCGCGGCCGGGCGGCCGGTGCTCGTCATGGTGGACGACGCGCACGCGGCCGACGACGCCAGCGCCGAACTGCTCACGCAGCTGGCGGCTAGCGGCCCCCCCATCTTCGTGCTGCTGGCCTGCCGCCCGGCCCTGCCGCCGGCGCTGGACCGCAACGTGGCGCGGCTCTTGCGCACCGGGCAGTTGCAGGCCCTGGAGCTGGGCCTGCTGACCGAGGACGAAGCCGTCCTGCTCGCGCAGCGGACGGCGGGCGCGCCGCTCTCGCCCGAGCAGGCGCTCGCCATCGCGCGACAGGCCGAGGGGCTGCCCTTCGCGGTCGTGGAGCTCGCGCACGCGCTCGCCCGTGGCGGGGACGCGCACTTCGAGAATCTGCCGCGCGACGTGTCGGCCGCGCTGGCCGCGCGCCTGTGTGACGAGAATCCGCAGGCGCTGGAAGGCCTGCGACGCCTCGCGCTGGCCGGCGAAGTCTTCGACGTGGCGACCGCCCTTGCGCTCATGGAGGAAGACGGCGCGGACACGCCGGTCCGCCTCGACCGGGCGCTGGCCACGGGCGTGCTCGTGATCGACGAGGCGCACTACCGCTTCCGCCATGCGCTGCTGCGGCATGCGCTGGCCGATGCGATCCCGCCGCACCGGCTTGCGGGCCTGCGGCGCGAGGTCGCCGCGCGGCTGCAGCATGCCGGCGCGGCGCCGGGCCTGGTGGGCCAGCACTGGCTCTCGGCAAGCGACATCGACGCGGCCCTGCCCTTCTGCCTGGAAGCGGCGCGCCAGGCCGCGCGGCTGGGCGCTTTCGAGGACGTCCTGCGTCACGTGGAGCCGCTGCTCGTGCAGCGCCCCGCGCAGCCCGAGGCCCTGGCGCTGCGCGCCGAGGCGATGGACGCGCTGGGCCGGCCCGGCACGCTCGCCGCCTACGACGCCGCCGCCGCGCTCGCGCCCGAGGCCCTGGCCCACGAGCTGCGCGCCAAGCGTGCACTCGCGCAGGTGAAGATGAGCGACCCCGCCGGCGCCCTCGAGTACCTGCGCGACGTGCGCCCCAGCACCGTTCCCGGCCGCCTGGCCGAAGCGCTGGCCTACAGCGGCGCCGCCGCCCTCGGCTTCGGCGACCCGGCCGAAGGCACGCGCCGGGCAGGCGAGGTGCGCCGCCTCGCGCTGGAGACCGGCGACGAAGGCACGCTGGTCATCGCCTCCTGGGCGCAGGCGGCGGCGGCGCATGCGCGCGGCGACCTGCACGGCAGCGTCTGGGCCGACCTGCACGAGACCAGCCACCTGCCGCAGCTGGCCACGCGCGTCTTCGACGGCCACCTGTGCATCACCCAGCGCTTTCTCTATGGCTCGCGGCCCTACGAGGAGGTGATCCGCTTTGCCGACGCGCTGGCCGCCGAGGCGCAGCGCCTGGGCGCGGCGCGTGGGCATGCCTTCGCGGTCACCCTGCGCGGCGAGGCGCTGCTGCTGAACGGACAGCTGGACGCGGCCGAGCAGGACCTGCTGGCGGGCGGGCGCCTGCACCGCGCCATCGGCGGCGCCGCCGGCGAGGCGCTGTGCCTGCAGCGCCGCTCCGAACTCGCCCTGCACCGCGGCCGGCGCGACGAGGTGCGCGCACTGCTGGACGAAGCGCTGGATGTCGCCCGCCAGTCGGGCGTGGGCTTTCATTTGCTGGACCGCATCTACGGCACGCGCATCGCCCTCGCCGCGGGTACCGACGCCGCGCTCGGCGCGCTGGAGGAGGCCGAGGCCGCCGTGCGCGGCCCGCTGGAGACCTGCCCCGGCTGCCGCATCACCTTCGCCATCCCCGCCACCATCGCCGCCGCGCGCGCGCACGAGCTGCCGCGCGCGGCGCAGCACGAGCAGGCCTCGGACTACCTTGCCAACACGGTCATGAAGCTGCCGGCCTGGTATGCCGCGCTGCACGAGGCGCGCGCCCACGTGGCCTGGGCGCAGGGCGATCGCACGCGGGCGCGGGAACGCTTCGCGGCCGCGGCGCAAGGCTTTCGTTCGGCGGGCCACCGCCTGGACGAGGCGCGCTGCCGGGACCTCCCCGGCTGAGAAGCGCGCAACGCGGCGCGCGAGCAACATTGCTGCGCTGCGAAAGACCGCGAAATAACGCACTTTTTGGCGCCTGAGTCCGCCTGCGGGGAAACATCCCGGCTGAGCGCACCAAACTACGGCAGACTTGCGCCCGCAGTGCTCAACAGTAAGCGTCATTCGTCACCGGTGCGAAGTCCGCTCAGGGCCTGCGGAGACTTCCCATGAACGCAGTTCTCGCGCCCCAGCCGCCGACCTCCCATGAACTCGCCCGTGAGCGGGCCATCGCCCTGCTGCGCCGCAACCTGACGCCCCAGGGCATGCTGGCGGCCAGCCGCACGCAGCAGGCCGAAGCGCGCCGCTACACCCGCATCTTCGGCCGCGATGCGGCCATCTGCATCCTCGCGATGACCGGCAGCGGCGACCCCCTGCTGGAGCAGGGCGCCATCGCCAGCCTGGATGCGCTCGCGGCCCAGCAGGCCGGCAACGGCCAGATCGCCAAGTACGTGGACCCCGAAGGCGCGGGCGCGGACTTCTGGTACGTGGGCTGCATCGACGCCACGCTGTGGTGGCTGATCGCCGTGGACCACGTGCGAAGCGCCGGCCAGGTGGAACCCGAGCGCTGGGCGGTGCAGATCGACAAGGCCCTGGCCTGGCTGCATGCGCAGGAGCATCCGCACTTCCGGCTGCTGCAGCAGAACGAAGCCAGCGACTGGGCGGACATCATGCCCCGCTCGGGCTTCGTGCTCTACACCAACGCGCTGTGGGTCGAGGTCAAGCAGCGCTACGGCCTGGAGCAGGCCGAGGCCACGCGCCAGCACTTCGGCGACCTGTTCGACCCCTTCACGCCGCAGCTTCCGAGCTACCCGCGCGCGCGCCTCATGCGCCACTACGCGCGGCGCGGCCAGACGCACGACGGGCTGCTCCTGAGCTTCGTGAACCTCTCGGTCTGCGGCATGGAAGGCGACGTGTTCGGCAACATCCTGGCGGTGCTCAGCGGCGCGGTGGACGAACAAGCTGGAATCCGCATCCTGGAGACCATCCACGCCGCGAGCGCGAGCGATCCCTACCCCGTGCGCGTGGTGCTGCGTCCGCTGGACAAGGGCCACAAGCTCTGGCGCGCCTACATGGGCCGCCACAAGCAGAACCTGCCGCACCAGTACCACAACGGCGGCATCTGGCCCTTCGTGGGCGGCTTCTGGGTGGTGGCCCTGGCCCGCCTGGGCCTGGCCGATCTGGCGCGCCAGGAACTCGAACGCCTGATCGCCATGAACGACGAGGACGACTGGCGCTTCACCGAGTGGTTCCACGGCCAGTCCCTGGCCCGCGGCGGCATGCCGGGCCAGAGCTGGAACGCGGCGGCGCTGCTGCTGGCGCTGGACGCGGTGGAGAAGCTGGAGCGGCCGCCGCGGCGACCCGCCGCAAAGGTGGCCGTGGTCGCCTGAGCAGCTAGTTTTCGAGCCACTCCCGCAGCGCCCGCGTCACCGCCTCGGGCTGCTCCATCGGGCTCATGTGGCCCGCGTCCTCGATCACCACCAGCCGCGCCTGCGGCAGCTCACTGCGCATCTGCTCGTGGCGCGCGAGCGGGCTCCAGGCGTCCTGCCGCCCGCAGACGAGCAGCGTGGGGCAGCGCAGCGACGCGAACACCGGCCGCACGTCGGGGCGGGCCAACAGGGCGCGCTGCTGCGCCTCGAAGCGCTCGGGCGTGCTGCGCTCGATCATGTCCAGGATGTCCTCGAACACCGGCGAGTCCAGGCGCGCCGGGTGCACCATGCCGCGGGCCCATTCGCGGCCCATGGCGCGCATGCCTTCGCGGCGGGCGCGCTCCAGCAGGGCCATGCGCTTGGCGCGCTCCTGCTCGCCGGCCTCGCCGGCCGCGAGCGGCTCGGTGCCGGTGTCCAGCAGGGCGATGCGCTGGAGCCGCTCGGGCGCCAGGCGGGCCACCTCGAGGGCGACGCGCCCGCCCATGGAATGCCCGGCGAGCGCCAGCGGCCCCGCGGGCACCTGGGCCAGCACGGCCCGGGCCATCGCGGTGATGGCGTCGGCATCGCCATAGCTCGCGACTTCGCATGCGGTGAGGGCTGACAGGGCCTCGAACTGGTGGCGCCAGGCGGCGGCATCGCAGAGCAGGCCAGGGAGCAGGACGAGCGTCGGATCGTGCATGGTGGGCGGGTTATCGAACGGGGCGGGATGGTCGCACGCGCGCGGCACGCCTCGGCTTGCGTTTGTCGTGCCAGGTTACACAAGTGACCACTTTGTGCACAACAGCGCGACCGCACACGGCAAGAATGCCTCACGACGACAGTCGAGGGGAGGTCGGAAGCGATGCAGCAAGCATGGATGAGACTGGGCATGGTCACCGCGCTCATGGGCGCCTTGGCGGCATGCGGTGGCGGTGGTGGAGGCGACGCGGCCAGCGCGTCCGACGGCACCGGCTCACCGGTGGCGGTCGCTCCACCCGCACCGGCACCCGGGCCCGCGCCTGCGCCCGCGCCCGCGCCTGCGCCCGCGCCTGCGCCTGCCCCGGCGCCTGCCCCGGCGCCCGCTCCTGCACCCGCCCCTCTGTCGGGCGAACCCGCTGAGCGCGTGAACGTGCAGACGGCCGGCGACCAGCTCCTGGCCGACGTCGGCGCCGTCGCGGGCGGCGGCCATGCCGTGGCCTGGCGCTCGCAGGACGGCTCGCTGTGGCTGCGGCGCTTCGACGCTGCCGGACAGCCTGTGAACGCGGGCATCGCCCTGCCCTTCACCGTGGAGAACGCGGGCGCGCCCGGCGTGCAGGACCTGTCCCTGGCCGTGCTGCCGGATGGCGGCGTGGTGGCGGCCTATGCCGTGTGGCGCGAGCTGCCCGGCACCATGCCGCCGCGTGCGCGCACCGGGGTGTACTGGCAGCGCTTCGATGCCGCGGGCCAGCGCATCACCGCCGAGACGGCGGTCTCGGAGCTGAGCTACGAGCCCAACTACCGCTCGCCCAGCAAGGGCCTGGTCCAGGCGATCGGGCTGGCCGATGGAGGCTTCGTGATCGGCTGGGGCGACATCGCCCCGTCCTCCGTCACCATCCGCTTCACGCTGTCGCAGCAGCACTATGCAGCCAATGGCCAGCCCGTCGGCGCGCCCACCATCCTCGGGCGCGCCGGCTCGCCGGGCGACGCGTCCCTGCGCCTGCTGGCCGACGCCCAGGGCGGCTGGACCGCGGCGGTGGACCAGCAGGACGAGAGCTACCAGCCCGCCAACGTCCTGCTCCACTTCGCCCCCGCGCTGCGCCTGACCCTCTCCGGCGTGCCCGAGGACAGCACATTGCTTGCGCTGTCCAGCGGCCGCTACCTGCGCATCGCGCCGCAGTCCGTGACGCTGCTCGATGCAAGCGGCCAGGCACTGGACAGCGTCGCGCTCGCGGGCTCGCCCCTGTCCGCTGCCGGACTGGCCGGCGGCGGTTTCCTGCTGGCCTCCCAGCTGCCGGACGCACGCGTGCAGCTCGAACGCTTCGACGCGAACGCGCAGCGCCTGGGCGACGCGCTCGTGCTCGACACGGCAGGCGGCGAACCTCGGCTGGAGGCGCTCGTCGGCAGTGGCGCGGTGGCCGCATGGTCCAGCGCCGCCGGTGGCGACTTCGACGTGTACACACAGCGCCTGCGCACGCCCTGAGCGGCGCGCCGCTTGAGCCGGGTCAACCCGAACGCATCGCCGGCGTCGCAGCATGCGGGCATGACGTCCCTGCTGACCCTCACCCTCAACCCGGCCGTGGACGTGTCCACGCGCACGCAGCGGCTCGTGCCCTCGCACAAGCTGCGCTGCGAAGCCGTGCAACGCCATCCTGGCGGCGGCGGCATCAACGTCGCGCGCGTGGCGATGCGCCTGGGCATGCGCGTGCAGGCCGTCTTTCCGGCCGGGGGCAGCAGCGGCGGGCAGCTGCAGGACCTGATGCGCGCCGAGTCGGTGCCGTTCGAAGCGCTGCCCATCGAGGGCGAAACGCGCGAGAACTTCACCGTGCTGGAAGCAGGCAGCGGACATGAGTTCCGCTTCGTGCTTCCCGGACCGGCGCTCACCGACGCGCAGTGGCACGCCTGCATCGACCGCGTGCTGGCGCTGGCGGACGCAGGCAGCTGGGTGGTCGCCAGCGGCAGCCTGCCGCCCGGGGTGCCGCCCACCGCCTACGGTGAGCTCGCCCGCGAGCTTGCGGCCCGGCGGGTTCCGCTGGCCCTGGACACCTCGGGGGCGGGGCTGGCCGCCGGCCTCGCGGCGGGGGTCCACCTGTGCAAGCCCAGCCTGCGCGAGCTGGAGGAGCTGCGCGGCGAAGCGCTGCCCGACGAGGCCGCGCAGCTTCGGGCCTGCCGCGACCTGGTCGAGCGCGGCGCCAGCGCGCTGGTGGCCCTGTCGCTGGGCGCCCAGGGCGCGATGCTGGTCAGCCGCGAAGGCGCCTGGCGCGCGGCGGCCCTGTCCGTGGCCGTGGCCGGCACCATCGGCGCGGGCGACAGCTTCCTCGGCGGCCTGCTCTGGGCCCTGGACCGCGGCGATCCCGCGCCCGAAGCGCTCGCCGAGGCCATGGCGGCCTCCGCCGCCGCCCTGCTCGCGCCCGGCACCACGCTGTGCCGGCCCGAGGACGTGCGCCGCCTGCGGCCGCAGGTGGTGGTCCGTTCGATCTGATGTCTCGTGGAGCGCCTTGCCATGACCTCCGTCCGCATCCCCCACGTCGCCTACTTCTCCATGGAGATCGCCCTCCAGAGCGACGTGCCCACCTACAGCGGCGGCCTGGGCGTGCTGGCCGGCGACACCCTGCGCAGCGCCGCGGACCTGGCGCTGCCCGTCACTGCGGTCACGCTCGCCTCGCGCAGCGGCTACTTCCGCCAGCAGATCGAGGGCGGTCGGCAGCTGGAGCACCCGCAGGCCTGGAATCCGGCCGATCACGCGCGCCATGTCCCGGTCAAGGTGCCAGTGCGTGTCGGCGCGCGCGAGGTCTGGGTCACCGCCTGGGAGTGGCGCATCGAAAGCCACTGCGCCGAATCCCAGCCCGTGTCGGTCCTGCTGCTGGATACCGACCTGCCGGAGAACCACCCCGAGGACCGCGCGCTCACAGGAACGCTGTACGGCGGCGATGCGGCCTACCGGCTCGCGCAGGAGATGGTGCTGGGCATCGGCGGCGTGCGCCTCCTTGCGGCCATCGGGTGTCCGGTGGAGAAGTACCACCTGAACGAAGGCCACGCGGCCCTGCTCACCCTGGAGCTGCTGCGCGAGCAAATGGAGCGCAGCGACTGCGACCTGGACGCCGCCATCGAGGCCGTGCGCCGGCGCTGCGTCTTCACCACGCACACGCCGGTGCCGGCGGGCCACGACCAGTTCGAGCACGACCTGGTCCATTCGCTGCTCGGAACCCTCGCCTCCGCCGAGCTGCTGCGGCGCCTGGGCGGCGCCGAGCGGCTGAACATGACGCTGGTGGCCCTGGAGCTGAGCGGCTGGGTCAACGGCGTCGCGCAGCGGCACGCCGAGGTGTCACGCGCCATGTTCCCGGGCTTCGAGGTGCATGCCATCACCAACGGCGTGCATCCCTGGACCTGGGCCTCGGACGGGCACCGCGCGCTGTTCGACCAGCACGTGCCGCACTGGTGCCACGAGCCCGAACTCCTGATCCATGCCAGCCGCATCCCGCTGGAGGACATCGCCCGCGCGCATGCGCGGGCCAAGGCGAGCCTGCTGGCGCACGCGCAGCGGGTGGCGGAGCCGGTCGCCTTGGCGCCGGATTGCCTGACCATCGGCTTCGCCCGCCGCATGACCAGCTACAAGCGGCCGCTGCTCCTGTTCAGCGACCTGGCGCGCCTGCGGCGCATCGCGCGCCGCTATCCGCTGCAGATCGTCATGGCCGGCAAGGCGCATCCGCGCGACTGGGAGGGCAAGCAGCACATCGAGCAGTTGCATGCCATCGCACGCGAACTCGAAGGCGAGGTGCCGCTGGTCTTCCTTCCCGGCTACGACATGGACCTGGGCCGGCAGATGACGGCCGGCGTGGACCTGTGGCTCAACACGCCGCAGCGTCCGCTGGAAGCCTCGGGCACCAGCGGCATGAAGGCGGCGCTCAACGGCGTGCCCAACCTGAGCGTGCTGGACGGCTGGTGGCTGGAGGGCTGGGAGGAAGGCGTGACCGGATGGGCGGTCGGACCGGACGGCCCGCACGATCCGGCCGTGGACTCCCTGTCCCTGCACGACCAGCTGGAGCAGGTGATCGCGCCGCTGTTCTACGAGGACCCCCAGGCCTGGCTGCACGTGTGCCGCGAAGCCATCGCCCGCAACGGCTCGCAGTTCAACTCGCACCGCATGCTCAGGCGCTACGTGCTGGAGGCGTACACGCGCTAGCGGGCGGACGCCTAGGAGCGCGCCGTCGGCAGCTTCAGCACGAAGCTCGCGCCCCGCCCCGGCCCGTCGCTGTGGGCCTGAACGCTGCCGCCGTGCGCCTGCGCGATCTGGCGCACCAGCGCGAGGCCGATGCCCAGGCCGCCCTGGCGCGCGTCGGTGCCGGCCTCCTCCTGGTGGAAGAGGTCGAAGATGCGCTCCAGCGAGGGGCGCGCCAGGCCGATGCCGTTGTCGGACACGCAGATGACCGCGCCCTGCCGCGCGCAGGACAGCTGCACCTCGATGCGTCCGCCCGGCGCGGTGTACTTGGCCGCGTTGGTGAGCAGGTTGCACAGCGCGCGGTCGAGCCTGAGGGCGTCACCCTGGAGCACGACGTCCGGCTCGGGCATCAGCACGCGCAGCGCGTGGCCGCGCGCGTCCAGGAGCGGCGTGCACGCCTCCACCGCATGGCGCACCACGTCCTGCAGCACCACGCAGTCGGTCATCGGGGCGGCGCTGCGTCCGAGCTTGACGCTGGCCAGGTCGGCCAGCTCGTCGATCAGGCTGCCGATGCTGCCGGCCTGGTGGCGCACGATGCGGACCATGCGCTCCACCGGCCCCGAGACCTGGCCCGGGCGCCGCGCGAGCACCTCCATCGCGCCGCGGATCGCGGCCACGGGCGTGCGCAGCTCGTGGACCAGCTTGGTGAGGAAGACGTCCTGGTTCTGGGCGGCGAGGCGCTGCGCCTCGCCGAGCCGGTGGCGCTCGGTCACGTCGTGCCACTGCAAGAAGATGCCCGCCATGTCGCCGCGCTCGTCGAAGACGGGCTGGAAGACCAGGTCGGCGAAGAGCTCGCGCGCGTCGGGGCGCGTTCCGATGCGCACCGCCACGCCCCGCCCCACGTAGGGCTCGCGCGTGGTCCACAGCCGATCGAGCAGTTCCTCGAAACCCTGGCCGCGGACACCGGAGAGCACGTCGAACGCCGGGCGGCCGCACAACTCGGAAGCGGGCTGGCCGATCCACTCGGCATAGGCGTCGTTCACGAAGGCGAAGACATGCTGGCGGCCCATGACCAGCGCGATGAAGGCAGGCGCGTGGCGCAGGCACTGCTCCAGCACGGCCGGGATCCCCGCGGCGGGGATCCCCGCGGGCAGCGAGGGCAGCGCGCAGGCGCGCTCGCTGGATCGGGCTGCGCCGCCCGGACGTGGCTGGTGCTGGGACATGGCGGTCGGCCGAAGCCTGTGGGGTGCCGACCAGTGTAGTCCCGCCGGTCGGGTGCGACTCAGAGGATTCCCTAGGAGGGTCTTTCAGGCCAGCGGCCCGCCGCTTCGCTCCAGCCGCCGCGACACGGCCTGCGCGAGCAGGCGCTCGTCGCCGCCGGAGACCAGCGTGAACCACCGGCGCGCGCGCGTGATGCCGGTATAGACCAGCTCGCGCGTGAGCACGCGGCTGTCCTGCGCCGGCAGCACCAGCGCCGCATGCGAGAACTCGGAGCCCTGCGACTTGTGCACCGTCATTGCGAACACCGTCTCCACGGACGAGAGCCGGCTCGGAAGCACCCAGCGCACCGGCTGGTTCGCACCGCCGCCAGCGAAGGCCACGCGCAGCTTCCACTGCAGCTCGCCGCCCGCGTCGGGCACCGGCGTGGCCAGCGTGATGCCGACGTCGCCGTTCATGAGGCCCAGGGCATAGTCGTTGCGCGTGACCATGACCGGGCGGCCCAGGCTCCAGCCCTGCGCCGTGCCGAGCAGGCCGGCTTCGCACAGCCAGGCGCCCACCTGCCGATTGAGCTGCTCCACCCCCTGCGGTCCGCGGCGCACCGCGCACAGCAGCTGGAACTCGCCGAAGGCGGCGAGCACGCCGCGCGCCCAGGCGTCGAGGGCCTCGGGCGAGGCGTCCAGCGCGGGCTGCGTCGCCTGCAGCAGGCGCAGGTAGTGCGCGTGGCCGAGTGGACCGGTGGGCCCGTCGAACAGGTCGGGCGTCGAGGCACCGGCGGCGGTCCCGTGCAGCGCGAGCTGGCGCAGGGCGCCCGGGTCCCGCGGCAGCCAGACGAAGGCCAGGTCCGGCAAGCGGCGCCGGGCCAGGCGCGGCAGCGCCTCCGCGCGGCCCGCGTTCACCGCCTCGGCGAGCTGGCCGATGCCGCTGTCACCCTGGAAGCGCCAGCTGCGACGCAGCTTGACCACCGCCTGGTCCCAGGCGAGGCCCTGCGGGTCGACGAATTCCTCGGGCAGCCGCTGGCCGGTGAGCTCGGCCAGCGCCTGCCGCGTGGCCGGTGTGTAGTGCCCCGCGTCGGCGCGCCGGCACAGTGCGCCCAGCACGGCGCCGGCTTCCACCGACGCGAGCTGGTCCTTGTCGCCCAGGAGGATGAGGCGGGCCGCGGGCGGCAGCGCCTGCAGGAGGGCGGCCATCATCTCCAGGTCCACCATGGAGGCCTCGTCCAGCACCAGCACGTCCAGCGGCAAGGGCTGGCCCGCGTGGTGCCGGAAATGGCGGCTGTGCGGCAGGCTGCCCAGGAGGCGGTGCAGCGTGACGACCTGCGTGGGGATGGCCGCGCGCACGGCTTCGCCCTCGGGCAGCGCCTGCAGCGGGAGGCTGCGCACGGCCCCGGCGATGGACTCGTTCAGGCGCGCCGCGGCCTTGCCGGTGGGCGCGGCCAGCCGGATGCGCAGCGGCCGCCCCGCCGCGCGGCCCGCGAGCTGCCCGCCCAGCGCCAGGTGCTGCAGGGCGGCCAGCAGCTTGACCACCGTGGTGGTCTTGCCCGTGCCCGGCCCGCCGGTGATGACGCCGATGCGGCGCCGCACCGCGACCGCGCAGGCGGCCTTCTGCCAGTCGAACGCCTCCGGCCCTGCGTCGCCGGGGAAGAGGGCGTCCAGCACCTCGCGCAGGGCCGCGGCCGGCGGGCCCTGCGCATCGTCCAGGCGCGCGGCGATGCCGGCGCGCACCACGCGCTCGTGCTCCCAGTAGCGCCGCAGGTACAGGCGCCCGTCTTCCAGCACCAGCGGACCGGCGCCCTCCCCGGCGCCGACCAGCGCCGGATGCCGCAGGCGGCTCGCCCAGCCCGCCGCGTCCAGGCCGGCCAGCAGGGCCGCGGGAGGCTCCGGCGCGGACGGCACGCCGGCAGCTTCAGCGGTCCAGCCCTCGGGGGGCAGGTCCAGCGTGCCGACGGGATCGCGCAGCACCGCGCCCAGCACCAGGCACGGGTGGCCGCGTCCGAGCTGGTGGCTGGCCAGGGCGGCGGCCAGCAGCAGGGCCGCGTCGGCATCCGGCGCCTCGCGCGCGAGGAAGCCGGCGAAGGCGGCGTCCACCGCGCGCAGCCAGCCGGCGTCCACCCAGGCCTGCAGCGTGCGCAGCAGCGCGTCCGTCCCGGGCGGCACGTCGGCGCTCCGGTGCAGGTTCATGGCCTGGCCTCCCCGGCAAAGAGCGCATCGAGCGCCTCGATGAGGGCCCGTGGCGGGCGGTCCGCGTGCAGGCCGCGTACCGGCCCGGCGTGCCCGCGCAGGAACAGGTAGGCGGCCCCGCCGACGTGGCGCTCGTAGTCGTAGCCGGGCAGGCGCGCGCGCAGGTGCCGGTGCAGGGCGAAGACGTACAGCACGTACTGCAGTTCGTAGCGATGCCGCAGCACCTCGCGGCGCAGGGCCGCGGCGTCGTAGTCGGCGTCGTGCTCGCCCAGGGCGTTGGACTTGTAGTCGGCCACCCACCAGCGGCCCGCGTGCTCGAAGACCAGGTCGATGAAGCCCTTGAACATGCCGTGCAGCGCCTGCGGCGCCAGCGCCGGCCGCGGTTCGCCGGGAAGCTGGTGGCGGCGCACCAGCCGGTCCAGCGCGCCGGCGTCGACGCGGGCGGTGGCGAACCAGAACTCCATCTCCACCTGGTAGTGGCGCAGGTCCCGGGGCGCGGTCGGCGCAGCGCCGGGAAGGACCAGCGGCGTGCGCAGCCAGCCCGCCAGCCAGTCGGCCATCAGCGGCGCGTGCGCCTGCCAGCCGCGCGCGCGGCAACGCCGTTCGACCTCGGCGCGCACCAGCGCCGGCTGCTCGGCCAGGCGACCGAAGCCTTCGCGGCCGGCCCATTCCAGCAGGCCGTGCAGGAACGTGCCGGTGGATGCGCCACGCGGCAGGCCATGCAGCTCGATGGCCGGGTCGGCCCCTGCCGGGCGCGCGCCGGGGACGGCGGCCTCGCCGGCTTCGAGGAAGGTGTCCTCGCCGGCGGTCTCGGGCGCGGCGAGCTCCTCGTACGGGTCCTCGCCCTGCATGCGCAGGCGCGAATAGCTCGCCACCCACCAGGGCGGGCGCGGGGCGGGCAGGGGCGGCTCGGGCGCCCAGCGGCGCAGCGGAGCCGGCTCCTCGAAGCGCTCGGCCGGCGCGGCCGGCGCAGGCGCGACGGCGATACCCTCGCACTCGCCGGGCAGCGTGCGCAGCGCCACCTGCAAGGCGTCGGCCTCGAAAGGCCCCGCGCCCACCAGCAGCCGGCCGAGCGCACTGCGGTGCGGCTCCCGGACCGGCGCGACGCCGATCCAGGTGGCATGGCGGGCCCGGGTCAGCGCGACGTACAGCTTGCGCAGGTCCTCGGCCAGGCGCTCGCGGTCGGCGGCGGCGAGCTGCGCGTCGTCGGGTGCCAGGCTCAGGCGCAGCCGGCCGCCCTCGTGCCAGCGGATCGGGAGGTCGGCGGCCTTGACGGGGCGGAAGCTGCAGCCGAAGGGCAGGAACACCAGCGGGTATTCCAGGCCCTTGGACTTGTGCACCGTGACCACCTTGAGCAGTTCGGCATCGCTCTCCAGGCGCAGGATGCGATCGTCCTGCCCGCCCGGCCCGGGTTCGCCGCGCTGCTCGTGCAGGAAGCGCAGGAGCGCATGCTCGCCCTCGAGGCGCGTACTGGCCTCCTGCAGCAGCTCGGCCAGGTGCAGCACGTCGGTGAGCCGGCGCTCGTCGCCGCCCGCCAGCAGGCGCCGCGGCACGCCGAAGTCATGCAGCAGCCGCCGCAGCATGGGCAGCACGCCCTGGCGGCGCCACTGCTCGTGCAGGCGGCGGAACTGCAGCACCGCCTCCTCCCACGCCGCCTCGTCGGTGCCGAGGCGATCGAGTGCGGTCCAGTCCAGCCCCAGCAGCGGCGAGGCCAGCGCGGCGCGCAGCAGGCGCTCGTCGTCCGGGGCCGCGCAGGCCGCCAGCAGGCGCTGGACGTCGGCGGCAGCCTCGCTGCGAAAGACCGAGTCCTGGTCCGAGAGGTAGACGCTGCGCACGCCCGCGCGGCGCAGCGCCGCGCGCACCGCCTGCGCCTCGCGGCCGGTGTTGACCAGCACCGCCATGTCGCCGGGCCGCACGGGCGCCAGCGGCGCACCGGGCCGCTGGAAGCCCGCCTGCCCCGCGCGGCCCAGGCGAAGCAGGCGCAGGACCTCCGCCGCGCAGGCGGCGGCGAGCGCGCGCGTGTCCTCGGCCTCGTGCCACCAGAAGGTGAGCGCGGGCGCGGCCTGCCCCTCGACGTGCCAGGCTTCGGCCCGGCCCTGCGCCCGCACCGGCAGGAAGGGCAGCGGATTGCCCGCCGGCCCCGCGAACAGGAAGGCGCCCTCGCCGTCCGCGCGCGCCTCGGCGCGCGAGAAGAGGTGGTTCACCGTCCGCACCATGGCCTCGGCGCCGCGGAAGTTGGTGCCCAGGGTGCTGTGGCGGCCTTCGGTGTCCGCCCGGGCGGCGAGGTAGCTGTGGATGTCCGCGCCGCGGAAGGAGTAGATGGCCTGCTTGGGGTCGCCGATCAGCACCAGGGCCTGCTGCGGCCGGTTCTCGCGCACGCCGTAGATGGCGTCGAAGATGCGGTACTGCAGGGCGTCGGTGTCCTGGAACTCGTCGATCAGCGCCGCGGGGAACTGCTCGCGGATGCTGCGCGCGAGGCGCTCGCCCTGGCCGGGACGGCGCAGCGCCGCATCCAGCTGCACCAGCATGTCGTCGAAGCCCATCTCGGCCCGGCGGCATTTCTCCAGGGCCAGCCGCTCGGCCACCCAGTGCACGGCGTGGTGCTGCACGGGCAGGCGCCCGTCCGGGAGCGTGGCCAGGCGCGCCGGCAGCGACGCCAGGTCGTCCAGCGCCGGATGCCGCAGCGGCGGGCCGCCCAGGAGCGCCTCGTCCAGCCCACCCGGCGTGAGGCGCGCGTACGCGGTCTCGGTCAGGGCCGGCGCCCGCGCATCGCCTTCGGCCCACTCGCGCAGCGCCTCCAGCCAGGCCTTGCGGCGGCCGAGTTTCTGGCCGTTCAGGCGGCGCTCGGCGACGGCCCCCTCGATCAGGCCGGAGAGCTCTCCCACCCAGCGCGCCCAGGGCCGCTTCCATTCGGCCAGCCGCTCGCCGGCCTCCTCGCCCGCCTCGCGCAGGGCCTGCGCGGGTGCCGCGCCCGGCGCCAGGAGCTCGCGGTGCACGAGCAGCTTGCGCACCGCGCCCGCCAGCGCTTCGGGCTGTGGCCACCAGTCGGCCACGGCCAAGGCCTGCGCGGGCGGCAGCGGATAGACGAAGCTGCGCCACCAGTCACGCACGGCTTCCTGCATCAGCGCCTCGGTGTCCGGCTGCAGGGTCTGGCTGAACAGGCTCGCGCTGTCGAAGGCGTGCTCGCGCAGCATGCGCTGGCACCAGCCGTGGATGGTGGAGATCGCGGCCTCGTCCATCCATTCGGCCGCCTGCTGCAGCCGGCGCGCGCACTCGGGCCATCGGGCGGGCGGGTAGCTGGCGCGCAGTTCATGCAGCAGGTCCGGCGTGCCACCTGCCGGCGCGACCTCGCCGGGGGCGAGACGGAAGGCGGCGGCGCCTTCGGCCAGACGGTGCCGGATGCGGTCCCGCAGTTCCTGCGTGGCCGCTTCGGTGAAGGTGACCACCAGGATCTGCGGCGGATCGAGCGGGCGATCGAAAGCGGCCTCGCCGCCGTGGCCCAGCACCAGGCGCAGGTAGAGCGCGCCGATGGTGAAGGTCTTGCCGGTGCCGGCGCTGGCCTCCACCAGCTGCGAGCCACGCAGCGCAAAGCGCAGGGGGTCCATGAGGCGCGGGCTCACCGGACGACCCTCCGCACGGCGGGCGCCGGTGATGAACGCTTGGGGCGATCCGGCACGCTCATGGGGCCTCCGGCCTGTTCCTGGGCGCCTGCTGCAGGGGCCGCAGCAGGCGCTCGGCCAGGCGTGCGAACTCGCCCTCGCTCCAGAGCGTGGCGAAGTCCGGGAAGGCGCGCCCGAGGTAGGGGTCGCGGCGGCACTCGGCTTCCTGGCCGAAGGCGGGCTCGTGGTCCTCGTAGCAGCGGCGCGCGGCCTCGCGCGCAGCCGCCTCGCCCTTGCCGTCCACCGCGGCGATCCAGGCGCACGCGGCCTGCATGGCAAAGGGCAGCGGCCGCGCGAGGCCCTCGGCCATCGCCGCCGCGAGGTCCTGCCAGATCGCGCGGGCCTGGTCCGGGGCCAGGGGCGACAGGCGCAGCGTGCCGGCCTTGCTGCAGACGATGCTGCTCATCGCCTGCCCGCCCAGGTGGCCGGCCAGGTGCATGACCCAGTGGCCCGCCAGCTTGTCCAGGCGCCAGTGCTTGTTCTTCACCAGGCCGGTGCTGTCGATGACCAGCCGGCAGCGCTCGCCCCGCGCGTTGCCGCGCAGGTCGGAAAGCCAGTCCTGCAGCCAGGGGCCGTCCAGTGCGCAGGCCGCGCTGTCCACCAGCTCGGCCTGCAGCTCGATCGGCCAGTCGGCCCGCGCGCGCTCGTAGGCGTGGAAGAGCGCCTCCATGGGTTCGGCCAGCGCCTCGCGCACCGGCGCGGCCAGCGCGCCCACCGGCAGGCATCCGCGGGCGTCCAGCGCCTCCAGGCCGGCGGCGAGCACGGCGGCGCGGTCGCCGCCCCGGTCCAGCGCGGCGCGCTGCGCGGCGATCAGTTCGTCCTGCAGCTTCCAGTGCTGCAGCGCGTCGAGCGCGAAGGGCTCCTGGTCGTCCTCCAAGGCGCCCTCGGCGTCGAAGTGCACGCGCAGGCGCTGGTTGAAGAAGAAGCGCACGGGGGCGCGGGCGAAGCCGGCGAACTCGCGCAGCGTGAAGGGCTCCTCGCGCGGCAGGAGTGCGAGCGCCGGTGCGGGTGCGTCGCCGGGGCCGTCTTCGCGCGCATGCCGCCACTCGCGCGCGTAGCTGGCGATGCGGGGGTCCCGGCCGTCGAAGTAGGCTTCGTCGAAGGGCTGCAGGCGGTGCTCGCAGCTGAGGGCCTCGAGCAGCGCCCGTCCGGCCTCGACGCCGCCGCGCGCGTCGCCTTCCAGGCGCCAGCAGGCGGCGAGGTGGTCGCGCAGCTGCGCCACCAGCACCGAGGCCGGGCGCTCCTGGTTGTCGCGGATGCTGCGGCCGACCCAGCTCACGTGCAGATGGTCCCGGGCGGACAGCAGGGCTTCCAGGAACAGGTAGCGGTCGTCCTCGCGGCGCGATCGGTCCCCCGCGCGCCAGTCGTGGGCCATGAGGTCGAAGTCCGCGGGCGGGCGGCTGCGCGGGTAGTCGCCGTCGTTCATGCCGAGCAGCGCGATGCGCCGGAAGGGAATGGCCCGCATGGGCATGAGCGAGGCGAAGGTGACGCCCCCGGTGAAGAAGGTCTGCGAGAGCGAGCCGCGTTCGATGCGCGCGAGCCAGTGCTCGCGCACCACGGCCAGCGGCAGCGCGTCCTCCAGGGCGGCATCGGCGCACTCGCGCGCCCAGTCGTGCAGCGCGCCGCGCAGGCGCAGCACCAGCAGCGCCTGCGCACTGCCGTCCGGCGCGTCGAAGAAGTCGTCCAGCAGCGCCTCCAGCCGCTCGCGCCAGGCCGACGGCGGCACGGGCTCGGCCAGGGCGCGCCCATGGCGCTCCAGCAGGTCCACCAGGCGCGCGAGCGGGCCGAGCAGCGCCGCGTCCAGTCCGCCGATCTCGTCCATGGGCGCGACGCCCTGCCAAGGCTGGCCGCGGCCCACGGCGTAGCCCAGGAACATGCGGCGCAGGCCGAAGGCCCAGCTGTTCTGCTCCAGCCCCGGCGGCAGGCCCAGGCTTTCGCGCTGCGCCGCGTCCAGGCCCCAGCGCACCTGCGCCTGCGCGATCCAGCGGCGCAGCAGCGGCAGGTCCTCCTCGGCCAGGCCCAGGCGCCGGCGCAACGCGGGCACCTCCAGCAGGTCCAGCACCTCGCTGGCCGGCACGCGCGAGCGGGGCAGCGCGAGCAACTGCGCCAGCGCGGCGACCAGCGGCTCGTGGTGCCCCGGGCCGCGGTCGGCGATGCCGAAGGGAATGTGGCGCGCGTCGCCGCGCGCGGCCTGCCCGAAGACGGCCTGGATGTGCGGCGCGTAGGCGGCGACGTCCGGCACCATGACCATCACGTCGCGCGGGCTGAGCGTGGGATCGGCCGCGAAGGCGGCGAGCAGGCGGTCGTGCAGCACCTCGACTTCGCGCAAGGGGCCGTGGGCGATGTGGAAGGCGATGGAGCGGTCGTCGCGGGAGACATCCGGCCACAGGGCGCGGGTCTCGGCGGGGTCGCGCAGCTCCAGGATGTCGTCCTGCAGGCGGTGCAGCAGCGACGGCGACCCGCCTGGCGCGGCGTTGGGCTCGAAGCAGTCCACCTGCCGCAGGACCTGCTCGAAGCGCCGGTCGTAGCCCTCGCGCTCGTCGTGCGCGTCGAGCAGGCGGATGAAATCGCGGCCCTGCCGGCCCCAGGCGGCCAGCAGCGGATGGCTGGGCGCGTCGGGCGCATTCGCCGGCAGGCGGCGCGGACGCTGGCGGCGGCGCTCGGCGCGCAGCAGCTCGTGCCCCGGCAGGATGCGGGACCAGTCGTGCCGGCAGGGGTTGTGCACGCACAGCAGCACCTGGCACCAGCGCGCGAGCGCCGCGAGCGTCTCCAGCACCTGCTGCGGCATGGAGGACACCCCCAGCACCGAGATGCGCCGCGGCAGGCCCGCAGGCCGCGCGCGGCCCGGCTCGCGCGCGGCGTGCAGGAAGCGTTCGTGCACCTCCGCCCGGCTGCGGCTGGCGGCGCGCTCGCCCACGTCGGCGCGCAAGGCGCGCCAGAGCGCGGGCTGCCACAGCGCCTCGCCGGGCAGCGGCTGCGTTTCGCCGCGCTGCGTGATCGTGTCCTGCCCTTCGGCCCAGGCGCCGAGCCAGTCGGCGCGCCAGACCTGGTACTGGTCGAACAGGTCCGCCAGGTGTTCGCACAGCTGGTGCAGGCGCCGCCCGGGCACGTCGGCGCCCGCGGCCTCCCCCAGGCCCTCGTCGGCGCGCAGGAAGCGGCGCAGGGGCTCGAAGGCGGGCTGCTCCAGCAGGGCGGGCAGCAGGCGCATGAGGCGCCAGACCAGGCGCGGCTTGTCGAATGGGGACTCCGCCGGCACCTCGCCCGGCCCCAGCAGCGCGCGGTAGGCCGTCCAGGTGAACTGCGCCGGAAGCTGCGTCTGCACGGCGGCCGCAATGCCCATGCCGCCCTGCCCTTCATCGCTCGCCATGTGCAGCTTGAACCACTGCGCCACGCCGTTGCTCTGCACCAGCACGACCTCGTTTTCCAGCGGGTGCAGGGGCGTGGCGGCCATCCAGGTGGACAGCAGGGCGCGCAGGGTCTCGGGATGGTTGCCGTGCAGCACCATGAAGCCGGGCTGCACGGCATCGGCCCTCTCGGGCGGATCGGAAACGCCCGGCACGCTCACGGCTGCGCGGGGCCGGGGGCCGGGTACTTGCGCGCGTTGAGCGCCATCTTGCGGCGCACCGCCTCGTCCAGGTCGATCTCCAGCACGGCGGCCAGGCGCACGAGGTACAGGAGCACGTCGGCGATCTCCTCGCGAACGGCCTGCGCGGTCGCGGGCGCCTGCGCGACCGCGCGCGACTCGTCCTCGGTGAGCCACTGGAAGATCTCGCTCAGTTCGCCCACCTCGCCGGTCAGCGCCATCACCAGGTTCTTGGGCGCGTGGAACCGCGCCCAGTCGCGCGCGGCCGCGAAGCGTTCCAGTTCGGCCATGAGCGGCCGGGCGTCGATGAGGAAAGGATCGGGCGATGTCATGGGGACCTCAAGCCTGCCACACGCCGAAGCCGCGTCGCCGCAGCGCGATGCCCAGCTCCACTTCCACCACGCGCGCGGCTTCGTAGGGCATGGGGTTGTAGGCCTCGTACAGCTCGGGCAACAGGCGCAGGCCGAACGCCATCACGAAGCGGTTGGCCTGGATGCCGGCCTTGTGCTTGTCGAAGCGGACATCCGGGTCGAGCCCCGTCATGCCCACGTACACGAAGGGGCAGCCCTCCCGCCACTGCGGGTTGGCACGCCGGAAGCGCGGCCGTTCCCACACGGCGCGCGCGAGTTCGACGACATAGACGTAGTGATGATCCGGTGCGCGTGGCATGCGAAAGCTCGGCCGCGCGAGTATGGACCCGCCAGGACCCCGGCCGCGCAAAAGCCGCGCGGAAAAATTCCGTCGCGGCCGATCGGCGGGCCCCACGCGCCCACCGGCCGCTACACTCACGCCCTTTTGGAAAGGAGACTTCATGAAAAAAGGCGAACTCGTCGAAGCACTGGCCCAGGCCACCGGAGAGTCCCAGGCCGCCGCCGCCAAGCACCTCGATGCCTTCATCGAGGTCATCAGCCAGCAGATGGCTTCGGGTGACGAAGTGACGATCACCGGCTTCGGCAGTTTCAAGGCCAGCAAGCGCGCTGCGCGCACCGGCCGCAACCCCAGCACCGGCGCGGCCATGGAAATCCCCGAGTCCACCGCCGTGCGCTTCACCCCCGGCGCCAAGCTCAAGGCCGCCGTCAACGGTCAGTAAACCGCCTGGGTCCTGCGGACCTCCGTTCGCCCTGAGCGTTCATCACCGCGGCCGAGGCCGCGTTGGAAGACATGGCTCGATCAAACACATCCGTTCGCCCTGAGCCTGTCGAAGGGCCTGTCCTGAGCCTGTCGAAGGGCTCGTGTGGTGGGTCTCGCGCGATGGGCTTCGACAGGCTCAGCCCGAACGGGTTGGACCCGACGGGTACGTGGATTGGCTGTTTTTTTGAGAGCGTTTGTTCACCGCGGCTGAGGCCGCGTTGAATGATTGGCTCGATCAAACACACCCGTTCGCCCTGAGCCTGTCGAAGGGCTCGCGTGGCGGGTCTCGCGCGATGGCGCTTCGACAGGCCTGTCCTGAGCACCGTCTGCGGCGGTTTCGACTCCGCTTGCCCTGAGCTTGTCGACGGGCCTGCGCTTCAGCCCAGGGCCTCGTAGGCCCGGCGCTTGAACTCCAGCGCGTAGGCGTGGCTGGTGCCCAGCCAGCGCTGGGTCATCAGCACGCCGGCCGTGCCTCGTTGCGGGTGGATCCACCACACCGTGCCGGCCATGCCTCCCCAGCTCACCTCCCCTTCGACGCCTGCCGGCTCGCCCGGTCCGGGCGCCAGCGCCACGGCCGAGCCCAGGCCGAAACCCATGTGGCGGCGCGGCGGCAGGCCGGGGAACTGCACGCACAGGTGCGCCGGCAGCTGGTTGGTCCACATGCGCGAAAGGGTCTGCGGCTTCAGCAGCGTGGGCCCGCCGGGGATCAGCGATTGCAGGAGCTTGACCATGTCCCCGCGCGACGACACCAGGCCCCCACCGCCCGAGTAGCGCGCGAAGAGGCTCAGGTACGCACCCGGATAGGGAAGCTCGTCCATGCGCACCAGGCCGGGCACGTCCGGCCGCGCCAGATCCACGCTCGCGTACAGCGCGCAGAGGCGCTCGCGCTTGTCGGGTGGCACCCAGAAGTCGGTGTCTTCCATGCCAAGGGGGCCGAAGATGCGTGTCATCAGGAAGTCGCGGAACGACTGGCCCGAAACCACCTCCACCAGCCGGGCCAGCACGTCGGTGCCCACCGAGTATTCCCAGCGGGTGCCGGGCTGGAAGGCCAGGGGCAGGGGCTCGAGCGCATCGATCATCGCCGCCAGGTCCGTGCTGGGGTCCAGCACACGGGCATGCCGGTACGCCGCGAAGAAGAGCGAGCCGGGATCGAAGACGCCGTAGCTCAGGCCCGAGGTGTGGGTCATGAGCTGGCGCACGGTGATGGGGCGCTCGGCAGGCTCGGTGTCGTCGATGCGCGTGGCGCCTGCACGCAGCACGCGGCGCTTCGCCAGTTGCGGCAACCAGCGTTCCACCGGGTCGTCCAGGCCCAGGCGGCCTTCTTCCTCCAGCAGCATCACCGCGCAGGAGGTCACGAGCTTGGTGTTGGAAAACACCCGGAACAGATGGTCTTCGCGCAGCGGCACGCGGGCCTCGCGGTCGGCCCAGCCGGTGTGGAAGCGGTCAACCACCTCGCGGCCCCGCAGCAAGGCCGTGGACACACCGGCGAGAAAGTCGTGCTCGACCTGCGACTGCAGGGCGGCATGGAAGGCATCGAAGGACCTCGGATGGGGCGCGCTCATGGATTCCTGTTGTGCAAGCTTGAGCGGCGATTATTCAGGCGCCCGGCAAGCGCGCGTGTCGCCCAGTGGTCGCGTTCCCAGGCGGTGGCGGCCTACATGCAGGTCCACGGCACGGGGCTAAGTTGGCGCGCATCCCCCCACGAGAGGCGCACACATGAATTCCAGCCAGAACGGGCAAGAGCCCGACCGCATCGATCTCGACGACAAGGCCTCGCGCGAGCACTGGGCGCGCAAGCTCGACTGCAGCGAATCGCAACTGCGCGACGCCGTGAAAGCCGCCGGTCCGCGCGCGGCCGACGTGGAGGCCTGGCTCAAGGGCGTGCACAGCACGACCAACTCGGACCGGGTGCGCGAGGCGGGCGGGTAGGCCCGCGGGTGGCGGCCTGCCACATCACCCTGCTTTGAGCACTCGTCTATGCAGCCCCGGTGCTGGCGCGACCGGCACAAGTGTCGCGACGGTGCTTAGCCCCACAGACCTTGATAGCTCATCGAGATTTGCCTCCAGCGCCACATGCTTCGACTTGAGGCGGCCATGGATCTTGTACAGATCGGGATCGGAGCACCTCATCGCTTTGCGCCTCGACTGACCTAGGCCTTCCACCTGGCGAAAGGCAACCCACTTGTTGTTCCGCACGGTTAAGCATCGATGCTTCTGCGTCGGTCTCCTCCGCACGGTGGCGCGTTCCTGAAGTCAGCGCGCCTTTGCAGCCGCACCCTGCTCCAGCCCTGGACGGCTGATCCGGTGCAAGGGGTTTTCTACGTCCAGTGCGTAGGGCTTGCGCCAGCCTTCGAACGGCATCTGCGTAAACCTCGAGGCAACGGACTGCGCCAGCAACAGAACTTCCGCGGTGCTCAGTCCCTTGGTGCTCAGGTGGAAGGTGCGGTCGCCGGTTGCCCACTGCAGGTTGCGGACGGGCGCGCCGCGCTCATCGCTCAGTGATTCGATGGTGGCGGGGCTTGCACCGACCTGTGTGTTGTTGAACTCCGGCGCGATCACCAGCCCGTCCCCTCCAGGAACGTCCACTTGGCGCTCCGAGAGCTCGACCAGAACATCAGTGGATGCATTGCCAAGCACTTGGAAGAACCCGCTGAATCCTCTGTCCAGCACCTGCTTGGCCTGCACGTCGGCGCCGAGCAGCTGAAATGCCGGCCCGAGCACGGCCTGAAGGTCCGTCGGACTGATCGCGAGCTGGGTGTGCAGCTTGCCCAAACCGTGCTTGCGCAGGTTCTCGGCCATGTAGTCCATCGACAGGAACTCATGCGTGAGCTTCCCCCGGCTCATGCTGCCGGTCTCGTGGAGTGCTGCGAGCTTGGCGGCGAGGTCATCGCGCCAACCATCCGGAAGGTTCTGAAGGGCGAGCGGCACATACCTGATTCCGGGCTCCGGGATCGGCAGAGGCGACTGCGACCCGGTGACCACTGAGCCGCCCGCCATGGAACTCGGGATCACTGATTCAGCTGAGCGTTCGTGACCGACAGCTTTCGGTTGGGCAAGATCTGAATAAGTCCCGGACCCATCCGAGCCAGCTGCTTCCTCGGGAAGCATGGATCGGTATTTGCCCAGCGTTAGCATCAATGCCGCCAGCGCCGCGCCGGCAGCCATCAAGAAGGCTTGCGTCGGCTTCATCTCACCACGTCGTCAGATTGCAGTCGATGGCACCACTGCTTTGGTAGTCCGCGTAGCGAGCCCCATCCAGCAGTTCCCAGTGATGGCCGCGGACCCAGCGGAACGGGCGAGTTCCGTTAGGCTGCTCACGCTTATCACCGTTGTCCACCTTACCCGCCCAGGTTCGCCACGAAGGACTATTGAAGTTCCCCGCCACATAGGTGGCGAGCAGCTGGTCGCTCCAGATACCGGCCCACCTGGTTTGCCGATAGTGATTCGATTGAACCTGTGAGCGATGGATGGCCTTGAATGAAGGATCCCAACTGATCGACTCGTTGAAGGTGTATCCCAGCCCAGCGGGCTGATCCGCGGCAAGGGTACCAGGCAGTTCGCGCGACTGACCACGCGCGCCCAATAGTTAGCCGCAGTTGCATCAGGTGATGCCGTCAAGCTGGCCGCACTGACCAGCATCGCAAAAAGAGAAGTTCTGCAGTTCATGATTCCTCTAAGTGCCGCTGCCCACGCGACGCGTGGTGTCACAGAGGCCTCGAATCATTACCTTTGTGCTACCTGTTGCCAGCCAATGTGACTGTTAGTATTGACGTCCATCAATTAGGACAGGGTCAGCCCAGACGTCGGCGGCTTCGATAACGCCCGTTTCCGTCAGACCCCACCGCCAAGGCCCCCACCCCTCCCCCGCTAAACTCGCCGGCTTCCCCTGTCCTCTTCCTTGCCCCATGAGCCCCGATGCGTCCCTTGCCACCCTGACCCAGTACGTCCTCTGGGGCGGCCTTCTCATCGGCGTGGTGTTCGGGGCGGTGAGCCAGTCCACGCGCTTTTGCGTGCGCGGCGCGATCGCCGACTGGGTGATCTTCCGCGGGCCGGCACGGCTGGTGGCCTGGTTCGTGGCGGTGGCGGTGGGCGCGGTATGCGTGCAACTCCTCATCGCCTCCGGCAGCTTCGACGCCAGCCGCACGTTGGCCTGGTCCGACCGGCTGCTCTGGGCCTCGGCCCTCTTCGGCGGACTGCTGTTCGGCTACGGAATGATCCTGTGCGGCGGCTGCCCGCAGCGCAGCCTGGTCAAGGCGGGCCAGGGCAACATGAAATCGGTGCTCACCCTGCTGGTGGTCGCCATCGCGGCGCTGATGACGCTGCGCGGCCTGCTCGCCAGCCTGCGCGTGTCGGTGTTCGACCGCTGGTCCGTGCAGCTGTCGGGGCCGCAGGACCTGGGGCATGTGCTCTCGTCCGCGCTGGGCCTGTCGGCGGGGTCGCTGCGCTGGCTGCTCACGCTGCTGATCGTCGCGGTGGTTGCCGCCTTCGCCTGGCGCGTGCGCCGTTCCCTGGACGCGGGCACCGTGATCGGCGGCGCGCTGGTGGGCCTGCTGCTGGGTGCGGCGCTGGTCCTCACCGGCCACATCGGCTTCATCGCCGAACACCCCGAGACGCTGGAGAGCGCCTGGCTGGGGACGCAGTCGCGTCGGCCCGAAGGCCTGTCCTTTGCCGCGCCCATGGGCCACCTGCTGGACCTGGTGACGATGTGGACGGACCAGAGCACGGTGCTGAGCTTCGGCGTGGCCGTGGTGCTGGGCGTCTTGGGCGGCAGCTTCGCCAGCGCCCGGCTGCGCGGCGACTTCCGCTGGGAGATGTTCGCCTCGCCGCGCGAGTTCGGCGAGCACCTGCTCGGCGGCGTGCTGATGGGGTTTGGTGGCGTGACGGCGCTGGGCTGCTCGGTCGGCAACGGCGTCACCGGTCTGGCACTGCTGTCGTCCGGCGCCGTGCTCGCGGTGATCGGCATCGTCGCGGGCGCCCGTGCGGCGCTGTGGGTGCAGGACCGGCACTCGCAGCGGGCGGACAAGCACGCGACCGCCAGCACGCAGCTGGCCTGAACGACCGCTTCTTCAGCCGCGGATCAGCACCGCATCGGGCGGCACCTGGTCCTCCAGCACATCGCAGTCGCCGGGCGGTGACTGGCGACCCGGCGGCACGCCCAGGACCCAGATGCGGCACGTGCCCGGCGGCGGGTACTGGCCCGGGGAGATGCGAATGGGTTCGGGGCCCGGAGCGGGTGCAGGGGCCGGAGCAGGCGCAGGCGTCGGAGCTGGCGCGGGTGCCGGAGCTGGTGCGGGTGCCGGAGCTGGCGCGGGTGCCGGAGCTGGCGCTGGCGCTGGCGCTGGCGCTGGCGCAGGCGCTGGCGCTGGCGCCGGAGCAGGTGCTGGCGCCGGAGCAGGTGCCGGTGCTGGCGCTGGCGCCGGAACAGACGGGTCCTGGTAGCGCGCAGCCCGCGTGATGAAGCCGACCCGGCGGTCCTCGCGCAAGGCCAGCGAGACCAGGCGGTCCGGCGAGGAAGCGGTGTCGAGGTAGGCCACGCCACTGACCTGCGTTCCGTCCGGGTGCGGGCAGTCCGATCCCCGGTAGCGCAGGCTCATGTTGAACACGTTGCGCCCCGAAGGCCGCGGCTCGATGCGTCCGGTGAGCACGCAGCTGGGCGTGGCGATCCAGTTGAAGTCGCCGCTGCTGCTGATGGCCAGCACCGTGGCTTCGTCCAGCGCATAGCGCCCGGCGAGCGCCTGCGGCGAGGGCGCTCGTTCGTAGTTGGGGTCGTAGTCCAGCGACAGGACGCTGCCGGTGCCGCTCGTGGCCGCGATGCGCGAGCGCGGCGTGAGGGTGCCGGCGTAGGTGACGGCGTTCACCGTGCCGACCAGGATGTCGTACTCCGTGGCTTCGGCGCTGAAGCGGCCCGCGTCGCCCCGGCTGGCGCCCTGGATGCCGCCGGTGATGCGGACCTCGTCCGTGTACACGCCCCAGGTGCTGCCGTCCTCCAGGATGATCACGTCGGCAAAAGCCTGCGCGCCCCGGGTGCCGGACCAGAAGCCCTCGGCCGCACTGTTCGCATCGAGGCTCACGGCATCGCCGACCGGACCTCCCCCACCGCCTCCGCCGCAACCCGCCACCCAGGCGGTGAGCGCGATCGAGCCGATGGACCAGAGGGGACGCCGTGCTGCAGGTATCTTCATGTGAGCCTCAGCACCGCACCGTACGTGAAGCCCGGCGCGAAGGGGCGGCTGGCTTACAGGCGCTTGCAGCTCAAACGTGTGGAGGCATTCGTTCGCTGGCGAGAGTGGACTGCCCCCTCCCCCGCTGGGGGAGGGTTGGGGTGGGGGCCCGCGCGCCGACGATGCTGCTTCTGGCGTGGCCCCCATCCCGGCCTTCCCCCAGAGGGGGAAGGGGTGAAGCCAGTCAGAAGTCCAGCTCGTCCTGGATGGCCGCGATCCCGGCCTTTGCGCAGGTGTCGTCCGCCTCGCCGCCCGGGGCGCCGGAGACGCCGATGGCACCCACGATGGCGCCGCCGCCTTCGATCATGCGGCCGCCGCCGATGGCCACCACGCGCGGCAGGTGGCGGATGCCCGAGGGCTCCTCGCCGGCCTGCGTGACCTTGGCGAAGGCCAGCGTGTCCATGCGGAAGCTCAGCGCCGTCCAGGCCTTGTTCACGGCCGTCTCGGGCGTGTGCGCGCCGGCCAGGCGGTCGCGCAGAACGACCAGCGGATGGCCGCCGCGGTCATTCACCGCCACCGCGATCTGGTAGCCGCTCTTGCTGCAGCTTTGCAGGGCCGCCTGGGCCGCCTTGAGCGCGGCTTCGGGCGTGATGGACTTGAGCGTGTAGGTGGCCGGCTGGGCCGCCGCGCCGCCCGCGAACAGGGCGGCGGTCAAGGCGATCAGGATGCGGGTCATCTCAGACCTTCACCGGCGCGTAGCCGGGATTGGGCAGCACCGGCCCCACCAGCCTGGGCACGTTGGGCTGGCGCGCCGCGACCTTGCCGCCGCGGGCCTTGAGCCACTCCTCCACCACCTCCCACACGGGGCGGTTGCCGGCGCTGCGGGCTTCCTCGGCCACCGGTGCCCAGCCCGCCACCTTGTAGGTGCGCGAGGCCTCGATCGGCTTGCCGCCCAGGCGCATGTCCGTGATGCGCCGGCCCATGTCGGCGGTGGGGTCGCAGGTGTACTGCAGCCCGCCCACGCGCACCATGTCCCCGCCCTGCTGGTAGTAGGGGTCCGGGTTGAAGAGGTTGTCCGCCACGTCCTCCAGGATGGTCTTGATCATCTCGCCCGAGAGCTCGCTCACCGTGGCATAGGAGTAGGTGGTGGCGGTCATGTCCATCAGCCACTCGCGGGTGATGGGCTGGCCGGCCAGCAGCGTGGTTCCCCAGCGGAAACCGGGCGAGAAGGCGATCTGCGCGCCCTGCACGTCCATGAGCGCGTCCAGCAGGAGCTGGTCGCCCGTGCCGTTGAAGTTGCCGCGCCGGTACAGCGTGCCTTCGGTGGTGGCCAGGCGCTCGGCCAGCTTGCCTTCATAGGGCGCGCGGATCCGCGTGATGAGCGCGTCCATGGCCGCATCGGCCGGGAGCATGTTGGCGAAGACCGGCAGCAGCTTGTAGCGGAAGTCCGCCACCTTGCCGTCCTTCACGTCGAAGTCCAGCACGCCCAGGAACTTGCCGTTGGAGCCGGCATTGGTCACCAGGGTCTTGCCGCCGGCATTGGCCACGATGCTGGCCACCGGCATGCCGTCATGCGTGTGGCCGCCCAGGATGGCGTCGATGCCGGTCACCCGCGAGGCCATCTTGAGGTCCACGTCCATGCCGTTGTGGCTCAGGACCACGACGACCTTGGCGCCCTTGGCGCGGGCCTCGTCCACCACCTTCTGCATGTTGTCATCCTGGATGCCGAAGCTCCAGTCGGCCACGAAGTAGCGCGGGTTGGCGATGGGCGTGTAGGGAAAGGCCTGGCCGACGATGGCGCAGGGCACGCCGTTGATCTCTCGGATGACGTAGGGGTCGAAGACCGGGTCGCCGAAGTCGTTGGTCTTGACGTTCTGCGCGACGAAGGAAACCTGGCCCTTGAAGTCCTTCTCGATGATCTCCTTGACCCGCTCCATGCCGAGCGTGAACTCCCAGTGGCCGGTCATCACGTCCACGCCCAGGAGCTTGCACGCCTCGACCATGTCCTGGCCCTTGGTCCACAGCGCCGTGGCCGAGCCCTGCCAGGTGTCGCCGCCGTCCAGCAGCAGCGCGCCCGGGCGGCTGGCCTTCATGCGCTTGACCAGGGTGGCCATGTGCGCGAAGCCACCCACCTTGCCGTAGCGGCGCGCCGCCTGCTCGAAGTCCAGGTAGGTGAGCGCGTGCGCCTCGGCCGTGCCGGGGCGCACTTTTGCGACCTTGAGCAGGTGCTCGCCCACCAGGTGCGGCAGGCGGCCCTTCATGTCCGCCACGCCCAGGTTCACGCTCGGCTCGCGAAAGTGGATGGGACGCAGCTGCGCATGGCAGTCCGTCATGTGCAGGAAGGACACGTTGCCGAAGCGCGGAATGTCGTAGAGGCCCTGGGCGGCCGTGGCGGCGTCGGCCTCGGCCCAGCGGCCCAGCGCGAGCCCCGCGACGGAGGCGGCGCCCAGGGTCTGCAGGAAGTCGCGTTTGGAAAGGTTCATGGCGTGAGGGATGTGCCGGCGATGAATGAAAAAAGGGCGCCGACCCGCGTGCGCGAGCGCGGCGCCCCTCGTTCGATGAGCCCCGTGGTGGCCTTACTTGTTGACGGGCGAGGCCGGGTCCAGCAGCAGCGCCATGATGTGGCGCACCTGCTGTTCGTTCAGCGTGCCCATGTGGCCGGCGCGCGGCATGTTGGAGCAGGCGTTGTAGGCCTTGGCGTTCCAGATCTTGCCCCAGGTGTATTCCACGATGGGCTTGGCCGCCGCGCTGCTCGGGTCGGTGACGCCGCGGATCTTGCCGTAGTTGTAGAGGCTCGGGCCGATGGTGCCGAAGGAGATTTCCTCCTTGGCGATCTGGTGGCAGTTGTAGCAGTTGCCGCCGTTGACGCTGTTGGCCGCGTCGGTCCAGGTCATGCCGCGGCCGCTCTGGGCGATCTTCTCGCCTTCCTTCCAGTCGCCCAGGAACTTGCCGTCCGAGGGCCACTTGACGGTCTTGAGGTTGGCTTCCTCGATGCGCTTGGCCGTCGCGGCGTCCAGCGGCTTGCCGGCCACGTCGGCGGCGTTGCAGGCCTTGAGCGTCTCGTCGATCTGCGTGACGCGCTCGACCTTGGCGATGCCCTGGTCACGAAAGGCGGCCTTGACCATGTCGTTGGCCATCTTGTCATGGTCGACGGCAGCCTGTTGCTGCGCGGCGCTGCCGGCGCAGCCGGCGAGCGCGACGGTGGCGGCGGCCAGGAGCAGGGTTCGGGTGTGCAGTGGCTTCATGGCGGGTCTCCGTCTTATCGCTTGATGGCCGGGGCCGCCGACTTGGCGCCCTTGGCATTCACGCCCAGGTAGCTGCTGAGGGCCGTGAGCGCGTCGCTGCCGAACTCGGGGTAGGGAAAGCGTTGCTGGCGGAAGCAGTCGTTCAGGCGCAGCTGCATGCTCCACATCTGGCCGTTGGAGACGCGGTAGGCCGGCCAGGCCGCGAAGCCGACGCCGTCGCCGGGGTTCTTGGTCAGGTTGGGCAGGTCCTGCAGGCGGATGCGCTTGCCGTCCTCGCCGTGGCAGGAGGCGCAGGAGAAGTCGTGCGTGCCGCCGCGCATGAAGAAGATGCGCTTGCCTGCCTCGTAGAAGTTGCGCTCCATGGGGTGCGCCTGCGGCAGGTTGAAGGGCAGGCCCTTGGAAGCGGCGGCGACATAGGTGGCCAGCGCGGTGACGTTCGCCATCTCGCCCTGCCCGAAGCGGGTCTTGGCGATCTTGTCGCCGTCGAAGCCCTGCAGGCGCTCCATGCAGGTGACCAGGCGCGACTCCAGGTCCTGCACCGTGCCGGTGTCCGCGAAGTAGCGCGGCAGCTCGACGAAGGCGCCCTTGACGACGCCCGGGCCCTTGCCCAGGTCGCACTGCTCGAGCGACGCGTTCTTCGGCCCGCGCTTTTGCTTCCAGAGCTCTTCGCCCTTCATCTCGTACAGCTCGGCCGGGTTGCCGTCGGCCAGCATGGCGCGGTATTCCTCGATGGCCTCGATGGTGGACTTCTGGGCCCAGCTGGCAGCCGAGGCGGCCAGCAGGCCGGCGCCCACGACCAGCGATGTGTGCAGGGTTCGCATGGAATGTCTCCTCCGTTGGAATGGCGCCCCCGGCCCGTGGGCCCGGGAGCTGCGGCGAATCACGAGACGGTGGCCTCGTCGGTGCGGGTCTCGCCCTTGTTGTCCTTCCAGGTCACGGCGATCTTGTCGCCGGCCTTCGCACCCTTGACGGTGAACTGCAGGAAGGGGTTCTTGGACACTGCGGGGCCCCACTCGGCCGTCATGACGGTCTTGCCGTTGTGGGCGACGGTGACGTCGGTGATGTGCCAGGCGGGAATGGTCTTGCCGCTCGAGTCCTTGCGCTGACCGGTTTCCATTTCGTGGCTCATGAGCACGCGCACCAGCGCGTTGCCGTTCTGCGATTGGGCGCGGATGCGCATCGGGTCTGCCATGTCGATCTCCTCAGGTCTCGTCGTGATGCTCGTTCAACCGCCGCAGCCACCCAGGGTGACCTTGACTTCCTTCTTGGCGTAGTGCGCCTTGCCATCGTTGGTGATGGCCACCGCGTACACGTCGGAGGACTGGCCCATCTTGGCGCGGGTGCCGAAGCTGGGGACCACGCTGTCGTTCACGTCGAACTTGGCGACCAGGGCGTTGGGGTTCTTCTCGACCAGCAGCAGCAGGTGCTTGACGCCCGTCAGCGTGGTGGCGGCCGTGAGCGGCACCACGGCGCCGTTCTCGGCGATGTCGGGTCCCTGGATGGTGACGTCCTTGCTCTCGGTGAGCGAGTTGCCGCCGAAGGCCTTGGCGGCGTCGGCGACGGTCTTGGCTTCGAAGGCGGCCTTGGTGAAGGCCTGGGCCTGCGTGGACAGCAGGCTGCCGGAAGCGAGCACGCCGACGGCGGCGGCGCCCTGCTTCAGGGTCTGGCGACGAGATTGCATGACGGGTCTCCTCAAATGTAAGTTCATGCTAATGAAGCGATTGTAGGCAACCAACAGGGATTACCCCTGCCGGGGCACGCCTCAAGGCGCGCCGCCGGCCAGCCACCGCGCCAGCAGCGTGGCGTCGGCCTCGCCCAGGGACTGCGGCGGCATCGGGATGCTGCCCCACACGCCCGAGCCACCGGCGCGGATCTTGCCGCTGAGGTAGTCGGTCTTGCCGGCGTGCTTGCCGGCGATCTCGGCCCAGCTGGGCCCCACGATGCGGCGGTCCGCGGCGTGGCAGGCGGTGCAGTTGTTGGACTGCGCCAGGGCGCGGGCGCGCTCGGCGTCCGCCGGGGGAACGGAGGCGGCGGCGCCCGCCGGGGCGCTCGGCTTGGCTGGCGCGGATGCCGCCGCCGGCTTCGCGGCGGCCTGCACCGTTCGCGCCCCGCGCTGCGGTCCCACCAGCCGGTTCTGGTCGGCCAGGTTGCCGTGCGCGTCACGCGCGAAGTCCGGCAGCATGGAGGCGACCTTGGGCTCCACCGGGCAGTCCTTCATGCAGGCCTGGGCCTGCACGTCGGGGGCGCGTGCGCCACCGAGTTCGGCGCCGGGCCACATCGCATGCGCGGTGCTCATGCCCTTGCGGTTGGGCAGGCGCTGCTGCACCTCGGCGATGTTGGCGTCGCCGAGCGTGAAGTCCGCCGGCACGATGCCGCCCAGGTGCAGCAGGTAGCCGGTGACCGCATAGACCTCCTCCACGCTGAGCGACTTGGGCGCGTTCCAGGGCATGGCGCGGTTGATGTAGTCCCAGAGCGTGGAGACATGCGCCAGCTTCATGAGCGTGGTGCGGCCCGGGTAGTCGGCGCGGCGCAGGTTGGCCACGCGACCGTTCTTGATGTCTTCCTCGGTGGTGCCGCCCACCAGGGGCGCGAAGACCTCGTTGGACTCGCCGAAGACGCCATGGCAGGAGGCGCACTTGGCCTCCCACACGTCCTGCCCCTTGGCGACCGAGCCGCTGCCCTTGGGCAGGCCCTTGAAGTCGGGCCGCACGTCGATGTCCCAGGCCTTCACTTCGGCCGGCGTGGCCGCGCGGCCGACGCCGGGGAAGCGCTGCGCCGGATCGGCGGGCGCCTGCGCCTGCGCGCAGGTCGCACCCACGGCGAGCAGCAGCGCTGCCCACCCTGCCTTAAGCGAGCTGGACATTGCGCACCTCCCCGTTTTCCTGCACCAGCCAGCTCTGGATGGCGTTGTTGTGATAGATGGAGCGCGAGCCGCGCACCTCGCGCAGCTGGCGGTAAGTGGGCTGCACGTAGCCGGTCTCGTCGGTCGCACGGCTTTGCACGATGGCGGGCTTGCCGTCCCACGCCCAGTCGATGGAAAAGCGCGTGAGGCACTTGTCCATCACGGGGCCCTGCAGGCGCGCGCGCCGCCAGTTGCGGCCGCCGTCCACGGACACGTCCACGTGCCGGATCTTCCCGCGGCCCGACCAGGCCAGGCCCGAGATGCTGTAGAAGCCCTTGTCCAGCAGCACCTGGCCGCCGGAGGGCGTGGTCACCACGCTCTTGCACTCCTGGATGCTGGTGTACTGGCGGTGGGTGCCATCGGGCATCAGGTCCACGTAGTGCAGCACCTCGTCCTTGCTGCCATAGGGCTGGTCGCCCACCTCGATGCGGCGCAGGTACTTGACCCAGCTGACGCCCTGCACGCCGGGCACCACCAGCCGCAGGGGATAGCCGTTCTCGGGCCGCAGCATCTCGCCGTTCTGTCCGTAGGCCACCAGCACCTCGCCCGAGCGCACCAGGCTCATGGGAATGGTGCGGGTCATGGACGAGCCGTCGGCGCCTTCGGCCAGCAGGAACTTGCCGTTCTTCAGGTCCGCCCCGGCCATCTCCAGCAGCGTGATCAGCGGCACGCCGGTGAACTCGCTGCAGGACAGCATGCCGTGCGAGTACTGCACCGTGGGGACGGCGACGTTGCCCCACTCCATGCCGGTGTTGGCCCCGCACTCGATGAAGTGGAAGCGCGACTGCGAAGGCAGCCGCATGATTTCATCCATGGTGAAGACCTTGGGCGTCTTGACCATGCCGTTGACCATCAGGCGGTGCTGGCTGGGGTCGATGTCCCACCAGCCCTGGTGGTGCCGCTCGAAGTGCAGGCCGCTGGGCGTGACGATGCCGAAGAGCGACTGCAGCGGTGCGAACGAGACCGAGGCCTGGCGCGTCTGCGTGAGCCCGGGGCTCTGGCGGCGTTGCACATTGGCCTCGTACTTCGAGGGCTTGCCGTAGCCGTCGGTGACCACGGGCTGGCCCAGGCCGCGCGTGTGCTCGGGCAGCTCCAGGATGGCGGCCTCGCCCTCGCCCACGGCTTTCTGGGCCAGGGCCACGGGCGCCGTCGCGCCGGCAGCCGCCGCGGCGAAGGCGCCGCGCAGGAAATCGCGCCGGCCGCTTCGCGCCTGCTGCATCACGGTGGCAATGCCGCCGGCATCGAGGAAGCTCTCCGGCGCCTTGCGCAGCCGGCCGCTTCGGGGGTCTTGGGGTGTGTCCATCGGTCTCGCTCTCCTCGCCGTCGGCGGCCTTGCTCGGCTATTTATTCGAATATCGGCATACGCGAATATAACGAGCTCTCGTGGGAGCTGCGAGGGTTTCGGACTCGGTGCAAACCCGAAGGTCGCGGCGGCAGCCGACCTGCCGGACCTTCAGCCCGCGACCGCGCGCCGGGCCTGCTCGATCCGCTGCTCCAGGTAGGCGCCGTAGAAGTCGGTGGACGCGCCCACGAGCCGCGGCGCCACCTCGCGCGCCTCCCGGCCGAAGAAGAGCAGCGTGGGCGCCGAGCGCACCTGCCACGCGCGCACCATCTCGCCGTGCGTGCGCAGCACCCCCGCGAAGTCCTGGAGCCGCTCCTGGCTGCCCATGTCCACCTGCACGACCGGCAGCTGCTGCTCCCGCCGCAGCGGCGCGAGGTAGCTTTCGCGCACCAGCTTGCACCAGGGGCAGCCGTGCAGGCTCACCATGACCACCAGCGGCTGGCCCAGCGCCAGCGCGGCGGCCAGGTCCACCGCCAGCGAGCGCGGGGCGGGGAGCAGCGGCAGCTCGGCCGGCCGGGCGGGCCGCGCCGCCGGCGGGCCGGCCATCGCCAGCGGCGCAAGGGCCATCGGCAGCACCGAGAGGAGCGTGCGACGCTTCATTTGACCTCCTGCTCCATCAGCAGGTAGGTGTTGTAGGCGTTCATGCGGTTGGCCGCGCGGAAGAGCGGCAGGTGCTCGAAGCGCGACCAGTCGGTGCGTGCATAGGCTTCGTCGAAGGGCTGCATCTCGCGCGCCGCCCGGCCCATGTGCTCGCGCAGGTAGGCCAGGTAGTCGCGCGTGGTCTCCATGTCCTGCCGGGCCGAGGTCGAGAGCTCGCCATGGCCGGGCACGACCACCTGGGCATCGAGCTGCAGGACCTGCTCCAGCGCCTTGATCCAGTGACCGCTGTTGGCCTGCCCGACGAAGGGGATGCGGCCGCGGAAGACCAGGTCGCCGGCAAACAGGACCTTCTCCGCCGGCAGGTGCACCACCAGGTCCTCCGGCGTGTGGGCCGGGCCCACGGGCAGCAGCACGATGCGCGTGCCGCCCAGAACCAGCTCATGGCGGCCTTCGATCCACAGGTCCGCCGGCACGAGGCGCGTCTGGGCGTCGATCCAGGGCGCCAGCTCCTCGCGCGAAGCGGCCAGCCGCTGGGTGGCCGTGGCCGAATGGAGGTACTCCAGCGCGCCGCGATGCGCCACGATGCGCGCGCCCGCTTCCTTGAAGACCTGAAGGCCGTAGATGTGGTCGGCGTGGTAGTGCGTGAGCACCACGTGCGAGACGCCGCGCCCGGTGACGCGCCGGATTTCGGCCAGGAGCTCGCGCGCGAGCTGGGGCGAGCCCAGGGCGTCGATCACCACCGCCCCTTCGGGCGTGGCGATGAAGCCGGCGTTGGAGATGAAGTTGCGGTTGGCGGGGTTCCCCAGGGCGGAGGCGCCCTGCACGAACCAGGCCGAGGGCGAGACCTGCCGGGCAACCACTTTGGGCGCGGCTTCCTGCGCGCGCAGCACCGCCGGGGCCGCGCAGGCCAGGGCCAGGGCGGCGGTGAAGCGGCGGCGCGAGAAAGACGATGGGCTCACGGCGGGACGAAGGCGGCACGGCCGCCCTCCTCTACTTCAGGTCGGACTCGATGGCGATCTGCGTGCACACGGCGCGGCAGAGCGTGACGACGCGGTCGTTGATGATGCGGTAGTGGATCTGCACGCCTTCGCGCCGGCGGCCGATCACGCCGGCCTGGTAGAGCGTGTTCAGGTGCTGCGACATGTTGGGCTGCGTGGTGTCGATCTCGGCCAGCAGCTGGCTCACGTTCTTCTCGCCGTTGCACAGGCTGCTGATGATCTTCAGCCGCATGGGCGCGGACATGACGCGAAACAGCTCGGCGGCGAGCTCGAAGACCTCGTCGGACTCGATCGAATCGTCGACCCGGACGGCAGCACGCTTGTTCATGGGCAGGGGGCCTGGTTTTCAGGGCTTGATGTAGGCGTAGCCCTCGCGCGCCTGCAGCCGCCCGATGCGGGCCACCCCCGAAGGGGTGAACTCGGCGTCCATGCTGAACTGCTCCTTCTTGAGGTTGCGGTTGCGCAGCGTGATCTCGCAGACCTCGAAGCGCACGCCGCGCGCCTTCAAGGCGCTGACCAGCGAGGGATAGTCGATGTTGGGGTTCTTCTTGTCCTTGGCGCCTTCCATGAGGAAGTCCACGCCGTCGGCGTGCGTGACCACGACGATCTGCGTGTCGGGCGCCACGTCCAGGTGGTTGCGGATGTTGCGCAGGCCCTTGGTCGCCTGCCCTTCGGCGTGGTCGATGTGATAGACCACCTTGTCCTGGGCCCAGGCGGCCGCGCCCAGGGCCAGCCCCAGGGCCACCACGGCCAGGGAACGTGTGATGCGGGTCATTGGAAGCTCTCCTCGCGGACGGCGCGAATCGGACAGCCGCCATTTCACCAGAAATATCGTTACTTCATTCACTACGAATGTCTGAGGCCGGCAGGGGTTTACCCTCTTTCGCCGCACCGACGTGCTTCATAGAAACCCTCAGAGTCTGCGCGCCAGGCTCCTCGCCCCTTTCCGCTGGAGAACAACGATGCCGTATCGAACCCTCGCCGCCGGCCTGCTCGCCGCCGCGCCCCTGCTGGCCGCCGCGCAGGACCCGCAGACGCTGTACGTCGCCGCCGTCGCGGCCACCTGTGCCAACTGCCACGGCACCGCCGGCCGGCCGGTGCAGGGCTCGCCCTTGCCGCCCCTGGCCGGCATGCCGAGCGAGCAGATGCTGGCCCAGCTGCAGGCCTTCAAGGCCGGTACGCGCCCGGCCACGGTCATGCACCAGATCAGCAAGGGCTTCAGCGACACGCAGCTGCAGCAGATCGCGGCCTGGTTCGCCGCCCAATCCCGTTGAGGAGGCCTGCAATGAAGCGACGCACCCTGCTCCACTCCTCCGCCGCCCTGGGCCTGCTCGGCCTGGGCGCCTGCGCCGCCACGCCCCGCATGCCGGACAAGGCGCGGGTGGTCGTGGTCGGCGGCGGCTTCGGGGGCGCCACCGCCGCCAAGTACGTGCGGCTCTTGTCGGACCACAAGATCGACGTGGTCCTGATCGAGCCCAACGAGGCCTTCGTCTCCTGCCCGCTCTCCAACCTCGTCGTCGGCGGCAGCCGCCAGATGCCCGAGATCACCACGCCGTACACGGGACTGTCGCGGCGCCACGGCATCACCGTGGTGCGGGACAGCGCCACCCGGCTGGACACGGCCGCGCGCCGCGTGCACCTGGCCGGCGGCGGCAGCATCGGCTACGACAAGCTGGTGGTGTCGCCGGGCATCGACCTGCTGCTGGACCGCGTCGAAGGCCTGGCCGCCGCGCACCAGCAGGGCCGCGTGCTGCATGCCTGGAAGGCCGGCCCCGAGACCGTGCAGCTGCGCCGCCAGCTCGAAGCCCTGCCCGACGGCGGCGTCTTCGCGATCACGATTCCCGAGCAGCCCTACCGCTGCCCACCCGGGCCCTACGAGCGCGCCTGCCAGGTGGCCTGGTACTTCAAGCAGCGCAAGCCGCGCAGCAAGGTGCTGGTCCTGGACGCCAACCCGGACGTCACCTCCAAGGGCGCGCTCTTCAAGCGCGCCTGGGCCGAGCTGTACCCTGGCATGGTCGAGTACCGGCCGCAGCACGCCCTGGAGGCCGTGGACGCCCGCACCGGCACGCTGAAGTTCGCGGTCAACGACGACGTGAAGGCCGGTGTGCTGAACGTGCTGCCGCCCATGCGCGCCGGCAGCTTCGCCGTGCAGGCGGGGCTGAACAACCTGGCCAACAACCGCTGGTGCGGCGTGAACTACCTGACCTTCGAATCCACCGTGCATCGTGACGTGCACGTGCTGGGCGACTCCATCCAGATCGCCCCCGGCATGCCCAAGAGCGGCCACATGGCCAACAACCACGGCAAGGTGGCCGCCGCGGCCATCGTGGCCCAGCTCGCCGGCCTGCCACCCAACCCCGCGCCCATGCTCACCAACACCTGCTACAGCTTCGTGGACGACCAGCGCGTGATGCACGTGGCCAGCGTCCACGGCTGGGACGCGGCCGACCGCACCTTCAAGACGGTGCCCGGCTCGGGCGGGCTCAGCCCGGCGGCCAGCGAGCTGGAGGGCACCTACGCACTGAGCTGGGCGCGCAACATCTGGGCGGACATGCTGGCTTGAGGCGGGCTGGGCGCCGCCCCGTCCCAGCCTCCACCTGATCAGGATTTGACTTGGCTCAACAGTGGCCAGGCCGGAGGGTGCGAACAATGGAGGCACCCTCCCTGCGCCCGCATGACGACCGATCCGCTGCCCGCCATTCGCACCCGCGACGAACTCCTGGCCGCGCTCGATCGCCCGCCCGGCGGCGAACCCCACGCGGGGTACATGCCGCCCCTGGCGCTGCGCGAAGGCATGTTGCGGCTGGGCGTGCCTTCGGTCGATCTCGCGCATTTTCCGGTGGACCCGAACGCCATCAAGGCGCTGGCGGCCGAACAGGCACGCCGGTACCAGGTCCTGCCGCTGCTGCGCACGCGCACGCACCTGGCCATGGCCATGGCCGACCCCCTGGCCTGGCAGACGCTGCACGAGCTGGAGTTCTCCACCGGCATGCGCATCGATCCCGTGCTCGCCGAGCCCGAGGCCATCGCACAGGCGGTGCAAAGCTATTACGGATCGGCGGCGGATGCCGAGCGCGTGACCCAGCTGGTCGCGCGCCTGGGCGAGGAAAGCGCCGAAGCCTTCGCAGCCTCCCAGGCGCCGGTCACCGAGTCGGACAACACGCTGGTGCGGCTGGTCAACAAGATCATCGCGGACGCGCACGAGCAGCGGGCCTCGGACATCCACATCGAGTCGCGGCCGAACAACCAGTCCAGCCGGGTGCGCTTTCGCATCGACGGCGAGCTGCGGCCTTACATCGAGGTGCCGCCGAACTTCCGCGCCGCGCTGGTCTCGCGCATCAAGATCATGTGCGGCCTGGACATCTCCGAGCACCGCCGTCCGCAGGACGGCAAGATCCGCTTCGAGGAGTTCGGCCCCTTCGAGCTCGAGCTGCGGGTGGTCATCATGCCCACGCTGCGCGGACTCGAAGACGTGGTCATGCGCATCCTGGAGCCGCCTCGCGCACTCACGATCGACCAGCTCGGCCTGTCGCCCCGCGTGCGCGACGAGCTCAAGCGCATCGCGCAGCGCTCCTATGGGCTGCTGTTCGTGTGCGGGCCCACGGGCTCGGGCAAGACCACCACGCTGCACTCGCTGCTCGGGTTCATCAACACGCCCAACCGGAAGATCTGGACCGTGGAGGACCCCGTCGAGATCACGCAGGACGGCCTGTGCCAGGTGGAGGTCAACGCCCGACTGGGGCTGACCTTCCCGCAGGTGCTGCGCAGCTTCCTGCGTGCCGATCCGGACGTGATCATGGTCGGCGAGACGCGCGACCCCGAGACCGCGCACACCGTGGTGACGGCATCGCTCACGGGCCACCTCGTTGTCTCGACCATGCACACCAACAGCGCTGCCGAGAGCGTCGTGCGCCTTCTGGAGCTGGGCCTGGACCCCTTCAACTTCTCGGATGCACTGCTCGGGATCGTGGGACAGCGGCTCGTGCGCACGCTGTGCCGCTGCAAGAGCGCCCACGCAGCCAGCGACGAGGAACTCGCCGCCCTGGCCGCCGAATACTGCCGCGACACCGCAGAGGCGCCGGCGGACGTGATCCGTCGGTGGCGCTCGCGCTATGGCGACCCCCAGGGCAGCATGACCCTGCATGCAGCGCAGGGCTGCCCTGCCTGCGAGAACACCGGCTACAAGGGCAGGATGGGGGTTTACGAGCTGCTGGTCGCCACACCGGCCATCAAGGCCGCGATCCAGCAGCGCCGGTCGTCGAACGACATCCTGCAAAGGGCCGTGTCCGAGGGCATGGTCACCTTCTTCCAGGACGCGATCGGCAAGGTGCTGGAGGGCCACCTCGACCTGCAGCAGGTGCTCGTGAGCTGCCGGTGATCAGGCCGCCACCAGCGGCAGCCGCAGCACGAACTCGCTTCCCTGCCCCGGCCCGCGGCTGCTCGCCTCGATCTCGCCCTCGTGAAGGCGCACGATGGCCTGGGCGATCGACAGGCCGATGCCCAGGCCGCTGTTGGCCTTGTCGAGGGCGTGCTCCCCCTGGACGAAGAGCTCGAATACGCGCGGCAGCAAGGCGGGTGCCACGCCCTGCCCCGTATCGATGACGGTGATCACCGCCTCGGCTCCGACGACCGCGGCGCCCAGGTCCACCGATCCGCCCGGGGGCGTGAACTTCGCGGCGTTGGCCAGGAGGTTGTCCAGGGCCTGCACCAGCCGGGTGTGATCGCCGTCCACACGGGCCGACTCGGGCGGCGGTGTGACGGAAAAGCGCAGGCCACGCGCCGCCATCGTCGGCCGCGCCATGTCCGCGGCCTGCTCCACCACCTCGCGCAGCAGGATGGGCGTGCGCTCCACGCGGATGGCGCCGCGCGTGAGCCGGGCGACGTCCAGCAGGTCGTCCACCAGGCGCACCACGTGATCCACCTGGCGCGTCATGGCGCCCGCGATGCGCTGGACCACGGTGGCCTCGGCCGATCGCGTGGCCAGCAGGTGCACGCCGCTGCGCAGCGGCGCGAGCGGGTTGCGCAGCTCGTGCGCGAGCATGGAGAGGAACTCGTCCTTGCGCCGGTCGGCTTCCTCCAGGCGTTGGGTCTGGCGCAGCAGTTCGCGCTCCAGGCCATAGCGTTCGCTCAGGTCGCGAAAGACCAGCACCACGCCCAGCAGGGTGCCGTCGCCCGCGCGGATCGGCGCGCCCGAATCGTCGATGGGAAGTTCCTCGCCGTTGCGGCGCACCAGCAGCGTGTGGTTGGCCAGGCCGACCACCACGCCCCGCCGCAGCACCTGGGCCACCGGGCTCTCCACCGGGGCGCGGCTGCTGTCGTTGATGATGACGAAGATCTCGTCGAGGTGGCGGCCCGTGCAGTCGGCCAGCGGCCAGCCGGTGAGCGCCTCGGCCACCGGGTTCATGAAGCTCACGCGGCCTTCGGCGTCCGTCACGATCACCGCGTCGCCGATGCTGTGCAGCGTGACGCGGTACCACTCGCGGCTCTGGTGCAGGTCGGCTTCAGCAAGGCGCCGGCGCCGGATCTCGCGCGAGAGCTGCTCGATGCGCTCGTTCAGCACCCGGAAGCGGTCGCCGGCCGCCGCGCGCGGGATGCACCGCAAGACGAGCAGGGCCTCGCGGTCGGCCGAGGCCGGCCGCAGGAGCGCGCCCTCGCAGCGTACCGGGACGGCCTCACCCGTGCCGTCCCGTAGCACCAGGCTGGCCGGCGCGAAGCTGCGGCTGCGGCCGAACTGCACCAGCAGGTCCGCGAGCTGCTCGGCGCCGCCGTCCACCCGCTCGGCCAGGGCACTGCCCGCCAGCGCCTGCGCCGGGCGCCCGAGCAGGCGCGCAGCAGCCCCGTTGGCGCGCCGCACGACGCCGCGTGCGTTCACCACCAGCAGCGCTTCGGGCAGCAGGTCTACCAGCGCGCCCAGGTTCGCGGGATCGTCCACGGCGACCCCGGGCTCAGGACGACTTGAAATATTCGCGGGCCTCGCTGGAGGCCTCGTCGGGCGCGCGCCGGTCGCTCAGGTGGAGCACCACGCGGCACTCCCCGTCGCCGCGCGCGATGGTCTTGTCCAGCTCGACGCGCGCATAGCCGAGGTTCTCGGCCGCGATCACGCCGAAGACGTTGGAGGTCATCATGCACAGCGCCGGCCTGTCCAGCACCTTGCTGCCGAAGGGACAGTGGCCGTTGCCGAAGACGATGCGGTCGGCATCCTCCTCGATGACGTAGAAGCTGCCCTGGATGCGGCGCTTGAGGTCCACCAGGACCTGCGCAACCTGTTCGCGCGACAAGGTGGACACGTCCAGCGCCGTCTTGTAGCTGTGGTCGATGTGCTCGCCCACGCGCTGGCCGACCACGCTGATGAATCCGGAGGCTTCTTCGAGGCCGACGACATCCTGCAGCGTACCGCTGAGCTCGCGGACCAGGATGCGCAGGAACAGGTCTCGCTCGAGCGGCACGTCGGCCGAGGCGATGGGAATGCTGCGGTCGGGGGTGCTCATAGGGACGGAAGGGGGTGGGGACATGAACGCGCCATTGTGCGCCCGCTGCAAGTACCGCGGGCGGGCCCGCCAATAATCACGTCATGAGTGAACCCCTGGACCTGCAGACCCTGCGCGTGATCCTCGCGGTGGCCGAGTGCGGCTCCATCAGCGCCGGCAGCGACCGCTTGCAGCTGGCCGTGGCCGGCGCGAGCACGCGCATCTCGGCGCTGGAGTCGGCCCTGGGCATCCGCATCTTCGAGCGCTCGCCGCGGGGTGTTGAACTCACCGCCGCCGGTCGCATGCTCGTGCGCCGCGGCGGCGGCCTGATGGAGGATGCCGAGCGCCTCGTCGCCGACCTGCGCGACTGGAGCCAGGGCCTGGCCGGCCATGTGCGCATGCTGGCCAACGCGTCGTCGCTGCTGCAGGTGCTGCCGCAGCGGCTCGCGCAGTTCATGCAGGCCCACCCGCGCATCCGGGTGGAGGTGGAAGAACGCATCAGCCCGCAGATCCTGGGCGAGCTGCAGGAAGGGCGCGCCGACGTCGGCGTGGTCGATGCCGCCAGCCCCGCGCAGGGCCTGGATTTCGTGCCCTTCTTCCGCGACGAGCTGGCGCTGGTGGTGCCCGCCGGGCACGCCTTCGCGAAGCGCGAGCAGCTGCTGCTGGCCCAGGTACTGGAGGAGAACTTCATCGTGCTGACCGGCGCCAACGCGCTGTCCACGCGCCTGTTCAACGCCGCCTCGGCGCTGGGCCAGACGCCGCGCATCCGCATGCAGATGCGCAGCTTCGACGCCGCCTGCCGCATGGTCGCCGCCGGGCTGGGCGTGGCCGTGCTGCCGCGCCTGGCCATCGCGCCCCAGCTGGCCGAGCTGCCGATCCGGGCCGTGCCGATCCGCGAGGACTGGACCCGCCGCACGCACTACCTGGCCCTGCGCACCGGGCCCGACGCCCCGGCCGCGGCCCGCACGCTGGTGGACGCGCTGCGCGAGGGGTCAGTCGCCTGAGAAGCCGCGGGGGGCTTTCGCCGGCCGCGAAAGCCCCCTTCGCCGGGCGAGCTTGCCCTGCGGGCGGTGCGCGCCGAGACTGCGGGCTGCGAACCCCTCCCCATTCCCCTTTCTCCTTGCCATGCCCATCGCCGCCGTCCGCGCCACGCCGCTGAACCTGCCCGTCACCGTCTCCACCGCCTCCGGCAAGACCAAGAGCACCTCCCTGTCGCTGTGCCTGGTGGACATCGAGCTCGACGACGGCCGCGTGGGCACCGGCATGACGGCCATCACGGAAGAAGAGGTCATCGGCAGCATCGTCAACGACATCGCCTCGCATGCCCTCGTGGGCCTGGACCCGCTGGCCCACGAGCAGATCTGGGAGCGCCTGTACTGGCTGCTCACGCCGCGCGGCCAGTCGGGCTACGCGAGCCACGCCATCGCGGCCATCGACCTGGCCCTGTGGGACCTCAAGGGCCAGCTCCTGGGCCAGCCGGTGTGGCGCCTGCTGGGCGGCGCGCGGCAGGAAGTGCCGGTGTATGCCACCTTCGGCTTCGCCTTCTTCGACCGCGAGGAGCTCGCGGCCGCGGCGAAGAGCTGGGTCGAGCGCGGCTTCAAGCGCCTGAAGATGACGGTGGGCCACCACGGCCTGCAGCGACGCGACGAGCCGCGCCCCCTGAACGAGCTGATCGCCGAGGACGTGCGCCGCATCCAGGCGGTGCGCGAGGCCGTGGGCCCGGACGTGCAGATCTACATCGACGCCAACTGCAGCCTGGACTACATGCACGCGCTCTCCCTGGCCCAGCGCGTGGAGGACTTCGGCATCAGCTTCTTCGAAGAGCCGGTGACGCAGAACGACATCCCCAACCTGACCAAGCTGCGCGCCAAGACGCGCATCCCGCTCGCGGCCGGACAGAACGAGGGCCTGGCCAGCCGCTTCCGCGACCTGCTGGTCGCGCAGGCGGTGGACGTGGTGCAGCCCAACGCCTGCATCACCGGCGGCTACACGCAGTGCCAGAAGATCGCCGGCCTGGCCGCGGCCTTCAACACCCAGTTCGCCAACGGCGGCGCCTGGCCGCACCACAACATGCACCTGCATGCGGGGCTCGCGAATGGTTCGCTGGTGGAGTACCACTCGGTGGCCGTTGAATGCTGCAAACTCGTCTTCGACGGCCTGCCCGAGCCCAGCCAGGGCATGCTGGCCCTGCCCCAGACGCCCGGCCTGGGTTTCACGCCCAATCGCGAGCGCATCGCGGAGCTGGCGGAGCGGCCGGGATCGCGCGGCGTGGGCAAGGCCTGAGAGACGGCGCGCACCGGCCATGCTGCTTCTCATGCGGCCCCATCCTTGCCCCCCAGCGGGGGAAGGAGCAACAGCCCCCTCCCCCTTTGGGGGAGGGCTGGGGTGGGGGCCACGCGCGCCGGCCACGCTGCTCCTCGCGCGGCCCCCTTCCCTGCCTTCCCCCAAAGGGGGAAGGTGAAATTCCCTCTCGACCACAACAGGAGACATCGCATGACACCCCGCTTCCACCCCCTGCGCCGCAGCCTCGTCGCAGCCGGCCTCGCCCTGGCCGCCCTCCCCTTCGCACACGCGCAGGGCCAGTACCCCGAGCGCCCCATCAAGCTGCTGGTGGGCTATTCGGCCGGCGGCGGCGTGGACGCCATCGCCCGCATGCTCTCCAGCCGCCTGCCCGAGCTGCTCGGCCAGCAGGTGGTGGTGGAGAACAAGGCCGGCGCGGCCGGCGTGATCGCCGCGGACACGGTGGCGAAGGCGCCAGCGGACGGCTACACGCTGCTGCTGGGTGAGAGCGGACTGCTGATCAACAAGCACCTGAATCCGAAAATGCCCTTCGATCCGCTCACCGGTTTCACGCCGGTGGCCGGCGTGTTCCAGTCGCCGCTGATGATCGTGGCCAACAACGACCTGCCGGTCTCCAATCCCAAGGAACTGGTGGCGCGGGCCAAGGCCAACCCGGGCCGCCTGTCTTACGCCACCTCGGGCGTCGGCACGGTGCACCACCTGGGGATGGAGACCTTCAAGGGCCGCACCGGCACGCACATCGTCCACATCCCCTACCGCGGCGCCTCGCAGATCGTGCCGGACGTGATCAGCGGGCAGGTGCCGCTGGGCGTGGTCAGCGCCACGGCCGGCCTGTCGCAGGCCAAGGCCGGCAAGCTGCGCGCCGTGGCGATGATGAGCGACGACAAGCTGCCCGGCGCCGAGAACGTGCCTGCGCTGTCGCAGGCCGTGCCGGGACTGAGCGTCGCCCCGCGCCTGTTCGTGCTGGCGCCAGCCGGCACGCCGCAGCCCGTGATCCAGCGCCTGAACGACGCCATCCGCAAGGTGATTACCAGCCCCGAGACGGCGGAGGCCGCGGCCAAGCAGGGCGCGATTCCCGCCTACCTGCCGCCGGCCGAGCTGACCAAGGAAATGAAGCAGGAGTCGCAGCAGTGGGCCGAGGTCATCAAGCAGCAGAAGGTGACGCTCGAATGAGCGCTGCGCCCTGCATCGGCCTGATCGTGCCGCCCGCGCACGGGCAGGTGCCCGCGGACGCCGAACGCCTGTACGGGCGGCGGATCCGCTTCATCGCCCGCGGCGCCGGCATCGGCGCCGTGTCGCCCGAAGGCTTCGCGCCGGTGGTGGACCAGATCGTCTCGCATGCGGTGGCGCTGCGCGACGCCGGCGCCCAGGTGGTCTCGCTCATGGGCACCTCGCTCAGCTTCTACCGCGGCCCGGAGTTCACCGATTCGCTGCGCCGCCGCATGGCCGAAGCGACCGGCCTGCCTTGCACCACGATGAGCCATGCCGTGGTGGCGGCGCTGCGCGCGCTCGGCGTTCAGCGCGTGGCGGTCGCCACCGCCTACGTCGACGAGCTGAACGACCGGCTGGTGGACTACCTCAGCGCCTGCGGCTTCACCGTGACGGCGATCCGGGGCATGTCGCTGACCGGCGTGGAGGCCATGGGCGAAGTGCCCACCCGCGCGCTGGTCGAGCTGTCGCGCGAGGTCGTGGACCGTGACCGCTCGGCCGACGGCATCTTCATTTCCTGCGGCGGCTTGCAGACGCTGGACGCACTGCGCGAGCTGGAGGACACACTGGGCCTGCCGGCCACCGCCAGTTCACCGGCCGGCTTCTGGGACGTGGTGCGCACTGCGGGCCTGGACCCGTCTTCGCCGGGTCACGGGCGGCTGTTCACGCCGAACGCCTGAGGTTCGTTCAGCGCCCGGCTCAGGGCGTCCAGGCTGCAGGGCTTGGGCAGCACGGGAAAGCCGTCGGCGGCGATCTGCTCGACCTGCTCGGAGTAGCCCGTCATCACCACGATGCGAAGCTGCGGCCAGCGCTGGCGCACCGAACGCGCCAGGGCCAGGCCGTCGATGTCTCCGGGCATCACCACGTCGGTCAGCAGCACGTCCGGCAGCTCGGTCGCCGATTCGAGCAGCGCCAGGGCCGCATCGCCCCGGTCCACGTGCCGCACCTCGCAGCCGGCCGCCTCCAGCAGGGGCAGCAGGGCCGAGGCGACGGCGGCGTTGTCCTCGACCACCAGCACCCGGCGCCGCGCGGCGCACGCGGGCTCGGCGCTCGCGCGCGCGGGCTCGGCCGCAGGGGGGGTGGCGTCCACGGCGAAGAACATGCGGATGGTCGTGCCCTCGCCCGGTCGGCTCTCCACCGTCGCGCAGCCCCCGGCGCGCTGGCACATGCCGTACACCTGGCTCAGGCCCAGCCCGGTGCCCTGCCCGGCCGGCTTGGTGGTGAAGAAGGGCTCGAAGACCTTGTCCACGATCTCGGGCGGCATGCCCGCGCCGCTGTCCTCGGCTTCCACCATCACCAGCTCGCCCGCGAGCCCGGGCACGGGCGCGGCGGCGTTGGCGGCCCGCAGGACGAAGCGCCCGCCGCCAGGCATGGCATCGCGCGCGTTGATGGCGAGGTTGATGAGGGCCAGCTCGAACTCCGCGGTATCGACGCGGATGGGCGCGGTGTCCGGCGCGACCTCGATGCGCAGATCGACGCGGCTGCCCAGGACCGGGCGCAGCAGGTCGGCGGTGGTGGGCAGGTGGCGCTGCAGCAGCACCTGCTCGGGCACCAGCGCCTGGCGGCGCGAGAAGGCGAGCAGCTGGCGCGTCAGCTGCGTGGCGGCGTTCAGGGCCCGGTCCATGGGCGCGAGGTAGGTGCTGCTGACGCCCGGGTGCTTGATGCGCAGCAGGGCCAGCGAGTTGCTCATGACCATGAGCGCATTGTTGAAGTCGTGCGCCACGCCGCCCGTGATGCGGCCCAGCGCCTCCAGCTTCTGGGCCTGCAGCAGCGTGGACTGCATCTCCTGCTGCAGGCGCAGCGATTCGGCCAGGCGCCGCGCGGCTTCGACGGAGGCATTGCCACGCGTGATGACCGTGCGCACGGCGAAGGCGAGGCCGAAGGCGGCGGGCAGGCCGAACAGGGCGAGGATGGCCATCTCCTGCAGCCAGCGTGCACGCACCGCGGCCGATTCCATGGCGGCACTTACGTAGAGCGGGAAGTGGCCCACCTGCCGGAAGTGCGCCAGCCGCTCGCGGCCATCCACGCCCGAGATGCCGTGCGCGCGGCCTTCGGTGCGGCCCTGTGCGAGCTCGGGCATGACCAGGCTGTCCGCCGGCAGGCGCTCGACGTGCAGCGAGCGGGGCGTACGTGCGAACACGCCGCCATCAGCCCGGAACAGCATGAGGGCCATGCCCTGCTCCTCCCGGGTGAGGTCGGCATAGAAGGCTTCGAAATACGGCGCCAGCAGGCTGATCGAGATCACGCCGTCGAAGCGGCCGCCCGCGTCGCTGCGGCCGACGCTCACGTCCATGAAGGGCTCGCCCGTGGTGCGGGCCACCAGCGGCTGCGAGATGTAGACGCCGCGCCCGCCCTGCTGGTGCCACAGGAAGTAGTCGCGGTCGCCGACCCAGACGTCCGGCGCCGGATAGAAGCGGCTGGCCGCCTTGGGCCTGGCGTCCGGCCCGAAGATGAAGATGCCCTGCAGCTGCGGCTTGTCCCGGGCCATGGCGGCCAGCGCGGCATGCAGCGCCGACTGCTGCGCCGCGAGGCCCTCGGCGCCATGGGCCGAACCAGCCGCATCGCGCACCCGGTCCAGCAGGGCCTGCGTGGTGTCCAGCACGCCGCGCGCATGCTCGGCCGCCACCCGCACCGTGCGGTCCAGGCGATCCTCGGCTTCGTTCCAGAGCTGCACATAGCGCCAGGCACCCACCAGGATGAGCGCCAGCACGGGCAGCAGCACGCAGGCCAGCGGCAGGAAACGCAGCATGCCGCGGGCGGGAGACTTGAGGGTGTGGGGCATGCGGCAGCTCGTCGCCGGTCCGCTCGCAGCGGCCGGGCGCGTGAGACTAACAGGAACTCAGCGGCCACGGAGCGAACGCGGCAGCGTGCGTGAGCCATTCGCCACGCACTCGCCGCGCCTGCGCCACGTCTTTCGCCACGTCTTGCGCTAAGGTCGCCCACCATGCAGGCCCAGCTCACCTCCTTGCGGGTCGGACTCATCTCCGACACCCACCGGCTGCTGCGGCCGCAGGCCTTGGACCATCTGCGCGGCTGTGACCTCATCGTGCATGCCGGCGACCTGGTCACGCCCGACGCGCTGCAGGTCCTGGGTGAACTTGCGCCCGTGAAGGCGGTGCGCGGCAACAACGACCGGGGCGACTGGGCGCTTGCGCTGCCGGAGGTCGAACGATTCGAGCTCGGCGGCGTGGCTTTCCTGGTGGTGCACGACCTTGCCGCGCTGGCCATCGACCCGCAGCGCGAGGGCGTGCGGGTGGTGGTGTCCGGTCATTCCCACAAGCCGCGGATCGAGGAGCGTGGGGGCGTGCTGTTCGTCAACCCGGGCAGCGCGGGTCCGCGGCGCTTCTCGCTGCCGGTGGCGCTCGGGGAAGTGTGCGTGTCGGCGGGCGGACAGGTGGCGGGGCGGATCATCACGTTGACGTGACCCGCCCCGCCCCCGCGTGATCAGGCTTCCTGGAAAGCCTCGTCGCGCGACTTCTTGATCGCCGGCAGCAGCATGATCACCAGCAGCAGCACGGTGGCCGCGAGCAGGCTGGCCGACAGCGGGCGCGTGACCAGGGTGGAGAAGTCGCCGCGCGAGAGCAGCAGGGCCCGGCGCAGGTTCTCTTCCATCATCGGTCCGAGCACCAGGCCCAGCAGCAGGGGCGCCGCCTCCATGCCGCAGCGGATGAAGACGTAGCCCACCAGGCCGAACAGGGCCGTGACGAACACGTCGAAGGTGTTGTTGTTGATCGAATAGACGCCGATGCAGCAGAACACCAGGATGGCCGGATAGAGGTAGCGGTAGGGCACCTTCAGCAGCTTGACCCACAGGCCCACCAGCGGCAGGTTCAGGATGATCAGCATGGCATTGCCGATCCACATGCTCACGATCAGGCCCCAGAACAGGTCCGGGTTGCTGGTCATCACCTGCGGGCCGGGCTGGATGTTGTGGATGGTCATGGCGCCCACCATCAGCGCCATCACCACGTTGGAGGGCAGGCCCAGCGTGAGCAGCGGCACGAAGGAGGTCTGCGCGCCGGCGTTGTTGGCGGCTTCCGGACCGCCCACGCCTTCGATGGCCCCCTTGCCGAACTGCTCCGGATGGCGCGAGATCTTCTTCTCCAGCGTGTAGGAAGCGAAGGCCGAGAGGATGGAGCCGCCGCCGGGCAGGATGCCCAGCACCGAACCCAGCGCCGTGCCGCGCAGGGCTGCCGGCAGGAAACGGCGGAAGTCCTCGCGCGTGGGGAACAGGTTGGTCACCTTGTTGGTGAAGGTCTCGCGGTGCTCGCCCTGCTCGACGTTGTTCATGATCTCCGAGAAGCCGAACACGCCCATGGCGATGGCCACGAGGTTGATGCCGTCGGTGAGTTCGGGCACGTCGAAGGAATAGCGCGCGACCCCCGAGTTCACGTCGGTGCCCACCAGCCCGAGCAGCAGGCCCAGCAGGATCATGCCGATGGCCTTGATCAGCGAGCCCGAGGCCAGCACCACGGCACCGACCAGGCCCAGCACCATGAGCGAGAAGTACTCCGCGGGGCCGAACTTGAAGGCCAGCTCCGCCATCGGCGCGGCGAACGCGGCCAGCGCCAGCGTGGCGAAGCAGCCGGCGATGAACGAGCTGATGCCCGCCGTGGCGAGCGCCGCCCCCGCGCGGCCCTGCCGTGCCATCTGGTAGCCGTCCAGTGCGGTGACCACCGAGGAGGTCTCGCCCGGCAGGTTGACCAGGATGGCCGTGGTGGAGCCGCCGTACTGCGAGCCGTAGTAGATGCCCGCCAGCATGATCAGGGCGGCCACGGGCGGCAGCGTGTAGGTGATGGGCAGCAGCATCGCGATGGTGGTCGCGGGGCCCAGGCCGGGCAGCACGCCGATCAGCGTGCCCAGCAGGCAGCCGACGAAGGCGTAGGCGAGGTTCTGCAGGCTCAGGGCCGTTTCGAAGCCGAGCGCGAGATTGGACAGCAGGGTTTCCAGCATGTTCTTGTTTCCTTCAGCGCACGAAAGCGGGCCACAGGGGGATCAGCATGTCGATGCCCCAGATGAAGACGCCCAGGCTGAAGGCGATCAGGAAGGCCGCGTTGAGCAAGGCGCCCAGCCATGTGAACTCGTGGCTGGCTTTGCTGGACACGAGGATCAGCACCAGCAGCGCGCCGACCAGGCCCAAGGGCTGGAGCAGCAGGCCGAACAGCACCACCGAACCGAGGATCCAGAACAGCGTGCTCAGGTGCACGCCTCGGATGCGCTCCACGGCGGCGCCACGGGTGAGCCCGGATACCGCGGTGGCGATGCCCACCAGTACCAGCAGGATGCCCACGGCCAGCGGGAACCACCCGGGCCCCATCCGCGCGGCTTCGCCGATGCGGTAGTTCAGTGCCCCGATGGCGAATGCCGCCCCGGCCACGATGTAGATGACGCCTGCCGCGAAATCCTTCTGGTTACGTATGCGCGATCCCGACTGCATGCTGCTTGTCTCCTGAGTGCGTGCCGCCGGAACGGTCGGCAGAGGTGGACCGGTTTATATCACGCCATGACTTAATCGAATCACGGTGTGACATGGGCATCTGTTCGAGACGCGAACAGCGTGTACAGTTCCTGCGGATCAGGAGAACAGGATGGGGCGCATGGGCATGAGAGCGGAAAAGGTGCTGCCGGCAGGCGAGCTGGACAAGGCGCAGCTCGAACGGCTTTCCCAGTTCCGGTGGCAGCTGCGCCGCTTCCTGCGCATCAGCGAGGACACCTCCCGCGATGCCGGCATCACGGTGCTGCAGTACCAGCTGATGCTGCACACCCAGGGTTTCCCCGAGCGCGAATGGGCCAGCGTGGGCGAGCTCGCGGAACGCCTGCAAGCGCAGCCCCATGGCGTGGTGGCCCTGGTCACGCGCTGCGAGCAGGCCGGACTGGTGCGCCGCCGCAGCAACGCACAGGATCGGCGGCTGGTGGAGGTCCACCTCACCGCCAAGGGTCGGCGCACGCTGGAGCGCGTGGCGCTCAGCCTGGAGTCCGAGCGCCTCGCGCTGGCGCGCGTGGCCGAGGAGGCCATGGGCGCCTCCAGGCGCTGAAGCCTCCGCCCACGGCGCGGTGGCCTCGGCCCTCACCCCGCCGTCCTCGCGCCGCTGCGGATGCCTTCCCCGCACGCCTTCCGGGCCCGCGACAGCGCGGCCTCGATCGCCTCGCGCTCGACCGCGTCCGCCGCGGCCTGAAGTCCGGCTTCGGCCACGCGCTCGGCCTGCCCGAGGAGGAAATGGCGCATGGGCGCGTCGGCTGCATGGGGCACGAGCAGCGCCAGCGCGTCGATGGCGGCGACGACGACCCGGGGGTGCGCGGCCGCGGGACGGCGGATCGCCTCGATCGCATGCTGGATATGGTCCTGGTGCGTGTAGCGCGGCCCCTGTACGCGCGGCGTGCCCTGCGCGTCCACGTAGTAGCCGCTGGGCAGGCGCTTGCGCAGCAGCCGGCTCAGCGCACCGCGCAGGCGGTCGATCACGACGATGGCCGTGTTCTCGTCGTTGAGTGCCGGTGAGAGCGCGCGCAGCGCCACGTCCACCAGGTGGCGCAGCGAGTACGCCAGGTCCTGCACCGGCGTGCGCTCGGGACCGATCAGCACCAGCCGCGCCACCGTCGTGGCGAACGCCTCGCTGGGGCCGCCGGGGCGCGCGTAGCGGGCGATGGCATCACCGCGCGCGACGAACTGTCCGGCCAGCACCGAAAGCCGCACGAAGCCGTCCTCGGCCGTCGTCCGCGCCAGCAGCTCGTGGTAGCGGACCGCCTCCACGTAGCCCTCCTGGCGCGAGAGCACGAGATGCGGCGCAGGCGGCTCGGGTCCGGGCGGCGGTCCGGGTGCCATGCCATCGGGCGAGAGCGTGGCGATGCTCGCCTCCAGTTCGGCGGCGACGCGGCGGATCACTTCGTCGGCCACGATGGCGTGCGCGATGGTGTGCAGGAACACGAGCATCGCCAGCACGCAGACCACGCCCAGTACGACGCCGAGCGTCACGGTCAGGTGCGGCGGCTCGCCAGGGGCCAGGCCCGCCTGCGGTCCGGCGCCGACCACCTTCAGGGCCAGCAGGCCGTAGAGGATGGTCATCGCGAACAGGCCGAGCGTGAAGTGCGTTCGCCGGTCGCGCACATAGGAACGCACCAGGCGCGAGCCGTACTGGCTCGCCGCCAGGGTGAGCGTGACCACCGTGATGGAAAAGACCAGGCTGGCCATGGTGATCATGGCCGCGACCAGCGTGGACATGAGGCTTCGCGCGTCCTCCACCGAGCCGCCGTGGACCCACCACGCCGGCAGCAGGGTGTGCGACAGGCCGCCCTGGTCCGCCCACATCGCGCCCCGGAACAACAAGCCGCCGCCCAGCATCATCACGGCCGGCAGCGGCCAGATGCCCGTGCGCAACCGGTCGAGGATGATGTCCGCGCGGAGGTACACGGCGATGCGGGGCGGGGCGGCGGGCTCAGAAGCTGTGACAGCTTCGTCAGCCCGTCGCCACGGGCAGGACGCCCGGGCCGCCGAGCGCGGCCTGCGGCGCCGACTCTGCCCTCACCTTCTTCTTGGGCAATGCGAGCTGGCGCGCCGGCGGCGTGGGCGCATCGGCCTCGCGCAGCAGCGACAGGTTGCTGCGGCCGATGCCGACGCAGGCCACCCCCTGGCTCGCCAGCTGGTGCGGGTCCAGCAGATTGCGGCCGTCGAACACGAGCGGCGTGCGCATGCTGCGCTTCAGGAGCGATGCGCTCAGCGTGCGGTAATGCCGCCACTCCGTCACGATCACGACCGCATCGGCACCCTCGAGCGCCGAGGTCGGCCGCTCAACGTAGCCCAGCTGCGCCAGCAGCTGCGGTTCGCCCGCGAGATCGTGCTCCAGCGCCCGCTGCGCCTGCTCGCGGGCGACGGGATCGTGGGCCACCACCCTGGCGCCGGCGCGCAGCAGCCCGGCCACGAGGGCGCGGCTGGGGGCTTCGCGCATGTCGTCCGTGTCCGGCTTGAAGGCCAGGCCCAGCACGGCGATGGTGCGGCCGCGCAGGTCACCCCCGAAATGCGCCAGCACCTTGTCCAGCAGGACCTGCTTCTGGCGCAGGTTGGCCGACTGCACCGCTTCCAGCACGGCCAGCCGCGTGCCGCTCGACTGGGCGGTGCGGCACAGCGCATCCACGTCCTTGGGAAAGCAGCTGCCGCCATAGCCGGCCCCAGCCTGCAGGAAGCTGTAGCCGATGCGCGGGTCGGAGCCGATGCCCTGGCGCACCAGCTCGATGTCGGCGCCCAGGCAATCCGCGAGGTTGGCCAGCTCGTTCATGAACGAGATCCGCGTCGCCAGCATGGCATTGGCCGCGTACTTGGTCAGCTCGGCGCTGCGCACGTCCATGACGCGCAGGCGCTCCTGGTTGCGGTTGACGGGCGCATAGAGCTGCCGCAGCAGGGCGAGCGCGCGCCGCCCGGGCAGGTCGTCGTCGGCGCCCACGACGATGCGGTCGGGCGCCATGAAGTCCTGCACCGCCGCGCCTTCCTTGAGGAACTCGGGGTTGCTCACCACCGAGAAGTCCAGGTCCTTGCCGTGCGCCTGAAGCTCGGCGCGCACGAGCCGGGCCACCTGCTCGGCGGTCCCCACCGGCACGGTCGATTTCTGCACGACGACGCGGAAGCGGTCCATGTGCCGCCCGATCGCGCGCGCCGCGTCGAAGACGCAGCTCAGGTCCGCGCTGCCGTCATCGCGCGGCGGCGTGCCCACCGCGATGAACTGCACGTCGCCGAAGGCCACGCTCGCCTTGACATCGCTGGAGAAGAGGAGGCGCCCCTCTTCCACGTTGCGCTGGACGATCTCCTGCAGCCCGGGTTCATAGATCGGCATGCCGCCTGCCTGCAGCAAAGCCACCTTGTCCGCGTCCGAGTCCAGGCAGAACACGTCGTTGCCCAGTTCGGCAAGGCAGGCCCCGGTGACCAGACCCACATAACCGGTGCCGACGATGGTGACCTTCATGAACCGCACTCCCTTGCAGCCGCAGCTACTTGCGACCGAAGCCAGAGGGTACGGAGCACGACCTGGACGGTGGTGGCTTGGCAGGCTCGTGTGCGCGTAAGCACCTTCCTACCGTGATTCGGGTGGCAAGACGCCTTGCAAAGGGACACACGTTTCGGCTGACCAGATGTGGGTAGGTGCCATGCCGGAACTGCCGGGCCAGGCGCGTTGCGAAGAGGTGTCGGGCTCCTCCGCCCGCCCCTCGAGCCACTCAGCCTGCCGCTGCGTCTCGTCGGCCACCTCCTACCGCCACTCGCGCCACGGCAACCCTTCGAATGCGGCGCGACCGCCCAGCAAGCCCGCCCTTGTGCAACTCAGGATCCGGCACCACATGAAAGAAGCAGCCGCTCACGACCCCGCTCCGACGAGTGACGAGCGCCAATCCGAGCTCATCGAGGCCGCCGAGTCGGCCGGGCTGCGCTACGTCTCGGACGACCGCCCGGGCATCCGCCGCGAACGCGTTGATGACGGCTTCCACTACTTCAAGCCCAAGGGCGAGCGCATCGAAGACGAGGCCACGCTGGAGCGCCTGCGCAAGCTGGCCATTCCGCCGGCCTGGACGGATGTCTGGATCTGCCCCTCGGCCAACGGCCACCTGCAGGCTACTGGCCGTGACGCCAAGGGCCGCAAGCAATACCGCTACCACCCGGCCTTCCGCGAGGTGCGCGAGAGCAACAAATACGAACGCATGCTGGAGTTCGCCCGCGCCCTGCCGGCCCTGCGCGCGCGCGTGAACGCCGACATGGCCAAGCGGGGCCTGCCGCGCGAGAAGGTGCTGGCCACCGTGGTGCACCTGCTGGAGACCACGCTGATCCGCGTGGGCAATGACGACTACGCGAAGGAGAACAAGAGCTTCGGCCTGACCACGCTGCGCAACCGCCACGTGAAGGTGGAGGGCTCGCAGCTGAAGTTCCGCTTCACGGGAAAGAGCGGCAAGAGCTGGAACCTCAGCACCAGCAACCCACGCGTGGCCCGCGTCGTGCGCGCCTGCCAGGAGCTGCCGGGCCAGGAGCTCTTCGCCTATGTGGACGAGGACGGCGAGCCGCGCGACGTGAGCTCCGACGACGTCAACGCCTACCTCAAGGAGATCTCCGGCAGCGACATCACCGCCAAGGACTTCCGCACCTGGGCCGGCACCGTGATGGCCGCGCTGGCGCTGCACGAGCTGGAGCAGGCCGGAACGCCGGCCACGGCAAAGAAGAACCTCAAGGCGGCCATCGAACAGGTGGCGGCGCGCCTGGGCAACACGCCCACCATCTGCCGCAAGTGCTACGTCCATCCGGAGGTCCTGGACGCCTACGTCTCGGGCGGGCTGCTGCTGCAGGTGCGCAGCGAGGTCGATGCCCAGCTGCAGTCCACGGACCTCACGCCGCAGGAACAGGCCGTGCTCAAGCTGCTGGAGAAGCGCCTGTCGCAGACGGTCGAGGGCGCGCTCTCGCAGAGCCTGGTCATGCTGGGAAAGCAACGCAAGAGTACGTCAGCCAAAGCCGCGAACGCTCGCGCCTGAGCCCACGACATGCCGCGGCGCCGCTATAACGGGCGCGGGCAACGTGAATGGAAGAAGGGAGCGACATGGGCACGGGAAGCACGGAACGGGGTCGGCGCATCCTGGTCACCGGAGGGGCGGGATTCCTCGGCAGCCACCTGTGCGACCGCCTCGTCGACGAGGGCCACGAGGTCATCTGCGCGGACAACTTCTTCACCGGCCGCGAACGCAACGTGGCGCACCTGCTCGGCCATCCGCGCTTCACGCTGATGAAGCACGACGTGACGAGTCCCTTGCCCCCGGACCTGGTCGTGGACCAGATCTACAACCTGGCCTGCCCGGCCTCGCCGGTGCACTACCAGCACGACCCCGTCAAGACCACGCGCACCAGCGTGCTGGGCGCCCTGCACGTGCTGGAGCTGGGTCGCGCCCGGGGAGCGCGCGTGTTCCAGGCCTCCACCAGCGAGGTGTATGGCGACCCGCAGCAGCACCCCCAGTCCGAGGCCTACTGGGGCCACGTCAACCCGGTGGGCGTGCGCAGCTGCTACGACGAGGGCAAGCGCTGCGCCGAGACGCTCTTCGCCGACTACCACCGGCAAGGCCTGGCGCAGGTGCGCATCGCGCGCATCTTCAATACCTACGGCCCGCGCATGCACCCGCGCGACGGACGCGTAGTGTCCAACTTCATCGTGCAGGCGCTGCGGGGCGCGCCCATCACCGTTTACGGAGACGGCAGCCAGACGCGCAGCTTCTGCTACGTGGACGACCTCATCGAAGGCTTCGTGCGGCTCATGCAGGCGGAGAACTTCAGTGGTCCGGTCAACCTGGGCAACCCGGGTGAGTTCACGGTGGCCCAGCTGGCGAAGCTGGTCATCGAGCTGACCGGATCGCGCTCGCGCATCGTGCATGAGCCCCTGCCGGCGGACGACCCGACGCAGAGGCGGCCAGACATCCGACTGGCCGCCGAGAAGCTGCAGTGGCAGCCCACCGTGCCGCTGCGCGAGGGGCTGGTGCGCACCATCGCCTCGTTCGAGCAGTCGCTCACCGCCGACGTTGACTGAGACCGAGCTCCAGGACGTGGCCACGCGCTGGCAGGCCGCCATGCGCGCCGGCGACTTCGAGGCCGCCTGGCGGCAGACCGACCGCATCGAAGGACCCCGCCGCGAGCAGCAGCACGCGCCGGGCTTCGTGCGCGGGCCGCAGCACCTGGTCTGGGACGGCACGCCGCCCGCGGGCCGCTCGGTCCTCGTGCGCTGCCTGCACGGGCTGGGCGACACGCTGCAGTTCATGCGCTTCGTACCCACCGTTGCGGCGCAGGCGCGTGAACTCCACTTCCTGGTGCAGCCCATGCTGCTGGCGCTGCTGCAGGGTGCGCCAGGGCTGGGGAAGGTCTCCAACGCGTGGACGGACCACCCGCCCGCGCACGAGGTGGAGATCGAGGTGATGGAGCTGCCCTACGCCCTGCGCAGCACGGCGGCCACGCTGCCACCGCCCTACCCGCACCTGCCGCCGCGCGTGCGCGAGCGGCAGGTCTTCGTGCTGCCGGTGGAGGCCGGCCAGCGTCGCGTGGCCCTGTTCTGGTCCGCGAGCCGCTGGGACCCGAGCCGATCCCTCCCCTTCGACGCGCTCGCACCGTTGCTCGCCCTGCCCGGCTTTCGCTTCTACGACCTGCAGCAGGACCTGCACCGCAACGCCGACGTGCTCGCCGCGCCACTGGTGCCCGTGTGGCGCCACACGGAATCCATCCTCGCCGCCGCCTCCGCCCTGCTGGAGATGGACCTGGTGATCGCCGTGGACGGCATGCCCGCGCACCTGGCCGCCACGCTGGGCCGGCCCACCTGGCTGCTGCTCAAGCACGAGGCCGACTGGCGCTGGGGCGAAGGCCGCAGCGACTCGCCCTGGTACCCGGGCCTGCGGATCTTCAGGCAGCCGCGGCCGGGGGATTGGGAAGGCCTGGTCGATGAAGTGATGGACGCGGCTACCCGCCTGCCACCGTTGCATTGAGCAGCACGAGCCGACCCCCTCCTTCGTACAGCTCGATCACGCTGAGCGACGCGCAGGCGACGTCGAAGCACTCCAGCCGGTCCAGGGACAAGCCGAGCACGCCGGCGATGCTGGCCTTGATGACGTCCGCGTGCGAGACCACCAGCACGCTCTGGTCCGGATGCTCGCGCCGCAGCCGCTCCAGGCCGGCGCGCGTGCGCGCGGCCACGGCTTCGAACGCCTCGCCGCCCGGGGGCCGGGCCTGGGACCGCTGCTCGCACCAGCGCCGCCAGGCCTCGGGATCCCGCTGGCGCACGGCTTCGAAGGCGAGGCCGGTCCAGTCGCCGAAGTCGATCTCGTCGAACTCCCGGGCGATGGACACCGGCAGGCCCAGGCGCGCGGCCAGGGGTGCGATCGTCTCCCGCGCGCGCGGCTGCGGGCTGGAAGCCAGCACCTGCGGGATGCCGATGCGATCGTCGCCATGGAAGTGATCCGCCAGACGCAAGGCCTGTTCCCGCCCGATGGCATTGAGCCCCAGGCCCTCCATGCGGCCGGCGAGCGCCCGGCCGGCCAGATCGTGGGCGGCATGGCGCAGCAGCAGCAGCCGGGTCATGCGCCGCGCATCAGGCCGTGGCCGCGAGCGGCATGGGCGCGGAACGGCCCGCGTAGCGCCGCACCATGCGGGCGCAGAACTCGGCGTACTCCTCGGCCACCTGCGGCGCGCTGGTGTGGTGCGGCTGCAAACCCCGGTGCTCGGGCGTGAAGCAGAACGTGACCGTGAGGTCGAACTCGTCCAGCGCGGCCATCTGGCGATCGAACCACGCGTCGGCATCGGGCCGGAAGCTGTCGGCCCAGCTCAGGCCCGTGCGCAGCTTCTTCACACCCAGCTGCCGCAACCAGCGCACCGCATCATGGAGGCGGTGGTCCTCGAAGTGGAACCACTGGCAGATGCCCAGCTCGGGCGTGAAGCGGTGGAACTCGCGGGCGGCGAGCTTGGGGCTGCCGTCCTCGCGCAGGAGGCCCATGTGGAAGTGGCGGTAGTAGCTGGAGCCCTCGGCCTCGCGATGCCGCGTGGTGGCGGGCCAGGCCTTGGGCAGATCGTAGAGCGAATACCAGTGGATCCGCGGGGCGCGCCCCATCAGCAGTTGCGCCGTGCGCTCCAGCCCCCAGGCCTGCACCTCCTCGGCGCCGAAGGTGGACACGCCCACCTCGGTCACCCAGACCGGCAGCGAGGTCACGGCCTGGATCTCGGCCAGCTTGTCGGGCCACTCGTGGATCTGCCAGAGGTTCCAGTCCAGCGGGAACCCGTGCACCGCCACGGCATGCACGCCATCCAGCACGCCCTGCGCGTCCAGCCGCTGGATGAACTGCGGGTCGATGGGCGAGATGCCGCCCAGCACGCGGGTGAGCTGCGCGTTCTCGGCCGCCACCGCCGAGCAGGCCAGGCGCGTCATCTCGCCGAAGCGGATCCACTCCGGGTCGAGCTCGAGGTCCCAGTGCGACTTGTTGTTGGGTTCGTTCCAGAATTTGACGGCTTCGATCATGGAAAGAGAACTGGAGGTGGGGGGACTCCCCACTAGAGTCAGGCGGTCTTCACCGCGGTGGGCTTGCTGCCTGGGTTGCGTCGGCGGGACTTGATGGGGACCGCATCGCCACGGATGAAGGCTTCCACCAGCTCCCGCGCTTCATCGTCGGTGAACTGGATGGGCGGGCTTTTCATGAAATAGCTCGACGGCCCGTTGATGGCGCCGCCGATGCCGCGGTCCAGCGCGATCTTGGCGCAGCGGATGGCGTCGATCACCACGCCGGCCGAGTTGGGCGAGTCCCAGACCTCCAGCTTCACTTCGCACTGCATGGGCACGCCGCCGAAGCCCGTGCCCTCCATGCGGATGTGGCAGAACTTGCGGTCCTCCAGCCAGGGCACGTAGTCGCTCGGGCCCACGTGCACGTTCTTCTCGGCCAGCGGCTGGCCCAGCTGGCTGGTGACCGCCTGGGTCTTGGAGATCTTCTTGGACGCGAGGCGCTCGCGCTCCAGCATGTTGAGGAAGTCGGTGTTGCCGCCGAAGTTGAGCTGGTAGGTGCGGTCCAGCCGCACGCCGCGCTTCCTGAACAGGTCCGTGAGGATGCGGTGGACGATGGTCGCGCCCACCTGCGACTTGATGTCGTCGCCCACCAGCGGCAGCCGCCGCTGGGCGAAGCGCTTGTTCCAGTAGGGCTGCGAGGCGATGAAGACCGGCACGCAGTTGACGAAGGCGCAACCGGCCTCCAGCACCTGCTCGACGTACCACTTGGTGGCCATCTCCGAGCCCACCGGCAGGTAGGAGACCACCACGTCGGTGCGCGTGTCCTTGAGGATGGCGACGATGTCGTCGGTGCTGCCACCGGCCTTGGGCACCACATCCTTGAGGTAGGTGCCCAGCCCGTCGTGCGTCATGCCGCGGTGCACGGGCACGTTCAGGCGAGGCACCTCGGCGAAGCGGATGGTGTTGTTCGGTTCGGCGTAGATGGCCTCGCCCAGGTCGCGGCCGACCTTGTGCGCACTGATGTCGAAGGCGGCGCTGAACTCGATGTCCCCGGGCAGGTAGCCGCCCAGGTCCACGTGCATCAGCCCAGGAATGAAATCCTGGCCACTCGCATCGCGGTAGTAGTGCACGCCCTGCACCAGCGAGGACGCGCAGTTGCCCACACCGATGATGGCCACGCGAAGCTTTTTCATCCGGCTTCTTCTCCCTGGAAACACAGCGTGAAAGGCATCCTACACAGCACATTCCGAACCGTGTTGCGACTTGCGCTCGGCAATGAAAAAAATAGCACCGAAGAGTTTCAGCGGGCCCCGCCGCGAAGGCCAAGGGCATACGATTCGCCAGCACGAGAACTCAGGGATTAGGTCACGTCATGAAGAAAGTGCTGATCACGGGAGGCGCCGGTTTCATCGGCTCGCACCTGGCCGACGAGCTGCTAGCCAAGGGATACGAAGTGCGTGCGCTGGACACGCTCTCGCCGCAGGTCCACGGACACGGGCGCCAGCGGCCGGACTACCTGGACAAGGAAGTCGAGCTCATCGTCGGCGACGTCTGCGACAAGGAAGCGGTCGAGCAGGCGCTGCGCGGGGTCGATGCGGTGTATCACTTCGCCGCCGCGGTGGGCGTGGGCCAGAGCATGTACGAGGTGGCGCACTACACGCGGGTGAACAACCTCGGCACCGCCGTGCTGCTGGAGGCGCTGATCGCGCGGCCCGTGGAGCGCCTGGTGATCGCCTCCAGCATGAGCCTGTATGGCGAGGGCCTGTACCGCACGCCCTCGGGCCAGGTGCGCGAAGGCGGCGAACGCTCGCTGGAGCAGCTGCGGCGCGCCGACTGGGAACTGCACGACGCCGACGGCACCACGCTGCAGCCCGTGCCCACGCCCGAGTCCAAGAGCCCGGCGCTGGCCTCGGTCTACGCCCTGTCCAAGTTCGACCAGGAGCGCCTGTGCCTGATGACGGGACGGGCCTACCAGATCCCCACCGTGGCGCTTCGCTTCTTCAACGCCTACGGCCCGCGCCAGGCGCTGTCCAACCCCTACACCGGCGTGCTGGCCATCTTCGCCTCGCGCCTTCTCAACGACAGCCCGCCGCGCATCTTCGAGGACGGCCTGCAGCAGCGCGATTTCGTGAGCGTCTATGACGTGGCGCGCGCGTGCCGCCTCGCGCTGGAGACGCCGGCCGCGGCCGGTGAGGTGTTCAACGTCGGAAGCGGCGAGCCGCAGACGGTGCGCGCCATCGCAACCCGGCTGGCCCGCGTGATGGGCCGGGAGGGCATCGAACCCGAGATCCTCGGCAAGTACCGCGTGGGCGACATCCGCCACTGCTTCTCGGACATCGGCAAGGCGCGCAAGGTGCTGGGCTACGAGCCGCAGGTCCGCCTGGACGAAGGCATGGCCGAACTGGCGCAGTGGCTGGCCGGCCAGGCCGCCGAGGACCGCGTGGCGCAGGCCAGCGCCGAACTCAGCGCGCGCGGACTCACGGTATGACGGGCGCGGCAACAGGAGGGGTCACCCTCATCACAGGCGGGGCCGGGTTCGTCGGCTCCAATCTCGCCGACCGCCTGCTCGCGCAGGGGCGGCGCGTGCGCGTGCTCGACAGCCTGCAGCGCCCGGGCGTGGAGCAGAACCTGCAGTGGCTGCGCCGCACCCACGGCGACGCGCTGGAGGTGTCGGTGGCCGACGTGCGCGACGCACGTGCCGTGCGCGAGGCGGTGGCCGGCGCCACGCAGGTCTATCACTTCGCCGCGCAGGTGGCCGTGACCACCAGCCTGGCCGATCCGCGCGAGGACTTCGAGGTCAACGCCGCCGGCACGCTCAACGTGCTGGAGGCCGTGCGCGCCAGCGACGCGCCCCCGCCCCTGCTCCTGACCTCCACCAACAAGGTGTACGGCGGCCTGGCCGACGTGCCCCTGGTGCTGGAGGGCCAGCGTTACCTCCCCCAGGACGCGCAGTGGCGCGCGCGTGGCGTCTCCGAGGCGCGGCCGCTGGACTTCCACAGCCCCTACGGCTGCTCCAAGGGCACCGCCGACCAGTACGCGATCGACTACGCGCGCAGCTACGGCCTCACAACGCTCGTGTTCCGAATGAGCTGCATCTACGGCCCGCGCCAGTTCGGCACCGAGGACCAGGGCTGGGTCGCGCACTTCCTGCTGCGGGCGCTGCGCGGCGAGCGCATCACGCTCTACGGCGATGGCCGACAGGTGCGCGACATCCTGTTCGTGGACGACCTGGTCGATGCCTTCCTGCTGGCCGAGCGCAACGCGCCGCGCCTCTGCGGCCGCGCCTTCAACATCGGCGGCGGGCCCGCCAACACCATCAGCCTGCTGGACCTCGTCGACCGCATCGAGCAACTGCACGGCACGCGCCCGGGCCTGGAGTTCGACGCGTGGCGCACGGGCGACCAGCGCTATTACGTCTCGGACACCGGCGCCTTCGAGGCCGCCACCGGCTGGCGCCCGCGGGTGGACACGCAGGCCGGCATCGAGCGCCTCTACGGCTGGCTCGCCGAGCGCGAGCGCGGCTCGACGCCCGCCGCCCGGCGCGCGCACACCGAAACCGAACCCGAAGGAGCCGACGAGGCATGCAAGCCTGTGTGATCGACGCGCCGCAGCACGCCGTGCTGCGCACCGTGGAGCGTCCCGAGCCCGGACCGGGCCAGGTGCTGCTGCGCCTGGAGGGCTCGGGCGTGTGCGCCTCCAGCCTGCCGCTGTGGGAAGGGCGCAGCTGGTTCGAGTACCCGCAGGCGCCGGGGGCCCCAGGACACGAGGGCTGGGGCCATGTGGAGGCGGTGGGCGAAGGGGTTACAGGCATTGCGCCGGGCGACCGCGTGGCGGCGCTCAGCTACCGCGCGCACGCCCAGTTCGACATTGCCGAAGCCAGCGCGGTGGTGCGCCTGCCGGCATCGCTGCAGGGCCGCGCCGTCCCCGGCGAGCCGCTCGGCTGCGCCTGCAACATCTTCGAGCGCAGCGGCATCGAGCGCGGGCAGACCGTCGCCATCGTGGGCATCGGCTTCCTCGGTGCCCTCCTCACCCAGATGGCCGTGCAGGCCGGCGCGCGGGTGATCGCCCTGTCGCGGCGCGGCTTCTCACTGGACATGGCGCGGCAGGCCGGGGCGCAGCACGTGCTCCCCATGGACGACCACTACCGGATCCTGGAGCAGGTGAAGGCGCTCACCGAGGGCCGCTGGTGCGAGCGCGTGATCGAGGCCACCGGCCTGGAATGGCCGCTGCAACTGGCCAGCGAGATGACCGCCGAACGCGGCCGCCTTGTCATCGCGGGCTACCACCAGGACGGCATGCGCCAGGTCAACGTGCAGCTGTGGAACTGGCGCGGCATCGACGTCATCAACGCGCACGAGCGCGACCCGCGCCGCTACGTGGACGGCATCCGCCGTGCCATCGCGCTGATGCAGGACGGCCTCATCGACCCCGAGCCGCTCTACACCCACCGCCTGCCGCTGGACCGCCTGGGCGAGGCGCTGGAGCTCACGCGCACCCGGCCCGACGGCTTCTTCAAGGCGCTGGTGACCGCATGACCGGCACACAAGGCAAATTGCCCCGCCTGGGCTTTCTCGGCCTGGGCTGGATCGGCCAGCACCGCATGCAGGCCCTGCTGGAAGCCGGCGCCTGCGAGGTCGCGGTGGTGGCCGACCCGTCCGAATCCGTGCGCGAGCGCGTGCGGGCGCTGGCGCCGCAGGCCGCCGTCGTTTCGTCCCTGGACGAGATGCTGGCCCATGCCATCGACGGCGCGGTGATCGCCACGCCCAGCGCGCTGCATGCCAGCCAGGCCCTGCAGCTGCTGGAGCGCGGCGTCGCGGTCTTCTGCCAGAAGCCCCTGGCACGCACCGCGCAGGAAACCGCCGCGATGGTGGACGCCGCGCGCCGCGCCGACCGCCTCCTGGCCTGCGACTTCAGCTACCGGCACACCGAGGCCATGCGCCGCGTGCGCCAGGGCGTGGCCGAAGGCGAGATCGGCGAGGTCTATGCCGCGGACATGGTGTTCCACAACGCCTGGGGCCCGGACAAGTCCTGGGCCCGGGACGCCGCGCTCGCGGGCGGCGGCTGCGCCATCGACCTGGGCGTGCACCTGGTGGACCTGGCGCTGTGGGTCCTGGGCTTTCCCGAGGTGCGCAGCGTGGACAGCCGCCTGCATGCGCAGGGCCGGCGGCTCGCGCCCGGCGCGGGCGAGGTGGAGGACTACGCCGTGGCGCAGATGGATTTGGCCAGCGGCGCCACCGTGCGCCTGGCCTGCTCCTGGAACTTCTCGGCCGGTCGCGACGCGGTGATCGAGGCGCACTTCCACGGCCGCGGCGGCGGGCTGTCCATGGTCAACCGCGCGGGCTCCTTCTACGACTTCGCCGCCGAGCGCTACAGCGGCAACCAGCGCAGCGTGCTCACCGAGCCACCCGACGCCTGGGGCGGTCGCGCCATCGTGCAGTGGGCACGGCGGCTGGCCGCTGGCGCCGGTTTCGACCCCGGCATAGCGACCGCGGTTCAGGTGGCCTCCGTGATCGACCGCATCTACCAGCGCTGACATGAGCCCTCACGATCGCAGCGTGCTCATGACGGCCGACACGGTCGGCGGCGTCTGGACCTATGCCCTGGAGCTCTCGCGCGGCCTGCTGGCGCGCGGATGGGGCGTGCACCTGGCCACCATGGGGGCGCCGCTGTCGGCCCGCCAGCGCGCCGAAGCGCGCGCCCTCGGCGGCGGACTGCGCGTGCACGAAGGCGCCTGGCGCCTGGAGTGGATGCAGGACCCCTGGGCCGACCTGGAGCAGGCCGCGCGCTGGCTGCTCGCCCTGGAAGCCGAGCTGCGGCCCCGCGTGGTGCACCTGAACCAGTACGTCTTCGGCGTGCTGCCTTTCCGCGCGCCGACGCTGCTGGTCGCGCATTCCTGCGTGGCCTCGTGGTGGCGCGCGGTGCACGGAGAGGCCGCGCCGCCCGCCTGGGACCGCTACCGCGACTGCGTGACCCGCGGCCTCGCGGGTGCGAGCTGCGTGGCCGCCCCCACGCGCGCGATGCTCGCAGCCCTGCAGCGCGAATATGGCTTCGACGGCCCGGCCGTGGTGATCCCCAACGGCCGCGAGGTCGCGCGCTTCGAGCCGGCGCCCAAGCAGCCCTTCATCCTTGCCGCCGGCCGCCTCTGGGACGAGGCCAAGAACCTCGCCGCGCTCGATGCCGTGGCGCCCGCCCTGTCCTGGCCGGTGCGCGTGGCCGGTGCCTGCGACGGGCCCGACGGGCAGCACCGCCGTCCCAACTGGGTGCAGGTCCTGGGCACCCTGCCGGCGCCGGTGCTGGCACGCGAGATGGGCCGCGCCGCCATCTATGCCCTGCCGGCGCGCTACGAGCCCTTCGGCCTGTCCATCCTGGAGGCGGCGCTCAGCGGCTGCGCCCTGGTGCTGGGCGACATCGGGAGCCTGCGCGAGACCTGGGGCGAGGCCGCGCTCTTCGTGCCGCCGGACGACGCCGTCGCCCTGCGCGAGACGCTCACCCGGCTCATCGCCGATGCGCCGCTGCGCGAGCGGCTCGCCCAGGCGGCCTGGGAGCGCGCGCACCAGTTCCCGGCACAGCGCATGACCGAGGCCACGCTGGCCGCCTATGCCCGCCTGCCCACGCGCAGGCCCCGACCCCTTGCGGAGGAATCGACTTGCGCGTAGTGCTGTTCTGCCATTCGCTGCTGTCCGACTGGAACCACGGCAACGCGCATTTCCTGCGCGGTGTCTGCGCCGAGCTGCGCGAACGCGGCCATGCCGTGCAGGTGTACGAGCCGCACGACGCCTGGAGCCTCGCCAACCTCGTGCAGGAGCACGGACGCGCACCGCTGGAGGGCTTCGCACGGGCCTACCCGGGCCTGGCCAGCACCCGCTACGCGATGCCGGGGCTCACCACGGCGGCATCGCTGGGCGATCCGCAGCCTCCCACCCCGCTGGACCTGCACCAGGCGCTGGACGGCGCCGATCTCGTCCTCGTCCACGAGTGGAACGAGCACGAGCTGGTGCGCCGCATCGGCGAGCACCGCCGGCGCAACCCGCACTACAAGCTCCTGTTCCACGACACGCACCACCGCAGCGTCACTGAGCCGCAGGCCATGGCCGCCTACGACCTGCGCCACTACGACGGCGTGCTGGCCTTCGGCCGCGTGATCCAGGCGCTCTACGAGGAAAAGGGCTGGGCGCGCCAGGCCTGGACCTGGCACGAGGCGGCCGACACGCGCGTGTTCCACCCCCTGCCGGGCGAGCCCCGCGAGGGCGACCTGGTCTGGATCGGCAACTGGGGGGACGACGAGCGCAGCGCCGAGCTGGACGAGTTCCTGCTGCAGCCGGTGCATGCCCTGGGCCTGCGCGCCCGGGTGCACGGCGTGCGCTACCCCGCGCACGCAAAGCGTGCGCTCGCCGAAGCCGGCATCGACTACGCCGGCTGGCTTCCCAACTACGAAGCCCCGCGCGTCTTCGCGCGCCATGCCGTCACCGTGCACGTGCCGCGCCGGCCCTACGTGCGGGCGCTGCCGGGCATTCCCACCATCCGGATGTTCGAGGCGCTGGCCTGCGGCATCCCGCTGGTGAGCGCGCCCTGGAACGACGCGGAGGGCCTCTTCACGCCGGGCGAGGACTTCCTCGTCGCCACCGACGGCACGCGGATGCGCGAACACCTGCGCGCGGTGCTGAACGACCCCGCGCTCGCGGCCTCACTCGCCGAACACGGCCGTCGCACCATCCTTGCGCGCCACAGCTGCGCGCATCGCGTGGACGAACTGCTGGCCATCCACGCCAGCCTGCGCACCACGGCCACCAAGACATCCCTGGAGACCCAAGCCTCGCCATGAAGATCGCCTTTTTCGCCTCGAGCCTGGTCTCGGCCTACTGGAACGGCGCCGCCACCTACTACCGCGGCATGGTGCGCGCGCTGCACGAGCGCGGGCACCACATCACCTTCTACGAGCCCGACGCCTTCGAGCGCCAGCAGCACCGCGACATGGACGACCCGCCCTGGGCCGAGGTGGTGGTCTACGGCGCCGGCTCCGAAGCCGAAGTCCTGCGCACCGTGGAGCGCGCGCGCGGCGCCGACCTCGTGGTCAAGGCCAGCGGCGTGGGCGTGCACGACGCCCTGCTGGAGCGTGCCGTGCTGGACCTGCAGGGCCCCTCCACGCTGGTGGCGTTCTGGGACGTCGATGCCCCGGCCACGCTGGACCGGCTGCATGGCGACGCGCAGGACCCCTTCCACGCCCTGGTGCCGCGCTACGACCTGGTGCTGACCTACGGCGGCGGCGAACCGGTGCGCCGCGCCTATCGGGGGCTGGGCGCGCGCGAGTGCGTGCCCATCTACAACGCGCTGGACCCGTCTACCCACCACCCCGTGCCGCCCGATCCGCGCTTCGACGGCGAGCTGGGCTTCCTCGGCAACCGCCTGCCGGACCGCGAAGCGCGCGTCGAGGCGTTCTTCCTCGACGCCGCCCGGCGCCTGCCGCAGGCCCGCCTGCTGCTCGGCGGAAGCGGCTGGCAGGACAAGCCGCTTCCGGCCAATGTGAAGTACCTCGGCCATGTCTACACCGCCGACCACAACGCCTTCAACTGCACGCCGCGCGCGGTCCTGAACATCAGCCGCGAGAGCATGGCCCGCTACGGCTTCTCGCCGGCCACGCGGGTGTTCGAGGCGGCCGGTGCGGCGGCCTGCCTCATCACCGACGCCTGGGAGGGCCTGGAACAGTTCTTCGAGCCCGGCCGCGAGATGCTGGTGGCCGCGAGCGGCGAGGAGGTGGCCGCACATGTCGAGGCGCTGGACGCCGAGCGCGCCCGCCGCATCGGTCGCGCGGCCTACGAGCGCGTGCTGGCCGAACACACCTACGCGCACCGCGCGGCCCAGCTCGACGCGCTGCTGGCCGGCCGCCGGCGCGTGCCTGCGGAGGTGGCGGCATGAAGATCGTCGTCCTGGGCCTGTCCATCACCTCGTCCTGGGGCAACGGGCACGCCACCACCTACCGGGGCCTGGTGCGCGAGCTGGCCCTGCGCGGGCACGAGCTGCTGTTCCTGGAGCGCGACCAGCCCTGGTACGCACAGCACCGCGACCTGCCCGAGCCGCCGCACGGCCGCACCGTGCTCTACGCCAGCCTGGACGAGCTGCAGCAGCGCTTCGAGGCCGAGGTCGCCAGTGCCGACCTCGTCATCGTCGGCTCCTTCGTGCCCGACGGCGTGGCCGTGGGCGACTGGGTGCAGCGCTGCGCGCGCGGCGTCACCGCCTTCTACGACATCGACACGCCCGTGACGCTCGCGCGGCTCGTGCGCGGCGAGCACGACTACCTCGCGCCACGCCAGGTGCCCGGCTACGACCTGTACCTGTCCTTCACCGGCGGCCCGACGCTGCGCCGGCTGGAGCAGCAATGGGGGTCGCCCCGCGCGCGGGTGTTCTTCTGCTCGGTCGATCCCACGCTCTACTTCCCCGAGCCGCGGGCGATCCAATGGGACCTGGGCTACATGGGCACCTACAGCGACGACCGCCAACCAGGCGTCGAGCGCCTGCTCATGGAACCGGCGCGGCGCATGCCGCAGGGGCGCTTCATCGTCGCGGGGCCGCAGTACCCCGACACCATCGCCTGGCCGCCCAATGTCACCTGGCAGGCGCACCTGCCGCCCGCGGAGCACCGCGCCTTCTACAACCGCCAGCGCTGGACGCTCAACATCACCCGGGCCGACATGGTCCGCGCCGGCTGGTCGCCCAGCGTGCGCCTGTTCGAGGCGGCGGCCTGCGGCACGCCCATCGTGAGCGACCGCTGGGAAGGCCTGTCCGAGCTGCTCACGCCCAACCGCGAGATCATGCTCGCCGACCGGGCCGAGGACGTGATCGGCCTGCTGCAGCAGCTCGGCGAGGACGAGCGCCTGCGCCTGGCCGAGCGGGCCCGCGCGCGCATCCTGGCCGCCCACACCGCCGCGCACCGCGCCGAGCAGCTGGAAGCCTACGCGATGGAGCTGCTGCATGCCGGCGCGTCCCCGGCGCTGGACCGCCGCACCGACGCCCCGGCCTCGGCGGCGGAGGCGGCGCCATGAGCGCGCGCGAACGCAGCGATTCCGACACCGACGCGCTGCGCCGCGAGGTGGAGGCGCTCGGCCCCTGGTTCCACAACCTGCACCTGCCCGGCGGCGTGCAGACGGCGCCCGACCATTTCCTGCAGGCCGACTTCCCGCGCTTCAAGTGGCTGCAGATCGAGCGCCACGTACCGCGCGACCTCAGCGGCTGGCGCGTGCTGGACGTGGGCTGCAACGCCGGCTTCTACAGCTTCGAGCTGGCGCGGCGCGGTGCGCAGGTGCTCGCCATCGACCATGACGAGCACTACCTCGCGCAGGCGCGCTGGGCGGCCGGGCAGTTCGGGCTGGCCGACCGCATCGAGTTCCGCCAGCAGGGGGTGTACGACCTCGCCCGGTCCACCGAGTCCTACGACCTGGTCTGGTTCATGGGCGTCTTCTACCACCTGCGCTACCCGCTGCTGGCGCTGGACCTGCTCGCGCGGCGCACGCGCCGCCTGCTCATGTTCCAGACCCTCACCCTGCCCGGCGAGGAGGTTCATGCGGACACGCAGGACCACCCCATCACCGAGCGCGAGCCGCTGCTGGCGCCGGGCTGGCCCAAGATGGCATTCGTCGAGCACAGGTTCGCCGGCGACCCGACCAACTGGTGGGTGGCCAACCACGCCGCCTGCGAAGCCATGCTGCGCTCGGCGGGCCTGAGGGTGCTGGCACGGCCGGCCGGCGAGATCTACCTGTGCGAGCCGCAGGCGCCCGACCCGGTGGCGCGCGAGCAGCTCGATGCCGTGCTGAGAGCCCTGGGGTGAGCTTGCTGGCTGCCTGCATCGGCGCCTTCCAGCCGCCACGCGAGCCGGAACTGGCGCGCATCCGCGAGGGCCTGCGGCTCGCCCCCCGCTGCCTGGTGTTCCTGGACGGCGCGCACCGGCCACGCTCACCACGCTACCCCTTCACCTGGGAGGAGCGGGCCGGAATGATCCGCGCCGCGCTCCCACCCGGGGAGGGCGAGCGCATCGACTGCCATCCCCTGCGCGAGGGCTGGGGGCCGCAGCAACGGATCGCCGAGCTGCAGGCCGCGGCCCCGAAAGAGAACGTGCTGCTGCTATCACCCGCGGATGCGGACGCGGGCCCGCTGCCGCGCGGCTGGCGGATCGAACCGACCGCCGCCGATCCGGACCCCCACGGCGAGCGCCTGCGCGAGCGCCTCTACACGGCGGGCGATCTTCCCCGGGCCCTCGACGAATCCCCCGAGCTGCCCGCCGCCGTGGCCGAAGCGCTGCGCGGCTGGGCCACGCGCCCCGAATGGCAGGTGCTGCGCGAGGAACACGCGCAGATCGCGCGCGAGCAGGCTGCCTGGTCGGTCGTGCCCTACCCCGTCGTGCTGGTGACGGTGGATGCCGTGGTGCGCGCGGGCGGCCACGTCCTCCTCATCCGCCGTGGCCGCTCGCCCGGCAAGGGCCTGCGCGCCCTGCCCGGCGGCTTCGTCGATCCCCGCGAGCCGCTGCTGGAGGCCGCCCTGCGCGAGCTGCTGGAGGAAACACGCATCGAGCTGTCCCCGGCAGCGCTGCGCGCGTCCCTGCGGGCGGTGCAGGTCTTCGACGACCCGCGCCGCAGCCAGCGCGGCCGCGTCATCACGCACGCCCACTTCTTCGACCTGGGCGAGTCCAGCCCCCCGGCCGTGCAGGGCGGCGACGATGCGGCCTCTGCAGCATGGGTGCCGCTGGCCGAGCTGCCGGCCCTGGAGGCGCAGTTCCTGGACGACCATTTCATGGTGCTCCGGCGGTTTCTTGGCTAGCCCGCGGACGGGCTGACCTTCGCTTGCGTGCCCTTCGACAAGGCTCCAATCATTCGGGCGAGCCTTTACTTACCGCGGCCGAGGCCGCGTTGAAAGACATCCCTGGTCAAACACATCCGTTCGCCCTGAGCTTGTCGAAGGGCTCGCGTGGTGGGTCTCGCGCCATGGGCTTCGACAGGCTCAGCCCGAACGGTCGGGACCCGAACGGTTGGGGCCCGACGGGATCCGTGGATTCGCTATTTGTTGAGACCCTGTCGAACCCACAGCGACCCGATCCATGCCCACGAGCACCGGCTCAGCGGTGACAAATTGTCGAGGCGGTGTTCTCCTACGCGCGGGCGCTCCTCTTTCCACGTTCCAAGGCTCAGGCACACCGGCAACATCCCGCCACGTCTGTCACGCAAAGAGGAAAGCATCGATGTCCCAGGGAGAAAATAAGTCGCGGCTGCACACGGTCGCCGCATTGGCCGCACTGGTCCTCAGTGCCTGCGGTGGCGGTGGCAGCGGCGAGGACATCGCCGTCGGTCCGCCGGCACCGGCACCGGCCCCCGCGCCGGCGCCCGGTCCGGCTCCGGCTCCGACGCCCGCACCGCCGCCCGCGCCCAGTGTCGTCGCCGTCACGGCCGACACCCAGGCCCAGCCCAACCAGCGCTACGAGGTCCGTGCCGCCAGCAGCACGACGCCCATCGCCATCACCCTGCCGACGCAGCTCACGGCCGGCGACACCGTCGCCGTCACCGGGGTGAGCGACACGCCCTGGGAGCTGCGCCTGAACCCCGGGCAGGTCGTGCAGACCGCCGGCCTTCCCGGCAACGTGGCGCCCGGCGTCACCTGGTCCTCGCACCTGGGCGCGCAGCCCTGGTGGTGGGTGCGCTCCAGCGCGACGGGGCAGGTGCTCACGGCCGGCGAGATCATCGGCAGCCTGTTCGTCTCCACCGACGGCGGCGCCACCTGGAACGAGCGCCTGTCCGATGCCGACCGCATCTGGATCAGCGCCGACATGACCCCTGACGGCCGCAAGATCGTGGCCATCGCCTACGACGGCGGGCCCTTCATCTCCAACGACAGCGGCCAGACCTGGACCGCCGTGAGCTGGCCGGCATTCACGCCCGGCATCGAATGGGAATCGGTCGCCATCTCGGACGACGGCAACCGCATCCTGGTCAGCGCGCTGGGCATGCCCCTGCAGCTGTCGGTGGACGGCGGCGCCACCTGGTCGCCCGTGGCCCAGGCCGGCAGCTGGCGCGGCGTGGCCATGTCCGGCGACGGCCAGCGCCTGGTGGCCGTGGACCAGGGCGGCTCCATCCACACCTCCACCGACGGGGGCCTCACCTGGACCTCGCGCACCGGCACGGGCGACTGGTACCGCGTGAGCTCCTCGGACGACGGGCAGCTGCTCGCGGTGGCCGAACGCTGCCGCGGCACCCTGCAGGTCTCGCGCGACGCGGGCCTGACCTGGACCACGGTCAACCAGAACGGCAGCCCCCTGATTGCCAACTGGACCACCACCTCGGTGGCCGGCGACGGCAGCAGCGTCGCGGCCACGGCCACCAGCATTCCCTGCACGGGACAGCCGGCCACCTCCTTCGACGGCGTCCTGCTGTCACGCGACGGCGGCATCGGCTTCGAGCGCCTGGCCACCACGCCGGGCAGCGACAGCAACTGGCGCAGCATCTCGCTCTCGCGCGACGGCAACGCCATGGTGGCGGCCACCGGCGGCACCGTGGGGCAGCGCGTGGAAGGGCAGCTCTACACCTCGCTGGGCAACCGCACGTCCTTCGGCCCGCTCGGCGCCATCGCCGCAGGCCAGAACCAGTCCATCACCCTGGAGTACCTGGGCACGGGCCGCTTCGGCGTGCAGTCGGCCAGCGGCGCAGACTTCACGACCCGCTGAACGGGGCCGGCAGGGCGCACGCCTGCGCCCTGCCGCGCTACACTCGCGCCCCGACTTCGCGGGCTTGCCTTGAAGATCTTCCACGGCTGGCGCATCGTGGCCGCCGGCGCCACCTTCCAGTTCCTCCACGCGGGCCTGCTGCTGCAGGCCTTCGGCGCGTATGTCGCCGCGCTCTCCGACGAGCGCGGCTGGAGCAAGACCGCGCTGGCCGGCGGTGCGGCCCTGCAATCCATTGAAGGCGCGCTGCTCGGACCGGCCCTGGGCTGGATCATGGACCGCTTCGGCGCACGGGCCATGGTCCAGACCGGCGTGCTCGCCTTCGGCCTGGGCTTCATCGCGCTCAGCCAGATCGACAGCATGGGCGGCTTCTACGCGGCCCTGCTGGTCATCGCCATCGGCACCAGCCTGGCCGGCTACTTCCCGCTCACCGTCACCGTGGTCCACTGGTTCAGGCGCAAGCGGGCCCGGGCGCTGTCCATCATGAGCACCGGCCTGGCCCTGGGCGGGCTCGCGGTACCGGCGGTGGCCTGGACCCTGCAGACCTGGGGCTGGCGCACCACGGCCTTCGCCTCGGGCGTGCTGATCATGGCCGTCGGCCTGCCGCTCGCGCGGCTGCTGCACCGCCGGCCCTCGGACATCGGCGAGTTCGAGGACGGCATCCCGCCCACGGCCGCCCCGCCCGACGCCGCCACCGCACCGACCCCGCCCGAGCCGCCGCCGCCGCAGTACTCGGCCGCCCAGGCCCTGCGCACCCCCGCCTTCTGGCTGCTCGCCCTCGGCCATGGCAGCGCGCTGCTGGTGGTGGCTTCGGTCAACGTGCACGCCATCTCGCACATGAAGGAAGGCCTGGGCTACACGGTGGCCGAGGCGTCCTGGGTCATCACGCTCATGACGCTGTGCCAACTCCTGGGCGTGCTCACCGGCGCAGCGGTGGGTGACCGCTTCGACAAGCGGCTCATCGCGGCCGGCTGCATGCTGGCGCACATGGCCGGCCTGCTCATGCTCACCTACGCCGGGAGCCCCGCCTGGCTGGTCGCCTTCGCGGTGCTGCACGGCACGGCCTGGGGCCTGCGCGGTCCGATGATGCAGGCCATCCGCGCCGACTATTTCGGGCTGCAGGCCATCGGCATGATCATGGGCCTGTCGGCCGTCATCATCGCCGGCGGCCAGGTGGCCGGCCCCATGCTGGCGGGCGTGCTGGCCGACCTCACGGGCAACTACCGCGCCGGCTTCACGGTGCTGGCGCTGCTGGCCGGGGCAGGCTCGCTGCTGTTCTTCCTGGCGCGCAGGCCGCAGCCTGCTTCGCAATAGCCGCCGGCCGAACCCTGACCTGAACGAACGGAGTCCTCGACCCATGCCCACCCGCCGCAGCGCCCTCGCCCTGCTGGGCGCCTCCACGCTGGCCGCCTGCGCGGGTACCGCCGGATCCGTGCCGCGCCGCATCGAGCTGCAGGGCCACCGCGGCGCCCGGGGCCTGTGGCCGGAGAACACCCTGGCCGGCTTCGCCGCGGCCCTGGCCCTGGGCGTGGACACGCTGGAGCTCGATGTCGGCGTGACCAAGGACGGTGTGCCCGTGGTGTCGCACGACGCGCGGCTGAACCCCGACATCACGCGCGGCCCCGACGGGCAGTTCCTCTCCGGCCGCGGGCCGGCCATCGCCGAACTCACGCTGGCCGAGCTGTCGGCCTACGACGTCGGGCGCCTGCGGCCGGGCTCGGCCTATGCGCGCCAGTTCCCCGAGCAGACGCCCGTGGATGGCGCGCGCATCCCGCGGCTGTCCGAGGTGATCGCGCTGCTGCTGCGCTCGGGCGCGCACGGCGTGCAGCTCGCGGTGGAAACCAAGGTCAACCCGCTCAAGCCCGAAGACACCCTGCCGGTGGCGGACTTCACCCGCGCGGCGATCGACACGCTGCGCGCGGGCGGCGTGGCCCGGCGCACGACCCTCCAGTCCTTCGACTGGCGCACGCTGCGGCAGGTGGCCCGCGAAGCGCCCGGGATGGAGACCGCGCACCTCACCCTGCGCCGGCCCAGCCTGGACAACGTGGCCCCGGGCTCGCCCTGGACGGCGGGCTTCGACCTGCGGGACCATGGCTCGGTGCCGCGCCTGGTCAAGGCCGCCGGCGGACGCACCTGGTCCAGCTTTCATGGCGACCTGGACGCCGCCGCCATCGCCGAGGCGCAGGCCCTGGGCCTGAAGGTGCTGGCCTGGACCGTGAACGAGCCCGCGCGCATGGCGCAGCTCATGGACATGGGCGTGGACGGGATCATCACCGACCGCCCCGACCTGCTGCGCACGCTGATGGCGCAGCGAAGCATGCCGCTGCCGCCCCCTCGCCCCGTGCGGCCGGCCTGAGCAGGCCGCTACCGCCCGCGCAGCCTGCGCCGCCGCCGCGCCATCCACCACGCCGACAGCCCCGCCAGCACCAGCAGCGCCAGCAATCCCAGCTGCACGCCCTGGGCGTACTGCAGCACCTGCTGCAGTGCCTGCGCGAACACCCAGCCGAGGGTGCAGAGAATGCCGGCCCACAGCGCGGCGGCCAGGGCGCTGAGCAGGGCGAACTGCCAGGCTGGCAGCCCGCTCGCGCCGATCAGCATGGGGCCGGCGGTGCGCAGGCCATAGGCGAAGCGCACGCCGATCACGCTGGCGTGCGGATGGCGCAGCACCAGCCGCCGGGCCCGCACGGCCGCACGCGCCAGGCGCCGCCAGCGCGCCAGCAGGGCCACGCCCTTCCAGCGGCCCAGCCAGTACAGGCTCTGGTCCAGCAGCCACGCCACGGCGAAGGCCATGCCGAACACCAGCGGCAATTGCAGCCAGCCGCGGTGCGCGGCCAGGGTGGCCAGCAGCACGGCCGTCTCACCCTCCACCACCAGGCCCAGGGCCAGCAGGAGGTAGCCGTTGTCGAGCGCGAGCTCGGTCAGGTTCACACCGGCCGCGCGTCGTTCACTTCGCAGCGCGGGTCGGCGCCATAGGCGGCCGCGCCGGTGCGTCCGCCGGTGATGTCGATCTGCCACCACTGGCAGAAAGGCGAATCGAAGCGGTACGACCACACCTGGTCGGCCTGGCGGCCGCCACCGCGCACGTGAGTCGGCGGACCGAGCCGGCGCCGCAGCTCATCGACTGGAAGGCCGGGGGGAATGGCATTGAACTGCGCCTCGGTCAGCACCTGCTGCCAGCCGGCCACGCGGCCCTGCGGATCCAGGTCGACCATGAAGGTGTGCAGCCCCGCCGGGCCGCGCGCGTACTCCAGCCGCGTGGCGCCACCGGGCAGCCCATGGCGCGCGGTCGGCGGGCCCATGCTTTCGAGGACCTGGGCCGCGCTCATGCCGGGCTGCAGCTCGCGCGGCGAGTAGCCGGCGCAGGCCGACAGCACCAGCGCCGAGAACAGCACGGACAGGGACAAAGGCGAGAACAGACGGGTTCGCATGGCGGCATCTCCAGACAGCCGGCGCTTGTTCGGACGCGTGCGCCAGCGCTGCCGATTCTTACGCGTGGTTCCGACTTCCGGTGACGCATGCCGCCGGGAAGCCGCATAAATTGAATGGGATCGAGCCGGCGGCGCGACCGGTGGCTGCCGCGTGTCCCTTGCGGACCGATGAACTGCCGACGAGTTCCCCTGCACCGAAGGAGGTCGCATGAACAAGCTCATCTCCGCCGCCACCGCCTTTGCCGCGGGCCTGGTGGCGATGTACCTGCTCGATGCGCAGAGCGGACGGCGCCGCCGCGCCGTGCTGCGCGACAAGACCGTCTCCAGCGCCCGCATGGCGCTGCACCGGGGCCAGCAGCAGGCCCAGCACCTGGCCAACCAGGCGCGCGGATTCGCCGCCACGCGGCGGCTCGACCGCGTGAGCCACCGTCCGCCGCAGAGCGACCAGCAGCTGCACGAGCGCATCCGCGCCACCCTGGGACGGCACGTGAGCCATCCGCATGCCGTGCATGTGGAGGTGGAGCATGGCGAGGTGACGCTCACCGGCGACGTGCTGCGGCACGAAATCGTTCCCCTGCTCGATGCGCTCAGCGGCATGGCGGGCATCGCGCGCCTGGACAACCGGCTGCAGGAGCATGCCGAAGCCGGCCGCATCCCGTCGCTGCAAGGTGGCGGCCGACGCGGCGAGCCGGAACGCGACACGTCTTCGCAGGCCAACACGGCGGCCCAGGCGCCGCAGCCCACCGCATGGCACTGAAGGACTCGCCACGGGGCGAACGGCGATGAGCTGGCCGCTGCGCATCGGCGTCGCGCTCGGCGCGGCCGTCGTTCCGGCCGTGATGCTGTGGTCGGCGCGGCGGCACCGCTCGCCCGTGCTCGACCTGCCGCACGACGCGCCCATCGGGCAGCTGCTGCCATCCCTGGCCGGGATCGGCCTGGGCACGCCGATCGTGGGCAACGATGCCGAGGTGCTGGAGAACGGCGCGTTCTTCGACGCGCTGCTGGAACGCATCGGCCGCGCACGGCGCAGCGTCCACCTGGAGACCTTCCTGTGGGAGCACGGCGAGCTGTCCGACCGCGTGACCGAGGCCCTGTGCGAGCGTGCCCGCGCGGGCGTGGAAGTGCGCGTTCTGCTGGACTCCGCCGGTGCGCGCTGGCTCGGCCACATCGTGCCGCGCCGGCTGCGCGAATCGCGCTGCGAGCTCGCCTACTTCCACCGCGCGGCCATCCGCAACCTGGGCGTGCTGAGCGACCGCGACCACCGCAAGATCGTCGTCGTCGATGGCGAGGAAGCGTTCGTGGGCGGACACTGCATCACCGACCGCTGGCTGGGCGACGCCGAGGACGGCCGCCACTACGCCGACGTGTCGCTGCGCCTGCGCGGGCCCATCGTGCACAACGTGCAGGCGGCTTTCTGCGAGAACTGGTGCGCCAGCACGCGGACCATCCTGGTGGGCGAGCACATCTTTCCGCACCTGGCGCCGGCCGGGCCGCTGCGCATGCACGCCATGTACGCCAAACCCTCGGGCTCGGCGCCGGCGGTCAAGGTCGTGCACCACGCTGCGCTGTGCCTGGCGCGCGAGCGCATCTGGATCCAGAACCCCTACTTCATTCCCAAGGCCGAGGCCATCGACGCCCTGGCGCGGGCGGTGGCGCGCGGGGTGGACGTGCGCGTGCTCATGCCCTCCAGTGGCAGCACCGACAAGGAATTCGTGCAGCATGCGGCGCACCGCAACTTCCAGCAGCTGCTGTCCATCGGCGTGCGCCTCTTCGAGTACCCGCACACGCTGCTGCACCAGAAGATCATGACCATCGACCGGCAGTGGTTCGCCATCGGGTCGAGCAACTTCGACGACCGCTCCTTCGACACCAACGACGAGATCATGATCGGCGTGATGGACGCGGCGCTCACCGCCCGCATGGACGGCATCTTCGAGAAGTACGCCGCTCGCGCCCGCGAGATCCGCCTCGGCGCCTGGGAGCGCCGGGGCCTCCTGCACAAGCTGCAGGACCGCGCCGTCTACCAGTTCAACGAGGTGCTCTGACCTCACGCCGCGACACGGAGCCCACCATGCACACCGCGCACGAGCCGGCCTTCCGCGTGGAGGCGGTCCTGGTCCCCAGCGGCGAGGTCCAGCTCGCGGGCGACCTGATCCGCGCCGGCGAAGACGCGCCCCTCGTGCTGTTCGCGCACGGCAGCGGCAGCAGCCGCACGAGTCCGCGCAACCGGCAGGTGGCCCGGCGCCTGAACGAGGCCGGCTTCAGCACGCTGCTGCTGGACCTGCTCACCGCGCAGGAAGAGGCCATCGACCAGCGCACCCGCCAGCACCGCTTCGACACCGAGCTGCTGGCCCGGCGCATGGTGCATGCGGCCCAGTGGGCGGCCACGCACGGGAACCTCGGCCCGGTGCCCCTGGGCTTCTTCGGCGCCAGCACGGGCAGCGCCGCGGCCCTGATCGCCGCCGCGCGCCTGGGCGGGCGGGTCCAGGCGGTGGTCTCGCGCGGCGGGCGCCCGGACCTGGCCGGTGGCGCCCTGACGCTCGTCACCGCGGCCACCCTGCTGATCGTGGGAGGACACGACCACGGCGTCATCGAGCTGAACCAGGAGGCGCTGCGCCACCTGCACGGGCCCCGTGAGCTGGTGCTGGTGCCCGGCGCCACGCACCTGTTCGAGGAACCCGGCGCGCTGGAGCAGGTGGCCGGGCTGGCGGTGGCGTGGTTCGAGCGCTACCTCGTTCGGCCGGGGCGCTGATCACGCTCGCCTACGATCGGGCATGCCCCACGCCCTCCCCCTCGCCTTCCTCGACTTCGACTACACGGAGGACGAGGACGGCAACGGCAGCTTCGACGCCCTGGCCTCGGCCGCACCCGCGCAGCTTTCCGCGCTGCAGGCCGAGGTGCTGCGGGTGCTGGCCTGGGCGGGCCGGGAGTTCGCGGGCGCGCAGGGACCGCTGGAGGCCGGCGGCGAATGGGACTTCGCGCTGCAGGGCGTGAGCGAGGTCGCGACGCCGCTGGACGTGGCGGTGGACGACGGCACCCTGCGCCTGGACCCGGGCACGCCCGGCGCACCGCGCGTCACCCTCAGCCTCACCCTGAGCGGCACGCCGGCCTTCTGCGCCGCGTTCCGCGAAGCCTTCGGCCTCGGGTAGTCAGCGCAGCCCGGCCTGCCTTCTGCGGGCGTTCAGCTCCGCCCGGCGCAGCACCTCCTCCAGGTCGCGCGGGTCGATGTCCAGCGGCTCGCCGAAGGAGGCCAGCGCCGCCTCGATGTCCGATGACAGCAGACCCAGCGGCTGGCGGCGCAGGCCGCCCCGCCGGGCGGTCGCGCGCGGCGCATGCCCGCGGCGCAGGAGGCGGTTGAACGCCAGACCCAGCGCCACCATCACGACCGACCCCACCAGCACCGGCCAGACCACGCCGAGCCAGTCGGGTGCCGGCACGCCGGTGCCTTCGAGGGCGGAGATGACCGCGATGGCGATCCCCGGCGGATGCAGGCAGCGCAGCGCGAACATGGCCACCGCCGCCAGTACCCCCGCCAGCACGCCGACTTCCGCCGTGGCCGGCAGGGCCTGGTGCATGCCCAGGCCCACCAGCGCCGACACCAGATGCCCGCCGATCACCGCCCAGGGCCGCACCAGCGGGCTGGCCGGCACGAAGAACAGCAGCAGCGCCGTGGTGCCCATGGGCCCGATCCACCACAGCGTGGGATCACCCGTGGCCAGGCGCGTGATCCACACGGTCACCAGCAGGCCGAAGGCCATGCCGGTGGTGCCCAGCACGATGTCGCGCAGCAGCACGGGCATGTGCGCCAGCGGACGCAGGGAGCGCCCGCGCGAGACGCGGCGCAGGGCGCGAAGGCGGCCCGCGAACTTCCTGACCGGCTTGCGGAGGCTGCGCTGGATGAAGGCTGGCATCAGGAGGCTGCGGTGACAGCGACCATCGCGGCTATCCGCAGGCAAGGCATCTCTGTCGGGGCTTGATGGATCGGGGCAGGAGCCATGACTGTACGCCACCCAGGCGCGACCGCCCGCGTACGGGGCGCCCGCGCCGGGGCACCTCGGCCGGCCAGTCCTGATCAAGACCCACCCGGCCGCGGATACAGGCAGCACCACCGTGGATGCACCTTCCGGCAGGGACCGTGCAACCCCGAAGCGAAGGCGGTTACCGATGAGCTTCCTCCACTCACCAGGACCATGCCATGGCCACCAGCATCACGCTCCCCCGCCAACCGCGCTCCCTTCGAGAGATCAGCGACGGCCTGAAGATTGATGGAAGTACCCAGCCCAAGCGCGCACCTGTGCCAGATACGGCCGAACTTCGAGCAGACGGAAAGAGCCTGAAAGTCAAGACGGGCTGGACATGGATCACGAAGGAAGCTGCGCGCACCGAGCACCGCACGGGAGCACGCAAGGTCGTTCTCGACGGCCTGCGCCAGAGCCTCAGGGACAGCTATCCGCGCGTCAAACAAAACCAGTTGGACAATGTCATCTCACTGGCAGTCGCTCATTTGCAACCGCCCGCTGACGGTAAGGCGATCACGGTTGCCGACTTCAAAAAGCTTCGCGATTACGCCGATCAGATCAGCAGACTCGCGTCGGCATGCGGGCTGCCGCTGGGCACGGCTCAGGATGTCGTTCACCACTTTCAGACCCAACTGCGCGGCGGACAACCCCCCGATGGCTATTCGGACGCGATCATGATTCTGGTCGGACACCACTTAAAAGAGAACGACGGAATGAGCGTGGACAAAGCGTACCGGGCCGTGACGCAGCCGCCGACGTCGGCGCAGGCATCGGCGCCATCAAACCGCAAGGCCCGGACACCGGAGCGGCAACAGCCCAGAGTGCAGCCGACCACGAGGGCACCCGTCGAGTCGGAACTGGAACCGGGAGCGGCGGCTTCTGCTACGCAGCCGCAGCCGAGGGAGCAAGACAGCAAGGCCCGGACACCGGAGCCGCAGCAGGCCACAGTGCAGCCGCCTCCGCATCCTGCCGTCGAATCGGACTCGGAGTCGGAGCCCGAACCGGGTTCGGCGCAATTCCATGAGCAGACACTTGCCAGCGCGTACATGCCGGCCGAGGACCTGCAATTGCTATCGCCGCAGAAGCGCTGGCAACTTCTGAGCGTGGCAAGCCAAGAGGTCGAGGACTGCTTCGCAGACGCGGGGCGCTTCCAGGCCGTCATCGTGAAAGCGGCCAAGGCCATGAAAACAAACCCGTTGCTCGAAGCTCATATAGCGCTGGCGCGATACGCCCCCGCAACACTAATGCAACGCATCGAAGCCTTCGACTTGAGCAAGATCGGCCCGGCTCCGAAAGCCGCCCCGGTGCCTTCGCAGCAAGAGGCCGCATTCCTCAAAGCCATGGAGAGGGCCACGCCGGACCGGTGATTCAGTCGTTCGCCGGCTGAGCCGGCGACCCGGGCCGCCCCACCTCAGGCCGCCGGCCCCGGCACAAAGGAATCGCTGAAGAAATGCTCGTGCGCCAGCCCCAGCTGCTCGCTGGCCTGGCGCACCGCGTTCACCATGCCCGGAGAGCCGCAGCAGTACACCTCGTGGCCGGTCAATGATCCGAATTCGGACTGCAAGGCCTGGTCCACCCGCCCGTGGAATCCCCCCAGCGCCTGCGCGTCCGCGGCATCCTCCAGCGCGGCGACGAAGCGGAAGCGGGGCAACAGCTTCTGCCAGCGCTCCACCGCGCTCATGAGGTACAGGCCCGAGCGGTTGCGGCCGCCCCAGATCAGGGTGACGGGCCGGTCGATCTTCTTCTTGACCATGTCGTCCAGCAGGGACTTGACCGGCGCGAAGCCCGTGCCTCCGGCCACGCAGACCATGGGCGCCTGCGCCTCCTCGCGCAGCTCGAAGTGGCCGTAGGGCAGCTCCACCTCCAGCACGTCACCCGCCTTGAGCGTGGGCACGATCTGCGTGAACTGCCCGCCCGCGACGTGGCGGATGTGCAGTTGCAGCGAGTCGCTCTCGTGCGGCGGGTTGGCCATGGAGTAGGAGCGGCGGCTGCCGTCGGGCAGTTGCACCTGCAGGTACTGGCCGGCGTTGAACTTCGCGCGCTGGCCGGCGGGCAGGCGCAGCTGCAGGATGTTCACGTCCTCGGCGGCCTGGGTGTTGCGGAACACCTTGGCCGCAAAGCGCTTGCGCGCGCCCGGCTCGATGCGCTTCCAGGCGGCGGGGAGGATCTCCAGGTCGCCCAGCGGCGCGCACTGGCAGTACAGCACCTCGCCCGGCGGCGTGGCCTCGGCCGAGGCCTGGGGCGAGCACTGCACCTCGCCCGCGCTCACCTTGCCGGCGCAGTTGCCGCACACGCCCTTGCGGCACGAGTAGGGCATCTCGATGTTGGCCTTGAGCGCGGCGTCCAGGATGTTCTGGCCGTCCTCGCAGGCGAAGCTCAGCTCGGTTCCGGCAATGCGGATCTGGTGGGCCATGGCGGTGGGAAAAGAAAAAGGTTCAGGAAATGCCGGCCAGCAGGCGGAGGCTCCGCAGCAGCGCGTCGGGGCGGGCCTGGCCGGTGCCGGCGATGTCCATCGCGCTGCCGTGGCCGGTGCTGGCCAGAAGCACCTCGCCGCCGATTGAGACGGCGCTGGCGCCCTGGGGCGCGAGCAGCTTGATGGGGATGTGGCCCTGGTCGTGGAGCATGGCCACGTACAGGTCGTGCGGGCGGCGGGCGTGGTCGGCCAGGAGCACGTCGGCGCCCTGCGGGTCGGCCACGTCCAGGCCCTGCTCGCGCAGGCGCCGCGCCGCGGGCACGGTGCAGCGCGCGTCCTCCGGCCCGAAGAGCGTGCCTTCGGACGCGTGCGGGTTGATGCCGAAGAGCGCGACGCGGGGGCGCTCGACGCCCAGCGCCCGGCAGGCGCGCACGCCGGCTTCGGTAGCGGCCACCACCAGCTCGGGCGTGAGGCGGCCCAGGGCCGTGGCCACGCTCTCGTGCAGCGTGGCGTGGACGATGCGCAGTCCCCCTCCCACCAGCATCAGGAAGACCCGGTCTTCCGGCTGGCCGCACAGGCGCGCCAGCAGCGAGGCATAGCCGTTGAAGCGGATGCCGGCCTGCGCGATGGCGGTTTCGTGGTGCGGCCCGGCCACCACGGCGTCGAACTCGCCGCGCCGGCAGGCCTCGATGGCGGCGGTGGCGCTGGCCACGGCGCTTTCGCCGGCGGCGGCGTTCACTTCGCCGAAGCGCGCCGAGCTGGCCGGGAGATCGGGCGTGGGTCGCAGCTCGGCGCGCGCCAGCACCTCGCCCAGGCCGGTGACCTCGGCGGCGCGGGCCAGCACCTCGCGCGGACCGAACACCGCCACGTGCAAGCCCGGCTCGCCCTCCAACGCCTGCAGCGCCTTGAGCACGATCTCCGGGCCGATGCCATTGGGGTCGCCCACGCTCAGGGCGATGCGACGCGCGCCGGTCATCACAGGGGCAGCGCCATCAGCGTGTCGGTGACGGTGCTGTCGCACACCGCCACGCGCTCGGCCAGGCGCAGCTCGCCGCCTTCCTTGACGAAGCGGTCGCGGTACACGCCGGTGGCAAAGAGCAGCGTCTCGCCGTTGGCCATGACGCGCGCGACCATGAAGGGCGTGCGGGCCGTGGCGCCGTGCGCGTCGGCGCGCTCCACCACCGGAATGCCCAGCAGGTGGCGATAGCGCTGGCGCTCGTAGATGTTGGCCTCGCGCAGCGCCGCGACGCGGTCCTCCAGCATGGCGCGCGAGTCGGCCCAGACCACGCCGGCCGGCAGGCCCTCGCGCTCGTTCTCCACATGGGTGATGCGGTAGTGGCAGCTCTGCGCGAAAAAGAGGGGCCAGCGCTCCAGGTGGTCGTCGTCGATGGCTTCGGCGTAGGCCGCGTTGAAGGCGAGCAAGGCTTGCAGGTCGATCATGCGCCCACCCCCATGTGCTGGCGGTAGGCCTTCCAGAAGCCGCGCACGGACGTTTCCGTGGCGCGGCCGTCGCTGGAGGCCACCGAGTCGCCGCCCATCTCGACCACCGCCTCCATGTCCTGCGCCCCGGCGATGCCGCGCTGCACGAAGCCGCCCACGGCGCCGTCCTCCATGGAGATGAAGCCGGCCGGGCCGACCAGGTTGGCCTGCTTCAGGCGCACCTTGCGCTGCTCGGGCGTGTCGTCCGCGAAGCCCAGGTAGGTCCAGTTCAGCTCGGAGCGCTGCGCGCCCCTGGGCAGCACCTGCCGCACGGCCAGGCAGTTCTGGATCTGCTGCAGCACGAAGCCGGGGAAGACCGAGAGGATCTGCAGCGTGATGCCGTCGTCCCACTCGTGGAAGCCCTCCAGCACGGAAGGGTCCTTGAGGCGGTAGCGATCGTGGTCCGAGCGCAGGCCCTGCTCGCGGTAGGAGCTGTCCTTGGCGCTGGTGTCGATCATGGAGTAGCTCACGTGGTTGCCGCCCGACTCGTCCACGATCACCCCGCCCTTTTGCGACAGGCGGTTGAGCTCGAAGGTGGTGAAGAACAGGTGCAGCAGGCTCGCGTGGTAGGTGTCGCGCACGTTCTCCACGTAGAGCTTCCAGTCGTTGGGCAGGGCCTGCGTGAAGCGGCCGATGACCTGCACGGGCTTGTGCAGCACGCGCTCGATGCGCGCGCAGATCTCCTCGCCCAGGTACTCCTCGATGGGCGGCACCTCGTCGCTGAAGCTTGCGAACACCAGACCGCAGTACACCGCCACGCGCAGCTTGCGCGGGCCATGTTCCTCCTTGGAGAAGCTCGCGGGCATGCCGCCCTGGCCCTTGACGCCCTTCTCGAAAGCCACGCCGGTGAGGTCGCCCTGCAGGTTGTAGCTCCAGGCGTGGTAGACGCACTGGAAGTTGTCGGCGCGGCCGGATTTCTCCAGTGCGATCAGCGCGCCGCGATGGGCGCAGCGGTTCTCGAAGGCGTAGACCTCGCCGTCCGTGTCCTTGACGGCCACGACCGGCGTCTCACCCACGAAGGTGGTGCGGTAGCTGCCCGCCTCGGGCAGTTCCGCCTCCAGGCACAGGTAGTTCCAGGTGGCGCCGCGGAAGACGCGCTCCTGCTCCTGCTGCCGGGTCTGCGGGTCGGTATAGACCGCATAGGGCACGCGCGTGAGCGTGTCCTTCCAGTGAATCGTCTGCTCCTGCATGGCGGTCTTCAATCGACGGTGACGTTGGCGCTCTTGATCACCTTGTTCCACTTCTCGGACTCGGCCTTGACGAACTGGCCGGTCTGCTGGGGCGACCAGCCGCGCGGCTCGGCGCCCTGGGCGGCGAACTTCTGCTTCACGTCCGGCTGCGAGATGGCGCCGCTGAAGGCCTTGTAGGCCTTGTCCACGGCGGCCTGCGGGGTGCCGGGGGGCGCGACCACGGTGAAGAAGGTCACGGCCTGCATGTTGGGCAGCTTCTGCTCGGCGAAGGTGGGCACCTGGGGCAGCACGCTGGAGCGCTTCTCGTCGGCCACGGCCAGGATCTTGATGCGACCGCCCTGGTGGAACTGCGCCGAGGAGGCGATGTTGTCGAAGAACACGTCCACCTGTCCGCCCACCAGGTCGTTCAGCGCCGGCGCGGTGCCGCGGTAGGGGATGTGCGTCATCTCGGTGCCGGTCAGCTGCATGAACAGGTTGGCCGTGAGGTGCGAGGTCGATCCGTTGCCCTGCGAGGCATAGCTCACCTTGCCCGGGTTGGCCTTGAGGTAGGCGATGAATTCGTCCACCGTCTTGACCGGCAGCTTGTTGCTCACGGCCAGCACGTTGGGCACGGTGGCCATGACGGTGATGGGCACCCACTTGGTGGGGTCGAAGGGCAGCGACTTGTACAGGTGCTGGTTGATCGCGATCGGCCCGGGGGGCGAGGCCAGCAGCGTGCTGCCGTCGGCGTCCGAGCGGGCCACGGACTCGGCGCCGATGTTGCCGCCCGCGCCGGTCTTGTTCTCCACGACCACGCCGGCCGGATAAGCGTCGCGCATCTTGTCGGCCAGAAGGCGCGGCAGCACGTCGGCGGTGCCGCCCGCCGGGAAGGGCACGACGATGCGAAGCGGCTTGTCCGCCGGCTGCGCCAGCGCGCTCGAAGGCGCGACCGCCATCAGGGACGCGGCGGCCAGCAGCGCGGCCAGGGGACGGACGGCAATCTTGAAGGAGGGGTTCATGGGCTTGTCTCCAGTGAGGAATCCAGGTCGCGGCCGAGGTGGTTCCAAGGCCGGGCGTCGCGGTGAGGCCAGTCTAGCGACTTTGATGTCGATCAACCGATTACGAACTATTTGTCCGGATATCGAACATTCTGCGTGTTGCGAGCCAGGCAGGTAAGCTCCTCGCCCTCCGATGAATCCCGACGCCCACCACCTCTGGACCGCCCCGCGCTGGGCGCTTGCCCTCCTCCTGGCCGTGCTGGGCATGCTGGGCCCCTTCGCGGTGGACACCTACATCCCGGCCTTTTCGGGCATGGCCCGCTCGCTGGGCGCGACGCCGGTGGAGATGCAGCAAACCCTGTCGGCCTACCTGTTCGGCTTCGCCTTCATGAACCTGTTCCATGGCGCGCTGTCGGACAGTTTCGGTCGCCGGCCCGTCGTGCTCTGGGGCATCGCGGTGTTCACGCTGGCCTCGGCCGGGTGCGCGCTGTCGCAGACCGTCGGCCAGCTCGTGTTCTTCCGCGCGCTGCAGGGCCTGGCGACCGGCGCGGGCATCGTGGTCTCGCGCGCGGTGATCCGCGACATGTTCCCGCCGGCCGAGGCGCAGAAGGTCATGAGCCAGGTGACCATCTACTTCGGCGTGGCGCCGGCGGTGGCGCCCATCATCGGCGGCTGGCTGTTCGTGCATGCCGGCTGGCATGCGATCTTCTGGTTCCTCACCGCCGTGGGCGCGGTGCTGTGGATCGCCAACCAGCGGCTGCTGCCCGAGACGCTGCACGCCGACGATCGCCAACCCTTCGAGCTGGCCAGCCTCATGCAGGGCTACCGCACGCTGGTGGCCGATCCCCGCTTCGTGCTGTTGGCCCTTGCAAGCGGGATTCCGTTCAACGGCATGTTCCTCTACGTGCTCTCGGCGCCGGAGTTCCTGGGCACGCACCTGCAGCTTGCCCCCACGCAGTTCTTCTGGTTCTTCGTGCTGAGCATTGCCGGCATCATGGGCGGCGCCTGGGCCAGTGGCCGGCTGGCCGGCCGCATCGCACCCAAGCGCCAGATCCGCTGGGGCTTCGCGGTCATGCTGGCGGTCTCCGTGCTGAACGTGGCGGCCAACCTGCTGTGGGTGGCACGCGCGGAATGGGCGCTGATCCCGATCGCGGTGTTCGGCTTCGGCTGGTCGCTCACGGTGCCGGTGGTCACGCTGCTGGTGCTGGACCTGCACCCCACCCGCCGCGGCCTCGCATCCTCCCTGCAGGCCGTGGTGGGCTCCACCGCCAACGGCATCGTCGCCGGCGCGATCGCGCCGCTGGTGATGCACAGCACGCGGGCGCTGGCAACGGCATCCCTGCTGATGATGAGCGTGGGATTGGTGGCCTGGCTCTACCTGCGCTCACGCTGGCCGGAGATCGGCCAGCGGCCGGTGCATCCGGCGGAGACGGTGGGGTTCCCGGTGAAGGGGTGAACCCCCCGCCGGAGGAAACGGGTCAGGCAAGCGGCGAGGCTGCGCGACGGCGCCAAAGTCCCAATTTGGGACTAGAATCCGGCATGCACATCGTCTCCCGAGCCCTGCTGGTGAGCTTCTACAGCCGTCCGCAGTGCAGCGATGCCAAGGGGCCCCTGGAGGCGTGGTACGACGTCGCTCGCGTTGCGAACTGGGCGTCACCAGCGGATGTGAAGGCGCAGTTCCGTAACGCGAGCTTCGTCGGCAACAACCGTGTCGTGTTCAACATCAAGGGCAACGACTACCGACTCATCGTGGCCTTCGCCTACCGCATGCAGCGCGGGTACATCAAGTTCGTGGGCACTCACGCCGAGTACGACCGCGTGAATGCCGCCACCGTAGACCAGTCCAAGGAGTAGATGCCATGCACGTCAGAGCCATCCGGAGCGAGGCCGACTACCGCGCCATGCTGGCGCAGGTGTCCGATCTGGTCGATCTGGATCCAGCACCGGAAACACCCGAAGGCGAGCGCCTCGAAGTGCTCTCCACGCTGGTGGAGGCCTGGGAAGCTGAGCACTACCCCATCGAGGTGCCGGAGCCCGTGGACGCCCTCAAGCTGCACATGGACCGCACCGGCATGACCGTAGCCGACCTGGTCCCCTATATCGGGCCGCGCCACCGCGTCTATGAGGTCCTGGCGGGCTCCAGGCCGCTGACTATGCCCATGATCCGGCGCCTGCTGAACCTGGGAATTCCGGCTTCGTCGCTCGTCGGCAAGCCGCAACCCGTCGCGGAACCCGCAGCCGACTGAAGAAGCTGTGAACGAATCCGCCACGCCCGCCTCAGCCTCCAGAAAGCGCCCCCTCGGCGTTGCAAATGCTCGCCATAGCCCGAGCTATGGCTGCGCTTTGCGCCTTGATGGGCCACTGTCTGGCGGCCGCTTCGGACGCGCCGAATTCATTCACAGCTTCTGACCGCGCCGACGCTCAGCGCCCCAGCGCGCGCGCGCGGATCTCCTCGAAATCCCCCGGCCGCGGATGCAGGTCCAGCCGCCGGCCAGCCTTGACGATCTGGCTGGGGATGTCGTGCCCGATCAGCCCCGGCAGGCGCGCCGCCGCCGCGATGAGGCGCGGCAGGTCGATGCCGGTGTCGTAGCCCATGAGGTCCAGCGCGTGCGCGATCTCCTCGGTGCAGGCGTTGCCCGAGGCGCCCGGCGCGTAGGGGCAGCCGCCGATGCCGCCGAAGGACGCGTCGAAGCGGTCGGCGCCGGCGTCGATCGAGGCCAGCACGTTGGACAGGGCCATGCCGCGCGTGTTGTGGAAATGCAGGGTCAGCTCGGTGCCGGGCCAGCGGTCGCGGAACGCGCGCGTGAGCCCCGCGACATGGGTGGGGAAGGCCATGCCGGTGGTGTCGCACAGCGTGACGCCTTCGGCCCCCAGTTCCTCCACGTAGCGGCCGCACCAGTCCAGCACGGTGGACAGGGGCACCTCGCCTTCCATCGGGCAGCCGAAGCTGCAGGACAGCGAGATGTTCACCCGCACGCCCGCGCCCCGCGCCGCGCGGGCCACTTCGGCCAGGCCCGCGAAGGACTGCTCGCGCGTCATGCGCAGGTTGGACAGGTTGTGGCTTTCGCTGGCCGACATGACCAGGTTCAGTTCGTCGGCGCGCGACTCGATGGCGCGCTCGGCGCCGCGCACATTGGGCACCAGCGCGCTGTAGATCACGCCCGGGGCGCGGCGGATCTCGCGCAGCACCTGCTCGGCGTCGCGCAGCGCCGGGATGGCCTTGGGCGAGACGAAGGCCGTGACCTCGATCTTGGCCAGGCCCGCTTCCGACAAGGCATCGACCAGCGCGATCTTGTCCTCGGTGGGAACGAACACGTCCTCGGCCTGCAGCCCATCGCGGGTGCCGACCTCCTGCAGGTGGATGCGCCTTCCGGCGCCGTTCCAGACGGAGTTCATGCAACCACCTTTCTCGCGCGCAGCGCGGCGATGTCCTGCTCGGAGTAGCCCGCCTCGCCGAGAACGGCGTCGGTATCGTCGCCCAGGCGCGGCGCGCTGCTGCGGATGCTGCCGGGCGTGCCGAGGAGCTTGGGCACGATGCCCGGCACTTCCAGTTCGTGGCCATCGCGCGTGCGCTGCGACAGGATCATGTCGCGGGCGCGGTAGTGCGGGTCTTCCACGATGTCCTTGGCGGTGTAGACGCGGCCGGCCGGCACGCGCGCTTCGCCCAGCACGCGCAGGACCTCGTCCACCGGACGCGACACGGTCCAGGCCTCGATGGCGGCGTCCAGCTCCTGCACGCGCGCCACGCGGCCCGCGTTGTCCGCGAGCGCCGCATCCTGCCCCAGGTCCTCGCGGCCGATGGCCTGCATCAGGCGCTTGAAGATGCTGTCGCCATTGCCCGCGATCAGCACCACGCCGTCGCTGCAGCGGTAGGCGTTGGACGGCGCGATGCCCGGCAAGGCCGAGCCCGCAGGCTCACGCACCGCACCGAAGGCGCTGTACTCGGGCACCAGGCTTTCCATGACGTTGAACACCGCCTCGGTGAGGGCCACGTCGATGACCTGCCCCTTGCCGCCATTGACCTCGCGGTGATAGAGCGCCGTGAGCACGCCGATGGTGCCGTGCAGCGCCGCCAGCGTGTCGCCGATGGAGATGCCGCAGCGCACCGGCACGCGGCCGGGCTCGCCGGTCAGGTGCCGCAGGCCACCCATGGCCTCGCCGATGGCGCCGAAGCCCGGCAGGTCCCGGTAGGGCCCCGTCTGCCCGTAGCCGGAGATGCGCAGCATGATGAGGCCGGGGTTGTCCTTGGCGAGCGTCTCGTAGTCCATGCCCCAGCCTTCGAGCGTTCCGGGACGGAAGTTCTCGATCAGCACGTCGGCCTGCGCGATGAGCTGGCGCGCGATGGACTGCCCCTCGGACTGGCGCAGGTCGAGCGCGATGGAGCGCTTGTTGCGCGACTGCACCTGCCACCACACGGAAGTGCCGTCCTGGATGAGGCGCCAGTTGCGCAGCGGATCGCCCGCGCCGGGCGGCTCGATCTTGATCACGTCGGCGCCGAAGTCGCCCAGCGTCTTGCCGGCGAAGGGGCCGGCGATCAGCTGGCCCATCTCGACGACGCGCAGGCCCGCCAGCGCGCCCGGGGAAAGCGTGGGGAGGTTCATCGCAGCGTCCTTCAGTCGATGGTCGCGCCCGACTCCTTGACGATCTTCGCCCAGCGCGGCAGGTCCTCGCGCACCAGCGTGCCGAACTGCTCGGGCGTGGACTTGAAGGGCTCGGTGCCGACGCCCGCCAGCTTCTCCTGCACGTCCTTGGCGTCCAGCGCCTTGGCGATCTCGGCATTGAGCTGCGCGACGATGGCCGGGGGCGTGCCCGCGGGCGCGAAGACGCCGTACCAGGGCGTGGCGCCGAAGCCCTTGACCGTCTCGCCGATGGTGGGCGCGTCCGGCAGCGCCGGCACGCGCTTGGGGTTGACCACGCCCAGCACCTTGACCTTGCCGCTGCGGATGAAGGCGATGGACGAGGGCAGGCTCTGCACCGACACCTGCACCTGGCCGGCGACCAGGTCGGTCACCGCCGCGGAGGCGCCCTTGTAGGGCACGTGCGTGAGCTCGATGCCGGTCTGCTTGGACAGCATCTCGCCGATCAAGTGGTTGAGCGTTCCGTTGCCGGCCGAGCCGATGTTGATCTTGCGCGGCTGCTGCTTGGCCAGCGCGATGAACTCGCTCACGTTGCTGGCGGGGAAGGAAGTGTTGGCGACCAGGGCATAGCCGGCCGTGGCCACGGGGCTCACGGGCACGAAGTCCTTGAGCGGATCGAAGCCGGTGTTCTTGTACAGCGAGGGGTTGATCACCATGGAGCTGTCGGCGGTGAGCATCAGCGTGTAGCCGTCCGGCTTGGCCTTGGCCGCCAGCACGGTGCCCACGTTGCCGCCCGCGCCCGGCTTGTTGTCCACGATGAAGGACTGCCCGGTCTGCTCGGTGAGCTTCTGGGCGATGACGCGCGCGATGGCGTCGTTCGCACCGCCGGCCGCCTGCGGCACGATGAGCGTCACCGGCCGGGACGGGTACTTGTCCTGTGCGGCGAGGGGACCGCAGACGGCGGCGGCGAGCCCGAGGGCGATGAGGTGGCGGCGGTGCAGGGTCATGGATGTCTCCTTCGTTGAACGTGGGGGGGGTGAGGGTCAGTTGAAGAGCCAGGGCTCGGCCTGGCGGCGTTGCGCCTCGAAGGCGCGGATGCGGTCGGCGCGCTGCAGGGTCAGGCCGATGTCGTCCAGTCCCTCGAGCAGCCGGTGCTTGCGGGGCGGGTCCACCTCGAAATGCAGCGGCTCGCCCTGCGAGGGCGTGAGGGTCTGGGCCGCGAGGTCCACCGCCATCGCATAGCCGGGGTTCGCGGCGACGTCGGCGAACAGGCGCTCGACGGTGGCCGCGTCCAGCACGATGGGCAGCAGGCCGTTCTTGAAGCAGTTGCCGAAGAAGATGTCGGCGAAGCGGGGGGCGATGAGCACGCGGATGCCGAAGTCGCGCAGCGCCCAGACGGCATGCTCGCGGCTGGAGCCGCAGCCGAAGTTCTCGCGCGCCAGCAGGATGCGCGCGCCCGCGTAGCGCGGCTGGTTGAGCGCAAAGTCCGGGTTGCGCGGGCGCTGCGACACGTCCTGCCCCGGCTCGCCGCGGTCCAGGTAGCGCCACTCGTCGAAGAGGTTGTCGCCGAAACCGGTGCGGCGGATCGACTTCATGAACTGCTTGGGGATCAGGGCGTCGGTGTCCACGTTGGCCCGGTCGATGGGGACGACGGGCGAGCGCAGGTTCTCGAAGGCTTGCATCACACGGTCTCCCCGGCGTCGAGTTCTTCCACGCTGGCCAGGTGGCCGGCGATGGCGGCGGCGGCGGCGAGCGCCGGGCTCAGCAGGTGGCTGCGTCCGCCCGGCCCCTGCCGGCCCTCGAAGTTGCGGTTGGAGGTGGAGGCGCAGCGCTCACCGGGCGAGAGGCGGTCGGCGTTCATGCCCAGGCACATCGAGCAGCCGGGCTCGCGCCATTCCAGGCCGGCGTCGATGAAGACCCGGTCCAGCCCCTCGGCCTCGGCCTGCGCCTTCACGAGGCCCGAGCCGGGAACGACCAGCGCCTGCTTCACGTTGCCGGCGACGCGGCGCCCGCGCACCACGTCGGCCGCGGCGCGCAGGTCCTCGATGCGGGCGTTGGTGCAGGAGCCGATGAAGACCTTGTCGATGGCGATGTCGCGCATGGCGGTGCCGGGCGACAGGCCCATGTAGGCCAGTGCGGCCTGCATGCCGGCGCGCCGCACGGGGTCGTCCGCCGCCGCGGGGTCGGGCACCCGGCCGTCCAGCGGCACGACCATCTCCGGCGAAGTACCCCAGGTGACCATGGGCCGCACCGCCGACGCGTCCACCGTCACCACGCGGTCGAAGCGCGCGCCGGGGTCGCTGTGCAGCGTGCGCCAGTGGGCGACGGCGGCGTCCCACTGCGCGCCGCGCGGGGCCATCGGGCGGCCGCGCAGGTAGTCGATGGTGGTCTCGTCCACCGCCACCAGGCCCACGCGGGCGCCGGCCTCGATGGCCATGTTGCACACCGTCATGCGGCCTTCCATGGACAGCGCGCGGATGGCGCTGCCGGCGAATTCGATCGCGAATCCCGTGCCGCCGGCGGTGCCCAGCACGCCGATCAGGTGCAGCACCAGGTCCTTGGCGGTGACGCCGGGGGCGAGCCGCCCCTCCACGTCGATGCGCATGCGCTGCATGGGCCGCATGGCCAGGCACTGCGTGGCCAGGACGTGCTCCACGTCGGACGTGCCCACGCCGAAGGCCAGGGCGCCGAAGGCGCCATGCGTGCTGGTGTGCGAGTCGCCGGCCACCACCGTGGTGCCGGGCAGCGTGGCGCCCTGCTCGGGGCCGACCACGTGGATGATCCCCTGGCGCTGCTCGCCCAGGCCGTAGAAGGTGATGCCGAACTCGCGGCAGTTCTCGCCCAGCTGGCCGACCTGCGCCCGCGACAGGGGGTCGGCGATGCGGTCCAGCCCCGCACGCTCGGCGGCCGTGGTCGGCACGTTGTGGTCGGCGCAGGCCAGCACCGTCTCGGCGCGCCAGGGACGACGGCCGGCCAGGCGCAGGCCCTCGAAGGCCTGCGGGCTGGTGACCTCGTAGACCAGGTGGCGGTCGATGTACAGCAGGGCTTCGCCGTCCTCGTTGACGTCCACGAGGTGGCTCTGCCAGAGCTTGTCGAACAGGGTCAGGGGCATGGCGGCTGCGCGGAGGGCGGGAGATGGCCTGCCAGTCTAGGAAAGACGCGCGCCGCGCGACAGGGCGTCGTCGTCAAGCGAGCCTTCGCCAAACGCGAAACCGGGTCCGGGTTTCCCCGCAGCCTGCGGACGGTGGTGCGTCAGGCAGCCCGGCGGCGCGGCGCCTGCGCCTGGCGGCGGGACTCCAGGTGGTCCAGCAGGCTGCGTGCCGGCCGCGGCAGCGCGCCGAGATCGCGCGCACCGAGGATCAGCTGGCGGTTCACCCAGGGCTCGGCCAGCTCGAGCTTGCGCAAGCCCAGGGCCTTGACCAGCGGCTGCACCGCCGCGGCCGGCAGCACGGCGATGCCCAGGCCGGCCGCGACCATCTGGCACATGGCGTCGAAGCTGCGCACGTGGATGCGGATGCGCAGCGCCTGCCCGGCCTGGCGCGCCTCCAGCGAGAGGCGCTGCGCCAGCGAGGTGCCCTGGCTGAGGCTCACGAACTCGTAGCCCGCCGCGTCCGCGAAGCTCACGCGGCGGCGCGCGGCCAGGGCATGGCCCGGCGGGACCACCAGCACGAGCCGGTCCTCGCGGTACACCAGCGTCTGCAGCCCGAGCGCCGGCGTGCGCTCGGCGAAGATGCCCAGCTCGGCCCGGCCGTCCAGCACGGCCAGAACGATCTCGCGGCTGTCGGCCTCGTTCAGCTCGATGCGGATGCCCGGCTGCAGTGCGGCGAAGGCCGCCAGGTCGGCGGGCAGGAACTGCGTGACCGCGGAGGTGTTGGCCCACAGGCGCACCACGCCGGTCACGCCGCGGGCATGGTCCGACAGGTCGGCGGCGAGCTGGTCCACGTCATTCAGGATCTTCTGCGCATGCCGGTGCAGGGCCTCGCCCGCGGGCGTGAGCTTCACGCCGCGCGAGTGCCGCTCCAGGAGCGGCGCGCCGACGGCGGCCTCCAGGTCCGAGATGCGCTTGCTGGCCGCCCCGAGGGCCAGGTGCGCCAGTTCCGCGCCCCGGCTGATGCTGCCGGTGCGCGCCACCAGGTTGAACAGCGACAGCGAGACCAGGTCGAGGCGGTGGAGGTTCATGGCGACCTCATGCGTCGCGCTTGAGCGGCACCCGCAGCTCGAAGGTGGCGCCCTGCCCCACCCCGGCGCTGCTGGCGCTGACGCGCCCGCCATGCATCTCCACCAGGCGCCGGGCCAGCGACAAGCCCAGGCCGAGGCCGCCGCGGCTTTCCTGCGCGCTGCCCTGCACGAAGGCCTGGAACAGGCGTGGCAGCAGTTCCGCAGCGATGCCCTCCCCGCGGTCGATGACCCTCACCACCGCCTCGCCTTGCGCGTCGTCGCGCCAGGCCTGCACGGTGACTTCGCTGCCCGGCGCGAACTTGACCGCGTTGTGCAGGTAGTTGCCCACCGCCTGCGCGAGCCGCACCGCGTCGCCGTGCACCGGCAGGGGCGCGGGCGCGTCCAGGCGCAGCGTGGTGCCGACCGCCGCCAGGCTGTGCTCGTAGTCGTGCGCTACCTGGCGCACGATGCCCGCCAGGTCGCAGTCCGTGGGCTGCATCTCGAAGGTGCCGCGCTCGATGCGGCTGACGTCCAGCAGGTCGTCCACCAGCCGGCTCATGTGCGCGACCTGCCGCTCGATGATGGCGACCATGCGGGCGGAACGGCCATCGCCACGCGAGCTGGCCTGTTCGAGCACGGCGGCCGCCGTGCGCAGGGGCGCGAGCGGGTTGCGCAGCTCGTGCGCCAGCACCGCCAGGAACTCCGTCTTGCGCTGGTCGGCTTCGCGGGCCGCCGCCAACGCAGCGGCACGCTCGGCTTCCAGCGCGCGCTCGGCGCTGATGTCTTCCAGGACCACGCCCAGGAGCGGCTGCGCGCTGGCGTCCGCGCGAATGGGGAAGATGCTGCACTTCACGTCGCGCGGCACGTCGCGGGCCTGGATGGTCACTTCGAGCCCGGTGCAGGGCTCGCCGGTGTCGCGGACCCGCCGGGCGGCGTGCACGAGGACGGGCGGAGTGTTGCGCAGTTCCTCCACCGATGCGGCGGACAGGTACTCGCTGGCGGGGCGGCCGCTGTGCGCGGACAGCCGGGCGTTCACGCGCGTGACCCGCAGCCGCGCGTCGAGCAAGGCCAGGCCGAGCGGCGCCTGCTCGAAGAAGCTGTCCAGCACCGCGGCCGACTGGCGCGCCTCGACGCTCACCTCGCGCAGGACGCGCTCCAGGTCCTGCTGGGCCCGCACCAGCTCCGCTTCCGCCTGGCGTCGGCGCAGCACCTCCTCCTGCAGGGCCTGGTTGGCCTGCTGGAGCTGGCGCGCCGAAGGCAGGGCCAGCGCGATGGGCGTGAGCCGGTAGATGAGCCAGGCCGTGGCCAGCGAGATGGCCGCCGTGAACGCCTTGGCCACGCCGGCGTACCAGTACACGGGGTAATAGAGCGTCCACATGCCCATCATGTGGGTCACGCCGCAGGCCACGATGAAGGCCCCGAAGACCCAGGCGATCCAGCCAAAAGGAACGTCCGCGCGGCGGCGGACGAAACGGAGCATGGCCCAGGGAATCAGCAGGTAGGCCAGCGCGATGAGCCCGTCGCTCACCAGGTGCAGCTTCAGCAGCGGCTGGCTCGCGCTGATGCAGAAGGCGTGCGGCAGGAGCTGCTCACCCAGTCGGCTCTGGGTCCACAGCGCCACGCCGAGCAGGGGCAGCGCGGTGAGCAGGGTGGCCCAGGCCAGCTGGCGCGAGCTGGGGGAGGCAGTCAGGAGGGGCGAAGGCATGCGGCTACCTCGTCGGTGAGGTCCGCATTGTGTCCAAGGAAGTCAGCTTCGGGGGAAGGACGTGAACACGGCAAAGGCGGGGGGCGGCGCAGGCGCCGCCCCCCCCGGAAGGGTCAGCGCGCCGGCTTGTAGGCGCGCTTCTTGGCGTCGCGCGGCACGAAGACCTTGCCGCCGGTGCCCGGGCGGGCGAAGTCGCCGCGCGGCGCCGGCTTGCCGAAGCCGGCGGGCGCCGGGCGCTTCTCCCAGGGCGTGGCACCGCCTTCGCGGCGCTCGTCGCGCTGGCCGTCACGTCCGCCGAAGTCGCCGAAGCCCGCCTTGCGACCGTAGTCGCCCCGCTGGCCGGCACCCTGGCGCGGCTTGCCGCCGAAGCCACCGCCACGGCCCGGCTTGCCGCCGAAGCCGCCGCCCGGCTGCGGCGCGCGGGGCGCACGCTGGGCGGGCTCCAGGCCGGGGATGACTTCCGCGTTGAACGGCTGCTTGGTGTAGCCCTCGATGTCGAAGATCTTGAAGCGGTCGCGGAACTCGGCGAAGGTCACGGCCAGGCCGTCCCGCCCGGCGCGGCCGGTGCGGCCGATGCGGTGGGTGTAGTCCTCGCTCTTCATCGGCAGGCCGAAGTTGAAGACGTGGGTGATGGTGGGCACGTCGATGCCGCGCGCCGCCACGTCGGTGGCCACCAGGATCTGCACCTGTCCGTTGCGCAGCGCCATGAGGCGGCGGTTGCGCAGGCCCTGGCTCAGGGCGCCGTGCAGGGCCACGGCCGAGAAGCCTTCCTGCTGCAGGTCGTTGGCGAGGCCATCGCACTCGATCTGCGTGCTGGCGAAGACGATGGCCTGGTCGATGCTGGTGTCGCGCAGCCAGTGGTCCAGCATCTTGCGCTTGTGCTGGGCGTTGTCGGCCCAGAACAGCACCTGCTTGATGTTGGCGTGGCGCTCCTGGGGCGAGTCGATCTGCACGCGCTGCGGCTGCCGCATGACACGCGCGGCCAGTTGCTGGATGCGCGCCGCGAAGGTGGCGCTGAACATCATGGTCTGGTGCCGCTCGATGGTGAGCTGGTTGATCTCGGCCAGGTCGTCGGCGAAGCCCAGGTCGAGCATGCGGTCGGCCTCGTCCACGACGAGGAAGCGCACCTGGTCCAGCTTGAGCTGCTGCGAGCGCTGCAGGTCCAGCAGGCGCCCCGGGGTGGCGACCACCAGGTCGGCGTTCTGCAGGCGCGCGATCTGCAGCTGGTAGGGCATGCCGCCCACCACGCTGGCGATGCGCAGGCCCTTGCAGTGGCGCACCAGGTCGATGGCGTCGTGCGCCACCTGCTGGGCCAGCTCGCGCGTGGGGCACAGCACCAGCGCGCCGGGCGTGGCGGCCTTGAAGTTGCGCGGATCGGTGGGGTTGCGGCGCTTGCGACGCTGGGGCGCTTCGCCGCGCGCGGCGGCTTCGTCAGCCAGTCGCTGCTGCTCGGCCTCTTCCTGGGCGGCGCGCTCGGCCTGCTGCGCGATGAGCGTGTGCAGCACCGGCAGCAGGAAGGCGGCGGTCTTGCCGCTGCCCGTCTGGCTGGAGACCATGAGGTCGATGAAGCGGGCGGCTTCGCCGCCTTCGGCGCCGTCCATGGCCAGGGGAATGGCCTGCTCCTGCACCGGCGTGGGCTGGGTGAAGCCCAGGTCCTCGACGGCCTGGATCAGTTCCGGGGCCAGGCCCAGGCGGGTGAAACCATTGGGCAGCGGGGGGGACACGGACGTGTCCGGGGTGTTGTCGAACGTGGTGTCGGCAGGCGCGAAGTCGCCCCGCTCTTCGAAGGAATCGGTCATGAGTGTGCTAAGGCGCACCCGTGGGGTGCGCGTGTCGTCAATGGTTAAGGGACACCAACCATCAAACGACTCACGGATCGCGGGATCCGTCGGCTCATTCGGCGAGCCTGTGCATGAAGGTGATGCGGCAAGGGATGCTGCCCGAAAGCAGCGCAGCCCGCCATTATGCCTGGGCCGAGAGCCCGTGCGGGCGCCGGGTCATTCGAGCCGCAGGAAATGCTCGCGGTAATGCGACAGTTCGTCGATGGATTCGTGCGCGTCGGCCAGGGCCGTGTGCGCCTGCTGCTTCTTGAAGCCCTCGCAGGCCGCCGGCTTCCAGCGCCGCGCGAGCTCCTTGAGCGTGCTCACGTCGAGGTTGCGGTAATGGAAGAAGGCTTCCAGCTTCGGCATGTAGCGCACCAGGAAGCGCCGGTCCTGGCCGATGCTGTTGCCGCACATGGGGCTGGTGCCCTTGGGCACGAAGCGCTCCAGGAAGGCGATGATCTCCGCCTCGGCCTGCGCCTCCGAGACGGTGGACGCCTTGACCCGGTCGATGAGGCCGCTCTTGCCGTGGGTGCCCTTGTTCCAGGCGTCCATCCCGTCCAGCTGTGCGTCGGTCTGGTGGATCGCGAACACCGGCCCCTCGATGCGCGGTTCCAGGTGCGGTCCGGTCACGATGACGGCGATCTCGATGATGCGGTCCACCTCGGGGTCCAGGCCGGTCATCTCGCAGTCGAGCCAGACCAGGTTCTGCTCATGGCGCGCGAGCGTGCCCGCATCGGTCGCGGGGGCCTCGGCGCCGGCCCCTTCTGCGGGGGTGTTGACGGTGTTGTCGGTCATGGCGGCATTGTGGCCCAGGGCTACACTCGCCCGGATGCAAGCCTCCCTGCTCCTGACCTTCGCCTTCGCCGCGGCCTTGCTCGGCGGATTGCTGGTGCGGTTCTGGCTGTCGCTGCGGCAGGCGCGCCACGTCGCGGCCCATCGCGCCCAGGTGCCGCCCGCCTTCAGCGCCTCGGTGTCCCTGGCTGCGCACCAGAAGGCAGCCGACTACACGCTCGCCAAGTCGCGCCTGGGCCTGCTGGAGACGGCCTTCGGCGCCGCCGTGCTGCTCGGATGGACGCTGCTGGGCGGGCTGGATGCGCTCAACGGCGCGCTGCTCGGCGCGCTGGGTCCGGGGCTGGTGCAGCAGCTCGCCCTGCTGGCGGCCTTCGCCCTCATCGGCGGCCTGCTGGACCTGCCGTTTTCGCTGTACCAGACCTTCGTGCTGGAGGAGCGCTTCGGCTTCAACCGCATGACGCCGCGCCTGTGGGTGAGCGACATGCTCAAGGGCCTGGTGGTGGGTGCCGCCATCGGCCTGCCCATCGCCGCGCTGATCCTCTGGCTCATGGGCGCCGCCGGCTCGCTCTGGTGGCTGTGGGCCTGGGGCGCCTGGGTGGCGTTCAACCTGCTGCTGCTGGTGATCTACCCGAGCTTCATCGCGCCCCTGTTCAACCGCTTCAAGCCGCTGGAAGACGAGACCTTGCGCGAGCGGGTGGGTGCGCTCATGCAGCGCTGCGGCTTCGCGGCCAAGGGCCTGTTCGTGATGGACGGAAGCCGGCGCAGCGCGCACGGCAATGCCTATTTCACCGGCTTCGGCGCCTCCAAGCGGGTGGTGTTCTTCGACACCCTGCTGGCCAAGCTGAGCCCTGGCGAGGTGGAGGCGGTGCTGGCCCACGAGCTGGGCCACTTCAAGCTGCGCCACATCACCCGCCGCATGCTGGGCCTGTTCGCCATGAGCCTGGCGGGCTTCGCGCTCCTGGGGTGGGTGTCGGCACAGCCCTGGTTCTACTTCGGCCTGGGCGTGCGCCCCAACGTGCCCGGTCCCAACGACGCGCTGGCCCTGCTGCTGTTCGTGATGGTGGTGCCGGTGTTCGGCTTCTTCGTCTCGCCGCTGTTCGCGCGCATCTCGCGCCGGCACGAGTTCGAGGCCGACGCCTTCGCCGCCGCGCACGCCAATGGCCGCGAGCTGGGAACGGCGCTGCTCAAGCTGCACGAGGACAACGCGTCCACCCTCACCCCGGACCCGGTCTTCGTGTCTTTCTACTACTCCCACCCGCCGGCCGCCCAGCGCCTGGCACGACTCGGATTCGAGGGAACCGCATGAACGCACCATCCATGCTCAGCAAGAAGGACTGGTCCCAGGTGAAGCGCCGCGCGCTCACGCCCACGGAAGTGGTGACGCGGCTGTCCGCCGCGCCCGGCTGGCAGCTCACGGGCGACGGTCCGCAGGTGGCGATCGAGAAGAGCTTCCACTTCGCCAACTACTACGAGACCGTCTCCTTCGTGAACGCGGTGGCCTTCATCGCCAACGCGCAGGACCACCACCCGGACCTGTCGGTGCACTACAGCCGCTGCGTGGTGCGCTTCAACACCCACGACGTGGGCGGCATCTCCGAGACCGACTTCGAATGCGCCGCCCGCATCGACGCGCTGCTGTCATGAAGGCCGCGCGTGGCTGAACGCGCCGCGCTGGACCGCGGCCTGGTGGTCGCGAGCCACGGCCGCCACGTGCTGGTCGAGACGCCCGAAGGCAAGCGCCTGATCTGCCACCCGCGCGGCAAGAAGAACCAGGCCGTGGTGGGCGACCGGGTGCTCTGGCAGGGCAGCCACGACGAGGGCACCATCGAGAAGGTCGAGCCCAGGCGCAACCTCTTCTACCGCCAGGACGAGATCCGCACCAAATCCTTCGCGGCCAACCTGGACCAGGTGCTGCTCCTGCTGGCCGCCGAGCCGGAGTTCTCGGAGTCGCAGCTCACGCGCGCGCTGATCGCGGCCGAGGCCGAAGGCATCACGCCGCTGATCGCCCTCAACAAGAGCGATCTCGTCGAGCCCTTCGAGCGGGCCTGGGCGCGGCTGCTGCCCTACCAGAAGATGCACTACGGCGTGCTGCCCCTGTCCCTGCGCCTGTCGGGCGAGGTGGACCGCGAGCACCTGCTGCGCCACCTGCAAGGCAAGACCACCCTGGTGCTCGGCCCCTCGGGCGCCGGCAAGAGCACCCTCATCAACCTGCTGGTGCCCGGCGCACTGGCCGAGACGGGCGAGATCTCGCGCGCGCTCAACTCGGGCAAGCACACCACGACCAGCACCACCTGGTACTGGGTGGACGCGCAGCGGACCACGGCGCTGATCGACTCGCCGGGCTTCCAGGAGTTCGGCCTGCACCACATCGAGCCCGCGAAGCTGGCGAGCCTCATGCCCGACCTGCGGCCCCACCTGGGGCACTGCCGCTTCTACAACTGCACCCACCTGCACGAGCCGGGCTGCGCCGTGCTCGCCGCGCTGGACGCCCGGGAGGGTGACGCGGTCAGCCCGCGCCGGCACCGCATCTACGAGGACCTGTTCGCGGAGCTGTCGCAGCCGAGGTGGTGAAGGGGCGGGAGTGACACCCTCCCCCTCTGGGGGAGGGCAGGGGTGGGGGCGACGCGCGCCGACCCCGCTGCTTCACTCGCGGCCCCCATCCCGGCCTTCTCCCAGTGGAAGAAGGTGACTCCGCCGACCCGGGAATTTCTTTTCGCGCTTCTAGCCGATGAGCCGCGCCATGGTGAGCAGCGCCAGCAGCACCAGCCACAGCACCACCGAGCGCCACACCAGCCCGACCACGCTGCGCAGGTGGCCGACCTCGGCTTCGCGGCCCGGCGTGCTTTCGCTGTCGGCCACGGTGGCCGAGGGCGGCGCGGGCGCTTGCAGGGCCTGTGCCGCGGACGTGGCGTAGGCCGAGCGCAGGGCTTCGCCGCCGAGGCGCACGTTGATGGCGCCGGAGGTGGCCGCGAGCACCACGCCGTCGTTGTCGTTGGGAAAGCGCTGGGCGTGATGGCGCCAGCAGTCGATCGCCTCCTCGAAGCTGCCCACCACCGCGAAGGCCACGGCCGTCAGGCGGGCCGGCAGCCAGTCGATGGCATGCCAGGCGCGGCGCGATGCCGACTGCAGCGCTTCGCTGACCGGCTGCGTCTCGCGCAGGCTGCGGTGCGGCCAGTAGCGGGTGACGAATTCGCTCATGCGATAGAGCACCGCGCCCGCCGGCCCCAGGCCCAGCGCGGCCAGGACCGAGAACCAGGCCAGCACGCCGAAGACATGGCGGTGCGCGGCCAGCACCGAATACTCGATGACGTGGCGCACCAGTTCGCTGCGCGGCACGTCGCTCGCCTCCACCTGCTGCCAGCGCGCCAGCAGGCTGCGGGCCTGGTCTTCGTCGGCCGTCTCCAGCGCGTCGCGGATGGCCGTGAAGTGATGGCTGAACTGGCGGAAGCCCAGCGTGACGTAGAGCACCGCCACGCTCCAGAGCATGGCGATGGGAAGACCGAGGAAGTACCACAGCAGCACATGGATGCCGAAGGCCGCGGCCGCCGGCCCGAGGACTGCCAGGGCCCAGGCCACCCAGCCATGGTGGGGCCGGCCGGCGTCGAAGTTGCTGCTGACCCATCCGGCCCAGCCGCGCAGCGCACCATGCACCGGGTTGCGGGCCCCCAATGGCCGCACCTGCTCGATGAGCAGCGCGAACAGGATGGCGAAGAAACTCATCGCCGGATGATAGCGGCCGAGCTGATCCGCCCTCAGGGCCTGTTCACACTGTTTTCGCGAGTGCGAACGCGGCTGAAACAGCGCCAATCTAGGCGCAGGGCGACGCCCAGGCTGGCCGCCTGGGCTAGGCCTGCAACGACGAGTGGCGCTGTTTCAGCCACGTTCCCTTCGGGTTGCGGTCAAAAAGGCCATGCGCCGCGTTGCGAGCCCTTGCCGGGGGCCGACCCCGGCGGCGGACTCGCGCCTTGCGCATGACCTTTTTGCTCCGCAACGCATCTCGCGAAAACAGTGTGAACAGGCCCTAGGCCGCGAGGAAGCGGTAGAGGTTGCGCAGCATGCCGGCCGTGGCGCCCCAGATGAAGCGTTCGGTCCTGCCCTGCATGTAGGGCATGGAGAAGAACTCGCGCGCCTGCCCGCCGACCTCGATGGCGTGGCGGTGGTGGTGGGCCGGGTTCATGAGGAAGGCCAGCGGCACCTCGAAGGCGTCGGCCACCTCGTGCGGATTGAGCGTGAGCTCGTGCCCGGGATCGACGAGCGCGATCACGGGCGTGACCACGAAGCGCGTGCCGGTGGTGTAGGTGGGCAGGTGGCCGATGACCTCGACGTGCCGGTCGGCCAGGCCGATCTCCTCATGCGCTTCACGCAGGGCGGTGTGCGCGGCGTCGGTGTCGGTGTCGTCACGCCGGCCGCCTGGAAACGCGATCTGGCCCGAGTGGGTGGACAGGTGGGTGGTCCGCTCGGTGAGGATGACCGTGGGCGTGGGCCCGCGCATCACCACCGGCACCAGCACCGAGGCCTGCGCGACCTCCCGGTCGGTGAAACGCGGCTCCGCGCGCAGCTCGGGTGTCCAGGACGGCGGCGCGCGGAAGCGCTCGCGCAGGCGCTCGGGCGCCAGCCGCTCCGGCGCGACGGCCGGCAGGTGCGAGTCGATGCCGATCACCGGCACGGCGCGGGGGTCGAAGTGCGGCAGCTTGGTCAGCGGCACGAAATCGGGAGGCGGGGCGGGAGCGGGATCGATGGGCATGCGGGGCTCAAACGACAAACCGCCGCAGGCCAGAGGCGTGCGGCGGCTTTGCGCGGTGGGAAGCTGTGAATCCCTTCACACCTTCCGGGGCCGCTTAGACGGCGGCGGCAGCCACCTTGCTGGGGAGCTTTTCCTTGATGCGGGCCGACTTGCCGCTGCGCTCGCGCAGGAAGTACAGCTTGGCGCGGCGCACGTCGCCGCGGCGCTTGACCTCGATGCCGGCGATGAGCGGGCTGTAGGTCTGGAAAGTGCGCTCGACACCTTCGCCGCTGGAGATCTTGCGCACGGTGAAGGCGCTGTTGAGGCCGCGGTTGCGCTTGGCAATGACCACGCCTTCGTAGGCCTGCACGCGCTTGCGGGTGCCTTCGACCACGTTGACGCTGACGATCACGGTGTCGCCGGGGGCGAACACGGGGATCTTCTTGCCCAGGCGGTCGATTTCCTGCTGCTCCAGGCTCTGGATGATGTTCATGAAAGTTTCCTTGTGGGATCGTGTCCGCGCTGCGCTAGGGGCCCTGGCGACGCATCGAGCGGTTGTTCGAGCGGCTATGGGCGGCCGGACAGAGGATCGGGAAAGCCCGCGATTATAGCTGGCCGAGAAACTGCTCGTCCTGGCGGGTGAGGCGCCCGGCCGCGCGCGCTGCCTCGATCAGCTCGGGCCGCAGCCGGGCGGTGATGGCGAGGCGCTGCTCGCGGCGCCAGCGCTCGATCTGGGCGTGGTGCCCCGACAGCAGCGGCGCCGGGACGCCCTGCCCCTGCCAGTTCTCCGGCCGGGTGTAGTGCGGGCAGTCGAGCAGGCCGTCCAGGGCCGGGTTGAAGCTGTCTTCCTGGTGGCTGCCGGCGTCGTTGAGCACGCCCGGCTGCAGGCGGGCGACCGCGTCGAGCAGGGCCATGGCGGCGACCTCGCCGCCGGAAAGCACGAAATCGCCCAGGCTGATCTGCGCATCGACGAAGGTGTCGATGAAGCGCTGGTCGATGCCTTCGTAGCGGCCGCACAGCAGGATGGCGCCGGGCCCGCGCGCCTCCTGCTCGACGCGGGCATGCGCGAGGCGCTCGCCCAGCGGGGAGAACAGCAGCAGCGGCGCGGTATCGGCACGCTCGGCCCGGATGGCGCCGACGCAGCGCGCCAGCGGCTCGGCCAACATGACCATGCCCGGCCCGCCGCCGAAGGGCCGGTCGTCCACGCGGCGGTAGGCGCCCTCGGCGAAGTCGCGCGGGTTCCACAGGCGCACGTCCACCTGCCTCGACTCGAAGGCCCGGCGCGTGACGCCGCTTTCGAGGAAAGGCCCGAACAGCTCGGGAAACAGGGTGATGAGGTCGAAGCGCATGGGCCGGCCGCCCGTTCAGTAATCGCGCTGCCAGTCGACCGTGATGCGACGGCCGGGCAGGTCCACCGCATCGACGTAGGCCGACACGAAGGGGATCATGCGCTCGCGCGCCTGCCCCGCCTCCTCGTAGGCCAGCACCAGCACCGTCTGCGGGCCGGTCGCCAGCAGGTCCTGCACGCGGCCGAGGGCCTCGCCTTCGCGGTTGAACACGTCCAGGCCGATCAGGTCGACCCAGTAGTACTCGTCGTCGGCGGCGGTGGGAAAGCTGGTGCGGGGCACGAAGATCCGCGCGCCCTTCAAGGCTTCGCTGGCGCCGCGGTCGTCGATGTCATGGGCACTGGCGACGATGCCGCCGGAGTGCTCGCGCGCTTCGCGGATGCGAAGCAGCACGGTGCCGCTGAAGGCCTGCGGGCCGCGATCCGCCGGCTGCAGCCACCAGCGCCGGGAAGAAAAAAGCGCTTCCGGGGAAGCGCTGTGGGGCAGGACCTTGAACCAGCCCTTGATGCCCCATGCGTCCAGGATGCGTCCGACTTCGACGGCGTCCGCGGGCAGTTCCGCGGCTTCGAGGGAGAGGGTCATCCTGGCTGGCGCGGCACCTGCGGGCTCAAGCGGCGGGGGCAGCGGCCGGCGTGGCCTTGACGGCCTGCTTGATCAGGCGCTCGACCGTGGGGGAAGCCTGCGCGCCCACGCCCTGCCAGTAGCTGAGGCGATCCTGCGCGACGCGCAGGCCCTCTTCGCCTTCCTTGGCGGTGGGGTTGTAGAACCCGATGCGCTCGATGAAGCGCCCGTCGCGGCGAACGCGCTTGTCCGCCACGACGATGTTGAAGAACGGACGGTGCTTGGCGCCGCCGCGGGAGAGTCGGATCACGACCATGATTTATCCTTGGGGTGGATGGGCTGCCGCGCCTGGCTGCAAGCCCGCCATAGTTCTTCCAGCGTTGAGACACGCGACATGGCCACCCGGCCAGCGACACGCTGAAAAGCCCGCGATTATAGCTTTCCGAGTTCCATGAGCACGATCCGTCCCAGCCGCGAGGAAGACCTGACGGCCATCACGGCCATTTACGCCCACCACGTGCTGCACGGCACGGGCACCTTCGAGACCACGCCCCCCACCGAGGCCGAGATGGCCGCGCGCCGCCAGGACGTGCTGGGCAAGTCCCTGCCCTACCTGGTGGTAGAGGACGAGGGCCAGGTGCTCGGCTTCGCCTACTGCCAGTGGTTCAAGCCGCGCCCGGCCTATCGCTATTCGGCCGAGGACTCCATCTACATGCACCCCGACGCGCGCGGTCGGGGCCTGGGCCGCCAGCTGCTCGCGCAGCTGGTGGCGCACGCCGAGGACGCGGGCCTGCGCAAGCTGATCGCCGTGATCGGCGACTCCGGCAACGCGGGCTCCATCGGCGTGCACCGCGCACTGGGCTTCAGCGACGTGGGCACCGTGCGCGCCTGCGGCTGGAAGTTCGGGCGCTGGCTGGACATCGTGATGATGGAGCGGTCCCTGGGCGAGGCGGACGGCACGCCGCCGGCGCAAGCGGCATGAGGCGCACGCGCAGCAAGACGCTGGCCGCCTGGCTGGCGTTCATCGGCGGTCCGCTCGGACTGCACCGCTTCTACCTGCGCGGCCTGGGCGACATGCTCGGCTGGCTGCTGCCGGTGCCCACGGCGCTGGGGCTCTACGGCATCGAGCGCGTGCAGCAGTTCGGGCAGGACGACGTCCTGAGCTGGCTGCTGATCCCGCTGCTGGGCTTCACCATCGCCGGCTGCGCGCTCACGGCCATCGTCTATGGCCTCATGCCGCGCGAACGCTGGAACGCCCGCTTCAATCCGCAGTCGGACCCCGAGGCACCGGCCGGCGGCACGAGCTGGCTCACCATCGGCGCGGTGGTGGCGTCGCTCATGATCGGCACCGCGGTGCTGATGGCGAGCATCGCCTTCAGCTTCCAGCGCTACTTCGAGTACCAGATCGAGGAAGGGCGGAAGATCTCGCAGTGAGCCGGATCGGGGCCGCCCGGCACGGCTCCCGCGCACCCTCTCACGCGTGGCGCAGGACGATGCCTTCGATCAGGTTGGCCACGTCCTCGCACTTGTCGGTGACGGACTCCAGCAGCTCGTACACCGCCTTGAGCTTGAGGACCTCGCGCACGTCGGGCTCCTCGCGGAACAGGCGGCTCATGGCACTGCGCATCACGCGGTCGGCGTCGGACTCGAGCTGGTCGATCTCCTCGCAGGTCTTGAGCGCGGCCTCGGCCGTGGGCCCGTCGGAGAGCCTGCCGATCAGCGCCACCGCGTCCTTCAGGCGCTCGCAGCACTTGACGCTCAGGTCCGTGAGGCGGCGGATCTCGTCGTTCACCGCGCGCAGGTCGTACAAGGCCATGGTCTCGGCCGAGTCCTGGAGCAGGTCGGCCACGTCGTCCATGGTGTTGATCAGCTTGTGGATCTGGTCGCGCTCCAGCGGCGGGTTCGCGCCGCGATGGATCATGCGGTTGACCTCGTGCGTCAGGCGGTCGGCCGCGTGCTCGGCGTTGTCCACGGCGCGCGTGTACTGATCGCGCAGCTTGGGGTCGCTATAGTTGTCCACCAGCTGCTGGAAAGCCCGGGCCGCCTCGACGATGCGCTCCGCGTGCTGGTTGAACAACTCGAAGAACTTGCCTTCACGCGGCAGCAGCTTGCCAAGAAGCATGGACAGTATCTTTCGCGCGTCAGACGATGACGGTTCTGTGACGACGCCCAGTGTAGCGCGCCACCCTGGTGCATTCCCGGGCGGCCCGACCCTGGTGCACGCCGACGATCACCTGCTGGTCTTCGACAAGCCCGCCGGCCTGCTGAGCGTGCCGGGGCGCGGCGCGCACCTGCAGGACTGCCTGTCCGCGCGGGCGCAGGCGCGCTGGCCGGACGCCCTCGTGGTGCACCGCCTGGACATGGCCACCTCGGGCCTGCTGCTGATGGCGCGCGGCGAGGCCATGCAGGTCGCGCTGTCCAAGGCCTTCGCGGCGGGCGCCATCGGCAAGACCTACGAAGCGGTCGTGCAAGGTCGGCTGGCGCCCGACCCCGATGCACCGTGGCGCGAGATCGCCCTGCCCCTGGCGGCCGACTGGCCGAACCGTCCGCGGCAGAAGGTCGATGTCGCGAACGGCAAGCCCAGCCGCACCCGCTGGCGCGTGCTGGGGCTCGGCAGGGACTGGACGCACCTGGCGCTGCAGCCGCTGACCGGCCGCACGCACCAGCTGCGCGTGCACCTGCAGGCCCTGGGCCATCCCATCCTGGGCGATGCGCTCTACGGCTGCGAGCGCTCGCAGGCTCGCGCCCCGCGACTGCTGCTGCACGCGAGCCGGCTGTCCTTCACCCATCCGGTGCTCGGCACGACCTTGTGCCTGCGATCGGCGCCGAGCTTTCCGGCCCCGGAACCCGGGGACGGCGGCGCCGGTCTCACCCATTTCCCCGGAGCCCTGCCATGAACCCCTCGCCCCTGCGCCGCAGCCTCGTCGCCGCCTTCGTCGCCTCGCCCGCGCTCCTGCTGCCGGCACGCGCCCAGGGACTGCCGCTCACCCCGCGCCAGACCGAAGGCCCCTTCTACCCCGTCGAGCTGCCCGCGGACCGGGACCACGACCTGCTGCACACCGGGCCGCGCCGCTACGCGCAGGGCCAGCCGGCCTGGCTGGAGGGGCAGGTGCTCGACACCGGCGGGCGGCCCGTGGCGGGCGCCCAGGTCGAGATCTGGCAGTGCGACCAGGACGGCCACTACCACCACCCGGGCGACCGCGGCCGGGCCGACCCCGCCTTCCAGGGCTTCGGGCAGGTGCAGGTCGGCGACGACGGGCGCTACCGCTTCCGCACCATCAAGCCCGCGCCCTACAGCGGCCGCACGCCGCACATCCACGTGAAGGTGCGGCGCGGCGAGCGCGAGCTGCTCACCACCCAGCTCTACGTCGAGGGCGAGCCGCGCAACGCGCGCGACTTCCTCTGGACCCGCCTGTCACCGGCCGAGCGGGCGCGCATCACCGTGCCTTTCACACCGGGCAGCGACGGCCTGCAGGCGCGCTTTCCCATCGTCGTCCAGGCCACCTGAATGAACCCACCCATGAGCACCCGCCCCCTCACTCTCATCACCGGCGCCTCGCGCGGCATGGGCCTGGCCATGGCCCGGCAACTGATCGCGCAGGGGCACGCGCTGGTCTGCATCGCGCGCCACCCCAACCCGCAGCTCCAGGAGGCCGCCCGCGCGGCCGGCACCGCTTGCGAGCAGTGGCCCGACGACCTGGCGCGGCCCGAGACCGCGGCGTCGCGGATGGAAGGCTGGCTGCAGCAGCGCGGCGATGCCGGCCTCGCGTCCGTCACCTTGATCAACAACGCCGGCCTCATCCCGCGCATCGCGCCGCTGGCGGAGATCCCCGCGCGCGAGCTGTCCGATGCGCTGCGCGTGGACCTGGAGGCGCCCCTGCTGCTGACCAGCGCCTTCCTGCGCGCCACGGCCAACTGGAAGATCCCGCGCAAGGTGCTGAACATCTCCTCGGGCCTGGGCCGCCGCGCCATGGCCTCGCAGGCCGCCTACTGCGCGGCCAAGGCGGGCATGGACCACTTCACCCGCTGCGTGGCGCTGGACGAGGCGCGCAGCGGCAACGGCGCGCGGGTCTGCTCGCTCGCGCCCGGCGTGATCGATACCGACATGCAGGCGCAGCTGCGAGGCGCCGACGCCGCGCGCTTTCCAGACCGCGAAGGCTTCGTCGGCCTGAAACAGAAGGGGGCGCTGGACTCGCCCGAGACAGCGGCGGCCAAGGTGCTGGCCTACCTGGAAAGAGCCGACTTCGGCAGCGAGCCGGTGGCCGACGTGCGGGGATAGCGTCCTCTCCTTCCCCCCTTGGGGGAAGGCAGGGATGGGGGCCCGCGTGAAGTGGCGTGTCCGGCGCGCGTGGCCCCCACCCCAGCCCTCCCCCAAAGGGGGAGGGGGTGTGCTTGCTCAGGCGGGCCCCTGGAAACCACCCGCCCGCAGGGTGACCACCAGCGTGTCGCGCCAGCCCACATCGCCCGCGGGCTGGATGGGCGTGGTCTCGTGGATGACCCGCGCGTCGTCCAGCAGCAGCAGGCTCCAGGGTTCGCTCAGCGTGAAGCGCATGCCGGCCGGGCCCTCGGCCTGGAACACGCGGGTCTCGCCGCCCTTGATCGCTTCGCGCGCGACGAGGAACACCGCCACCAGGTCGACGCCGTCGCGGTGCGCGCCCTCGGGCGTCGGCCTGCCGATGCCGCCGGCCGTGTCGATGCGGAACTGGTGCGCCTCGGCGAACCAGCGCCTCTGTCCCTTGAGCGCGGAGGCCACCCGACCCAGGGCGGCGATCAGCCGCTGCCAGGCCGGCGTCTCGGTCACTTCCGCGCCCATGGGTTCGAACCAGCGCTCCATGCCGCCATGCAGCGCGTTGTATTCGACCGGCTGCCAGTGCGCCCGGTGCGGCGCCGGTTCGATGCGTTCGCCGTCGATCACCAGGTTGGCGTGGCGACGGCGCCGGTAGCGGCCGCCGTCCTTGAGGTACTCGTCCGGCGGCAGGGTGTTCCAGCTCGGGCCCCAGGCGCGCAGTTCCTCGATGCCCACGCCGGCCAGCCGGCACACGGCCGTCGCATCCAGCACCGCAAAACCGTGCTGGCGCAACTGCGCATCGAGTTCTTCAACGGGCGTGAGAGGCGCGGCGAGGCTCATCCCGCCGAGCATACCCGCCGCAACTACTCGACCTTCACGCCCTTCCAGAAGGCGACCCGTCCGCGGACCATGTCGGCCTCGGGCTTGGGATCGGGGTAGTACCAGGCGGCGTCAGGGTTGAGTTCGCCATTGACCAGCAGCGAGTAGTAGGAGGCCTCACCCTTCCAGGCGCAGGTGCTGCGGTGGTTGCTGAAGGTGACGTAGCGGCGGTCCAGCGCCGACTCGGGGAAGTAGTGGTTGCCCTCGACCAGCACCGTGTCGTCGCTCTCGGCGACCACCACGCCGTTCCAGCTTGCCTTCATGGCCTGTCCCTCACGCGAAAAAGAGGCAGCCTATCAGAGCGCCGCGGCCGGGGCCGCGAGCCACTGCACGCAGAACCAGCGCTCCTCGTCCAGCCAGGCCGGCCCGGGCCGGAAGCCCGCCTGCAGGGCCAGCGCGCCCAGCCCGTCGAGGGTGTACTTGTGCGAGCTCTCAGTATGCAGGGTCTCGCCCTCCTCGATCTCGACGGCCGTGCCGCCCAGGCGCACGTCCTGGCGGCACCGGCTCACCAGGTGCATCTCGATGCGCTGCAGGCGCGGCTCGTAGAAGGCGTAGTGGTCGAAGGCGGACAGGTCGAAGCGTGTGCCCAGCTCGCGGTTGGCGCGCGCGAGCAGGTTGAGGTTGAAGGCGGCCGTGACGCCCTGTCTGTCGTTGTAGGCGGCGTGCAGCCGCTGCGGGTCCTTGACCAGGTCCACCCCCAGCAGCAGGCCACCCCCGCGCAGCAGCTCGGCGGCGCCGCGCAGGAAGGCGAGCGCCTCCTCGGGCGTGAAGTTGCCGATGGTGGAGCCGGGGAAGAAGCCCACCCGGCGCACGCCGGGCTCGGGGGCGGGAAGCAAGAGGCGCTGGGTGTAGTCGGCCGCGAGCGGTTGCACGTCCAGGCCCGGGTAGTCGCGGCGCAGGCCGGCCGCGGCGGCCTGCAGGTGCGCGGCGGAGATGTCCACCGGGCGGAAGCAGCGCGGCTCGCGCAGCTCGTCCAGGATCAGCCGCACCTTGTCGCAGGAGCCCGCACCGAATTCGACAAGCTCCGCGCCCGGCCCGATCACGTCGGCCATCTCGCGCGCATGCGCCTGAAGGATGGCGCGCTCGGTGCGCGTGGGGTAGTACTCCGGCAGCTCGCAGATGCGGTCGAACAGGCGCGAGCCTTCGGCGTCGTAGAACCACTTGGGCGAGATGCTGCGCGGGCGGCGGGTGAAGGCGGCGAGCAGGTCGCGGGCGAAGGGCTCGTCGGCCGGCCAGGGGCGCGCGGCCACGGTGTCGAACGAGGCGGCGGGTCGGCCCGCCTCGTGGGCGAGGCGCGGGGAGCTGGTCAGCAAGAAACCTCCTTGGCCAGTCGCAGGCCGGTGAACTGCCAGCGCGCCGCCGGCGGAAAGAAGTTGCGGTACGTCGGCCGGGCATGGCCTTCGGGCGTGGCGTGGCTGCCGCCGCGCAGCACGATCTGGCCGACCATGAACTTGCCGTTGTACTCGCCCACGGCGCCGGCCAGCGGCTGGAAGCCCGGGTACGGGTCGTACGAGGAGCGCGTCCATTGCCAGGCATGGCCGCTCATCTGCTCCAGGCCGGGATGCCCGCAGGCCGCCTCCCACTCGAACTCGGTGGGCAGGCGCGCACCGGCCCACTGCGCATACGCGGCCGCTTCGTAGAAGCTCAGGTGCATCACGGGCGCCTGCGGGTCCAGCGGCGCGAGCCCGTGCAGGCCGAACACCTGCCACTGGGGCGACGGCGCGCGCGCATCGCCCGGCTCGATCCAGTAGCCCGGCGCGCGCCAGCCTTGCGCCTGCACCTGCGCCCAGCCGTCGGACAGCCAGAGCGAAGGATCCCTATAGCCGCCCTCCTCCATGAACTGCAGCCACTCGCCGCAGTTCACGAGCCGGTCGGCCAACGCGTAGGGACGCAGCAGCACGTCGTGGCGCGGCTGCTCGTTGTCGAAGGCGAAGCCCGCACCCCCGTGGCCCACCGCGGCCTTGCCACCCTCGAACGCCACCCAGTGCAGCGGCCGGGGCGGGGTGGCCAGGCGCAAGCCACGCGCCGCCGGCTGGCAGGCCGGCAGCAGCGGGTTGCAGGAGAAGGCATGCAGGATGTCGGTGAGGATCAGCTCCTGGTGCTGCTGCTCGTGCTGGCAACCGAGTTCCACCAGGTCCGCGACCTCGCGCCAGCGGTCCTCGTCGCAGTCGGCCAGGAAGCGTGCCACCGCCTCGTCCACATGGGCGCGGTAGGCGAGGACCTCGTCCAGCGAGGGCCGGCTCAGGAGCCCGCGCTGCGGCCGCGGGTGCCGCGAACCGAGGGACTCGTAGTAGGAGTTGAACAGGTGCAGCAGCTTCGGATCGAAGAGGCGGTAGCCCGGTGCGTGCGCCTGCAGCACCACCACCTCGAAGAACCAGCTGGTGTGCGCGAGGTGCCACTTGGTGGGGCTCGCGTCGGGCATGGACTGGATGCACTGGTCTTCCGCGGTGAGCGGCGCGGCCAGCGCCAGGCTGTGGGCCCGCACCCGCGTCAGCCGGCCGGCGGCGGCCTGCCGTTGCGGCGCGCTGGCGGGGAATGAACCGGAGGGGCTGCTGGCGGGCATCGAACAAGTCTCCTGGAAGGCTGCGGGCCGGCGGCGGCCTGTCCAGCCGAACGCGATCCGCCGCGCAGGTTAACCCGGACAGCCGCAGCCGGCGTGTCAGTGATGCCCGATGTAACGCCGAGGAAGAGTGCAACGGATCAGCGGCTTTGCTCCTTCCCCCTCTGGGGGAAGGCTGGGATGGGGGCCGCGCGGAAAGATGCGTTGTTCGGCGCGCGGGACCCCCACCCCTACCCTCCCCCAGAGGGGGAGGGAGAACTTCAAGTCGCCTCGTCCAGCACGGCCTCGCGCAGCCATCTGCGCACCGACTCCATGTGCTGGCGCTCGGTCTCCAGCGCCACCGTGAAGGCCTGCGCCATGTCGGCGTGGCCGGCATCCTCGGCCAGCTCGACCAGCAGGTCCCAGCCGGCGTTGTCGCCCATCTCCACCATGAGCAGCGAGTTCAGCGCCTGGGCCAGCGTCGTGCGCGGGTCGCTGATCACCTGCAGGTGGCCGCTGCCGGCCACGCCCGCGATGTCGGCACAGGGCGTCATGGCGGTGGGATCGGCCCCCAGGCCTTCGAGGTACTTGCCGACCATGTGGAAGTGCGATTCCTCGTCGTCGCGGAAACGCTGCAGGGTCGGGATGTCCAGCATGGGCCCGCCGCTGGCCGCCGAGGCCTTCACCAGCAGGGCTTCGTAGAGGCGCACGCCGGTGCGCTCGTAGGCCAGGCGTTCGCCCAGCTTGTCGATCAGCACCGAAGGCTTGTTGCCCTTCATGGTGGCCTTGAGCGTGGTGGCCACGCCCTTGATCTTCCCGGGCACGGGGACGGAGCCGACGCGGTCGGCCTCCAGGGCGTAGCTGCGACGCAGTTCACTGAGCTGGTCGCTGTTGCCCGCTGGGACGAGCGCGGTTTCGCTGCGGGCGAACTTGATCATGTCGTCACGGCTCATCGGGGCCATGTCCAGGCCGGTGCGGTTCAGGCCGGTTGCGACTTCGTTTTCCATGGGGTTGCTCCTTGTATTGCTGCCAACCGGATCAGACCACCGGCGCGTTCGCTGCCGGAACCATGTCGCGCCGCAGCTCGGTGCCGGGCGTCCAGCGCCAGCCGGCCGAGACGTCCTGCGAGGGCGAGCCCTGCGAATTGAGCTGGTTGCGATGCGAGATCGAAGCGACCGATTCAGCGTCTTCATCGACGAACTCGGTGCCGTCCTTGCGCAGCGTGACCTCGTCCGCCAGGACCTTGCGCACGAACTCGCGCTGGCTCTTGTACTCGATGCCCGGCGGCAGCGAGCCGTCGCCGAGCAGCTCGGCGGGGTCGCGCCGCTCGATGTCCTTGAACAGGCGCATGGCCACCTGCAGGTGCCCCAGCTCGTAGTCCAGGAAGCGCTCCCAGAGCGCGCGCAGCTGCGGGTTGCTCTCCTGCCGCGCGCAGGCCTCGTAGTTCCACACCTCCGCGGCCTCGTGCAGCACGAGCTTCTCCAGGGGCGACTCGTCGGGGTTCAGCATGGAGCCGTAGTGCGTGATGTGCTGGCTCTCCACCGAAGCGATCTCGGCGTACAGCAGGCGGGCCGCCGGGTCGGCGAAGGTGGGGCCCACGACCATGTAGTAGTCGTGCGTCTGGTACTCGCCGCCGACCAGGGTGATCGCGTTGAGCTTGGTGCCCAGGCGCGAGTCGCGCGCATAAGGCTGCATCAGGTCGTCCTGCGGCGCGCGGTGGTGGACCAGGGTCGGGCGGCCGGGCACGACGTCCGTGTAACCCTGCAGGATGGTGTTGGAGTCCTTGCCCTCCAGGCGGTCCATCAGCGCGGAGTAGCGATAGAGGTGGTCGAAGTCCTCCAGCAGCCCGAAGCGGTAGCCCTGCGCCATGAGCGGGTCCTGCTCGATCTTCGCCACCGACGCGGTGACCTCGATGGCCACCTGCTCGTAGGCGATGGTGGTCTCCAGCGGCGAGTGGTCCGCCGACATCATCCAGTTGATGGCGGTGGCCTGGTGCTGCTCGGTGCGCATCAGCTGCGCGATGGGAACGCGGGCGTCACGGTTCATCCGCAACAGCACCTGCTTCAGGCGCAGCGCATCGAGCTCGACGCCGTTCATGAGGATGACGCGGATGCGACTGTAGGCATCGTCGTCCAGCTTGCTCAATGGCTTGCGCACCAGCTCGCGCCAGGTGAATCGCTGCTGGTCCAGCGGCGTGCCGCGGTCGTTCAAGAGGTTGATGGCCATGGTGTCTTTCCTGCTCCGACTAGAAGGGGTTGGTGCCGATGGAAACCGGCAATCGGCGTGCCTGGGAAACCGTCCACCTAGGGCTGCCCCAGGAAGTTGTGGACCGAGGTCGCCGCGATGGCCGCCTGGCCGGCGGCCACGTTGATCTGGTTCAGCCCCTGGGCCACGTCGCCGGCGGCCCAGAGGCCCGGCACGGCGGTGCGCTGGTGCGCATCGACCTCGAGCTGCCCGTCCTCGCCGGCACGGGCGCCCAGGGCCGTGGCGAGGGCCGAGGCGTGGCGCTGGCCCAGCGCGGGATAGAGCACGTCGAAGTTCAGGCTGGCGCCATCTTCCATGTGGACGGCGATGCCCTCGCCCGGACTGCAGGCGATGCGCCGGGGCTGGCCATTGGCCACGCGCACGCCGCAGGCGGCGAGCCGCTCGCCTGCCGCACTGTCCACGTCCTGCCGCGTTCCCATGGACAGCCAGGTGACTTCGTTGTCGAAGCCGGCCACGAAGAGCGCCTCGCGCAGGCCGTGTTCCTCGCGCCCGAGCACGGCCACGCGCTGGTGCTGGGTCTCGAAACCGTCGCACACGGGGCAGTAGCGCACGTTGCCGCAGCGAAGGCCGGCGTCCAGCCCCTCGATGTCCGGTGGGATGTCGGTGGCGCCGGTGCACAGGATCACCGTGCGCGCCCGCACGATGGCCCCGGAGCCCTCCATGGCGGCCTCGAAGATGCCCTCGTCATCGCGCGCCAGCGAAGCCACCCGCGCGGCCCAGGGCTCGATGCCATAGCAGGCCGCGTGCTCGCGCATGCGCGCCAGCAGCGCGGTGCCCCCGATGCCGTCCGGAAATCCCAGCACGTTGCGCGTGCGCGGGATCCACTGCACCCGGCTCTCGCCCGCATCCACCAGGCGCAGCCGGCGCCGGAAGCGCGCGAGGTACACCGCGCTGGTGAGGCCGGCGGGGCCGGCGCCCACGACGAGGCAGTCGAGCAGGTCGGCAGATTGCGACATCAGGATACCCAGGGCAGCCGCTTGGCCACCATCAGCCAGAAGATCGCGAGGAAGGCGAAGAAGGCCACGAAGCCCAGCCCCACCCACCACCCGAACCAGCGCCAGTAGGCACGCGGCAGCGTGGTGCCCTCGCGGTCGGCCGCGGCGGCCAGGTCACGCAGCCGCATCTGGATCCACACCACCGGCAACCAGCAGGCGATCGCGAGCGCATACAGGCCCACCGACAGAGCCAGCCAGGGCGTGGACCAGGGCAGGCCCAGCCGCGACACCATCCAGGCCCCCGTGAGGGGCTGAAGCACCGCCGTGGTGGCGGTGAAGAGCCAGTCGGCCAGCACGACCTGGCGGCTCACCGCGGCGACCACCCGCACGTCGCGCCGCAGCGTGGACACCAGCAGGTAGTAGGCGGACCCCACGCCGGTGCCGAACAGCACCGTGGCGGAGATCACATGCAGCCAGTTGACGAGAAAGTAGCCTTCGCTCACCCGCGCAGTCTGGGCGGCGGCTCCAGGGTCCACAGCAGGCCGATCGCCGCGAGCAGGGGTAGGTTCTTGCTGATCGGCCCGTAGGGATGCAGCCACCACTGCGGCAGAAAGAGCGTGATCAGGAGCGTGTAGCCGCCGATGAGGACGATCTGCGACAGCCACATCGCGCGCCGCCAGCGCGGCGGACAGGCCAGCGTGAGCACCCCCAGGGCCAGGTCCAGCGTCGCCGCACCGTACAGGGCCAAAGTCGCCAGGGCCCCCGTGAGGCCCACCTGCGCCAGCAGTTCGTAGCTGCCCTGCACCGGGTAGAGCCCGAAGGACACGAGGGCGGTCCAGATCCACATCAGGGCCAAGGCCACGCGCAGCACCGGCAACCACACGCCCAGCACCGCCGAGGTGCGAAGCGCCTCGCGCGCGGCGGGCGGCACGAAGTCCTCGACTTCGCGCGGCAGGCGACCCAGCAAGGCCCGCAGCCCATCGACCGGGCCGGCGTTGCCCCGCAGCAGCATGCCGGCGGTCTCGGCATCCAGGATGCTTCCCGGAAGCCGGCCGGCCACGTGCGCCGCGCCGAGGAAGAGCCACTGGGGCAAGGGCAGCACCGGCAGCGGCCCGGCAATGCCGAGCGCGTCGCGCAGGCGCCGCAGGTAGTCCGCCATGGTGAGCTTGCGCGGGCCCACGAAGGGCAGCGTGATCAGCTCGGGCGGCGGAGACTCCAGCAGCGCCACCAGGCCTTCGACCACGTCGTCGATGTGCACCGGCTGCAGGGCCATGCGCCCGGCCTGCGGCAGCGCGAGCAGGGGTGCGGCGGCCATGCGGTTGAAGAGCGCCGCGCTCGCGCCCTCCGCGCCATAGACCACCGAGGGCTGCACGATCGCCCCCTTCAGCGGCAGGCTGCGCAGCGCGTCGTCGGCCGCCTTCTTGCTGCGGTGGTAGCGGCTGCGCGCCTGGCCGTCGGCGCCCAGGGCCGAGACCTGAACCACGGTCGGCACCCCCGTGTCCACGCAGGCGCGGAACAACTCGGCAGGCGCGCGTGCATGCAGCGCCTTGAAGCCCTGCCCCGGCGTCTCGCGGATGATGCCCACCGCGTTCACCACGGCGTCCACGCCCGCGAGGTGCTCGCGCCAGGCGCTGCGCGGCGGCACCTGGGCCAGGTCCATGGGCACCGCGCGCCAGTGGCCGGGCCCGAGCTCGAGCCGCTCGGGGCTGCGCACCGCGCAGACCAGTTCGTGGCCGCGGGCCAGCAGCGCCAACGCAAGCCGGCGCCCGATGAATCCTGTCGCTCCGGTGATCAGCACGCGCACGCCTTGCTCCTTGCCTCTTCGTTGGGACTGTCCGGCCCGAGTGTAGGCAGGCCCGCGGTTACGGCTTGCAATCACGGGGCATGCGAGACCGTGCGCATGCCTAGACTGGCCGCATGAACCTGTCCTGGAACGATGCCCTGCGCGAGGGTGTGGTCGCCGGTGTCGCGGGTGGCGCGCTGTCCGCGGCCGCCCTGGCGGCGCTGGGGCATCGCGAGACCGGCCGGCCCCTGGCCCCCATCAACGCCGTGAGCCACTGGCTGTACGAGCCCGAGGCCCTGCATGCCGACGAGGCCTCGATGCGGCACACCGGCGTGGGCCTGGTGACGCACCATGCGGCCTCGGTGCTCTGGGCCACGGTCTATGCGGTCGGCCGCCAGGCCCTGCGGCCCGGCAGCGCGCCCAGCCTGGCCGGTACCACGGCCACCGCGGCGCTCGCCGCCCTGGTGGACTTCACGATCACGCCCAAGCGCTTCACGCCGGGCTTCGAGCACCGGTTGTCGCGCGGGGCCCTCGTCGGGGTCTATGCGGCGATGGCCGTCGGCATGCTGCTGGGCGCCGCGGCCAACGCGGATTCGCCGCATGAAAGGAGATACCTGCCATGACGACATCGATCCGACTCGCCACGACCGCGGCCCTGGCCGCCGCGGTGCTGTCGCCCGCCTGGGCAGGCGGCATGCCCGCCGCCGAAGGCCCGGCGCCGCGCGCGCTCGCCAATGCGCGCGCCCTGGAGCAGGCCGACGAAGCCTTCATCCGCGCCCGCGCGCTGTGCCTGAAGCATCCGGCCGACGTGCGGGCCGCCTGCCTGGCCGACGCGCGGCAGGCGCATGCGCAGGCCATCGTCGGCGCGGCGGGCGAGCGCCTGCCTGCGGTTCAGACGCAATCGTCCTCGGTGGACAGGACGGGCGCCGCGCCCGTCGCGGTGGACGAGCGCACGCCGGGCGTGCCAGCGCGGCCCGCAGGAGTGCCCGAAACGCGCCGCTAGACGGAGGCCGCTTCCCTATGCAAACACATCCGTTCGCCCTGAGCCCTGGGCTCGCGTGGTGAGTCTCGCGCGATGGGCTTCGACAGGCCTGTCCTGAGCATCGTCGAAGGGCCCAGCCCGAACGGTCCGCGGGAGTTCGGTGCCTGTCGAAAAGTCCGTCAGACAAGCGCCTACTTCGCCTTGCCCCAGAGCTCCTCCAGCCGCGCGTCGCGGCCGCAGCGCCAGCGGTAGTAGTTGTAGCGGACGGGATTCTTCAGGTAGTAATCCTGGTGGTAGTCCTCGGCCGGGTAGAAGGCCCCCGCGCGTTCGATCTCCGTCACGATGGGCGCGTCGAAGGGCTTGCTCTTCTCCAGCGCCCGCAGCGACTCGCGCGCGGCGCGCAGCTGCTCCTCGCCATGGGCGAAGATGGCCGTGCGGTAGGGGCTGCCCACGTCGCAGAACTGGCGGTCCCGCGTGGTCGGATCGATGCTGCGCCAGAAGACCTGCAGCAGCTGCTCGTAGCTCACCTTGCCCGGGTCGTAGGTGATCTGCACGACCTCGGCATGGCCGGTCCCCTTGCCGGAGACCTGCTCGTAGCTGGGGTTGGGCACGGTGCCGCCGGTGTAGCCCGAGACGGTCTCCAGCACGCCCGGCACCTTGTCGAAGTCGGCCTCCACGCACCAGAAGCAGCCGCCCGCGAAGGTGGCGCGGGCCGTCGCGGGACTGCCCTGCGCCGCCAGCATGCCGCTGGCGAATGCGAGCGAAGCGGCCGCCAGCAGCCGGCCGAGGACGCGGCGCGACACCAGCGTCTTCATGCCTGCGACGGCGCGAAGCGCAGCGCCACTCCGTTGTTGCACCACCGCTTGCCGGTGGGCGGCGGTCCGTCGTCGAACACATGGCCCTGGTGGCCCTGGCAACGCACGCAGTGGTACTCCGTGCGCGGCCAGATCATCTTGAAGTCCAGCTGCGTGGCCACGGCGCCGGGAAGCGCGGTGTGGAAGCTCGGCCAGCCGGTGCCGCTGTCGTACTTGGCCTCGGAGGAAAAGAGCGGCAGGTCGCAGCCCGCGCAGTGGTACACCCCGGGCCGCTGCTCCTTGTCCAGGGGGCTGGAGCCCGCGGGCTCGGTGCCGTGCTTGCGCAGCACGCGGTAGGCCTCGGGGCTCAGGCGCTTCTTCCATTCGGCATCGGACAGCTCCAGCGGGGCCACGGCGGCGGGACCCGCCGCGTTCGCGAGCACGGGCGCGGAAGACCCCATCAGGAACAGCAGCTTCATGGTGGTGCGACGGTTGATCGAGGACTCGGTGCTCATGGCTGAAAGAGCCGCCGCCGGCGCGCGAAGTTCCACCGTGCGGGTACACCTTGTTTCGGCGTGTCATGGCTTTGTCACGGCGAACTCATGGGGATGACACAGGCTCTTCCTAAGGTCGCGTCTGCCTCGCCGGCACGCGACGAGCGAGGCATCCGAACCTTGCAACAACACGGAAAAAAGCCGATGACTTCCTCTCGACGCCATTTCATGAAGTTCCTGGGCGCCGGCGCGATGATCGCGCCGCTCGCCGCGCTCCATGCCCGCCCTGCCGGTGCGGCCCCCGCCTTCGGCCCCGGCTTCGGCCCGCTGAGCCCCAGCCTGCCCTTGAACAGCAGCGAACTGGTCGGCGCCTTCGGCGACCTGCGCGGCCTGCCCCTCGTCACCCTGCCGCCCGGGTTCCGCTACTGGGCCATCTCCCTGACCGGGCAGACCATGAGCGACGGCACGCTGGTGCCGGGCGACCACGACGGCATGGCCAGCTTCCGCGGACCGAACGGCACCACCGTGCTGGTGCGCAACCACGAGCTGAGCAACCGTGAGTCCAAGTTCGGCAATGCGCTGGGCGTGGACGTTGCGGCCGGCTACAAGTTCGACACGTATGCCAACGGCGGCACCACCACCCTGGTGCTGGACGAGAGCGGCAAGCTGCTGCGCGACCACGCGTCGCTTGGCGGCACCAACAACAACTGCGCGGGCGGCCCTACCCCATGGGGCACCTGGCTCACCTGCGAGGAGAACACCTCGCTGCCCAACGCCACGCTCAGCACCTACCAGCAGCGCCACGGCTACGTCTTCGAAGTGCCGGCGCTGGCAACACAGGCGGTGCAGGCCATGCCCATCCTCGGCATGGGCCGCTTCAGCCACGAAGCCACCGCGACCGACCCGCGCACGGGCATCGTGTACGAGACCGAGGACACCGGCGACAGCCTGTTCTACCGCTACGTGCCGCACCGCCCCGGCCACCTGCTGGAGGGGGGTCGCCTGCAGGCGCTGCGCCTGAAGGGCTCCACCGCCGCGGTCAACACCGGCAAGGGATTCCTTGGCCGCCTGAACCAGCCTCTGGCGGTGGACTGGGTGGAGATCGAGGACCCGGACCCCATCGACAACGCGCCCGAGCGCAGCACGCGCCGCCAGGGCCAGGTCCAGGGGGCCGCCACCTTCGTGCGCGGCGAGGGCGCCTGGTACGCCGACGGACTGATCTACTTCTGCTGCACCAGTGGTGGCGATCTCGGCGCGGGGCAGGTCTGGGCCTATGACCCGCAGCGCGAGACGCTCACGCTGGTGGTGGAGTCCACGGACGTGAACGTCCTGCACGCGCCGGACAACATCACCATCGGCCCGGACGGGCGCCTCTACATGTACGAGGACGGCAGCAACGGCAACAACATCGTCGGCCTGGATAGCGACGGCCAGTTGTTCCGCGTCGCCGAGAACGCGCTCAACGGCAGCGAGTTCTGCGGCGGCTGCTTCTCGCACAACGGCCGCTTCATGTTCGTCAACATCCAGAGCCCCGGCATCACGCTGGTGATCGAAGGGCCCTGGCGCAAGGGCCAGCGCTGAGGCGGCGGGACGACTCCGGTCATCTGGACGCAGCCTGATCCCTCCGCCGGTGGGGAACCGGCGGCGCGTGCCGCAGCGCCGCCGTCCCCGCCCGGCGCAGGAACTCTCCGACACGCCAACGTGTGCATGTCGGACCTTCGCGAAGAGAACCAAGCCGGGTCGGGTCACCCCAACCAGACATGAAAACGATCCAGCTCACTCTTCCCGTCGTGCTTGCCGCAGCCGCCGCAAGCACTGCATTGGCCCAGACCCCCGTCCCCTCCTTCAAGGCGACGGTGTTGACCGGCGAAGTCGTCACCGAGCAGAAACTGCTCGGCCAGCCCACGGTGCTGATCGTCACCCCCAGCCGGGACGCGGCGCAGGAAACCCGCCAATGGGTCCAGGCGCTTCGCAAGAACATCCAGCCGGGCAAGGTCCGCGTGCGCGATGTGCTCGCACTGGACCTGCCCTTCTTCATCTCCGAGCAGGACGCCCTGTCCCGGGCCCGCCAGAAGATTCCGGACCGGTACCACGACCAGACCTGGCTGATGAACGAAGGCCCGCTGGAGGAGGCCTTCAGCATTCCCGCCTCCAGCGAGGACGCGTTCGTGCTGGTGCTCGATTCGCAGGGCCAGGTGGTCGCACGCGCCAAGGGCCAGCCCACGCAGGCCAACCTGCAGCAGATCCAGGATGCCGTTCGCAAGCTGACCGGCTGATCCCGGAACGCTGGGCTCGCTGGCAGTGAAGAGGCTCATCGCCTTCGTCTTCGGTGCGCTGGTGCTCGTGGCGGGCTGGGGTTTCGTCGAACCCCGGCTGGTCCTCGACGAAACCCATCGAGAGGCATCCATTCCAGGGCTTCCAGAGGCCTGGGACGGCGCGCGCATCGCCGTCATGGCCGACTGGCAGACGGGCATGTGGCTGGCCAACGAGGGAATGATCCGGCGAGGCATTGCCCGTGTGGTCGCACAGGCGCCCGCCGCCCTCCTGCTCGCCGGCGACTTCCTGTACCAGCCCGTCGATGAGGAATCCGCCCAGGAAGCCAATGAAGAACTCGAGCCCGAGGACCTGAAGGAAATCGAGGCCCAGATCGCCCGTACCGTCGAACTCTTGCGGCCGGTCCTTGCGGCCGGCATTCCGGTCTATGCCGTGCTCGGGAACCACGACTACCTCAAGGAGGAGTTCGAGTCCGCAGCCGTGAGCGGGGTGGCGGACCAGCTGGCGAACGCATTGCGCAGTGCGGGGGTGACTGTCCTGCGCAACGAAGCCGTCGCCCTGCCCCCTCCGAAGGGTCGATCGCCTGTGGCCGGCGCCCGGTCCCTGTACCTGGGGGGAATCGATTCGCTCCTGGCCGGACGCGCCGAGCCCGAGCGCATGCTCGCCGCCATCCCACAGGGCGCCCCGCGCCTGGTGCTGATGCACAACCCGGACGTGTTCGCCAAGCTGCCGGCCTCGAGCGCGCCGCTCGCGCTGGCGGGTCACACGCACGGAGGGCAGATGCGGGTGCCCGGCTTTCCGCGATGGTCCTGGATGGCGCTGCGTGCGTCCGGGCGCGTCACGGTGGATGGCTGGATCCACGACTACGGTGCCCCCGGCAACCGCCTGTATGTCAATCGCGGCATCGGCTTCAGCACGGCCCCGATGCGGATCAACTGTCCGCCGGAGCTGACCTGGTTCACGCTGCGCGCGCAGCCGTCGGGAGAGACCCGGTGAAGCTGCTCGCGTACTCCCAGCAAGCCTCGAATGGACCCGCAGCGTGGAGTCCGGTGCGCCCTCGTTCGGCTGCACCGCGAGGCGTGTCCAACCCCAAACGAACCGACTGAAGGGAAATCCAATGAAGTTCAAGTCCATAGCCCTGGCTGTGTCGATGAGCCTCGGTGCCGGCTTCGCTGGCGCGCAAGCCACTCCGGCGAAGCCTCCGGGCGCGGCACCCGGCGGCGTGCTGACAGCGAGCCAATCGAAGACTGTCGAGAACCTGCAGAACGCAACCAACCGGCTGCACGAGTCGATCAAGGCCATGGAGAACAAGGGCGAAGGCAAGCAGCGCCACGAGGCGATCACGCGCGCCCAGAAGGCGCTGATCGACACCCAGCAAGCCATGCTGGCCCTGCCCGACGAGATGCGCCAGTCGCCGGCGTTCACGATGTCAACGACCGAGTACAACGAGTCGGTGAAGAAGCTGATGCAAGCCGCCGAGTCGCTGCGCAAGTCCGTTCAGGCCATGGCGCAGATGCCGGCGGGTGAAGCGCGCAACAAGGCCATCCAGCAGGTCAACCAGGCCCTGGTGGACACGCAGGCCGCGATGGTGCTGGCCTCCGTACCCGCCACGGGACAGACCGGGACCATGGGCGCTGCCGGCACCGGCACGGCCGCCAAGCCGGCGGGCGAGACGAAGAAATAGAGCGAGGCTTCCGGGGCATGGCGAGGCGAGCGCCCCGGCCATGCCATCCGGATGCTGAAGATGCGCAAGGGGGCCGCTCGGCCCCCTTGTCCTGTGGGGCCGGCCGGCCCCACGTCCTGAGCGCTCGTCACCGCTCGGTGCGCCGCTCCTCGCGCACGCCGAAGCGCGTGAACTCCTGGCGCGAGAGGCGCCCGTCGCGGTCCGCATCAACCGTTCCCCAATGCCGGCCGAGGTCGGGCACCGCGTCGAGCTCACGGCGGTCCAGCCAGCCGTTGCCATCCTCGTCCAGGCGGTTGAACAGGTTGGTGTTGGGGCCGCTGCCCATCACCCCCGTGTCGACCAGCGCCGTGCCCGTGCCCACGCCGAGGAAGGTGCGATCGACGCCCGCAACGTAGGCCGGGTCGTTCAGCCGCCCGTACCAGTTGCGGTCCAGCGCCGGCATGTTGCCGACGCGCTGCTTGGTGAGGTTGGTGCTCAGTTCGTCGGACTCCATGCCGCGACCGCGCTGGAAGGCGGTGATCGGCACGGCGATCTTGCGTTCAGGCGACAGCCAACCCGGATCGAACTCCAGCACCGCGTAGTGGACCTTGGAGTTCGCCAGGTTGACCACCAGGGCTTCGATCTCGCCGATGTCGTCCTCGGTGGCGGTGTTCACCTCGCGGTCGATGATGCGGGTGGCCAGCATGGCACCCGGCGTGGCGGTGGGCGTGCCCATGCCCCAGGTCCGGTCGATGCCCGTCCACAGCGGCCGGTTGTCGAACAGCCTGGCCTCGCGCCTGTCGAACAGCCCGCCCTCGTAGTCCGTGCGCCGCACGGCCGAGGCCATGAGCTGCTCGCGGTTCATGCCCTGCAACACCAGCGCACCATCGCGCACCGTCTGGAACAATTGCTTCGTGGGTACCGCGGCCAGGGCGTCTTCCTGGAACAGTCCGCGCTCGAAACTCAGGAGGGCGTAGCGGACGTCGCCGGTGCTGATATCGATCACCAGGTCCGACAAGGTGCCCATGCGCCGGTTGTCGGGGCTGACCACCGGCATGCCGATCATGTCGTTGACACGCATGCCGCGGTAGTTCTGCACGCCGCTTTGGGCGCCCGAGCCTTGCTGGGCCTGCATGGCCTGCGATCCGGACGAGCCGGTAGCGCCGGAGGACTGCGCCTGGGCGGCTGCACCGCCCGCCAGCGCGAGCGCCAGCACGGCCCCGCTGATGATGTGCAGTCGGGCTTTGGAGGACTTGAGCATGGAATTTCCTTTCGATGGGTGTCAATGGGCGCCCGCGACCGGGCGCGCCTCGTCTTCGATGGAGCCCGCCTGCAGGCACGTCGTTCATCCCAGCAAAACCGCCTTTCAACTCTCGCCTCATGTCACTTGCGCGGCGGGGAACCGGCGCCGGAGCCGACGCCGGGTCGGGCTCATTCCGACACAGTCGTGCCGTCCCGCGCTACACACGGCGGCGGCATGCGTCGGTATCCTGAAATGCATCCACTACCGGCGAAGCGTGCATGGCTGCATCGAATGCGAAGTCCCTGTCGATGCTGCGGCGGGGCGCTGGCGCCCTGGTCCTGCTGCTCCTGGGCGCGGCCTGCGTCGCTTCGCTCCTGCCCCTGACGGAGACCGACACCTGGTGGGTGCGGTACCTGGACTTCATCCGGGTCCAGTTGTTCATCGCCATCATCATCCTGCTGGTGCTCTGGCTGCTGCTGGTGCCACCGTGGCGGGCGGGGAGAACCCTGGGCCTGGGCGTGCTGGTCTTTCCTGCGCTGGCACTGGGCTACCACGCCTACCGCCTGCATCCCTACGCGCCGGGTGCGGCGGTGCAGGCCGTGTCCATGGACGCCTGCCCCGAAGACGCACGCCTGCGGGTGCTCGTCGCGAACGTCAAGCGAGACAACGAACTGGCCGAACCCTTCCTGGCACTGGTGAAGCGGTCCGATCCGGACGTGCTGGTGGTGCTCGAAACCGATGCCTGGTGGGACCAGAAGCTGTCGGCGCTGCGTGGGCGCTTCGGCCACGTCGTCCAATCGATCCCGCAGGACAACGCCTACTACGGCATGCACGTCTTCTCGCGCTTCGAGCTCCTCGGACCCGAGTTCCTGCACCTGTTCGGCGACGTGACCCCGACCTTGTCGTCCGGACTGCGCCTGCCCGGTGGCGGACAGGTCCGGCTTTTCGCCCTGCACCCGCGCCCGCCGCAGGCCTGGTCGCAGCCGACGACCAGCCGCGACGGGCACCTGATGCAGATCGCCCTGGATGCCCGGGAGTCCAGGGTGCCCAGCATCCTGGCGGGCGACTTCAATGCGGCGCCCTGGGAGCGCTCGGTGCGCCGCGCGATGCGCATCGGCGGGCTGCTCGATCCCCGCGTGGGACGGGGCTTCATCCCGACCTTCGAAGCCGGCAGCACGCTCAAGTCGTGGCCGCTCGACCAGGTGCTGTTCCAGGAAGGCCTGGGGCTGATGGCCTTCGAGCGCTTGCCGGACTTCGGCTCGGACCACTACCCGGTCATGGCGCAGCTTTGCCTGAGCCAGGACGCCGCCGCATCGCAGTCGGCCCCGGCGCTCGAGCCGGACGACCTGGAGGAAGCGGCCGCCACCCTGCGCGCCGCGCGGCGCTCCTGATCGCCCCGCGCCGCGTCTAGGGGCTTGTTTCCCGCTCCTGAAGCGTCCGCCACATGACCTTGCCGCTGCCGCTCTTGGGCAGCGCCTCCACGAACTCGATCACGCGCGGGGCCTTGTAGACCGCCATGGTCTCGCGGCACCAGGCGATGAGGTCCTGCTCGCTCACCTGCCCGCGGTGCGAAGGCCGCAGCACCACCACGGCCTTGACCGTCTCGCCCCGGTAGCTGTCGCGGGCGGCGATCACGCAGGCTTCCTGCACTGCCGGGTGCCGGAACATGAGGGCTTCCACCTCGGCCGGCCAGACCTTGAAGCCCGAGGCATTGATCATGCGCTTGAGGCGGTCGGTGATGAAGAAGTAGCCGTCCTCGTCCACGCGCCCCAGGTCGCCCGAGCGGAAGAAGCGCTTGCCCCCGATCTCCACGAAGGCGGCCGCCGTGGCCTCGGGCCGGCGCCAGTAGCCCTGGAAGACCATGGGCCCTTGGATGACGATTTCGCCCTGCTCGCCCGGCGGCAGCTCGCGCAGGGTCTCGGGATCGACCACGCGCGCGTCGCAGCCGATGAAGGGAATGCCCAGGCACTGCTGCTTGGTCGCGTCGGGCGGGTTGTTGTGCGAGGGCGCGGCTGTTTCGGTCAGGCCGTAGCCCTCGGCGTAGCGCAGTCCGAACTGGTCCCACAGGCGCTGCGCCACGGCCTGCGGCATGGCCGCGCCGCCGCCGCTGATGTTGGTGAGGCTGGAGAGGTCGAACTGTTCCAGCCGCGGACTCGCCAGCAGGTCGATGACCATGGTGGGGATGTTGGTCCAGTGCGTGACCCCATGGCGCGAGATCAGCTCGCCCGCCAGCTCGCGGTCCCAGCGCGACATGAGCACCTGCGTGGAGCCGGCCCACACGCCGCAGTGCATCAGGCACACCATGCCGGTGATGTGGAACATGGGCACGGCCAGCAGCGACACGCTTTCTGCCGTGACGGAACCCCACAACGCGCTGGCCACGGCGTTGTGCATCAGGCTGGCGTGCGTGTGCATGCAGCCCTTGGGCAGGCCGGTGGTGCCGCTGGTGTAGGGCAAGGCGGCGAGGTCCTGCGGTCCGGCGTGGGTGTCGGCCAGCGGCAGGGCGTTGCCCAGCGCTTCGTCCCAGGCCATGACCTGCGTCGAGTCCAGCCGGGGCAACGCGGGTCGCGCAAGCAGCCATTCGCGCCAGGCCGGCGGCATGCGCCGGGCTTCTGCGGAGTCCGCATCGAAGGCGTCGGTGAACTGCGTGACCACGAGGTGCGACAGGCGCTGCGACGGCGGCAAGGCCTGGCTGGCCGCGGCGATCTCGGGAGCGAGATCGGCGGTGGTGATGGCCACCCGCAGTTCGGGGTCGGTGATGTAGTGCCCCAGCTCCGCGGCGCGGTTCATGGGGTTGACCGGCACCACCACCGCGTCGCAGCGCAGGATGGCGAAGTGCGCCACCACGAGTTGCGGGCAGTTCTGCATGTCCAGCATCACGCGATCGCCGGGGGCCACGCCCAGGGACTGCAGGCGCGCTGCGAGCCGCTCGGCCTGCGACAGCAGTTCGCGCCAGGAGGTCGAGCGGTCGAAGAAGACCAGCGCCGGCTTGTCCGGGTAGCGCCGTGCGGTGGTGGCGAGGTTGTCCCAGAGCGAAGTCTGCGGGACGGTGATGGCGCGCGGCACGCGCCGGGGCCAGAACTTGTCGTGGAAGCGCTGCAAGAAACGTCCTCTGGAAATCCGGGGCAGGCCGCAGACTAGGACGCTTTGAAGCCGCAGGGCATCAGGGTCGGCCCTCAGGCGGCGTCGCGCAGGTGACGCCCTGCGTCCGCCGGCAGGGCGCACGCAGGCCCCCGCCCCGCCCGGGCTGGGGGTTCAGCAGCAGGGCAGGCGCTCGCTCAGACGCGAGCGCGGCCTCAATGGGTGAACAGCTTGCCGAAGATCACGCCGGCGAGGAAGGCCACGCCCAGGGCGGCCAGCGGGTTCTCACGCACCTGTCCGCGGGCGTACTCGCCGTACTCCTGCTGCATGCCCATCACGCGCTGGCCGCTGGAGCCCAGGGTCTGCTCGAGGCGATCGACGGCTTCATGGGCGCGCTGCGCCACGCGGCGCACGGTGTTGTCGCTGCCGCCCGCGTCGCCGCCCTGTTCCCGCTGGGGCGTGGTGCCCACGGCACTCGAACCGGCGCCGGTGCCCATGCTGGTGCTGGTGGGGAAGGGATTGGTGCTGGTCTCGCTGTTCATGTCGGGGATCCTCTTGGCGGGTTGGTTGGATGGCCAGCGGCGCTGGCTGCGGAAACTGTAGGAAGCACAGCGTTGAGGGCCTGTCGCGAAGGAGCGGCTTCGGCTGTAGGACGTGGCCGCAGGCGGCCCTGCAGCCGAGCAGCGCGCAGGGAACGAAGGAACGGGACAGTGCATCATTCGCACCGGCAACCTAGGAGAACCTCGATGGAACACCCCGAATCAGAAACCCCCGCCTCGACGGCAGAGCCGCGCAACTCGTTCCTGGAGGAAAAGGCCTTCAAGTCGCGCACCGTACTGGTGTTCGGCGCCATCACCGACGAGTCCGCCGGCGGCGTCGCCCGGCGGCTGATCGCGCTGGACGCGGACTCGCCCGCGCCCATCGACATGCTGGTGAGCTCGCCCGGCGGCCACCTGGAATCGGGCGACGCCATCCACGACATCATCCGCTTCATCACCGCACCGGTGAACATGATCGGCACCGGCTGGGTGGGCAGCGCCGCCACGCACCTGTATCTGGCCGTGCCGCGCGAGCGGCGTTTCTGCCTGCCCAACACGCGCTTCCTGATCCACCAGCCCAGCGGCGGCGCCGGCGGCCAGGCGACCGACATCGCCATCCACGCGCAGGAGATCATCAAGGCCCGCGAGCGCATCGCCCGCACCATCTCCCGCGAGACCGGGCGGCCGCTGGACCAGGTGCTCACCGACATCGAGCGCGACCGCTGGCTGTCGGCCGAGGAAGCCGTCGAGTACGGCCTGGTGGGCCGCATCATTTCCCACAAGACCGAGCTGCGCCGCGGCGGCTGATCCGTCCCCGCTGACCTGGTCCATACTGCCGACCCATGTTGGACATGGGTTGGCTCAGCCTCGCCACCGCGCTGACCGCCATCGAGGCCGCGGCGGTGATCGCCTTCGCCCTGTCGGGCGTGGTGGCGGCCGCGCGCAAGCGGCTCGATGCGGTCGGCGTGTGCATGGTCGCCGGGCTGGCGGCCTTCGGCGGCGGCACCGTGCGCGACGTGCTGCTGGACCGGCGCCCCTTCTTCTGGGTCGAGCATGCCCTGTGGCTCTGGGTGCTGCTGGGCCTGTGCGTGGGGGCCATGTCCTTCCTGCGCTCGCGCCACCTGTCGCCCACCCTGCGCGCCATGCAGTGGCCCGACGCGATCGGCCTGGGCCTGTTCACCGCCAACGGCACGCAGATCGCCCTGGTCGAGGGCATGCCGGCCATCGTGGCCGTGCTCATGGGCATGATCACCGGCACCTTCGGCGGCGTGCTGCGCGACATCGTCTGCAACGAGATCCCGACCGCTTTCGCCGACCACCGGCCCTATGCGATCTGCGCCTTCGCCGGCGGCTGGGCCCTGGTCGCGGCGCAGGCCCTGCAGTGGCCGGGCGAGGTGGGGCTGCTGCTGTCCATCGTGCTGGCCACGGGCCTGCGCGCCTGGGCCTTGCGCACGGGATTCACGCTGCCGCGCTGGGAGGCCGATGAGCCCGGCCCGCCGCGCTGAAGCGATGAGCCGCCGCAACCCGACGCACCCGTAACCGTCCCATCCGGGAACGCGGGGCGCCCGCAGCCATCCCACCTTGCATGCACTCAAGATGGGACAAGCCAATGAACACGTTTCCACGCCGCCTGGTCGCGGCCGTCTCCGCCCTGCTCCTGGCCACGGCCGTCGGCGCGCAGCCCTGGCAGCCCCGCACCGCCCCCGGTGAAGGCGTGAACCCCGCGCGCGAGCCCGAGCCGGTCGTCGTCCGCCCGGCGAGCGAAGCCCTGGAAGAGGTGCGAGAACGGGTGCGGGAAGCGGTGCAGGCGGTGCGCCTCATGAAGGCCGACCCGCAGCTCGCCGTGCTGCTGCAGCGGGCGCAAGGCCTGTTCATCCTCACGGACTACGGGCGCGCCGCGGTCGGCCTGGGCGTGCGGGGCGGGCAGGGGGTGCTGGTCACGCGCCAGGGCACGGACTTCGGCAACCCGGTCTTCTACAACATGGCGGGCCTGAGCGTGGGCCCGCAGATCGGCGCCACCGGCGGGGACGCGGCCTACCTGCTGATGACGGAACGCGCCGTGCAGGAGTTCATGTCCGATCGCACCTTCGCGCTCACGGCCGGCGCCGGCCTGACCTTCGCCACCACCCACAAGGCGCGCGGCATGGCCGCGACCGGCAAGGTCAGCGACGTGGTGGTGTGGACCGGAGCGCCGGGGCTCTACGCGGGCCTGAGCGTGGGCGTGATGGGCATCCGGCCCGACGGCGATGCCAACCGCGTGTACTACGGCGCCGAGGCCTCGCCGCTTTCGATCCTCTCCGGCCGCGTGCCCAACCCGAACAACAACGTCCTGGCCATGGTGCTGGCCATCTGAGGGGGCGCCGGCTCGGCCACAATGCAGCGGCCCGGGCCCGCGTGCCCGCCCTGCCCCGCGCCATGACCCGAGCCGCTTCCCCGCCCCACCGCTTCGACACGCCTGCCGGCGCGATCACCGACGTACCCGGCATCGAGGTCGGCCACTTCACCCACGCGCTGCGGCCCACGGGCTGCAGCGTGGTGCTGGCGCGGGCCGGCGCGGTGGCCGGCGTTGACGTGCGGGGCGCCGCGCCCGGCACGCGCGAGACCGAGCTGCTGGCGCCCTCGAACACGGTCGAACAGGTGCATGCCATCGTGCTGGCGGGCGGCAGCGCCTTCGGGCTCGATGCGGCAGGGGGCGTGATGCGATGGCTGGACCAGCGCGGCATCGGCATCCCGGTGGGCCCGGTGCGGGTGCCCATCGTCCCGGCCGCGGTGCTTTTCGACCTGGTCCTGGGCGACGGCCGCATCCGGCCCGATGCCGGGGCCGGCTACGCGGCCTGCGAGGCCGCGTCGGCCACGCCGCCGCAGGAAGGCTGCGTGGGTGCGGGCGCGGGCGCGGCGGTCGGCAAGCTCTTCGGCCTGGGCCGCGCCATGAAGGGCGGCATCGGCACCGCCTCGGTGCGGGTGGGCGATGTGACGGTGGGCGCCCTGGTCGCCTGCAACGCACTGGGCGACGTCATCGATCCGGACACCGGCGCGGTGCTGGCCGGCGCGCGCAGCGAGGATGGTCGCTCGCTCCTGGACACGCGGCGGTCCCTGCTGGCGGGCATCACGCCCAAGCCGATGCTCGCGGGTGCCAACACCAGCATCGGCGTCGTCGCCACCGACGCCACCATCACCAAGGCCCAGTGCCACCGCCTCGCGCAGGCCGCGCACGACGGCCTGGCCCGCGCGGTCAATCCGGTGCACACGGTCTCGGACGGCGACACCTTCTTCGCCCTGTCCACCGCGCGCGTGGACGCGCACCCGGGGATGGTGGTGCTGGCCACCATGGCGGCCGAAGCCGTGGCCCGCGCCACGGTGCGCGCGGTGCTGGCGGCGACGGGCTGGCGCGGCGGCGGGCTGGAGCTGCCCGCAGCGCGTGAACTTCGAAGGTCTTAGGCGCGCGGGCCCCCATCCCAGCCTTCCCCCAGCGGGGGAAGGTGCAAGACCTCCCTCCCCCTCTGGGGGAGGGTCGGGGTGGGGGCTGCACGCGCGGGCCAGGCTCCTTCTCGCGTGCCCCCCTTCCCAGCCTTCCCCCAGCGGGGGGAGGTGCAAGACCTCCCTCCCCCTCTGGGGGAGGGTTGGGGTGGGGGCTGCGCGCGCGGGCCAGGCTCCTTCTCGCGTGCCCCCCTTCCCAGCCTTCCCCCAGCGGGGGGAGGAGCGAAAAGCCGGCCTTCAGCGTGCGGCTACGCGTTCACCCAGGTAGATCTCCACCCGCCGGTTCTTCGCGCGCCCGGCGTCGGTGCTGTTGTCCGCGATGGGCTCGCGCTCGCCGCGGCCGGCGATCACCACCTGGCGCGGGTCCACGCCGCGCGCGGCAAGGTAGTCGCGCGTCGCCTGGGCGCGCTGCAGCGACAGCCGTTCGTTCAGCTCGTCGGGCCCGGTGCTGTCGGTGTGGCCGATGATGCGCACCTCGGTCATGGGCTGGTTGGCCAGGCCCGAGGCGAACTGGTCCAGGATGGGACGCAGGTTGGGCCGGATGTCCGCACGGCCGGTGTCGAAGGACACGTCGCTCGGAATATCCAGCTTGAGCTGGTTGTCGGCCGTCTGCGAGACCTGCACGCCGGTGCCCACGGTGGCCCGTTGCATGGCCTGCCGGCGCTGCTCCATCTGCTGCGACCACACGTAGCCGCCCAGGGCGCCCAGGCCTGCGCCCACGGCAGCCCCCTTGACGTCACGGCCGATCACCGCCCCGCCGAGCGCGCCGACGCCGGCACCGATGGCGGCGTTGCGCTGGGTGGGCGTCATCGCCCCCATGTCCATGTTGGCGCAGCCCGTGGTGGCGGCCAGCGCGGCGGCCAGGGCGGCGCTCAGCACGACGCTGCGCGAGCGGCGGGAATTGAGGGTGGGGTTCATGTCTCTCTGTCCTTTCTCTGCGGCTTCCACAGGGGATTGGGCCCAGCCGCCGCGCTGTTGGCGCGCAGCGTGCGTCTGAGATTGCCGTAGGACGATGCCGCAGCTCAGCTTGAGACGGCCCCCTCGTGCCCCGCGACCAGCTTGCGCAGCAGCTGCACGAGCTGCTCGCGCTCTACAGCGTCGAGCGGCTCGACGATGCGGGCCTGGGCGCGCGCCACCGCGTGCTTCATCTGTTGTGCGACGCGCTGGCCCGGCGGCGTGATCCACAGCCGCTTGCGGCGCCGGTCCACCTCGTCGGCCTCGCGCCGCACCCAGCCGCGCGCCTCCAGGCGGCCGATCACCGAGCCGAAGGTGGCGGCATCGAACGCCACCCGGGCCGCCAGCGTGACCTGGTCCTCGCCCGGCGACTCGATCAGCGCGTTGAGGATGGCGAACTGCACCGGCGTGACCTCGAACGCGGCGGTCTCCTCGTGGAAGACCGCCACCGCCACCTGCTGTGCTCGACGGATCAGGTGTCCGGGTGCATGCTGGAAATCGAAGCCCTTGGCCATGGGCACGGAGTGTAGTGGGCGCGCGGCCAATTGCAATGCACGCATATCATATGTATGCTTAGCAACCCGCCCACATCCTCCGAGGAGAAGCCAATGAAGCAAGCCCTGCATCTCATCGTCGCCGGCGGCGGCATCGGCGGCCTGGCGGCCGCGTATGTCCTCGCGCGGGACGGCCACCGCGTCACGGTGCTGGAACAGTCCGCCGCCTTCGGCGAGATCGGCGCGGGCATCCAGCTCGGGCCGAACATCTTCAAGATGTTCGAGTGGCTGGGCCTGACCGAGGCGGTGAACGAAGTGGCCTACTTCCCCCCGGGCCTGGGCATGAACGACGTGCGCACGGGCGAGCGCGTGGTGCGCGTTCCCCTGGGCGACGTCGCCCGCGCGGCCTACGGCTTTCCCTATGGCGTGATCTACCGCGGCGACCTGCACGACGTCTTCCTGCGCGCCTGCGAGAAGCAGCCCACCGTGCAGCTTCGCACCAGCGCCAAGGTCGAGTCCTTCGAGCAGGACGAGGCCGGCGTGCGCGTGCGCCTGGCCGGCGGCGAGCAGCTCGCCGGTGACGCCCTCATCGGCGCCGACGGCCTGTGGAGCCGCATCCGCGAGCAGGTGGTGGGCGACGGCAAGCCACGCGTGTCGGGCCACATCGCCTACCGCGCGGTGCTGCGCCGCGAGGACGTGCCCGCGCACCTGTGGAGCGACGACGTGCTGCTGTGGGGCGGCGAGAAGACCCACCTGGTGCACTACCCCCTGCGCCGCGGCGAGCTGTTCAACCTGGTGGCGGTGTTCCACAGCAACAAGTACGACGAAGGCTGGAACACCTTCGGCGACACGGCCGAACTGAACGAGCGCTTCGCCCAGGCCGTGCCGCCCGTGCGCGAGCTGCTGGGAAAGATCGAGACCTGGAAGATGTGGGTGCTGTGCGACCGCGAGCCCGTCGCCAACTGGACCGACCGCCGCGTGACCCTGCTGGGCGATGCGGCGCATCCCATGCTGCAGTACCTGGCGCAGGGCGCGGGCCAGGCCATCGAGGACGCGGTGGTGCTCGGGCAGGCCCTCAAGGCCGCCGCTTCGCCGCAGGAGGCCTTCCAGCTGTACCAGAAGCATCGCTACCTGCGCACCGGGCGCGTGCAGCTCACCGCCCGCTTCTATGGCGACATCTATCATGCGAGCGGCGTGCAGCGCGAGCTGCGCAACCGCCTGTTCCAGAGCGGCACCGAGTCGGCCGGCTTCGCCGGCCTGAAATGGATGTACGAGGGCATCGACCCCAACCAGCTCTTCGCCTGAGACCTTTCACGAGGACCGACCCGATGAACGCCCCCCACCCAGCCGCGCGCGAGCGCGAGCAGCTCTATCGCGACATGGACCCGCTGAACCTCACGCCGCTGTGGGAGGTCCTGCACGCCCTGGTGCCGGTGCATCCGCAGTCCCCCTGCGTGCCGGCCCTGTGGCGCTACGAGGAGGTGCGCCCGCTCCTCATGCGCGCCGGCCAGGCCATCACCGCCGAGGAAGCGGTGCGGCGCGTGCTCATCCTGGAGAACCCCGCACTGCGCGGCCAGTCGGCCATCACGCAGTCGCTCTATGCCGGCCTGCAGCTGATCATGCCCGGCGAGGTCGCCCCGGCGCACCGGCACACGCAGAGTGCGCTGCGCTTCATCGTCGAGGGCTCGGGCGCCTACACCGCGGTGGACGGGGAGCGCACCACCATGCGCCCGGGCGACTTCATCATCACGCCGAGCTGGACCTTCCACGACCACGGCAGCGAGGCCGAGGGCCCGGTGGTGTGGCTGGACGGCCTGGACATTCCCATGGTCCGCTTCTTCGATGCCGGTTTCGCCGAGAACGGCAGCGCGCGCTCGCAGCAGGTCACCCGCGTGGAAGGCAGCAGCTTCGCCCGCTATGGGCACAACATGGCCCCGGTGCGCGGCGACGCGCCCTTCGGCGCCACCTCGCCCATCTTCAGCTACCCCTACGAGCGCTCGCGCGAGGCGCTGGAGCGCCTGGAGCGCGATGCGCCCATCGACGAATGGGAAGGCGTCAAGCTGCGCTACCTCAACCCGCTCACCGGCGGCTGGCCCATGCCCACGCTGGCCACCTTCATGCAGAAGCTGCCTGCCGGCTTCAGCGGCCGCGCGGCGCGCCAGACCGACGGCGCCGTCTACAGCGTAGTGGAAGGCCGGGCCGTGGTGCACGTCGAGTCGCCGCAGGGCGCCATCGTCCGCCACGAGGTCGGGCCGCGCGACCACTTCGTGGTGCCCTCCTGGCACGCGCTGCGCTTCGAGAGCGAAGCCGGCTGCGTGCTGTTCAGTTTTTCCGACCGCCCGGTGCACCAGGCCCTGGGCATCCTCAAAGAAGAAAGGTTGTCATGAGCTACGTCTTCAATCCCCCCGCCCCGGTGGCCGTCCCCGTCGTGGGCCGCACCGAGCGCTACCCGGTGCACCGCATCTACTGCGTGGGCCGCAACTACGAGGAGCACGCCAAGGAGATGGGCTTCACCGGCCGCGAGCCGCCCTTCTTCTTCCTCAAGCCGGCCGACGCGCTGGTGGTGGTGGAGGCCGGCCAGACCGGCACCATCCCCTACCCCAGCCTCACCAGCAACTTCCACCACGAGATCGAACTGGTGGTGGCCATCGGCCAGGGCGGGCGCAACATCAAGGCCGCCGACGCGAAGCAGCACATCTTCGGCTATGCCGTGGGCCTGGACATGACGCGCCGCGACCTGCAGAACGACATGAAGAAGCAGGGCCGCCCCTGGTGCATCGGCAAGGCCTTCGACCAGTCCGCGCCCATGGGCCCCATCACCCCTGCCGAGCAGGCCGGCGACGTGGACAAGGCGGCCATCTGGCTGCAGGTGAACGGGTCGGACCGCCAGCGCAGCACGGTGGCCAAGTTGATCTGGAACATCGGCGAGACCATCGAGCACCTGTCGGCCGCCTGGGAGTTGCAGCCAGGCGACTTGATCTTCACGGGCACGCCCGAAGGCGTGGCCGCGGTGGTGGCAGGTGATACGCTCACGGGCCATGTCGAGGGGCTCACGCCGCTGTCGGTGAAGGTGCAGGCCGCCTGAGCCGCCCGCCGCGCGCGGGCTCCGGCATGGCACGACAACCATGAGAAGGAGACCCGCGTGCGCGTTCTGGAGATGTTGGCCAAGTTGTGCGCCATCCTGGCCGGCGTGCTGCTCACGTTCATCACCCTGATGACGTGCGCCAGCCTCATTGGCCGCAACACCACCGGCTGGACCCTGGTCGGTGACTTCGAGCTCACCGGCGTGGCCACCGGCGCGGCCATCGCCCTCTTCCTGCCCTGGGCGCAAGCCACGCGGGCCAACATCATCGTGGACTTCTTCACCACCCGCGCGCGGCCCGAGACCAACGCCGCCCTGGACCGCCTGGGCGCCCTGCTGCTGGCCCTGGCCATGGGGCTCATGACCTGGCGCACCACGCTTGGCGGCCTGAACTCCTGGGAGACGCAGACGACCACCATGATGCTCGGCTGGCCGGAATGGACCGTGTACGCAGCCATGGTGCCGGCCCTCCTGCTCACGGCGCTCATCGCGCTGGTGCAGGCGCTGCGCGGCTTCGGGCCGGAGGTTCAGGCGTGAGCCCGCTCGCCCTCACCGCCCTCATCTTCGGGATCATGCTGCTGCTGATGGCGATCCGCACGCCGATCGCCATCGCCATGTTCACCGCCGGCGGCATCGGCTACGTGCTGCAGGCCGGCTGGCTGCCCCTGGCCAACTTCCTGAACACACAGGCCTTCGCCCGCTTCGCGAGCTACGACCTGTCGGTGATCCCGCTGTTCATCCTCATGGGCAACTTCGCCACGCAGGGCGGCATCTCGCGGGCGCTGTTCGAGTTCGCCAGCGTCCTCATGTCGGGCTTCCGCGGCGGCCTGGCCATGGCGGCGGTGGTCGCGAGCGCCGCCTTCGGCGCGATCTGCGGCTCCTCGGTCGCCACGGCGGCCACCATCACCTCGGTGGCGCTGCCCGAGATGAAGCGCCACGGCTACTCGGGGCGCCTGGCCACCGGCACGCTGGCCGCGGGCGGCACGCTGGGCATCCTCATCCCGCCTTCGGTGCCGCTGGTGATCTACGCCATCCTCGCGGAGCAGAACATCGCCAAGCTCTTCGCCGCGGCCATGGTGCCGGGCTTGATCGCGATGGTGGGCTACATCATCGCCATCGCGCTGTACGTGCGCTTCGTTCCCGGCCACGCGCCGGAACACGACGAGGACCGCCCGCGCCTGACCGGCGCCATGCTGGCCGGCGTGCTGCCCATGGTCACGATCTTCGCCATCGTCTTCGGCGGCATCTACGGCGGCTTCTTCACGCCCACCGAGGGCGCGGCCGTGGGCGCGGCCGCCACCTTCCTGGCGGCGCTGGGCAAGCGCGAGATGACCTGGGCCAAGTTCAAGCACTGCTTCTACGCCACGGCGCAGGCCTCGGCCATGATCTTCCTGCTCTTCCTGGGCGCCGACCTCATGAACTCGGCCCTGGCGCTCACGCAGGTGCCGGCGCAGCTGGCCGACGTGGTGCGCGGCTGGAACCTGCCGCCGCTGGCGGTGGTGGCCGGCATCCTCCTCTTCTACGTGGTGCTGGGCGCGGTGATGGACGAGCTGTCCATGATCCTGCTGACCGTCCCCATCTTCTTCCCGCTGATCATCAGCCTGGACTTCGGCATGCCGCGCGAATCGGTGGCGATCTGGTTCGGCATCATGGTGCTCATGACGGTGGGCTTCGGCCTGCTGGCGCCGCCGGTGGGATTGAACGTGTACGTGGTCAACGGGCTGGCCAAGGAAGTGCCCATCGCCGAAAGCTACCGCGGCGTGCTGCCCTTCCTGGCCAGCGACGTGGTCCGCACCCTGCTGCTGCTGTTCTTCCCGGCCATCTCGCTCTGGATCATTCAGTTCCTCGTTTGAGGGAAAGCCCCGTATGGCCGGCTGGGCCAGCTCGGGTAAGGTCCACCGATTCGCATTCGGAGACCCAGCATGATCCAGCGTCGTACCCTGCTTAAGTCCAGCGCCGCCGTGGCCCTCGGGGCACCCGGCCTCAGCGGCCTGGCCCAGCAGGCCGTCACCCTCAAGTTCCACACCTTCATGGCCCCGCAGTCGGCCGTGTGGCTGTCCATGCACAAGCCGTGGATGGACAAGGTCGAGAAGGAATCGAACGGCCGCATCAAGTTCGAGGGCTACCCCGCCATGCAGCTGGGCGGCACGCCCGTGCAGCTCTATGACCAGGCCAAGGACGGCGTGGTGGACATCGTCTGGACCCTGCCGGGCAACACCGCCGGCCGCTTCCCGCGCATCGAGGTGTTCGAGCTGCCCTTCATCATGAACAACGCCGAGGCCACCTCGCGCGCCTACTGGGAGTACTACCAGACCGCCGCGCCCGACGAGTTCAAGGACACCCATGTGCTGGCCCTGCACGTGCACGGCCCCGGCATGTTCCACACCCGCAGCAAGCTGATCAAGACCGTGAACGACGTGCGCGGCGTGAAGCTGCGCGGCCCCACCCGCCAGATCACCAAGATGCTGGGCTACCTGGGCGCCATTCCGGTGGGCATGCCGCTGCCGCAGATCCCGGACGCACTGTCCAAGGGCACCATCGACGGCTGCGCCATTCCCTGGGAGGTGGTGCCCTCGGTCAAGGTGCACGAGCTCACCAGCAACCACAGCGAGTTCGACCCCGCGGGCGGTGCGCTCTACACCACCACCTTCGTGATGGCCATGAACAAGGCCAAGTACGAGTCGCTCGCGCCCGACCTCAAGAAGGTCATCGACGCGAACTCGGGCCTGGCCACCTCCGGCTGGCTGGGGCGCACGCAGCAAAGCAACGATGCCGCCGGCCGCAAGGCCGCCGAGGCGCGCGGAAACACCATCTACACCATCCCCGCCGCCGACGCGCAGGAGTTCCGCCGCAAGGCCCGCCTGGTCGAAGTCGAATGGGCCGAGGACATGGACAAGCGCGGCTACGACGGCAAGAAGCTGCTGGAGACCGCCCGCACGCTCATCGACAAGCACGGCAAGGCCGTGAACGCGCCGGCCCGCAAGGCCTGAGCCGCCGGCACGCCGCTTCGGCGGCTGCCGTGAATCAGAGTGACCCAGGGCCCTGCGCGTGCAGGGCCCTTGTCATTCCAGGCCCCAGAGGTTCTTGCCACGCGGCTTGCGGCGGCCTCGGGCCTGCCCGGGGCGACTCAGCCCTGCGATGCGAAGCCAGCCCACACCTCGTCGTAGCCGGGCTGCAGATTGGGGGCCGCAAGCGCCGACGGCGTCGGGCGGAACACGTGGCGGCTCTCGAACATGAAGGCCAGCGTGTCGCCCAGCTTGTGCGGCGCAAGCGGCGCGGCGCTGGCCTTCTCGAAGGTGGCGGCGTCGGGCCCGTGGGCCAGCATGGAGTTGTGCAGGCTCACGCCGCCGGGCACGAAGCCTTCGGCCTTGGCGTCGTACACGCCGTGCACCAGGCCCATGAACTCACTCATGATGTTGCGGTGGAACCAGGGCGGCCGGAAGGTGTCTTCGGCCACCAGCCAGCGCGGCGGGAAGATGACGAAGTCGCAGTTGGCCACGCCCGGCGTGTCGGTGCCGGACGTCAGCACGGTGTTGATGGACGGGTCCGGGTGGTCGAAGGAGATGCTGCCGATGGCCATGAAACGGGCCAGGTCGTACTTGTAGGGAACGAGGTTGCCGTGCCAGGCGACCACGTCCAGGGGCGTGCCGGCCTGCTCGCCGACCCAGAAGTTGCCCAGGAACTTGTTCACCAGCTGCACCGGGCCCTCGCGGGTTTCGTAGGCGGCCACCGGTGCCTGGAAATCGCGGGCATTGGCCAGGCCGTTGGAGCCGATCGGGCCGAGCTCGGGCAGCGTGAAGGGCGCGCCATAGTTCTCGCACAGGTAGCCGCGCGCGCTGCCCTCGGGCAGGTCGATGCGAAGGCGCATGCCGCGCGGGACCACCGCGATCTCGCCCGGGCGCACGTGCAGGCGGCCCAGCTCGGTGTGCACGAGCAGCGCACCGGCCTGCGGCACCAGCAGCATCTCGCCATCGGAGTTCACGAAGTAGCGCCCGGTCATGGAGCGGTTGGCGCAGTACACATGGGCCGCCACGCCGGCCTGGGCATGCGCGTCGCCATTGCCCGCCACGGAGATCACGCCGTCGATGAAGTCGGTCGGCGCATCGGGCATGGGCCAGGGATCCCAGCGCAGGCGGTTGGCCGGGGTGGGCGCCTGGTCGAAGGGCCCGGTGAGCCAGCCGCGCTGGCCGCCCAGCGGCGCGAAGCGGCCATGGGCCGCGGACGGGCGCATGCGGTACATCCAGGTGCGCAGGTTGCGGTGGCGTGGGGCGGTGAAGGCCGCGCCGGAGAGCAGCTCGGCGTACAGGCCGTGCGGCGCGCGCTGGGGCGAATTGCGGCCCACGGGCAGCGCGCCCTCGCGGGCTTCGCTCGCGAACTGGTTGCCGAAGCCGCTCTGGTAGGCGAGGTCTTCGCCGGAAGAGGTCGGGTGGGTCATGGCAGGTAGGGGCTGGAGGCTGGACGAACGGTCCATTCTGGCACCTGGCCGGCATCGAAGCCCGGACGCTGGCGCCCCTTCGACACACGCGCCCGACCCTGCCCGCTTGCCTGCGACTCCTCCCGCCTTACACTGCCCCCCGATGCGCAGCCCGATCAAACATTGCCGCAACTGCGGCACCGTGGTGGCCTACCGGCTGCCGGACGATGGCGACACGCGCGAACGCGCCGTGTGTCCCTCCTGCGCCACCATCCATTACGAGAACCCGCTGAACGTGGTGGGCACGGTGCCCTATTGGGGCGAGCGCGTGCTGCTGTGCAAGCGCAACATCGAGCCACGCTGGGGCAAGTGGACCCTGCCGGCCGGTTTCATGGAGCTGGGCGAGACCGCCGCCCAGGGCGCGGCGCGGGAGACGGTCGAGGAAGCCGGCGCGCGCTTCGAGCTGGAGGGCCTGCACTCCGTGCTGAGCGTGCCGCGCGTGGGGCAGGTGCACCTGTTCTACCTGGCCCGGCTGACCAGCGACCGCTTCGAGCCCGGCATCGAGACGCTGGAGGCGCGGCTGTTCGCCGAGTCCGAGATCCCCTGGGAAGAGATCGCCTTCCGCACGGTGCGCGAGACGCTGCTGCGCTTCTTCGAGGACCGGCGCCAGGGGCGCCTGTCGGTGCACACCATCGACATCGACTAGCCCCGCGCAGTCCGCGTCCTACAGGCGATTCAGCCAGGGGCGACGCCAGCCGACCGCACGCTGGCTCAACATCAGGTGCCGCCCCTCGCGCGACGTCCCGCCACCCGCGGGAACGCACGGCCCCCTGGAGTCCCCCTTGCCCTGGCTCAAGCTGCTGCACATCTCGGCCGTGATCGTCTGGAGCGGCTGCCTGCTGTACATGGCGGCGGCCATCGCCAGCGCGGCGAGCGCCCGGCCGGCCACGCCGGTCGATCCCTCGCGCCAGCGGCTGCTGCGTCCCATGTTCACGCTGATGGCCACGCCCGCCGCCCTGGTGGCCATCGCCTCGGGCACGGCCATCTTCCTGCTGCAGGGGCCGGTGGCCGTGTGGCTGCTGGCCAAGCTCGGCGTGGTCTCGCTGCTGGTGCTCGGCCACGGCGTATGCGGCATGCTGATCCTGCGCACCGAGCGCCAGCACGAGAACACCTCGCCGGTCCGCACGCGCGTGGTGAGCGCGCTGGTCGGTGCCAGTTCGGCCCTGTGGCTGGGCACCATCGCCTGGCTGGTGCTGGGCAAGCCCGTCTTCTGAAGCCGACCCGTGCTGTTAACCTCTCCTGCTTCAGTCGCCGGTGTCCACGCCCACCGCGTGTTCGTAGACCAGGCGTCCGCCCAGGTAGGCCGCCAGGGCGATGAAACCCGCCGTGAGCAGCGACAGGCCCGCGCCCCAGGGGTTGACCAGCGCACCCGGCTCGTCGGACGTCAGGCGCAGCAGCCAGTTCATGCTGGCGAGCGAGAGCATCATCACCGCCATCAGGGCATGCCCCCAGGCCGTGACGAGGCGGCGCACGCGCCCGACCGTGAGCAGGTCCACCAGGCCGGCGACGCTCGCGAGCCAGCCGCCCAGCGCGCCGACGCCGGCCAGCCACAGCCCGGCGCGCGCCCAGAAGGGATCGCCGCCGGCGATCCAGGCCGCGTCCACCGCCACCAGCCCGATGAGCGATGCGACGGGGAAGTGGATCATCATCGGATGCACCGGATGGCCCTTGATGGCCGCGTGGCTGAGGATGGGTTCGGGCGTGCGCGGGGTGTCCATCGGGCCATTATGGGAGCCGGCCCGGCACTCATGGGGCTGGCGGGCTGCGCCGGTCCCTTGTCCGCGCTGGCGCCGGCCGGGCCCTCGGCCGAGGCGATCGCCCAGGTGTGGTGGTGGATGCTGGGGGTGTCCACGCTGGTGCTCCTGGGCGTGCTGCTGCTCTGGCTGTGGGCCATGCGCTCGCGGCGCAACCACGCGCAGGACGACGCCCAGCGCAGCGGGCAGCGCTGGATCATCGGCGGCGGCGTGGCGCTTCCCGGCGTGGCCATCCTGGCGCTGCTGGTCTTCGGCACGCCCGCGGGCCGGCACCAGATCGCCTGGCCGCGCGGCGCGGGTGAGCCCGCGCCGCTGGAGATCCACGTGAGCGCCAGCCGCTGGGAGTGGCACCTGGTCTACCCGGAGGCCGGCGTTCGGATCCGCAACGAGCTGCGCCTGCCGGTGGGCCGCGACGTGGACCTGCACGTGAGCAGCCGCGACGTCATCCACTCGTTCTGGATACCGCGCCTGGGCGGCAAGCTCGACGCGCTCCCCGGCCGCGTGCAGGTGCTGCGCCTGCGCGCCGACGAGGCCGGAACCTTCCTGGGCCAGTGCGCGGAGTTCTGCGGCCTGGGGCACGCGCACATGAAGTTCGCGGTGCATGCGATGGAGCCGGCCCGCTTCGAGGCCTGGCTGGTCGAGGCGCGCGGCACCCAGGAGGCGGCGCGATGAGCGAACCCGTGCTGGAAGCGCCCCCGCGCGACGCGGACCGGCTGCACGAGGAATTCGAGGCCGTGTGGGGCAACCCGCGCGGCTGGCGCGCGCTCGCGGTGGTCAACCACACCATCGTCATGCGGCGCTTCATGGTCACCGGCGGCGTGTTCTTCGTGATCGCGGGGCTGCTGGCCATGCTGATGCGGGCCCAGATCGCGCGGCCCGAGCAGGCCTTCATGACGCCCGAGGCCTACAACCAGGCCTTCACCATGCACGGCACCATGATGATGTTCCTGTTCGCGGTGCCGGTGCTGCAGGGGCTGTCCGGCTACCTGCTGCCCAAGATGCTGGGCGCGCGCGACCTGGTGTTCCCGCGCCTGTCCGCCTTCGGCTTCTGGTGCTATCTCTTCGGCGGCACGCTGCTCACCTTCAGCCTGGTGCTGGGCCTGGCGCCGGACGCCGGCTGGTTCATGTACACGCCCCTGGCCAGCCGCCCGTTCTCGCCCGGCGTGCAGTCGGACTTCTGGCTGATCGGCGTCACCTTCGTGGAGATCGCGAGCGTCTCGGCGGCGGTGGACCTGATCGTGTCCATCCTGCGCACGCGAGCGCGTGGCATGGACCTGCAGCACCTGCCCATCTTCGCCTGGGCGGTGCTGGTGAGCTCCTTCATGGTGGTGCTGGGATTCCCGCCGCTGATCCTCGGCTCCATCCTGCTGGAGCTGGAGCGCGCGGCGGGTTGGGCCTTCTACGACCCCACGCGCGGCGGCGACCCGCTGCTGTGGCAGCACCTGTTCTGGCTCTTCGGCCACCCGGAGGTGTACATCATCTTCCTGCCGGCCGCGGGCATCGTGTCCACGCTGGTGCCGGTGTTCGCGCGCCGGCCGCTGGTGGGCTACACCTGGGTGGTGGTGTCGCTCATCGCGACCGGTTTCCTCAGCTTCGGCCTGTGGGTGCACCACATGTTCGCGGTGGGCATCCCGGCGCTGGCGCAGGCCTTCTTCGCGGCCGCCAGCATGCTGGTGGCGATTCCCTCGGGCATCCAGGTGTTCGCCTGGATCGCGACGCTCTGGAGCGGACGCCCCGTCTGGTCGCTGCCCATGCTGTGGATCGCCGGCTTCGTGGCCATCTTCGTGCTGGGCGGACTAACCGGCGTGATGGTGGCCTTCGTGCCCTTCGACTGGCAGGTGCACGACACGCATTTCGTGGTGGCGCACCTGCACTACGTGCTGATCGGCGGCATGCTGTTCCCGCTGGTCGCGGGCCTGTACTACTGGATGCCCCTCTTCAGCGGTCGCATGCCCTCGCCCGCCTTGGGGCAGGTGGGTTTCTGGCTCACCTTCATCGGCTTCAACGGCACCTTCCTCGTGATGCACTGGACAGGGCTGCTGGGCATGCCGCGGCGCGTGTACACCTACCCCGGCGGGCTGGGCTGGGACCTGCCCAACCTCGTGTCCTCGGTCTTCGGCTTCGTGATGGCCTTCGGCCTGGCGGCGGTGCTGCTGGACTGGCTGCTGCATTGGCGGCACGGCCGGCGCGCACCGGTCAATCCCTGGAATGCCCCCACGCTGGAATGGGCCGCCGGCATGCCGCCGCGCAGCTACAACTTCGCCAGCCTGCCCACCATCCCCACCCGGCATCCGCTCTGGGAGAGTCCCGAGCTGCCGCGCAGCATCGCCGAAGGACGGCATGGGCTGCCGCAAGCCGGGCATGGCCGGCGCGAGACCCTGGGCTGCAACCCGGTGACGGGCGAGCCGCGCGAGGTCATGGTCCTGCCCGGCAACTCCTGGTGGCCGCTGCTGGCCGCGCTGCTGCTCACGGCCTTGTGCATCGGCCTGCTGACGAAGGTCTATGGCTTCGCGCTGGTGATGCTGGCGGCCGTGGTGCTCGTGCTGCTGCGCTGGTCCTGGGAGAACGGCACCCACGTCGCCGGCGCGGCGGAGCACGCGAAGGACCTGCCCGAAGGCCTGCGGCTGCACACGCACACCTTCGATGGCCCAGGCCTCTGGGGCACGGGCACGGCGCTGCTGGCCAACGCGGCCCTCTACGCCTCGCTGCTGTTCGCCTGGTTCTACCTGTGGACGGCGGCGCCGAACTGGCGGCCGCCGGCGAGCTCGCCCATCGGCGTGTGGCCGCTCGGGCTGGCGTCCGCCGGTTTGCTGGCCGGCTGGGTGGCCGTGCGCAGCGTGGTGGTGCGCCTGCGCGCGCGGCAGGCCGGGGGCCTGCGCACGCGCCTGCTCGTGGCGGCGGCCGCCGGTGCGGCAGGCTGCGCGGCGCTCGCCCTGCTGCTGGTCGCGGCGCCGCTGCAGCCGGCGGTGACGGCGCACGACGCCATGATCGCCTTCACCCTGTGGTACCTGCTGGTCCATGGCGCCCTGTGCAGCGTGGCCGCGGCCCTGCAGGCCTGGCGCATCCATGCGCAGCACGTGGGCATCGACGCGCCCTACGAACCCCAGGTCGTCCTGATGCTGTGGCAGTTCACCGGCGTCGCCGCCGTGCTGGGGTGGGCCGCCTTGTCGCTGCTGCCGCTGCTGCTGCGCTGAGGCCCCGATGCGCCTGCCCGCCCCCACGCATCCCCTGCACCTGGTCGCCGGCCAGGCGGCCTGGCTGGCCTGGTTCGGGCTGGTGTACGCGGGCCAGGCCGTGGGCTGCGCCGCCTGGCCGCCCGCACCCGGCCAGGGGCCGTTCACGGCCATCAATGCGGTGCTGCTGCTGGTCACGCTGGGCACGGCGGCGGCGCTGGCCTGGGCGGCCTGGGCGAGCTGGCGTTCGGCGAACGATCCGCTTGCGGGCGGACAAAGCGCGCAGGACGCCCGCTTCATCGGCCGCGCATCGGCCTGGCTGTACGCGGTGTCGAGCGCGGGCACGCTCTTCGTCGGCACGCCGCTCGTCATGCTGCCGCCCTGCCTCTGAGTTGCAACAGCGGCCTGGGCCGACAGCCGCTTCGCCGGGCATCCTACCGGGCCGCTTTCGCGAATGCCTGAGCCTTCGCGGCATGCAGCCGAACACCGCCGTTGACGGGCGGGCCCATCCGCGCGCCGATGCCTGGGCCCACTACCGCAGCGACATCGACGGCCTGCGCGCACTGGCCGTGGTGGCCGTGGTGCTCCACCACCTGATGCCCTCGGCCGTGACCGGCGGCTTCGTGGGCGTGGACGTCTTCTTCGTCATCTCGGGTTACCTGATCACGACCATCATCCACCGCGAGATGGCGCAGGGCCGCTTCAACTTCGGCCGCTTCTACGAGCGGCGGGCGCGCCGGCTCTTTCCTGCCCTGTTCGCCATGCTGGCGGCCACCGCCGTGGCCGGCTGGCTGCTGCTGCTGCCGAGCGACCTCACGGCCACCCTACTGGCCTTGCTGGGGACGCTGAGCTTCAGCGCCAACTTCGTCTTCTACCTGGGCGGCTCAGACTACTTCGACGCGACCGACCTGGCGCTCAACCCCCTGCTGCACACCTGGTCGCTCGCGGTGGAGGAGCAGTTCTACCTGCTGTTCCCCATCGTGCTCCTGATGCTGCGCCGCCGTGCCGCCCGCACGACGCGCGCGCTGCTGCTGGCGGGCGCCGTCGGCTCGCTGGCGATCGCGGCCGCCTATCTGGAGACCAACCGGGCCGCCGTCTTCTACCTCGCCCCCTTCCGCGCCTGGGAGCTGCTGGTCGGCTGCCTGCTGGCGCTGGGCAGCGTCGCCCCGGTGCGCTCGCGCGCGGTGCGCGAGCTGCTGGCGGCCGGGGGCCTGGGCGCGATTGTGGCGAGCTGCGTGCTGCTCGAGCCGGCAACGCTGTTCCCGGGACTGGCGGCGCTCGCGCCGGTGCTGGGCGCGGCCGCCGTGATCCATGCCGGCAGCCACGGCGAGCGGCCGGCGGTCACGCGCTGGCTGCTGCAGGCACGCCCCGTGGTCTACGTGGGCCTGATCTCGTATTCGCTCTACCTCTGGCACTGGCCGGTGCTGGTGTTCGCGCGCTATGCCAGTGCCTTCGAGCAGCCCACCTGGGCCACGCCCCTGCTCCTGGCCGGATCGCTGGCGCTGGCCAGCCTGTCCTATCACTTCGTCGAGCAGCCCTGGCGCCGGCCCACCCCGGCCCGGCCCCGGCGCGGGCGGCCGCTCATCGTGGCAAGCGCGAGCGCCCTCGCACTGGGCGCCTTCGCCGCCTGGGGGCTGCTGGTGGACCGCGGCTTCGCCGACCGCTACGACGCCCTGGTGCTGCAGCACGACCGCACCCGCAGCGAGCGCGTGGCGTGGCGGCCCTGCGCCACCCGGCCGCTGGAATCGGCCTGTGTGCTCGGTGCGCCAGAGCGTTCGCCCGACGTGCTGCTCTGGGGCGACAGCCACCTGCTGGCCTGGGCGCCGGCGATGGACAAGGTGCTGGCGGCACAGGGCCGCAGCGGCGTGCTGGCGGCGCGCACGGCCTGCCCGCCGATGTTCGAGGCGCGAAGCCGCAGCCGCACCGGATGCCGCCGCTATGCCGAGACGCTGCGCGCCTACCTGCAGGCACACCCGCAGATCCGCACCGTGGTGCTGGCGGGGTTCTGGGGCACCTACTTCCGCGACGACGGTCCGCTCACGCGCGTGGGGCCCTCGCACAGCGCGTCCGGCCTGATCGCGGCCGAGGAGTCGCTCGGCGCCACCCTGGGATGGCTGGAGTCGCAGGGCGTGCGCGTGAAAGTCATCGGGCCCGTTCCCTTCTACGACAAGAACGTGCCCGCCACCTTGGCGCTGGGCGCGGCGCACGGAAAGACCCGCCTGGACCGCTCGGCACAGGCGCAGCGCGAACGGCACGAAGCCTTCCTCAACGCGCTGGGCCCGTGGAGTGAACGCCCATCCATCGACCACCTGGATCCGATGGACTGGCTGTGCAACGGGACATGCCGGGTGCAGGACGGTGGCCGCGCGATGTACCGCGACCACCATCACCTGAGCGAGGCCGGCGCCCTCGCGCTGCGTGAGCCGCTGGCCCGCGCCCTCGCCCCCCGGCAGGAGGGCGAGGCGCGCTGAGGATCAGCCGCCGCTCTTGGCCGGAGCGGCCGGCTGCTTCGCGGCGTCGCCGGCAGGCCGGGCCGGCTGCTTGGCCGGGCCGGCGCCCATGCGCGAGCCGTCTTCCTTGACGGACTTCTCCAGGTTCTGCGCCGAGGCCAGGTGCTGCTGCAGCGCCGGCAGGGTCTTGTCCACCCAGGCCTTGAGCTCGGGGTCCTTCACGTCCTTGGCGGCCTTCTGGAACTTCTTGACATCGTCCTCATGGGCCTCGACGCCCACTTCCTTGACGAACTCGCGGTCGAACTCGGCGCCGGTCTTCTTCTGCAGGTCCTGCAGCTTGTTGCGCTGCGAGCGCGGCAGCTCCTTGGGCATGTCGACCTGGTGCTTGCTCGCGATCTGCTGCAGGCCCTGGTTGGCCTGGGTGTGGTCCTTGACGAGCTGCTCGGCGAAGGACTTGACCTGGGCGTCGCTCGCCTTGGTCGCCGCCAGCTGCGCCGCCTGCACCTCGAACATGCCGTGGGCAGCGGCATCCTCGATGAACTTGCGGTCGCCGCGGGCGAGCTTGTCGTCCTTCGCGGGCTTAGACTCGCGGCTGGCCGTGGTGGCCGGGGCCTTGGGGGCCATGGCGCCGCCGGTCGCGCCGCTGCCCGATGCCGGGGCGGTGGTGCTCTGGGCCGAGGCCATGCCTGCGCACAGCAGGGCAGCCAGGGCGGTGGGTGCAATCAGGTACTTCGATTTCATGGGTCATCTCCTTTGTTGGCGATCGGGAACCTGGAGAACGAACGGTCGGTCTCTCCCTCCACGTCCCGGGTTCGTCCGCAGCGCATGCCGCTGCCGGACAGCCATGCTTATGACGCTGCGGCCCGTGCCGTTTTGTCGGAACTTTCCACCCGGGCGCAAGCCGCGGCAGCCAAGCCGCGGTAGGACGGCGGCCTCAACCACGCCCTGCGGATGAACCACGCCTTCGCGCAGATCGCGGCCCTGCTGCTGGTCAGCGCCTGCACCGCCGCCCTGCTCACGCGGCTGCGACAGCCGGTCCTGATCGCCTACATCCTGGTGGGCATCGCCGTCGGGCCCGCGGGTCTGGACCTCGTCACGGCCCACGAGGAGGTGGAGCTGCTGGCGCAGGTGGGGGTGGCGGTGCTGCTCTTCGCCGTCGGCCTCAAGCTCGACCTGGAGCATGTCCGCCACATCGGCCCCGTGGCCCTGGCGACGGGCCTGGGCCAGCTGGCCTTCACGATCGCGGTGGGCTTCGGCCTGGTGCTGGCCCTGGGCCAGGGGCCGATAGATGCGCTCTACATCGCGGTGGCGCTCACGTTTTCCAGCACCATCATCATCGTCAAGCTGCTCTCGGACAAACACGAGCTGGACAGCCTGCACGGACGCATCGCGGTGGGCTTCCTCATCGTGCAGGACCTGGCCGTGGTGATCGCGATGATGGCCATGAGCACGATGCGCGGACCGGCCGAGGATGCAGTGGGCCTGGGCGCGGTGCTGTTCTCGCTCAGCTGGCGGCTGGTGCTCGCGGCCGTGCTGCTGTTCGTGGCGATGAAGTGGCTGCTGCCGCGGTTGGTGGCGGTGATGGCGAAGTCACCCGAGCTGCTGCTGCTCTTTGCCATTGCCTGGGGCGTGGGCCTGGCCGCGCTGGGTGAATGGGCCGGCTTCAGCCGCGAGGCCGGCGCCTTCCTGGCGGGCTTCTCACTCGCCTCCACGCCCTACCGCGAGGCCATGGCGGCGCGCCTGAGCGGCATCCGCGACTTCCTGCTGCTGTTCTTCTTCCTGGACCTGGGCGCGAGGCTGGACCTGTCGCTGCTGGGGGCGCAGCTGCTGCCCTCGCTGGTGCTCTCGGCCTTCGTCCTGATCGGCAACCCGCTGATCGTGATGGCGATCATGGGCTTCATGGGCTACCGGCGGCGCACCGGCTTCCTCGCCGGCCTGACCGTGGCGCAGATCAGCGAGTTCTCCATCGTCTTCGTGGCCATGGGCATCTCGCTGGGCCACATCGGCGACGCGGCCCTGGGGATCACCACGCTGGTGGGCCTGGTGACCATCACGGTCTCGACCTACATGATCCTGTACTCGCAGCCGCTCTATGCGCGCCTTGCGCCCTGGCTGGGCGTGTTCGAGCGCAGGCACCCTTACCGAGAGCAGGACGGCGAGCGGGGACCGTCGGAGTCGCTGCTCGCGCCGCAAGTCCTGGTGTTCGGCCAGGGGCGCTACGGCAGCCGCCTGCTGCGCCAGATGCAGGGCGCCGGCGTTCGGGTGCTGGGCGTGGACTTCGACCCGGACGTGGTGCGCGGCCTGCAGGCGCAGCAGCTTCCCGTGCGCTACGGCGACGCCGAGGACATGGAGTTCGTGCAGACCCTGCCGCTCGCCCAGGCCCAATGGGTGGCCATCGCGCTGCCGGACTGGCCCTCCACCCACATCCTGCTCAAGGCGCTGGAGGCCGCCGGCTACAGCGGACGCCTGGCCGCGGCCGCCCGCGATGCGCAGCACCACGAGCACCTCGCGCGCACGCGCATCGACCGCATCCTCAACCCCTTCGACGACGCGGCGGACCATGCGGCGCAGTACCTGCGGGAGCAGCTGGGCGCGGGAAGGTAAGGCGCCACCGGGGCGCCCTCGCTGCCGCGAGGTGGGTCGCGAAAAAGAAAAGGGCCAGCGCTCGGTGAGCGCTGGCCCTTCGAAGAAATGGTCGGCGTGGCGGGATTCGAACTCGCGACCCCTTGCACCCCATGCAAGTGCGCTACCAGGCTGCGCTACACGCCGACAAGCCCGCGATTATAGCCGGCCTTTTGGGCCAATCCGGGAAGGTGGAAAGCTTTTAGCCCGGCGACAGAAGCTCGCGGATTTCGAACAGCTCCTGGCGCAGCTGCGTGAGCTGCAGCGCCAGGGCGTCGGCGTCCTCGGGCGGCAGGGAATCCTCGAAGTCGGCGCCGAAGCCAGAGTCCATCGGCTCGGCGATTCCCGCATCGGCTCGCGGCTCGGGGGGCATGTCGATGCCGGCGTCCGTCCCCGGACGGCGGCCGCGCTCGCCTTGCGCGATCTCCTGCAGCCGGTTGCGGGCGCCGCTGATGGTGAAGCCCTGGTCGTACAGCAGGTCGCGGATGCGGCGGATCATGAGCACCTCGTGGTGCTGGTAGTAGCGCCGGTTGCCGCGCCGCTTCATGGGGCGCAGCTGCGTGAATTCCTGTTCCCAGTACCGCAGCACGTGCGGCTTCACGCCACACAGCTCGCTGACTTCGCCGATGGTGAAGTAGCGCTTGGCGGGAATCTGCGAAAGGAGTTTCTCCATGGAGAACAGCCAGATAGGAGACGAACCTGCGAGGTTACTCCAGCCAGGCTGCCGCAGCCAAGCGATGGGTGCGGCGCGTGCGCCTTGCCGTTCGCGGACCGGGCGGGCCGTGCGATTTGCGCGACTACTCCAGGCTGTCCGGCTCGCGCTGGAGCATTTCCTTGAGCTTGTGGCTCGCGTGGAAGGTGACCACGCGGCGGGCTTCGATCGGGATCTCCTCGCCCGTGCGCGGGTTTCGGCCGGGCCGGGGTGCCTTGGTGCGGATCTGGAAGTTGCCAAAGCCGCTGATCTTCACGTCCCGACCCTCGACCAGGCTGGCCGCGATGAGGTCGAAGAAGGCGTCGATCATGTCCTTGGATTCGCGCTTGTTCAGGCCGATCTGCTCGAACAGCAGTTCGGCCAGCTGGGCCTTCGTGAGCGCAGGCGTCTCCAGGCCATCGACGGTGAACTCCATGGGCTCGTGCACCGGCTCGTCGTTCGCGTTCATGCTGTGGGCCATCGGTCAGGCGCGAAGCCGCCCCTGCAGTTGACGGCCGATGGCCTCCACGACGGCGCGTACCGCGGCCTCGATCTGTTCGTCGGTGAGCGTGGCCTGCGCGTCGCCGAGCGTGAGGCGGATGGCCAGGCTCTTTTCTCCCGCGGCGAGGCCGCCGGTGGGCTGCTGCGGCTTGTACACGTCGAAGAGTTGCGCGCCCTGCAGCAGCCCGCCCGTGTCGGCGGCGCGCACCACGCGCAGGAGCTCGTCATGCGAGACGGTGTCGGCCACGATGACGGCCAGGTCCCGCTCGGCCGGCTGCACGCGCGGCACGGGAACGAAGCTCGCGAGCCGGCGTGCCAGCACCGCGTCCAGGTCCAGCTCGAACAGCACCGGCGCGGCCGGCAGCTCCCAGGACTGGCGCCAGCGCGGGTGCAGCTCGCCCACGAAGCCGATCGGCGTTCCGTCCAGCAGCACGCGCGCGCAGCGGCCCGGGTGCAGGGCCGGATGGGTGGCGGCTTCGAAGCGCGCCTCGCGCGGCGACAGCAGGGACTCGAGGTCGCCCTTCACGTCGAAGAAATCGACGGCGCCCTGGCCGCGCCGGCCCCACTGCAGGCCATCCGGCGTGCCGCAGGCCAGGCCGGCGACGCGCATGGGCTGGTGCACGCCGCGCACGCTGGTGTCGCTGGTGGTGATGCTGTCGTCGCGCAGGAACACGCGCCCGATCTCGAACACCCGCACGCGCTCGGCCTTGCGGTCGAGGTTGTGGCGCAGCACCTGCAGCAGTGACCCGAGCAGGGTCGAGCGCATCACGCCCATGGGGCTGGCGATGGGATTGAGCAAGCGGATCGGCGAGGGATTGCCGGCGAGCTCGTGCTCCCAGCGTTCCTCGACGAAGCTGAAGTTGATCGTCTCCTGCCAGCCCAGGGCCGCGAGCAGCCGGCGCAGGGCGAAGCGGCTGCGACGGGACTCGGAGGCGGGCCGCGCGATGACCGGCGCGAGCGGCGGCGTGGTGGGCAGCTGCTCGTAGCCGACGATGCGCACCACCTCCTCGATCAGGTCTTCCTCGATGGCGAGGTCGAAGCGGTGCGGCGGCGGCACGACGGTGATCACGTCGCCTTCGAGCTGCGGCTGCAGGCCCAGGCGCGCCAGCGCGTCGCTGCACTGCGCGGGCGTGAGCGGCATGCCGATCACGCGCGCCGCGCGCGAGGCGCGCAGGCGCACGGGCTGGCGCTCGGGCACCGCCACGACATGGTCGTCGATGGGCCCGGGCTCGCCGCCGCAGATCTCGACGATCAGGCGCGTGATGTGCTCGATGTGCGCCACCGTCTGGCTGGGATCGACGCCGCGCTCGAAGCGGTGGCCGGCGTCGGTGGCGAAGTTGTAGCGGCGCGAGCGCCCCTGGATGGCCTGCGGGTGCCAGAAAGCGGCCTCCACGTAGACGTTACGGGTGTCGTCGGAGACCGCGGTCGCGTCGCCGCCCATGATGCCGGCCAGCGACTCCACCTGCACCTCGTCGGCGATGACTCCGACGGTCTCGTCCACCTCCACGGTGCTGCCGTTCAGGAGCTTGAGCTGCTCGCCCTTGCGGCCCCAGCGCACCTCCATGCGGCCATGGAGCTTGTCCAGGTCGAAGATATGGGAGGGGCGGCCGAACTCGAACATCACGTAGTTGGAGATGTCCACCAGGGCCGAGACGCTGCGCTGGCCGCAGCGCGCCAGCCGGTCTACCATCCATTGCGGCGTGCGGGCACGGGTGTCGATGCTGCGCACGATGCGTCCGCTGAAGCGGCCGCACAGGTCGGGCGCGCTCACCGTGACGGGCAGCTTCGCGTCGTGCGCCGGCGCCATCGGGTGGAACTCGGGCGTGCGCAGCGGCGCGCCGGTGAGGGCCGCGAGCTCGCGGGCCACGCCATGCACGCTCAGGGCATGCGCGAGGTTGGGCGTGAGCTTGAGGGTGAAGAGCGTGTCATCGAGGCGCAGTACGTCGCGGACGTCGGCGCCGACGGCCGTGTCCTCCGGCAGCTCCAAGAGTCCGCCGTGGTCCTCGCTCAGCTGGAGCTCGCGCGCCGAGCAGAGCATGCCCTGGCTCTCCACCCCCCGCAGCTTGCCCAGCTTGATCTGGAAGGGCTTGCCGTCCTCGCCGGGCGGCAGCGCGGCACCGACCAGCGCACAGGGAACGCGGATGCCGGGGCGCGCGTTCGGCGCACCGCAGACGATGCTCAGCGCCTCGCCCTGCCCCACGTCCACCCGGCACACGCGCAGGCGGTCGGCATTGGGGTGCTGCACCGCCTCCAGGATGTGGCCGACCACCACCTTCGAGAACGGCGGCGCCACCGGGCGCAGCTCCTCGACTTCGAGGCCGCCCATGGTGAGCGTGTCGGCGATCTGCTGGGTCGTCAGCGGCGGGTTGCAGAACTCGCGCAACCAGGACTCGGGGAATTGCATCTCGGGGATCTTGTTCTGTGGGACTCGGCGGGTGCTCGGGCTGTCAGCGGAACTGGCGCAGGAAGCGGATGTCGCCTTCGAAGAAAAGGCGCAGGTCGTTCACGCCATAGCGCAGCATGGTCAGGCGGTCCGGTCCCATGCCGAAGGCAAAGCCGATGGTGCGTTCGGGATCCAGGCCCATGTTGCGCACCACGGCCGGATGCACCTGGCCGGAGCCGGCGACTTCGAGCCAGCGGCCGGCGAGCGGGCCGCTCTGGAACTGGATGTCGATTTCCGCGCTCGGCTCGGTGAAGGGGAAGAAGCTCGGGCGGAAGCGCAGCGCCAGGTCGTCCGTCTCGAAGAAGGTGCGGCAGAAGTCGGTGAAGACGACCTTGAGGTCCTTGAAGCTCACGTTCTCGCCGAGCCAGAGCCCCTCGCACTGGTGGAACATGGGCGAGTGGGTGGCGTCGCTGTCCACGCGGTAGGTGCGGCCGGGGGCGATGACACGGATTTCGGGCAGCTCGGCGCGGCCGGCGTGCTTCTTGACGTGGGCCTGGGCGTAGCGCACCTGCATGGGACTGGTGTGCGGACGCAGGTTGTAGGGGATGCCGTCCTCGCCGTCGATGTCCACATAGAACGTGTCCTGCATGGACCGCGCCGGGTGGTTGGGCGGGTTGTTCAGCGAGGTGAAGCTGTGCCAGTCGGTCTCGATCTCCGGGCCGTCGGCCACGTCGAAACCCATGCTGGCGAAGATCTGCTCGATCCGCTCCAGGGTGAGGCTTACCGGATGCAGCCCGCCGGGCTCACGGCGCCGACCGGGCAGCGTGACGTCCAGCGCCTCGGCGCGCAGCTGGGCTTCCAGCTCGGCGTCGGCCAGGGCCTTGCGGCGGGCATTGAGCGCCTCCTCGATGGCCTGCTTGGCCTGGTTGATGGCGGCGCCCCGCAGCTTCTTGTCCTCGGGTGCGAGCGCGCCCAGGCCTTTCATCAGTTCGGTGATGCGGCCGGCCTTGCCGATGAAGCGCGCCTTGGCGTCTTCCAGCTGCGCAGGCGTGGCGGCCGCGGCGAAGGCTTCGCGCGCGCTGCCGACGAGGGTGTCGAGTTCGCTGTTCATAGAAAAAAACAGGGCTAGCGCCGTCAAGCCCTAGCCCTGCTCCAGTTGGTTGCACCGGCGCCGCAGCACGAGCCGCGGCGCGACGTGAACTCAAGCCGCCAGCTTGGCCTTGACTTGCTCCACGATGCCGGCGAAAGCCGCCTTGTCGTGCACGGCGATATCGGCCAGGACCTTGCGGTCGATCTCGATGCCGGCCTTGCGGATGCCGTTGGCGAACTGGCTGTAGGTCAGGCCCAGTTCACGCGCGGCGGCGTTGATACGCGCAATCCACAACTGGCGGAACACGCGCTTCTTGGTGCGGCGGTCGCGGTAGGCATATTGCCCCGCCTTCATCACCGCTTCTTTGGCGATGCGGAAGACGTTGCCGCGGCGGCCGCGGAAGCCCTTGGCAAGGGCGAGGACTTTCTTGTGACGAGCGCGGGCGGTGACGCCACGTTTGACGCGAGGCATGTGTGACTCCTTGTGTGTCTTTAAAGAATCAGAGGCCCGCGAACGGGAGCATCTGCGCCATGTGACCCATGTTGGTCTCGTGCACGGCGACGGCACCACGCAGGTGGCGCTTGTTCTTGGTGGTCTTCTTGGTCAGGATGTGGCGCTTGAACGCCTGACCCCGCTTGACGGTACCACCGGGACGCACGCGGAAACGCTTCTTCGCGCCGCTCTTGGTCTTCATTTTGGGCATGTGAATGCTCCTTCTTAGTTTGTGCTCGTGAGGCGCCGCGAACCTTCCGCGGACTTGCTGGCCCCGAGCCACTTTTAATGGGCCGCACGAGGCGGCCCCTTCATCGGGCCACCGAAGTGGCCCTTTCAGGTCTCCGGCGGGTGACCGACCCGCCGGTGACTGAACTGTGTCCGACGCGCGGTGCGCGTCAGGCCGAGGCGTTCTGGGTCTCGGCAGCCGGCTTGGCCGCCGGCTGAGGCTTCTTGCGGCTCGGCGCGATCATCATGATCATCTGCCGGCCCTCGAGCTTGGGAAACTGCTCGACAAGGATGGTGTCGCCCAGTTCGTCGCGAATGCGGTTCAGGAGCGCGATACCGATTTCCTGGTGCGTGATCTCGCGGCCACGGAAGCGCAGCGTGATCTTGCACTTGTCGCCTTCGGCCAGGAAGCGCCGGATGTTGCGCATCTTGATGTTGTAGTCGCCATCATCGGTGCCGGGGCGGAACTTGACTTCCTTGATCTCGATGACCGTCTGCTTGGCCTTCGCCTCAGCCGCCTTCTTCTGCTCCTGGTACTTGAACTTGCCGTAGTCCATGAGCCGGCACACGGGCGGATTGGCCGTGGCGGCGATCTCGACCAGATCGACGTCCAGCTCACCGGCCATGCGCAGGGCTTCCTGCAGGCTCACGATGCCAAGGGGTTCGTTCTCGGGACCGGAGAGTCGGACCTCCGGGGCCATGATCTCTCGGTTCAGGCGGTGCTTGCGTTCCTCGCGGTGGCGACGGTCGCGGAAATCAGTAGCGATGGTGGCTTCCTTTGAAAATCAAATCTTGCTGGCAATGTCCTGGGAGATGCGCTGCACGAAGGCTTCGACGGGCATCACACCAAGGTCCTGGTTGCCCCGGGCGCGTACGGATGCAGAGCCAGAGGCCTTTTCCTTGTCGCCCACGACGAGGATGTAGGGCAGCTTCTGCAGCGAATGCTCCCGTATTTTATACGTGATCTTCTCGTTGCGAAGATCAAGCTCGACCCTAAGCCCTTGATTTTGCAGTGTTTCGGCAACTTGCCGGGCATAGTCGGCCTGGGAATCCGTGATGTTGAGCACGGCCACCTGCACCGGCGCCAGCCAGGCCGGAAGCGCCCCGGCATGCTGCTCGATCAGGATGCCGATGAATCGTTCCATGCTGCCCACGATCGCCCGGTGCAGCATGACCGGCCGGTGGCGGGCGCCGTCCTCGCCGACGTACTCGGCGTCCAGCCGCTCGGGCATGGAGAAGTCCACCTGCACCGTGCCGCACTGCCACTGCCGGCCGATGGCGTCCTTGAGCGTGTACTCGACCTTGGGGCCATAGAAGGCGCCGTCGCCGGGCGCTATCTCGAACGCGCAGTCCGAGGCGCGCAGGCTTTCCATCAGCGCCTCTTCGGCGCGGTCCCAGCTCTCGTCCGAGCCGATCCGCGCCGCCGGGCGCGTGGCGACCTTGTAGATGATCTCGGTGAAGCCGAAGTCCTTGTAGACCTTCTGCAGCAGACTGGTGAAGGCCTTGCACTCGGCCAGGATCTGGTCCTCGGTGCAGAAGATGTGGCCGTCGTCCTGCGTGAAGCCGCGCACCCGCATGATGCCGTGCAGGCCGCCCGTGGGCTCGTTGCGGTGGCACTGGCCGAATTCGCCATAGCGCAGCGGCAGGTCGCGGTAGCTCTTGACGCCCTGCTTGTAGATCAGGATGTGCCCGGGGCAGTTCATCGGCTTGAGCGCGTAGTCGCGCTTTTCCGACTCCGTGACGAACATGTTCTCGCGGTACTTGTCCCAGTGGCCGGTCTTCTCCCAGAGCGTCTTGTCCAGCAGCTGCGGACCCTTCACCTCCAGGTAGCCGTTGTCCCGGTACACGCGGCGCATGTACTGCTCCACCTCCTGCCAGATGCGCCAGCCCTTGGGGTGCCAGAACACCACGCCCGGCGCGTGGTCGTCGATGTGGAACAGGTCCAGCTCACGGCCCAGGCGCCGGTGGTCGCGCTTCTCGGCTTCCTCCAGCATGCGCAGGTAGCCCTGCAGGTCCTCCTTGCTGGCCCAGGCCGTGCCATACACCCGCTGCAGCATCTCGTTGCGGTGGTCGCCGCGCCAGTAGGCGCCGGCCACCTTCATGAGCTTGAAGTGCCTGAGCTTGCCCGTACTGGGCACGTGGGGGCCGCGGCACAGGTCCTCGAAGCCGCCCTCGCGGTACAGCGAGACGTCCTCGCCCGCGGGGATGCTGCCGATGATCTCGGCCTTGTAGGCCTCGCCCATGGCCTTGAAATGCTCGACTGCCTCGTCGCGCGGCAGCACCCGGCGCGTGACCGGCTCGTCCTTGGCGGCAAGCTCGGCCATCCGCTTCTCGATCGCGGCCAGGTCCTCGGGCGTGAAGGGACGCTTGTAGGCGAAGTCGTAATAGAAGCCGTTCTCGATGACCGGGCCGATGGTGACCTGCGCCTCGGGGAAGAGCTCCTTGACCGCATAGGCCAGCAGGTGCGCCGTGGAATGGCGGATCACCTCCAGGCCTTCGGGGTCCTTGGCCGTGACGATGGCAAGGCTCGCGTCATGGTCGATGCGGTGGGCCGTGTCGACCACCTTGCCGTCGAGCTTGCCGGCCAGGGCAGCCTTGGCCAGGCCCGAGCCGATGGACGCGGCCACCTCGGCGACCGTCACCGGGCCGGGAAACTCTCTTTCTGAACCGTCGGGAAGCGTGATGTGGATCATGGGTGGGATCGGTGAGCGAGGGACAAGAAAAAAGCGCGGTCCGGTGGCCGCGCTTTCCGATGCGCCCTGGCGGGGCGAGGATGACTGGACGCGACGACCCGACCGTCAGGCGACGGTGCTCTCCTGCGGGGTAGTTCGCGGTGTCATAACCAGGGTGCCTTTCTCGCTCTTGCTGCGTGCGCCGAAGCGGCGCGGAAGGCCGGATTCTACCGGCCTGCCGCGCCGCGCCGCTCTGCGGGCTAGGCGGCCTTGCGCTGCTCGAAGAACTGCTCGTCCTCGGTGGAGCCCTTGAGGGCTGCCGTGGACGCCTGCGCCTCGATGGTCGTGGTCACCGCGTCGAAGTAGCCGGTGCCCACCTCGCGCTGGTGCTTGACCGCCGTGAAGCCCTTGTCAGCGGCGGCGAACTCGGCCTGCTGCAGCTCGACGAAGGCACTCATGTTCTGGCGCGCATAGCCATAGGCCAGGTTGAACATGGAGTAGTTCAGGCTGTGGAAGCCCGCCAGCGTGATGAACTGGAAGCGGTAGCCCATGGCGCCCAGCTCCTTCTGGAAGCGCGCGATGGTCGCGTCGTCCAGGTTCTTCTTCCAGTTGAAGGACGGCGAGCAGTTGTAGGCCAGCAGCTTGCCCGGGAACTTGGCATGGATGGCATCGGCGAAGGCCTTGGCGAAAGCCAGGTCGGGCGTGCCGGTCTCGCACCAGATCAGGTCGGCGTACTCGGCGTAGGCCAGGCCCCGGCTGATGGCCTGCTCCAGGCCGTTGGTGCTGCGGTAGAAGCCCTCGACGGTGCGCTCGCCGGTGAGGAAGGGCCGGTCGTGCTCGTCCACGTCCGTGGTGACCAGGTTGGCGGCCTCGGCGTCGGTGCGCGCGAGCAGCACCGTGGGCGTGCCCATCACGTCGGCGGCGAGGCGCGCGGCCACCAGCTTGGACACCGCTTCGCGCGTGGGCACCAGCACCTTGCCACCCATGTGGCCGCACTTCTTGGCCGCGGCGAGCTGGTCCTCGAAGTGCACGCCGGCAGCGCCGGCGTCGATCATCGCCTTCATCAGCTCGAAGGCGTTGAGCACGCCGCCGAAGCCGGCTTCCGCGTCGGCGACGATGGGCGCGAAGTAGTCCACGAAGCCTTCGTCGCCCGGGCCCTTGCCTTCGCTCCACTGGATCTGGTCGGCACGGGTGAAGGTGGCGTTGATCTTGCGCACCACGTTGGGCACCGAATCCACCGAGTAGAGCGACTGGTCGGGGTACATCTCGCCATTGCTGTTGGCGTCGGCCGCGACCTGCCAGCCCGACAGGTAGATGGCCTTGAGGCCGGCCTTGACCTGCTGCATGGCCTGGTTGCCGCTGAGCGCGCCGAGCGAATTGATGAAGGGTTCGGTCTGCAGCAGGTTCCAGAGCTTGTCCGCACCGCGACGGGCCAGGGTGTGCTCCACCTGCAGCGAGCCGCGCAGGCGCACCACCTCGGCGGCGGTGTAGCCACGCTTGATGCCCTTCCAGCGAGGGTTCTCGGCCCAGTCCTTCTCGAGTTGGTCGATCTGCTGCTGTCGGGAGAGGCGGGTCCAGTCGGTCATGTGAAGCTCCTTGGTTGCGAAGTCGAATGAGGAACGAGGTGTTTTCCTGGGAGCTACTTTAGGTCTTCTACAAGACTTGGAGGACCTCTTATGTCTTTTATATGTCCAGATTTTTTTTGTTGTTTATCAAATACTTGCGCACTTCGTTTCTCAATGCGACATGCAAATTCTCATATTGAGAAAATTTGCGGCACCGCACAAGGCTCGCTTCCCGGATGATGAAACGCCGCCCGCACCATGGGAAACCGGAGGGATGGCCTGGCCTCATGCATGATGCGCCGCCCCGCCCGCCCGACGATGTCCAGCCACGCACCACGCCTTGCCGCCTACGCCTGCCTCGCCTCCAGCATGGCGCTGGTCGGCAGCTACGTGGCCCTGTCCAAGCCGCTGGTCGCGGTGTTCCCGGTGATGCTGCTCGCCTGGCTTCGCTTCGGGATCGGGGGCGCGGCCATGGTCCACTGGCTGCGCAAGCCCGCCGAGGAGCCGCACCTGGACCGACGCACCCACGGGCTGCTGTTCCTGGAGTCCTTCCTCGGCAACTTCCTCTTCACCGTTTGCATGCTGTGGGGGGTCAGCATGACCAGCGCCGTCTCGGCGGGCGTGATCATGGCCGCCATCCCCGCGGCGGTGGCCGTGATGAGCCGCGTGTTCCTGGGCGAGCGCATCGGCTCCCGCACTCTGGCGGCCATCGGCTGCGCGGTGGCCGCCGTCGCGGTGCTTGCCCTGTCGCCCGACGACACTGCGCCGGATGCGGACCGCCAGCGCGCCTGGCTCGGCAACCTGCTCGTCTTCGGCGCCGTGCTGTGCGAGGCGGCCTATGCGGTGATCGGCAAGGCGCTGACCCAGCGCGTGGGACCGCGTCGCATCACCGCAGTGATCAACCTCTGGGGCTTCGCGCTGGTCACGCCCTTCGGCGTGGTCGCGGCGCGCAGCTTCGACTTCACGGCCGTGCCGCCCTCCCTCTGGGCCCTGCTCGTGTTCTATGCGCTCGCGGCGAGCGTGTGGTCCGTGTGGCTGTGGATGACGGGACTGCGCCAGGTGCCCGCCGCCCGGGCCGGCGTGTTCACCGTGATGCTGCCGCTGTCGGCAGCGGCCGTGGGGGTGCTCGCCCTCTCGGAGCCCTGGGGCGTGGTGCAACTGGCCGCCCTCGGGCTCGGGCTCGCAGGGGTCCTGCTGGCGACACTGGGGCCTGCCGAACGCAGCGCCGCGGCACGCCGAGGGGAACATGGCTGATCGCCGCTGGAGAAAAAGCGACATCTCCCAATGAAAAATGCCTTTCTTCCCTTGGAAACGCATTTCTTTCCCTTTAGCATCCGCACTGCCAATGCCGCATGCATTGCATTGGCGATCAAGAGCAACTTCTAGAAGGAATTTCAGACATGGCAACTGCGAAGAAAGCTGCGGCGAAGAAGGCGCCCGCTGCCAAGAAGGCAGCTCCCGCGAAGAAAGCCGCCCCGGTGAAGAAGGCGGCCGCTCCGGCCAAGAAGGCCGCGCCCGCGAAGAAGGCGGCCGCCAAGGCCCCTGCTGCGAAGAAGGCGGCTCCGGCGAAGAAGGCCGCGGCCCCCGCCAAGAAAGCCGCTCCGGCGAAGAAGGCCGCTGCGAAGAAGGCGCCCGCCAAGAAGCGCACTCCCAACGCCGCGTTCATGAAGCCCCTGACCCCCGACGCCGCGCTCGCGGCCGTGGTGGGCAGCACCCCCATGCCCCGCACCGAGATCGTCTCCAAGCTGTGGGCCTACATCAAGAAGAACAAGCTGCAGGACGCGCAGAACAAGCGCATGGTCAACGCCGACGCCAAGCTCAAGGAGCTGTTCGGCAAGAACCAGGTGTCCATGTTCGAGATGGCGGGCCTGATCGGCAAGCACGTCAAGTAAGCCGGTTCCACCGGAAGCAGAAAGGGCCGCGTCGAGCGGCCCTTTTTCTTTGCGGCGCAGGCTCAGCGACCGAGCGCCTGCTCGCGAATGGTGGAAAGGCTCACCCGCGTGGTGATCACCTCCGGGTCCAGCGGCACCTCGATCAGCGTGCCCCGCTCGCTCGCCAGGGCGGCGCGCAGGGCCGGCTCGAACTGCGCGGTGCGCTCCACGCGCTCGGCATTCCAGCCGTAGGCGCGCGCCAGGGCGACGAAGTCCGGGTTGGCCAGGGCCGTGCCATGCACGTGCGTGGGGTACTCGCGCTCCTGGTGCATGCGGATGGTGCCGTACATGCCATTGTTCAGGAGCAGCACGATGGACTTCGCGCCGTGCTGCGAGGCGGTGGCCAGTTCCTGCCCGTTCATGAGGAAGTCGCCATCGCCCGCGATGGTGAAGGCGATCCTGCCGCTGACCAGGTTGGCGGCGATCCCCGCCGGCACGCCGTAGCCCATGGCACCGCCCGTGGGGGCGAGCTGGGTCTTCAGGCCCTTGGCCAGGCCGTGGTAGCGATAGAAGCGGTGCAGCCAGCTCGCGAAATTGCCCGCGCCGTTGGTGAGCACCGCATCCGGCGGCAGCAGCTTCTGCAGCACCTGCACGATGGCTGGCATGTCGATGTCACCCGGAAGCTGCTGCGGCTGGAGGTTGGTTTCGTAGTCGGCGTGCGCGGCGGCGGCGCAGTCGCGCCAGGGCAGTTCCGTGGGCGCCGACAGCACCTCCAGCGAGCGCGCGGCGGCGTTCATGGTGGCGTTGATGGCGAGTTCGGCCCGGTACACCCGGTTCAGCTCCTCGGCGCTGGCATGCACGTGCACCAGCTTCTGGGCGGGCAGCGGCGGCTCGATGAGGCTATAGCCATTCGTGGTCATCTCGCCGAGCCGAGCCCCCAGGCAGATCAGCAGGTCGCATTCACGGATGCGGCGGGCCAGCGCCGGGTTGATGCCGATGCCCACGTCGCCCGCGTACAGCGGATGGTGGTTGTCGAAGCAGTCCTGGAAGCGGAAGGCATTGCCCACCGGCAGCTGCCAGTTCTCGGCGAAGCGCTGCAGGGCCTGCGCGGCCTGCGGGGTCCAGCCTCCCCCGCCGGCGATGACGAAGGGCCGCTGCGAGGCCAGGAGCAGCTCGCGCAGGCGACGCAGGGCGCCAGGGTCGCTCCAGGCCTCCACCGGCTCCACGCGCGGCAGCGGCCGGGCCGACACGGGCTGGGTGAGCATGTCCTCGGGCAGCACCAGCACCACCGGCCCGGGGCGTCCGTTCATGGCCGTGGCGAAGGCGCGCGAGACGTATTCCGGGATGCGCTGGGCGTCGTCGATACGCTCCACCCGCTTGGCCATGCCCTTGGTGCTGGGGCCGAAGAAGCTGTGGTACTCCACTTCCTGGAAGGCTTCGCGGTCGCGCTGGTGGCTGGCCACGTCGCCCACGAAGACCACCATCGGGGTGGAGTCCTGGAAGGCCGTGTGGATGCCGATGGACGCAGCGGTGGCGCCGGGCCCGCGCGTGACGAAGCACACCCCCGGACGGCCGGTGAGCTTGCCCACCGCCTCGGCCATGAAAGCCGCGCCGCCCTCCTGCCGGTTGACGACGAAGCGGATCCGCTCCGCGTGGCGATGGAAGCCGTCCAGAACAGCCAGGAAGCTTTCGCCGGGGACGCCGAAGGCGTGGGTGACGCCCTGGGCGACCAGGCATTCGACCAGCAGGTGGCCACCCAGGGTTTGCGCGTTGGAATTCATGCGCGCGATCTTAGGCCGTCGCGATGAAGGCAAGCACGCGCTCGGGCGGGCTCACCCGCGCGGGTGGTGGGCGGCGTGCAACTGCTTGAGCCGCTCGCGCGCGACGTGCGTGTAGATGGTGGTGGTGGAGATGTCCGCGTGGCCCAGCAGCATCTGCACGGCGCGCAGGTCGGCGCCGTGATTGAGCAGGTGGGTGGCGAAGGCGTGCCGAAGGGTGTGCGGCGACAGCGGCGCGGTGATGCCCGCAGCGAGCGCCTGCTTCTTCACGATGACCCAGAACATGGCCCGGGTCATGCCCGCGCCACGCGCGGTAACGAAGAGGTCGTCCGTCCGCTGCCCGGCCAGGATGGTTTCGCGCGCCTCGCGCAGGTACTGCTGCAGCCAGTCGGCGGCCACTTCGCCGAAAGGCACCAGCCGCTCCTTGCCCCCCTTGCCGAAGACGCGCAGCACGTGCTCGTTCAGGCCCACGTTCAGCACCTTGAGCGTGACCAGCTCCGACACCCGCAACCCGCTGGCGTACATCAGCTCCAGCATGGCGCGGTCGCGCAGGCCCAGGGGGGTGTCGATGTCCGGCGCCGCGAGCAGCGCCTCGACCTGCGCCTGCGTGAGCGTGCGCGGCACGCGCAGCGGCCGCTTGGCCGGGGCGAGCTTCAGCGTGGGATCGACCTGGATGCGGCGCTCGCGCAGCGCCCAGCGGAAGTAGCGCCGCAGCACCGCCAGCCGGCGGTTGGCCGAGGTGGCCTTGGTCTCCCGGTGGCGGGCGGCGAAATAGCCGTGCAGTTCGGCTTCGGTACTGGCCGCGAGGCTGCGGCCCTGGGACTGCAGCCAGCGGTCGTACAGCGTGAGGTCACGCCGATACGCCGCCAGCGTGTTCTTCGACAGGCCCTCCTCCAGCCAGAGGGCGTCGATGAACGCGTCGATGGAAGGGTCGGGCTGGGGGGAGCTCAATCGAGCTTCAGGCCGGCCTTTTCAACCACGTTCTTGTACACCTCGTACTCGGCCTTGATCTGCTGCGCGAACTGCTCCGGCGTGTTGCCGATGACGACCGAGCCGGTGTCCTCGATGCGCTTGCGCACGGCGGGGTCCTTCAGCGCGGCGACGGTACCGGCATGGACCTTCTCCACGACTTCCTTGGGCAGGCCCTTGGGACCGAGGATGCCGTAGTAGGCCATGCGGTTGACCGGCTCCAGGCCCACTTCCTTGAAGGTGGGCACGTTGGGCAGCGAAGCCACGCGCTGGGGCGCCGCCACCACGATGGGCACCAGCTTGCCGCTCTGGATGAAGGGCAGCGCCGAGGGCAGGTTGTCGAAGATGATGGGCACCTGGCCGGCCACCGTGTCGTTCAGCGCCGGGCCCGCGCCGCGGTACGGGATGTGCGTGACGAAGGTGTTGGACAGGTTCTTGTACAGCTCCATCTGCAGGTGGCCGATGCCGCCCGTGCCCGAGGACGCGTACGAGTACTTGCCCGGGTTGCGCTTGAGTTCCTCGACAAAGCTCTTGTAGTCCTTGGCCGGGAAGCTGGGGTGCACCGCGATCACATTGGGCGTGGCGGCGATGTTCACGATGGGCGTGAAGTCGGTGACCGGGTTGTAGGGCACCTTGGGGTTGATGGCCGGGTTGGCCGCCGTCGTGGACACCGTGGCCATGCCCAGCGAATAGCCGTCCGGTGTGGCGCGCACGGTCTCGGCCGCACCGACGATGCCGCCGCCGCCGGCCTTGTTCTCCACCACCACGCTCTGGCCGAGGTTCTTGCCCAGGGGCTCGGAGATCACGCGGGCCACGATGTCGGTGGTGCCGCCCGGCGCGAAAGGCACCTGCAGCTTCACGGGCCGGCTCGGGTAGGCCTGGGCCAGCGCGGCACCGGATGCGAACACGGTGACGGTGGCGGCACACAGGGCGAACCATTGGCGACGTTTCATCAGAACACTCCTATTTGTGAACAACAGTCGCGCGATGGTAACGGCGTGCGCGGGCCTTCACGCCTCTGGAGAACACCGATAAGGGCTAACCCGAAGACGCCTGCCTCCTGCTTGCTATGCTCGGCCGGTGGATTTCGCCAAGCTGCTGTTCCCCGATTTCTCCCTGATCCTGTGCGGCTGGCTGGTGTGCCGCTACACGGCGCTCAATCGCACCGTCTGGATCCAGGTGGAGGCGCTGGTCTACTACTTCCTCTTCCCTGTCCTGCTGTTCCAGTCCATCGTGCGCAGCCCCCTGGACGTGGGCGCCACCTCCAGCCTGATCGTGGCCGGCGTGCTCACCGGCCTGGCCGGCATCGGCCTGGCCTACTACCTGCCCCGGCTGCCGCTGCTGCGCCGGCACATCGACCGGCGCGACCACGCCGCCTCGGCGCAGGTGGCCTTCCGCTTCAACTCCTTCATCGGCCTCGCCCTGGCCGAACGCCTGGCCGGCCCGCAGGGACTGCAGCTGATCGCGGTGCTGATCGGCTTTTGCGTGCCCCTTTTCAACATCGGCGCCGTGTGGCCCATGGCGCGCGACTCGGGCAGCCACTTCGGCGCGGCGCTGGCACGCAACCCGCTCATCATCGGCACGGCCGCGGGCCTGTCGGCCAACCTCCTGGGCCTGCACATCCCCGGCTGGCTGGAGCCCACGGTCTCGCGCATCGGCGCGACCTCCATCGCGCTCGGCCTGATGGCCGCCGGAGCGGGCATGCAGTTCGGCTCCCTGGCCAACGGCAAGTTCCTGGCCGCCTCGGTGCTCACGATCAAGCACCTGCTCCTGCCCGTGATCGCCCTCGCTGCCGCCCTGCTGCTGCGGCTGGACGCGGCGCAGACCACCATCCTGCTGGCCTTCTCGGCCCTGCCGACCGCCTCCAGCTGCTACGTGCTCGCGGCCAAGATGGGCTACAACGGGCCGTACGTCGCGGCCCTGGTGACGCTGTCCACCGTGGCCGCCGGCTTCAGCCTGCCCTTCGCGCTGGGCGTGCTCGGGACCCTCAGGCCGTAGCCTGCGCCAGCGCCCACGCCACGTGCTCGCGCACGACCGCGCTGGAATGGCTTCGCAACGCCTCCAGGCTGGCGACGAGCGACGCGTCCCCCTCCCCGGCGCGCAGCGCGTTGCCCGCTGCCACCGCCAGGTTGCGCAGCCAGCGCTCGTGGCCGATGCGGCGGATCGCCGAGCCTTCGGTGCGCTGCAGGAACCGCGCCTCGCTCCAGGACAGCAAGTCGGCGAGCGGAGTGCCGACCAATCCGTCGCGGGCATCGAAGTCCGCCAGCACGGCGGGCCGGGCGAACTTGTTCCAGGGGCAGGCGAGCTGGCAGTCGTCGCAACCGTAGATGCGGTTGCCCATGAGCGGGCGCAGCGCGGGGTCGATGGACCCGGCGTGCTCGATGGTCAGGTACGAGATGCAGCGGCGCGCATCCAGCACGCCCGGCCCGAGGATCGCGCCGGTGGGACAGGCGTGCACGCAGGCCTCGCAGCTGCCGCAGTGCGCGCTCACCGGGTCGGTGGTCGGCAGCGCCAGGTCCAGGTAGATCTCGCCCAGGAAGAACATGGAGCCGCCTTCGCGGTCCAGCACCAGGGTGTGCTTGCCGCGCCAGCCCTGGCCGCTGCGGGTGGCGAGTTCGGCTTCCAGCACCGGCGCGGAGTCCGTGAACACGCGGTGGCCGAAGGGCCCGACGTCCTCGGCCAGGCGTTCGGCCAGTTTCTGCAGCCGCGATCGCATCACCTTGTGATAGTCCCGTCCGCGCGCATAGAGAGACACCACGCCCTCGCCCGGGCGGCGCAGGCGCTCCCATTCGACGGCCTGCCAGCCCTCGGGCGTGCCCTGCGGCAGGTAGTCCATGCGCGCGGTGAGCACGCTCACCGTGCCGGGAACCAGCTCCGCGGGCCGCGCGCGCTTCAGGCCATGGGCGGCCATGTAGGACATGTCACCGTGGAAGCCATGCGACAGCCATTGCAAAAGACCGTCTTCCGCCGAGGAGAGGTCGATTCCGGCCACCCCGATTTGCGAGAATCCGAGCTCAAGGGCCCACAGCCGGATGCGGCCCAGCAGCGCAGGAGGATCGAGCTGAGCGCGAGCGAACGTCACCCGCCGATTGTAGGAAGCCCCCTGGTGCTGCACTGGGCGGACGAGAACGCCACGCGCGCCTTCGCCCAAGGCCTGGCGGCCAACCCGGCCATCGCCCGGGCCTTCATCGAACTGCGCGGCGAACTGGGCACCGGCAAGACCAGCTTCGTGCGCCACCTGCTGCGTGCGCTTGGCGTGGCCGGGCGCATCAAGAGCCCCACCTACACCGTGGTCGAGCCCTACGAGACGCCCGCCCTGGCCATCTGGCACTTCGACTTCTACCGCTTCGAGGACCCGCGCGAATGGGAGGACGCGGGCTTTCGCGACGTGTTCGCGCAGCCGGGCCTCAAGCTCGCCGAGTGGCCCGAGAAGGCCGCCGGCCTGCTGCCCCGGCCCGACTTGGTCCTGGCCATCGAGGTGCAGGAGGACGAAGGCCGCCGCGTGCGGGCCACGCCCCTGTCGGCCACCGGCGCGGAGCTGCTCGCATGAGGCTGGCCCGCCGCTCCCTGCTGCGTGGCGGTGCGCTGGTGCTGCTGCTGGGGTCGCAGCACATCGCGCGCGGCGCCGGCATCGTCGCGGTGCGGGTCTGGCCCGCGCCCGACTACTCGCGCGTGACCATCGAGTCCGACGCGCTCCTGCGCTCCTCCCAGACCACCGTGGCCAGCCCGCCGCGGCTCGCGGTGGACATCGAGGGACTGGACCTGGACCCGGCGCTGCGCGAGCTGGTGGCCAAGGTGCAGGCCGACGACCCCTACATCGCCGGCATCCGCGTGGGCCAGTACGCGCCGGGCACGGTGCGGCTGGTCATCGACCTCAAGCAGGACGTGCGTCCGCAGGTTTTCCATCTGCCCCCCGTGGCCGCCTACCAGCACCGCCTGGTGCTGGACCTCTATCCGCAGCAGCCGATCGATCCGCTGGAGGCGCTGATCGCCGAGCGCCTGCGCGAGCGTCCCCTGGCCGAGCCCGCGCCCGCGCCCGTGCCCGCACCCGACACCGCCATCGCCGCGGCCGATCCGCTCGGTGAGCTGATCCAGCGCCAGGCGCAGCGCCCGCCTCCGCTGGTCCTGACCCGGCCCGAACTGGCAACAGGCCCCATGGGGCCCGCGGCCCGTGGCAGCCGCACCGACCGGCTGATCATCGTCGCCCTGGACCCCGGCCATGGCGGCGAGGACCCCGGCGCCATCGGCCCGAACGGCACGCGCGAGAAGGACGTGGTGCTGTCGGTGGCGCGCAAGCTGCAGGCGCGCATCAATGCGGCCAGCGTCAAGGGCAGCCCCATGCGGGCCTTCCTCACGCGCGACGCCGACTTCTTCGTCCCCTTGGGCGTGCGCGTGCAGAAGGCGCGGCGCGTGCAGGCCGACCTCATGGTGAGCATCCACGCCGATGCCTTCACCACGCCGCGCGCGCGCGGCGCGAGCGTCTATGCGCTGAGCGAGAACGGCGCCTCCAGCACCGCCGCGCGCTGGATCGCCAACAAGGAGAACCAGGCCGACCTGATCGGCGGCCTGAACGTGGACACCCAGGACAAGCACATGGCCCGCGTGCTCCTGGACATGAGCACCACGGCGCAGATCCGCGACAGCCTGCGCCTGGGCGCCGCCATGCTGGGCGAGATCAAGCAGGTCGGCCACCTGCACAAGCCACGCGTGGAGCAGGCGGGCTTCGCGGTACTCAAGGCGCCGGACATCCCGAGCGTGCTCGTCGAGACAGCCTTCATCAGCAACCCCGAGGAAGAAGCGCGCCTGCGCAGCGACGACTACCAGGAGCAGCTCGCCGACGCGCTCATGCGCGGCATCCAGGCCTACTTCGAAGCCAACCCGCCGCTTGCGCGCAGCCGCGCGCTTTGAAGCGTGCACGGCGCAACGGCCGAGTCTGCCGAGGCCGGCACAGCCGGGCGTGAAGCGGCGACAACCGCCGGCTCATTTATCTGACAGAACCCAGGCCCGAGCGGTTCCTAAAGTCACCCGCATGGAAGGTCGCGACGTCTCGCGGCCCAACAACTCAAGGGGTGAACGCCATGAAACTCAAGCTCGTCCTCGCCGCTGCGGCCGTCTCTCTGGTGGGCCTGACCGGCTGCGAAAGCATCGAACGCATGGACAACCAGACGCTGGGCACCATCGGCGGCGCCGCCGCCGGTGGCCTGGTGGGTGACGCCGTCCTCGGCGGGCCGCTGGGCACGCTGGGCGGCGCGGCTGCCGGCGGCTACATCGGCAACCGGGTAACCGACCCGAACCGCCGCTGATGCTTGACGCCCCTTCCCCCTCTGGGGGAAGGCTGGGATGGGGCGCGCGTGAAGCGGCGTCGTCGGCGCGCGTGGCCCCCACCCGCCCCTCCCCCAAGAGGGGGAGGGAGGCAGCAAGCTCAGATCGGGTAGATCAGCGAGTTCAGCACCATCTCGGTGTCGTAGACGCACAGGCGGCTGCGCAGCTTCAGGCCCTCGGGCGTGCGCACGATCTCGTCGATGTAGCGCCCGACGTTGTAGACCTCGCTCGCATCTCCCGGCCGGGTGCGGAAGACGGCGTAGTTCGCCTGGGCCCTCACCAGGCCCTCGTCCTGCGCCAGCACCCGCGCCGGGCCCACCACGTGCCGCGTGTAGTACGGACCGTGGTAGATGGTCTGCGTGATGCCGTAGACGCGGTCCATCATCATCCCGCGGCTTTCCAGGGCGATCAGGGCCAGCGGCAGGCCACGGTCGTGGTTCTCCCGGGCCTGCACGGTGTAGTGCGCGTCTTCGGTGAAGAAGAGCGGCCAGTCGTCGAAGCGGCGCTCGTCGAGCGCGGCGGCGTAGTCGGCATTGAGCTGGTCGATCTCCAGCTGCAGCATGAGGCGTTCCTGGCTCATCGGCTCACAGCTCCATCACGCGGCGCCAGTAGGCATACATGGACCGGATCAGCGTCTCGGTCACCATGTGCTCGGTCGGGGCGCAGTCGGTGCCGCCCAGTTCGCACAGCGTGCTGCCGTCCTCGCCCCATTGCGAAAAGCCCTGCTGGCTGAACTCGATCACTTCGCCGTCGTCGGCGGAGACGAAGCCGGCGGGCCCGAAGAGGTTGGCCTGGCGCAAGCGCCTGCGCGTCATCTCCGGCGTGTCGTCGGCGAAACCGAAGTGGGTCCAGACGAAGTCGAACTCGCCCTCGCCGCGCGGCACGATGTGGCGGGTGGACAGGGAGTTGACCTGCTGCTGGATGATGACGCTGGGAAACAGCGTGATCATGGTCACCGTCGGCGTGATGCTCTCGCCCGGACGGCCCGGGTCCGGGACGGTCCACCAGGGTTCCGGCACCACGTCGAGCAGGCGGTCGTCCTTGAGCGTCATGTTGGCCTTGAACGAGGTCACGCCCTCGGTCACCTGCCGGTTCTCGCCGCCGTCGTTGCGGCGCGAGATCATCACGGCGTGCCGCCCCTGGGCGTCCATCACCATGCGGCTCTTCTGGTCGGCCCGCCAGAGGCCGAAGGTCACGAACCAGGTGTGAAGCAGGCCCGGGTGGTAGGGGTCCTTGATGTTTTCCATCATCAGCTTCCAGTTGCCCGGAATGCGCTGCCGGTTGATGCCCAGGAGCGTGAGCGTGCGGCCCTTGAAGATGCGATCCAGCCAGGGCATGAGCTCGGGGCCGAGATACTCCTCCAGCGGCTCGGCGTCGGGGCTGAAGGTGGCGAAGACCAGGCCGTGCAGCACGGCCACGCGCAACCGGGTCATGCCATTGGCCTTCAGGTCGAAGTCCGCCGGCATGCCGCCGTTGACGCTGTCGCCGTCCTTCACGCCGTTCCTGAACGGCAGGCCCGCCAGCTCGCCGTTGAGTTTGTAGGTCCACTGGTGGTAGGGGCAGGTGAAGCTGCGCACGCTGCCCTGGGGCTGCTTGACGAAACGCACACCCCGGTGCGCGCAGCGGTTCTCGATCACGCGCACGCCGCTGTCCCGGCCCTGGTCGGCCGGGGCGACGCGGTCGCGCACCATGATCACCTGGCGCTCGCCGACCCAGCTGAGCTTGTAGTCGAAGAGCTTGGGGATCTCGGCCTCCAGGCCGACGTAGCACCAGTGGGGGCCGTAGAAGAGGCGCTCGAGTTCGCGCTGGTACACCTGGGGATCGGTGTAGGCCCAGAAGGGCACGCGGCTGGAGCCCTCGCGGCTCCAGCGGGAAAGGGCTTGGGGGGCATTCATGGCGTCTGTCTCCAGCCGCCAATGGTAGCCCGCGCCGTCAGCCCCGCACGATGGCCGCCGCCTTGCGCCGCGCCTGCCAGGCGCCGCCCAGCACGATCAGCCCGGGAATGAAGATCATGGCCCAGATGATCTTGTCCAGGTGCGCCTTCACGAAGGGCATGCTGCCGAGGAAGTAACCGGCCGTGCAGATGCCCAGCACCCAGACCAGCGCGCCGCCGACGTTGTAGGCGCTGAACTTCCAGCGGGTCATCTCGGCCACGCCCGCGACGAACGGTGCGAAGGTGCGGATGAAGGGCATGAAGCGCGCGATCACGATGGTGATGCCGCCATAGCGCTCATAGAACTCGTGCGCCTGCAGGAAGGCGCGCCGGTTGAAGTAGCGCGACTGCTCCCACTGGAACACCTTGGGGCCGAAGTAGCGACCGATGTGGTAGTTGCACTGGTCGCCCAGGATGGCCGCGGCCAGCAGCACCGTGACCGCAATGGGAAAACTCATGAAGCCCACGCCGCACAGCGCACCCACCACGAAGAGCAGCGAGTCGCCCGGAAGGAAAGGCATGACGACCACGCCCGTCTCGGTGAAGACGATGAGGAACAGCAGGGCATACACCCAGGCCCCGTAATTGCGGACGAAAGTCTCCAGGTGCACGTCCACGTGCAGGATGAAGTCGATCAGGAAGGCGACGTATTCCATGGCCGAGGCATTATGGAGCGACACCTAGAATGTTTGGTGTGAATGCCCTGCTGTCCCCCCCGCCGCGCCGTCCGATCCGTGAACTTCCGGACGAGCTGATCAGCCAGATCGCGGCCGGTGAGGTGGTCGAGCGGCCGGCGTCCGTGGTGCGCGAACTGGTGGACAACGCGCTCGATGCCGGCGCCACGCAGGTCACGCTGCGCCTTCTGGCCGGGGGCGTGCGCCTCGTGTGCGTGGAAGACGACGGCTGCGGCATCGCCCGGGCCGAGCTGCCCGTGGCCCTGAAGCGACATGCCACGAGCAAGATCGCCTCGCTGGGCGACCTGGAATCGGTGGGCACCATGGGCTTTCGCGGCGAGGCGCTGGCCGCCATCGCCTCGGTGTCCGAGCTCAGCCTGCTCTCGCGTACGGCCGAGGAGTCCAGCGCCTACCTGCTCGATGCGCGCAGCGGCGAGCTGCGGCCGGCGGCGCGCAGCGTGGGCACCACGGTCGAGGTCAAGGAACTCTTCTTCAGCACGCCGGCGCGCCGCAAATTCCTCAAGACCGACAGCACCGAGCTGGCGCACTGCGTGGAGGCCGTGCGCCGCCACGCCCTGGCGCGGCCCGAGGTGGGCTTCGCGATCTGGCACGAAGGCCGGCTGGTCGAACAGTGGCGCGCCACGCCGCGCTGGGAGCAGCGCCTGGCCGACGTGCTGGGCGCCGACTTCCTCGAGGCCAGCGTGGCCGTGGACTGGCGCGCCGGTCCGCTGCGCGTCTGGGGCCGTGCGGGCCTGCCCGATGCCGCGCGGGCGCGCGGCGACCAGCAGTGGACCTGGGTCAATGGCCGCTACGTGCGCGACAAGGTGCTCGCCCACGCGGCGCGCAGCGCGTACGAGGACGTGCTGCACGGCCAGCGCCAGCCGGTGTATGCCCTGTCGCTGGAAATCGATCCCGCCCAGGTGGACGTGAACGTTCACCCGACCAAGATCGAGGTGCGCTTTCGCGACGGCCGCGCCGTGCACCAGGTGGTGCGGCACGCCATCGAGAACGCCCTGGCCGCCCCACGCGCCGGGCAGGCGCCGCAGAGCCAGCAGGCCTTGACCGACGACCCCGCGCCGCCGCTGCCGGCCGCCGTGCCGGCTGCCGCGTGGCGGCAGCCCGCCATGGCCTTCGCGGCGCGCGAGCCCGCGCCATCCGGCCTGCCGGTGTCGGACCTCGGGCTGCTGTGGAACCGGACACCGGCCCCGAGCGTGTCCGAACCCGCCCCGGCCCCCGCGTCCGCCCCCGCCCTGCCCGACGGCGACTGGCCCCTGGGCCGCGCGCTCGCGCAGTTGCAGGGCATCTACATCCTGGCCGAGAACGCGCAGGGCCTGGTCATCGTCGACATGCACGCGGCGCACGAGCGCATCGTCTACGAGCGGCTGAAGCAGCAGATGGACGGCGAGGGCCTGGCCAGCCAGCCGCTCCTCATCCCCGCCACCTTCGCCGCCACGCCCGAGGAGGTCGCCACGGCCGAAGCCTGCGCGGAGGCACTGCGCAGCCTGGGCCTGGAGATCACCCCCTTCTCCGCGCGCACCCTGGCGGTGCGCGCCCTGCCCACGCACCTCGCCCAGGCCAACGCAGTGGACTTGGCACGCAGCGTGCTTGCCGAACTGGCGCAGCACGATGCCAGCACCGTGGTGCGGCGCGCGCGCGACGAGCTGCTGGCCACCATGGCCTGCCACGGCGCGGTGCGCGCCAACCGCCGCCTCACGGTGGAGGAGATGAACGCCTTGTTGCGACAGATGGAACAGACCGAACGCGCCGACCAGTGCAACCACGGCCGCCCCACCTGGCGGCAGCTGTCGCTGCGGGAGCTCGACGGCCTTTTCCTGCGCGGTCGATGAACTTTCCCGGCCTGAAGGTGATCAGCAGGAACGTGATGAAGCGCTGGTTCATGCTCCTGGCCGCCGCCGTGCTCGCGGGCGGCCTTTCCCTCGGTTGCGCCACGCTCGACGAGAAGCAGCGCGTATGGATCTTCCAGCCCAGCGACCGTGCCTGGGGCGGCAGCGCCTCGCTGGCCGAAGGCATGGAAGACGTCTGGATCAACTTCGAATCGCGCATCAGCGGCGAGAACGTCCAGCTGCACGGCCTGTGGTTGCCGGCCGACCAGCCCCGCGCCGGCCAGCCGCTGATGCTTTACCTGCATGGGGCGCGCTGGAACGTGGCCGGATCGGCCGGACGCATCCGGCGCATGCAGGAGCTGGGCTTCTCGGTGCTGGCCGTCGACTACCGGGGCTTCGGCAAGAGCACCAAGTCCCTCCCCTCCGAAGCCATGGCCTACGAGGACGCCCGCGCGGCCTGGGACTGGCTGGCGCGCAGCTACCCGGGCCGGCCGCGCTACATCTTCGGCCATTCGCTGGGCGGGGCCATCGCCATCGACCTGGCCGCCAGCGTTTCCGACGAGCGGGGCACCATCGTCGAGGGCACCTTCACCTCCATTCCCGAACTGGCCAGCACCTTCAAGTGGGGCTGGCTGCCCATCGGGCCGCTGATCACGCAGCGCTTCGAATCCGTCCGCAAGGTCGGCCAGATCGGCTCGCCGCTGCTGGTGGTGCACGGCAGCCGCGACACGCTGATCGCCACCGACCTGGGCCGGCGCCTGTTCGACGCCGCCCACGGGCCCAAGAAGTTCCTGCTGGTCGAGGGGGGCTCGCACCACAGCACCATGTCCCTGGGCCAGCCGCTGTACCGCGAAGCCATCGACCAGCTGTTCCAGGCGGCGGCGCACTGATCTCCTCGGGGCGGCGGACCACGGGTCTCTGCTACCCTCCGGCGGATGTCCGCCCTGCCCGCGGCCGAGCGCGGCGCCGCAGCGCCCATGGGCCCCTCGCTCGTGGTGCTGCTGCTGTCCCTGATGCTCGGCATCCAGCCCATCACCACCGACCTGTACCTGCCCGCCCTGCCCGAGCTCACGCGGGGCTTCGGGGCGGCACCCGGGCAGGCGCAGCTCACGCTCACCAGCCTGCTGCTCGCCTTCGGCATCTCGCAACTGGGCTGGGGGCCGCTCGCGGACCGCTTCGGCCGGCGGCCGGTGCTGCTCACGGGCGTGGCCCTGTACACCCTGGCCTCGGTCGGCTGCGCCCTGGCCGGCTCGCTCGCTTCCCTGCTCGTCTGGCGCGCAGTGCAGGGCGCGGCCATGGGGGCCGCGGTCATGGGGGCGCGGGCCATCGTGCGCGACCTGTACGAGCCGCAGCAGGGCGCGCGCACGCTGTCCATGGCGCTGGGCGGCCTGGGCGTCATCGCCTGCGTGAGCGCCCCCCTGGGCGGCTGGGTGAGCGACGCGCTGGGCTGGCGCTGGGCGCTGGCGGTGCTGGCCGTCTTCGGCGCCGCCCTGTTCGCGCTGCTCGCGGCCCGCTTCACCGAGACGCTGCCGCCACAGCGACGCGCCCCGCTGAACGCCGCGGCACTGGTGCGAAGCTGGGCCACCATCCTGCGCAACCGCCGCTTCCAGGCCGCCTCGGCGCTGGCCATCACCTCCTACGCGGGGCTCTTCACCTTCCTCGCCAGTTCGCCCTTCGTGTTCATGCAGGTGCTGGGCCTGTCCGGCGTGCAGTACGGCCTGGCCCTGTTCTCCATCTCCGCGGTGTACATCGTGGGCACCTTCATCTGCCGGCGCCTGCTGGTCCGCCTGGGCATGCGGCGCGCGGTGATGCTGGCCGGCGCCGTGACGCTGCTGGCGGTCACGTCCATGGCGCTGCTCGCCCTGGCCGGCGTGCGCAGCGTCTGGGCCATCCTCGTGCCCTTCTGGCTGTACATGCTGGCCCACGGCGTGCACCAGCCCTGCGGACAGGCCGCCGCCGTGGCGCCCTTCCCGCACGCGGCGGGCGCTGCCTCGGCCCTCAATGGCTTTCTCATGATGGTGGTCGCCTTCCTCATGGGCGCCTGGCTGGGGCAGCAGGCCGGCGGCTCGGTGCGGCCCCTGGTGCTGGGCGTGTGGTTCTGGGGCAGCGCGCTGGCCCTGGTGGCCTGGACCCTGATCCGGCGACATGGCGAAGCCCCCGGTGCCTGAGGTCCTGCCCTGCATCGCCCTGGCAGGGCCCACCGCCTCGGGCAAGACCGCGGCGGCGCTGGCGATCGCGCGCGAGCTGCCGGTGGAGATCGTGAGCGTGGATTCGGCGCTGGTGTACCGCGGCCTGGACATCGGCACGGCCAAGCCCGATGCCGCCGAACGCGCCGCCGTGCCGCACCACCTCATCGACATCCGCGACCCCGCGCAGACCTACAGCGCCGCGGAGTTCGCCGCCGATGCCCGCCGCCTCGTCGGCGAGATTCGCGCGCGCGGCGCGGTGCCCCTGCTGGTGGGCGGAACGCTCCTGTACTTCAAGGCGCTGTTCGAGGGCCTGGCGCAGATGCCCGCGGCCGACCCGCTGGTCCGTGCAGCCCTGGAGGCGCGTGCGCGCGTGGAGGGCTGGCCCGCGCTGCACGCCGAGCTGGCGCGCGTCGATGCCTCGACGGCGGCCCGCCTCGCACCCCACGATGCGCAGCGCATCCAGCGCGCGCTGGAGGTCTGGCAGCTCTCGGGCCGCCCCCTGAGCGAGTGGCATGCGCAGGCGCGAGAGCACGAGGTCCGGCCGCCGGCGCTGCTGCTTTCCCTGGAACCTGCGCAGCGCAGCTGGCTGCACGAGCGGATCGCGCAGCGGTTCGAGCACATGCTGCGCAGCGGACTGCTCGACGAGGTACGCGCCCTTCGGGCCCGGCCCGGGCTCTCGCCCGAGCTGCCCAGCATGCGCTGCGTGGGCTACCGCCAGGCCTGGGAATGGCTGGATGCGCAGGAGCGCGGCGAGGCGCCGCCGCTCTCGGAACTGCAGGCGCGCGGGATCGCGGCCACGCGCCAGCTTGCCAAGCGACAGCTCACGTGGCTGCGCGGCATGAGCGAACGCGTGGTGATCGCCTGCGACGCCCCCGACGCGCTCGATCGGGTGCTGCAGGCCGTGCGCGCGAGCGCACTCGCGAAAGGCGCGGCATGAGTGGCGAGGGCATCCCCGTGCTGCAGGTCACGGACCTCGCCAGGCACTACGGCGAGGAGGCGGTGTTCTCCCGTGTGTCGCTGCAGGTTCCGGCCGGCCAGTTCGTCGCCATCCTCGGGGAGTCCGGCGTCGGCAAATCCACGCTGCTCAATTGCCTGGCCGGCCTGGACCATTGGGACGGGGGCCAGGTGCGCCTGTGCGGGCGCCTGCTGGACGAGGCGGACGACGAGGAGCGTGCCCTCATCCGCCGGCGGCACGTGGGCTTCGTGTTCCAGGCCTTCCATGTGCTGCCACACCTGGATGTGGCGCAGAACGTCGGCCTCCCGCTGCTCCTGCTCGGAACGCCCGAGCCCGAGCGCAGCCAGCGCGTCCAGGCCGCGCTCGAAGGCGTGGGCCTGGGCGGCCTGGAAGCGCGGCTGCCGCAGCAACTCAGTGGCGGGCAACTGCAGCGCGTGGCCATCGCGCGGGCGCTGGTGCATCGGCCGGCCCTGCTGCTGGCGGACGAGCCCACCGGCAACCTCGATCCCACGACGGCGGCGCGGGTACTGGACTTGCTCATCGCCCAGACGCGGGACCACGGCGCCGCGCTGGTCCTGGTGACGCACTCCGAGGCCGCGGCCGCCCGCGCGGACCGCGTCCTGCGCCTGACAAGCGAGGGCCTGAGGCCCACGGAAGGCTAGGACACGCCCCGCCTGGGCGACCGGAATCGTCCGACGCCCGGGCAAGGCGCGGTCCGCGTCCCCCCTTGCGGGTCCAGGCCTAGCCTTCAGGAACAGCAGGCCATGAAAGGCCGCGTGTCCAACTTCAACCGTCTTTTCAAGGAGAGCAAGATGATCAAACATTCCAAGCTGATGGGTCTCATGGTGGGTATCTCGGCCGCCGCCACGATGGGCCTGGCCTCGGCCCAGTCCGTGCCCCCCAATGCCGACGTCGCGAACGAAGCGATCGGCGCGGGCCAGCAGAACATGTACGGCGCGCCCATGGGCGAGACCGGCATCAACGAGGTGGCACCGCTTGCGCCTGAAGTGCTGTTGGTCCCGCTGGCCGTCGTCGTGCCGGCCGAGCCCGTGGTGGCCGCTGCGCCCCAGCCGACCGAGGTGATCGTCGTGACGCCGCCGCCGGCCGAATCGCAGCCGGTGGCGCAGGCGCCTGTGATGCAGCCGCGCCAGCCGGAACCGATCGTGGCCCAGGCGCCGGTGTATCGCGCGCCGGAGCCGGTGATCACCGAGCCGCGGATGCGCGCCGACCGCAACTGATCTGCCACACGGCACCCAAAAGCCGCGGGCACTCCGGTGCCCGCGGCTTTTTTTCGCCGTTCCACAACCGGCCTTTTCCTACCTGGGCGCTTCGAGGCGGCCGCAATCATCAGCCTCCCCATTCAGGAGAACACCCATGCCCAGCACCCGTACCAAGGACGCCTGCGACCTGCTCGACGCCGATCACAAAGCCGTCAAGAAGATGTTCAAGGAGTTCGAGGAAACCACGCAATCGCGCGCGAAGAGCGCCGCGCAGAAGAAACTGGACCTCGCCCGCCGCATCTGCCTGGAGCTGACCGTGCACGCGCAGATCGAGGAGGAGATCTTCTACCCGGCGCTGCGCGGCGCCATCAAGGAAACCGACCTGCTCGACGAAGCCACGGTCGAACACCAGAGCGCCAAGGACCTCATCGCGCAGATCCAGGAGATGGACGCTTCCGACCCGATGTTCGACGCCAAGGTCAAGGTGCTGGGCGAGTACGTGGACCACCACGTCAAGGAGGAACGCAGCGACATCTTCACCAAGGCCCGCAGCGCCCGCAAGCTCGACCTGGTCGCCATGCGCGACGAGCTGGAGGCCCGCAAGGAAGAACTGATGGCCGAGATGGAGGCGACTGCCTGAGCGCAGCCCGGCCGGGGCCGCGGCCACAATCGGCCCCATGCTTGCCCTGCTTCGCAGCTTCTCCTGGCAGGAACTGCGCCACCACCCCTGGCGCAGCTTCGCCGCCGTCCTGGCGGTCATGCTGGGCGTGGCGCTGGCCTTCTCGGTCCACCTGATCAACGCCTCGGCGCTGAGCGAGTTCTCCAGCGCCGTGCGCTCCGTCAACGGCGAGCCCGACCTGGAGCTGCGGGCCGTGCAGGGCGGCTTCGATGAGGCGCTGTATGCGCGCGTGGCGGCCCACCCCCAGGTGCGCCAGGCCAGCCCGGTGCTCGAGCTGGCCACCTATGCCACGGACCTGCAGGGCGAGCGCGTCGCGCTGCGGGTGCTGGGCGTGGACGCGCTCGCGGTGGCAGCCATCGCGCCGGCGCTCATGCCCTCGCTGGCCGACGGCGCTGGCCGCTTCGACCTCTTCGCGCCCGATGCCGTGTTCCTCAACCCCGCCGCGCGACGCGTGTTGCCCGCAGGGCAGCTGTCCGTGCAGACGGGGCTGCGGCTGCGCACGCTGCGCGTGGCGGGCAGCGTCTCGGCAACCGGCGCGCCCACGGCGGTCATGGACATCGGTGCGGCGCAGGACCTTTTCGGGCGCGGCGGCGAGCTCACCCGCATCGACCTGCGCCTGGCACCCGGCACGCCGCGCGAGGCGCTGCTGCGTTCGCTGGCGCTGCCCGCGGGCGTGGTGGCGACCGAGCCCGGCGATGCCGCCCGGCGCGTGAGCCAGCTCTCGCGCGCCTACCGGGTCAACCTCACCGTGCTGGCGCTGGTGGCCCTCTTCACCGGCGCCTTCCTCGTGTACTCCGTGCTGTCGCTGAGCGTGGCGCGCCGCCTGCAGCAGCTCGCCCTGCTCGGCGTCCTCGGCCTCACCGCGCGCGAGCGCCTGCGCCTGGTGCTGGCCGAGTCACTGGCGCTGGGCGCACTGGGCAGCGTCGCCGGCATCGCGCTGGGCACCGCGCTCGCGGCCCTGGCCCTGCGCCTGCTGGGCGGCGACCTGGGCGGCGGCTACTTCTCCGGCGTGGCGCCCGCGCTGCAATGGAGCGCGCCGAGCGCCCTCGTCTATGGCCTGCTCGGCGTCGCCGCCGCACTGGCCGGTGGCTGGGTTCCCGCGCGCTCGGCCCAGCAGCTTCCGCTGGCCCAGGCGCTCAAGGGACTCGGCGCGGCCGGCGGTCGACGACGCAGCGCCGCCTGGAGCCTGGCACTGGTCGCCGCGGGAGGCCTCATGGCCCTGCTGCCACCGGTGGCCGGTCTTCCGCTGGGCGCCTATGCCTCGGTGGGCCTGCTGCTGGTCGGCGGCATCACGGCCCTGCCCTTCGGCGTCGCCGCGGTGTATGACCGCCTGGCTCCCCGGGTCGCGGGATGGCTGCTGGCGCAGCTCGCGGTCGAGCGGGCGCGGCGCGTGCGCGAAAGCGCGGCGGTGGCGGTGAGCGGCGTGGTGGCCTCGCTGGCCCTCGCCGTCGCCTTGACGGTCATGGTGGCGAGCTTCCGCGAGTCCGTGAGCCGCTGGCTGGACGTGGTGCTGCCGGCCGACCTCTACGCCCGCACGGCCGAAAGCTCGGCGGCCGGCGAGGCGGCCTTCCTCGAGCCGGGCTTCGTGCAGCGCGCCGCCGCCCTGCCCGGCATCGAGCGCGTGGGCACGCAGCGCGTGCGCTCGCTGCTGCTCGACCCGGGCCGCCCGCCGGTGACCCTCATCGCCCGCCCCATCGACGAGCCCGCCGAATCGCTGCCCCTGGTGGGCACGCCCCGGCCAGCCCCGGAAGGCCGCGTGGCGGTGTACGTGAGCGAGGCCATGGTGGACCTCTACGGCCTGTCGCCGGGCGACGCGGTGCCGGCGCTGGCGCGGGCCTTCGGCCTGGCGTCGCCCGGCTCGACCTTCTTCGTGGCCGGCGTGTGGCGCGACTACGTGCGCCAGAGCGGCGCCATCATGGTGGACGTGCGCGACTGGCGACGCCTCACCGGCGACGAACGCGTGAACGACCTGCAGCTGTGGCTGGCGCCCCAGGCCGACGCCGCCGCCGTGCGCGCCGCGCTGGAGGCGCTGGCCGCGCGCGAAGCGGGAACCGGCGGCCTGGTCGAGGTCTCCAGCGCACGGGACATCCGCGCCGCGTCGCTGCGCATCTTCGACCGCAGCTTCGCCGTCACCTACTGGCTGCAGGGCGTGGCCATCGCCATCGGCCTCTTCGGCGTCGCGGCCAGCTTCAGCGCGCAGGTGCTGGCGCGGCGCAAGGAGTTCGGCCTGCTGCGCCACTTGGGGCTCACGCGCCGGCAGGTGCTGGCGGTGGTGGCCGGCGAAGGCGCGGCCTGGACCGCCATCGGCTCGCTCGCCGGGCTGGTCCTGGGCCTGGCGGTCTCGGTGGTGCTGGTCCACGTGGTCAACCCGCAAAGCTTCCACTGGACCATGGACCTGCAGGTGCCCTGGGGCCGCCTCGCGCTGCTGTGCGCGGCGGTGGTGGGCTCCGGCACGCTCACGGCCTGGCTTGCGGGCCGCGCCGCTGCGGGGCGCGATGCGGTGCTGGCCGTGAAGGAGGACTGGTGAGCGACACGAGCGGCGGGGGCATGGAACGCGGGGGTGCCTGGGGCTACTGAATCGCCGCGTGCACCTCACGGCTGACGCACCTTGCCCCCAACGACATGTCCCCCAATCCTCGATGACCGACCGCAAGATCACCGCCCTCCCCTTCACCTCACCGCTCGGTTCCGCGCCACCCCCCGCGGATTCGACTCCGGGCCCGACCCCGCTGGATGCGCGCCAATGGATGGCGCCGCGCCTGAAGACCTTCGACAACGCCATCGAAGGGCTTGCGCAGCAGACACGTGAACTGCCCTGCGCGCCGGAAAAAGCCCGCAACCTGGTCCTGCAGACCCAGGCGCTGCGGTCCGCCCTGTGGCAGATCGAGACCGAATGCATCCGCCACGGCCTCGAACCGGTGGGGCGCAGCCGGACCTTCTCGACCATCGCCGCCGCGAAGCGTGCCATCACGCAGCTCGGCCTGCCGGACTGGGGCGCCGAAGGCCAGGCGGCGTACTTCGAATCCGTGGCCCGCCGGGCCACCGGCAGTCCCACCCACGCACGAGCCGAAGGCACGCTGCTCGGCCTGCGCTTCGGCCGCTGCCACGCCAGCCAGCTGGGGGCCTTCCTGGAAGCCTGCGCAAGGCACCTCCTGGACGCGCATGCCATGCCCGCCAGCGAACTGGCCCCCTTCCTCTCGGGCTTCCTTGCCGAGACCGTCGGCGGCCCCCGCGCCCTGGCCGCGAGTCCCCACCTGGACACGCTGGTTGCCGCGGCGTTTCGCCACTCTCCCGACAAACCCGCGCCGGAAGATGTGGAGGGCGTGGTCGTGCGCGCGGTACGGCTGGCCGTCCATACCGTGCTGCCGTGCCTGGGCCTCAGGCTGATGACGGCGGCGGCGTTCCGGCGCTACCTGCAAGCCCTGCTCACGCCGCCCGATGCACAGGCCCGCGATGCGCGGCACTGGCTGTCCACCGCGGACTTCGGCCTGGTGCTGGCGGAGGTCTGGCTCACCCTGGCGCAAGCGCCGCAGCCGCGCCTGGACCTGCTGGGCGTGCTGCTCGACGCGCTCGGCGAGTTCCCGGTGCCCAAGGAGGAGCGGGTTCTCGAGCTGCTGGAGACGATGCAGTCACGCCTGGGCGACAGCTGCCGCAACCTCGACATTCCCCGGGTTCGTCCACCCACGCTGCTGAACGACCCGCTCTGGGCGCCCGCCTACGCACGCGTGAACGCATGGTGTGCGCAACACCAGGGCCTGGTGCAAAGGTGCGTCGGCAACGGGCTCGCGGGCACCGAGCTCGCTGCCGCCATCCGGCCAGCGCTGGTGCATCTGGACCGCCTGTCCGCCTACATCAGCCTGCGCACGACCATGCCGGACCCCGCCAAGGCGGCACTGACCCGCCGACTGGACGCCACCCGCGCCCGCCTGCGCGAGGACCTGGCGCAGGCGCGCTTCGCAGCCGAAGGCATGGCACTGCTGTCCTGAACGCCTGGGCGGCAGGAAGTCGCCTGCCGCCGGTCCGATGGACTGGCATGGACGGCGGATGGGGTCAGCGCAGCATGCGCCCGCACCTCCAGCGGCGGGCCGCCTCGTACCATGCGCGCATGGCCCACCTCCCCGCCCCGCACGCGCCCGCCGCGTTCGGCCTTGTCCTCTCGAGACGCCAAGCCCTCGCGCTGCTCGCGGGCGCCGCGGCACGCCCGGCGTGGGCCCTGCCGCCGCGCCAGCTCGCGTTCCCGCGCGACCACGGCGCGCATCCCGGGTTCCGCACCGAGTGGTGGTACATCACCGGACACCTTCGCGCGGGCACGGGGCGCGACTTCGGCTTCCAGGTGACCTTCTTCCGCACGCGGGTGGATGCGGCGCAGGCCATCGAGTCCCGCTTCGCGGCCCGGCAACTCATCTTCGCTCACGCGGCCGTGACCGACCTGGACGGACAGCGGCTCCTGCACGACCAGCGCATCGCGCGCGCAGGCTTCGGCATCGCCGAGGCGGCCGAGGACGACACGCGCGTGCGCCTGCGCGACTGGCAGCTGGAACGCGGGCAGGACGGGCGCTACCACGCGCTCGTTCCGGCCGAGGGCTTCACCCTGGACCTGCGCTTCGAGCCGACCCAGCCGCTGCTGCTGCAGGGCGCGCAGGGCCTCTCGCGCAAGGGGCCGCAGGCCAGCCAGGCGAGCTACTACTACAGCCAGCCGCAGATGCGCGCCTCGGGGCTGCTTCGCGTGGCCGGCCGCGAATTCGAAGGCACGGGCCGGGCCTGGCTGGACCACGAATGGAGCGAGGAACTGCTGCACCCCGATGCCGTGGGCTGGGACTGGGTCGGCATGAACCTGGACGACGGCGGCGCGCTCACGGCCTTCCGCCTGCGCCGCGCCGACGGCAGCGCCGTGTGGGACGGTGGCTCCTTCCGCGCGCCGGGCCAGCCGGTGCGCGCCTTCGACGCGGGCCACACCGTGTTCACGCCGATCACATGGTGGACCAGCCCGCGATCCAAGGCGCGCTACCCGGTGACCTGGCGGCTCCAGTGCCCCGCCGGCGACTTCACCGTGCGCGCCCTCCTGGTGGACCAGGAACTGGACAGCCGGGCTTCCACCGGCGCGGTGTACTGGGAGGGCCTGTCGGAACTGCTCGACGCGCAGGGCCGGCGCGTGGGCACCGGCTACCTGGAGATGACAGGTTATGTTGGGCCGCTGCGCCTCGGGGGCTGAAGAATCGGTGGACCTTCAACTGCCTGCGACAACAAATGGAACGCACGCCCAAACGCACGACCTCCTCCAGCTTCGCACCGCAGCGCGCTACGCCGCCTGCACCCAGCGCGCTGCAGGTGCTGCGACCCGAACTGGCACGCTTGTACACAGGGGAGAAGGTGGCGCTTGCCGCAGTCGCCCTCCTGGGCCACGCCATGTACGACAAGCCCTTGCCTGCTGAATTCGAGTCGCTACCCGGCAAACTTTCGCCGGCAGCGAAGAAGGCCGTGGAGGCGCTGCGTCCGGTCAGGAAGCACTTGGAAGTGCCAGGCCTTCCGGCGAAACACTACCTTGCATTCACGAACACCTGGGGACCGCAACGCAAGCTCTCGGAGCGCATGCCGGTTGCAGTTGCAGCGCTCGTGCCGCCGGCTACGCAGCAACGGGATCGCAAAGGCACCGAATCCGCCGGGCCCGAAGTTGCCACCGAGGCACGACAAGCGCCCGAGACGGCTGTGCCGCCTTCGGAGATCTCGCCCGCGAGGGACGCGCACGAGCAGCACTCAGAAGGTGTGAAGGAATCGTAGCGAGCGGGTCGAGGTGGCGCGGAGCATCGCAGCCGTACTTGGGTACGGCGAGAAGCGCAGGCGCCAGATCGGGCCGCGCAGTAGATTCATTCGCACCTTCTAGGCGCTGCGCCGCTTGCGCAGGCTGCTGAGGTTCGGCGGCGCCTCCATCGTGACGCCCGCATGGAGCCGCACGCGCAGCGACAGGTCGGTCTTGGAATCCGCATGCTCCAGCGCCTCTTCCAGCGTGATGTCGCCGCGCTGGTACAGGTCGTGCAGGCTCTGGTCGAAGGAATGCATGCCGACCTCGTTGGACTTGGCGATCACCGCCTTCAATTCGTCCACCTCGCCCTTCTGGATCAGCTCGGAGATGTAGGCCGACAGCAGCATCACCTCGGTGGCCGGCACGCGCCGCCCGGCCGTGCCCTGCACCAGGCGCTGCGCGACCACGCCCTTGAGGTTGAGCGACAGGTCCATCAGGATCTGACGACGGCCCGTCTCCGGGAAGAAATTGATGACGCGCTCGATCGCCTGGTTGGCGTTGTTGGCGTGCAGGGTGGAGACGCACAGGTGACCGGTCTCGGCGTAGTGCAGCGCGTGGCGCATGGTCTCCTCGTCGCGGATCTCGCCGATCATGATCACGTCCGGGGCTTCGCGCAGCGCGCGGCGCAGCGCCTCGCTGAAGGAGCGCGTGTCCAGCCCCACCTCGCGCTGGTCCACGATGCACTTGCCGTGCTCGTGGATGAACTCGATGGGGTCCTCGACGGTCAGGATGTGCCCCGCGGCAGTGCGGTTGCGATGCTCCAGCATGGCGGCCAGCGTGGTGGACTTGCCCGAGCCGGCCGAGCCCACCACCAGCACCAGGCCCTGGCGCAGCATCGCCAGGCGCTCGACGATGGCCGGCAGGCGCAGTTCGCCCACGCTGGGTATTTGGCTCTTGACGTGCCGCACCACCATGCTCACTTCGCCGCGCTGCACGTAGACGTTGAAGCGGAAGCGCCCCAGGCCGTTGACGGTCAGCGCCAGGTCGCATTCCAGGTCACGCTCGAAGTCACGGCGCTGGTTGTCCGACATGGCCGAATAGGCCAGGCGCTTGACCGCCCCCGACGCCAGCGTGGCCGAGCCGACGGCGTGCATGCGCCCCTGGATCTTGACCGTGGGGTGCGCCCCCACCGTCATGAAGAGGTCGGACGCATCCACGCGAACCATGTAGTGGAGGAACGCGCCGACATCCGCGGCCAGCACGGACGGCAAGGCGGCCGCCTCGGTGAACTGATACTGCATCTTGACCTCGAATCGCCGTCCTGGGAGGGGGCGGCATCAGGGACTGAAACGCCGACGCGTGCCATGCGGCACGGGTCGGCGCATGAAGAGACATTCTAGGAATGCCTCAGCCATAACAAGAAGGGAGGAGCTGGATTCTGTAGCGATGTTCCGACGATGACCTACAGAACGAGAACCAAGGAACTAGGCAATGACCCGCACCACGCCCATCATCCCGCCGTCCTGGTGCTCCAGCACGTGGCAATGCAGCATCCAGTCGCCCGGGTTGTCGGCCACGAAACCGATGTCCGCGCGCTCATCCGGCGCGAGCAGCACCGTGTCGCGCCACTCCCGCCATGGCGTCGGCCGGTCGCTCCGCGCGAGCACGCGGAAGGCATGGCCGTGCAGGTGGATGGGGTGGAACCAGCGCGTGTCGTTGTGCAGCGTGAGCACGCAGGACTGGCCGCGCCGCAGCGTGAGCAGCGGTGCGTCGTGCGCGTGCGCCGCACCGTGGCCGGCCGAGACCACGCCATTGATGGCCCAGGCCTTGCCCTGCCGCAGCAGCTGCATCATGGGCACGGCCTGCCCATCCAGCAGGGCGCGGTGCATGCCGCTCATCATCCCGCCTTCGAAGCGCAGGGTGTGGCGCACGGCGCCCTGCAGCTGCGGCTCGGCCAGGGGGTTGGGCGCGAGCGCGACGGCCGCAGCCATGGGCGCATCACGCAGCGCCGCCGGCCCGTACACCAGCTGCAGCAGGTCGAAGGCCTGGCGGGGGTAGAAGTCGTCGAAGACCGCATGCCGCTCGCCCGGCCGCCCGGTGGCGTCGAGCAGCAGGTCGCAGCGGTTGCCCGGTGCCAGCACGACGCGCCCGCGGGGGGGCGCATGCGGCGTGACCGGATGGCCGTCGAGGGCGATCACCTGCGGCGCGTGGCCGTCGAAGCCCAGCGAGAAGATGCGCGCATTGGCCACGTTCACCAGCCGCAGCCGGATGCGCTCGCCGCGGCGCAGCGCCAGGTCGGCCGGGGCGGCGCCGTTCACGCTGATGGCGTTGCCGATGCGCCCGGCGTGCGAGATGTCGTGCGGGCTGCCGAAGCTGTCGCTGAGCTGGCCCGTGGGCGACAGGCGCCAGTCGTCCAGCGCCCAGGCGATGTCGCGATCCACCCGGGGCGGCTCGCGTTCGTCCACCACCAGCAGGCCGTGCAAGCCGCGCTCGACCTGCTCGCTGCTGCGCAAATGCGAGTGGTACCAGTAGGTGCCGGCGTCCGGCAGCTCGAACTCGTAGAGGAAGGACTCGCCCGGCCGCACCGGCGGCTGCGTGAGGTGCGGCACGCCGTCCATGGCATGCGGCACGCGCAGCCCGTGCCAGTGGATGGTGCTGTCCTGGGGCAGCGCGTTCTCGAAACGCAGGCGCAGGCGCTCACCCTGCCGATAACGCAGCAGCGGCCCGGGCACGCTGCCCTCATAGCCCCAGGCGGTGATGGCCGGGTGCGCGCTGCCGCGCAGCGGATGGGACAGCGGCGCCGCGCGCAGCACGCGCACACCGCCCTCCTGCGCCATTGCGGGCAGGGGCAGGCTCAGCGGCAAGGCGGCGGCCAGGAGGCACTGCCGCCGCGTCAGTCCGGTCGCGCGGGTTTCGGGCATGCGGGCCAATATAGCCGCGCGGGACGGTGGCTACACTGCCGGCCATGCCAAGCCCGAGTGCGCCACCGGCCCAGGACGCCCTGCCCCGGGCTTCACCCCGCGCGCTCTCGGGGCTGCTTCCCTTCCTGCGGCCCTACCGTGGCCGCATCGCGCTGGCGGGCTTCTTCCTGGTGATGGCCGCCGCCGCCACGCTGGCCTTCCCGGTGGCGCTGCGCGGCCTCATCGACACCGGCGTGGCCGCCGCCGACCGGGGCGAGCGCCTGCTCGCGCTGCGCGAGCACTTCCTCGCGCTCTTCGGCGTGGCCGTGGCCCTGGGCCTGTTCTCGGCGGCACGCTTCTACCTGGTCAGCTGGCTGGGCGAGCGCGTCACCGCCGACCTGCGGGCCGCCGTGTACGCCCACGTGCTGCGGCAGAGCCCCGAATTCTTCGAGACCACGCAGACCGGCGAGGTCATCTCGCGCCTGACCACCGACACCACCGTGGTGCAGACCGTCGTCGGCTCCTCGCTGTCCCTGGGCTTGCGCAACACGGTGATGGGCCTGGGTGCGCTGGGCATGCTGGTGTGGACCAACCCCTGGGTCATGACGCAGGTGCTGCTGGTGCTGCTGCTGGTGGTGCTGCCGGCCATGGCCTTCGGGCGACGCGTGCGGCGCCTGTCGCGGGCCAGCCAGGACCGGGTGGCCGACTCCAGCGCCATCGCCGCGGAGGTGCTCAACGCCGTGCCCGTGGTCCAGAGCTACACCGCCGAGGCGCGCGAAGCGGCGCGTTTCGAGGGCGCCACCGAACGGGCCTTCGCCACCAGCGTGCGCCGCAACCGCGCCCGCGCGCTGCTGGTGGCTTTCGTCATCATCGGCACGGCGGCCCTGCTGCTGTGGGCCCTGTACCGCGGCACGCAGGCCGTGCTGGCGGGGAGCATCAGCCCGGGCCACCTGGGGCAGACGGTGGTGTATTCGGTGATCCTGGCCGGCGCGGTGGCCGTGCTGGGCGAGGTCTATGGCGAGCTGCTGCGCGCGGCGGGCGCGACCGAGCGGCTGATGGAGCTGCTGCATGCGCGCAGCACCGTGCAGGACCCGCAGCCCGCGCGCGCGCCGGGCGTGGCCGCCGCCGGCAGCGCGGTGCGGTTGGAAAAACTGCGTTTCTCGTACCCCTCGCGGCCGGCGACGCCGGCCCTCGCGGACCTGTCGCTGTCCATCCGCCCCGGCGAGACCGTGGCCCTGGTGGGCCCGAGCGGGGCCGGCAAGAGCACGGTGTTCCAGCTGCTGCTGCGCTTCTACGACCCGCAGCAGGGCCGCATCCTGCTGGACGGCGTTCCCATCCGCGAGCTGGGCCTGCAGGCGCTGCGCGCGCGCATCGGCGTGGTGCCGCAGGAGCCGGTGATCTTCTCGGCCAGCGCCATGGAGAACATCCGCTACGGCCGCCCGGGTGCGAGCGACGAGGCGGTGCGCGCCGCCGCCCGCGCGGCCTTCGCCGACGGCTTCATCGAGGCGCTGCCCGGCGGCTGGGACAGCTTCCTGGGCGAGCGCGGCGTGCGCCTGTCCGGCGGTCAGCGCCAGCGCATCGCCATCGCGCGGGCCATGCTCAAGGACGCGCCGCTGCTGCTGCTGGACGAGGCCACCAGCGCGCTGGACGCCGAGAGCGAGCGCGTGGTGCAGGCCGCCCTGGAGTCGGCCATGCGCAACCGCACCACGCTGGTCATCGCGCACCGCCTGGCCACCGTGCAGCGGGCCGACCGCATCGTGGTGCTGGACCACGGCCGCATCGTCGAGACGGGCACGCACGAGGCGCTGGTGGCGGCCGGCGGCACCTACGCCGGACTCGCGGCGCTGCAGTTCATGGCCTAGGACTTACCCGCAAGCCCCTCCAGCTTCGCCGCCCGCTGCATCGGTGCGAACGCGCCCGCCCACGTGGCCCTGCAGGACCCTCGCGGTCCAGCGTGGTCTGCACCCGTTGCAGCCGCTGCGCGTCAGCCGTGTTGGACACCGCGGGATTCGCTTCGAGGAGCAGATGGCCTCGTCGAAGGTCTGGAACACGCTCTGGCGGCCCGCGGGCACGATCTGAGGCTTCGCACCCGGCCGTTACAAAAAACATAACTGGCGGGCACACAGATACCTTACATACAGATACACTTCCGGCAGTTTTGTTGCAGGAAGTGCCATGTCCCCTTTCAAGCGTGTTGCGACGGCGGCCGTGAGCGCCCTGTCCCTGTCTTTCCTTGCCGCTTGCGGCGGGGGCGGGAGTGATCCGGTCCTGCCCATGGCCGACCCGGTCGCCTCGTTCGCCGGCGGACCCGAAGCCAGCTACAGCCCTGGCGAAGCCGTGGCGATCCGCACCGACCCTACGGAGCCCGGTGATGTCGTCGTCGAGGTGGACGGCATTCGCGTCGAGGTGCTGCATTCCGCCACCCCCGGCACCCCCGGCGACTCCGGCGCGGCTAACACCGGCGGCGAGCCGGACGCGAGCACCGGCAGCACGGGCGAAACGGGCGGCAACACGGGCGAACTGATCGTCGTGCTTCCGGCCGATCTCACCCCCGGGACGCACGCCCTCACCCTCACGATCCGGGGCAAGACGATCACCTTGCAGCTCGAAGTCGGGAACCCCTCGACGGGCGGCAGCAGCGCACGGGACCTCGTGGCGAGCCTCATCGAACAGGCGGTCGCGCAGCTGCAGGCGCACCTGGCGCAGAACCCCGGCGACACCGCGGCCGCGGCCCTGCTGGCGCAGCTGACGTCCGCCGCACAAACCCTGGAGCAGATGACCGATGCCGAAGTGGAAGCCCTCTACCAGCAGCTGATGGCGAACGCATTGCCGCCGTCAGACCTGCCCGGATCGTGCGTGGCCGCCAAGTCGAACTTCGAGGCCCGGATGAAGGCGATGCTGCGCTCCGCGCGCCTGGCGGCCTGGCTCGCACAGCGACATGCGGAGAACGGCGCCAAGGGCTCCAACCTGCCGGTGCTGCTGGCGCAGGCCAGGATGGAAGAAGCCACGCGCCGCGTGCTGGCCTATGCCGCGGCGGCAAGTTCGCTGTGCGGCGAGGACAGCCTCACCCGCGAAGCCGAACGCGGCAGTCGCGCCAATGGGCGCAGCAACCGCGCCGCTGCCGGCGGGACGCGCTGAGACACGGGCCCGCCCGGGGGGGATGAGCGGGCTCGCTTGGCTTCGGGAGCAAGGGGTGTGTGGCGTCGCGCTGGATGACGCGCCTCAGGAGCGGTCGGCCGTCACTGCCGGTCACCGACGAACAGCAGCCCCGCGGTCTCCTGCGCATCCGCCACCGTGATGTACAGCCGTTGCAATGCCGCCGGGTGGTGGAACGCCAGTCCGGTGAACGGCTGATCAGGGAAAGCGCAGGCCGGCCCGACGAATCGCAGAGACACTGCGAACACATGATTGCCCTGAGCGGCCGTGAGCTGCCCCGAGAGCGCACATTGGGCAGGATCACCTCCCCCGCGCAACTGGCCATCTTCGGAGAGCGTGAACACCCCAGGTGCACCGAACGAGGACTGGGCGTTGTAGCGGCCTGCGACCGACTGCAACATGGGCGGCGCGCCGTAGTACGCCAGGTATTTCAGGAGCAGTGGTTCGGCGGCCCCGCCGGCTTCCTGCGCAGTACCGACCATCGACTCGGCATCGACGCCGGCAGCCAGCTGCGAGTCCAGCGCCGCGGCGCCGAACGGATAGCTGCGGGTGCGCGAGGTGAACCGGGTCGCGCTCAGCTCACCGCCGCCCTGGATGAAGCCCGCGAGCATGGTCTCGTCGCCAGGCGGGGAGAACAGCAGTGAGTGGCGGCCATCCTGCAGGATGAAGCCGAAGACGACTCGATCGCCCAGGGTTCCCAGCCAGGAGCCGCCGGTGGACACGCGCTGTTCGGGCGTGGGACCGCTGGCAATGGGTTGCGCCTCCTGTCCCGCCAAAGGCGCCGCGGCCTCTCCGGTCGGGTCGCCACCGCCGCCGCCACACGCGGCCAGCACGATCAGACCCGCCACCATGAGTCCGCGCTGCAGTGCAGGTTGCCATGTACGCATGAAACATCCCCCTGAGCTGCCCGAGCCGGGCCTGCGAGCAGTTTTGGGGGTGAATCTCTTGCTGTTGGCAACAGCGCCGTAACGACCCCGACGAGATGTATAGGCTGGGCTGAGAGTCGCGCGGCAGCAAGCCGGTGGCGCCTAGGGGGTGGGACAGCGCATGTAAGAGCTCTGCAGATGACTCCAGACGGCGTCGGCGTCGAACGGCGCCACCAGCGCGTTCTGCGGTGATGCCCTTGCGGACAGCGCATCAACCCCGTGCTGGATCATGTAGCGGGGAAGGTATTGCGGCACGCCAAGCTGTCGCACCTGGGCGCAAAACGCTTGTTGCTGCCTTCGGTCTTCGCCGGCCAGGCGCTTGACGCCGGCGGCGAGGCGCTCGCGATCGGAGGCGCTGAAGGCGCTGGTGGTCTGGATGATCAGGGCTCTGCCGGCCCCGTGTGCGGAGGGATCGGCCACGCGTTTGGCATCAAAGCGGGCGTACACGCCGGCCAGCACGAAGAGCCGGGCGGCGCGGTCGAACTCCCGTGCCTGGATGCACGCACGCACGGCGGTATGCAGGTCGGGCGGCGTCATGGTCGGGCGCGCGTCGGCGAGGTCGATACAAGGAAGCTGCTGCGTCGCGGCCAGGCTGCCGGGCGCCTCGTAGTTTGTGATGTTCGCGCGCGGCGCGGAGCCGGGTTGGGAGAAGGCCAGGGTCGGCGCCAGCCAGAGCGCCAGGAGCAACTGCTTGTTCATGCGTACAGGGGAAAACCGGCGGGCGCTCTCGGCGAAATGCAGGCGCGGGAACATGCCAGTTCTTTGGATATGCCCACGCCGGCCGGCGCAGGCCTGATGAAAAAACCCGCGCCAGGCGCGGGTTGTTAGGGAAGCACGGGGTGCCGTGCGGGGGTCAGAGCCCGCTGCCCGTCGCGCCGGTGGGCGGCACGGTGGTCACCGTGCCGAACAGCGCCTGGCCCACATAGAGCTCGCCAGACTCGGTGATGCGGATGCTGGTGCTCACGCCGCGCGACGCCAGGCTGCCCAGCACCAGCTGCGCATTGACGGAAGCCGGCACGCCGGTCGCGGCCACGCCGCGCGCCTTGATGTCGATCTGGCAGGGGTCGATGCGCACCGACTGTCCCACGGTGCCCAGCGGATGGCCCGCGCCGAAGGTGGTGCTTTGCACGGTGAAGATGCAAGACCCGTAGGTGGTGCCACCGCTTGCGGTATTGCCGCCGGCGCTCACGGCGAAGCTGGAGCCGCTGGTGAAGGTCAGGCTGGTGGCCACGCCGCTGGTGCCCAGCGCCGCGACACCCGAATCGAAAGCGAAGGTCTCGTTGGCGAAGGCCTCCGTGGTCGACGAATCCGCGTTGACCTTCACGTCGGACGAAGCGACCTGCGGGGTTTCGCTGCCGCCGCCTCCGCAGGCGACAAGGCCCAGGGCCAGGATTGCACTCAGAACGACAGAAAGGCTCGACTTCACGGGATTCCTCAGGAATGTTGCAGGGGATGCGGGTCCAGCGCGCCGGCCGCGTGAACGCGTCGCACGCCAGTCTGAATCGGTGGGTACTCTACCGTAGCGCTGTACGCGCTCCCGGCAAGTTCGCTACGGCTGTTGTAGCGAAGGCACAGGCGCTTGAATGCGGTGGGGCTCAAAGACTGTGGGCGAGTCCCCGGCCTGCCGGCTCTCCAGGCAACCAGCATGCCATCGGCGCCGACTGCAGGCGTCCCTCGGCGCCCTGGGCGTGGGCGTGCCCGCGCTCGAAGAGTCGCGCGCGCAGCACCTGCGAAGCCGCCGGTCGGCTGGATGCCGGCACGCCCGGCGGGCGGGCGCTCGGCCAGGCCTGAAGCCGCCATGCGCTTCTGAGAACCTTGTCGTCCGACTGACAGGACCGGAAACCCCGGATACCTGCCCACGGCGAAGTCTGGTCAGCTCGTGGTTTTCCCACGCCACGCGCCCGACCCATGCCCGACGTCTCCGCCGCCTTCCAGGCCCTCTACGACGGCATCGCCGCCCACCTGAACGTGGACACGCAGGTTCTCGCGCCGGACGAGCACGGCGTGGTCGGCTTCCAGCTCATGCAGGAAGGGGCGGCCTTGCAGGTGGTCCAGACGCCCGAGGGCACGTCCCTGCTGCTGATCGCCGACCTGGGCGAGCCGCCCGAGGGAGACGCCGCCGCGGTGGCCGACGCGCTGCTGGACGCCAACTACCTGCTGCTGGAGCCGGGCGCGCCGACGTTCGGCCGCAACCCGCTGACGCGGACGTATACCGTGCAGTGCGCGCGGCCGCTGCAGGGGCTGGGGGCGGACGAGCTGCTGGCGGCGGGGCAGCGGCTGGGCATGCTCGTGACCTTGTGGAAGCGTGGTGGGCTGCACATGGAGCGACTGCGGGAAGGGGGTACGCGGCCGGTGGGCGCGGTCCTTGCTTGAACGCTTTCTTCTTGCTTTCGGGAGCGGCGCATGGAAGGATTGCGAGGTACAGGAGGCCCTGGCCGGCCGGGTCGCGGTGGCCCTGACGATCTGCGCGACTTCAAGCGCAATGCGCAGGTCAACTCGAGGCGCCGAATCGAGCGAGAGCGCCAGGAAGCGACAGCACCCCGAGGGGGCCCACCGAGGCGCGATGTCCCGCTGACCCCCTCGGTCGCTTCGGCGCATTCGGCCGCCCGACCGGATTCGTCGACGCCGTCGCAGGAAGACTTTCAGCCCGTGTTGTTCCGTGGCCCCTCCCGCCTGCGCGTCCTGGACGTCCACAGCCCGGAGGGTCGGGATCATGCGCGGCTGCATGCCGCGGCGGAGCGCCCCGTCCTCGCGACCACGCTGGTCCTCATGCTGCGCGAGCTCTTCGTCGTCGGGGCCGCGACCCAGGTGGCCGCCGCCATCCGCGGCACGATCCGTTCGCAGCTGTGCGACGAGGCGCAGGAATGCACCTGGAGCGACTTCAAGCTGGTCGCCGGCCTCGTCTTCTTCGTCGTGCTGCCGCTGTACATGCTGTCCGGCTATCGGGGTAGTCGGGTCGGGACCGGCGCCCTGCGCCCCGACCTGCGCGAGGGGCTCGTTCCCCGGGCCTTGCAAAGTCTTCCGCCGATCGCCTTCGTGACGGCCATGACCCTCACGTACCCGAGCAGCGGCCTGCCCGGTGCCGTCGCCGTGACGGCGCGCGCGGTGGGGCGCCTCGTGCAGACGACGATCCGCGACGTCGGCACCCAGGTGTTCACGCGTCACTCCCATTTGCGAGCGAACTCGCTGTATCCGGGCCACAACCTGGAGGTGCGGGACGCGCATGACATTCCCGTGCCCAGGGCCAGTCCGCTCTACGCCAGCTACGTGTCCGACAGGCTGCTCATGGCCACCGGCCTCTACACCGTGGTGGCCGTCGCGGGGGCGCTGATCACGCCCGTTCTCGCCGAAGCCATGGGGACCGTTCCGGCGCGCGGGCGCTTCCACGCCTGGTACCCCGAGGAAGCCGCCACGGCTCTCGTTTCGACCGGCGTGGAGATGCTGGACATCGTCGTGGGTGCGTTCGCCACGCACTGGGCCGCGAGGCGCCACAGGCTGCAGCTTCAACTGGACAACGCCGCCCCGCCCAACCATTCCGTGCTGCGCGACATCCTGGACCATGCCTCGCTGCGCACGATGATGACGGCCCCGCTCGACTTCGCCGGCGCGGTGAACGACGTGGTCGCCTACGCGTCCGACAACGGCATCCCGCCGCCCGAGGAGCTGCGGTTCATCATGCCCCTGGCGCAGTACCTCGCGCGGATCCTCTCGGGGGTGCTGCTCGGGGCGACCGAGATCCGCGGCTACCTCGCCAAGACCGGGCGCGACGCCCTCATGGCGTCACCCGCCAGTCGGTCCGGTTCACCGGCCACGCCGGCGAGTTCCCTGGTCACGCCCACCTCCGGTCGCCCGCGGCCGCAAGCGATCCGCACCCGACACGCAGTCGTCCCCGTCTTCACTCCCGCTCCGGTGCCCGGTCGCGCCGTCCGCGTGGCAGTGGAACGCGAGGCGCAGCGTGCCGTGCCAGACGAGGGCGACGGGCTCGGGCCGCGCCCCCCGGGAGCCGTGATCCCCATGCAGCGCCTCGATATGGCGCTGGCCGCGGGGCCCCGCCGAGCCGACCGTCGCGGCGCAGCCGAAGAGGCGCCCCATGCCGGGCAGCGGCTGCGGTCCTACCGCGAGCGTAAAGGCCTGGCTCAGCAGGACACGAAGCGCCCGCCCGCCTGATCCCCCCTGCCCCGCTCACCAGTCCTTCAGCCGCGCCCGCAGCCGCGGATGCGCTGCTCGCGCGTGCCCGGCTCCACCCAGGTGGCCGGCAGGCCGAAGGCCGGTCGGTGGTGGCGGTGCCGGGCAGCGCGATCTTGATGTGCCCGGGGTTGACGGCCAGCCCAGGCCGCCTAGGGCCGCCTAAGCCGCCCGCGCCTGCTGCGCGTTCGCGCGGAACCACGCATAGGCGTCGCGCAGGCCCTCGTCGAGACCGATCGACGCCTCCCATCCCAGCCCGCGCAGGCGGCTCACGTCCAGCAGCTTGCGGGGCGTGCCATCGGGCTTGCTGGCGTCGAACACCACCCGGCCTTCGAAGCCGGTGACGCGGGCCACCGTCTCGGCCAGCTCGCGGATGGTGCAGTCCTGGCCGGTACCGACGTTGACGTGACTGAGCATCGGCTGCGTCGCCGCGCGCCAGGTGGCTTCATCGAGTTCCATCACATGCACGCAGGCGGAGGCCATGTCGTCCACATGCAGGAATTCGCGCATCGGGCGGCCGCTGCCCCACACCGCCACCTCCGGCTCGCCACCTTGCACCGCTTCATGGAAGCGCCGCAGCAGCGCGGGGATGACGTGGCTGTTGTCCGGGTGGTAGTTGTCATGCGGGCCGTACAGGTTGGTCGGCATCACGCTGCGGTAATCGCGCCCGTGCTGGCGGTTGTAGCTCTCGCACAGCTTGATGCCGGCGATCTTGGCGATGGCATAGGGCTCGTTGGTGGCCTCCAGCGTCCCGGTGAGCAGCGCGTCTTCGCGCATCGGTTGCGGCGCGAGCTTGGGGTAGATGCAAGAGGAGCCGAGGAACAGCAGCTTGCGCACGCCGGCCCGGTGCGCGGCCCCGATCACGTTCGCCTGGATCAACAGGTTGTCGTGGATGAAATCCGCCGGGTAGGTGTTGTTGGCGTGGATGCCGCCCACCTTGGCGGCGGCCAGGTACACCTGGTCGATCGGATGTCGCCGGAAAAACGCCTGCACCGCGGCTTGGTCGGTGAGGTCCAGCTCGGAGCGGGTGGCAGTCAGGATGTCTTCGTAGCCGAGCGCCTGCAGGTGCCGGACCAGGGCCGACCCGACCATGCCCCGGTGGCCTGCGACGAAAACCCGGGTGGTAGCGCGCGCGATCATGTTGTTCTCAATTCCAAGACGAAGGCGCCGAGGATATCGCGTGAGAAGGCCATCGCATGCGCACGCGGGGCGGCAGCGCCACCTGACCGGCAGCTTGTCACGCTTGTGCGGCGGCACAGCGCCCCGCCAGTGGGCCCGCTACTCGATGGCAACCCAATCGATCCGCAACGAGCAAAGTGCCAGCGTGCCGTGCGACGTTGCTCACCGCCAGGGACCCTCGAGGGCCGCCTGGAAACGTCCGTCCGGTGCGTGCGGACTGGGTCGTTGCCGGCAGCTCCAGAACGAGCCTCTCCCCGTGACGGTCGGCGTCTGGCCGAAAGCCACCGCGCACACACGGCTGGCCGCGTCCGGTCACCCCGCTCGTGGCCGAGATGCCCCGCGACGCTGGCGGGGCGAGGTTCAGGCGGGGCGAAGATCTGGTGGGGCGAGGATCAGGTGCGGCAAAGCCGGGCGGCTCGGCTGGCGCCATGCCGCCGGGAAACACCGGTCGCAAACCGACGCGACTGCCCGCGCCGACGCTCAATTGGCAAGTGACGGACCGAAGGCGGAGTTGCGCGCTTCTGCTGCTGCCGAACGCGTGCGCTGCGGCAGCAAATCCTCGACCTGCCAGCTCGCGCCGCAGTCTGCGCAGACGCAGCTACGGGCCCAGTCGTCCATCGCCTGGGCATGGTGGCGGCGCTCGATGGGCCGCATGACTGCCGAGACGAGACCCAGTACAGCCGTGCCAGCGAGCCACCAGGGTGAAAGCACCACTGCCGGCGCCACCGATGCAAGCGCGGTCACACCAAGCCGCTGCGCCCCGCGAGGCGCGGCCGGCGGTGCAACCTCGGGCGCACCACCACCTCCTTGGGCGTGCAGCACGCCGACAAGCTCGCAGCGGTTGCCATGGCAGGAAGGGCATTGCATCGTGAAATGGGGCTGGGTCCGGGTGGGCGCGCGCTCCTGGCGGCGGGCGCGGACTTGTAGATGAGCTAGCCTCACTTTGCCACAAGGCCCGCCCCAAGGCCAGCGCGCGCGCGCGGGGTGCGTGGTCGCATGTTGTCCTGATCCCACAGCGCATGCGGAGCGTTACGCATTGATCCCATTTCTGGAACGGAGACGAAGGCGCCCTGCTGAGCTACCGAGATAATGGCGCCCCGGGAAGGCACAGGCACAGCTTCGCAAGCGTGCGCTGCGGCATCCCGCATTCCTTGTATTCGGGTTCGCGAGGCACTTGTTGAAAAAAGCACTGATCACCGGCATCACGGGCCAGGACGGCTCTTACCTGGCCGAACTCCTGCTGGAAAAGGGCTACGAAGTCCACGGCATCAAGCGGCGCGCCTCGCAGTTCAACACGCAGCGCATCGACCACATCTACCAGGATCCGCACGTCGAATCGGCCCGCTTGAAGCTGCACTACGGGGACCTCACGGATACCAGCAACATCATCCGGATCATCCAGCAGACGCAGCCCGATGAAATCTACAACCTGGGCGCGCAAAGCCATGTGGCGGTGAGCTTCGAGTCGCCCGAGTACACGGCCGACGTGGACGCCATCGGGACGCTGCGCATTCTGGAAGCGATCCGCATCCTCGGCCTCGAAAAGAAGACGCGCTTCTATCAGGCCAGCACCTCCGAGCTGTACGGCCTGGTGCAGGAAACCCCGCAGAAGGAGACCACGCCCTTCTACCCGCGCAGCCCCTATGCGGCGGCCAAACTCTACGCCTACTGGATCACGGTGAACTACCGCGAGGCCTATGGCATGTACGCCTGCAACGGCATCCTCTTCAACCACGAGAGCCCGCGCCGCGGCGAGACGTTCGTGACGCGCAAGATCACGCGCGGGCTGGCCAACATCGCCCAGGGCCTGGAGAGCTGCCTCTATATGGGCAACCTGGACGCGCTGCGCGACTGGGGGCACGCCAAGGACTACGTGCGCATGCAGTGGATGATGCTCCAGCAGGACCACGCGGACGACTTCGTCATCGCCACCGGCCTGCAGTACACCGTGCGCCAGTTCATCACCTGGAGCGCCGCCGAGCTGGGCATTTCGCTGCACTTCGAAGGCCACGGCGTGAACGAGCGCGGCTACGTCATGGCAATCGAAGGCGACAAGGCGCCGTGCCTGAAGCCGGGGGACGTGGTGGTCTCCATCGACCCCCGCTACTTCCGGCCGACCGAAGTGGAGACGCTGCTTGGCGATGCGACCAAGGCGCGCGAGAAGCTCGGCTGGGTGCCCGAGATCACCACGCAGGAAATGTGCCGCGAGATGGTGGCCGCCGACCTGCAGGACGCCCGTCGCCACGCCTTCCTCAAGGCCCACGGCCATTACGTTCCGGTCTCCATGGAGACGTGATTCGGCGCCCTCCGATTGCACGCTGCCTCCCTGTAGTCTGATGCGCGCCTTCCGAGTCGCTCTCGTCGCCGTTTCCGTTGCGGCGCTCCAGCCGTTCGCGCCGCCGGCCCATGCCGGCGCGGGGGCCGGTGCAACTGCCGCTGGCGTGAGCAACACGCTCGGCCAGGCAGGCTTCACCGGCCTGGGCATCACGCCCAATGCCCACCTGCTCCACTGGGGCCGCGCGGAGCTGGGCTACGACAACCAGTTGCCAGGGCTGCGCAACACCACGGGCCACAACTGGGTGCTGGGATTCGGGCTGCTGCCCAACGTGGAGATCGCCGGACGCCTGGCGGCCAACACCCTGCACACCAACTGCCTTGCGGCGAACTGCGGTGCGCGCGACCTGTCGGCCAGCGGCAAGGCCTCCATCGGCCTGGATGCGCAGGGCCACTGGCGCCTCGGCGCAGGCGCCACCGACGTCGGCGGCGCTGTCACCTACTTCCGCACGCTGTACGGCGTGCTCACCTACGACCAGGGCCCCTGGCAGGCCAGTGCCGGCCTGGCGCGGCGCAGTGGCGCCGGCATCAACGGATCGCGCTCGCCGCTGGACGGCCCGTTCGCCAGCCTCGCGTGGCAGCCGCTCCCCTGGCTGCGGGCCCACGTCGAGATGGCCGATGCGCAGGCCTGGGCGGGTGTGCGTGTGTTCGCGCCCGCGGCCTGGCTGCCGCGCGGCTGGCAGCTCTCGGCCGGAGCGCACCAGCGCCTCACCGACACCGCGCTTACCGAGCGGCAGTGGTGGTCGGCCAACCTGTCGGTGCCGCTGTACCACGTCCCGGCACCGGCCCCGCGCCGGCCGTCTGCTGAGCCCGCGCGCCTGGCAGCGCCGGCCTCTCCCGCTGCAGTCGCCAGCGATCCTGGCGCCCCGGCTCGCCAGGCTCACAAAAGCAGCCAAGTGGCCGGCCTGCCCCCTTCTGACGGCGCCACTACGCCCTTGCCGAAGCCGGGCAGCCGCGCCTCTTCTCCCGAGGCGCCTGCGCCCGAAGACCTGCTGCAACTCGCCGCGCGCCTGCAGGATGCCGGCCTGGAAGACATCTGGGTCGGCCGCATGGCCGACCACTCCATCGCGGTGCGCGCAGAGAACGCGAGCTACCGCTGGAACAGCGTGGATGCGCTGGGCGCGGGGCTGGGCGTCATTGCGCACACGCTGGGTGACCAGCCCACGGCCTTCCGGTTCATCCTGACCCAGCGCCAGCAGCCGCTGGTCGCCGTCACCGGCCAGGCCGACTGCCTGCGCCAATGGATCGACGACGCAGCCTCCTGCGCCGGTGGGGAGTTGACCACCCCCGGCATGCAGCCGCTTGATGCACTGCACGGCGGGGCCGACTGGCTCGTGCAACGCGGCGCACCCAGCTCCGAGACGCTGCGCGTCATCGTCGAGCCGGTGCTGCGCACCAACATCGGCTCGGAAGTCGGCGCGCTCGACGCCTCTCTGGGCGCCAGCATCGGGCTGCAGCTGCCCCTGTGGGCGGGCGCGAGCGCAGAGGTGCGGCAGGCGGTGCCCGTCTATGAAACGCGCAACTACGAAGACGGCGGCGTCTTCGCCAGCCGGCGCGTGCGCACGCAGCTCGAGCGGGTGGCCTTCACGCAGACCATCCGCCTGCCGGTGGACCGCTGGCTGGCGCCGGGCGACCCGCTGGCCGCGCGCCGCTGGGGACTGGGCGCCGTCACCGGGCAGGTGACCCTGGGCCGCATCGGTGGCTGGTGGGACGGCGCATTGGCCAGCGTGCGCTGGGAGCCGGCCGAAGGCCTGCACCGAGTGACCGCCATGGCCGGGCACTTCCGCCATGCCGACCCGGGCGAGCCGAACAAACCCGGCCCGCAGAGCGCCACCCCCATCCTGGGAAGCTACCGCTACTACGTCTCCCCGACCCGCACCGCGCTGGAGGCCACCGCTGGCCGTTTCTTCTACAACGACCTGGGGCTGCAGCTGGGCCTGCGCCAGTGGTTCGACGATGTGAGCGTGGCGGTGTACTACAAGCGCACCCGGTTCGAGAACCAGCCGGTGCGCCAGTTTGGCGGCGTCGAGATCAGCCTGCCGCTCACGCCCCGGCGCGAGCGGGCAGCCGCCGGCCCGGTGGGCTTCATGGGCGCCGAGCGCTTTGCCACCGGGCTGGAAACCACCCTGCGCGAAGGGCGCGGCAACCCGGTCCGCTTCGGCCATGGCCTGCTGCCGCCGGCTCCGACGCTGGACGCCACGTTCAACAGCGACCGCGCGGGCCTGCGGTATTTCGAAGACAACATCCGGCGCATTCGCGATGCGGCCCGTCATGCAGTGCCGTAGTGGGCATGCAACGGACCGTGCGCTAGAGTCTGCCGCCGCGACGAACAGAGGAACACGAGAGATGGGGATCGAGGACACCGGCCACTTGCGCGGCACAGCCCGCGCGAGTGGCCGCAAGGCCGCACACCGGCACGCTGCCATCCGATGGGCCATCGGCACGGCCACGCTGGCTTCGCTGCTGGCGGCTTCGGGCTGCGCGGTGGTCACCACGCCCGGCTTCGACTACGCCGACCCGAAGCTGCGCACCAGCGTCACGCTAGGCCAGTACCTGCCTGCCGACGCCAACAACCCGCCGCAGGGCATGGTGACGCCCATCACGCCGCAGTTGGTGCAGGCCCAGGCCAGCGCGCGCCCGCGCACCGTGGCGCCCGAGGTGCAGGCGCTGTTCGGCAAGCCACAGGCCTATACCATCGGCACCAGCGACGTGATCGGCATCGTGGTCTATGACCACCCGGAGCTGCTGCCGTCGGCCGGCACCGTCATCAGCCAGCAGGCCGACCCCACCGGCATCAGCAGCGCCCCCGGCTTCATCGTGGGGGCGGACGGTCAGGTGTCCTTCCCCTTCATTGGCCGCGTGAAGGTGGAAGGCCTCACGGAGATTGAAGCTTCGGAGTTGATCCGCCAGCGCCTGGCCCGTTACATCAAGGACCCGCAGGTCTCGGTGCGCATCAACAGCTTTCGCAGCCGCCGCGCCTATGTGGACGGTGAGGTGCGCAGCCCCGGCACGCAGATCTTCACCGACGTGCCGATGACGCTCCCCGAAGCCATTAACCGGGCAGGCGGCATCACCGCCGCCGGTGACCGCTCGCAAGTGACGCTCACGCGCGGCGAGCGCAGCACGGCCATCGACCTCATGCAACTCCAGGAGCAGGGCATCAACCCCAACCAGATCCTGCTGCAGAGCGGCGACCTGGTCACCGTGCGCAATCGCGACGAAAGCAAGGTATTCGTCATGGGCGAGATCGCCCGCCCCTCGGCCCTGCCCATGCGCAATGGGCGCCTGAGCCTGAATGAAGCCCTGGGCGAAGCCGGCGGCCCCAACCTGGCCACGGCCAACACCCGGCAGATCTACGTGATCCGCAACACGATGCAGGGCACGCCGGCCATCTACCACCTGAACGCCGGCGCGCCCACGGCACTGGCTCTGGCGGAAACCTTCCCGCTGCGCCCGCGCGACGTGGTGTACGTGGACGCCGTGCCGCTGGTCAACTGGAACCGCATCGTGTCCCTCATCGTGCCCTCGGCCTTGGCCGTGGGCGCCGGGCGCAGTGCGGTGGGCCAGTAAGGCACTGGCTCACCGACTCACCGCATGAACAAGATTCTGGTCGTGTGCGAAGGCAACATCTGCCGCAGCCCCATGGCGCAGGGCCTGCTGGCACAGGCCATGCCGCAGGCGCAGGTGCAATCGGCCGGCCTGGGTGCGATGGTCGGGTGGCCCGCCGACGAGCAGGCCGTGCGCCTGATGGCCGAGCGCGGCGTCACCCTGCGCGCCCACCGGGCGCAGCAAATCAATAGCGTCTTGTGCATTGCATCGGAGCTGGTGCTGGTGATGGACACCGAGCAGCGCCAACGCGTGGAGGACATGTACCCGCAAGTGCGCGGTCGGGTCTTCCGCGTGGCCGAGCACCTGAAGCAAGACGTACCCGACCCCTACCGCCAGGGTGAACTCGCCTTCCGCGAGGCGCTGGCCCTCATCGACGCAGGCACCACCGAATGGTTGCTGCGCATCCAGAGATTGTGAACACCATGAACGCCCCGCACCCGCTGCAGGCCCCCCTGGCCTCGAACCCGCTCGCGATGCCCATGCTCGCGCCCATGCCGGCGCCGCTGAAGGACGACGACGACGAGATCAACCTGGCCGAGTACTGGGACATCATCATCGACAACCGCTGGCTGATCGCCGCCATCACGGCGGTGGCGGTCGCGGCGGGCGGTGCCTACGCCTACCTCACGCCCCCGGTGTACCAGAGCAACCTGTTGATCCAGGTGGAAGACAGCAAGGGCGGCGCGGCCAGCCTGCTTGGCGAGGCGGCCAGCCTCTTCGAGGTGAAGACCGCCGCCAGCGCCGAGATGGAAATCATCCGATCGCGCATGGTGATCGGCCAGGCCGTGGACAACACGGCGCTGTACATCGACGCCAGGCCGCGCCTGCTTCCCGTGGTAGGCGACTGGCTGGCCCGCCGGGCCGAGGGCCTGAGCGAGCCCATGCGTGGCTATGTGCACGGCAAGGAGCACATCACGGCCACGGTGTTCGACGTGCCGGCGCTGCTGGAAGGCACGCCCTTCACGCTGACCCTGGCCGGCGCAGAGGGCGCCTTCACCCTGCGCCACCCCGAGCTGGGCGAGCCGCTGGCCGGCCGGGTGGGCGAGCCCATGAGCCGCCCCACGCCGTTTGGCCCCGTGAAGCTCCTGGTGACCGAACTGCAGGCGCGGCCCGGCGCCGAATTCGAGCTGACCCGGCATGCGCGCCTGGCCATGATCGAAGGCCTGCAGAAGGCCCTGAAGCTGTCCGAAAAGGGCCGCCAGAGCGGCGTGATCGACGCCACGCTGCAGGACACCGACCGCGAGCGCCTCGCGCGGATCTTGAACGAAATTGGCGAGCAGTACGTGCGCCAGAACGTGGAGCGCAAGGCCGCCGAAGCGCAGAAGACGCTGGCCTTCCTGGATTCCCAATTGCCGCAATTCAAGCAGCAACTGACCCAGAGCGAAGAGGCCTACAACCGCTTCCGTAACCAGAAGGGCACCGTCGCCCTGGACGAAGAAGCCAAGCTAATCTTGAGCCGCAGCGTGGAACTGCAATCCAAGCTGCTGGAGGCGCAGCAAAAGCGCCGCGAGATGTTGCAGCGCTTTACGGGCGAGCATCCGAACGTCAAAACGCTGGACGCACAGATTGCGGCGTGGGACCGTGAGATCGGCAGCCTGAACGCCCGCGTGAAGAGCATGCCCGCGGTGCAGCAGGACACCGTGCGGCTCGAGCGGGACGTGAAGGTCAATAACGCGCTGTACGAGCAGCTGCGCGGCCAGGCGCTGCAACTGCAACTGGTGCGGGAAGGCAAGATCGGCAACGTGCGCGTGATTGATCAAGCCGCGTTGCCGAAGAAGCCGGTGCAGCCGCGTAAGGGCATCACGCTCGGACTGGCGCTGCTGCTGGGGCTGCTGGGGGGCGTCGGGCTCGCCATCGCCCGGGCATCGTTCTTCCGCGGCGTCGTGAACCCGCAGGAGATCGAAGCGCGAACAGGCCTGAATGTGTACAGCACCATTCCCCTGAGTGCCGTGGAGCGCGCGTTGGCTAAGGAAGCCAAGGAGAAGCAACCCGGGCTGCACCTGCTGGCCCACACCGCCCCGCAGGACCCGGCGGTCGAAAGCCTGCGCAGCCTGCGGACCTCGCTCCAATTCGCGATGCTGGACGCCCCCAACAACCGCCTATTGATCACCGGCGCTACCCCGGGAGTCGGCAAAAGCTTTGTGTCTGCAAACCTCGCGGCGGTTGTTGCCAGCGCCGGCAAGCGCGTGCTGCTGATTGACGCGGACCTGCGCAAGGGGCACCTGAATCAGTACTTCGGAATGGAGCGCGCCAGCGGGCTCAGCGAACTGGTGACCGGCACCATTGGCGCCGACCAGGCGATCCGCAGGAGTGTGCTGCCGGGCATGGACTTCATCCCGACCGGGCTACTCCCGCCGAATCCGGCGGAATTGGTAATGAGTGCCGCACTGGCGAATCAGCTCGCTGCGCTCTCGGCGGACTACGACATGGTGATCATCGACACGGCGCCGGTGCTGGTAGCGGCCGATACGTTGACCATCTCAACGCTCGCGGGAACGCTACTGCTGGTGGCGCGGTCGGGCGACACGCAGATTGGCGAGCTACAGGAAAGTGCGCGGCGGCTGGCGCATGCGGGGAGGCGTGCGGATGGGGTGCTGTTCAATGCAATGGATCTGAGTCGACGGCACTACGGGAGTTATGGGTACAGGTACGGGGCGTATCGATACCGGCAGTACAGCTACGCCAGTCAATCTAGCTCGCATGGGGCACAGCGGCTGCAATAAGCCCGCACAAGAGGCTCGCACGGCCTTAGAAAATCAGGACATAGTCTAGCGTAAAAGGTCCAAGCCGATTCTTCACGATGCGGTAATCGTAAATAGCGGCTTCCCTCATCATCCGCTGAATGTTCTCGTAACGTCAGAAGGTCATGTATCCGCCAGCTGCCCAAGCTTTCCCAACCTTGTGCAGGTACCCGTCGAACTGTCGTTTCGGGAGGCAGTGAAGGAAAGGTGTGTGCGTATGGACTTCGACGGGAAAATGCCGATTGGGAGTGGTGATGAATGACCGTCGGCCCACCCGTTAAGCTCACGGATGAAATGCAGTTGCCGATCCCGGTCTCCAACGTGCTCCAAAACCGCGGTAGACCAGCAGACGTCGAATTCGCCATCTGCAAACGGAAAATCGCCACCTTGATACTGCACCGTGCGCACCGCCGGGTAGCGCACGGCAAACTGCCGAGCCTCGTGCAGGCCGAGGGCAGTTATCTTTTCCAGGAATGGATAGTGCTTTTCGAGGTAGTTGTCAACACGGCTAGTGTCTCTATCTCGAATCCAATATCAAGAATAGTTGAGGTTGGCTTCGGCGCAATCTCCTGCGTGAACAGCCTCCACTTACGAGCCCTGTTAAATGCTGGAACTCGCTCTGCTAAACGCATAGCCCCCCAATTAGCTACGCTTGGTCAAATGGGCACCTACTGCCCATGCAAACCTCAACCCAGTTCCTAAATAGCGCGCCCACAGCCGCCTCGGCTCGCAGCAGAACCTGTGTAGCCACTCCAACCCGACTCCGCGCATCCACAAAGGCGCTCGACGGATAACGCCCGCATGGAAGTCAAATGCCGCACCGACCCCGAGCATCACCGCGTTAACGGAGGCCGAATTTCGTGCCATCCATAGCTCCTGCTTCGGACATCCAAGACCGACGAACACAATCGACGCAGTCGAAGCGTTTATCGCCGCCGTTATCGCCGCATCCTCTTCCCTCGTAGTAGTTCGGAACGGCGGCGCATACATGCCAACTATTTTAATCCGCGGAAATCGATGCCCCAGATTCCGAGCAAGAAGGTTCAGGGTTCTAGACGTTGCGCCATAGAGGAATATTCCCAACCCTTCTGCTTCGGCGAGTTCACATTGACGCAACATCAAATCTGGCCCAGGAACCCGACTTTGTGCTGTCTCGCCAAATCGACTAACGGCCCAAGCGACAGGAGCACCGTCAGGTACCACAAAGCGGGCCAAACACAACGACCTAAGAAATTCATCGTTGCTGCGAGCCGTTACCACGGAATGTACGTTGGCGAAGCATACGTATCCTTTTTCCCGCGTGATAGCCATCCCGAGGATGCTCCTAGCAACGCCTTCAAAGTCCATTGCATCCAACTCAACGCCTAGTACCGACACACGCGTGCTCAAGTTTCACCCCCTAGTTCCTTGTGCGTCAGGATAGACTGAGCGAACAGGCGTATCCTCACAGAATCGGGAAGAAGCCAGACGCACCCAACAAGAACGGCATACAGCTTGTCGAGCCAAGACGCAGTGTCAGCGGCCCCCCTAAGCTCCGACAAATATTCAAGACGATGCACCGCCGACAGCTGCCCCTCGTGAATAGTAAATCCACCGAGCCACAAGCTAATCACACGAAGTCTATATTGCGCCGAAATGCAGCGCCAAAGGTAATAATCGCCGGCAAGGTGCATTCCTTTGAGTCGATGCAAGTCGATTGTTGAATGCGCCCGGCGGGACCAAAACGTGCTTTCCTGCTGGACGCACGGGAGCAGCAGCCCAAACTGACCACAGTCAATCAACCTACGGGGGTACGGCCCAGGCAGTCTTGCGCTGATGATGTCGCCACTGTCGTTGTACTTTACGTTGAGACCCGTTACCCAATCATGGCCAGAACGAAGTGCCATCGAAACGTTGGAAAAGGCGCGCGGCGCGTAGTAATCACCGGCATTGACATACGCAAGTACGTCGGCATTGCCGACCTCGGCATCCGAAAATCCCTTACTGAGCGCATCGTACATTCCAGAGTCCGGCTCGGAATAAACCCGAATCACCAGATTTGGATAGGATAGCTCACCAGCGAGCAATGCAACGAATTCTGGCGTTCCATCGGTAGAGCCTCCATCCCGGACGATATACATTACCTGCAAACGCGGATCAGCGCACTGCAACGCAACTGACCGGATAGTGCGCTCGATCAGCGCCCGTCCATTGAATACGGGAGTAACAATCAAAAATCTCATCGGACTTTCCGACTCAAGAACGGAAGGCCTAAAAATAGCGGCAACAGCAAGAAATGCTGGCTCTGCAATGCCAAAAGCAAGAACATGACCAGTACGATTCGATCCTGCAAACACACTCTGGCCCGGGACCAGAGGACACCAAAATAACCGAAGAGCCCAACAAGCCCCATCGAGGCCAAAAACCCACTGAACCCGTTTCCGTGCCCAAGATGCACTCCGATGAGCCATGGATGATCAGCGTAGCGTGTCTCAGGCGCAAAGCCGTTGCCGGTCAGCGGCCGCTTATCTATGTAATGAATATCAAAGAGGAAAGCGCCAGAACGGCTAGGATTGAAGTCTCCAGCATTGATAGCCGAGTAAGACAGCTCCTCTCTTATCTTCGGCCCCAGAAAATCCAGTTGCGAATAGATCACGGAGACTGCTACACCGAATCCAGCGAGCAAAGCCATCCGCACAGGAACTCCACGGCGATTAGCCAACGCCATCCGCACGGCAATCACCACGAAGAATATAATGTATCCGGCCGTGCTAAATGTTGTGAGCAATGCGATTAACATCAGCACCAACTTTGACCGCCCTTGGGAGGCGATTACCTTTAGCGGCACAAGAGCGAACCCCAAGTTGAGGAAGCCCTGGAAGGCGCCGGGCTCCCAGAAGAGACCGGCGTTTCGAAATGGATCCGTAGTGACCACTGTGTGGAGACCGATTGACCGATGATTTCCGGCAGGTGCGAACGTTTCGACAAAGGCTGGAAAGCTGTCCGCCCCCACCGCTAACTGTAGGCTATACATCACCAAGCTAAGCACTGATGCATGGAACATGACGGTCAGATAGACGTTGACGAATGCCCCACGTAGCGTAGCGATGACCAAGCCACCTGCCAGCACCTTCAGCAGCAGAGAAGCCATCCAAGGGAATGCCCGTCCGTACTCAACGATCTGAGCAAAGATAACGATCGCGAAGGCGGAGCTCAGCAGCAAGAGGACCTGAACAAAATGTTTGGAACGTACCGCCGCTCGCCCGTACATTGCCGCCGCAAGAGCTAAAAAGACAGGCAGGGAGTACTTGATAGCAACATCGTTGTTCAGTGCAGGACTGCCACTGACTACGATAAGTCCAGCGACCATCACATATGCCCGCGCGAACGCGTGGCCAGAAAAATGCGATTCGCATTGATAATTACTCATTAGGGCGGTCCTTCGATTTGCCCGCATTGACCACCGCTAACGGATTCCAATCCGGCTATCGAGTCACAGGATTGATTGATAAAGATCGACATACCGCTTACCGACCGCTTGATTGCTCCACAGGGACACCGCTCGGAGCCGGGCGGCGTCGCGCAACTGACGTCTATCTGGGTGCTCCAAAACCCACTGGATTCCATGGCCAAGCTCTTCTGCGTCGAATGGGTGAGCTAAGTAGCCCGTAACTAGGTGATCGACTACATCCGGCAATCCGCCCGTTGCAAATGCCACCACCGGCGTTCCGCACGAATGTGCCTCGAGCCCAGCATTTGGCAGGTTTTCGGACCTTGACGGGATCACTACGACGTCCACCGCTGAATACAGCAGGCGCAGGCTAATGTCGTCGTGCAAATGCCCAATATAGTGAACTGCCATTCCACCCTTGCTGCGCTCGGGCGCTGATTGCCCGAGCACCACCAGTTCAGCATCTGGACAGATTCGTTCCAAGCCGCAAAGCGCCTCCTGAAGTAAATCAAACCCTTTACGAGGATCGCGTGAACCGCCCCACGCACCAAACATGACTAGAGGCACGTCTTGGCGGAGGCCTAAAACCTCCCGAGCCACAAGCCGATCTACTGGAGCCCATGTCTCTGTGTCGATTGCGTTCGGGATAACTGTCACCGGCCAGTCCTTCATCAGCGCACTACCCCTAACGCAGGTGGCCAGCCACTGGCTAGGACACACGATATTGATAGGCCGCTTCCAGCTACTTTTTTTACGCCGCCACGTCCAGGCGTCGATGTTTTCGGTCCAGTTCATGGGAACGCGCCAAGAGTACTTGTAACCGCGGGTCCACCTGTCACTTAGCGCGTAGTGCTCATATCCGCAAAATGCCCACATGTCATGCAACGTCCAGACCGTCGGCTTTTTAATGGCTCCTACTTCAGAGATCGACATCATCTCAGCGTTAATCCAATGCAGATGAACAATGTCAATATCGTCCCGCTTCACCGCTGCACCAAACGAACCAGGCAGTATGGCAAGAGAGCGATAACCGCCGTCCGAACGAGAATTCAGCAAACGGTCCATCAGGGCTGCGCCAAGCCTCAAGTAAAGCTTCGCCGCGAAGGAAGTTGGCCCTTGCACTGAGGGATCAGCGATGGTCTGCTTACAAACATACATCCGGGAATTTACTCCACAATCGCGAAGGGCGTGGTGCAAACGATATGCCGCTCGGGCAGCGCCGCCCTGCGAGTCGAAGTGATTCACCAAGGCTATGTTCATGGTTTTGCACGCCTAGCTTGACGAGCACCAATCTGGCGTATCCATGCGCTGCAGAGAGCTCGCACTAGCGGCCCGATAGCTTCCAAGTCTTTCGACAGCAACGCGCTCTTGGTTAAATTTGCCAAATGGCGCCGATAGAATTCAGGATCAACTCGAGGCGCCCAGTCCTTCACGACCCGCCAGCAGTCGTAGTGATACTTGTGGCGCCGCGGATAAGTCCACTCAACGTTAACCTGTGGCTCTTTCACGCAGCAACTCAGCGCTCCCGAATTCATACACCTAACGAAGAAATCGTAGTCTTGATGTCGACCTAAGTCCTCGCGCCAGAGTACAGCGTGCAGCAGTGACGACGCCACCATGTATGTACTGGTTTGGGCCGGACGATATGCAAGAAGGTAGTTCTCTGGAGTCGCAAAGACCCGCCAATCGTCTGCAGTAAGGGTCTCTTTCAAGCCACCCGCTCGATGGACATTAATCGAGCCGTAGACAAATCTTACGTCTTTATCAGCGTTATTGAGCGCTCTCGCACAAGTTTGCGCCCAATCAACATCCCACCAGTCATCACTGTCGAGGAATGCAACCCAGGGCGTAGAGACGCATTTAGCACCCAAGTTACGCGCGGCGTTCGCGTTTTTACATGAATCTGGCGCCTCCAGAAGCCTGCACTTGATCGACGAACTTGAGAGTGCTGCCCGCAAAACCTGTTCAGCGTCCGAAGCTTTAACGGGTCCGTTGCAAACAATGACCACCTCCTCTGGTGGATAACTTTGCTCAAGTATGCTCAACAAGCACCGCGCGGTGTTTCCACCGATCTTTCCGTAAGGCACAACTACTGAATACGAAAATTGAGGGCCGGGACTCATGTTGCGGTCACCCCGATCTTGGTTCTTCGGACCCCAAGAACATCAGTTATTGCCCTAAGCACCTCAGGCATGAAAACTGACGCGAGCAGACCGTAAGTCGCAATCCAAGCAGCAGTTGCAGCCAAGGTCTGAACTACAGGGGACAAATCAAACCTCTCAAATGCGTACACTACCACTACTCCCGAAACTGCAGCACACAATACCGGCCCGCCGGCAGTTTGCAAAACGCGCAGCGGCGTTTCATTCATCAACCGGAGTGCAAGACCAAAACAAGGCACAAGATTGCAGACGCTAGCACAGAGGCACGCGATTGCAACGCCTTCAACTCCACCCCAAGCGCTGCCGACAGCTGAAAATAAAACGGTTAAGCCAGCGTTAAACATCCCTAGCTGCAACAAGAGTAGGGTTTTTTCTTTCGCCATAAAAACAGCACCCAGTGTACTTACAAGCGACTGGAGAAAACCGGCAGGCGCGAGCCAAGCAAGGGCTACTGGCACATTGGACCATGCTGGACCAAATGCGATCTCCACTATTTCCTCTCTAAAGCACCACAACCACGCCATCAACGGCGCGGTTACGCCCGCAATCAACCTGAGATTCCCAAAGTAGATCTCCGCAAATACGCCCAAATTGCCATTGAATCGACTCAGGACCGGGTACGTGGCGCGCGAGATGACCTGCGTTATGTTCTGAACTGGAAAAGCCATCAACTTATATGCATGCGAATACGTACCGAGCGCCATCGGTCCGATCATCCTCCCTATGATTGCCGCATCCGCATTTCGGGAGACATAATTCACAAGGTTGAACGCCCCCACACTTCCGCTAAAAGACCAAAGAGACACCGCTTCAGCTTTGTTGAACCTTATACGAGGTCGCCAGTTGGCCGCCACCGACAGCTGCATTGCGACTACGAAGCTCGAGACCAAGAGTTGTGCAACTAGGCTACCTACACCGAATCCGGCGTATGCGAGCGCAACTGCGGTGATAAGGCCTGACAATGCAGCGATGCCTTCTATGCGCGCAAGCGTCCTAAACCGACTAGAACGTTCTAACAGCGCTTGGGGTACAACGGTGCAGCTGTTGATAATGAAATTTAGGGCTGAAAGACAGATGTAAGGGGTCACGCTATGTACGCCGACCGCTGCAGCCAAGGCTGGCGCGGCGACCGCTGTGGCGATCGCCAATGCGCCACCCGCGGAAATCACCATCAGAAATACTGAGTCGAGAGCCTCCTCGCTGACGTGTTTCCGCTGAACCAGCGCAGAGCCGGTGCCGAAATCCCGGAACAGCGCGCCAAAGTTAAGTATGACCATCAATGCAGCCATCGCACCATACTCAGCAGGTGACAAGTAGCGGGACAGAACCGAGAGACCGACCAATTGAACTAGGACGCGAATTCCCTGGCTCCAGAATAGCCAGCGCACATTTCTGTTGACGGCAGTGGCTTCGACATCTTCCATGCGGACGCAGGTTGGCTTCACGTTGCCTGCCCTGGCTTTCTACCAACGACGACATAGCCTGCCGTTTCGTTCGGCGAAGCCCAACGCGACGAGACGATACCAGCGGTCGTTTGACTCACCCACCATAAAGGAACCAATATGGCACGAATCAACTTCCGCAATAAACGCGGCCCTTTGATCAATCGAAGTGACTGGTAGTTGAGCTTGAGCACCCACATCTCCCAAAAGCCGGTTGTCTCCTCAACACACACATCCTCAAACCCCGCTTTTCTTAAGAGATAATCGAGACCAAACCGGGTATAGCGGAAATAGTCCCAGGGGGACTCGTGCACCCACCACTGAAAAGGAACGGTTATTAATATTACACCGCCAGGACGTAGTATCCGATTGGCTTCGCGCAGCATGTTCAGCGGCTCACATAAATGCTCAAGCACCTCAAACGAAACAATCGCATCCGCAGATTCGCTAGGAATCGGAAGCGGAGAGTTGAGGTCTGCAACCAGTTCGCATCGAGTTCCGTGCAAGGTGTTTGACCAGTCAACGCCGACGTACTCCTCAGCCCGCTCCAGGATATCCGCCTCGTACGGCATTGTTCCGCAACCAAAATCATAAACACGCCCTTGCAACAGATGCAAATGACGCGCAACAGCGCTATTCAACGCTCGCTTCATCAGCCAATTGTGCGAGAGCTTATCAATTGAATTCATCAGTTCAGATTAACTCGCCGCGCAGTCGTAGAGTCGCTCGAGTTCAGATGTGCAATTAGCCAAATCAAAACTTCTTGCTACGTGAATTATCGCGCTCGCACTCATTGCTTCAGCACAATCATCCACCGTCAAGATGTGCTTTAATTTTCCAGCGATCGCAGCGATGTCATTCGACGGGCAGATGAATCCGGACTCTCCATCAAGGACCGCTTCGCGCCCTGCTTGCGTCGCAACTACAGGAAGCCCGCATGCCTGCGCCTCGAGCAGCGAAATAGGCAACCCCTCTGCATCCCCGTTCTCAGCCGTAATGCTGGGCAAGCAGAAGACTCTTGCATCTTGCATTATTGCTCTAACCTCTTCATGCGAGCATGCTCCTTTGAAGCAGACATTCACGGCAAGGACCTTAGCTAGCTGCTCGCATTCAGCACGCTGAGGACCGTCGCCAACAACAGTTAGATGCGCGCTTGGGAGCGCATGCTGAACGACCGCCATCGCCCGGATCAGATTGAGAGCGCCCTTTTTCTCAACCAACCTTCCAACAAAGAGGACCTTCGCACCTCTGCTTCGTACGGGCAAACCAACCGGTTTAAACACTTCACGATCAACCCCTATGTGCAAGACACTCACCTTTTCGGACGGCAAGCCGTACATTGCGATCGCTTTGCTCCGGATTGAATTCGAGACGGCTACAAATCGGACCCTAGGCTGCCGGGCCAGTCGGGCAAGAAGGTTAGGGTAGTGCCGACGGGATCTACCGCCGTTTCCGGCCCACCACCACTCCGGCCGGATAGTCACGTCGTACCCGTGCAATGTCACCACCACCGGAATTTTCGTCTGAGACAACCATCCCCATGCGGAAACCGCGTCCACACCAAAATGGACATGCGCCAAATCTGGTGCAAAGCGGTGTACAGCTCTTATTCCAGAACTGATGCCAATAAAATTCAGAGCGCGAAAAGGCAGCCCACCCCAGCGACTCGGATCAGTACCCATTGGACCACGAATGAGAGCCGGATTTATACCTTGAAGATTGATGCCGGGCTCTACAAGCCGATAACCAAACAATGCCGGCTGCCAGCGTCTTAGCGCTAAAAACTGCTGATAGATAAACGTCTCGGTGACCGGCAGAAGATCACTTCGAAACACGAGGACTTTTCTCATTAACTGCTCGACTGCGCGTTCCGCAAACCCACATTCACACCCCAGAACTGTGCATCCTAACTCCCGACGCTCAGCATTTCAGCTGTCGCCGCCAAAGAGATCTCTTGTGTAAACCCGTGCAGCGACGTCATGCAAATCAGGCGACATGCGATTCGAAAGAATCAAGTCTGAGCGACGCTTAAATTCATCGAGCGAGCGCATCACCAGCGAGTGCATGAACTCGGGCGCAGTTATCAGAGGCTCGTAAACGATGACCTCGACGCCCTTGGACTTGAGTCTTTCCATCACATCGACTACGGAGGACGCGCGGTAGTTGTCTGAGCCCGCTTTCATGATCACGCGGTGAATACCGACCACCTTCGGTTGCCGGCGTAGCACCTCCCGAACAATAAAGTCCTTGCGGGTACAGTTGGCATCGACTACCGCGCGAATTAGGTCCTGCGGCACGTCCTCGCAGCTGCCAAGGAGTTGTCGCGTGTCCTTAGGCAGGCAGTAGCCGCCGTACCCGAAAGACGGGTTGTTGTAGTGCCGGCCGATCCGCGCATCAAGGCCTACGCCATCGATTACTTGACGGGTGTCCAAGCCATGCACGGCGGCATAGGTGTCCAGCTCGTTAAAGAACGCGACGCGCAGGGCCAGGTAGGTGTTGGCGAACAGCTTGATTGCTTCCGCTTCGCTATTGTTGGTGAGGAGCACGGGCACTTCCGTGTCTAGGGCGCCTTCGCGCAGCAGCCCGGCGAAAATGGTTCCCCGCTCGGCCCGCTCGCCGACGACGATCCGCGAGGGATGCAAGTTGTCGTGCAGCGCCATGCCTTCACGCAGGAATTCCGGCGAGAAGACGATGTGGGCGTGGCCCAGTTCGGTCTTCAGCTTCTCCGTGTACCCCACGGGCACGGTGGACTTGATTACCAGTGTGGAGTGCGGGCTGAGCGCGATGGCCTGCCGCGCCACCACCTCGATAGACTGTGTGTCGAATCGATTCGTTTTTGGGTCGTAGTCCGTGGGGGTGCAGATCACGACGAAATCTGCGCCTTTGAAGGCCTGCGCTGCGTCCAAGGTGGCCCGCAGGTTCAGCGATCGGGTCTGCATGTAACTGTCGATCAGAGCGTCTTTGATGGGCGAGCGCCGCTGGTTCACTTCCTCGACCCGAATCGGGTTCACATCAAAGGCCACCACCTGATGGCGCTGCGCCAGCAACACGGCTAGCGACATCCCCACATAACCCGTCCCGGCGACGGCGATTTTCTTCATTGCGTTTTCCTGGGCTGCTCAACCTATCCGCTTGGCCCCGGCAATCGGCACGACTCGCCCGTAGCTGTCGTCCAGCCGGACGATATCGTCTTCACCGAGATAGCTCCCCGACTGAACCTCGATCATCTCCAGCGGGGTCTTGCCCGGGTTGTGCAACCGGTGCACTTCGCCCAGGGGGATGTAAGTGGACTGGTTCTCGGTGATGAGGAAGGTGTCCTTGCCGCGGGTGACTTCGGCCGTGCCCTTGACGACAATCCAGTGCTCCGCCCGGTGGTAGTGCTTTTGCAGACTGAGCGATGCGCTCGCCTTGACCACGATGCGCTTGACCTGGAAGCGCGGGCCGGCTTCGATGCTGTCGTAGCTGCCCCAGGGGCGCTGCACCTTTCGGTGGCTCACGGCTTCGGGGCTTTGGCTGGCTTCCAGCGCGGCCACCACGGCCTTCACCTGTTCGGCGCTGGCGCGGCGCGTCACCAGCACGGCGTCCGGGGTGTCGACGATCACCACGTCTTCCATGCCCAGGGCCACCACGCGGCGGTGCGGGGCGTGGATGTACACATTGCGCGAATCGACGGCCACGCCCTGCCCCTCGATGCGGTTGCCCTGCTCGTCGGGCTCGGTCATGTCGGCCACGGCGTTCCAGCTGCCCACATCGCTCCAGGCCGACCGGAACGGATACACGCGCACGTTGTCGTGCCGCTCCATGACGGCGTAATCGATGCTCTCGCTGCGACAGGCTTGCAAAGGCGCCTCGGCCGGGCGCAGGAAGATGCCGTCGTGCGTGCGCCCGCTCATCGCCTCCTGGCAGCGCGTGAGGATGTCGGGAGCGTGCTGGGCCAAGGCCTCCAGCAGGGTGCCGGCGCTGCATAAAAAGATGCCCGCGTTCCACAGCACCTTGCCACCCAGGATCAGTTCTTGCGCGAACTCCCGGTTGGGTTTTTCGATGAAGCGGCGCACCCGGTGGCTGGTATCGCCCTGGGGCTCGCCGCATTCGATGTAGCCGTAGCCCGTACTCGGGAAGGTGGGCAGCACGCCGAAGGTGACGATGGTGCCGGGCTGCCTGGCCGCGCGCGCGGCGTTGCGCACCATCTCGCAGAAGGCCGCTTCGTCGGGAATGTGGTGGTCAGCGGGGCAGAACAGCAGCAGTTGCTCGGGACCGGCGGCTTGCAAGGCCGCAAGCGCCATCGCAGCGGCCGTGTTGCGGGCCACCGGCTCCAGCAAGGCGGTGCCTTGCACGCCGGCTGCTTCGAGAGATTCATTCACCAGAAAGCGATGGTCTTCCGCGCCCACGCACAACACGCCAGGGTGGCCTGGGCCCTTGCACAAGGCGGCCACGCGCTCCAACGTCAAGGCCAGCAAACTCTTGCCGCCAATCAACGGGACGAACTGCTTGGGAAAGGCTTTGCGGGACAGCGGCCACAAACGGGTGCCGGAGCCGCCGCACAGGATGACGGGCTGGATCATTACAGTACTTGGAGCGACGAAAGCGCGGGGCGAGAAGGGGGCGTTGCGGCTGCTCAGCGGATCGACGGTGATGCTAGCTCAGCATGTGGTGCGCGCCGCAGGAATTGGCGTGGATCGTTGTGCATCGACATCGTGGGTGGCGACTACTTCGACCCATCACCCGTCGCCACCACACGCAGCGTCTTGACCAGGATGCGCAGGTCCATCCAGATCGACCATTCGCGGGCGTAACGGGTGTCCAGGGCCACACGCTCGCTGAAGCTCAGACGATTGCGCCCGCTCACCTGCCACAGTCCGGTGAGTCCCGGCTTGAGCGCGCAGTAGTCCGGCCAGTACGGGCCATAAAGCTGACGCTGGCTTTGCATGCAAGGGCGCGGCCCCACCAGGCTCATGTCGCCGACCAGCACGTTCCAGAACTGCGGCAGCTCGTCCAGGCTGGTGCGGCGGATGAAGGCACCAAAGCGGGTGATGCGCGGATCGTCATCGAGCTTCTGGAACTTGTGCCATTGCTCGCTGGCTTCTGGGTGCGTGTCCAGATAGCGCACGAGGGCGCGATCGGCGTCGGCCCGCATCGACCGAAACTTGTAGAAGCGGAAGCTGCGCCCGTGCAGGCCCACGCGGCGCTGCGTATAGAAAACCGGCCCGCGCGAGGTGAAGGCCACCCCGGTCGCAACAGCCAGGTAAACCGGCATGAAAAGCGTGAAGAAGACGAGGGCACCTGCGATATCGAACGCGCGCTTGACCGCGCGGTGGCGGGGCCGCAGTTCGCGCCCGGGCCGGGTGTGGACCACTTCTGCTGGCGTGATGACGCTTGCTGCAAAAGGCAGCGGATCGCTCTTATCTCTGTACATCCTGCGGAAAACTCCCTGTGCCCCGTCAGCCCTCGCCGTACTGATGCACGACCCCGTGATGTTTCCACAGACATTGCTGAGCTGTCCAGTAATAAAAACATCGGTATTGAGTTTCCAGATAAACAACGTATTAACCATATACCTACCCGGGGCCCGGCATTTATTGCCACTAAAAGATTCTCTTCCGGACCGGGTGATACGTACAAAAAACAGAACAAAACTCCACGCGTGTGTCGGAACCACTCCATGCGTTGTCGAGCCGACACATGGGGGCCATAGAAAGCTCTCTCGTGCTGGGGTGCTCACTCGCCGGCGGCCGGCGCCCGACCCGTTCGTACGCTACTCTTCAGTTAGCGCTGATGACCGTGGCCATCCTCCGCAAGACTCCCACAATGCCTTCACGCCTCTTTCCTGCCCTCCTCTTTGCCATCGTGCTTGGCACTCTGATGCCAGGCGAAATCAAGGACCAGGCACATAGCCTCCTTGGCCCCCAGCTGCCCTGGCCCGCAGTGGCGCATTTCGTGCTGTTCGCTTTGCTAGGCAGCATGTCCGCACCGGGGCCGCACTGGCGTGCTACCGGGCGTGTGCTGGCCCTGGCAGTGGCCCTGGCGATCGGTACCGAGCTGATGCAAACCTGGGTTCCCGGGCGGCACCCCACGCTACGCGATGTCGGAATCGATCTGGCGGGCGCACTGGCCGGCCGGATGTATGCCCTCGTGCGGACCCGCCTGTCTGGAACTCCAAGCACGCGCCAGACGGTGCAGACATAGGCCGCGGAGCTGGCAGGGAGCTCCTCCGCTTGTGCGTTGACCGTCATGCGGCGCAGAGGACTTGCAGTTAGCTTCGCCCACTAGCCTCCCGCCGGAAAGCCCCTCCTTCATCGACGCGGGACCGCCGCGTGCGAGTCACGCGCGAGGAGGCGAGCCTGGCGGTGCTCGGAGCACCGTTGCTGGTGCTGTCGCACGCCGTGTAGCCGCGCTCTCTCGTTCGCGGCATCGCCTGCGCGGCGCTGATTTCATTTGGCCTGCTGTGCTTGCAGCCTGACCAGAACTCCCCTTAAGGTGCGCGACCGGGTTCCGATCTATTTTCAAGATCATTCACCCAGCAAGGGAGAGCACATGGCCAGGTTGAAGTGGGCGGCAGCATGCATTTCGGCGGCGGTCTTGTCCGCGTGCGGGGGTGGCGCGCCGAATGAACTTGCGCTGGCGCATGCCAACGATCCTGCGCTTGCAACCAAGCGCCCGTCGCGGGGCACGCATCCAGACGCCCCGGCCTCCCCTGCCTTCCAGCCCTTCGACGTCGAGGTGACGACCACGGCGGGCGATGCCCACGGGCCGGATGTTGCGCGGTTTGCCGACGGCAGCTCGCTTGTCGTATGGGCCGTGCAGGGCGACATGTTCGGGCAGCGCCTGGACACGCGCGGCGCCCTCACCGGTGCAGTCCTCCAGCTCGGCATGACAGACGCACCCGGCCCGCAGCGGCTCACGGTGACTGCGCTTTCGAGTGGCGGGTTCTTACTCGCATGGGCACAGGATCTTCACGCGACCACGCCGGCCGGTGTCCGGCAGGCGGTCCACGCGCAGCGCTTCACGGCATCCGGTGATCCGGTGGGCGAGCGGATCCTGGTGAGCGAAAGTCCGGTACATCCCGGAGTGCTCGACCTGACTGTGCAGCCGACCGCGGAAGGCGGCTTCGACGTGGGATGGACCGGCAAGCCCGGGCGCGCCGGCCTGGGCCGGGCTTACGTTCAGCGGTATGCGGCAGACGCTGTGCCGAGCGGTGGCAACGTCGCGGTGAGCGAGACACCCGGCGAGCAGTCCCGGATCGAGCTGGTCCCCCTCCCCAATGGGACTCTGGTCGCTGCCTGGGTGAACACCACCGCCGACGCCGTTCCGGTGTCGTCCGTGTACACGCGCCGCATCAATCGCCATGCCGAACCCGTCGGCCCGGAGACAGAGGTGGCCGCTTCACGGGGAAGCACCGCCATCCCGGAGATTGCAGCCACCGGCGTCTCCCATGCGACATTCGCGCTCGCGTGGCACCGCGGGGATTACTCGTTGCAGCCAAGCATCCTGGTGCAGACCTTGGGCATGAACGGGCGCGAGGTCACACCGGCCGTTGTCTTGCCGACGGCTCCGTTCGTCTACAAGCTAAACGCGATAACGCTGCAGGACCACGCTTTCGCCATCGCCTGGCAGAACGAACGGGGATGGAACCGCGGCACCAGCGCGAGCATCGGTCTTCAGGAGTTCGATGCTGATGCCAGGATGCAAGGCGCCTCCGAGGTTCTGGCGGACAGGCTGACGAGCTGGTGGAGCAGCGTGGGGCCGCAACATGGAATCTCGGGCAAAGACTACGCCATCGCAGGCGGGCCGGACGGGCACGTGGTGCTGGTGTACGAAGGGGTAGGCAACGGCGGCAGCACGGTACACGCGCTGGGGCGCTGACCGAATGCCGGCTGGCCTGGATCAATTCGCTTGTGCCAATTGATCCAGGATGGCAGGGTTCTCCAAGGTACTCGTGTCCTGCGTGATCGCCTCCCCCTTGGCAATGCTCCGCAGCAACCTCCGCATGATCTTCCCGCTGCGCGTCTTCGGCAGGTTGTCGCCGAAGCGTATGTCCTTCGGCTTGGCGATGGGTCCGATCTCCTTGGCCACCCAATTGCGCAACTCGTTGGCGATCTGGCGGGCTTCCTCGCCCGTGGGGCGCGGACGCTTGAGCACCACGAAGGCGCACACCGCCTCGCCCGTGAGGTCGTCGGGGCGGCCGACCACCGCGGCTTCGGCCACCAGGTCGGTCTTGGCCACCAGGGCCGATTCGATCTCCATGGTCCCCAGGCGGTGGCCCGAGACGTTCAGCACGTCGTCGATGCGGCCGGTGATGCGGAAGTAGCCCCGGTCGGCGCTGCGCACCGCGCCGTCGCCGGCCAGGTAGGTGCGTCCGCCCATCTCCTCGGGGAAGTAGCTTTTCTTGAAACGCTCCGGGTCGCCCCAGATGGTGCGGATCATCGAGGGCCAGGGCCGCTTGACCACCAGCATGCCGCCCGCGCCGTTCGGCAGGTCCTTGCCGGTCTCGTCCACGATGGCGGCCATGATGCCCGGCAGCGGCAAGGTGCACGAGCCCGGCACCAGCGGCGTGGCGCCCGGCAGCGGCGTGATCATGTGGCCGCCGGTCTCGGTCTGCCAGAAGGTGTCCACGATGGGGCAGCGCTCGCCGCCCACGTTCCGGTGGTACCACATCCAGGCTTCGGGGTTGATCGGCTCGCCCACGCTGCCCAGGATGCGCAGCGAGGAGAGGTCCCAGCGCCTGGGATGGACGGCTTCGTCGCTCTCGGCGGCCTTGATGAGGGAGCGGATGGCCGTGGGCGCGGTGTAGAAGATGCTGACCTTGTGCCGCTCGATCATCTGCCAGAAGCGGCCCGCGTGCGGGAAGGTGGGCACGCCCTCAAAGATGACCTGCGTGGCCCCGGCGGCCAGCGGGCCGTAGGCGACGTAGGTGTGGCCAGTGATCCAGCCGATGTCGGCCGTGCACCAGAACACGTCCTCGGGCCGGATGTCGAAGGTCCACTTCATGGTGAGGTGGGCCCACAGCAGGTAGCCGGCGGTGGAATGCTGCACGCCCTTGGGCTTGCCGGTGGAGCCGGAGGTGTAGAGGATGAAGAGCGGGTGCTCGGCATCCACCGCTTGCGGCGGGCACTCGTCGGCCTGGCCCTGCAGCGCCTCGTCGAAGGTCTTGTCGCGCCCGTCCACCATGTTGCAGGCCGTGCCCGTGCGCCGGTACACCAGCACGCTGCGCAGCGTGTCGCAGCCGCCCATGCCGATGGCCTCGTCCACGATGGCCTTCAGCGGCAGCTCCTTGCCGCCGCGCATCTGGAAGTTGGCGGTGACCACGGCCACCGCGCCAGCGTCGATGATGCGCTCGTTCAGCGCCTTGGCCGAGAAGCCGCCGAAGACCACGCTGTGCGTCGCGCCGATGCGGGCGCAGGCCTGCATGGCGACCACGCCCTCGATGGTCATGGGCATGTAGATGATCACGCGGTCGCCGCGGCCGATGCCCTGCGCCTTCAGGGCATTCGCGAACCGCGCCACGCGGGTGAGGAGTTCGCGGTAGGTGACGGTGGTGACCTGGCCGTCGTCGGACTCGAAGACGATGGCGGTCTTGTTCTCCACCGGGGTGCCCAGGTGCTTGTCCAGGCAGTTGGCGCTGGCATTGAGCTGGCCGTCGTCGAACCAGCGGTAGAACGGTGCGCGGCTCTCGTCCAGGGTGCGGGTGAAGGGCCGCGTCCATTCGACGTTCTCGCGCGCCAGGCGCGCCCAGAAGCCCTCGAAGTCGTCTTCCGCCTCCCGGCACAGGGCCTCGTAGGCCTGCATGCCGGCGATGCGCGCCCCCTGCACTGCCGATTCCGGCGGCGGGAACACGCGGTTTTCGACCAGGACGGACTCGATGGCGCTCATGCTTGTCTCCGAAGTGGTAGGACCGGGGCGGGACTCTCCGGGGAGCCTCTTACATCGCCCTGACGCGAGTTTAGCCAGCCGCCCCGGGCCCCGCCTCTAGAATCGCCGGTCCTCCCAGCACCTGATCCGATGGCCGACCCGAATCCGCTCCAAGGCAGGAAATCTCCCCTGCGCCCGCTTCCCAACCTGATCTTCGCCAGCCGCTGGCTGCAACTGCCCCTGTACCTGGGGCTGATCGCCGCCCAGGCGGTGTATGTCTTTCACTTCTGGGTGGAACTCGTCCACCTGCTGGAGGCCGCCTTCGGCAGCGAGGTCGCCCTGCAGAAACTGGTGACCAGCATCGGCTACAAGAGCACCGCGCCGGTCACCTCGCTGAACGAGACGGTGATCATGCTGGTGGTGCTGGCGCTGATCGACGTGGTGATGATCTCCAACCTGCTGATCATGGTGATCGTGGGCGGCTACGAGACCTTCGTGAGCCGCATGAACCTGCACGGACACCCCGACCAGCCCGAGTGGCTCAGCCACGTGAACGCCTCGGTGCTGAAGGTCAAGCTGGCCACCGCGATCATCGGCATCAGCTCCATCCACCTGCTCAAGACCTTCATCAACGCCGACAACTATTCCGACCGGGTGCTGATCGCGCAGACGGCGATCCACATCGCCTTCCTGCTGTCGGCCATGGCGATCGCCTACACCGATCGCATCATGGCCGGGCCGGCGACCCAGCGGCACTGAGGGGCGCCGCTCAGGCCAGCCGCGCGGGGCGCAGCCACACCTCCACCTGCAGGCCGCCACCGGGCCGCGGCGACAGGCGCACCACGCCGCCATGCGCCTCGGCCTGCTGGCGCGCGATGGCGATGCCCAGGCCGCTGCCCGCGGCGCGCGAGCGGGCACGCTCGGTGCGATAGAAGGGCCGGCCCACCAGGACCAGTTCCTGCTCGGTCAGGCCCGGGCCGCGGTCCAGGATGCGCACCACGACCCAGCCGTGCTCGACACTGCTGCTCACCTCCACGGCCTCCCCGCCGTAGCGCACCGCGTTGTCCAGCAGGTTGCCGAAGATCTGCCGCGCCGCCGAGGGGCGCAGGTCCGTGTACGGCAGGCCGCCGAGCTGCATGCGCACGGGGATGTCGGGGCGTGCCAGCTGCAGGGCAAGCTCGGACAGCAGTGGGTCGAGGTCCAGTTGCTGCACCTCCTCGCCCGCAGGCGACTGGGCGAACTCGCTGAAGCGCCTGACCACGCGCTGCATGTCGTCCGCGTAGCGCGCCGCCTCGGGTGAGAGTGTCGTCGCAGGCTGCGCCCTGCGAAAGTTCTGCACCAACTCCTCCAGGTCCCTTGCCACGCCCACCATCAGCAGCGTGCGTTCTGCCTGCACCTCAGCCACGCGCGAGGCCATGCCGCGCAGATGGCTGGCGAGTTCGAGCGGGTCGCTGCCCGGACTCACGGGCGGCACGGTGTCCAGGCGGCCGCTGCGCGGGTCCATGCGGTCAAGGGCCTCCGCGACCCACGACAGGCGGCGGCGCAGGCTGGTGATCAGGTAGGCGGTACCGGCCGAGGCGGTGAGCACCGCCAGGAACACGACGATCGTCAGGTGGGCGGCGCGAACCGAGACGAATGGCCCCAGATCCATGCGAACCCAGGCCGTGCGGCCGACGTCCACCGGCACGCTCAACCACAGCAGCGGCCGCGGACCCGGCGTGAACGCGACGTCGTAGCGGGGGAGGCGCTCGCGCAGGCTGAAGAGGAAATCCTGCACCAGCAACTGGTTCGGCTCGACCAGGGGCCAGGCAGTCGGGTCGTCCTCGGCCACCAGGTCATTGCTCATTTGCCCCAGCTTTCTCAGCAGGGCCAGGCGCTCGGGCACGGGGTTGGACTGGACCGCGGTGACCAGCGCCTCGAAATTCGCGGCGTAGACCTCGGCGGCCATGCGCACCCGCGGGCGCTGCACGAAGTGCTCGAAGGCAATCCCGAACAAAGCCGTGGTGAGCGACAGCACAGCGACGATCACGACGAAGTGGAAGAGGAACACCGCCCCGAAACGGCTGACGATCTTCTGCCAGGTCCGTCCCAGGGCGGCGCGCGCGCCCGAAGAGGCCCGAACCCTGGACAGCCCGCTGCTCACGTGCTCCATGATCGATTTCTCCTCTGCTCCAGATCGACGCTCGTCCATCCGTGCACTCGGTTACTGCCGCCACTCTCGTGGGCCATTCCAACTCAACAATTGGTGCGAGGCAGATTAGCACGCTCCACTTCAGTTGGGAAACTATTCGATACCAAATCAACCAAATCGACGGTCACTCTAATTCTTTGTATTTATTTCCGTCGTCAGTCCTGGCCTGGGTGCTCGCCCGTCATCTGCTCGGGCCGCACCCACCGGTCGAAGTCCTGCGCGCTCACATGCCCCAGTGCGATCGCCGCCTCGCGCAGGGTCGTGCCCTCGCGGTGCGCCTTCTTGGCGATCTGGGCGGCCTTGTCGTAGCCGATGTGGGGATTGAGCGCCGTCACCAGCATGAGCGAGCGGTCCACCAGCTCGGCGATGCGCGCGCGGTCCGGCTCGATGCCCCGTGCGCAATGCGCATCGAAGCTGTCCATGCCGTCGGCCAGCAGGCGCACGCTCTGCTGGAAGTTGTGCGCGATCAGCGGCCGGAAGACGTTGAGCTCGAAGTTGCCCGAGGCCCCGCCGACGTTGATGGCCACGTCGTTGCCGAAGACCTGGGCGCACAGCATGGTCAGCGCCTCGCTCTGCGTCGGGTTGACCTTGCCCGGCATGATGGACGAGCCCGGTTCGTTCTCCGGAATGCGCAGCTCGCCGATGCCGCTGCGCGGACCGCTCGCCAGCCAGCGCACGTCGTTGGCGATCTTCATCAGGCTGGCGGCCAGGGTCTTGAGCGCGCCGTGCGCATGCACCAGCGCGTCGGCCGCGGCCATCACCTCGAACTTGTTGCCGGCGCTCACCAGGGGCTGCCCGGTGAGCCGGGCCAGCTCGGCGGCCACCTGCACATCGAAGCCGCGCGGCGCGTTCAGGCCCGTGCCCACCGCGGTGCCGCCCAGCGCCAGCTCGCACAGGTGCGGCAAGGCCGCCTCGACGTGGCGCCGGTTCTGCGCGAGCTGCGCGGCATAGCCGGAGAACTCCTGGCCCAGCGTGAGCGGCGTGGCGTCCTGCAGGTGGGTGCGGCCGATCTTCACGATGTCCGCGAACTCGCGCGACTTGGCCGCCAGCGTCTCGTGCAGGCGCTCGATCGACGGCAGCAGCCGCTCGCGCAGGCCCACCACCGCCGCGATGTGCATGGCCGTGGGGTACACGTCGTTGGACGACTGGCTGCGATTGACCTCGTCGTTGGGGTGCACGAGGCGGCCCTCGCCGCGCGGGCCGCCGAGCAGTTCGCTCGCGCGGTTGGCGAGCACCTCGTTGACGTTCATGTTGGTCTGGGTGCCCGAGCCTGTTTGCCAGACCACCAGGGGGAATTCGTCCGCATGCCGGCCGGACAGCACCTCGTCGGCCGCCGCCACGATGGCCGCCGCCTTGTCCGGCGGCAGCAGCCCCAGCGCGCGGTTGACCACTGCGCAGGCGCGCTTGACCTGCACCAGCGCTCGGATGATCTCGCGCGGCTGGCGCTCGCCGGAGATGTCGAAGTTCTGCAGCGAGCGCTGCGTCTGCGCGCCCCAGAGGCGTTCGGCCGGGACTTCGACCGGGCCGAAGGTGTCGTGTTCGATGCGCGTGCTCATGGGCCTCGTTCCGTGCGACGCATCCAGCGTCGCTCTCGAATTCAGAGCGGTTCGATGCCGTGCAGGGTTCCGCGATACGAGGGCTACCCTACCAGAGCGCCGCCCAAAACGCGACGCAGACTAAGGTAGCAGCAGCCCGATCCCGAGTGCGACGAGCGCCAGCGCCACGGCGGCGACACGCCAGTACGAAAGTTTTTCCGCCGCATCGAGGGCGCGGCGCGAGGCGCCGGCGCCGGCGGCCCGCCAGGCCTGAAGGTCCCAGCGGCTCGGGGCTGGCGCTCGCGTCGGCCGGCTGCGCCATCGCAGCCACGCGGCATCCGCGATGCAGGCGATATCGCCCGAGGGAACGCGCGGCACGCGGCCGACGCGAAGCGCGGCCCAGGCCAGCGCCAGGGCGAGCAGCAGCGGCCAGGTCGCCGTCCACGCGTTGCCAGCCTCCAGGACCTTCGGCAGCAGCGTCGCGTCGGTCCGCGCCGCCAGCCACCACGGTGCCAGCAGGGCCGCGGCGGCGAGCGCGCCGAAGGCGAGCGTCTGGCGCGGCCCCGCATGGGCCTTGCCAGGCGCCTGCCGCGCGGCCAGGTGGAGGAAGCGCAGCATCAGCAGCAGCGTCCCCGCCCCCACCAGCGCGGCGGCCTGCGCGACGAGACCACTGCCCAGCGGCTCCTTGGCCGCGAGCTTGGCGAGCATGCCGCCGGTGAGCGGCAGGCCGGCCAGGGCCAGGCCCAGCACCGCGCACGCAACGAGCACGCCGCGGCGGCCCGGCCCCGACAACACGCCCACGGCCAGGAACAGTGCGCCCTTGGCCAGCCCGTGGTGGACGGCGAAAACAAGCACCGCCACCGCCGTGGCGCCGCCGATGCCGGCCTGCGAGGCGCCCCCGGCGAGGATGGCCACCAGCAGGCCCATCTGGCTCATCGTGGAGTACGCCAGCACGGGCTTGGGCTCGCGCTGGCAGACGCCGAGCGCCACGGCCATCCAGGCCGTGCCGACACCCAGCACCTGCAGCCACTCGGCGAAAGCCGCCATGCCGCCTTCGCCCGGAAGGAAGCGCAGCAGGCCGAGGATGCCGGCCTTCACGATCGCGCCGCTCAGCACCGCGGACGCCGGCACCGGCGCCGCGGCATGCGCGAGCGGCAACCACCCGTGCAGCGGAAAGAGGCCGCACTTGACCCCGAGCCCGGTCGCCAGCGCCAGCACCGCCAGCTCGCCGTGCGCCGCCGCCGGCAGCGCCTCGCGCACCCTCGCGATCTCCAGGCTGCCCGCAGCCTGCACCCCCAGCATGAGCCCGAGCAGCAGCGCGATCTCTGCGAAGAGCGCGAGCGCGATGTAGACGCGCCCGGCGCGCCAGGCGGCGTCGCTGCGTTCATGCATGACCAGTCCGTAGGCGGGCAGCGAGACCAGGGCAAAGGCGAGATAGAAGCTCGCCGCGTCCGCGGCCAGGCAGGTGCCCAGGCTGCCGGCCAGCGTGAGGTTCCAGGCGATGCAGAAGGACCGCGGATGCGGCGTGCCGCGCAGGTACGCCGGTGCGTAGAAACCGGCGGCCGTCCAGAGCACCGCGCAGAGGCCGAGGAACACCGCGCCCGTGCCGTCCAGTTGCAGCACCGTCCCGAGCAGGAGTTCCGGCGCGTCCACGCGCGTTCCCCAGGGCGCCGCGAGCGCGCACGCCAGCCCCGGCAGCGCCGCCCAGGGCAGCAGGCGAAGCGGCTCCCGCACGGCGCCCGACAAGGCCGCCAGCACCAGCGGCACCGCCAGCGCGAGCACGACGAGCAGCGAGGCCAGGTTCACGGCCGGTAGCTCCTGTCCACGATCAGCGTCGCCCAGCCCAGGGGACTGTAGGCATAGCCGGCCAGCGCGCCGGCCGCCACGCTGACCACCGCCGTCACCACGGCCGGCAACACCAGCCCCGGCGCGGGCGGCTCCCGCCGCGCGCCCGGGGGTGCCGGCCGGAGCCAGGCGCGGTGCAGCATGGGCAGGAAGTACGCGGCGTTCAGCAGCGCGCTGGCGCCCAGCACCAGCAGCACCCACGGCCGGTCGGACTGCAGCGCGCCCACGCCCAGGTACCACTTGCTCACGAAGCCCGCCACCGGCGGCAGGCCGATCATGCCCACGGCCGCCGCGCTGAAGGCCAGCATCGTGCCGGGCATGCGCCGACCGGCGCCGTCCAGCTGGTCGATGCGGGTGATGCCGGCGCGCTCGGCCAGGGCGCCGGCGCAGAAGAAGAGCGTGATCTTCATCAGGCCCTGGTGCACCAGATGCACCAGGCCGCCCACGGTCGCCGCCGGCCCGAACAGCGCGGTCCCCAGCACGATGTAGGAGACCTGGCTCACGGTGGAATAGGCCAGGCGCCGCTTGATGTCCACCTGCTGCAGCGCCCGCAGCGACCCCCACAGGATCGTCGCGCTGGCCACGAGGGTCAGCGGCAGCCCCAGGCCGAGGTGGTGGACCAGCTCGATGCCGTACACGTCGTACACCAGCCGCACGATGCCGAAGGCGCCGGCCTTGACCACGGCCACCGCGTGCAGCAGCGCGCTCACCGGCGCGGGCGCGACCATCGCCGAGGGCAGCCACCCATGCAGCGGCACCAGCGCCGCCTTCACGCCCAGGCCGGCGACCATCAGGGCGAAGATCCAGCGCAGCGAGTTGGCGTCGCCCTGCGACAGGCTGCCCTGGCGCACGAACTCGATCGGCCCGGTCTGGCCTTCCAGCCACACGATGCCGGCCAGCAGCAGCGCGCTGCCGAAGAGGGTGTAGGCCAGGTACCGCCGACCCGCCGCGAACGAGGCCGCATCGCCCTTGTGCACCACCAGCGGCCAGGTCGCCAGCGTGAGGATCTCGTAGAAGATGAAGAAGGTCACCAGCGTGCCCGAGAGCGCCACGCCCGTGGTGGCGGTCACGCAGAGGCTGAAGAAACCGAAGAAGCGGGACTGCTTCGGGCCGTCGCCGAGGTAGGCGATGGCATAGACCGTGGTCACCAGCCACAGGAAGGCCGACAGCGTCACGAAGAGCAGCGAGAGCGCGTCCACCCGCAGCAGCAGGTCCAGCCCGGGCACCAGTTCGAGCCGGGCCTCGTAGGCGACGCCGTCGCGCACGCCGGACAGCATGGCCAGCACCAGGCCCAGCTTGGCGACGGCGGCGCCCAGGTTGAAGGCGCTGCGCGTGCGGCGCGCCTCCTCCGGCAAGGCAAAGATCACCAGCGCGGCCAGCAGCGACAGCGCCAGCGTGGCGATGGGCAGGACGGCCTGCATCACGGGGCCATCTCCAGCGGGGCCGCCAGCATGCGGTAGGGCCAGGCCGAGCCCAGGCCCAGCAGCACGGCCGCCAGGGCGAGCGCCAGGGCGAGTGTCTGGCGCGCACGCGAGACGTCCCTCTGCAGCACGGGCTGCGCATCGGCCAGCAGGCGGGCCATGGGCCGGAACAGGTAGCCCGCGGCCAGCAGCCCGCCCACCAGCATGACCGCCGCCCACCACCATTGCCCGCTCGCGAGCGCGGCCACCAGCAAGAGGTACTTGGCCAGGAACCCGGCCGAGGGCGGCAGCCCCATGAGCGAGACCGCGGCCAACGCGAAGGCGAAGGCCGCCAGCGGCATGGCGCTGCCCAGGCCCGCCAGCGAATCGATGCGGTCGTTGCCCACGGCCTCGGCCATCGCCCCGGCCGAGAGGAACAGCGCCGCCTTGGCCAGGGCATGCGCCAGCGCGTGCAGCGCCACCCCCACCCAGGCCGTGGCGGCCCAGTCCTCGGCGCGGGCCGCGCCCGTGGCCAGGGGGAACAGCAGCAGCAGGTAGCCCAGCTGGGCCACCGTGGAGTACGCGACCACGAGCTTCAGCCGCTGCTGGCGCCAGGCCAGCAACGATCCCAGCACGATGGCCAGCGCGCCCAGCGCCCCGAGCAGTTGGCCCAGGGCCGGGCCCGTCAGCGCCGGGAACACCTCGAAGCCCAGGCGCAGCAGCACGAGCACCGGCGCCTTCACCACCAGCGCGGACAGCAGCGCGCTGGCGGGCGCGGGTGCCGCCGCATGCGCGGGGGCGAGCCAGCCGTGCAGGGGGAACAGGGCCGACTTGGCCATGAGCCCCGCGGCCACCAGCGCGATGGCCGCCGGGGCGGGCGGCTGCGTGGCGCCCAGGCGTCGCAGCTCCCCCAGGTCCAGGCTACCGAAGCCCGCATACAGCATCACCACCCCGAGCAGGAAGGACAGCGAGCCGAGCAGCGCGAACAGCAGGTAGCGCAGGGCCGACTCGAGCGCGGCCCGCGTGCCTTCCAGCGCCACCAGGGAGACGCCGCAGATCGTGAGCAGCTCCAGGGCGACATAGAGGTTGAACAGGTCGGCCGCGAAGAAGGCGGCATTCAGCGCGGCGACCAGGCCGAAGCACAGCGGCCAGAAGGCCCAGGCGCGGCGCTGCGGGCCCTCGCGCATCGGTCCGCGCGCGAAGCCCAGGGCGGCCGCGGCCACGAGCGCGCCGACCAGGGTGAAGGCCGCCGCGAGGCCGTCGTTGCGCAGCGCGATGCCCAGGGGCGGCCGCCATCCGCCGACCGCCAGGACGGTGGCGTCGTGCGATGCGGCCTGCAGCACGGCCCCCAGCCCCACCGCGATGGCCAGCAGCGAGACCGGCAGCACCAGCGCCTGCGCCAGCCGCAGCGACACGCTCGCCGCCAGCGCGGCGGCCAGCGGCAGGGCCACGGCCATGGCCGACCAGGGCACCTGCGGCGAGGCCGCCGCGGCCAGCCACTCGCTCAATGCTCCTCCTCGCCTTGCGCAGGCGCAAGGCGCTCCAGCCGCGCGGCGAGCGCCAGCGCCAAAGCGGTGGCGGCGAGCGCGACGACGATGCCGGTGATCACCATCGCCAGCGGAACGGGGTCGGTCTCGGGCATGCGCGCCGCCACGCTGCCGAAGACCAGGAAGATGCCGCTTCCCAGCAGGTTGAAGCCGAGCACGCGGCGCAGCAGCAGCTCGTGCGCCACCAGGCCGTACAGGCCGATGGCGACCAGGGCCGCGCCGCACAGGCCGAACAGCACGGCCGACGTCACGCCCGCCTCGCGGGGGCGCCCAGCACCAGCAGCGCCAGCGTGGCCGCGATCGAGGCGGTGAGTCCGGCCTCGATCACCAGCACCGCCGCCTTGGCCAGCGGCTGCGGGAAGTCGAGGAAACCGCCGGACGGCAGGGCGCCGGCGGCGAAGAGCAGGAACAGCGCCGGGCCGAAGACAGCGGCCAGGCGCAGGCGCCAGTCGGTCACGCCCGCCGGCGCGCCCTGCCCCGCCAGCGCCACCAGCAGCGCCACGGCCGCCAGCACGGTGCCGGCCTGGAACGCGCCGCCCGGACCGGTGGCCCCGGCCCAGAACAGATGCAGCGCCACCAGCAGCGCCAGCGGCGGCAGCACCCGCGCGAAGGACACCAGCAGGCCCTGCGCGCGGGCATGCTCCTCGTGCCCCGGCCGCTGGCCCCAGTCACGGTCGGCGCAGAGTGACCAGGCACCCACCAGCGCCATGAGCAGCACCACCGTCTCCAGCAGCGTGTCGTAGCCGCGGAAGTCCAGCAGCACCGCCGTGACCGGATGGCTCACGCCGGTGGCGCCGAGCTGCGCCCGGACGGGCCCGGCCAGGCCACTCGTGGCCGGCGGGTCAAGCACGAAAGCGGCCAGCGCGCCGAAAACGCCCAGCGCGAGCACGGCCCCCAGCGCGCGGCGCGGCGCCGCCACGCGCCACGGCGTGCGATCGGGCGTGGTGGGCAGGCGCGCGGCCGCGCGCACCAGCAGCACCCCCGTCAGGCCCGCGCCGATGGCCGCCTCGGCGAGCGCCACGTCCACCGCCCCCAGCCGCACCCAGGCCACGGCGGCGAAGAGCCCCAGCACCATGAAGAGCATCACCACCGCATAGGTCTCGCGCGCCAGCACCGCGCCCAGGGCGACCGCCAGCAGCAGCAGGCACAGCAGCGCGTCGAAGGCCAGGCTCACGGCTCCTCCTCGCGAACCGCCTGGGGGCTCACCAGGGCCGACCGGGCCACCAGCTGCGCGGCCGTGGCCGCGGCCAGCAGCGCCAGCAGCCACACCAGCATCAGCTTGAGCGCCTGCCAGGCACTTTCCGACTGCAGCGCCATGGCCAGGGCGATGAAGCCCAGCCCGAGGTTGTCCGCCTTGGTCAGCGCATGCAGGCGGCTGTGCACGTCGGGAAAACGCAGCAGGCCCACGGTGCCGGCCAGGAAGAACAGCAGTCCGGCGGCGAGCAGCACGAGGCTCAGACCGTCGATCAGCATCCTCATGGCGCTTCTTCCTCCGGGTCGCCGGCGCCGTCGCGGCTGGCGGCCTTCACGAAGGCCACCGTGGCCAGGGCGGCCAGCAGGGCCAGCACCAGCGCGACGTCCAGCACGGCCGGCAGGGCCTGTGCCTGCGCGAGCAGCATGAGCACGGCCACGCCCGCGGTCGCGCTCAGCTGCGCGCCCATCATGCGATCGGCCCGCGTGGGCCCGCGCAGCACCCGCACCAGGCTGGCCGCCACGGTCAGCAGGAGCAGTCCGGCAGCGCCGTACAGCAGCTCATTCACGGCGCGCCTCGCCCTCGTGGCCCAGCGTCTGCCGCAGCAGGCGCTCCAGCGCGCGGATGTCGCTGCCCACCGGCTGGCGGGTGTCCAGGCAATGCACCAGCAGCGACCGGCCGTCATCGCCGGCGGCCATGCTGCCGGGCATCAGCGTGAGGAGGTCGCCCAGCAGCTTGCGGCCGGGCCCGGGGGGAAGGTCCAGGCCATGGCGGATCCAGCCGGGGCGCAGCGGCATGCGGGGGTCGAAGGCCCGGCGCGCCACGTCGATGCCGCCGCGCAGCGAGCCGGAGAGGAAGTGCCCCGCCAGGCGGACGGCCCGGCGCGCGCTCACGGCCGAAGGCGCGGGCGGCAGGATGCGCATGCTGAGCCCCGCCGCGAGCGCGGCCGCGAGCAGGCCCATGAACCAGGCACCGGGCTCGGCCTGGGTGAGCACGAGCCACAGGGCGAGCATGAGGAGGAAGCGCTTGAGGAGGGACATGCCTGGTCGCATCGGATCAGGCACCCTAGCAGGAAGGGGGCGGGGTGTGTGTGAGCCTCGGCCGTCAGTGCGGCGGGGGACTTCTCTGATTTGGCACGGGCTTCTTTGCACTGTGGGCTTGCTCCCGTGGCGTGCCGGGTCTCGGCCCGGCGGCCGACCTACTTTCTTTGCTTCGCCAAAGAAAGTAGGCAAAGAAAGGCGA